>CAWEFL010000001.1:0-47009 GCA_963808355.1 uncultured Acidimicrobiaceae bacterium
GCGGACGACCACCTTCATGACGGCGATGTATAAATATTCAGGTCAGCCAACCATACGTGGCGGCCCCTGACCAATGAGCCACAATTTTGCCTTGGGCGAGACTGCCGGATGTTTGCGTCTGGGGCACTATGCGGTTGCTGTCATGCCGGCCAGGTCGGCGCTGGCCTGCCAGAGCCGGGCGGCGGCTGTGGTGTCGTAGGAGGCGTGGCTGGAGGTCTTGGGTTTGCGGTTGACGAAGTACCGGCCGGTGATGCCCTCGACCTCGGGTGAGGAGGCGAGGTAGATCGGGGTGCCCGCGCCTTGGGCCGGGGTCTTCATGAGCGGGCGCGCCACGCGGATCATGACGGCGAGGTACGCCGCCTGGTCTTCGGCGCCGAAGCTGGTGCGTACCACGCCGGGGTGCAGGACCGTGGCGGTCACGCCGGTGCCGTCCAGGCGGCGGGCTAGCTTGTAGGTGAACATTACGTTGGCCAGCTTGGACTGGCTGTACGCGCGCTGGCCGGAGTAGTTTCGCTCGCCCTGCAAGTCATCGAAGTCGATGCGGCCTCTGGCGTGGGCGCCAGAGGCGACGGTGACGATCCGGGCGGGTGCGCTCGCGGTGAGCCGGTCCAGCAGCAGGCTGGTCAGCAGGAACGGCGCGAGGTGGTTCAGCGCGAAGGTGCGCTCCAGGCCATCGGCGGTGACGTGCCGGTGAGCCCAGAACCCGCCGGCGTTGTTGACCAGGACGTCCAGCCGCGGGTAGGTGTCCAGTACCTGAGCGGCCAGATGGCGCACCCCGGCTTGAACCGACAGGTCCGCGGCAAAAGCATCGACGGCCGGGCTGCCCGGCGTGGCGCGGATGCCTGCGGCGGCCGCCTCGGTGCGGGCCGGATCCCGGCCGGTGATGCCGACCCGGGCGCCCAGCGCGGCGAGCCCGATGGCGGTGGCCCTGCCGATGCCGCCGGTGCCGCCGGTGACCAGAACGGACTTCCCGGCCATGAGAGGGACGTCAGCCATGGTTCAGTCCTACCCCGGCGGCCGCCCGAAGGCAGTCACCGGCCCCGCCCGGCCAGCCGCTTGTCATTGGCCATGCCCAGATCGTTGGACCCTCTCCTTGCCCGATCGGCCCCAGCGCAGGTGTACGCGCAGTGCCTGGCCCTATGCGCGGCGGCGCCGTACTTTCATCGCGATCGGTTGACGTGCCGATGGATCGGTATGCGCTGACTGCGGGAGTCGTCGACCGGCCTTGCCGGAATTCCGCGTACCGTGTAGTCACGTGACCAGATGGTCTCCGGCGACCTGCTGGCACGACGCGTGAGCCTCCTGAGGGACGGTGGACATGGCAGGCCCACTGCTCGAGACGAAGCTCCATGTCCCCAGGTGGCGACGCAGTCTGGTGGCGCGTCCGAGGCTGAGCGAGCGCATGAGCCGCGGGGCAGAGTCGGCGCTGACCCTGGTGTCGGCTCCGGCCGGGTTCGGCAAGACGACGCTGCTGGCGGAGTGGCTGGCTGTCGCTGCGGCCGATGGGCGGTCTGTGGCGTGGCTGTCGCTGGATCAGCGCGACAACGATCCCGCGTTGTTCTGGACATATCTTGTCGCCGCGCTGAATACGGGGGCGCCCGGGGTTGGTGCAGGTGCGCTCTCGCTCCTGCAACCGTCCCAGCCGCCGGGCGAGGCTGGCCTTGTCGCCCTGCTTAACGACCTTGACGCCATCTCGGACGATGTCGTGCTGGTGCTCGATGACTACCATGTCATCGACGCGCGCGAGGTGCAGGACGGGATGGCCTTCCTGCTGGAGCATCTACCCCCGCAGATACACCTGGTGATCGGCAGCCGCGCCGATCCGGCGTTGCCGCTGGCCCGGCTGCGCGGGCGTGGTGAGCTCGTCGAGATCCGCGCTGCCGATCTGCGCTTCACGCCCGGCGAGGCCGCGGAGTACCTCAACGAGGTGATGGGACTGGCGCTGACGGCCGCCGATGTCGCAGCGCTGGAGGGGCGCACTGAAGGGTGGATCGCCGCGCTGCAGCTGGCGGCGCTGTCGCTGCAGGGGCGAGAGGACACCGCCGCGTTCATCGCCGGGTTCGCCGGGGATGACCGGTACATCGTCGATTTCCTGGCCGAGGAGGTCTTGCAGCGCCAGCCCGGCCATGTCCAGCAGTTCCTGCTGCAGACCTCCATCCTGGAGCGGCTGACCGGCCCGCTGTGCGATGCCGTCACCGGCCAGGACGGCGGCAAGGCCGAGCTGGCGGCGCTGGAGCGGGGGAACCTGTTCCTGGTCCCGCTCGATGACCGCCGGCAGTGGTATCGCTATCACCAGCTCTTCGCCGACGTCCTGCACGCGCGCCTGCGGGACGAGCAGCCCGACGACGTTCCTGACCTGCACCGGCGGGCGAGCGGGTGGCACGAGCAGAACGGCGAGCCGTCCGAGGCGATCCGCCACGCACTGGCCGCGCAGGATTTCGGGCGAGCGGCGGACCTGATCGAGCTGGAGATTCCGGGCATGCTCAAGATCAGGCAGGAGGCCGCGGTGCTTGGCTGGCTGGAGCTGCTGCCCGACGAGGTGGTCCGGGCCAGGCCCGTGCTCAGCGTCGGGTTTGCCGGGGCGTTGCTGGCTGGCGGCGAGTACGAGGGCGTCGAGGCCCGGTTGCGGGACGCCGAGGGCTGGCTGGACGGGGCGACGGATATCCGTCGCCGATCCCATGCCCCAGCGGCGGAGATGATCGTCGTCGACGACGCGGAATTCCGCCGCCTCCCGGCGGAGATCGAGCTGTACCGTGCCGCCCAGGCCCTGGTCCGGGGCGATGGGCCCGGCACCGTGCGGCACGCCCGGCGGGCGCTCGGTCTTGCGCCTGCTGATGACCACCTCGGCCGTGCTTCGGCCGCGGCACTAATGGGGCTCGCGTTCTGGGCGAGCGGGGACCTCGAGGCCGGGCACTCGGGGTATGCCGAGTGCATGGCGGGTCTGCGGCGGGCCGGGCACATCGCCGATACCTTCGGGTGCGCGATCGCGCTGGCGGATATACGGCGTACGCAGGGCCGTCTCGGCGAGGCCATGCGCACCTACGAGCAGGCCCTGCAGCGTGCGTCCCAGCAGGGCGGGGCGGTTCTGCGGGGGACGGCGGACATGTACGTGGGGATGAGCGAGGTCCACCGCGAGCGCGACGACTTGCCTGCCGCGACGCAGCAGTTGCTGCGGAGCCAGGAGCTGGGCGAGCACACCGGGCTGCCGCAGAACCGGTATCGCTGGCGGGTCGCGATGGCGCGGGTACGGGAGGCTGAAGGGGATCTGGGCGGCGCCCTGGACCTGCTCAACGAGGCGGAGCGTCTGTATGTGGGTGATTTCTTCCCCAACGTGCGGCCGGTTCCGGCGTTGAAGGCCCGGGTGCGGATCGCGCAGGGCGAGCTGGGTGAAGCGCTCGGCTGGGCCCGTGAGCGAGATCTATCCGTCGAGGATGACCTCAGCTACCTGCGCGAGTTCGAGCACATCACCCTGGTCAGGGTGCTCTTGGCCCGGTACGCGGACGAGCGCGCGGAGCACCCCATTCAGGAGGCGACCCGGCTCTTGGAGCGCCTCCTGCGAGCGGCCGAAGAGGGGCAGAGGACGGGAAGCGTCATCGAGATCCTGGTGCTGCAGGCGGTGGCCCACCAGGCGCGAGACGACGTCCCCGCTGCGCTTGCATCACTGCGACGCGCGCTGATGCTGGCTGAGCCGGAGGGCTATGTCCGGATCTTCGCCGATGAGGGCCCAGCCTATGGCCTCCCTGCTCAGAGCGGCCGCGAAAGAGGGGATCGCCCCGGGCTATGTTCGCCGGCTCCTGGCCGCCGTTAACAAGGCCGAGGACAGCATGCCCGCCGGTCAGGGTTTGATCGAGCCGCTGAGCGAACGCGAGCTGGACGTGCTTCGGCTGCTCGGAACGGACCTGGGCGGCCCGGAAATCGCTCGCGAGCTCATCGTGTCGCTGAACACTGTGCGGACGCACACTAAGAACATCTACGCCAAGCTCGGCGTGAACAACCGCCGGGCAGCGGTCCGCCGGGCCAGGGAACTCGACCTGTCGCGCGCCGGCGACCGCTGACCCGGGCGCGTCGTCGTCCGCGGCCCGTAGGGTGTTCACCGGACCCGCTTCACGGGCAGGATGGCGACGGCGCCGACGATGGCGCAGACCCCGGCCACCGCGTACAGCACACCGTAGCTGCCGCCGCCGACCGCCAGGATGGCCGGCGCGATCCCGGGCGCGATGGAAAACGGAAGAGCGCCGGCCATGTTGAACACGCCGAGATCCTTGGCCGCGTTGGCCTTGTCCGGCAGCACATCCACGACGAGCGCGAGGTCGACGGCCACGTATATGCCGAAGCCGAGTCCGCCGATGGCCATGCCGACGAGAAAACCGTTGAAGCTGCTGGCGATGGCGATGGCGAACATCGCCGCGCCGTACACGACCGATGCGGTGAGCACGAAGATTTTCCTCCGGCCCGTTCGGTCGGAAAGTTTGCCGCCGATGAGGGAAGCGGCGACCACGACGGCGGACTGGACGAGGGTGCCCAGGAATATCTGCTGCGGTACCTCGGCCTTGCTGCTGCCGATCTTTTCCAGCAGGTAGTAGGCCTGATAGGTAGCCAGGAAGGCGTAGGCCAGGACGAACGTGAAGCGGCTGGCAAAAGCCCAGGCGAAGTCGGGATTCTTCCGCGGATTGACGTAAAATGTGCTGGCGAATTCCCGCAGTGACCAGGCAGGTTTGTCTGCCTTGGCCAGGCGGCGATCCTTCAGCGTGACCGCGAAGAGCAGGATGAAAAACCCGCCGATCGCGCACGGCGCCAGGAACATGGCGAGCTGGTTCCCGGTGAACAGCTTGACCAGAAAGGTGCCGCACACCGACGCGATAGGCGTGCAGACACCCAGGACACCGGCGACCAGGCCGCGTTGAGCGGCCGGGACCTGGTCGGGCAGCACCGCCACCATGGCGGCGAGCAGCGCGTTGAAGAGCAGCTGGGCCAGGCACCATCCGACGAGGACCACCGCGATGCTGGGCGCCAGCGCGACCACGAGGATGCCGAGCGAACCGCCCGCCAGGCCGATGACCATCCAGGGCCGCCGCATGCCCAGCCGCGACGAGGTGCGGTCGCTCATCTTGCCGAAGAACGGATTGCCGAACATGGCCAGCAGGGCGCCGATCCCGGCGACAAGCGCCAGGCTGTCCGGCGCCCGGTCGATCCCCACCAGCGAGTTGACCTTCAAGGCCAAGGTGACCAGCAGGGGCGCGATGAACAGCAGGGAGGTGCTGATGAACGCCAGCGTGTACAGCGAGATGAAACCCCATCCGACCCGGTGTGCCGCGGGCGACTCAGGCTCCAGCGCAGCCTCGGCCGCGGTTCGGTACCTCAGTCCGTCCAGCCCGGCGGTGGGAGGCAGCCGCGGGCGGTCGGCCGGGGTGCTGCCCTCAGGCCCGAAAACGTCGGGCATTGCGCCCTCCTTAGGCCCAAGAGCCGGGCGAACGGCCTGATCACCACATCAATCACCACATGTGGTGATGCGTCCTCACCACATTCCCTTCTACCTTCCGATTAACCAGCTAAATCCGAACGCCGGCGGAGATCCATCCAGCCGGGCGACAGCTGAAGGGAGGGCAGATGAGCGACATATCGAGCGGCCCTCATCACGACCCGGGGCGGTACGAAATCCGCCTCAAAGGGCACTTGGATTCCCGGTGGGCCGCCTGGTTTGACGGACTGAGCCTCACCAACGAGAAAGACGGCACCACCATCATCTGCGGCCCGGTAGCCGACCAGTCCGCGCTGCATGGCTTGCTCCAGAAAGTCCGCGACCTAGGCGTGCCGCTGGTCTCGGTCACTCAGGTCGAACCCGGCCAGCCCGATGCGCCCGCCAGCGGGCCCCGGTAACTCATCAATCAACTGAAGGAGACCGTTATGACGACCACCATGCACGCCACAGCAACCAAACCAGCCGGGATGACCTCGCTGAGAAAGACCGCGCTGGTCGCGGGCATCTTCTACCTGATCACCTTCATCTCGATCCCCACCCTCGCCCTCTACGGCCCGGTGAAGAACCACCGGGACTGGATCCTGTCCTCCGGCACCCACACCGGCGTACTCGTGGGCTGCCTCCTGGAGGTGATCGTCGCGCTGGCCGGCATCGGAACCGCCGTCACGCTGTACCCGGTAGTCAAGCGGCAGAACGAAGGCGTCGCGCTCGGCTTCGTCACCGCCCGCCTCCTTGAAGCGAGCATGATCTTCGTCGGCGTCATCAGCCTGCTCTCGCTGGTAACCCTGCGGCAGGGCGGAGCGGCCGGAACAAATCCGGCCGCCCTCGTCACCACCGGCGCGTCGCACGT
Source organism: uncultured Acidimicrobiaceae bacterium (assembly GCA_963808355.1). Taxonomy (GTDB): domain Bacteria; phylum Actinomycetota; class Acidimicrobiia; order Acidimicrobiales; family RAAP-2; genus Bog-473. The sequence continues at coordinate 6,330 of CAWEFL010000001.1, forward strand.
CGCCGTCTACAACTGGACCTTCCTGCTCGGACAGACCCTCATGCCCTGCATCAACGCCCTGCTGCTGGGCTCCTTGATGTACCGGTCCCGGCTCGTGCCCCGCATCCTTCCCGTGCTCGGACTCATCGGAGCCCCCCTGCTCATCACCGCCGTCATCGCAACGCTGTTCCTCGGCATCGGGCACGTCTCCGCGTTCGCGGCGATCGCGACCCTCCCGGTAGCTGCCTGGGAGTTCTCGCTCGGCGTGTGGCTGGTCGTCAAGGGTTTCAACCCCTCCCCGATCACCGCTGAAATGACCGCAGCCGACACCGCGCCCGCCTATCACGACGCCACCGTCTAACCCTCGAAAAACACGGCCGGGCCCGCCAAGGGCCCGGCCGCCGTCCGCGCCGGGTCCGAACCGGCCCCACGCCAAATCGCCGTTCGGCACGATTCGCTGCTGCTCTGCGCCCGCCAATCGTGGCACGCAGATCACGGCGATCTGTGTTTGTCGCGGAGCCGACGACAGATCCATGAGAGCCGCAAATAGCGACTGACTCCCTACCAGAATGATAGAGAAGTGGTGGTACGGCGATCGCCGTACAGGGTCAAAAGAGCGTGAGTGAATATTCCAGTAATTGCATAGATTTGCGTACTGATGAAGTGCTCATTTCGGCATGAGCGGGTGTCGCGGCTCGGTACGGATACGCGTTTCGGTGGCTCGTTGGCGACGATATCCGCCCCGAGCCCGAAAGCAGCCTCATCGGTCTCGCGACCATTCGAGCCGCCCTCATCAGCTGAGGTGGTTCGGGAGCTCCTCCTACACGATGCTACAATGTAGTACATGGTAGCTCCAACCAACGTGCGCTTCCCTGACGCGGTCGACAAGCTCCTGGCTGACTATGCCCATCAGGCCGGCGCCAAGAAGTCCAGCGTCGTAGTGGGAGCGGTACGGGAGTGGCTGCGCATGCAGGCCCATCCGGGCGTCGTGTTCGTCCCGACGGTCAGCGGCGAGCGGCGCGCGGCCCTGGCGGTCGGACCGCAGGTGTGGACCGTCGCCGAAGCCTGGCAGCAGCACGATAAGGATGAACGCACCGCTGCCGCGGTGGCCGACGCTGTGGGCTTGTCGGCCGCGGACGTGGAGACCGCGCTGGCGTACTGGGCCGATTACCGGGATGAGATCGATGATCTGATAAGTCGGCACCACGTCAGCCAGGATGAGGCGCTGCATGCGTGGGAACGCCGCCAGGCCCTAGATGCCGTCTGAGCATCCGCCGATCCGGTTCCTGCTCGATGAGCATTATCCGGGCTGGCTCGCCGATGACCTCATCGCCGCCGGCGTGGACGCGGCCGCCTTGAACGTCGACCGGCCCGGGTTGCGCGGCGCCGACGACAAGCGCGTGCTCGAGGCAGCGGCCGCCGAGGGCCGGGTGATCGTCACCGAGGACGTCAGCACCTTCAGCGTCGCGATCGCGCTGGCACCTCACCATGTCGGCGTCGTGTACTGCCATCACGCCCGGTTCCCCCGAACCAGGCCAGGCCTGAACAAGCTCCGCAAGGCCCTCATCGCGCTGGCGGCGGATCCGCCAGCGGGTCTGGGCGGGCAGCCTGTGGTGTGGTGGCTCGGCAGCATCGAGGACTGAGCCTACGCGCTGGATGGCCGCCGGAATGACCGTTGTCGTTGCTCCGTTCGAACGCCGAACATTAGCGGAGCTAACGAATTTTCTGGGAGCCAAACTGGGAGCCAAACTGGGAGCCAAACTGGGAGCCAACATGGTCAGACTCCCTGCGACGCCGTCCGACACACGAGTCACATCCTTGCAGGTCGGCGGCGCACAGGGCGACTCTGGGCGACGTCCTGCGACGCACCGGTTCTACATGGCATGCAGAAGGTCGGTTCGAATCCCCTTAGCTCCACAAATTTTTCGAATGAGCACGTTTCTGATCTTGATCGGCCGTTCTGATCACCCTTGAAGGGTGATCAGTCCGCGCGCCCCGAGCCCACACCCATGCACCATCCGCTGACCATGGGCAGTTCCGCCGCTACGGCGGGCGGGGGTTACCGGTGGTGGGGCCGGGGCCGGGGCCCTGGGTCTGCGTCCGGGTCAGATTGTCGACCGCGCGGTGTGACCCTCTGTTCGGCGAGCGCAAGGCTCCCGACGGCACTCAGCTGGGCCGCGCACCGGGCGGCGCCCGCAAGGCCGCGGACCTGTATGCCCAGTTGCTGGCCGGCGAGCCCACACCACGGCCGAACGCCGCCGCGAGCTGCACCTCGAAGCCACCCGCCGGGCCCGGCAGAGCCCGCTGTTCTTCGACCTGACGCTTTCGCTGTCGAAGTCGTTCTCGATCTTCCACGGCTCGCTGGGGAGAACGCCCGGCTGGGCCGCCAGGCCGGTGACCGGGACGGTGACCGGTACTGGTCGGGCCTAGTCCGCGAGGTCGTTATCGCCGACCTGCGTGCCCGCGCGGCGCGGTTCGAGCAGCAATACGGCCGCACGCCATCCCAGCCAGAGCTGGCGCGGCTGGCGCAGGCGTCGAACTTCGGAACCCGCGCCGCACGGGTGGCGCGGGATGGACGCTGGGCACGTCACCATGATCGTGCGGAACCCGCAGTACACGGGCCGCCAGGTGTGGGCCGGCATCGGACCGACCGCCACCTGCCCGACCCGGCGGACGTAAGCAAGGGGCATGAGACCGCTGCGCCGTAAGCGCCGTGCCGGCCTAGATGGACATAGCGGAGCTCCGCACCGCCCACTTCTAAGCCTTACTGTGGTCAATGTCAAGAAATTAAGGTATTCCGACCTGCGAGGGGCGCGTTGCCCGCAATATTCTTCCGACGATCCTGCAGGTGCTGACACGGTAGGAGATGTCCATGACTAGCGGAACGCTTGTGGTTGACCGGCCCCGGGCGGGGATTGTGGTGGCTACGCTGAACCGGCCGGACCGGCTCAATGCGCTGACCTTCTCGATGTTCGGCGAGCTCGAGCAGCTGGCGGCTGCCATCGGTGCTGACGACGGCGCGCGTGTGCTCGTGTTGAGCGGTGCGGGCCGCGGCTTCTGCGCCGGACTCGATCTCGATGACGCCGCCACGCTGCCGGACATGACAGCGGCGAGGTTTCTCCACGACCAGGAGGGCTGGTCCCGGGCCATCACCTCGTTCCGGCGGCTGCCCAAGCCAGTCATCGCCGCTGTGAACGGGCCGGCCGCCGGGGCCGGCTTCTCGCTGGCGCTGGCCGCCGACATCCGGCTCGCCTCGCCGGCCGCGCGGTTCAACGCGGCCTTCATCAAGATCGGGCTGACCGGCGGCGACTGCGGCAGTTCCTGGATGCTGCCGCGTATCGTGGGGCTGGGACACGCCTACGAGATCCTGCTGACCGGGCGCCTGATCGACGCCGACGAGGCAGCGCGCATCGGGCTGGTGAACCGGGTCGTCCCCGCGCCGGACCTGCTCACCGCAGCGCTCGACCTGGGCTTCGAGCGCCGCGTCGCCGGCGAGACGAATGGCGGGGAGCGGTGCAGCTCCGGGCGCTCCGAGATGTACCAGTGGTCGTTGCCGTCTGCGCCCGCCAGGGGGAAGACCCAGCGCTCCTCGGGCACACCCGCCGCCCGGGCTGCGCCCGCCGAGCAGACGATGCCCGCGCCCTGGTCGACCTGCATGTTGGCCGTGCACAACTTCGGGTAGGGGAAGGAGATCATCCGGTTGTCGGGTGCCGGGGTGACGATCTGGGCGGGCGTACGAGGTGCGGCCACGCGTACGGATTGGCCGAGGAGACCTCGCTGAACCGCGCCCAGAGGGCGCCGATCGCGCCATGTGCTCCTCCATCGTCCATCCGTTGGCGCGCGCGCAGCGCGTTCTCGAAGAGCGGATAGGCGTGCACCGGCAGGAGCACGCCCCCGCTGACCTCGAGCTCGCTCGCGCCCGGCCTTGTCCACCCCGAAGAGGACGGGCGAGGGGGTGCTGTCGGCTTCTTGGGTGGTCCAATCCAGCCAGGCCGGCCGGGGGCGCGGCGGGCCAGGGTACGGGTGTACATGGCCTCCGCTCCGGTCACCAGCACGACGTCGAGGTCGCCCCGGCTGATGGAGAGGCACGCGTCGTGCATGATCGCTTGTGGGGAGTTCCCGCCGATGGCCGAGAGCGAGCTGCGGGAGGCTCTACGCCCGCGGCGAAGCCGAGGCGGCCCGCCACGAGCAAGGCCGGGTTGGCCGTCGCCAGCCCAGCGGCGCCACGACACGGATGCTGTCGGCCCGACGGACCAACGCTGTGTCCGGCCGGGGCGTACCCGCCGGCGGGGCGCCGTCGCAGTCTTCGGCGGCCGCCAGAGCGCCGTCGCCATGAACCCCAGCGGCTCGGGACGCGCGGCCGGTTCTATGCCGGGATCGGGCCACACGGTGACCTGCCCGACCCCGACCACGACGGGGGTGCGCGGGTCGAGGGCCATGGCCCGGCGAGCGTACCGGCTCGCCGGGGCCCCCCGTTGCGTCGGTAGACTTGGCGCAGCGTGCCGCCGGCGCGACCACGCCGGGCGACCCGGGAGGCCCGGGCGCCACGCCTCGGACGCCAGCCGAAGGGACTTCATGAGCAGCTACGAGACCGCCCTCGCCGCCGACCCCGAGGTGGCGACGCTCTTCGGGGAGGAGCTCGGCCGCCAGCAGACCACGCTGCAGCTGATCGCGTCGGAGAACTTCACCTCGCCGGCGGTGCTCGCCGCCACGGGCTCGGTGCTCACCAACAAGTACGCCGAGGGTTACCCGGGCCGGCGGTACTACGGCGGGAACCAGATCATCGACGAGGTCGAAGACCTCGCCCGGCAGCGGGCCGTCGTCGCTCTTCGGCGCGGACCACGCCAACGTGCAGCCGCATGCCGGGGCGAACGCCAACCTCGCGGTGTACCAGGCGCTGATCGACCACGGGGCGACCATCCTGGCCATGAGGCTCGACCACGGTGGCCACCTGACCCACGGGTCCCCCGCCTCCATCACCTCGAAGATCTGGCGGTTCGTCTCCTACGGAGTGACGCCGCAGTCCGACGACGAGGCGAACCCGGGCGAGGTCATCGACTTCGACCAGGTGGCGCACCTGGCCAAGACCGAGCAACCGGCGCTCATCGTCGCCGGCTCGACCGGCCTACTCGCGATGATCGACCCGCAGCCGTTCCGCGAGATCGCCGACTCGGTCGGCGCGCTGTTCATGTTCGACGCCGCCCACCCGGCCGGCCTGATCGCCGCCGGGGCGCACCCGAGCCCGGTCGGCGTGGCGGACGTCGTCACGTTCACGACGCACAAGACGCTGCGCGGGCCGCGGGGCGGAGCGATCCTGTGCGGGGAGGAGCTGGCCAAGAAGATCGACAGCGCGGTGTTCCCGGGCTGCAGGGCGGCCCGCTGGAGCACGTCATCGCCGCCAAGGCGGTGGCGTTCGCCGAGGCGGCCCGGCCGGAGTTCCGCGACTACGCCGCGCAGGTGGTGGCCAACGCGGCCGCCCTGGCCGACGCGCTGGCGGGCAGGGGTTCCGGCTCGTGGCCGGCGGCACGGACAACCACATGCTGCTCGTGGACCTGCAGGCCTTCGACGAGGAGCTCACCGGCAAGGTGGCGCAGGAAGTGCTCGACCGGGCCGGCATCACGCTCAACCGCAACACCATCCCCGACGACCCGAGGTCCCCGTTCGTCACCTCGGGCCTGCGCATGGGGACGGCGGCCGAGACCACGGCGGGCATGGGGCCCGACGAGATGCGGATGATCGCCGCGCTCATCGCGCGGACCCTGCGGGCGCGGAGGACGAAAGCGAGATCGCCGCGGTGCGGGGCGACGTCGCCTCGCTGTGCGAGGGTTCCCGCCCTACCCCGATCTCGTGGATAGCCCGTGCCCGACATCGGCTGGTACGGCCTGGTCCTGGTGATCGCCGGCGGGTCGACGGCCGCGCTCACGGTCCCGGCCAAGCGCATCTCCCTGCGCGTCGACTACGTCGCTGATCCGGGCACGCGCTCGGTGCACGACCGGCCGATCCCTTACGGCGGCGGCGCGGCGATGTTCGTCGGGTTCCTCGTCGCGGTGCTGGCCGCGGCGGCCATGCCGCCGCTGCGGCAGCTGTTCGAGGGCTCGCCCGAGATGATGGGTGTCGTCCTCGCCGGCGGGGCGATGTTCGCCGTCGGCCTGATCGACGACGTCCGGGACATGTCGGCGCCGGCGAAGATGGCAGGGCAGGTCCTCGCCGCCAGCATCCTGTACTTCTCCGGCGTGACGATGTACGAGCTCAAGATCCCGCTCGCCGGATTCTTCGTGCTGACGCCCGGCATCATCCCGCTCATCACGGCCGTGTGGGTGATCGCCCTGACCAACGCCGTCAACCTCATCGACGGGCTCGACGGCCTGGCGGCGGGCGTCGTCGCCATCGGCGGCGGGCGCGTTGGCCCTCTACGGTCTCCGCCTGGTGGACCTGGGTCTGCTCCCGAGCGACAACATCGGGCCGTTGGTGGCCGTGATCGCGTGCGGCATCTGCCTCGGCTTCCTGCCCTTCAACTTCAACCCCGCACGCATCTTCATGGGCGACGCCGGCGCGCATTTCTTGGGCCTCCTGATGGCGGCTTCGACCATGGTCATCGGCGGCCGGGTCCCGACCGCGGTCCCGACCAGCGGCGTCACCTACTTCTTCTTCGCGCCCCTGTTCATCCCGCTGTTCATCCTCGGCGTGCCGCTGGTCGACATGGCGTTCGCCTTCATCCGCCGCACGGCCCGGGGCCGGGGGTTCGACACCCCCGACAAGGAGCACATCCACCACCGCTTGCTCCGGTTGGGCCACGGCCCCCGGCGCAGCGTCATGATCCTGTGGGCCTGGACCGCCATCCTGTCGGGCTTCCTCCTCTTCCCGCTCTTCGTGCACCAGGTCAACGCGTTCATCCCCCTCGGCGCCGCAGCCCTCGGCGTGGGCCTCTACACGTTCTTCCACCCGGGCCTGCGAAGGGGGAACGGTGAGGACGAGGACGAGGGCCTTGACCAGGGAATTCCGGGCGCCCGCGGAGGGGAGCGGATCAGCGAGGTGGTTCGGTTCCCGTCGTGACCGTTTGGACGCCATCAGGACCCAGATGCGAAGATGAGCCCTGTGTACTCCGTCCACCTCGCCTCGTCCGACGACGCCGCACCTGCGGCCTTCCGGGCGATGGACTGCGGCGCGCCTCGCACCGCATAACGGGGGAGAAGTCGTCTGCGTGGCCAAGTGAGCGTCGTCGTGCGCGCCCATCGGAGTGACGGACCCCGACCGGCCCCCCTCGGAAGAGCCCAAGCCGCTGCCAGCGCCGTGGCCTTCTTGGGCATGGGGCTGTCGGCCGCCGTCTGCGTGGGGGTCGGCCTGGTCCTGGGCATCCTCGTGGACGACGCCGTGCACACCGCCCCGGCCTTCCTGCTGGTGGGGCTGGCCCTCGGCCTGGCCGCAGCGGCCTTGAGCGTGATCAAGCAGATCCGGACGTACCTGTAGGGGAGCCGCGCATGAGCATGCTGTCCGGGCTGTCCGACCTCGAGGGCGGCGCGCTCGCCAAGGTGCTGCGTCGCACGGTGGTCTCGGCCATCGTCGTGGGCGTGGCCGCCGCCATCGTCGCCCTGCTGCTGTCGGCACCCTGGTTCGCGCTCGGCCTGGTCATCGGGCTCGGGTTGGCGATCGTGAACCTTCGCTTCCTCGACGCCGGGATCGCGAAGGTCCAGACCAGTGGCAAGACCGGCAACAAGGTGCTCCGGCGGGCGATGGGCACCAAGAGCGTGACGCGTCTCGGCATCATCACCGTCATCGCGATCGGCCTGCTGCTCCTCAACGGCCCGCTCGGCATCGGAGCGGTGGCCGGCCTCGTGATCTTCCAGATCCTGTTCGTCGTCAACGTCGGCCGCGTCGTCGTCTCGCAGGGGATTCAGTGAGCAAGAGCTTCGTGCTGGCCAGCGGCAACATCACGATCGGCGACCACCACGGCGTCGTGCGCGTGTTCGGCCTGACCATCTACCTCGACGTGGTGTGGACCACCCTGATCGCGGCCGCCATCGTGTTCGGTCTCGGGCTGCTGATGAGGCGCAAGGTCACATCGGGCGTACCCGGCAAGCTGCAGCTGTTCTGGGAGACCCTGGTGGAGCAGGTCTCCGACCTGTCGTTATCGGCCATCGGCCCCGAAGGCCTCCCCTTCGTCGGGCTGGGCGTGACCATCTTCTTCTTCATCCTCATCTGCAATTGGCTCGCCTTCATCCCGAGCGGCGAACCCGGCTTCCTGGGGGCGCCGACCGGGGACGTGAACCTGCCGCTGGCCCTGGCCCTCATCGTGATCTTCTTGGTGCATTACAACTCGGTCAAGAAGCTCGGCGGCCGCGGCTACTTCAGGCACTACAAGGGGGCCTACCGGGCGCTGACGCCGATCAACGTCATTGAGGAGATCACGAAGCCCATCACGCTGACGTTCCGGCTCTTCGGGAACATCTTCTCGGGCGTCGCTGATGATCACCGTCATCGTCACGCTGATCCCGCCCTACCTGTCCTGGATCGGCCTGGCCATCTGGAAGCCCTTCGACGAGCTCTTCATCGGAGCCATCCAGGCGTACATCTTCGGCCTGCTCACCATCATCTATCTGGGCATGGGGATGGCCGAGATCCCACTGACCGAAGCGTTGGACATCTCGTAAAGGTCTCGACAAAGGAGAAAAGAGACATGGCAGGAACAACTGAAGGTGCGATACGGATCGCCGGTGCCCTCGTCGGTGGCGGGCTCGCGCTGGGCGGGGGCGCCATCGGTGCGGCGGTCGGTGACGGCCTGGCCGGTTCGCAGACCATCGCGGCCATCGCCCGGCAGCCGGAGATCGAGGCCAAGGCCCGTCAGTACTTCTTCCTGACGGTGGGTCTGGTGGAGGCCATGTACTTCATCAACCTTCTGTTCATGGTCGTCTTCGTCTACGTGTTCGCCGCCAAGAGCATCACGGCCTAGCGGACCCCACGACCCGGACCGGGGAGCATCATGACCACAGCAGGCATCTTCCTTTTGCCCAACGGCACGTTCTTCATTGAGCTGGCCGTCTCCATCGTCCTGATCCTTCTCATCTACAAGTACGTCCTCCCGCCGATCAACAAGGCAATGGAGGAGCGGCAGGAGAAGATCAGGGCGTCGCTCGAGGCGGCCGACCAGGCCCGCGCCGACGCCGAGGCCGCGGACGACGAGCGGCGTGGCGTGCTGGAGGAGGCGCGGCACCAGGCCCGCGAGATCGTCGCTCAGGCCAACCGCACGGCCGAGCAGGTCAGGACGGACGCGCAGAGCCGGGGCCAGAGCGAGTACGAGCGCATCGTGGCCACCGCCGAGATGGAGATTGAGCTGGCGCGCCAGCGCGCCGTCGAGGAGTCGGCGGCGCGCATGGGCGAGATCGTCATGGACGTCGTAGAACGGGTCATCGGCCGCGAGGTGGCCGTGGAGGCGCACCGCGACCTGATCGACGAGGCCGTGACCGCGCTGCGCGCCGACACGGGGGGCGGCACGGCCGCCACCACGGGGGCGCGCCAGTGAACCCCACCCTCCAGGGGTACGCCGCCGCCGTGCTGGAGTCGGTGGGCGCCGACGGCGTGGGTGCGCTGGCGGACGAGCTCGAGTCCGTTGAGCAACTGGTGCTGAGGAACGGGATGCTGCGGGCCGCGCTGAGCGACACGGCGGTCGCAGGGTCCGCCCGCCGCGCCGTGATGCTGGACCTGCTGGACGGCAAGGTGGGCGACGCGGCCCGCCGCCTGGCCGCGTTCGGGTGCATGGCCGTCCCGGCCCAGGACGTCACCTCGGCCCTGTCGTGGCTCAGCCTGCGGGTCCGGCACGCCGCCGAGCGGGCCGACAGCGAGGAGCCGTCGCTGAGCCTGACCCAGGCGCGCCAGCGGGTGGCCGGGTTCGCCACCGCCCTCTACGAGGACATGGAGACGCCCGAGCTCGAGTCGCTCGAGGACGACCTGTTCCGCTTCGCCCGCATCGTCGGTGCCACGCCCGAGCTGCGCGCCGCGCTCACCGACCGCGACCTGGCCGTCCCGGCCCGTCAGGGCCTGGTGTCGCAGCTGCTCGACGAAAAGGTCCCCGCCACCACCCTGTCGTTGGTGCGCTACGCCGTGGCCGGCGGCCGCGCCCGCGACTTCGTGGGAACCCTCGACTTTCTCGTGGAGCAGACGGCGCTCGCCCGCGGCTGGAGGATCGCCCAGGTGCGGGCGGCCCGGCCCATCGACGACGTCCAGCGGGCATCGCTGACCGACGCGCTCGGCTCCCTGGCGGGGGGACCGGTGGAGCTCCAGGTGGAGATCGACGAGTCCCTGCTCAGCGGCGCGCGCATCCGCATCGGTGACCTGCAGGTGGACGCCACCGCCCGCGGCCGCATCGACAACCTGCGCGAGCACCTCGTACCGGCCGAGTGGAAGACCACCGGTTTCGGCCGGGCCGGGCGTCAGAACCCGACGACAGACACAGACACAGAGGGAGCACAGTGATGGCAGAGCTGACGATCGACGCCAGCGAGATCACCCAGGCGCTGGAGCGCCACGTCGAGGAGTACACGCCGGCCGTGGGGACCGAGCAGATCGGGCGCATCGTCGAGGTCGGCGACGGCATCGCCCGGGTGAGCGGCCTCCCCGGCGCCGCGGTCAACGAGCTGCTCGAGTTCGAGGACGGCACGCTCGGCCTGGCCCTGAACCTGGACGAGGACACGATCGGCACCGTGGTCCTGGGCGACGTCGACAGCCTGGAGGAGGAGCAGACGGTCAAGGCCACCGGACGCATCCAGACGGTGCCGGTGGGCGACGCGCTGCTGGGACGGGTGGTCAACGCGCTGGGCGAGCCCCTCGACGGCAAGGGCCCGGTCAACGCCACCGAGACGCGCCGCATGGAGGTGCAGGCGCCGGGCATCGTGGGGCGCCAGCCGGTGAGCGAGCCGTTGCAGACCGGCATCAAGGCCATCGACTCCATGACGCCGATCGGGCGGGGCCAGCGCGAGCTGATCATCGGCGACCGCAAGACGGGCAAGACGACCGTCGCCGTCGACACCATCATCAACCAGGCCGGGCAGGGCGTGAAGTGCATCTACGTCGCCATCGGGCAGAAGAACTCGTCGGTGGCCCAGACGGTGGCGACGCTGGAGGAGCACCAGGCCCTCGAGTACACCGTCGTGGTGGTGGCCTCGGCCGGGGACCCGGCGCCCTACAAATATCTCGCCCCCTACGCCGGGTGCGCCATGGGCCAGCACTGGATGGAGCACGGCGAGGCCGCGCTCATCGTCTACGACGACCTGTCCAAGCAGGCGGAGGCGTACCGGGCCGTGTCGTTGCTGCTGCGCCGGCCGCCCGGACGCGAGGCCTACCCGGGCGACGTCTTCTACCTCCACTCGCGCCTGCTCGAGCGCGCCGCCAAGCTCAACGACGAGCGGGGCGGCGGGTCGCTCACTGCGCTGCCGATCATCGAGACGAAGGCAGGCGACATCTCGGCCTACATTCCGACCAACGTGATCTCCATCACCGACGGGCAGGTGTTCCTCGAGACCGACCTGTTCAACTCGGGCATCCGCCCCGCCATCAACGTCGGCAACTCGGTGAGCCGGGTCGGCAGCGCGGCCCAGGTCAAGGCCATGAAGCAGACCTCGGGGACGCTCAAGCTGGACCTGGCGCAGTTCCGCGAGCTCGAGGCGTTCGCCACCTTCGGCTCCGAGCTGGACAAGGTGTCCCAGGCGCAGCTCGACCGCGGCTACCGCCTGACCGAGCTGCTGAAGCAGCCGCAGAACGAGCCCGTGGCGGTGGAGGAGCAGGTGCTGGCCATCTACGCCGGCACGAAGGGCTTCACCGACTCGGTCCCCGTGAGCGAGGTGCGCCGGTTCGAGACCGAGCTGGTCGAGTACTTCAAGGGCAACAACCCCTCCGTGCTCGAGACCATCCGCACGACCGGCGCGCTGCCGGAGGGGGACGAGATCGACAAGGGCCTCACCGCCTTCGTCGAAAGCTTCGATACGGGGAGCGTCGACTGACCCATGGCCGGAGGCCAAGAGCGCATCCTGCGGCGCCGCATCCGCAGCGTGCAGTCCACGAGGAAGATCACCAAGGCGATGGAGCTCATCGCTGCCTCGCGGATCGTGCGCGCTCAGGGCCGCATTGCCGCCAACCGCCCGTTCCGAGAGGGGATGGAGCGCATTCTGCGCCTGACCGCGGCGGCGGACCCCACGGCAGCGGAGAAACTGCTAGGCACGCCGGAGTCGCCGCAGCACGTCGGCCTCCTGGCCATCGTGGGCGACCGCGGGCTGGCCGGCTCGTACAACTCGGGCGTGCTGCGCGCCACAGAGCGGCGGGTGGCCGAGCACCGGGCCCACGGGGCGGAGGTGACGGTCTGGTCGGTCGGCCGTAAGGCGCCGGCCTACTTCCGCTACCGCGGCATCGAGTCGGCCGACTCGTTCTCCGGCTTCGTGGACAAGCCCGACTTCTCCGACGCGCGACACGTCGCCGCCGTCGTGGCCGCGCCGTTCGTGACGGGCGAGATCGACCTCATTGAGATGGTCTCGACCCGCTTCCTGTCGGCGGGCGTCCAGCGGGTGGAGCGCACGCAGCTGCTGCCGCTGCCGCTCCCCGAGGTCGACGAGGAGGCGTCGCCGCCCGAGGAGGAGCACCTCGAGGGCTACACCGAATTCGAGCCCGAGCCCGAGAAGCTGCTGATCGAGTTGGCGCCCCGGGCCCTGGAGGCGGAGATCTTCGCCGCGCTGCTGGAGGGTGCGGCGGCCTTCTTCACCGCCCAACAGAGGGCCATGGCCGCCGCGACCGACAACGCGGACGAACTCGTCCGCACCCTGACCCGTGTCATGAACCGCGCCCGCCAGGACGCCATCACCACCGAGATCATGGAGATCGTCGGCGGGGCCGAGGCGCTCCGCCAAGCGAAGGGAGCTTGACCCAATGACCACGTCGACCATGCAGGACACCGTGCCGGCCGGCTCGCTGGAGGACGGCCGGGTGGTCGCCATCGCCGGGCCGGTGATCGACGTCGAGTTCCCGCCGCACGCGCTGCCCGAGATCAACCACGCCGTTGAGGTCACCATTGAGCTCGACGGGTCGGCCCACCAGCTGACGGCCGAGGTGGCCCAGCAGATCGGCGAAGGGCGGGTGCGCTGCATCTGCATGCAGCAGACGGACGGCCTGGTACGCGGCGCGGCGGTGCGCAACCTGGGCCGGGGGATCACCGTCCCCGTGGGCAACGCCGTGCTCGGCCACGTCTTCAACGTGCTCGGCCAGCCCCTTGACACCGACTCGGTAGAAGGCATCGAGGACTACTGGGAGATCCACCGCAACGCGCCAGCTTTCGACCAGCTGGAACCCAGGTCGCTCATGTTCGAGACCGGGATCAAGGTCATCGACCTCCTGGAGCCTTACGTGCAGGGCGGCAAGATCGGCCTCTTCGGCGGGGCCGGCGTGGGCAAGACCGTCATCATCCAGGAGATGATCCACCGGGTCGCCCAGCAGCACGGCGGCGTCTCGGTGTTCGCCGGCGTGGGGGAGCGCACGCGCGAGGGCACCGACATGTGGCTGGAGATGCAGGAGTCGGGCGTCATCGACAAGGCCGCCCTCGTCTACGGCCAGATGGACGAGCCCCCCGGCGTCCGCCTGCGCGTCGGCCTCGCCGCGCTGACCATGGCCGAGTACTTCCGCGACGTTCAGAACCAGGACGTGCTGCTCTTCATCGACAACATCTTCCGCTTCGTGCAGGCGGGCTCCGAGGTGTCGACGCTGCTGGGCCGGATGCCCTCGGCCGTGGGCTACCAGCCGACCCTGGCCGACGAGATGGGCGAGCTGCAGGAGCGCATCACCTCGACCAAGGGCAAGTCGATCACCTCGCTGCAGGCGGTGTACGTGCCGGCCGACGACTACACCGACCCCGCGCCGTTCACCACGTTCACCCACCTGGACGCGACGACGGAGCTCTCCCGTCAGATCGCGGCGCTCGGCATCTACCCCGCGGTGGACCCGCTGGCGTCGACCTCGAACATCCTCGCCCCCGAGATCGTCGGGGACCGGCACTACGCCGTGGCCCGGCGCGTCCAGGAGATCCTGCAGCGCTACAAGGAGCTCCAGGACATCATCGCCATCCTCGGCATGGACGAGCTCTCGGAAGAAGACCGCGTCACCGTCAACCGGGCCCGCAAGGTGCAGCGCTTCTTGTCCCAGCCGTTCTTCGTGGCCGAGGTGTTCACCGGCGTGCCCGGCATCTTCGTGCCCATCGACGAGACGGTGGAGTCGTTCGAGGCGCTGGCCAACGGGGACCTCGACGACGTGCCCGAGCAGGCCTTCCTCAACGTGGGCGGGGTCGAGTCGGTGCTCGAGAAGGCCAAGCGGCTGCAGGAGGAGGCCGGCTAGTGGCCGACGGCGTCTTCGGCGTCGAAGTCGTCACGCCCGAGCAGTCGCTCGTCGCCGGCGGGGCCAGCTCGGTCGTCCTCGCCACCTCCGACGGCGCCCTCACGGTGCTCGACGGGCACACGCCGCTCATCGGCGACGTGGTCCCCTGCGAGCTCAAGGTGGAGCAACCCGACGGCCCGCTCCTGCGGCTGGCGGTGCACGGAGGGTTCATCCAGGTCGACACGAGCCCGGGTGCCGCCGAGGGGCTGGCCGAGGGCGACGGGCCGCTGCCCGGGCTGTCGACCCGCGTCACGGTGCTGGCCGGGATCGCGGAGCTGGCCGAGGAGATCGACGTGTCCCGGGCCGAGACGGCCCGCGACGCCGCGACGCAACGGGTCAACGAACTGCGGTCCGGGCGAGGCCCTGCACCCACGGCCGCGGCCGAGGGCGAAGCCGCGGACGAGGGCGACGTCGCGCTGGCGGAGGCCGAAGGGGCGCTGGCGCGGGCCGAGTTGCGGCTCGCGGTGGCCGCCGGCGGAAGCTGAGCCGGAGCCGACGCGGCGGCCGGCCGTCAGGCCGCCACCGAATGCGTCATCCGAAGGCGATGGAGCTGAACTCCGCAAGTTTCTTCAGGGCGTGACTGGCGTCGATCTGGCGCAGCGTGCCCGACTTCGAGCGCATGACGAGCGACTGCGTGGTCGCGCCGAACTCGTGGTACTGGACGCCCTTGAGCAACTCGCCGTCGGTGATGCCGGTGGCGGCGAAGAAGCAGTTGTTGCCCTGCACGAGGTCGTCGGTGGTGAGGACGTCGTCCAGCTTGTAGCCCGCGTCGAGTGCAGCGGCGCGTTCGTCCTCGTCGCGGGGGTAGAGCTTGCCCTGGATCTCGCCGCCCATGCACTTGAGGGCGGCCGCCGCCAGGACGCCCTCGGGTGTGCCGCCGACGCCGAAGAGGATGTCGGTGCCCGCGCCGGGCCAGCCGGTGGCGATGGCCCCGGCCACGTCGCCGTCGAGGATGAGCCGGATGCGCGCGCCGGTGGCCCGCACCTCGCGGATGAGGTCGTCGTGGCGGGGCCGGTCCAGGATCACCGCGGTGAGGTCGCGCACCGGGCGTCCGAGCTTCTCGGACAGCGCCCGGAGGTTCTCGGTCGGGGTGAGGCGGATGTCGCAGGCGCCGCGGGCCCGCGGCCCGACGGCCAGCTTCTCCATGTAGACGCACGGACCCGGGTCGAACATGGCCCCCCGCTCGGCCACCGCGATCACGGCGAGCGCCCCGCCGCGGCCCTGGGCGGTGAGCGTCGTGCCGTCGATCGGGTCCACGGCGATGTCGGTGAGCGGCGGGGTGCCGTCGCCGATCTTCTCGCCGTTGAAGAGCATGGGGGCGTGGTCCTTCTCGCCCTCGCCGATGACCACGATGCCGTCCATGGGGACCGACGAGAGCACGGTACGCATGGCCTCGACGGCGGCGTGGTCGGCGCCGATCTTGTCGCCGCGGCCCATCCAGCGGCTGGCGGCCATGGCCGCAGCCTCCGTCGTGCGCACCAGGTCCATCGCGAGGTTGCGATCGGGGGCTTGTCGGGAGGCCACCACGGGTACTGACCCTAGTGGCTGGCGGATCGGGCCTTCCCCGGCGGAGCCGGTGCCAGCGGCGATACTTGAACGGATGGATCGCATCGTCGTGGAGCCCAACGGCCCCCTGTCCGGCACCGTGCGCACGGGCGGCGCGAAGAATTCGGCGCTGAAGCTCATGGTGGCCTGCCTCCTCGCCGAGGGCCGCACCGTGCTGTCCAACGTGCCGCGCATCGCCGACGTCGACACCATGGCCGAAGTGCTGCGGGCCGTGGGCGCGGAGGTCGAGCGGTTGGACGACGGTGACCTCGTGGTCACCACCCCGCCCGCCGACGCGCTCGTCGCCGTCGCGCCCTACGAGCTCGTCGAGCGCATGCGCGCGTCGGTCGTCGTGCTGGGCCTGTTGCTGGCGCGTTGCGGCACGGTGCGGATGCCGCTGCCGGGCGGCGACGACTTCGGGGACCGCCCCATCGACTTCCACGTCAACGGGCTCAGCGCGATGGGGGCGCGCTTCGAGTCCTCCCACGGCGAGGTGCGCGGTTCGGTGCCCGAGGGGCGGCTGGTGGGGACGCGGGTCGTGCTGGAGTACCCCAGCCACACGGCGACCGACAACCTCCTGATGGGCGCCGTGCTGGCCAAGGGCACGACCGTCATAGAGAACGCGGCCAAGGAGCCCGAGGTGATCGACCTGGCCGCCATGCTCACCGACATGGGGGCGGTGGTGCGCGGGGCGGGGACGTCGCGTATTGAGATCGAAGGCGTGGACGAGCTGCGCCCGGTGCGCCACACCGTGGTGCCGGACCGCGTCGTGGCGGCCACCTTCCTGGCCGCGGTCGGCCTGGCCGGGGGCGAGGTGACCATCGCCGACGCCCGGCCCGAGCACATGGAGATGCTGCTGCACAAGGTCGGGCAGATGGGGGTGGCCACCGAGATGGGCCCGGGCGGACTCCGCGCGGCGGGGGACGGCCGCCTCCAATCGGCCGACATCGCCACGCTCCCGTACCCGGGCGTCGCCACCGACTACAGCCCGTTCCTCGTCGCCATGCTCACCGTGGCGGACGGCGTCGGCATCCTGACCGAGAACCTCTTCTCGGGGCGGTTCCGCTACGTGGCCGAGCTGCGCCGGATGGGCGCCGACATCCGGACCGAAGGGCACCACGCCGTCGTGCGCGGCGTGCCGCGGCTCTCGGGCGCGCTGGTGCGGTCGCCCGACATCCGCGCCGGCGTGGCGCTGGTGCTGGCGGGGCTGGTGGCCGAGGGCCGGACGGAGGTGAGCCACGCCCACCACATCGGGCGCGGCTACGAGGACCTCGTGGGCTCGCTGCGCACCCTCGGCGCCCAGGTGACGTACCAGTGAGCCAGGACGCGTGCCGCGGGGAGCGCGGGGGCGACGGCAGGAGGTTACCCACCGACCCGGACACGCTGCTGGCGCGGGCGCGCGACGACGACCGGGTGGCGCTGGCGAAATTGCTCTCCCGGATTGAGCGGGGCGGGGAGACGGGCCTGGCGGTGGCGCACCTGGCGTACAGGGCCGCGGTGCCCTACACGGTCGGGATGACGGGGGCGCCGGGGGCGGGCAAGTCGACGCTGACGGACAAGCTGATCGTGGAGGTGCGGGCAGGGTGGCCCGCGGGCGAGGTCCCCCGCGGTGACGGCGTGGTCGGCGAAGGCGAAGCCGTGGCGCAGGTCGGGGTGCTGGCCGTCGACCCCTCGTCGCCCTTCAGCGGCGGCGCCATCCTGGCCGACCGGGTCCGCATGGGGCAGCACGCGCTCGACCCCACCGTGTTCATCCGTTCCATGGCCACGCGGGGCCACCTGGGCGGGCTCTCGCTGGCGGTGCCCGACGCCATCCGGCTCCTGGGCGCGGCCGGGCTGCCGGTCGTGATCGTCGAGACCGTGGGCGTGGGACAGATGGAGGTCGAGATCGCGTCGGCGGCGGACACCACGATCGTGGTGGTGACGCCCGGGTGGGGCGACGCCATGCAGGCGAACAAGGCGGGCCTGCTCGAGATCGCGGACGTGTTCGTCATCAACAAGGCCGACCGGCCCGGCGTGCGCGAGGCGCGGCGGGACCTGCAGCAGATGCTGGACCTGTCGCGTCCGAGGCGTGGCGGCCCGAGATCATCGAGACGACGGCGAGCAGCGGCGAGGGCGTCGCGGAGCTGTGGCAGGCGGTGGCGCGGCACCGCGCCCACCTGCAGGACTCGGGCCGGCTCTTGTCTCGGCGCCAGGACCGCGTCGCGCAGGAGCTGCGGCGCGTGCTGCTGGCCCGGGCGACGGTGCGCGTGGACGAGCTGGCGGCGGGCGAGGAGTTCACGACCGCGGTGAAGGCGCTGGCGGCGGGAGAGATCGACCCCTACGGAGCGGCCGACCGTTTGCTCCAGGAAGGATCGGAGTGACCATGGCTGAGCCGTTCGTCACGCTCGAGCGCCGGCCCGATGGCGTCGCCCTGGTCCGGCTGGACCGGCCGACGGCGAATGCGCTGTCGCGCCAGGTCCTCGACGAGCTGCACGACATCGCGGTCGGTCTCGGCGAAGACCCGCCCGGCGCCGTGGTCGTGTGGGGCGGCCGCAGGATCTTCGCCGCGGGCGCGGACATCGTGGAGCTCGACGAGGGGAGCAGCGCGGCCGCCGTGGGGGCCGCGTTCGGCCGCGCGCTCGGCGCCCTGGCGGCCGTGCCGCGGGCGACGATCGCCGCCGTGAACGGCTTCGCGCTGGGCGGCGGACTGGAGCTGGCTCTCTCGTGCGACTTCCGGGTGTGCGCCGAGGACGCCCGTTTCGGCCTGCCCGAGGTCCTCCTCGGTGTGGTCCCCGGCGGGGGCGGCACCCAACGCCTGCCCCGCCTGATCGGCGCCTCCCGGGCCAAGGAGCTCATCATGACGGGGAGGCAGCTGCGGGCCGAGGACGCGCACTCCATCGGCCTCGTCAACCGTGTGGTGGCGCCCGACTACGTGCTGGAGGCCGCGTTGACGTGGGCGGCCGAGCTGGCGTCCGGACCGCTCGTCGCCCACGCGCTGGCCAAGGACGCGGTGGACCGGGGCCTGGAGGGCTCGCTGGCGGACGGGCTGGCGGTGGAGCAGGAGGCCTTCACGGCGGCCGCCCGGACCGAGGACGCGGCGCGGGGCATTCGCTCCTTCACCGAGAACGGGCCCGGCCAGGCCACGTTCGTGGGCCGGTGAGCGGACGCCCATGAGCTCGCCCCCCCTGCCGGTCAGCTCGGGCGAGGGCGCGTTCGATCCCTCGGTCCGCTGGTTCCAGCACGCCGTGTTCTACGAGGTGCTCATCCGCGGGTACCAGGACGCCAACAACGACGGCATCGGAGACCTGCGGGGGCTGCGCGACAAGCTCGACTACATCGAGTGGCTGGGCGTCGACTGCCTCTGGCTGCTGCCCTTCTACCCCTCGCCCCTGCGCGACGGCGGGTACGACATCAGCGACTTCTTCAACGTCCACCCCGACTACGGCAGCATCGGCGACCTGGTGGCGTTCCTGGAGGACGCGCACCGCCGCGGCGTCCGCGTCATCGCCGACCTCGTGATGAACCACACGAGCGACGAGCACCCCTGGTTCAAGGAGTCGCGGTCGTCGCGGGACAACGCCAAGGCCGACTGGTACGTCTGGAACGACGACGACCAGAAATGGCCCGACGCCCGCGTCGTCTTCACCGACGTGGAGCGCTCGAACTGGACGTGGGACGACACGCGCCAGCAGTACTACTGGCATCGCTTCTACCATCACCAGCCGGACCTCAACTACGAGAACCCCGAGGTCGCGGACACCATGATCGACCTCGTCCGCTTCTGGCTCGACCTCGGCTTCGACGGGTTCCGGCTCGACGCGGTGCCCTACCTGTACCAGCGCGACGGCACGTCGGGCGAGCACCTGCCGGAGACGCATGCGTTCATCAAGCGGGTCCGCAAGCAGATCGACACGGACTACCCCGGGCGAATCCTGCTGGCCGAGGCCAACGGCTGGCCCAGCGACGTGGCCGACTATTTCGGCGACAGCGACGAGTGCCACCTGTGCTTCCACTTCCCGCTCATGCCCCGGCTCTTCATGGCCGTCCGGCGGGAGCAGCGCTACCCGATCACCGAGATCCTGGCCCAGACGCCGGCCATCAACGACGGCTGCCAGTGGGCCATCTTCCTGCGGAACCACGACGAGCTCACGCTCGAGCAGGTGAGCGAGGAGGAGCGCGACTACCTCATCGCGGAGTACGCCAAGGACCCGCGGATGAAGCGCCACATGGGCATCGGCCGCCGCCTGGCCCCCCTCATCGACAACGACCGGCGCACGGCCGAGCTGCTCTACGCGCTCATCCTGTCCCTCCCGGGGAGCCCGGTCATCTACTACGGCGACGAGCTCCTCATGGGCGACAACATCTACCTGGGCGACCGGGACTCGGTGCGGACCCCCATGCAGTGGTCGCCCGACCGCAACGGCGGGTTCTCCCAGGCGGACTTCGCCCAGCTCTACCTGCCCCCGCTCATGGACCCCGTCTACGGCTTCAACGCGCGCAACGTCGAGGCCCAGCTGCGCAACCAGGGCTCGTTCCTGCACTGGCTGCGGCGGCTGCTCACCGAGCGGCGCGCGCTGCCGGTGATGGGGGTCGGGGAGATGGAGGTGCTCCCTTGCGCCAACCCCTCCGTGCTGGCCTACGTCCGCTCGGGCGAGGTGGCCGACGTCCTGTCCAGCACAGTCGGCGCCGGGCCCTCCGTCGGCCCGACGGCCGAGGGGCCGCTGGACTGGGGGCGTTCGTCGGTCCTCACCCGGACCGTGCCGGCCGGCAACGAGAGCGCGGCCGACCAGGCGGTGCGGCGACACCAGGCCGTCCTCTGCGTGCACAACCTGAGTCGGTTCGCCCAGCCGGCGGAGCTGGCCCTGGCCAAGTGGGCTGGCTGGACCCCCTACGAGGTGCTGGGGCGGGTGCCCTTCCCGGCGATCTCCGAGGAGCCCTACACCATCACCCTCCCGCCCTACGGGTTTTTGTGGTTCGATCTGGCGCCAGAGGAGAGACCGACAGAGCCATGACGACCGGAGACCGGGACGACTCGCTGCGGACCCTCGCCGAGGCCTGGCTCAACCTGCGGGGCAGTGGGCCGGGCGGCGAGGTCGAGGTTCTGCGCGCCGAGACGGTGCGCGCGGGTCGGCCCGGGCTGCTCGACGTGGTCGTCCGGGTCGGTGCCCGCGAGGCGCACATGGTGGTGGGTCTGCGGAGCGTCGGTGACGAGCCGCACTTCCTGCGCGCCGGGGAGGAGAGCGCGCTCGGGCTGCTCGACGACGACCACGGTCTCGCCATCTGCACGGACGCGCTGCGCGACGCGCAGCTGGCGCCGCTGCTGTTGGCGTCGCTGCGCGGGACCGAACCGCGTCCGGGCCCGATCGCGGTCCAGCGCGACGACGACGACGCGTCTGTCATCGACTGCGGCGACCGCGGCGAACTGACCGTCTTCCCGTGGCTGGCCGAGCGCCCGCGTCCCGACGTCGACATCCTGGTGGCGCTCGACGAGGCCGGCTTCAACCACGTGGGGGCGCCGCTCGTGCGCTGGGTGTGGGAAGGCCGAGACCTCGGCGTGGTGCAGGAGCCCCTGGCCGACCGCTCCGGCGGGTGGGCGCTGGCACTCACCTCCCTGCGCGACCTCTACGCGTCGGGCGCCGAGCCGGAGGAGGCGGGCGGCGACTTCGGGGCCGAGGCCCGTGCGCTCGGCACCATGACGGCACGCATGCACCTGGCGCTCGACCGAGCCTTTCTGCGCCACCCCGAGCCGGTGGCCGACTGGGTCGACGGGAGGGAGGAGGAGATCGCCGCCGCGGATCCGTCGCTGCTGAACGCGCCAGGCTTCGCCGAGCTGGTGAAGTGGATCCGGGAGTCCGACACGCGGCTGCCGGTGATCCGGACGCACGGCGACTTCCATCTCGGGCGCACCGCCCGCACCGATCAGGGCTGGGTGGTCAGCGACTGTGCGCCGGGCGGCGTCCTCTTCGGCGAAACCGCGCCGGGCCGCCGCACGCCGCTGGCGGACGTGGCCGACATGCTGTGGTCGATGCACCAGGCGAGCGTGACGGCCGCCAACGAGCGTGACCCCGCGGGCCGGCTGGGCCTGCAGGTGCTCGGCCAGGCCTGGGAGTCGCGCAACCGGCGGGCCTTCGTCGCCGGCTACTTGGGCACGGCCGGGATCGGCGGGCTGGTCGGGCCCGACCGCGACCTGGTGCGGCGAGTGATCTCGTTCCTGGAGCTGGCCCGGTCCGTGCGCAAGGTCTAGAGGTCCAGACGGCCGCGCCGCCTAGACGGCCATGGCCGTGACCCGGAGGGTCTCGGCGGCCTCCTCCGGGGAGATCACGTTGATGGCCACGCCCGTGCCGAGCTCGAAGCCGGCGGTCGTCGTCGCCTTGGGCCAGATGTGGGCGTGCCAGTGGTACGGCTCGCCGACCCGGTACGGCGCCGAGTGGAACACGATGTTGTAGGCCACGTCGCCCATCGACTCGGCCAGCTGCCCGAGGGTGCGGCGGATGCCCTCGCCCACCGCGAGGAGGTCCTCGGTCGGGCTCTTGTGGAGGTGCGGGTTGTGCTCGCGCGGGATGACCAGCATTTCGTAGGGCACCGCGCTCCAGAACGGGCACACCACGACGACATGGTCGTTGGCGTAGATGACGCGCTCGCCCGAGTCCTCTTCCGCCTCCATGGTCGTGCACAGCAGGCAGGAACCGACGAAGCGCGCGAAGCGCGCCTGCTCCTCGGCGAGCTCGCGCGGGATGAAGGACATGCCGAGCAGCTGCCCGTGCGGGTGCTCGAGCGAGGCCCCGGCCTCCCGGCCGGAGTTGACGATCGCCTGCGTGTAGCGGAGGTTGGGCTGCGAGGCATGCTCCTCCAGCCGGTCGCGCAGCGCCGCCATGACGAGCTCCACCTGTTCCTGGCTGAGCTGGCCCAGGGTGGCGTCGTGCTCGGGGGAGAAGATGAGGATCTCGTGGATGCCCCCGGCCGTGGCCTGGGTGAACACGGGGCCCCGGTTGGCCACGACGAAGGGCTCGTCCCCCTCGAAGGCGGGGTAGAGGTTCGGCACCACCCGGACCAGCCAGTGGCCGGTCGGCCCGTAGGTCTCGAGCGCGGGCGGCGTGTCCTCCTCGTTGCCGGGGCAGAACGGGCAGGGGCGCCCGAGCGTATCGAGCTGGGGCGTGCGCGTGACGAACGAGTACGGGCGCCCGGAGCGCCCGGGGCTCACGACGACCCACCGCCCGGAGAGCGGATCGAGCCGCAACTGGTTCATCGGTGCTCCCGCAGTGGTGCCGGACCCGCCGTCTTCAGGACAATCCTCATCTTCTTCCCTTCACCCCTACGGTACAGGCTCTGCCGCCCGCGCCGGCAGCACTTCACCCTGCCGTCACCTGTTTCTACGGACGCCGCGGGGCTCCCGGATTCCGCCGCACGGTGCCGTTCGGGGAAGATGGCGCCCGTGCACCCGCAACCATCCGGCGCGGCGTTCGACGTCGTGCTGCTCCTCCACGTCGGCTGCGTGGTGGCCGGGATCGTGACCACGGCGACGGCGGCGGCCACGGCGACCCGTCTGCGCCGCCTCGTCGGGACCGGCGCCCCGCTGCCGGAGACGCTGAGTCGCTACTTTCGACCCGGGATGAATTGGGCCGGCCGCTCCGTGTGGGGGATCCCCGTTTTCGGCTTCGCGCTGGTGGCCATGAGCGGGGGTGCCTACGCCGTCACGGACGGCTGGGTGCTGGCGGGACTCGTCCTCTTCGCCGCGCTGGCCCTCGTGGCCGAGGGCGTCCTGTGGCCGGCGGAGCGGGGGGTGCAGGTGGCGCTGGCCGGCGGGAGCGACGCTCACGGGACGGCCGGTCCTTCCGACGCTGCGGTGGCGGCCGCCACGTCGATGGTCCGGTCGGCCAGCGTCGTTCTCGCGCTGCTGGCGGCCGGGACCGTGGTCATGATCGCCCAGCCCTGAGCGGCCGGCGACGAGACCGAGACAGTGCACCGGACCGTGACCGTTGGTCCGGTGCACGGCCAGGATCGTCAGACGCTCAGCAGATGGTCCCGATGATGTTGCCCCATCCGGCATGGCCCGGGTCCCCCGCGTACCCCGGCTGCACCGAGACGACGACGAGGTGCTTGATGTTGCCGCTCTCGGTCGAGCCCGACTGGTTCTCCCAACTGGAGACCACGACGACCATGTATTGGGGAATGGTCGCCGGCGGGTGCCCGCTGTTGCCCGGGTCCGCCGTCCAGTTGACGCCGCACTGAAGGGCCGGCGCGTTGGAGATGTAGCCCTTCATGGAGGCCGGGGCGTTGACCACGCCGCTGAACGTGTTGTCCTTCCAGTACTGCGCCCCCCAGAAGTTGACCAGGTTGCCGTTGGTCGGCGCACCGGCCGACACGTCTCCGATGACGAAGGAGCCGGTCGACGGCAGGGAGGCGACCGTGGCCGAGATGCCGCCCCCGCATCCGCTTCCCTTGGCGCTGGCGGGCACGTACCAGGCGTCACCGGCGAAGACCGCGGTGATCGGCACGGTGCCGGAGACCTGCTTGGGGTTGGCGATGGTGCAGCTGACGTTCCCGTTGACGTCCGTGGTGCCGCTGCAGCTCTGGGCGGTGCTGCCCGAGCCCAGTGTCATGGTGACGGAGCGGCCGCTCAGCGGGGTGCCGTCGGTCGTCAGGTTGGACGACAGGGGGAACGGCATGCCGTCGACCACGAGGGTCTTGCCGGTGTAGGTGATGGCGGTCTCCTCGTGGGTCACGACGTAGTTGTTCGACCCCGCGCTGGCCTGGAGCTGCGGCGCCTTGCTCGTGTCGCCCCCGAACGAACCGGTGAGCGAGTACGTCCCGGCGGGCTCGTTGGGCGTGATGGAGCACGACACCTTGCCGGTGGACGCGGTGGTGCCCGAGCAGGACTGGGTCCCGTTCAGCGTGAGCGTGACCGTCTCCCCGCCGATGCCGGCGCCGGTCAGGGCGTTGGTCAGGGTGGCCGACACCGTGCCGGCGTCGTTGTAGTCGCTCGTCCCCGCGTTCACCGTCAGCTTGGTCGGCGAGTAGACCGGCACCGTCTTGCTCCCGGACGAGCCCTTGTAGTAGCTGTTGCCGCCGTACGTGGCGGTGACGCCGACGGTGCCGCTGGTCTGGTTCACCGACGGGATGGTGCAGCTCACAGAGCCGCTGGCGTTGGTGGTGCCCGTGCAGCTCTGCCGCGGAGCTGCCCGAACCGATGGTCAACGTGACCGGCTGGCCGCTCAGACTGGTTCCCGGCGCCGGCGAGCTGGTGGTGAGCGTCCCCGAGATCGTCGCGGAAGAGCCGTTCACCAGCGTCGAGGCACCCGTGTAGGTGAACGAAGTCGGCGCGGGCGTCACGGTGAAGTTGCTCGACGCGCTGGACGGGTTCAACTGGGGCATGGCGTTGGTGTCGCCCGGGAACGTGGCCGTGAACGAGTACGTGCCGGCCGGGTTGGTCGGGGTGATGCTGCAGGTCGCCACGCCGCTGGCGTTGGTCACGGCGCTGCAGGACTCGGAGGGCGACCCGTTCACCTCGAGCGTGACTGTCTCACCCGACACCGGCTGGTTCGTGTAGGTGTTGGTCAGGGTGCCCGTGACCGTGGTCGGCCCACCGTAGGTCCCCGTCGTCGACGTGATCGTCAGCTGGGTGCCTTCCGGCAGGTTCACGGTTCCCGCCGCGCTCGCCGGCTTGTAGTAGCCGTCGCTGGCGAAGCTGTCCGTCACCGGGATGGGCCCGGACGGTTGACCCGTCACGTTGATGACGCACGAGGCCGCCCCGCTTGACGTGGTCGTGGCGCTGCAGGTCTGGGCGGACGACCCCGACCCGAGCACGAACGTGACCGTTCGGCCGCCGATACCGGTACCCATCACAGGGTCGTCCGTGGTGAGGACACCCGAGACGGTGAGCGGCTGGCCGTTCTGGGCGATGGTCCCGCCCGTGTAGGTGAGCCACGTCTCCTCGAGCGTCACCACGAAGGTGGCGGAATTGTTCGACTTCGTCAGTTGCAAGGGCAGCGTCGTGTCTCCCGCGAAGGTGCCGGTCAGCGTGTAGTTGCCGGCCATCTCACCAGGCGTGATGGGGCACGACGCCACACCGCTGCTATTGGTCGTCCCGGTGCAGTTCTCGCTCCCGTTGAGCGAGAACACGACCGGCTCGTTGGCCACCGGCAGGTTGGTATTCGTGTCCATGAGCGTGCCGGAGACGGTGGTGGCGTCGGCGAAGTCACTCGTGCCGGGGTTCACGGTGAGGGCCGTCGGCTCCGTGACCGTGATCGGCGTCGACGTCGTGGTGGAGGTGTCGTAGCTGTCCCCGGGGAAACTCGTGGTGACCGTCACGTTCGTCGTCGTCTGGTTGACCGCAGGGATGGTGCAGCTGGCGTTACCGCTGACGTCGGTGGTACCGCTACAGGACTGCGAACCGATGGTGAAGGTGACCACCTTGGTCGGCAGCGGGGTGTCACTCGTCGGCGTGTTCGTAGTGAGCGTTCCCGTCAACGTCACGGGTTGCCCGTTCACGGCCGTGGTGGGACCCGTGTATGTCACG
Organism: uncultured Acidimicrobiaceae bacterium; assembly: GCA_963808355.1. Lineage (GTDB taxonomy): Bacteria > Actinomycetota > Acidimicrobiia > Acidimicrobiales > RAAP-2 > Bog-473. The sequence continues at coordinate 32,749 of CAWEFL010000001.1, forward strand.
CCCGAGGTGTCCGGGGTGACGGTCAAACTGTTGGAGTTGCTCGACGAGCCGTTTGGTGGCGACGTTTGCGAATTCGACGAGCTGGAGTTGTTCGACGAGTCACCGGCGAAGGACGCCGTCAGGGTGTAGGTCCCCGACGGTTCGCTCGGGGTGATCGAACAGGTGGCGGTTCCGGTGGGGTCGGTCGTCGCGGTGCACGTTTCGTTGCCGTTCAGCGTGAAGGTCACCGGCTCGTTGGCGATGGGCGTGTTCGTGGTCGAGTCTGTCAGGACCGTCGACACCTGCGTCGGTTGCCCGACTTGGATCGGCCCGCTCGCAGACGGTGTGGCCAGCGACGTGGGCGTCGAGGAGACGACGGTCGGTGCCGCGGCGACCCGCAGCTCACCCTTGACCGACAGGCCATAGAGGAGCCCCGAGTTGGTGTTGATCGTCTGGACGACCGCGCCGGTCGACATGTTGACCTCCCAGAGGAGGCCTGAGTACGAGTCGCCCGTCCAGAAGTCGGTGCCGTTCGGGTCGACCGCGACGGCGAAGAGCTGGCCCTGGCATCCGGGTAGAGAGGCACACGAGTAGGTCTGGATCACGTTGCCGTTCGGGTCCATGAGGTAGTCATTCGTGGAGTCGGCCACCAGCACGTCGCCGTTGGCCAGGATCCGAACCTCGAAGGCCCGTTGGCCGGCGGTCATGGGTACCTGGTTGAAGTTCGGCTCTTGCGTGCTCGCGCACATGTTGTATCGGAGGATGTCAGTACCTTCGGTCGTGTAATAGAAGGTGCACTGATCGCTCGCAAGGTCGATCCAGTCGTCACCATAGAGCTCGGTGGCCAGCGGACCGATGGTGGCCAGCGGCGCCCCACTCGGGGAATACTCCTGAATGTAAGGAGTGAGCTGCTGCCCCACATACAGATTGCCGCTGCTGTCGAAGACGAGAGATTCGGGTGAGTTCAGACCGGTGGCGAATTGACCCATTGGCGTCCCGTCGGGTGCGAACTCGCTGATGTCTCCGTTGAGGAGGTCGGACACGTAGAAATCGCCGCTCGAATCGAACGCGCTGCCGGTGGTGTATTGCTCGCCTGTATCGTCTACTAGTGAGGAGAGCAAGTTGCCGCTACTCGAGTCGTAGACGTTGACCGTCGACTGGCCGACAGACGCGAAGATGTCCTCAGACGAGAAGACGGTTCCGGCGCCTGCCACACCCGGCTTCGCGGCGAACACAATGCCGATCGTGGCGAGGACAATGGTCGTCGCCATGACTGCGGCCAGCAGTCGCCTGGTGGTAAGGACGAGGGCGGGCAACGCCGCACCAATCACTGTTCCCGCTCCGGCCACGCGCCGCGGCCCCGGCACCCGAGTCCTCGACAGTCTCATTGAAGCCCCCTCTGTATCGGCACTCAGACGTGCCGGCAACGCGACGCCCTCGGCCGAGCCGAGGATTGCTTCAGTGAGATTCGTGCACGACCAGAAAACTCAAAAGGGGCAAAAGGACTAGTTGGCTGTCGCGGCCGTCACAATTGCCTGTGCGTTGTCCAGGTCCCCGGCTGCGACCAGGCCGGGGAGGGGTCCGTTGAGGAGGGCCGCCCAGTCCACCGCATCGCTGGGCGTTCCAGATGCAACGAGCCGGGCGCGGGCCTCGCCCAGCAGCCGTGCCAATTCGCCGGTGCCGCCCAACTCACGCGAGGCGAGGCGGTCGCGCAGCCACGACGCCAGGGCGGGGCTGAGCCCGCCCGTCGAGACGGCCATCGTCACGGCGCCGTCTCGGTGCACGGCCGGAAGGATGAACGAAGAGTGGGCACGGTCGTCGGCGCTGTTGACCCAAACGCCCGCCGCCTCGGCGTCGGCGTGGACCGCTCCGTCGACCGCGGGGATCCCCGTGGCCGTGATGACCAAGCGAAACCCTCTGACGTCGCCCTCTCTATAGGGCCGCCGCTCGAGTGCGGCCAACGCCGGCGCCAGCGACTCCACCGCCTCGCCGGTCGTCGACGCGATCACCGTCACCCGAGCGCCGCATTCGAGGAGGCCGCCGGCCTTGCGGGCCGCGACCGCACCGCCGCCCACGACGAGGCAGGGGCGCCCCGACACCTCCAAGGAGACCGGGTAGTACGACGGTGTCGAAGCGCTGCGATCAGCCATGGAGCCGGGGCGGTCCGACCATGCCCGCCACGATGGTGGCGAACGTGTGGTCGTCGATGAGCACGAAACTGCCCGTGATGCGATCCGCCTCGTAGGGGTCGACGGCCAAGGGGGTGGCGGTGCGCAGGGTCAACACGCCGATGTCGTTCTCCCGGAGCTCCGACGCATCGGTCACCGAGAGCTCGTTGACGTCGAAGATTCCAGTCACGCGTTCCACCGACACCGGCGTGACCCGCGTCGTGTGCTTGAGGCGGAGACGGTCGCCCGCCTGGAGAGGGCGGTCGTGGAACCAGCAGACCGTCGCCTCGAAGGTGTCGGTCACCTCCGGCGCCGCGTCGGCCGACGCGATGAGGTCCCCCCGCGACACGTCGAGATCGTCGGCCAGGCGGAGTGAGACGGAGAGCCCGACGTCGGCCCGTTGGAGGGGTCCGTCGGCGGTCTCGATGCGCGCGTACCGTGGTCCGGGCACCCTGGGGCAGGACGTCCACGGCGTCGCCGACCCGGAAGGCGCCCCCGTTGACCATGCCGGCATAGGCGCGCCCGCCGCCCGGTTGGCGGAGCACCCACTGCACCGGGAGCCGGGCTCCGCTCCCGCGGTGGGCACCGTGCTGGGCCGCCCATCCGCCGGCCCGGGCCGACTCGAGTGCATCGAGCACGGTCGGACCGTCGTACCAAGGGGCGGCGTCGGAACGGTCGACCACGTTGTCGCCGTGGAGGGCGGAGATCGGGATCACGGTGCACGACGCCAGGCCGAGGCGGTGCGCCAGTGCCTCCATGTCGTCGGCGATGCCCTGGTAGGCCGAGCGGTCCCAGTCGACGAGGTCCATCTTGTTCGCGCAGGCGACGAGTTGGTCGACCCCCAACAGCGCGGCGATGCAGGTATGACGCCGGGACTGTTCGCGCAGGCCCGACAGTCGCGTCCACGAGGACCAGCGCCAGGTCCGCGGTGGAGGCGCCGGTCGCCATGTTCCGCGTGTACTGGACGTGCCCCGGGCAGTCGGCGATCACGAACTTGCGGTGTGGCGTGGCGGCATAGCGGTACGCCACATCGATGGTGATGCCCTGTTCCCGCTCCGCCCGGAGGCCGTCGGTCACGAAGGAGAGATCCACCTCGCCGAGCCCACGCCGCTCCGACGCGCTCTCGATGGCGCGGATCTGATCGTCGAAGAGCTGGCGGGTGTCGAAGAGCAACCGACCGATAAGGGTGCTCTTGCCGTCGTCGACGGATCCGATCGTCGCGAATCGCAGCAAGTCCATGGTGTCCGCACCGAGCTCGGGGCCGCCGACCGGCGGCACGCCGGGCGTGGTGATCATGGAATTAGAAGTACCCCTCGCGCTTGCGGTCCTCCATCGCCGTCTCCGAGAAGCGGTCGTCGGCGCGGGTGGCGCCACGCTCGGAGATCCGCGAGGCCGAGACCTCCCGGATGATGTCGTCCACCGTCTCGGCGGTGGACCGGACGGCGCCCGTGCAGGTGGCGTCGCCCACAGTGCGGAAACGCACGACCTCCTTGCGGACGGCTTCGCCATCCTCGGGCGACACCCACTCGCTCACGGCAAGCAGCATGCCGTCGCGCTCGACGACCTCGCGCTCATGCGCGTAGTAGATGGACGGAAGCTCTATGCGCTCACGCCGGACGTACTGCCAGATGTCGAGCTCGGTCCAATCGGAGAGCGGAAAGGCGCGGAGGTGCTCGCCGGGCCGCACGGTGCCCTGGTACAGCTGCCACAGCTCGGGGCGCTGCCGCTTCGGGTCCCACTGTCCGAATGAGTCCCGGAACGAGAGCACCCGTTCCTTGGCCCGGGCCTTGTCCTCGTCGCGCCGGGCGCCGCCGAAGGCGGCGTCGAACCCGTTGGTGTTGATGGCGTCGAGCAACGTTGTGGTCTGCAATCGGTTACGCGAGGCGTTCGGGCCCGGGGTCAGCGACCCGGCCCTCGTCGATGGAGTCCTGGACCTTTGCCACCAGGAGCCGCCCCCCTCGGCCTCTACCTGGGCCTCCCGGTAGGCGAGCACCTCGGCAAAGTTGTGACCGGTGTCGACATGGAGCACCGGAAACGGCAGCCGGCCCGGCTTGAAGGCCTTGGAGGCCAGGTGCAAGAGCACGGCGGAGTCCTTGCCCCCGCTGAAGAGCAGCACCGGCCGCTCCGCCTCGGCGGCCACCTCGCGGATGATGAAGATGGCCAGCGACTCGAGCAGGTCGAGATGGCCGAGCGGGTGTTCCACGGGTCGGACCAGGGCGGTCACCGACGCACCAGGGCGCCCGGCCGCTAACCGATCAGCGGTGGTGCGCAGGGCGGAAGCGGTTTCCATCGGTGGGCCTCTCTAAATCATGACCAGTTTGGTCATGTATACTAACGCCTGCAGCCGCGCGGGCGTCAAGGCGGGGAAGGCCCTGCAGGAAGGTTGGTCCGTGCGGGAGAAAGGTGAGGTTCAGATGACCGTGGACGTCCGGAGCGGTCGGTCTCTGAACGCTGGGGAAATGGCCGGGATCGACAGGGACTTCGAGACGGCGCCCGCCAGCAAGGTTGTGCGCTGGGCCCTCGATACCTTCGGCAACGGACTCGTGCTCGCCGCGTCGTTCGAGGACGTGGTCCTCATCGACCTGGCGACGCGGATCGCCCCGGAGATAGAGGTGGTCTTCCTCGACACCGAGGCCCACTTTCCCGAGACCCTCGCCTTCGTGGAGGAGGTACGCGCCCGCTACGACCTGAACCTGACCGTGACGCGACCGGGTCCCGATGCGGTGGCACATCCGTGCGGGAGCCCACAGTGCTGCCAGTTCCGCAAGGTGGAGCCCCTGCGCCGCGCCCTGGATGGCAAAGCCGCGTGGCTGACCTCCCTCAAGCGCGCCGACGGCCCCACCCGCGCCGACGCGGCGATCGTCAGTTGGGACGCAGCCTTCGGACTGGTCAAGGTCAACCCGCTGGCGACCTGGACGGCCGACGACATCGCGTCGTATCTCGCGGACCACGAACTGCCGGCTCATCCGTTGGTGGCACGCGGATACCGTTCCATCGGCTGCGCGCCGACGACGCGACCGGTGGCCGACGGCGAGGACGTGCGGGCCGGCCGCTGGGCCGACCTCGACAAGTCCGAGTGCGGACTCCACGGCTAGTGCCACGCGACCGGGACAACCCCTACGGAATTGAGTTCCGGGGCCGGCGTGACCGAGGGCTGAAATTCATCCGTCCCTACCGCAACGTCGGCGAGCTGAACAACGTCGAGCAGTGGAAGCTGGCCCGCCATCCCTTCGAGGTGGCGCAGGCTGTCATCGACACCTATTCCAAGGAAGGGCCCGCCTCCATCGCGAGGGTGCCAGGGGAACAGGAGCGCCTCAAGTGGGTAGGCCTGTACCCGCAGCGGCAGGGGGGCGATGCCTTCATGATGCGGATAAAGGTGCCGGGCGGCGCGCTGACAGCGGCCCAGGTCCGCGAGATCGGGGTGGCGGCCGACGCCTACGCCGAAGGCCCTGAGGACAGCCCGGTGTTCGGCAACCGCTACGCCGACCTCACGACGCGCCAGGACGTGCAGCTTCACTGGATCCGTATTGCCGACGTGCCACGCATGTGGCAACGGTTCTGGGAGGTGGGCCTTACCACCGTTCAGGCGTGTGGGGACTCCGCGCGCAACGTGTGTTCGTGCCCGGTGTCGGGCATAGACGCCAAAGAGGTGGTCGAGGCGCTGCCCGTGGCGCAGGCGATCTCCGCCTATTTCACGGGGAACCGCGAGTACGCCAACCTGCCTCGCAAGTGGAAGGTCGCGGTCACCGGGTGCACGGAGGACTGCGCACGGGTGGAGATCAACGATGTCGGATTGTGGCCGGCCGAGCGCGAGTCCGGCGTGGTGGGCTTCAACGTGCTGGTCGGTGGTGGGCTGTCGGACGGCGAGCGGATGGCGTCGGACATCGACGTGTTCATACGCCCCGACCAGGCGGTCGAGCTGTGCCGGGGCGTCGCCCAAGTCTTCGGTGAGCTCGGCAACCGCGAAAATCGCGGCCTGTCCCGCATGCGCTATCTCGCCCAGGAGCTCGGACCTGAGGGCTTCCGGGGGGCGCTCGCCGAGCGCACGTCCTTCCGCCTGGAACCGGCGGGCCGAGAGCTGACCAGCTGCTTCAGAGGCGATCACGTCGGGGTGCATCCGCAGAAGCAGCCGGGGCTGTTCTACGTCGGCTGCTCGGTACCCGTGGGACGGATGCACGGGATCGAACTGGTGGAGCTGGCGCGCCTGGCCGAGACCTACGGGGACGGTGGTGTGCGCGTCGGCACCGACCAGAACTTCATTGTGTCGGGTGTCCCCGAGGACCGGCTCGACGATCTGCTGGCCGAGCCGTTGCTCAATACCTACTCGCCGTTCCCCGGGCCTTTCGAGCGCGGGGTGGTTGCCTGCACCGGTTCCGAGTTCTGCCGCTTCGCCGTCGTCGAGACCAAGGAGCGTGCCGTGAAATGGGCCCGAGCGCTCGACGCCGAGCTGTTGGCCCGTGGTGCCGACGGGGGCGGCCAGCCGGACGCCGGGGTCATTCGCATGCACTTCTCCGGGTGCTCCGCGTCCTGCGCCCAACCCCAGATCGCCGACATCGGGTTCCGAGGCGACATCGCACACGTGGACGAGCACATCGAAGAGGCCGTCGACATCGGATTGGGCGGATCGCTCGGGCCGGACGCCGCATTCATCGACTGGGTGGCGGGTGCGGTTCCCGTCGACCGCGTGCCGGACGCGCTGGTCCGCCTGGTCACCCGCTACCAGCAGGAGCGACGCGCGGACGAGCCCTTCCATCATTGGGCCCGCCGCACCCCCAACGACGCGCTGCTGGGCGCGGTCGACGGCCCCGCCGAAGCGATGGCCCGATGAAGCGCTACCGCCTCCGGGAGGAGATGAACGGGATCGCGGAGCCCCCCGGCAAGGTCTGGTTCTGGGAGCTCGAGGCGGGCGTCATCAATGCCGAACGCTGCATTCAGTGCGGGACCTGTGTCGCAGTGTGCCCGTCCAACTCCATCGGCGTCGACGAGGACACCAACCTGCCCGAGCTGGTGAAAATGTGTACCGGTTGCTCCCTCTGCTGGGACTTCTGCCCCCGGGGCGGCCTGCGATACGAGGCGTTGTGGCCGCCCTCCACGATGGCGTCGCAAGAGGACGCGGACGTACAGGCTCCACAAGTCCGCTCCGACTCGTCGGACACCTACTGGAAGATATCCGGCGGTCCGCCGGCCGAAGGTCTGGGCGCGGTGGTGGACAGCTTTGCCGTGCGAGCGGGCAGCACCATCGATGACGCTCAAGACGGCGGCGCCGTCGAGCGCGCTCCTCATCGGGCTGCTGGCGGCGGGGGAGATCGACGGCGCCCTGGTGTCAAAGCCGAGCCCCGATCCCGACGAGCAGTGGAAGGGCATCGCCACCATTGCGACGACGGCTGACGAGATCCGCGCCGCCTCGGGCAGTTTCTACAACCAGACGATGGCGCTGGCCGAGCTGGATCTGTCGCAGTACGCCCTCCCCGCCAAGCCTCGGATTGCAGTGGTGGGCACTCCGTGTGAGGTACAGGGCCTCCGGGCCATGCAAGCTCGGCGGTGGTCCACGGGGGTTCACCGGGTGGACGCGGTCGTCTTGACCATCGCACTGATGTGCACGAAGAACTTCGACTACGAGGCGCTTACGCTGCGCGAGCTACGGGACAAGCGTGGCGTCGACCTCGACCGCGTCGGGAAGATGGACGTGATACATGGACGGATGATCGTCGAGTACCAGGACGGAGAGCTCGCCGTCGATGAACCGGTGAAGGACTTCCACGGCGCTGCGCTCAAAGGCTGTGACGAGTGCGCGGACTTCCTCGGCCGCTCGGCTGACATCAGCGTGGGCAGCGTCGGCTCCATGACCGGGTGGACGAGCGTGATCGTCCGCACCGAGCGCGGCCGGCTGGCCTTCCAGGCGGCCCGTTCCAAGCTCGACGTGCGCGGGCTGGACGACCCCCATGCGCTGATCCGGCTGGACAACCTGGACAAGAAGATCGCCAACCGGTCGCTGCAGCGGAAGCTGGACCCGGATGCCCCCCTCTTCATCGACTACGAGGAGCATGTGCGCGCCTACGACGGGACCGATCGTCAGCCCGTATTCATCCGCAGGTGACCGAGGCCGGCGTGCTCGACCTCCACGTGCCCGACGAGCCCGTCGGGCACGCCCACCAGTGGCGTACCGCCCTCCACGACGGTGGTGATGTCGACGAGGTGCTCGGGAGCGCCGACGGCGTGACGGCTTGGCTCTGGTCGCGCTGGCGTGCGCCGCTGGCCGCGGCCGGGGTGGACAAGGACGCACTGGGCGGGATCACCGGCGACTACCGGCGGGAACTCCGCCTGTGGCTCGAAGGGGACCGCACATGGGCGCAGTGCTGCTCGGGCCTCATCGGGCGGATCACCCGACGCGCGCCCGGCAGCGGCCCGGCGGGGGTGTGAGCGCGGCCTCAGCCGGCCAGCCCGTCATCGCATTGCAGGGTGTGTCGGTCCGGCGCGAGGGGTTCGCCGTGCTGGACGCCGTCGACTGGAGGGTCGACGCGTCCGACCGGTGGGTCGTCCTCGGTCCGAACGGGTCGGGCAAGACGACGCTGTTGCAGGTGGCATCGGCGCGCCTGTGGCCCACGGCCGGGTCGGTCGAGATCCTGGGGTCACGTCTGGGCCGCGTCGACGTCCGGACGCTGCGGCCGCGCGTCGCGCTGGTCAGCGGCGCCGTGACGCGTCAGCTCCGGGCCGACCTCCCGGCGCGGGACGCCGTCGCCAGCGGCCGTCACGGCGCCCTCGAGACGTGGTGGCACCGGTATTCATCCGAAGACTGGGAAAGGGCCGACCATCTCCTCGCTCGGGGTGGCGTGGCCGACATCTCCGACCGCCCCTTCGGCGTCATCTCCGAAGGAGAGCGCCAGCAGGTCCTCCTGGCCCGGGCGTTGATGGGGGAGCCCGAGCTCGTGATGCTCGACGAGCCATTCGCCGGGCTCGACCTGGGGGCGCGGGAGCGGCTTTTGGCACATCTGGGGCATCTGGCGGCGGAACCGGGCGGCCCGGTGGTCGTCCTGGTCACGCACCATTGTGAGGAGATCCCGCCGGGGTTCACCCACGGTGCCCTCATGCGAGCCGGGCACCTCGTCACCGCCGGGCCCCTGACGGGGGCGATCACCTCCGACGCGGTCTCGGCGTGCTTCGGCGTCGCGGTCACGGTGGGCCAGACCGACGGACGCTGGTGGAGTCGCGCCGTCTGACACCGCTGTGATACCCATGAGCTGGGGCACCCAGGGGTGGTCTTGATTCGGGTTCGCGCGGCGGGTACAAACGGATTCAGAGCGGAGAAGTGCTGACGAGGTCGGCGCTTGCATTTCCCCACCATCCACCAGTCGGAAAAGCCCAGTCCGTAGGCTTTTCCTCGGAGAAGAGGTAGGTCGTCGGGGGAGTGACATTTGTGATCCTGCTGGTCCTCGTAGGTCTCCTATGGGTGGCGGTACTTGCGCCGAGCGCGTGGCGGCGCGTTAGCGAACGGCGGGGCGTCGGGTCCATCGATCACTTCCACCACCAGCTCCGGCTCCTGGAGCACGCCGCACCGAAGACCGTGACGCCTGCCTACCGCCTGCACACGGCCCTCCCGGGTCGGACTGGCACGGAGGCGCAGGCCCTGGCGGACTCTTCTCGGCCCAAGTTGGTCCTCTTGCGGCCGACCGCCGACGCGGGGGCGGCGGACGTCGACGACGGCGAGGGCGGCCACTACGAACGGGTCGGTGTCCTCGACCAGCCGGAGCCCGCGTGCCTCCCCGAGGTCAGCGCCGACCTGTCGGCGTTCCGGCGTGCACAGGCGCGCCGCCGTTGCACGATTCTGCTGCGCTGCCTGTGCGGTGTGGCCCTCTCGACGGGTCTGATCGGGTTGTTCCCCGGCGTGCATCTCGCGTGGATCTTCACTGCGTTGAGCGGCTTGGCCGTGCTCGCGCTGGTCGGCTTGATGGCCTACGCGAAGGAGATCGAGGCGGAGCAGCGAAGCCGGCGGGCACGCGCGGAACGTCGGGTTTCTGACGGCGCAGAGCACGAACCCCTGGACGCCGCGACGTCGGGACTTCCGGGCGCCTGGGACGACGACTACCTCGAGGCCCGAGTCGCAGCCCGCTGACGCGATTGCGCTGCCCTTGGGCCTTCCGGAGCCTGTCCGTGGTCCCGACTATCGTGGTGTGACCCCGGGGGTGTAGCTCAGCTGGTAGAGCGCTACGTTCGCAATGTAGAGGCCGAGGGTTCGAGTCCCTTCACCTCCACCGCAGGTTTGGTTTCGCGCGGTCCGCCCGATGGCGCAGGCCATTGACGTGCAGCTTCGCGTACTGCGGTCGCGTTACCCACAGGGTTTATCGACGGAATTTATCGACGGCCTATCACGAGTGCCCTATGCAGCCCTATGCAGGTGAGCACGCGCCACACCCGGAACACGCTGGACATTTGCGCGAGGCGGCCACGAAGGTGTGGCGGTGCCGTATGCAGCCGTAAGCGCACATGGTGGCCGCCATACTCAAAGGTGCGAGTGAGGGATTCCGTCGCCGCACGGCTCTCCACCAATCCGGAGTTACTTGCCGATGGGTTACCTGGCCATTTCATCGAACCGCTCCAGGATCAGACGCTTTGTCAGAAACTCTGCCGTATGTCGCCTCTTCTCTGCGGCGGATTATCGGAAAAGTCTCCATGACGTACTCGACTTCCGGTCGCTCCAACCCGTAGATATGGAAGCAAGCGGCATCCAGTTCGGCGCGCAGATGCCGGCGGTGTTCAGGGTTCCACCTGAATGGCGGCCCGCCGTATCCGAGATCGGCAGCGAAGCCGGCTAGGTCGATCGCCGTGTACGTCAGCTCAAGAACCCGTGAAGTCATCCACGACGTTATGGTCTCGCCGGGTGACCAAGGTGCTGGTTCGTCGAGTGAAGTTGGTGTCGGTATCGGCAATTGTTTGACCACAAAGAAGGTCATGTGGGTGCCCCCGACCTCTCTGGCGCCCGCGTAGTCCAACACGTAGGAGTCAAGCGTGGCTAGAAGGGCCACCGTCTGACGCGGGGAGGTCGCAGTCCAGACAAGCGGCAGGTTATGACCAGCTGCGACCAAGGGCATAACAGTGGCGATCATCGTGCGGCTTTTCTCGACTCCTGTGATGTCGCGAAAACCGAGAAGCCAGGTCGCTGGACGTGGCAGGCGATCAAGGACGTTAGCTTCAGTTACCCAGTACCGCGGTTGGACGACGTATGTCGGGTGCGCTAGCAGTTCCTTTGGGACATCAGGCAGTTCAACGTGAGTACGGCCCTCGGGTTGTAGGGCGTAGTCACCCCAGCGATGTGTCGATTGATGAACCATCTTCGCCTCATACAGTGGGAGCCAAGCTTCGGAGCCCTTCCGCCAGACATTGCCGTCCAGCTCTGCTCCTGCTCCATCCAGCTGTGCCTGGGTCAGGAAGAGGTCGGACTCTTCATCATGATGATCGCGCCGACACATCACCAATCAACCCTGACCAAGCGATCCCAAAAATCTTGTCATCCGGGCGACGAGCGTGAGGTCTCTCGATCAGGCTGCCGGCTCAGGGCCTCGAAGAGCGAGGGTAGCTAGGTGGACGATGTCGGACGTGACCTCGAGTATGTCTCGATCGGGCCCGGCAGCTGTGTCGAAGGCCTCGAAGCTAAATTAGTCAGGGCTAGCAACTCCTTGACTACGCCACGGGCTCGACACCCACGAGGGTCGTGCGATGCATCAGCCGAGGAGATGTCGGCGTAAATGGCAGAGCACGATGCAACATGCCCGTGTTGTCCCAGACGACGAGGTCGCCGACACACCATTGATGGCGGAGCACGAACTTGTCCTGCGTTGCCCACTCCTCGAGACCCTCCAGGAGCGCCCGTCCCTCCTTAGCCGGCCATTCGACCACCCTTTCCACGGTCGCACCCAGCAGCAGCGACTTGCGGCCATCACGCCGAGTCCAGACCAGCGGGTGCTCCCTCGACGGCACCTTCTCCCACGCGGCTCGCTCTTTCTCTGTTGCATCCGGGTGCGCCCGCAACTGGGCGGCCGCGAAACTGTGCACCACACGAAGCGGAGCGATCTCGTCCTTCTGGGACTGTGGCAGGGCGTTGTAGGCCGAATACGTCTCGCAAATTCTGTGTCACCGCCCGCTTCGTCGACCACACGAGCGGTCAGGACGGTTGCCTTTTGCGGCACCTCATCGGTTGCGCCGTCGATGTGCCAGAGGAAATTCCCTTCCGTAGCGCCAACATCGTGGCCGTCTTGCTCGGATCGAGCGTGATCGTGGCGATTTCTGGAAACTCGTGCTCGTGCGTCGGGTTTGCGACCACGTCGCCCAGAAGCCGGCTGAATGCCACTAAGTCAGCATCGGACACATCGATCTCGGGATACACCACAACGCCGTGCACTTCGAGGGCCCTCAGGCATCGCTCGGCTTCAGATCCCGAGGCGAGGTCTGCTGCGGAGACTCCACGGATCTCGATTCCGATGAAGTCGGACAGTGGTCTGAGAGTGGCTGCCATCTCTCTCCTTGTGTGCGCACGACGGGGCCAGTAGCTACAGTGTAGATCATTCTCAATACACTTGTATTGAGAATGACAACCCCGGAGGTCACGGTGTCGCCACGACGGCGCGTGGAAGTCGAGACAAGGACAAAGCGAGGCGTCATCCTCGATGCCGTCGAGCGCGTCATGCTGGCCAAGGGCTACTCCGGCGTCACCTATCGGGCCGTAGCCTCGGAAGCGGGCGTCACGGCGGGAATGGTGCAGTACTACTTCCCGCTACACGAGGACCTGTTCGTGTCCGCCATTCGGCGGCGCGCCGACCAGAACGTCGAGCGTCTCCGAAAGGCCTTGGTGGCGGAGGCGTGGAGTCATTGCGTGCGATCTGGGAGTTGAGCCGGGACGAGTCGGTGGCTGCACTGTCGGCTGAGTACCTCGCCCTTGGCAACCACAGCGAGGGCGTACGAGCGGAGATCGCCAAGGTGACCGAGGAGACGCGCGAGCTGCAACTCCAGGCCATCCGAGACGCCGTGGGCCTCGATGGCGTCGAGCTTGGGCAGATCAGTCCAGAGGTCTTGCTCTTCTTGCTGACCGGCATACCGAGGTTGCTACGAATCGAAGGAGGCGTCGGCATTACCGCGGCGCACGATGAGGTGCTCGACACCTTCGAGCGCTATCTCCGTTCTGGATTTGCGACAGCCGAGTCCTCTCGTGACAATTGGGCCCTCTGGCGACTTGTCGCCGAAGGAAGCGGCGGCATCTTGGCCACGACGAACGCAGATGGCTCTCCGCAACTGTCGAACATCTACTACCTGTGCCAGGCCGGCACTCGCGAGATCCGTTTCTCGACGACCACCGACCGGACAAAGGGCCGCAACCCCTCACGACCCTCGGGCGGCGCTTCACGTGTCGGGAGCGAACTTCCTGAACTTTGCCGTAGCGAACGGGAGTGTCGTCCTCGGGATTCCACAGTCCCCGGAAGATCCCGTCGTCGACAAATTGTTCGAGATCCACCGAGCCCTTGGTGCTGAATCTGCTCGCTCCGACTTCGGGGAGCAGATGATGGCATCCAAACGGATGTCAGTGCGGCTCTCCGTGACTCGCCTTTATGGTCAGTTGATCGATCGGGAGCCACGCAAGATGGAGAGAACGAGACGTGACTCAAGACAACACCATTGACCAGTTGTATCGGGACGTGCGGTATCTCATGGATCGCAGCGAAATCCTCGACTGCATTTCACGACACAGTCGCGGTCACGACCGTCACGATTCAGAATTGATCACATCGGCGTACCACAGTGATGGCGTCGATGAGCATGGCTTCACGGTGACGCCGGCGACCGAGTATGCGGAATGGATCAACCCCGTGCACGCTGCTGGATCACAGATCCATACCCACAACATCACGACGCACCTTTGTGACATCGAGGGTGATACTGCTCATTGCGAGAGCTACGTACTGGTGTGCCTTTTGAATCATGATGGAGTGACGGCCCGTGTCATTAGTGGCCGCTACTTGGACCGACTGGAGCGACGCAATGGCGAGTGGAAGATCGCGGTCCGAAGGTCGACCGTGGAGCTGGTCTTCTCGGCGGACGCGTCCTTGTTGCAGACGGCTCCCTTCCGAG
>CAWEFL010000002.1:0-470000 GCA_963808355.1 uncultured Acidimicrobiaceae bacterium
CTCCATCAAGCGCTTAACCCACAGAATCGCGCTGCTCCTCTGGCCGGCAACCCGAGACTCCTCTGCCCAGGGCCCTTGGAAGTGGACGACCAAAGGTTTCGAACGGAGGCGCGTGGCGACGACAGGAAGCAGCCCGTAGAGAGCGAAGTGTGAGTCGACCACCTCGATCCGGTCGGCCAGCCATGCCGCCGCCTTCCACTGTGACAGAATTCGTAAAGGTAGTGGCCACGACGTCTTGCCAGCCAAAACGTGGTTCGCAGATCTGGTGGGGCCTTTGCCCATCCGGATCGTAAAGATAGGGTTTCCTGCGGCCTCCAAGGCTGAGGCCAAGTTCTCTAGATACCTGTTCAAGCCCCCTGGGTTCTCATGGGCTAGCGCTTCACCGACCATGAGAACCGTGGGACGATCAGAGGGAACTTGTTCGGGCCTCGCCCGGAGCGCGGCGTCTCGTCGCGTGATCTTGCCGGCACGCCGATCGACGGCCGGACCCTGAGCCGAGCGGCCGCTATCAATGTGTTTACGGCCGTGCAGCAGCATCAACAACCTCCCTCATGTTTTGTGCCACAACCTCTTCGCTGAACGGACGATGACCGCCTCCGCGCCCCGTTGCGCGAGTCGGGCCCTCCGGTCGGCATCAATCGCTAGGTCGTCTAGAAGACAGGCCAGTGCAGCGACGTCACCTTCCGGGAACACTTCACCACCGCCTGTGGTGTGGATCACCCAGGGTATCTCTCCACTGTCCGAGCCCAAGACCGGGACACCACTGGACAGCGCTTCGACGAGAACTCGGCCGAATTGTTCTTCCCAGGTCGGAGTGCTGCGCGATGGCAATACGAGGAGATCAATCGCCGCGTATGCCTCGGCCATCCTCTCGTGAGTGAGATCAGCGACTACCCTGATATTTGGCGAACCTCGCTCGATCCCAGCCCGCAACGGCCCGTCCCCGAAAAGTACGAGCTCCGCCGGCTCGGTCATGCGCAGGGACACGCGTCGACGAGATCCGAAATCCCTTTTTCGGGCACGAGCCGGCCCGCGTAGCCGACGGTGAACACCGTGGAAGAGATTCTTGACACATTCCAGGGCGGCACAGCGTGCGGTAAGAGGACGACGTCGCCTCGTGCGCCCCATGCACGAGCGAGCTCACCTGCAGCAGGTGAACGCGCCGCAACGAAGCGCGCGTGAGCGAGGAGCCACCTTGGATCCGCGATAACAGGAACCGGCAACGGGCGGTCGAGGTTTTCGGCGGCCTGGAGGCCAAAGGGGATTTGGAGGGACCGGGCGGCGGCACCCCACTGTAGAGCAGAGAAGGAGGATGCCTCTGCCTCAATGAAGAGGGTCGACGGCCGATACGCCTTGAGGGTAGAGCGAGGATTGACGAGGTACAGATGCCCTGAGGTCTTCCCGCAAACAAGACCGGAAGCGTGAACAGTGACTGTCCGGCCCCACAACTGGGCACGGGAGCAAACGAACCTCCATGGAATTCGTCTTTCCAGCGTGCAGGAACGCCGATGGCCAACGAGCAGCCATCTTGCCTCATCCGTTCGTAGATCGCCTGATTCACCGGAACTACACACGGATGGCTGATTACGAGGAGGTCGAACGCTCCGCGTTCGCCTGCTGCGCACAGCCCAGTATTGCACCCTAAACCGCGAAACCAGCCTCCAGAATGGCAGGCGACAAGCCCAAGAGCCGAAGACCAAAACGAAAACAGCGAGATCACATATGGGAGGCGCTGCGTGCTGGCGCCTACTAATTGTAGGGCGGGTCCCACCTAGCTGGCGCACCTCGGTGCTCTGCCGCCCATGAGCAGTCGCCGGTTGGAATAAATAGAACAGCTTCGGAGAATCGCTGAGGTTGGTCCTCTATTGATTTCTGAGACCCGGAAAGGTGATCGTCGGCGGTTTGAGTCCCAGCCAGTGGTGTACGGGTCTGACCCGCTGAGGTTCGCTCTGAGCCGCTGAAACGGGTCGTCCGGGGCGTGGGCCCGACGGCGAGCAGGAGGTTTGCGAGGTCCGCCACTCGCGACGACCACCGCATCAATCTCAAGTTCCTACCAAAGAACACGAAGGAGACGATGCGGTGGAAGTCCCTAACAACATGGACGCGCTCGACTGGCTGCGCAAGCACCTCGACGAGGACGGGTCGGACCTGCTGCGCGAGATGGTGCGCACCTTCGCCGAGCGCCTGATGTCCGCCGAGGTCGAAGCGATGTGCAATGCCGGCTACGGCGAGGTCACCCCCGATCGGCTCAACAGCCGCAACGGGTACCGGGCCCGGGACTTCGACACCAGGGTCGGCAGCATCGAGCTCGCTATCCCCAAGCTCCGCCACGACAGCTACCACCCGAGCTGGCTGCTCGAGCCGCGCCGACGCGCGCGGAGCGGGCGCTGACCCAGGTGGTGGCCGAGTGCTACGTACGCGGGGTCTCGACCCGGCGTGTCGAGGGCCTGGTCCAGACCCTCGGCATCGAGCATCTGTCCAAGTCCCAGGTCTCCCGCATGGCAAAAGACCTGGACAAAGAGGTCGAAGCCTTCCGCAGCCGGCCGCTCGATGCCGGCCCCTATACCTACGTCTGGCTCGACGCCATGGTGCAAAAGGTCCGCGAGGCCGGCCGCATCCAAAACGTGGCCGTCGTGATCGCCACCGGTGTCAACGCCGAGGGGCAGCGTGAGGTGCTCGGCTTCGACGTGATCACCGTCGAGGACGGAGCGGGCTGGGTCGCCTTCTTCCGCGGCCTGGTCGCCCGGGGGCTCAGCGGCACCGCCCTGGTGGTCTCCGATGCTCATTGTGGTCTGGTCGACGCCGTGCGCAGTGTGCTGGGGGCTACCTGGCAGCGATGCCGCACCCACTTCATGCGCAACCTGTTGACCCGGGTGCCCCGCTCGACCCAGCCCGTGGTGGCCACGCTCGTGCGCACGATCTTTGCCCAACCCGACGCCGAGCAGGTCTGGGCCCAGCACGCCCGCGTCGTCGAGCAGCTCAGCGAGAAGTTCCCCGACGCGGCGAACCTCCTTGCCGACGCCGGGCCCGACGTGCTCGCCTTCACGGCGTTCCCCAAGGAGCACTGGAAGCAGATCTGGTCCAACAATCCCCAAGAGCGCCTCAACAAGGAGCTGCGCCGGCGCACCGATGTCGTCGGCATCTTCCCCAACCGCGACGCCGTCGTCCGCCTCGTGGGATCGGTGCTGGCCGAACAGCACGACGAGTGGGCCGTCACCCGGCGCTACATGGGGGCCGAGTCCCTGCTGAAGGCCCGGCTCAAGGTCATCGACGGCGAGCGAGAGGAGGTGATTGCGGCAGAGCTGGCTGACGTCAGCTAGACAACATCATCGAGATTGATGTGGTGGTCGTCGTTACACCACTCGTTGGGACGTGACCGATCGGCGGATGCCGCTGTCCTGCGAGCTGTAGTTTGGACACTCGTTGCCACAAGTGATGGAATCACTCGCCTCGTGCCGCGACCAAAAAAGGATTGCGAACTTACCGACTCCGGTCGCCTTCGAGCCTCGCACAATATCGTGGCCAGGGCGAGGGGGACTTGTCTGCACAGCGCCGGTGCACCGCCGAGCAGTCGCCAGGTTCCACGCAAGCGACGACTTCGTAGCTAAGGCCCAAACCACAACTCTGTAACTACAAAAGAGATACCCCTTACCCAGCCGCGTTTTTGTGCGTCAGAAACGGCGCGCCCAATTTGCTTTTAAGTTGTTCGAACCTCGTTCTTATGTTGGGGTGGGTTTTGTTGAAATTACGGCTCGATGCCAACTGGGGACGCCGGGAGGAGGCGGCCTGAATAGGGGGTTTCAGTGGTGGTGGGTGATATAGAACATGACCTGATGTTGCTCTGAGCAGTTCAACACGAAGAACTTGCGCATCGAGGCGACCCGGAGAGCGGGCCCGGAGTCGAAACTGGAAAGGCGGCTGTCACGAGAGATCCCGAGCGAGTGACACAAGAAACTGCGGTGCGCGAGGTGGTCGATGAAGCCATCGATCAACCGGGCGCGGTAGCGATCGTTCACGACTACTTGACTCAGCTAGGTGGGGCAGAGCGGGTGGTCCTTGCGATGCACCGCGCATTCCCGGCTGCGCCGATCTACACGTCCTTGTACGAACCTGAGCTCACGTTTCCCGAATTTCGGGACGTTGACGTGCGGCCAACCTACTTGAATCGCTCTCAGCTCTTAAGACGGCGCCATCGTTTTGCGCTGCCGCTCCTTCCACATGCTTTTTCCAACCTGGAGATCGACGCGAAAGTGGTGCTCTGCAGCTCGAGCGGCTGGGCTCACGGTATCAACACCACCGGGACCAAACTCGTCTACTGCTACTCACCGGCGCGATGGCTCTACAAGAGGGCTGACTACCTTCGCAAGATCCAAGACGTTCAGAGCGACAAAGAGCGCCCGGCTTCCGCATTGGCGCGGATCCACACCTCGCTCCTGCTTAGAAGTTCTCTTAGCGCAATAGCGCCGATTCTTCGGCGCTGGGACCGCCAGGCCGCGGCCAGCCGCGAGTGAGTACTACACGACGTCGTCTGCGGTGTCGGCCGAGATTTTGTCACTATATGGAATCCAGGCAACGATCATCCCTCCGCCTCCCATGTCCGTGATCGATGGCCCGTCGGTAAAGCCGCGCATCATGGCAAGCGAAGGGTTCTTCCTGGTGGTCTCACGCCTCCTCCCATACAAGAACCTGGATCGACTTTTCGCTGTATTCACGGAACGAACAGACCTTGAACTCGTTGTCGTCGGGACTGGGCCCCTGATGAAGACCTTGCAGGAAATGGCCACGTCCAACATCCATCTCCTCGGCAGTGTCAATGATCGCGAGCTGTCCTGGCTCTACGGACATGCTCGCTCGCTAATCGCTCCCGCCAACGAAGACTATGGGCTTACGCCACTTGAAGCCGCTAGCTTCGGGAAGCCAACCCTCGCCCTGAAGAGCGGTGGGTACCTAGATACAGTCTCGGAGGGTACCTCCGGCTACTTCTTTGACGACCTTAACGTCTGGTCCATCTCGGACGCGATCGACAAACTCAATAAGAATCAGTTGGTCAGCGACGAGATTCGAAAGTACGCGTGCAGGTTCTCTGAGAAGCAATTCGCCAGTACACTCAGACAACGTGTCTCGCTCCACGTCGCCTGAGTCGGCCGTCTTCATTAAGATTTTGCGCAGCTGCTTCTATCGCAGAAGAGGCCACTAGCCCTACCCGCGAACCGGCCATGAAGATGGCCCCCGCTTTAGCGTTTTCCGCGAGCCACCTGGCTGACAGTTCTCAATGGTCAAGGCGTGCGACTGCTTCCTAGCGGTTAAGACATACGAGCGTTTGCTCGTCGCTCGGCATGCGAGGGTCGGATTCAGACATAGGCGTTTTCGCTGGAGGTGTCGACCTCATGTTCGTCAACGGTGGCGCCCGCTGCGGACTGGGCCAGAGTGGCTCACCGGGACCGCCGAGCGCTCGCCAGGTCGTACCTTCGGCCGGTTGCCACGTCGAGCGGTCAAGAGACAACCCGCAGACAACAGATGGGACTCGCGCGCGTTCTTGCGCAAGGACGAATCGCTTCCCGCCCTGATTGCGGATCACGGCGCCCCGGAGCCGCTCATGCAGGGCATGGCTCGGTACGCATCGCCCTGCTCTTTCCTGGATGGAGCAGGACAACCAACGGAACCGAAAGGAACGTGGCGGCGACGGCCGACTCTTCGTTCGACCACGTCACTGTGCGGTCGGTGGTTCGTCCGGGCCGACGCCGAGGAAGCGCCAGCATCCACCTTGTGGGCAGGTGGCCCTGGCGTATCACCCCCACGGCAACCGCGGCGCCTCGCCTAGTGATGGTGGCATTCCGCTCAATGGCTCGCAAATCATCGCACCGGCGATCGCCACCTTGACGGTCACCGTTTATGCTCTTTCTCAACGTCACGTACCCGCTGCACCGGGGCGTCCAGGTGACGTCGAGCCGACGGTGTGAGATCGTAAAGCCATGGCGGAGGTGTTGTTCGTGTGCACGGGCAATCGCTGCCGGTCGCCCTCTGCCGCATTGCTGTTGAACCAACAGCTCGGTGACATAGGGAGGGACGACGTTCCGGTGCGCTCGGCCGGTACCGTGGGCGGAGACGTCGGTCCCCCTCGTCCGTTGGTGCTGGAGAGCCGTGCCTTCGGCATCGACCTGGGTCCCCACGTACCCCGCAGGGTCGATCCCGGGACCATAGGGGCAGCCGATCTCGTCGTTGGTCTGGCGCGCGAACATGTGCGCCTGATGGTGCTCGCGGTCCCGACGGCGTTTCCGAAGACCTTCACTCTGCGCGAGATCGTTCGTCGGGGGCTCCGCACTGGGCCGCGTCACGACACGGTAGATCTCGGCGTCTGGCTCGCCCACCTGCACGACGGGAGGCGCCATGCCGACCTGATGGGCGATTCGCCCGAGGACGACGTCATTGATCCGTTGGGCGGGAGTCGGGACGACTATCGCCGGATGCTCACCGACCTGTCGGCGCTCACCAAGACCCTCTGCGACCTGGCTTGGCCACGCGGCGAGTTTGGCGAGCCACGGGATGACGAAGGCGCCACGGACCTGATCACAGCGCCGCACCGGGACCACAGTCGTATCGCCGAGAGAAGCTCACGGTTGAGAAGAAAGAAGAGCCGTTGTTGCGAGCACGCATTGTGCAGCGATGGGCGAACGGGCCGACTATTTCGGCAGAACGGGATTCAGGCGATCACTTCCATGCGGAGGCCCGTCCCGTCCTGGGCGCCCCCTAACCGGAGATGGGCGCCTTTCGCGTGCCGTTGGGCCGTCCATGCTGCCACGAAGGCGTCGAGGACATCGTCGGGTGCGGCACCCCGTGGAGGGTCGGCGACGAGCGTAATGACGTCGCCAAACTCGGAGCACAGCGCCCGGAGGCGTTCCTCTCGGCCCTCGGGCGTGCGCTTGCTGGCGCGCATGGGAGCACCTTGCAGCATCGCAAAGCTGAGTTCGGGGCACATCTCGAATACACGTGACTGGAGCGCCGGCGACATGAAGCCGTCCACTTCCTCGACCTTCGGCAAAATGTTGAAGAGCTGTTTCGACAGCTTCTTGCCGCACGCGTGGACAGAGCGGTCACACGCCTCCTCGTAGCTGCGTGCACCCAGCACGCTTCGTGCCGGCGCCGGGAAGACGGAGCTGCGACGTCGGCCCAGTCTGAGCCGAGCCTCGGTGTCGCACTCCCTCCAGCCACTCGACGCGAGACCAATGGGCATGTCGACGGCCACCGAGGTGAGCCGGCTTGCCTCCGTGGCTTCTACGACCGATTGCAACGACGTCACCACATCCACGTTGAGTCGGGGGACGTGTTCCTCCCGGAGTGTGGCCACGACCCAACCGACGCGGCACCCGTCTACCCCGGCCACCGTCACAGCCGGGCCACGTTGAGGCGGTCCTTCGGGGTGAGGGTGACCGCGGCGCCCACGAGCTCTTCGGCCTCGGCACGCGCCAGCAATTCGGGCCCTCCTTCGAGCAACGCGTAGCAGCGTCCACCGTCGGGGAGGTCGCACACGAGCACGCCCGTTCCGCGGAGCCGTCACGCCCGTGCAGCACCGAGTACGTGGAAACAGTCGCGTCACCCGTGGGCGACGCGACGATCGGCACGGCCTCGGCCCGGGGCGCGTCCCTCGGCGGGTTCGCCACCACGCCGATGCCCGGCGACGTCGACCACACGCCATACGCGTGCTTCTGCATGTGCATGCCGACACCACTTACCACACCGTAGGAGCCCGGGTCCGCACGCAGGCGCTCGGCCATCGCGGCCAACGAGTGCGTCATGTAGTTCGACCCGGGCCCCCCGTGGTAGGGGAGCCCGCCCGTCTCTGTGACCGCCAACGCCCGCACGTCTGACTCCTCGATGCCCAGCGCGTCGAGGGCGAAGCACACCGACGAGGCGAAGCACGAGTACAGGTCGAGGTGCGCGACATCGTCGACGTCGATGCCCGCGACCGACAGCGCGGCGTCGGCGGCCGCTGCCATCGCCGGGGATCGCCACAGCTCGGCGTGTGCGGCCACGTGCTCGGGCTCCTCGGCGTAACCCCAGCCGCGCAGGTAGACGCGTTGCTCCTCGGGCACGCCCAACGCGTCCGCCTTCTCCGCCGACGCCAGGAGCACGGCCGACGCCATGTCGACGTCCATGATGGACGTCATCAGCTTCGTGTAGGGGTAGGCGACCATCCGGTTGTCCGGCGTCGCCGTCGACACCTCGTCTGCCGTGCGCACCTGGGGGAACCAGGCGTGCTCGGGCTGTGCCGCTGCCACCGACGTCATGGCCGCCATCAGCCGCCCCAGGGCAGCCCGGTGTTCGTCCAGCCCCCGGCCCAGATGCGCCCGCCGGGCGTTGTCGAACAGCGCGAAGGTGAGGTACGCCTCGAAAACGGAGTGGCTGATCTCGGACGGGTCGAACTGCATTTCCATCGGGAAGGGCCGTTTCTCGGCCGGCTTGAAGGACCACGGCGCCTTCTCACCCGCCTTCTTCAGTCGGCGGAGGGTGGCGAGGGCCTCCGCGCCGACGAGGAGTGAGAAGTCGAGGTTGCCCGCCCGGATCTCACGCGCCGCGTCGACGGCGAGCACATGGGGGACTGAACCGCCGATGCCCGAATACCGGCGGCGTGCCGGCGAGGCGCCCAACCGATCCGACAGCCGCTGCGTCGCGTCGTCGTACTGCCACGACTGCGAGTAGACGACGTCCATGCCCTCGAGGTCGCCGAGCGCGCCGGCCACGCGCCCGCCGGCGTCGGCCGCGGCGTCGCGGGCGACCCGCTCCCACATGTCGAGCGGTTCGGGCGCCGCACCGCCTGCGACGGCGACCTCCACGTCGGAGGGGTGCCAGGTCTGGCGGGCGATGCCGATGATGCACGCGGCTCGGGCGTCGGCGGGCACCGCAGGAGGGCGCGCTCAGGCGCGCGACTTGCCGGGCATGGCGATCGCCCGGTCGGCGATGATGTTCTTCTGGATCTCGGTGGAGCCGCCGCCGATCGTCGAGTAGCGCTGGAAGGCGTACAGGCGCGTCCACTTGCCGCGATCGACCGTATCGGGGCCGCCCTTGGCCAGCACGCCCGCCGGCCCGAGCAGGTCGACCGCGAGCTCGGACAGCGTCTGCGCCATCGAAGACCACGACAGCTTGGCGAACGGCACCTCGGGCCAGTTCTTCTCGCCCTTCATGATCTTCGACAAGGCACGCAAGGAGAGCAGCCTTGCCAGCTCTATCTCGGTCCAGATTTTGGCGATGCGGTCACGGAGCGACGGGTCGTCCAGCGCGTCGGGGTTCACCGAACGCGCCGCCTCCACGACGGCGCGCAGGTCCGCCGCCAGGATGGCGATCTGCGACGCGATACCGACCCGCTCGTACCCGAGCGTCCCCATGGCGACCATCCAGCCGGCGCCCTCCTCGCCCAGCCGCCACGACGCCGGGATGCGCACGTCGGTGAAGAAGATCTCGTTGAACAGCTCCTCGCCGGCCATGTCCTTGATCGGCCGCACGTCGATCCCGGGCGTTTTCATGTTGAGGATGAACGCGGTGATGCCCTCGTGCTTCCTGCCCCGCTCGATCGCCGTCGGGTCCGTCCGTAGGAGGAACAGCCCCCAGGTGGCCAGGTGCGCCGAGGAGATCCAGATCTTCGAGCCGTTCACCACGTACTCGTCCGTCTCCGGGTCGTAGATGGCCGTGGTCCGCAGGTTGGCCAGGTCATTGCCGGCCATCGGCTCGCTGAAGCCCTGGCACCAGTGCTCCTCGGCCTCCAGGATCGACGGGAGCCATTGCGCCTTCTGCTCCTCCGTCCCCCACTCAACGATCATGGGCCCGATCTGCCAGATCCCGTTCGTGTTGAACATGCCCGGCGTGCGGTACTCGGCCATCACCTCCGAATACAGCAGCCGCTGCATGGCGTTGATGGTGCGGCCATTGGCGTACTCGGGCCCCCAATGGATGGCGGCCCATCCGCCCTCGTGGAGCTTGCGCTGCCACTTCTGCCGTCTCTGTTGGCTGGCCGCGCCGCTCAGCTGCACCTCGTCGCCGAGGGCCTCGGCTTCGAGGAAGGGCGGCAGGTTCTCGTCCAGCCACGCCCGGAGCTCGTCGCGGAACTTCTCGTCCTCCGGCGCAAGGGCAAAGTCCACGGACGGGAAGGGTAGCCGACCGCCCGTGTACTGTGACGCTCGTGTCAGGTTCGTAGCAGTTGCCAGGAGGGGCCGGGCCGTGGACTTCACATACGACGACGAGCAGTTGGCGCTGCAGGAGGTGGCGCGTACTGCGCTCGAACGCGAGTGCAGCCCCCAGCTGCTGCGGACGCTGGCCGACGACGACACGGGCACGACGACCGGTCTTTGGTCCACCCTCGCCGAGCTCGGCTGGACCGGTCTTCTCGTCCCCGACGAATACGGCGGCAGCGGCAGCGGCCTGCTCGAGATGTGCATCGTGCTCGAGCAGATGGGCCGCATCCCGCTCCCGGGGCCATTCTTCTCCTCGGCCGTGGCCGCCACGTTGGCGGCGCGCGCCCTCGGCGCCACCGAGCTCGTGGGGGACCTCGCGTCGGGCGCCCGCCGGGGCACGGTTGCACTCGGTGAACAGGGGCACGGCGGCCCGCTCGACACCGTCCGCACCCGGGCCCGGCGCAAGGGCGCGCAGTGGGTCCTGACCGGGGAGAAGCCCGTGGTGGTCGACGGGCACACGGCCGACTGGGCCATCGTCGTCGCCCGCAGTGAGGAGGGCGTGCGCTCGTACCTGCTCGAGGCACCGGCCTCCACTGCTGCCGTCGCGCTCGTGCCGTCCCTCGACCCCACCCGCAAGCTGGCCCGGCTGGTGCTCGACGAGACGCCGGTGCTCCCGCTCGGGCCGCCCGGTTCCCAGGCCGGGCTCTGGCGGCGGGTCCTCGACGACATCTCGGTGGGCCTGGCCGCCGAGAGCGTTGGCGCGTCCGACCGCGCGCTCGCCGAGGCCATCGGGTACACCTCGGAGCGGATCGTGTTCGACAAGCCTGTGGCGACGTATCAGAGCATTCGCCACCGCCTGGTCGAGATGTTCCAGCAGGTCGAGATGGCGCGAGCCGGCTTCCAGTTCGCCGCCTGGGCCTCGGACACCGAGGCGCCCGAGCGCGAGCAGGCTGCGGCCATGGCGGCCAGCTACGCCTCCGAGGCCGGGGCACGGGTGACGGGTGAAGACATTCAGATGCACGGCGGCGTCGGCTTCACGTGGGCCAACGACGCTCACTTCCTCTTCAAGCGGGTGAAGCAGAACGAGGTCCTCTCCGGCGGCGCCGGCGCGCAGCTGCATCGGCTGGCGTCCATCTTCATAGAGTCTGCGTGAGTGACTGATCCCCGCTTCCAGCTCAGTCCCATGCCGGCCGAGCTGGCCGAGCGCTACCTCCGAGAAGGCCTGTGGGACGACCGGACGCTCGGCCAGCTGCTGCACGATGCGCTCGACCAGGACCCCGGTCGCACCTTCCGGATCTGGTCGCCGACGCACCCGTACCGCGGCACGGTGGGAGAGGTGTACCAGGAGGCCCTGCGGGTGGCCACCGGACTGCGCGCCCACGGGCTTGGCCCGGGCGACATCGTGGCGTTCCAGCTGCCGAACTGGGTCGAGGCGGCGATCACCTTTTACGCCTGCAGCATCATCGGCGCGACCATCGTGCCGGTCGTGCACTTCTACGGGCCGAAGGAGGTCGGGTTCATCCTCCGCCAGAGCGGTGCCCGCGCGCTCGTCACGGTGTCGACCTACGGCAAGCGCGACTTCCTGGCGGAGCTCGGGACCGTGCGCGACGGGCTGGACGACCTGGAGATGGTGTTCGTGGTCGGTGACATGGAGGACATCGGCGACACGAACGGCGCGCGCGACATGTTGCCGTTCGAGCCCTTGCGAACGGCGGGTCCGGCAGACGGCCCGATCGCCGTCGATCCCGACAGCCCCGCCGTCATCGGGTACACGTCCGGCACGACGGCCGACCCCAAGGGGGTCGTGCACTCGCACCGCACGCTCGGATGCGAGGTGCGTCAGCTCAGCGGGCATCAGGCGAACCGCGACCGCGCCTCCCTCGTCGGTGCTCCCGTCGGCCACGCCATCGGCATGCTCGGTGGCCTGCTCTGCCCCCTGGTCGGCGGCAAGTCGATCTATATGATCGATGGCTGGGACCCGCCGACGGTGCTCGACGCGATGCTCGAGGAGGACATTTCCGCCGGCAGCGGGTCGACGTATTTCTTCACGAGTCTGCTCGACTGTCCCGGCTTCGGGCCCGAACACGTCGAGCGCATGCACTTCATCGGGCTTGGTGGTTCGCCCATTCCGGACGCCGTGGCGGAGCGCGCCGACGCTCTGGGGATCTCGCTGGTGCGCTCCTATGGGAGCACGGAGCACCCTTCGATCACCGGGTCAGAGCACGAGGCGCCACGCGAGAAGCGGATCCACACCGACGGCGAGCCGCTCGACGGGGTCGAGATCCGCACCGTCGACGAAGACGGCAACGACGTGGGTGTCGGCCGGCCGGGCGAAATCCTGTCCCGAGGGCCTGACCGCTTCGCCGGGTACACGGACCCCGCGCTCACCGCGGAGGCCATCGAGGACGGCGGCTGGCTCCACACGGGCGACGTCGGCATCATCGACGCCGACGGGTACCTGACCATTACGGACCGGCTGAAGGACATCATCATCCGGGGCGGCGAGAACGTCAGCGCCGCGGAGGTCGAGCAGCTCCTGGCCCACATGAAGGGCGTGGCGGAAGTTGCCGTCGTGGCGGCGCCGGACGAGCGCCTCGGCGAGCACGGGTGCGCCTTCTTCCGGATGCAGCCGGGGCACGAAGCGCCGGGTCTGCCGGCCGTGCGGGCGCACCTTCAGGAGGCGGGACTGGCTCGACAAAAGTGGCCCGAGGAGCTCCGGGTCGTCGATGAGCTCCCTCGAACGGCGTCGGGGAAGATCCAGAAGTTCGTGCTGCGTGAGCGGCTCCGGGCCGGGAGCTGAGCACCGCACTAAACCAAACGCTCCCCCAGATCTCGGGGGAACATCAGAGAGGTGGTCACCTCCAAATGCGCAGCCGTATCCCCAAGGAGCAGATCGAGCACCTGGGCAAGGTGCCGCTGTTCTCGAGCTGTACCCAGTCGGAGCTCCGACACATCGCCCAACTGGGCACGCCCGTCGAGGCGGAGGAGGGCGCCGTCCTCACGCAGCGGGGCAAGCCCGGCCGCGAGTTCTTCCTCGTCCTGGACGGCGTCGCGTCCTGCCGGGTCGGCAGCAAGGAGGTCAAGCGTTTCCGCGCGGGCGGTTATTTCGGCGAGCTGGCACTCCTGCACGGCGGCGTACGCACGGCTGACGTCGTCGCGGTGACACCGATGGACCTTCTCGTCTTCGACGCGCGCGAGTTCCGCACCTTGTTGACGACGACGCCGAGCATCGCCGTGAAGATGCTGGCCAATCTGGCCGAGCGCCTGACCGAGGCAGACGCACAGTTCACGCACTGATCAGGTCCGTCTCGGCAGGTTCCGCTTCGCTTTGGCGGCGCCGAGGCGGCGGGACCGGGCGATCCGCCCCGCCGTCGGTGGCCTCTCGGGGGCGACCCATTTCCAGTGCCCGGGTCGCCCCACGATCTTCCAGCCGCCGTTGGTCTTCATGTCGTGGTGCGCCGGGCAGAGCCGCACCAGGTTCGCAAGCGTGGTCGGCCCACCGTCTCCATAGTCGACGTGGCAGTGGTCGGCCTCGAGGCCGAGGCGTTTGCCACAGCCGGGGACCGCGCACGTGCGATCCCTCGCCAGGAGCGCCACCGAAGTGCGGGGGGGCAGCGTGCGCGTCGGAGAGCTCACGGTGGCGACGTCGCGCCCGGTCTTGACGAGGAACCGGACCGAGGCCTCGTCGAGCAGTTCGGTGGCCATCTCCAAGGACACCGGCCCGACACCGTCGATCTCACAGATGTCGCCCGAACGCAGGGCGCCCCGGCGCAAGGCGGCGGCGTCGATGAGCACCAGGGCCTGGGGGGCGGCCGCCCTAGCGCCCGCCTCGGCCCCCGCCAACAAGTCGACGAAGGCGTCGAGGCGATGGGCTCCGAGCGACTCGCCCTCGACGGAGCCGGCGGCCACCCAGCGGCGCTTGGCCTCGGCTTCGAGGCGGGGGGCGACCCTGGCCCAGGCCACCTCGTCACAGAGGAACTCGCCGCGGATGCCCCCCGAGTCGACCTGGTGCCAGACAAAGTGCCGGGTCGCATGCACCCGGGCCCGGCGCTGGCGGGCCGACTCGGCCGAGCGCGCGCTGCACGTGGCCTCTTGGACGGCGTCGGTGAGCTCCTTGTAGCTCGACTCCCCCGTGGCCAACGAGACCAGGGAGGGCAGCGACTCGGGCGCCGCGACCGCCGCGTCGGAGAGGACCTTCAGTTCAGGCGCCGAGAGCGTCCCGTCGCGCAAAGGACGGGCGAGGTCTGGCTCGAGCGCGGCGCGTTCAGCCGCGGCCAGGCGCGCCCGGGCCGCACCGGCCGAGGATCCCGAGACCGCCGCCAGCCAGTCGGGCCCCGACGCGTGGCCGGCCTTGGCGTAGACCCCGGTCTCTATGACCCGCGGCGTGAGGCGGGCGATACCAGAGGCGACCACTCGTTCGGCTTCGGCGAACAACTCGACGAGCAGCTGTGCATCCTCGCCGGACACGGACTTCGGCGCCACCGAGTGCACGACCTCGCGGAGGGTGTCCACCGCTCTCCGCACCGTCCCGCTCAATTCTCTTGCACTCACGTCGTGACCGTAGCGAGAGGGTGTGACAGATCGGAGACGTGGACATCGGGGGGAACGTCACCTTCGCCAAAGTGGGATGTACCGAACGCGCTCGATGATCGACCGTTCGTCCTTCTGTGCCGTCGGCCTATTTCCCCGCCGGGAGTCAGCGTGTCAATGCGGCGGAGGGGCTGCAGCGCGGGCTTCCAGCACTTCCTTCATGAGGCGGATCTCTTTGCGGATCTGCTCGAGGCTCCCCGTCGCCGCCGCGGCTCTCGCGTCGGCGTCGAGGCCGTTCGGCAGTGTGACCCACAGCGTGAGGGTGGCCTCACACCCACCATTGTCGCGGGCGCGCACCACGAATTCTTCGTAGGCCTCGCTCGCCCCTTGCATCCTTGCCGCCACCAACCACGGCTCCACGGCCTCGACGATCCATAGCTCGACGGGTTGGCCGTGTCCGGGTCGTCGCGGATCGGCGAGCGTGAACGTATAACGCGCGCCGGGTCCATGGACGCTCGCCACACCGCCGCCCTCACCATCACCGATCCGTTCCACGCCCGAGACGTCCGGGTTGTACTCGGGAAGGTTGGCGAAGTCGAGCCGGTACCGCCACACGACGTCGGCGGGAACGCTGAAGGCGCCTGTGGCCACCGCGGTCGGCGGGGCATCGGGGGTCGGCACGCCGACAGGGTAGGCCGTCACCTACGTACGGGGCGGGTCGGCTGATGGACGGTGCTCTGACGCAAGTTTTCTTCGCTGGCAGTCGCGAGGGTGGCATTTTGGCCATTTCCACTGACTTGCTCGTCCACCAACCAATTCACTGAACTGATCCGATACTCACTGCGGGCGCCCGCATTGCTCACCGATTCGACTCGCAAGGTCCGCTTTGGCGACGACGAGGAGCCTTTGGCATCGACTGCGAGGAGACCGCCCTCCGATCAGGTCGCGGCCAGAGTCCTCGGGTGGACTGCATGGCGTGCTTGAGGACGCGCTGTGGTGCGTTCACAACACGACGAAGCCGTCGCCGGACCCCGTGATCCAATGCCCAGTGGGCGCAGAGAACTTTCACGCGCTGCGCTCTGACCATCGGCCACGCTCAGCGCGTAGTCCAGCCGGAAACCGGCTGACACCGGACCGGTCAACGGCCAGGTTTCCGAGAGCAGCCGCTGCATCGTCCGGTGCTGCCTGCCCGGAGTGGGCGGCGGGAAAACCCCATTCGGCACGTTGACACCGGCGCGACTGGGCCATGGCGAGCGCCAGGCTAAGAACGGTGACGCAGTGGGTCTGCTCGGCGACGGCAATGCGACGGCGCTCCAGTCAACCGGCGTACCGCCTTGCTCGGCGTCGCCCACGATCATGGCAAAGTCGGCGACCCAGACGAGCCGGACGAACCGGTGATGCGACCTTTCCAGCATGTGCGGCCAACATGACGAGCTCTTCGGTCAGCGGGAGGCCAAAAGCGGCCGTACCTGCGCAGACAATGGGGCGCCGGCGGTTCCACAGCGCCAAAGGATCAAGCCTCGTCACCCGCTGTGCTTTCCGCTCGAGCCCGTAGTGGAGCTTCCAAGCAGAGTGAAGGCACTTCGGGGTGGGTGAGCACGGTGTCGTAGAGGTCGAATGCTGCGCTGTGGGCGCGAGCAACCTGCCAACCTGCTTCGTGGAGTGCTTCGAGAGCCCGCGGGTGTTCGGCCTTTGGCAAGAGCACGTCGATGTCATCCATCGGCCGCAAGCCTGGCTCGGGATACCGGCTGGCTAGCGTCGGGCCCTTGAGCACGACCGGTTCGAGCCCGGCGTCCGTCAGCGGCCGGATGGCCAGGGCTACCGCGCGAGGGATGAGAAGCAGCGCTTCCATCCGGAACGCATCCGCAACCGCTTTGACATCATCGCGATCGGCGCCGAGCGCCTCCTCTGCCCCGGCGGCTGCGATCATGCGCCAAAGCAGTGGCACGAGGCAGTGCTGAACGGCCCCGGCGACGGCCCGACTCACGTCGGCCCCGCCGTCGAGGGCACGCCAGACCGCGTCGGGGTCGGGATCTCGGCGGCAAGCTTCCCAAAGCAATCTCGCCGTGTGCACCACGGTCGCTTCCGGTGGCTGCCGGGTCATCTGATCAGCCATTCCTGAGCGTTTCCTCGGCGATCGGAGGCCAAGGCCCCTATTTTGGGGGGCCGAGGACTGCGGCAGCCTCGCGGGCCCGCTGCTGGGCCAGCGCCATGAGGTCCTGTCCTTCCTCGAGCACTCCTGCGGCGTACTCCACGAAGACGCCGACGATCATGGCACTCAAGAGGCGGGCTGCCGCTGCGGCGCCGACGCGCTCGTCGAGATCGGGGCGGTTCCGGCCGATCCACTCCTCTATGGAGGATTGGAATGTCGTGAACAGATCGAAGCCGACCGACCGCGCGGTGGACTCCCCGCGGATGGCCTCGCCGACCATGAGCCGCACGAAGTCTTCGACCTCGAACATCGAGATCAGGATCTCGCTCAGGAGCACTTCGAGCGGCGAATTGGCTGCTCGCCCTTCCCGCGCCTCGGTGCGGGCTTGGACCGGGAAGAACCCGTGCTCTATCAGGACCGACTCTAAGAGGTCGCGCTTGGATGGGAAGTAGTGGTACAGCGAGGCCACGTTCAGTCCGGCCGCCGCCGCCAGGTCGCGCATGCTCGTCCCGTCGACGCCGCGCTGGGACATGAGGCTCAGGGCGATCTGGAGGATGCGGCTCCTGGTGGTCGAACCGTCCCCCTGGCCGCCTCCCTCACGGTGCCCGCCGTACTTGGAGTCGGTCTCGAGGTTGGTCATCTTCCGTCTTATTCTGCGCCGAAACAGAGACTGATTGCTCCGATAAATAGCGGGACAACCTCCAGGTCCTGGTCAGAGGCCCACTTCCGGCCTTGGAGCCCACTGCGATGCAGGTCCGATATCGACTGGCCCAACGATCGTTTGCTATAACTGACGTCGGTGTCAGTGAGCCATGCGGCGGGGCACCTCAATTGGGGGTGAAAGGCGCGGCCATGCCACCGGCGGACACCGATACGCACACGGACATCGAGGACCCACCCGTCACGCCGTTCGATCCCTTCGAGCTCAAGGACGTCGTCGGCGGCAACATCCGCGACCCGTACCCGAGGCTTCACCAGCTTCGTCGCGTGTCGCCGGTGCATACAGGACCGATCGACATCGGCGAAGGCGAGGAGATCGAGGACCCCAACAAGCCGCCACCCGTCACCGTGTTCGGCTTCGATGAAGTCGTCCAAGTGCTGCGCGACAACGAGACCTACTCGTCGGCCGTTTACGAGGACGTGATGGGGATGGTGATGGGCCGGACCATCCTGCAGATGGACGAGCCCGAGCACCGCATCATCCGAGCGCTCGTCGCGCCGAGCTTTCGCTCAAAGGTCTTAGAGCGCTGGGAGGAGGGCCTCGTCGCTTTGGTGGTGAACGAGTTGATCGACTCGTTCACCGAGAGCGGCGCCACGGACCTCGTGCGTTCCATCACCTTCAACTTCCCGGTGCAGGTCATCGCTCGCATCCTCGGGCTGCCCCGCGCCGACTACCCGCGGTTCCAGCGCTGGGCGCTCGAGCTGACCAGCGTGGCGGCCAACTGGGAGCGTGGCATGGCGGCGTCGGAGGCGCTACGCGCCTACTTCGCGGAGGTCATGGAAGACCGCCGTGCCCACCCCGGCGACGACTTGATCAGTGACCTGGTGCGCGGCGGAGGTTGAGGGAGAGAGACTGACCGATGAGGAGATCTACTCGTTCCTGCGGCTCCTCCTCCCAGCGGGGGTGGAGACGACCTACCGGGTCTCGGGGAGCCTTCTCTTCGCACTGCTCAACGACCGGCGCCAACTCCATGCGCTCTACGACGACCGCGCGCTCTACCCGCAGGCCTTCGAGGAGGCCGTGCGCTGGGAACCGCCGGTGACCGTCATCCTTCGTCGCGCCGCCCGCGACGCCGAGTTGTCCGGCGTGAAGATCGAGGAGGGCGCCGACATCGCGCTCATGATCGGCGCGGCCAATCGCGACGAACGCAAATACGTGGACCCTGACCGGTACGACATGTTCAGAGCCATGCGACAGCACGTGGGCTTCGGCTTCGGCGTGCACGTCTGCCTCGGCATGCACCTGGCCCGCATGGAGTCGCGGGTGGCGATCAACACCCTGTTCGATCGCCTCGGTCCGTTTACGCTCGACCCCGACGCAGACCCCCCGCACATCGAAGGGCTGGCGTTCCGGTCCCCGCTCTCCCTCCCGGTGGTGTTCCCGGCTGCATGACCGCGTGAGGCCGGGGCACCGTCGGATAGCTTCGGTCTGATGACCGTGACGGCCAAGGGGATCGACCGCTCCGAACCGCAAGGCCGACGTGTACGGGTTCAAATTGATCACTGAGGGTGTGATCATCCTCAGTGATGCCCAGGAACAGGAGGACACGGGCAAACCATGAGCGAGCCGCTGGACATACGGATCGACTGGGACGTCTGCATGGGCTCGGGCAATTGCCTGTTCTGGGCGCCCGACACCTTTGACCTCAGCGAGGACGGGCACGCCATCGTGACGGACCCGGCAGCCACGGACGAGGAGCGCCTCCGCATCGCCGCGGAGGGGTGCCCGACCGGAGCGATCTCACTGTGGCGCGACGGCGTCAAGGTATTCCCGGAGGCGGGCGTCTAATGCCCATCGCCGTCGCCGAGGAACACGAGGTGCTGCGCCAGACGGCCGAGCGCTGGTTGGCGGCCCACTGTCCACCGGACGTGCCGCGCTCCGTGGCCGAGTCCGGCGCCGACGGCGAGACACCGGAGAGCCGCGCCGCTTGGGCGGCGGTCTGGACGGCCATGGCCGCACAGGACTGGCTCGGCCTCCATCTTCCCGAGGCCGACGGCGGACAGGGGTTCACGCTGGGCGAGCTCGCAGTGGTGCTGGAGGAGCTCGGGCACGCCCTGTTCCCAGGCCCGCTCCTCCCGACTCTGCTTGTGTCCGCACTGCTGGCCCGCCTCGACCGCCACGACGACCACGACCACCACGGCTTGCTTACCGGTCTCGCCCACGGCTCCATCACCGGAGCCGTCGCGCTCGGGGCCGAACCACTCACAACCGAACCCGCCCCCGACGGTTCAGTCCGCGTGTCTGGGAGCGTGCGGCCGGTGCTCGGCTTACCTGCGGCCCGGCTCGTGCTCGTCCCGCTGGCAGGGGAGCAGTGGTGCCTGCTCGATCTCGACCACACGGGCGACGCCGCCCGGGTCGAAGCCCTGCCGGTGCTCGACGGGACCCGATCCGTCGGCGCCCTGCACGCCGACAACATCGTGCTGCCGCCCGAATCCGACCGCTCAGTCTTCGCCGCGACCGAGGTGCGCGGCCTGCTGCTCACCCTGGCCGCGGCGGAGAGCGCCGGCATCGCCCGCTGGGCTCTCGAGACCGCATCGGAGTATGCGAAAGTGCGCGTGCAGTTCGGGCGGCCCATCGGGCAGTTCCAGGCCGTGAAGCACGCGCTGGCCGACATGCTCGTCGCGGTCGAGCAGTCCGCGGCTGTCGCGTGGGATGCGGCCGCCGCCTGGTCCGAGAACGTCACCGACAACGCCCCCGACCTCGACCCCGACGCCGGCCGCACCCTCAGCGCCCAGGTCGCCGGCGCCGTCGCCCTGGCGGCGGCCACCCACTGCACGAAGCAGTGCATCCAGACCTTGGGCGGCATCGGGTTTACCTGGGAGCACGACGCGCACCTCTACCTGAAGCGAGCGATGGCCAACCTCCAGCTGCTCGCGCACGGTGATCCCGGTGCTCTCGAGCTCGACCTGGCCACACTGGCTGTCCAGGGTGCGCGCCGGGGCCTCGATGCCGACCTGCCTCCCGAGGCGGAGGACTACCGCCCGACCGCCAGGGAGGCGGTCGCCACGGTCGCCGCCGCCCCGGAGGGCCAGGCCCAGCGCGACGCCTTCGTCGAGACGGGCCTGATCATGCCGCACTGGCCGCCGCCCTGGGGGCGGGGCGCCGGACCCGTCGAGCAGGTCGTCATCGACGAGGAACTGGCGGCGGCCGGCCTCCTCCGACCCCATCTCGCGGTCGGCGCCTGGGCTCTGCCGACGCTCATCGCGCACGGCACGCCCGAGCAGCAGGAGCGCTGGGTCCGGCCCACCCTGCACGGGAAGCTCCAGTGGTGCCAGCTCTTCAGCGAACCCGGAGCCGGCTCCGACCTCGCCGGCCTCACCACCAAAGCGGAGAAGCACGAGGGAGGCTACGTCCTGAACGGGCAGAAGGTCTGGACGTCACTGGCCCAGACGGCGGACTTCGGGATCTGCCTCGCGCGTACCGACCCCGACGCGCCGAAGCACGCGGGCATCACCTACTTCATCGTCGACATGACGACAGACGGTATTGACATCCGGCCTCTGCGCGAGCTCACCGGCGCATCCATGTTCAACGAGGTCTTCTTCACCGACGTCTTCGTCCCCGACGACTGCGTCGTCGGCAGGCCCGGTGACGGCTGGCGCATCGGCCGCACGACGCTGGCCAACGAGCGCGTCTCCATGTCGTCGGGTGCGTCCTTCGGCAGCGGTGTCGAATCGCTCATCCGTGCCGTCGCGCGGTCGCGGCGAGGCCTGTCCGCCCAGCCTGGCCGGTCGCCTGGGGCACCTGCTGGCCGAGGCGCAGTCCCTGGCGCTACTGGCGCACCGCTCCACGTTGCGGACGCTGACCGGAGCCGACCCGGGGGCGGCGGCGAGCGTGCGCAAGCTGCTCGGGGTGGAGCACGAGCAGCGAGTGCAGGAGATGGGCATGGCGCTCTACGGCGCGGACGCGGCGGTGCACGACGGCCGGGCGCAACGCTGGGAGGACGGCTTCCTCTCCACCCGCTGCCTCACCATCGCCGGCGGCACCAGCGAAGTGCAGCGCAACGTGATAGCGGAACGGATCCTCGGGCAACCTCGGGACCCCGAGCCCGGTAAGTGAGCCCGAACGGCACCGGTGAGGTGCCCGCCATGCCCGACGCCTCGGCCGAGAACGACGAGAACCTCGACTACGACGTCACCGAGGACATGTGGCCGTTCCCAACCGAGCGCTTTCTGCAGGAGTTGGCCCCTGGCGTGCTGCAGGCACAGAACGCGTGGATGGCGTCCATAGACTCGCTGCGCGCGCCCGATCGAAAGACCCATGAGCTCATTCGCATGGTGTGCACCGTGATCGCGCGCCAACTCGGCGGCGTCGAGCGCCATGCCCGGCTGGCGGCCGAGGTCGGCGCCACGTGGGAGGAGATCGTGGGGTCGATCCTTCTCACCGAGCCCGCCTTCGGCATCGTCCTGGCCATGCAGGCATTTCCTGCCGCCCGTCGCGGCTACAAGCAGGGCGCGGTGGGCTTCCCCGACACCGACGACGAGTCATAGCGCGATCGTCGTCTGCGTGGCGGCGCTGACCGGATCCGCATAGGACCAAGTGCCTACCGCCGCGGGGACCTGGGCGCCCGCTCCCTGCTTCACTACGTTCGGTCAACCGAGGTCAGCGCCGCGCCGCCCGCCACGCTCCTCCGCCGCCTCTGCAACCCCCTTTTTCACGAGGGAATTCCCTGCGCTGAGGGCACGGACCCCGGTTGGGGCCGTGCACGGGGGTTGAGGGGACGGCGACCGCCGGAGGGCGGCTCCATCTAGTCCAAAAGTCCCATTTCTTTTGACGCGTCGGTTCCTCATACTTGTCGAACCGCTCGCTCTGGCGGCGGTGGGGAAGAGGTCTTGGAGGGGGAAAAGCCCGTGCTTGCACGCGCACGTCGTCGTGCCGCGACTCTGCTGCTGCCGATCGGAGCCATCGTCGCGAGCACGCTCGCGGCGAGCCTGCTCGGTGGGTCTGCCGGCGCAGCCGGATACCTTCCGCCGACGAATCCTCCCGGCAACATCGCGCCGAGCAGTGGCGACTGGCTCTCTGCGATCAACGCAGCGGCCGCACAAGAGGGTGTGGGAGCCATGCCGGTGTCCGAGGCGCAACTCGCCAACCTGCCACTGGCCGAGCAGGTGTTCACCGTCGTCAACGACGAGCGCATCGCCCGGGGCGAGGCTCCGATCGACGACATGACCTCGCAGCTGGACGCCATCGCGCAAGCGGGAGCGGACGCGGGTCGCGACCCGTCCTTCCCTGGTTCGCTGAGTGGCGGCGCGCCCGTGACGTGGGGTGGCGCCATCTGGGCTGGTGGGCTGACCACCGTCCTCGAGGCCGACTACTACTGGATGTACGACGACGGGTGGGGTGGTGTGATCACCAACACCACCAACATCGCCTGCACCCTGGCCACCCCCTCGGAGTGCTGGGGCCACCGTGACATCATCTTGAACCAGTTCCCGAACTGCCCGTCGGGTGCGCCGGTCCTCTCCATGGGTGCGGCTTTCTCGCCCACCGGGTACTCGGGCGGCTCCATCGCCGCCATCCTGGTCAGCTCGTGCTCGCCACCGAGCGATGTCACGCTGAGCTGGGGCCAGGTGTCGGGAAGCGTCGCGTCGGCCTCCCGGACGGTCGGCATCGCGCCGTTGCGGAACGGCAGCGGGTACTGGGAGGCGGAGGCGGACGGCACCGTGGCCGCCTTCGGCAACGCACAGAACTTCGGCTCAGCCAACGTGCCTCTCGTCTCGCCCATCGTCGGCATCGCGGCCACCCCGGACGGCGGCGGCTACTGGCTCGTCGGATCGGACGGAGGCATCTTCAGCTTTGGCGACGCGCAGTTCTACGGGTCGACCGGCAATCTCCGGCTCAACTCGCCGATCGTGGGCATGACGTCGACCCAGGACGGCAAGGGCTACTGGATGGTGGGCTCGGATGGCGGCATCTTCAGCTTCGGTGACGCGGTGTTCCGGGGGAGTATGGGCGGTCAGCGGCTCAACCAGCCGATCGTGGGAATGGCGAGCGACCCTGCCACCAACGGGTATTGGCTGGTGGCAGCCGACGGCGGCATCTTCAGCTACGGCGCACCGTTCCTGGGGAGCACTGGCAACATCCACCTGAACAGGCCGATCGTCGGCATGGAAGCGACGGCCAACGGGCACGGTTACCGGTTCGTGGCTTCGGACGGCGGGATCTTCAGCTTTGGCCAGGCGCCCTTCGACGGATCGACCGGGAACATGACGCTCGTGGCACCGGTCGTCGGCATGGCGTCGGACAACCCCACCAACGGGTACTGGATGGCAGCCCAGGACGGCGGCATCTTCACCTTCGGCGGCGCCTCGTACATGGGACGGATCGTCAGCGCCGCTTAGGACTGCCGGTCGGGCAACAAGAGGATGTCGGCGATCTCCTCCAAGTCGGTCCAATCCTTCAGCAGCGCCGCCATTGTGGGGTAGGGGGTCTCTGCCCCCGACGCGGCGTCCAGCATGATCGCCTGGTAGCCCAGGCGTTCGAAGTACCCGAGGTAGTCGGCGAGCGACATCTCCGAGACGCGTTCGAGCATTTCCTCCTTGAGCTCTGAGGTGATGACCGGTCGGTCGCGTTCGATGAGCCCGGTGGCACCGCGCACCACCCGTCCCTCGGCCCCTTCGACGTCGAGTTTCAAGAGCCCGACCGGTCCCTGGACGAGGTCGTCCAATCGGAACGTCGGCACGACGACGCCCGGTCGCGCCAGGAGGTCACGATCGTCGATCAACCCTCCGTTGGAACCGACGTGACTCGAGTAGTAGGCCCATCCGGTCTCGGCGTCGCACGCCACGGGAAGGAGGTCCACGTTGGTGATCGTCTGGTCCCGCAGGGACGACAGGAGGAGCCGGCAGTTCTCGGAGCTCGGCTCCACCGCGACGACCGTTCCGTCCGGCCCGACCAACCGCGAGGCCAGGACGCTGAAGTAGCCCGTGTTGGCGCCCACGTCGACTACGGTCATCCCCGGCGCGCACAGACGCTCGAACACCGCCGTCAGGTGAGGCTCGTAGGAGCCGGAGCGTAGGCCCGGGGCGACGGCCCCGTCCGCCGGGTCGCACAGCAGCTCGACGGGGCCGACGGCGCAGCGGAGCACTTCGTCGCGCATGACCTGCACCGAGAAGGGTGTGGGTGCGTCCTGGTGCTCGACGGCACCGAGCATGCGCCGGATGGTCGCCACCTGGGAGAGATCGCCTGCGCCGGCTTCGTCGACGGCGGCCCGTCGGTGCGGCGGCAGGGTGGGATAGAGGAGATGGACCAGCTGTTCGTAGGTGAGGCCGCGCGCGGGGACGGTGCCGCCGAGGCGGCGCACCACGCGGTCACGCAGCGGTTTCAGGCGCGCCTTCGCCTGCGACCGCCATCCGGTGTCGGGGGCGTCGACGTAGTCCACGGCGGAACAACGTACCCGCGGCGGACCGGTCTCAGACGATGCCGAGAGTGACCAACTCGGCCAATTCGTCCTGGCTCAGCCCCACGACGCCACACCACACCTCTTCGTTGTGTTCCCCGAGGCGCGGCGCGCCGGCAGGCACCGGCGAGGGGCGGCGGGACAGCCGCGGGAAGGGCGCCTGCTGCCGAACGGGACCGAGGACGGGGTCGTCGACGGACACCAGGTCGCTGCGGGCGGACATGTGGGGGTCGGCGAAGATGTCGGCGGAGCTGTACGCGGTGCCGACGGGTACATCGTGCTCGACGCAACGCGCGGTGACCTGCTCAGCGGTCAGCGCCGACGTCCACGCCGCCACGAGCCCGTTGATCTCGTCGCCGCGGGCGGCGCGTTCGGCCAGCGTCGCGAACCGGGGATCGATCGCCAAGTCGGGACGCTCCATGGCGGCACAAAGGCGTCCGAAGTTGGCGTCCGACCCCGCCACGATGCAGACGTAGGAGCCGTCGGCCGTGGGATAGTTGTCGAGCGGAGCCGAGTGCGAGAGGCGGTTGCCCTCGCGCTGGCGCACCAGGCCCAGGCGGTCGTAGCCGGCCAGCGTCCACTCCAGAATGCGCAGCACCGAGCCGTAGAGCGGAGCGTCCACGACTTCGCCGCCTCCGCCGGCGGTGTCGCGGCGCGACAGAGAGGCCACCGCGGCGAACGCGGCGAACACGCCGGTGAGGTAGTCGGACACGGTGACCCCTGGCCGAACGGGCGGCCGGTCCGGGTCACCGGTTAGGTGGAGCAGGCCGCCGAAGGCGATGCCGAGCCGGTCCAACCCGGGCCGAGGCGCGTAGGGGCCGGTCTGCCCGAAGACGCTGATACGGATGTACACGAGTTCCTCGGGCAGGGAGTCGGGCCCGAGGCCCCACCGTTCCATCGTGCCGGGCCGGAAGTTCTCGCACAGCACGTCGGCCGTGGCGACGAGGCGCTTGAACAGGGCCTGCCCCTCCGGCTTGCCCAGGTCGCAGGTCACGCCACGCCGGCCTCTGCCCTCCACGGCCCAGAACAAGGAGTAACCGGGGCCTCCCACATCCTCCGGCTCGCCGCCGACCGGCACGAACGGCCCGATCGTGCGCATGAAGTCGCCCTCGCCCGGCAGTTCCACCTTGATGACGTCGGCACCGAGCTCGCCCAGGAGGCCTGCACAGAACGGCGCCGAGATCCGCGTGCCCACGTCAATGACCCTGACGCCGGCCAGTGGGCCGCCCTCCGGGATGCTCATGCGGTCCGGTCGGGGTGGCCCTCGTCGAGCTCGGCCTTCACGTCGCGCATGGAGCCTTTTTCCCGGCGCGCCGCCAGCGCGTGCAACGCAGTCGCGGTGTTGTGCACCCAGTGGTGGGCCATGAAGTGGTACTTGAGCGCGTCCCGTTTGCCCATGAGGGTGCCGGTGTGGTTGATCGTGTCCTTCACCGTCTGCGCGGTGACGGGCGGCACCAAGGCCACTCTCTCGGCCAGCTCACGTGTCCGCGTCTCCAGCTCGTCCCGTGGCACCACCCGGTTGACCAGCCCGAGGCGCCAGGCCTCCTGGGCGTCAATCGTCTCCCCGGTCAGGAGGAACTCCTTGGCCTTGCGGATCCCCAGCTCCCAGGGCTCGACGAGGAGCTCGACGCCGGCGCCGGTGAGGCGGAGCACGGGGTTGGAGAACACGGCGTCGTCGGCGGCCACCATCAGGTCGCACATCGCCGCCAGCATCAGTCCGGCGGCCACGCAGCTCCCCTGCACGGCCGCAATGGTCGGCTTGCGGAAGTCGTGGATGCGCAGGCACCGCTCGAAGTACATCGTCCTTTCGTGTTCGAACTTGCCCTCGGGCGTCTCGCGCCGCGCCACCCACGGGTCGGCGTCGTCCCCGGCCACGAGCGCCTTGAGGTCGTGGCCGGAGGAGAAGTGCTTGCCCGCAGCGGCGAGAATGACGACGCGGACCCCGTCGTCGGCGTCGGCCCGGTCGAACGCCGCATCCAGTTCGTCGATCATCCGCGAGTTCTGTGCGTTGGCCACGTCGGGACGGTTCAAGGTGATGGTGGCCACCGCACCGTCGACCGCGTAACGGACCGTCTCGAACGTCGACTCCAAGTCCTCCATGTCACCCATCCTGTCGCGTGGCGGCCTGCTCGTGGACGGACACGGGTCAGCGAGGGAGCCCGAGAACCCGCTCGCCGATCAGGGAGCGCTGTATCTCGTTCGTGCCCGCGAAGATGGACGAGGCCTGGTAGTACAGCCAGGAGCGCTGCCACGCCCCGTCCGCTGGATTGCCGGGCGCTCCCTGCCAGAGGGGCGAGGCTCCGCCCAGGACGTCGAGCGCGGTCTGGTGCAGCCGCTTCGACATCTCGCTCCAGTACAGCTTGAGCGCGCTCCCCTCGGGCCCGGGTGACTCGCCCCGGGCGAGGCGGGTGAGGGTCCGCCAGTTGTGCAACTGGAAAAGGCGCACCTCGGTCGCGGCCTGGGCCAGCTGCTGGCGCAGGCGCCAGTGCTCGAAGCTCCCGTTGGACTCGGCCAGCCGCAGCAATTCCTCTATCAACTGCGAGTGGATGACGAGCTGCCGCGGGTTGATGCCGCGCTCGTGCGCGAGCGTCGAATTGGCCACGGTCCAGCCGGCACCCTCGTCGCCGATGCGGCGGTCGGCCGGGACGAACACGTCGTCCAGCTCCACCTCGTTGAATTCGGCCTCGCCGGTGGACTGCACGAGCGGATGCACGGCGACGCCCGCTGCGTGCATGTCGATGACGAGTGCGGTGATCCCGCGCTGGCGTGTCGGCGCATCCGGGTCGGTACGGGTCAGGCAGAACCCCCAGTCCGCGAACTGCGCGTAGGACGTCCAGACCTTGCGGCCGGTCACCCGGTAGCCGCCGTCGACCGGGACAGCGCGTGTCGTCAACGACGCCAAGTCGCTTCCCGCGTCGGGCTCGCTGAAGAGCTGACACCACAACTCCCCCGCCGAGAGGATGTGGGGAAGGAACCGCGCCTTCTGGTCAGGCGTGCCGTGGGCGAGAAGCGTAGGCCCGACGAGGTTGATCCCGATGCGGCCGACCAGCTCTGGCGCCCGCGCCCGGGCGAGCTCCTCAATGACGACGTAGTTCTCGAGGGCGCCGAGGCCACGCCCGCCGTATTCCTCGGGCCAGGTGATGCCGACCCAGCGGTCTCCCGCCAGCTGGGCCTGCCAACGCCGTCCGAACGCGACCGTTTCGGCGAGGTCGTCAAAGCGCGGGGGGAGCCCGGTGCCGTAGGGCCACGGAAGGTGCGCGGTCAGCCAGTCACGGAACGAACGGCGGAGCTCCTCCTGCTCCGCCGTCGTGCGCAGATCCATGGGCGGCAGCATGGCACAGAGGCGTCCGTCGGTGACACCCGCGTCAGTCGTGACCGTAGACTGCGCCGCCGTGGACTTCGATCTGTCGGCGGATCAGCTGGCCCTGCGCGACGCGGCCGCCGCTACTGCTGGACCGCTTCGGCTGGTCACGACGCGCTGCGGGCCCGGGTGGGCGACGGTGTGGTGGTGGGCACCTTACCGAGCGCGTCTGGCGCTTCTGGCGCGTCGGACGCTTCCGGCAGCAGCGAGCGTGCGGACCCGGCCGGTGTGCAAGCCGCGCCGCACGGCTACGACGCGACCGTGTGGTCGGCCATGGCCGATCAGGGCTGGCTCGCGCTCGAGCTGCCGGAGGACGACGGCGGACTGGGGCTGGGCGCGGTCGAGGTGGCGGTGCTGTGCGAGCAGCTCGGGCGGAGGCTGGTCGCCGCGCCCTACCTCCCGTCCGTGCTCGCGCTCGGCGCCCTGTGCGGCGAGGGAGCCCGTGCCGACGACGGCACCAAGGAGTGGCGCGGAGCCCTGGCGGAGGGCACGGCGGTCGGCTGTGTGGCCTTCGCACCCCGACCCGGCCAGCTCGCCGCCACCGGCACCGGTGACGCCGTGCGGCTCCGCGGTCAGACCGCACCCACTCTGTACGCGCCCTCCGCCGACGTCGCCATCGTCGTCACGACCGAAGACGTCTACGGCGTCGACCTGCGGGCCGCCGACGCCGGCCGCCCGGCGCCCATCGCGGCCATGGACCGGACCCGCGAGCTCGGCGAGCTGACGTTCGACGGAACCCCCGCGAGGCACCTGGGCGGACCGGACGATGCCGCGCTCCTGCTCGACCGTGCGGCCACGCTCGCCAGCGCCGAGATGCTCGGGGCCGCCGACGCAGTGCTGTCCATGGCGGTGGACTACGCGAAGGACCGCGTGCAGTTCGGCAAACCGATCGGCTCGTTCCAGGCGGTCAAGCACATGCTGGCGGACGCGCTCGTCGATGTCGAGGGCATGCGATCCACCGTCTACTACGCGGCGTGGTGCGCCGCCTCCGGTGATCGCGAGCGCTCGGTGGCGGCCAGCATGGCCAAGGCGTGGTGTTCCGACGCGTCGCGTCGGGTGATGGCCTGCGGGCTACAGGTGCACGGCGGCATCGGCTTCACCTGGGAGCACGACATGCACCTGTACCTCAAGCGGGCCCAGCTCGATCAGGTGTCTTTTGGCGACGCCGCGTTCCACCGCGACCGGATCGCGGGCTTGCTCCGGGAGCGCCTCGCCTCGGGACAGGCCATCACCTGATCAGAGCGAGCCGACGGGCGTCCCGTTTATCTGCAGCAGCGCAAGGATCTCGCCCACGACGCCGTGCGCAGCGAGGTTGCCGCCCGCGACGGTCTGCGGCGGGACCACAATGGCGGTACGCAGGCTGATCAGGAAGCCCGACCGTACGAGCGCCAGCTCGTGCACCGTCCCGCGGACGACGTCGGTTTGGGGCGCGCACACGGAGCCGGTGGCACGCGGCACCCGGGACGAGTACACAGAGAGGCTCTCGGTCCGCCGGTAGATCGATCCGGCCGACCCCGCCGTCGTGGAGGTGCCGGAGAACGCCCACGGCGTGCTGCCGCCGACCATGGCGGTGTACGCGCGCAGCACGCAGTCGATGGCCGGCTGGTCCAGGACGGCCAACAGCCTCCGCGGCGCGCCACTCTCAAACACGGCCATCCGGCCCGGGCCCCTGAAGTTCACGAGACGCACCTGGGTGAAGGTGGTGGCGGAACCCGTGCCCGCGGCGGCCGTCTCTATGAATTGCATGGAGAAGGAGGAGGCCCCGTCGGGGTACCCGAAGGTCTCGCCGGTGGCGTTCTGCACCACGAGGGACGACGAGTCGGGCGAGGAGCTCGCGGCCAGGGCGGCGAAGAGGACGGTCAGCACCGCCAACGCGGC
Organism: uncultured Acidimicrobiaceae bacterium; assembly: GCA_963808355.1. GTDB lineage: Bacteria > Actinomycetota > Acidimicrobiia > Acidimicrobiales > RAAP-2 > Bog-473. Next base: position 30,205 of record CAWEFL010000002.1, read on the forward strand.
CAGTAGAGCGAAGGGGACCCGGTTGCGGCGCCGCATCGGGCTCGACGCTAACCCGCCCGACCGACGGGTCAGGCGGACGCCGACGAAGACGACCCGGAGGCGCGCCGTCGCAGCGCGGCCCGGTCCGCCTTGCCCGATCCGAGCAACGGCAGCCGGTCGACGCGCTCGACCCGTTCCGGCGTCTTGAAGACGGCGATTCCCCGGCCGGCGAACCAGCGTCGGCACTCCTCGAGGCCGAAGGGCCCGGCAGACTCGACGAACGCGGCGACGCGCTCGCCCATGAGCGGGTCGGGGTAGCCGACGGCCACGGCGTGCCGGACGTCGGGATGGGCCTCCAGGACGGCCTCGACTTCCGACGCCGAGATGTTCTCTCCACCGCGGATGATGACGTCCTTCAGCCGGCCCACAATCCGGAGCCACCCGTCCTCGTCGACGGTCGCGAGGTCGCCGGTGCGGAACCACCCGCCGCGGGCGAGGACCGGCGCGTTGTGGGCGGCGTCCGCGTAGCCGGCGAAGAGCTCGGGCCCGCGCACCCACAGCTCGCCCGACACACCCGTCCGGCGACGCGCGCCCGTCTCGGGGTCCGACACCCGCAGCTCGACCTCGCCCACGGCGCGTCCGTCTGTGTCCCGCGCCTTCTCGAACGGATCGTCGTCCGTGCTCGTGGTGACCGTCGGCGCCTCCGTGGAGCCGTAGGTGCGCTTGACCCGGCAGTCGAAGATGCGTGACGTCTCCTCAATGAACGCCGGTGTGACCGACGCACCACCGCTCGATATCAGCCGGACCGAGCCGGAAGCCGAACCCGATCCCTCGGTGAGCGCGGCCGCCATCGCGATGAAGAAGGTCGGCGGCCCCGCCATGAACGACACCCGTTCGCGCGCCACGAGGTGCAGCGCGTGTTCGGGGTCGAAGCGGCGGAGGAGCACCGCCCGCATGCCGGCTGCGCCGGGGACCAGCACCCCGTTGAGGAGTCCGGACACGTGGGCCATGGGTGCCGGCACGAGCACGACGTCGGACGGCCCCAGCCCGTGGACCTGCGTCATGAGGCGCGCCTTCCAGCTCAGACCTCGGTGGGTGTGCAACACGGCTTTGGGCGTCCCCGTCGACCCCGAGGTGAAGAGGACGAGCGCGACGTCCGAAGGCCGCACCCGCACGGCGCCGGCCGACACCGGGCTTCCCCCGCCGACGGCGGTGGCGATGGCCTCAGGGTCGGCCACCGCCTCGGCGGGGACTTCCACCCACGCGGCGGGGTCGATCTGCGCCATTGCGACATCGACCTCGGCCGGGCCGAACGAATGCAGGATGGGCGCCGCGACCGCGCCGATCCGCCAGCAGGCACGGGTCAAGACGGTGGCGGCGAGGCTGTTGGGCAGCTGCCAGGCCACGGCCTCGCCCCGGCGCACACCGCGTGACCGCAGCCCCGCCGCGACCGTGCCGATCAGCGTGTCGACCTGCGACGCCGAAAGCGTCGTGTCGCCGTCGACGACTTCCCCGCCTCGGTTCGAAAGCAGCGTGTCGAGGGCCGGGCCGTCCCAGGGTCCGCCTTCCCGGCGGTAGGTCGCGGCCCGGCCCGGCACCCAGGTGGGTCGGAGGCGGGCCGTCACGGAAGGGGACCATACCGGCGGCCCTGGAACGTCCCACTAGCGTGACGCCCCGTGGACCTCTCGCTGAGGCCGGAGGACGAGGAGTTCGCCCAGTCGTTCCGGGAATGGCTCGCCCGGCACCCACACCGCCCGCCCGCGTTCGTGGACCTGGCCGACGAGGTGGCGTGGGGGCGGCAGTGGCAGGCCACGCTGGCGGCGGACCGCTGGGTCGGTGTGCACTGGCCGGACGCGTACGGCGGGCGCAGTGCGACGCCGGTCCAGGTCGCCCTCTACCAGAGCGAGTATGCGCGCTCGCAGGCGCCGCAGCCGGTGAACCGCGTCGGCATCAATCTGGTGGGTCCGACCCTGCTGGCCCACGGCACCGAGGACCAGCGGGTGCGCTACCTGCCCTCCATCCTCTCGGCCCAGGAGATCTGGTGCCAGCTGTTCAGCGAGCCCGACGCCGGGAGCGACCTGGCCTCGCTCAGCACGCGGGCCACACCCGTCGACGGTGGGTACGTCGTGACCGGGCGCAAGGTCTGGACCTCGTACGCGCAGTTCGCGACGTGGGGCCTGTGTCTGGCCCGCACCGAGGTCGACGCGGGCCGCCCCCAGCAGGGGATCACGGCGCTGATCGTCGAGATGTCGGGTCCCGGCGTGGAGGTCCGCCCGCTCGTGCAGATGACGGGCGACGCCGAGTTCAACGAGGTCTTCCTCACGGAGGTCTTCGTCCCCGCCGAACACCTGGTGGGCGTCGAGGGCCGGGGCTGGGCGGTCGCCGGCTCCACGCTGGCGCACGAACGCGGCACGAACTTCCCGTTCAAGGAGCAGGTCGTCCACGAGACGTACCTGGCGCGGCTGTACGACGAGGCGCGGGCCAACGGCACGCTCGACGACCCCCTCGTGGCCGACGCCCTGGCCCAGGCCTACGTCGCCCTGGGCGTCCTCCGTCTGCACAACCTGCGCACGCTGACCAGGCTCGGGAGAGGGGAGGAGCCGGGGCCCGAGTCGAGCTGGGTGAAGTTGGCCTGGACGAACATGACCCAGGGCCTGTCGGAGGCGGCGCTGCTGGTCACCGGGCGCGATCCCTCCAGCGCCGGGTCGGGGCCGTGGTCCCGGCAGTGGCTCTGGAGCAAGGCCGCCAGCATCGCCGGCGGTACCTCGCAGGTGCAGCGCGACATCATCGCCGGTCGGATCCTCGGGCTCCCTCGCTGACTCGGGCCCCTGGTGGTGGCGCGGCGCACCCCGCATTTGGCGGATTCCCAGACGAGTACTCTGCGCTGGGATCCGCGCCTCGGAAGAGGAAAGAGGGAAGGAAGAGGGGGACGGGAGGTGACGGTGCACGTCCGGCAGGTCACGTTTCGAGGGGCGAGGAACATCGACGCAGGCGTGGCCTACATCCGGGAAGACGTCCATCCCATGATGGGCGCGCAACACGGGTTCCGTGGCATCTCGGTCAGCGCGGACCGCGACGGGGAATTGCTGGCCGCGCTCACCATGTGGGCCTCCGAAGAGGATCTCGATGCCAGCGACGGCGCCCTCGACAAGGCGCGGGACGGCGCCGTGAAGATCATCGGCGGGGTCATGACCGTCGAGACGTACGAGCAGACGACCGAGGCGATAGCGCGTGCCCCCGTCGCCGGCAACACCATGGTGGTCACGCGCATGACGGTGCACCCTTCCGACATCGACGACCAGATCGCGTTCTTCGAGCGCGACCTGCTGCCGACGATCGAGGCGCAGCCGGGCTTCTGCGCCATGCGCACCATGGTCAACCGGCGCTACGGCCGCTGTGTCGTCAGCATCGTGTTCGAGAACGGCCACACCCTTCATGCGTTCTTGAGCTCCATGCCGGGCGTGCGCCAGATCGCGCAGGAACGGGGCGCCCGCTTCGACGAGCTGAGCTTCCGGGAGATCGTCATCTTCGAATCGGGTTGATCGACCCACGAGGGGCTACGTTGGCCCGATGCCCGTCTGGCTGAGCGACCGCGAGTACGCCACGCTGCGGGCCGCCTGCGCGCAGATGATGCCCTCCGTCGAGGGTGCACCGGGAGCGGACGAGGCCGGCGTCGCGGACTACATCGACACGCTGTTGGGCGCGTTCACCTTCGACCCGCCCCGCATCTGGGCGGGCGGGCCGACCTCGGGACGCAAAGGCGGGGTGGCCGCCTTCGGCGCGTTCGTCCCGCTCTCCCGGCTGGACGAGCTGGCGTGGCGCATGCGGATAGAGGGCTCGCAGGGACTGCCCGCACGCGAGTTCAACGGACCCGTGGTGGGGCTGCAGGAGCGCTACCGCACGGGGCTCGCCGCGCTCGGAGACGACTTCGTGGAGGCGGACGGCTCCGAGCAACGGGCGCGGCTGCGCGCCGACGACGAGTTCCGGGAGCTGCTGTGGGAGCACTGCTGCGAGGGCATGTACGGGCCGCCCGAGTACGGGGGGAACCGGGACGGCGTGGGCTGGGCGTATATCGAGCACGAGGGCGACGTGCAGCCGCGGGGGTACAGCGACGCCGAGGTGTCCCAGCCGTGAGCGCCGACCTCCCATGACCGACGCCGTCATCGTCGGGTCGGGACCGGGCGGGGCCACGGCGGCCGAGGTCCTCACCCGGGCCGGCTGGTCCGTCGTGATCATGGAGAAGGGCCGCAACCACCTGCTCGACCCGGACGACCTCACCCGTCCGGCGGGGGACTACTCCAACGACGAGATCAAGTTCATCTCCCGGTACTTCCTGGGGCCCGACCCGCTGATAGAGCCGCGCGCCTTCCGCCGCAACGCCGCCGAGGGTGAGCACACCCACGTGGGCGAGGTCAACTCCATCCCCACCACGGTGGGCGGCGGCGGCACGCACGCCGACGGCAAGGTACCGCGCTTCCGGGAAGAGGACTTCCGGATGCACGCGACCTACGGTCCCCAGCCCGACGAGGACGGCCGCGGCCCGCTCGTCCAGGACTGGCCGCTCGACTACGACGAGCTCGAGCCGTTCTACGCCGAGGTCGAGCGCGCCATCGGCGTGGCCGGCCGCGAGGGGGCCAACCCCTTCGCGGCGTGGCGCTCGGGACCGTACCCGATGCCTCCGGGCCCGCCGATGTACGGCGCGCTGCTGTCGTCGGCGGCGGCGGAGCGGGTCGGCCTCCATCCCTACGACGCGCCCACGGCCGCCAACAGCGTCGCCTACGCCGGACGGCCGGCGTGCAACAACTGTGGCTACTGCGCGTTCTTCGGCTGCCCCATCCACGCCAAGGGCGACCCCGTTGCGCTCCTCACCAAGGCGATGGCGACCGGGCAGGGCGGAGCTCAGGCCCGAGACCGCGGTGAGCCGCATCGTGACCGAGGGGCGCCGGGCGACGGCGGTCGAGTACGTCGACGGGGCGGGGGAGTCGCACCGCATGGACGCCCAGCTCGTCATCGTGGCGGGCGGCGCCATAGAGACGCCGCGCCTGCTGCTGCTGTCGGGCCTGGAGCACCCCGCGCTCGGGCGCTACCTGACCGTGCACTTCCAGACGATCGTCGTCGGGCACTTCCCGCACCTGCGCCTGCACCCGCACAAGGGCCGGGCGGTGACCCACGTGCACGACGACGCCATGATTCAGGACGACCGCTCGCGAGCGGCGGCCAAGGAGGCCGGCCTGCCCTGGTTCCGCGGCGGCATGGTCGAGCACAGCGGCGGTGGCCTGCCCGTCATGGAGGCGCGGCACACGCACTGGGGCCGCACCCACGCGCAGGCCATGCGCGACTCGAACCTGCGCGAGCACATGTGGGCGTTCATCATGCAGGGGGAGGACCTGCCCTACGCGACGAACACGGTCGACCTCAGCCCGTCCGTCCGGGACGCCCGAGGCTTCCCCGTCGCCCGCGTGACGTACGAGCCCGGGCGCTACGAGCTGGCGGCCTCCAAGCACCACGGCAAGATCCTGCAGTCCGTCCTCGAGGAGATGGGGGCCGAGTACGTGATCCACACCTCGTCGCCCGGCGTCTCCTATCACGGGCCGCTCGGTGCAACACCGATCCCCGAGAGCCGCCACGTCATGGGCACGGCCCGGATGGGCGACGACCCCGTCACCTCGGTCGTCGACCGCTGGGGCAGGGTTCACGCGCTCGACAACGTCGTCGTCGCCGATTCGTCGGTGTTCCCCACGGCCAGCGGGTACGGCCCCACGCTCACCCTCGTCGCGCTCGGCGGCGCGGGCGGCCCACCACCTGGCCGGGACCGAACCGGGCGGCTGAACCGACCTAGCGAACCCCCCGCGTGAGCAGCATCGTCCCGGCGATGGGGCCGCCTCCGTTGGCCACGGCCGCCACCTCGGGCATCCGGCCGCCGGCCCGCACGACCTGGCGCTCGCCGCCCTGACCCCGCAGCTGCACGCATGCCTCGTGAATGAGGCCGAATCCGTGCAGGCGCCCGCCCGAGAGCTGGCCGCCGTTGGTGTTCAGCGGCAGCAGCCCGTCGCGGGCGATGTTGGCCCCGCCCTCCAGGAAGGGGCCGCTCTCGCCCCGCCCGCAGAAGCCGAGCGCCTCGAGCCAGACCACGGTGAGGATGGAGAAGCCGTCGTAGAGCTGGGCCGTATCGACGTCGGCGGGCGTGAGCTCCGTGCGCTCCCACATTGAGGCGGCGGCGTCCCGGGCGGCCATCGTCGTCATGTCGTCGAACTGGTCCCAGCTGGGGCGCCCCCGCAGCGCCGTCCCCAACGCGTTGACGTGCACGGCGGGGTGGTCCAGGTCGTCGACCAGGTCGCGGTGGGAGACGATCACCGCGGTCGACCCGTCGCAGGGCGCGTCACAGTCGAAGAGGCAGAGCGGTGTCGTGATCATGCGCGCCGCGAGATAGTCGTCCATCGTCATCGGATCGGAGTAGATCGCCTTGGGGTTCAACGCAGCGTTGCCCCGGTTGTTGATGGGGATGGCGCCGAGCTGCTCGCGGGTCAGGCCGAACTCGTGCATGCGGCGTTGAGCGACCATGGCGAGCCAATTGGCCGCTGACACGGCGCCGTAGGGGATCGACCACTGCATGAAGCTGCCCATGCGGGGCACGCCGCCACCCCCGCCACCGCCGCCCCCCGAGCCCCCGATGCCCTGGCGGCCCCCGCCGCCTTGGGCCGAGCCTTCGGTCACGGTCCGGTACACGAGGACGTGGCGCGCCAGTCCCGCGGCGACCGCCAGTGCTGCCGACATCACTGCCCGCATTTGGGCCGGACCCTCACCGCCGCCGTCGTGCCAGTTGAGCGACAGCCCCAGGGCGTCCTGCACCTCGGGGGACGTCGGCCCGGCGAAGCCGGCGGTACCGGCGCCCATGCCGGGGTAGGTCGAGAGCCCGTCGATGTCGTCGCGGGTGAGGCCGGCGTCGGCGATCGCTGCCTGCGCCGCCTCGACCGTGAGGTCGATCTCGGAACGCCCGAGGCGGCGCCCGATGTCGGATTGTCCGATCCCCGAGATGATGGCCCGCCGCTCCAGCGGCTCCTCGCCCCGGACCCGTCCGCCCGCGCTCACGACAGGGCCTCGTCGATGCCCGTTCGCTCCAAGTCCCGCGTGAACAGCGGCAACCACACGTCCTCGACGTGCTCGAACACGACCCGCACCGGCAAGCCCACGCGCACGTCCTCCGGCTCGACATCCACCAGGTTCGTGGTCAGCCGCACGTCGGGCTGCTCCTCAATCGACACCCAGGCGATGAGGTAGGGCTCGCTCCCCGGGATCCACTGCTGGTAGTTGACCGTGAAGGTCTCGACGGTTCCCCGCCCGCTCACCGACTGTGGCGCCAGGTCCCGGGACAGACAACGCGGGCACACCGGACCCGGCGGGTGGATGATGTAGCCGCAGGTGTTGCAGCGCAGGAAGCGGAGCACGCCGTCCGCACCCGACGTCCAGAAGAAGGCGACGTCGTCGGTCAGGCGCGGCAGGACACGGAGGGCGGGGCCGTTGGCCAGCATCGGCTGGCATGTTGGCACCGCACCTGCTCAGCGCGCCAGGACGCCCGCCTCCACCAACGCGGCCCGCGCCTCCTCGGGGCCCTGCACCCGCCGGGCGGCGAACCCCCGCCCCACCGCCGCCTCCACGTTGACCGCGTTGTCGTCGAGGAACAGAACCCGCTCGGCGGCAACCGGCAGCCGCGCCGCCACGGCATCGAAGATCTCGGGATCAGGCTTGACCAGGCCAAGCTCGAAGGAGAGGAATCGGTAGTCGAACGTCGCCGCCGCCTCCGTCGTCAGCTCCAACACGCCGAAGCGCGCGTGCCGACTGATGGGCGTTGGCGTTGCTGAGGAACCCGACCCCGGCCTCAACCGACCGCCGCACGTCCGCCACCAGCTCCGCGGCACCGGCGTACTCCACGCCGGGCCAGCGCCCGAATTCGTCCAAGAACGCCGCGGCCGTCAGCTCGAGCCCCCAGTCGTCGACGAAGCCGGCGGCGAACTCCTCTGGCGTGCAGGCCCCCGCCTCGAAGCGGCGCACCCAGGGGCAGCCCAGCCAGCGGGCCCAGAGCTCCTCGTCCGTGCCGACGCCGCTCAGGGCGCGCAGCGGGCCCACGCCCCCCGGGTCGATCAGCACGCCGCCCAGGTCGAACAGCACGAACGCCACGTCGCCACGGGTCTCGTCTGGGCCGGAGGTCGCCATGGCTGCGATGCTACGGGCCATGAAGATATCGATGACGCTGAACTACGCCGGCGGGTTCGAGGAGTCGGCCCGGCAGGCGGCCGACCTCGAGCAGGCGGGCCTCGACGTGGTCTGGGTGGCCGAGGCCTACAGCTTCGACGCCCCCAGCTTCATGGGCTACCTGGCGGCGAAGACGGAACGAGTCGGCATCGGGGCGGCCATCCTCCCCATCTACTCCCGGACGCCCACGCTGATTGCCATGACGGCAGCCGGCGTCGATGCCGTCTCCGGCGGCCGCTGCGAGCTCGGCCTCGGTGCGTCCGGCCCGCAGGTCATAGAGGGCTTCCACGGCGTGCCCTACGACCGCCCCCTCCAGCGCACCCGCGAGATCATCGACGTCTGTCGCAAGGTGTGGGCGCGCGAGGAGCCGCTGACTCACGACGGCGCGGCGTACCACATCCCACTCCCGCCCGGCCAGGGCACCGGGCTCGGCAAGCCGCTCAAGATCATCAACCACCCCGTGCGGCCCCGCATCCCCGTCTGGGTGGCTGCGCTCGGCGAGAAGAACGTCGCCATGACCGCTGAGGTGGCCGACGGCTGGTTGCCGATCTTCTTCATGCCCGAGAAGGCCAAGGAGGTCTTCGGCCCGTCGCTCAGTGCCGGCACCGCCAGGCGCGACCCGTCCCTCGACACGCTGCAGATCGCGGCGGGCGGCATCCTGGCCATCGGCGAGGAGAAGGACGTGGCGCCGATCCGCGACCTCGGCCGGGGCGCCGCCGCGCTCTACATCGGCGGCATGGGCGCCAAGGGCCGGAACTTCTACAACGCGCTCGCACGCCGCTACGGCTTCGAGAAGGAGGCCGAGGAGATCCAGGACCTCTATCTCTCGGGGAAGAAGCAGGAGGCCGCCGGGCGGGTGCCGGCCGAGCTGCTCGAGGCCACCTCGCTCTGCGGGCCTGCGTCGTACATCAAGGAGCGGGTGGCGGGCCTGGCCGAGGCGGGCGTCACGCACCTCAACGTGAACCCGGTCGGGCCGGATCCGGTCGCCATGATCGAAAAACTGCGAAGCTGGGTCTGATGCACGACCTCATCATCCGCAACGGCTCGATCGCCGACGGCTCGGGTCGCCCGGCCGTCCGGGGCGACGTCGCCGTCGAAGGCAACGTCATCACCGCGGTGGGGGAGGTCGACGGCCAGGCGCGCCGGGAGATCGACGCCGAGGGCCACCTCGTGACGCCGGGCTGGGTGGACATCCATACGCACTACGACGGGCAGGCGACGTGGGACCCCGAGGTGTCGCCCTCGGGCTGGCACGGGGTCACGACGGTCGTGATGGGGAACTGCGGCGTCGGCTTCGCACCGGCCCGCGCGGCCGACCGGAATTGGCTCATCCAACTCATGGAGGGCGTCGAGGACATCCCCGGGACCGCGCTGGCCGAGGGCATGACGTGGAACTGGGAGACCTTCGGCGAGTACCTCGACGAAGTGGAGCGGACGCCCCGCGTGCTCGATGCGGCCGCCATGATCCCGCACGGCGCGCTGCGGGCCTACGTCCTGGGGGAGGGTCGGGCCAACGATCTGGCCCGGTCCGAGGAGATCGCCGAGATGGCGGCCATCGTGCGCGAAGCCGTGCACGCCGGGGCGATCGGTGCGTCGACGACGCGCACCGTCCTGCACCGGGCGTGGGACGGCGAGTTGGCGGCGGGGACGACCGCACCGTCCGTGGAGCTGATCGCCATCGGCGAGGCGCTCGGCAAGTCGGGTCATCGCGTGTTCTCGGTTGCGAGCGACTTCTGGGACATGGACACCGAGTTCGGCTGGATGTCCGAGATCTCCGTACGCGCCGGTGTCCCGGTCACCTACGGCGTGCTGCAGGCGGATTTCGCACCCGAGCTCTGGCGGGAGTGGATCGACCGAGGGGTGGCGGCCAACCGCCGCGGCGCCTGGCTGGTGCCGCAGGTGGCCGGCAAGCCGACCTCGCTCCTGGTGGGGTTCCAGTCGGTCGTCCACCCGTTCGCCCACCACCGGGCCTACCGGCAGATCGAAGACCTCTCGCTCGACGAGCGGGTGGCCCGGATGCGGACACCCGAGGTGCGCGCCGCCATGCTGGGCGAGGCGCCCAAGCCCGGTGGCTTCGTCGAGATGCTGCGCCACAACTTGCACAAGCTCTTCCCGCTCGGCGACCCACCCGACTACGAGCCGCCGGCTGAGCGGAGCATCACCGCCCTCGCGGCGGCACAAGGGTGCTCCACCGACGAGGTGCTGTACGACCTGATGCTCCAGCGCGAGGGGCGTGAGCTGTTGTACCTGCCGCTGCTCGATTACTCGTACAACACCCTCGACCCGGTGCGCGAGATGCTGACCCACCCCGCCACCGTCCTCGGGCTCGGCGACGGAGGCGCGCACTGCGGCCTGCTCTGTGACGCCAGCCTGCCGACGTTCATGCTGACGCACTGGGCCCGTGACCGCAGCCGCGGCGACACACTCCCGGTGGAGCAGGTGGTCCACCTGCAGACCCGCCGGACGGCGGAGCTCTACGGATTCTTCGACCGCGGGCTCCTCGCCCCCGGGTATGTGGCCGATGTCAACGTGGTCGATCACGAAGCGCTCCGTCTCGACCCGCCGGAGATGGTCTACGACCTGCCGGCCGAGGGGAAGCGGCTGATCCAGCGGGGCCACGGCTACGTGGCCACCGTGAAGTCGGGTGTCGTCGTGCGCGAGCACGACGAGGCGACAGGGGAGCGGCCCGGCCGGCTCCTGCGCGGGCCGCAGCCGCGGCCGGTCACCGCCTGACCCGCGAGTCAGGAAGTCACTGTGGGATGCGGCACGGTGACCACCTGGGCCGTTCGAAGCCGTTTGAGCACGCGGTTCTCTCTTCCGTACGACAGCGGCGTGAACACGAGTGTGTCGAGAGGAAACCAGAGGCCCACCCACACCAGCACCCACCCTCCTGAGTCGAGGACCAGGTTGGCGTTCCCACTGCCGCCCACGATGCTCGATTTGATGATCACGAGGACGAATCCCAGCACGACGATTGGGAGCCCGATCCACAGTGAGAAGAACCCGTCAAGTCGTACTGCTCGCCGTTCGCGTTGGTTGTAGGAGATTCGATGATCGCAGTAGCGGTTCAGTGTCCGACCAATCCGTTGGTCAATGCCCTGCGTGATCTGAGTTGCCGGCAGAGCCATCTCGATCAGCACCGGTCCTTTCGAGCGACCGCTTCGTAAGACACTGATGCAGTACTCCAGTCCCGTCATGAAATTGCGGTATTCGGAGAACAGGTCTGCCGGCGCCAGCACGAACATCTCTTCTGGACTCGCGAGCGACAGCGAAATGATCTGGGGAGTTTGTTCAGCCATGACGCTATGGTCTAGCCGTCGTGCCGCCTCCGCAGACGTGAGATCGGGCGATGTCAGCTGGACCGACAGGGGTCATACCAGGGCTGCTGACCGTCGGCCTGGTAGAGCGCGATGGCGAGGTCGTCCTGCTCGGCCGGGGTCGCCTGGTTCGGGGGGACATTGATGAGCTGCGGCAGCCCGGCCAATTGGGCCGCCTGGTTCCACGTCGCCTGGCTGAATTGGAACCCGCCCAGGTAGGTCCCTCCCGGAGAGACGGCGGCATAGTTGCCGCCCGACTCGGTCCGCAGGACGCACTGGAGGAAGGGTGGCAGCGACGGATCACCTGACGACGTGCTGTCGGCGCTCGGTGCGCTCGCCGTGATCGGCGCTGACGCGGTGGAAGCAGCGGAAGGCGTCGGTTGTGTCGAGGTCGGTGTTGCCCGGTTCGCCCCCGCCTGTGCCGCCCGGACCGCTGCCGCTGCGGCCGCGGCTTGGGCGGCCTGCTGCTGGGCCACCGCGACCGCGAGCTTGCCGGTGACCTCGGACTGCTTGGACTGGAGTTGGGTCTCGGTCTGTCGCGCCGCGCTCGCGAATGTCGCCTCTTGATTGGTGGTCGCTTGGTCTTGCGCCTCTTGTTGCTCGAGCGTGGCGCGTTGGGCCTGCATTTCGTTCTGGTCGATGTGAAGAGCGTCGATGGCAAGGTTGATGTCTCCGCTTACCACGTCTTCGTATTCCGTTCTCGCCAGCTCTTCGTTCTGGTTACCCTCGAACATGGCGGGGGTGGCGCCCGGCGCAGAGCCCGTGTTGATGTACGCCGCCACCGCTTCGGTCTGCAGGCGCTTGCGATCCCGGCTCACCCGTGTCACGTCGGCGTGGATCTTGTTCTGCGTCGATCCGATCTCCGTCTGATCCCGTTGGACCTTGGCGACGTCGACGCCGTACTGCTCTTGCAATGCGCCGACCTGAAGCTGCTCGAGCACGAGGTCCCGGGCGATCTGGGACGCCTGCGCTTTGAGGTCGGACACTTGGTCGGCCGCGGCGGGTCCTGCTGCGACCGCGATTGCAGCGGTCGCGCTGACGAGAGCCAGGCTCACCATGCCCGTCCACACGCCGGCGCGCCGTTGTGCGTGGCATCGCAGCCCTGGCCTCGTCGGTGGGCCATCGCCGACACGCCTCACGATCGGAGAACGTTTAGCCGCTGCGCGTTGACCCTGCAACCCGGGGGGAGCGTAGCTTCGGGAACGTCCGTTGATCGACGCCGTCGGTCGCGGGCTCGTGACAAACAGACCCGAGATTCAGGCCGGCCCGGCCGCCCGGAGGGCCTCCGCGAACCCGCGAACCTGGAGCGACCGGATTTGGCCGCCCCGTATCTCGAACGCATCGCGCACGGTGCTGTCGGCACCGCCGATGTGGACATCGATGTCCACCGTCGCCGTGGTCCCTTCCACCACGATCGCCCCCGGCGCTGGCCGGAAGTCCTCGAAAGGAAAGGTGCGCTCGGTGTAGTAGTCGAGGATCGCCTCGTGCCCGGCCCGGACCTCGCCGTCGACGTCGAACGACGCGTCCGGCGCGAACAGGCTCCGCAGCCAGTCCACGTCCTGCGCCGTCACTGCGGCGAAGTAGTCGTCGACGACCCCCTCGACCGCCTCCCGTCGCGACGGCAGCCCGTACAGGCGTCGTGCGTTCAGCCCCAGGACCCGGGCCTGCACTGCGGTCGGGCAGGGCGCCACCGTCGCGCGGATCGCCTCCACCGCGCCCGGGAAGGTCGCGTCGTGGTGCGGGTAGTCGCTGCCCCACACGATGCGTTCGGCGCCCACGAACGGCGCCAGCGCCGGCAGCGTCCGTTCGTCGACCTCGAAGCTGATGGCGCACTGGCGGGCGAAGTACTCCGACGGGCGCAGCTTCATGTCGGGGCAGAAGCCGCCGAAGGACTCGGCCTGCTCGTCCAGGCGTTCCAGCCAGAAGGGCCCCCAAGCGCCCGACGACTCCAGGAACACCACCCGCAGACCCGGATGGCGTTCGAGCACCCCGAAGGCGATCAGCTGGGCGCAGGCGAGCATCTCCTCGAACGAGTGCGACACCGCGTGCAGGATCATCGGGTTGAAGGGCCGGTCCGCCCCCAAGGTCGGCACGATCACGGAACTGCCCTCGTGCACCCCGATAGGGACGCCTAATTCCTCGGCCGCGTCCCACACGACGTCGTAGGCGCGGTCGCTCAACGAACGACCGAGGCACGGGTTCGGCCGCACGAACCCCGCCACGAAGCCCAGCGAGCCCACCGCCCGCCGCAGCTCCGCGGCCGCCGCCGCGGGGTCCTGCAGCGGCAGCATGGCGGCCCCGAACAGCCGCCGCGCCCCGCCGGCGGCGCCGCAGTAGTCGGCCAGCCAGTCGTTGTACGCGCGCGCCACCGCCACCGCGGCAGCCGCGGAGAGCACCGACGTGTACAGCCCGATGCTCGGATACAGCACCGCCTGGTCGATTCCCTCGGCGTCCATGTCGGCCAGCCGCGCCACCGGGTCCCACCCACCCGGCTGCGCCTCGGCCAGCGGGCGGAACGTCGCGGGATCGTCGAACCGCGAGCCCGGACGGGCCAGGTTGCCGAGCGGCACGGCCAGGATCTCGGTGTCGCCGACAATGACATGTTCGTAGCCGCGCCCGTCCGGCACGATCCGCACTCGGTGCTCGTCGGCCAAATTTCCCCAGGCGGCCTCGGGTTCCACCACGTGGCCGTCGGCGTCGACGATCGGCCCGGCCATGGGCGGCAGAGGGAGCGACTCGGCCGTCACCCCGCCCCGACGCGCCAGTCGTCGGCCGGCGGCAGGGGGTGGCGGAACAACCTGGCCGCGTTCTCGTAGGCCACCGCCCGCAACTCCCCGTCCGGCAACGAACCCCACGCCTCCGTCAAGACCCGCTGCGTGTCGGGCCACGAGGAGTCGGCGTGCGGGTAGTCGCTCTCCACCATGATGTGGTCGACGCCGATCTTGTGTCGCAGCGCCACCACCGACGGGTCGTCGATGGAGCAGAACCAGAAGTTTCGCCGCAGCACCTCGCTCGGGAGCAGGTCCGACGGCCAGGACGTGCTCTCCGACCCCGAGGCCGAGTGCGACAGCACGTAGTCGGTGCGGTCCATGAGCATCGGAACCCACCCCAGGCCACCCTCCGACATCGCGATGTTCAGACGGGGGAAGCGCAGCGGTACGCCCGACCACAGCCACTCACCGGCCGCAATGACGGCGTTGACAGGAAACAGGGTCGGCATGATCTCGAAGGGTGGGTCGCCCGACGCCAGCGGTGCCCAACCCGACGACCCGGTGTGCAGGCACACGACGGTGTCCGTCTCCTCACACGCCGAAAAGAACGGGTCCCACACGCCACTGAAGATCGATGGCAACCCCATCCGGGCCGGGAACTCAGGGAAGCTCACGGCCTTGTAGCCACGATCCGCGTTCGCACGGACCTCACCGGCCGCGACCTCGACGTCGGCCAACCAGGGCAGCTGCAGCGGGATGATCCGCTCGGGATGGGCCGCAGCCCACACCTCCATGTGCCAGTCGTTGAACGCCCGCAGGCAGGCCAGTCCCAGCGCCGGGTCCTTCGCCCGCGAGTACACGGCCCCGCAGAACCCCGACACGAGCGAGGGGAAGCAGAGGGCGGCCCAGATGCCGCCCCGGTCCATGTCGACCACTCGCGCCTCAATGTCGTAACACCCCGGCCGCATCTCCTCGAAGCGCGCCGGGTCCATGCTCCACTCGTCCTTCGGCCGGCCCACCACGGCGTTGAGCCCGATGTTGGGGTAGAGGTTTTCCTCGAAGACCCACGCCTGGGCGCCGTTCTCGAACTCGACCACCTTGGGCGCGCCGCCTTGCAGACCTGAGGGCAAGCGTCCCTCGAACATGTCCGCCGGCTCTATCAGATGGTCGTCGACCGAGATGATCGGCACCCGGATCGGCCGGGGCTCCGGGTCAGGCAGCAGCGTGGCCCTGCCCTCCACGTACTCCGTCTCGACGGCTCCCACGAGAACATGACACTATCGTCAGGGATCGTCCAGCGGCCTGCTCTGGGGGTGCGAATGACCACACACGTCGAGGACGTCTCCACCCGCGTCGGCTTGGTCATCGACGGGGGCACCGAGGCCGGGGGCGCGGGCACCTATCCGGTCACCAACCCCGCGCGGCCCTCCGAGGTGGTCTTTGATGCTCCGACGACCTCGCCCGAGCAACTCGACCGGGCCGTGGAGGGCGCTCGTCGTTCCCAACCGGCGTGGGCCTCCCTCTCGATGGAGGAGCGCGCCATGCGGGTGATCGCCGCCGCGGAGGCAGGCGTGGCGGCCGCCGAGGCGATGGACCTGGCCACGCTCCTCACCCGCGAGCACGGCAAGGTCAAGGCCGAGGCCGTCATGGACTCCTCGCTCATGGGCGGCATGGCCGCCGCCTTCGCGCCCCTGGTGGCCGAGGCGCTTGCCCCGCGCACGGTCAGCGGCGGCGCCACGACGCATCACCTGGGAGCCCCACGGTGTGGTCGCCGCCATCCTGCCCTTCAATTGGCCCGTCTCGGTGATGGGCAACAAGATCCTCCCGGCGCTCCTCGCCGGCGACACCGTCGTCGTAAAGGCGCCCCCCACCTGTCCCGGTGCCGTCCTCCTCATCGCAGCCGCCATGGCCGAGGCGCTCCCGCCCGGCGTGCTCAACGTCGTCAACGGGCCGGAGGCGGCGCTCGGTGCCGCGCTCGGTCTCCCATCCCGGCGTCGACATGGTGTCGTTCACCGGCGGCGTCGGCACCGGCCAGGCCGTCATGGCGGCCGCCGCGGCGACGACGCGTCCGGTCGTGCTCGAGCTCGGGGGGAACGACCCGGCCATTCTCGCCCCGGACGTCGCGGTCGACGCCGCGCTGGCCGACCGACTCGTCGAGTCAGCGTTCCCCACCAGCGGCCAGGTTTGCATGGCGGTGAAGCGCCTCTACGTCCACCGCCGTCGCATGGCCGAGACGGTGGACGCCTTCCGCGATCGACTGTCCCGCGAGGTGGTCGGCGACGGCCTGGCTGAGGAGGTCACGATGGGACCGGTGCACACCGCCGCGGCCCGCGACCGGGTCGAGAGGTTCATCGCCGACGCCGCCGCGACCGGCGCGGTCGTGCACCGTCCCGGCCGGCTCCGCGCGTGAAGACGAGTCGTCCGGCGGCTACTTCGTCGCGCCGGCCCTCGTCGAGGCTCCGCCCGCCGGGTCGGACATCGTGCGCGAGGAGCAGTTCGCGCCGGCGTTGCCCCTCATCCCGTACGACGACATCGACGACGCCGTCGCCGCCGCCAACGACACCATGTTCGGCCTCTGCGCCTCCGTGTGGAGCAACGACGACTCGCTCACCGCCGATGTGGCCGGTCGGCTCAATGCCGGGATCGTCTGGATGAACACGCACGGCATGTCGGCCGTGGACATGTATGCGCCGATGGGCGGCTGGAAGCAGTCGGGCTTCGGCGTGGAGCTCGGGACCGAGGGCATGCAGGCCTTCGCCCGCCAGCGAGTCAAGGTGCGCCGGCCCGGCCCGGCGCAGGCCGGAGGTGCGAGCATGACGATCGCCATCCGCGGCGGCACCATCGTCGACGGCACCGGCGCGCCGCCGGTGCGTGCCGACGTCGTCCTCGAAGGCGACCGCGTGGCCGCGGTGGGACCCGACGCCGCCGCGCACGTCGGGGCCGACACCACCGTCGACGCCGGCGGGCTGATGGTCACCCCCGGGTTCGTGGACCTGCACACGCACTACGACGCGCAGCTCTTCTGGGACCCCAACGCCAGCCCCTCGCCGCTGCACGGCGTGACCACGGTGCTGGGCGGCAATTGCGGCTTCTCCATTGCTCCCCTCGGGCCGGACACGGCCGACTACATCACGCGCATGATGGCGCGGGTCGAGGGCATGCCCCTGGCCGCGCTGCGGGCCGGCCTGCCGTGGGACTGGGGTTCTTTCGGCGACTGGCTCGGCCGCCTGGACGGCCGCATCGCGGTGAACGCGGGCTTCCTGGTCGGGCACTCGACGCTGCGGCGCCTCGTGATGGGGGAGCGTGCCGTGGGGGGCGACGCCACCGAGGACGACCTGACGGCGATGGAAACGGCGCTCCACGCCGCGCTGCTCGAGGGCGCCCTGGGCTTCTCGACGTCGCAGGTGCACACGCACAACGACGGCGACGGGCAGCCGGTGCCGTCCCGCGCCGCCAGCCGGGCCGAGATGGAGCGCCTGGCGGCGGCCGTCCGCGACCACGAGGGCACCACGGTGGAGCTCATCGTCCCCGGTTGCCTCAACGGGTTTACCGAGGAGGAGATGGAGTTCCTCTCCACCATGTCGCTCCTGGCCGACCGGCCGGTGAATTGGAACGTGCTCGGGGTCTCGGCCATGAACCCCGACGGCGCCTGGTCCCAGCTCGCGGCGGGGACGAAGGCCGCGGAGCGGGGCGCCACCGTCGTCGCGTTGACGTTGCCGCACACCATGCAGCTCCGCCTGAGCTTCGAGCACGGGGCGATCCTCGACGGCCTGCCGGGCTGGCGCGAGACCTTCGCGCTCCCGCCCGAGGAGCGCATGGCGGCGCTCTCCGACTCCGAGACGCGCCGTCGGCTCGATGCCGGCGCGCAGTCCGACGAGGCGGGCATCCTGCGGCACCTCGCCAACTGGCCGCGTCTGGTCATCGAGGAGACCTTCGCACCGGAGAACGCCGGGCTCGAGGGCCGCTCGGTCGGGGACGTGGCCAAGGAGCGCGGCCTCGCGCCCTTCGACGCGCTGCTGGACATCGTCGTGGCGGACGGGCTGCGCACCGGCCTCCGGCCCCCGATCGGCGAGTCCGAAGAGGACTGGGTACTGCGCGCCCAGGCGTGGCAGGACCCCCGGGCCATCGTCGGCGGCTCCGACGCCGGCGCCCATCTCGACACCATGTGCGGCGCCATCTACTCCACCTCCATGCTCGGCGACGGCGTGCGGGAGAGGGGGCTGCTCTCCTGGGAGCAGGCCGTGCGCCAGCTGACCGACATCCCGGCCCGTCTCTACGGGCTGCGCGACCGCGGCCGGCTCGAGCCCGGCGCGTTCGCCGACGTCGTCGCGTTCGACCCCACGGCCATCGGCCACCGCCCCGTGCGCACCCGCGACGACCTCCCGGGGGGCGCCAGCCGGCTCTACGCCGAGGCCACCGGCATTGAGCGCGTGCTCGTCAACGGAACCGAGATCGTCCGCGCCGGAAGCTTCACCGGCGCGGTGCCCGGGCGCGTGCTGCGCTCCGGTCGCGACACCGACACCGTGCACGCCGGGTCGGACTGGGCCGGCGCAGCGGCCTGATTCTGAATCAGAGCACCCGGGTCGGCAACGGCTCCTCACGTCGTCGTCTCCCCTTCCCGCCGCAGCGAGTAGGCCACCTTGCCTTCCTCTTCGGTAAAGGCCTCGTGCAGATCGGTGCCGAAGAACACGAGCCCGGTGCCGTTCTCGGTGGCGTAGCCGTCGGGCAGGGTGCCCTCCGCAATGAGGCGGTGGATCAGTGGCCGGCGCTGCTCCTCCACATCGTGGTGGGGGCTGTTGGAGTAGGGGAGAAAGGCCAGGCCGTTGGTGACCGGGTTGCAACGTCGGCCCGAACGAGTCGGTGGTGCCGCCGACGTGCCAGCAGAGTGAGCCAGCCGACACACCCGACAGCACGACCCCGACCTCCCAGCATTCGCGCAGGATCGTCTCCAGACCGTGCAGGCGCCACAGGGCCAGGAGGTTGGCGGTGCTCCCCCCGCCCACCCAGACCACGTCCTGCGCCAGCAGGTGAGCCCGCACGTCGGGAACATTCGGCATCGGGAACAGCGTCAGATGGGAGCTGATGAAGCCGATTTTGGAGAACGCGTTGTGCACCGCTGCCAAGCGGGGCATGTCGTCGCCGCCGGCGGTGCCGATCACACACAGGCGCGGGTGTTCGCCCGCGCCAGCCAGGTCCGCGGCCAGGCGGTAGGACGGACCTGGACGCAGGTTCATCGGGTCGGGCCCCTCGGACTGGAACCCGATGGAGGTCGCGACGATGGTGGGTTGGCGAGCGGCCACGGCGCGTCTTCGGCTCAGTCGGCGCGGCTCAGCCGGAGAGGACCTCGGGATTGACGATGTGCAGCGGCCGGGCGCCCGCCAGCAAGCGGCACAGATCTTCGGCGATCGTTCGCGTGTGGTTCGACTCGGTGTCGTAGGTGGCACCGCCGATGTGCGGGGTGAGCACCACCTGCGGGAACGTTGTGAGCGGATGGTCGGTCGGCAGGTGCTCGCCCTCGAAGTGGTCCAGCCCCGCCGCGGCCACCTTGCCCGAGGCCAGCGCCGCCACCAACGCGTCGGTGTCGTGGATCTTCGCCCGTGCCGTGTTGAGGTACACGACTCCGTCGCGCATTTTGGCGAAGGCGTCGGCGTCGATCATCCCGGTGGTCTCCTCGGTCACCGGCGCGTGGACGGAGATCACATCGCACCGCGCCAACAGGTCGTCGAAGTTGCTCGTGGCGTCCGCCGCGTACGGGTCGTAGGCGAGGACCTCCATGCCGAGGCCACGTAGGCGCCAGCGCAAGGCCCGGCCGACCGCACCCAGCCCGACAAGACCGACCGTCTTGCCCGCGAGCTCCCAGGCTCGGTAGCGCTGGTAGGGGATCTTCCCGTCCCGGTAGATCTCCCCGGCGCGGACGTCCGCGTCTGCCGGCACGACGCCGCGCGTGGCCGCGAAGAGCAGGGCCACGGCTAGCTCGGCCACGGCGTCGGCGTTACGCCCCGGCGCTCGCAGCACCGGCACGCCGGCCGCGGTGGCAGCCGGGACGTCGACGTTGTTCGGGTCGCCCCGGCAGCTCCCTACCGCGACGATCGGCTGCTCGTAGAGCTCAGCGCCGCAGACGTCGCCCTCCACGATCACGATGTTGGCGCCTTCGGCCGCCACGCGCTCGGCCAATTGCTTGGCGTTGTAGATGCGCAGGGTCGGCTGGTCGAGCCAGGAGTCGAGAACGAGGTCCGCCAGCTGATGGAGGAGATCGAGGCCGGGACCGCTCACGGCGGCGGTCACCAACGCCTTCGGCCGGGCCGGTGTCATATGCGTCTCCCTCTGCTCTCTCTCCTGCCCCTCGGCCGGTGTCGTCCATAATGACACCACGTGAGGCGTTCGCACGAGGCTGTTGCAGCGACCGCCCGAATCCACAGGTGTGCGGGGACAGACAGGCGTCCTGGCGGAACGGACTTGGCTTGGCCGGTCTGACCGCCGCCTGACGCTGCAGCATCCGGTGCAGGAAGGCGACACAAGCCTCGCCCTCAGACTCATATGACTGCGTGTCGTGGCGGACGCCCGCTCCGAATAGAAGATCTGCCAGAGGGGCCCCTCCTGAGCAATACAGCCCGTCATCGTTGCTACTACTGAGACAACCTCAACTTTCGCATGTTGCTCATACGGCGTGCGGGGGCAGTCCACGCGGAGTCCAGTGACTCTGCTGGACGAAGCGAAGGACGGCATCAGTCGCTCGGACTAGGGTCGGGTTTTCGCGCGGCCAACGTCGTCCGGCGATCTCGTCGATCGAGAGGACGACACGGTGGTTGACGGCAACGACGGGACCTCTTCTACGTCCGAGCAGACGCCGGACCAGTACTGGGACCGGCTGCTATTGGAGGCTGAACGGGACGAACGCAGGCGTCGGACCGTGGAGCGTGCGAGGTCGTTCGATCAAGAAGCCGAGCGGTATGACCGGAGCCGACCGAGATACCCCGACGTCGTGATCGATGAGTTACTCGGTCCGGCACCCTCTGGCCTCGAAGTGCTCGATGTAGGTTGTGGCACCGGGATCGCTGCAAGGTCGATGGCTGAGCGGGGCGCCAAGGTACTTGGGGTGGAACTCGCGCCCCGAATGGCAGAGATTGCCCGTTGCCACGGAATTTCCGTGGAGATCGGCGCCTTCGAGGAATGGGACGCCGCTGGTCGCAGCTTTGACCGAGTGACCTCCGCCCAGGCATGGCACTGGCTGGACATGCCCGCCGCCACGGCCAAGGCGGCGTCGCTCCTGCGACCGAACGGCAGCCTCGGCCTGATCTGGAGCGGGGGCGCTCACCCCGACGATCTCGCCGACGCGCTCGAGGACGTGTACTCGACGGTGGTGCCGAGCGGCACGCATGGTCTTTTCCGCGGCTATGCCGCCCACCGGACCACCGACATCAGAACCGGACTGGACGGCGTCGTCGACGCCATCACAGCGAACCCCGAGTTCGGTGCAGCCACTGAGGATTGGTTTCCGTGGACGCAGCACTACCAACGAGATGAGTGGCTGGAGTTGCTGCTGACAAACAGCCAATACCCCGCCCTTGAGGAAGAGCTTCGGCACCGTCTACTCGACGCCGTGGCGACGACGATCGACGACTACGGAGGCTCGTTCCTCATGAACTTCGAGACGGTGCTGATCACCGCGAGGCGGCTCGGCTGACCGCCACGCCCTAGGTCGAGGACAGGTGATATGACGGCTCGCATATATCCGGTGTGCGGGCGCAGTGCAAGAACCCGGACCTGGAGGCCGAAGACTCCCAGGGAGGACGGGTCATCGTAACCTGGGCACTTCACCATGAGCCACGCTCGATATCAACGACTCCAGCGCCGACGTCACGTCACCAAGACCAGTTCGGCCATCTTCACGGTCTGGGCTCTGATCCCACTGATTACCCTTGGCCTGGCTTCGGTTGCAACGTTTGGATACGCGGCGATCAGGCTTCGGAGCCGCTCGTTGGGCCTGTGTGCGGCACTCTACGCACTCGCAGCAGTCGCGTTCTTATACCTGACCAACAGCGGACCCGAAAAGAGTTGGCAGTCAAATCTCGGTGTGGGGATCGGGCTCACCGCAGCTGTATTGGCGACCGGTCACGCCTTTGCGATCCGTCAAAGGGTACAAGATGGCCCCGTCGTTACTCCCGAGGACGAGGCACGAGATGCGCTCCGACGACGACAGCATTGCCAAAAGCTACTGGCGGACAACCCCGAGCTTGCCGCTGAACTCAAGATCGGTCGGCCGGATCTTGTTCGCACTATCGACGACGGCGGTCTCATCGATGTCAATCACGTGTCCGAGAAATGTCTGACGTTGCTGCCTGGAATCAGCACTGACCTTGCAACAAAGATTATCGAAATCCGAGATTCCATCGGTGGATTCGACTCGCTCGATGACATGGGGGTGCTCTTGGGGCTGCCTCCCCAAAGGCTGGAGTCGGCCAGAACTCATGCCGTCTTCGTTCGCTAGATCCCACAGAAAGGTATGGCACCTATCCGGTGGTCGTCGCTACCTAGACCCTTGACCCTCGGACTCGGCTGACCTTTCTGCAACACGGTCTTCGGAATCCTCAAGGACGGCTTCAGCCTGCGCCTCAGGGTCCTCGCTCGATTGCTCCTCCGGCGGTCTGCCTTCGGCACGACTCTTTACCCTCTCAGGATCGGGCGCTCTCGGGACCGAACCTTCCTTGTCCAAGGCACCCTCTCTGTCACCACTCACGATGGCCTCCTCCCCTCACCTCGCGAATGAATACCCACAAGTCCGGTCGCCCACGACAACGCAGGACGAGGCTCCTACTCCGAGTTCAGGGATACTGGCCGTCGGGTATAAACGAAGCAGAGGGGGCCGAGGGGTCGAGCGCCCTTGGTGTGCCGCCTCCAGGGGCGTTCCCCCGCTTGGATGAGGGCACCTCTGTGTCCCGACGCAGCGATGATTCAGGTCCGGCGCCGCCCAAACGCTCATGATCAAACTTCGGAACCTTTCATCGCCTGTACACGGTCGCCGTATGAGACCCGATGGACGAGTGCTGCCGAGTTGAACGAATTCAGAAAAGGCTTAAAGGAACCTGACAACTAGACGTCGCACCGTCGTTGAGTTTTACGCTGTCGGGCGTCGGGTAGATCCTCAATGCCCGACACGTCGATTTAGGTCAGTCACGAGAACGACTCGGCGGGTGTTGCGCCAGTCGGACCGCCCCGCCAGCTCCCCTCCCGGGACGGCGGGGCCGGTCTGGACCGCGGGCCTCAACGGTTCGGCGGCCGCGCCGCGTGCACCCTTAAGCCAGCACAGGTTCACGTGTGGGGTGACTGGGTAAGGAACCGAGAACGAGCGCAAACGCGTGAGAGAAAGCGAGTGTCGACTGATGAGCGACGTTTTGACGCTATTGAAGAACGACCACCAGGCGGTCGAGCGACTGCTCGGACGCTTCGACGATCTTGCCCCGGGTAGCCGACACGAGTATTTCTGCGAAGTCGTCCACACCCTCGTTGCTCACGAGGTCGCCGAGGAACTGGTGGTCTATCCCACCATCCGTGAAGAAGGTTCGTCCGGCAACGAGGTCGCCGACGCTCGTTTGGCCGAGCAGGCAGAAGCCGAGCAGCTCCTCGCCGAGATGGAGTCGCAGGAAAGCGCCTCGGGAGCCTTCACCGCCAAGTTCAAGAAGCTGCGCGATTCGGTACTCGCCCACGCCGCAGCGGAGGAGTCCACCGCGTTCCCCCTGCTCGAGACGGCAACCACGGTCGACGAGCGCAAGGAGCTCGGGACGCGCTACGAAAAGGCGAAGGACCACGCGCCAACCCATCCGCACCCCCACGCGCCCGATACGCCTCCTGGAAATAAGCTCCTCGGGCCGATTGCGGCAGTCTTCGATCACGCTCGCGACGCCGTCCACAGCGCGTGATCGAAATGACGGCGCTTGGTTGACATGGCGAGTGAAAACTGGAAAGACGAACCTGAGGCGGAGGACTATCCCGCCGCTGAGTCGTACCTGTCGCTGTTGGTTGGAGCAGATACGGCGGCGAAACTCGTCAAAGCCCTACGCAAACAAGACGGTTTGACACATTTTGCCGCCAAAGATGTGTTGCGAGCGTCCGGGTTGCCGTTGCTGGGACCCGACGATTCCGAGGTTGCCGCCGATCTCGAGAAGGTGAAGTTTGGCAAGAAGCTCTCACCCGTCCTGCTCATCCAGGGTTCGCCGTTGTGGGTGGCAGACGGTTACCACCGCGTGTGTGCGAGCTACCACTTGAACGAAAAGACCGAGGTTCCTTGCCGTATTGTCGCCCGCAGCGGCTAGAGGTCACAAAACTCAAGCGTCGCATTAGCCCGACAAGGGCATATAGCCGCGACGCTCTGAAATAAAGGATGGTGGGCGGAGGCTGGGAGTTGATTCATCCTGGACGGTAAGTGCAACATGGTCGCCAGGGGGGTGAGGGTTTCGAGAGAGTGCGGGCCGGCCCCTCAAGGAGAAGGGGAATCCAAGTCCCAGAGGGGCCAGCCACACCCAACCCGAGAATGCGTTCTATGTCGGAGGCGGACCAACACCTGGCGCATCTCGAGCCACCTGCATTATTTGCACCAGGCCTGTCACAAGACAACGGGATAGGGCTCCCGTTTTTTTTGCAGGTTCCCCGGTTTTTGTTCAGGCATCCCCTGGGTGCAGAGCCCGCCCTGCAACCGGCATGACGCCTAAGCAACCAGGAAGGTTCGGTGTCCTTCCCGGGACCTGTGAACGCGAAGACCCCGATCTTTCCTGGGAGCCAAAGGCCACGCCGTACCCGCGGCAGGGGTGGATGCCGGCGACGCGACTACGGGGGCCAGATTTTGGGGAATTGAGACGGTGACAAGCCGGGAAACGCCGTGAGTCCAGCCTCCCTTCACGTTCTCGGGGGGGCTGGACTCGCAGCCGCTCAGCAGTACCCAGGACGCGAAACAACCGCGCCGCCTTAGGGACCTCCGGGGTGAGAAGGAGGCGGGGGGCCGAGTCGCTCATCCCGGTCTAGCGGTCGGTTATGTCGCGCCGGTCGCAGTGAGATTGCGGTTCGCGTTTCGTCCGCCCAGTGTTCGCAGAGACGTTGCACCAAGGTGCGAAACGACCCGGACCAAAGCTCTGGCCGAGAGCCTCCATTTGGTGAGGTCAGTTTTTGACAATCTGATAGATGCCGTAGATAACGCCGGGAATATGGCCGAGCAGCTGCAGAAGAAAGGCCCACAGCACCTCGATGCATGGTCCCTTCTTGATAAGAACCGCGAGGAAGGGCAAAACAAGACAGAGCAGAATCAGTAAGACCTTGATCATGGCGTGTCGCCTTGACTCGGTCCTGGTTCCGAATCCTCTGCTCGTTCAACTCTAGGCGCACTCACATGTGCGTCCCACGCTCGCATGGTGCGACGGGTCAACATTCTCAGCTGGAGCGTCCTCGCAGCACCCACGACAAAAACTGCGATGGCGCCCAGCAGCGCGGCAAGCAGCAAATCGAGACCGAGAGGGATCCGCCAATGAACGCCGAAGAACGTGGCGTCGGTTGCGTGCAGATTCTCCAGGATAAAAACCAACACGATCACAGTGGCGACGATGGCGATCGCAACAAACGTCCACGAGACGGAGGTCCGAGTCGATGGCACGCCACGTTGAAGGCCTCGAGCTCGGCGATCACGTGGTTGTGGGATCTCTTCGAGTGGTTCCGCGGTGTTGATCTGGTGCGCTCATGGGATCGAGGATCCTGTGCTCATTCATTCGCGGTGTACCCAAATTCGTTGCCTTTCAGACATCGACCGAGCCGATGAAGTCTGCTCCGTGCTGTGATGTACGCCGGACCTCGGCATACCTGGCGTGGCCAACTCCGTTTGCGGGTCTGTGAGCGACCCTGGCTCAACGCTCGACCATCCGAACTCGTGACGCCAAGGGACGATTCCGATGGCAGCGCGGTGCCGTCGAGCACCGGACCGGTCAGAGTGGTGTAGCGAGGCCGCCGGGCGGCGGCATCGGCACGTCGGCCGACCGTCCAAGTCAGCGGTAGTGCGGCAGGTACTCTCCTGAGCTGGCTTCGTACGGCCATCTCCGGACGTGCGTCCTCAGCGTCTTCAAGAGGTACTCGGTCATCGTCTGCCAACCCGCACGGGACTCCTGACTCTGAGGAAGGACCACGGCTAGCCGCGAAGCCGGTGACTCAATGCGCTGGACGGGATCGGGGTCGACATCCTGCTGCCAAAGAGCGTCTCGCAATCTCTCACCGAAGAAGAGGTCATCCAGCTGGCCTCTATTTCCGAGGTCCAGGACCGTCCAAATCAGAGCACGCGCGGCGCTGAAGCAGTCGAAGGTGTCAGTGCCAGCCTCCAGACCTACAACCTGAGTATTCACGTGGAAGGCTGAGCGGTCCCCAACGAGGTCCGGTACAGAGAACGCCCTTCGAAGCCGAATCCACCAGCGGCCCTTCAGCCGGTCTTTCAGTTCCTCAGGTGCATGATCGAAGAGCGTTTGCATCTTCGTATCCTGCCCAACGGCCTGGGTTGCCGCCAGAAGGTTCAGTCGCGAGCGGAACACGCGCTTCCGCGTCTCGATCGGGCCCACCACCCGCGTCACATGGTGCCGATACGTCTGCGCCAACATCCGGCACGTTGGCGTGCCAAGGTCGGCGTCCATCTCTTCGCCTCGGCTCCTTCGCGCTGTCCACAATGGCCCGTCATGAGGCAGGTCTTGGAACAGATTTTGCAGAGAATGAACAGGGAGCCCGCGACTGCCTCTCACCGCAGCAGGCCACGGCGTGAAGCAGAGCGACACGCATGTCTACGCCCCCACGGGGCACAATGAGGGCATCATGATACGGGTGTCAGCTTCATGACCGGGGCGTGCCGCACCGTCACCGCCGGGGTGGACGTGGGCACTACGTCCGTGAAGGCGGTTGCCGTCGACCAGGACGGTGCGGTCGTCGCCCGCAGCCGGGTGCCCCACGCAGTGGTGGCACCCGAGCCCGACGTCCTGCGGCACGACGCCAAGAGGGCCTGGTACAGCGGGCCGAAGCGTGCATTCGCCGACCTGGCGGCCGAGCTCAACGCCGGCGATCGGCTCGCCGGGGTGGCAGTGGCGTCCATGGTGCCTTCGCTCACCGCGGTCAACCGCCGTGGCGTGCCCGTCTTGCCCGGGCTCCTCTACGGTGACCGGGAGGGCCGACCCGAACAGCCGTCTGCGCCCCAAGACGTACGACCGGTCGGGATCATGGCGGACGCCGAGGGCTTCCTCCGCTGGGCGTCGAGCGAGGTTCCCGACGCCCGGGGCTATTGGCCCTGCCAGGCTGTTGCGACCTACGCGCTTTCAGGTCTGCCCGCCATCGATACGGGCGTGACGGCGGCGCTCGGTCCGTTGATGCGAGCCGGGCGCTGGGACATGGACCTGATCGGCTCCATGGGCGTGAAGGAGTCGCAGATGCCGCTCGTCGCGCCGATGGGGCAGGCGGCGGGGACGCTGCCCGGCTCGGACATCGTGATCACGGGCGGCACCATCGACGCACTCTGCGACCAGATCGTGGCCGGCGCCAACGAACCGGGTGATGTGTTGGTGATTTTCGGGGCCACCCTGATCGTGTGGGCGGTCTGCGACGAGTGGCTGGTGGCGCCCGGTCTCGTCAGTTACCCCCACACGACGCCGGAGCGCTTCCTCATCGGCGGGCCGAGCAACGCGGGGGCGTTGTTCGTCGACTGGGCGCGCACGCTACTGCGGGGAGCGCCCCGCCCCGGCCCCGCCCGCGAACAGCTGGAGCCTCGGCTGGGCCGCCCCGACCGCGTGCCAGTCTGGTTGCCCTACGTGCGTGGCGAGCGCACGCCCTTCGAGGACCACACGCTGCGTTCCAACCTCTACGGCCTCGACATCGGGTCGGGTCCCGAGGCGATGGAACGAGCGGCGTTCGAGGCCAGCGGGTTCGTCGTCCGGCGCATGCTCGACCGGTCGGGCGTAAAAGCCACACGGATCGTCGCCAGCGGCGGCGGCTCGCGCGTTACGGCGTGGATGGCCGCCGTGGCTGACGCCACCAACCTTCCGGTCGACGCCGTCGCTGTCCCCGAAGGGGCGGCGTTGGGCGCGGCGTTTTTCGCGCGGATGGCGGCCGGGCTCGAGACCTCGCTCGACAACTCGGCGCGCTGGGCCGCGATCGGCCGGCGGATCGAGCCCGACCCAGCCTGGGTTCGAGCCGCCGAGGCGCGCTACGCCCGCTTCAGCGAACTGGGCACCGGCGCCTGAGCCGCTCTCAGCCAACCGCTCAGCCGTTGGGCGTGAAGGCCACCTTGAGTGCGCCACTCCGGTCCTGACGGGCCAGCGCCTTCAGAGCGGGCCACCACTCGTCGAGGCGAAACCGGTGGGTGAGCATCGGCGTAATGTCGACCCGTCCGTCTCGCACGAGCTGCAGGTAGTGCGCGATCGCATGCTGCCGGGTGCCCTCGAAGTCCTCCAGCCCGAAGGCGTTGGATCCGGCGACTGTGATCTCCTTGAAGTAGATCGGTGTCGATTCCCACCGCTCAGGGGTGGCGACGCCCGTGTAGACGAGCCGTCCCCGCTCGGCCAGCACGCGCACGCCGACCTCGAGGGTTTCGGCCTTGGCGATGGAGTCGTACACGACGTCGATATGCCCGGGGTGCGTGACGGGCAACCCGTCGAGCGCAGGGTAGAGCACGCCACCGGACCAAGCCGCCAGCCCTTCGACCAGCGCGAGCCGTGGCTCGTGCTCGAACACGGCGGACGCGCCGAGGCGCGCCGCCAAGTCCCGCTGCGCCTCGAACCTTGCCACCACGCCAACTTCGACGTCCGGGTACAGGGAGCTCAGGATGGCCACGCTGGTCAGTCCGAGGGCGCCTGCCCCATAAACGAGCACCCGTCCTTGCGGAGGGGGCGGGTGCCGCACAATGGCGTGAAAGGAGACGGAGAACGGATCAGCCAGAACGGCCGCTTCATTGGACACCTCATCCGGGACGGCCATGAGCATCGAGTCGTGGGCCGCCAACCCCTCTGCCCACGCGCCCGGCGCGTTGGTGGTGACGCCGATGTGCACACCTGGGCCGAGATCTCCCTTGGTGAAGTTCCAACACAGGTTGAGGTCGCCGGCCTGACACGGCGGGCACGGCGGAGTGATGCCGCGCGGGCGACACGTCAGCCACGGGTTGAGGACAACTCGTTGCCCGATGTCAAAACCGCGCGCCGCGGGGCCAAGCGCCGTCACCCGGGCCACCACCTCGTGACCAGGCACGTGAGGAAGCGAGGAGAAGGCCGCCATCGGATTGTCGATGTCGCCCGTGTTGAAGTCGCCGAGGACCAGTTTGGCGTCGGAGCCGCAGACACCCGACAGGATGGGCTTGGTTACAACCCAATCCGGGCGGACGGCGCGGGCGTTGTCGATTTCGTGGAGGCCGAAGGGGAGACCGGCCAGCATGGTCTCGAGCTCGTCCGCCGGCTTGGGACGCAGTTCGCCGGGGTCTGGTGGCGCACCGAACAACAGCGCTTTCATCGGCTGCCCCCACCTTCCTCGCCAGCCGACGCCGCCTGCTGGGTCATGGCACGCATGCCGTCTAGGAACGAGTCGATGTCCGTCGTCTTGAACTCGATCACCGCCTTCATGTCGGGCAGGTAATGCTCGAAGCGCGGGCTGTCGATGGCATCGACGATGGCGCCCGCAATCGTCTCGGGAGGTTCCTTCGGCCCTTCGTAGACCGGCGCATCGTTGTCGGGCTGGTCCCAGATCTCGGTGTCGATAGCACCGGGCAGGATCAGCTTCACGGCGACTCCCGATCCGTCGAGGTCGATAGCCAGCGACTCACTCCATCCCGCCAGAGCGAACTTCGAGCCCGAGTAGGCCGCCTCGGTCGCAATGCCGAGTCGTCCGCCCAGGCTCGAAACGTTGACGATCGTGCCGGAACTTCGCTCCAGCATCTGCGGCAGGATGGCAAGCGTCATGGCGACGGGCGAGAAGTAGTTGATGCGCATCGTCCGCTCCACCTCCGCCAGGGTGAGGCGCGTCGCATGGCGCCGCATTGGTACGGCGGCGTTGTTGATGATGACATCGAGCCCTCCATAGTGGTCCGAAATGGCCAGCGTCAGCTCTGCAGCAGCCGTCGGCTCCGCCAGATCGGCCGCCCATCGTTCGGACGCTGGAGACCGCCGGCAGTCGGCCAGCACCTCGTCGAGCCGTTCCCCTCGTCGGGCGACCAGCGCGACGGTGTCCCCGCGAGCAGCCAGCTCGCGTGCGACCGCCGCGCCGATGCCAGACGACGCGCCGGTCACCAGGACCGTCCGCCCCTCCGTTGGGATCATGGGCTGTACCCCCCGTCCATGTGGCGCTGTCGAGCCGCAGCCCCGAGGTCGGGACGACGGTGTGATTCGGGGTGAGCGAGGGGTCTCGAACCCCCGACCTCCAGGACCACAACCTGGCGCTCTAACCAACTGAGCTACGCCCACCGAGGGGCACAAGTGTGGCACAACGTCTGGTTGCGGTCCGAACGCAACGCGCTGCTCGCATCCCGCTCTTGCGGCGCTCTGTGGGGCAACAATCGTCCTTACGGTAGCGCTGTGTCAGGCTTGATGTGTCAGCCCGCCCCGGTGGCCGAGTGGACTGAGGCAACGGACTTCTAACTCTCTCCCGAGCGCTCAACCAGACCACACGAATCAACAAAAGACGACACCAGAACGCAGCCAGACGCAGTGGGGCGAAGCGTCACCGAGCATCGTTCCAGTTCAGGAGTTGCAACGGAGTTGCCCTCAGGCGGGGCTAGGCGATAGGGCACTCCACGCATTGAGGCACTCGGCGTTGCCACAGATCATGTGGACATGCTCTGGCTGGTTGATGCAATCGGCGGAGCCGTGGAGCGTCGGGGTGAGGTCACGACTCCCGCACTCTGGGCAACCTGGCGGATCACTGCTGCAACTTTCGGGTCTGATGTCATGCGCCGAAACCGTAGGGGCACGGTGTTCGGCAGCTAACCGCCCCCGACCACCGGGTCGGTGGGGTACCGCCATGTTTCCGAACGGCACTTCCATGTAGGCCATGCTTGGACCTCGGTGTAGGCTCCGCGCGAACCGCTCGACCTGGGACTGGAGCTGCGGCACCAACCGGGCCCGAGATGTCAGGCCGGGCCCGAAATGTCAGGAGGCCCTTCTATGCGACGAATGCTAGTTGGCGTTTGTTTTAGTGCTGTAACGCTCACCGTCTTCGCCAGTCCGTCGATGATGGCGGCGGCTGCCACAAGAACCACGAGCTTTGTCGAGGTTTCGAGAGGCGTGATCGTCTCGACAACAGCAAACTTCGTCATGACGAGCGCCAGAGTTCACGGCACGTTGGTTGCACACGGTACCGCCTCTGGGAGTCAGACTACGCAGAGCAACCAGCCGACCGCACTGCCCTGCAGTGTCGGGACGAGTCCAGTCAGTGGCACAACTATCACGGTTGCCAATGACAACGGGGACAATCTGTACGACTCATATACCGGCACGGTATGTATAACCTCCTCGACTTCCAACTCCGCCAGCTACATCGAACACGCGACAGAGACGTTCACTGGCGGTACCGGTCGCTTCGCCAACGCGACCGGTAGCGGCACTTTGACCGCCGTTGGAACACTCTTTTCGAGTCCCCAGGGCTCTCAGGGCCCGTTTTCGGCTCACGCCACGGGTACCATTCAGCTTTCTCACTGATCGCGGATCGTGCCCCGGCCACACTCGGCAGCCGACTGGTCGTGAAGCACCCCTAGGCGCGTCCCTCGCACAGATCAACACCGGGTCGGAGGCGGGGCCTTCTAGCGCTGCCGTGTGCCGGGAGAGAGCCCGCTTAGCGGCGCCCATACCGGCCCTACGCCAAACGTAGTGCGAGATAATGTGTACATTCTCCGCATGGTGAAGTAGACTCACGGTCCATGCCAGCCATGCCGACCACCAAATACAGCGGACTCGGAGCTGCGCTCAGAGGAGAGATAGCAAAGAGGGGCACCACAATGGAGAAGGCGTCAATCGAGCTTGGCCTCGCGCCAAACGCTATGAGCCGTTGGAACACGGGCTCACAACCCAGCCCCGAGCACTACGAAGTCCTTATGAACTTCCTTTCCGTCAGCCTCGCGCGACCTGGCAGGGCTAATGGCGGAGGACCAGCTCACCAAGGCAGGCCTGCCGCGGCCGCGTGAGCCGCGCACAACTTCACGACTTTCGTAACCTTTCATGGCGCCGAACCGGATCAACGCAGGATTGGAGCGGTCTGCGACGGGAGTCGTCCTCAGACGCGAAACTAGACGCGCGCCGGCAATCTGGCTTCAGTTGAGCCGTCGCACCCGCCTAGGCGATGGGTGGCGCTCCACGAGTTGAGGCACTCGGCGTTGTTGCAGATCATGTGCACGTGATTTTCCGCGTTGATGCAGTCGGCGGAGCCGTGGAGCGTGGGGGTCAGATCACGACTCCCGCACTCGGGGCAACCTTGGCGGATCACTGCTGCAACCTTCGGGTCTGATGTCATGCCGGGGAGCGTACGGACGGGCTGTTCTCTGATGTGGGGGGGTAGACGCAGAACTTGCCACGCCGTCGGTCGTGGGCCGGCGAGGCGTGCTGGCGGCCTGCCCCCGAACAATTGTGAGTTCAGGAGGCGGTCGCGGCCTCGGCTTCAACGTTTGCAAGTGCTCTGACCTCTGCAATCGCTGTCTCGTCGAGCGCAACCTCTGATCATTCAGCAATACAAATGGCGAATGGGGTCGCTATCGCGCCCGCAAGTAAGCCCGTACGCAACCTCTGATTATTCAGAAATCTAGATGTCGAATAGAACCACAAGAAGGGCATCAATCGCAAGGGCCTCGGTGGCCAAGTAGCCATTGCAAAGCCTGTTGACATCGGGATTGTTGGCTAGTAAAGAACGTGACCAACGCTCGATTGTGAGAGGCCGGTTTGAATAATCCCGTGCGTCCGTTGGATCAGTTACTTGGTCAGCGATACAGAGGCCGTCGTCTCAGATTGACTGCGCTGACACTCGTGCTCTTGACGCCGCGAACCGTTCTCGCCGCATCCGGCGCCTGACCCTGGAACCCCGCTGGACCTGAAAGGACCTGAGATGAAGAACCGCATCCACCGTATCCGCCTGCTGACCCGGACACGAGTTGTTGGTGTTCTCGTTCTCTTCTCGGGCTTGTTCGTGGCCCTGGCTATGCCGACTTCAGTCGCTGATGCAAGCAGCCAGCCGCATGTCGCGAGTCCACAACTGTCTTGGGTACCCACGACGGCTCCGTTTCAGGGTGGCGTGGACATGGCAAGCACCCCAAATGGCGGAGGCTATTGGGTCGATGACGTCTACGGGGACGTATACACATTCGGCAACGCGGTCGACTATGGCTCGGTCCCCTCGGCCCTGGGCCACCGGCCGGCGGCGCCGATGGCGGGAATCGCGGCTACGCCAGACGGAAAGGGCTATTGGATGGTTGATACCGGAGGGGGCGTATACGCATTTGGCGATGCGAAGTTCTTCGGGTCGATACCCGGAGTCATTGGGCACTTCGCCAACGCCCCAGTAACGGGGTTCACGCCTACTGCTGACGGCAAGGGCTATTGGATGGTGGGCGGAGACGGAGGCCTGTTCGCCTTCGGCGACGCCAAGTTCTTCGGATCCTTGCCGGGGCTCGGGGTCGTTCCCGAGTCGTATCCCTACGACACGACCTATTTCCCTGGAGGCAGCAACTCGTATCTGACGGTGGCGGGCGTCGACGGAATCGCTTCCACACCTGATGGGCAGGGGTACTGGATGCTGGGAGGCGACGGGGGGATCTTCGCTTTCGGGGACGCCCGCTTCTACGGCTCGGTGCCCGGAGCAATCGGTCACGGTCCGAACTTGCCCGTTGTCAAGATGATCCCGTCCGCCTCGGGTCATGGCTACTTGATGGTCGGGGAAGACGGCGGGCTCTACGCCTTCGGAGACGCGACCTACCGCGGCTCTCTGCCGGGAAGCGGTATCGCAGTCCCACTGCCGCAATTGGGGCAGTACAATCCCACAACGCAGACCTTGCCTCTCAATTGGCCATCGATCACAGCGAGCACAATGGCAGCCACACCCGATGGGGGCGGCTACTGGATCGCCGATTCCCAAGGAGACATATTCCCGTTCGGCGACGCGCAGGACCTCGGGTCGGTGCCGAGCAATTACCACCCGCAAAACTTCCCGGTTGCTGTCCCAGTGTGCCCGGCTAACTCAATTACTTTCGCCTGCTGAGGGCAATCACCTCATACAGGGGGTAAGAACGGATATGCGAGCGCGGCCCCGGCTTCGGCTGGGGCCGCTTCGGGGGAGCGTTCGCCAGACAGGCCCTGGCGAACCGAGTCGCTGCACTACCTCCGACACCGTTTTAGGGCTCCTCGTCGGGTAGGGGTCGCACCACCCACGGCTGGCCAGGTAGTAGTGGCCGGAGTCGGAGTCGGTCGGTTACCTACTCCCCGGCCAGCCGATACGTGCCGGGAGCAACCCGCTCCAGCTCGCCACGCTTGGTGCTCAGCCAGGACGGCACGGATGGCGTGAGGGGCGTCTCCCGCACGCTCACTGAGAGTCGCCAAAGTGCGCGCAGTGACGCTCAGTGCGCCGCAATCACACGCATCTACCTGCACGACAAGGTCGTCGGATCGGTCGTCATCCGGACCCGTCCACCGGGATATTTATGTAGGCCATGCGTCCCGACACTCGGAAACCGGTCACTCAGACCGGGAGGGAATCACACCGGCTCATGATGCCGGTAATGCGTCTGACGCCGGAAAGCGTGCACCCGTCGTGGTCGACGGGGCGGGAGGAGCAAACACGATGACATTGGTCGGCATCAACGAGGTGGCGTTGCGAACGGGGATACCTCGGCGAGAGATCTCGCAGTGGCGGTTGAAGCACAGGGAGGTCAAGCCACGAGCCGCTAACAGCGTTGGTAGCCCTCTCTTCGACGTGAGGGACTTCGGCGAGCTGCTGTGGGAGGTCGGCACATGATCTCCGCCGACGATCGTATGCACATCCTCGAGGAGTTCATCCCCGACGACATGCGGTCGGCCGATCGGCACGTGCTCTGGGTGGTCGCCTGCATCATTGACGACGCCGGCGAGGAGGCGCGGCCCGACAAGGTTGCCAGAGGGACCGGTATGTCGGAGAGGCGGGCGGCAGCCCGCATCGCCGACCTCATCGAATGGGGGTTCATGGCGTGGGATCACCCGGCCTGCACCTCGTTGTGCCGGGCTGGGAATGATCCGGTGCCCTCTCCGTTCGTAGCCCGCTGGCGAGAAGCCATCTTCTCCAGCGATCTTCCACAGACCGTCCGCCACGTCGGCCTCGTAATGGCTCACTATGCCGACACGAACACTGGCCGCAACGTCCGCCCCGGCGCTGATCGTGTCGCACGTGGGGCGGGTATGAGCGTAAGGCATGTCAAGCGATGCCGGGCGATTCTCCTAAAGGCCGGCTTCCTCGAGGAGATCGTGAGGGGAGGCTCGCCGCAGGCCGGGCTTCGCCGAGCGTCGGTTTTCGCTCTGACCATTCCGGCGAAAGCGGAAGTGCAAACGCTGCCGGCGACAAAGCCTGATGAACCGCTTGGTCAAGATGTCCGGACTGATCGGCTGATCTGATCGTGGCGAGTCTGCGGGATCATTCAGGATGAACGGGTCACGATCGAGCGGTACGCCAACATGCTCGGCGTGCGCCTCAATCTCCAGGCGGCGACGCCGGAACGCCTCCACACCCAGAACGCCGAGAGCGACCTCCCGGACAGCGTGCGTCTTTGTCAGTCCGGGGACCAGCTCGCCTCGGATGACGGAGACGGAGCGGGCGACACGCACAGTGCCGGTTGCAGATTGAAGTCCGAGCACCGCAGCGCCGCCAGCTCGCCACGTCGGGCACCGGTCACCGCAGCTAGGGCGATTGCCGTCGCCATCATGCGGTCGTCCGCCTCCTCGGCGGAGCGCAGCATCACCCCGAGTTCGGCGGGGGAGGGGACGACAATCTCCGACTGCTGGACTCGAGGCGGTGTGACGCGTTGCGCTGGGTTCGCCTGGATGATCTGCCACCGGGCTGCCTGATTGAGTGCGGCGGAGATGATCCGGTGGAGATGACGGACAGACGCCGGCGAGACATCGTTGTCCATCCACCGTCGGTATTGCTGGTCGAGTCGGAGCGGAGTGAGCCGGTCGATTCTCTGCGAGCCGAGAGCCGGTCGAATGTGCTTCTCGATCTTGCCTCGGTACTCCAGGATCGTCTTAGGTGCCCGATCCTGCTCAAGGTGCTCAAGCCAGCGGTCCAGCAGCTCGCCGACGGTCATGCGCCCAGCAGACACGTCTATGGCGCCACGTCGCACCTCGGCGCTGAGCCGGCCCAGCTCTTGGCGGGCCCGGGTCTTGGTGCCGCGAAACGTGCGGTTGACGTGTTGCACCTTGCCGTCAGCGGTGCGTCCGGCGAATACGCGGAGGCGCCACTTGCGCTCGTCCACCTGGCGCATTGTCCCGTCGCCGTACTGTTGTATGCGTGATGTCATGCCCACAATCGTTCAGGAGTTGCGATTTGTTGCGATTTTGGCGACACTTGCGCCGACTCAGACAGTAAAAGCGCAGCTCAGAGTGCCCGCCCCGGTGGCCGAGTGGACTGAGGCAACGGACTTCTAATCCGTTTCACGCAGGTTCGAATCCTGCCCGGGGCGCAAGTGTGATCTGGCAAGACATCGGAGAGCGATGTGCCAAGAGATCGTAGAGCCGGTGTCGACCCAGGTCACTGGCCTCAGGGTTGCGCTGATAGTTGACGGTCGGATCGATGGTCAGGTGCCGTAACGGTGAGCCTTCGAAGCCGATGACCTGGACGTCGAGGCCGTCGACTAAGGGTACGACCCGCCAGCCGGCATTGGCATTGCCCCCGCCGATGTGGAAGAGCTTGCCCTTGCAGCGCAGCGTGACACGCCCCGAAGGGTCGACCTTGGCACGATGGATCCGATAGCTCGCCGCTGCGCGAAAGCAGGGTGCATGTCGTCATCGGACATTGCGTTGCGACCTTCGCGGTGGTTCGCATTTCGAGCGTGTGGTTCGGACCCCGCCCACACGAGGAATGCCGAACTCTCGGCGATGGGTAATGAACGCGCTCCCGCCTTTAAGGCCGCCACTATTTACTCGACATCCGTGATTTCGAAGTAGTCAAGCAGCCCGGAAATTTCGAGGGGGCGTCTGCTCCTGCCTCTTTTGGCCGCAACCTGTGGTTCCAAAACGCCAAGAGCACGATCTGGCGCTCCTTCGGGGTGAGGTCATCTGCCATGGCGCCAAGTCACGCGCCCTACCGCCACCGAACTTGCTGGCCGGATCGGCCTACGCCATCCAGCATCCCGTCCCCAGCCTCCCCCCACCCGCACAGTCAGGCCTGCCCACAGCCCGGCGACCGCGTCACTCCTTCTACACCCGAGATCGAGTTCGCCGACAACGACCCAGGACTTGCACGATTGCAAGACTGGGTGACTCCTCCATTTGACGGCATCGGAACGGTCAAACCCCGCCTAGTGGTAGCGTAAACCTTGTCCTCTTGGGAGTGACGCCTTGTTCCACTTGGGTGACACATGTGTGTTGTCGCCCCCGTGCAGGCTCGACGCCTTCTTCTGAGCAACAATTGAAGGAGGCCGTGCGATGGTTAATGGAACAGTGAAGTGGACGAGTGTCACCAGAGAGTTCGGCCTGATCACTCCGGACGATGGGGCTCGGGAAGTCTTCGTGCAGTTTTCGTCCGCCATCGCATCCTCGTGCATCCCTGCGGCACCTGGAAAACATGACGTCAAACAGCCGATCGCAATGACCCAGCAGCGACATGAAGTGGCGTCGAGGGTCGAAGTTCGCACTCGTTATGAGCAGGGGCAGTGGGCTCGTGGGTACGAGGTCGCTGAGGTGGTTGAGTTGGGTTACCGGGTGCGGCGCACCGGGGGGCGGGACACGCTCCCAGACATTTTCGAGCCGTCTGATGTACGGGATGCCGGCGATTGAACATCTGATGCCTGGATCGAGCCATTGGCGTAAATTGCGTGACGTTGTGCAGCAAAGACGCTGTCGCCCTCCATGGGCCCTCACGCATTCCTCGCGGAACAAAACGCCCTTTGGGTCGGCGTCGCGGCGGACGTCGTCCTGGTCTTTGTCGCAGAACGAGCAATTCGGCTTGACAGCCACAGCAGCGGAGCCTGGGACGCGTTCCGAACCATCCCGAGGGTGTAGGTTTGCGACCAGCCGAGCGAGAGAAGGCCCGTGAAGAGACTGGGGAAGCTGTCCTGGCGGGCTCGAGGCCGTGGCGGTGGTACGTGCTCCGCAGAAGTCGACGAACCGATTCGCGGCTATCGAATCAAGCCAAGCCGGCGTTCCAATCCTTTCGCTGAGTTCGACACCGAGGGACCGATCCCGATGGTCTCGTGGATCTCCTTTGACGGGGACGTCTATTGGGTCCGGCTCGCGACTGCTCCGGGCTGGCCTCGGACGATTCGAGTGACTCAGAGCGACGTGGACGGTGCCGGGGTTTAGAAGCTCCGATCAATAGAAATGGGCTTAGACGCCGCACACGACGCCCGAACCCATGCGGCCTCGCTGCCGGCGAGGTGGTCGAGAGACGCCAGCGCCACCATCGGTCGCCCCGTGGCGAGCACCAGCGGCCCTTCCGTGATCCCGCTCTGAAGTCCGTGATCAAGAGTCCGTAGCAGGTCCGTTTGGGCGTCGCTATTCCGTGGCTACAAATCCCGAGATCTCCGCAAAGGTCGGATCACGGTAGGAATGTCACCGCAGGTCACGCCGAGCAGGCCTCCCACAGTTGCGGTTGCGTTGCTTTTGGGGCCCGAGAGCAAGCCAGAGGTCTGACCAGGAGCTCTGCGGCGGTCCTCCTGCTGAATTGTGCGGCTGCACCCTGGCCGAGGGCGCGCACCGGTGCGACAATAGAGCTGATACCGGGGGCAGCGGGGGGCGTCCGGCGGAGGGGGGAGCATGCGCCGGCAATCGTCGTGGCTCGACACGAGGTCCGTGCCGGTCATGGTGACCATCTGGATGGTTGCCGCCGCCGTCGCGTACTCACTCGTCTGGTCGGCGCTGGCGCACCACAAGTGGCAGGTCTACAGCGACCTGTGGAACAGCGCCGGAATGGCATTAGCAGTCGGCCAAGCTCATTTCTCCGCGGTCTACGCATACCCCTCGCAGATTGATTCACCGCCGGGATTCGAGTACGTGCTCGCACCGTTCATGCTGCTCGGCCATGCTGTAGGACTCCGCACCACGATCGCGCACGGCGGCGGATTCATGGTGTACGGCCTGCTCCTCGTTCCACTGTCGACACTCCTCGCGGCAAGCGTGCTGTTTGCGCTCGATGCCGTCGCACGCTCCTGGGAGTTTTCTCGTGGACGGCGTTCGGCGGTGTCACTGGTGGCCGGGCTGGGTGTGGTGAGTGACGTCGTGTTCTGGGGTCACCCCGAGGACTGCATCGCTCTGGCGCTCGTTCTCTGGGCCGCGCTGGCCGTCGAGCGCGATGGGTCGCACGGACTCACGCGGGCTGGGTGGTTGCTCGGTGCGGCCGTTGCGCTCCAACCGCTCGCCCTGCTGGCCGTCTCTCCAGTCGTCGCACGCTTCGCCTGGCGCGATTTGTGCCGAGCGGCATGGCGGGTCATCCTGCCCAGCGTGCTCTTGCTGCTGCCCGAGCTCCTCACCTCGGCGGCGGTCACTGTGCACCGGGTGGTTGACCAGCCCTACTTTCCAGCCGACGAGTCGAGCACGCCCTTCGGGCATTTCGCCCGTGCCCTCGGGCACGGCATGTACAGCGGCGGGACTCTGCGCCTCGTGTCGACCCTCGCCGCGCTCGCGCTGGGATACGTCGCCTGCCGGCGACGGCACGACCTGCCGACCGTTCTCCTCGTCATGGCGCTG
This sequence comes from uncultured Acidimicrobiaceae bacterium, assembly GCA_963808355.1. Lineage (GTDB taxonomy): Bacteria > Actinomycetota > Acidimicrobiia > Acidimicrobiales > RAAP-2 > Bog-473. The sequence goes on from CAWEFL010000002.1 coordinate 70,357, forward strand.
GCTTTCACGCTGCGTGTGTTGCTCGAGAGCGAGCTCCTCGGGTTCTACTTCTTCCCGGTGGTCGCGCTCTCTTGCTTCTGACGATGCGACGGAGCTGGTCGATGTTCAGCATCTGTGCAGCCGCTTCGGTCGCCTGCCTCGTCCTGGGCAACCGGCGCGCCCACGACATCGTGCTCTGGTGGCCCGCCATCATGGCGACGACCATCCTGATGGTCGGCTTGGCGGCCACCAGCGTTCTGTGGGGCCGGACGGACAAGCGGCCTGAGGTTGCGCGCCGCGACAAGATCGCGGCGGCGGCACCCGCCTGAGGCCGACCTCAGCCCGCCGCGAGGGGGCGGAAGGAAGCGGCGTGTCACGCGCTGTTCGCGGGTCAGTGCGAGCCCGCGATCCTCTCCGTTCCGTCCGTTCGGTCCGGCCCGTCCGCCACGAATGGGCCCAAAAGACGGCCGAGGAGCGTGTCGACGTCGTCCGAGACGACCAGCGCCTCGAGCTGTCGCCGGCGGATGAAGCCATGGTCCACGGCATGCGCGAAGAAGGCGAGGAGGTCGTCGAAGTAGCCCTCCACGTTGAACACGCCACAGCGTTTGTCGTGCAGGCCGAGCTGGGTCCAGGTGACCGCTTCCAAGAATTCCTCGTAGGTGCCGAACCCGCCCGGAGCCATCACGAACGCGTCGGACAGCTCCGACATCAACGCCTTGCGCTCGTGCATGGTCGTCACCACGTGCAGGCGGTCGAGCTGGGTGTGTGCGATCTCGTGTCCGGCCAGGGCCTCCGTGATCACGCCGGTCACCGTCCCGCCGGCGGCGATGGCGGCGTCCGCCACCAGACCCATCAGTCCAACCGAGGCGCCGCCATAGACGAGCCCGATGCCGCGCCGGGCTAGGCCCTGGCCCAAGCCGGCGGGACGCCTCGGCGAAGGCGGGATTGGTCCCCGGGCTCGATCCGCAGAACACGCAGACGGCTCCCGCCTCGCTCACGCCACCCGCTCGTGGACGTGCGCCGGCTCCGGGACCGGGCCCCGGGCTCGGCGCGGGACCCGGCGCACGATGGTCTCGGCGGCGTCGCTGTCGTGGATCGTCAGCGAGAACGCGGCGCCGGCCAGCGCGAAGACCGCGGCAGTGAAGAACGCGAGGTGGTAGGCGTTCATGTCGGGCGCGGCACCGCCTCCGGCCGCCTGGGACGACCCGACGCCGATGAGGACCGTCGACAGTACCGCGACGCCAGTGGCACTCCCGACCTGGCGCATGGTGTTGAAGAACGTGGAGGCCCGGCCCATCGACTCGGACGGGATCATGGCGAAGGAGGCGGCCTGGTTCGGGACCATGACCTGCGCCATCATCCAGCCCAGCACGAACATCAACGCGCGGATGAGCCACAGGTTCGTGGCGACGGTGACCTGCGTGAGCGCCAGCAGGCACAGCGCGAGCCCGACCAGGCCGCCGGTGACATGCCGCCGAGGCCCGATGCGCGGGTAGATCAGCCGGCTCGCGAATTGCGCACCGATCATCACGCCGAAGGCTTCGGGGAAGGTCGACAGCCCCGACTGCAAGGGGGTCATGCCGCGGGCGTCTTGGAAGTAGAGGGGGATGAGGTACAGCATTCCCAAGAAAGCGGCGGCCGCGAGGAACATCACGCAGTTGGTGGATCGGAAGAGACGCCCCGATAGGAGGCGCAGGTCCACCATCGGCTGCTCTGTGCGGAGCTCGACGACGACGAAAATAGCGAGCAGCGTCATACCCACCAGACCAGTGATCACGATCTCGGGCGAGGACCACGACGAGAAGGGGCCCTTGGAGACGGCGTACATCAGGGATCCGAGGCCGGCGCCACCGAGAAGGAAACCCGGCAGGTCGAAGCGCCCGGCGTCGGCCGCGCCGATCCGCTCCAGGAAGAGCGCGCCGAAGGTAATTGCCGCTATGCCGAGCGGGAGGTTGACGAAGAAGACCCAGCGCCACGAGAGGTCCGTCACCAGGAAGCCTCCGAGCACGGGGCCGAGTGCGGGGGCCATGGTCGTCGGGATGGTCAGGATGCTCGCAGCACGTACGCGCTCGGACGGCGGGAAGACCCGGTAGAGCATCGCCATCCCGACCGGCGCCATCATGCCGCCGCCCGCGCCTTGAATCACACGGAATACGACCAGCTGCGTCATGCTCTGCGCGAGGCCACACAGCACGGAGCCCAGCGTGAACACCATGATGGCGACGAGGAGGACCCGTTTGCCTCCGAAGTGATCGCCTAGCCAGCCCGAGGCGGGTATGAACACCGCCAGGCTGACGAGATAGGCGATGACGATGCCGTCGACCGCTGTTGGCGCGATGTGGAAGTCGCGCCCGATGGTGGGCAGCGCGACGTTAACAATTGTGATGTCCATGATAGTCATGAACATCGCGGACACGAAGACGGTGCCGACGACGATCTTCTGGCTCAAGCGTGGTACGTGCACTATCCGTCTTCCTGGTTCCGAGAGTCGTCGTGGGGGAGTGAGCTCTCCGGGCGCCACCGGCCACTGTCCCCACGATTTCTTGGTGAGACCCTAGGCGCCGGCAGACCGATGGCAGGCACGATCCGCCGCGAGAGCACCGGAGTCGTTGCGCCGGTGACGCCATTTTCGCAAGGTCGTCACTTACTGTGTGATCATCGGCAGGAAGGGGCGCAGACCATGGCGAGGGGCAGTCGAATGGTTCGGTTGGTTCGCTCGGCTGGTTCCGCCAGCCTCGTCCTGGCCGTGGTCTCCGCCCTCGTGCCGACGCTCGCCGCGTCCGCGGCCGTTACCACGTCGCCGGCCGGAGGCGCCCAGCGCACACCGGACGCCGCCAACCCCTCCACCGTATGGCTGTGCCGGCCCGGGCAGTCACCTGACCCTTGCGACTCGAGCCGAGCGGCCACCAGTGTCAGCGCGTCCGGCACAACATCGGCGCAGCCGGCGACCCCGCCGAGTGCGTCGGCGCGGAAGTTCGACTGTTTCTATGTGTACCCCACTGTCTCGCGAGAGCAACGCGCCAACGCCAACCTCACCGTGCAGCCTGCCGAGATCGACACGGCGGTTGCCCAGGCGTCCCGGTTCTCGTCAGTGTGCAACGTGTGGGCGCCCATGTACGCCAGGAGACACTCAACGCACTGACGAGCGCGGAGTTCCTGAACACGGCGGTGATCCAGACCGCCTACTCAAGTGTCCTGTCGGCTTGGAACGACTACCTGGCCCACGACAACCATGGTCACCCCATCGTCTTCCTAGGGCACTCGCAGGGTGCGGCGATGCTGATCAAGCTGTTGCACGCCGAGGTCGACCCGTCGGCCCGGCTCCGCCACCTCCTGGTATCGGCGATACTCCTTGGCGGCAACGTGCAAGTCCCGAACGGCAAGGCCGAGGGCGGGAGCTTCGCCCACATCCCGCTGTGCCATTCGGCGGCGCAGACGGGGTGCGTCATTGCCTACTCCAGTTTTGGCTCGACCCCGCCTGCAAACTCCCTCTTCGGACGGGCCGGCGACGGCGTCAGTCTCGAGTCGGGCCAGACGGCAAACAGCCAGCAGGTGGCGTGCGTCAATCCGGCGACCTTCTCCGCAGCGACGGGATCCCTCTCCCCCTACTTCCTCAGCGCGACGCAGGACGTCAAGGGCGTCACGGTCCCGACACCCTGGGTCACCTATGTCGGGCTCTACACGGCGACCTGCCAGCACGAGCGGAGGCGTCACTTGGCTCCAGGTCACCGTCAACGAATACCCCCGGTGACCCGCGTCCCGCGGTTGCCGCCGCCCAGGGTCCCGAATGGGGATACCACGTCGACGACGTAAATCTCTCCCTGGGAAACCTCATTTTCGACGTCAATCGCGAAGAGGCCGCGTACCACTGAGCCGGCGCCCCACAGGGCGCACCGCCCCGAGACTGGATCCGGGGGCGGCCCTAGACTTGGGCGGTGCTCAAAGTCATCGCCGTTGCCAATCAGAAGGGCGGCGTGGCCAAGACGACGACCGTGCAGTCCATCGGCGTCGCCTTGGCGGAACGTGGGCACCGGGTGCTCGTCGTCGACCTCGATCCGCAAGCGTGTCTTACCTACTCACTCGGCTTCGATCCCGACGAGCTCGGTTCGTCCCTGCACGACGTCCTCGTGCGGCGGGCGCGCCTGGCCGACGTCATCCGCGCCGTGCCGGGGAGTGATGGCCTTTTCCTCGTACCGGCGACGATCGACCTTGCGGGTGCGGAGGTACACCTCCTGACCCGTACGGGTCGCGAACATGTGCTGGCCCGCGCGCTCGATGCCGGTCCAGCACGAGTACGACGCGGTACTCATCGACTGCCCTCCGTCGCTCGGTGTGCTCACGATCAACGGCCTGACGGCGGCCGAGGCCGTCATCGTGCCGCTCCAATGCGAGGCTCTGAGCCATCGGGGCGTCGGGCAGCTGCTCGAGACCATTGAGGACGTCCGCCAATTCGCCAACGAGCGCCTGCGCGTCCTGGGCGTCATCCCGACGATGTACGACGGCCGTACGACGCACGCCCGCAAGATCCTGGCCGAGGTCGAAGAGCGCTACGGCCTCCCGATGTTCGAGCCGCCCGTCCCCAAGTCCGTACGCTTCGCCGAAGCGCCCGCCCTCGGACGCTCCGTGCTGCAGCACGCACCGGCGTCGCCGGGCGCGTACGCCTATCGGAAGCTGTCCGAGTCGGTGTACCGCGCCATGCAGGAGGCCTGTCTTGAACGCCCGGGGTGGTAAGACACAAGACCCCTGGGGCAAACGTGCGCTGTACTGGGTGCCCACCGGCGGAGAAGGATCGGAGCGCACGATGCAGACGGGGTCGACGGTGGCCCTGCCGATCGGCAAGCGCGCCCTGTACTCGGGTGCCCGTCCCGAACGCGACAGCCTGGCCGAGACGTCGGAGAATCCGATTGTCGGACGCGGCGCTTTCGTGGTCCAATGCGAGCGCTGCGAGCAGACGTCCTATGTGGGTGTGCTCGACCTCCTGATCTTCCAGCTCCCGATAGGGGTCTGGTTGCCCCGCGGCCGGTTCGACCGCCGGATGACCTGCCCCGCCTGCCGCCGCCGCTCCTGGTGCAGCCTCTCGTTACGACGCTCCTGACCTGAGTTGTCTGCTGGCGTGCGCGTCATAGGTCTACACTGGCTACGACATTGATTTTGTATATAACATACCGACCGGTCTTACAACGCTAATAACAGCGAATAGTCGAGGAACGGGCCTGTCCACGGGGGCCTTGAACTTGCGGTCGCACGAGACTTTGGGGGGTCAGTGGAGCCACCACGGAGACGCCGGGGTCTGGAAGTTCGAAAGGGTCTCACGTTCATCGCGAGTGTTGTCGTCGGTCTGGGTGCGACAATTGCGGTCGATCCAGCGGGTGTCGGAGCTTCGAGTCCTGCCGACCAGGGCGTCACGTCGACGACCATCAGGATCGGATTCCCGGTCATCAATTTTCCTGCACTGGCAGTCGTCGGAGTCCACTTGAATGATGGAAATTTTCAAGATGCAATCAGGGCGCTAACTACCTACATGAACGCGCATGGGGGCATCGATGGGCGGAAGATCGTGCCGTACGTCGCTCTCGACGATCCGGCAATCACGGCATCGAGTCAAACGGTCTGCACTCAACTCACTGAGGACGACCACGTCTTCATCGCCATCGCGCCGGTCTATCCGGACTGCTACCAAGCGACCCACGACACGCCCGTCATCGATGGCACGCTGCCGGGCACGCTGCCAGCGAGTGCTGCAGTTGACTTCACCCTGACGCCACCGGACGAAGCGTACGACCCGATTCAGTTCGCTGCGTTCAAGAAAGCCGGAGTATTCGATGGCAAGAAAGTGGGCATCTACTACGGTTCGGGCGTCGATGGTCCCGAAGCAACGTCGGTCCAGTCGGATCTCAAGAAACTGCGCGTCGACGTAGTACAGATGGCAGGGGACGATGCACCGGCAGCGGATACCGCCGCCGTCGACCAGGACACGCAAACAATCGCGTTGCGCTTCAAGAGCGATGGTGTCAACGAAGTGATTGCTGTCGGTGGTTCCGGCGCGACAGATTGGCCCCGAGCGCTCGATGGAATACAGAGTACGTACAAGCCGCCGTGGATCGCGACGAATTACACGTCGATCAGTTCCGACGTTGCGGCGGCCAAGGGAGGGAATCCCTACTTTGACAACGTGATGACTTCCGATCCCAGCCCTTCGATCTACCAGGCCTGGCAAGATCCTGCGATCCAAAAGTGCTACAAGATCGTGCACAAGGCGTACCCGTCCGACCCCATTTCCCCGCCCCCCAGCCCGAATACCCCAGCCGCTGCAGCAGATAGCTCGAATGCCACGTATGCAGCGGTGGTGTCGGTATGCGCAACCTTGGGCATCTTTGCTGCCATCGTGGATCACGCTGGAAAGGATTTGACGGTGGCCAGTTTCACCAAGGCGGGTTATGGGCTCCGGAACGTCACCCTTCCCGGATCGAGTGAACCAGTGTCGTTCGGGCCCAATCAGCCTTATCCGTTAGGGCAACCACATCTCCTTGTGTACAGCACCAAGCTCGGGACTTTGGTGCCCGCTCCTGCCTAGTGAAAGGGATAAGGGGCCAAGCTCCTCCGGCATAGGGTCCCGGGTCCGACCTTCGATGCTGGAACCGGCATCGTCTTCGAACCGGTGTGAGTTCAGGTGTACTGGGGCACTCCAAAGGCAGGAGTGTCAAACTTGCAAACATGGTCCAAACGATCTCCGGAACGCGCCTGCTGGACCCAGCGGTAATTGCTGAACCTTATGGCTTCTACGAGGATCTGCGGGCCGATGCGCCTGTGTGGGAAATACCCGGCACTGGGATCTTCACGGTGGCCACATTCCAACTCCTCGCCGAAGCCGCTGGCCGAGTGGAGGACTTTTCGTCGAACTTGAATTGCCTCCTCTACCGAGACGGCCACGGCATGCCTTGTCGGCTCCCGTTCGGCGATGCTGGAATCCAGGCGCTGGCCACAGCAGATCCACCGATGCACGCGTTGCACCGAGGCACCGTGTTTCCGGAACTTGTGGCCAAGCGTATGGCTGCTCTGGAACCGGACGTCGTAGAAATCGCCGAGGATTGCGTGAGCCAGGCTCTCCTCGAAGGATCAGTGGACTTCATGGCGGCTATCGGCAACGTCGTACCTATCACGATGATCAGTCGCCTCATCGGATTCCACGACAGTGACCTCGACCAGTTGCTGAATGCAGCCTTCGACTCGACCGCCATGCTGGGATCGACCCTTTCCTACGATGAGTTGGTCGCCCACATCGCCCGGACCGGTGAAATCGAGAGGTGGGTATCTCGGCAGCTCTCAGCCGCAATGAGCGAGCCATCCCATGACCTTCTCGGGGCCGTCGCCGAAGGTGTCAAATGTCAGGCGTTCTCCGAAGTCGAGGCCGTCGTCATCCTCCACACCTTGCTGAGTGCTGGTGGTGAATCCACGACAAGCCTGATCGGGAACGCTGTCCGTATCCTGGCTGAAGATCGAGACCTTCAAAGTGGACTCCGTAAGAGTCCCGAGTCGATCCCCATGTTTGTGGAGGAGGCCCTGAGATTGGAGCCACCATTCCGCTATCACATGCGCCACGTGCCCAAAGACACCGCACTCGGCGGTGTTGAGATCCCCGCCGGAGCAACGGTGCTACTGCTCTGGGGTGCGGCCAACCGTGATGCCGCCATGTTTGATCACCCCGAGGTCCATCGATCTGACCCGAGAGGGACCACGGCGACATGTGGCATTCGGTCGGGGCATCCATCACTGTGTTGGGGCGCCGCTTGCTCGGATTGAGGCGAGGAACGTGCTCAGCGTTCTGCTTGCTCGAACGAGTGACATCACCCTTGATCCTCAGCGCCGACCGAGATGGGTCAACAGTCTGATGGTTCGTCGTCACGAAGAACTGCCGGTACGCCTCGTGGCCGCCTGAGGGCTGCCCCCATGGTGCCGTTACACGGGGCACATCTGGATGACCGGAGTCTTGTCATCCGCCTCAATGTGACGGTGCAATGCTTTTTTGGTGACCCGTAAGCTCCAGTCGCCCGAGGGTGGTGCTATCCGTTGCTCCCAGTCAACGTGCACAGGGCCTTCCTCGGTGTCGGCCACATTGGTTGGCACGGTGCGGGCGGGACAAACGCACGGTAGATACCTAGTGTTCCTAGCCGCTTGGAATCCGGATACGCGGTTCCGACAACCGCAATCCCTCACCAGACTGGCAGGTTTGCGCGTGAGAGCGAGAGCGCTGTCCTTGGGAGCGGGACGACGCGATCAGCTAAAGAGCTGTTGTAGCTGTTTGCTGTAATCCTCCGATGGGAGACTCTCTCTGTGGTCGGGATGGCCGGATTCGAACCGGCGACCTCCTGCTCCCAAAGCAGGCGCGCTAACCAAGCTGCGCCACATCCCGGAAAAACGCCTCAACTGGCTACTTAGTGGCCCACGCCGACTCTGAGAGGACGTGAACAGCGCTCTATGACCCGAACAGGACGGTCAACCCCCAAAGCGTAGACGACCTGACGACCCTGATCCCCGGTTTCGAGCGCAGCCCCGGGCGCAGCGGGGACCACGGAAGTACGAGGGCTGCTCGCGCCTTTGCTGCAAGAGCGGTTACGAACTCCTCATAGGGATAGGCGGGGAATGGAGTCGACCCAGGACAGTCACGATGCCCACGGCAACCAACACCATCAACGAAGGTTCTGCCGCCGCGGGAAGCGAATGCTTCCGTAGAAGATCGCGACATTGATCGCTACGCCCAGGATGGGGACCATCACGATCAGGAACCGTCGCCATGACGTCCTCGCCAAAACACCAGCGCCGAGGAGGACAAAGGGAATACATACCCAGTAAAGAACCACGGTCACTTGTTCGATTGTCCTGCTACGACCCTCCGAGACCGCGACCTGCAACTCATCGGAGTAGTGGCTCAGCCCCCACGCCAGGCCTTCCCGTGCGAGCACGACGCTCGGCAGTTGCCCGAGATGCTGACGGGCATAGTGCTCCCCACTGCTCGTCAGGGCGCGGTCCACCGTGACCTCAGTCCAACCGGTCCGGGTGTCAGGAGGCTTGTCCCAAAGGACGATGACGCCGGTGAGACCCAAAGCACAGACAGGACTGAAGCCACCATAGGTGGGACTAGCGGGATCGAAGGTCTGGTTGCAATAGGACCCGGCCAAGGTGCCCCCCTGCTGGGTCGAGAGCACGGCGCCGCCCAGCTGCACCTCATTCCGAATCAACCACGGAGCCAGCATGAGAGCGACTGCAGCGAGGAACGACAGTCCGAGGAGGACACGGATCTTCCATCGAACAGAGACGATGATAAGCATCGGTACACCGAGAAGGACGACGAAGTCGATCGCCTCGCTGCGGATCAGGACGGCCAGCGCAATCGCGAGACCGAGGGGGACGAATCTTCCGATGCTCGGCCGTTCTAGGCACCGAAGCGCCAACAACAACATCAACGCGATGACGATAACGTAGATGCTCTCGCTCCCGAGTCCCCCAACGAAACCAAGCCACAGCGGGTTCAGTGCTGCGATCAGCGCAGCGACGATGCCGACAAACGGACCAGCAACCTTCCGCCCCAACAGGCCCATCACCAGGACGGAGCTGCATGTCACGAAAGCCAGGGCGAGTCGCTGAGCGTCTACCGAGTGCAGCCCGAGCAGGTCGAATGCCGCTAAAAGGACGGGGAAGAGTGGTGGATGGGCCGCCGTTGCGAGCAGTTTGTGTGGAGGCGCAAAAAATCGCGACGAGTAGCCGTTGCCACTGGCGATGTTCGATGCCGCCACTCGATACCACGATGCGTCAGACCCCAGCGGCGGGAGATTCACCAGTGAAACGAATGCGATCCGGATAACCAAACCCAGCGCGACCGTCAGCCCCAAAAGGAGATTGAATGAAGGGACGAACGCAGAACTTGTTGTCTCGGCGGTTCCGACCTCAGTTTCTTGAGGCTCGACTCCGAGAGAGCCTAGGTCCACCACCTTCTGGTTCGCTGACATCGCGCCCATATCATTGCTCCGCCCCCGGACGTTCGCACAGATGTGGAGCCCGTGGGCTCGTGCGGTAGCAGGTGCCTCCGATCGCTTTGCGAACGGATTCCGATCACCTTCTGCGACCAGGGGGGCGAGGGAGTGCCGCGTCGGTCCCACGGACAGCAGGGGCGTTCTGCACGCTGCTGTGCGGTGTGTCTTCGCTTACTTAGGTCGTTGCGGTGATCGGGCTGAGACCGAGCAGGGTGGCCATATTGCCGCGGTAGAACAGGCTGAGGTCTTCGGACCCCACCCCCTGCAACTCCTCCTCGAACTTCGCCAGCGGGTCTCGGCCACCTTCGGGGTGGGGGTAGTCGGTGGAGAACATGAACAGATCCGAGCCGGCCTGCTCAATCATCCACCCCACCGGCTCGCCGGGGAACGGTGTGAACCTGAGGTGCCGATGGACGTACTCCGACGGCTTGGCCTGCAAACGACGCAGCGGTTCTTCGGTGCGCCGGAAGGCCCGCTGCGCGTAGTCCAAGTGGTGCATCCACGACACGACCCACCCGGCACCTTGCTCGATCGTGCCGCCCCGCAAGCCGGGGAACCGGTCGAAGAGGCCGTCGAGGATCAGCGCCCCGAGGAAGAGCGCAGGCGAGTGATAAATGGCCAGGTAGTCCTTGGAGCGGATGTTCTCCCCACCACCGAGATGATCAGAGACGGGCATGTCGTTGTGGTGGAACGCCCGGTCGAGGAGCCGGCCTCCCCCTCCCACATGGAGGACGAAGGGGGTGTTGCGCTGCTCGAGAAGCGCCCAGAACGGGTCGAGGTCCGGATGCGTCGGGGCCAGTTTCCCGGCCGCGGTGGACGGCACCATGATCGCTGCACAGCCGTCCGCGATCGCCTCCGCGGCCACGTCAACCGCTCGAGCGGGGTCGACGAGGGACACATACCCGACCGCGAACAGGCGGTCGTCGGCGGCACAGAATTCGGTCATCGCCTTGTTCTGGGCCCGGCAGCCCGCGTAGAGGAGGTCGAGGTCCCTGCCGAGTTCGGCAACGTCGTCGTAGCGGTGCGGGCTCCGGGGCAGGCTGAACATCGCAGTCGCGAACGTGGCGAAGACAAGCTGACCCTCGAACCCGAGGAGGTCGAGGACCCGGCTGCGCTCCGTGGGATCGAAGCCGCCCATGGCCGTCCAGCCTTTGTCCACCATGAGGCGCTCCTCGGCCTTCGCTGCGATGGAGGGGTCGGCCCGACGTTTTTGCGCCTTATGCCGGGCGTCCTCGAGGACGGGGCGTAGCCCTTCCAAGCCCTGTCGCCGCAGGCGGTCCCTCGCGTATGGATCGATGAATTCGTCCAGGAAGTCCGTCAGCTCCATCACATGGCTGTCCGCGTCGAGAATCGCCCGTGCGCCGGCGTACGTGGTCATCGGTTCCCCCTTGTGGACCGGAACGGTGCGTCGGTGACATTTTGTCACCTTGGGGTGAAATAATGCCGCATGGCCAAGTCGAGCGCCACAGTGCGCCGGCTCACTCGCGATGAGAAGTCCCTGAGCAGGCGTGACTCCCTCCTCGACGCTGCGGCAGCCATGGTGGCGGCGGGAGACGTCGCCGGGGTCACGATGGAGTCGGTGGCGGCCGCCGATGGGGTCAGCCGTGCGCTCGTCTACAAGCACTTCGCCAACCGACATGACCTGCTGGCGGCGCTCTACGAGCGTGAGAGCCGTTCCCTGCACGAAGAACTCACGAAGGCGGTTTCGGCGGAAGAGGGGCTGGAGCAGAAGTTCAGGGCACTCGTAGAGGGAGCCCTAGCCGCCCAATCCAGCCGCGGCGCGACCTTCGCCGCGCTCTCGGATCAGGGCGGCCGCCGGCCCAGCCAACGGGCCCTCCAACGGCGTCGGGACAACGCAACTGTCCGTTACTTCGCCGGCTTGGCGGTGACAGAGCTCGGCCTTCATGAGCATGAGGCCACCGTGGGGGTGCGGCTTGCCCTCGGTGCCATCGCCGTGGTGTTGCAGCAGTGGCGTTACCGTCGCAACGATGAGCACGCAGTGGAACTGGCAGATGCCTACGTCGCCTTCTCCATGAGCGGACTGCGAACCCTCAGGCTCGCTCCACCGCCAGCACCAGCCACTCGTCGGGCACGCCCTTGAGGTTGTGGCGGCCCCGGTCGTCGAACACGATGCCCGAGCCGACGACGAGGTCGCGTACGGTCCCTGTGACGAGGACCTCGTCGGGTCCCGCCAGCCCGCTCACCCTGGAGGCGATGTGCACGGCCAAGCCGCCGATGTCGTCGCCGCGCAGCTCCACCTCGCCGGCGTGGAGCCCCGAGCGCAGCCGGAGTCCGGCGGCCCGTGCCACCGCACCCAGCGCCACCGCACAGCGCACCGCCTGCGCGGGCCCGGCGAAACGCGCCAGGGCGCCGTCGCCGGTCGTTTTCACCAGGACCCCGTCATGACGGGAGAGCAGGCGTTCGAGGTTCACCTCGAACTCGTCGAGCACGGAGCGCCACTCCCGGTCACCCAACTCGGCCGTGCGCACCGTCGAGTCGACGATGTCGGTGAACAGGACGGTGGCCAGCATCCGCGTGGCCGGGTGTCGCCTACGGGCGCCCGTGACGAACTCCTCCATCTCGTCGACGATGGTGTCGAACTCACCGGCCCAGGCCAGCAGGTCGCGGCCGGGGACAATCAAGAGCCGGGCTCCCGCGATGTGCTCGGCCAGGTACCGTCCGTGATCGCTCATGTCGGACACGCTGTCGCGCCGAGCAATCACCAGCGTCGGGCACCTGATGCGGGGCAGGCACCAGCGCACGTCGGCGCTGAAGATCACCAGGTTGAAAGCAGTGGCCGTGGCCGGACTGGCCCCACGGCGCGCCGCCCTGGACCACCATTCGCGAAAACCGACCCGGTGGGACAAGCTGGGCGCGAAGTTGGCGATGTCCTGGGGCACGTCCCCCTCGGTCAATGGCACGTCGATGTCGGCCGCGGTTGCGATGACGTCGTCGGACAGGCCGAACTCGTAGTCCTCCGCCCGCCCGATGCGCGCCGTGCCGGACACGAGGACGAGCGAGGTGACTCGCTCGGGGTGGGTGGCCGCCAACCACAGGGCCGCCATGACGCCGCCCATGGAAGCCAGCACGTGGGCCGAGGCGCACCCGGCGGCGTCCATCACGGCCAATGCGTCGCGGCCCCAGCCTTCCATGGAGGGATGCGTCCCGTGCGGCAGCGGATCAGACAAGCCGATGCCACCCGCGTCGAACCGTATGAGGCGGCCGAACTCGGCGAGCCGCTCTGAGTAGCGCAGCCAGTTCGGCTCGTCGACGGTCTCGTCGACCGAGATCATCAGCCCGCTCTGTATCTCGAGCAGGTCCGGCGCGCCCGGTGCCGCACCGTCCCAGACCTGGAATCCGATGTGGACGCCGTCGCGCAGTGCGTACCGGGTCTGGGGCGCCTCCATACGAAATGCAGTCTGCCGCGCCGGTGGTCCCGCCGGCGCGGTCAGTCGAGCACCCGCCTCAGCGCGCGCCCGCGCACCAACCGCCCCGGCAGCTCGCCCGTGGGTTCGCCGTGGTCGAAGGTGACCGTCCCCTGTTTGATCGTGCACACGTACCCCTCGGCGCGCTGCAGCAGTCGGCGGCCCCCGGCCGGCAGGTCGGCCCGCACGAAGGGCGTCCCGAGCGCCAGCGCGTCGTAGTCGATCAGGTTGAGGTCGGCCAGCGCCCCCGGCTCCACCGTGCCCCGGTCCGACAGGCCGTACAGGCGGGCGGTGTCGTGCGTCTGCTTCTTCACTACGTACTCGAGCGGCAGCCGGGCGCCCCGGGTGCGGTCGCGCGTCCAGTGCGTGAGCATGAAGGTGGGCATGGAGCCGTCGCAGATGGTCCCGCAGTGGGCGCCGCCATCGGACAACCCCAGCAGCCCCTGCGGGTGCAGCAGCATCTCGTGCACGTGGTCCAGGTCGCCCGTGGCGTAGTTGAGGATCGGGAGATACAGCAGCCCCTGGCCGCCGTCCGCCAGCATCTCGTCGTAGGCCACCTCCAACGGCGAAACCCCCCGCGCTGCGGCCAGCCCGGCCAGCGAGCGCTCCGGGCCCGGCTCGTAGTCGGGTGGGTCGCCCAGGACGTAGGTGCGCGTCGTAGGCGCGCTCCATCGACTCCGCCACGGCCGCCGTCGGCGGGTGCCACGACACGATGGAGCGGCGCACCTCGGGGTGGGCCAGCGCATCCGCCAGCTCGACCTGCGACAGGCGCCGCCGTCGCAACTCCCGGTACGCCGGGATCTCCGTGAAGAGGCAGATGGTGGCGTGATGCCCCGTGAGCAGCCCGGTGGGCCTACCGGCCACCTGCGGGTAAAGCTGCGACCCCTCGGCGCACGCGTCCAACGACGCCTCCAACTGCTTCCGCCACAGTCCAGGGTCGGCATCCACCTGCAACAGCGCGAACGACACGGGGCGGTCGATCGCCGCCGACAGCCGGCGCATCCAGTCGACCTCGCCCATCACGTCCTCGGGCTGCTCGCCCGCTGCGCCCAGCGGCGCCAGCTCGAAGACGCCGGCGCCTACGTCGGCCAGCGCGCCCCCAATGCCGAAGAGCTCGTCCTCCGCGGCGTACGTCCCGGGCACCAATTCACCGTCTACGGCTCTGTGGCCGATGGTGCGCGACGTCGAGAAGCCGAGCGCGCCGGCTAGGAGCGCGCCCCGCACGATGCTCCTCATGGCCTCAATGTCCGCCGCCGTCGCCGCCTCGTTCTTCGACCCCCGCTCGCCCATGACGTAGGCGCGCACCGCACCGTGCGGCACCTGCGTGCCGACGTCCATCGTCCAGCGCCTGCGCTCGAGCGCATCGAGATACTCGGCGAAGGTCTCCCACTCCCACTGGATCCCCTCGGAGAGCGCCGACCCCGGAATGTCCTCCACGCCCTCCATGAGGCCGATGAGCCAGTCGTGGCGGTCGGGCGCGGCCGGCGCGAAGCCGACGCCGCAGTTGCCCATGACCACCGTGGTCACCCCGTGCCACGACGACGGGGCCAGCTCGGGGTCCCAGGTGGCCTGGCCGTCGTAGTGCGTGTGGATGTCGACCCAGCCGGGCGTGACGAGCAATCCCTCGGCGTCGATGATCCGGGTGCCGCCGCCCGTTACGGCACCGACCTCGGTGATGCGGCCTTCATCCACCGCCACGTCCGCCGGTCTCGCCTCGGTCCCGGTGCCATCGACGAGGGTCCCGCCCGTGATGATCAGGTCGTGCATGCCCCGCATGGTCTCACGCCGGGCCGGCGCCACGCTGGGCCGGCCCGGCCGTACTGCTCAGCGCACGGTCAGCGGTGGTTAGACCTTGGCCTTGCCCAAAATGCGGTTCATCTTGGTGCCGCAGACGGGGCAAGTGCCCTGGGCGGCGCGCCGGCCGTTGGCGAGGTCGACCTCTTGGCCGTCGAACTCACGCTTCTCACGGCACTTCACGCAGTATCCCTCGTAACTAGCCATGGGAATCTCTCCTCTGGTCTCTTGGATCGGGCCCCCCGGATGACGATCGAAGGTAGCGGCCGGGTTCCAAAAATTGGGGGATGCTCACGGCCCTGGTGCGGGCAGGTGGGGCTAGGGTCGGCCTCATGACAGATAACGGTGCAGGTCAGGGCGGTGGTTGGGGGGAACGGGGGGTGCGAGCGAAGGAGGCCTTGTCCGAGACCTGGGCCTCCTTGGCGGAGACCTGCCACGAGCTCTCGGGCACAGAGTGGGCGCTGCCGACCGAATGCCCCGGGTGGGACGTCAAGGACCAGCTGTCGCACCTCATCGGGATAGAGCGGGCCTTGCTGGGCGATGCGCCTCCGGCGTGGGACGGCCCCCTGGGCGACCATGTGAAGAACGACTTCGCCCGCCAGAACGAACCGTGGGTGGCGGTGCGCCGCAGCCAGCCGGGCCCTGTCGTGTACGCCGAGTTCGTCGAAGTCATCGAGACCCGCCTGGGTCAGCTCGAGACCCGCGGCGACGAGGAATGGTCCGCCGTCGGCTGGAGCCCGGTGGGCGAGGTCCCCTACGCCGTCTTCATGGAGGTGCGGGTGTTCGACAGCTGGGTGCACGAGCAGGACGTGCGGCGGGCGCTCGACCGACCCGGTGGGTCGGCCAACCTGGCTTCGGCCATGTCGCTCGACCGGGTGCAGGGCGCCATGCCGTTCGTGGTGGGCAAGAAGGCGGCGTGCCCCGACGGCACCGCCGTCCGCTTCGAGGTGTCCGGCCCCGGCGACGACGCCCGCGCCTTCACCATCGCGGTCGAGGGTGGCCGGGCGAAGCCGCTGGAGGGGGTGGTGCCGACGCTCACGCTGTCGCTGTCGAGCCTCGACTTCGTCCGCCTCGGCTGCGGCCGGGCCACAGCGGCACAGTTGGAGGCCGCCGGTGGGATTGGCGTCGCAGGGGACGCGGTCACCGGACAAAGGGTCCTCGGCGCAATGAACTTCATGTTTTGAACAAATTCTGAGCGCGGCGAGCGGTTCGGGGCGCCGGGGGCGGCCGGTAGAGTGGTCGCCCCGTGATGCGTGCCACCACTGAACCGCTCGATGGCAACCTCGTCCGGCTGAGCGTCGAGATCGACGAGCCCGAATTCGACAAGGCGCTCGGTGACGTCGTGCGCACGCTGGCGCGCCAGGTGCGGGTGCCCGGGTTCCGGCCCGGCAAGGTGCCGCGCCAGGTGCTCGAGGCGCGCATGGGCGGCGCCGGCGCGCTGCGAGCCGAGGCGCTGCGCGAGTCGCTGCCAGACTTCTACGCCAGAGCGGTCGTCGACGCCGAGCTCGATCCGATTGCGCAGCCCGAGATAGACATCACCGGCGGCCAGGACGCCGGTGCTGTCTCCTTCGACGCGGTGGTGCAGGTGCGGCCGCTTGTCTCCATACCCGGTTATGACGGGTTGCAGGTGACGCTGCCCGCGCTCGGCGTGAAGGACGAGGAGGTCCAGCACCAGCTCGACCGCCTGCGCGAGAACGACGCGGAGCTCGAAATCGTCAATCGCCCCGCAATTGACGGTGATTTGGTCACCATTGATGTGCACGGCGACGACGCCTCGGGGGCCGAGGTCGTCGGGATCGACGACTATCTCTACGAGGTCGGCGCCGGCACCGTCGTCCCCGAGCTCGATGCGGAGCTGCGCGGCGCCAAGGCGGGCGCCATCCTGGCTTTCGACGCGGCGAACCCGGCCGAGGAGAACGCGCGTCTCGCGTTCCGGGTGCTTGTGAAGGAAGTGAAGATCAAGAAGTTGCCCGTGGCCACCGACGAGTGGGCGGAGGAGAACTCGGAGTTCTCGACCGTGGCCGAACTGCGTGAAGACATGTCCGAGCGGATCCGCCGGGTGAAGCTCATGCAGAGTCAGATGGCGCTCCGCCAGACGCGCGCTGGAGGCGCTGTCCGCGCTGGTGTCCGACGAGGACGTCCCGGAGGTCCTGGTGGACGCGGAGGTCAACGAGCGGCTGCACGATCTGCAGCATCGGTTGGAGGCACAGAAGTTGACCTTGTCGGAGTACTTCTCGGCTACCGGCCAGAGCCCCGACGCCCTGTTGGAAGCGGTGCGGGCGGACGCCCATGCCGCCGTGAAGGCCGACCTGGCCCTGCGGGCCCTGGTCGAGGCGGAGGAACTGACGCTCAGTGACGAGGAGCTGAGTGCCGAGGTAACGACGATGGCCCAGCGAATGGACACCTCCCCGGCCAAGCTGCGCCTCCAACTCGACACGGCGGGCCGGACCGGCGCGGTACGCTCGGAGCTGCGCAAAGGCAAAGCGCTGCGGTGGCTGCTGGACCACGTGGAGCTCTTCGACGACGAGGGAAACCCGATGTCACGGGATGACCTCCGAGCGGATGCATCCGAGGAAGACGAAGCGGACGACGAGACTGACGAGGGCCAGGAGAACGAGGAGAGCGAGTGATGAAGCTACTTGGGGACCGCTACAAGGCGTACGACTACCTCGTCCCGACCGTCATAGAGTCCTCCAATCGCGGCGAGCGCGCGTACGACCTCTATTCCCGCCTCCTGCGCGAACGCATCATCTTCCTCGGCACCCCGGTCGACGATGCCGTGGCCAACCTCATCTGTGCGCAGATGCTGTTCCTCGAGTCCGAGGAGCCCGACAAGGACATCCACCTCTACATCAATTCGCCCGGCGGTGAGATCACGGCGCTGTTCGCGATCTACGACACGCTCAAGTTCATCAAGGCCGACGTGTCGACGTTCTGCTTCGGCCAGGCCGCGTCGGCCGCCGCGGTGCTGCTGGCGGCGGGAGCCAACGGCAAGCGCTTCGCCCTGCCCCACGCCCGCATCCTGCTGCACCAGCCTTGGGGTGGCGTTGAGGGCCAGGCCAGCGACATCGAGCTGCAGGCCAAGGAGATCCTCCGCATGCGCGACCTCCTTTCGCACATGCTGGCCGAGGACACCGGCCAGACCCAGGAGAAAGTCGCCCAGGACACGGACCGGGACTTCATCATGACAGCGGAGGAGGCGGTGGCTTACGGCGTGATCGACGAGGTCATCACGGCTCGCAGCGTGACCCCGCTCGAGGCCATCGGCGCCGCATAGGGCTGCAGAGAGTACGGTTCGGGTCAAGTCGGACAGCGGGGACGGGAGAGCGATCAGGTGGCCAAGTTCGGTGAGGGCGGGGACCTCGTCAAGTGCAGCTTCTGCGGCAAGACGCAGAAACAGGTCAAGAAACTCATCGCCGGCCCCGGCGTGTACATCTGCGACGAGTGCATCGACTTGTGCAACGACATCATCGCCGAGGAGCGTGACGAGTCCGCCGAGCTCAGTTTCGAGGACCTCCCCAAGCCGCGTGAGATCTTCGACTTCCTGAACGACTATGTCGTCGGGCAGGAGTACGCCAAGAAGATCCTCTCGGTCGCCGTCTACAACCACTACAAGCGCGTGCAAGCCGGGCCGCCGGTCCAGGAGGACGGCGTCGAGCTGGCCAAGTCGAACATCCTTCTGCTCGGCCCGACCGGCTGCGGCAAGACGCTGCTGGCGCAGACGCTCGCCCGCATGCTGAACGTCCCCTTCGCCATCGCCGATGCCACGGCGCTCACCGAGGCCGGATACGTGGGTGAGGACGTGGAGAACATCCTCCTCAAGCTGATCCAGGCCGCCGACTACGACGTGAAGCGGGCCGAGACAGGGATCATCTACATCGACGAGATCGACAAGATCGCCCGCAAGAGCGAGAACCCCTCCATCACGCGGGACGTGTCGGGCGAGGGCGTGCAGCAGGCCCTGCTCAAGATCCTGGAGGGCACCACGGCGTCGGTGCCGCCTCAGGGCGGGCGCAAGCACCCGCACCAGGAGTTCATCCAGATCGACACCACGAACATCCTCTTCATCTGCGGCGGTGCGTTCGCCGGGCTGGACAAGCTCATAGAGAGCCGGATCGGCAAGCGCGGCATCGGCTTCCGGGCCGAGGTGCACCGCACCGACCGCGAGGACGGCGAGATCCTGCGCCACGTGTTGCCCGAGGACCTGATCAAGTTCGGTCTGATCCCCGAGTTCATCGGCCGACTGCCCGTGGTGAGCGCGGTGTCGCCGCTCTTCAAGGACGCCCTCGTGCAGATCCTCGTCGAGCCGAAGAACGCATTGACCAAGCAGTACGAGCGGGTCTTCGCCCTCGACAACGTGGAGCTGGAGTTCACGTCGGACGCGCTGGAGGCGGTGGCCGAGCAGGCATTGCTGCGCGGGACCGGCGCCCGCGGCCTGCGCGCCATCCTCGAAGAGGTCCTCCTCGACGTGATGTACGACCTGCCGAGCCGCGACGACGTCGGCAAGTGCGTGGTCGACCGCTCCGTCGTGTTGGACCGGGTGGCCCCGACGTTGGTGCCGCTCGGGGGCGCGCCCGTCAAGGCGACCCGCTCCCGCCGCGCCGCCTCCTGAACCGGGCGCGGCGTCCGTGCCCAAGCCGCCGCCGCCCCCCCCGCCCTTCGTCGACGTGCAGGACGCGCTGGCCTGGCTCGACTCGCACATCGACTTCGAGGCGCACATGCCGCGGCGAAGGGCCTTGCCCACCCTCGACCGCATGCGCGCGCTCACCGCACTGCTGGGTGAGCCGCAGGCGTCCATTCCCGCGCTGCACGTCACCGGGACCAACGGCAAGGGATCGACGTCGGCTATGGCGACGACCCTGCTGCAGGCAAAGGGTCTGAGCGTCGGGACCTACACCAGCCCGAACCTCGAACGGGTCAACGAGCGCCTGGCCCGCAACGGCGAGCCGATCGACGACGCGGCGTTCACCGACGTCCTGACCGAGTTGGCGTTGTTGACGTCGCTGATGGAGGAGCGCCCGACCCGCTTCGAGCTGCTGACCGCGGCGGCGCTGTCGTGGTTCGCCACCGAGGCGGTCGACGCCATGGTGGTAGAGGTGGGACTCGGGGGCACGTGGGACTGCACGAACGTGGTGGACGGGGAGGCGGCCGTGGTGACCAACGTCAGCTACGACCACACCGACGTGCTCGGCCCCACCTTGGAGGGGATCGCGGCGGACAAGGCGGGGATCATCAAGGCGGGGAAGCGGGCCGTGATCGGCGAGACGGACCCCGAATTGGTCCGTATCCTGGAGGAACGCGCCGAGGTGGCGGGAGCCGCGTCGGTCTGGGTGCGCGGACGCGACTTCGGCTGCGAGTCCAACCGCCTGGCCGTGGGAGGCCGGGTGGTGACGCTGTGGACACCGGGGGGACGCTACGAGGACGTCCTGCTCCCTCTGCACGGCGCGCACCAGGGCGCCAACGCCGCCTGCGCGCTGGCCGCGTTGGAGGCGTTCTTCGGTGACCCGCTGTCGGCCGACGTCGTCGGGGAGGGCTTCGCCGTCGTACGCGTGCCGGGCCGGCTCGAGGTTCTCGGCCGGCGGCCGCTGCTCCTGGTCGACGGCGCGCACAACGCGGCCGGCATGGCGGCTTTGGGTGACGCGCTCATGGACGCGTTCGCCGTCGACGGCGCGACGGTCGCCGTGGTCGGCATGCTGTCGGGACGCGACCCCTCCGCCATGCTGGCGCCGCTGGTGCAGGCGCGGGTCGCGACACTCGTCTTGTGCCGGCCCGAGTCTCCGCGTGCCATGCCAATGGACGTGGTGGCCACCGCAGCCCGCACGCTCGGCCTGGCGGTGTACGAGGAGCCCGACCCGCTCGACGCCCTGCGCGTCGCCGCGCGCGCTCGTGGACGCGGACGGGCTCGTCGTGGTGGCAGGCTCGCTCTACGTCGTCGGCGCGGTGCGCGCCGACGTGCTGTCCGCCGCGGTGCGCTGGGAGGACGCCGGGCTGTAGTCTCTGGTCCCCGTGGGCCGCACCCTCGTCATCGTGAAGCCCGACGCCGTCGAGCGCAGCCTGGCCGGCGAAATCGTGAGCCGCCTGGAGCGCAAGAACCTCCGCCTGGTGGCCGCCGAGCTGCGCACCATCACCAGGGAGGTGGCGGAGCGCCACTACGCCGAGCACGCGGCGCGTCCGTTCTTCGCCGACCTCGTGACGTTCATCACACGCTCGCCGGCGCTGATCATGGTGTGGGAGGGACCGACCGACACCTACGCCGTGGTGCGCCTCATGATGGGCGTCACCAATCCCGCCGAGGCGGCCCCAGGGACGATCCGGGGCGACCTCGGCATAGAGACGACCGAGAACCTCGTGCACGGGTCGGACTCGTCCGAGTCCGCCGCGCGGGAGATCGCACTGTTCTTTCCCGACCTGACCTCATAACCCCTGTTCGGGAGGGCGCCAACGCCCGTCCGCCTTGTGATGGCCAAAGGGGTCACCTACCCTTTAGGCGCTTGGGCGCCGGTTCCCCCGGCGAGTGACGCAATTCTTTGGGAGACAGAACACCTATGGCCGACAACCGACTTTCCCTCTTAGGCCGCGACATGGCCGTCGACCTCGGCACCGCGAACACGCTGGTCTACGTGCGCGGGCGCGGCATCGTCCTGAACGAGCCGTCCGTGGTGGCGGTGGACATCAAGGACGGCCGCCCGTTGGCGGTGGGGGCGGAGGCCAAGCGGATGATCGGCCGGACCCCGTCGAACATCCAGGCCATACGCCCGCTCAAGGACGGCGTCATCGCCGACTTCGAGATCTGCGAGAAGATGCTGCGCTACTTCATCCACCGAGTGCACCAGCGCCGCTTCGCCAAGCCCCGCATGGTCATCTGCGTCCCCTCGGGCATCACCGGTGTGGAGCGGCGCGCCGTGATGGAGGCCGCGGAGTACGCAGGCGCACGGCGGGCCTACATCATTGAGGAGCCGATGGCAGCGGCGATCGGGGCCGGCCTGCCGGTGCACGAGCCCACCGGCAACATGGTCGTCGACATCGGCGGTGGCACGACGGAGGTCGCGGTCATTTCGCTCGGCGGCATCGTGACCAGTCAGTCGGTGCGCATCGGCGGCGACGAGCTCGACGACGCGGTCGTCTCGTTCGTCAAGAAGGAGTTCAGCCTCGCGCTGGGCGAGCGCACGGCGGAGGAGATCAAGATCACCCTCGGCTCGGCCTACCCGCTGGAGCAGGAGCTGCACGCGGAGATCCGCGGCCGCGACCTGGTGAGCGGGCTCCCTAAGACGATCGTCGTGTCCACCGAGGAGATCCGGCGCTCCATTGAGGAGCCCGTCTCGGCCATCATCGACGCGGTCAAGGTCACTCTGGACCGGACGCCGCCCGAGTTGGCCGCCGACATCATGGAGCAGGGGATCGTGCTGACCGGCGGCGGCGCTCTCCTACACGGGCTGGAGTCCCGCCTCCAGCACGAGACGGGCATGCCGATTGTCGTGGCCCGCGACCCCCTGAACTGCGTCGCCATCGGCAGCGGCCAGTGCCTGGAAGAGTTCGATGCGCTGAAGCGGGTGCTGATCACCACCTCCACGCGCTGACCCACTGAGCGGGTCCCCCGAGTGCCCAGGTCTCGGCGGTCCCGCCGCACGGTGACGGTCGTCATCCTGGTCGTCCTGTCGTTGTCCATCATCTCGCTCGACCTCAACGGCCGGACCCACAACCTCACCTCGGGCGTCAAGGCCGTGGCCAACGACGTCTTCGACCCCTTGCGCCAGGGCGTGCTCGACATCCTCAGCCCCATCGGCAGCTTCTTCGCCGGCGCCGTCAACTACGGCTCGCTGCAGTCGGAGAACGAGAAGCTGCAGGCGGCGGTCGGCCAGCTGAGAATGCAACAAGCCGAGCGCGGGTACGAGAACACGCAGCTGCGCAGGATCACCTCGTTGCAGAACCTCCCCTTTCTGGACTCGCTGCCGACGGTCACCGCGCAAACAATCGTGCAGTACTCCTCCAACTTCACCGCGACCATCACCATCGACAAGGGGCGGTCGGACGGGGTCGACGTCGGGTACCCGGTCGTGGGTGCCGGAGGGCTGGTGGGCCAAGTGGTCTTCGCCTCCGCCCATGCGGCGACGGTCCAGCTGATCACCGACGGCCAGTCCAAGGTGGCGGTCAGTTTCGGCTCACAGCAGCAGTACTCGGGCATCGTCGACGGGCAGGGCCCGTCCAACGACATGACGGCCGATCTCGTCCCCCCGCATACGCCCGTCACGAAGGGGGAGACGATGTACACGAGCAGCCTGCAGGCGGCGTCGTACCCGCCCGGCATCCCGGTCGCGACCGTCTCCACCTTTCACACCGCATCGGGTGCGAGCCAGGAGAGCATCACGGTCGAGCCGTCGGCCGACCTCGGACAGCTGGCCTACGTCGATGTCGTGCAGTGGGTGCCGCCGACGTGAGCGCGCGCTCCATGGTCCGCGTCGCGTTCGTGATCTTCGTCGTCTTGGTGGTCCAGTCGACCGTCATGCTCGCTCTGCGCGTGGGCGACGCGCATCCCGACCTGGTGTGGCTGCTGCCGATCACGGCAGCCCTCTTGGACGGGCCAGAGACGGGCGCCATCGTCGGATTCTGGGCCGGCCTCGCCTTCGATCTCGTCCTGCCCACCCCCTTCGGCCTGTCGGCCCTGGTGGGGTGCCTTCTCGGCTGGGCCACCGGGTCGCTCACGGCGGCGGTGGACCCCCGGGCGGCCTGGCTGAAGCCGGTGGCCGCGCTCACCGGCAGCGTCGCGGCGGACATGCTGTTCGCCGTGCTCGGTGCGGTCTTCGGTCAGCAACAGATGGTGCAGGTGGACTTCCTCGCCGTGTTCGGCGTCGTCGCCGTGTCGAGTGTCGTTCTCGTTCTGCCGGTCAACCGGCTGATGCGCTGGGCGCTGGCGGGGGAGACCAACCGCCGCTCGCTGGTCCCGGCCCAGGCCGGGAGCAGGCTGTGGTGACGCCGCGGTGAAGCGGACCCTCCGCCACCCCATCCGCGGCGACCGGCTGCATCCCAAGCCGTCCAGCCGCCAGCCGCGCCGGCGCCCAACGCGCGCCAGCGTCCCCGATCTGCGCATGCGGCCACGCAAGAGCGTCAACGTTTCCTCCATCGTCGGATCGCCCGAGGAGGAAGAGGCCCGCCCCAACCTGCGGCTGCGGATCGTCGGCGTCATGGTCCTCGTCCTCTTCGCCGTCCTCGTACTGCGGCTCTGGTCGCTCCAGGTCGTCAACGGCCGAACCTACGCCGCGGCGGTGACGCGAAACGAAGTCCGCGTCGTGAGCATCCCCGCACCCCGGGGCGAGGTCGTCGACCGCAACGGGACGGTGCTGGTCACCAACGTCCCACAGGAGGAGGTGCTGCTGTCGCGGCAGGAGGCGGTGCAGAACCCCCAGATCGTCGGGATGGTGGCCGCGCTCGTCGGACAGACACCGAAACAAGTGAACGCGTCCATCGCCAACAACCAGTACAGCCCCTACGAGCCGGTGCCGGTCGCGGTGGGTGTGTCGCCAGCCACCGTGCAGTACCTGCAAACGCACCAGGCGGAGTACCCCGGCGTCAGTGTGCAGACGGTCACCCAGCGCACCTACCCCCAGGGCGGGACCACCGCCACGCACGTGCTCGGCTACATCGGCGACATCACCTCGAGCTACCTCGCCGCGCATCCCAACGCCGGCTACACCCAGGGAAGCCAGGTCGGCGTGTCCGGCATTGAGTCGCAATACGAGCCGTACCTGCGCGGGGTCGACGGCCGCCAGGCGCTTTCGGTGGACTCCCACGGAACGGTCGTGGGCACCCTCAGCACGACGGCGGCGCAGATCGGCGACACGGTCGCCCTGAACATCGACACCGGCCTCCAGCAGGAGGTCCAGAACGACCTGCAGCAGCAGATCCTGACCGACCGGCACACTCTCGACGCCGTCGACGGCCGGGTCCCCCCCGCCCCCAACGGTGCAGTCATCGTCATGAACCCGCAGAACGGCCAGGTGCTGGCGCTGGCCTCCTACCCCACCTACGACCTGAACGAGTTCGTCGGCGGGATCTCCACCGCCAACTTCCAGGCTTTGGCCGCGACCACGGCCGAGAACAACAACACCATCGGCGGCCTCTACACGCCGGGCTCCACCTTCAAACTCGTCACGGCGACCGCCGCGCTGCAGAGCGGGATCTGGCCGGTGGGGCAGTACTACACCGACAAAGGCAGCTTCACCATCCCCGGCTGCCCCGCGCCCGGGGTGACCAGTACGCAGGGCTGCACCCTGAAGGACGACCCGGGCGACGCGGGGGGGACGTACGACATTTCGGGCGCACTGACCGTGTCGAGCGACTCGTTCTTCTACAACCTGGGCTATCTGTTCTGGACCGACCGCGGCACCTACGGCAACGACCCGATTCAGAACCTGGCGTCGCTCTACGGCGAGGGCACCATCACCGGCATCGACCTGCCGGGTGAAGCGCAGGGCCGGGTCGACAGCCTGGAGACACGGACCAAGCTGCACCAGCAGTACCCGAAGGGGTTCCCGAACGCGCCCTACTGGTACACCGGCGACAATCTCGAGATGGCGTTCGGGCAGGGTGGGACGGTGCTGACCCCGATTGAGCAGGCGGTCACCTACGCCACGTTCGCCAATGGCGGCACCCGCTACGCCCCACAGGTCGCGTCCAGCATCGTGAACCCCAACACGGGCAAGGTGGTCAAGCAGTTTCAGCCACAGGTCACGGGGCACGTCAGCATTTCGCCCACGAACTACGCGGCCATCCTGACCGGCCTGGAGGGCGTGATCACCAGCGGGACGGCGGCCGCCCCGTTCCAGGGCTTCCCCCCGTCCTGGCACCTCGCCGGCAAGACGGGGACGGCCTCGAACGGCAACATGACGAACGGGCAGCCAGAGGAGCCGAACTCGTGGTTCGTCGCCTTCGGCCCCAACCCGAACCCGCAATACCTGGTGCTGGCCGTGATCGACCAGGGCGGATACGGGGCGCAGGCCGCGGCGCCGTTGGTGCGCAACATCTTCAACTACCTCGTGACCAACCCGATCGCCCCGGCCAAGGCGCCGACCGCGTCGACCCCGCCGAGCCAGACGGCGCCCGCGACGAACCCCCCGTTCGGTGCCGCGACCACGACGACGACGGCGCCCACGCCTGGCACCAGCACGACCACCACCACGGCCACTCCCACGAAGCCGGCCGGGGGTTGAGAGTCCCGTAGGGTTGGGGCCGGATGGAGACCATCTGGCCGCAGATCGAGCGCCTCCTGCCCGGGGTGAGCAAGCCGGCCCGCTACATCGGCGGCGAGCAGGGTGCGCAGTACCCACAGCATGCGTCCGGCACCGTGGCCTGGTTGCTGCTCTACCCGGACACCTACGAGATCGGGTTGCCCAACCAGGGGCTGCAGATCCTCTACGAGATCCTGAACGAGCGCCCCGACGCCCTGGCCGAGCGCGCCTACGCGCCGTGGGTCGACATGGAGGCCGCCATGCGGGCGGCCGGGGTCCCGCTGTTCAGCGTGGAGAACCACCTGCCCGCCGGCGCCTTCGACGTCCTGGCGTTCAATCTCTCGGCCGAGCTGGTCTACACCAACGTACTCAACCTGATCGACCTGGCCGGCGTGGCGCTGCACGGGTGCGACCGCGGCGGCGGGGACGCGCTGGTGGTCGCGGGCGGCCACTGCGCGTTCAATCCCGAACCGCTGGCTGAATTCGTTGACGCGTTCGTCCTCGGCGACGGCGAGGAGGCCGTGGGCGAGGTCACCGACGTGCTGGGCCCATGGCTGGCTGACGCGCCGGCCGCGCGTGACCGCGGGGCGCTCCTGCACGCGCTGGCCGGGCTGGAGGGCGTGTACGTCCCGGCGCTCTACGAGCCCGCGTACGAGGACGGGCGGCTGGCCGCCACCCGCTGCGTCGCGCCCGAGGTTCCCGCCCAGGTGGCGAAGCGGACGGTGTCCGACCTGGCCGACTGGCCCTACCCGTCCCGCCCGCTGGTACCGCTCACCGAAGTGGTGCACGACCGCCTCAACGTCGAGGTGTTCCGTGGCTGCACGCGGGGATGCCGCTTCTGCCAGGCCGGGATGATCACGCGCCCCGTGCGAGAGCGCCCGGCCGCCCAGGTCATGGACCTCGTGCGCGACGGCCTGGCGTGGAGCGGCCACGACGAGGTGGCGCTGACGTCGTTGTCGTCGGCCGACTTCTCCGGCATCGAGGACACGGTGGGCGACATCATCGGGGACCCCGACCACGGCGGCCGGGTGTCGGTCAGCCTGCCCTCGCTGCGCGTCGACGCCTTCACGGTGGGGACCGCGGCCCAGATCCAGAAGGTGCGGCGCACCGGCCTGACCTTCGCGCCAGAGGGCGGCACCTGGCGGATGCGCAAGGTGATCAACAAGCTGATCACCGAGGAGGACCTCTACGGCGCAGTGGACGCCGCGTTCAGCCAGGGCTGGCGCCGGGTCAAGCTCTACTTCCTCATCGGCCTGCCCACCGAGCGCGACGACGACGTCCTCGGGATCGCGGCGCTCGGCGGCCACTGCGCGGAGATCGGCCGGCGCTACCACAGCTCGGTGACGGTCACCGCGTCGGTCGGAGGCTTCGTGCCAAAGGCCCACACGCCCTTCCAGTGGTTCGGCCAGGACAGGCGGGAGGAGTTGGAGCGCAAGGTGGCGCTGTTGCGCGAGGCCGCGCGAAGGACCCGCGGCCTGACCATCCGCTGGCACGACCCGGCCGCCACGGTGGCAGAGGGGTTGGCCAGCCGGGGCGACCGTCGCATGGGTGCGGTGATAGAGCGGGTCTGGCGTGCCGGGGGCACCTTCCAAGAATGGTCCGAGCGTTTCGACTTGTCGCTGTGGCAGGACGCCCTGGCGGCGGAGGGGCTGAGCTTTGAGGAGGAGTGCTACCGCGAGCGGGACGAGAGCGAGGCGTTGCCGTGGGACCACATCTCGGCGGGACTGCACCGGGACTTCCTGTGGGGGGACTGGCAGGACGCGCTCGCGGGAGCCGCGGCGGCCGCAGTGGAGGACTGCCGCTGGACGCCCTGCTACGACTGCGGTGCCTGTACCGGCTTGGGGCTCGAGCACGTGGTGGCTTCCGCGCTCCCGCCGGCCGGCGGGAGCCAGGGCACCGGCCAGGACCTGCGCGGGGGCGACCGCATCCCGATCCGATTGGTGAGCCGTGCCTGAGGGTCAGCGGCGGCTGCGCTTCCGCTTCGCCAAGTCGGGCAAGATCCGCTTCACCAGCCATCGGGACGTCGCACGCATGTGGGAGCGTGCGCTGCGGCGCAGCCGGCTCCCGGTTGCTTACTCCCAGGGCTTCGCGCCCCATCCGCTCCTCGCCTTCGGGCTGGCCCTGCCCACGGGGTGCGAGTCCCGTGGCGAGTACCTCGACATACGCCTCGGGCGGCCCGAGCCGGACGAGCCCCCCGTGGACGAGCTGCCCCAGCTCTTGAGCCGGTTGCTGCCCGACGGCATGGAGGTCCAGGCCGCACGCCCGGTGGACCTTGCCGAGGGGTCGCTGCAGCAGGAGGTAGCATCGTGCGATTGGGAGCTGGAGGTGCTCGGGTTGTCAGGTGTGGAGCTAGCGGAGCGGGTCGAGCGTATGCTCGCTGCTCCGAGCCTCACCGTCCGGCGGGAACGGAAGGGTCGTCACGTCGACGACGACATCCGCCCGGCCATCCTGGAGCTCTCCGTGACCGACCTTGAGGGACGGCTCCGGGCGGAGGTGGCCACGCACCCGCGTGGCGTCCGACCGACCGACCTGATCGCGGCCCTGGGCGCCGCCGCGGCGCCCGGACGGGCCTGTAGGACGCATCAATGGATCGAGCGCGGCGGCGCCCGGTTCGAGCCGCTCGCGTTGGGCGGGCTCGGGACGCCGGCCGCCGCGACACAGCACGCAAGGAGGGACCTCCCTCATGTCCGAGCCGGAAGTCAGCCAGACCCCGGAGGGTCGCGCCCCGGAGGCGCCGGGCGGTAGCCCCCCGGCGGCCGCGCCGCGCCCCGACCCCGCACCACCAGCACCAGCAACGCGCAAGCCGCGGATCGGCGACACCAGGCCCGCCCCGCCGCCGCGCCCGGTGACGGGGCCGCCCGCGCCGGCCCCCGTCGTGCCGATCGTGGCGCCGCCCGAGTCCGCCGCCCCGCCCGAGGACCGGTTGGACGGCGCGGCCGCGGGCGAGGGGGGCACCGAGCGCACCGGCGCGGCGAAACGCAGCCGCAGTCGGCGCCGCTCGGGTCGCGACCGACGCCCCAAGCAGGTCGGGCGCTACCTGGTCTGCGTGCACGTGCAACCGCAGATGACCCAGATCGCCATGCTGGAGGGGCGGTCCCTGGTGGAACACTACGTGTCCCGGGCCTCCGACGACACGACCCAGATCGACGGCAACGTCTACCGGGGCCGGGTCCAGAACGTGCTGCCCGGGATGGAGGCGGCCTTCGTCGACATCGGCATCCCCAAGAACGCGGTCCTCTACCGGGGCGACGTCCGCTACGACAAGGACGACATTGAGGGCGGCAGCGGGGCCGCGTCCCAGCCCCGGATTGAGGACGTGCTCAAGGCCGGGCAGACCATCCTGTGCCAGGTCACCAAGAACCCGATCGGGGCCAAGGGCGCCCGGCTCACCCAGGAGGTCTCGCTGCCCGGGCGGTTCGCGGTGCTGGTGCCCAACTCGACCGCCTTCGGCATCTCCAAGCGGCTGGGCGACAACGAGCGCCGGCGGCTGCGGCGCGTCATCGACGAGGTCAAGCCTCCGGGCCACGGGATGATCGTCCGCACGGCGGCCGAGGGCGTCTCGGCCGACGAGCTCCAGCGCGACGTCACGTCCCTGGTCGAGCAATGGGACGCCATTGAGGCCGAGGCCAAGAAATCCGACCAACCGGGACTGCTCTACCGCGAGCCCGAGCTCTCGGTGCGCATCCTGCGCGAGGAGCTGAACGCGGAGTACCGGGGGGTCGTCATCGACGACGTCGCGCTGTTCGAGCAGGTGCGCGACTACGTCACCGCCGTGAGCCCGGAGCTGGCGGACCGCGTGGAGTACTACGACCCCGAGTTGGAGGGGTTGCCCATCTTCGAGCGGTATCACGTGCACGAGCAGTTGCACAAGGCGCTCGACCGCAAGGTCTGGCTGCCGTCGGGGGGATCGCTCATCATCGAGCGCACCGAGGCACTCGCGGTCATCGACGTCAACACCGGCAAGAATGTCGGCAAGACGAACCTGGAGGAGACGGTCTTTCGCAATAACCTCGAGGCCGCCGAGGAAGTGGCGCGCCAGCTCCGGCTACGCGACATCGGCGGCATCATCGTCATCGACTTCATCGACATGGAGGTGCGGGACAACCGGGACAAGGTGGCGGCGGCACTGCGCAATGCCCTGGCCCGGGACAAGACGCGGACGCAGGTGTTCGACATCTCCGAGCTGGGCTTGGTCGAGATGACCCGCAAACGGGTCTCTGAGGGCCTGCTCGAGACGCTCTCGACCGAGTGCATGGTCTGCAATGGCCGCGGGGTGACCCTCGACGATTCCGTGCTGCGCTAGTGCGCTAGCATCTCCGTCTTATGTATGCGGTGATCAGGTCGGGAGGGAAGCAGGCGCGCGTGGCCGAGGGCCAGCGCGTCCGGGTGGAGCTCCTGGGCCAGGCGGTGGGTGCGGAGGTCCAGCTGGAGCCGGTCCTGGTGGTCGACGGTGACCGCGTGCTGGCCACCCCCGAGCAGCTCGCCGGGGCCAGCGTCACGGCGAAGGTCGTCGGCGAGGAAAAGGGCCCCAAGATCGACGCCATGGTGTACAAGTCCAAGTCCAACCAGCGCCGCCGCTGGGGGCACCGCCAGCACTACCACACGCTCGAGATCACCGGCATCACGGCGGCCGGGTAGCGGTCAACGAGGAGTCCGATATATGTCAAAGACCAAGGGTGGAGGGTCGACCCGCAACGGCCGCGACTCAGCCGCTCAGCGCCTCGGAGTGAAGAAGTTCGACGGGGCCGCCGTGACGGCGGGCGCCGTCCTGGTGCGCCAGCGCGGGACGAAGGTCTACCCAGGCGCCAACGTCGGCAAGGGCGGCGACGACACGCTGTTCGCGACCGCCGACGGTGTCGTGAAGTACGGCGAGCGGCGGGGGCGCCGGCTCGTCAGCGTCGTCGCGGGCTGAGCACCGCGACGCACCTGATCTCGACGAGCTGCGTGGCTCCACTAGTTCGGTGCTCCCGCGAGGAGTCGGTCCCGCCATGGGCTCGTGTCGAGTCCGGGATAGCGCTCCTGTAGGCGTTCGACCGTCTGCGCCGTCCAGAACGAATGTCCAGGCGGGGGGAACCCGAACAGCCCGAGCTGGTCCACCGAGGCGTGCTCCACAAATTCGGCCCAGCCCGGTGCGGACGACCGGTCACCCCAGCCGAGGCGCCCGACCCACTCGTCGGACGCGGGCCGGAAGCTGCAGTGCAACGAGTAGCGCGCGCGCCACCGGGGTGAGCTCGGTGGCGCGGTGCACCGTCTCACCCCGGTAGGCCACGGCGGTGCCCGCGGGCCCGGCCGCTGACACCTCGCATTCGTAGAGGCGCGGGTGGTCCGCGGGCAGGATCTCGTGCGGCAGGAGCGAAAGGTCCCGCGTCTCGTCGATCGGCACGACGTGCGTCGGTCCCAGGTCCTCGGTCACCTCGCTGAGCCAGATGAAGAGCTCGACCTGGCGATGGGCCGGCTCGTCGCTCGGGACCACCACGGTGTGGTTCATGAAGTCGCGATGGTGGACCTGCTCGTACACCGTGGCGGCGGTGAACTTCGCCCACGCCTCGGCGGAGTAGATGCGGACGGCCGAGGTGCGGAGCAGTCCCCGGGCGAGGGCGACGAGGCGGGGATGGACGGCGAGCAGGCACAACTCGACGCTGGCGAACGGAAAGGACACGAGTCCCCCGTACTCGTCGTCTCTGAATTCCGCGTTCCGAGCCGGGTCGGCACCGGCGTGGAACTGCGTCGCACTCGGGAAGAGCAGGCCGAGCTCGGAGAGACCCGGTCTCAAGTCGTCTTCGGAGAGGAAGGCGGGGAGGATCGCGTAGCCGTGACGGTCCCAGTGCGGCGCGGCCTCGGCGAGCGGCCGCACAGGTGACGTCACCTCGCCGGAGCCGCTACGAAGGCGGGCGCTGGTGTAGCTCTATGCCGTTGCCCCAGGGGTCGGTCATGAACGCCTGCTTCCGGCCCGTGGTGCCGACGTCGATGGGGTCGGTCACCTGCAGGCCGTCGGCGCGCAGCTCCGCGACGACGGCCGGGAGGTCTTCGAAGGCCAGTGCGAAGTGCTGGCCCAGGTTGGGCGGCGTGTCGCCACCGATCAGGTGCACCTGCTGCCCGTTGACGGTGTCGAGCCAGGCCCCGGGGAAACCGAAGTCCGGCCGGGAGAAGTTCTGTGTCAGGCCGAGTGTCCCGGTGTAGAACGCCAGCGCCGCCGGGACATCGGTGACATTGACCGACACGTGGTCGACACCGATGGGGGTAATGCTCACGGGAGCGAGCCTACGACGTGCCGCACGATCGCCGCCACGGCGGGGGCGGCAGCGGCACCCTCGCCGTGGATGCCCGCGACATCCGTCGGCACCGTCGCCGTGGCCGCCCGGTTGGTGACCAGCGAGAGCGCGAGGACGTCCGCCCCGGCGTCGCGGGCGGCGATGGTCTCGATCGCCAGCGACATGCCCACGACGTCGGCCCCCAAGACGCGCAGCCAGCTGATCTCCGCCGGCGTCTCGAGCTGGGGCCCAGGAACCTGTGCGTAGATCCCCGGGTGTGCGGACAGGCGCCCGGCAGCATCGGCTTCCGATGTCGCGAGCGCGAGGTCGCGCAGCGCGGCCGAATACGCGTCGACCATGTCGATCGCCCCCGGCCCCGTCAACGGGCTGCGAGCAGTGAGGTTGAGGTGGTCCTCCACCACCATGATGGAGCCGGTCGTCAGGTCGTCGCGGATGCCGCCGACCGCAGTGGTGAGGATGACGGTGGAGCAACCCGTCGCGATGCCGGTGCGAAGAGGGTGGACGACCTCGGCCGGTTCCAGGCCTTCGTAGAGATGGCAACGCCCTCCGAGGATCAGGACCTGGCGGTCCTCAATGCGCACGGACCAGCCGTACGAGCGGTGGCCGGCAGCGGCGTAGGTCGGGAAGGACGGGAGGGTGTCGAGTGGCAGCGACGGACCGTCGGCGCCCAGGATCTCGCCGGCGGACGAGAGCCCGCTGCCCAGGACGACGAGGACGTCGTGATGGTCGATCCCTATGCGCCGGGCCAGTTCGCGGGCGCTGCGCGTCGCCCGGTCCAGAGCATCGCTCATCGCGGGCATGGTAGAGGGCGCCTGAGCCGGGACGCAGGACCGCCGCCTAACATCGGCCTGGATGTCCCATCCCCTCGAGCCTCTGACCGGCGAGGAGCTCAAGGCTGCGCGCGACATCGTGCTGGCCAGCGGCCGGCTCGACGTTCCTCCCGAGGCGCTCCGCTTCGCCTACGTGGGCCTGCGCGAGCCACCGAAAGAGGCCGTACGGGCGGTCGATCGGGGCGAGGAAGTGGCGGTGGACCGCCAGGTCCGCCTGGTGCTGCTCCAGGGCCCCGACTCGGACGTCACCGAGGTAGTCGTCTCGCTGACGCGGCGCGCGGTCGAACGTTGGGAAGTGGTGCACGACGTCCGGCCGCCGCTGCAGATAGAGGAGTCGATCAGCGTCATCGAAGCGCTCCACGCCAACGCCGAGTGGAACGCCGCGCTGGACCGGCGGGGCATCACGGACCGCTCGCTGGTCCAGATCGACCCGTGGCCTGCGGGGACCTTCGGGCTGCCGCACGAGGAGCGGCGGCGCATTGTGCGCTGCCTCGCCTACCTGCGCGAGGCCGCTGACGACAACGGCTACGCCCGACCGCTCGAGGGGTTGCTCGCCTTCGTGGACATGGGCCGGGGTGAGGTGCTGGAGGTGGCGGACTACGGCGTCGTTCCGCTGCCGCCCAAGTCGGGCAGCTACTACCCCGAGGACAACGGGCCCCTTCGCACCGACCTCAAGCCGCTCACCGTCACCCAGCCCGAGGGGCCGAGCTTCACGGTGGACGGGAACCTGGTGCGCTGGCAGAAGTGGTCGTTGCGGGTGGGCATGGACCCGCTCGAGGGTTTGGTGCTGTGGCGGGTCGGCTACGACGACGGCGACCGGGTGCGCCCCATCCTCTACCGCGTCTCGGTCAGCGAGATGGTGGTGCCGTATGGCCACCCCGGCCCCATGCACGCCTGGAAGAGCGCGTTCGACGCCGGCGAGTGGGGTCTGGGCCGCATGGCCAACTCGCTCACGCTCGGGTGCGACTGCCTGGGCGAGATCGCGTACCTCGACAACGTCTTCGCCGACGAACGAGGGAAGCCGCACACGCGGAAGAACGCGATCTGCGTGCACGAGGAGGACTACGGCATCCTCTGGAAGCATGTCGACATGGTGTCCGGGCGCACCGAGGTGCGGCGGTCCCGGCGCCTTGTCATCAGCTCCATCGCCACCGTGGGCAACTACGAGTACGGCTTCTACTGGTACTTCTACCTCGACGGCACACTGCAGCTGGAGGTGAAGCTCAGCGGGATCATGTCGACCATGGCGGTGCGCGACGAAACGCCGGGGGAGCACGCGGGTATGGTGGCGCCCGGTCTGGCGGCCCCCTACCACCAGCATCTCTTCAATGTCCGCCTCGACGTCGAGGTGGACGGGCCGGACAACGCGGTCTTCGAGGTCGACGCGGTGCCCGGCGGGCCGCCGGGGTCACCGGACAACCCGTGGGGCAACACCTTCGGCACGTCGACGACGCTGCTCACATCCGAGCTGGGCGCACGGCGCGACGTCGACCCGGCGCGCAGCCGGACGTGGCGCATCGCCAACCGCTCCCGCCGCAATGGCGTGGGCGAGCCGACGGCGTA
This sequence comes from uncultured Acidimicrobiaceae bacterium, assembly GCA_963808355.1. Taxonomy (GTDB): domain Bacteria; phylum Actinomycetota; class Acidimicrobiia; order Acidimicrobiales; family RAAP-2; genus Bog-473. Next base: position 105,470 of record CAWEFL010000002.1, read on the forward strand.
CAAGCTGTTGCCCGGAGCGTCACCGACCCTGTTGGCCCACCCGGAATCGAGCGTGGGCCGGCGCGCCGCCTTCGCGTCGCACAACCTCTGGGTGACGCCGTTCGACGACGCCCAGCGCCGGGCGGCAGGGGATTACCCGAACCAACATGCGGGCGGCGCGGGGCTGCCGGCCTGGACGGCGCAAGACCGCCCGCTCGTCGACACCGACGTCGTCCTGTGGCATACCTTCGGGGTCACCCATCTGCCGCGGCCCGAGGACTGGCCGGTCATGCCGGTCGAGTACACCGGCTTCACACTGCTGCCGTATGGTTTCTTCGAGCGCAACCCTGCGCTGGACGTTCCTCCGAGCACCAACGGGCACTGTGATGACTGAGCGCCCATGAGTGAGCGGCCTGGCCACGCGCCGCAGGAGTACCACCCACCGGTCGAGGAGTACCTCGAGACCATGCTCGCCCTCGATGAGGAGGGGGTCCCGGTTATTCAAGCCCGCATCGCGGAGCGGCTGGGTCGCTCGGCGCCGTCGGTGTCCGAGATGCTGGACCGGCTCATCGACGACGGCTACGTCACCCGCGACCGCCGGCGTCTGTCGCTGACCGACAGCGGCCGCACACTGGCCGAGAAGGTGGTGCGCAAGCACCGGCTGGCGGAGCGGCTGCTGGTGGACGTCATCGGGCTCGAGTGGCACAAGGTCCACCGGGAGGCCGGGCGGTGGGAGCACGTCATCTCCGACGACGTGGAGACCCGGCTGGTCGAGCTGCTCGGCGACCCCGCGACGTGCCCTCACGGCAACCCGATCCCCGGCGCGCACACGCCGGCGGCGGCCGTGCCGACCCGTCCCCTCACCGAGGTGACCGAGGGCGAACGGGTGCGTCTCTTCCGGGTTAGCGAGGAGGTGGAGCTCAACTTCGGGTCGCTGGCCATGCTCGACGAAGCAGGGTTTATCCCGGGCGCGGTCGCCCGGGTCCACGGGCGGGACAGGGAGGGGAACCTCGAGGTGACGGTGGAGGGCGCGGCACCCCTGAGGGTGCCGCGCGACTTGTCGGACCGGTTGTTCGTCGGCGCTCCGTGACCGAGCGCATCGTTGCGGACTCCGTCTTCACCGTCGACGCCGACGACACGTTGCTGCTGCCCGGCGCCGTCGAGATCGACGACGGCGTCATCACGTGGGTCGGCGACCCGCTGCAGGAGCCGCCGCACCCGGGCACCGAGGTCCGGGACCTGGGCGGGCTGCTCATGCCGGGACTGGTGAACTGCCACGGTCATTCACCGATGACGCTGGTGCGCAGCGCCGGCGACGGCCTTCCTCTGGACCGCTGGCTGACGGAGTCGGTCTGGCCCCGCGAGGCGCGCCTCACCGACGAGGACGTCTACTGGGGCATGACGCTCGGCGCGGCGGAGCTTCTGGGCAACGGCACCACCACCACCTGCGAGCAGTACCGCCACCCCGGACCCGTGGTGGAGGCGGTCGTCGACGCGGGGATCCGCGCCGTGTACACCCCGGGCATTTTCGACATTCCGGCGGAGGATGGCACCGGAGACACCTGGGAGGCCCTTTTGGAGGAGGCGTGCCTTCTGTTCGACGGCATGGACGGCCGTGAAGGCCGGCTGGACGTCGGCTTCGGCCCGCACGCGGTCTACACGGTGCCGCCCGAAGGGCTCCGGGAAATCGCGCGCGAGGCCCAGCGACGCGACGCCCTGTTCCAGATCCACCTCTCGGAAACGGCGGCCGAGTGCGCGGTCGTGGCTGAGCGCTACGGCATGAGCGCGCCGGCGGTGCTGGCGGAGGCGGGGGCACTCGACGGCCGGGTGCTGGCAGCGCACGCGGTGTGGCTGGACGAGGACGACCTGGAATTGCTCGCGGGCCACGACGTGGGGGTGGCTCACTGCCCCGGCTCGAACGGCAAGCTCGGGGCCGGCGTGGCCCCCCTCCGCACATTGCAAGCGCGTGGGGTGCGGGTGGGCCTGGGCACCGACGGCCCCGCTTCCAACGACGACCTCCACCTTTGGGACGAGATGCGGCTCGCCGCGCTGCTGGCCCGCGCGACCGCCTGCGATCCCACCGCGGTGCCCTCGCCTGCCGCGTTACGGCTCGCCACGCGTGGTGGCGGGGAGGCGCTGGGGCTCCCGGTGGGCGCGCTGGAGACCGGGCGGCCCGCGGACCTGATCCGATTGCGCACCGACGACGCCCGCTTTGTCCCGTCGGTCACGCGGGCGGAGTTGTTGGGCCACCTCGTGTGGGCGGGTGCCGGCTACCTGGTGACCGACGTGTGGGTCGCGGGCCGGCGTGTCGTCGAGGCAGGGCAGTGCACCTATATCGACGTCGAGCGGGCGCGCGCGGAGGTCGGGCAGCGCGCCCGGCGCCTCTTGGCCTCTTAAGCTTTTCCGCCATGCCCGGCTTTGTCGACCAGGCCCAATTGCACGCGCGCGCCGGCGACGGCGGCGCGGGTGCGGTGTCGTGGCGGCGGGAGGCGCACGTGGCGCGGGGCGGACCCGACGGCGGGGACGGCGGCCACGGCGGTGATGTCTGGGTCCTGGCCACGGTGAACGAGTCGTCGCTGCTGGCGTTCAAGGACCACCCGTTCCGCCGGGCCACCGACGGCGAGCACGGCTCGGGACAGCGGCGGCACGGCGCCCGGGGCCGCGACGTGGAGGTGCGGGTGCCGGTCGGGACGGTCGTGCGTGACCGCGACGGCGTCGTGGTCTGCGACCTCCAAGCGGACGGCGTGAAGGCGCTGGTGGCCGAGGGTGGGCAGGGCGGCCGCGGGAACGCGCGCTTCCTCTCGAACAAGCGCCGGGCTCCGGCCTTCGCAGAACAGGGTGAGCGGGGGCAAGAGCGCTGGCTGGACATGGAGCTCAAGCTGATGGCCGACGTCGCGCTGGTGGGGTTCCCGAATGCGGGCAAGTCCACGTTGATCTCGACGGTCTCCGCGGCGAAGCCCAAGGTTGCCGACTATCCGTTCACGACGCTGGAACCACACCTCGGTGTCGTGCGGGTGGGAGGCGTGCGCGACGCGACGGAGTTCGTGCTGGCCGACGTGCCCGGACTGGTCGAGGGCGCGGCGAAGGGCAAGGGTCTCGGGCACCGCTTCCTCCGGCACATCGAGCGGGCGCGCGTCCTCGTCCTCCTGCTCGACCTCGGGGCCCCCCTCCTCGAAGGCGAGACGCCGGCCGCCCAGCTGCGGGTGTTGCTCGCCGAGCTAGGTTCCTACCGGCCCGATCTGCTCGACCGCCCTCGGCTCGTCGTCGGCAACAAAGAGGACGTCGGCACCGACGACGACGGCGTGTGTGACATGGTCGTCTCCGCCGCGACCGGCGAGGGCCTGCGGGCAATGACGGACCGCCTGGCCGCGTGCGTGCGCGAGGCGCGGGCGCCCGCGGCCGCCCCTGCCGCCGGCGCGGTCTTGGTGCACCGACCAGTGCCCGATGGCGTGGACGTGCAGCGGGCCGGGCCCGGAGCCTGGGTCGTCGTCGGCCGGGCGGCCGACCGCGCGGTCGCGCTCTCGGACCTCACGGACAGCGGGGCGCAGGCGGAGGCGGTGCGGCGGCTGCGCCGGCTCGGCGTGGACCGGGCGCTGGCTCGCGCCGGGCGCGCGACGGCGACGAGGTGACCGTGGGCGCCATGACGTTCACGTGGGGCGCGGACGAACCGTGATCGCGGTGGTCAAGGTCGGGTCCACCTCGGTGACGGAGGAGACCGTGCGCCGCCTGAGCGGTGAAATGGCCGCGGCGCGTCACGAAGGGCACGTCGTCGTGGTCGTCACGTCCGGGGCCATCTCGGCCGGGTGGGCCGCCCTGGGCCGGAGCGAGCAGCGGCCCTCCGACCCGGCTGTGCTGCAGGCCGTGTCCGCCGTCGGGCAGCACCGCTTGATGCGGCTGTGGCAGGACGGCTTGGACCCGTACGGCGCGCTGGCCGGCCAGGTGCTGCTCGCGCCGCTCGACTTCGTCCACCGCACGCAGTACCTGCACGCCCGCGGAACGCTGCGGCATCTGGTGGACCTCGGGGTCGTGCCCGTGGTCAACGAGAACGACGCCGTGGCCGACGAGGAGATCCGCTTCGGCGACAACGACCGCCTCGCCGCGTTGGTGGCGCATCTGGTCGGCGCGCAGCTGCTCGTGCTGCTCACCGACACGCCCGGCCTGCTGACGGCCGACCCGCGTCGCACGGCCGAGGCGTCGCTCATCGAAGAGGTCGTGGAGATCGACCACGAGCTGGAGCGGTTGGCCGGGGGCCCTGGGAGCGCGGCCGGCAGCGGGGGCATGGCCTCCAAGCTGGCGGCGGCCAAGATCGCCACGTGGTCCGGCGTCGAGACGGTGATCGCCGACGCGGCGCGGCCCGGCGTGCTGGCGGCGGCTCTGGCCGGGGAGGCCGGGGCCGGCACCGTCTTCCGCGCCCGCGCCGCCCGCCTGCCGGCGCGGAAGTTGTGGATCGCGTTCGCCCTCGGGTCGTCGGGTGTCCTCTCCGTCGACGAGGGGGCGCGGACGGCGCTCACGGAGCGGGGGCGCTCGCTGCTGGCGGCCGGGGTCACCGGGGTCACCGGCACGTTTCGCCCCGAGGATGCCGTCGAGATCGCCGGCCCCGACGGCCGGGTGTTCGCCAAGGGCCTGGTCCGCCAGGCCGCGGAGCGGGCCCCCCAGTGGATTGGCGGGCGCAGCACCGTCGTCGTCCATCGGGACGACCTGGTCCTTGTAACCTGAACCGATGACCTCATCCGCGTTGGAGCAGCTCGCGGGCCGGGTGCGGGCGGCGGCACGGGTGGTGGCGCAGTCATCGAGCTCGGTGCGGGACGACGCGCTCCGCGTGGCCGCAGACCTCCTGGAGCAGGAGGTCGCCTCCTTGGTGGAGGCGAACCGGAGCGATCTGGCGCGGGCCGAATTGGCCGGGATGGCGCCCGCCGCCCGGGACCGGCTCCGGCTGACCGAGGCCAGGGTTCGGCGCATGGCCGGCGGCCTGCGCAAAGTGGCAGCGTTGCCGGATCCCGTGGGCGAGGTGGTCGAGGGTTGGGCACGGCCCAACGGCCTGCGGGTGACCCGGGTCCGGGTCCCGCTCGGGGTGGTCGGGGTCATCTACGAGAACAGGCCGAACGTGACGAGCGACGCCGCAGGGCTGTGCCTGAAGGCGGGCAACGCGGCCTTTCTCCGCGGGTCGTCGTCGGCCCTGGCGTCGAACCGGGCGGTCGTGGCGCTCCTGCGCACTGGCGCAGTGAAGGCCGGCCTGCCCGAGGACACCGTCGCGCTGGTGGAGGACACCTCGCACGAGACGGCAGTGGACTTCATGCGGCTGCGCGAGCACATCGACTGTTTGATCCCGAGGGGCGGCCGGGCGCTGATCGCGTCGCTGCTGGAGCATGCGACGGTCCCCTACGTACTCGACGGTGACGGGAATTGCCATCTGTACGTGGACGGTGCCGCGGACATCGCGATGGCGCACAACCTGGCCATGAACGCGAAGACGCACCGCTTCGGGGTGTGCAACGCGGTCGAGACGATCCTGGTGCACCGCACCGTGGCCGACGTATTCCTGCCGCGCCTGGCCGAGTCGCTCGCCGCGGCGGACGTCGAGGTCCGCGCCGACGAGCGGGTGCGCGCCGTCCTGCCCGACGCCGTGGCGGCGCTCGAGAGCGACTTCGAGTCGGAGTTCCTGGCGCCCATCGTGGCCATCGGGATGGTGGACGACGTGGGCGACGCCATCGCGCACATCGCCCGCTACAGCTCGGGCCATTCCGAGGCGATCGTGACCTCGGATGTCGCGACGGCGGACCGCTTCGTGGCCGAGGTCGACGCGGCCGCGGTGCTGGTGAACGCCTCGACGAGGTTCGTGGACGGCGAGGAGCTCGGGCTGGGTGCCGAGGTCGGGATCTCGACTCAGAAGCTGCACGCCCGCGGCCCCATGGGAGTGAAGGAGTTGACGACGTTGAAGTGGGTCGTGCGAGGCGACGGGCAGGTGCGCGCGTGAGCGGGAACGGGAGCACCTCCTTGGGATTGCCGGAGACCGGTCCCCCCCGTTTCGAGTCCCTGGACGCAGTCCGGGGCGGACTGGCCCAGGTCGGCTACCTGGCCGACGACTCCATCGCCGGAGTCGTGTACCTGGCGGACCGTCTGGCCAAGCCGGTGCTGGTGGAGGGCCCGGCGGGCACGGGCAAGACGCAGCTGGCCAAGTCGGTCGCCGATCTGACCGGCGCCCGCTTGATCCGGCTGCAGTGCTACGAGGGGCTCGACGAGTCGAAAGCGCTCTACGAGTGGAACTACCGGAAGCAGCTGCTGCGCATTCAGGCGGGGGAGCACGGCCAGAGCGAGCTCGATGGCCCGTCGTGGAAGGAGCTCGAAGAGGACATCTTCTCCGAGGACTTCCTGCTGACCCGTCCACTGCTCGAGGCCATCCGCGCCACAGAGCCGGTCGTGCTCCTCGTGGACGAGGTGGACCGGGTCGAGCTCGAGACGGAGGCGCTGCTGCTCGAGATCCTCTCGGAGTATCAGGTGTCCATTCCCGAGCTCGGGACGGTCCGGGCCACGCAGCTGCCCATGGTGTTCCTCACGTCGAACAACACCCGCGAGCTGTCCGAGGCCCTGAAGCGGCGTTGCCTCTACCTGCACATCGACTACCCCGATCTCGACCGTGAGCGCGACATCGTGCGGGCCAAGGTGCCCGGCATCAGCGAGGAGCTGGCCGACCAGGTCGCCCGCATCGTGCGCTCGCTGCGGACGCTCGAGCTACGGAAGGCGCCGTCGGTGTCCGAGACACTGGACTGGGCGCGCACGCTGGTGCTGCTCGGTGTGCAGACGATCGACGCCAACGGGGCGAAGGACACGCTGCACATCCTGTTGAAGTACCAGGGCGACATAGAGCGAGCGGCGAAGGAACTGCTCTCCTCGTCGGCGGACTGATGCTCGACCTCCTCTCGGGATTCGTGGCCGAGCTGCGGCGCTCGGGGATCCCGGTCTCGCTCACGGAGCATCTCGATGCCGCCGAGGCGGTCAGGCACATCCCCCTGGAGGACCGCGAGGGCTTGAAATACGCACTGGCTGCCACGCTGGTCAAGTCGTCCTCGCACTGGCGTGCCTTCGAGACCGCGTTTGAGGTGTTCTTCGCACTGCGCACGGGGGCCGCGCGTCGGGCGAGGGCGAGGGCGAGGATGATGGTGCGGATGGCCCGGCGGGCGAGGGCGAGGAGGGCCGCAAGGGTGCGGCACGCCTGCCCGGCCAAGGCCGCTCCTGGCGCGGTGGGGGCGGGGGCGAGGGGATGACGCCCGAAGAGCTGGCTGAGCTCCTGTTCAAGTCGCTCGTCTCGGCGGACGCCGCCCTGATGAACGTCGTGGCGCGCAACGCGGTCGACCGCTACGCCGGGATGGAGCCGGGCCGGCCGGTGGGCGGGACCTACTACCTCTACCGGACCCTGCGGAACCTCGACCTGGAGGGGGTGCTCGAGCGGCTGATGGCGCAGGCCCAGGCGGGCGCGGCCGGGGGCTCGCTGACGGAGCTGGAGGAACGCCTGGCCCAGGACGAGTTCAAGGCCCGCATGGACAAGTTCCGGCGAGCGGTCGAGACCGAGATCCGGCGCCGCCTCGTCGAAGACCGCGGCGCCGAAGCGCTGGCCAAGTCGGTGCGCAAGCCCCTGCCCGAGGACATCGACGTCATGCACGCGACGCGCGACGAGCTGGCCATGCTGCACCGCGTCCTGCACCCGCTGTCGCGCAAGCTGGCGGTGCGCCTGGCCCGTAAGCGCCGGCACGGGCGCAAGGGGCCCCTCGACTTCCGGGCGACCATGCGGCGGTCGCTCTCGACGGGGGGAGTGCCGGTGGAGCCACGCTTCCGCCACCCGCGGCCGGCCAAGCCCGAGATCTTCGTGATCGCGGACATCTCCGGATCGGTGGCCAGCTTCGCCCGCTTCACCCTCCACCTGGTGTACGCCATCAGCTCGCAGTTTTCGAAGGTGCGGAGCTTCGTCTTCGTGGACGGGATAGACGAGGTGACTCGGTTCTTCGAGGGCGTAGTCGACCCGGCCGAGGCCGTCTTCCGCATCAACACCGAGGCCGATGTGATCTGGGTGGACGGCCACTCGGACTACGGGCATGCGCTGACGGAGTTCCACCGTCGCTGGGGCGATCAGGTCACGTCGCGCTCGTCCATCTTGATCTTGGGCGACGCACGCAACAACTACCACGCGTCGCAGTCATGGGTGCTCGAGGACCTGCAGGCGCGTGCCCGGCATGTCTTCTGGCTCAACCCGGAGCCCCGCGACTACTGGGGCTCCGGCGACTCGATCGTGGGGGAGTACGGCACGCACTGCGACGAGGTGGTCGAGTGTCGGACGCTCCGCCAACTCGAGCACTTCGTCGGCAATCTGGCGTGAGGCGATCGACCCCACTCGGGGACCGAGCCGGCGTAGAACGACGAGCATGAGCACGACCGAGCACGCCCAGGCGCACGCCGGGGTCCTGCGGGTCTTCCCGCCCGCACCAGGGGCGACTCGCATCGTCCTCGTCCGTCACGGGGAGGCGGAGTGCAACCTGAACCGGGTGGTGGGCGGAGTGAAGGGCTGCACCGGGCTGACCGACCTGGGCCGGCGCCAGGTGGCTGCGTTGGCCGACCGGCTCTACGAGTCGGGCGAGCTTCGGGGCGCGACCGCGCTGTATTCGTCGGTGCTGCCCCGCGCCGCGGAGACAGCGGACCGGCTGCGACCAGTCGTCGGCCCGGGACCGGCCGCGCTGGGCCCGGTGCGGGAGCGCTGCGACCTGTGCGAGCTGCACCCGGGCGAGAGCGACGGCATGTCGTGGGACGACGTGGTCGATGTCTTCGGCGTGCCCGACTGGGACCGCGACCCTGGCGCTCCGCTGGCGCCGGGGGGCGAGAGCTGGTCGGGCTTCATCGCCCGTGCCGCGGACGCCGTGCGCGAACTGGCCCGCCGCCATCCGGGCGAGCTGATCGTGGCCGCCGTGCACGCCGGTGTCATCGAGGCCTGCATGATCTCGTTCCTGGGCGTGTCGGCGGACGTGTACCGGCGGGGCTGGGTGCACATAGTGCACGCGTCCCTGACGGAGTTCGCGTGGGTGCCCGACGAGGACCGGTTCGTCCTCATGCGCTTCAACGACGCGTGCGGGATCCCTTTGCGGTGACCCGCAGGTAGTCCTCGGCCAGGCGCCGGGGCGCACAGGCCAGCCAGGCGTCCACGATCGCCTCCCTCAGCGGCCGCTTCCCGGCGACGCGCAGCTGCACGAGCACGGCGGCGTACCCCTCGAAGTGCGGGATGGTGAAGAACCCCTTGTGCCCCATGGACAACACGGCCTTTTTTTCCTCCAGGCCGTCGACCCGGAGCCCGAGGATGGGACCGCCGGGCGGGGACGCGTCGCCGAACCGCTTGAGGTCGGCCTTGCTGAAGGGCCGCTCCCAGGCGAAGGCCTTGCCCGCGACGAACCACGTCCGGTTGCCGTGGCGCACGCCCTCGCTGACCTCGGGCAGATCGGCCACCAGGCGCTCGACGTCGGAGAACGATGCCATCGACGCCGCACGCTACCGCTACCCTCCCGGGTGTGAACGGGCTCGCACTCAGCGACGAGGGCCGAGCCCACCTGCACGAGCGGCTGGCCGCGCACGTGGACGCGGGTGCCGTGCCGGGCTTGGCCGCGCTCGTGGCCGCCGGCCGGGACGTGCACGTGGAGGTGCTGGGCAGCCCCGCGCTGGACGACCCGGCGCCGTTGCAGCGCGACGCCCTCTTCCGCATCGCCTCGCTGTCCAAACCGATCGCCGCCGCCGGGACGATGGCGCTGGTCGACGACGGCACGTTGGCGCTCGGCGACCCCATCGAGACGTGGCTGCCCGAGCTGGCCGATCGGCGCGTCCTGCCCTCGTTGGACTCGCCGCTCAGCGACACCGTGCCCGCCGTCCGCCCGATCACGGTGGAGGACCTGCTGACGTTCCGGCTCGGCTTCGGCGCCGTCATGGCGCCGCCCGGGACCTACCCGATTCAAGATGCGGAGGCGGAGCTGGGGCTCATGACGTTGGGGCCACCGTGGCCTCCGCCGCCGTGGGACACCGACGAGTGGGTCACCCGCTTCGCCACCCTGCCCTTGCTGCACCAGCCGGGGCAGGGGTGGCTGTACAACACCGGCGCCCACCTGTTGGGCCCACTGCTGGAGCGGGTCACCGGCGGGTCGCTCGAGGATTTCCTGCGCACCCGCCTCTTCGACCCGTTGGGCATGACGGACACGTCGTTCTCGGTACCGGCGGCGAAGGTGGACCGCTTCACGACGGCCTACTGGCCCGACCCCGGGGGAGGGGGGCTCAACGTGCTCGATCTCCCGCGAGGCGGATGGTGGAACACGCCGCCGGCGATGGCCAATGCGGCCGGCATGCTCGTGTCGACGCTCGACGACTTCTGGGCGTTCGTCGCGATGCTGCGGTCGGGTGGTCTGCACCGCGGCGAGCGGATCCTGTCCGAAGCGTCGGTCACGGCAATGACGACGAACCACCTGACGGAGTCCCAGCGCACGTCGGCACCGCTCTTCCTGGGCGAGTCCGGGGGATGGGGCTACGGCATGGCGGCGCCGGGGCCGCTCGCGGAGGGCGCAGAGCCGCCCGTGCCATGGGGCTACGGCTGGGACGGGGGCACCGGCACCACGTGGCGCTCCGACCCGGTGCGCGGGCTGACCGGCATGTTGTTCACTCAGCGCGCCATGACGTCACCCGAGCCGCCGCCACTGTTCGTCGACTTCTGGGACGCCGCGTACGGGGCACTCGCCGGCTGAGGAGGCGACGCGCGCCGGACCGGCCCCGGGCGGCGAAGGCGGGTCACCGCTACGCTGGCCGCCGGCGACCCACGCTGCACGAACCGAAAGGGGACGGCGCATGTACAAGGTGATCCTGGTCGGCACCGACGGGTCCGAGACCGCGGCCAAGGCCGTCGCGGCGGCAGCGGAGCTCGCCCGCTCGGGGGGGTCGGAGCTGCACATTGTGTCTGCCTTCCGGCCCGGCGCCGCCAGTACGGGCATGGGTGCCGCCGCGGGGGCTCCGCTGGTCGATACCGGCGTCCACCACGCCATGCTCGAGGAAGCGGCGAAGCAGGTGACCGAGAAGGCCGTGGAGGCGTTCGGGGAAGGCCTCCACGCACACGCCCACTCCATCCCGGGTGACGCCGTCGACGTGATCCTGGACACCGCGGTCGGAGTCGGAGCCGATCTGATCGTGGTCGGGAGCAAAGGGATGCGGGGGCGCGGCGCTACATCGGCAGCGTGCCCAACTCTGTGGCGCACGGTGCCCCGTGTGACGTGTTGGTGGTGAAGACGGCGTAACGGCGCACGGCCGTGCCCGAGCCGGCGCCGGAGACCCGCGGCACCATCGAGCGCTTCTTCAGCGCGTTGTCGGCCCGCGATTGGGGTGCGTTCGCCCACGTCCTCGCTCCCCGCGTGCAGCGGATCGGCCCGTTCGGTGACCGCGTCCGAGGGAGCGACCGCTACGTGGACCTGTTGCGCGGGCTGGTGCCGTCGGCGTACGGCAACGACGTTCACCGCATCACCTGTGCCTCGGACGGCCGGACCGCTTTCGCCCGCGTCACCGAGCACCTCCGCTACCCCGATCGAGAGGTGCACCTGGAGGAGGCGTACGCGTTCGGGCTCGACCACGATGGCCTGATCTCGCTGGTCGAGATCTTCGTGCAGACCCCGGCGGCCGATCCCGGGGGCTTCGGCTCGGCGGCGAGCGAGGAGAGCTACGCATCGAGCGGCGGGCCGGGCCCCGACGAGCGTCCGGTCACGAGCTGAGGCATCCCGCTACGGTGTGGTCCATGGAGCCCGGCGCCGCGCAGCCCGTGTGGCGTGTGCCCCGCCTGATTCGGTGGTCGGCCGTCGCCGCCGCTCTCGTTTTCGTGCTCGTCGCGCTCGGCGCGACGGCCATCGGCATGGGTCCTGGCGGCTCGGTGAGCCTGTGGGTGATCGCCGTCCTGATGCTGGTGTGCGCGTGGCGCTGCTATCTCGTTCCCTACGTGGCGCTGACCGTGGACCGACTCGTCGTGCAGGGCGCGTTCGCGCAGCACTCCGTCCGTTACTCGTCCATCCGGGACGTCCGGCCCGGCCTCTACGGCTTGCGCATCAGGACGCAACGCGGAGAAGTCCCTCGTCGGATGGGCCGTGCAGAAGTCGAAGTACACCGAGTGGTCGCACCGGGAGACGACAGCGGACGAGGTGGTGGCCGAGATCATGGCACGGGTCCACCATTCGCCTCGGCGCCGACGCGCCCGCGCCTGACCCGTCCCGCGCCCCGCTCACCCGCCGCGCAGCGTCTCCATGCCCGTGCCCGGCGGGCCCTCGGGCCAGACGTGCCGCAATGCGCTCCGCAGCTCCGGCAGGATCCGAGACAGACGAGTCCACCTCGAGGTCGTAGGGCATGGCTGCGTGCACCGCGTCCTGCCACCGCTCGACGGCCGCGGCGCAGCGACGTGTCCGCCGTCTTGTGGTCCTGACCCCACGACGCACTCCGCCGCTGCCAGATCACCTCGAGGGGGCAGCGCACCCCGACGAGGAGGACCGGCAGGCCCGCCAGGCGGCGCGGTGCTGGCCCTGACGGACAACTTCTTCGAGTACGACTCGTGCAGGCCGGCGTCGACCGCCACGTGTGCGCCGAGGCGAGCCTGCGCCGCGACCGAGTCGAAGAGCCGCCCGTACGACGCTGCGACCGCGTCCTCCAGGTCCGGCCGTTCTCCCCCGGGACGCAGGCCGATGCCGGGCCGAAGCATCTCGGGGGTCGACCGGACAAAGGCGTCGACGCCGAGGATCACCCAGGCCGTGTCGCCCCGTGCCTGCAAGGCCTCGGCGATCGACGACTTCCCCGATCGTGGGGCTCCGTTGAGGATGACGATCTGGCCCGGGGCGGTCACGGTTCCATTGTGGAAGAGAACGGGTGCGGCGTCGTGTGTCGTGTCGCGATCGGCCGTCGGGTGTCGATCGGCCGCGGCGCGTCCGTCGCGTAGCCTGCGTCGATGGGCGGTCAGCTCGAGCTAGAGGGGTTGCAGCGCACGTTCGGCCCGATCACCGCGCTCGACGACCTGTCGTTCTCGGTGACGTCAGGACGAGTGGTCGGCTTCCTCGGGCCGAACGGAGCAGGGAAGACGACGACGATGCGGGCCATCTTCGGCCTCACCGACCTCGATGCGGGCACCGTGCGCTGGAACGGGTCGCCCGTCGGTCAGGCCGAACGCCGCCGCTTCGGCTACATGCCCGAGGAGCGGGGCCTGTATCCCGGCATGCTGGTGGGGGAGCAGGTCGAGTACCTGGGGCGCCTGCACGGCCTGGGCCCGGCGGATGCCGCCGACGCGACGCGCGACGTGGCTCGAGCGGCTCGAGATCGCGGAGCGCCGCGGACAGCAAGGTCGAGGCGCTGTCGCACGGGAACCAGCAGCGCGTCCAGCTGGCCGCCGCGCTCGTCCACGACCCCGAGGTGCTGGTACTGGACGAGCCGCTGGCCGGCCTCGACCCGAACGGCATCGACGCCATCGGTCGGGTCCTGGTGGAGCAGGCTCAGGCCGGGTGCTGCGTCCTCTTCTCGAGCCACCAGCTCGACCAGGTCGAGGACCTGTGCGAAGAGGTCGTGATCATCGACCATGGCCGCCTCGTGGTGTCCGGGACGGTGGACGACCTCGCGACGCGAGGCGGCCGACGACTGGTCGTGCGGGTCGAGGGTGACCGTGCCGGGGCTGGGCCCGCGGGCTGCCGGGGTGTTCGTGTCCGAGGTGACCGGCGGGGCGGCACGCCTGGTCCTCGACGACTCGGTGGACAGCAACGACGTGCTGCGGGCGGCCATGTCGGCCGGTCGGGTCACCCAGTTCGATTTCGAGCGGCGCAGGCTTTCCGAGGTGTTCCGCGAGGCGCTCGGATGAAGTTCCTCTGGATCATCCTCATCGTCGGGGTCTTCCTGGCCCTGCGCGTGGCGCTCTACCGGCGTCGGCGGACGCACCGCGACGGCGGGACAGAGGACGGGACGACGGAGGCGCCCGCGCGCAGCCGCGCCCGTGGCGCGACGTGGCGTGTCGCGGCGACGCTGGGTGACGTCGGCCTCGTTGCGGGACGCGAGATCCGTGAACGTGTCCGCAGCCGCATCTTCCGGGTGGGGACGGTCATCATCCTCCTCGGGGTGGCCGCCGCGATCGTGATCCCAGCGATCCACAAGAGCACGCCGGCACCGCAACGGGTTGGCGTCGTCGGCGCGTGTCGTCACCCGGCCTGGACACGGTCGGTGGCGTCGGTCGAGAAATTGAACGGCTCCACCGCCGGATCGTGCGAGGTGCCTTCGGTCGCCGCGGCCGAGGCGTTGCTGCGTTCGGGCTCGCTCGACCTGGTCGTCGTCGACGGCAGCCACATCGCTGGTCGACGACGCGACCGCGGCCACTGGCATGTCGGTCCAGACCCTGGCGCAGGAACTCGGTGTCCTGCAGGCCTATCACCGCGTCGGGCTCAGCAGCGGCCAGATCGAGCAGGTCGCGCACCCGGCACCCGTTCCCGTGCACAGCCTGCAGTCCGGCTCCGTCAAACCGAAGGGCGCCACCAGAGGCACGTCGGTGATCGGCATCGTCCTCCTGTTCTTCATGCTGACGCAGTACAACACGTGGATCCTCATCGGCGTCATGCAGGAGAAGGCGAGCCGGGTGGTCGAGGTGCTGCTGGCGACCGTGCGCCCCATTCAGCTGCTCGGCGGGCAAGGTCCTCGGCATCGGCCTGGTGGCGATGGGGCAGGCGGCGCTCCTGCTCGCCGTCGCACTGGTGCTGGGCGGGGCGGTCGGCTCGGACGTCCTGCACGGCACGGGGACGCTGGTGCTGCTGAGCCTGCTGCTGTGGCTGGTGTTGGGCTACGCGTTCTACTGCTGGGTGTATGCGGCCGTCGGCTCCATGGCCGAGCGTCAGGACCAGGTCCAGACGCTGGCGCTCCCACTGAGCCTCCCCATCCTGCTCGGCTACATCCTCGCCATCACGGCCGCCAGCAGCGGCCAGGTCAGCCCGTTCTTCCGGGTGCTCGCCTACCTGCCTCCGACGGCGCCGTTCGCCATGCCGGTTCTGGTCGGCCTGCACCAGGTGGCCTGGTGGCAGTTCCTGCTCTCGGCCCTGATCAGCGTCGCGGG
The DNA here is from genome assembly GCA_963808355.1 of uncultured Acidimicrobiaceae bacterium. Lineage (GTDB taxonomy): Bacteria > Actinomycetota > Acidimicrobiia > Acidimicrobiales > RAAP-2 > Bog-473. The sequence goes on from CAWEFL010000002.1 coordinate 120,567, forward strand.
GACGGCCCTCATGGCCAAGCTCGCCGCCGAGGTCTACCGGCGGGCCGTGCTGCAGTCGGGGCGCCGGGTGAGCCTGCGGGAGCTCAGGACTCGTCGGGCCCGGCCGGCTCCGGCTGGGGCGCCCGGCTGAGCACCCCCTCCGGCTCGTCACCTGTCAGCAGGCGTAGTCCTGGTCGAAGGTGTTGCTGGCGTATTGCACGACCTCGAGCGGTCCGCTCGGCAGCAGGTCGCCCTTGGCCTGGAAGTCGGGGAGTTGATTGCAACTCGTGGGTCCGCTCCCGGTCCAATCGGCCATCCAGTACGGGACCGATGGGTGCCAGTCGCCGACGATGGAGTTCCACACGTCGGGGCTCGCATAGATCCCGACGGTGGCGAGGCCCTCGCTCTCATGCAACGCGTTGAGCGCTCCTTGGACGAAGGCCTGGTTCTCCCGGGTGCTCGACGACCACGGGGCGACCGTATTGTTCTCGACGTCGAGCCACCAGGGTACGTTCGGGTCGACGCCGGGCCGGTTGGCGTCGTTGAACGCCTGGATCCCAGCCTGATAGCCCGCATTGCAGGCCTGGTCGTTGTTGCAATCCGGCTCGTTCGTCGCCGACGCCCCGTAGGTGAGGAACGTGTAGAGGTTCAGCCCGGCGCCGGCCCATGCGACCTCCTTGGCCAGGCACGAGTTCGCCGGGCCACCCGATGCCCCGTCCACCTGCACGATGCCGATGGTGTGGGCACCGGTGGGGAAGTTGCCGCACTGGAAGTTGCTGACGTCGTAGCCGTAGGCGCCGGAGGGATAGGAGTTTCCGATGAAGCCACCGCTTCCCGGTGCCTCGGCCATGCCCACGATCGGTTTGTTGAGGGGCGACGGCGCGGACCCGAAGTAGTCCGCGGAGCCGAAGTTTGAGACCAGGCCGCCGCTGTCGGTCATCCAGTAGCCGTTCTTGGTCGGAGTCGTGGCCGCCGCGACGATCGGGCGCTTTAGCGGCAGCCCGCCCAAGGACCCGAAGAAGGGCGCGGTCCCGAAGCTGAACATGCCACCGTCCGAGGCGACGAGGAAGTAGCCGGTGCCGTTGGGCCCGGTGAGCATGCCGATGACCGGCTTGTTGAGGACGAGATTGCCGGTACTACCCCAGAACGTCGCATCGCCGAACGCGAAGATCCCACCGTCGGACGCCACCAGCCAGTAGCCCCTGCCGTCCGGAGTCGCCGCCATGCCCACGACGGGCTTGTTGAGCACCATGGCCCCCGTGCTGCCGTAGAAGTGGGCGTCCCCATAGCTGAAGACCCCGCCGTCTGACGCGACGAGCCAGTATCCGCCCCCGTCGGGGGTGGGCGTCATGCCCACCACGGGCTTGTTGAGGACGACGTTGCCGGTGGAACCGTAGAACGGCGCGTCGCCGTAGCTGAAGATCCCGCCGTCGGATGCCACCATCCAGTACCCCAGGCCGTCCGGCGTGGCCGCCATGCCGACAATGGGCTTGTTCAGGGCGATGTTGCCGGTGGAACCGTAGAAATGCGCGCCGCCGAAGCTGAAGATGCCACCGTCGGTGGCGACGAGCCAGTAGGCCGTGGTGGTCGTGCCGGCCGCCGCGGCAGGACGGGCCTTGACCGTCGTCAGCGTCGTGACCGCAGTGAGCGCCAGCGCCGTCATGAGGACGGCCAGCACGCGGCGCGCCGGATCAAGACCGGAGGAACTCGGCCACGCGGTAGGCGAGGTCGAGGGACTGGCGCGCGTTCAAGCGAGGGTCGCACGTGGTGGTGTAGCGCTGCTCGAGGTCGTCCTCGAAGATCTCCTCCGCCCCGCCGAGGCATTCGGTGACGTCGTCGCCCGTCAGCTCCACGTGCACGCCCCCCGGCCACGTGCCTTGGTCGCGGTGCACGTCGAAGAAGGCCCGCAACTCCGAGAGGATGTCGTCGAAGCGGCGGGTCTTGCGCCCGCCGGCGCTGGTGATGGTGTTGCCGTGCATGGGATCGCAGACCCAGACGACCGGGTGCCCCTCCGCCTCCACCGCACGCACGATCGGCGGCAGGAGTTCGGCCAGCCGGGAGGCCCCCAGGCGGGTGATCAGGGTCAGCCGGCCGGTCCGACGGTCCGGGTTCAGCCGGTCGCACAGGGCCGTCACCTCGGCCGGCGTGCAGGTGGGCCCGATCTTCACCCCCACCGGGTTCTGGAGGCCCGAGAGGAATTCCACGTGGGCCCCGTCCGGCTGCCGGGTGCGGTCACCCACCCAGACCATGTGGGCCGAGCAGTCGTACCAGTCGCCGGTGAGCGAGTCCATCCGGGTCAGGCACTCCTCGTAGGGGAGGATCAGCGCCTCGTGGACCGTCCAGAAGTCGACTTCGTGTAGTCCGTCCTCGGCGCCGAGATCGATGCCGCAGGCGGCCATGAAGCGCAGCGCCCGGTCGATCTCCGACGCGATGCGCTCGTAGCGTTGCCCCTCTGACGACGACGCGACGAACTGCTGGTTCCACACGTGCACCTGTGAGAGGTCGGCGAAGCCGCCTTTGGTGAACGCGCGCAGAAGGTTGAGCGTCGAGGCCGATTGCTGGTACGCCGCGACGAGCCGCTCGGGATCCGGGCGGCGCGCCTCAGGATCGAAGGCCTCGTCGTTGACCATGTGGCCGCGGAACGCCTCGAGCTCCACGTCGCCGACGCGCTCGGTGGCGGACGAACGGGGCTTGGCGAACTGGCCGGCGATGCGGCCCACCTTCACGACCCGGACTCCGGCCGCGTAGGTGAGAACGACGGCCATCTGCAGGATGATCTTCAGCTTGTCCCGGATCGAATCGGCCGAGAACTCCGCGAAGGACTCGGCACAGTCGCCGGCCTGCAGGAGGAACGCCTTCCCGTTGGCGACGTCGGCCAGTTCGTCGGTGAGGTGGCGTGCCTCCCCGGCGAACACCAGTGGCGGCAGCGTCGCCAGGCGCGCCTCGGCCTTCTTCAGCGCGTCGGCGTCCGGCCAGTCCGGTTGCTGTGCGGCGGGGTACTTTCGCCAGGACGCGGCGCTCCAAGGGGTGGTCTCAGGCTGGCTCGGCACCGCAACAGCCTAACGCCGTAGGATCGCTGGTCATGGCCGCCTTCCGCTTCGCATTGCAGGCGTCGCGCGCCGCATCGCCCGCCGCGTGGAAGGAACTGGCCCGCAAGACCGAGGACCTGGGCTATTCGACGCTGTACGTACCCGACCACCTCGATGACCAGTGGGCCCCCCTGCTCGCACTGGCGGTTGCGGCCGAGGCGACCACCACGCTGCGCGTCGGGACGCTCGTCCTCGACAACGACTTCCGGCACCCGGTCGTCCTCGCCAAGGAGGCGGCAACTCTGGACGTGGTCACCGACGGCCGCTTCGAGTTCGGCCTGGGCGCGGGGTGGGCCAACGCCGACTACGAGATGTCCGGGATCGGGATGGACCCGCCGGGCGTGCGCGTGGCGCGTCTGGCGGAGAGCATTGAGATCATGCGCGCGATGTGGACCGACGGCTCCGCGACGTTCGCCGGCGAGCACTACCGCGTCACCGGCGCGCTCGGCACACCCGCGCCGGTCACGCCCGGGGGTCCGCCGCTCGTGATCGGCGGAGGCAGCCGGCGTGTCCTCGAGCTGGCAGGCCGCGTCGCCCGTGTCGTGAGCATCGTGCCGAGCCTGGCCGCAGGGTTCATCGGTGCGGAGACGGCGGCCCAGGCGGTGGCCGAGAAGTACGCGGACCGCGTGCGCTGGGCGCGCGACGCCGCGGGCGACCGCGCCGGCGAGCTCGAGGTGCAGTGCTGGACGGTCGCCGTCTCGGTCGTCCCCAACGCAGCCGAGGTCGTCGAACGCGCTCTCGCCGGCCTTCGGCCTCACCCCGGACCAGCTGCGCGCCGCACCGGTCGCGTTGATCGGGACGGCCGGTGAGATCGTCGAGACCCTGCGCAAGCGACGCGAGGAGTTCGGGTTCAGTTACGTCGTGGTGCACGAGGGCGAAATGGATGCCCTCGCGCCGGTCATCGCAGAACTTGCCGGCACCTGACCGAGACGCTGACCGAGCGGCGCGGATCGGGATCCTCGGAGGGACGTTCGACCCACCGCACGTCGGCCACGTCGCCGCGGGGCGGGCGGCCGTCGAAGCCCTGGGGTTGGACCGACTGCTGCTCGTGGTGGCCAACGACCCCTGGCAGAAGTCGGGCCAACGGACCGTCTCGGCGGCCGAGGACCGCTTCGCGCTGACCGAGGCGCTCGCGGCCGACATTCCGCGCGCGGAGGCGAGCCGGCTGGAGATCGACCGCGGCGGCCCGAGCTACTCGGTGGAGACCGCCGAGGAGCTGTTGTCCGGCGCCGCAGCCGGCGACGACAGCCCGCCCCCCGAGCTCTTCTTGGTGGTGGGGTCGGACCTGGTGGCCGACCTCGGGTCGTGGGAGCGCCCGGAGGACCTCAAACGCCTGGTCACTCTCGCCGTGGTGTCGCGTCCGCACAGCGGGGCACCGGCGATCCCGGAGGGGTGGCGGGTGGTCCGGGTGGACGGCCCCGCCGTCGACGTGTCCAGCTCGGAGCTGCGCCAGCGGCTGGCCGCCGGCGGCTCGGTGGAAGACGTCGTCCCGGCCGGGGTGATCCGTTGCATCCGGCGCCGGGATATGTACGCTGTGCCGAGATGAGCGCCATGCCGGCCAGGGTGACGGAGCTGTCCGGGAGCCAGGCCGTGGGCCGCGCCACCGCGTCCCGGCGGCCGGGCGGGTGGATCGGCGGGCGATGTTGAGGCTGGCGCAGCGCAGCCGGCAACGCTGGGCCCTCCTCGGGTGCGCCATCCTCGCGTGCTCCTTCGGGCTTACGGTCGGGATCCTGGACGTGCTCCGTTGACCCCGGGCGTGGACGTCCACGTCCACATTCCGCCGGCTGCGGCCACCGCCGCCGAGTCAGCCGACGCGAAGCTGGGGCACGAAACTGTGGTGCTGGCGATGGGGGATTTGTTCGGCGTCGTCGACGCGTTCGTCATCACCAGCGCGTCCAACACGCGGCACGTAAAGACCTTGGTCGAGGAGATCGAGCGCGGCGTGAAACACGCCCACGGCGCGGCACCGATCCGTATTGAGGGGCTGGCTGACGCAACCTGGGTGCTCATGGACTACGGCGATTTCATCGCGCACGTGTTCCTGCAGGAGACGCGCGAGTACTACGACCTCGAGCACCTGTGGTCAGGCGCACCCCGGGTGGCCTGGCGCCGCGACGTCGAGCACGCCGGCTAACGCTCGCTCGCTCCCTCCACCTGCGGCCCCCATTTCGACGCCAGCCGCGGGCCCCTTACGGCGCGCCGTTCGACACCTGCAGCACGTTGACGGGCCCCGGTACCTGCGAGCCGTTGGCGATGGGCACGCTGATGCGCGCGCCCTCTATCTGGAAGATCACGCCGGTACCGAGGCCGTTCGCGTTGGCCACCGTCGTCACGACCTGCGCCACCGCCTCCTCGGTCGCCGTGCCCACTATGGAGCCGAACGCGCTGTTGAAGTTGACCGTGACGACGGTCCCGCTCGTGGTCGCGGACAGCACGGCCACGCCGTTGGGGATGGCCGTCGTGAGCCCGATGTTCTGTTCGCCGCTGCTCGGCCCCGCAATGAGGTCGGTCAGGATGGCGGTGAGCGGCGCCGGCGCGACAGACGACCCGGTCCGCCGGCGTCGGCTGGTTGTTGGCGTTCGCGTTCAAGAAGAAGACCTTCACGGGCACGAAGGAGCACTTGGGAAGGGTGGTCGTCGTCGTGGTGGGCGGGTGCCGGTTCAGCAGGCCGAACGGGACCTTGGCCGGCGCGAGGGCCACCGGGCCGCCCGTGGGAATGGCGCACCCACGCCGACGAAGGCGAGCGCGGTCGCCGCGCCCAGGACGGCCACCCGGCGTCGCCGCCGCGACCACCTCACGCGACGCGGCGTCACTCGAGCCTCTCCTCGCCGACATCGGCACGAAGGCCGCCCTTGTCGCGTCCGTCGCGCGCATCACCCCCACGACCGGCGCCGTTCGCGCCCTCGCCGTCGGCCTCCGCCCTTGCGAGCTCCGCCTCCTCCCGCTCCCCGTCAGTGGCCAGCACCGGCAGCACCACCACCAGGCGCGCGCCGCCCGCCGGGGAGGACTCGACGCGCACCTGGCCGTGCATGGCGCGCAGGTGCTCGGCGACGAGGGACAGGCCCAGGCCGGTGCCGGTGCCGGTGCCGCGCCGCCCGGAGGCGGACCCGCGGTAGAACCGCTCGAAGACCTTGGAACGCTCGGCCGGCTCAATGCCCGGCCCCGCGTCGTCCACCGTGACCTCGACGACGACCCCGCGAGCCCCGACAGTTCCGACAGTTCCGGCGGCTTCCGGCTGCGGCCCCCGGTCGCACGGCGATCTCCGTCGACCCTCCGCCGTAGTTCGCCGCGTTCTCCATCAGGTTGACCATCACCCGCTCGAAGCGCCGCTTGTTGACGCCCACCCGCCAATTTCGCACCGCCGGGTCCACGTGCACCTCGAGCGGCACGTGCCCGTCTATGCCCCCGGCCCCTGCCTCCACCGACCGCCGCACCAGCTCGGCGACGTTGACCTCCTCCAGGAACACCTCCGAGGAGGCGTCGGCCCGGGACATCTCGAGGAGGTCGGTCACCATGCGCTGGAAGCGGTGCAGGTCGTCGCTCAGCAGCTGCAGCGCCCGCTGCGACCTCGGCGGTAGCTGCGAGGCGTCCGCCTCGAGCACCTCCAGCGACGCCGCCAGCGTGGTCAGAGGTGAGCGCAGCTCGTGGCTCACGTCCGAGTTGAAACGCGCCTCGCGTTGGATCCTCTCCTGCAGCTGGTCGACCATCGCGTTGAACGACAGCGTGAGGCCCTCGAGGTCGGGGTCGGCCGCATCCGCATCGAGCCTGATGTCGAGCTCGCCGCCGGCGATGGCGCCCGCCGCCCGCGACACGTCGGCCAGCGGCACCAGCGCCCGCGTCGACGCGAAGCGTCCCAGCCCGATACCGAGCAGCGTCGTCACCGCGCCCGCCACGAACAAGGTCAACCCCAAAACGTGCAGCGTGTGGTCGAGGTCGGAGAGGTCGAACACCTCGAAGTAGGCCGACCGCACCGACGGGATGGGCACGCCGACCACGATCACGGGTGACCCCGTCCGCGGCGTGCGGTACGTCTGGGTGGCGGCGGTACCGCTCAGCACCTCCTCACTGAGCTGGTGGGGGATGGCCGAGGCGTTCACCGAAAGGGAAGGCGCATAGGGCTTCGACTCGTGGTAGAGCACCGAGTGCGCGTCCGACCCGGTATCAATCGACGTCAGTAAGTCGGTGTACTTGCTGTCGCCGGACAGGAGCTCCCCGCGCACCAGGTTGGCGTTGGTGAACGCCTGGTGCTGGGCCGCCGACTCGCGCTCAGCCAGCAGGAAGTGGCGCGTCGTGAAGTAGGAGAGGCCGCCCATCAGTATGGAGAGCAGCAGCGCACCCAGCCCGAAGACGGCGGTGATCCGGGCGGCGATGCCCAGCTTCACCTAGGGCACCAGCTTGTAGCCCATGCCCCTGACCGTGAGGACGTGCTGGGGCACCGCGGGGTCCGCCTCGACTTTGGTGCGCAGACGCCGGATGTGGACGTCGACCAGGCGGCCGTCGCCGAAGTAGTCGTAGCCCCAGACTCGATCGAGCAGTTGCTCGCGGCTGAGCACCTTGTTGGGCGACGCGGCCAGCTCGCACAGCAGCCGGAACTCCGTGCGCGTGCAGTGCACCTCCTCGCCGTTGAGGCGTCGCAGCACGCCCTGCTCGGGCAGCAGTTGCAGGTCGCCGAACGTCAGCGCGCCGGGCTCCTCGTCGGCCGGACGGGCACGGCGCAGCAGCGCCCGGATGCGCGCCGCCAGCTCCTTGGCCACGAACGGCTTGGTGACGTAGTCGTCGGCGCCCGCCTCCAGCCCGGCCACCACGTCGTGGGTGTCAGAGCGCGCCGTCACGATGATGATGGGTACCGCGCTGTTGCGCCGCAGGGCGCGGCAGCACTCGAACCCGTCCATGCCGGGCAGCATGAGGTCGATCAGCGCGACCTCGGTGGGCGCCTCCGCGAACAGGTCGAGCCCCTCCTCGCCGCTGGCGGCGTCCCGGACCTCGTAGCCTTCTCCCTCGAGGGCCAGCCGCATGGAGGACCTGATGCGCTCATCGTCCTCGACGACCAGGATGCATCCGCTCATCAGACGTTCGTGAGCCTCCAGCTCAGCTGATCCAGACCTGGGTGGGCCAAATCGACCCACCGATCATGCCAAACGCGGGCTGGCCCTGGGGAGAGGTCGGGTTGTTGAAGTTCTGCACCGTGGGGTTGCCGATGACGGCCCACACGGCCCGGTCGGTCCACAGGTAGGGCAGGTCGATGGCGAGCCGCTTGTTGACGGTCGAGTAGGCCGCCTCCCGCACGCTCTTTTCGGTGCTCTGGCGCCCGGACAGGAGCGCCGCCTCGACCTTGGGGTCGATGTTGCGGGCCATGTTGATCGACAGCGCGCCCGTGCTGGCCGTCGTCGTGCTCCAAAAGATGTAGTTGAGGTCCGGGTCCGGCGCGCCGAACTGGCGCCAGCCCAGGGCCTGGAACTTGCCGGCCAGGGCGTTGTTGATGGTCTGGTTCTGCTGCACGATGTTCGTGCTGATCTGGAAGCCGACGGCCTTCCAGGCCTGCTCCAGGTACTGGGCGGCCCGCAGGGCGGCCGGCGAGTTGGTCGAGCCGTAGCTGAACGTGATGGGGCCGCCGTTGGCCTTGGCCGCGTTGCGGACCAGCTTGGCCGCCCGCTGGGGGTTGTAGGCGGGGTAGGCCGTCGCCGAGTAGTAGGGCGAGCCCGGCACGAAGAGGCCGTTGCTCACCGGGAGCACGCCCTCGTCGATGACCTGGGCGTACTGCTGCCGGTTGATCGCCATGGCGGCAGCCAGCCGGAGGTTGGGATCGCTGAACGGCTTGGCCAGGCAGTTGAGTTGGACGCAGTTCATGTCCGGCTCGCCGGCCACGTGGGTGCTGTCGTCGATGTAGGAGTAGCTCCGGTTGCCCCGGAACTGCGTGATGAGCTGGGGCGTGTCGGTGATCATCAGGTCGATGGTGCCGGACTTGAGCGCCTCCGCCCGAGCGTTCTCGTCGGGAATGGGCTTGTAGGTGATCTGGGAGAGATAGGGCATGCCCGGGCGCCAGTAGTGCTGCCTGGCGGTGGCGGTGAAGTGGTCGTTGGGGATCCACTCCTTGAACTTGAAGGGCCCGGTGCCGACCGGGTTGGAGGTGCCGTTCTTGTTGGCGAGCATGGAGGGCGCCACCACGTAGGCGATCTGGCCCCCGATGCCGCCGGCCAGGTAGTAGGGGAACGGCACCCAGGGCTGCTTGAACGTGATGGCGGCCGACAGCGGCCCCGTCTGCGTGATGGAGACGAGCGTGGGGCCGAGGACGATGCCGGTCAGCAGCGACTTGGATTGCGCCACCAGGTTCGTAAGCAGCGCGGCGCCGTCGCACGGCGTGCCGTCGTGGAAGATCACGTTGGGCCGCAGCGTGATCGTCCACGTGGTGTAGGAGGAGTTGGGGACGACCGACTCGGCCAGGTAGGGCGCCCAGTCGCCGTTGGCCAGCACGATGTCGAGGGGGTCGAACACGGTGCGGGCGTACATGACGCCGACCTCGTCGAAGCGGGCCTGCGTGGGGTCGAAGCCCTGCTCTTCGGCGTCGACACCGAAGACGAGGGAGCCGCCCTTCTTGGGCGTCGCCCCGGAGACGCCGTTGCGGCCGGGCCCGTTCGTCGTGGCCCCGGCGATCCCGTCCCAGCCCAGGCCGAGGGTGGACGCCCCGGCGAAGCCCGCTGCGGCTGCCGCCCCGCCCGCGAGCAGCGTGCGCCGATCGAATTTCGAGGCCATCGGCCCCCCTTTCCTGAACCCAGCGGACCCCCCGATGGTTCCCCGGCGACCTTAGTTCCCAGGATCGACCGAGCGGGGCAGTACGGTGTCGATTCATGCCCGGCGTGCCGGAATTCGTTCCCGCGGCGTGGGACGTGCCCGGATTCGATGCGTGGCTCGCCGGTCGCTCACCCGCCACCCGCAGCGCCTACCGGGGCGACGTGTCCGCCTTCGCCGAGTGGATGGGCCGCAGCGGCGTGACCGGACCCGCCGGCGTCGACCGCCTAGACCTACGGCGCTACCTGGCCTCGCTCGGCACGCGCCGTCTCGCCCGTGCCACGGTCGCCCGCAAGGCGGCCGCCCTGCGCGCCTACTTCGCCTGGCTGCTCCGGCAGGGACGCATCGGCTCCGACCCGGCCCGGTCCCTGCGTGCCCCGTCCGGCGGCGGCCGACTGCCCCGGGTGCTGTCCGGCGGCGAGGTCTCGTCCCTGCTCGACGCACCGGCGGCGTCGGCGCTCGACCGGCGCGACGCGGCCGTGCTCGAGCTGCTCTACGCGGCTGGCCTGCGCGTCTCGGAGCTGTGCGGGCTCGACCGGGGCGACGCCGACCTGTCCGGGCGGACGGTGACCGTCCTGGGCAAGGGGGGCAAGCAGCGCCGCGTGCCGATCCACGACACGGCCGTCGCCGCGCTGCGGGCCTGGTTCGAGGACGGGCGCGCCCAGCTCAGCGGACCGCCCGAGGCGGCCTTCGTCAACCAGCGCGGGGCGCGGCTCGGGCCCCGCGACGTCCGGCGCATCCTCGATCGCCGGGCGGCGGCGCCGACCCACCCCCACGCACTGCGCCACACCTACGCCACCCACCTGCTCGACGGGGGCGCGGACCTGCGGGTGGTCCAGGAGCTGCTGGGCCACGCCAGCCTGGCCACGACGCAGGTGTACACGCACGTGAGCAAGGAACGGCTGCGCTCGGTGTACGAGGAGACGCATCCACGGAGCTGACGGCGGTCCGCTGCGCCGCGAGAGCCGAGCGGCGCGGAGCTGTGTCCGCGCTGAGCGGCTACCATGGTTGGGCCCACCGGGCGGTGGGCGGCAGCACCCGACCAACACCACCTGGCGCGATCCACGGTCGCCGTCTCGCAGAGGCGGCGCGTCGCCAGGGCAGCCAACCGAGTGGAGGAGACAGTTCATGGCCGTCGTCAGCATGCGGCAGCTCCTGGAGGCCGGAGTTCATTTCGGCCACCAGACGCGACGATGGAACCCGAAGATGAAGCGCTACATCCTGGGTGAGCGCAACGGGATCTATCTGATCGACCTTCGCAAGACCCTCGGCGGCGATTGAGGCCGCCTACTCGTTCGTGCGCGACCTCGTGGCCGACGGGGGCACCGTCCTGTTCGTGGGGACGAAGAAGCAGACCCAGGGCCCGGTGGCCGAGTACGCCGAGGCCTGCGGGATGCCGTACGTGAACCAGCGCTGGCTGGGCGGCATGCTCACCAACTTCGCCACCGTGTCGGGCCGGGTGAAGCGGATGCAGGAGCTACGCGCCATGCAGGCGGCCGGCGACTTCGACGGCATGCCCAAGCGCGAGGCGCTGCAGCACACCCGCGAGCTCGAGAAGCTGAGCCGCAACCTCGGGCGGCATCGCCGACCTGGACCGCCTGCCCAACGCGGTGTTCGTCATCGACACCAAGAAGGAGCAAATCGCTGTGACCGAGGCCCGCAAGCTCGGGCTCCCGGTGGTCGCCGTGGTCGACACCAACTGCGACCCCGACGTCATCGACTTCGTCATCCCGGGCAACGATGACGCCATCCGCTCGGGCTCGCTCATGTGCCGGGTGGTCGCCGACGCCGTGGCCGAGGGCCGCTTCATCGCCGAGCACCGCCGCCAGGCGGCGCCGGCCGCCGCCGAGGAGGGCCCTGCGGGAGCGGCCCTCGTCGTCGCCCCGCCCGCCGCCGCGTGCGCACGCCGGCGGCTCCGGCTGAGGCTTCGGCCCCGCCGGTTGCGTCCGCCACACCCGAGCCGGTCGAGGTGGCGTGAGCGTGGCCGACGTCACCACACAGGACATCCAGCGACTGCGCCAGCTGACCGGCGCCGGCATCCTCGACTGCCGGCGCGCCCTCACCGAGGCCGGCGGCGACCTGGAGGAGGCGGCCCGCCTGCTCCGGCTCTGGGGCCTGGCCGGCGCGGCCAAGCGGGACGACCGCGAGGCGGCCGAGGGCGCGGTCGCCGCGGTGCGCAGCGGTGATGCCGCCGCCGTCGTCGAGCTGCGCTGCGAGACCGACTTCGTGGCCAAGTCCGACGAGTTCGTGGCGCTGACCGACGAGCTGGCCGCGCTGGTCGCGGCCAAGGGCGAGGACGCCGTCGACGAGCTGAACGACGAGGTCGACCGACTCGCGCGCCACCCTCAAGGAGAACATCTCGGTCGGGCGCGTGCGTCGCTTGGTGGCCGAGGCCGGACAGGTCGTCGACACCTACCTGCACCAGCAGTCGGGCCGCGGCGTCAACGCCGTGGCGGTCGTGCTCGACGGCGGGGCGGAGGAGCTCGCCCATGACATCGCCGTCCACATCGCGTTCACCAAACCGGCCTACCTGCGCCGCGACGAGGTGCCGACGGCGGACATTGAGGCCGAGCGGGCCACCGTGACCGAGATCGCGCGGAACGAGGGCAAGCCCGAGGCCGCCATGGAGAAGATCGTCGAGGGCCGAATGAACGGGTGGTTCAAGGAACGCGTGCTCCTCGACCAGTCGTACGTCAGGGACGAGAAGCAGACGATCGCCGGGATGCTCGGCGCGGCCCGCATTGTGGCCTTCGCGCAGGTCGTCATCGGCGCCTGAGGCGCAGCGAGCGTGGGGAGAACCGCGCCGGATCGTCCTCAAGATGTCAGGGGAGGCCCTGGCCTCCGCCGCATCGGACGAGACCATCGATGCGGCCACGGTCGAACGCCTCTCCAAGGAGATGGCGCGCGCCATGGACGGCGGCGGGCTCGAACTCGCCGTCGTCGTGGGTGGCGGGAACATCTGGCGTGGAACGACCGGGGCGAGCGGCGGCATGGACCGTGCCACGTCGGACACCATGGGCATGCTCGGCACCGTGATCAACGCGCTGGCGCTGCAGGACGCGCTCGAGCAGCACGACCAGCCGACCCGCGTGCTGACCGCGCTCTCCATGGCGGAGGTGGCCGAGCCCTACATCCGGCGCCGCGCCATCCGGCATCTCGAGAAGGGGCGCATCGTGATCTTCGCCGCCGGCATGGGGAACCCGTTCTTCACGACGGACACCCCGGCGGCGCTGCGCGCGGCGGAGATCGGCGCGGAGCTGCTGTGCAAGGGCACGCACTCCGGGGTCGACGGTGTCTACTCGGCCGACCCCAAGCTCGACCCCACGGCCACCCGCTACGACGAGGTCTCCTTCATGGAGGTCATCAGCCGGGACCTGCGGGTCATGGACCTGACCGCCATCACCTTCTGTAAGGACAACAACCTGCCCATCAGGGTCTTCGACCTCATGATCCCGGGGAACATCGTTCGTGCCCTCGGGGGTGAGCAGATCGGTACGCTGGTCCGTTGATGGACGACGACCTCGCCGCCCTGGTCAAGGAGGACACCAGGGAGAAGATGGCCAAAGCCATCGAGCACGTGCGCCACGAGATGGGCAACGTGCGGACGGGCCGGGCCTCGTCTGCGCTCATCGAGCCGCTGCCGGTCGACTACTACGGCACGCAGACCCCGCTGCGCCAGCTGGCCGGCTTCAGCGTGCCCGACGCCATGCTGCTGGTCGTCAGCCCCTACGACAAGAGCTCGCTCGGGGCGATCGAGAAGGCGATCATGGCCTCGGACCTGGGCATCAACCCCACGAACGACGGGAACGTCATCCGGCTGGCGTTTCCGCCGTTGACAGAAGAGCGGCGCAAGGAGCTGGTGAAGGTCGTGCGCCACAAGGCGGAGGAGGGGAGGGTCGCCGTGCGGAACCGCGCCGCCAGGGGCGCCACGACCTCGAGGCGGCCCAAAAGGACGGTGAGCTCTCGACGGACGAGCTCGAACGGGTCGAGAAGGAGCTGGAGAAGATCACCCACGAGCAGGTCGCCCTCATCGACGAGCTGCTCGCGCACAAAGAGCAAGAGCTCCTACAGGTCTGAGGAGCACGCACACCATGCCCGACGACACGGACACAGAGGATTTCGGCACCTTCGGGGAGGGCGAGGCCCCCGACGCGTCCGGCAACGACGACTCGGACTTCGAAGACGACGTGCCGTCGTACCACTCCGGGCGGGTCCGCATCATCGGCGCGGAGCCGGCCGGCGACACCGTGCCGCGAGGTCACCGGGCCGGTGGTGGAGCAGCACCCCGACCTTCCGCACTGGAACGACGCCCCGACCGGGCAGGTGCCGGCCATCCTCGACCGCAGCAACGGCGAGGAGCCGCTGGTCGCTCCGCCCACCTGGCGCGAACAGGACACGGACTGGGAGGCCCAGGAAGAGCTGTTCGAGCCGGCCATGCTGTCCGACGACCTCCCGGCGGTGGGCGCGCTGGTCGGCGAGGTCGAGGAGGTCGATGTCGAGCGCCAGCCCTGGCACTTCGAGTCCGACGACACGCTGGTGATCCCGCCCGATCCGGCGGAGGTGCCGCCGCCCACGCCCGCGTCCGACCCGAGCCCGCGCCTGTGCCCGAACCAGTCCCCGTCCCCGAACCGTCGGCCTCCGAGGCGCGGGCACGCGACGAGGACGACGTGGACGTGGGCCAGGTGCGCCCGGTCGTCCCGCCGCCGCCACCACCGGCCACGACCGCGGACGCCGGCGCGCGTCTCAGCCCGCCGGTGCCCCCCGAGCCGCGAGCCGCGGACCGCGTGGCCCGCACCTCGCGCGCCGGGGGCACGGCCGCCCGGACCGGGAATGTCAACACGGCCGGCACCGCCGGACGCGACATGCGCGTCGCCGTCGGTTCGGGGGTCGTCTCGGCATCGCGGCCTTGGCCTGCTTCGCGGCCGGCACGGTCGCCACCTTGGTCATCGCCACCTTCGTCGTGCTCCTGGCCACGGCGGAAGCGTTCGCCGCGTTCCGGCGCTCGCACTACCACCCGGCAACGCTGCTCGGATTGGTGGCGGTGCTGTCGCTGATGATCGAGACCTACAACAAGGGCGTGGCGGCCCTGCCGCTGGTCCTCGTGTTGCTCGTCGCGGGCTCGTTCATTTGGTACATCGCCCGTGTCGAGCCGGCGGCGGACCCCGTGTCCGGCCTGGTCTCGACCGTCTTCGTCTTCACCTGGATCGGCGCCTTCGGGTCGTTCGCCGCGCTGCTGCTCAACCCGAACCTGTTCCCCGACCGCCATGGCATCGCGTTCATCCTGGCGGCGGTCATCGTCACCGTGGCCGACGACGTGGCCTCCCTCCTGGTCGGCTCCGCCATGGGTCGGCACCCCCTGGCTCCGCAGATCAGCCCGAACAAGAGCTGGGAGGGCCTCATCGGCGGCGCGGTCGCCGCCGTCTTGGTGTCGGTCATCGTGGTGCACTTCATCCACCCGTGGACCGTCGGCAAGGCGCTGCTCTTCGGCGTCGTCGTGGCGATCGTGGCGCCGCTGGGCGACCTGAGCCAGTCGATGATCAAGCGGCACCTCGGCCTCAAGGACATGGGCCGGCTGCTGCCCGGGCACGGCGGCATCCTCGACCGCGTCGACGGCCTGCTCTTCGTGATGCCCGCCACCTACTTCGTCGTCAAGGCGCTCCACCTCGGGTGAGCTGATGCGATCCGTCAGCCTGATGGGGTCCTCCGGCTCGGTCGGCACACAGGCGCTCGACATCCTCCGGCGTGAGCCCGAACGCTTCACGCTGCACGCGTTGGCAGCCCACCGCTCCGTCGACGTGCTGGTGGCGCAGGCTCGCGAGTTCCGGCCGCCGGTGGTCGTGATCGGGGACCCGTCGCGGCGCGCCGCGGTCGTCGAGGGCGTGCCGACGGGCACAGAGGTCTTGGTGGGCGAGGAAGGGATGGCCGAGGCTGCGCGTGGCGCCGACGTCGTGCTCAACGCGGTCGTGGGCTTCGCCGGCTTGCCCGTGACGATGGCCACGCTCGAGGCCGGCAAGCGGCTGGCGCTGGCCAACAAGGAGTCCCTCATCGCGGGCGCGCCCGTTGTGCAAAAGGCGCGCCGGACGCCGGGAGCGGAGATCGTCCCGGTGGACTCGGAGCACTGCGCCCTGCACCAATGCCTGGCCTCGGTCGAGGGCACCACGGCCGTGGCCCGGCTGCTCCTCACCGCGTCGGGCGGGCCGTTCCGAGGCCGCACTGCGCCGGGAGCTCGAGAGGGTCAGCGTGGAGGACGCGCTGGCCCACCCGACGTGGGCCATGGGGCCCAAGATCACCGTCGACTCGTCGACCCTCATGAACAAGGGCCTCGAGGTGATAGAGGCGCACGAGCTGTTCGGGGTGGACTACGACCGGATCGACATCGTGGTGCACCCGCAGTCGGTGGTGCATTCCATGGTGGAACTGCGCGACGGCTCGACGCTGGCGCAGCTGTCGAATCCCGACATGCGCCTGCCCATCGGCTACGCGCTCGGCTGGCCCGACCGTTCGCCGGCGCCGTACGGAGCGCTCGACTGGTCCGCCCCATTCAGCCTCACGTTCGAGCCGCCGAACCGGTCCGTCTTCCGCTGCATCGACCTGGCCTACGCGGCGGGGCGCCAGGGCGGCTCGGCCCCGGCCTGGCTGAGCGCGGCCAACGAGGTCGCCGTGGAGGCCTTCCTCCGCGGGGGGTTGCGCTGGACCGCCATCGCCGAGGTCGTCGCCGAGACGCTCGAAGGCTGGCGGGACGAGCAGGTCGACCAGATCGAGGCCGTGCTGGCCGCCGACGCGGCCGCCCGGGCCCGGGCGCAGGCCATCGTCGCCCGCCGTCTGTCCAGCTGAGGCCGGCAGTAGCCTTGACCCTGCGATGACCCTGACCAAGGAGGCCGCAGAGGCCCCGCCCCCCCTCGAGCCGGACATCGGGTCGCCGGGAGGCGCCGGCCGCATCCTCCAGCTCCTCGTGGTGCTGGGCCTCGTCACGGCCATCTTCGTTGCCCTGGGGTGGGCTATCTCCTCCTGTTCATCGCCATCCTCATCGTGATCGTGATGCTGCACGAGCTGGGGCACTTCGCGACGGCCAAGTGGGCAGGCATGAAGGTGACCGAGTACTTCGTGGGTTTCGGGCCCCGGCTGTGGTCGGTGCGGCGGGGGGAGACCGAGTACGGCGTGAAGGCGATCCCCGCCGGCGGCTACGTGCGCATCACCGGCTTCACCTCGACCGAGGACGTGCCCGCGGAGGACGAGCCCCGGGCCTACCGCAACCAGCCTTACCACCAGCGGATCATCGTGGCGTCGGCCGGGTCGGTGATGCACTTCCTCATCGCCATCGTCCTTGCTCTCGTCGTGGTGCTCACGTTCGGCACGACGGGCAACAACATCTCGGTCGCCGCGGTGGAGAAGTGGTCCGGGGTCGCCCAGTCGCCGGCGGCCGCGGCAGGCCTGCGGACCGGCGACGTCATCGTCTCCATAAACGGCAAGACGTTTCCGAACCCGAACGCCATGACCGACATCGTCAAACGCTCGACGGGCCAACCGCTCGTGCTCGGCGTGGAGCGTGACGGGCACCTGCTGCACCTCACGGCGACGCCGCGCAGCGGCAAGGGGGTCACCGTCGACGGACAGCACCTGCAGGACCGGGGCTACCTCGGTGTGAGCATCACGCCGGCGAGCCAATCGGTCAGCGCGCTCGGTGCGTTCCCGGCGGCGTTCACCACCCTGTGGCGGGTGACGGACCAGGAAGTGACGGGCATCGCCCAGACCTTCTCGCCCAGTGGCCTGTCCGTCGGTGCTCCACCAGGACACGAACTCCAAGGCGGCGCAGCAGGTGGCGGAGAACCCTGGCTCCGCGCCGCGGCCGGTGTCCATCGTCGGCATCGCGAACCTGGGATCGCAGGCCGAGCAGGCGGGCCTCTACTCCGTGCTCGTGCTCTTGATCGCGATCAACGTCGTCTTCGGCCTCCTGAACCTGCTGCCGATGATCCCGCTCGACGGCGGGCACGTGGCGATCGCCGTCTACGAGAGGGCCCGCACGCGGAGGGGCAGTCCCTACTACCGGGCCGACATCACCAAGCTCTTTCCCGTCGCCTTCCTCTTCATCGTGTTCCTGAGCATCTTCGTCCTGTCGGGCATCTTCCTGGACATCACGCACCCGCTGCAGATCCCGGGCCACTGACGGCCTGATGGAGCTCTCGTCGTCCCTGCTGTTCCCCGCCGCAAGACTCGGCGCATCATGCTCGGCGACGTGCCGGTCGGAGACGATGCGCCGATTTCGGTGCAGTCGATGACGACGACCAAGACGGCCGACGTCGACGGCACGCTGGCGCAGATCTACGCGCTGGCCGCCGCAGGTGCGGACATCGTGCGTTGCACCTGCAACGAGGAGGCGGCCGCCGAGGGCCTGGCTCACATCGTGCCCCGCTCGCCGGTGCCGATCGTGGCGGACATCCACTTCCACCACGAGATGGCGCTGGCAGCGCTGGAAGCGGGTGTGCAGGGTCTGCGCCTCAACCCGGGGAACTTGCGCAAGGAGGCTGAGATCAAGCAGGTGGCATCCGAGGCGCGGGACCGCGGCGTGCCCATCCGTATCGGGGTGAACGCCGGCTCGTTGCACCCGGACCTCTATAAGAAGCACGGCGGCGCCACGCCCGAGGCCCTGGTCGAGTCGGCGCAGCACGAGCTGGCGCTCTTCGAAGAGGTCGGCTTCCGCGACGTGAAGATCTCGGTCAAAGCGTCGTCGGTCGCCCTGATGATCGCGGCCTACCGGCTGGCCTCCGAGACGTTCGACCACCCGCTCCACCTCGGGGTGACCGAGGCGGGGCCGCCGCCAGGCGGCCTCGTCAAGGGCACGGCGGGCATCGGGACGCTGCTGGCCGAGGGGATCGGCGACACCATCCGCTACTCGCTGACCGCCGACCCGGTGGAAGAGGCCCGCGCGGGACGGCAGCTGTTGGAGTCGCTCGGCCTGCGCGAACGAAAGGGACTGGACCTGATCGTGTGCCCGTCGTGCGGCCGCGCGCAGGTCGACGTGATCGCCGTGGCGCAACAGGCGCAGCAGGCACTCGAGAAGCTGAGCCTCCCCATTCAGGTCGCGGTGATGGGGTGCGTCGTGAACGGCCCCGGCGAGGCGCGCGAAGCCGACCTCGGCATCGCGGCGGGCAAACAGAAGGGCCATCTGTTCATCCGCGGCAAGATCATCCGGGTCGTCCCCGAGGCAGACATGGTGCAGGAGCTCGTGGCGGAGGCGGAGCGGTTGGTGACCGAGGGGGTCGAGGCGCGCCTGGCGGCAGCGGACGGGGGAGCCGAGGCCGAGGCGGAGGCGGACCGACGCGCGCTGCTCCAGTCGACGGGAGCGGACCCGAACCACACATCGGAGAAAATCGAGATCATCCGGCGGCACTCCGACACCTAACCGACCGCTACCCTTTTTCGATGGGCAAGGGCGCCGTCGTGTCGCGGGAGGCGGACTTCCCGCGTCGGTACCAAGAGGTGATCGCGGGTGCCGAGCTGGCCGACAACGGGCCGGCCCGCGGCACCATGGTCATCCGGCCCTGGGGCTACGGCATTTGGGAGCTGATGCAGGCCGAGCTCGATCGCCGCATAAAGGGGGCGGGCGCCGAAAACGCGTACTTCCCGCTCTTCATCCCGGAGGCCTACCTGCGGCTCGAAGCCGAGCACGTCGAGGGGTTCGCCCCCGAGCTGGCCGTGGTCACCCATGGTGGCGGCAAGGAGTTGGAGGAGCCCCTCGTGGTGCGGCCAACCAGCGAGACGGTCATCAACACCTTCTTCTCCAAGTGGATCCAGAGCTACCGCGACCTGCCACTGCTCATCAACCAGTGGGCCAACGTGGTGCGGTGGGAGCTGCGGCCGCGCCTCTTCCTGCGCACGAGCGAGTTCCTCTGGCAGGAAGGGCATACGGCGCACACGACCGAGGAGGACGCCCGCGCGTACGCGCTGCGCATCCTCAACGACGTGTACCGCTCCACCATGGTCGACGTGCTGTGCTTGCCCGTGCTCACGGGGCACAAGACGGCCCGCGAGCGCTTCGCCGGCGCCAACCGGACGTGGACCTGCGAGGGGATGATGGGCGACGGCAAGGCGCTGCAGATGGGGACCAGCCACGAGCTCGGCCAGAACTTCGCCCGACCCTTCGACATCACCTTCTCCAACGCGCAGGGCGCGATCGAGCATGTGTGGCAGACCTCCTGGGGCGTCTCGACGCGTCTCGTGGGGGCCCTCGTCATGGGGCACGGCGACGACTTCGGCCTGCGCCTGCCGCCCGCCCTGGCGCCGGCGCAGGTGGTGGTCATGGTGGTCAAAGACGACGAATCGGTTCGCTCGGCGGCCGTGGCGCTGGTCGACGAGGTGCGCGCCCAAGGGCACCGGGTGCGCCTCGACGACCGCACCGACACCAGTTTCGGGCGGCGCAGCATCGACTGGGAGCTCAAGGGCGTACCCGTGCGGGTCGAGGTCGGGCCGCGCGACCTGGCCGAGGGCAACGTCACGCTGGTGGTGCGCCACAGCCGGGAGAAGAAGACTGTGGCCCTGGCCGGTGTGGCGACGGAGATTGCCGCGGTGCTTTCGTCGGCGGGCGGCGAGCTGCGGGACGAGGCGGCGGCCGCGCTCAGGGCCCGGACCGCGGAGGCGGCGACGCTGGAGGAGGCTGTCGAGGCGGGATCGGTGGGCTTCGCCCGCGTCCCTGATGGCCGCGCTCGGCCCCGACGGCGAGGACCGCTTGGCCGAGCACGCCATCACGGTGCGTTGCCTGCAGCGTCCGGACGGCTCGCTGGCCCAGCCGGGCGACGACGACGAGCGCGCTCGTGGCGGTCGTCGGCCGGTCGTACTAGGACGGCGATTGGTATACTCTCGCTGAGCTGTCCATTTTTAGATCAGTACCTCGTTGAAGCGTGGGCTGCGGCCCACGCTTTCTCTGTGCGAGGCCATGGTCGCGTGAGCGGAAGGGAGAGAGGAGGTGGCGACGATGACGAGGGACACGGCCCAGTTGGCCCAATTGGCCCAATTGGAAGGAGCGCTGACAGCGGTCCTCGCCGCCCGCGGCCTCGACCTGGTCGACGTCGAGGTGACCGGCGCCACCGTCACGGTCTTCGTCGACCGGGAGGGCGGGGTCGGGCTGGATCAGCTCGGCGACGCCACCCGCGACGTGTCGGCCGTGCTCGACGAGGTGGACCCCATGCCAGGCCGCTACACCCTGTCGGTCTCGAGCCCGGGGCTCGAGCGGCGCCTGCGCACCCCCTCCCACTTCGCCCGCGCCATTGGGGAGAGGGTGACCGTGCGCGTGGACGCCGGCACGCCGGAGGTGCGCCGGGTGACGGGGACGCTCGAGTCGGCGGACCGCGACGGATTCACCCTGACCGGGCCCGACGTGCCCGGCGGGACGATGCGCATTGCCTACGACCGCATGGAACGGGCGCGCACGGTCTTCGAGTGGGGCCCTGCGCCGGCGCGCCCAGGCGGACGAAAGTGAGAGGGTGAAGCGGCCATGAGCAAGACGAACTTCGAATTCCTGGACGCGCTGGGCCAGATCGCCCGCGACAAGGGGATCTCGGTCGAGACGCTGCTCGATGCCCTGGCCAACGCCCTCGTGGCCGCCTACAAGCGCCGCCCCGACGCGGCGGAGGAGGCGGTGGTGACGATCGACCCGGACTCGGGCGAAATACGCGTCTACGGGCAGGAGCTCAACGAGGACGGCGAGGTCGTGCGGGAATGGGACGACACCCCCGACGATTTCGGGCGGATCGCCGCGCAAACCGCGAAGCAGGTCATCCTGCAGCGGATACGCGAGGTCGAGCGGGACATGAAGTACGAGGAGTACGCCGGGCGCGAAGGCGACATCGTGACAGGGATTGTGCAGCAGACCGACAACCGCTACACCCTGCTCGACCTCGGGAAGGTCGAGGCGTTGCTGCCGCAAGCGGAGCAGGTGTCCTACGAGCGCTACGAGCACGGCGCGCGCCTCAAGGCCTACATCGTCGAGGTGCGCAAGACGACCAAGGGTCCCCAGATCGTGGTCAGCCGGACCCACCCGGGGCTCATCAAGCGCCTCTTCGAGCTCGAGGTGCCCGAAATCGGTTCGGGCGTGGTCGAGATCAAGGCGGCGGCACGCGAGCCGGGTCACCGGACCAAGATCGCGGTCTGGTCCAACGACCCCAACGTCGACCCGGTCGGCGCGTGCGTAGGCGCCCGCGGCTCGCGAGTACGCATGGTCACCAACGAGCTGCGTGGCGAACGCGTCGACGTCGTGCCCTTCTCCGACGACCCGATCGAACTGATCCAGAACGCCCTGGCGCCGGCCCGGGTGCGCGAGGTGCGGTTGGACGAGGAAACGGGCACGGCCACGGTCATCGTCAGCGACTTCCAGCTCTCGCTCGCCATCGGCAAGGAAGGGCAGAACGCCCGCCTGGCCGCGCGCCTCACCGGGTGGCGCATCGACATCAAGAGCGAGACCCAGTTGGCCGAGGAGGAGGCCGGCGGCTACGGCGACCAGGAGTGGGCCGAGGGCGAATGGGTCGAGGACGAAAGCGGCGACCTCGTGTGGAAGCCGGCCGAGGGCGGCGAGGCCATGTCGGCCGAGGAGTGGACGCACCAGGCCGAGGACGCAGCCGGGCCGGAGACCAAGCCCGGGGCGGAGACCAAGCCAGTGGTGGAGGCCAAACCCGAGCCCGAGCCCGGAGTCACCGCAGGGGCCACGCCCGAGCCGGTCGCCGACGCCAGCGCGGAGGCCGAGGCATAGCCCCGACGCGGACGTGCGTCGGCTGCCGGCGCGCCCAGGCGACGGACGGGCTCGTCCGCGTGGCGCGGCGGCCCGACGGGTCGCTCACGCTGGAGCGCGGCGCCCCCGGCCGGGGGGCCTGGCTGTGCCGGGGGTCGCTCGAATGCCTGGAGCAGGCGGTGCGCCGGCACTCCTTCGACCGGGCGTTCGCCGCGCCGGTCCGGGCCGACGCGGCAGGCCGTTTGCGGGCGCAGCTGGTGGGCGCGTGGGGGGACCACACACCCGATGTGCGAGGATAAGGGGCTGGGTTGATCCCGACCCCCGAGAAGGACAAAGGACGAAGAGAACCACTTGCCGAAGAAGATTCGCGTCTATGAGCTGGCCAAAGAGCTAGGGCTCACGAACAAGGAAGGGCTCGAGCTGGCCCTCTCCCTGGGCATCGGGGTCAAGAGCCACTCCTCTTCCATTGAGGACGCCCAGGCCGACCGCGTCCGCCGCAAGGCCGACGCCGAGGGCCTGCGCCGCCCCGTCCAGCCCGAGGAGCCCGCGCCGGCCAAGAAAGCCGCCAAGAAGGCGGCGGCCGCCACCGAGCAGGTCCCGGCCAAGAAGGTGGCCGCTTCGAGCAGCGGCGCGGCCCCCACCGCGCCGGCGAAGAAGGCGCCCGCCCGCAAGGCGGTGGCGCCTGCGGCGTCGTCGGCTCCCGCGTCCGCGCCGACCAGCGACGCACCGGCGCGCTCGCCTCGCCTCATTTCGAGCCGGCCTGCTTCGGCCCAGCCGAGCCCACCGGCCGCCCCCAGCCAGCCGTCGGCCCCCGCGGCGTCGGCACCCGCCGCCAGGGCGCCCGAGGCCGCGGCGCCCCCGGTACCCGAGGCCCCGCCGCGCCGGCCGCGCCCTCCCCTCAGCCCCTCGGGCAAGCCGGTGCCGCCACCGTCCGCGCCGCGGCCGCCGCTCGGCCCGAGCGGCCGGCCCATCCCGCCCCCGCCCGGCATGGGCGGCCGTCGCCCCAGCGCGCCCCCTTCGCCGTCGGGCCCACGCCCGGCCGGCTCCTACCCGCCCCGTACCGGCGGGCGTCCTTCGGGCGGTGCGGGCCGACCGGCCGGCGGTCCGTCGGGTGGTGGCGGCTACGGCGGCCGTTCCGGCGGCGGCTACGGCGGCCGTTCCGGCGCGGGCGCGCCCGTGGGCGCCCCGCCCCAGGGTGGTCGCGGCGGCATGCCCGGCCGCCGGCCCCCGCAGCGCCGGGCCCGACGGCGTCGGCGCAACCTCGAGGAGCTGGAGCCGACCCAGCTCACCACGTACCAGCCCTCCACCGCGCCGGTGCCCGAGGGCGAGATCATCATCGAGCGCGGCTCCACGGCGCGCGACCTCGGACCGAAGCTCAACCGCAGCGCGGGCGACGTCGTGCGCTTCCTGCTGCTACAGGGTGAGATGGTCACGGCCACCCAGTCACTGAGCGACGACATGATCGAGCTCTTCGCGGCGGAGCTGGGGGCCGACGTGCGCCTGGTCGACCCGGGCGAGGAACAAGAGGCCGAGCTCCTCGCTCGATACTTCGAGGACGAGGACGTCGAGGACGACGCCGACCAGCGCCCGCGCCCGCCCGTCGTCACCGTGATGGGTCACGTGGACCACGGCAAGACGCTGCTGCTCGACAAGATCCGCTCGGCCAACGTGGTCGCCGGCGAAGCCGGCGGCATCACCCAGCACATCGGCGCCTACCAGGTCGAGTGGCAGGACCATCCCATCACCTTCATCGACACGCCCGGCCACGCCGCCTTCACCGCCATGCGAGCCAGGGGCGCACAGGTGACCGACATCGTGATCCTTGTGGTGGCGGCCGACGACGGCGTGATGCCCCAGACCGTGGAGGCCATCGACCACGCCAAAGCGGCCAACGTCCCCATCATCGTCGCGGTCAACAAGATGGACCGGCCCGACGCCGACCCCCCGCGCGTCCTGCAGCAACTCTCCGAGCGCGAGCTGGTGCCCGAGGCCTGGGGCGGCGACACCATCACCGTCGAGGTCTCCGCGCTGCAGGGGACCGGGATAGAGGACCTGCTCGAGCAGATCGTGCTCGTGGCCGAGGTGGAGGAGCTCACCGCCCGCGTCGAGGGAGAGGCCCGCGGCGTCGTGCTCGAGGCGAACCTGGAGGCGGGCCGCGGCCCGGTGGCCACGGTCATCGTGCAGCAGGGGACGCTGCGCGTCGAGCGACCCGGTCGTGGCCGGCGCGGCGTGGGGCAAGGTCAAGGCGCTGGTGGACGACCGGGGCGACCACATCAAGGAGGCGCTGCCGTCGACGCCCGTGCAGGTGCTCGGGTTCTCCGAGCCGCCGCACGCGGGCGACGAGATGCGCGGCGCCAAGGACCTGGCGCGGGCGCGCAACCTGGGCGAGGCGCGGGCCCAGCGCTTCCGCCTCTCCGGTCACATGCCGGTCGCGGCGGCGACGGGCGCCCGGCTGGAAGACCTGTTCGAGCAGATCTCGCGGGGCGAGACGGCGACGCTCAACATCGTGCTCAAGGCGGACGTGCAGGGCTCGCTCGAGGCGGTCACCGAGTCCCTCAAGCGCCTCGAGCGCGACGACGTCAAGCTCAGCTTCGTGCTGCGCGGCGTGGGCGGCATCACGGAGAACGACGTGCAGTTGGCCGCCGCCTCGAATGCGACGATCATCGGCTTCAACGTCCGGCCGGACAAGAGGGCCCGCGACCTGGCCGAGCAGTCCGACGTGGAGATCCGCACCTACGAGATCATCTACAAGCTGCTCGAGGACCTGGAGGCCGCCATGCTCGGCCTGCTGTCGCCGGTGTTCGAAGAGATCGTCACGGGCGAGGCCGAGGTGCGCGAGATCTTCCGGGTCCCCCGCGTCGGCGCCATCGCCGGCTGCTACGTGCGGGACGGCAAGATCACCCGCGGCTCCAAGGTGCGGTTCCTGCGCGAGGGCACAGTCATTTGGAAGGGGGCCATCCAGTCGCTGCGGCGCTTTAAGGACGACGTGCGCGAGGTGGCCGCAGGCTTCGAGTGCGGCATCGGCCTCTCGGACTTCCAGGACCTCAAGGAGGGCGACGTGATCGAGACCTACGAGGAGCGCGAGATCGCGAGGAGCTGAGGCTCAGTGACAGTGAGACGCCGCACGGCGACCTACCCCCGCGCGCTGCGGGTGAACCAGGTGCTGCGGCAGGTGGTGGCCGAGGAGCTCGAACGACTGGCCGACGCCGACGAGTTGCCCATGATCACGGTGACCTCGGTGGAGGTGGCGGCCGACATGCGGACGGCCGTCGTGTACCTGGCCTCGCTCGACGAGGAGACGGCGGACGTGCTCGAGGATCGCCGCGGCCACCTGCAGCGCCTCATCGGCACCCAGATGACCATGAAGCGCACACCGCGCCTGACCTTCCGCGCCGACCCGGCCATCGCCACCGGCACGCGGGTCGAGGAGCTGCTGCGCGGGCTGGAACGGGAGCGGCCCGACCAACTATGAGCCGGGCGGGGCGCCCGTGAGCGTCACCGGGCTCGTGGTGGTGGACAAGGAGGCGGGCTGGACCTCGCACGACGTGGTGGCGCGCTGCCGGCGCATCTTCGGCCAGCGCCGCGTCGGACACGCCGGCACCCTCGATCCCGACGCCACCGGTGTACTCCTGGTCGGGCTCGGCCGCGCCACCCGCCTCCTGCGGTTCCTGACCCTGCTGCCCAAGACCTACACGGCGGACATCGTGCTGGGGGCGGCGACGTCGACGCTCGATGCTTCTGGGGAGGTCACCGCCGCCTACGACATGACGTCGGTGACGGCGGGGATGGTCCGCGACGCCGCAACAACACTCACCGGCGACATAGAGCAGGTGCCGCCCATGGTCTCGGCCGTCAAGGTGGGCGGGCGCCGCCTGCACGAGCTGGCCCGCCAGGGCGTCGAGGTCGAGCGCGCGGCGCGCCCGGTGACCGTCTCCCGCTTCGACACCGTGCCGGACCCCGAGCGCCCGGGCGTGTACCGGGCGGAGATCGAGTGCTCCTCGGGCACCTACGTGCGCGTCCTGGCGGCCGACCTGGGCGTCGCGCTCGGGGGTGGTGCACACGTGGCCAACCTGCGCCGGACGCGCATCGGTTCCTTCGGCGGCCCGGACCTACGCCCGCTCGCGGGCATCGGCCCCGACGCCGTGCTCACGCCGGCCCAGGCCTTGCGGGACCTCGACTCCCTCACCGCCGACGCCGCGGCGCGGGACGCGGTGGGCAACGGCCTTCCGCTGGAGCGGGTGGCCCTCGCCGCGGCCGGAGACGGGCCGTGGGCCGTGCTCGACGAACGGGGGAGCCTGCTCGCCGTGTACGAGGCGACGGGCACGGACCGCATCCGTCCGGTCGTCGTTCTGGGCGGTGACTGACCGCTACCCTCTCCCGTGATGCCCGCACCGGGAACCGCCGTCACGATCGGCGCCTACGACGGCGTTCACCTCGGGCACCGCGCGCTGCTCGCCGACCT
This sequence comes from uncultured Acidimicrobiaceae bacterium, assembly GCA_963808355.1. Lineage (GTDB taxonomy): Bacteria > Actinomycetota > Acidimicrobiia > Acidimicrobiales > RAAP-2 > Bog-473. Next base: position 147,601 of record CAWEFL010000002.1, read on the forward strand.
GTCGGCGCGGGCCGCCGCGGCCGGGCTCTCGACCGTCGTGGTGACGTTCGACCGCCATCCGGCCTCGGTCGTGCGCCCCGAGTCGGCGCCCAAGCAGCTGACTGGCCTGGAGCAGAAGCTGGAGCTGTTGGCGGACGCCGGCATTGCGCGCACGGTCGTCATCCCCTTCGACGAGGCACGGGCGAACGAGTCGGCCGAGGACTTCGTGCGGGAGGTGCTCGTCGACCAGCTCGGGGCGCGGCTCGTCGTGGTGGGGGAGGACTTCCACTTCGGCCACGGACGCAAGGGCAACGTCGAGCTGTTGCGCGAGCTCGGGGCCGAGCACGGCTTCGAGGTGGTGGGCATCGGCCTGACCGGGGACGACGCCGAGCCCGTGTCGTCCACGCGCATCCGATCGCTGATCGCCGCGGGCGATGTGGAGGGTGCGGCTCGTCTGTTGGGCCGACCGCACGAGGTGCGGGGCCCGGTCGTCCGCGGCGACGGGCGGGGCGGGCCCCAGCTCGGGTTCCCCACGGCGAACCTGGCCGTGCCCGACGACATCGCCCTGCCGGCCGACGGCGTGTACGCCGGCCACTACCGGCGTCCCGACGGGAGCGCGCACCGCGCCGCCCTCAACGTGGGGCGCCGGCCGACCTTCTACGAAGCCGGGACCGCACCGGTCCTGGTCGAGGGCTACCTCCTCGACTTCGAGGGCGACCTCTACGGGGAACCCGCCCGCGTCTCCTTCGCCCACCGACTCCGCGACGAGCAGCGCTTCGACTCGGTTGAGGACCTGGTGGCCCAGATGCGGGAGGACGTGGCGGCGACGGAGCGGATGCTCGCCACCTCGACCGATCTTCCCTGATCAGCGGCAGCTGCTACCATATTCCGCGGCCGGGGACAGGTTTCCGGCGCACTCCGAAAGTATCTCCAGAGGATTCTTGCATGCCCGACACGCAGGTCACCATCGCCGAGTACCGGCTCCATGACACGGACACCGGTTCGCCCGAGGTGCAGATTGCGTTGCTGTCCGGGCGGATCAACCACCTGACGGAGCACCTGAAGGAGCACAAAGGGGACCATCACACCCGGCGCGGCCTGATGAAGCTCATCGGCCGGCGCCGGCGGCTGCTCGACTACGTCCGCAAGAACGACGTCGAGCGCTACCGCTCCATCATCAGCCGTCTCGGCATTCGACGGTAGCGGGAGCACCACACACACGGGCGTCTCCAGCAGCTGGCTGCCAGTCGCCGGTCACTTCGGGTTGCGAGGTGGTCGACCACTGGGAACCGGACGAGAAGATGCCCCCGACATACGAGGAGCATCATGTCTGATGCCATTTCCGTCTCGGGCCCGATCAGCGGGACCGAGCGAACGCTGTCCTTCGAGGCCGGAAAGCTGGCCCAGCTGGCCGACGGCGCCGTATTGGCGCGACTCGGGGACACCGTCCTGCTGGCAACAGCGACGGCCGCCCGGTCGGTCCGGGAGGGGACGGACTTCTTCCCTCTCACGGTCGACATAGAGGAACGGACCTACGCCGCCGGCAAAATCCCGGGCTCGTTCTTCCGCCGCGAGGGCAAGGCTTCGGACCAGGCCATCCTGACGGACCGCCTGATCGACCGCCCGCTGCGCCCGTCGTTCCCCGATGGCTTCCGCAACGAGGTCCACATCGTGGGCACCATCGTGGGCGCCGACCAGGAGAACCCACATGACGTGCTCGCCATCAACGCCGCCTCGGCGGCGCTGATGCTCTCGGGTATCCCCTTCGACGGGCCGATCGGCGCCGTCCGCATCGCGTACACCACCGACGGGACCTGGATCCCGCATCCGACCTTCGGGGAGGGCGAGGCATCGACCTTTGAGCTGGTGGTCGCCGGCCGTGCGCTGAGCGAGGCGGCCGACGCCGAGATCGCCATCATGATGGTGGAAGCCGGCGGCACCGAGAAGTCGTGGACCTACTACGAAGACGGTGCGCCCAAGGTCAGCGAAGAGGTGCTGGCCTCGGGCCTCGAGTCGTCCAAGCAGTGGATTCGCGAGTCCATCAACCTGCAGCGCGAGCTGGTGCGGGCCTACACCGCCGCACGCGGCCCCATCGAGACCATTCCCTTCGAGACGTTCAGCGACTCCCGAGACGACGTCTGGATGCGCGTCGAGGCCGTCGGCACGGAGCCGATCGCCAAGGCGAACCTCGTCACGACGAAGGCGGAGCGCAACGCCGCACTCGACGCAGCCGGCGAGCAGATCAAAGCGGCCCTCGGCGAGGAGTTCTCCGAACGGACCGGCGAGGTGAAGGCGGCCATCCGCTCGCTGACCAAGAAGCTGGTGCGCAAGCGCATCGTCGAGGACGGCGTCCGGGTGGACGGCCGCGGCGTGGCCGACATTCGGCCCCTGTCGGCGGAGATCGACCTACTGCCGACCGCCCACGGCTCGGCGCTGTTCCAGCGGGGCGAGACCCAGGTGCTCAACGTGACGACGCTCGGCATGCCCCGCATGAACCAGCTGCTCGACACGATCACCCCGGTCGAGACAAAGCGCTACATGCACCACTACAACTTCCCGCCGTTCTCGACGGGCGAGACTGGCTTCATGCGCGGTCCGAAGCGCCGCGAGATCGGGCACGGTCTGCTGGCCGAGCGGGCCCTGCTGCCGGTGGTCCCGGGCGAGGATGAGTTCCCCTACACGCTGCGCGTGGTGTCGGACGTCCTCTCGTCCAACGGATCCACCTCCATGGCCTCGGTCTGCGGCTCGACGCTGTCGCTCATGGCGGCCGGCGTGCCGATCAAGGCGCCGGTGGCGGGCATCGCCATGGGCCTCGTCTACGACGACGGCACCTACGTGACGCTGACCGACATCCTCGGCTCGGAGGACGCTTTCGGCGACATGGACTTCAAGGTCGCCGGGACCGCCGACGCGGTGACGGCGCTGCAACTCGACACGAAGATCGACGGCCTGCCGGCCGACGTGCTGGCGAAGGCGCTGCTGCAGGCGAAGGAGGCGCGGCTCACCATCCTCGGCGTGATGGCCGGCGCCATCGCCGAGCCGCGGTCTCACGTGGCCAACAGCGCGCCCAAGATCGTCTCCATGGAGATCCCGATCGACAAGATCGGCGAGGTCATCGGCCCCAAGGGCAAGGTCATCAACACGCTGCAGCAGGAGACCGGGGCAGACATCGCGGTGGACGACGACGGCGTCGTGGGCACCGTCACCATTGGCGCCAAGGACGGTAGTGCCGTCGAGGAGGCACGGCGCCGCATCGCGCTGATCCTCGACCCGCCGACCGCCGAGGTGGGCGTGATTTACGCCGGCAAGGTCGTCAACATCACCAAGTTCGGCGCCTTCGTGAACGTACTGCCGGGTCGTGACGGCCTGCTGCACATCTCGAAGCTCTCGTCGCTGGCCGGCGGGAAGCGCATCAACAACGTGGAGGACGTGCTCACGCTGGGCCAGCCGGTCGAGGTGCGGGTCGACGACATCGACCCCCAGGGCAAGGTCTCGTTGTCGCTGGCTTCCGAGCCCGAGGGCGCGGGTCGGGCCGAGGCCTCGGGCAACGGCGATGTCCCGTCCGGCGCCGCGTCGTCGAGGTCGAGCGCGACGCCGGGCGCCCTGTCCTTCGAGGACGCCTTCGAGGCCGAGCTGAAGGCCGACCTCGGCGACCTGGGCCCGGGCGCGGTCGAGAGCGAGGGCACCCGCGGCGGCGGCAGCGATCGCGGACCGCGACCGCGACCGCGACCGCGACCGAGATCGCCGCTCACGCGGTCGCTCCCGTCGTCGTTGATAGAGACGTCCGTCCTGCCGTGCGGCATCCGCCTGGTCACCGAGACCATGGCGGACGTCCGCTCGGTCGCTCTGGCCTACTGGGTCGGCACCGGCTCGCGTGACGAGCCCGGCGAGATGGCCGGGGCGTCGCACTTCCTGGAGCACCTGCTCTTCAAGGGCACGGCGCAGCGTTCGGCCGCCGCGATCGCCGAGGCGCTCGACGAGGTGGGTGGAGACTGCAACGCGTTCACGACGAAGGAGTACACGACCTTCTACGTGCGGCTCCTGTCCGAGCACGTCGGCCTCGGCATCGACCTCCTGAGCGAAATCATGTGTGCCCCTGCGCTCCGGCCCGGCGACATCGATGCCGAGCGCACGGTCATCCTCGACGAGATCATGATGCACGCCGACGAGCCGGCTGACCTCGCCTCGGAGCGGTGGCAGTCGGCCTTGTTCCCGGGCCACTCCCTCGGCCGGGACACGCTCGGGACGGCCACCTCGGTGCGACGCCTGGCCCGGGACGACATCCAGGCCTTCTTCGCCCAGCACTACCGGCCGGGCAACGTCGTCGTCTCGGCGGCGGGGGACTGTACGCACGAGGCCGTGGCCGCCCACTTGGAACGCACCTTTGCCGGAGCGGCGGGGGGAGCGGCGCCGGTCCGCTCGGCGCCCGGGCCCGACGCCGTGGCGCTCGACGTCGTGCGGCGCCCGACCGAGCAGGCGCACCTGGTCTACGGCGCGCGCTCGGTCTCACGCTTCGACGAGCGGCGCTGGGCCATGGCCGTGCTCAACCACGTGCTCGGTGGCGGCCTCTCGAGCCGCCTCTTCCAGAAGGTGCGGGAGCAGCGCGGGCTTGGCGTACTCCGTGTGGTCCGAGCGCGCGGCCTACGCGGACGCGGGCTCGCTGGCCGTCGTGGTGGGCACGGCGCCCGAGCACGTCGACGAGGTGCTGCGCATCATCAACGGCGAGCTGGAGCTGCTGGCGAGCGACGGGATCACCGACCGCGAGCTCGAGGTCGCCAAGGGCAACCTGCGCGCCGAGATGCTCCTGTCGGGTGAGGACTCGGGTGCGCGCATGAGCCGCATCGGTGCGTCGATGCTGCTTCACGGCGAGGTGCTTCCGGTCGACGAGGTGCTGGCTCGGATCGACGCAGTCGACCGCGCGCGCGTACTCGACGCCGCGGGCGACCTGATGCGGGCGCCGCGCACGATGAGCGCGGTGGGTCCGTTCGACGAGGAGGTCTTCCACTCCCACCTTCCCGCTATGGCCGCCCGGTAGGGTCTCGTTCATGCAAAAGGTCGGTGTGGTCGGCGCCGGCGGCCGCATGGGGCAGGAGGTCTGCCGCGCCGTCAGCGACCAGGCCGACATGGAGCTCGTGGCGGCGGTCGACCCGGCGCACGCGGGGGCCGACGCCTGCGGGCTGTCGATCGTCGGCGAGGTCAACGCGCTCTCGGACCTGGGGGCCGAGGTCGTGGTCGACTTCACGGTCGCGGCGGCAGCCCGTCACAACCTGCCGCATTACGCGCACCGAGGGATCCACGCCGTCGTGGGGACGACCGGCCTCTCCGCCGAAGACCTGGCCCAGGCGGCAACGGTCTTCGAGGGCGGCCGTGCCAACGCGATCGTCGCCGCCAACTTCGCCATCGGCGCCGTGCTCCTCATGCACTTCTGTCGCCTGGCCGCGCCCCTCATGGACTCGGTGGAGGTCATAGAGCTGCACCACGACGCCAAGCGCGACGCGCCCTCGGGCACCGCGTCTGCACACCGCGGCGGGCATCGCCGAGGCTCGCCAGGCCGCCGGCACGGGAGCCCTGCCGCCCGACCCCACGACCGAGCTCGTCCTGCCGGGCGCACGCGGGGGAGAGGCGGCCGGCGGCGTCCGGGTGCACTCCGTGCGGCTGCCGGGATTGGTCGCCCACGAGGAGGTGATCTTCGGCGCGGCCGGGCAGAGCCTGAGCCTGCGCCACGACGCCTACGACCGCCGCTCCTTCATGCCCGGCGTTCTGCTCGCGGTGCGGACAGTGGCGGACCGCCCGGGGTTGACGGTCGGGCTCGAGGCGCTCCTGGGGCTGTGAACCCGTGAACCCCGAGGTCCGGGAGCGGCTGCTGCAGGCCACCTACGACTGCGTGGCCCGCTGGGGGCTCGCCAAGACCACGGTCGAGGACGCGGCCCGCGAAGCCGGCGTGTCCCGGGCCACGGTGTACCGCTACTTCCCGGGGGGCCGGGACGAGCTCATCGCGGCCGTCGTGGGGTGGGAGTACGCGCGCTTCTTCCGCCGGCTCTACGACGAGGTGTCCGACGCCGACACCTTGGAGGAAGTCATGGAACGCGGGCTCGTGTTCGCGCACCGCACGCTGCTTGAGCACGAGGTGCTCCAGCGCATCCTCATGACCGAGCCGGAGATCCTGTTGCCCCGCTTGACCATCGAGGCGGACCAGACACACACCCTGGTGGCCGTCTTCCTTCGGCCCTACCTGCGACGGCACGGTATGGCGGAGGGGACCGACCTCGACCTGGCGGCCGACTTTCTGGCCCGCATGGTGCTCTCGTACATCGCCTCGCCCGGGCGCTGGGACCTCGAGGACCCCGAACAGGTGTCGCTGCTCGTGCGCTCCGAGCTGCTGGCGGGCATCCGGTGACCAGGCGGTAACCGAGATGACCGAGCCATGACCGAGCAGGATCCGTCCCCGGCGGGCCAGCCGGCGGCGCACCCGCCCTGTTACCGGCACGCCGACCGCACTTCGTCGGTGCGCTGTGCGCGTTGCGACCGCCCGATCTGTACCGAGTGCATGATTGAGGCGCCCGTGGGGTGGCAGTGCCCCGAGTGCACCCGGGCTGGCGCCAAGCGCTCGCGCCAGGTGCCAGCGTTCTCCCGAACCGTTCCCGGGCGCAGCGGCGTGGTCGGTTCGACAAACCCGACGCCGATCGTGCTGACGATCATCGCGATCGACGTCGTGGTCTTCTTCCTCGAGCGGTTCGGCAACGACAGCGCGGTGATCACGAGATACGCGCTCGTGGCCCCGGGCAATCTACGTCCACGATCAGTACTACCGGGCGTTCACGGCGATGTTCCTGCACGCCAACTTCCAGCACATCTTCTTCAACATGTTGGCGCTACTCATCGTCGGCCCGGCCGTCGAGGTGCAGTTGGGCAAGGTGCGCTTCTTGACCCTCTACCTCATCGCGGGGCTCGGTGGCAGCGTGGGCTCGTATCTACTCAGCCCGGCCAACGAGCTCGGACTGGGCGCGTCCGGGGCGATCATGGGCGTGATGGGTGCGTACGTCGTGCTCGGACTGCGCCGCAAGCTGCCCATCGCGCCGGTCGTCGGCCTGATTGTCCTCAACCTCTTGATCGGCTTCACCGGCAACATCGACTGGCGGGCTCACCTCGGGGGGCTGGGCGTCGGTGCCCTGCTGGCTCTCGTCTACGACGCGGCCGAGCGCCGGCGCGACCGGAGGCAGGGGATGGTGATCACAGTCGGTTCCAGCGTGGCCGTGCTCGGGATTTTGGCGCTGCTGATCACGAGCGTCATGCCCGGGTCAGCTCAACCTGAGTTAAGAGTTGACGGTGTGCGTCATCTTGGATCGGGCGCTCTCACTACCGCTCGAACAGGATGGCCGCGCACCCGGGTCTCACAATGGAGCTGACCTGGTGCCATCCGTCGGCCAAAAGAGCTGAGTAGCTGGGACTAAATAGGCCGCCGGCGTAAAAGTTCACAAACCAAAGACGGTGGTAGCGGCGCATGCTCCGCGCCCAGACGCCTGGCTGTGAGCCTCCCTCGTAGGGCTCGGACGGGGCGATGAAGACGCCGGGCTGCGTGCTCACGACCGTGAAGCCAGTCGGCCAATTCGGCCCGAATTCCATGTGGAGTTTCCGGTCCTCGTAGAGCGCCCACGGGTAGCGCATTTCCTCGCTGACGAAGATGCCATCCCCCGGCTGCACGTGATGGTCCAGGGCCGTGGCAAGTCCGGTGACGTCTTCACCAGGATAGACGGGAGCGTCGACGTACTCATGGTGGAGAAGGGTGCCGGCGAGAACCACGACGGCAACCGCGACGACGGACGCCGACGCGAAAGCAACGCCCCGGGGGACGGTACGCAGGCGGTGATGGAGCAGTGCGACACCCCGGAAGACGCCGGCCGTCATGATCAGAAGGATGGCGGGGTACAGGTATTCGTCGCTGCGGCCAATTCCCAACGGGGCTATATGGGCGGCGCTGGCCGCGAAGCCGGCGACCACCATCAGGGCCGGACCGTACATCGGCGGGTTTCGATACACGCCAGCGGCCGAGAGACCGACCCATCCGACAACGACCAGGACTCGACCGGCCGAATCGAGCTGGACGAATCCAAAGAGGCCCTGGAGCAGGTTCCACGCCGAGGAGTTGAGGGTGAGGAAGAAATTGTCGAAGGACGAGTGGACGATAAAAACGCCTTCAATGTCCCAAAAATGCGTGTCTTGCGGTGAGATGTGGGTGTAGAAGACGGCTGCGACAAGGGCGCAACCGGCGCCCGTCGCGGCTGCGGCCAAGACGACTCGCCGGCCCAGCACGCCGGAGCGAAAACAGGAGAAACCGAGAGCCAGCCAGAGGGCGACAATCGCCGGCCCCAGAGAGGCAGTAACGAGAAAGGCGAAGACGGAAGTAAAACCGAGCGCGAGAAGGGGCGGATGTGGTTTTCGCCGGGCCCGCTCCGCCACCGCGATCAGGAGGCAGGACATCAGGAAGTCGACAGGGAACTCCTTGACCCGGGTGGAATAGGTCGCGCACACCGGACTGGCCGCGACGAGCACGGCCACAATGAGGGCTGCCCCACGACTGAACCTGAAGTAACGCGTCAGGAAGTAGCTGGCTGGGATGCAGGCGACCCCAGCAACGAAGGGGAGGCACTGGGTCCACCACGTACCCGACGGGCCGAGCACCACGAGGGTGCGCTCAACGAAGTAGAAGCCGGGCGCGGTGACCCACATATGCCAGGCGGTGCCGATGCCAACCCGGGAGGACAGAACCGGCCAGGCGTCGTCACGCCACAAGCCGTAGCTGGTGAAGCCGTTGTATCGAATGGCCGCGCCGATCGCGGTCACGGCGATCAATGTGAGCAGTGCGAGGCCGGCCCACAACCGCGCCGATGGAGAACGGTGGCGCGCGGCGAGAGCAGAGGCCGGGTGGAATCGGCGCCATCGGCCTCCCAACAGGCCCCGGCGGTTCTCTGCTCGCCTCTTGGAGCGACGTTGTGCCTTGTCGTCCGGGACCCAGTGCCTTCACTTCAACCAAGAACTTGAGCTCCTCGCTTCATTGCTTGTTTTCTGGCTCGCTTGATCCTTGAACGACGCGATCAAGAAGATCGCTCACCACCAGCCTCCGACGCTCGGACCGCCGTCTACGGCGGGCGCGGCTTGTCGCCTATTGCGGCCACGAGAGAACGCGGGAAACTGTATCCATCGTCGACTCTCCCGGTCCAGTGTCGGAGCGAGTCAGGGCGCACCCTCGCGTCGGGGACCCGCGTCCAGAGACGAGGCATGATTGGGCCGTGCGCACCCTCATTCTGTGCGGCGGCAAAGGCGTCCGGGCGGCTCCCTATACCCTGCAGGTGCCCAAACCCCTCCTGGCCGTGGGGGACCGGCCCGTACTGGCCCACGTGATGGAGATCTACGCCGACCAGGGTTTCGCCGACTTCGTTCTGGCCGCGGGCTACAAGGCGGAGCTGATCCGGCAGTTCTCCCAGGGGCTGCCCGACGCTTGGCGGGTTGACGTCGTCGATACCGGGGAGGAGACCGACACCGGCGACCGCGTGGTGAGGGTCCGCGAGCAGCTCGGCGATCCGTTCTTTCTGACCTATGCGGACGGGCTGGGGAACGTTGACCTGCACGACCTGCTGGCCTTCCACCGCAGCCATGGGGGCATGGCCACGGTGACGGCGGTGCCCCTGCCGTCGCCCTACGGCACGTTCGACCTCGACAGAAGCGACCGCGTCCAGGGGTTCCGGGAGAAACCGAAGCTGGACGACCATCTGATCAACGCCGGATTCTTCATCATGAATGCCCGAGTGTTCGATGTGTGGAAGGGTGCCGACCTCGAGCGTGAGGTGCTGCCCGCCCTGGCCGACGCCGGCGAGCTGTACGCCTTCCAGCACCGCGGCTTCTGGAAGTCGATGGATACCCAGAAGGACGCCAACGAACTGACCGCCTTGTCCGCGGATGGACCCGGGCCTTGGGTCCGAACCCCGGCAATCGACGGAGCGGGAACCCCACCGGCCGAGCCCTCCGGGGCCTCCACCCAGCCACCTAGGTCTCCGTAATGACCGGGGGTGGGACCACGTCGATGTACCAGCCGGACGGGGCCTTCTGGCGATCCAGGGCGGTTGCCGTCACCGGCGCCACCGGTTTCCTCGGAGGCCACCTGACGTCCATGCTGATCGACCAGGGCGCCCAGGTAGTCGTGCTCGTCCGTGACGGCGTGCCGCCGCTTCGGTCGGCCGCGGGTGGGCCGCGGGGGTCTCGGTCGTGAGCGGTCCCGTCGAGGATCAGGCGCTGGTCGAGCGGATGCTCGGCGAGTACAACATCACCACCGTGTTCCACCTGGCCGCCCAGACCCAAGTCGGTGTGGCCAACCGCAACCCGTTGTCGACCTACGAAGCCAACGTCCGGGGTACTTGGGCACTGCTCGAGGCCGTCCGACGCTCCCCGTCGGTGGCCCAGGTGGTGACCGCCTCGAGCGACAAGGCCTACGGAGAGCAGCCCGTGCTGCCCTACACCGAGGACATGCCGCTGCTGGCCATCAATCCGTATGACGTGTCAAAGGCTTGTGCCGATCTGGTGGCCCAGAGCTATGCCCGGACCTACGGGGTGCCGGTGGTGGTGACCCGGTGCGGCAACTTCTTCGGGCCTGGCGATGCCAACTGGGAGCGCCTCGTCCCCGGCACCGTTCGGTCGGTCTTGCAGGGCGAGCGACCCGTCATCCGCTCGGACGGCACCATGACCCGTGACTACCTGTACGTCGTCGACGCCGCCCTTGCCTACTTGCAGCTGGTCGAAGCAATGGCCGCCGACTCGTCGCTGGCCGGGGAGGCCTTCAACCTGTCGACGGAGCGGCCCCTGTCCGTCCTGGAGCTGGTCCGGCTCATCCAGGAGGCCGCTGGCACGGATCTCGAGCCGGACATCCGGGCCACCGCCCGCCACGAGATCCCCCACCAGTTCCTCTCGGCAGCCAAAGCCCGCAAGGTTCTGGGGTGGCAGCCCCGGCACACCGTGGAGGAGGCGCTTGTCCGGACCGTGGACTGGTACCGGGCCGCCCTCACCGCCGCCGACGAGGGCTGATCCGCTCGCCACCCCGGCGGGGCGCCTGACCCCGTTCGGACTGCCCCGACGTCGAGGGCTTGCGCCCGCCTAGGATGTCGCCTCAGCCCCACCATCGTGGGAGTAACAGACGCCCCACCAGGCAGGGGGATCGCCGAGTGTCACCAGAGACGTCACCGGGGGCCGACACCGTGGAGCTGTCGATCGTGATGCCGGTCTTCAACGAGGAAGACACGGTGGTGGAGGCGGTGAAGCGGGCGCTGGACGTTGGACTGCCAGCCGCCAACCTCGAAATCCTGGTGGTCGACAACGGCTCCCGAGACGGGTCCCTGGAGCGGTTGCAGGCCCAAGCGTGGCCCCCGCAGGTGACGATACTGGTACTGGAGCACAACCGGGGCAAGGGCGGCGCTGTCCGCTTCGGCGCCCGGCACGCCCGCGGCGAGTACCTCGCCGTCCTCGACGCTGACCTGGAGTACAACCCGCGTGATCTGCTCCCCATGCTCGCCAGCCTCCAAGAGGAGGACGTGGAGGCCGTCATCGGCTCGCGACTGTGGCGCGCCAACAGCGCCTATGGCTACTGGTACGTGATCGGCAACAAGGCCATCAACGTGGTGTCAAACGCCATGTACAACAGCTACTTGTCCGACATCAACGCCTGCCTGAAGATCGTACCCACCTCGCTGTTCAACTCGCTGGGGCTGCGAGAGAACGGCTTCGGCTTCGACTCGGAGGTGGTGGCCCGGCTCCTCCGCCGCGGCGTCCGCATCCACGAGGTGCCCATCGGCTACAGGCCCCGGTCGCGCGAGGAAGGCAAGAAGATCAAGGTGCTCGACGGCCTGCGGATCCTTGGCGTGCTGGCCCGGTGCCGAGTGCTGCGTAGTTGACATTGAGACAAAAATCGCCGTACTGTTTCAGCTGTGGCCGCACCGCCAAGGGCCCTCTGGGCTGAGCAGGGAGAACATCGTCTCTCCGGCCAGGACGCGGGACCGGGTCGTCCGCCACCTGGGTGGCGACGACCGCTCCTCCACCCGGGTCCGCATCGTCGACGGCGCCCTGCGCTGCCTGGCCCGACAGGGCCTGGCCAAGACGACGGTGGACGACATCGCACGGGGGGCCTCATTGTCCCGTGCCACCGTGTACCGCACGTTCCCCCGTGGCAAGGAAGGGATCCTCGCCGCGGTGGTGGAGACCGAAGGGGCCCGACTCTTCTCGGCGCTCGCGGTGGCCATGGGTGAAGCCACCGATCTCGAGGACGTGCTCGTGGCCGGCATGGTCGAGACCGCCCGCCGGCTCCGAGAACACGAAGCGCTCAATTACCTGCTGACCTACGAGCCCGGCGTCGTCCTGCCTTACCTCACCTTCGCGAAACTCGACCGGGTCCTGCTCGAGGCCGCCGACCTGGCGGCGCCCTTTTTCGCCCGCTGGTTGGAGCCCGAGCAGGCGTCACGCGCCGTCGAATGGGCGGGACGCATCGTGCTCGCCTACCTCTACGACGGCGAATCGGGCACCGATCTCGGCAACCCCGAGGACACACGGGCGCTCGTACGAACTTTCGTCCTACCCGGGATCCTCGCGCTGCGCATGGAATCGGCGGACAGCCCTCCCAGTCCCACACGACGTTCCACACACCAACCAACCACCAAGGGGGCAGTGCAATGACCACACTCGAAGGCGACCAGCCGTTCGGGTCCAACCTCGATCTGATCGGCCGCGAGAGCATCGACGACCTGGAGGCGGTGCTCGGCTTCGTGGGGCACTTCGACGAGGAGGGGTACCACCGCGTCGAGGACAACTGTCCGGCCGAATTCACGTGGGACTACGAAAAGGGCGCCAAGCCGCAGCTCGACAAGCTCTACGAGAAGGCCAAGAAGGCGCAGTGGAACGCGCAGACCGACCTGGACTGGTCGATCGAGGTCGACCAGGAGCAGGTGGTCATCGCCAACGCCGAGGCCAACCCGGCCCAGGTGCAGTGGGACGACGCCGCCTTGGCCGGCACGGTGCTGGAGAAGTGGGACGACCAGCGGTTCATTCAGTTCGGGATCCAGAACCAGAACTGGCTGCTCTCGCAGTTCATGCACGGCGAGCAGGGAGCGCTGCTTTGCACGGCCAAAATCGTCGAGACCGTCCCGTGGATCGACGCCAAATACTACGCGGCCACCCAGGTGATCGACGAGGCCCGGCACGTCGAGGTCTTCTCCAAGTACCTCGACGAGAAGCTATCGGGGCACTACCCCATGAACGCCCACCTCGGCCTGCTCCTCGATGACATCGTGGCCGACTCGCGCTGGGACATGACCTACCTCGGCATGCAGATCATGGTGGAAGGCCTGGCGCTGGCCGCCTTCGGGTTCATCCACTCCATGACGACTGAGCCGCTGCTCAAGAAGATGCTCCGCTACGTCATGGCCGACGAGGCCCGGCACGTCGCGTTCGGTGTGCTGAGCCTGCAGGAGTACTACCAGCAGCTCAGTGCAGCGGAGCTGCGCGAGCGCCAGGAGTTCGCCTTCGAGGCCGCCATCCGCATGAAGGACCGGATGGCCATGCAGGAGGTGTGGGAGCGCATGGAGGTCCCCGTGTCCGACGTCGTGAAGATCATGCAGGCGGCGCCCGAGCGCGACGACTTCCAGATCCTGCTCTTCTCCAAGATAGTGCCCAACCTGAAGAAGCTCGGTCTACTCGACGCAGCCGACGGCTGGCTCCGCCAGCGGTTCACCGAAATGGGCGCCATCGCCTTCGAGCACCTGACCGACTCCACCGAGGACGAGGACGCGTTTGCAGACGGGTCGCCGGCGGAACGCCAGGTCGCCTGAGCGCCGCAGAGCCCACTGGTAGCCTGAGGGGCGATGAGCCCCTCGCCGGACTCGGACACACCACGCTTCGGGCGGGTGATCACCGCCATGGTCACCCCGTTCGACGATGCCGGCGCGCTCGACCTGGACGCCGCGGCCGAGCTTTCCCGTTGGCTCGCCGCGCACGGCAGCGACGGCCTGGTCCTCACGGGCTCCACCGGCGAGAGCTCAGTCCTGACCGACGAAGAGAAGGTGGCGCTGTGGCGCGCCGTGGCCGGGGCCGTCACCATCCCGGTGATCGCCGGCACCGGCTCTAACGACACCGCGCACTCCATCGACATGACCCGACGGGCGACCGAGACCGGCGTCGATGGGGTCCTCCTCGTGACCCCGTATTACAACCGACCATCGCAGAACGGGATCTACGAGCACTTCCGGGCCGTCGCCGAAGCGGCCGGCGAGCTCGCTGCTCTCGTCTATGACATCCCTATTCGTGCCGGGCGCCGCATCGACACCAAGACCATGCTGCGTCTCGCCCGCGAGGTGCCCAACGTCGTCGGCCTGAAGGACGCGGCAGGCGACCCTCCGTCGACGGCCCACCTGGTCGCGCAGGCGCCCGCCGGATTCGAGGTCTACAGCGGCGACGACAACATGACGCTTCCCTTGTTGGCGGTCGGCGCTGTTGGGGTCGTCAGCGTGGCGGCCCACTGGATAGGCCCCCAGTTCCGGCGCGTCATCGATGCGTTCCTCGCCGGCGACGTGGCGGGCGCCATCGCCGGGCATGCCGAGCTGCTCGATTCGTTCGACTTCGAGTCCAGCTCCGAGTTCCCCAACCCCCTCCCGGCCAAGGCAGCCATGCGGGGGCTGGGCCTCCGGGTCGGACAGTGCCGTCTCCCCATGGGGGCCGCCACTCCCGAGCTCGATACGCAGGCGGCCAAGATCTTGGCCGCCGTCGGTCCGCCCGCGGTGACGGCTCCGGTTGCCTGACACGCGCAAGCCGAAGCCGGTCCGGATCGTCTTCCTGGGCGGACTGGGGGAGATCGGGAGGAACTCCGCGTGCATCGAGGTCGAGGGCCGCATCGTCGTCCTCGATTGCGGTGTCATGTTCCCCGATCCAGACATGCCGGGCGTCGACCTGGTACTGCCCGAGTTCACCTACCTGCACGAGCGGATGGACCGGGTGGACGGGATCGTCCTCACCCACGGCCACGAAGACCACACCGGCGGGCTTGCCTTCCTGCTGCGCGACCTCCACGCACCCATCTACGGCTCTGAGCTGACGGTCGGCCTGGCCCGGCACCGGATCGAGGAGGCCGGCGTCACCAAGAACACGCGCTTCGTGCCTGTGGCCGACGGCGAGACCGTGCGCATCGGCTCCTGCGACGTGGAGTTCATCCCCGTCACCCACTCGGTGCCCGAGTCAATGGCGCTCGCGTTCCATACTCCCCAAGGCGTCATCCTGCACTCGGGGGACTTCAAGCTCGACCTCCAGCCCGTGGACGGGCGCCGCACGGACCTTCCCCGCATGGGGGAACTGGCCCGGACCGAGGGAATCCGCCTCCTGCTCTCCGACTCCACCAACGCGGAGGAGCCGGGCTTCACCGAATCCGAGTCCTCCGTGGGCGTGACGCTGCGGCGTGTCTTCGCAGGGCAGACGGGTAAGCGGCTCATCGTCGCCTGCTTCGCCAGCCACATGCACCGGGTGCAGCAGGTCATCGACGCGGCCGTGGCCAACGGCCGCCGCGTCGCCACCCTTGGCCGCTCTATGGGCAAGAACGTCGAACTGGGCATGCGGCTCGGCATCATCTCAATCCCCGACGGGGTGCTGATCGACATCGAAGACGTCGACCGCGTGCCGGCGGGGGAGGTGTGCGTGATCTCCACCGGCTCGCAGGGCGAGCCGATGTCGGCGCTCTCGCTCATGGCCACGGGCGAAAACAAGTGGCTGCACATCGGCGAGGACGACGTGGTCGTGATCAGCGCGCATCCGATCCCCGGCAACGAGTGGTCGGTGGGCCAGGTCATCGACGATCTCTACCGGCGGGGCGCCGAGGTGGTGCACTCGGGTGGCGAGGCAGTGCACGTCAGCGGCCACGCGCGCCAAGGCGAGCTGCAGACCCTGCTGGCAGTGACCCGGCCCGAGTGCTTCGTGCCGGTGCACGGCGAGTTCCGACACATGGTGCACCACGCCCGCCTCGCCCTGTCCATGGGCATCGACCCGGCCAAAGCGCTGCTATGCGAGGACGGCGACGCCATCGTGCTCGACGACAAGGGCATCTCTCGCGATGGCCGGGTGCCCGCCGGCTTCGTGTACGTCGACGGCACGGTGGGCGACATTGAGCACGGCGTCCTGCGCGACCGCCAGAAGCTCGCCGAGGAGGGCGTGGTCATGGCGGTCGTCACCGTCGACCGCCAGCGATCGACCCTCAGCTGCGCGCCGGTCATCGAGACCCGGGGCTGGGTGTATGCCCCCGAGGCCGAAGAGCTCCTGGGCGAGGCGAGCGAGGTGGTGGCCGCAGGCGTCACGCAGTCGCTGCAGGACGGGGCGCACGACATTGAGGCGCTGAGCCGGACCACTCGGCGGGCCCTGGGCCGCTTCGTGGGCGAGCGTACCCGCCGCCGCCCCATGATCGTGCCTGTCGTGCTGATGGTCTGAGATCGGTCCCGAATGGAATCGGTCGATGGGAAGGTGGCCGTTCTCACCGGAGCGGGCAGCGGGATCGGTCGGGCCACGGGTCCGCCGCGGCGCATCGGCCGTCAGCGACCTCATCGCGGCATCTCTGGCCGAGGAGGTCGGGGGCGGCGCAGGGAGGCGGTGCGACGTCTCGAACTCAAGTGACATCGCCGTGCTCGCCGAAGTTGCCCTGGGGGACCACGGGCGGGTCGACATCGTCATGAGCAACGTTGGCGTGATCGTCAAAGGTGACTCCCTCGAGATCCCGATGGAGGCCTGGTCGTCCATCATCGACATCAACCTGCTCGGGACCGTCCGCGTGCTTCGGGCGTTCCTGCCCGTCTTTCTGGAGCAGGGCTCGGGGCACGTGGTCACGACGGGGACGACGGCGGGGCTGTTTCCCTACGCGTACGACCGCTTGCCGTACGCCGCCACGAAAGCTGCGGTCGTGGCCCTCACGGAGGCTTTGGCGCTCTACGCCCGACCCCGCGGGATCGGCGTGACATGCTTCTGCCCGGCCGGTGTCATGACGAATATCGTCGAGCAGATTCGCGAGTACGGTCCGCCGAGGCCGGTGCAGCCGCCGCAGGTCCCCGTGATCAGCGCCGAGGATGCGGGTGAGTGCGTGGTGCAGGGGATACTCGAGGACCGGCTCTTGGTGTTGACCGACCCCGTTGCGGAGTCGATGGTCCACCGGCACGCGCTCGACAGAGAGGTGTTCCTTGCGTCTCAGATCGAGTGGCTGAGCTCACCGAAGTAATGGCTGACGAACGCTGGATCCGTGGTGCGGAAACCTTCACCGAAGTCACGGGCCTGCCGGCACCTAACCGCGGCGACGACTACGTCGCCGACGTCGTCATCGATCAGGTCTTCGCAGAGCTGTGGACTCGACCCGGGTTGACGCGCAAGGAACGACGCTGGATCTCCATCACCTGCGCCTGCATGACGGGAGCCCCGGTCGCCATGGAAACGCATCTGGGTGCCGCGCTGCGGACCGGGGACATCTCCATCGACGAGCTCCGCGAGTTCGTGGTGCATTTCGCGGCCTATGCCGGGCATCCGCGGGCGACGGCGGCTCGCGTCGCCCTGGACGCGGTGTCGGCGCAGGGGAACGAGCCGCAGGGGTATCGATGAACCTTTGACCTGATGGATCTGCATGTCGTGGTTCTGACCGGACCCGTCAGGCCGTCATGTCGACGGCCCTGACCCGCACCGGCACGATCCGCACGATGGCCCTGCGATCACCTGGGACGTCGTGCTCACGGAGGTCAGCCCCGTACTTGGCGCCGACCTGGCGGGCGAACGCAAAGTCATCGTCGGGCTCGACGACAGCCGTGCCGCGGACTTCGACATAGCGGTAGGGGTTGGCCAAGTCGAGAATCAGCAGGGTGCAAGCGGGCTCGGTCTCGAGATTCCTGAGCTTCTGTCGAGCCGTATTGAGCGAGAGGGCAATCTGGTCTCCTTGAGCCAGAAACCACACCTCCGACAGCTGGGGGTACCCATCGTCGCCGACCGTGGCCAACGTGGCGAACCCGGCGTCGAGGAGGTCACGATGGCTCTCCGGGATGCTCTTGTGTCTCATGGAACAGCTATACCCGCGGATCCGCGCGATCTCGCGTCCAACTGCGGTTTTCTTGAGCGGCCCGGTCACTCGATGGGTGGGCCTGGGGTCATTGGGGGAGGCGACTCTGAAAAGACCCACCACGGGTAGGTCGTCCGTAGGAGACCGAGGTGAGCGTCCCAGACATTGGTGGCGAGACGAGCAACGTCGTGGAGACGCACCTCAGAACCCGAGTCGGTGAAACCCCAGGAGAACCCGACGATGGGAACGACCCTTCTCGGCTGCATCTGGGCCACCTCGTCCAGAGGGGTGGTTGCGAGGAAACTGTGAGCCACCCACTCGAGCGCCCGCCTCACTGATCGGGAGGGGGCATCGAACAAGGTGGGCTGCTGGCCGTACCAGCAGTAGGGACTGGGAGCGTCACCGAAGATTGCGAACGGGTCGAGCTCGAATTCCTCTCCGCCGGACTCATTGTCGGTCGACCGCACCAACTGGACCCACCCCAACATCGAGCAGTAGCCGTGAGCCGGATACTCGACGGTGGCGGTACAGACGGGGAAGCCGTCGGCAACAGCCCCCCAGCAGCCCCAGAACTCCGGGTCTCGATTCGGAATGCACTCGACGTGCACCGAGCCCGGCTCACCTCGCCAGGCGAACGGAACCTCCAACGACCGGTCGTTCGCTCCCGTAGCAGCGGGCTCAGAGGGCATGGGCGAGACAGATCGCTTCGGGCATTGGTTTCGGTCCCGCGACGGTGCGACGATCAGGTCGGAGCGAAGGAGCGCCGTTTCCGCAGGTACACCGAGCCGGCTGCGGACACCGTGATGACCCGATCGGCTCCCGGCCCCGTGCCTCGCTCCACGAAGCCGAGTTCGTTCGCCCGCTCCCAGACCGGCAACCGCGGACATGAAGTGCGCCACGCCTCCATCACTTCGTCGTAGGGGCGGCCGTCCGGCCCGATCCACTCGAGCAGATCGAGCACCAGGGAATCGACCGTAACGGACTCGGTGACCAACTCAGACCCGGGCACTACTCGAGCTCCACGAGCGGTCCCCTCGGTTCGGGGACCGAGTCAACCTCTTCGTTGGAAACCGGACCCGTGTCCATTCTCCTCCTCTTCGACCCAAAATCTACCGTCTCGTGCTGCTCAAGCCCGCCCGAGGAACCGGAGCAGCTCCCCCACGCGGTTGCTGACGATCGCGTCGACGCCCGCCGAGCACACCCGTCCCATCTCTTCGGGGTCGTCCACGGTCCAGCACGACGCCCGGAGGCCCATCCCGTGCACCGTCTCCACCGCGTCCGGATGCACCAGCACGGACATCGGGTTCCAGTACTCGGCCTTCAACTCCTGCAACAAGGCCACCGGGACATCCCCTGCCTGCGTCCACGTCAGTCCCAGCCGGGCCTCGCCCGACAGCCCGCGCAACAGTCGTAGTGCCGGCACGTTGCCGGTGACGAACAGCGACCGCTCGAGTGCACCGGCCGCCACGACCGCCGCCAGGGCGCCCTCCACCACCTCGCGCCGGGTGAAGTCGACCATCAGGGGGAGCGCCACCGTCTGGAGCACCTCCCGCAGCAGCGGAATCCGGACGTCCTCGTCCCCACCCTCCCGCAGCCGGGCCACCTCGGCCCAGTCCAGGTCGCCGACCGACGCGTCCACGCCCCACAGACGGAGAAGCGACTGGTCGTGCAGCACGACGATCTCACCGTCCCGGGTACGGCGCAGGTCCAGCTCCACCGCGTCGGCTCCGAGCGCCACCCCCGAGGCGAACGCCGCCGGCGTGTTCTCGCGGCCCCGACCGGATCGCCCCGGTGCGCGATGGCGCTGATCCGGGCCCCGTCCGTCAGCACGTTCTACCGCTCGGCTACGAGATCCCGTTGTACGCAGCGGGCCCGACGTCGGCGATCAGCAAGACGGTCGAGCCCGGAGTGCCACGCGCGCCTGGATGCACCCGTCATGATGCAATGAGTCTACGAAGGCGGGTCTCGGGTCGCCGCGGCATGTAGTCAGAGAAGTCGCAATTGTGTCCCGCCGTCCCGAGCCGGCGCCGGCCCCGGAACCCCGTCTCCCGGCCGTGCTCGATACCGGTCCCGGTCCGTCACCCCGCAGCGTCGCGCCACCCGCCGCACGATCGCCTGTACCCGTTCGCGCTCGCCCTCCTGCTGGTAGGCGCCGCGGCGGAAACGCCGCCGGTGCAACGCCACCAGGTCCGGCCGCCTGCCCCCGAGCCAATCCAAATAGTGACCACGCACCGGCCCCCGCAAGTGCAAGGCCACACCACCTACGGACACCGCGCCAGCCGACGCGCATGCCTCGACCACCTCGGTCAGCTGCTCCTCGGAATCGGACAGGCCGGGCAGCACCGGCGCCACCAGCACGCCGCACGAGATGCCCAGGTCGGTGAGCCGGCGCAGCGCCTCAACTCGCCGATCCGGCGGAGGAGTGCCGGGCTCGGTCAGCTGCCAAACCGAACGGTCCAGTGTCCCGATGGAGAACGACACCGTTACCTCCGTCCGCTCGGACGCCGCCGCCAACAACACCCCGTCCCGCAAGACGAGCGTCGACTTCGTCAGGATGCTGAAGGGGTTGCATGCTTCGGAGAGTGTCTCGACGATGCCCCGGGTCAAGTGGTACTTGCCCTCCGCGTGTTGGTACGGGTCCGTGTTCGTCCCCATCGCGATGTGGTCGCCCGTCCACTTCGCAGACCGCAGCTCGGCGCGCAGGCGCTCCACCGCATTGACCTTCACCACGATCTTGCGCTCGAAGTCCTCGCCGATGCCGAGCCCGAGATAGTCGTGCGTCGGCCACGCGAAACAGTAGACGCACGCGTGGCTGCATCCTCGATACGGGTTGATGGTGTACCGGAACGGCACGACGCTCTCCTCCGGCACGGTGTTGATGATGGTCCGGGCGTTTACGTGGAGGAACTCCATCCCGGCGTAGGCGCCCCTGCCGACGTGGCGTTCGGCGGTGCGCTCGTCGGGAAAGAGCGCACCGGATTCCTCGCTCTCGGCCAGCGTCCAGCGGAGTGTCATCGCGGTAGGATAGCGAACATATGTTCGTAAGACAACGGGCGGCGAAGCGGGCTCCGCACGCACGAGGTGGCCCCCGCCAAGGAGCCGGGTGTCCCCGAAAACGGCCAGGTCGGCCGGTAATCTCGGCTCCACTGTGGTGACCAAGACGCGCCGACCGCCCCCGACGCGCGCCACGGCCCGGTCCGCGAAGAAGCCGGCCGCCCGGGCCAAGAGGGCGGCGGTGCCGGCCCGGCCCGCGAAGCCGCCCTTCTGGAGGGTCCAGGCGCGGGACCTCTGCGCGGTGGGCCTCATCACCTTGGGCGTGCTCCTGGCGCTGGCGCTGTGGGGCCAGCAGCTCGGACCCGTGGGCCACGGGACCAATTCGGGGCTCTCGCTCCTCGCCGGATGGACCCGCATCCTGCTGCCGCTTGTCGCCGTGGGCGCAGGGGTCGACCTCCTGGTCGACCGCGAGGATCCCGACGAGGACATCGAAGGCGCCGACCCCCTGCGACTCGGCGTCGGCATCGTGCTCGGCCTGCTCGGCCTCTGCGGCCTGGCCGAACTGGCCAACGGCTCGCCGTCGCTGCACGCGTCGCACGACCTGCGCGATGCGGGTGGCTACCTCGGCGCGCTGGTGGGCCGCCCGCTGCACACCGGGCTCGGCGGTGCGGGGGCCGCCGTCCTTCTCGTGGCGGTCGTGCTCGTCGCGCTGCTCGTCGCCACGGGCGTGCCCCTCGCGTCGATCGGTCGGGGCATGCGCACAGGTGCGAACGCCACGGGCCGCACGCTGCGCAGCCTGTGGCGCGGCAAGCCCATCGTCGTCACCACCGCCTCCGACGCGTCGCCCGAAGAGGAGGAGACCTCCTCGCCGCCCCCGCCGCCCATCGATCCGGAGGCCTCCGACCACTCCGACGCCGACATCGACATCCCGCTCGATCCCGAGCCCTCGCCCGCCCGCGACGAGGCCCCCGAATCCGGACCCGAGGCCGCACCTGTGCCCGACGCCTCACTCCTCGTAGCCGCCCACCGTGGGCCGGGGGAGTGGGTGCTGCCCAGCCTGTCGCTGCTGCACGCCTCCAAGAAGCTGCGCCTGGACCAGCGCCAGGTCGACCGCGCCGGCGAGGACCTCGTGGCTGCGCTGGCGGCGCACGGCGTGGAGACGCGGCTCGTGGGCAGCCGCGTCGGGCCGACGGTCACCCGCTACGAGCTCGAGCTCGGCCCCGGCGTCAAGGTGGCGCGCGTCACCAGCCTGTTCAAGGACATCGCATACGCCATGGCCTCGCCGGACGTGCGCATCCTGGCGCCCATCCCCGGCAAGTCGGCCATCGGCGTTGAGGTGCCGAACCGGACGCGTCAGCTCGTGAGCCTGCGCGACATCCTCGAGTCGAAGGAGGCGGCCGCGGCGACGCACCCCCTCGAGGTGGCGATGGGCCGCGACATCGCCGGGCGTGCGGTGATGGTGAACCTGGCCGAGATGCCGCACATCCTCATCTCGGGTGCCACCGGCTCGGGCAAGTCGTCGTGCATCAACTCCATCATCACGTCCGTCCTCATGCGCGACACGCCGGACAGAGTGAAGCTGATCCTGGTTGACCCCAAGCGCGTCGAGCTGGGCCAGTACGAGTCGCTGCCCCACCTGCTCAACCCGGTCGTGGTGGACCCGAAGAAGGCAGCCAACGCGCTGGCTTGGGCCGTCAAGGAGATGGAGCGTCGGTACGACCTCCTAGCCGAGAACGGTGTGCGCGATATCACCGGCTACAACCAGCTGGTCGAGGAAGGCCTCATCGCCACCCCCCGGTCCGACCGCAGCCGGGTGCGCGAGGTGGCCGCCCGCGCCCTGGGCGA
The DNA here is from genome assembly GCA_963808355.1 of uncultured Acidimicrobiaceae bacterium. Classification (GTDB taxonomy): domain Bacteria; phylum Actinomycetota; class Acidimicrobiia; order Acidimicrobiales; family RAAP-2; genus Bog-473. The sequence goes on from CAWEFL010000002.1 coordinate 170,516, forward strand.
TGACCACACCACGCTCGTCGACTCCGGCGACGTCGACGAGGCCGACGACGAGCCGGCCGAACCCCAGACGCTGTCCCTGATCCTCGTGGTGGTCGACGAGCTCAACGACCTCATGATGGTGGCCGCCCGCGACGTCGAGGACTCGATCGTCCGCATCGCCCAGATGGCCCGCGCGGTGGGCATCCACCTCGTCCTGGCGACACAGCGGCCCTCCGTCGACGTCATCACCGGCGTGATCAAGGCCAACATCCCGAGCCGCATGGCCTTCTCGGTCTCCTCGTTGGCCGACAGCCGGGTCATCCTCGACCAGCCCGGCGCCGAGCGACTCGTGGGCAAGGGCGACATGCTGCTCCTCACCGCATCCTCCAACATCCCGCGGCGGCTCCAGGCGCCCTGGGTCTCCGAGGAAGAGGTTCGCGAGGTCGTTCAGCACTGGAAGGCCCAGGGAGGCGCCACCGAGGCCATCGTGGGCCTCGACGGCGCGGACGACGGACCCTCCGGCCCCGGCGGGCTGGACGACGATGACGACGAACTCCTGGCGGAGGCCCGCGACCTGGTTGTGCGCTCGCAGCTGGGGTCCACGTCGATGTTGCAGCGCAAGCTGCGCGTAGGCTTCGCCCGTGCCGGCCGACTCATGGACCTGCTGGAGCGCGGCGGCGTCGTCGGGCCGAGTGAGGGGTCGAAGGCGCGCGCCGTGCTGATGACCCCCGAAGAGCTCGACGCTCTCTCCAAGCGGTGAGCGACCCGCGTCCGGCGCCGCCCCTCGTGGTGGCGCCGTTCCAGCTGGACTCGCTGCGCGCCGCCACCGGAGCGGACCTTCTGGCCCCGGATGGGCACCCTCCTGGCGGCCCCGCCGGGAACGGTGCGGGCGACGGTGACGCGCGGGCCGCGAAGGGGCGCGGGCGACGGGCCGCACATTCCAGGCGCCGAAGGACCGGACGCTCGCACCGCTGGCTCCTGGTCGCCATGGCCTGCGGGCTCCTGATCGCCGGTGCCGCCTCTTTCGTCCGCGTCCAGCTGGCCAAGCCCGACCCCCAGCCGCTCGTGAGATCAGTCCTGCCCCCTTCGGTCGGCCTCACTGGCCAATCGTTCGCGTCGACGTTGCCCTGGCCCGCCATGGGTGAGGGCGCCGTCGCCGTGCCGGCCCTCGGCATCGACGTGGCGCCGGGCCCCGAACAGCCGGTGCCGGTCGCCAGCCTCACCAAGCTGATGACGGCCTACGTCATCCTGCACGACCACCCGTTGGCGCCGGGCGTGCCCGGGCCGAACCTCACCGTGACACCGGCAGATGTGGAGGACTACGACCTCGATACCGTCAGCGACGACTCGAACGCGTTGGTACAGGCCGGGGAGGTCCTCACCGAACGAGAGGTGCTCGGGGGGATGCTCGTGCACTCCGCGGACAATTACGCCGACCTCTTCGCACGTTGGGACGCCGGCAGCATCCCCGCGTTCGTAGCGAAGATGAACGCCAGCGCTCGCACGCTGGGCATGGATCACTCCCATTTTGCCGACGCCAGTGGCATCAGCGCCCAGTCGGAGTCGACCGCGTCGGACATCCTCAAGGTGGCCGCGCTCGACATGCAGGACCCCACCGTCCGGGCCATCGTGCAGATGCCTGACGTCACGCTTCCGCTGGCGGGCACAATCAAGACGTACACGCCGTTGCTGGGCCTGCAGGGGACGCTGGGTGTGAAGTCCGGCTTCACCACCGCTGCGGGAGGGTGCGACGTGGTGGCCGTGGTCCGCTCGATACATGGCGTGCCTGTGATGCTCCTGGCCGCCATCACCAGCCAGGAGGGACCGAACGTGCTCGCGTTGGCCGGCCTGCACGGACTGGCCCTGATCGACGCGGTGGGCCCGCTGATCGGGACCGCCACCGTCCTGCACAAGGGGCAGCTCGTCGCGCACGTCACCTCCGCCGGGCGCACGGTCAGCGCCACCGCATCGTCCTCGGTGACCATGCTGATGTGGCCGGGGACCACGGCGACGCGCGCGTTCCACCCGGCCGGTCACCTGACCGACCAGGCGCGACGCGGGGCACGCGTCGGCACCGTCGCGGTGACCCTGGGCCGGCAGCGCGTGCTCGTGCCGGTGCGTCTGACCCAGGACGCATCGCGCGAGTCGCTGCTCCAGCGCATCTTCTAGAGGGTCAACGCGTAGCCTGACCTTCGTGCGCGCCCGGGCCCCCGCCTCGTCAGCCAACCTCGGACCCGGGTTCGACACCCTGGCCGTTGCCCTCGACTGCTACGTCAGCGTGGACGTAGAGCCGGCCGACACGTTGAGAGTGCACACGGAAGGAGAGGGGACGGGCCTCTTCGACGACGCGTCGCATCTCGCCGCCCGGGTCGTCGCGGACGTGCTCGGACACGACCGGTTCTCGGTCTGCGTGCACTCCCAGATCCCGGTGGCCCGGGGCCTGGGCTCGTCCGCCGCGCTCGCCGCGGCCGCGGCAGCCGCTGCGGGCGCCGACGATCCCTTCGCGGTCGCAGCCACCTACGACGGCCACGCAGAGAATGCGGCCGCGAGCGTGTTCGGCGGGTTGGTCACCGCGACCTCGGTCGACGGCCGGCCCGTCTGGGCTCCGCTCCCGTTGAGCGACGACCTCGAGTTCGTGGCGCTCGTGCCCGAGCGTAACCTGGCCACGCCCGAGGCCCGCCGGGCGTTGCCCGAGTCGGTGTCCCGCGCCGATGCGGTGTTCAACCTGGGCCGCATGGGACTGCTCGTCGCCGGTCTGGGCGACCCGTCCGTGCTCGTCCCTGCGGCGACGGGCGACCGCATCCACCAGCCGGCCCGCACCGCATTGTTCCCCGAGGCGCCCGCGCTGTTCGCGCGCGCTCGTGTCCGCAGGCGCCCGCGCCGCCAGCTGGTCGGGCGCCGGTCCGACCTTGCTCGGTCTCGCGACGGCCGACGACGCGGAGGCCGTGCGGGCCGGCGGTGAAGCTGCGCTCCACGCGCAAGGTGTGCCCGGACAGCGTCATGGTGCTGCGAGCCGACCGGCGCGGCATCGTCTACGGCGACGAGGCGAGGGTCACCCTCTGAAACCCCGCCGTCGGTGTCACGCGTGCGCGTTCAGCGTTGCGACCGCGCGCTTCAATTGCCCCAGCGCCCCGTTGAGGTCGAACGTGTTGAGTACCTGGTTGTAGTTGGACTGCGTCGGCTGGGCGTCGCCGAGAATCTCCAGGCTGTTGGCGAGCGTCTGCGCCGAGTTGCGCGCCACGGTGAGATCGCTCGCCGGCGCGTTGAATCCCCTGCCGACGGCGAGCAGGTTGGCGTAGGTGTGGACCTGCCCTCCGAGTGTGCGGTCGGCCGCCTCGACACAGATCACCGGGCTGGCCTGAGTCGTGCAGTTCGCCGTGGTGAGGCCGTATGCGCCGATCCGCGACAGCACGCGGACGCCCGCCTGCTTGAGTCGGGTGTCCGGCGGCAGCGCCGCGTGGCCGCCGCTGCTTCCCGCGTTCCCGCTCGCGTGCGCCGGGCCAGAGCTGCAGGACGCGACGGCCAGTGCCATGCCGGTGAGGGCAGCGACGGCCGTGGCGCGGCGAGGAAAGCGGCTCCGTGTCACGCCGCCGAATGGTAGGCGTCCCGTTCCGTAGACTCGGGGGATGTCCCGGTCCTATTTCATCCGTACCTTCGGGTGCCAGATGAACGAGCACGATTCCGAGCGCCTGGCCGGGCTGCTCGTGGCCGACGGCCTGGAACCGGCAGCCTCCGAGGAGGAGGCCGACGTGGTCGTCCTCAACACGTGCTGTATCCGCGAGAACGCGGACCGGCGCCTCTATGGCACCCTGGGCCGGCTGAAGGAGCTCGCCGACCGTAAGCCGGGGCTGCAGATCGCCGTGGGCGGTTGTCTGGCTCAGAAGGATCGCGAGCTGATTCAGCAGAAGGTGGGGTGGGTGGACGTCGTCTTCGGGACGCACAACCTGACCAGCGCACCGGGCCTCCTGCGGCGCGCCCGTGACGAAGGCCCGGTGCTGGAGATCCTCGACGCGCCCGCACCCGAGGGTCCGGCTGACCACCAGCTCGGCCCGGGGGCCGTGCGGGAGCTGCCGTACGCGGCGTGGGTGAACATCCAGACCGGGTGCGACAACTCGTGCGCCTTCTGCATCGTGCCCACCGTGCGCGGCCCCGAAGTCAGCCGCTCCATGGACGACATCGTGGCCGAGGTGACGCAGCTGGCCCGCACCGGGCGTGACCGAGGTGACGCTGCTCGGGCAGAACGTGAACTCCTACGGCCGCGATCTCACCAAGCGCCGGCCCCTGTTCGCCGATCTGCTGCGCGTCGTCGGGGCGGTCGAGGGCATCGGGCGCGTCCGCTTCACCAGTCCGCACCCCAAGGACCTGCGGCCCGAGACCATCGAAGCGATGGCCACCACGCCGGAGGTGTGCGAGCAGCTGCACCTGCCTCTGCAGTCGGGGAGCGACCGCGTGCTGCGCGCCATGCGGCGCGGCTACACCGCGCGAGCGTTACCTCGAGCGCCTGGCGGACGCCCGGGCCGCCATCGACGACCTCGCTGTGACCACCGACATCATCGTCGGGTTCCCCGGCGAGAGCCGAGGACGACTTCGAGGAGACGCTCGCCGTGTGCGCCGACGCCGGCTACGACAGCGCGTACACGTTCATCTTCTCGCCGCGGCCGGGCACTCGGGCCGCGGCAATGGAGGACGACTTCGTGCCCGCCGACGTCGTGGCCGAGCGTTTCGACCGGCTCAAGACCGTGATCGACCGGACTGCCCTGGCCCGGCATCAGGCCCGCGTCGGGCGCAGCGAGGAGGTGCTGGTCGAGGGCGTCAGCCGCCGCGACGAGTCGATGCTGAGCGGGCGGACCCGGCATGGAAAGCTCGTGCACTTCGCCGCGGGTGACGATGCATCGGCGACACCGGCGCCGGGCGCGCTGGCCCGGGTCACCATCACGGCCGGGCACCCGCACCACCTTTCGGGGCGGCTGGAGGAGGTGACGGCGCGGCCCCGGCACCGGGTGCGCATCCCGGTGGCGAGCGCTTGACCGAGGTCGCACTCGTCGGCGTCACCGCGTCGGGGAAGTCGGACGCGGCGTTGGCGCTCGCCCGGCGGCGGGGCGACTGCGAGATCGTGTCGATCGACTCCATGTGCGTCTACCGAGGGATGGACATCGGCACGTCCAAGCCCGACGCGGCGGCACGGGCTGCGGTGCCGCACCACTTGCTCGACCTGGTCGACCCCGACGAGGACTTCACGCGTGACGCAGTTCCAGCGGGCGGCGCGCGCGGCGCTGCGCGGAGATCGCCGCCCGTGGGCACCACGCGCTGCTGGTCGGGGGACGGGGCTGTACCTGCGCGCCGTGGTCGACGAACTCGAGATTCCGGGGCGCTACCCCGAGGTGGCGGCGGCGCTCGAAGCCGAGCTGGACGACGGCCGCGCCGCACCGGCCGACCTGCACGCCCGCCTGGCCTCGCTCGATCCCGTCGGTGCCGGGCGCATGGAGCCGACCAACCGGCGGCGGGTCGTGCGGGCCCTCGAGGTCACGCTCGGGTCGGGCCGGCCTTTCTCGACGTTCGGGCCCGGGTCTGGAGGCCTACCCGGCGACGGCCACTGCGCTGGTCGGGCCTGGCACGTGGCACCCGACGAGGTCGACCGGCGCATCGCAGCGCGCTTCGACGCGCATGGTGGCCCGGGGCTCGTCGACGAGGTGCGGGCGCTGGCGGCCCGGCCGCAGGGGATCTCGCGGACGGCACGCCAGGCGCTCGGCTATCGGGAGATCCTCGCCCACCTGGAGGACGGCGTTCCACTCGACGACTGCCTGGAGGAGGCGGTCGTGCGGACCCGCCAGTTCGCCCGCCGCCAGGCATCGTGGTTCCGGCGGGACCCGCGCATCCGCTGGGCTCGGCCGAGGGCGAAGCGCAGGCGCTGCTGGAGGAAGCCCTCGCGGGAGACGGCTCGCGTGCACGCCTGAGACCGCCCGCCTGCGAGAATGGATGCGGTGCACGCCACGAAGCACGAGGGCGCAGGCAACGACTTCCTCGTCGTGCTCGACCCCGATGATGCGATTCGTCTTTCGGTCGGCGCAGGTGCGCCTGCTGGCCGACCGCCGCCGCGGCATCGGCGCCGACGGCATCATCAGGGTCGGGCCCGGCCGCGACGGCTGCGACCTGTCCATGGACCTGCACAACGCCGACGGGGGCCAGGCCGAGATGAGCGGCAACGGGATCCGGTGCCTGGCCCAGGCCGCCGTCGACGCCGGACTGGTGCCGACCGACCGCTTCACCGTCGCCACCGCCGGCGGCGTGCGCACCGTCGACTACACACCGGGCGCAGGCGCTCGGGCTGGGCCACGGCCAGCGTCGACATGGGCCCGGTGCGCGCTGGGACCCGACCAGCCGCAGGAGTTCGACGACCGTCGGGCGCGCACGGTCGACGTGGGCAACCCGCATCTGGTGCTGCTGGGACCCGACACGGCGGCGGTCGACGTCGCGGAGCTCGGCCCGAAGCTGCAGGCCGCCTTCGCCGGAGGGATCAACGTCGAATGGATCACCGTGCCGTCGCGACGGCGAGGGTGAGCTCCTCGACTTCCGGGTCTGGGAGCGCGGGGTGGGGGAGACGCTGGCGTGCGGCACCGGGAGCGTGGCGGCCGCGGCCGCGGCCCGCAGCTGGGGCGTCGTGCGCGTGCCGACGGGCGCCGTCCGCGTGCGCAACCCGGGCGGCGTGCTCGAGGTGACGCTCGGCGCCGAAGCGGAGGCGACGCACCGTCGTACCTGGCCGGCCCCGTGCGCAAGGTGGCGGACGTCGAGATCCACCCGGGGATGCTCTCTTGAGCAACGTGTTGCCCGGGACACTCATTGAGCGGACGTTCCGGGAGCGGATCATTCTGGTCGGCGTCGTCTTCCCCGGGACTGACCGACGAGGACGGTCGACGAGGAGCTCGACGAGCTGGCCCAGCTGGTCGACAGCGCCGGCGCCGACGTGGTCGGGCGCGTGGTGCAGCGGCGCGACGCGCCCGACCCGGCCACCTTCGTCGGTCGGGGGAAGGCGGAGGAGATCGCCGCGCTGAGCCGCACGCTCGACGCGGACACGGTCGTCTTCGACGACGAGCTGACGCCGGCCCAGCAGCGGAACCTCGAGAAGGTCTTCGGCCGCACCGCCATCGACCGCACCGCGGTGATCCTCGACATCTTCGCCCAGAACGCCCGCAGCCCCGAGGGCAAGGCCCAGGTCGAGCTGGCGCTGCTGCGCTACCGGCTGCCCCGGCTGCGCGGCCGGGGCAGCGCGCTGAGCCAGCAGGCCGGTGGCATCGGGACCCGGGGGCCGGGCGAGACGCAGCTCGAGGTCGACCGCCGGCGCCTGGTGCGGCGCATGCACCGGCTGGAGGCGGACCTGCGCGAGGTGGAGCGCACCCGGACGCTGCAGCGCCGCAGCCGCGCCCGGGGCCGCCACCGCGAGCTCGCGCTCGTCGGGTACACCAACGCCGGCAAGTCGACGCTGCTCAACCGCCTGACCGATGCCGGCGTCCCGGCCGAGAACCGGCTCTTCGTCACGCTCGACCCCCGCACCCGCCAGCTCGTCGCTGCCCGGTGGCGAGACGGTGCTGGTCACCGACACCGTCGGCTTCGTCCGCAAGCTGCCGCACGAGCTGGTCGAGGCCTTCCGCTCGACGCTGGACTCGGTGCGCCTGGCCGACCTGGTGCTGCACGTCGTCGACGGCACGGCCGCCGACGCCGAGGGGCAGATGGCGGCCGTGCGCGAGGTGCTGGCGGAGATCGGCGCCGCGGACGTGCCCGAGCTGGTGGTGGTGAACAAGGCCGACCGCGCGCCGGAGGAGGCGAAGGCGCTGGCGCACGCCATCGAGGGCGCGGTGCTCATCTCGGCCCGGACCGGCGAGGGGGTCGACGAGCTGCTCCGCGTGGTCGGCGACCGCCTGCGCGGATCGGACCGGGTGGTCGCAGCTCGTCGTGCCCTGGGCCCGGGGCGACGTGCTGGCCGCCGTCCACCGCGAGGGCGAGGTCGTCGGCCAGAGCGACGGCGAGGGGGCGGCCACGCTCCAGGTCGTGCTCGACGACGTCGGGCCGGGCGCGCTTCGCCGAGTTCGTGGCGGCGCCGTGACGCTTCCGGCTGCCGCCCTACCCCTACGACCGGCTGGCGGCCTGGCCGAGGTGGCCGAGGCCTGCCGGGCGGCATGGTCGACTGCTCCATCGGGACGCCGTGCGACCCGCCGCTTCCCGGCGTCGATCGAGGCGCTGGCGTCGTCGGGCAGCGAGCGCGGGTATCCCGCGTCGGCCGGGAGCCCGGCACTGCCGCGAGGCGGCCGCCGCCTGGCTGGCGCGCCGCTTCGGCCTCGGCGGTCGATCCCGGCCGCGTGGCGGCCTGCGTCGGGACCAAGGAGTTCGTGGCGTCGGTGCCGCATCTGCTCCGGCTGCGCGACGCCCGACCGGGACACGGTGCTGTACCCGGCGGTGTCGTACCCCACCTACGCCATGGGCGCCGAGCTGGCCGGCTGCCGGGCGGTCCCGGTCCCGGCTGCCCGCCGGGCGCCGGCGGGCTCGACCTCGGCGCCATCGACGCCGGCCGACGCCGCACCGGGCCCTGCTGCTGTGGTCGAACTCGCCGTCGAACCCGACCGGGGGGCTCGGCGACCTCGGGGCGGAGGCGGCGTGGGGGCGGGCGCACGGCGTCCCGGTGTTCTCCGACGAGTGCTACGCCGAGTTCACGTGGGACGGTCCGCCCCGTTCGGTGCTCCAGCACGGCTCCGACGGCGTGGTGGCCGTGCACTCGCTGTCCAAGCGCTCCAACCTGGCCGGCGTGCGGGTCGGCTTCTTCGCCGGCGACCCCGAGCTGGTCGAGTTCCTGCGCGCCGTGCGCCAGCACGCCGGGCTGATGGTGCCCGGGCCCGGCCCAGGCGGCCGGCGTGGCGGCCCTGGCCGACGACGACCACGTGGAGGAGCAGCGGGCCCGCTACCGCGAGCGGCTCGCGTTCCTGGCCGGAGTCCTCGGCGACGTCCGGCTGCCCGGTGCGACCTGCCCGAGGGCGGCTTCTACCTGTGGGTGCCGGTGCCGGCCGAGCGCTGGCCCGACGCCTGGGCCATGGCCGAGGCGCTGGCCACGGACGGCGGCCTGCTGGTGAGCCCGGGCGACCTCTACGGCGAGGGGGGCGCCGGACACGTGCGGGTGGCCGTCGTCCAGCCGATGGAGCGGCTGGCGCTGGTGGGGGAGCGCCTCGCTAGGGTGCGGCATGGCTGATCTGCAGGCGAGCATCGAAGAGCTGTGGGAGCGCCGGGCGGAGCTGACACCGGCGACACGGCGACGCGGCGACGCTGGTGGAGGAGGCCATCGAGCTCCTCGACACGGGCGAGGCCCGGGTGGCCGAGGTCGACCCCGACGACCGACGAGGTGGTGGTGCACGAGTGGCTGAAGAAGTCGATCCTCCTGCTGCTTCTCCGCTGCGCGGCATGGAGACGATGGAGGTCGGGCCCGTTCGAGTTCGCCGACAAGCTGCCGCTCAAGCACGGCTTCGCCGAGGCGGGCGTGCGCGCCCTGCCCGGCGCCTCGGCCCGCTGGGGCTCGTACCTCGGCCGCGGCGTCGTGCTGATGCCGTCCTACGTCAACATCGGCGCCTGGGTGGGCGACGGATCCATGGTCGACACCTGGGCCACGGTCGGCGTCGTGCGCCCAGATCGGCGAGCGGGTGCACCTGGCCGGCGGCGTGGGCATCGGCGGCGTGCTCGAACCGCCCAACGCCGTCCCGGTGGTCGTGGAGGACGACGCGTTCGTCGGGAGCCGCTGCATGGTCACCGGCGGCGCCCGCATCGGCAGGGGCGCGGTGCTCGGCGCCGGGAGCTTTCTCGACCCGTCCATCCCGGTGATCGACGCGGAGACCGGCGAGGAGCTCTCACGCGGCGTCGTGCCGCCGTGGTGCGTCGCCGTCCGGGCCAGCCGGCGGCGCGAGTACCCGGGTGGCGAGTTCTTCGTGCCGTGCGTGCTCGTCATCAAGCGGCTGGGCGAGGGGGAGCGCCACGACAAGGCGCAGCTGAACGAGGTCCTGCGGGACCACGGCGCCAGCACCTGAGCCGATGGGCGACCTCCTCGCGGCCACGCCGGGACCTGATGGCCGTCCCCTCGCTCGAGCCGGCACGAGGGGGCGCTGGCCGACCTGGTGGAGACGGCACTCGACGCGTTGCCCCTGGCTGGAGGTGACCGGGTCGGCGACAACGTCGTCGCCCGCACCGAGCTCGGGCCGGGCCCGGCGTCTCGTGCTGGCCGGCCATCTCGACACCGTCGCCGCCCAACGGCAACGAAGGTGCCCCGGCTCGACGGCGACATCGCTGTGGGGCGTGGGCGCGTCCGACATGAAGGGCGGCCTGGCCGTCATGCTCGACCTGGCGACTGACGCGTGCGGCGACCCCGACTGTCGACGTGACCTGGTGCTTCTACGCCCGCGAGGAGATCGGCCGTGCGGACAGCGGCCTGCTCGAGCTGTGGGAGGCAGCGCCCCGACCTCCTGGAGGGGGACGCCGCCGTCCTGGGCGAGCCGACGAGGGGCCTGGTGGAGGCGGGCTGCCAGGGGACGCTGCGGGTGCGCGTCACGCTGTCGCGGCGTGCGCGCCCACACCGCGCGCCCGTTCACGGGTCGCAACGCCATCCACCGGCTGGCGCCGGTGCTCGCAGCGGGTCGTCGGGTGGCCCGGGCGCGAGGTCGTGCTCGACGGCTGCACCTACGCCGAGCAGCTGCAGGTCGGTGTCAGTCGACGGCGGGGTGGCGGGCAACGTCGTGCCCGACCGGGCGCGGCGTCATGCTCAACCACCGCTTCGCGCCGGACCGTCGGGCGGCCGAGGCCGAGGCCTTGCTGCACGATCTGCTCGACCCGGCTGCTCGAGAGCCGGAGGCGGGCGACGGCTGGGAGCTGATCGACAGCGGCGACGGCGCGCCGCCGTCGCTCGACCACCCGCTGCTGGCGGCTGGTGGAGAAGACGGGCGCGCCGCCCACGGCCAAGGTGGGATGGACCGACGTGGCCTCGTTCTGGGAGCACGGCGTGCCGGCCGCCAACTTCGGGCCGGGCGACCCGCTCCTGGCCCACCATCCGGACGAGCGGGTGTCCCGGGCGCAGCTCGAGCGGACCCGCGACGTCCTGGCCGCGCTGATCGGCTGAGCCTCGGGCGGGTCCGATGGCGGACCGCGCGACCAGCCCATTTGCAACGGCCCTTGACAGCGGTCGAGGCTTCGGCGAAGGCTGTGGTCGTGGCGCCCCGAAGCTTGAGCATCCCGGACTCGCGAGGGGCGCGGCGCCACGCTGCGGATCACGCGCCATCCCGAGCAGAACAAGGTCGTCTTGAGCCATTGGCGGGACGGGGTCTGCGTGGCATCGACGCCGATAGAGCTGACGGAGGTATCGGCACTCATCGGCGTGCTGGCTGACGCGCTCGGCGACGCGATCGACCTGACCGGCCCGGCATCAGAGACACAATCGAGGGGGGCGCAGTTGCTTGCCGAACTGCGAACCTGGCTCAAGCCACGGCTGGCGCAGATCGTGGAGCTCCGGGCACCCAGGGACGCGACGGACCGTGTGGAGCGGACGGCCAGTTCGGAATCTGTCGACCTCACCGACCGCATGGACACCATCCGGAGAGGCACCGGGGGAGGAGCCGCGACGGCACCAGGCTGACACGGTGCCTGACCATCTTCGAGCCAGGTGCCGAGGCAGTGCCGCGTTGGTCCAAATGTGATCGACCCGACGTGTCAGTACTCGACGCGGAACCCGCCGATGAGGTTGATCGTGTTGCCGTCGGGATCCTCGACGGTGGAGATGCGTACGCCCTTGGTGGCCTGTTGGATACCACACGGCGCAAATCCTCGTCCTCGAAGTCCGTTGACCTGTTCGTCCAAATCGGAGACGGCGACGTTGAAGAACGAGCGACCCGCACGCGCAGCATCGACGAAGACCTGCACCCAACCGGTGTCGGTCAGTTGCCACTCCACAAGATTTGGCATCGGGCGGTTGGTCGGCTCCCTCTCGAAGAGGCGCTCGTACCATGCGGCGGAAACCGTGATGTCGGAAACCGGTATGACAGCCAGTACGTGCTCTATGCCCATGGAAGACCCCCTACCCCCTGCCGCGCCTCTGCACTCGCGACAGGCGACACTCCGTTCCTCAATCGGCGTTACGGAGCGCCATGATCGAGCGGTCGCAGCCGCGGAGAGATGAAGAGTGTCTGATTCCCAGTCTTGGCATCTGATCGGTCAACGTCCCGGGCCCGCCGGTTGGATCACCGTCGTCACGCAGACCTACCGCATGCCCGACGGCGCAGAAGTGGACTGGGACATCATGGCGGCTCGGGACGCGGTGGCGGTGTTGGCTCTCACGGAGAACGAGCAAGTCATCCTCGCCCGTCAATTCCGACCCGGACCGGGCTGCGTACTGAACGAGCTTCCGGGCGGCCTGGTGAACGAAGGTGAATCGCCTCTTCAGGCCGTCAACCGAGAGCTCGCAGAGGAGACAGGGTTCGCCGGGAAGGTCGAAATGGTCGGCCACACGTGGCAGGGTGCCAACATTCGTCGTCGCAAGTGGGCGGCTGTCGCGGTCGACTGTCGCAGGGTCACGGAGCCGGACCTCGACCACTCGGAGGAGTTCTGCGAGACGGTCACCGTGTCGCTCCACGACTTCTGCCTACAGCTTCACGCCGGGGAGCTGACTGACGGGTGGGCCGGATACGTCGGCCTTGCGCATCTGGGCATTCTGGGACGCCTCAACGGCCGGCGGAATACCTGATTCTCGGTTCGCCGCCGAGAAAGGCGTGCAGGCCGTCCCCCTGGTCATCCAAAGCCCGGTGACGACGTTCACGCCGGCTGAGCGACCGCCCCCGGCCCGAGCCTTCGCCGAAGATCTGCTTCGAACTCCCTGACGGCGGCTCCGGCATGCTGTTCTTTGAGCCGGCTGAGCGTGGCGTAGCCCGACTCCCGCTCGGCGTCCCACTCGTCGGCGAAGCGGCCGCTCTCGATCTCCGCAGTCGTAGACCGCATGGTCGTCAGGAAGTCGAGGTGGTCGTAGCGCCCCCGCCGGGTGAGCTGGCCGTACTGACTGGTCGGGCGAGTGGAATTCCGACTGGACGGCGTAGCCGACCTCACGAAGGAGCCGGTAGGTTCGCTCCACTTCTCCGGAGAGCACCAGTTCGGTGACGATCGCCTCGAGGGGAATCCCGTGCTCGAGCATGGTCTGGACGAACGCGTTGTTCACGGCGGTGAGGGCTGGGGACAGCGCTTGTTCCACCCCGAGGTCCAGCACGGCCTCCTGCTTCGGGCGTCAGTTCGATGGCGCCCTGCTTGAGACCACCGATGGCGTGGGCCACGGACAGCACCCTCTGGAGGGCATGACCGGTGGCGTCGTGGTGCACGCCGACGGCGGTGATGAACCCGACTCCTTCCTCGTAGCACCGGCGTACCTCTGGGCCCAGCATGCGCGGCGCCACGAGCCCCGAGTCCCCCGGAGGTTCGAGCCGCCCGAAAGCCAGGGTGTAGCCACTGGCCACGATGACGCACGAGGTCGGCCCGGGCCGCACATCGAGCAGGGGCACGACGTCGTCGGGAACCAGGATGCAGATCACGTCCGCCTGGCCGGCTTCTGCCACCTCGTGGACAGAGAAACCGTCGGCGACGGCCTGCTCTCGGGAGGCGTCGCGCCGCACGCACACCACCGGTTCGCAGCCGCTGTCGCGGAGGTTGAGCGCCCAGGAGCGGCCTTGGTTGCCGTAGCCGACCACAGCCACCGTCTGCGCGGCCAACACCTCAGGATCGGCATCGTGGTCGTAGTAGATCGTGGTCATCGACCAATCATCGCGCGAGAGCCTTGGCTCACACTGGCTCACACCCCTGCGAGTCAAGAACTCGACCGTGTGCGTCATGCGTGTCATCCAGACGAATCCGGAGCAAGTTCCAACGCCGCTCGTTGGCACGCAATAAGCGTGCACCTGCCAAAATGAGCAAGACCAATTCGGCGTCGCGGTCGTGCGAACCGTGGTGGATGGTCCTCCTGTCGAAGTCGTACCGGCCGGCTCTGAGGACCACGGAGGAGATCCTCATGTCTGGCCTTGGCGAGGGCCCGTCGCAAGTCGGGGTGCATCGGTGCTCCTTGTGGAACGGAAGAGTGTGGGCGACTGAAGACGCGTGTCGGCTGACCTGGCGTGGCTTCTCATCGGCTCATCGGCGCCCCACGAATGGTGCTTCCGATGACACCTAAGCTCGGAGAACTCCGACCGGGAAGGACGAATCGAATGGCTGATGGTGAGAGACCGACCGTCATCAAGATCAACGCCATCACCGTCCCCGAGGACGCAGGCGACGAGCTGGCCCGCCGCTTCGCGGCCCGTGCGGGCGCCGTCGACGACCAGGAGGGGTTCGAAGGCTTCGAACTGCTGCGCCCGACCGACGAGCGGCGGCAGTGGCTCGTCGTCACCCGCTGGCGCGACGAGCAGTCCTTCCAGAAGTGGGTGGCCTCGCCGGCGTTCGCGCACGGCCACGCCGGGGCGGACCGTCCCTCGCCGCACGGCGGCCCCGTGTCGGTGGCCTCCGAGGTCTGGTCCTACGAGGTGGCGCTGGGGTCGAAACCGCAGCCCGGCGGAGACGCGGAGCGGCGGAGCGGCGGACGCGGTCGGCTAGCGCCGCCGCCCGTTGACGGCCGGCACGCCCCGGCCTAGGAGTGGGACCGACCAGCACTACCGGCAGCACAAGGGAGGGAACACGCCATGACACCAGAACCGGGACGCCACGTGCAGCCCATCACCACCCAGGAGGTGGACCAGGTCAGAGACTCGATGATCGGCGACCGCTTCATGATCCGCTTCAGCGAGGACACGCTCAAGCACCGGCCCCTGAGCATCCGGCTCATCGTGGAGTTCATCGGGACTTTCATCCTCGTGACGGTCGCCGCCGGCTCCGGTGTCATCAACCACTACGTCGGCAACAGCCCGATCAGCCGCACCGCCGCCGTGATCGCCCCCGGCGCGGTGGTGATGGCGATGATCTACGCGGTCGGCCCGCTCTCGGGTCTGCACATCAACCCGGCGGTGACGATCGCGTTCACGGCCCGCAAGGTGTTCAAAGCGATCTGGGCCGTTCCCTACATCGCCGTGCAGTTCGCCGGCGCCGTTTGCGCCGCCCTGGTGCTGCAGGCGATGTACACCCACGTGGCCGCCGGCGGCAATTACCCGATCGCCAAGCCCGGCGGAGAGTGGCGCTCGCTCGTGATGGAGTTCATCCTCACCGCCATCCTGGTCACGGTGATCCTCAACACCGCGACGGGCTACCGCAGCATCGGGCACAACGCAGCGCTGGCCGTCGGCGGCACCGTCGCGCTGCTCGGCCTCTTCGCCAGCCCCATCAGCGGCGCCTCCATGAACCCGGCCCGCACCCTGGGCCCCGACATCGTGGCGTGGGACTTCACCGGGTGGTGGGTCTACATCGTCGGCCCGATCGCCGGCGCCATCGTCGCCGTGGGCGTCATCGGCGCACTACGCGGGCTGCCCGGCCGGGCCGAGGAGGAAGCGGCGGAGGGAGGCGCGCTGCCGATGAGCAACGAGCAGCTGAGCACGAACTAGTGGTGTCCGCCGCGTCGGTGCAATGCGGATCGGCGCGGCGGGCCCGCACTCAGCGCGCCGGCACCATGGGGCGTTCGCCCGGCCCGGCGGCCGCTCCCGCGGCGAGCATGGCTTTCTGCGCTTTCGCCCCCTCGTCCGATATGCGCAGCAGCAGCGCGATGAGGATGTAGTTCGCGAGCAGCGACGATCCCCCGTACGCGACGAAGGGCAGGGTGATCCCGGTGAAAGGGAGCAGGCGGGTCACCCCGGCCATGATGAAGAAGGCCTGGAACCCGACGATGAGCGTGAGGCCGGTGGCCATGAGGCGGGAGAAGTCCGAGCGCGCCGTCTGCGCAACCCGGAGGCCGGCCCCGACCAGGAGGACGAACGCCACCACGACCGCGACGGCACCGATCATGCCCATCTCGCTGGCGATGGCGGCGAAGATCATGTCGCTCGTGACCTCGGGGATGCCGCCCATATGGACGACACCGTGAAATGTCCAGGCCGAGCCCCGCCCCGCCGACGCCGCCGTTGCCCATGCTGTACCAGGCGTGGCGAGCTGGTACCCGCCGCTGTTGAGGTTGGACGCCGTGGGCCACGGGTTGCGCCACTCGTTGACACGCAGGTGCACTTGGCCGAAGTAGCGCGCCGCGATGTACGCACCGACGACGAAGAGCACCAGCCCCAGGACCAGGTATCCGGCCCGTCCCGTCGCGGTCCAGAGCATGCCGATGAACAGGACGAAGAGGAGCGCGGCGAATCCAACATCGTCTTCGACTCCGATGACGGCCATGGCGGCTCCCCACGCCACGAGGATCGGGATCAGCGGGCGCGGGTCGAGGAAGAGGCGGTCGCCGACGCGGGCCGTCGGGATGCTCGAGCAGCTCTTTGTGGGAGGCGAAGTACGACGCGAAGTAGAGGCACAGCAGGATCTTCGAGAACTCCACCGGCTGGAATTGGATGCTCCCGGCGTGCACCCACAGACGGGCGCCGTTGATGGGGGAGAAGCCCAGCGGAGCGACGAGCAGGATGCCGCCGAAGAGGAGCAGGAGGTAGCGGTACCGCTCCAGGTCGCGCGAGTAGCGCACGACGAGCAGTGTCAGGACGTAGAGGCCGACCCCGAGGGCGGTCCAGAGGGCCTGGTTCCTCGCTTCTCCGGGGTTCCAGTGGTTCCAGCGGGCGATCACGACGTACCCGATGCCGTTCAACAGCGCCGCGAGGGGGAGGAGGACCGCGTTGGCGTCGGGCACGAGCCAGCGGTTGGCCATGTGTGCCGCCAGCGCCAGGCCGAGGATGATGCCGAGGAACGGCCCGAGGTCGGGCGGTATCCGTGAGTTCTGCCGCGAGCGACGCGATGACGTACAACGCGACGATCAAGCCCGACCCGAACAGCAGCAACCCCAATTCGGTCCGTCGCTTGGGCTTCGGCCCGAACGTGTACCTGGGAAAAGGCGTGCGGCGAACGCGTGACGGCACCCGGCGCATCGTAGTGGCGGGGGGTAGGATCGAGGGTGACATGGAGCCCACGGCCCGCGCCGGTTCGCGTGTCACCCGTGCGTCACATGACCCAGACCCAGCCCAAGCGTCAACCACCCTCGGAGACAGCTCGGACGCCGGCGACGGGCAGCGGTACGGGGAACGGGGGGACCACCGCCGCACCGAACGTGGTGATACCGCCGACCTACCAGCAGATAGAGGCCTTCGGGCACCAGCGCTTCACCAACCGGGAGCAGTCGAGGCTCGACTTCGGCGCCCGGCTCCTCGACCTGGCCGAGGACGACGGGCAGCCGCTCATGGAGCGGGCGAAGTTCCTCGCCATCTTCTCCGAGCTGCTCGACGAGTTCTACCAGATCAGGGTCGCCGCGCTGGAGGACCAGGTCGCCGTCGGCGTGCGCACGCGCTCGGTCGACGGGCTGCGCCCGGGGGAACAGCTGACCATGATCCGCAGTCGGGTCGAAGAGCTCGTGCGCCGCGAGGACCACATCTTCCTCGAGCTCATCGTCCCCGCGTTAGGGGCAGCCGGCATCCGGCTCTCGGACTGGTCGTCCCTCGACGACGACGACCGCGAGCATCTCGTCGACGTGTTCCAGCGTCAGATCTATCCGGTGCTCACCCCGCTGGCGGTCGACCCGGGGCACCCCTTCCCCTACATCTCGAACCTCTCGCTCAACCTGGTGGTCGACGTCCAGGACCCCTCGTCGGGCGACAGCCGGATCGCCACGCGTCAAGGTCCCGCAGACGCTGCCCCGCTTCGTGGTCATGCCCGACGGCGAGCGTTTCGTGCCACTGGAACAGGTCATCGCCGCGCACCTCGACTCGCTCTTCCCGGGCATGACCATCGGCCAGCACCACGCCTTCCGGGTCACCCGCAATGCCGACCTGGCCCTGGAGGAGGACGAGGCCGACGACCTGCTCGTGGCCATTGAGATGGAGCTGCGTCGCCGTCGTTTCGGCAAGGCCCTCCGGCTCGAGGTCGGGACCGACATGGACCAGGAGCTCGTCGACCTGCTGGCCGGCGAGCTCGAGGTGGGCCGCGAGGGCGTCTTCCGGGTGGAGGCGCCGCTCGACCTGAGTGGGCTGTGGGGCGTCTACGCGCTCGACCGGCCCGACCTGCACGGCGAGACCTGGACACCCATGACGCCGCCGCGCCTGGCGCTCGTCGCGCACGAGCCGGCCGAGTTCTTCGCGTTGTTGCACGAGCGCGATCTGCTGGTGCACCACCCCTATGACTCCTTCGCCACCTCGGTCGAGGCGTTCGTGGCCCAGGCCGCGGAGGACCCTGCCGTGCTCGGGATAAAGCAGACGCTCTACCGCACCGGCGGTGACAGCCCCATCGTGCAGGCGCTCATTCAGGCCGCGGAGAACGGGAAGCAAGTGGCCGCCATCGTGGAGCTGAAGGCGCGCTTCGACGAGGAGGCGAACATCGGGTGGGCCCGTGCGCTCGAAGAGGTGGGCGTCCACGTCGTGTACGGGATCGTCGGGCTGAAGACGCACTCGAAGACGGCGCTGGTATTGCGCAAGGAGGACGACGGCGTTCGCACCTATTGCCACGTCGGGACGGGCAACTACAACTCCCGGACGGCGCGCATCTACGAGGACATCGGCCTGCTCACTGCGGACCCCGAGATCGGCGCTGACGTCGGGGAGCTCTTCAACTACCTGACCGGGTTCTCGCGCCACGCCGACTACCGCCAGATCCTCGTGTCGCCGGTCACGGTCCGGAAGCGGATCACGGCGATGATCGAGGAGCAGACGGAGGCAGGGCCGCAGGGCCGCATCGTGATGAAGCTCAACGGGCTGACCGACGCCGCCATGATCGACGCGCTGTACCGAGCCTCGGGTGCGGGCGTGGAGATCGATCTGGCCGTGCGCGGCCTGTGTCGTCTCCGACCGGGCATCCCCGAACTGTCCGAGCGCATCCGGGTGCGCTCCATCGTGGGCAGCTTCCTGGAACATTCGAGGATCTATCGCTTCGGGGGCGCGCCGGCGGACCCCGCAGCCGGACCGGGCCCTCCCTTGAAGCTCTACATCGGCTCGGCCGACCTCATGGGCCGCAACCTCGACCGGCGCGTCGAGGTGGTCGTGCCGGTGCACGACCCCGAGTTGCAGGCGCGCCTCTTCGAGGTGCTCGACCTCGTCTTCGCCGACGAGACCAACGCCTGGGAGCTCGGGTCGGACCGGCGCTGGCGCCGGGTGCGCAACGTCCATGGCGTGAGCTCGCAGGAACGGCTCAAGGAACTGGCGCGTGAGCGGGCGCGACGCCGACTGGACTCGGAGATCCGGGTCGGGGACGGCGACGACACCAGGACCTCCGGCTAGCACCAGTCTTCGGCCACCGGGCCGGAAAGCGTCACCTGGGGCGTCACGCGCCGGTACGATCCGCGGCGTGGCCGCTGCTTCCCTTCCCGGGCCGATGCGCGCGATCGCATCCCCCGCGGCTGGGGCTGGCCAATTGCGTCAGCCGCCGCCGCATTTGTCGGCGTGACGGTTCTCGCCTTCGCGCACACCCAGATCGATCTCGCGACCTACCTGCTCGGCGGTGCCCACGCACGGTCGGGTGACCTCTTCAGCGTGACGTACCCGGCCACGCACCTCGGCTTCACCTACCCGCCCTTCTCGGCGCTCCTGTTCGCCCCTTTCGCCCATCTGCCGACACGGCTGTGCCAGGTGGCGTTCTCCTGGCTGAACCTCGCCGCCGTGTTCTTGCTCGTGGTCGCGTGCCTCAGGGCAGTGTGCCGGACGCTGGAACGGCGGACGGTGCTGTGGTGGGCGCTGGTGCTCCTCGTGCCGGTCATCCTGCTCGACCCCGTGCGCCAGACCTTCCTGCTCGGACAGGTCAACATCCTGCTGACGCTGATGGTCGTCGCAGACATGACGCTGGACCTGCCGCTCCCCCGCGGCATGTTGGTCGGGTTGGCCGCGGCCATAAAGATCACGCCGCTGATCCTCATCCCGTACCTGTTCCTCACGCGGCAGGGTCGGGCCGGCCTGCGGGCGCTGGCGACGTTCCTGGGGGCGGGCGTGGCCGCCTACGTGCTGGCGCCGGCGAGCTCGTGGGCCTTCTGGACCCATGACATCCGCGACCCGCAACGCGCGGGCATGCTCTCGTGGATCGGCAACCAGGGCCTCATCGGCGTGTTCGAGCGCATTGCCGGCCGTACGGTGACGACGCCGACCACCTTCCTGATCGTGGCGACGGTGGCAGGGTTCGGGGTGGTCCTGGCCGCGATCGCCTTCCGCCGTTCGTCGCCCGTGCTCGGCTTGCTCGTCGTAGAGGCGGCCGAGTCGTTGGCCAACCCGGTGTCGTGGTCGCACCACTTCATCTGGGTCGTGCTGTTGATCGCCTGGCTCGCCCTGGCCGAGGACCGCCCCCGCTACGGCGAGTGGTGGGCGCTCGCCGCCGCCGTGGTCTTCTGGGCCGCACCGCCATGGTGGGCACCCCACGGGCCAGGCATCGTCTTCGCCGGGCGGGGATGGCTCATTCCCCTGGCGGACTCCTACGCGCTGCTGTTCATTTTGCTGCTGGCGGGAGCGGCCGTGCGGGTGTGGCGCGGCGCTCCGGCGGAAGGGCGGGTGCGCGGGCGGCCCAGGATCGCGACGTCGCGGGCCTGAACAGGCGCCGTCGCGCCGTCTGCCGGTCAGGGCGCCGGCGTGGCGGACAACGCGAGCAGATGGGCGCCCCGGGACAGGCGCCCGCGGCCCGTCGGCTCTGTGCGGGACACCTGCCAGCCCGTCACCACCATGAGCTTCTGGGGGTCGCCCCGCTGGAGGTCGCTCCGCCGCGGACACGCCGCCCACCTCCAACAGCAGGTCCGCCGCGGACCGGAGCGCCGCGCCGGCCGAGGCGCTCCCACCACCGGCGCGGGTGTCGGGCCTCACCAGGAACGTCGAGGCCAGCACTGATCCGTCGGATGCTCGGGTACGGAGCGCCCGGCACAGCGAGGCGACGGTGTCGAGGGTGAGATGCGGGAACACCCCTTCGCACACGAAGAGCGACGGCGTCTCCGCCCGATGCCCGGCAGCCTGGAGGGCGTCGCCGAGGCCGCCGATGGCGCCAGGCCCGCCGGTGACGAGGTCGACCCGGACATGGGAGACGGTCTCCGGTGAAGGCGGGAGGCCGAGCAACGCCAGGCGCCGCTGCTTGTCGTCCATCGTGGCGGGGTGGTCCACCTCGAACCAACGCGTGCTGCCGGCGAAGCGAAGGGCACGCCCGTCGTAGCCGGCACCGACGAGGACGACCTGGTCGATGCCCCGTCCCACGGCGCCAGCCACCTCCCGGTCGATGAAGGCCGTGCGCCACGCGAAGGTGGCCGGGCGGTCGAGGGTCAGGGGGAGCGGAAGCGCGACCCCGCGCCGGCGGACGTCGCGGTAGAGCGCGCGCTCGGCTCGCACGTCGCCGTCGGGCGTGGAGGGGCGGGTGCGCTCCAGGCGGATGCGCTGGGCCGCCTCCCAGCGTGCCCTCGCCGAGGGGCGGCTGGCGTGCACCGCAATGCGGCTGGTCAGGACGTGATGGCCTTGGGCCGGGCGGTGGCCCGGGGCCTCCCCAGCCGCAGCGACAGGTACGACGCCCCCCCAAAGGGGATCGGGAGCCAGAAGTTCACGAGGCGCCAACTCAACACGCCCGCGGCCGCCACCCCACCGGGGACGTGGAACCTGGTCAGCACGGCCACGATGGTCAGCTCCACGACCCCGAGACCGCTGGGCGTGACGGGAATGACGGCGAGGATGTTGGCCAGTCCGTAGGCGACCAGGACGTCGACCGGGTTGACCGTGGCGCCGAAGGCGAGCAGGAAGACCCAGAGCGAGGCCGCGTCCAGCAGCCAGTTGGCGGCGGCCCAGAGGCCGGCCCGCCGGAGCAGGCCGGACGAGGAGAAGAGGATCTTCATCCGGTCGGCGACCTTCTGTACGAGCGCGGTGATGGTCTCGGCGCGCACGAAGGGAAATCGGTCGGCCACCTTGCGCAGGAAGACGCCGGCTTGCTTCTCACCCCGGGTGAGGAAGAACACGACCCCGGCGAAGATCGCCAGCAGGAGAACGCCCAGAATGGCGCCGAACCCGTAGGCCGGGTTGTACCCCTGCAGCGGGATGGAGATCAGGAGGGCCAACCAGAAGATGAGGTTCAGGACGACCGCTGAACCGATGCCCTGGGTAGCGAGGCCGAAGGCGGCGGTGCTGCCCGAGACCTCTCCCGTTTCGGTCAGGAGGCGATAGCTGGCCGCCGTGCCGGGGACCGTGCCACCGGGGAGGACGTGGCTGATGGCCAGCGCCCACATGTTGATGCGGAAGATCCGGACGCGTGACGGCGCGCCCGGCGACAGCACGGTGTGCGTCAGCTCCGCGTACGCGACCAACGCGCCGACCTCGAGCAAGGCGCCGAGGATCAGCCACAGGAAGTTGAGGTGGCTGAGCTGATGGAACTCCTTGCGGGCGCTCGCCAGCTCGGGCAGGAGGATGTACTCCCCCACGAAGAAGAGGAACAGCACCATCAGCGTGATCTTCACGTTGCGCGGCACCCACTGCCGTTTCGGGCGCGCCGGGGATGGTGGCGGCTCCACCGGGAGCAGCGGTTCGACGAGCTCCTCCGTCGAGGGACCAGGCGGCGCGGACGAGGCGGCCGCTGACGGCGGCGTAGGCAGGGTGGGGGGCGGGATTGCCGGAGGGAGCTCCTCGGCGTCCCCCTGCTCGGCCTGGTCCATCAGTCTCATGCTGTCACGTCCTCGCCCCGATAAAGCGCCTTTCCAGTGGTCCCACCTGCCAAGCTGGGGTCCCATGGCCGACGAGGTTCCCGACACCTGGCGGTCGCGGCTCAGCGGGAGCGCCAGCCGACGGGGCATCCCCCTCGGCACGATCGTGGTGTCTGCATCGGTGGTCATCGGGCTCCTCGACCTCAACGCGGCATTGATCATCGGCCTGTGGTCCCTGCGCACGATCGTCGTCTACTTGGTGATCGCGTTCTTCATCACGCTTCTCTTGACGCCTGCCACACGATTCCTCCACCGCCGGGGGCTGTCCCATGGCGGCGCGACGCTGGCGGTGTGGCTGGTCGGCTCGCTGATCTTCATCGGCCTGCTGTACCTGTTCACGGAACCGCTGATCACGGCCGCGACGCACTTCGGCAAGCAGATCCCGGCGATCGTGCGGCAGGCGAAGAAGGGCCACGGCCCGCTCGGCCGCCTCGTCTACCAATTCCATCTGCAGAAGTACCTCTCCGAAAGCTCGTCGAAGCTCACGTCCCAGCTGACCAGGGTCCTCAAGCCGGCGACCGCCCTCTCGGTGGGCGCCGCCGCCGTGTCGACACTCGTGGCTCTCACCACCATCGCCATCCTCACGTTCTTCACGATGCTCGAGGCGCCTCGCCTGTGGCGGGGCTTCCTCGGCATGTTCGGGCCGGCCACGGCCGAGCGGATCGGCCGCGTCGTCGACGAGACCATCACCTCCGTCACCGGCTACATGCTGGGCAATTTCCTGACCTCGGTCATCGCGGGCATCATCGTGGGAATCACGTTGACCATTCTGGGGGTTCCCTTCGCCCTACTCCTTGCCGTCTTCGTTGCCCTGGTCGACCTGCTGCCCCTCGTCGGCGGTCTCCTGGCCGGGGTGCCCGTCGTCATCATCGCGGCCATCCACTCCGTGCCGGCCGGGATCGTGATGCTGGTCGTGTTCCTCGTCTACCAGCAGATTGAGAATCACGCGCTCAACCCGATCATCATGAGCAGGACGGTGCGGCTCAACCCGTTCTGGGTCCTCCTCGCCGTGCTCGTCGCCGCGTCCCTGGGCGGGCGGATCGCCGGCGGCCTCGGCGCCTTCGTGGGCGCGCTGATCGGCATCCCGGTCGGCGGCGCCGTACAGGTGATCGTGCGCGAGTTGCGCCGCGGGCCCCACGCCGCGGGCGCGCCCGAAGAGCTGGTCGAGAGCTCGAGCGGCTGAAAAGACCCTGGCCGGGGCGGCCGGGGCGGCCGGGCTGAGGCGGCAGCCTCCAATAGAATGCGCGGCATGCGGCCACTGGTGGTGATCCCGACGTACAACGAGTCGGAGAACATCGAGCGCATGCTGCAGCGGATCCGCGAATGCCTGCCCGAGGCGGGCGTGCTCGTGGTCGACGACGGCAGCCCGGACGGGACGGCGGAACTCGTGAGAAAGGTGGCGGCGGGGCGCGACGGGGTCTACCTCCTGGAGCGCGCCTCCAAGTCGGGGCTCGGGAGCGCCTACCGGGCCGGGTTCGCCTGGGGGCTCGAGCGCGGGTATGACGCGTTCGTGGAGATCGACGCCGACTTCTCCCACGACCCGGCCGCGCTGCCCTCCGTCGTGGGGCCCGTCGCCCAGGGCTACGACGTCTCTATCGGCTCGCGCTACGTCGAGGGCGGATCGATCCCGAACTGGGCCTGGCACCGGCACCTGTTGTCGCGGGGCGGCAACATCTACGCGTCGGCGATGCTGGGACTCGGCGTCGCCGACTCGACGGCGGGCTACCGCTGCTACTCGGCGGACATCTTGCGCCGGTTCGACCTCGAGCGGATCCGGGCCGAGGGGTACGGGTTCCAGATAGAGATGACGTACCGGTCTAAGCAGCACGGCGCGCGGATCACCGAGGTGCCGATCAGCTTCGTCGACCGTGAGGCCGGGGAGTCGAAGATGTCCTCGTTCATCGTGGTGGAGGCGCTGGCCCTCGTCACCTGGTGGGCCTTGGGGCGCCTGGCCCGTGCGCTGAAACCCGGGGGCCGACGGGGGGGCGGTACCGGCGGCACGGGCGGCGTCGGCGGCAACCCTGTCGGCGTGGCCGCGGCCGGCAACGGGCTACCCGAGTCGGCCGAAGAGGACCCGGTCGGGTCGGCGTGAACGGTGGCGTCGGTGTCGTGACGGTCGAGATGCCGCCGGCCCGGATCCTCGTCGTCGACGACGAACCCAATATCGCGGAGCTGCTGTCGGCGGCCCTCTCGTTCGAGGGGTACGAGGTCGGTGTGGCCGCGACGGGCGCCGAGGCGTTGGACCAAGTGCGCACCTTCCGGCCCCACCTGGTGATGCTCGACGTCATGCTCCCGGACTTCGACGGGACGGAAGTCTGCAAGCGGTTGCGCAACCAGGGCGAGCAAGTGCCGATCGTGTTCCTCACGGCCCGCGACACCGTCGAGGACAAGGTCGAGGGCCTCAGCATGGGCGACGACTACGTGACCAAGCCGTTCAGCATTGAGGAGTTGATGGCGCGCGTCGGTGCCATTCTGCGTCGTGCCGGGGAGGTGGCAGCGGCCGACACGTCCATCCTCCAGTTCGCCGACCTCACCATGAACATCGACACACACGAGGTATGGCGCGCCGAGCACCCCATTGAGCTCACGGCTACCGAGTTCAATCTGCTGCACTACCTCTTGGAAAACGCTCGGCGCGTGATCTCCAAGTCCGAGCTGCTGGACAACGTCTGGGGCTTCGAATTCCACGGCGACCCCAACATCGTCGAGACCTACATCAGCTACCTGCGCAAGAAGGTGGACATCAGCGACCCGGCGCTGATCCACACGATCCGGCGGGTCGGCTACACGCTGCGCCTCCCCCGGGAAGGATGACGAGGTGAGCCTGCAACGGCGGCTCGTCGCGCTCGTGGCGTTGCTGTTGGTCGTCGGCCTGGCGGTCGCCGACGTGGTGACCTACGCCTCGGTGCACTCGTACCTGTACGGACAGGCCGACGACACCCTCGACCAGCAGGAGGCGCTGGCCTTCAACTACCTACAGATTGCCGGCTTCCGGCACGAGCCCGTCACCAGGAACGAGCTCTCACACCGTGTGGGGACGAACGTGTACCTCGTCCTGCTCGACCCTCACGGCCACATGATCCTTTCGCGACCCTCGGGCTCGCCGTCGCGGCCCGACCCCGCGCCAGCGCTCGCCCGCACCATGCCGGTACAGCACGTGCCCGACCTCTACCGCCGTCACACCGGTCGCTTCTCCGGCACGTTCCATCCGGACCCGAACTCGGTGACCCTGGGCAGCACGGGTGACTCGGGTGGTCGCTACCGGGCGGTGGCCGTGACGGTGCCCCAGGGCACCCTCGTCACGGCGTTGTCGCTCAACCCGACGAACGACACCCTCAACTCGCTGCGGAAAGTGGAGCTTCTGGCCAGCCTCGCCATCCTGGTGGCCATGGGCGTGCTCGTGATGATGGTGGTACGGCGTGGGCTGCGCCCGCTGCGCCAGATGGCGGGCACAGCAGACGCCATCGCGTCGGGCGACCTGACGCGCCGGGTGCCCGAGGCCCGGCCGGGGACCGAGATCGGGCGGCTGGGGGTGGCGCTCAACGAGATGCTGACCCAGATCGAAACGGCCTTCGCGGAGAAGTCCGATTCCGAGGACCGGCTGCGCCAGTTCGTGGCGGACGCCTCGCACGAGCTACGCACGCCGCTCACTTCAATCCGTGGGTATGCCGAGCTGCTCGGCCGTGGCGGGTTCTCTGACGAGGCGAGTACCCGGCGCGCGCTCAAGAGGATAGAGGAGGAGGCGTCGCGCATGGGCGGGTTGGTCGAAGACCTCCTGCTCCTGGCTGAGCTCGACCAGGGCCGGCCCCTCAAGGCCGAGGCGGTCGACCTGCAGCGCGTCTGCGCCGACGCGGTGGACGACTCCGATGCGGTGCCGCACGGCCACCACCTGACGCTTGAACCGGGCGGCCCGGTCGTCGTCGTGGGCGACGGCGAGCGCCTCGCCCAGGTCGCGCACAACCTCGTGCGCAACGCGCTGGCCCATACGCCGGACGGGACGCACGTGCGGGTGTCGACGAGTGCGGAGGGGGGCATGGGGCACATCCGGGTCGCGGACGACGGTCCCGGCATTCCGCCGGACGAGGTGGCCCGCGTCTTCGACCGCTTCTACCAGGGCGACAAGTCGCGCTCGGGCGCCGGCACCGGCCTGGGGCTGGCCATCGTGCGCGCCATCGCCGAGGCCCTGCACGGAACGGCCGAGGTGGAGTCCACGCCGGGCCGCGGGGCCATCATCACCGTGCGGATCCCGCTGGCGGCGGCGCAGGTCGCGGCGAGGGTCCGGGCCGAGGCCGCCCCCACCACCCCGGCGCCGCTCTCGCCGTCAGCGCAGCTGCGCTGACGCGCCCGGGACCACCGCGTCGAGCACCGCTGCCAGTTTGACGTTCGTCTCGTCCGCCTCGGCGCCGGGGTCGGAGCCGGCCACGATGCCCGAGCCGGCCCGCAGCGTCAGGGTCGTCCCGTCGGCGTCGAGACGCGCGCTGCGGATGCCGATCATCCACTCGCCGTCTCCGGTTGCGTCGGTCCACCCCACCGGTCCGGCCCAGTACCCCCGCTCGTCGGGCTCCCCGTCGGCAATGGCCTTGAGCGCCTCGTCTCGTGGTGTGCCGCCGACGGCCGGGGTGGGGTGCAGGAGGTCGACCAGCTCGAGGACCGGGACCGGCGCAGACAAGCGGCCCGAGATCCGGGTGCCCAGGTGTGCCACCGAGCGGAACGCCACGAGGGACGGCTCCGCCGGCACCGTCAGCTCCGCGCAGAGCGGGCGGAGCGACTCGGCGATGGCCTCGACGACGTAGCGATGCTCGGCCCGGTCCTTGGCGGAGCCGACCAGCCGCCCCTCCGCGTCGGCGTCGGCCCGGGCCGTGTCGCCCCGCGCCACGGTGCCGGCAAGCGGGAGGCATGAGACGGCCGGGCCGTGTCGCGCCACGAGGAGTTCGGGGCTGGCGCCGAAGAAGATCCCGTCCGGCAGGGGCACGGAGAAGACGGTGCAGGTGGGCTCCCCGGTACGCAGGCGCCGCAGCACAGGGGCGAGGGGGAGCGGGGCGTCGAGCCGGAGCGCGACGGGCCGCGACAGCACGACCTTGCGGAGCGCCGCGCCCGGCTCTTCCATGCCGGCCACCGCGCGGCCGACCACGGCTCGGTAGGCGTCGGAGGGCGGCGCGGAGGAGACCTCCACCACCGCGGGGACGGGCGCGCTGTCGCCGCCGTCGGGGGTGGTGCCGTACTGCCAGATGACCGCGTCGAACAGCTCGTCGGTCTCCGGGAGCAATTCGCCCGCGGGGCCGACCGCGGTGGCCCAGCGGCGGGTGTCGCCGTCCGGGTCGCGGGCGATGCCCATGGTAAAGCGGGGGACGACGAGGGTCCCGGCCCTGTCGTCGGTGAAGGGGAGCGCGCCGAGGGCGAGCACCCCCGAGCCGGGCAGCCGCACGGGATCCTCGCAGGGGATCGCGGCCAGCACGGAGGGGGCCTCCGCCGCCTTGACGAGCAGAGCCGTCCCCCACCCGACCAGGGTGAGGCCGGGGCGGTCGAAGAGCACGGTCGGCCCCCCGTCGAACTGCAGGGCGTCGGGCCCGTAGTCGAGCGGGACGGTCCGGGCGTGCAGCCCCGGCGCAGCCTCGAAGTCGGCGGTCACGGCTCGCCCGCCCGGGTCCCCACGAGCAGCTGGCTGACCCCGCCGGCCAGGGGGCGGATGCCGACGCCGGAGAAGCCGGCCCCGAGGAGCAGGCGCCGCAGCACCGCCGTCGGAGGCAGATAGTCCACCGAGCGCGGCAGGTAGGCGTAGGCGTCGCGATCGGAGAGGAGGCCGCCCAGCACGGGCACGGCGCGGGTGAACCACACGTCGTAGCCGGCCCGCATCACGCGGGAGGCCGGAGCGTCGACCTCCAGCACGGCCACGCGGCCGCCGGGGCGCACGACGCGAGCAGCCTCGGCCAGCGTGCCCGCCAGGTCGCTGAAGTTGCGCAGCGCGTAGCCGCACACGAGCCCGTCGAACGTCCCCGCGGCAAACGGGAGCTGGCACCCGTCCGCCTCGACGACGGGTGCGACTCGGTCGTTGGCCGCGAGCATGCCGGCGCTGAGGTCGGCGCCCACCATGCGGTAGGCGCAGCGTGCGCCGAGGCGCGAGAGTTCGCCGGTCCCGCAAGCGAGATCGAGCACGAGGGCACCGGGCGGCAGGGCGAGCGCCGCCACCGTGCGCCGGCGCCAGCTTCGGTCGAGACCGAACGTCATGACCCGGTTCACCAGGTCGTAGCGGGGCGCGATCGTGTCGAACATGGCGCGCACGCGGGCGGTCTTCTCGTCGCCCGTCGGGAGGGGCGCCAGCGGGGACGGGGCCGCCCAGGGTCCGGGCTCCTCTGGTCCCGGCCGCGCCACGGGGCAGCTCAGCGGTAGTAGCGGTAGACCACCTCCGCGACGCACGCCGGCTTCGGCAGCGTCCCGGACCTCCATGACGAGATCGTAGGTGACCTGCACGCCGCCCTCGACGTCTTCGACGCCGGCGACGGTCGCGCCCATGCGCAGCTCCGAGCCCACCGGCACCGGCGACGGGAACCGGACCTTGTTGCAGCCGTAGTTCACACCGAATTTCATGTTGTCGACTCGGATGACCTTGTTCAGCAGGACGGGTGCCAGCGACAGCGTGAGGTACCCGTGGGCGATGGCGACACCGAAGGGACCCTGCGTAGCCCGCTCGGGATCGACATGGATCCATTGGTGGTCGTCGGTCGCGTCCGCGAAGAGGTCCACCCGTTCCTGGGTCACCGTCTGCCACGCGGTGTGGCCGAGCTCCTTGCCGGCGAGCTCGTGGAAGGCGTCGACGCCGTCGACGATGGTGCTCATGTGCGTTCCTCGCTCCTTGCTGGTCAGACTTCGTTCCGGCATGGCACGCTACCCGCGCGGGGACGGCTCACTACGCTGACCCAGTGTGACGGTCGCCCACGGGCACGACGGTTTCCCCCCGCACCACCACCGCGACATCGGTGGCGGCGGGGCGCGGGCCGCGGTGTTCGGCATCAGCGACGGCCTGGTCACGAACGTGTCCCTCGTGTTGGGGATGGCGGGCGCCAACCCCGGCGGGACGATCGTGCGGTTGGCCGGCGTGGCAGGGCTGATCGCGGGCTCCTTCTCCATGGCGGCCGGGGAGTACCTGTCCATGACCGCCCAGCGAGAGCTGATGGAGCGCGAGCTCGAGGTGGAGCGCCGCGCGCTGGAGCGTCACCCCAAGGGCGAAGCGGCCGAGCTCCGCAGCATGTATGTCCGCCGCGGTATCGACCCCACCGTGGCGGACGACATGGTCAACGAGGTGATGCAGGATCCCGAGCTCGCCCTCGAGACCCATGCCCGAGAGGAGCTGGGAATCTCCACCAAGACCCTCGGCTCGCCCTGGCAGGCGGCGGCCGCGTCATTCGTGACGTTCGCCCTGGGGGCATTCATTCCGCTGCTGCCGTGGCTGATCGGTTCGGGGACCGCCGCTATCGTGGCGTCGGTGGTCCTCGGGGCGGTGGCGGCGGTCGTCGTCGGCGCGGTCCTCGCCCGCTTCACGGAGCGCCCTGTCCTCCCTTCCGCCCTGCGCCAGCTCGCGGTGACGGCGATCGCCGCCGCCGTGACCTTCGGCGTGGGCCGCGCCATCGGGACGGGTGTCAGCTGACGGCGCGGCTGGCCGGCACGTCGCGCCGGTACGACCGGTCGATGTGGTCGACGGTGAAGCCGAGCGCGCGGTAGAGCGCGACGGCGGCTTCGTTGGAGGCGTCGGTGTAGAGCATGCCCACCCGGACGCCTCGCCCGGCCATGTAGTCCAGCCCGGCCACGGTCAGCGCCCGCCCGAGTCCGCCGCCGTGGTGGGCGGGGTCGACGGAGATGACGTAGATCTCGCCGAGCACGGGCGTGTGGTCGCGGTGGATCTTGGTCCAGCACGACCCGACGAGGCCGCCGCCGTCCGGGTCGTCCGCGACCAGGAAGCCCCGGAGGTCGACCCAGTCGGCGGCCAGGCGCTCGTGCAGTTGCGACGGCGTCCACGATCCCTGTTCGGGATGGCCGGCGAAGGCGCGGTTGTTGATTGCGAGCCACGACTCGTCGTCGCGCCCGGGCTCGAAGGGGCGGGTGACCAGGGGACGCGTCGCGGCTTCGACTTCGTCTGCGAGGGGCAGCGGCACTCGCATCTGCAGCAGGTCGCGCTCGGCCGCGAAACCGTGGCGGCGGGCGAGGTCATCGTCGCCCGCGCCGGCCCGCATCGCCCAGAGGTGGAGCGTCCCCGCCGCCCCCGCCCCCGCCTCCGGTCACCATCGCGACCGCCGCATCGACGAGTTGTGAGGCGAGGGCGGCGCGATCGATTTCGCCCGGATCGGTGACGAGGTGGAGCATCCACGAGCGATCGCGGGCTGGGGTGAGCAGCGCACACCCCCACAGCGTCCCGTCGTGCTCGGCCAGCACGACCCGGACGCCGTGGCCCGCCTCGCCGGCGCGCGTCACCGCGAGGCGCTGTGGTTCGGGCAGGGGAGGGTGCCCGTCGGCCGCCTCGGCCCGCGCCACCGAGCGCGGCGAGGCCGTCGCGGCGCGCGGCGTCGAGCTCGGTCAGCGCCGCGACGTCCACGTCGGCCAAAGTAACCCGGTACGTTGAGCCGGTGGCGAAGCCCAGGACACCTGGCGGCCGGGCCCGGCTCGCCACGACGCGTCTGGCGGAGCTCTATCCCGGGACGGCCAAGGAGCTGTGTGCTCTCGACTTCGAGAACCCCTTCCAGCTGCTGGCGGCCACCATCCTGTCGGCGCAGTCCACGGACGTCCGCGTGAACATGGTGACCCCGGCGTTGTTCGCCGCCTACCCAGAGCCGGCGGACCTGGCGGCGGCCAACCCCGAGGACGTCGAGGAGCTCGTGCGCACGACCGGCTTCTTCCGATCCAAGACCAAGAGCCTGATCGGTATGGCCACCGCGGTGGCGGAGCGATTCGACGGCCACGTACCAGAAGACCTTTCGGATCTGGTCACGATCCCCGGGGTGGGGCGCAAGACTGGCAACGTCGTGCGCAGCGTCGCCTTCGGCCTGCCCGGCTTGCCCGTCGACACGCACGTCCTGCGACTCGAGCGCGCGGCTCGGGTTGACCGACCGCCTCCCGCCTGCACGGCGCAGCGACGCGGTCAAGGTCGAGCTCGAGTTGAACTCCATGGTCCCGGCCGCGGAGCGGGGCGCGTTCAGTCTGCGCATGATCCTCCACGGACGGGCGGTATGCCTCGCCCGAAAACCACGCTGCAACCGATGCTCCATGGCCGATTTCTGCCCCTCTGCCTATGCGTGATGGGACTTTTGTCCCCTTTTCCCGCAATTCCCGTTTCCCGGGATGCGTTCCGAGAACCCCTCGGCTACCATGCCTCTTTGGAACCGGTTCCCGCCACCTGGTTCCAAAGAGTCGCTGCTGGGATCCGCCTCCTGGCCGACTCGCCCAATGCCGGCCTTCGGGCCGGCATTGGTGTGTTCGTTCCAGGTCACAGCTCTGCAGGCCCGCGCCCCGACAGAGAAGGCACTTTGGTATTACTCCAGGTGCTACCATCGGTTACGATGGTCACCAAGCGGTCGGTCTCCTTGGACGACGAGGTGGCCGCCGCCGTGGAGGAGGCGGCTCGGGAGGACAGCGTGTCCTTCAGCGCCTGGCTGTCGACCGCGGCCGAAAAGCAGCTCCGTGTCCGTCAGGGCCTGCGCGGCGTCGCGGCGTGGGAGGGCGAGACGGGATCGCTCAGCGCGGAGGAGCTCGCGGCCGGTGAGGCCTTGTTGGCGCGCCTTCGCTCCGGCGTGTCCGGTGTCGCCTCGCGCGTGCGGCGGCGGTGACCGCGGGCCGTCGGGAGGGGCTCGCGTACGGACTCGGCGCGCTGCACGCGGCGGCGCGCGGGCGATCGCATGATGTGGGCGCTGCACCGAGCGGCCCTCTCCAACGGGATCGTCCCCGTGATCCCGGCCGTGGCGGTAGCCGAGGGCTACCGGGCGGAGGCGCGCAGCGACCGCATCGGAGAGCTGTTGGCCGGGACCGAGGTGGAGCCCTACACCGGCGAGGCGGCGCGCCGCTCCGGCGAGATCGCGGCGCGCTGCGACACCTCTGACCTGGCGGCTGTCTCGGTCGTGGAGCTGGCCGAGCGACGGAACTGCGCGGTCGTGGCCCAGCGCCAGGCGGTGCTCCGGACAGCGGCCTCGCTGCTCGGGCACGAGCTCGTGCTCTATGTGGTGTGAGCGGAGTGCGCTCAGACGCCGCGGGCCTGCGCGAACCGTCGGAGACGGCGTAGCGCCGCGCCCAGCGACCGTTCCACCGAGATGAGCTCGTGCGCCATGTCCTCGTCCTCGCGTGCCAGCGCGCCCTCGGCCATGGCGGTGACCCGCTCGTGGAGCTCCTGGAGCGTGGAGGAGAGCGAGGAGATCTCGGCGGCGGTCGACATCCCAGAATGATGGCCGATCGGGAGCCCGGTGTGGGCGAGCGTCCGGCGCCCTCCTGTGGAGAAGCCCCGGTGAAGGCCGCCGGTAGCCTTGTGGCCTCATGCCCCTCCGTGTCCTGGACCTACGCGGGATGGAACCGCCATTCGACGCTGTCCTGCCGCGTCCCGACGCGCCCGGCGCCGACGTCCACGACGCGGTGGCCCGGATCCTGGCGGAGGTGCAGGCCGAGGGCGACGCGGCCGTCGTGCGCCGGACCGCCGAGTTCGACCGGGTCGACCTTTCGGGGGGCCTGCGGGTGGCCGCCTCGGAGATCGACGAGGCGGTCGCCGGCGCCGAAACCGACCTGAGGTCGGCGCTCAAGGTCGCCTACGACCGGATCCTGACCTATCACGCACGAGAGGGCACGTTGCCGGTCGATCTGGTCGAGGGTGGCATCACCGTCAGCCACCTGACCCGGCCGGTCGAGCGGGCCGGCATCTACGCGCCGGGCGGACGAGCTCGGTACCCCTCGACCGTTCTCATGTGCGCCGCCCCGGCCCGGGTGGCCGGCGTGAAGAGCCTCGCGTTGTGCGTCCCGCCGGGGCCGGACGGCCGTGTCGACGCAGCCACGCTTTGTGCCGCCGCGGTCGCCGGGGTCGACGAGGTGTACCGCATCGGGGGTGCGCAGGCCATCGGCGCGCTCGCCTACGGAACCGAGAGCGTGCCGGCGGTCGACGTCATCGCGGGCCCCGGAAACGCATTCGTCGCCGAGGCCAAGCGCCAGGTGTCGGGCGTCGTCGGCGTTGCGTCTGCCTTTGCCGGGCCCTCCGAGATCGTGGTGGTCGCCGGCCCCGCGGCGCCCCCGGCGTTTGCCGCCATCGACCTCGTCGTGCAGGCCGAGCACGGGCCCGACGGTCTGGCGTGGCTCGTGACGTGGGATCGCGCCGTGCTCGACGCGGTCACCGCCGAAGTCGATGCCATCGTGGCTGCGTCCCCCCGCCAGGCCGACCTGGAGGCGACGCTGTCGGGATCGGGCATCGCCTGCCTGGTGGACTCGCCCGCGCACGCGCTCGCGGTGGCCAACTCGGTGGCGCCCGAACACCTGCAGCTCATGGTCCCCGATGACGACGCCGAGGAGCTCGTCGCCCAGGTTCACAGCGCGGGCGCGGTGTTCGTGGGCCCCTGGTCGCCGGCCAGCATCGGTGACTACCTCGCGGGACCGAACCACGTCTTGCCGACCAATCGGACCGCTCGCTTCGCCTCCGCGCTCCGGGCCGACGACTTCCGCAAGCACCTCCACGCGGTGCGCGTGTCGCCCGACGCGATTCGCTCCCTCGGGCCTTATGTGGTGACCCTGGCCGAGACCGAGGGGCTGCCCGCCCACGCCGACTCGGTCCGGCGCCGCCT
Source organism: uncultured Acidimicrobiaceae bacterium (assembly GCA_963808355.1). GTDB lineage: Bacteria > Actinomycetota > Acidimicrobiia > Acidimicrobiales > RAAP-2 > Bog-473. The sequence goes on from CAWEFL010000002.1 coordinate 205,094, forward strand.
GACCGCGCTCGGTGAGGAGGACCAATGAGCGCGATCCCGCCGGTCCGCCCCGACCTCCGACTGGCCGCGGGTTACCACTCGCCCCAGGTCGAGGCCGAGGTGCGGCTCAACACCAACGAGTCCCCGCTGCCGCCGCCCGACGCCTGGCGGGAGGAGCTCCTGGCCGCGCTCGAGGACGTCTCGTTCCACCGTTATCCGGACCGCCCGGCAACGGAGCTGCGCGGGGCCGTCGCCGCGCTCCACGGCGTGACTCCCGACGAAGTCTTCTGCGCCAACGGCTCGAACGAGGTGCTGCAGTCCCTCCTGCTGGCGTTCGGCGGGCCCGGCCGACGCGCGCTGCTGTTCGAGCCCACCTACGCGCTGCACTCACACATCGCCCGCATCACCGGGACCGAGGTGATGGAGGGCGGGCGCGACGACGAGTTCCAGATCGACCCCGTCGGCGCGGCCACGCTGCTGGAAGCCGATCGCCCGGACGTCACCTTCCTCTGCTCGCCCAACAACCCGACCGGGCGGGCCGAACCGCGCCCGAACGTCGAGGCGGTCCTGAACGCCGCGCCCGGCCTCGTCATCGTCGACGAGGCCTACGGGCAGTTCTCCCCGTGGTCGGCGCTGGAGCTGCGAGGCCCCGAACGCCCGGGACTCGTCGTGACCCGGACCTTCTCCAAGACCTGGGCCATGGCCGGCGCCCGGCTCGGATACCTCGTGGCCGATGCCGCCGTGGTCCGGGCCTGCGAGGCCGTCGTCCTGCCGTACCACCTGTCGGCGCTGACCCAGGTGGCCGGGCTCCTGGCCCTGCGCCACGTACCCGAGATGGAAGCGCGCGTCGCGCTGATCACCGAGGAGCGCGGGCGTCTGTCCGCCGCCCTCACCGACCTCCCGGTGGACACCTGGCCCTCGGACGCCAACTTCATCCTCTTCCGGCCGCGCGACCGCGACGCGGACGAGGTGTGGCGCTCACTCCTGGAGCAGTCGGTGCTGATCCGAAACTGCGCGGGCTGGGAAGGCCTGCGCGGGTGCCTACGCGTGACCGTGGGCACCGCGGAGGAGAACGACCGCTTCCTCAACGCGTTGAAGGAGAGCCTGTGACCGCCACCAACCGCCGCGCCAGCCGGGACCGCGTCACCAAAGAGACCACCGTCGCCGCCACGCTCGTGGTGGACGGCGTCGGCGCGACCCGCGTCTCGACGGGGCTGCCGTTCTTCGACCACATGGTCGAGCAGCTCGGGAAGCACGCGTCCTTCGACCTCGCGGTCACGGCGAGCGGCGACCTGCAGGTCGACGCGCATCACACGGTCGAAGACGTCGGCATTGTGCTGGGGGGCTGCCTGGCCGCCGCGCTGGGTGACAAGGCGGGCGTCCGCCGCTTCGCCTCCCTGGCCCTGCCACTCGACGAGGCGCTGGTGGAGGTGGCGTTGGACCTGTCCGGACGCCCCTACCTCGCCTACGGCCTGGACTTCGCGCCGGACACCCCGGGGCTGGGCTCGCCGCCTTTCAACCCCCAGCTCGCCGAGGAGTTCTGGCGCGCCTTCGCCACCGCGGCCGAACTGACGCTGCACATACGGCTGCTCCAGGGGAAGAACACGCACCACATCCTGGAGGCCGCCTTCAAGGCGGTGGCCCGGTGCTTGCGCGACGCGGTAGGCGTCGAGGGGAGCGCCATCCCCTCGACCAAAGGCCGCCTGTGACCACATCCCGAGCGAGCGGACCGCGCGTCGCGATCCTCGACTACGGGATCGGGAACCTGCGCTCGGCCGAGAAGGCCCTGCAGCACGTCGGCGCGGCGGCGCGGCTGGTCACGGACCGCGGCTCGGTGGAGGCGGCCGACGCGGTGGTCCTCCCCGGCGTCGGTGCGTTCGGCGCGTGCGCGCGGGCCCTCCGCGAGACGGGCTTGGAGGAGCCCGCCCGTGCGGCGCTCGCCGCCGGCATCCCCTTCTTCGGCGTGTGCGTCGGCTTCCAACTGCTCTACGAAGACTCCCTCGAGAGCCCCGGGGCCCAAGGGCTCGGTGTGTTCACCGGCACGGTCGGCCCCCTCTCGCGAGAGGTGAAGCGCCCGCAGATGCAGTGGAACCGCCTCGACCTGCTCGACCCACGCGTGGGCCGACCCGAAACGGCGCCCCTCCTCGGCCTCGGAGAGCGGCCGTGGGTCTACTTCGTCCACTCGTACGCCCCGCCCGTCGGTGTGGAGACCGTCGCCGTGTGCGACTACGGCGGCCCCGTCGCCGCCCTGGCCGTGCGGGGCGCCCTCTGGGGGGCGCAGTTCCACCCGGAGAAGTCGGGAGCCACCGGGCTCATGCTGCTCTCGAACTTCGTCGGTCTCGCCGCCGCGACGTCAGCCGCCTGATGGACCTCCTGCCCGCCATCGACCTGCGCCACGGCGCCGCCGTCCGCCTCACCCGGGGCGACTTCAACCAGGAACAGGACTACGGGGATCCCATGGAGCTGGCCGAGTGGTACATCGAGGGCGGGGCGCGCTGGATCCACGTCGTCGACCTCGAGGCTGCCCGCACCGGCGTGTGGCACGAGCGAACCGCGCTGGAAGCCCTCGTGCGGCTGGCCGCCGCCTCCTCGGTGCGCGTCCAGGCCGGCGGGGGCATCCGCACGGCCGATCTCGCGGCCGAGCTGCTCGAAGCCGGGGTTGCCCGCGTCGTGCTGGGCACCGCCGCCTTGGAGGATCCCGGCTTCGCGGCACGCTGCGCACGGAGATGGCCCGGGCGGGTGGCCGTGGGCCTCGACTACCGGGTCGACGAGTCGGGTGTCGCCGAGGCGCAGGCGGAAGGCTGGCTGACGGGGTCGGGCCGTTCGGTCACCGACCTTCTGGACGGATGGGCCGGCGAAGCGATCGATGCCGTCGTGGTGACGGCGGTGGACCGGGACGGCACACTGGAGGGCCCGCCCGTCGAGAGCCTGGCCGCCCTGCTGTGGAAGACCGAGCTTCCGCTCATCGCCTCGGGCGGAGTCGGCGCGACCCGGGACCTCTCCCTGCTCGCCGACACCCGAGCCCACGGACGGCGGCTGGCCGGAGCGATCGTCGGGAGGGCGCTGGCCGAACGCCGCTTCAGCGTGGAGGAGGGACTCGCCGCGTGCGAAGCATCCGTCTGATCCCCTGTCTCGACGTGACCGCGGGTCGTGTCGTGAAGGGCGTCCAATTCGTCGACCTGACCGACGAGGGCGACCCGGTGGAGCTGGCGGCGCGCTACGACGCCGAGGGCGCGGACGAGGTCACCTTCCTCGACATCACCGCGTCCTCGGACGGGCGCGACACCTTGGTCTCGGTGGTTGCCCGTACCGCCGAGCAGGTCTTCATCCCCCTGACCGTCGGCGGCGGCGTGCGCACGGCCGACGACGCGCGCCGGCTCCTCCGGGCCGGGGCGGACAAGGTCGGAGTGAACACGGCCGCCGTCGAGCGTCCTGGGCTGGTCCGCGACATCGCGAACGAGTTCGGGGGCCAGTGTGCCGTGGTGGCCATCGACGCAAAGGCCCGCCCCGACGGGACGGGCTGGGAGGTGTTCACCCACGGCGGCCGGACGCCCACCGGTCGGGACGCCGTCGCGTGGGCCGTCCGGTGCGCCGAGAGCGGCGCCGGCGAGATCCTGCTCACCTCCATGGACCGCGACGGCACGCGCGACGGGTTCGACCTTGGGCTGACCCGAGCGGTGGCCGACGCCGTGGACGTGCCGGTCGTGGCCTCGGGCGGTGTCGGCCGGCTGCAGCACCTGGTGGACGGCGCGCTGGACGGCGGCGCCGACGCCGTGCTGGCGGCCTCCATCTTCCACCGCCGCGAGTTCACGATCGGCGAGGCGAAGGCCTACATGGCCCAGCACGGGGTCACGGTCCGCCCCGTGTGACCTGCAGGGCGGCATCCGTGCGGTACCGTGCCAGGGTGGCGACTTCGACGAAGAAGAACGGGTCCAGCCAGGCGAAGTCCGAGGACAAGCAGCCCATCACGGTGCTGTTCGACCGGGTCATGGTGCAGATCTCGCCGACCGACGGGGAGCGCCGCTCGCGTGCGGGCATTCTCATCCCGGCGACGGCGCAGATCAGCCGGCGGCTCACTTGGGCCGAGGCGGTCGCCGTGGGGCCCCACGTCCGCACGGTCAAGGTCGGCGACACCGTCTTGTTCAACCCCGAGGACCGCTTCGAGGTCGAGGTGCACGGGGAGGAGTACGTGATCCTGCGCGAGCGCGACATCCACGCCATCGCGTCGCCGCGCAACGACAGCGGCACGGGGCTCTACCTTTGAGCGCCATGGGCGGCGCCGACTCGGGCCGCACCAGCACCGGCGCCGGCGGCGCCGGTGCCAGCCGGAACACCGCTCACCGTGGACGAGGACCTGGTACGCGCCGTCGACTTCGCCAAGGGCGACGGGCTCGTGCCCGCCATCGTCCAGGACGCCGCCGACGGCACCGTGCTGACGGTCGCCTACATGGACGAGGAGGCCCTGCGCCGTACCCTGGCCACCGGCCGTTCCTGGTTCTACAGCCGGAGCCGGGGCGAGTACTGGCAGAAGGGCGAGACCTCAGGCGACCGCCAGTACGTGCGCGAGGTGCGCCTCGACTGCGACGGCGACGCGCTCGTCGTCCGGGTCGACCAGCACGGCCGGGGGGCCTGCCACACCGGCGAGCGGACGTGCTTCTACCGCACCATCGGCACGGGCCCCGGTGCGCCGGCCCCCACGGGGCGCTGACATGCCCGCGCCCGACGGGTCCGGCGCCGGGCCGGACCCGGTCGCCGTCCTCCGCTTCCGGCCCGACCCGGCCGAATTCGCCGCGCACGCCAAGGAGCATGGCATCGTGCCCGTCTCGTGCGAGGTCGTCGCCGATACCTTGACGCCGGTCGCGTGCTTCGCCAACCTCGTCGGCGACGAGGACGGATTCCTCCTCGAGTCGGTGGAGGGCGGCGAGCGCTGGGGCCGCTATTCGTTCGTCGGGCGCCGGCCGCTGGCCACGCTCACCGCGCGCGGGCGCGCCGTGACGACCACCGGCCGGCTGGGCCTGACCGATTCCGGCGACGGCATCCTCGCCGCGGTGGAGGCGTTGGTCGACCGGTTCCAGTCGCCCGTGTTGAGCGGGCTTCCTCCGCTGCACGGTGGTCTCGTCGGCTACCTGGGCTACGACGTCGTGCGCGAGGTGGAGCGCCTGCCCGACGTGCCCGAGGACGACCTCGGCCACCCCGATGCGGCCCTCGTGGTCATCGGGCAGTTTGCCGCGTTCGACCACTGGCGCCAGCGCATCGTGCTGATCGACAACGTGGTGGTGCCCGACGCGCCGGGCGGCGTCGTGGACGGCGACGCCGTGACGGAGGCCTACGACGCCGCGTGCGCCCGCCTCGAGGCCCTGGCCGCCGACTGCGTCCGGTCCGGTCCCGACGAGCTGGTGGCGGCGCCGCCCCCGGACCTGCCGAAGGCGGAGGCAGCGCGGACGATGACGACGGAGGAGTACATGGCGGCCATCGACGTCGCCAAGGAGTACATCCGTGACGGCGACATCTTCCAGGTCGTCCTCTCGCAGCGCTACGACGTCCCGCTGGGGGCCGACCCGTTCGACGTCTACCGGGGGCTGCGCCTGCTCAACCCCAGCCCCTACCACTACTTCCTCCGCTTCCCCGAGGTCACGGTGGTCGGCGCCTCCCCGGAGCCGATGGTGCGGCTGCGCGAAGGTGTCGTGACGTCCCGGCCGATCGCCGGGTCGCGACCCCGGGGGGAGTCGGAGCACCACGACCAGCTGCTCGAGGCAGAGCTCATCGAGGACCCCAAGGAGTTGGCGGAGCACATCATGCTGGTCGACCTGGCGCGCAACGACGTCGGCCGGGTCGTTCGCTTCGGCACCGAGACGGTCGACGAGCTGATGACGGTCGAGCGCTACAGCCACATCATGCACATCACGTCGCAGGTGACGGGCGAGCTGGCCGAGGGGAAGGGCCCGATCGACGTCCTCCGCGCCACCCTCCCCGCGGGAACCTTGTCCGGCGCGCCCAAAGTGCGTGCCATGGAGATCATCGACGAGCTCGAGCCGACCAAGCGCGGCGCCTACGGCGGCGTCGTCGGGTACATCGACTTCTCCGGCAACCTCGATACCGCCATCGCCATCCGCACCATGGTGGTCACGCCCGACGGCCGGGCCACGGTGCAGGCGGGCGCGGGCATCGTCGCCGACAGCGACCCCCAGAGCGAGGACGAGGAGTGCGCCAACAAGGCCGGCGCCCTGCTGGTGGCCGTGACCGCGGCCCGGCGCATGCGGGCGGCGCGCCCGGGGGCTGATGCGCGCCGCCCCCGACAGGCCCGACAAGACCGGCACCCACGCCGAGGCCGACGCCGAGACCACCGCGCTGCGCACCGGGGCGGGTGCCTTCACGGCCCACCGCGACGTCGTCGCCGTCCGCGGCCCGGACGCCGAGTCGTACCTGCAGGGCCAACTCAGCCAGGACGTGGACGCGCTCGGCGTCGGCGCCGCCACGGACGCGCTCCTTCTGCAGCCCGACGGGAAGCTCGCCGCGCTGCTGCGCGTCACCCGCACCGACGGGCAGGGGTTCCTGCTCGATGTCGAGGGCGGGTACGGCTCCTCCGTGGCCGAGCGTCTGCGCCGGTTCCTCCTGCGCACCAAGGTCGAGCTGGAGCATCTGGACTGGCGCTGCCTCTGCCTACGCGGGCGTGCCGTCGCGGACAGCGCCGCCGGGATGCTGGCGGTGCTGGCGGAGCGCGGTGTGCTGACCCTGCCCTTCGAATGGAACGGATGGGTCGGCGTCGACGTGCTCGGGCCCCCGCGACACCGTGCTCGACACCTTCCAGCTTCCCGAGGGCATCGTGCCCTGCGGGCCGGTTGCGGTCGAGGCCTGCCGCATCGCGTCGGGCATCCCGGCCATGGGGGCCGAACTGACGGAGAAGACCATCGCGGCGGAAGCGGGGCTGGTCGAGCGCACCGTTGACTTCGACAAGGGCTGCTACACGGGACAGGAGCTCGTGGCCCGGATCGACTCGCGGGGCTCGAACGTGGCCCGGCGCCTGGTCGGGGTGGTGGCGGCCGACGCCGGCCAGGGGGGCGAGCTCCTGGCCCGCGGCATGACCCTGCACTCGGGTGCGCCGTCGACCGTCGACGACCCCGCCGCGGACAAGGTGGTCGGCACGGTCACGTCGGCGGCCTGGAGCAGCGAGCTCCGTGCGCAGATCGCTCTCGCCTATCTCCACCGCAGCGTGGAGGCGCCCGGACCGATCCGGGTGCGCTCCGGCGACGGTACCGGAGGCTCACGCCCGGCCCGGGTCGCCCCGCTGCCCCTGGTCGGCGTCGCGGACGCGCCCGGGCCTGGCTGAAGGCGGCCGCCGCCGCGTGATGCCCCCGCCATCCCACCTCGGCCCCTTCCAGCGCCGGAGCGTCACGCGCGGGACCGGGCTCGCCGCGCTCGCCGCCGCCTACTCGTTGGGCGCAGCAGCCACGACGCCGTTCACGTGGCAGGCCGATCTGCTGACGGCGGTGCCGATCGCGCTCCTGGCGCTGGCCGCGCTCGTCCGCTGGCCACGGCATCCGCGTCCGCGCCCCGTGCCCGCCGGGACCCGCCCGTACCTGCCCTGGCTGGCGCTGGTGGCCGCGGTGGTGGCGTGGGAGCTGGCGGCCTACCTCGCGCACGGCCAACGGGCCGCGCACCCCACGCTGAGCTCCATGGCCGACGCGGTGGACCGCCAGTACCTCTTGAAAGCGCTCATGTTCTTCGCCTGGCTGAGCCTGAACGCATGGGTCGTCAGCCTCGGGGCGGCACGGAACCCGACCGCCACGAGCCCCACCACAACCGGGAGGTGACTACCTCCGCCGCCTCGTATCTGATCTGGGGGCTGCTCGCCGTCGCCGCGCTCGCCGTCTCCGCCGCGTCCAGCCGGCGCCCCGACGCGGTGGCGCGGCCGGCCCGGGTCGTCGAACGCCTGGCCACGGGCCCGTTCCTGCGCGTCGCGCTCGTCCTCGGCCTCATGTGGACCGGCTGGCACCTCTTCGCCCGCTGACAGTGCACCCCAATGGCAACCGATCGTCACCGGACGTGACACAACAGAGGAGCACGCTCTCCGGCATGCGGCGTGGGCGCGGGGACCAGAAGCGGGAAGGGTCGGCGGTGAAGACGGCCGAGTCGCTGCCCGAGCTCAAGCCTTGGCGAGAGGTCGGCTGGATCTTCCGGGACGGCGACTGCATCGCGATCGAGCGGAAGGGTGACGAGACCCGTACCCGGGCATCGGTGGACTGATGGTCAAAGTCATCCACGTGGCGGAAGACGGCACCGAAGTTGCCGCGATCGAGGTCGACGACTTCACCATCGAGGTCATTTACTCGGGCATCGCCAAGATGCTGCGTGAGGCCGCCTCCGTCCAGCCCGATCCCACGACGGCCGCGTTGGACCTGCCCCGGGCCGAGCGTCAGCGGCGCGAGAAGATCCTCACCCGTCTCCGGGCGTAGGCGTGCACGCGGTCGGCGTTCCCTGCGACGCACGACGGCGTCTCGCCAGCGCGGACCCGTCACCGCGTACGCGGCGGCGAACCGTTGGGTGCTCACGGCGGTCTCGGACGCGCCGGTCGATCCCTTCGGGTCCTGCGGCTGCACCCCCTCCGTGGACCGTCGGCGGGAAGGCGCCCCACTACGCTGAGTCGTCATGCCCCCCTATCTGGCGGACATCCTCGCTGCGCACCGCGCCCGCGCGGCCGGTGACGCCCGTCCGGTAGCAGGCCTCTTCGAGCAGGCCGCCGCCTCGGCTCCTCCCAGGGACTTCGCGGCGGGCTTGCACGGATCCCGCCTGGCCTGCATCGCCGAGATCAAGCGCCGTTCGCCCTCCAAGGGCGACCTGGACCCGGGGCTGCAACCCGACGTCACCGCCAAGGAGTACGCCCAGGGTGGGGCCGCCGCCCTCTCGGTGCTGACCGACACGGCCTTCTTCGGTGGCTCACCGGAGGACCTGGCGGCGGCGCGCCGAGCGAGCGGGCTGCCCGTCCTGCGCAAGGACTTCACCGTCCAGGAAGCGGACGTGGCCGACGCGCGCCGCATGGGAGCGGACGCCGTCCTGCTCATCGTGGCCGCGCTCAGTGACGACGAGCTGCGGCGCTTCACGGCTCGGGCGGACGAGCTGGGCCTGGCTGCGCTCGTGGAGGTGCACGACGAGGAAGAGCTCGCTCGCGCGCTCGGTGTGGGCGCGCGCATCGTCGGCGTCAATCAGCGCGACCTCCGTACGTTCGCCGTCGACCACGACCGGGCCTGCGCCCTGGCTGCACAGATCCCGTCCGGGGTGCAGGCGGTCGCCGAGTCCGGCATTCGCGACGGCGAGGACGCCCGTCGCCTGGCCGAGGCGGGCTACGACGCCATCCTGGTGGGGGAGACGCTCGTGCGCGCCGCGGACCGCGGTGCCGCGCTGCGCGAGCTGACCGGATACCCGGTGACCCCTCGATGAGCGACGAGCTCTTCGTCAAGATCTGCGGTTGCACCTCCGAGGCCGACACGCTGCTCGCGGTCAGCCTGGGCGCCTCAGCCGTGGGGTTCGTCTTCGCCCCGTCGCCCCGGCAGGTCACGGTGCAGCTCGCCGGCGACATCGCCAAGCGCCTCCCCGAGCACGTCCTGACCGTTGGGATCTTCCGCGACGAGGCGCCCCAGCGCGTGGTCGAGGCGGTCCACGCCGCCGCCCTCGGCGCGGCGCAGCTGCACGGGCACGAGACGGCGGAGGAGACACAGTGGGTCCGGGCCCGCGTCCCGGTCGTCATCAAAGCGTTCCGCGCCGGCGAGCGTGCCATCAGCCGGTTCGAGGAGTTCGGGGCGGACTACCTGCTGATGGACGGGGAGAACCCCGGCTCCGGACGGGTCTTCGACTGGCGCCTGGCCGAAGGGGTGGCGGACCACCACCGCCTGATCCTCTCGGGAGGCCTGCGGCCGGACAACGTGGCCGACGCGGTGGCCAACCTCCGCCCGGCGGGGGTGGACGTCGCCTCTGGCGTCGAGTCGTCGCCTGGGCGCAAGGACCCGTTGCTCCTACGCGACTTCATCACGCGCGCCCGGCGAGCCCACGACGCCACGGCTGCCCGCCTCGCCCCCGACGGCCCCGAGGGGGAGGAGCCTTACGATTGGCGGGACGGATGAGCCCTCGCGACGCGGGCGATCCCCGCCCGGCCCCCATGGCAACGCCCGGCGCCGACGGCCGGTTCGGCGAGTACGGCGGCCGCTTCGTCCCGGAGTCGCTCATGCCGGCCTGTCTGGAGCTGGAGAAGTGGTTCGATGACGCCTGGAACGACGCGGCTTTCCGCAAGGAGCTCGACGACATCCTGCGCACCTACGGTGGCCGCCCCACGCCGGTCACCGAATGCACACGGCTCTCTGAGCGGCTCGGCGTGCGGGTGCTCCTCAAGCGCGAGGACCTGGCCCACACGGGTTCGCACAAGCTCAACAACGTGGTCGGGCAGGCGCTCCTCACCCGGCGCATGGGCAAGACCCGCATGCTCGCGGAGACCGGGGCGGGCCAGCACGGTGTGGCATCGGCCACCGCGGCCGCGCTGTTCGGGCTCGAATGCACCGTGTACATGGGCGAGGTCGACACCAAGCGCCAGGAGCTGAACGTCTTCCGGATGGAGCTGCTCGGGGCCGAGGTGCGAGCGGTGACGAGCGGCAGCCGCACGCTGAAAGACGCGGTGAACGAGGCCATGCGGGAATGGGTGGCGACGGTGGACACGACGCACTACTGCCTCGGCTCCGTCATGGGGCCACACCCGTTCCCCTTCATGGTGCGCCAGTTCCAGTCGGTCGTCGGGCAGGAGGCCCGCGTGCAGTGCCGCGACCTCCTCGGCGGCGACGATCCGGACGTCGTGGTCGCCTGCATCGGGGGCGGCTCCAACGCTGCCGGGACCTTCGCCGGGTTCGCCGACACCGAGGCGCGCCTCGTCGGCGTCGAGGCAGCCGGCGGCGCCGCGCTCGCCAACGGCGTCCCGGGGGTCCTGCACGGCATGTACTCGCGCCTCCTGCAGGACGAGGCCGGGCAGATCGAGGAGGCCGAATCCATCTCCGCCGGCCTGGACTATCCGGGCGTCGGCCCCGAGCATGCGCACCTGGCCGCGACCGGGCGGGCCGAGTACACGACCGCGCACGACGCCGAGGTCCTCGACGCGTTCCGCCTGCTGAGCCAAACCGAGGGCATCATTCCCGCCCTCGAGTCGGCCCATGCCATCGCCTGGGTGGCACGCGCCGCCGGCACCGACGCGTTGCCAGGCGGCTCGACCGCCCTCGTCACCCTTTCGGGCCGCGGGGACAAGGACGTGGCCCAAGTGCGCGAGATCTTCGGGCGCACCCGCGATGCTTGAGCGGGAGCTGCGGTCCAAGAAGGAGCGTGGCCGCAAACTCCTGATCCCGTACCTCATGGGCGGGATGACCGACGATTGGATCGAGACGCTGGCGGCTGTGGTCGCCGCGGGCGCGGACGCGGTCGAAGTGGGTATCCCCTTCTCCGACCCCATGATCGACGGGCCGGTCATCCAGGAGGCGGCGTTGCGCGCGCTCGGCCGCGACGTGGTGCCCGACCAGGTGCTCGACGACCTGTCCCGGGCCGACGACGTGGCCGTGCCCGTGGCCGTGATGACCTATTACAACCTGGTCTTCCGGGCGGGCCACCGCCGCATGGCGCGTTCCATGGCGGCGGCGGGTGTCACCGGCGCGATCCTCCCGGACCTCCCGGTCGAGGAGATCGGCCCGTGGGCGGTGGAGGCCGACGCCGCGGGGGTCGACACGGTGCTCCTGGTCGCGCCCTCCAGCCCGCCGGACCGGGTCGAGCGCATCTGCGCCCGCGCCCGCGGCTTCGTCTACGCGGTGTCCCGCATGGGCGTGACGGGGGAGCGCGGCGACGTCGGCGGCGACGTGGAGAAAGTGGTCGGGCGCATCCGCCAGTGCACCGACATGCCCGTCTGTGTCGGCATCGGCGTGTCGACCCCCGCGCAGGCCGCCGAGATGTGCGCGGTGGCCGACGGCGTGGCGGTGGGCTCTGCCCTGGTGCGTCGCCTGCTCGAGGGCGGAGGCCCGGACGGCGCTGCCGCGTTCGTGCGCTCCCTCCGCGACGCCATCGATTGACGCCGAGCCGCCGGCCCTACGACGCCCTGCAGCTGCGCCTCCACCGCCGCGGCCAGCGCGCGCTGGCCGACGGCCGTGGGGTGAGCGGCGCGCCAGACGTGGGCGCGTAGCTCGTCCTTGGCCTGCGCCGCCTGCATTTCGAGGCCCGCGCACGGTGACGTGCGGCCGAGGGCACCCGTCTCCGTGCAGACCTTGGCGGCGGCGATGCGAGCGATGTCGCCGGTCAGCGCGGCGTCGCTCAATTCCTCGCCCGAGAAGAACCAAGGGTCCTTCGTGCACATGCCGTGGCCGCCGCCGACACCACTGACGTCGATCAGCTGCACGTTGTGCACACCCTGTGCCCGCGCGTCGGACACGGCTCCGGCAACGGCATGGTTCACGGCCGCGGACACCACCAGCGCGGCCGCGTACGTCGCGGCGGCGTTGGCCTTGAGTCCCGTGCACACGAGGTTGACCCCCAGGCCCGAGATCCCGCTGTCGTCGGCGATCTCCGCCGGAGCCGGGACGGGCTGGTAGTAGTTGAGGACGGCGATGGTCCTCGCGTGAGGTGCCATCGATTCGATCGCCTCGGCGAGGCTCGCCCGCGCGTGTGCCAGCTTGGTCGCGACGGCCGTCGTCACGGTCCCGTTGACGACACACTGCGTGCCAAGGCCGATACCGACGTCGCGCACCCGCCCGAGCTGGTATTCGAGGCAGTTCCCGAAGTCGATGTCGTCCGCGCCCGCCTGCAGGAGCACGAGGCGGGCCGGATGCTGGGCCAGGTCGGCGTGGGCGAGCTCGGTGCTCAAGCTGCGCGTCTGTTGGGGCGGTACCGGGCATTGAGTGTCACGGGCTGTGTCGTCCGCCGGGTCGGCCACGGCACCGCTGACGGCGAGCTGATCCCCGGTCAGGTCGCAGTTGGCGGTGCGTACCGTCATCGAGAGGTCGAGGGCATGGGCGACGAGGCTCGGGTAGGCCTGCAGCGAGGGGCCCTGGGACACGTCGCGGGGCGGCAGTCCCGGGCGCGGGGTGACGTACGGGTTGGCGAGTCCGTGGCCGTAGGGCACCGAATCACCGAGGGCGACCGCCCGCGTCGAGGTCTGCGGTGCGGGAGGCGGACCCGGACGCGTGGCCAGCAGGACGCCGGTGGCCGCCAGCGCTCCCACCACCACCACAACGCCCAACCCGGTCAGGGGCGAGCGCCGCGCCGCGGCGATCCTACTGCGCAGCCTTCCCACGGACAGACCTCGGACTTCGGAGCTCATGGCCGGCTGCCGGACGGCAGCGGAGCACGGACCCTACCCTCCAGACTCCCCGCGGCGGCGCCGGGCCTGCACGATCCGTGGCGCTTCGATCACGGCGTCGGGATGGCCACCGCGGGATTCGGCCCCCGGCCCGCGTCTGGCCGCGATGGTTCAGCCCGGCGGCAGCAGGACGAGCGTCCCGTTGTGCCCGCCGAACCCGAAGGAGTTCGACAGCGTCGGCCCGGGCTCCCACTGCAGCGGCGCGCCGTGGACGACCCGAATGGCGATCTCGGGATCCGGCTCCTCGTAGCCGGCCGTCGGCGGGATCAGACCGTGATGGATCGTGAGCACCGAGGCGACGGCCTCTATGGCGCCGGCCGCCGCCAGCCCGTGTCCGGTCACCCCTTTGGTAGAAGTGACCAATGGCCCCGGCTCCCCGAACACCTTCGTGATCGCTCGTGCCTCGGCCAGATCGTTGAGCGGCGTGGAGGTGCCGTGAGCGTTGATGTGTCCGACCGCAGCGGGCGCCATTCCCGCGTCCGCGAGCGCCAACTCCATGCACGTCACCGCACCATCCCCGTCGGGCGCGGGGGCCGTGATGTGGTGCGCGTCGGACGTGCTGGCCGCACCCGCGATCTCGGCGTAGATCGTGGCTCCGCGCGCCATAGCGCGGTCCCACTCCTCGAGCACCACGGCGGCGGACCCCTCCGTGATCACGAACCCATCGCGCCGGACGTCGAAGGGTCGCGAGTCGCCCGACGACGACAGTGCAGTCATGTTGCCGAAGGCCGCCAGGGCGACCGGGACCATGCTGGCCTCGGCGCCGCCGCCGACGGCCACCTCGCAACGGCCGGTGGCGATCAGGCGGGCCGCCCCGGCGACGGCGTGCGTGCCGGCCGCGCAGGCGGTACAGATGACTTCGCAGGGGCCGCGCCAGCCGAGACGCATGGAGATGCCGGCCGCACCAGCGTTGGCCATCATCATCGGGACGAGTCGGGGCGAGACGCGATCTAGCCCCTTCGTCTGGGCCACCATGATCTGGTCGGCCAGCGTCTCGAGGCCGCCCACGCCGGTCGCGAAGATGACGCCCGCCTTGGCCGGGTCGACGTCCAGATCCCCCGCGGAGTGCACTGCCATGTCGGCGGACGCGATGGAGAGTTGGGCGAAGCGGTCGAGCTGGCGCACCTCCTTGGGGCCGAACCAGTCGGACGGGTCGAAGCCGCGCACCTCCCCGCCGGTGACCGACGGGTGGAGGAGACCCTCCCACAGAGCGTCGACTCCCACGCCGCAACACGTCACCGCGCCGAGTCCGGTGACGGCTACCCGCCGCCCCCGAATCGGGCCGTCCGCGCCCATTCCGACCTGCATCAGAGCTTCGCGCTGATCAGGTCGAAGGCCTGCCCCACGGTCGTGATGTCCTCGAGTTCAGTCTCCTCGACCGTGATGTCGAACGCCTCCTCCAAGGCCATCACGAGCTCGACGAGGTCGAGGCTGTCCGCGTCGAGGTCGTCCGCGAACTTCGCATCCTTCGTGATCTTGTCGGAAGGTACCTGCAGTACCTCTACGGCGCACTCGCGAAATTTCTCGAACGCTGCGTCGCTGTCCACTCTCTGCTCCTTTGTCGTTGTTCCTTCAGACGCTACAGGCCCATGCCGAGCCCGCCGTCGACCGGCAGGACCGCCCCTGTCACGTACGCCGCGGCGTCCGACGCCAGGAATCCCACGACACCCGCGACGTCCCCGACGCTCCCGACGCGCCCGAGCGGCACCTGACTGGTCATCAGGGCGAGCCTCTCCTCGCCGAGCACGCTGAGCATGTCGGTGTCGATCAGGCCCGGCGCCACCACGTTCACGGTGATCTGGCGGCTTCCGACCTCACGGGCGATGGCACGCGCCATCCCGACCAGTCCGGCCTTCGATGCCGCGTAGTTCGCCTGTCCGGGCGAGCCGATGAAGGCCCCGACGGACGAGACGAAGATGAGCCGCCCGCTGTGCAAGCGCAGCATCTTGGACACCGCGCGCTTGGCGACCCGGAACGCCCCAGTGAGGTTGGCGTCGATCACGTCGTGGAACGCCGCCTCGCTCATCCGAAGCATGAGCGAGTCCCTCGTGATCCCCGCGTTCGCGATCAGTACCTGGACCGGGCCCCACCGGTCCTCCACGGCGGCGAACGCACCGTCCACGTCGTCCTTGTCGCACACATCGCACCGCACGGCCAGGAAGCGGTCCGTGTCTGCGCCCCCCGGTGCCGCCGGCATCTCGGAACGGTAGGTGGTCGCGACCTGGTCGCCGTTTTTCAGGAACCAGTCGACGCAGGCGGCGCCGATACCGCGGTTCCCGCCGGTCACGAGGACGACGGCCATCAGCGCGTGTCCGGGACGCGGAGCCAGACGAGGGGTTGGCCTTCCTGCACGCGTTCGCCTTCGGCCGCCAGCCACCGGATCACCTCGCCGGCGAAGGGGGTCCGGACTTCGGAGACGCCGACGCGGCCGACCAGGGCGCCGACGTCCACCTTCGACGGCGTACCTCCCGGGTCGTCGGCCGTCCCGGGCAAGAGCCCGGTGCCCGGCGCCCGTAACGAGGCCTCCGGCGAGAAGATGCCGCTCCCGGGGCTGACGACGACGCGCTCGGAGACGTAGAGGTGCTCGCCCTGGTGCAGCGCCGGCTCGGCGCGCCAGGTACCGGCAGCCGCGACCTGATCCATGAGGGTGTTGAGGTCGTCGGGCTTGGTGACCGCGAGCGACTGGATCTCCGGGAGGCTTCGCTTGGCCAACCCGCTCAGCACGCCACCCGGCCCGAGTTCGACCAGAGAGGTGAGACCGAGGCCGGCGAACGTCTCGAGCGTCTGGCGCCAACGGACGGGGCTGCACAGCTGGGCCGAGAGCAGGCCCGGCCACTCGGCGGGGTCGTCGTGCACATGGGCGTCGACGTTGGCCACGACGCGCACCTCGGGCGCCAGGAAGGTGACCTCCGCCAGGGCCTTGCGCAACGGCGCCCGCGCCCCCTGCATGAGCGGGGTGTGGAAGGCCCCAGACACCTGAATCGGCAAGACGCGTTTGGCCCCCAGGCCTTTGGCCAGTTCCCCGGCGACGGAGACCGCCTCGGCCGTTCCTGCGATCACAACCTGACCGGGCGCGTTGTAGTTGGCCACCCAGACGTCGCCCTCGGCGCGCATGCAGGCCGCCTCGGCATCGTCGTCGGCGATGCCGAGCAGCGCCGCCATGGTTCCGGGTGCCTCCTCGCCCGCGCGCGCCATCGCTTCGCCACGGGCCACCACGAGCCGGATGCCGTGCTCGAACATGAGCGCCCCGCTCGCCATGAGGGCGGTGTATTCCCCGAGGCTGTGGCCGGCGCAGGCTGCTGGCGTCAGGCCGATGCGCTCGACCGCGTCCAGGACGACGAGGCTGAGCACCGTCGTGGCCAACTGCGCGTTCTCGGTCTGGGTCAGCTCCTCCATCGGTGCGTGCAGCAGCAGGAGCGCGAGGTCGCGCTCGGCGGCCGCGGACGCCTCTTCGACCACCTCCCACGACGGGTGGTCGACCCACGGCTCTCCCATGCCGGCGCGCTGCGACCCCTGTCCGGGAAAGGTGAAGACCAACACGTGTGCGGGCGACTCCCATGGTCGAGGGGCGGGCGGTCCCAGTGTGGCATGCCACCGGGCAGCCAACTCAAGTCCGTGCCGTCCTGCGTACCGATGGTGCGATGCGCGCGTGCTTCGGAGCGCTACGGCTGGTTACCGGTGGGAAACCGAGTGCGAAAGACGGTGCGACCGTTAGTGGCCTGCCGGCGCTGCGAGGGAGCTCACGCAACCTTGGAGCACTTGCAACCCAGCCGGGTTCACGGTCTGCGGCGTCGCCGTCGTCGACGACTTCGACCCGGACCCCGGCGCGGGGACGGTGGTGGTCGTCGTACTGGACGGAGTGGACGGAACCGTGGTCGAGGGCATGGTGGTCGTGGTCGTGGTCGTCACGGAGGTGGGCACCGTGACCGGGGGCACCTTGACGGCGGGCACCGTCGTGGGGATGGTGCTCGTCGTCGTCGTGGTCGTAGGCGGCACGGTCGTGGTCGTTGTCGTCGGGGAAGCGGCGGCCGGGGCCGTGGTGCTCGTGGTCGTGGTGCTGGGTGAGGGGGAGGCGGTCTGCGATTGCCCGGAGCCCTCGGCACTCGAGCCCGGGGTGACGGGTGCCGCGACCGTGATGACAGCCGTCGTGCACGCCCCCGCCTTCTGCATCGTGGCGACGTCGTCCACGAGCCGGGCCAGCGCGTGAGTCTCGGCCGTGTTGTCGGACGCCAACGTTGCGGTGGCGAGGGAAACGGCCTTGGCTGCGCCCTCGCGGTTCGCCAGGTCGGCCCTGGCGGTGGCGGCGGCGGCCCGAGCCCGGCCGTCGAGCTCCGATGCCACGATGGTCTCGTACTGCTGCGCGAGGACCCCATCCGTGTTCTGCGGCTCGAACAGCTTGGGCCCGGCCAGGTTCATGAAAGAGGTGCCCGCGTAGGTCCCGCCGCTGACGTAGGTGTCGATCGCGAACTGCTGAAGCGCGCGCTGGGCCGCCGCCAGCTTCTCCTGGGCCACCGAGAGGTCGAGCTGAGCGCTCAGGAACTCGGCGTTGCGCGCCGTGAGCACGCCCTGGTCGGTGGCGGTGGTCACAATGTCCTGCTGGTAGTTGTGGAGGTCCGACTGCACGTTGCCGTACACGAGCAGCGCGGAGGAGTTGCCCAGGAGCGCGGCAGCCAGGTTGCCCGTCGCGCCGAGGATCTGGTCGGTGTAGCACGGCGTCCCGTCGGCCGACGGGGCGCACCACCTGCTCTGGTCGACGGTTGCCAGGAACGCGCCCGGGGGCGCGACGGTCCCCGCCTGGAGCGCCGCCGTGATCGACACCATGTTCATCTGGAGGAGCGTGGCAACCGTGGCCGCGCACCCGTCCGTCCAGCTCCCGAAGGCGGGGAAGCCGTTCCCCGACTCGATGGATGGGATGGTCGCATTTGTGGCATCGGTCGTTCTGCCGCGTGTTGAAGGGGTTGTAGGCGGCGGAGTTGTTAGTCGACCCGCCTTCTGCGGCCTGCCAGGCGTCCAGGTCGTCGACGTTGGCCTGTGTGACCGGCGCGGACACGCCCTGCAGCACGCAGAGCTCCCAACCGGGCGGCAGCGGAGTGTCAACCCCGGCGTCTGCGCCGGCGGGTCCGGCGGTCGACGCGAGGGCGCCCGCGCCAAGCACGGCCGTCGCCAGTGCACCGGCCAAGGAGGCGGTGAGTCGAAGTCTGCGCGTGCGTTTCACTCGGAGAACGGGTGTCGTGTCTGTCCTGGTCGGGTCTCGCTGTCCAGCGGGGTCCGCGCCCCGGGGGCAGCCCACTGCCCCTACGCCAATGAGGCGCAGAGGACGTTCAACTTAGGCACGCGGGGGGTGTGTATGCACCTTCAGGACTATCGGATTTTGGGGCATTCGCCTTGAACCGGGCGTTCTCCGGGCCCCGTGAGCAGGCAGGATGCGGCGACACCGGCTTCGGGCACGTCGTGACCAGCGCACGACCCGCCCGTGACGGTCATGCGAACCGGCTCCAAGCCTGCGCCCGACCAGGACTCGATCGCGGGTGGAAGCTGGCGTGTCAAGGGGCCTCGATGCCGAGTTGCGGCATGAGCCACCGCGCCACCCAGAGTGATCCGACCACGCCGTAGTGTGCGCCATCCCACCGGACCCAGACCTTGTGCACGACGAGCGAGCACGGAGGTCCAGAGGGACAGACACGAGCGGCCAGGTCGACCGTGCGCACGTGTGGCGTCTGCGAGGCGAAGTGTTTCAAGAACGCGTTTAGGCGTTCGAAGCTCTGGTCGCGAGCGGTCGGGCCGGACGGAGCTCCGAGGTTGACGAACGGGGGCTCGGTCAACAGGACAACGGTCGCTCCGGTTGCTGTGAACTTCTGGACGCGGGCATCCATCCGTTGCGTCAGGACTGCGTACCATTGCGGCGATCCTGGGTCAACGACCCTTTTGTGCGAGCCCGAGCCGACGACCAGTGGGCCGCGCTCGAACTCGCTTCCCCACACCACGACACTTGGAGGCCCAGAACGCAGAGCGTGGACCTCCGCAGCCAGGGCGCGTTGCTGGCACAGGCGCGTGGTCTCCTCGGTCGTGGGGAACACGGGTTCGCCGTCCGTTTCCGGGGCGACTTCTCCGCTCACGACGCCGCAGCCGAGCACCGTTCCATCTTCAATGGCCACGCCGGCCGGGGCTGCGACGGCTTCGAGCCCGGGCAGCATGGTACACACGGTTGAGTCGCCTACGACCAGGATCCGGGCGACGATCCGGTGGCTTGCCCGGTGACCACCTTCCAACGATCGCACCTCCTGGTGGGTCGGAGCGGGGCAGCTGTCGTCCGTGGTGAGTCCGGCGAGGCCAGGCGTCGCGATCGTTCCCGTTCCGTGTACGTGGAGTTCGACCGTGGCCAGCGTGAAGCTCGAGACGATGAGGCACCCACCGAGCGCCAGACTCGCCCAGCGCCTCGAGATGAGGAAGCGATTGTGGCGGATCGGGTTCTCGAGCAAGCGGTAGGTGAGCACCGCCAGCACCGCCGAGACGAGCTCCCAGCCCAGGGCGTCCCAGACCGAGAGCGAGCCGCTGGCGCTGTGCTCGGCCGCAATGGTGAGCACGGGCCAGTGCCAAAGGTACAAAGAGTACGAAATGAGCCCGACCCATTGGCACGGCCGCAGACGCAGGACGCACTCGGCCCCGTAGCGCGGCGCGAGCGACGCCACCGGCGATGACCAGGGCGGCGCCCACGACGGGCAGGGCGACCGCCGAGCCGGGGTACGGCGTCGACGACGAAAAGGTGACGGCGGCGACGACGACGAGGCCGAGTCCGCCCCACGACATCGCCGCCGCGAGCGAAGCGGGCAGGCGCCGCAGGCTGGTGGTCGCGAGGGCGACGAGGCCGCCGAGGGCGAGCTCCCACACCCGCGGGAAGGTCGAAAAGTACGCCGCCGTCTGGTTCGAAGAGGTCTCGACGACCGAGAGGGCGAACGAGGCCACCACCGCGGCGCCGAGCACGATGGCGAGGCGCCGGCGCAAAGACACCCGCAACGACAAACCCGCCACGACGAGGAAGATGGTGGGATAGACCAGGTAGAACTGTTCTTCGACGGCG
This sequence comes from uncultured Acidimicrobiaceae bacterium, assembly GCA_963808355.1. GTDB lineage: Bacteria > Actinomycetota > Acidimicrobiia > Acidimicrobiales > RAAP-2 > Bog-473. The sequence goes on from CAWEFL010000002.1 coordinate 225,520, forward strand.
AGCGACCAGTAGTTCTGCAGGACCGAGGGCGGCAGGAGGGACGCCAGGTAGTTCGTGCCCGTGCTGGCGAAATGCACGTTGATCAAGAAGAACGAGGCCCACCGGGCATCGCCCGCGCTCTGCGCGCCCCCCAAGGGGCCGAGCACGACATAGGAGGCCACGACGGCGACGACGATGACCAAGGTGGCGGCGGGGATGATGCGCCGGACCCGCCGGGCGTAGAAGCCCGCGATCGACGTCTTGGCCGTCGAGGTCCGCTCTCGGAGCAGGACGCCGGTGATCACGAAGCCCGAGATCACGAAGAAGACGTCCACCCCCACGTAGCCCCCGCCCATGCCCGGGACGTGGGCGTGGAACAACAAGACGAGCGTGACGGCGACGGCCCGCAAGCCCTGGACGTCGGGGCGGAACCGTCGGTCCTCGGGCGCGGTGCCCGCCTCGTCACCCGAGGCTTGGAGGCGCGCGACGGGCGCCGTCTGGTCGTCGATCAACAATTCGAACTCGCCACGCGTCGCGCCCCATCCGCCCTGCGGGCCCGATCATGAATGCCGCGAGGCCGCCAATGCTGATCGCTCCGCGTCGTCGTCACCATGGAGGGTCGTCGTCCACGCCGTCTTGCACCCTCTGGTGGTGGCGGAGAGGATGTCGCCGAGTAGCGTAGTTTGTCTCGGTGCGGCGTAGCTCGCGTGCGCACGCGGGACTCTTGCGGTCTGAACTGGACTTTGGGACCCGGCCCCCCTGAGCAGGTCCGGTTTGAGAAGAGCGTTCCTCTTCCGGGCTCGGGGCTGACGGCGGAGCCTCGCTGTGCGCCAGCGACGAGGCCCGCCTGCCTCGATCGGTGAGCCAGCCGACCATGGCGTCCAAAGCGAGCGTGGAGGACCGGCCGACACCACGATGGTCGTGTCATTCACCTTGTCTGGCTCACCGTGACCACAGAGCGTTTCTCGCGGCGATCCGAGAGCGCGCCAACGGTGTGCTGGACGGGTCAAACGGCGCGGCTGGCACGTGCCCGGAGCTGAACTCAGAGTCCCGTGCCCACCTGGCGTCTGAACTGGGATTTCCGGTTCGGCGAGTTCCGCGGCCGGCGCAGCGCGCGCGAGCGAACGACCGCGGGACGTTCACCCCTGGGGGGCGGGCTGGCCCGACCGGACTGAAGGGCCAGCCACACGCACCCCCAACCCCAAGGCCCAGGAAGGGACTGCGTCCGTCGAACCTCAGGGGGAGCGTCATTCTTCTACCTGGGTTGCACGGAGACCACCCTGGTTTTTTCGAGAAATCACCCTTGCCTCTCAATCGTTTTCGTCCTCTCGCGGCAGATCCCACCTGTGTTCGTTCCAAGCCGGGAGGAAGGTGGTCCAGCGCTGCGTGGGCTCCTCGTGTAAGCGCACTGCTGCCTCCAACGCGATGAGCGCTCATGCATTTGGGGGAAGGGCGCCGTCTCACTCAGACATCTCCTCGTCACTGCGCGGCGGCGTGCCGATGGGCAGCCTCGATGACTGGGCCGCGGCGCGTTGAACGCACGACGGTCCCGCCCGACCGAGGCGCCTCGCGCGGTCGCGCGTCGAGGGCCAGACATCTTGACCGATGATCACCAGCACCGGGCAGTGCCGGAGCCAGACCTCGACCGCCCCGTCCACGCCTGCGGCGTTGTCGTCGCCGTGGACGATGATCCAGCCCCGCTCGGCTCATCGACGTGCATGCGGCCGAGCCATCCTTCCCTCGGGTCGTGAGAAGGCGCGAGCACCGCGTCGCCGTTCTCTCGGAGAGGTTGCACCTTGCAGAGACCTCGCTTCGTCGGGCCCACGACGATGCGTGAGCCTCATCGCGCGTCGTCGTCCACCGAGCAGCCCTCCTGGCTGACCCCGACGGTGTGGGGAGTGCCCCTTTTGTGACCTCAGGCCGTTTTTGGAGTGGCTGACGGCGCTTGACCAGGGAAAACGACGTGCCCGGAGCGGGACTCGAACCCGCACGCCCTTTCGGACAGCGGCTTTTGAGGCCGCCGCGTCTGCCATTCCGCCATCCGGGCTGGAAGGCCCGAGCGTACAAGGCCCGATCTACGGTGGCTGCGTGGACCCGAACGACGTGAGAGAGGGGCCGATCGAACGGATGAAGCTCAATGGCGTCGAACTGGTGCGGGTCGACGTCCCCTTCCGCAACGAAATCGGAACCGCCGCCGGCGTCCACCGCTGGCGCGCCCTCCTGTTCGTCCGGGTCGTGGCCGGAGGCGGCGAGGGGTGGGGGGAGTGTGCTGCGTTGGCGGAGGGCACCGCGGTCGATCCGCCGCTCCACGAGGTTGAACAAGCCGCTGGTGACCGCGGGGTGGGCCGGCTCCTCCGCGCGGCCGCGGCACGGCACGGGCACCTCCCGTCCGCCGCCGAGGTGCCGCAGCTGTTCGGCAGCGCTCCGACCGATCGCCTGCTCGCCGCCGCGTTCGAAATGGCCGTCGCCGACGCCGAGCTGCGCGCGGAGGACCGCTCGCTGGCCGAGGACCTCGGGACTGGGCCGGGGTTCGAGTCCCTGCCCGTCGGCGCCGTGATCGGGATCCCGCCCGACCGGGACCTCGGCCGGCTGCGGCAGGAGGTCGACGCCGCGGTTCGCGCCGGCGCGGTCCGGGCCCGCGTCAAGATCGAGCCCGGCTGGGACGTCGAGCCGGTTCGGGCAATCCGGGCTGAGCACCCGGCCCTCACGCTCCAGGTCGATGCCAACGGGTCTTACCGGGCCGGGCCGGACCACATCGCAGCTCTCACACGACTCGCCGAGTTCGGCGTCCTCTGTGTCGAGCAGCCGCTTCCGCCCTCGGACCTGCTCGCACTCGCCCGGTTCGCGGCAGAAGCTGCCGATCCCAATCTGCCTGGACGAATCGCTGTCGTCGCCCCGCCGCGTGCAGGACGCTCTGCGCAACGGCGCCTGCGCCATGGCGTGCCTCAAACCGGCGCGCCTGGGCGGCCTGCGCGCCGCCCGTGCCGCGCACGCGGCCTGCGCCGCGGCAGGCGTTCCGGCCTTCGTCGGCGGGTTCTTCGAAGCCGGCCTGGGCCGGGCCGCCAACCTCGCCCTGGCGGCAAGGCTCAGCGAGGACGCCGTCGGGTTGGTCAACGACGTCGGGTCTCCGTCCGACTACCTCGTCCTGGACCCCTGTGGCTACCCCGACGTGGCCGAGGGGTGGGTGCGGGTGCCCACTGAGCCCGGCGTGGGAAGAACGCCCGATGCAGCCGTCCTCGGGCGCCTCGAGGCGCGGCGTCGCTGGTTCCCTGCCGCGTACACTTGACGCTCCATGCATCGTGCCCTGCTAGAACGGCGGATCAGGGACGTCCACGCCCGGCTTGTCCGGGCGCGGGAGGAGCTGGCCGTCCTCGACGAGCAGCTCGCTGTCGTCCTGGAGTCGGCCGACGAGGCCCGCGTGCGCGCGCTCGTCTCCGAGACGCCCCTGGCCGCACGCGAGCACGACGAGGCGGCCCGTCATGCTGACGCCATGGTGCGGGCCCACGATGCGCTGCACAAGACCGTCGTCGACCTCGAGCACCGCCAGGACGAGCTACTGGCCCACGTGAGCTCCGGCAAGCCATGAGCGACGCCGGCGGCGGCGCGCTGCCCTTGGCGCGCGTCGTCATCGCCGAGGACGAGGCCATCGTGCGCCTGGACCTGAAGGAGATCCTGGTCTCCGCCGGGTACGAGGTGGTGGGCGAGACCGGCCGCGGCGACGAAGCCGTGAGGCTCGTCGAGGAGCACCAGCCCGACCTGGCCGTCCTGGACGTCAAGATGCCCGGCATGGACGGACTGCGGGTGGCCCGGGAGATCAACGCCCGGCACCGACAGGTGGCCGTCCTGCTCCTCACTGCCTTCAGCCAGCGGGACCTCATAGAGGAGGCCCGCGACTCTGGGGTCGCCGCCTATCTCGTCAAGCCGTTCCAGCCCCGGGAGCTGCTGCCCGCCATCGAGAACGTCCTGGCCAGGGCCCGCCAGGAATGGGCCATAGAGGCCGAGCACTCCAACGACGGAGCAGAGGACAAAATCGCCACCCGTCGTCTCGTCGACGAGGCCAAGGCCATCCTGATGGACCGCGACGAGCTTCCCGAGAGCGCGGCCTTCAGCTTCATCCAGCGCACCGCGATGCAGACGCGGGCCAAGATGCGGGACGTCGCCCAGCAGGTCGTCGACGGCACACTGACCCCGTAGAGTCGGCGTGATGCCGACCCGGGAGCGAAACGAGCAAACGGGGCCCCTGCTCCTCCTCGACGGGATGTCGCTCGCGTTCCGGGCCTACTTCGCGCTGCCGGACACCCTGGCCACGACGGACGGCACGGTCACCAACGCCGTGCACGGGTTCGCCTCCATGCTCGTGTACCTCATCCGGGAACACCGCCCCGGGTCCCTCGCCGTCGCGTTCGACCATCCTGGCGAGACCTTTCGCGACGAGATGGTCCCCGAATACAAGGCCGGCCGGGCCGAGACACCCAGCCTCCTGCCTCCGCAGTTCGACATGATCCGCGAGGTCATGGCATCGCTCGCCATCCCCGTCGTGGAGGCGGAGGGGTTCGAGGCCGACGACGTGATCGCGACGCTCGCCACCGAGGCGGCGGCACGCCAGTGCGAGGTCGTCATCGTGACGGGGGACCGGGACAGCTTCCAGCTCGTCGCCGACCCCTGGGTCCGGGTCCTCTACAACAAGCGTGGCGTCAGCGACTACAGCCTCTACAACGAGGCCGGCATCCTGGAACGAACGGGCGTGCCGCCGTCGAAGTACGTGCTCCTGGCCGCGCTGCGTGGCGACCCGTCCGACAACCTGCCCGGGGTCCCGGGCGTGGGGGAGAAGACTGCGGCCAAACTGCTCACGACGTACGGCGACCTGGACGGGATCTTCGACCACGTGGCCGAACTCAGCCCGAAGCTGCGCCAGAACATGACCGAACACGAGGAACTGGTCCGCGCCAACGCCCGGGTCATCCCGCTCGTGACCGACGTGCCGCTGGACGTCGACGTCACCCACATCACGCTGGGTGGCTGGGACTGGGACATCGCCCGCGCCACGTTCGCCCACTACGAGATGAAGACCGTGTGGGACCGCCTGGAGGAGCTCCTCCGGGCCGGCGCGCTGGGTGCGCCCGTCGAGGGCAGCATGCCACCGCCGGACGACACCGACGCCGGGGCTGCAGCCCGGGCCGCTCGGGACGAGCCCGCGTTCACCCCGCTCGCCCTGAAGGAGATCGTCCTCCCGGCGGCGGCCTCCGACGTGGCGAAGCGCCTCGACGCGCTGGGCGACGGCACCCTCGCGATTGCGGCACGCTGGACCGGACCTCCCGGCCGCAGTGACCTCGCCGGCGTCATGGTGCTCGCGGCGGACGGCGAGGACGCGGGCAACGGCATGTTCGTGCCAGGCGACCTCGTATCCGCTCCCAGCGTCGTCAAGAAGCTGAACGGTCTGCTCTCCCGCCACGTCCTCGGCCACGACGTCAAGGAGACGATGCGGTCCCTCCTGCCCCTCGGCATCGACGTCTCGGGTCTGGAGATGGACACCGCGGTGGCGGCCTATCTCCTCGATGCCTCGACGGGCGAGTACGAGCTCCAGCACCTGCGCGAGCAGACCGGGCAGCTGACGCTCGACATCGCCGAACCCGGCGAGGCGGACAGCGACCTGGCGACCGACGCCGCGGCCGAGGCGGCCGACGTGGTGGGGATGGCGGCAGGGTTCCGGCGCCGCATCGCGTCCGAGGACATGGTCTCGCTGCACGACGACATCGAGACGCCCTTGGTGCGGGTCCTGGCCAAAATGGAGGTGGCGGGCATCGCCGTCGACCGGGGCGAGCTCCAGTCGATCGCCGATTCCCTGACGGCGTCGGCGGCCACGCTCCAAGAAGAGGTACAGAAGCTCGCGGGCCACGAGTTCAACGTCAACTCCACGCCGCAGTTGCGCACGGTGCTGTATGACGACCTCGAGCTCACCCCGGGCAAGAAGACGAAGACGGGCTACTCCACCGACGCCCAGACGCTGGAGAGCTTGCGGGGCGAGCACCCGATCATCGAGGCCCTGCTCGACTACCGCGAAGTCGAGAAGCTGCGCTCCACCTACGGCGAGAGCCTGCTGGCCGAGGTGCAGCCGGACGGACGCATCCACGCGTCCTTCGGCCAAACGGTGGCTCGCACTGGGCGCATCTCCTCGGACCGGCCCAACCTGCACAACATCCCCGTTCGCAGCGACATGGGCAAGCAGTTCCGCCGGGCCTTCGTCCCGGCCGATGGCTGCAGCTTCCTCGTGGCCGACTACGACCAGGTGGAGCTTCGCTGCATCGCCCACCTCTCCGAGGACCCCGGGCTCATCGAAGCCATGACCACCGGCGCCGACGTCCACCGTACGGTCGCAGCGGCCGTCTACGGGATCCCGCCCGAGGAGGTCACGCACACCCAGCGCGAGTACTGCAAAATGGTGTCCTACGGCCTCGCCTACGGCATGGAGGCCTACGGCCTGAGCCAGCGGCTCGGCGTCGCGGTGGAGGAGGCGGCCGCCATCATCGACAGCTACTTCGGTGCATTCCCGCGGGTGAAGCGGTACATGGACAACACCGTGGCGGAGGCGAAGATCCGCGGCGCCACGCGCACCATGTTCGGCCGTCTCCGCCCGCTGCCGGACCTTCATGCCTCGAACTACCGCGTGCGCATGGCGGCAGAGCGCCAGGCCATGAACGCAGGCATTCAGGGGCTGGCGGCCGACATCTTCAAGCTGGCCCTGGTGCGCCTCGACCGCGACCTCGAGTCACACAAGCTCACGAGCCGGCTCGTGCTCCAGGTGCACGACGAGGTCATCGTGGAGGTGGCGGAGGGGGAGGAGCACGACGTGCACCGCCTCACCGAGTCCGCGCTCACCGGGGCGGCGGATCTCAAGGTCCCCCTTACCGTGTCGGTGGCGACGGGGCCGAGCTGGGCGGCCGCCAAGGGATGAGGGTTGCGGGCCCGGGCAGAACCGGCCTGAGCGGCTGATATCCTGAACTCCCTTGCCCGCCGGCGCCGTGTGGCGGTGCATTCCCGTATCGGACGAGTCCAGGCCCCGGCGCGGTCCTGCGGTTGCAGGTCGCAACCCAGATAGGAGCAGTACAGATGGCAGACACTGCGACACCCGCAGCGCCCGAGCGTGGGCGCACCTCCCTGCTTTCCCCCGAGGCGATGGGTAGCTTCGACGCCGAGGGGAAGTACACCCCCCGGACCATCATCGACGACGACCTCGGAGACGCCGACCTCGAGCAGGCGATGGGCGACTCCATCATCTCCTTCGACGACGGCGACGTCATAGAGGGCACGGTCGTCAAGATCGACCGGGACGAGGTCCTCCTCGACATCGGTTTCAAGTCCGAGGGCGTCATCCCCGCCCGCGAGCTCTCCATCCGCAACGACGTCGACCCCAACGAGATCGTGTCGCTGGGCGACCACGTCGAGGCGCTCGTGCTCCAAAAGGAGGACAAGGAGGGCCGGCTCGTCCTGTCCAAGAAGCGCGCGCAGTACGAGCGGGCCTGGACGACGATAGAGGACAAGAAAAACAAGGGCGAAATAGTGAAGGGCCCGGTGATCGAGGTCGTGAAGGGCGGCCTCATCGTCGACATCGGCCTGCGCGGCTTCCTGCCGGCGTCCCTGGTGGAGCTGCGCCGTGTGCGTGAGCTGCAGCCCTACGTGGGCAAGGAGATAGAGGCGAAGATCATCGAGCTCGATCGCAACCGGAACAATGTCGTGCTGTCGCGCCGGGCCTGGCTGGAGGAGGCGCAAAAGGAGCAACGCGGCGACTTCCTGCAGAACCTCAAGCCTGGGGAGCGCCGCAAAGGCGTCGTCTCCTCGGTGGTCAACTTCGGTGCCTTCGTCGACCTGGGCGGCATGGACGGCCTCGTGCACGTGTCCGAGCTCAGCTGGAAGCACGTCGACCACCCGTCGTCGGTGGTGCAGGTCGGCGACGAGATAGAGGTCGAGGTCCTCGACGTCGACCTGGAGAAGGAGCGCATCAGCCTTTCGCTCAAGGCCACGCAGTCCGACCCCTGGCAGGAGTTTGCCGACAGCCACTCCGTGGGCCAGCTCGTCTACGGCCGGATCACCAAGCTGGTGCCGTTCGGCGCCTTCGTGCAGGTGGGCGACGGCATTGAGGGCCTTGTGCACATCAGCGAGATGGCGGTGCACCACGTCGACCTGCCCGAGCAGGTGGTCACCCCGGGCGAGGAGCTCTGGGTGAAGATCATCGATATCGACCTGCAGCGGCGGCGCATCTCTCTGTCCATCAAGCAGGCGGCCGAGGGTGGCGAGGTCTCCGAGGAGTACCGGGAGGCCTTCGGCGAGCACGCGTACGACGAGCAGGGCAACTACATCGGTTACGACTATGCCGAGGGCGAGTTCACTCCCGAGACCGAAGCACAGGCTGCATGGGCCGACTTCGCCGAAGAGGCGGGCACCCACGTCGTGCCGCCCAAGGGTGAGGCGGCGCGGAGGGCGACGGCGAGGGCGGGGTGCCGGCCGAGGTCGTTGCCGAGGCGGCGGCTGAGCATTCGGGTGAGGCCACCGCGCCGGCTCCCGACACGGCTGCGGAGGCGTCACCCGTCGGCGAGTGATCGCGCGACGCTCAGGCGTCGAGAAAGCGTCGTTCCCCGAGGCCCCCGTATGACCCAGGTGAGCATGTACGTCGACATCCCCACCAATGTCGCGTTCCCGGTGCTGGAGCGGGTTCTGATGGACGGGCTGCTCGGGCCCACCGGTGTTCGCCTGGATCCCGGGGGCGGCCCGCGACGGACTGACCCGTAAGCTCGCCCACGACCGACGACTGGGAGACGACATGGACGACGCGCGGGCACGGGAATTGCTGCGGGACGAGCGGGGACGCGTTGAGCGCCTGCTCCGGGAGCTCGTGCAGGCAGGCGAAGAAGACCGCGACGCCACCAGGGCCACGGGTGACATCGCCGACCCGGCGCAGCCGCTCACCGACGAACAGAACACCGCCGCCGTCGCCGAGAGCTTGCGGGACCGTCTCGCCGCTCTCGATCGGGCAGATGCTCGGCTCGCCGCCGGCACCTACGGTCGCTCTGTGCGCAGCGGCACGCCGATCCCCGACGAGCGTCTCGAAGCCGACCCGGCCGCCGAGGTCACCGTGGAAGAACAGGCCGCGCCGTAGCTGTGCGTTAGCCCGCGTCGAGGCGGTCCCGGAGCACGCGGGCGAAGTGCAACGCACCTTTCGGGTGCTGCTCGAAGAACAGCGCCGGGTCGAGCAGCTCGAGCTCAAGGACAGCCGGGCTGCCGTCGTCCAGGCGCACCAGGTCGATCCGGGCGTAAGCGGTGGGGCCGTGCACGACCTCGGCCGCCGCCAGTGCCCGGACGGCAACGCCGAGCTGGGCCGCATCCGGGGAGGCGGGCCCGATCGTCTCGTTGCCGACCAGGGTGTCGCGGGCGCCGGCACCGCGCCGGATCATGGGCCCCTTGGCGATGGCGTGGCTGACGATGCCGCCCAGCACGATCACGCCCACTTCGCCGCCGGCGGCGACGGAGGCCAGGTAGCGCTGGATCATGGCCGTGGCGCCGGCCGACACCAGGTCGGCCACGTGCGCCCGCGCTCGGTCGTGCTGCTCGACGTCGTAGCGGGCTGTGCGGAAGCCGCCGCCCGACACCGCCGGCTTCACCACGACCTCGCCTTCGGGGAGCGGCACCCGGGCGGCGTCCGCGACCTGGCCGGCACCCACCCACGTCGTCGGGACGGTGGGCACCCCAGCCGCCTCCAGGTCGCCCAGGTACCGCTTGTCGATGTTCCAACGGAGCGTGGCGGGGGCGTTGACGAGGGGAACGCCCATGTCGGCGACCAGGTCGACCCATTCGAGAAATTCGGCGGGGCGGTGGATGTTGTCCCAGGCGCCGTTGGCCAGTACGAGATCGAAGTCGTCCCAATGCACGCGCTCGTCCGTCCATACCGCGGGTGTTGCGTCAAGGCCGAGCGCCGCCATGGCGTCACGCTGAATGGGCCAGTCCTCCCGCAATTCCGGGTAGCGGGCCGATGCGGCCACCGCCACCCGCCGCCGGGCCACGACCGGCGAGGACGTCGCCGCGCTCAAGTGCCGATCGGGAAGTGGCAGGCCACCTGGTGGCCGGGCGCGATGTCCCGCATTTCCGGGACCTCCTCCGCGCACCGGGCTTCGGCGCGGGGCAACGCGTGCGGAAGCGGCAGCCCGAGGGCGGGTTGATGGGACTAGGCGGTTCGCCGGTCAGTGGAATGGACTCGCGTTTGGACTCGGGGTCAGGCTCCACCGCCGAAGCCAGCAGCGCCGCCGTGTAGTGATGGAGCGGTGACTCGTAGAGAACGTCGGAGGGAGCGATCTCGCACAGGCGGCCGAGGTACATGACGGCCACCCGGTCGCTCACGTTTTTCACCACGGCCAGGTCGTGCGCGATGAAGAGCAGCGTGAGGTTGTACTCGGCTTTGAGGTCCTGGAGGAGGTTCAGGATCTGTGCCTGCACCGAGACGTCGAGCGCCGACACGATCTCGTCGCAGACGAGCAGTTTCGGCTTGAGCACGAGCGCGCGGGCGATGCTGATGCGTTGGCACTGGCCGCCGGAGAACTCGCGGGGCCGGCGGTTGCCGTTCAGGTAGGGGTCGATCCCGACTTGGTCCAGCATCGCGTTGGAGGTCGCGCGCCGCTCCTCCTTCGTCCCGATCTTCCAGATCGTGAGCGGCTCGGCGACGATGTCGACGACACGCCGGCGCGGGTTCAGTGAGGAGATCGGGTCCTGGAAGATCATCTGCACCTGGGTCCGCAGGGTCCGCAGGTCCCCGCGGCTGAGCGCGGTCAGCTCGGTGTCCCCGAAGCGGATGCGGCCCGACGTGGCCTTTTCGACCTGCACGACGGCGCGTCCGGTGGTGGTCTTGCCACACCCGGACTCCCCCACGAGACCGAGCGTCTCCCCCTTCGGCACGTCAAAGGTGATGCCGGCGACGGCTTGGACCGTCGTGTGGCCCCGTTGGAACGAGACGTGCAGGTCCTCGACGCTCAGCAGCGGCTCCGCGACGACGGGCGCATCGACACGTTCCTGGACATCGGTCACGCCGGCACCGCCTGGGAGCGGCTGGAACGGTCCGTCCCGGTGAGCGGGTACCAGCAGGCGTAGCTGTGGCCGGGGGCCAGCTCGACCAGTGGCGGCTGTTCCACGTGGCAGCGGTCCTGGGCGTAGGGGCACCGAGGCGAGAAGGGACAACCGGACGGCGGGTTCAGGAGGTCGGGCGGCCGGCCCTCTATCGCCGTGAGCCGGGTGTGGCTCGGGTTGGCGATCCGCGGCGTGGAGTTGAGCAGTGCCTCCGTATAGGGCATGGCCATGCTCTTGAAGAGCACGTCGGTGGGGGCGCGCTCCACGACGTTGCCGGCGTACATGACGATGATCTCGTCGGTGCGCGTCGCCACGACGCCGAGGTCGTGCGTCACCAGGATCATGGCCATGTCCCGGTCGTGCTGGAGCTTGGAGAGCAGGTCCAGGATCTGCGCCTGCACCGTGACGTCGAGGCCGGTGGTGGGCTCGTCGGCCATGAGGAGACGGGGGGCGCAGGCCAGGGCGATGGCGATCATGACCCGCTGGCGCATGCCGCCGGACAGCTGGGCGGGATACGCGTCGTAGCGCTCGACGGGGGAGGGTATGCCGACCTGCATGAGGAGGGAGAGGGCCGTCTCCTTCGCCTCGGCCTTGCCGAGCTTCAGGTGGATCTTGAGCGGTTCGGTGATCTGGTGCCCGATCCGTTGCACCGGGTTGAGGGAGGTCATCGGGTCCTGGAACACCATGGCGATGTGGGTGCTCCAGAGCTTGCGCAGTTCGTCGTTGGGCGCGTTGAGGATCTCGGCGCCGTTGTAACGGACCGATCCCGTCTGGGTGGTCGAGGCGCGGGGGAGCAATCCCATGATGGCGCGCGACAGAACGGTCTTGCCCGAGCCGGACTCGCCCACGATGCCGAGGGTCTTGCCCTGTTCGAGCGTGAGCGCCACACCCTGCACGGCGCGCAACTGCCCCCTGCTGGTGGCGAAGGACACGTGCAGGTCCTCGACCTGCAACAGCGGGTCGGGGCTCACAGCTTGATCTCGGTGACGTCGAAGTACCAACGCAACTTGTCGGCGACGACGTTGAGGCAGAAGAGGAGGAGGAACATGGCGGAGGCCGGGAAGATGACGAGCCACGGGTTGGTCTGCCCCTTGGCGCCGGTCAGCAGGCTCGATCCCTCGTTGAGCATGTTGCCCCAGCTCGGTGTCGGCGGCTGCACCGACAGTCCGAGGAACGCGAGCGACCCCTCCAGGACAATGATGCTGGCGACGGCGATGAGCGAGAAGGAGACGATCGTCGGCATGATGTTCGGGAGGAGCTCACGCACGAGGACTCTCGAGTCGGTGGCGCCGAGTGCTTTCGCCGCCAGGACGAAGTCCCGGGTGGCATAGGAGAGCGTGGAGGCCCGCACCACGCGGAAGATGAGCGGCGCGCCGAACACGCCGATGATGATCGTGATCTTCCACAGCGCGTGGCCCCAGAACGACACGATGGCGATCACCGCCACGATGGCGGGGAAGGCGAGCAGGATGTAATAACTCGTGTTCAGCACCGTGTCCACTCGCCCGCGCCGGTAGGCCGAGAACATGGCGGGGACGCCGCCGAGCAGCAATCCGAGGGCGGCGCCGCCGAAGCCGACGATGAGTGAGACGCGGGCTCCGTAGATGAGGCGGCTGAGAATGTCGCGGTAGAGGTCGTCCGTGCCGAGCAGGTGGCTCCAACTCGGGCCGCCGTTCTGCACGCTGCTGTAGTTCCCCAGATCGGGGTTGGGTAGGGGCAGCAGTGAGGCGATCGTGGCGAGGATCGTGACGACGAGGATCCAGGCGACACAGATCCAGAAGAAGACGCCGAGTTTCTTCTTGGTCTGATCGGCGGCCTCTTCGGCGGCAATCTCCTCCTTCAGGTCCGCGAAGGCCTCGTTCGTGGGATGAGTGAGCTGGACGCTACTCACGGGCGATCCTGGGGTCGACGATGGTGAAGAGGAAGTCGAAGATGAAGTTGATCAGCACGATCGCGACGGCGACGAACAGCGTGATGCCCTGTACGACCGTGTAGTCGTCCTGGTTGACGCTCGAGACGAGCTGATAGCCGAGACCGGGCATCTGCAACAGCAGCTCCACGATGAAGGTGCCGGCGATCAGGCTCCCGATGGTGACGCCGGCGGATGCGAGCAGCGAAATGGAGGACGGCCGCAGGGCGTGGCGCCACATGATGCGCCGGTCCGAGAGCCCTTTGGACCGCGCCATGGTGATGAAGTCCTCCTGCAAGGTGGAGATCAGGTCGTTCCGCAGCAGTCGGAAGTAGACGACGATCCCGCCCAGGGCCAGCACTATGGACGGGAGGAGCATCGCGTGGATGTTCGTCCCGAAGTTCTGCGTGATGGGGACATACGACGCCGGGCCTGGGAACACATGCCAGTGCACCGCGAAGATGAGCACCAGAACCGGCGCGATCACGAACGGCGGCAGGGCCAGCATGGCGAAGGTACCGCTGTTGGAGGCCCGGTCGAAGAGGCGGTTCGGTCGCTTCGCCGCCCTCATGGCCATCGGGAACGCGAGGGCGAACGCGATGATCTGCGAGAAGACAATCAGCTCGAGATCGATCGGGAACGACGTCTTGATGACGTCCCACGTCGACTGGTGTGTCGTGTAGGACTGCCCGAGGTTGCCCTGGAAGACGTTGCCGATCCAGATGAAGTACTGCTCCCAGAGCGGCTTGTTGAGCCCGAGTTGGGCGTTGACGATGGCCACGTTCTGGGGCGTCGCGTCCGGGCCGAGGATGGTGTCGGTCGGGTTGCCCGGGAGGAGATGGACCAGGAAGAAGGAGGCGAGGGAGACGAAGATGATGATGACGAGCAGGAGCGCCAGCCTCTTGGTGATGTAGCGGCCCACTCGCCTTCTTCCCCCCTTTGCTCTCCCTCGATTGCCTGCCGAAATTGCCTGTCGAACAGGGATCCCCGCCGACGGCGAATGATCCTAGACCGCGACCCCCTTGTCCTACCATGCGGCCGATGCCAGAGGAGGTCTCGGGTCCGATTGCCGCTGCACGAACTCCCCGGCTACCGCAAACGCGACGGCGCACCACCTCTCTATTTAGTCGTTGGTGAAGTCTCCTCGGGGCTGGCGGGCTACGCATCGCTGGCCTTCCTGAACATCTCCCTGCCGTAGAGCCTCCCCGGAGGCCCACGCGCCCCCACTAACCTGCCTATTTCGTGGCATCCCCAGACGACGCGCCGGCCGTGATCGTCGGCGCGGGGCCGGGTGGCCTGACCGCGGCCTACCTCCTGACCAAACGGGGAGAGCACCCCGTCGTCCTCGAGGCGGACGATGTAGTGGGCGGCATCAGCCGCACCGTCGTACGTGACGGCTGGCGCTTCGACCTGGGCGGGCATCGCTTCTTCACCAAGGTGGCCGAGGTCGAAGCCCTCTGGAACGAGATCCTCCCCGAGGGCGACTTCATGCTGCGGCCACGCAAGAGCCGTATCTATTACCGGGGCAAGTTCATCGACTACCCGCTCCGGGCCATCAACGCGCTGCGGAACCTAGGCCTGTGGGAATCGATCCTGTGCGGCTTCTCGTACCTGTGGGCGCGCATCCACCCGCCGAAGGACGAGTCGAACTACGAGAACTGGCTCGTCAAGCGTTTCGGCTGGCGGCTCTACCGCCACTTTTTCAAGACCTACACCGAGAAGGTCTGGGGCGTGACCGTTTCGGACATGCCTGCCGACTGGGCCGCCCAGCGAGTGAAGAACTTCGACCTGCGCAAGGCCATTTTGAACGCGCTCCTGCCCAAGCGGGGTCAGACGGAGATCACCACGCTCATTGAGGAGTTCCGGTACCCCAAGTACGGCCCTGGCATGATGTGGGAAGTCTGCACAGAGAAGGTGAAGGCCGCCGGAGGGACGGTGGAGATAGGGGCGCGGCTGACCGCCATCATGGTCGAGGGTGGCCGCGCGACCGCAGTGGCGTACACGCAGGGTGGGTCGACGCGCCGGATGCCGGCCGCGCACGTGATCTCGACCATGCCGATGCGCGACCTGGTGCACACCATCACGCCGCCGCCCCCCGCGGAAGTCGTGGCCGCCGCGGACGACCTGCACTATCGCGACTACCTCACGGTCGCGCTCGTCGTGCCGGAGTCGCGTAGCTTCCCCGACAACTGGATCTACATCCACGCCCCCGACGTGGATGTGGGGCGGATCCAGAATTACGGCGCCTGGTCGCCCTACCTGGTGAAGGACGGGCGGACGTGCCTCGGCCTCGAATACTTCGTCTTCGAGGGCGACGCTATGTGGAACGCGCCGGACGAGGACCTCGTCGCATTGGCCACCAAAGAGCTGATCCATCTGGGCCTGGCCAGCGAAGGCGACGTGGAGCGCGGCTACGTCGTGCGCATGCCCAAGGCCTATCCGTACTACGACTTCAGCTACAAGGAGAACGTCGAGACCATCCGCAGGTGGATAGAGGCGGACGCTCCCAATATCCACCCCGTCGGCCGCAACGGGATGCACAAGTACAACAACCAGGATCACTCCATGTACACCGCCATGCTGACGGTCGAGAACATGTACGGCGCGTCCCACGACATCTGGTCGGTCAACGTCGAAATGGAGTACCACGAGACCGGCAGCACCGGCCGGGACGCACCGGCCCTGCCGCGGCGTGAGGAGGTCGCCAGCGTGCTCGACGCTGGCTAGGCACACACCCGCGCCCGGTAGTGTGAGCACCTCGCGCCACCCGGGCGTGTCACGCGGAAGGGAGCGGACTTGCCCACCAGCACCAAGAGCAGGCTGACGTTCGAGCCTCCGCAACGACCGCGTGACCCCCGAGTGCCTGCTGGCGTTTCACGAGGCGCTGGTGGCGCGCGACGACGCCAGGACGCCCACCGCCTGATGCTGGCCGTCGGACTCTCCGGCGGGATCGGCTCGGGCAAGACGGCCGTGGCCGATCTCCTCGTGGGACACGGCGCCGTGCTCATCGACGCCGACCAGGTGGCCCGGGACGTGGTTGCACCGGACGGGCCGGCCTACCAGCCCCTGATCGACCGCTTCGGGCGCGGAATCGTCGCCCCCGACGGCACCATCGACCGCCCCGCTCTGGCCGCAGTCGCCTTCACCGACGAGGAGAGCCGCCTCGCGCTCAACGCCATCACGCACCCGGCGATCGGCGTTGCCATGATGGAGGCTCGGGACGCCCATGCGGGGACCGACGACATCGTGGTCCTGGCCATTCCGCTGCTCGCGGCCGCGCACCGCGAGACCGTGAAGCTGGACAAGGTGGTCGTGGTGGACGCGCCCACCGATGTGGCGCTGGAGCGGTTGCTGTCGCAGCGCGGCTTCGATCGGGCCGACGCCAGAGGCGCGCATCCGCTCGCAGGTCTCTCGGGAGGAACGGATCAAGGAGGCGGACTACGTGCTCGACAACTCGGGTGACCGGGCCACGCTCGAGCGAGCGGTGGCCGCGCTCTGGGCCTGGCTGCTGGGCGCGCGGGAAGAACAGCGGGCCCAGGCCGGCGGGGCCTGACCGACCCCGGCGGGGGCGACACACCCCCCGGGTAGCCTCGGTGGGTCATGCCCGAATTCGAGGTCGTCTCCCCGTTCCAGCCGGCCGGTGACCAGCCCCAGGCCATCACCGCCCTGGCCGACGGGGCGGTCCGGGGGGACCGCTACCAGACGCTGCAGGGGATCACCGGATCCGGAAAGACGGCGACCATTGCCTGGATGATCGAGCAGCGTCCAGAAGCCAACGCTGATCATTGAGCCGAACAAGTCCCTGGCCGCCCAGCTCTCATCGGAGCTGCGGGAGCTCTTCCCGAAGAACCGTGTCGAGTTCTTCGTCTCCTACTACGACTACTACCAGCCCGAGGCCTACCTCCCGACGACCGACACGTATATAGAGAAGGACTCGTCCATCAACGACGAGATCGACCGCCTCCGTCACGCCACCACCTCCTCCCTCCTGATGCGCAAGGACGTGATCGTGGTGGCCTCGGTTTCTTGCATCTACGGCCTGGGCTCTCCCGACGAGTACCGGGACCGCATCCTCGGCCTCGCCGTCGGTGAGCAGCTCGACCAGCGCGACATCCTGCGGCGCCTGGTCGACCTCCAGTACGCGCGCAACGATGTGAACCTGGTGCGGGGCACCTTCCGGGCCCGGGGTGACACCGTCGAGATCCACCCGGCTTACGAGGAAGCCGCACTGCGGGTCGAGATGTTCGGCGACACAGTCGAGCGGATCGTGCCCTTCGACGTGCTCACCGGGGAGATGGGTGACGAGATGGAGGACGTGGCTGTCTACGCCGCCACGCATTACGTCACGGGCGACGACATCATTCAGCGCGCCGTCGGGACCATTGAGGTGGAACTACGGGAGCGCCTTCAGGAATTCGAGAAGCAGGGGAAGCTGCTGGAGGCGCAGCGGCTGCGGGTCCGTACCGAGCACGACCTGGAGATGCTGGCCGAGACCGGCGTGTGCTCGGGTGTGGAGAACTACAGCCGCCACCTCGACGGCCGGGCACCGGGAGAGACGCCGTTCACCCTGCTCGATTTCTTCCCGCAGGACTATGTGTGCGTCATCGACGAGAGCCACGTCGCCGTGCCCCAGCTGCACGGGCAGTACGCGGGCGACCGCTCCCGCAAGGACGTCCTCATTGAACACGGCTTCCGTCTCCCTTCGGCGAGGGACAACCGCCCTTTGCGCTTCGACGAGTTCGTGGCGCGGGTGCCCCGCTGCGTGTTCGTCTCGGCCACACCCGGGCCGTTCGAGTTGGAGCACTCGGTCCAGGTGGTGGAACAGGTCATCCGGCCCACCGGCCTGGTGGACCCCGAGGTCCTGATCATGCCGACCAAAGGACAGGTGGACGACCTGCAGGCGCGCATCACGAAGACCGTGGACGCCGGCGGGCGCGTGCTGGTCACGACCCTGACCAAGAAGATGGCGGAGGACCTGACCGACTACCTGGCCGACG
This sequence comes from uncultured Acidimicrobiaceae bacterium, assembly GCA_963808355.1. Lineage (GTDB taxonomy): Bacteria > Actinomycetota > Acidimicrobiia > Acidimicrobiales > RAAP-2 > Bog-473. The sequence continues at coordinate 243,511 of CAWEFL010000002.1, forward strand.
CCGGCGTCCGGGTGCAATACCTGCACTCGGACATCGACACCATCACCCGCATCGAGATCCTGCGTGAGCTGCGCCTGGGCACGATTGACGTGCTCGTCGGCATCAACCTGCTGCGCGAGGGTCTCGACCTGCCCGAGGTGGCGCTCGTCGCCATTTTCGACGCGGACAAGGAGGGCTTCCTGCGCTCGGCGTCCTCCCTGATCCAGACCATGGGTCGCGCCGCCCGCAACGTCGACGGGGTGGTCGTGCTCTACGCCGACACGGTGACCGATTCCATGCGTGAGGCGGTGTCGGTGACCCAGCGCCGCCGCGAGCTGCAGATGGCGTTCAACCGCGAGCACGGCATCGACCCGCAGATCGATCCGAAAGATCGTGACCGACATCTTGGAACGGCTGCGGGGCGGCGGCGGAGGTCGGGCCAAGGCGCGGGTCGCAGCCGGGCCGAGGTGCGGCAAGCAACGCGGCCGTGCGCGGCAACCGCCGCACTCCGCTCCTGGCCGAGGGTACGGCGTCGACGCCGGCAGAGGCCATGGAGCTCATCACGCAGCTGGAGTCCGAGATGAAGGCGGCCGCCGCCGACCTGCGCTACGAGGAGGCGGCATTGCTGCGCGACGAGATCGCCGAGATCCGTTCGTCCATCCCGGGCTGACCCGGCTCCCGGGCGCCCTCCCGTCGCCCGCTAGCTTCGGGCCGTGCCCACGACCGCCCACCTACGCGCAGGCCATCGACCGCTACGCCGCCACCGTGGCACACCAGGGACGCGGATGCCTATGCGGCCCTCTACACGCTCGACGCGGTCCAGGTGGACCCCTACCCGACGGGCGTCCACAAGGGCCGGGAGGAGATCCGGGCGTTCATGCAGCGGTCTTTCGACGCCTGCGAGACGATGGCGTTCGAGGTGGAGGAGTGCCACCCAGTGGCGGACAAGGCGGCCGTCCGCTTCCACATCACCGTCGAGCCTCGAGGGCGGGGCGGCCATGCACATCCGTGGCGTCGAGATCTTCACCGTCACCGACGAGGGCCTCATCTCCGCCGTCGAGGCCTACTGGGGCGAGGAGGACGTGGCCCTCGGCTGGGGCGTTGGCGCGGTCTTGACGGGGCGTGACCTGGTACCGGATAGGGCAGTCACAGCGCGCCGGTATCCTGCCCGGATGGCCGACCGTCTGGTCGTTCGCGGGGCTCGCGAGCACAATCTGCGCGACGTCTCCCTCGACCTGCCCCGGGACCAGCTGATCGTCTTCACCGGGCTGTCCGGCTCGGGGAAGTCGTCCCTGGCCTTCGACACCATTTATGCCGAAGGTCAGCGCCGGTACGTCGAGTCCCTCTCGGCCTACGCCCGTCAGTTCCTGGGGCAGATGGACAAGCCCGACGTCGACTTCATAGAGGGGTTGTCGCCCGCCATCTCCATCGACCAGAAGTCGGCCTCTCGAAACCCCCGCTCCACGGTCGGGACGATCACCGAGGTCTACGACTACCTGCGGCTCCTCTACGCCCGCATCGGTCACCCGCACTGCCCCAACTGCGGGCGGCCGGTGGCTCGCCAGACGCCCCAGCAGATCGTGGACCGGGTCCTGGAGCTGCCCGAGGGGACGCGGTTCCAAGTCATGGCGCCCGTGGTGCGGGGACGCAAGGGCGAGTATTCGACGCTCCTGGACGACCTGGCCAAGCAGGGCTTCGCCCGCGTCCGCGTCGACGGCGTCCCCGCTCGAGCTCGCCGACCGGGCCGAGGTCAACCTGGCACGCTACGAGACCCACACGATCGAAGTCGTCGTCGACCGCCTGATCCGGCGGCCGAACATCCGCCAGCGCCTGACCGAGTCGATCGAGACCGCGCTAGAGCTCACCGGAGGCACCGCCGAGGTGCTGGTCATGAACGGGCCCGAGGGGGGCGAGAGCGACGAGGCCATCACCTTCTCCCAGCACCTCGCCTGCGCCCACTGCGGCCTCAGCTTCGAGGAGCCTGCCCCCCGCAACTTCTCCTTCAACTCACCCTACGGAGCCTGCCCGGGCTGCCTGGGACTGGGTACGAAGTACGAGGTCGACCCTGACCTGGTGGTGCAGGACGACTCGCTTTCGCTGGCCGAGGGTGCGTTGGCACCGTGGGCCGGGGCCCGCAGCGAGTACTTCACGGGTCTACAGGCGGGGGTGGCCGACCTCGGCGGCTTCTCCTTCGAGGCGCCCTGGAAGTCGCTGAAGGCGAAGGACAAGAAGCTGATCCTCTACGGCACGGGCAACCGGACCGTCCACGTCACCTATAAGAACCGCTTCAACCGCAGGCGCTCGTACGAGGCGCATTTCGAGGGGATCATCCCGTGGCTGCAGCGGCGGCACGGCGAGGCGGAATCGGACTGGTCGCGCGAACAGATCGAGGCCTACATGCGCGAGGTGGACTGCCCGGACTGCGGCGGCGCACGCCTGCGGCCCGAGTCACTGGCCGTGACGGTCGGCGGGCGCAACATCTACGAGCTGTGCAGCCTGTCGATCGCGTCCGCGGTCGACGCAATGGTCGAGCTCGAGCTGACCGAGCGCGAGCACATGATCGCGGACCGTGTCTTCAAGGAGATCCGCGAGCGCATGCAGTTCCTGCTCGACGTCGGGCTGGACTACCTGTCCCTGGCCCGGCCTCGGCGACGCTGTCGGGGGGCGAGGCCCAACGCATCCGCCTGGCCAGCCAGATCGGCAGCGGCCTGGTCGGCGTGCTCTACGTGCTCGACGAGCCGTCCATCGGCCTGCACCAGCGGGACAACAAGCGCCTCATCGCGACGTTGGAGCGCCTGCGCAACCTGGGCAACACGGTCATCGTGGTCGAGCACGACGAGGAGACGATCCGCTCGGCCGACTATGTGGTCGACATCGGCCCGGGCGCGGGGGAGCACGGCGGCACCATCGTCCATGCCGGGCCGGTCGTCGGCCGGGGCGGTCTGGTGTCCAACCGGGCCTCCATCACAGGTCAGTACCTCTCGGGTAAGCGGTCGATCCCGGTGCCGGCCCGCCGTCGCCCGGGAACGGGCGACGTGGTGACGGTGCGCGGGGGCGCGGGAGCACAACCTCCGCGACATCGACGTCTCGTTTCCGCTCGGCTGTTTCATTGCGGTGACCGGCGTGTCGGGCTCGGGCAAGTCGACGCTGGTGAACGACATTCTGCTGCGGTCGCTGGCGCAGCAACTGCATCGGGCCAAGGCGCTGCCGGGACGCCACCGCAGGGTGGAAGGCGTCGGCTTCCTGGACAAGGTGGTCGATGTGGACCAGGCCCCGATCGGTCGCACGCCGCGCTCGAACCCGGCCACGTACACCGGGGTGTTCGACCACGTCCGCCGGCTGTTCGCGCAGACGGCAGAGGCGAAGGTGCGCGGCTACCAGCCGGGACGCTTCTCGTTCAACGTGCGTGGCGGACGCTGCGAGGCGTGCGCGGGAGACGGGACCATCAAGATAGAGATGCATTTCCTGCCCGACGTGTACGTGCCGTGCGAGATCTGCCACGGGGCCCGCTACAACCGTGACACGCTCGAAATCACGTTCCGGGGCAAGACGATCGCGGACGTGCTCGACATGTCGTGCGAGGAGGCACTCAGCTTCTTCGAGCGCCAGCCGCCCATCGCGCGGCACATGCAGACGCTGGTCGACGTCGGACTGGGCTACGTCCGACTGGGCCAGCCGGCGCCGACGCTCTCGGGTGGTGAGGCCCAGCGGGTCAAGCTGGCCAGCGAGCTGAGCCGTCGCCCGACCGGGCACACCTTCTACATCCTCGACGAGCCAACCACGGGGCTGCACTTCGAGGACACGCGCCGCCTCCTCGACGTGCTGGGCCGGCTGGTGGAGCAGGGCAACACAGTCGTGGTCATCGAGCACAACCTCGACGTGGTGAAGACAGCCGACTGGATCGTCGACCTCGGACCTGAAGGAGGAGACAAGGGCGGCACCGTGGTGGCCGAGGGCACGCCCGAGCAGGTGGCGAAGACGGCCGGCAGCTACACGGGTGAGGTGCTCAAGCCGGTGCTTGGTCTGGCCAAGTAGCCGGCGCCCGCCAACGAGGCCGCCTGAGCTCAGCGCCTTCCGCTGAAGTGGGTGTGCGGGCGCACAAGCTCCTCGTTGTCGAGGAACAGGTCGACCTTCTCGTTGTAGAACGCGAGAAGCCCCGCGATGGGCAGCACTTCGCGCAGAGGGTAGTCGTAGGTCCAGGCAACGTCGGGGTGGACGGTGTCTCCGACGGCGGCCGACCAGTAGCCGGACGTAACGCCCTTGTAGGGACATTGGGTGACGGTGTCGGACGCGACCAGGTGCGCGAAGTCGACGTCGGTGCGGTTCACGTAGTAACGGGTCGGCAGGCCGGTCTCGAACAGCATGACGGGAGAGGCGGTCTCGGCGAGCACGATCCCCTTCGACTCAATACGTAGTCGCCTGGTGGACCGGAGCACGTCGATACGCGTGTACGGGCTACGCGGATGGACGAAGACCTGCTCGTCCTCCTCGAACCAGGCGTCGAGGGCAGACCACTCGAAACGGACCGTGCCGTCCAGTCCCTGCACCTTGGCCTTGTGCAGCACCCCGGCCGCCTCCGGCCGGTGCTGGTCGCCGATCCGGAGGCCGAACCGCGCCACCTCGCCGCGCGGCGTCTCGTCGCTCACGCCCTCGTCAACGAGCGCGTCCGCCCGGACGTCCACAAGCGGGATGTAGTACTGGGGGAAACCCGGCCACTCCCACACGTAGCGAGCGTTCGTGGTGTCTACGATCGTCTTACCGGCCAGGACGGCACGGACGCGGCGGGGGACCGGCTCGACGTGGTTGGTCTGGACGAGCGGGCCGGGGTAGTCGGACATTCGGACCTCCGGTGAGGATGGGAGGCTCCCGACCCTATGGGCACGACCGCGAGAATGACGCAGGCGGTGGCTCGTGGGCGACGAGTCTGTCAGGTGATCGCGAGCATCCGCTCGAGCGCGACCTTGGCCCACTCGGCCGTGGCGGCGTCGACGGTGATCCGGTTGCGCACTTGGCCCTCGACGAGACCCTCGAGCACCCAGGCCAGGTGCGGGGGATCGATGCGCGACATGGTCGAGCAGGGGCACACCAGTGGGTCTAGGCACAGCACCGTCTTACCGGACGAGTCGTCGTCGAGCCGCTTCACAAGGTGGATCTCGGTGGCCACACCGATGACGGAGCCGGTCGGCGCGGCGGCGACGGCACGGATGATGCCGTCCGTAGAGCCCACATAGTCGCCCAGCTCGACCACTTCGTGCGCACATTCCGGGTGCACCATGACGATGCCTTCCGGGTGCTCGGCGCGGAACGCGCCCACGTGCTCGGGCCGGAAGCGCTGGTGCACCGAGCAGTGACCCTTCCACAGGAGCAGCGTCGACTCCTTCACCTCGCGATCGGCCAGGCCCCCCAGAGCCTGGCGGGGATTCCAGACCCGCATGTCTTCTGGCCCGTAACCGAGGTCGTAGCCCGTATTGCGGCCGAGGTGCTGGTCGGGGAAGAACAGCACCCGTTCGGCCCCCTCGAGCGCCCACGTGAGCACGGCCCGGGCGTTGGAGGAGGTGCACACCGCGCCGCCGTGCCGACCGACGAAAGCCTTCAACGCGGCGGCGGAGTTCATGTAGGTGACTGGAATCAGGCCGTCCACATCGATGACACGGGCGAGCTCATCCCAGGCGTCCTCCACCTGTTCGATGTCCGCCATGTCGGCCATGGAACAACCTGCATTCAGGTCGGGCAGAAGGACCTGCTGGTGATGGCCGGTGAGTACGTCGGCAGACTCAGCCATGAAGTGGACGCCACAAAAGACGATGTACTCGGCCGCGGTCTGTGCGGCGGCGATACGGGAGAGACCGAAGGAATCGCCCCGGGCGTCCGCCCACCGCATCACGTCGTCGCGTTGGTAGTGGTGCCCGAGAATGAGGAGGCGCGAGCCCAAGTCGGCCTTGGCCCGCCCGATCATTTCTGCCAGCTCCTCGGCGGTCGCGCCGGTGTAGCGCTCCGGGAGCGGCGACTGCAGCCTGAGCATTCTGTTGTGACCCCCTTGAGGGAGCGCATCGATTCTGGCCGGCGGGGACAGCCTGGTCGCCCATCCGCGGGTATGTCGGCCTCGATACGAGGTGTATGCCGGAAACCAGGCCGGCACGATCAGTGTACCGCCCGTGGCGCAGCACTGCGCGAAAGTGGGCGTGATGCAGTATCGACCCCCGACCGGCTCTATCCCGGACGCCCCGGGTTCCTATCAGTTCCACGACGCCGAGGGCCGCGTCCTGTACGTGGGCAAGGCGAAATCCCTCCGCCACCGGCTGCCTAACTACTGGCAGGACTCGCGGAACCTCCCGCCTCGGACCGCCCAGATGGTGGCCCAGGCGGACCACGTCGAGTGGATCGTCGTCGACAGCGAGGTCGACGCGCTGATCCTGGAACACTCGCTGATTCAGGCGCACCTCCCGCGCTACAACGTCCGCCTCAAGGACGACAAGAGCTATCCGTGGCTGGCCGTGACCGTCAGTGAGGAGTGGCCGCGGCCCGCCGTGGTGCGCGGGCGCAAGCGCAAGGGCGTCCGCTACTTCGGGCCGTACGGCCACGCCTACGCCATCCGGCAGACCCTGGACTTACTCGTGCGGAGCTTCCCGGTGCGCACGTGCTCGGACACGAAGTTCACGCGCCACGAGCGGTTGGGGCGCCCGTGCCTGCTCTATGACATCGACCGCTGTTCTGGCCCGTGCATCGGCGCAGTCGACCACGAAGCGTACGACACCTACGTGCGCGACCTGATGGGTTTCCTGTCCGGGGATACCGAGCCGGTGCTGGCCCGCCTGGAGGCGGAGATGCGGGCGGCCTCGGACGAGCTGCAATTCGAGCGGGCGGCGCGCCTGCGCGACCGCATCACCGCCGTACACAAGGCGGCGGACTCCCAGCAGATGGTCTCCGATCGCGCTGAGGACTTCGACGTGGTCGGACTGGCCGAGGACCCGCTCGAGGCGTCCGTCCAGATCTTCCGGGTGCGCCGCGGCCGCGTCGTGGGGCACCGCGGCTTCGTGGCGGAGAAGGTAGAGGACCTCGCGGCGCCCGAGTTCATGTCGCTCGTGGTGTCCCAGGTCTACGGCGCCGACGGGGCGGAAGTGCCCCGGCGCGTGCTGGTGCCGGAGGAACCCGCCGACCGCGCGCTGCTCCAAAGCTGGCTGGCGGGCGTGCGCGGGGGACCGGTAGACATTGCGGTGCCCTTGCGCGGGGCCAAGCGTGCGCTCCAGGAGACTGTGGCGCGCTCTGCGTCCGAGGACCTGGCCCGCCACCGGCTGCGCCGGGCGAGCGACCACAACGCGCGAGCAAAGGCTCTCACTGACCTGCAGACGTCGCTGGTGCTGCGCGAGGCGCCGCTGCGGATTGAGTGCTACGACATGAGCCACCTGCAGGGGACGGATTACGTCGGTTCCATGGTCGTTCTGGAGGACGGGCTGCCCAAGCGATCGGACTACCGGCGTTTCACGGTCAAGTCCGTGGCCGGGAACGACGACTATGCAGCCATGGAAGAGGTACTGACGCGGCGGCTGACCGCGCTGCTGGAGTCGAAGGAGGCACCGGCGGGGTCGCGGCCGAGGCGCTTCGCCTACCGACCCAACTTGATCCTGGTCGACGGCGGTAAAGGCCAGTTGGGCGTCGCCGAGCGGGTGGTGGAGAAGCTGGGGTTGCAGGAGGAGCTGGAGCTGGCGGCGCTGGCCAAGCAATTCGAGGAGGTGTATCGGCCGGGATCGCCCGACCCGGTGCGGATCCGGCGCGGCTCGGACGCGCTGTACCTCCTGCAGCGGGTGCGGGACGAGGCGCACCGCTTCGCCATCTCCTTCCACCGCGAGCGGCGCCGCAAGCGGATGACGCGCAGCCTGCTCGACGGCATCCCCGGCCTGGGGCCGGCGCGCAAGGCCAGGCTGGTCAAGGAGTTCGGCGGGGTGAACGCCGTCCGCTCGGCCTCACTGGAGGAGCTGCTCGCGCCGTCGTGGCTGCCGGACGACGTCGGTCTCGCCGTGTACGAAGGCGTGCGCAAGGCTGGAGGACGATGAGCGAGTTCCTGGTGGTGACGGGCATGTCCGGCGCAGGGCGGTCGACCGCCGCGGCCACGCTCGAGGACATGGGCTGGTTCGTCATCGACAACCTCCCCGCGGCCCTGATTATGAAGATGGTCGAGATGGTGGACCGGCCAGGCTCGGGGATGGAGCGGGTCGTCCTCGTCATCGGGCGCGGCGGCGCCGACACCGGCACCGAGTACTACGACGACCTGGGCGCCGTGCTCGACGACCTACGTCTGACGCGCCGGCGCGTGCGCGTGCTCTTCCTCGATGCGCCCGACGACGTGCTGGTGCGCCGCTACGAGGGCACGCGTCGTCGCCACCCGCTCGCCGCCCGAGGCGTAGAGGAGTCGATCGCAGACGAGCGCAAGCTGCTGGGGCCGGTGCGGGAGCGGGCCGACCTGCTGATCGACACGGCGGAGCTGAACTCGAACCAGCTGCGCGCCCGGATCCTGGAGGCCTTCGGCGACGAGGAGGCGCCGCTCATGCAGACGTCGGTGATCTCGTTCGGCTACAAGCACGGGCTTCCTCTCGACGTGGACATCGTCTTCGACTGTCGCTTCCTCCCGAACCCCTACTGGGTGGAAGAGCTGCAGCCCTACAGCGGAATCGACGCGCCCGTTCGCGACTACGTCCTGGGCCAGCCCGACTCGCTCGCCTTCCTCGAGAAAGTGGACGACCTGCTCACCAGTATCCTTCCCGCCTTCCACCGCGAGGGGAAGTCGTACCTGACTATCGCGATCGGCTGCACGGGAGGTCGACATCGCTCAGTGGTGTTGGCCGAAGCGCTGGCCGAGCTGCTCGGCGCGCACGGGCAAGGCGTGTCCGTCTTCCACCGGGACATCGACCGGTGAGCCCGCCGTCGCGTCCGTCCGTGGTTGCCCTCGGCGGCGGCCACGGGACCGCGGTCACCTTGAAGGCGGCGCGGCGCTACGCCGGCACGCTCACCGGGGTGGTGTCGGTGGCCGACGACGGGGGGAGCAGCGGGCGCCTGCGCGAGCTACTCAACGTGGTCGCGCTGGGGGACATCCGCAAGTGCCTGGTGGCGCTGGCCGACGAGGACTCGGCGCTGGCGGTCGCGTTCGAGCGCCGATACGACGAGGGCGAGCTGGCCGGCCACGCGTTGGGCAACCTGATTCTCCTCGGCCTGGTCGATGCGACGGGCGACCTCGTCCAGGGTGTGCGCGAGGCGGCCCTGCTGCTGGGCGCACACGGCGACGTGCTCCCCGCCACCACAGAGCCGGTGGTGCTCAAGGCCGAGTCGGCGCAGGGCACGGTGGCGGGACAGGTGGCCGTCATGGGGACAGGCGACCTGTGGGCGGTCTCTCTGGTCCCCGAGGACGCCCAGCCGCCGCCGCTGGCCGTCGAGCGCATCCACGGTGCCGATCAGGTCGTGATCGGGCCCGGGTCTTTGTTCACGAGCGTGTTGGCCGCCGTGTCGGTGCAAGGTATCGCCGAGGCGGTGGCCGCAACGGATGCTCAGGTGGTGTACGTCTGCAACCTGCATCCCCAGGTCCCCGAGACGGCGGAGTATGACGTGGCTGCGCACATCGCGGCGCTGGCCAGGCACAATGTAACTATTGACGTGGTCGTGTGTGACAGCATCCAGGGGATGCCGATCGGTGCGACGGATGTGCCCGTCCATGACGTTCCCCTGACCAGCGAGAACGCCCTGGTGCACAGCCCCGCCAGATTGGCGCAGGCGCTGGCCGCTCTGCTGGCATAGGCGCACAGCAGGACCCGAGAGAGAGGACGACATGACCGTGCGGGTCGGAATCAACGGCTTCGGGCGCATCGGACGCAACGTCCTGCGCGCCGTGCTCGACACCGGCGCCGACATGGAGGTGGTGGGCGTGAACGACCTCACCTCGGCCGACACGCTGGCGCACTTGCTGCGTTTCGACTCGACCCAGGGGCGGCTGCCCGTCCCGGTCGACGTCGAGGGGAGTGACCTGCTGGTGGGTGACCAGCGCATCCGCGTCATGGCCGAGCGCGAGCCCCAGCAGTTGCCCTGGGCCGAGTTGGGCGCGGGCGTGGTGATCGAGTCCACCGGACGCTTCACCAGCCGGGAGGACGCGGCCGGGCACCTGGGCGCGACGGTGCAGCGAGTCATCATCTCGGCACCATCGGGCGACGCTGACGCCACGTTCGTGATCGGCGTGAACGACAAGGATTACGACCCGGCCAAAGACGTCGTGGTGTCCAACGCCTCGTGCACGACCAACTGTTTCGTGCCGATGGTGAAGGTCATAGACGACGCCTTCGAGATCGTGAGCGGGCTCATGACCACCGTGCACGCGTACACCAACGACCAGAACCTGCTCGACCTGACCCACAAGGACCTTCGGCGGGCACGAGCCGGCGCCGCCAACATCGTGCCCAGTTCCACCGGCGCCGCGAAGGCGACGAGCCTCGTAATGGCGTCCATGAGAGGACGCCTGGACGGCATGTCGCTGCGCATCCCGCTGCCGGTGGGTTCCATCACCGACTTTACGACCGTCGTCAAGGGGCATCCCTCGGTGGAGGACGTCAATGCAGCCTTCGCGGAGGCGGCGGCCAAGCCGCCGCTGGATCGGGTCCTGGAGTACACGGAGGAGCCGATCGTTTCGAGCGACATCGTCGGTTCTCCGGCCTCGTGCACCTTCGACGCCCAGCTGACGGTCGTCATGCGGGTGAACGAAGAGCTGTCGCTGGTCAAGACGTTCGGGTGGTACGACAACGAGTGGGGGTACTCGAACCGTCTGGTCGACCTGACGGTGCTGGTAGGCGGCTGACCGCCGTGGATCCGCTGCAAGGGATCCCCCTGCTGCGCGACCTCCCGGACGTGGAGGGGAAGCAGATCCTGGTGCGGGTGGACTTCAATGTCCCGCTGCACATCGGCGTGCGCGGCCAGGCCACGGTAGCCGACGACTTCCGGATCACGGCCGCATTGCCGACGTTGCGCGGGCTCCAAGACCAGGGTGCCGAGGTCGTGGCTGCGTCGCATCTCGGCCGGCCGGCGGGCACCCGCGACCCACGCTGGGAGATGGGCCCGGTGCGCGAACGCCTCGAATCACTGTGCCCTGGGGTGCGGCTGACCGACAATCTCCGGTTCGATCCCGGCGAGAAGGCGAACGACCCCGCGTTCGTGCAACGGCTGATCGAGGGTTTCGACTGTTACGTCGACGAGGCGTTCGGCGCCGCGCACCGGCCCGACGCTTCCATCGTCGGGCCGCCGGAGTTCCTGCCCAGCGCCGCGGGGCTCCGCTTTGCCAAGGAGATCCAGGTGCTGGGCGGCGTCCTCTCCCAGCCGGCGCGCCCGTTCGTGGCCGTCGTCGGCGGTGCCAAGGTGGCGGACAAGATTGAGGTGCTGAAGGTCCTGGTGCGCAAAGTGGACACGCTCGTGGTGGGCGGCGGGATGGCCTACACCTTCATGGCGGCCAGGGGCCAGCACGTGGGCAACTCCCTGCTCGACGAGTCGCATCTGGAGGACTGCCGTGTGCTGTTGGCGTCGGGTGTCGACATCAGGCTCCCCACGGACACGCGTGCGCTCGAACCGGGGGCATCGTTCGGCCCGGACCGCGGCGGGCGGGGGAGCGTGAAGGTGATCGACGGCGACCTCCCGGACGGCTGGACCGGTCTCGATATTGGGCCCGACACAGCGGCTGCTTTCGCCGAGGTGGTGGGGGGAGCCGGCACAGTGCTGTGGAACGGGCCGCTGGGGGCGTTCGAAGACCGGCGCTTCGCCGCCGGGACGCAGGTGGTGGCGCAGGCGGTTGCGGAATGCCCTGGCTTCTCAGTGGTGGGCGGGGGCGACAGCGCCAGTGCACTCGAGGAGCTTGGCCTGGCCGACCGGGTTGGTTACCTGTCGACCGGAGGTGGGGCATCCCTGGCCTTCATAGAGAGCGAGGGCCGGCTGCCGGGCATCGAGGCGCTGCGCCGGGCTCCCAACGCGCCCAGGGGGTGAGCGCGCGTCGCCCGCTGGTCAGCGGGAACTGGAAGATGCACCACGACCATATCGAGGCGCTCCATGTCGTGCGCGACCTCGGGCTCCGGGTAAAGCCGGAGGACGTGGCCCACGTCGACGTCTCCGTGCACCCGCCCTTCAGCGACCTGCGCACCGTGCAGACCTTGCTGGAGAAAGAGCGCATCCCGGCCGCGCTGGGAGCGCAGCACTGTTCGGACCAAGACGCCGGCGCGTTCACCGGTGAGGTCAGCCCGCGCATGCTGGCCCGGCTGGGGGTGTCCTACGTCATCGTTGGGCACTCGGAGCGCCGCACCCTCTTCGGGATGGACGACGCCGCGGTGGCGTCCACGCTGCGGGCGGTGATCCGCCACGAGATGACGCCGGTCGTCTGCGTCGGGGAGTCCGAGGAGCAACGGGGGGCGGGTCGGTCCGAGGCGGTCCTGCAGGAGCAGGTGCTGGCCGCCTGCACGGGACTGGTCGGCGACGCGCTGGCGGGGCTGGTCGTCGCGTACGAGCCCATCTGGGCCATCGGGACAGGCCGGGCGGCCACGGCGGTGGACGCGGAGGACGCCTGCGCGTTCATCCGCTCCCTGGTGGCCAAGATCGGTGGGGACGAGGCCGGTGCGGGGGTGCGGATCCAGTATGGGGGCTCGGTCAACGGGGAGAACGCAGCGGACTTCATGGCCGAACCGGACGTGGACGGGCTCCTGGTGGGTGGCGCCAGCCTCGAGGCGGGGAGCTTCCTCGACATCATCCGGGCCACTGCCGCCTGCTACCGTTCCTAAGCCGATCAGGCCCGAATCGCCGCGAGCTGGAGGCTCCTTCCGTTGTTGGCAACCTTGTCCACGTTGACCTGGGTGTACGTCGCTCTCGAGGTGGTGGCGGCCCTCGGGCTCATCTTCCTCATCCTCATGCACAGCGGGAAGGGCGGCGGCCTGTCGGATATGTTCGGCGGATCTGTGGGGGCGGCTGCCCAGGGCTCCACCGTGGTCGAGCGGAACCTGGACCGCATCACGGTGACGGTGGCCATCATCTTCGCCTTCACGACCATCACCCTGGACCTGCGGCTGCAGTGAGGGGCCGGGGCCGTCGCCCCGGGCAGTGGCGGGCACTGATCGGGATCGTCGGTATCGCGCTCGTGGCTGCGGCCTGTGGCGGCGGGGGCGGGGGCGGCGGCACGACCGTCACCTACGTGGGGGTGGCCGGCGGGACCATCTCGTTCGGGACGACGGAGGTCCCGACGGGATGCAACCCCAATACGCCGTCGGGCGACACGCCGGGGACACGAAGCCTTCTCGGAGCGGTGCTGCCGAGCGCGTGGATCGTCGGGGACACCGGTGCGCCGACATCGAACTCGAACCTGATCGCCTCCTCGGAACTGGTGAACACCAAGCCCGAGACGATCGTGTACACCCTGAACCCGAAGGCAGTCTGGTCGGACGGCGTGCCGATCACGGCGGCGGACTTCAAGTATGCATGGGAACAGCAGCGGGTGGACCCGTCGCCCACCCCCGGCGTGGCGAGCATCGCTGGCTACCGGGACATCGCGTCGGTGACGGGCTCCAACGGCGGCCACACGGTCACCGTCAAGTTCGACACCACGTTCGCGGACTGGCAGATGCTTTTCGACTATTTGTTGCCGGCACATGTAATGGAGAAGACCGGCTGGAACCCAACCTGCGCGACGGTAAACCAGGCCATCGACCTGTCGGGCGGCCCCTTCAAGCTAGGCGCGGTGACGAGCGACACGATCACGCTGGTGCAGAATCGGCTCTGGTGGGGAACACCGCCCAACGCGAAGCAGATCACGGTGCACATTGCGTCATCGACCGCGCAGTTGGCGCAGTGGATGACCTCGGGCTTCGTCGAGGTTGCGCAGCCGTCGGAGGTCACCTCGTCGTTCCTGACCCAGATGACCGGGCTGCCCGACGCGGAGAGCGACGTGGAGACCTCGGACACGCTGCTCGAGCTCGATATGGCCAGCTCACCCGACACGACGCTCTCGCCCGACATGCGCTTCGCCATCGCGCTCCTGATCAACCGGCAGAACCTGGTGAACCAACAGGTCAGCTGGGCCATGCCGGGAATCGAGGTGGCGAACAGCCATGTGAACATCCAGGGGCAGGCGGCCTACAAGCCGGCGCCCAGCGGGACGCCCACGACTACCGTCCCCACGGCGACGTCTTCCACCACCACCACGGTCATCGGCGCGGGCGGCAGCGTGAACTTCCCCGTGACACCGGTCCCATCGCAGGCCGACGCCTATCTGGTGGCGAACAGCCTGACGCGGACACCGGGAGATCCCTACTACCACTACGCCTTCGGGGTCCCCTATACGCTGCGGATGGTGGTCGACTCGTCGGACCCGTGGGCGGCTCGGGCGGCACTCGCAATCCGGGACGAGCTGGACGCAGCGGGGCTCCAGACGACGCTGACCGAGGAGCCGAGCGCCACCGCGGCGGGGCAGGCCCTGGCGAGCGGGTCCACGGACATGGCGCTCATACCGGAGACCTTCACGCCGTACTTGAGCCAGACGTTGGCCTGGTACACGATGCTGTTGGGTCCGCCGGGTCGTAACGGGTCCGAGGACTGGAGCGGCTATTCGAGCCCTCGGTTCGACCAGACCGTCACGACGGCGTCGCAGCAGCTGAACTCGGATACGGCCGCGACGTCCTACGCACAGGCGGACACGCAGTTGTGGGACGAGATGGTCTCGCTCCCTCTCTATCCCGAGCCGAGCGCGCTGGTGTGGAGCCGGAAGATCGGGGGCGTGACCCCGACGCCTCGCAGCGACAGCCTCCTTTGGTACGCCCAGTACTGGGCCGTGCGCCAAGCGGAGTCGACCGGCAACACGACGCCGTCACTGCCGGGGCAGTAGGGCTCGGTCGGGAGTGGGGGTTCGGACTGTTGACCCAGTGGGGGACCCGATGGTGGGCGCGCTACGATCTCCGAGCGCTGATTTCAGTTGCTCGCCCGTCGGAGTGGCGGAATAGGCAGACGCGCCAGCTTGAGGGGCTGGTGCCCGCAAGGGCGTGGGGGTTCAAGTCCCCCCTCCGACACTTACCTTTGCACCCGCGGTGACGGTCCTGGTTGTGTGGTCGTAGATGACGCTGATGCACAGCTCCTCATAGAGCCGGGACTTGATCTTCGGGTCGGTGTCGCACAGCGCTTTCGCGACATCCCCTAATCCGGCCACAATGGCAAGCATCTGCTTCTTGGTGAGCTTGTCGGAGGGCCGGGCGGCGAGCAAGTCCTGCCCGGTTCGCAGACGCTCGCCCTGGACCTCAGCCATCCATCCGGCGACGAGCGACGCGTCAGCACCTGAGTCTAGCGCCTTGCGGTACTGGTCGAGGCGCTTGTCACAGTCCGCAAGCTTGCGCTCAGCGGCTTGAATGCGGGCCTGGTCGGCACCGGACGCTCCAGCAGCCAGGGCGAGGGTCTCGCAGGTCTGCTCGATGTTCTCGGGGTCGAAGAGGCTGCCGATCCACTCGTCCAGCTTCGGCACGATGGCGTCCTCGCGGACGTAGATGACGCCGGGATGCTCCATCCCCAGTGGCGGTGCGAAGTCACGGGGGAAGCGGCAGCGGTAGTTCTGGTGTCCGTGGTGGACGCCGCCTTGCATCCTGTGGCCGCACACCGCGGAGTGAAGCAGTCCACTTAGGACGTAGGTGCGTGACGTTGTGTGTCGCTTCGGCGAGTGGGGGCGACGCGAACCCGCAGACATCTGCCGCTGGACCGCCTCGAAGGACTCGGGGCTCACGATGGCTTCGTGGCTCTCGTCCGTGGACCACACCCACTCCGAGGCGTCGTTCCACCGAAGCTTCGACTCGTAGCCTGCTGCCACGTTCTCGATGTCGACGAGGACCTCGTCGCGGCGCTGACGGTTCCAAACCTGCCGCCCTGTGTAGCGGAGATTCTTCAAGATGGCGCGGACGGCGATCTTCGACCAGGACCGCTTGTCCCGATGACGGGTCCGCGCCCAAGAGACACATGACCAAAGCCATCTAGGTTCGACACCGGGCGTTAGAGTTCGACGTGGCCGCGCTTCGGTCGATGGGGCAGAAGGCGGGGGGAACCCAGAGGGGGGCCGCACGGACCCGAGTCGGCTCCGCGGGTCCGAGGCGTTCAGTGTTCGCGATGTCTCCGATCGACTCGTTCGACCTCGCTGTCGTGGCCGTCTTCTTCCTTGCCGGCATGTCGACGGCGGTCATCTTGTGGCGTCGCTCAGGGCCTGATCACATGTGGACGGGAACGAACGGGCCATACCTCGTCGATCAAATGCAGTACCTCGGGTGGATCCGCTCCTCGTTTCGGGACATCCTGATCGGCAACCCGTTCACATCATCCGGAGGCACCCGAGACTTCCTGTACCCGCCGCTGGTCGTCTCGGAGACCCTCGTGCGCCTAGGTGTCAGCACGTGGTTGTCGTACTTGGTGTGGACGCCTGTTGCGGCAGTCGCTCTTGCACTCTCCGTCCGCACCCTCGTCCGCCGTTCGATGGTCGGTACGGCGAGCCGCAGGGTCGCCCTGGTTCTCGCGCTTTTCTATATTTCGCCGCTTTGGTACCTAGCCAACACCTTCCACTGGCCGATCCTGTACTTCGGGGCATACTCGCTCGAGATGTGGCCCGTGGGTTACCTCGAGGGCTATCCGTTCACCGCACTCGCGATTGCGTTCTTTATCGGAACGATCCTGAAATACCAACGCGGGCGTGACGAGTGTCGGTTCGCTGCCGGCGCGCCTCTGTGCGCGCTGCTTTGCGCATGGCTGCTGCCGTGGCCGGGCGGAACGCTTCTCCTCGTGTTAGTGGCTGCCGAGGTCTACCTCCGGATTCGCCGCCTCCCGGCTACCCCACCTCGCCTCCTGGTCACAACGACCATGGCGTGCGCGCTACCGCTGGCGTACTACGCGCTGCTCGGCCATTTTGATGCGACGTGGAGGATCGCGGGGCAGGTCAACAACCAATTTCCTGAGTCCATGAGGGAGCTCGCGTTGACGCTCCTCCCCCTATCACTCCTCGCCTTGGTTGCGTATAGAAGGCCTCCCAAGTCGTTCGTTGACGCGGCGGTTCTTGCATGGCCGTTGTGCGCCCTTGGGGTCTTCTGCGGCATTTATGTGACCGGTGTCGGCACGTTCCCCAAACACGCGCTTGAGGGCATCAGCATCCCGCTAGCCGCTTTGAGCGTTCTGGGCTTCAAGGAGCTTTATCGCGAGTTTCGCTCGCGAGCGTTGCTGGCCTCCGGGTGCGTCGCGGTTGTCGCCCTACTACTGCCCACGTTGCCGACATTGAACGAGGCACGGACCGTCGGCATACCCACCATTTTCGGCACCGATCCCTTCTTCATACGAACATCGGAATCCGATGCGCTGCACTACCTCTCGCAGACGAGTGACTCGGGATCTGTCCTGTCGACGCAGTACCTCGGACAGATTGTTCCAGCCGAGACGGGGCGCAACACCTGGGTGGGGATCGCCTCGTGGACCCCGAATTTCTCCTGGCGTGTCGACGCGGCAGATGATTTGTTCTCGGGCGAGCTCGGGACAAGGCAAGCGGTGAGCCTCGTCGAGTCGACCGGAGCCCGGTTCCTCCTCTCCGGCTGCGAGCATCCCGACATTCTCTCAAGGCTGCTGAGCAGCATCGTCCAGCAGAGAATTCGCTTCGGGTGTGCATCTGTCTACATAGTCAAAACAGCACCGCGCCGGGTCGTGCAGCCGCCGCCAACGGCCCAGCCCCTCAACCCAGCCTTCCGCGACCCACGTCTACGTGGTCCAGCCCGGTGACACGCTTTGGGCTCTCGCTGACAGGTAGCTGGGAACCCCCCTCCGCTATCAGCAGCTGTTCGCGCTGAACAGGGGGATCTCCCAGGTTGACGGGTTCAGCCTGGTCGATCCCAACCTGATCTATCCCGGAATGAAGTTGGTTTCCGGCCGACGCGACCGGCTTACCCCCACCCGGCACCGTGATCTCGGCTCCATCACCGTGGGCCACGAGCTAACCCATCGGAGAACGTGGTCTTTTCTCCTCTCGAATAATGCTCCACAGATCTGACGGCGTTCTGCGACGCTCAAGGCCTCGGTGCGCGCCCGAACTCCCGAAGCCCAGTCAATCCGTCTCGCAGTGCTCGGTACTGGGACCGCCCCCGACCCTGTTCGGGGCCACGAACGCTTCAGCGGCGCCGCCCGAACTCCCGCAGCCCCGTAAGCCCGTTCAGGTGATCGGGGCACGCCCACACCCGCCATCATTGGTCATCCTTCGGCGAGAACCACCGGCCCGTCCAGCTCGGTTGCTCGGTGCAGTGCTTCGCCTGCAGGTTGCGGTCGTAGACCATTTGCCTGCAGCGCGACGGCTCCGCGACGAATCCGGGGCAGGGTTCACCGGGGCGGGGCACCTGTAGATCGTCGCGCCTAGCTGTCCTTTCGCTCGTTCATGTCTCCCAGCAGACCCAGTAGCGCCGAGAAGCTGTCTGCTGTAAACACGTAAGCGAAGGAAAACCCAGAGCGAAGGAAACCGGTATGAAGCTCCCCAAGCTGTCGGCGCTTGTGGCCGCCCTCACGGTGGCCGTTGTCGGCATCATCGGCTTCACCCCCGTCTCAGCAGGCGCTTCTGATGCCACCATCACCGGCTCGGCCAGCTGCGCCAGCGACGGCACATATTCGGTCACTTGGTCCGTGACGACCAGCGGCGTCCCGGCCGGTCAGTCGGCGACGGTGTCCCAGGTCGGCGTCTCGCCGTATACGCCGGTCAGCGGGCTGCCCGCGACCGTCAGTGGTGACGCCAGCGTCAGCTTCGTCCAGAGCGACATCCCCGCCAGCGATTCGCAGGCGAGCGAGGACGTCCTGGTCACCTGGGGCGACACGTCGGTCAGCCCCCCGACCGGCTACGCCACGCTGGCCGGGACTTGCAACCCATCCCCGCCACCACCACCGACGACGACAGCGACCACCACGACGACCACAACCACGACGCAGCAGCCGGTGACACAGCCGACGTCCGGTATCCCAGGGGGCACGGGTGCTGGGGCGGTCCAGCCGACCACGGCCGCGGCCACAACGCCTACCACGAATCCGGCGCCCCAGATCGCGTTCACAGGAGCGAACACAGAAACCACTGCTGGGATCGGCATGGGGTTGTTGGCACTGGGAGGGGGGCTAGTGCTCGCAGCCCGGCGCAGGAGGGTGGGGCAGGTGGCGGATGAGGATTGACGCAACGAAGGTGGGTCCGTGCGGCTAAGGATCCACCATAGGTTAACTCGCGAGGTAGTAGCCTCTTCGTGTGGAGTTGTCGCCTGAGGAACTGGCCGGGTTCTTCGACACGGTGCTGCCGCATTTGAACGAGCTGCAGACGCGTGTGGTGACGGGCGCCATGGCGGTGGCCTTGGGTCGAGGGGGCCAGGCTCGCGTGGTCGAGGCGTCGGGGATGAGTTCTTCGACGATCTACAAGTCGGTTGCCGAAATACGCGCCGGGGTCGAGCCAACTGATCGCCAACGCGCCGTCGGCGGAGGAGACAAGCCGGCGACCGACAAGCAGCCCGGCCTGGCTGAGGCGCTCGACGAGCTGGTCCATCCCTCGACACGTGGAACGCCGATGTCGGCGCTGCGCTGGACGCTGAAATCGACCTACGAGCTGGCCGCTGACCTGCAGGCCCAGGGGTATCGGGCCTCGGCGGAGTTGGTGCGCAGGTTGCTCCACCAGATGGGCTACAGCCTCCAGGCGCCGGCCAAGCAGAACGAGGGCACGTCGCACCCCGACCGTGACGGCCAGTTCGCCTACATCAACAAGTTGGTGAGCGCTCGGCTCAAGCTCGGCGAGCCGGTCATCAGTGTGGACACCAAGAAGAAGGAACTGATCGGCAACTACGCCAATGGGGGCCGCGAATGGCAACCGGCCGGCGAGCCCACCCGAGTGAACGTGCACGACTTCGCCGATCGGGCCCTCGGTGAGTTCGCCAAGGCCATCCCCTATGGGGTCTACGACCTTGGCAACGACGAGGGTTGGGTATCGGTCGGCGACACCGCTGACACCGCCGAGTTCGCCGTCGAGTCGATCCGCCGCTGGTGGAACCAGATGGGCCGGGCCCGTTTTCCCGAGGCCTCCACCTTGCTGATCACTGCCGATGCGGGCGGCTCCAACGGTCCAGGGTCCGGGCCTTGAAGTACCACCTGGCTCAGCTCGCCATCGAGACTGGTTTGAACATCACGGTCTGCCACTATCCGCCCGGGACGTCGAAGTGGAACAAGATCGAGCACCGTCTCTTCAGCTTCATCTCCTCAACTGGAGGGGCCGATCACTGACCGATCTTCGCACCATCATCGAGCTCATCGCGGCCACCAAGACCAAGACCGGTCTCACCGTTCAGTGCGGCTATGACCCGAACTGGTATCCCACCGGAGTGAAGATCAGCGACCGTGACTACGCCGACCATCCCGCTACGACCCCACGACTGGCACGGGGAGTGGAACTACAGCATCGCTGCGTGAATCGCGCGACCTATCCCGCGGCGGGCCCTTAGCCCTATTCCTTTGATAAGTGCTGGCTTCCCCCCTTGGCCCCGATCAGGTATGCCAAGAGGAGTCTAGGCTCTGCTTGCGTGCCTCTAGCGTGCCACTGTGAGCCGGGATCAACTGTCTCAGCTGTACCTAACTGTACCGTAACGGGGTGGAAACTGTTCCTTTGCTAGTGCTGGATTCCGCGCTTGCCCCCGATGAGGTGTGCCAGGAGGAGTCTAGGCTGCGCTTGCGTGCCCTAGCGTGCCACTGTGAGCCGGGACCAACCGTCTCAACTGACCCCAACCGTACCCAAATGGGCAGGAAAACGGGGGTGCGAGGTTGCCTGGACCCCGCTACCAGCTGACTTGAGGGGCTGGTGCCCGCAAGGGCGTGGGGGTTCAAGTCCCCCCTCCGACACCAACAGTCTCCGACTTGAGCCCGACCTCACCGAGGGTCACGTTCAAGGTTGGCGATCCGCTGACCTTCACTTCAAGGTGATCACGAAACACCGTCACCGCATCCACAAGTTCGTCGACCACAACCCGCCGCTCCGAGTCCTCTGCGGCCTCCCAGAGACAGGCCAGATCGACGGACTGCAGAAGGCTCACCACTGCTTCGAAGCAGCGACTCAGGTCGTCCTCAGCCGTCTCCAACGCTTCCTCTCGCTCCGACTCTGACCGGACAGCCTGAATCTGCTCGGCTAGACGCTGCTCCTCCTCAGCAAATAACTCCGCACTGATCGAGTCCCGGTAATAGAGATCGAGAAGCTTTCGCCGCTTGACGGACAGTGCACTAAGTCGTTCAGCGGCAGTCCGGCGGTCCCGCCGCCGGTGGCCGCTGGGGCGCCCATCCGTCCGGCGGATGCCGGCGAGCTGTCGGTGAATCGCTTCTTGCAACTGGTCGTCATGGGCGACGAGCTCCAGACCCAAGAACGCCGCACGATGCAGGCCGACATTCGTCCGCCGAGGCACCTCACAACCCTTACCCCGATGGTGGCAGCGGTACATGACACGACCCTGGCCGTTCTGATCCGCCGCCATGCGCTTGCCACACAGACCGCAGAACACCTTGCCCGACAACAAGTCCCTGCCCCTCCGACGTCCCGGAACAAAGCCCCGCTGCGCAGCCTCAAACTCCTCCACACTGATGAGAGGCTCGTGCTTGCCCGGAAACCATTCACCTCCGAGCTGCGTCTCGCCGAGATAGGTCCGCCGATTCAAAATGGCCCGCACTGTCGAATACTCGATTCCGGTGCGCTCAGCGATATCCCGGTACGACCCGCCTTCAGTCCGCAAGCGAAAGACCTCCCGTACTCGAGGAGCATCATCGTTGGGGATCAACAAGCCGTCACACAAGTCATAACCCGTCGGCGGACGATTGATCCAAAGCCCCTTTTTCACGGCCTGATGCATCCCCATCCGGACGTTCTCGGCGAGCTGCTCTCGGAAAAACTGCGCAAAGGTTCCGAGGATGTTGTAGAACATCCGACCCGTTGCCGTTGTCAGATCCAAATTCTCATTCAAGGAGTGCACTCCAACTTCGGCCCGTAAGAACTGATCGGCTAGTGACACGAAATCGCCTAGGTTCCGAGAGAGGCGATCGAGCCGCCACAGCAACAGGTGAGAGACATGTCCGGCGTCGACCATTGCTAGAAGCTGCTGGAGTCCAGGACGTTCCATGTTCTTCCCGGACAACCCAGGATCCTCGATGACCGTTACCGGCCCGATCTCACGCAGCTCCGCATAGGACTGAGGCGGCTCGCCTGGCCTTCGATCGAGAATCCTTCTACCGCCTGCTCGTCGGTTGAGACTCGGCAGTACGCCACTGTCAGCACCCAGGCCTCCCTTCGGTTTCTGGTCATCACGAGTCATCCGGAGAGCGATACGGATGACGACCTCGGCGATCCGCTCAAAGTCGGGTCTCGTCATGGCAGCAGGTACTCCTGCGCCTTGTGGGCCACCCGTTCCTCGAAGCTGACGCCGGTCTCTCCGCAGTAGCGACGGACGAGTTGGACGACGTGGGGGAGTAGCTCGTCAAGCGATCCAGCCTCGTCAGGACCGCGGCACTCGTCAGGTAGCCCACAAGGCCCGGGGCGATCAAGTCCAGCTCACCCTGCCGCTTGCCTTCATAGGTTCGATCGATCCCGATAGGCGTCCTCGGCAATCGACGCACGACGCACTGCCTCCCACTCCGGAGCCAACGGGCCATCGAGACCTCGTGTTATCTGCTGTAGGCACTCGAAACGAGAACCAGCTCCGACGTCAGATCCACCCACAGAGCACCCGCAGCCGCTAAGACTTCTTCTGGAGCATCCAGCCCGTACTGCCGGAGAGCTTCACGACCGATCTCGAACTCGACTCGGAGCACCGGCAGCTCGAAGGGTCGTCAACAGATCCCCAGATATCTCGAACCAGTAGGCGGCTCCCGTCCGAGCCAGCTCCTCCGACTTGTCATAGATGCGGGCAGTTGACCGTCCCCGAACTGCGCTTCCCGAACTGGAGACCGTTGAAATCTGTCCGGCCTCAAACGTCGTACGGGCCTGCTGCCCGACACACAAACCTGTGCCGATCGTCTCCGCAGAGGATCCAGCCCTGGAAATCTGCGTGGAGATCGACTCGGCTAACGCTCAGCATCACCGGGCCACACTCGGCTTCCACAAGATCCCTAAACCACACGGATGGCGGCCGCCGCTCCGGACCCATGAAGGAATTCCGACACGAGGCTGGATGCGAATCGCCGGGAGCTGTCTCGCTCGGTGTCAAACCGATCTCACCATGCCGATGTTTCAGGCAGAACCGATATTTGCCGAAGCCGCAGGGCTCACGACGATCTCCTCGCCGCCAAACCCAGTGAGCGACCCCTCTTACCATGCTCGCCCGCCTCTCTCCGGAGCTCCTCCAGTTGGTCGAACAACCCCGAGGGAACGGCCGCCCGACCGGATAGGTACAGGGCATCGATCCCCGATGCCAACTCGACCAATCCACCTCTGGCTACTGCCATAAGTTGGCAGGATATCACAGGCTGCCACAAGATGGCAGTATCATGGGACCACCTTGACCGAGAGGAATGCCAACGTGCCCAGACGAACCAGTCGCCAGCCGACCTGGATCGAGGTGGCCGTTCAGAACGCTGGCCTTCCAAGGCAAACACGGCTCGCAGGGCTATGTGCTGGGCAATCGTCCGTGAGACCGTTGGTGCCGAGCCCACAGCTGAACAGGTCGCAGACTGGTGGAGAACTCCCTATCGCACCGCCTATCGAGAGCAGGCGGCCTTCCGTGAAGCCTTCCCAGACTTCGAATCGCCCGCAGTCATCTTCGAGACCCCACAGGCACAGGCTCGGCTAGCCGACGCCGCCCAAGCGCTCCGCAGGGCAGACCACGGCAAGAGAACCCGGAGGGTCCTGTCAGACCTGAGCGTCCTCCAGCTCGGAATGACGCCCGCCACGCTCTAATCACTCTGATGCAGTTTGCGGGTGCTGTGATACAGGGAGCGCACCCGGCACACACGAGCCCGGCAGGGGGCCGGGCTCTCAGCCCATTGTGGAGCCGTCGCAGCTCCGGCCTGTCAAGGCTCCCCTCCGGGCGAGCCGCCGGCTCGGCCTTGACTGGCCTGGCGACTCCACCGGGCCTGCCTGCCCCATATCATCACATCAGCCCAGCAGCGTTTCTCGGCGCACTCATCCTGTGTCGAAAGGCGCTGAAGCGACCGGCTGTGGCAAAATCCGGCGGCGTGATCGGAGGCCGACTAGCGGAGCGGTGGAATTATCACCGGTACCGGCGGCTCAGTGACGAGGAGTGGCGACAAGTGTTGCTGGACTCGGTCACAAGTGTGAACCGGCTCCCAATGCCGGGCTTTCCGCCGGTAGATGTCCAGCGTTCTTACGTCGGCCAAGCTGGCACGGACGCCATGGAAGCGGCTTGGTGCTTTTACTCACTGATGGAGCAGCGCTCGACCAAGTACGGGTTCCGTCTCAACCGGCAGAGCCACGTGCTGGACTTCGGATGCGGCTGGGGCCGACACGCGCGGATGTTCCTCCGCGACGTCCCCGGTTCCCACATCTGGCTAGCTGACACGTGGGACGGGCCGCTCGACCTCTGTCGGGACACTGGGATCCCGGGTCAGCGGATCTGTGTCCCTCCGATGCCTCCAAGCCCTCTCCCGTCGAATCGATTCGATCTGGTCTTTGCCTATTCGGTCTTCTCGCATCTTTCTCCGATTTCGCACCTCGCCTGGCGCACAGAGCTGGCGAGGTGCATCAAAACCGGGGGGCTCGCCTTCATAACGACGCATGCTCGCTGGTTCCTCGACGAATGCCTCCGGTACCGGGAGCACCCCGAAGAGCGCACCATCCCCTGGCACGACAAACTGGCCGAGTCCTTCGTGGACTACGATACGGCCGTTTCGGCGTACGATCGCGGCGAAATGGTCTTCGCCTCGAACCAGCGGCCGGGCGGGGCAGGACAGCGGGTCATCCACAGGTCCGGCGGCG
Organism: uncultured Acidimicrobiaceae bacterium; assembly: GCA_963808355.1. GTDB lineage: Bacteria > Actinomycetota > Acidimicrobiia > Acidimicrobiales > RAAP-2 > Bog-473. The sequence goes on from CAWEFL010000002.1 coordinate 268,469, forward strand.
GCGCACCTGAGCTCGGACCGGACTTCTATGGCGACGCGGTGGTGCCGGCCGCCTTCTTCCAAGCCGAGTGGTGCGGACCAGCGGGCTTCAAGTTTCTCGACTTTGTTGCCGACCGTTCGGTGTGCGAACAAGCGGTGGCCATTTTGCGCAGGACCTGAGGTCGCCCCGATCGCCGCAGTTCGGGGCGACCTCAGGTCCTCAGACACCCACCCAAGGCCGAACTCGCCAGTCGGGGTTTGTCGGCGTCGCTCCTCCGACACTGTGTGATGTCGCGGATCATCGCGGGACATCCGAACCCTCACGAACCGTATCTGCAAGGAACCAGCTCGGAGCCGAGATCGTGATCGCGGATCAGGAGAGCGTGATGGTCGCGATCCAGAAATCCTGCACAGCTGGAGCTCGTGAGTCGCGCAACGAGTCAGACGTCAGATTCGCTCCGTTCGGCCTTAGCGCTCACTGACGGCTTATCACCGGTGATCTTTTGGTTCATTCTTCCGGGGAACCAGAAATACTTGCCCAGCAGGGACGAGACAACCGGAAGGATCTTCGTGGTGAGCACGAAGGAGGCGAGCAGGACTGCCGCGATCACGGCCACGCCGATCTCTTCGAGGAGCTCGATGTTGGTGAAGAGGAGCGACGCGAAAGTAGCAGCCAGGATGAGTCCCGCCGAAGTAACGGCGGGTGCTCCCATCGAAACAGCAATCCTTGCTGCTTCCTGGGGCGAACGGCCGGCGTTGTGTTCCTCTCGGAGGCGGCTCCCGATGAGGATGTTGTAGTCCGATCCCACCGCCATGACGAAGAGGTAGGCGATCAGTGGCACCGTGAAGTCAATCCCTATGTAGTTCAGGATCGTCACGAACACGATGGAGACGGTGCCGAGGACCGCTGCATAGAGGAGAGCGACTCCCATCAGAATCCCGATGGGCGCCACCAGGGCATAGAGCAGGATGGCGAGGACGATGCCGATGATCACGAGTGCGAGCGGGATCACATGCTTCAAGCTGAGCTTCATCGCCGATCGCACATCGACCAGCTGCGCCGTTTGGCCACCCACCACGCTGAAGTCACCGGGGATGGCGCCATTGACCGCCGGCTCGATGGTGTACTCCATGTTGTTCATCGCAGCTTGGCTGAACGGATCCTGTGAGAGGATGACCGTGATCTGAGCCGCGTTCTTCGCTGCGTTGTACTGCGGCTGTTGCACCGAACTGATCCCGGGCGTCGTCTGCAGCTTGGATACCAACGAGCTCACGCTGGTGGGATCCAGCGCCGTGCTGGGCGAGGAGCTCTCGACGAGCACCTGGGTCGGCCCGAGCAGTCCGGCCGGGAACGACTTGATCAAGGTGTTGTAGGCCACCAGGGACGGTGTGTCGGACGGCAACTCGGCCAGGGAGTTGTAATTCGCAGTCCAGCCGAGGATGCCCAGAGCCAGTCCTCCCATGATGGCGACACTCACCACGAGGGTCAGGACCCGGTGCCCGGTGACAAAGCCGGCAACCTTTTCCGCCTGCGTCGTCCGCGTGGCCTTTCGAGGCGGGTAGGGAAAGAAGAGGTGCTTGCCGAGTAGACGGAAGATCGCCGGCACCAGCGTGAGCGCGGCGAGCATCATGAGCAGTACGCCCACGATGAGTCCCGAGGCCAGGGTCTGGAGCGACTCGAGCTCGGCGGCGAGCAGGGCGATGAAGGCGGCGCTTACCGTAAAGGCGGCCGAGGTGACGATCACCATTGTCTTGGCCAGCGAGCTGCGGAGGATCTCGCGGTGCGACTCGTCGTCGGGGACCCCCCCAGCTTCGATGAGCCCTTCCCGGTACCGGAACAACAGGAAGACGATGTAGTCGGTCCCGACGCCGAACATCACCACGACGAGGAGGGGGTCGAGCTCGTTGCCGACCTGAAAGCCGAAGCCCTTGGCCAGCCAGGCAGTGATCCCCTCGGCCACTATCGCCAAGAGGGCGATGAGCACGACCGGCAGGAGAGCGATGATGATGCTCCGGAAGACGATGGCCAACAGCACGACAATGGCGATGACGGTGACGATCTCAATGATCACGAGCGCGCTGTCGTACACGTTGCTCGTGTCGAGGCTGATGGGCGCGCTGCCGGTCATCTCCCCGACCAGCCCGGTGCCGCGGAGGTAGGCGTTGGTGTCGTTCCGCACGGTCTTGACGGCGTCGTTCACCGTCGGGTTCCCTGCGGGAGCGGAGAAGACCACGTTGATGAACATGGCCTTGCCATTCGAAGCCAGGAACGGCGCCTGCGGTTCGGTGGTCACGGAGGTGACACCGTCGATCTTCTCGGAGGTCAGGGCGCTTGCGAGCCCAGTGATGGTTTGGATGTTCCCACTGGTGAGGCTGCCGTTATCGGATTGGGTGACCACGATCACGCCACTTCCGTTCGTGGACTCCGGGAAGTACTGCTTCTGGATGTTGGCCGCTTGCACCGACTGGTACGAGTTGGACAATCCGGCACCGGCGTTGCTCGTGGTGTAATCGGAGAGCTTCGGTGCGACGATGATCACGGCGATGACGGCGGCGGCCCAGACGCCGATGACGACCAGAGGCGATCGAATAATCCATCTACTCGCGCCCTGAAACATTGAGTATCCGTCCTCCTCCAGCAATTGTGACGTACAGCCGGAACCAGTGCTCGCTTCTATTTGGCATTAGACTGATCGGTACAAAACGGGTTGAGGGAGGCGCACAAACGACGGAGAGCTGCCGGCTCGGGCCTTCGCGACCATCGCAACGGGCGACGCCTTTGTTCCGGGCTGGGATCTCGCCAACGCCTTCGACCGTGCTCTGGCCGAGGAGCGAGCCGACCCTCACGATTCCATGATTTGCGGCGCCACGGCCCCTTGGTGTCGTCGTGTTGATCGAGACTCCCGATCTTCTGAGAAGAGGCCGTCGTGACACGTGTGAAGTGACCCCGATCATCGGTTTCGCGTCACCCCATTGAAACTGATGCGGTCACGCCCACACCCGCCCATTTCGGTCATGTCATTGGCGGGGTCGCACCAGCACGAGCCCAGCGATGGTGGTCACCGATGGGATGCGTCCCCTACCGCAGCCTGCGGCGCAACCAAACTCCCGCGGGCACTTCACCGAGGCCCCGAATCTGAGGCGGCCGCCGACTGCGGGAGCGAGCGCAGACCCTTTCGTGCACCAGCCGGCTGACGGGCCGGCAAAGCCGGCCCTCTGCGCGTGCATCGGTGCTCTCGGGCACAACCCGCCCGCAGACAGGGCCCGCGGCGGGGGATCCAGACTTGACGTGCTGAACCTCGCGACGGGTTCGTATGAGGAGGTCACCATGGGCGCGTTCGAGAACGTTCACCAAAGGCAGATCACCGGCTCCCTGGCCATGTACGACCGGATGATCTTCAAAGGTCACCTGACCGCTTTGTTCAAACAGGATGGCGCACGTTGCTACCTGTGGTCCCAAGGAGTGGCGCTCAAGGGCTTCACGCCCTATGCCAAGGCCACCACCGCCCACATCGCCGAGCACTGCCGCCACCTGGTCACCTCGGCCGGGCGTCCGGTCATCTCCTTTGACCACGTGAGGACCCGGGGCCGGACCCAGCACAAAGACGACTTGGCCAAGTCGATCGCCGACGCGACGGGCTGAGCGAGGGGATCGTCTGCCTCATCTCGGCCGTCGAGCCGTGCATGAGCTTCCAGGTGCGCAAGCGCCAGAGCAGCGGTCGCCTTGAGATCTTCCGGCGTGAGCGGGCCCGCCTGCACCACTACCTCTACCTCATCGACCCCGAGTTCGGCTTCATGCACATCCGCATCCAGGGCTGGCTCCCCTACGAGGTCCAGATCTACATCAACGGGCGCGAGTGGCTGGCCCGGGCACCTCGACAAGGCCGGCGTCAGCTACGTCCGCTACGAGAACTCGCTCGTGGCCATCGACGACTTGAGCGGTCACCTCCCACCTGTGCGAACACTTCGCCCACCGGGCCTGGCCCCGCGTGCTCAACGCCTTCGCCAAGATGGTCAACCCGCTCATGGGCCAGCATCAACGCCGCCGGCTACGGCGGCTACTACTGGGTGCTCGACCAGGCCGAGATCGCCACCGACGTGATGTTCAAGAACCACCCCGCGCTCTGCAGGTCTGGCCCGACCTCGTCGGTCACGCTGCCCTCAACGTGTCCTCAGAGGACGTGCTCGGTTTTCTCGGCCGAAAGCTCCACCCCTCCTTGGCCGCCCAGGTGGTCACCGACGCCAAGCGCCGACCCCAGGGCTGGCGCGTGCGCCACCGCATGGCGGGCAACTGGGTGAAGGTCTACGACAAGGCCTCGGTCCTGCGGGTCGAGACCACCATCAACAATCCGCGCGAGTTCCGGTGCCTGCGGGTCAAAGAGACCGAAGGGCCGGCGCGAGCGGCGGTGGTGTGAGATGAGAAAAGGGCGTCGGCGACCTCTGGCGCTACTACGAGGTCGGCATCGCCGCCAACCGTCGCTACCTCGACGCTTTGGCAGCGGCACCACTCAAAGGCGAAGGCGTCGCCGCATTGGACGCCTTGTGCCGGCCACGAACCAGAGCCCGACGCAGCTACGCCCGGTTCAATCCACTCACCCCGGCCGACCTGGCGCTTTTCCGAGCGGCCATGGCCGGGGAGCACGCCATTGCCGGCTTCCGCAACGCCGACATCACCAGACGCCTCTACCGACGACCGGCGCTTGACCGCGACGAAGCCCATCGACGATGCGAGCGGGTCTCTCGCCTCATCGTGAAGCCCGAGGCCACGGCCTGGTGGCCAAGGTGCCACGCTCACGTCAGTATCGAGTCACCCCGCACGGACTTCGTGTTATGACCGCCGCCATCGCATTACACGACGAGAATTATCCAACCAGGTATCTCGCGGCGGCATGATTCGCGGCGCAAACATCTCTCGCGACACGCAAATCTTCGGGGGATAGGTTATATCGCCGGATCGCCGGCTAGGGATAAGCCCTCAATCCCGGTCCAGGGGCTGATCCTCCAGTCGGGGTTTGTGGGCGTCCCCCCTCCGACACGGCTGGTCAGGGTGCGCTTCCTGACGTGCTCCGCTGTCTCCGCGGAGTCGGATTCGAGGCGGCGTGTGATCAGCGTGCGATAGCGAATCCACTGGGGACTAAACGTGGTCGAGGCGGCAAATCTCGTTGAGTTGTAATCGAGCACTGGAGTTCTTCCGACAGCTCGCTCCGGCCCCCCTGTCGTGCTCGGCGTGTTGCCGGCACTCGGGTTACGTAAATGTCCCGGGCGCCGGCCCAGCCACGACCTGCCGACCCAATACGTCTACCACCGCGATAACCCCGGCCAAGTCGTTGGCAGTCGCCTGGTACCTCGGCCATCGCCACGGGGATGATGCCCTATCCTGGAGTCCCCAGTGAGGCGGTCACTCATATTCCTTGTCGCTGCATCCGGGGCGGTGGCAGCATCTGGGTGTGGGGGATCGACAACGCCCCACCCGACTGCTGCACCGGTCACCCAAGCGACACCATCGACAGCTTCGCCCGTGAGCCGTCCTCCGACGACACGGACCAAGTCTGTTGCATCTGGTATTGGGAAGACATTTCCACTCACGGATCCCGACGGTGCGACTTTCAATGCCACTCTCTTAAAGGTCGTGGACCCAGGGACCGCGGCTCCTTATTACCCGACAGCCCCCGGCGGGGATCGTTATGTGGGTATCGAGTTACGCGTAACCGACACCAGCAAGACCATCACTGTTGACCAGGAAGTCTCTGCCGGTGTGACCATCGTGGACAGCGCCGATAAAACGGTCAAGTTCAATCCCTCGGAACTCTCCAACTGTCCTTCGTTCAGCCTTCCAGATACCGCGCAACCGACTCCGGGGACAAGCCAAACTGGATGCGTGGCGTACGCCGTACCCAACGGCGAGCAGGTCGTATCAGTCTTCTACGCCCCACAAGACTTGCCGGGTACACCTGCGGCACGGTGGCATTTACGAACACTTGCACCTAAACACCAGCCCCCACGATCACCGTCGTGACAAATCCCGGCCCGAGCCGAGACTAGAGCGCCCAGGCTTTGGTTGTGGGCTCGTGTTGGCGGCGCCACGTCGAAGGCGACCCCACCCGGAGGCGGGGCCGCCTCGGTCCTATGTGTACGGTCACCAGCGATAGAAGCGATGCGATCCCGCACTTTCGCCTCGTCCCATGGCGAACCCAACCAGCCACAGAACGAGCAGCACGACCGCAACGATCCACAAGAGGTGCGCGGCAAATCCCAATCCGAAAAACAACAGCACCAGCAACAAGGCCAGTATCAAAACCATCTTTTCCTCCGATGCTCCAAATGGTCGCACCGTAACTTCCCGACTCACAACTCTTTCAAACCCGCGTTTATATCCATTCACACTGGGTACCGATAATGCCAAGGCAGCTTTTGTGTCGAAGGCTGAAAGGGGAGAAGGCGATGGTTGGGGCTGGCGGACTAGTCATAAGCATCATCGTGTTTGCAGTCGGAGCGATACTCGATTGGGCAGTCACCGAGCCTTACCAACACGGCTTCGACGTCAACAAGGTTGGCTGGATCCTCATGGTTGTTGGTGTCGTTGGTGGTGTGTTGTCGATCCTCGTGATGATCGTCGGGAATACGCGGCGGCGGCGCACCGTCGTCGATGACGGACGTGGTCCGGTGGTGCGCCGAGTCGACACGGAGTACTAGGGCACAGGTCGCAAACGGCCCCCGGGCTCCCCTGAGAACGTGAGACGGGCCGCACGGCGGGACGCGAAACGACCCCGCCCAGTGGCGGGCCCCCGGGCGACTGGACGCAGCGTCAGCGACGGCTGAGATTGCCGAACTGCCGGTGCCCCGTCAGCCCGTCGAGGTGCTCGGTACTCGTACAGCAGGGGCTCGGGGACACCTCAAATCAGATGGGCTCTCCGAGCCAGGGTCCGCCCTCGGGAACGACCCAGACGTTGTTGTGCGGCAGCACTTGCATGAGCGCCTGCGTTAGTCGATCCGTATCGTTCGGTGGAATCTGCTGGTTAGATCAGCGGTGCGGGAGCCTATAGCCAAGGAGATCCCTCCTCACCGTCCCACCGACAGGGCCCAATGAGAGTGTAGGCCTCGTTCGTGCAATGCGCTGCCAAGTCAGGAAGCCGAAGAGATTCCCTCGCAGGTGGCCTGAATAGGGGTGGGACCCTGAGTTGAGCCGCCGTTGTTGGGTGCAGCGAGCAGGGCGATGAGCTCGAACCGCTCTTCCGCGCTGGAGATGCGTTCTTCCCGCTGGAGATGCGTTCTTCCATGCTGGAGATCCGTTGGCGAGCTCCGGCGAGCTCGGTCTGGTCTCGGGCCAGCCGTCCATTCAGTTCGATCTTTTCGGTATTCAAGCCGTCGATCTCCGCCACGAGTTCGGCATTCTCCGCCATGAGTTGCGCCTTCTCCGCCATGAGTTCGGCCTTCTTGGGCTTCTTCATCCGGCTCCCAGATTCCGCAAGCTTCGATCGGAGGGGGGCAGTGGGCGTTTCCTCGGCTAGCGCCGAGGCCACCATCCATCCGTTGGTCATCGATGCTGACACCAGCTCTTGGCTCAGTCATAGGGCCGATCGGATCCTTACTCCCACAACAGATTGACAAAGCCACACATCAGATGCGATGAAGGGGCGGGGCCTCCGCCCCCTCGTGAGATCCGAGCATGCTCGGACTTGCAAAAAGAAAGCCTCGAAAGAGGAAGAAGCCCTGTGGGACAGTATGTCGGAATCGACCTGCATCGTCGCAGTGCCACCGTTAACCGGATGGCCGAGGAGGGAGAAGTCCTCGGCATCGAGCGGATTGCGAGCCAGCCCTTCGAGCTTGCCCAGGCCATGCCGCAGGCCGGCCCACGACGCTGAGAGCTCGGCGGGACCGTCGGTGACTGTTCGCCTGGCCCAGACGGCCTGGCGGATCATCGTGTCATCGGTCGAGGGCTGAACCGCTAGGCGGGGTTCCCGCCGAGGACCAATCCCAGATCACAGGGACTGTGGCACATATTCGCGGCCTTCGGCCGTTCGGCATCCGGCAATGCCCGGCGGTGCCAAAAGAGCCATGAGCAGCAAAACGCGGGATGTTCTCGGGCCGGACTGCCGAATCGCTGACCTCCGTTAACCGGTCATGCCCCTCATCTCGATCTATTGGAGTCGAGCGATTGGCATCCCGAGAGCGCAATCGGCGGGCAATCCGCACCTGTTGAGAGACCTCCTCCTATCCCTTGCAAAAGGCCGTGACCAAATCATCGGGAACGGGAGAGGCAAGTGGTTCCTACAAATCAAGCTCAAAGGATGGAGCACCAGGTTTGACTTGGGCATCGTCAGGGACGCCATAAACGAGCGAAGAAGTTGGGAGCCCCTTCCAGAAATCCCTATGAAGTCGAGCAAGATCCAGACGGCATCAACTGGCTCGACGTACTCCCGAACGTCCCCTCATGGCTTGCGGACGCGAACGTCGTCGAGACGTGCCTTGTGGGTCACTCAGATCGGCGAATCCGCACCGAGTTTCCGAGCGTTAGCAACTAGCCGACAGAAGCATCAGCCCGAAGTAGCCCGCACGGAGAGCCCAGATGGCCATTCTCCAGTGTCCGTTGTGCTGCAGTTCAGCGGGTTGGTACCTGTATGGATTATGTAGCAACTCCCGGCGTGCGATCAGGGAGGTTGATCCCAATCTGAACCTCGGAGAGCCTGAGGGCAGGTCGCAAAGATTTCTACGACCCGACGCCATCGTCGCCCGCAAACCCCGCGTTAGGGGACGCGCTCATTTCCCCAACTTCTTGTTAGCAGTAAAGGCCCTTTTGTGGGCGTCTTTGGCTCGTCGGACGGCAAGTGCGGCTTCTGCCTTGACTCTTTTGAGATCTTCCTCCGCGGCAGCCACTGCATCACGCGCCTTGTCGAGCTCAGCTTCGGCGCGTAGTGCGTCGCGGTTGGCCAACTCAAGTTCGCGTTTCGCCGCGGCAGATACTTCGCCCAGTGGCTTAGCTGTCGACCTGCGTGCCGAGGTACTAGCAGCCTTGTCGGCGAAACCGAGGCCCGAATAGTGCAACGCCGTGGTCAGCCGACCAGCACGCAGGGATTCAGCCGCTTTCGAGTCGGCAAAGGCGGCGTCGAGTGTTGCCTCAAGATCCATGGCTGCCGCAGCTGAAACGGGCTGGCACAGGTGCGCCGCCATCATCTTCGCCTCCCGTAGCAGCTGGGCTACCGTATCCTGTTTCTCTTTCGAGACGCGACGGATCACCTCGCCGTCGGCGCGTTTTTTCCTTCGGAGTTCAGCGCCCAACCTGATCAGATTCTCGAGGTCCTCGGTCCGATCCTGGGCTAGCAGGTTGGCGAGCCACGCTCCAACTGTGGGTTTGTGCAGTCTTTTGAGCGAGGCGGCGAGCTTTGTGTTGCCGGACTTGCGGGCTTCGGACACTCGTTCGTTCCGAACTGCTGTGAAATCACGCGGAGCTAGCCGATAGAGCTCTTCACTGACATCCTCAAAGTCCACGGTGGGACCAGTTTGCCTGCTGCGATTCGGAGCCAGTGTGTCACCAGAAGTGCTGGACTGTGGCACCTCATCCCATTGATCTGAGACACTCGTCCGCTTCCGATCGATCATGCTGAGGGTGCAGTTCGATTGTCTTTGTCCCCGCCTAGCGCCGTCTCTAGACCCTCGAGGTCGGCAACGGTGACAGTCAGGGCTGAATGGCCGGTTCTGCGTAAGGGCGACGGCACTTTCTCGGCGAAATGGATGCACACACCTCCATTACGGTTCGTTCCAAAGGTCAAGCCGTCGTCAACCCGCGACATGCGAACGCCAACGGCCGTCCACCAGCGGTAGTTCTCGGTAATGTGCGCGCCGGTGACGTTTGAGAGTGGTGTTGCGATCTTGAAGGGACCGAAGGTTGCCACCAGAGAGCCTTCATCAGTGAGCGTGACACCGTCCCTGGCCGGCCGCAGCAAGAACGGCAACAATACCGGCAGGTACCGCTTGTCAATCGCGTAGCCGAAGTGTTCGGTCACCTTCGACACGATACGTGTTGTTGGTCTCTGGGCCACATATGAGCCCAGTGGCGGGTGACGGTAGGGGACCCCCCTACTCGATGTCCCGCGTGGCCCACGCACGACCTCAGCTAGAAGAGTTCGTTTCGGCCTCATCGCCAGGATCCGCCGCGAGGAACGGCCAGCCCCATTGTTTTCGAGCGCGTCCCGTGCTCTTCGGATGATGCGCTCGCAGACGGCGGCTGTGATGATCGTCGGGAACACTCGGCGACGGCGAACCATCGTCGAGGAGGTCGCGGTCCGGTGGTGCGCCGAGTCACACGGAGTACAAGGGCACACGCGTAAACGGCCAGTGGCTGGGCCGTGAGCGCAGCATCGCTGATCCTCACGTTCTCAGGGGGGCTGGAGCCGCGGTTCGGCGGAAGCCAGCTTTGCCAACTGATCCTGCGCCATCAGACCTCTGGGGGTGTGAGGGAGGCCGGGGGCCAACAATTGGATACCATGGCACACGAGTGGGTCTTGTCGTTGCGCTCGACGAGTCGATCTACGGCAGTCGCGAGAACGGCTCGACCGGCCGGTTGCGGCAAGCGATCCGGCCCGCACCGCGGGCTGCCCTTCCCGGGTGATCGACAGGGCGGGTTCGCGGGTGTCAGATCCCCTACCGCTTGGGTCGACTTTGACCTACTGCTGAGACGAACTGAGCTGCACGGCTCTGCGCCGGCCAGGAGGGTGTGGGCTGGCCCCTCAAGCAGAAGGGGAATCGGAAGTCCCAGAGGGGCCAGCCACAGCCACCCCGACCCGAGATGGCGTATATGTCGGAGGCGGTCCAACAACTGCCGCATCTCGAGCCACTTCATTATTTGCACCGGGGCTGCCACAAGGCAACGGCATGGAGCTCCCGTTTTTGGTACCGCGGCCCTTGTTTTTTGTTCGTCAGCCCCTGGTGCAGAGCCCGATTGCAACCGGCATGAGGCCTACGTAACCAGGAGTGTTTGGTGTCATTGCGTGAGTTGCAGAACGCCATAGCTGCGTCCCCTGGGATCAAGCTATGGGCGGCAGGCCTTCAGAAACGGGTAGGTGCCCGCGTCGTTCTGCAAACGCTGCCGGCCGACCTCGCGCAGCCCGGTCCAACTCCTCCAGCTGCCGCAGCAGCGTGAAATTCGGCCAAGGACCGACGCGTGCCCGACTATCGCCGTGACCTACCGACTTCGTTGTGTCCGGCGCATCTGATTGAGCTCGTCGTGGGCGTGGCCGAACCCCGTCATGTCCGGAGATCTACGGATGTATGGCAAAGCCGCCCAACGGACCGGTGACGGAGCCAGTAATCACAGTGATGGGACACACCCTCACATAGCCGTCTTCTTCGAGGATCCGCCATGCCGCCGGCGTCAACGTCAGAGCCTCCGGCGGGCTCTTGGCCGACGTTGACCCAGGCGACGTCGTCGTGCTGGCCGCCGCTCGATGGATTGCCTGGTCAGGACAGAAGGCGTCTGTTGACCAGCCCCGCCTTCATGTACGGCGGTAGGGGAGGCCCTCGATAGCCGATTCGATCCGGCGTGCCGCATTGTCGGATTCTCTCAACTGGCGGCGGATCAGAAAACTTACGCACTCGGTACAGGATGAGGTTCGAGTTCAAATGGCGGATAATCGTCCGTGAGTAGCAGATAGTAGGTCTGAACACGCACATACCAGCGCATGACGTTAAGGACAAAGCCTCGCATTCCTTCGGGCCACCGGCCGTAAGAGAACTACGAAGAAGGCGATCACGGTCATGACCGTCGCGACGATCCCCAGCACAAACAGTGCGATCACGTGCGGAATAACAAGGAAGATGCGGAACGCGACGCTGAGACGGTTGCGATCAGTGAGCTGAGGCTGGAACTCGACCTGCACGCGTGGGTCCTCCCCACCGTCGGTCGGCGTCATTCCGAAAGCGAATGGCGGGTACTCGTCGCACATGAAGAGGTAGAAAGTGTACGTACGGAGCTCATATCGCATATACATCGCTTGGATGTTGGCGAAGCTCTCCGGGAGTTCGCCTGTCACGAGGATCGCGAACCAAGAAATGACGGGCGACCACCTGAGCGAGGATCCGCAATCCATAAAGGATCACGAAATGCGGAACGGCAAGCAGCCAGTTGACGATCGCTCGCCAGTTGGCGACCCTCTCCGGGGCGTCGAAACTAAATGCCGCCGGGTAGGAGGAGTTCATATCTTGCATGGCGCGCCTCCTCTCAGGTCGTGTAGGGATTAACGCTAGCTGGGGGTGCGACCCGATCCCGCTTAGATGTTCCCCTTGCGGTGCACACCCGAGGGGGGGAGTGAAACGAAGGCTGGGCAGAACCTGGTTCGGAGACCCGGTCCAGAGAGAAGCGCCGCTGACCCGGTTGAGGGGACGCCCCGACCACGGCGTTTGAGCGACCTCTCCATTCGTTGCCGCTGCTCAGACCCCTCGAACTTCGGCGAGCCGCTCGACTGCGTACTCATCGTCCCAGCAGACGGCGGCTTCCCATGCGGCCGACGCTTGCGCGGCGATGTCGTAAGCGCCGTCGTCGAGACCGGCGGCGTTGTGGGGCAGCACCAGGTCCAGGTCTGGGACGTCGACGTGCGCCTCGTCCCAGTCGATCAGCGCGACCCGATCCATGGTCATGCGGACGTTGCCAGGGTTGTTCGGGTCGCCGTGGACGACGCATGTTTGACGGCCGGTGAGCCGAGCCCACGCTGCTCGGCATCGAGCGACGCCCTCAGGCGGCATTTCGCCGAGGTCGATCTTTGTGCCGGTCTCGGCGTGCAGGAGGTCGGTCGACGATCGCCAGCCCGGACGTTGCGGCCAGCCCTCTGTCAACCGATGCAACTGGCGGAGCGTGTCGGCCACGCGACGCCAGTCGGCTTCGGACTTCGGCGGTTCGCCCCTCACGTAGGTCATGACCACTAGACCGTCGGCGAACAGCTGGCCGTCAGCCGTCGGGATCGGCACCGGAACGTTCAGACCCTCCCGTTCGAGGTGTTGGAGTAGCTCGGTCTCCCAGACGAGATCACCATCGCTCCTGGCACCGAGACGACCGACCGCGAATCGCCCCTTCACGAGCACGCTCCACACGTCGTTGGCAACGCCGCCAGCAAGCGGTTCGATGCGAGCGGCGTCGTTACCCCACTGCTCAAGTGCCTCCCAGCCCATTGGCCACATCTTCGCGGAGTTCCGAACCATCGCTCCCCATGCGAGGCACGGTCATGCTGTGTCGGCGAGGAAGAACTATCGCGGTCGCGTCGCTCCTGGGTACCTGATTCGGAATGCCCACCGACCTGATGTTCTGGGATAGACCCGGCCCTTAGTAAGGTCTGGTTGTCATCCAACCGGCTGTGACGACCTCCTGCACCGCCTCGAGTAACGTGCCTGCGCCCCGAGCCGACAAATGTCAGGAACGCCTAACACTGGACACTGGACACCGGGCCACACGATTCGACGGCTCGTGGCTCAGAGTGGGTCACGTGACCGCACATCACTCCGTCGCTCGCCGAACCCGTGCGGGCGATGGAGGGTTCTGACGCCGTTTCATCGGTTATCGCTCGGTGGCCATCTTCGACCCTCCGCTCTGCCCGAGCGACGCACTCGAGGAGATCCTGAAAGCCCGTCGCGTCAAGGGCGGCGCCGGCCATGACTTCGTAAAAGCCTTTGGCAGCCCTCACCGATTTCGCGCATCGGATACATATCGCGCTGAGCAAGACCCTTCGCCGCAAGCCCCACGTGCCACTCATAGTCCGACAACCTGACGGTCTTCTGTCGGTTGCCGCCAGTCCGCAGGGCAGCCCTCAACTCCTCGCGCTCCGCTTGCAATGCGGCGATCTGGGCCTTGTAGCGGTGATGCGCCCCATAACGTCGGCCTCGTTCCGATTGTCTGAGAGTGGGTATTAGAGAGAATAGGCCGAGAGGAGTGTCAACGATGGAGATTGATTTGTTGGACCTGTACGGACGCGCAAGTGACTGGAGCGCGACGAAAGTTCGGGCTGCTGCTTCAAAGCTCGAGGCTCCGACGACATGCGGTAAGTGGAATGTCCGAACGCTGCTGAACCACATGCTCCAAACCCAGAGGTACTTCTTAGGGGCAGCACAGGGAGAAAAGGTCGAACTCTCCCAAGACCCACCCGAGCTCATAAGTGATGATCCAGCCTTAGACTTTGAGCAAGTTCGAGACGAGATGCTTCGGACCTTTGGAGCGCCCGGAATCATCGAAAACACCGGACCAGCGCTAGGTATAGCATTCAGCGATCAACTGATCCATGGCTGGGATCTGGCGGTGTCCACGCAACAGGATGCAACGATGCCTGAGGGCCTGCCGGAGGCGGCCTACGCGATGATCTTCGGACGCTTCACCGACGACGAGCGCCGAGGGGTGTTCAAGCCCGAAGTTGAGGTCCCCTCGGACTCGTCAGCCCAGGAGAAGCTCCTCGCGTACACCGGCCGCCATCCTTCCTAAACCGTCTTCGGATCCCGCGCCGCAGACCTGACTCACAGACGTTGCGTCTATCGACGCCCTGTTCATAGCTCACCTTATGGCTGCGTGCGCTGATCAGCACGGGTTCATCGTCAGGGAGGTGAACGTCATCGCTGATGCCATGCTCGTGGCCCATACGTGGCCCTAGCACCGTCTTGGACGACCCCCAAGGAAGACTTGGCTCGTCGAGTCGATGCGACGCAGTAATGCCGCTCCTGCTTCCGATAGGGTTTAGCTCACAAGTCTCGTTTGATGGCTGTGATCGCCGAGGATCCCTCCCTCGGCAATAGAAGCGGCTTGGGCACGGTTACGCACACCAAGCTTGGCGTAGAGGCTCTTCAGCTGAGTCTTGATCGTGTTCTCACTGACGTAGAGGTGGCTACCGAGTTCGCGGTTTGTCATGCCCGTCGAAAGTAGCGAGAGAATCTCGCTCTCTCGTTCGCTTAGGCCGGTTTCCCGCCCGGGCCATCGAAGCGATTCATCGATCTGGGCGTGTTGAGATCTTTTGGTCAGAACGACACGATCCCCTCTAGCGGCACCTTTGATGCCGTCAATGATCCGTTCCCGTGGTACAGCCTTCGAGATGAATCCCTGAGCTCCGGCACGCATGGCACGACGTACCGCCTGAGGTCGATCGGAGAAGCTGAATACGACGATCGCCCCATTGCTCGGGTCCACGCCAAGTGCGCGCACTCGTTCCCCGAGGGATTCGAGCTCTCCGTACGTGTCAAGCAGCGTGACATCGACCGTTCGCTTCGGTTTCTTCCGAACGTCGACTTCCACGACCCGGATCTCCTGATCGCTGAAACGGAGCAGAGCACGGAGTCCCTCAAGAACGATCATGTAGTCGTTCACGAGCCCGACTCGGATGGGGTGAGGCACGACTTCACTCTACGAGCGAGGCCGTCGCTCCATCAAATCACCCGATCAGGTGATTGTGCGCTTGCTGCGCCTTCGACCAGACTAGTGGTGCGGTAGATGGAAGACAGCGGGCGTTATCCGAGTCTCACAACCGCAACCTGCATCAACCAGAGTTCCATCTGGCGTGTCCTCTTCGTCAGCTGGCCAGCAAGTGGGTGACGGTTCTTCTCGGGCGTTTCTCGGGCGGTTTTAAGCAAGGGTGGAAGGCATTACGGCGGTCAAGACTACGGTGGAGGCACCAAGTTGATGATCCCGTTTGGCGTTCGTATACATGACTTCGATGGAGGTCGTGTCGTCGCTTTGACTGGAGAGCTGGATGCACTCACCTGTCAAGGGCTCGCAGAGCATTTGATCGGAAGCCCTGGTTCGCTCGTTGTCGTCGACCTGAGCCAGCTGACCTTCATCGACTCCTCTGGGCTGGGTGCCCTTCACGTAGCGAGGCAAAGGGCAATCAAGGGCGGCGGAAACCTCGTTGTCTCTCGCCCCAGTCCGATGGTCCGCCGAGTATTGGAGATCACGGGCCTCGACGCGTGGGTCACGGATTGGGACCCAGAATGGTCAATCGCTTCCCCATGCGGGGGCATCACGACGGCGTAATGCCATACCGTCGCAGCCTTCAGGATACTCACTGCACCGAGCGTCCGGGTTGGCCACGCCGAGGCTGCCGGCCCCTCAACGGAGTCGCTTTGGTCCCTCCGGAAAATCTAGGTGGTCGGTCATGTGACCCACGTTGTCGCATTGGCCGTCGGTGATCCTGACCGGCGACCACTTTCTCGGGGCTTTCGGCTGCCGGACGCCTGCCCTCGACGAGTGGCGACGCGATGGGAATCAGCACGCCAGACGACGCAGTCTTGAACGTAGTCCCCAAAACACTTCAGTGCTTCACTCCAAAGATGCTTCTGGGGGATCATTGAGGCACGGAGCGCCAATGCTTCATCGCGTTAGCGGAAGCAAGAGCATTGCCGGATTGGAGCAAAGAATTGTGGCCCAAGCCCGGCGGTACAGGGGCAGGGCGAAACTAAAAGCTCCAGCGTGTTTGGCTGAACCTTTCTCCTTTACCAAATCCAAAGCCGGTCTCGGGTGCGACGCGATAGACCAGAACCTCCGCTCGCCGAATGGCGTCGCCCAGGCCGGACCAGGTTCCTTCTGGTGCGACGAAATGCGGTCCGTACTTCGACTCGTAGGTGTTGGCGACACGTCCTAGCTCGTCTTGGTCGCTCACACCTTCCGCAGTTCCTTCAATCACAAGATCAAGGCCGTCGAGGGTGCTCTGCCCCGTCGTAAGGACACAATGACAGTTGGCTGAGAGGTTCTTTGCTTTTCGTTCGTTTGGTCCAGTACAGAAGTACAGAGCCCTTTCGAGCCAGATTCCCAACAGAGGCGTGACATGAGGGCGGCCGTCAGGTCGAACGGTCGAAAGCCAATACACCTCAGCACCCGCCAGCTCATCCCGAGCCTGCGACCACTCCGTCGGTGTCGCATTCGGGCTGCTGAACACGCTTAGCTCGGTTACCGGAACTGGTTCAGCCATGCCGCTCTCCGATCGTTTGCGTTTGCGCGAGCAAACACAGCGATGCTCGGCAGGTTCCTAGGCCATCGTCGCATGGGCCCCCATGGTGCGTTTGAAGCGCGTGCAACTACAGCAAGCGGATCCGGAATCATTGGACAGACCCCAGGCGGACAAAGGGGGCATCCCTTCTCCGATCCAGGACACCGACCTGGCAACAGGGAGGGATGGCGACATTCGGCAAAGGGAAAAGAGGTCCCACCAGGTCTGGGAGCTTGAGACGCTCCGAAACCGTCCTAGCCACCAACGACTTGCTCCATTCCCGCCAGTTGGAACTCCGGTCAGTCGGGCATCCTCCCTGGTCGCACCTTTGAGGAGAGACGCCGGAGTACGAGGACATCGGTTTCGATGGCGTTGAGGTGCATCGGGGGATGTATAGGAGGCTTTCGAAACGGGGCAGGTCCGGGGATGAAACGGAGACAACGAAGGGGTCATCTTCGCTCGTTTTTGTCCGGCGCTCCCCACTCCTGCAACCAACGGAACACGGTCTGTCGCCGGCCCGATGTTGGCACCGGTCTCGTGTTGTGGGGCGTTGTGCCGGGTTCGGTCCGGTCTCCTCTTGCGCTCATTGAGCGTCTTATTACCATTACACCATGGCCAGGTTGGCTCCGGCCCCGAGGCGCACGAGGAGCGCACGTCACTCCCTCTTTGCTGGTGTCCGGCGCCCGCTTACAGCAGCACTGGGCGTGCTTCTTCTGGGCGTTATTGGCAGCGCAGGAGGGGAAGAATCGGCAAGTGCGGCGACGGTTTCGTGCGATGCGCCGAGCCTCATTTCGGCCATTGCGACGGCGAATGGCACGCCGGGTGGGAGCACCCTGGTCCTGTCGAGTGGTTGCGTCTACACGCTGGCGAGCGCCAACAACGCGACCGACGGGGGAACCGGCCTCCCAGTGATCACCGGGAACGTGACGGTCCAGGGCGCGGGGGCCACAATTGCCCGATCGACCGCCTCGGGCGTGCCGGCCTTCCGGATCTTCGACGTGGCCAGCGGCGGCAGCCTCACCTTGACCTCGCTGACGCTCACCAATGGCCTGGCCAACAACGGCCAACAAGGCGGTGGCGCCATCTTCAACCACGGCACGTTGTCCGTCACCGCTGGCACCTTCACCAGCAACTCGTCGCCCGCTACCACGGGAACCTCGGGTGGGGCGATCGACAGCAGCGGGACGCTCAGCGTGACCACCAGCACGTTCAGCGGGAACTCGGCCCAAGAGGGCGGCGGCATCATGAACCAGAACAGCGCCACCATCACCAACAGCACCTTCACCAGCAACAACGCCACGATCTACGGCGGCGGGGCGTTAGTCAACGCGGCCGGCACCGCGACCATCGCGGGGGACACCTTTGTGGCCAACACCGGGCCCGGAGGCGGGGCCATCGACAACGACACCACCCTCAATATCTCCAACAGCACCTTTACCAACAACACCGGTGGCACCAACGGCGGTGGGGCGGTCGTGAACTTCGGCACCACCACGCTGAATCAATCGACCCTCTCGGGTAACACCTCGCCCTATGGAGCCAACCTTTACAACTACACGGGCTTCACGCTCTCCATGAGCATGGATATCGTGGCCGGCGGGATTACCGGCAGCAACTGCGGTGGCCAAGCGCCCATCACCGACCTGGGCTACAACATCGACACCGGGTCCTCCTGCGGTTTTTCGGCCACCGACCACTCGCTCTCCAACACCCAGCCGCAACTCGACGCCCTAGCGTCCAACGGTGGGCCAACCCAGACCATGGCCCTGCCCGCCGGCAGTCCGGCCATTGACGCCATCCCGACCAGCACGGCCGGATGTGCCGGCACCACCGACCAACGGGGCATCGCCCGCCCGCAGGGCAACGGCTGTGACATCGGGGCCTATGAGCTGGTCGTAACCTCCGGTGACACGCAGCCCCCGAGCGTCCCGACGGGCCTTGCGATCACCTCGGTCACCTCCAGTTCAGTCTCCCTCAGCTGGAACGCCTCAAGCGACAACGTTGGGGTCACCGGCTATACCATCTATCGCAACGGGGCGCCGGTCGGTAGCACCGGCGGCCCGGCGGCCACGACGTTCACTGATCTGACGGCTTCGCCGAACACCAGCTACTCCTACACGGTCGACGCCTTCGACGGCAGCGGAAACCACTCGGGGCGCTCCCAACCGGTCTCGGTGCTCACCCCGGCTCCGTCAGGCATCGCGGCTGTCCAGGCCGGCGCCGTCGCTACCGCCGCGAGAGTGACCACCACCACCATCGTGCTGGCCAGGCCGGTCCACGCCGGTGACCTCTTGACCGGCTGGCTGGGTCAGTTCGACGCCACCGGGCAGGTGCAGGTCTCCGACAACGTGAACGGGGTGTGGACACGGACTGGCGCGTCGACAACCTTCTCCAGCGGAGGAGGGGATCTCGCCCTGTTCTACCTGCAGAACTCCGCACCGGCACCGTGGGGTCTTACCGTCACCATCACGGCGGCGACGCCGACCTACCTACAAGGGGCGATCTCCGAGTACAGCGGTGTGGCCACGGCGGGCGCCCTCGACCAGGTGGCGGCGGCCAAGGGAACCGGCACGGCTGTCGATTCGGGGCCGACCGCTGCGGTCGCCGCGAGGGAACTGGTGGTCGGCGGCGTCATCACCGGCGGATCGCCCGGGACGGTGACGCCTGGCTCCTCGCAGGCCCTGCCGTTCACCCTGCGAGCTCAGACCAGTTCGGGCTCGGCCGACATCGAGGACATTGCGGCCAGTGCGGCCGGAGCCCAAAACGCCCGGGCCACCTTTAGCACCGCCACCGACTGGTACGCCGCTGTCGGTGTGTTCCACGCCTACGGCACCCAGCCGCCCCCGGCCACGAGCGTGATCATCCCTTCCAACGGTGCCACGGTGTCGGGCACGACCACCCTCGATGCCTCCGCCTCCAACGCCACCAGTGTCGAGTTCCGTCTCTTCGGCGGCTCCTATGGCTATTTCGGTCCGGTGCTCTGTACGGCGACGCCGACCTACTACGGATGGTTGTGCAGCTGGAACACCACGACGGTCCCCAACGGCTCGTACGCTCTTTTCTCTGAGGCCTTCAACTCGGGTGGAAGCGCCTTCAGCCCGGGCATCGGTATCACCGTGAACAACCCTCCCACCACCAACATCCTCATCCCTTCCAACGGTGCCACGGTGTCGGGCACGACCACCCTCGATGCCTCCGCCTCCAACGCCACCAGTGTCGAGTTCCGTCTCTTCGGCGGCTCCTATGGCTATTTCGGTCCGGTGCTCTGTACGGCGACGCCGACCTACTACGGATGGTTGTGCAGCTGGAACACCACGACGGTCCCCAACGGCTCGTACGCTCTTTTCTCTGAGGCCTTCAACTCGGGTGGAAGCGCCTTCAGCCCGGGCATCGGTATCACCGTGAACAACCCTCCCACCACCAACATCCTCATCCCCTCGAATGGAGCGACGCTGTCCGGATCGACCACCCTCGATGCCTCCGCCTCCAACGCCACCAGTGTCGAGTTCCGTCTCTTCGGCGGCTCCTATGGCTATTTCGGTCCGGTGCTCTGTACGGCGACGCCGACCTACTACGGATGGTTGTGCAGCTGGAACACCACGACGGTCCCCAACGGCTCGTACGCTCTTTTCTCTGAGGCCTTCAACTCGGGTGGAAGCGCCTTCAGCCCGGGCATCGGTATCACCATCCATAACTGACCGGCGTTCTTCCCTCTAAAAACCGCCGCCTACCTGGCGTTGTACCTGCGTGAAGACCATGAGGGAGCCGTCCCCGCCGGAATCCACCTCCATGGCCATTTTGGTCTTCCAGCCCCGGGTGGTATACAGCCACCGGGCGAGAGAAGCGGCCCCGCCGACGTCGCTCCACTTCGACTCACCCCGGCTCGATTGCGGAGGCGATCGCAAGCCAACGCGGCCCTGTGGCGCATAGTCAGAGTGCGCGTCGCCCACCATCTCCCGACGTCTATCGCTACGATGCAGAGATGGACAACCTGGTGACATGCTGCGTCGCCGTCCCGGGCGGTAGCGAGGCCAGCGGCGGCGACGGGGTGGAACCAGTCGCGCACTCATTTTCCTTGCCCACTTGGCGCGTTGGGCCCGGTGCCCACGGGCGTTTAACAGATTCTGCAACGGGGCATCTGCAATGGTGGTGACTCCACCCAGACCAGCTAATCGACAAGGACATCGTCTGTGGGCATGGGCGACGGTCGTCGTTCTGAGACGATCCGAACGGGTGGCCTGCACGAAATGTGATGCGTCGCACCCCGCCATCTACAACGGACAGCAGTGCCTCATTTGTGGCTCGACGATTTATGCCGCAGGTCGGCAGCGAAAGGGACCCGACGCCATGACTTTGAAGAAGCTAAGGCAGCGGAAGGCAAACCACCAGCACGAGGCCCAGATCGCCGCATTACAAGCGGAGCGCGAGGAGTTGAGGGCTGCCCTGCGGGCTGCAGGAAGCCGTCAGAGGACCGTCGGCGGGTCGGACTACGAGTGGCATGTGGAACTTGCGGCGAAAGGTCTTGCTCAGCGCGACAAGTATCCGATGCCACCGTCGGTGACGACTCCCGAAGGGTTTTACGAACTCATGGCCGCCGCCGCCCTTGACGCGGCCGGCCTTCGGGATCTCCTCGAGCGCGTCGCCGGGGCAGAGCGGAACCTCGAAGGCATCCAAGATGCCTTGAAGCAAGCGGATGCCAACGCTAAGAATGCTCGCCACCGAGCGATGACCGATGAAAAGGGGCCCGCAGACCCCTCTATCTCTTCGTTCGCATAACAACTCTGCGTACCGGGGCCGACAGCGCGCCGTCACAACTGCTCGTAGACCCCAGCCTGAGGAGGAAGTCGCCATCCAAGCGATCATCCCCCAGCCCAAAGTGCGCCAGGAGAGCGGCTTCCTCGATGGTGCGGTTGGCCTTCACCCACCGGCTCCGACTTAGCCTGGTACATCTTCAGCGCCGGCTCCGCGTCGGACTCCCCAGAGCCAGGGCGACCCGGGCTGTCCAGTTCTACTCGCCGCTCTCAGTCTGAGATAGAGCGGCTTCGGCGCCATTGAGATCCGTCTGGTCCTTCGAGAGCTGAGCCTTATCGCTCGAAACCTGCTCGGCGACGGCCTGAGCCCGTGAGCATGTGCTCTGGGCGCTTTCTTCGGCGCTGCTGAGGGAGGGGCTTCTCCCGGCCTTGTCCTGCTGGACCTCATCCTTCTCCACGGTGCACTCTGCCGCATCTTCCTCCGCCAGTTGCTGGTCGCCCTGCAATCGCCCATTGTCCCCCTCGATTTTGTTTTGCGCCTCGGTGACCCGGTTCTGGTCCTTCTGGACAAGCGGCGTCTCGTGGGATGCCGGGACCGGAAGGGCCAGCGGGTTTTTGGCGGGTGTAGGACGGACGGATTGCGGTGTGTGGACAGTGGTGGTCGAGCCGGAGTGGACCGAGCGTGCGAGCGCCGATGGCTGACTGGATGTTCCGCAACTAGCCAGGACAACGCCGATACTCAGCATCGCCACAGCCACGGTCATGTCGCGCCGCACGGGATGAGGCTAACGAAACGCCGTCTTCGGGGAAAGAGGGTCGTTCTCGGCATCGACGTCCGAACTCACGCCGCCCCGTCAGACCCTCGAGGGGCTCCGGGGGAAAGAGCACTCTTTGGAGTCGTGCGTCTGCTCAGACTGAAGGCAATCGGTCCGTCGGCCTCCTCAGACGAGAAAAGGCGTGCCCCGGGTAGCCATGAGGGAAGCGCGGTGATGGTGGACTGGGCTGACCAAGTAGGTAACTTTCAGAGGGTCGCGGTGCTCCGGTTCTCGGCCTCGACGCGCCGCCCTTTTGGGGCGTAATTCACACACTTCCCCTTGGAGATTCGAGCCCCCATTTTTTGGCTGTTCCTGCCGATCGCGCAATCGGCGGTACTCTCCACCTGTTGAGCCAAATTAGAAGGAAGGTGAGATGAGTCCCCAGGGCGCCCCATACGCACGTCGTTCAGTCCCATTCGCACGTCGTTCAGTGTGGCTTGTGGTTGGAATCCTTTCGATAATCGTTGTCGTTGGCTTTGTGTTTGCGGGCTATGAGATAAATCATCTCCGAGATGAAGTCAACGGGCTAAATAATTCAGTCAGGGAACTCAACTCTTTTGTTGCTCTTCTCGAACTCGCAATCAAGCAATTGTGACAACAACGGATTTAGGGCGCGCCGCTTGGGGTGTACTCCCTGGCCAGGAGTGGCCAATTGGAGCGTCGACGTCGCCTCGGAGGTCGGAGCGTTGTAGGGAGTCGCCCGCCCTTGAACTGGGCGGAAAGGACCCTGTTCAACGGTACCCATGGGCGCAAAGCAGCGGCCTGGACCGGACTGAGTCTTGGCGAGTCGCCCATGTGCTGGCCGCCACAGCCCGAGTTCCTTGCGTAGTTACCGCGACCAGACTGATTGCACCGATCCCGAGTAAACCCTGAGCGCCGCCGAAGCCGCTGAGGAGCCTGCGACCACCACGACAACGTGCCCCCATCGAGTGCTTGCCTGCAAGGGGTCGCCGTCCCGATTGGGATGAGGTGCCGCAAAATGCGATCAGCGTAGAGCCAGACGGCTCTGTTCATGACAACAATGGGACAAACACGCGCGACGCCCAAAGCACCATACGTTCCGCACGCAATCACGTGCGAAGTGTCGCATCGGACGCCGAGCATAAATCGCGACCCGAGCAATCTTCCGCGAAGCCTCTCGGCGAGGTGCAGGCAGGCAGTTGAGGGTACTCGTATCGGTCTCCGAGAGCGGCCGCGTGCACGGCGGCCTATTGGTTCACTCGCCAGCCTCCGGCCGCAACAGAGGGAAAAGGATAACGTCGCGGATGGACGTAACCTCCGCGAGGAGCATGACGAGTCGGTCGACGCCGATGCCGAATCCGGAGGTGGGCGGCAGACCGTACTCGAGGGCGCGCACGTAAGCCTTGTCGGCTCCATGAGCCTCGAGGTCGCCCGTTGCCGCGGCCGCCGCCTGCATGCCGAAGCGCTTCAACTGCTCCTCGGGGATGTTGAGCTCGCTATAGCCGTTCGCCAGCTCTTTGGCGTCGATGACCAGCTCGAAACGGTCGGCCAGGGTCGGGTCGTCCGGCCGATGGCGAGCCAGAGGGCTCACTTCGATCGGGAAGCCGCAGATGAACACGGGGTCGATCGCGCGGGGCTGGAGCAGGTGGTCGTACATCTCGAAGATGAGCTTCCCTGAGCTCCAGTCGTCGAGGAAGGAGATATCGTGGGCGACGCACACGGTTTTCAGGTCATCTGCCGGGTCGTTCGGGTGCACGCGGCGGCCCACCACCTCCTCCAGCATGTCGAGCAACTCGCGCCGCGGCCAGGGGGGTGACAGATCCACCTTGCGGTCTCCCAGGGAGAAGTCGAGGCGCCCGGCGGCGGCGTGGGCGGCTTCGACGATAACCTGTTCCGTGAGGTCCATGCCGTCGCGGACGTCGCCGAAAGCTCGGTACGCCTCTAGCATCGTGAACTCGGGGCTGTGCCGGGTGTCGATTCCCTCGTTCCGAAAGTTTCGCGCGATCTCGAAGACGCGTTCGTAGCCTCCGACCACTAGGCGCTTGAGGAAGAGCTCCGGTGCGATCCGCAGGATGAGATCGATGTCGAGCGCGTTGGAGCGGGTGAGGAACGGGCGGGCAACGGCGCCGCCCGCCTGGCTCTGGAGGATCGGCGTCTCCACCTCCACAAAACCCTCACGCGACATAGTGGCGCGCAGCGACGCGAGGGTCTTGAATCGCACGTCGAAGACCTGTCGTGTCTCGGGATTAGCCAGGAGGTCGACTTCACGCTGGCGGTAGCGGGTGTCGTCGTCGCTCAGTCCGTGCCACTTGTCTGGGAGGGGACGGAGCGCCTTCGAAAGGAGGGCCAGCGACCTCACGTCGACGGACAATTCACCACGCCGACTCGTGACCACTTCTCCCTCAGCTCCGACCCAGTCACCCAGGTCGAGCCTGTCGCGTACCTCGAGCGCCGACGGTTCGAGCTCCGCCGCGCTCAGGAGCAGCTGCATGCTGCCGCTCACGTCCGTGAGTGAGACGAAGACCAACTTGCCGTGGCCGCGGATCGCACTCACGCGGCCGGCCACCTTGACGACCGCGCCGGTGCGGGTGTCGGGCGGCAGGTCCGCGTAGCGCTCGCGGAGCGCGGCCGCGGTGTCGGTGCGGTCGAAACGGAGGGGATAGGGATCGATGCCCAGAGACTGCAGGGCGTCCCGCTTGGCCCGCCGCTCGTCGACCAGCGCCTCGGCGGTGGTCTGGGGCCCGGCTTCTTCCTCCACCACACCTCCCCGGGCGCGCTCTGTGACGGATACGTGAGGACTGGAGCGGCCAGCTTACCGATGCACCGCCGCGCCCTTTTCTTGTCGAATTAGACCTCGGACTGTTCGGGGAGCCAGCGGTCCCGCAGGTCCTCGAGCCACGCGGGCAGCGCAATGGGTGGATCGGGAAGGGCCGCCGCGCCGTGTTCGGAGAGCACACGCTCGAAGGACGCGGGGTCGTCGCTCCAACCCCGCGGGTCACCCATCATGACCTCGAAGAGGACCGCTCCCTCAGGACCGGCTACGAACGGCCCGAAGGCTGCGCCGCAGGGCAGCTCAATGTGCGTCCCGGCCGGGCAGAGCCGGTCGCCGCAGAGGATCTCGCCTTCCAGCACCATGAGCACATGAGGGCTGTGGTGCCCGTGGCGCCGCTGAATGACGCCCGCGTCCCACTTGGCGTACAGCGACAGGTAGAGCGGGTCCGGGGAAAAGGCGAGCCACTTCTCCCAGACAGAGGCCATTGTCCCATCCGCCAGGCGGACCGCGCGTACCTGTTGCCACGGCACCTCAGCATCGTCGAGGTGACGGAACGTGGGCTCACGCCCCGGGATTCTGGGACTCGTCGTCGTGTCGGCCATGCGCCACTCTTGCCGCGAACAGGACGGGAAGGGAGCCATGGTGAACGACATCGATTTCCGGTGCGAAACGCCGGTCGAACCCCTCCTCGACCTCGGGCGGCGAGCGACCGTTCGCCCGCCGCCCCGGGTAGAGTCCCGGCGACACAGCGCTGGCACTCGTTTCGAATGATCGTCGCACGCGTCCTTGCTGGCTGTTTCGGGCTTGTTACGATCGTCGCTCCGCGCTTTGGCCCATTTCGGCGCGCTGTTGGATTCGCCGGAAGGGAGAGCCCCCCCGCCAGCCCTCAGTCAGCGCCGTAGAACGGCGCGTCGAAGGAAAACACGCCCCCATCTGAGGCAGCGAGCCAGTATCCGTCCGTCGCGTCGTCGGCCGCCATGCCGATGACCGGCGCCGCCAGGCGGACGGCTCCGGTGCTACCCCAGAAGGGAGCGTGACCGAAGGCGAAGATCCCGCCGTCCGACGCGACGAGCCAGTAGCCGCTGCCACCGCTGGCCGGCGTCATACCGTTGATCGGCTGTTGGAGACGGAGCGCTCCAGCCGAGCCGAGGAAAGGAGCGCCGAAGGAGAAGATGCCGCCGTCGGACGCGACCAGCCAATAGCCGCCGGTCTGCGGATCGGCCGCGATGCCCACGATCGGCGCGTTCAGATGTTTGCCCCCCATAGAACCGTCGAAGTGCGCGTCTCCGAACGAGAACACGCCGCCGTCGCTCCCCACGAGCCAGTAGCCGCCTCCGTCCGGCGTCGGCGCCATGCTCACCACCGGGGCGTTGAGCCGCTGCCCTCCCATGGATCCGTAGAAGGCCGCGCCGCCGAAAGCGAACGTGCCTCCGTCTGCAGCCACGAGCCAATAGCCTCCTCCGTCGGCCGTCGAGATGATGTGGCTGACCGGACCGTTCAGGGGCGTGCCCGCCAGGGAGCCGAAGCCTTGCACGTGGTGGGCGGAGACGGCGCCTTCGGCATCGGTGAGCCAGTAGCCCGATCCGGAGGGAGACGCGGCGATGCCGGTCACCGGCCCCGGGAAGGAACGGGCCTGACCCGAGTCCGGGTTCACCATGAGAGAGGACTCGTCGACGGCTTCGAAGGCACTCGCCGGCACCTGCTTCAGTTCGTCGACGAGTGCAAGCGGCCACGACGGGTCGGCCGTGCCCCCGAAGTACCAGTTACTCCCGTTGTCCGCGACGATGAGCCCGTACGTTTGCATGGCGCGCAGCACGACTTGAGCCTGGGGGGAGAATCCGCTGAGGTCGAAGCTGGCCCTGAGGCGGAACCGCGCCCCCATCGGCGGCAGGTTCGGGTCCGGCCGCGCCCCGGCCTCGTGGCGCGCCGGCCAGAGATATGTCGTGTCGGTCGTCTCTGCCGTCATGCGGATGGCGTGCGTGATGCTGCCCGACTCCACTTCGTCGTAGCGCACCAGACCGGGCAGGATCGGGAGACCCGCGGCGTCGGCGGCGGTCCAGCCGGCGGGCCGCAAGGCGTTTGAGCGAAGGTTCCAGAGGGCCCCCGATCCGGCGGTCGACCCGCTCGGGTCGTAGCGCGCGTCGTAGAGCTCGTACAGGGTGCAGGTCGTCGGATCCACCATGATGGCGTGACGGTCCCCGGTGGCGTTCTGTCCTCCTTCAATTGGGGTGTCGGGCCCGAACGGGTAGGGCCCTGGGTCGCTCTCGCTGGCGTACTGGAATGTCACATTGACGAGCTGATGCCCGGCTGGCACGACCGTGTAGGGCATGCCGTAGGGAGTCGAGGGATCGCCCGAGGGACCGAAGTCCGGGTGCAGGTTGGTGGTCGAAGCGTTCATGCTCGCGAGCCACTGCGCCGAGTGGGTGTCGACAGGCAGGCTGGTGATGGGTGTGTTCCACACATTGTCCGACGGGAAGATCGGGCAACTCGGCGCCCCGGGCACGGGTGTGCCGGCGGACGCCACGGTCCCGTCGGCGACCGAACCGGTGAGTGTCAGCAGTGCGGCCACGACGGCGGCGGCACTCAGTACGCGCGCGAGGCGCACCGACTTCATCCGATCCCCCTCTCGTGCCGCACGGCTGCCACCATCCTCGCACCGAGCCGGGGGGAGAGGAGTCGTTGCTCGCCGAATCGTGTCTTCGGTGCGCTGATGTTGTGCAGACGTTGTCAGGGAGCAAGGGACGGGGCGTCCCTCGCGGCTGCTGGGTAGGTTGGTCCTCCTCGGCATCAGCGAGGGAGGCGTCATGGACGAATCAGTCCACCAACACAAGTTCGTGCTCCACGAGTCGGAGATGCCGACCACCTGGTACAACGTCGTGCCCGACTTGCCGAGCCCTCCACCGCCGGCGCTCCATCCGGGGACGCTCGAGCCGGCCGGCCCCGACGACTTCGCCCCGTTGTTTCCGATGGACCTCATTCTCCAGGAGGTCTCGACGGACCGGTTCATCGAGATCCCTGGGGCCGTCCTCGACGTCTACCGCCAGTGGAGGCCCAGCCCGCTCTTCCGGGCACACCGACTTGAGAAGGCGCTCCACACCCCCGCGCGCATCTACTACAAGTACGAAGGGGTGAGCCCGGTGGGCAGCCACAAGCCCAACACCGCGGTGCCCCAGGCGTACTACAACGCCAAAGCCGGGGTTCGGAAGCTCACGACAGAGACGGGCGCCGGCCAATGGGGCAGCGCGCTCGCGTTGGCCTGCGCGCTGTTCGGGCTCGAGTGCGAAGTGTGGCAGGTCGGGGTCAGCTACGACCAGAAGCCCTACCGGCGCCTGATGATGGAGACGTTCGGCGCCACCGTGCACCGCTCCCCGTCGGAACTCACCGCCGCCGGCCGCAAGTACCTGGCCGAGGACCCGCACCACACGGGCTCGCTGGGCATCGCCATCTCCGAAGCGGTGGAGGTGGCCGCCCAGGACCCAGACCTCCGTTACTCGCTCGGCAGCGTGCTCAACCACGTTCTGCTCCACCAGACCGTCATCGGGGAGGAGGCCCTGCTCCAGCTGGCCCAGGCCGGTGAGGCTGCACCCGACCTCGTGGTCGGCTGCACCGGTGGAGGCTCGAACTTCTCGGGCCTCTTCTTTCCTTTCTTACGCGAGAAGCTCGCGGGCCGGATGGCGCCCACCTTCCGGGCGGTCGAGCCGGCCTCCTGCCCGTCCCTGACCCGGGGCGTCTACGGGTACGACTTCGGCGACTCGGCGGGCATGACCCCGCTCATCAAAATGCACACCCTCGGCCACGACTTCGTGCCCGACCCCATCCACGCGGGCGGGCTTCGCTACCACGGGATGTCGCCGCTGCTGAGCCACATCTACGAGCTGGGCCTGATGGAGGCCGTGGCCATCCCGCAGACCGAGTGCTTCGCCACCGGCGTCGAGTTCGCCCGCACGGAGGGCATCATCCCGGCGCCCGAGCCCACCCACACGCTGGCCGCAGCCGTCCGTGAGGCGATCCGGGCCAAGGAGGCGGGGGAGGAGACGGTCATCCTGACCGCGCTGTGCGGACACGGCCACTTCGACCTGGCGGCCTACGACGAGTTCCTCCACGGCCGGATGGCCGACGAGGACGTCACCGACGAACGTCTGGCGGCGGCGCTGGCTGGGCTGCCCACGGTGGGCTGAGGGGCCCGCCCGCACGACTGCCCGATGCGGGAGCACCCCCGGCGAGGACGCCGGGGGTGCTCCGTGAAACGACTG
Source organism: uncultured Acidimicrobiaceae bacterium (assembly GCA_963808355.1). Taxonomy (GTDB): domain Bacteria; phylum Actinomycetota; class Acidimicrobiia; order Acidimicrobiales; family RAAP-2; genus Bog-473. Next base: position 297,943 of record CAWEFL010000002.1, read on the forward strand.
CGTCTGGCCGCGTTTGCCCAGGGACATCCCCACGACCGAGGTCACCTCCGAGTAGCCGCCTGCGCATCGCCCGCGCCCGAAGTCTCAGGCCCTCACGCGAGTGGATCCCCGCCTTCGGCACGGGGATCCACTCATTCGCGCTGTTGTCCCCTCAGGTCACCCGATACCGACGACGGGTTGATTGAGGGGTTTGCCGCCCATCGATCCGTAGAAGACAGCATTTCCGAACGAGAAGATCCCACCGTCCGAGGCGACGAGGTTGTAGCCACCGTTGTTCGGCATCACCTGCAGTCCCACCACCGGCCTATTGAGCGGCTTGCCGCCCATTGAGCCGTTGAAAACGGCGTTTCCGAAGGAGAAGATGCCGCCATCCGAGGCGACGAGGTAGTAGCCGCCACCAGAGGGTGTCGCAGCGCCGCCGACGATCGGTTGGTTCAGGGTCTTGCCGCCCTCGGAGCCGAGGAAACGAGCGTCGCCGAAGGAGAAGATGCCACCATCCGAGGCGAAGAGCCAATAGCCCTTCCCGTCGGGCGTGACCGCCCCTCCGACGATCGGCTTGTTGAGGTGGGTTCCGCCCATCGATCCCATGAATTGGGCGCCACCGAAGGTGAAGACGCCACCGTCAGAGGCGAACTCGTAGTAGCCACGGCCGTCTGGGGTCGCGGCCATCCCGACGATGGGCGCGTTGAGCGTTTTGCCGCCCATCGACCCGTAAAACTGAGCCGTCCCGAAGCTAAAGATCCCTCCGTCCGACGCGACCTCCCAGTAGCCGGGCCCGAGCGGGGTGGAGGCCATGCCCACCACCGGCTTGTTGAGCCGCGTGCCACCCATCGATCCGTAGAACCCGAATGCACCGAAGGTGAAGATGCCGCCGTCGGACGCCACCTCGCGGTAGCCACCGAGATTGGCCCCGATTTGATCGGCGGGTGTGGGATCGGCGATGCGTACCACCTCGCCTCCGACATTGGCCCCGGGAGGCAGATTGGGGTCGCCCGTTCCTTGGAGAACGGTCCAATTGGACGCGTAGACCGATCCGTCGGCGGCGACTGCGATGCCACCCGGGAACTCCAGGCCGGTGCTCGCGAGGGTCGTGCGAGTGCCGTCCGCGTTGACGCGGATAAGGGCGCCGGGGGTCGGCAGACCGCCGGGCATGGTGTCGGCGAAGCCTGCCTGGTCCATTTCGAGCACAAGCAGCCGCCCGGCCTGGTCGAAGGCAATGTCGCCGATCATGGTGAATCCAGACTGGTACAGCGTGAGCTGCCCGTTGGCGTAGCGGTAGACATTGGACACGCCCATGTTGTTGGGGGCTCCGCCCAACTCGCCGATGTAGAGGGCACCGTCGGGCCCCACGGCGACCGACGTCGGAACAGCCTGTGCCTGGACAGGATTCCCCGAGACTGTCTCGGTGATGAGGGGCAGCACGGCCAGCGTGCTTAGCGTCCCGTTCTTGTAGAGCAAGACGTCGTTGGCGGCGGCATCCGCGATAGCCAGGCCACCGTTGTACGGCGTGATGCCGTAGGGATCAGAGTCGATGGCAGGCTCGCCGGGTCCGCCGCTGCCGGCCCCGTGGTCGGGGTTGTTCTGGGCTTCGTAGGTCCCGAGATAGATCTTTTGTGTCGGGGTTCCACCGGCCAAGGGCGCAGACAGCACGCTGCCCAGGAGCGCTCCCGCCGGTCCGTAGGTCTGAGCGCCCGTCGTCTGGTCGAGGTTCTGGTTCTGGGTCAGAAACTGGATCTGCCCGTTGAGGACCGTGATACCCGACGGACCGCCCGCTCCCGGGCCGGCCGTCGGACCGCCGTTGACGGAAGGTAAGTTGGCGACAACCGTTGACACCTGGCCACTCGGAGTCACGCGGGCGATCGCACCCGACGGGTTTGCGCATGCCGCCTGCGTGCCGTCGGTACAACCGGCGGGCACGTTATTGGTGCCTGCCTCCGTCACGAGCAGGTTTCCGTCTGGACCGATCACGAGCTTGCGTGGTTGATTGAGCCCGACCGCGACCACCTGCACGTTGGCTGGAAGGGCGTTTGGGGACAACGAGTGCGCGCTTGGCCCTGCACCGGTCACGTGTAGGTGGCCGAAGAGGCCCGTCTGGCCTGGGGCAGCGGCAGCGGCGGATGAGCCGACGACCATCGGTACTGCGAGTGCCGCTCCTATCAGAAGCGCAAGCCAGCCTGCTCGCATGCGGTGCTTCATTTGAGATCTCCTGTTCTGTGTGGTCTACCGCCGTTGTCTACCGGCCCACGATCGCCGAAAGCGCCGACGACCCCGCGCACAGTAACCCCCTTCCATGGACCTTGCACAGGAAACCTCTCCGGCGCGCACGATCGGACCGAATACCGCCGGTCAGACAAGGTCCGCCGACGAAGGTCGCCGGGGTCTTCAACCGGGATGCTGTCCCTGGGCGCTTTCTGGATCGAGACCTTCGATGACTAGGTAGAGCCGCCAACCTCACCCGGTTCTCTGCGAAACGATCGAAGACTCTCGAAGTAGCAAGAGCCTTTGTAGAGAAGGATCACCTGCCCGCGAGTTCACTCGCCATTCTCGAATCCACCGGAGACGAAACGGAATGGATCGCGAAGCGTCGGCTCCGACATCAACGAATATTTTTCCGATCTCGTTTGCGCCAGGTGAGTATTCGGGTGCCATGCTGTGAGCAAGACGACGGCGGAAGGACGGAGGCTTCCCTTGGCCCGCGCCGACCCGACGAGGAAGCAGATCGCAGAGCTCTTCCAGGGCCGTCCCGGTTGGCGCCTCGAGCCTAGGACGACCCCCGGCGCCACCCCGCTCTGGTGCTTCCTTGCCGAAGGGAAGGTCGTGTTCTCCGTGACCGCGGAGGATGGCGCCTTGCGCCTCTACGACATGGGCTCCGACCGAGAGAAAGTGTTCGCCGACGTCCCTGATCTCACGTCCTGGCTGCGGGCATATCGGTCCGACGCGCTCCGGGATCCGGCGCCGCGCCCCGACGGCAAGACCCGGGCCAAGAGGTTCTTCGAGTGGGGGTGAGCGGCCGGCGGTCGACGGTCAGGTCCGCGTCAGCCTCCAGAACGCCGACGGCGAGGACAGCGGGCGAGCCGTGCGCAACGGCATCACCGAGCGGTGGGTACCCGCGACGATGGTGATAGACCCGACCGTGGTGTCCGCCGGGATCGGTGCCTTCGGCACCTCGGTGTGGAGCACCACCGGGACGACGAGGCCGGGCCAGCCCAGCACCGTGACGGCTGTGGATGCGCTGACGGGGCTCGACGAGCCCCAGGGCCCCACCACCTGCCCGACGACCTGGCCGGCCGAGAGGACGGGTAAAGCGCCCACAGAGGCGAACGTGGCTTTGACCAGCTGATCTCCCGCGTCGACGGCCGCCGTGTTGGGCCCGAGGGAGCCGCCCACTTGGCCGAGCACCGCGCCGACCACGGTGACGGTCTGACCGCCGACGGCCCGGCTGGCGGCGAACAGGTAGCACCCGTTGGCCGAAGCGTCCGACCCCGTCTTGATACCGAGGATCCCGTCGGTGCCCAGGTCGAAATTCAGGTTGTAGCTCACCGGGGCGCCACCCGGGGCGGTTTGAGCCTCGTCGACGATCTGCTTGAAGACCGGGATGGCCATGGCCGCCTCCCCCAGGCGAACGAGATCCTCGGGGGTGCTGACCGTTCCCGGGTCGAGGCCACTCGGGTCGTTGATGTGTGTCCCATTCAGGCCCAGGGTGTGCGCGGCAGCGTTCATCTTCGCGACGAACGCGGCGGTGCTCCCGGCATCCCAATTGGCGAGCATGACGGCCATGTCGTTACCAGACGCGACCAGGAGGCCCTCGAGCGCCTCCCGTTCGGTCAGCATCTCGCCCGCGGTGACGGTCACTTCGCCCTCCTGGGCGGCCTGGCCGGCTTGATACGCCGAGATCACCGCTGCCGTGACCGTGATGTTCGGTCCGTCGACGTCCGGCGAGAACGGGTGGTCCTTCAGCGTGACGTACGCGGCAAGCACGTCCGCCAGGCCGGCGATCGGGCGGGGCTGCGTGCCGCCGGCGGTTCCGAGCGATCCCACCCCCTCGACGGCGACCGCCGATGCGCCCTGGGTGGGCCACGGCAGGGCGGGCGGTTTGCCCGCCAGCCGTACCGGGGAGGACAGGGAGGAATGGAAGGCCGGGTGAGGGAGGGGCCGAAACCACTGGAACCCCGCGCCGATCGCGACCGCCGCCACCACGACGACGACGGCGCCGACGACGAGCGCGTGCCGGAAATTCGCCCGGCGGTCGAGCGTCATCTCCCGGAGCGCCTCGCCACTCAGTGGCGGAAGCTGCCGGCCGAGCTCGCCCAGTCGCGTCTTGGACTCCTTGGTGAGACCGCGGCGGGCGTGCGCGGGGCCTTTCCGGCGGGGCTCGTCGTTCTCCTCGGCCATGACGCCGAACCCTACGACCCGAAGGCTGCGAGGAGGGGCGCGACACCGGCGGGACGCGTCACAATGTCACCGTCGACGGAGGGGCGGTAGGCGGTGAGGAATGGGTCCAGCGGAGAGCGAACCACCGGAGCGGATGCACTTCCGCCGGATGGACGAGGGGACCGACGAGGACTTCGCGCTGTTGGCCAAGGTCCACGCGAATGCCGTCGAGGCGCTTCCGGACCTGCTGCTGGGCATGGTCTCGCAGCTCGGAGCCGACAATCTCTATCCCATCAACCGGCGGGACCACAGTCTGCAGACCGCCACGCGGGCGCTCCGCGACGGGCGGGACGAGGAGTACGTGGTGTGCGCGCTGTTCCACGACGTCGGGGAGTCCCTGGGGCCGTTCAACCACGGAGAGGTGGCGGCGGCCATCCTCAAGCCGTTCATCTCGACGGACAACTACTGGATGCTCGCCCATCACCAGGTCTTCCAGGTCTATTTCTTCGGCCCGCACCTCGGCCTCGATCCGAATGAGCGGGACCGCTTCGTCTCCAGTCCCTTCTACGACCGCACCGTGAACTTCACCACCCTCTATGACGAGATCTCCTTCGACCGGGACTATGCCAATGAGCCCCTCGAGACGTTCGAACCCATGGTCCGGCGTGTCCTCGCCAAGGAGTGGACGCCGCCCGCCTGAGCGAGGAGGGCGCGGTTCCGGCGCGTCACGTGCACAGCGACGACGGACATGAACAGGACGGTCGCCAAGAAGAAGGAGTTTCCCGCCACCAGCTGCCAGGCGTCGAGGTGAAGCTCGAGGAGTCTGGCGTGGGGTACCCACCAGATGGGTGCGCTCCAGAAGAGGACAGCCGCCCCGACCGCCATCGCCCGTCCGTAGCGCGGCCGGTCCTCGGCCAGCGCCAGCCACAGGATCACGGGCACGACCCACACCATGTGGTGGGCCCACGTGACCGGGGACACGATGAGGCAGGTGGTGGCGCAGACGAGGAGGCCGAGCATGGGTGACGACCTCCGGTGCGCCGCCGCCGCCAGCCAGAGGCCGGCGGCGGCGACCGCGATCACGACCGGCGCCATGACGGCGGCGGAGACCGAGCCGTGATGGAGCCGAATGACCAGGCTCCACAGGCTCTGGTTGCTGATGAAGGAAAGTCCTGGCGTCAAGACGGACGTGGCCGTCCGGGCCGGCTCGAAGAGGGCCTTCGTCCAGTAGTCGACCGAGGACTGCGGGGAGACGGCGAAGCTGATGAGCCCGCAGCCGGCGAACGAGAGCAGCGCGTTGCGGGCGCCACGAGCCCGCCCGGTGAGGAAGAGATAGGGGATGAAGATGAGGGGCGTGAGCTTGACCGCCGCGGCCAGGCCGGTCGCCACCCCTAAGGGTACTTCGAACCGGCCGATTCGGCGGTTGGTCAGGAGGTCCCATATGACGAGGAGGGCTACCACCAGGTTGATCTGTCCGAAGCCGACCGTGAGGAACACCGGATTGAGGAGGAGCGCCGGCATGGTGAGGAGGAGGGCGAGGTGGGTTGTCGACGCGCGTCCGAGATTGGGCTTCACGATCCGAATGGTGAGTCCCAGCAGTGCGACCAACGCGGCGAGGTTCGCCAGCGTCCAGCTGAGCTGGACGGCGTGGACCGTCGTGAAGGCACGTTGCCATGGTGCGAAGAGGAGGGCGGCGAAGGGCGGGTAGGTGAAGAGCAGACCTGTCTTCGGCAGCGTGAAGGAGTACAGGTGTGAGGTGAAGACGTACCGGCCACCCAGGCGGAGGTAGACGCCGAGGTCGACCTCATAGGTACGCAGAGCGAAATAGAGGCCGAGCGTGAGGGCGGCTGCGAAGGACAGCGTGGCCGGAGCCCAATGGAGCATGCGGCCCCGCAGCGCGTCGTGCACCGATTTGGCACGCAACGAAGAAATGGGCGCGTGCGCGCGCAAACGTGAGGAGCGCGACACCGGAACATGGTAGTGCAGGCAACGTCACGCTCAGGGGGGAGTGAACGAAGTGATCCTCCGTCCTCGGCACCATGACGGCGGCACCATGGCGGGGACGCGGTTCAACGGCGCGGCCGTCGGCGCGCCGGGTGCTCGCGCCGACGGCCGCGCCACCGGCGATCAGGCGCCCAGCGCCACCGGGTCGGGCAGCTCGGCGATCACGCGGTCGGCCACCATGTGCGGCTCACATCCGGCCCGGCTGGCGACTCGGCGCAGCAAGTCGCCGACGTAGGCGGCCAGGGTCACGACGTCGGAGGCGGGGGAGCGCCCCACGAGGGGTACCGGCTCGGTCGCCGTCTCGAGGTCGTAGGCCGCGAGGACGAGCCGCCGCACCTCCTGCAGGGTCGAGCGGGCCTCCTCCAGGGAGCTGTCGCTCATGCGGAGCCAGAGCGAGACCCCCAGTTGCAAGGAAAGGTCATCGCTCGTGGCGTCGAACGGGCCGAAGTCGGCCATCCCCCGCAGAACGGTGGGGGCGAAGCCCTTCGGCGTGCTCGCGGCCATACGCCTCAGTGTGACCAGAGGCTGTAACAGGGTGGTGGATCGCCCTTCAGCTGGTAATTTGTCTCCCGTGCCACGCACCATATGGAAGGGCGCGCTGAGTTTCGGACTGGTGAATATCCCGACCGGCCTCTACCCAGCGACGTCAGACAAGACGGTCCATTTCAACCAATTCGAAGAGGGCACCTCGGACCGGATCCGCTACAAGAAGGTCAACGAGCGGACCGGCGAAGAGGTCGCCAACGACCGCATCGTGCGCGGGTTCGACCTCGGGGGCGGGGAGTACGTCATCCTGACCGAGGAGGAGTTGGAGTCCGCCGAGCCGAAGAAGTCGCGTCAGATCGAGATCTCCGACTTCGTCGACATCGGCGACATCGACCCCGTCTACTTCCGCTCGAGCTACTACCTGGCGCCCGAGGGCGATGGAGCCGACAAGGCCTATGCCCTTCTGCGGCGGGCCATGGAGGAGGCGGGCAAAGTGGCGATCGCCACCTTGGTCATGCGCAACAAGGAGTATCTGGTGGCGATCCGGCCTGAGGGCGATGCTCTCGCGATGCACACCATGTACTTCCCCGACGAGGTCCGTACACCGGGCAAAGAGCTTCCGGGCCTCCCCGAAAACGGTGACGTCAGCGACCGCGAGCTGTCAATGGCCCAGCTGCTCATCGAGTCCATGGAGAGCGACTGGGACCCCACGCGCTACCACGACACCCACCGCGAGAAGGTCGAGGATCTCATAGAGGAGAAGCGTCAGGGCCACGAGATCGTCATTCAGGAAGGCCCGGAGCCGGCCCAGGTCGTCGACCTCATGGAGGCCCTGAACGCCAGCATCAAGGCTGCCGCCCGGCCCGCCGGCAAGGCGGCTTCGCGCCGGGCCGCCCCGGGCAAGAAACCCCGACCCGTCGGGGCGCCCCGGCCAAGAAGGCCGCCAAAGCCACCAAGCCGGCCAAGACGGCCTCGCGGGCCAAGGCCGCTCCCCGCCGCAAGGCCTCCTGATCACAGCGGGCGTTCCCGCGCCTGACCACCCTTGATCCGATCTGGCGCACATCTCGTGCGACAGGTTCACTCCCGACACAGATTCGCTGCGTCGCTTGTGCTGATCTGATTCGTTTTCCCGCTTCTCCTGGGAGAATAATGGTGAGATGCGTTGCGTCGGGGGACGCGAAAGGGGGCCAGATGGTCGATGCGGTACGGCTACCGGAGGCACGGATCCCCGAGTGGATCGCGTACGACGGACTCGTCCAGCTGATCTCCGTCGACGGCCAGCGGACCGTCGGCTGCCCCTACCGGGAGGTGGTGTCCGACGTCGACGCGGCCATGCTTCGCCGGCTCTACAGCGACATGACCGTCGTCCGCCGGCTCGATGCCGAGGCGATGGCCCTGCAGCGTCAGGGCGAGCTCGGGCTCTGGGCGCCCCTCCTCGGGCAGGAGGCCGCGCAGGTGGGCTCGGCGCACGCCCTCCACGCGGACGACTTCGTCTTCCCCAGCTACCGCGAGCACGGCGTGGCCTACTGCCGGGGCGTCGAGCCGGTCGACATGCTCCGGCTCTGGCGCGGCGCGGGCCTCTCCGGGTGGGACCCCGCGGCCTTCGGCATAGCGACGCCAGCCATCGTGGTGGGATCGCAGGCCCTGCACGCCACCGGGTACGCGCTCGGGATCGTGCTCGACAGCGCGCGGTCCGCCGCGCTGGTGTACTTCGGCGACGGCGCCACCAGCGAAGGGGACGTCGCCGAGGCGTTCGGCTTCGCCGCGAGCTTTACGGTCCCGGTCGTCTTCTTCTGCCAGAACAACGGGTGGGCCATTTCCGAGCCGGTGCGCGTGCAGTCGCACGCGTCCATTGCCCAGCGCGGTCGCGGCTACGGCATCCCGGGCATCCAGGTCGACGGCAACGACGTACTCGCCGTGCTGGCGGCGACGCGAGTGGCCCTCGCCAGGGCCTACGCGGGGCAGGGCGCCACGCTCATTGAGGCGATGACCTATCGCATGGGCCCACATACGACGTCGGACGACCCCACGCGTTACCGCTCGCGCGCCGAGGAAGAGGAGTGGCGGGAGAAGGACCCGATCGCCCGCCTGCGCGCGCTCCTGCGGGCGGAGGGACAGCTGGCCGACGCGTTCGAAGCCACCGTCGAAGAGAGGGCGGCCGAGGCAGCCGCCACACTGCGTGCCCGGTGCCTCGTCATGCCGGACCCCGCGCCCGAAGCGCTGTTCGACCACGTGTACGCGGACCCGCATCCTCTCCTCCAAGAGGAGCGGGAGGCCTACGCCGCGTACCAGGCCGGCTTCGAGGAGCCACTCCCGTGACCACCATGTCGCTCGGGAAGGCCCTCAACGCGGGCTTGCGCCGTGCCATGGCCCACGACGACAAGGTCGTGCTGATGGGGGAGGACATCGGCAAGCTCGGCGGCGTGTTCCGGGTCACCGAGGGGTTGCAGGAGCAATTCGGGGCATGGCGGGTGATCGACACGCCGCTCGCCGAGTCCGGCGTCGTCGGCACGGCGGTGGGGCTCGCCATGCGCGGCTACCGCCCCGTCTGCGAGATCCAGTTCGACGGGTTCGTGTACCCGGCCTTCGACCAGATCGTCTCGCAGGTGGCGAAGCTGCATTACCGCAACGAAGGCCGCGTCGCAATGCCGATCACCATCCGCATCCCCTACGGCGGTGGGATCGGCGCGGTCGAGCACCACTCCGAGTCACCTGAGGCCTACTTCGCGCACACGGCCGGTCTGCGCGTCGTCACGTGCAGCAACCCGGCCGACGGCCACCGCATGATCCAACAAGCGGTGGCGTCTGACGATCCGGTCGTGTTCTTCGAACCCAAGCGCCGCTACTGGGACAAGGGCGAGGTCGACGAGGACGAGCCGCTCTCGGCGCTCCCGCTGCACGGTGCCCGCGTCGTGGTCGAGGGGACCGACGTGACCGTGGCGACCTACGGTTCCATGGTGGCGACCGCGCTCCATGCGGCTCATGTCGCTGCCGAGGAGGGCACCTCGCTCGAGGTCGTGGACCTGCGCTCGTTGTCGCCCATCGATTTCGACACGCTCGAGCGGTCGGTACACAAGACCGGCCGTCTGGTCGTCGCGCACGAGGCACCGGTCTTCGGCGGGCTCGGCGCCGAGATCACCGCCCGCGTGGCGGAGCGCTGCTTCTACCACCTGGAGGCGCCGGTCCGCCGAGTCGGCGCGTTCGCCACGCCGTACCCGCCCTCGCGGCTGGAGAAGCACTTCCTCCCCGACGCCGACCGGATCCTGCACGAGGTCGACAAGTGCCTCGAGGTGTGACCGCCCGGCGCACGTTCGCCCTGCCGGACCTGGGCGAAGGACTGACCGGGGCCGAGCTCGTCGCCTGGCACGTCGCGGTGGGCGATGTGGTTGCGCTGAACCAGGTGCTGGTGGAGGTCGAGACCGAGAAGGCGGTGGTCGAGCTCCCGAGCCCCTTTGCCGGCACGGTCGTGGAGTTGCTGGCGGCGGAGGGCGCGACGGTCGCGGTCGGGACTCCGATCGTCGCCATCGACACGGCGTCGTCGGCTCCGGGCGAGGAGGGCGCAGCCGACACGGACGTTGATGGGGCCGGCTCCGAGGAGCGCACGCCGGTGCTCGTCGGCTACGGGCCCGAGGCCGCCGCGCCCAGCCGCCGCCGGCGTGCGGGACGACCTCATCGGGGTGGGCCGACAGCACCCCTGGCCGGCACACCCGTACGACCGCTCGCGGCGCCACCGGTGCGCTTCATGGCGCGCCAGCAGGGGGTGGACCTGGCCGAGGTGGCCGGGCACGGGCCGGGTGGGATCATCACTCGGGAGGACCTGGCCAGCCACCTGGCCAGCGTGGCACCGGTCGCCGCCTCGGTCACGGAGTCCGCGCCGGCGCCGGGGGTCTTGCGGGGCCAGCAGGGCCGTGAGACACGCACGCCGGCGCGCGGTGTCCAGAAGCGCATGGCCGAGGCCATGGTGCGCAGCGTCACCGACGCGCCCCAGGCGTGCGTGTTCCTCACGGTCGACGTCACGCCGACCATGGAGCTCGTGGCGCGGCTCCGGGAGAACCGGCACTTCGCCGGCATCCGTGTCACGCCGCTGGCGATGGTGGCCAGGGCGGTGCTCCTCGCGTTGCGTGCGCACCCCGCGCTCAACGCGTCGTGGGACGACGAGGGTCCTGCCGTCGTCACCAAGCACTACGTCAATCTCGGCATCGCCGTGGCGGCGCCTTCGGGACTCCTCGTGCCGAACGTCAAGGACGCGCACGCCCTGTCGCTGCGCGACCTGGCCGACGCGCTCTCCGCGCTCACCGTCGCGGCGCGCGAGGGCCGCTGCACCCCGACCGAGCTCACAGGTGGCACCTTCACCATCACCAACGTGGGCGTATTCGGCGTGGACGCGGGCGTGCCCCTCCTGAACCCCGGCGAGGGGGCCATCCTGGCCTTCGGGACGGCCCGGCCGCGGCCGTGGGAGTACCGGGGCGAAGTGGCACTGCGCGACGTGTGCACACTGAGCCTCGCCTTCGACCACCGCCTGGTGGACGGCGAGGCGGGGTCACGGTTCCTCGCCGCAGTCGGCGAGATCCTGGCTGATCCCACGACCCTGATTGCGTTGAGCTGACCGCCCGGTCCCGGGCCACGCCTCGTCGAGGAGGTACGCAGAGCCCTTCGCGCCAAGGTGCCGACCTGGCACAGTCCTACGAACAGATGTTCGCCCTCAGTCCGAAGGCAAGGGTGCGGCCCGAAGTCCCGCACGGGGGATTGCCCGTTTCGGAGGAAGGCGCGAGGGTAGAAAGGTCGTGCGACACAGACCCGTGACCGACTCGGGAGGGCGCCATGAGGACTGTCCGAGACGTCATGAGGGGCGACATGGAGGTGCTGCGGACCACCGAATCTGCGGCGGACGCCGCCTCGTTCCTCACTGCGCACGAGGTGGATTCCGCCCCGCTCTGCACGTCCGACGGCAGCTTGGCCGGCTCGGTCAGCGCCCAGGACATCTTGGCCAAGGTGGTGGCCAAGGGCCTGGACGCGCGGGAGGTACCGCTGGCGGAACTCGCGGAGCCCTCCGCCGCACTCGCGCTCGGCGCCGACGTCCCGGTCGACGAGGCCGTCGCCATCATGTGCCGCCATCACATGGCGCGGGTGCCGGTCGTGGACCACGACCGCGTCGTCGGTTCGGTCACGCGGCGCGACATCGCCTGCTCCATCACGTTCCGGCCCGCCTGGGGCGATGGGCTGGACGACCTGCGCACCTGACGCGCGAACGGCGACCTGCCCAGGTATGCGCCGGCGGTGACCGCCCACGCGCCGGTGCGTATCACGCCGACCGATGTGGCCGGCGGTGTGATCGTGCACGAGACGGGTCTGCACAGATCCTGACCAGCCGACCTGGCGCCCCTCAGGACCCGGGCATCGCCTCCCGGATCCGCGCCGCCACATCTTCGGCGTCGTCCGTCGTCGCCACAAGGCGCCCGTACTCCACGCCCTCCAGCTCCACCACGACGGCCGGGCCCTGTCCCGTGCACGGCGGCAAAGTCTTTGCCGAACCCGCCCCGTCTGGTCCCGACGGCGATCACGTTTGGTATGCCCGTCCCGGGCGCGTGGAGGCCGCGCAGCTCCGGCCACGCGGTGTCGACCGCCCGCACCCCCGAGACGGCGCGGAGCGGCACCCGGATGTCGCCGTGGAAGCCCTCGGCCTTCTCGGGCCCCGACAGGTGCAGCACCAGCTCGTCCCCCTCGACGCGCAGCTCGGCCACGCCGCCCGAGTCTACGGATCAGGGTCCGCCGGCTCGCGGCTGAGGGCAGAGATGAGCGCGTAGCCTCGGCGCCCATGTGGCCGCCACCGCCGGGGGGGACGTGGGTCGTCGACCTCGATGGCGTCGTGTGGCTTACCGGCCAGCCCATCCCCGGCGTCGACGAGGCCGTGGCGCGCCTGCGCGGCGCCGGCGTACGGCTGCTTCTTCGCCACCAACAACTCCGCGCCCACGCGCGCCGAGTTGCGCCGCCGCCTGGCCCACTGCGGCATCGCGGCCGAGGACGACGACCTGCTGCGCTCGGCCGACGTCGCGGCCGGGCTCCTCGCCCCCGGCACCACCGCGCTCGTGCTGGGCGACGACGGCCTGCTCGAGGCCCTGGGCGTGCGCGGCGTCGTGGTCGTCTCCGAGCCGCCGGCCGACGCCGTCCTCGTCGGTTGGACGCGCGCCTTCACCTTCGACGCCGTGGCCCGGGCTTCCGACGCCGTCCGGTCGGGTGCCCGCCTCGTGGGCACCAACGAAGACCCGACCTTCCCCACGCCCGACGGCCTTGTTCCCGGCGCCGGCGCCCTGCTGGCCGCCGTGGCCACCGCCGCGGAGATCGCGCCCGAGATCGCGGGCAAGCCCCACCGACCCACCGCCGACGCGATCGCCGCCCGTGTGCCGCCGGGCGACCTGCGGGTCGTGGTGGGGGACCGCCCGTCCACCGACGGCGCCCTGGCGACCCAGCTCGGCGTGCCCTTCGCCCTCGTGTTCTCCGGGGTGACCCCCGCCGGAGAGATCCCGGCGGGAACGGAGGCGGCTGCCACCGCCCAGGACCTGCTGACGCTGGTGCGCACGCTCCTCGACGGCTCCGCCGCGTAGATCCCGGGCCCGCAAGTGCTTGCTATTAGCTAGCACTTGAGATACTGTTGTTCAATGGCAGGGAACGAGCGAATTCGCAAGTATCTCGATGCCGGGAGCGTCGTCGGCCAGGTCAGCCGGGGACGGTCGGAGGAGATCGTGCGAGAGTTGGTCAACGCTGGCGACATCCAGCGCGAGCAGGCACAGGAGTGGGTGGACAATTTGGTGGACCGGAGCCGGAGCAACAGCGAGCAGATGCTCGAGACGGTGCGTCGCGAGGTCGCGTCGCAGCTGAAGAAAATCGACCCGAAGGCCCTGGAGCACCTGGCCAACCAGGTGGCCGAGGTCCTGCGACGGTCGGCCGAGGCCGGGCGGTCGGCGACCCGGGACGTCACGAAGCAGGCTTCGAAGACGGCCACACGGGCGCGCAAGGAGGCCACGAAGCGGGCCGAGCGGGCGCGCAAGGAGGCCTCCAAGACTGCGGACCGGGCCCGGGCCGAGGCGTCCAAGACGGCCACACGGGCGCGTAGCGAGGTCACGAAGACCGCCAAGGTCGCCCGGGCGGCCGCCGGGCGGGTGACGCCGCGGCGCTCGGCCACGAAGACGGCGGCCAAGCCGGGTGCGGCGAAGTCGGCCGCCACCAAGAAGCCGGCTGCCATAAAGGGGTCGGCCAAGGGGGCCAAGTCGGCCAAGGGGTCGGCCAAGAAGTCGGCCAAGAAGTCGGCCAAGAAGGCCTGAGCTGACCCCGGGGCCCCGCCGCCGGCTCGATACCGAGCTGGTCCGCCGAGGCCTCGTCCTCACCCGCCACGAGGCGCAGGCGGCCATTGCCGCGGGGACCGTCCTCGTCGCCGGGGCGCCGGCCACCGTGCCCGCCCGCCTGGTCGCCCCGAACGAGCCGGTCGTCCTCGTCGGGCCGCCCGCGGCGTTCGTCAGCCGGGGCGGCCAGAAGCTCGACGCCGCGCTCGACCGCTTCGCCGTCCCCGTCGCCGGCCGGCGCGTCCTCGATGTGGGCGCCTCCACCGGTGGCTTCACCGACTGCCTGCTCCAGCGCGGCGCCACGCACGTCTATGCCGTCGACGTGGGGCACGGGCAGCTCCATGCCCGCCTCCGCGCCGACTCCCGGGTCACCGTCCTGGAGCGGGTCAACGCCCGCACGCTGACGCAGGTGGTGCTGCGCGAGGCCGACCCGGATTGGGTGCCGGTGCCGCAGGTGGTGGCCGACCTGTCGTTCATCTCGCTGCGGACGGTGGTGCCGGCGCTGGCCGGCCCCGTGGCCGCATCGGGGGCCGACCTGGTGCTGTTGGTGAAGCCGCAGTTCGAGGCGGGGCGGGCGGCGGTGTCGCGGGGCAAGGGCGTGGTGCGCGACCCGGCTTTATGGCTGGCCGCGCTGGCGGGGGTCGCGTCCGCACTCCACGACGCCGGAACCGGCATAGTGGGGGCGATGGCCTCACCCCTGACCGGCCCCGCCGGCAACGTGGAGTTCCTGGTGCACGCCCGCAAGGGCCACGTGTCGTCGGCGCCTGATTCGGATGAGGTCGCCGCCCTCTTCTCCGCCGCCGTGTCGGAGGCGGGCTGACGCCCGACGCCGTGGCGACCGTCACCTTCCTCGTGCACCCGGGGCGCCCGGACGCGCTCACACTGGCGACCGACACCGCCGGGTGGCTGACCGACCACGGCCACCGGGCGCGCATCCTGAGCTTCAGCGCCCCTGACACGGTGGCCGAAGCGGGGGTGGAGCGGGACCTGACCTCGGTGGACCTGTCCGGTTCGACGGTCGCGGTGAGCATGGGCGGCGACGGCACCTTCCTGCGCGCCGTCCGCCTGGCCGCCGAGGTCGACGTGCCGGTGCTCGGGGTCAACTTCGGACGGCTGGGCTACCTGCCCGACCTCGGGCCGGACCAGGTGCGCGAGGCGCTGACGAAGGTGTTCGAGGAGAAAGCCGTCATAGAGGAGCGCTGCGCACTGCAGGTCACGATCACCGACCTTTCTCCGGGCGATGCGCCCTCCGTGCTCCTCGCGCTCAACGAGGTGGTGATCGAGAAGATCGACTTCGGCCACACCGTGCGGCTGACGACGTGCGTCGACGGTGAGGAGGCGCTGACCTACTCGGCCGACGGCCTCATCATGGCCACGCCCACGGGCTCGACCGCGTACAACCTGTCGGCCGGGGGGCCCATCCTGGCGCCGACCCTGCGGGCCATGGTGGTGACGCCGGTGGCACCCCACTTCTCGCTCGACCGCAGCCTCGTGCTCACCGAAGACCAAGACGTTTGTGTGAAGGTGGCGCCCGACCGGGCCGGCGCCCTGGTGATCGACGGCCAGGACGTCGGGCGCCTGCAGCCGGGCGCGACCGTCACCTGCGCCGTGGCCGAGCGCGCGGTGCGTGTCGTGCGGAACGAGCCACAGACGTTCGGGAACATCTTGCGCTTCCGCCTGTTGGCCGACCGGGGTCGCTAGCGGGGTGTCCGCCGTGGTGCGGTGTGCGGTCGGCGGTGGGGCGGTCGTGAAGCCGTGCTGACGGAGCTGCGCGTGCGCGATCTCGGCGTCATAGAGGACCTGACGCTCTCCTTCGGGCCGGGCATGACCGCGCTGACAGGAGAGACCGGCGCGGGCAAGACCCTCGTCGTGGACGCGTTGCAGCTCGTCCTGGGCGGACGGGCCAGCGCCGGCCTCGTGCGGGCCGGCGCGCCCGAGGCGTTGGTGGAGGCGCGCTTCATTGTCGGGGAGGAAGACGCCGAGCGCGAGGTCGTCGTCACCCGCGTGGTGCCGGCCGACGGACGGTCGCGCGCCTACCTCGACGGGCGAATGGCGCCGGTGGCCGCACTCGGGGAGACGGCGGCGGACCTGGTGGAAGTGCACGGCCAACACGAACATCGGGCGCTGGTCACCGCGTCGGCCCAGCGGGTCGTGCTCGACGGGTTCGCGGGGACCGACCTGAGCCGCGTGCGGGCACTGCGCGACCAGCTGCGCGCGCTCGACGAGGAGCTGGCGGCCCTGGGCGGCGACGGGCAGCAGCGGGCGCGCGAGGCGGAGGTGCTGCGCTACCAGGTGGCCGAGATAGAGAGGGCCGGCCTCGCGGGCCCCGACGAGGAGGCGGTGCTCCGGGTGGAAGAGGATCGCCTGGCGGACGCGGGTGCCTACCGGGGGGCGGCGGCGCGGGCGGCAGAGCTGCTTGACCCGGCGGCGGGGGAGGGTGGCGTGCTCGGGCTCTTGGGCGAAGCGTCGGCCGCGCTGTCGGGACGCGAGGCGTTCGCCGGCCACCGCGAACGCGCCGCGGCGGCGCTAGCAGAGCTCTCGGACCTGGCCCGCGCGCTGCGCGACGAGGCCGAAGGGTTCGATGACGATCCCGCCCGTCTGGCCGAGGTGCAGGAGCGGCGGCGCGGGCTGGCCGAGCTTCGCCGCAAGTACGGCGAGGATCTCGCCGCGGTGATGGTCTTCGGGACAGCGGCGGCCGAGCGCCTGCAGGTGCTCCAGGACGCGGAGGGCGCCGCGGAACGGTTGTCGGCCGAGCGGGAGCTCCGCCTGCGCGAGCTGACAGAGGCGGCGGCGGAGGTGCGCGCCGTCCGGGCGCAGGCGGCCGACGAATTCGGACGGGCGGTGGAGGTGCACCTGGGCGCGCTGGCCATGCCCGGGGGCCGGCTCGAGGTCCGGGTGGCCGAAGACGGGACAGGAGAGCCGGTCGAGCTGCTCCTCGGGGCGAACGTAGGCGAGCCGGTGCAGCCGTTGGCGAAGGCCGCCTCGGGCGGCGAGCTGTCCCGAGCCATGCTGGCCGTGCGGCTGGTCGGGTCGGGTGGGCCGCCGACCATGGTGTTCGACGAGGTGGACGCCGGGGTGGGCGGCGCGGCTGCACTGGCGCTGGGCGAGGCGCTGCACGCGGTGGCCCGGGCGCGCCAGGTGCTGGTCGTCACGCACCTGGCCCAGGTGGCCTCACGGGCCCACGCGCACGTGCGGATCGAGAAGGCGGAGTCGGGCGGGCGCACCACGACCACCGCGGCGCCGGTCGAGGGCGAGGAGCGCGTCACCGAGTTGTCGCGCATGCTGTCGGGCCACCCGGGGAGCGAGGCGGCGCGCGCCCACGCCCGCGAGCTGCTGGGGCTCGGGGCGACGGGACGGGCGTAGGGCGGCGGCATCTCCCGATGGCGAAGACCCCGGCCCGCTCCGGCGGCGAGTCGTCGCGGCGGCGGTTCATGCGGGTCGGCGACTCGGGACGGGAGACAGCCGTCGGAGTCCTCAAGCGGGCCTTCGCCAAGGGGCAGCTGACCCACGAGGAGTTCGAAACGCGCGTCGAGGCGGCCTATAAGGCGGCGATCCGCAACGACCTGCGTCCCTTGCTCGAGGACCTGCCCGAGTACCAGGCGGTGCGGGCCAACCCTCGCATGAAGGTGTACTGGCTCGACTGAACGGGGTCCGCGATCGCTTCGCCGCCGTTCGATTATCGTGGTCGGGTGCACCGATCATCCGGCGTGACGCTCGGCGCCCAGAAGGCGGCGTGAGCAAGTTCATCTTCGTGACAGGCGGCGTCTCGAGCTCGCTCGGGAAGGGTCTCACCGCCTCCTCGCTCGGTCGGCTTCTCAAGTGCAGGGGCTTGCGCGTCACCATGTGCAAGCTCGACCCCTATATCAACGTCGACCCGGGGACCATGAACCCGGGCGAGCACGGCGAGGTCTTCGTCACCGAGGACGGCGGCGAGACCGACCTCGACCTCGGCCACTACGAGCGCTTCATCGACGAGAGCCTGTCCAAGCGCTCGAACACCACGACGGGCGGGATCTACCGCTCCGTCATAGAGAAAGAGCGACGCGGCGACTTCCTCGGCCGCACGGTGCAGGTGATCCCGCACGTGACCGACGAGATCAAAGACCGCATCCGCCGGCTGGCCGACGAGGAGGTCGACGTCGTCATCGTCGAGATCGGTGGGACGGTCGGCGACATTGAGATCGTGCCGTTCATTGAGGCGATCCGGCAGTTCCGCCGCGACATCGGCCGCGACAACGTCTGCTACGTGCACTTGACGCTGGTGCCCTATCTCGTGTCGGGGGAGCAGAAGACCAAGCCGACCCAGCACTCGGTGACGGAGCTGCGCAGCCGCGGTATTCAGCCCGACGTCATCGTGTGCCGCAGCGACAAGCCGATTTCTGAGACCCTCAAGCGCAAGATCTCCCTGCAGTGCGACGTCGCCATAGACGCCGTCGTCTCCGCGGTCGACGCACCGAGCATCTACGAGATCCCGCTCGTCCTACACGAGCAGGGTCTCGACGCCTACGTCTGCCGCACGCTCGGCATCGATGAGACGGCGCACCGCATCGACCTGTCGGAGTGGGAGGCTCTGGTCGGGCGCGTGGAGTCGCTCTCTCGCACGGCGCGGGTCGGGATCGTCGGGAAATACGTGAACATGCCCGACGCCTACATGTCGGTCGTGGAGGCCCTGCGGCACGCCGGCTTCCACCACAGTGCGCACGTCGAGCTGGACTGGATCGACGCCGAGCACGTGCCGGACCTCGTCGACGGCGACCGGCTACGCAGTCTCGACGCCATTGTGATCCCCGGCGGGTTCGGCGAGCGGGGGATCGAGGGGATGGTTGCGGCCGCGGGGTATACCCGCGACCACGGCATCCCTTGCCTCGGCCTGTGCCTCGGGCTGCACACCATGGTCATCTCCATGGCGCGCGACCGGGCCGGGCTCGAACGGGCGAACTCCCGCGAATTCGACCCACTCTCGCCCCACATGGTGATCGACCTCATGCCCGACCAGGCCGAGGTGACCGACAAGGGCGGCACCATGCGGCTCGGCTCCTACCAGGCGGTGCTGACGCCGGACTCGGTGGTGGCCCGGGCCTACGGGTCGCTGGCGGTGACCGAGCGGCACCGGCACCGCTTCGAGTTCAACAACCGCTACAAAACCAGGCTCGAGGAGGTCGGGCTCGTCTGCTCGGGGATGTCGCCCGACCACCGGCTCGTGGAGTTCGTGGAGCTGGCCGAGCATCCCTACTGGGTCGCCACCCAGGCCCACCCCGAATTCAAGAGCCGGCCCGACCGGCCTCACCCCCTGTTCCGCGAGCTGGTGGCGGCGGCGCTGGAGCGGGCGGAGGGGCGCGAGCCCCACCTGCTCGACCTCGACGCCGTCTCCTAGGCCGTGACCGGCTTCCGCTGTGTCTCGGAGGAAGAGCTCCTCCGGGCGTGGCTGTTCCGGGTGGACCGTCTGCACCTGGTCGACCCCGCCGGCCAAGCCTTCGAGCGCGTCGTGATGCGCCATCCCGGCGCGGTCACCGTCGTACCGGTGCACGACGACGGAACGGTGTCTCTCGTACGTCAGTACCGCGCCGCGGTCGACGCCATGGTGCTCGAGATCCCGGCCGGCACTCGCGACAGGGACGGCGAGTCGGCCGAGGCGACGGCGCGGCGGGAGCTGGCCGAAGAAGCCGGGCTGGAGGCCACGACTTGGGAAGCGCTGGTGGAGACCTGGAACACCCCTGGGGTCAGCGACCAGCACACGACGATCTTCCTCGCCACCGGTCTCTCGCCGTGCGAGAGCAAGCCCGACGGGGTGGAGGAGGGCTACATGACCGTGGAACGGATCCGGCTGGCCGACGTCGACGCGCTGGTGACGGACGGGACGCTCAAGGACGAGACGACGGTACTCGGGCTCTACATGGCGCGGGTCAGACTGGCGGGCGCGGGACACACGGCATGAGCGATCCGCTGCCGCGTCCGGCCGAGGAATACCTTTCGTGGCTCCAGGTGGAGCGCGGGCGCTCGCCGCGCACGCTGACGTCGTACCGCCGGGACTTGGCCTCCTACGAGACCACGTTGGACGGGCGCGGGTCCTCCATGGCGGCCGCGACCCCGGCCGACGTGGCGGCGCATCTGGCCGCGCTGCGGCAGGCGCAGCGCGCGGCCTCGGTGGCACGCGCGCTCTCGAGCATCCGGGGCTTCCACCGCTTCCTGGTCGAGGAGGGCCAGCGCGCCGACGACCCGACCCTCGACGTCCCCCCCGTCTCCGTGACCGACCTGCTGCCCAAGGCATTGACCGAAGAGGAGACCGAGCGGCTGCTGGGGGCGGTGGTCGGCACCGGCCCCGCCGTGCTGCGGGACCGGGCACTGCTCGAGGTCCTGTACGGCACCGGTGCCCGCGTGAGCGAGGTGGTGGGCTTGAACCTGGGGGACGTGGCTGAGGCGTTGGACGCCCGCGGCCTGCCCCTGGTGCGCCTCCTCGGCAAGGGCGACAAGGAACGGGTCGTCCCGCTCGGCGGGCCGGCGCGGCACGCACTGGAGGAGTGGCTCGCTGCGGAGGGCCGGCCCCGCCTGGAGCCGGCGCGCTGGCGCCGCCGTGGGGACGCCGAAGCCGTCTTCCTCAATATCCGGGGCGGTCGGCTCAGCCGCGTCGGCGCGTTCGGGGTTGTCAAGAACTACGCCACCCGGGTCGGCCTGGCCGACAAGGTGAGCCCGCACGTGCTGCGCCACTCCTGTGCCACCCACATGTTGGGACGGGGGGCCGATGTGCGTGTCGTCCAGGAGCTCCTTGGCCACGCCTCAGTGGCGACGACCCAGCGCTACACCAAGGTGTCCCCGGAGCACCTGCGCAGGGCCTACGAGGGGGCCCACCCCCGGGCGGGGGGGTCGGCGGGAACAAGGGGGGGAAGGGACCGCGTAGCATGATCCCATGCCGAACGAGGCCCCGACGGCGGAAACCGCCGAGATTGATTTCGCCGCCCTGCTGAGGAACGAGCAGGCCAGTCTGCAGGCCCAGCTCAAGGAGCTTGGCTTCGCGGACCAAGGCAGTGGCCTCAACTACGACTCGAACTTCGCCGACTCCAGCCAGGTGACGGCGGAGCGTGGCGAGGCGGAGCGCCTCGCCACTGAGCTGCGGGAGGCGCTCGACGAGGTCGACGCCGCCCTCAAACGTCTGGACGACGGGACCTACGGGATCTGTGAGGTGTGCGGGAAGCCCATCGGGGAGGCCCGCCTGGAAGCGAAGCCGGCCGCCCGCCGCTGCATCGTCGACGCCGCCAAGCCCTAGGTGCGCACGCCCGGCGCCTCCTCGGGGAGGCGCCCCATAGACCCCAGGACCAAACACAGCCTTTGGATCGCCGCGGGTGTGCTGGTCGTGGTGGCGCTCGTGGCGCACCACAACATTACGACGCAGGACATCGTCATCTTTTGCGTCGTCGTGCCGTCGATCATTCTGCACGAGGTCTCCCACGGGTGGGTGGCCCGCGCCTTCGGCGACGACACGGCGGCGCGGGCCGGCCGGCTCACGCTCAACCCCGTTCCGCACGTCGACCCGGTGGGCACCCTCATCGTCCCCGCGCTGTTGTCACTGAGCGGCATCGGCGTGTTCGGCTGGGCCAAGCCGGTCCCGGTGAATACCGCGCGGCTGCGCAGCCCGCGCAACCAGGGCGCCCTGGTGTCGCTGGCGGGGCCGCTCACCAATGCCGTCTTGGCAGGGGTCTTCGGGTTCCTGTTCGTGCACTTTTACCGGGCGGCGTTCACGACGACCGGCTCGTTGTCGGTGGCGGCGCAACTGGTCTTCTGGGCCAGCTTCCTGAACGTCGGCCTATTCGTGTTCAACATGATCCCGGTCCCGCCGCTGGACGGGTCCGTCCTCTTCGAACGACTGCTGCCGGCACGCTGGTGGCCCACCTACCTGCGCTACCGCCAGTACACGATGCCCATTGTGCTGGGCCTCGTGATGATCAACTTCATCTTCTACCCGCACGGGCCGCTCAACTGGCTGTTCAACCACCTCTACACGTGGTGGGCGAACGACGTGCTCCACCTCGGCATCTCGTTCGGGTAGAAGAGCGGCGTCATGCCGACGGCAGCAGGCCGATGGCGTCGGCCGCGCGGTCGTAGGTGGCCGCCGCGACCTCGTGGGCGTGGGTGGCACCTCGCGCCAACACCTCACTGACGTAGCCCGGCTCACGCTCCAACTCCGCGCGCCGGTTGCGGACGGGGGAGAGCAATGCGCAAAGCGCGGCCGCGACGTCGTCCTTGAGTGGGCCGTAGCGTGTGTACTCGCCGGCCAGCTCCTTGGGGTCGCGTTCGGTCGCGGCGCCCAGGAGCTCGAGCAGGTTGGCGAGGCCTGGCTTGGCCGCCCGGTCGTAACGGACCTCGCCGTCGGTATCAGTGACCGCCTTGCGGACCTTGCGGGTGATCTCCTCGTCAGAATCGAGCAGACCGATGGTCCCGAGGGGCGACTCCACCGACTTCGACATCTTGCGCTCCGGATGCTGGAGGTCCATGACGCGCGCCGCCGTCCCCGGGATGGCCGCGTCGGGGATGGTGAAGGTCCGTCCGTAGCGGTTGTTGAAGCGCACGGCCAGCTCTCGGGCGAGCTCCAGGTGCTGGCGTTGATCCTCGCCGACAGGCACCGCGTCGGCGTCGTAGAGCACGATGTCGGCGGCCATGAGCACCGGGTACGTGAAGAGGCCCACCCGGGCCGCCTCCTGTCCCTCCCCCTTGTCCTTGAACTGGGTCATACGCCGCAGCTCACCCATGGACGCGGTGCACTCGAGCAGCCAGGTGAGTCGGGTGTGCTCGGGCACGTGGCTCTGCAGGAAGAGCGTGCAGCGCTCGGGGTCCAGGCCCACGGCCAACATGTTCAGAGCCGCATCGAGGGTGTTCGCCCGCAGGTCCGCAGACCCCGTTTCCGTCGTGAGGGCGTGCAGGTCGACGACGCAGTAGAACGCGTCATGGTCGTCTTGGAAGGACACCCAGTGACGAAGGGCCCCGAGGTAGTTCCCCAGGGTGAAGCTGCCCGACGGCGCGATGCCGGAGAGGACCCTTTTCATAGGGCCATGGTAGGGCGTGCCCGGGGCGCACCCGGACCTGTACACCCGGCGTGACCAGGGGTGCGCGGCGGCGGACGGCCGGTTCGGTATGGTCGTCGTGTGGCCTACGCGGTGACCACACCCGTCTTCGAGGGACCCATCGACCTGCTCTTGCACCTCGTGTCCTCGCACGAGGTCGATGTGCTCGACGTTCCGCTGTTGCCGGTGGTCGACGGCTTCGTCCAGATACTGACCGAGGAGCGCGATCTGGTCGACTTCAACCAGCTTTCGGAGTTCCTGCTGGTCGCCGCGATCCTCATTGAGCTGAAGTCGCAGAAGCTGCTGCCGGGGCCCGACGCCACCGACGAGGAGGAGGACCTCATCGGGTGGGAGGAGCGCGACCTGCTCCTGGCGCGTCTGCTCGAGTGCCGGGCCTACGCCGCCGCCGCCGACGTGTTCGTCGCCCTCGCCGAGCGCGCCGCCCGCTCGGTCCCCCGGGAGGTCGGCCTGGACGACGACTTCGTGGTGCACGCCCCGGACCTGCTGGCTGGCGTCACCCCCGCGGACCTCACCCTGGCGTACCTGCGTGGCTCGGCCGAGCACCCGGTGCCCGGGGTCGACCTGTCCCACGTCACGGTGGACACCGTCTCGGTGTTCGAAGCGGTGTCCGAACTGATCGGACTGCCCGACCACAACCGGGCTACCTCCTTCCGGGCTCTGGTCGGGGCCTGCCGCACGCGGATGGAGGTCATCGTCCGGTTCCTCGCCCTCCTGGAGTTGTGCAAGATGGGGCGCATCGCGCTGGGTCAAGGCGAGACATTCGGCGACCTGCAGATCGCGTGGCTGAGCCCGGACGCCGTGCCGGCGGGTGTTGCCAGCGGCCGCGGCCTGGCCGAGCTCGGCGGCTACGAAATCGACGACTACGAAGGATGAGGGGGCGCGGGGATGGAGCGTGACGAGCTGAACCGAACGCTCGAGGCACTCCTGCTGGTGGCGGTCGAACCGCTGGCGCCGCCGCTGCTGGCCGAGCTCGTCGAAGAGCCGGTCGAGCGCGTGGAGGAGGCGCTGGCCGAGCTCGCGCAGTCCTACGAGCGGGAACGCCGGGGCTTCGTCCTGGCTCGTATCGCAGGGGGCGCCCGGCTCCAGACGCATCCGGACCTGGCACCTTACGTGGAGCGCTTCGCCAACCGGGAAGTGTCGCACCGGCTCTCGACGGCTGCGCTCGAGACGCTCGCCATCGTCGCCTACCGCCAGCCCGTGTCGCGTGGGCAGATTTCCTCCCTGCGCGGCGTCAACGTCGACGGCGTCACCCGCTTGTTGGAGCAGCGCGGCTACATAGAGGTCGTGGGCCACGCGGACGGTCCGGGTCAGGCCGCGCTCTACGGCACGACCGATCTCTTCCTGGAGCGTCTCGGGCTCGACACCGTGGATGACCTGCCGCCGGCCGAGGAATTCCTACCCGGCCCCGAGGTGGCCGGAGACATGGAGCGCGACCTTCAATCGGCGCTCGGGCTCGGCATAGAGGCGGCTTCCGACGACGCCTGAGGCACCTGAGGCGGAGCGGCTGCAGAAGGTCTTGGCTCGTGCGGGGTTCGGCTCGCGTCGCGCCTGCGAGGAGCTCATCGCGGCCGGGCGGGTGACCGTCGACGGGGACGTGGCCACCTTGGGCCGCCGCGTGGAGACCGCGACGGCGCGTGTGGAGGTCGACGGCGCGCTGGTGCCGGTTGCACCGGATCTCGTCTACTACCTGCTCAACAAGCCCGACGGTGTCATCACGACGGCCGACGACCCGCAGGGCCGCCCGACCGTGCTCGGGCTCGTCCCGACCGAGCCCCGCGTCTTTCCGGTCGGCCGGCTGGACTTGCCCACCGAGGGTTTGCTCATTCTGACCAACGACGGCGTGCTGTCACAGTTGCTGACGCACCCGTCCCACGGCGTGCCCAAGGAGTACATCGCCGAGATCGACGGCGGCACCCCGGCGCCAGGCGCGCTGCGTGCGCTCCGCCGTGGCGTGGAACTTGACGACGGCCTCACCGCACCGGCAGGGGTCGGTGTCCTCGGACCCGGGGTGTTGCGACTGACCATCCACGAGGGCCGCTACCGGCAGGTGCGCCGCATGTGCGAAGCGGTCGGCCATCCCGTGCGCCGGCTCGTGCGCACGCGCATCGGTCCGGTACGCGACACTGGCCTGGCACCGGGGCGGTGGCGCGTGCTCACCGCGGCGGAGGTGCGCGCCCTGGCCGGTGCGGCGAGCGGTGGCACCGGTACCCGCCCGTTGGCATAGCCGCACGCCAGAGGGCTCGTGGAGCCGATGCCGGTAAAGTGAGCCCGATGGCACCCGCTCTCATGGTCAGGGGTCTGCGCGGCGCGACGACGGTCGACGCCGATACCGTGGCCCAGGTCACGGACCGGTCCCAGGAGCTGATGCGCGAGCTGATGGCACGGAACGACCTGGCCGAGGACGACATCGTCAGCGCGCTGTTCACGACGACCGCGGACGTCACGAGCATCTTTCCCGCGACGGCCATCCGGGAGATCGGCTTCGGTGCCATTCCGTTGCTCTGCGCGTCCGAGATCCCGGTCCCCGGCTCCATGCGGCGCTGCATCCGGGTGCTGCTGCACGTCTACTCCGCCCGACCGCGCCACGACATGCACCACGTATACCTGCACGGCGCCCAAGGGCTCCGCGATGACCTCCCCGACTGACGCGGGGCGGCGGCGTGCACTGGTCGTCGGCACCGGCCTGATCGGGGGATCCGTCGCCCTTGGCCTGCGCCGACGTGGCTGGCACGTCACGGGACAGGACGCCGACGCAGCGCGCGCCGAAGCGGCGCTGGCAGACGGCGTCGTGGACGCAGTGGGCAACGACCCCGAGGCCGAGATCGTGTTCGTGGCCACGCCGGCCGCGGCCGTGGCCGAAACGGCCAGTCGCATCCTGGACGACGGGTCCCGGCGCGCCGATGCCGTCGTCACCGACGTCAGCGGCGTGAAGTCGGCCATCGTGGCCGCGGCCGACCACCCTCGCTTCATCGGCGGGCACCCCATGGCCGGGTCAGAACAAATCGGGCTGCACGGCGCCGACCCCGAGCTCTTCGAGGGCGCGGTCTGGGTGCTGACGCCCACGCCGGCAACCGACCTGGCGTCGTTCGACCGACTGAAGTCCGTCGTGATCAGCCTGGGCGCCGACGTCCTGGTGCTCTCGCCGGCCGACCACGACCGGCTCGTGGCCGTGGTCTCGCACGTGCCGCACCTCGTGGCGGCGACACTCATGAACGCGGCGAGCGCGGGCGCCCAACAGGACCACGCGCTCCTGCGCCTCGCCGCGGGCGGGTTCCGGGACATGACCCGTGTCGCCGCCGGACATCCCGGGATCTGGCCGGACATCTGCGCCGAGAACGCCGGCGAGATAGTGGGCGCGCTCGATGGTCTGGTGGGCGAGCTCACGGCCATGCGCGAGCGGGTGGCCACGGGGGACCGGGACGCGCTCCTTGGCGTACTGGAACGGGCAAGCGCCGCCCGGCGCAACCTGCCGGCCCGCCTCGCCCGTCCCGACCACCTCGAGGAGCTGCGAATACCGGTGCCCGACCGGCCCGGTCTGCTGGCGGAGATCACCTCGCTGGCGGCGGACGCGGGCATCGGGATCTACGACATAGAGATCGCTCACTCCGCCGAGGGTCCCCGCGGCGTGCTCATCCTCGTTGTCGACTCGGCCGAGGCCGAGACGCTCACCGCCGCCGTGGAGGCGCGCGGGTACCGCTGCCGGGCGGCACGCCTGTCGTGAGGGGGACAGCGTGACGGCGCCCCGCATCTTGGTGGTGGACGGGGGCGTGCCCTGCCGCGGGACCGTGCGCACCCCGGGTGAGAAGTCCATCTCGCACCGGGCGGTGCTGTTGGCAGCCCTCGCCGAGGGGCCTTCGGTGGTCCACGGCCTCTCCGACGGCGCCGACGTCGGCGCGTCGCTGGCCGCCGTGGAGGCGATGGGCGTCGGGGTCGAGCGGGCCGAGGTCGGCACGGTGACCCTGCACGGTGGGCGCAGCCGGTTGCACCGGCCTGCCGCGCCGCTCGACTGCGGCAACTCGGGTACGTCGATGCGGCTGCTCTGCGGGCTCGTGGCGGGCTTCGCCTGGGACACGGAGCTCGTCGGCGACGAGTCGCTGTCGGCCCGCCCGATGGACCGGGTGGCGGAGCCCCTCGGAGCCATGGGTGCGGCGGTTGACGGGCAGAGCGCACGCTGCCTCCCTCCACTGCGGGTCCGCGGTGGGTCGCTGCGCGGCATCGACTGGACGCCGCCCGTGGCGAGCGCGCAGGTCAAATCGGCCATCCTGTTGGCGGGGCTGTCGGCCGAGGGATCGACCGTGGTGCGTGAACGGGTCACCACGCGGGCACACACCGAGGAGATGCTCGCCGAGGCCGGTGCGGACGTGACCGTGGAGCCCTGGGGAGAGGGTCGGGTCGTCACCGTCCGCGCGTCCACGCTGAAGCCGGTGGAGCGAACGGTGCCGGCCGACCCCTCCGCGGCAGCCTTCTTCGTCGTGGCGGGATGCGTGGTGCCGGGTAGCGACGTGGTCGTGGCGGACGTGTACCGGGGGCCGGCCCGGCTGGGATTCGTCTCCGTGCTGGAACGCATGGGGGCGCGCGTGTCGCTGACCCCAGGCGAACCGGGTAGGTGCACCATCAGGGCAGAGGCGCGGCCGCTGCGCGCCACCGAGGTGGCGGCATCGGAGATCCCTTCTTTGGACGAGATCCCGGTCCTGGCGGTCGCCGCCGCAGCCGCCGACGGGACGACGGTGTTCAGCGAGGTGGCGGAATTGCCGCGTGAAGGAGGTCGACCGCCTGGCGGCGGTGGCCGCGCTGGTCGAGGCCTTCGGTGCCGAAGCCCGCATCGACGGCGACACGCTGGCCGTCACCGGGACGAACGGCCGCCTGCGGGCTGGCCGCTTCGACAGCGGCGGGGACCACCGGATGGCCATGGCGGCGGCGGTGGCGGCGCTGGCGGCCCGAGACGGGCGCAGCCTGATCACGGGGTTCGGGGCGGTCGAGACCAGCTATCCGGGCTTCGCCGACGACTTGGCTCGCCTCACGGGTGCAGACCGGGCGCCGCGCCCGCTCGTCGTGGCCATTGACGGACCGGCCGGAGCCGGCAAGTCGACCGTGTCGACGGCCGTCGCGCAGCGGCTCGGGCTGGACCGGTTGGACACCGGTGCCATGTACCGGGCGGTGGCGGCCCTCGCGCTGGCGCGGATATCGCGCCGGACGACGCCGAGGCCGTGGCCGCGCTTGCCACGGGCGCAACCATCACGGTCGGCCCGCGCGTAGTGATCGACGGTCTCGACGTCACCGACGTCATCCGATCGCGGGACGTCGGGCGCGTCGTGTCCGTCGTGGCAGCGAACCCCGACGTGCGCACGCAGCTCGTGGCGCGGCAGCGGGTCTGGGCCGACGCCCACGGGGGCGGGGTGGTCGAGGGACGCGACATCGGTTCGGTCGTCTTCCCCGGGGCCACGTTGAAGGTGTACCTGACTGCCTCGGCCGAGGAGCGGGCCCGGCGCCGGCACGACGAGGCGCCCGAGCGAATGGCGCGCCGCGACCGGATCGACTCGACCCGGGACGCCTCACCATTGCGAGAGGCGGCGGACGCCCATCGGCTCGATACGACGGACCGCACCGTGCAGGATGTCGTCGAGGAGGTGTTGTCGTGGCTGTGAGCACACCGGATCCGGGCGCCGGGCCGAAGGCGGAGCACGACGGGCCATCCCGGGCGAGCGCGCCAGGGCGGCACCAGGTGTTCGAGGTCGAACCGCGCAAGACGCCGCTCTACCGGGCCGAGCGTGCCCTCTTCGTGTCAGCGCTGTGGACCTGGTTCCGACCCAAGGTGGTGGGAAAGGAGCACGTGCCCAGCACAGGACCGGTGATCCTCGCCCCGGTGCACCGTTCGTTCGCCGACTTCGGTTTCGCGGCGTTCTGCACGAGGCGGAAGCTTTTCTTCATGACCAAGGACGAGATGTGGAGCAACAAGTGGCTGGGCCGGCTGTTGTTGTCGGTGGGCGCCTTCCCGGTGCACCGCGAGTCAGCCGACCGCGAGGCGCTCGCAGCGAGCCGAGGAGGTCCTCAAGAAGGGGTCGGTGCTCGTGCTGTTCCCCGAAGGGACCCGGCGGGAGGGCACGGTGGTGGAGGATCTCATGGAAGGTGCCGCCTTCCTTTCGGCGCGGACGGGGGCCCCGATCGTGCCGATCGGCATCGGCGGGTCCGACCTCGCCATGCCGAAGGGGAGTGCCGTCCCCAAGCCCTACACCATTGAGGTGGTCATCGGCCCCGCCATTCCGCCGCCCGCTCGCACCGGGGGTGGGCGTGTCTCGCGGTCAGCCGTGCACGCCGCGACCGTGGGGCTGGTGCCGGCGTTGCAGGCCGTCTACGACGAAGCGAGGGCGAGGACCGGGCGCTACTGACGGACGGCGCGCCGGCCCGACCTCCGGGCGTCGCGCGTCGCCTGACCTGCGGCTATTCGGCGGCCGGGCCGCCTTCCGTCGGCCCCCCGAGAAGGGAGCGGTAGTGCGCTGAGCGCGTCAGCAGGGCGTCCGCGGCCCGCTGGTCGAACTCGGCCGCCCGTCGCAAGGCCTCGCGGAGCGCCTCCTCGTCGCGCAGGACGTGCACGGACGAGGACTCGCGGGTGACGACCTCCTGGGTCCCCTGGCTGCCACGGTGGAATCGCATGTTCATGGGAGCCTCGCAGTGGTGACGTTGGGAATGTGGCTCGTCTCCATTGTTCTACCGGGAGACGCGTCGATGTCGTCGCGCTCCACAAATTTGTCAGACGCGTTTGTCGGCGTCGGAGTGGATCACCGGCGCCAGTTCAGGAGTGCGGCGCCTCCTTGTGGACCCTCCACCACGTCCAGAAGACCACCCCGCCGTAGCGGAGGCCGAAGAGCCAGTTCTTTCCCTTCTTGGTGGTGCCCGAGGCGCGGGGCAGCCAGACCGTGGGGCGCTCGGTCACCCGCCAGCCCCGCCGCATGGCGATGATGAGCAGTTCGGCGGTCTGGTACTGGGACTGCACCAGCCGGTGGGCCACGTCTTCCAGCATGGAGACCCGCAGGGCGCGGTAGCCGTTGGAGGTGTCGGTGAGCTTGGTGCGTCCCATGGCGCTCAGGATCCCCGAGAAGACCCGTACCCCGGCCTTGCGGACGTTGTCAGTCGTGGTGTCACGACCGAGCACCCGCGAGGCGACGACGAAGTCCGCCTCGTCGTCGACGAGCGGCTGGAGCATGACCGGGATATCGGCGGGGTCGTTCTGCCCGTCCGCGTCGAGGGTCACGACGAATTGCGCCCCGAGCTCCAGGCACAACGCGTAGCCGACCCGGAGCGCGTAGCCGTGGCCGAGGTTCTCGTCCAGCACGAATGTCACGGCGCCCGCCTGGAGGGACACCTGGTCGGTCTTGTCCGCGCCGCCGTCGACGATCACCAGCGTCGTCAGCGCGAGCCCGCAGGCCTCGGGCGGCATCGCGGCGAGCACCGCTCCGATGTTGTCCTCCTCCTCGTACGCGCAGATCAGGCCGACGACAGGAGCGAGCTTGAGGCCGGGGTAGCGCTCGTCGAACGCGCGGCGGGACGCCGCGATGACGCGACGGGCCTGCTCGGGGTCCGTCTGGACGCTGGCGCCAGAGGTGGCGCCGGGGCGGAGGCTCAAAGGCAGCTCAGAGTGAACGGGGCGTCGCGAACACCTGGCGGACGACGGGTTCGAAGTGCGAGAGCGGCTTGGTGGGGTAGTCGGGGTCGAAACTCGTCTGGTCCCACTCGTCGGCGAACTGCTCGGCCAACCCGTACCAGGGCTCGCCCTGGTATTGGTCCCGGGCGTCCGGGTCTTGTCCCAGGAACTCGTAGTAATGACGGCCCTGGAAGTCCTGGTGGGCGCGGATCATCTGGTACGTGTCGTCGCTCACGTAGGGCTTGAGGATCTCCGCCGCGATGCGGGGGTGGTTCATGACGGAGACCGCCTTGCCGATGTCGTGGCACAGCGAGGCCACGACGACCTCCTCAGAGGCGCCGGCCTCCTCGGCCCGCGTCGCCGTTTGCAACGAGTGGACCAGCTGGTCGACCTCGAAGCCGTCGGTGATCTCCTCCAGGGAGGTGAGCATGCCCAGCACGCGGTCGGCCACCCGGGGCTGGTTCTCCATCGACTCGACGATGATCGTCTGCCACTGCTCTTTCGTGGACTCGTCCATGCGCGTGAAGGTCATGGCACCAATTATCGCGCTCAGGGCCCGGCCCGTCAGGAAGCCAGCCGCTCGAGGACGTCGGCGGCCGACACGGAACGATCCTCCGCCGCCGGATCGGTTCTCGGGGAGCCGGGGCGGCCGGACAAGAAGCCCAGCGTGCCACCCACGGCGCGCAACAACTCCCGCAGCTCGGGTGGCGGGGGGAAGTACTCGTCCTCGGTGGTGACGGTGACCTCGGTGACGCCGTCGGACGGTGCGAGGCGGGCGATCACGGCCTCGACGAGCGCCTCCGGCGCCGAGGCACCCGCCGTGACGCCGACCGTGCCGAACAGGTCGTCGGGGAGCTCGTCGGCCTCGTTGATCCGGAGGACCCGCGGGCATCCGCCGGCACGGGCGACTTTCTCCAGGGCGACGGTGTTGGAGGAGTTGGCCGACCCGATCACGACGACGGCGTCGGCCTCGGCGGCGATCGCCTTCAGGGCCGCTTGGCGATTGGTGGTGGCGAAGCAGAGGTCGCTGCGGTTGGGCATCCAGAGATCGGGGAAACGGCGGCGGGCCTCTTCCATCAGGCCGCGCCATTCGTCGTGGCTGAGCGTTGTCTGCGCGAGGAGGGCGACCGGGGCGCCATCGGCGTCGAGGTCGTCGAGCGCCTGGAGGTCGGACTCGTGCTCGACGAGGCGCACCGACTGCGGCGCGACCGCCATGGTGCCGACGGCCTCCTCGTGGCCGGCGTGGCCGACATAGAGCACGGTGTAGCCCTTGCGGCTGCGCACCTTGAGCTCGTGGTGGACCTTGGTCACCAGAGGGCAGACCGCGTCGACGACCACCCCGCCGCGGGCACGGGCGGCCTCGACCACCTCTGGGGCCGACCCGTGCGCGCTGAGCATGACCGGGGCCCCGGGCGGCGCGTCGGCGACGTCGTCGACGAACACCACGCCCTGCTCGCAGAAGCGGTCGACGACGTGCCGGTTGTGCACAATCTCGTGGTAGCAGTACACGGGAGGCTCGAAGACGCGGACCATCCAGGCGAGGGCCTTGATCGCCTTCTCCACTCCGGCGCAGAAGCCCCGGGGCTGGGCCAGCATGACTCGATCGACTGCGGGCACAAAGTCCAGGTTACCGGGGGTAACCTGGACCCATGTCAGCTCCCACGGTGACTTCGGTCACCGCGGCGTCGCCGGCAGCCCGGGCCGGCCTGGCCGTGGGCGACGAGCTCCTGAGCCTCAACGGGCATGAGCCGCGCGACGTGATCGATTTCCAGCGTCTCTCGGACCCCGGCGACCTCAGCGTCCTGGTGCGGCGCCCGGGCGCGGCCCTGCCTCGGGTGGTGCGGGTGCGCAAGCAACCGGGGGAGCCGCTCGGGATCGAGGTGTCGTCGGCGGTCTTCGACCGTATCCGCACGTGCGACAACCACTGCGCGTTCTGCTTCATCTATCAGCTGCCAAAGGGGATGCGGCGGAGCTTGTACCTCAAGGACGACGACTACCGCCTGTCGTTCCTGTACGGAAACTTCACGACACTGACGCGTTTCACCGAGCTCGACGCCGAGCGCATCCTGACCGAGCGCCTGGGGCCGCTCTTCGTCTCTATCCACGCCACGGATCCCGACCTCCGGGCGTCCATGCTGCGCAACCCGAAAGGAGCGACGAGCCTGCGCTGGTTGCGGGTGTTGCTCGACGGGGGCATAGAGGTGCACGGGCAGATCGTGGTCTGTCCCGGCGTCAACGACGGGCCCGCGCTCGAGGACACGCTGGCGGGGATCCTGGACCGGTACCCCGAGCTGGCCAGCGTGGGCGCTGTGCCGCTCGGGCTGAGCCGGTTCTCGCACGAGCCTGGCCTACGGCCGCACTCGGCCCGCGAGGCCGCTCAGGTGCTCGACACGCTGGGCGAGTGGCAGGCGTTGTACCGCCGGGCCCTGGGGCGGCGGATGGTGTTCGCGGGTGACGAGTACTACCTCATGGCCGGACGGGAGGTGCCTTCGGCACGGGAATACGAGGGCTATCCACAGCACGAGAACGGCATCGGGATGGCCCGCGCCTTCGCCGAGTCGTTCCGGGACCCGGCACGCCGTGGCCCCGGCGGTGTGCGCCACGGGTTCTTCGCGTCGGTTGACGCGGCGCCGGCCGAGGGGTACCGGGCGCTGCGGCTGCTCGGCGCGCCGGCGGGCGGCGCGGACGGGCGGCCGGTGACGATCGTGACCGGCACCTACGGCGCCCGGGTTCTGGCGCCGCTGGTGGCCGCACACCCGAGGGACGACGTGGAGGTGCGGGCCGTGCCCAACGCCTTCTTCGGCGGCAACATCGGCGTGGCCGGTCTGCTCACCGGCGAGGACGTGGCCGGCGCCCTGAGGGAGGTGCCGGTGGGGCGCCGTGCGCTGGTGCCGGACGCCTGCCTCCACGAGGGCCGCTTTCTGGACGGGCTGACGTTGGCCGACCTGCCCCGGCCGGTCGAGGTGGTGCCGACCGACGGGTCCTCGTTGCGGCGGGCGCTCGACGGGACGTCGTTCCGTCCGGCGTGCGCGGCATGAACCGGCTCCCGCTGGTCGTGGTGGCGGGCCGGCCGAACGTGGGCAAGTCGTCGCTCGTGAACCGCATGGTGGGCCGGCGTGCCGCCGTGGTCGAGGAGGAGGACGGCGTCACCCGGGATCGCAACGTGCTCGCGGCCGAGTGGGCCGGCGTCCCCTTCTCGGTCATGGACACCGGCGGCTGGCTCGCCGGCGGCGACGCCCTGGACGCCAAGGTCAGCGCGCAGGTGGAGCGGGCGCTCGAGGAAGCCGACGCCGTCCTCGTGGTGGTCGACGTCGCCACCGGCGTGACCGAGGAGGACCTCGCCGCGGTCAAGGTGATCCGGCGGGCCGGCCCTCCGGTGCTCCTGGTGGCGAACAAGGTCGATGACGAGCACCGGGAGGCGGCGGCGTGGGAGTTCGTGTCGCTCGGTGTGGGGGATCCCTACCCCGTCAGCGCGCTGCACGGGCGCGGGACGGGGGACCTCCTGGACGCGGTCGTGGACCTGTTGCCCGTACCGGACGGTGACGGGGACGATCGGCACGAGGGCGCCGCGGGGGAAAGAGCGGACGGTCCTGGCACGCCGCGCGTGGCCATCGTCGGGCGCCCCAACGTCGGCAAGTCGACGCTCTTCAACCGGCTCCTGGGCGAGGAGCGCTCGGTCGTGCACGACCTGCCGGGCACCACTCGGGACGCCATCGACACCGTCGTCGAGACGCCGGACGGACCGGTGTGCTTCGTCGACACCGCGGGCCTGCGGCGGCCGTCGAAGACCGACCGCGGGACCGAACAGCACGCGACGCTGCGCGCCCTGCGCGCACTGGAGCAGGCGGACCTCGCCATCCTGGTCATCGACGCCACCGTCGGTGCGTCGCACCAGGACCAGCGGCTGGCGGAACGCATCGGCGTCTCGGGAAGCCCGGCCGTCGTCGTGTTGAACAAATGGGACCTGGTGGCGGCCGACGACCGGGACGACGTACTGGCCGGGGTGGGTGACCGCCTCGCTTTCCTCGGGGCAGCCCCCGTGCTGAGGGTGTCCGCGCTCTCCGGGAAGGGGGTGGCAGCGCATCCTGCCCGCGCTGCGCGGCGCCGTCGAGGCGTACCACCGGCGCGTCCCGACGGGTGCGCTCAACCGCACGGTGCAGGAGTTGCAGGGGCGACAGCCAGCGCCGCGGGCCCGCATTCGCTACGTGGTCCAGGGCGCCATCGACCCGCCGACGTTCACGATGTTCACCAACGGCCGGCTGCCCCAGACGTATCTGCGCTACATCGAGCGCGGGCTGCGCGAGAAGTTCGACCTGGGCGCCACGCCGCTGAAGCTGCGCGTCCGCGTCGGGGGCAAGTGACGGGCGCGGCGACGCGGATGGCCTGGTGCGAGGAATGCGATGCCCTCGTGGAGGACGAAGACCTCGGTGCGGAGGGGGAGTGCCCCCGCTGCGGCACCATCCTGGCCGAGCAGGACCGCCGGCCCGTGCCCTGGTACTTCAAGGCGATGATCGTGGCCAGCATCGTCTACCTCGGTTACCGCGGCTACCAGGGCGTGACCTGGATCGCGGCGCACGTGTAGGGTTCGCCGGCCATGGCCATCTACGAATTGGACGGCGTCGCGCCCCGAGTCGACCCGGAGGCGTTCGTGCACCCCGACGCCGTGGTGATCGGCGACGTGACCGTCGGCGCGGAGTCGACCGTGTGGGCGGGCACGGTACTCCGCGGTGACTTCGGGACGATCACGGTGGGCACCCGATCGTCTATTCAGGACGGGACCGTCGTCCACGCCGGGCCCGGCTTCCCGACGATCGTGGGCGACGGGTGCGTGGTGGGGCACCTGACCCACCTGGAGGGGTGCCGCCTCGAGGATGACGCGCTGGCCGGATCGTGCAGCGTCGTTTTGCATCATGCCGTCATCGGCGCCGGCGCCACCGTGGCGGCCAACGCGGTGGTGCCCAACAACATGGTCGTGCCGCCCGGGGCGTTGGCCATCGGGATCCCGGCCCGCATTGTGGAGGGACGCTCGGACGTGCCCTTCATCAGATTGTCGGCCGCGGAGTACGTGGCGAACGGGAAGCGCTACCGGGCCACGCTGCGGCGGCTGGACTGACCGCGGCCAAACGAGCTACGTCTTCTTCGTCGTCCCGTCCCGCCCGCTGCCATGGGGGTGGGCCGGGAACACGTCGGTGCCGAAGGGCTGGAGCCCTTGGGATGCCGCGTAGCCGAGGTGCCCCTTGCCGTCCGTCCCCCCAGAGGTCAGCCCGAGCAGGTCCTCGTAGCTGCGCAGCGCGGAGTAGTGGTTGTAGGAGCCGGTGGTGTCGGTGGATCCCGCCACGATGTACTTGGCGTTGAGGAGCAGGGCGCCGACCGGGCCGCCGCCGGTGGTGCTCGAGTTGGGCCCGGACTGCTCGTTGCAACAGGCGGTGTCGGCCGCGGTGCCCTCGGCCTCGTCGAAGGTGATGACGACGAGCATGTCGCCGTGGCGGTATGCCGGTGACGACAGGATCAGCGGCATCCAGGCGTGGAGGAACTGGTCGGCGCCCGTGAGCCCGCCGGTGGAGCCGCCCGTGCTGTTTGGTCCCGCGCACGTGCCGTCGTGGCCGTCGTTGCACAGGTTGGGCGTGATGAAGCCGAAGCGGGGGGTGGTGGCCTCGCTCTTCAGGTCGTGGGCCAGGTGGCCCGAGGGTGCGGGCGTGCCGTTGGCGCCCAGCGTACCCAAGGGAACGACGTTGGCGTCGCACAAGGCGGTGTTGTCGATGACCGAGTGGAACCAGACGAAGGGGTTGTGCCGTGTCGTGTACTGGTCCGCGGGCGTGGCCACCTCGGCGGTGTCGGTGGTGCCGATAGCCGGGTGTCCGCAGTCGGTGCCGCCGGTGAGGTCGGGGGTGCCGCCGTCGCGGGAGGGTGTGTTGCCCATGTCCTGCTCGTAGGCGCGCCAGGAGGCGACGTGGGTGTGCGGGTTGGGCGGGTACTTGGCATCGAGCTGGGACGCGATGGTCGGCACGGAGGCCGGGTACACACAGCCCTGGCCGGTGACCTGCCCGGGGTCGGCGACCGTGTCGGGTGCCGGGGTGCCGGGTGTCACGTTGGCGAAGGCGAAGCCGCTGTCGGAGCAGTCGGCCCCGGTGTCGGCAGTCGGGGCCTGCCCGGAGACCTGGGCGATGTAATTGTCCAGGCTGGCGTGCCCGATCGCGTAGTAGTTCTGCAGGAGCGCGCCTTCCTTGCGCAACGTGCCGTTCAGGTAGGTGGCGGGCGACCCGGCGCCCCACGTGGCGGCGAAGCCTTCGTTCTCGAGCTCGATGACGAGGATGTGGTTGATGTTCCCCGGCGCCAGGGCGGCACGGGTGGTGAGGGTCGTGCCCGCGGCCGACGCGGCGGCAGGTACCGCCGTCAGGAGTCCGAGGACGGCGGCCAGGGCGGCGAACAGAGCGCATTTTCGCGCGGCACAAGAGTTGATGCGAGTGGTCCGAGAGAGCACAGCGGGGGAGCGTACAGGGGTCGGGGGCGCATGTCCGGACACGGCACGAGGCTCAGTCCCGCGCAAACCCGGCGATGTCGCGGGCAGTATCACGGCTGATGTCGGGACACGCGATGGTGAAGATCTCCGTCCCATGCATCGTCCCCATCATCTGACGGCAACGCGCCGACACCCCCGCTTGCAGCAACAACCGGTAGAAATTGATGCCCTCGTCGCGTAGCGGATCACATTCGTTGACGTTGATCACCGTCGGGGGAAATCCGGTCACGTCGTCGACTCCCGCGAAGGAAGGCCATGCCAAGGCGTTGCGCTGGCGGAACGCCTCGATCCCGTAGCCCATGGCACCGCGATTGTTGTGCAGAGTGAGGAGGATCCCTTCGTTCTCGGTCGACGAGGGGGACTCCGGGGTCGGCCACTGTCCCGCGATGTATGGACAGAGGGCGTAGAGGCCCTTGACGAGCGTGATATCGCCGTCGCGGGTCAACTGCAGCCCCGTCGCGAGCGTCAGGTTGCCTCCGCCACTCTCACCAGCCACGACAATCCGGGCGGGATCGAGGCGCAACTCCCGGGCGTGAGTCGCGACCCAGCGCAACCCGGACACGCAGTCGTTCAGGCCGGCGGGGAAGGGGGCAACTTCAGGAGAGGAAGACGGTGCGACCGAGTTCCGGAAGTCGACCATGATCACCGAGACCCCATTGGCTGCGATCAACTTGGCCCAGCCGCGGTACATGCCGTCGTAACAGGACAAGGTCGCCATGCCGCCACCGTGGATGTAGTACACGCAGGCCAGTTCCTCGTCGGAGTCGGGACGGGTGATCCGGAGATTGACGACGTTCCCGTCGGGCTTCGAGGAGAACTGCTCCTCGCTGACGACCAGGCCCGCCGCGGGAGCGAACTCCTCGGTGTCGCACAGGTCCATAATCGCCGTGAAGGCCTCGCGTGCCTCCATGGCGGCGGCGCTGTTGGCTTCGGCGACAAGCTCCTCGCGGCTGGCGACGTCCGGCAGCTCCGTCGGGGGCACCATGCGGAGGATGCCCCGGAGGCGCGGGTCGAGGCGGATGTCGGCTTGGATATCGATCGTCATAGGTCGTATTCGACCACACGGGGCGTCTGTAAGCAGAACAGTGCGGGTCAGATTTGCGAAGACACGAGCAGTGACGCTCCCGCGCTGACGAAGCTACCCCTCAGCCGGCGATGGACTTCATCCCAGCAGAACCCTGCGAATCCCTTGGGTCCGAATGGACTTAGGCAGACGAGGGCCAGGGCACCCCGGGACCGACAAGAGGTGGCGGCCCTAGGTCGGTGCTGGTCGCCATTGCGCGAGCGAATGTCCGCACCTCGTTGACCGCCGAGCGCATGATGCGCACGGCGTGACGAGCTCGTCCTGTCACTGCTGTCGCTCCAGCAACTCGACCGGGCGGACCGACCGGTCAAAAACCCCGAAAGTTGACGACGAAGATCAGGACGCCCGGGCTCGTCCCGCTCTGACCGTTCGGGTACGAGGCCACGCTCCGGAGAAGGTAGATCCCGTTGGGCACGGTCGTGGTGTCCCAGTGACCGACCCAGCCAGAGGGAGTGAGCGCCGCGGTCGAGATGACGTGGTCGGTGAGCCGCCAGCCGGTGAGCGTGAAGCTGACTGAGGTCACGCCAGCTGACGCGCTGGCCTCGAGCAGGGCGTTTTTTCCTGATTGGATGGACCAGTTGGAAGGGACCAGGACGGCAGTGGTCGGGCTGGCGACGATCGCAGTCGCACTCGACGGCGCCGAGGTGACCGGCGCCCCGGAGGGGTATGGGCTGGGGAATGCAGAGACGGTCACGGTGTTCTTCGTCGTCGTCATCACGTTGTCGGTCTGGCACTCGTACGAAATTGAGGCACCCACTCCCAAGGGGTTCGTGGGCATGGGAACCACACCCCCGCAGTCGGTTTGCGCGAGCGCATCCGTCGCGTCGAGAGTCGTGAGTGGCACCGTGCCGGTGTTGGTGACGAAGACCCGCCACCGCGCCGTCGTCTGGGTGAGTGTGCCGCTCGGGGCCCAGTCGACCCCGTTGAGCGGTTGGGTCGGGTCGCACGAGGTCTGGTTGGGCAGGATGCAGATCTGGAGCACCGCGGAGATGGCGGCGCCTGGCGGCGGAGTGGACGATTGAACCTGGGCGGTACCGGTCGCTGGCGCGGAGGTCACGGGCGACCCGGACGACGGTGTCCCGGTGACAGTGACCGTCTGTGTTTCGGTGGTCGGCGGTGTGACACCGGTGGTCTGGCAGACGTACCCATATGACGCACCCGCGGCCAGGGAGTTCCCGGGCACGGGCACCGACCCTGCGCAGTCGGTCGCCGGTAACGGCAGAGAACTGCTGACGCTGATGTTGGTGAGCGGATCGGCACCTGTGTTGGTGACCACGACCCGCCACCACACGTCCGAGCCGTACACCGTGGCGGAGGAGGCCCAGTCGGCCCCGTTGAGCGGTTGGGTCGGGTCGCAGGAGGGCCCGACGGGCAGTGTGCACACCTGCACGACCGCAGAAACGGAGTCGGTCGCCGCCGACGCGACAGTCGGCGTCCACACGAGCAGCGCCAACACCGGCAACAGGAGCCCGGCCGCAAGCGACAGCCGTATACGTGGAGCTGAACCCCGCCTCAAGGTGATCCCCTTCCTCCTTCGGACCTACGTGGAAAACTAGATCGTGTTTCTCCGGCGGAAAACCCTTGTTTCTTAAGGAAACAACCCTCACGTTTGGATCGGGGGGGCCGGCGCGCACCCTTCACAAAACAAGGGTCCCGGTCGCGTCCCTGCCGCACCGGAACTCCCGAAACCCTGCTGGCGACCCGGTAGGCCGCCGGACCTTCTTTGACGAGCCGGAACTCCAGATGCTCTCGGGTACGGGCGTCCCTACCGAGAGGAGCCAAAGGGACGAGCAATACTGCGACTGACTCGTATCCCCAGTCGATATGAGGCGGCTGACGTCATCGGAGCGGGTCGAGGTTGTCGGGGCGTGTCGTGCCGGCGGCGATGTCAGCGGCAAGTTGGGAGAGATGCAGGTTGTGGTTGCGGGCGTGGGCCCGCAACCTCTGGAAGGCGCGATCCATATCGACATTGGTCGCCTGGCTGATCTTGCCTTTCGCCTGCTCGATCATGATTCGGCTGTTGAGTGCCTCGCTCAGCTGCATGTTGACGGTCTGAGCGTCGACGGTGACCCGGTGTTGGATGATGGCAATCGTTGCGATGTCGGCCAGGCCTTGGGCGGCCGTCAGGTCGGCTGCGTCGAGGGTCCCCTGACCGGCGCGGAACATGTTGAGCGCGCCGATGGTCAGGCCTCGGAGACGGAGGGGGAGGGCGTACACGGATTGAAATCCGGCGCCGACTGCTTGGGGACCGAAGCGCGGCCAGCGGGAGTTGGCTGCGGCCAAGTCGACGTTGACAACCGGCTCGCCGGAGGCGTAGCAGTCGACACAGGGTCCTTGGTCGGCCTGCAACTCGTAGAGTTCGAGGACCCGCATGGTGTTGGAGGAGGAGGCCACGACCTGGAGGGCACCACTCGGAGCGGCCAGCATGACCCCGGCGGCGGCGACGTCGAGCACCTCGACGCATCGGCCAGCGAGGTGGGTGAGGAGGTCGACGACGTCGAAGTCCTCGACCAGGTTGTCGGCGAGCTCGACCAGGGTGCGGATCAGCAAATTCTCGTCGGTTATCATGAGCACTCCCGGGTAATCAGGTTCTTCAATACTGCGGGTCTGGGCCGAGGGAGGGAGACGTTCTCCTGTGTATTTGAGCACACCGGCGTTGGGTCAGCCCTCGTCGGGATCGTTGAAACTGAGCCTTCGAGCGACAACGTCGTGGGCTACGTCGGCGAGGGGCCGGTCGATTCCGAAGGCGTATGCGCGTAGACGAACCAAGGCGTCGCCCACGCTGAGGTCTAGCTGGATCGACACCATCCCGGCGGCTTGATGGACGACGCTGTGGATGTCGGCGTTCAGCTCAACGTTGCGCCGGGCTCGGCGTGAGCTTGCAGGGCGAGAAGGGTCCGGGCGATCACGTCGGCCATCACGAGGGCGTCAGCGTGCTGGTCATCGCTCAGTGGTCCCGACCGATCCCGGTACAGGTTAAGGGCGCCGATCCGAGCCGCACCGATGCGCACCGGGAAACCGAAGATCGCCCGGGCCCCGGCGTCGCGGACCGCCGCCGTAAACGCCGGCCAGCGCAAGGTTGGGGCTGCCAGGACCGGTTCGGCGATCACCGTGCCGGTCCGGTAGGCATCGATGCAGGGGCCTTCCCCAAGTGTGTACTGCAGCTCTTCGATCAGAGCCGATACCGGGCCTGTGGTGCACAGCGAGGCCTGGGGGGCGCTGTGGCCCAGGACCATCACTCCGGCCCTGGTGACGCCGATGATCTCGGCCGCCACCTCACAGAGCGGGCCCGGCGACGACGGGCTGCCGCCAGCGGCCACAATGTGGGCCACGATACGGGTACGGCGATCGGCTGCCATTTCAGGCTGGCCGAAGGTGAAGTCGAGAGGCGTCGGCCTCAGTTCCACTCGGGGCCTCCTTGCCAAACGGCTCAGCGCTCCACGAGGACCAGGCTTTGCGCATCCCGACGAACAACGACGACGGGCGCCTTCCCAGACTAGCGCTGTCGTCTGGGTGCAGCGCGTGCGCCTCCGCGCCCAGGCTCAGAACGCACCGGTGTTGCGGGGCACCCGCTCGTGTCAGGGACAACGCCGTCCTCCGATAGCGACGAACCGGTGAACACATCGACACGGCTGCTGCTTGTTTCCGCCGGGCCTTCGATGTCGTGCGTCCTTGAGTGCAGTGGCATGTGTTCCCCT
Source organism: uncultured Acidimicrobiaceae bacterium (assembly GCA_963808355.1). GTDB lineage: Bacteria > Actinomycetota > Acidimicrobiia > Acidimicrobiales > RAAP-2 > Bog-473. Next base: position 340,156 of record CAWEFL010000002.1, read on the forward strand.
TCGGGCGCGTCCTTTTTATTTCCCTCAAGGCGCATGGCTCCATTGGGACCGAGCCGGTCCGCCTTCGGCTGAGCGATCCGACCGTCCCTTGAGGACGGGCCCGCCAAGCTCTGAGCGATCAGTCCGATGGAAGTTGGCCTTCAGCTTCGGGAAGGCGTCGTGCCTCTCTTTCCTCCGCCTCAGGTTCGTCTTTTCAAATGTTCAATAGTCATCATCTGCCCTAGGCCGTATGCGCCTTGCAGTAGCGCGATGGCGGGAAATGCATTGCCCTCTCCTCGCAATCAGGAACAAGGCAAGCCCCCGTTATATGCCATGTGTGCCTGAGGGCGGCGAGATGACGGGGTACCCAACTCAAAAGCTGCGGCGTTCGATGCATGATCATTCACCGGATCCTGTCCACGTGGCGGCATCCGAAAGCGTGTCAGCACCTTGCATTTCGAAGTAGTCGATGAGCCCCGCAACCTCGAGGACCTGGCGCACCGTTCCCTCGCCGCACCTCATGGAGAAGGTGCCGCTTGCCGCGCGTATCCGTTTGCACGCGGAAACGAGGACGCCGATGTTGCATGAGTCGAGGAAGCTGACCTGGCTCAGATCAACTCGGACTTCTTGTGCGCTAAGAACGTCGGGCCGCGCGAGGCCCTCTCGCAGTTCTGAAGCATTAGAGACATCCATCTCACCCTTTGGGGAGACGAGGATCACGCCGTCGTCGCGGTGAGCGATTTCGATTGTGCAATCGCTTGTCCAAGTCTCACCCTGAATGGCCATTGCCCATCACTCCTAACCGGGTCGAGTGAGGTAAGCAATCAGGGTCTTGAATCACCTAGATCAACGAATTAGCTTACTGAACGTAACACCGAGGCTTGGGCCGCCACAATGGGTATGACCAGCAAAATGGCGGAACCGTTCACGTCTGACGCCGGGTGAACTCCCGCAAGCCCGTGAGCCCGGCGAGGTGATCGGGACACGCCCACGGTCGCCACCTGGTTCCTGTTGGAGAGAACCAGCTGCCGGGCTCAGCCATGAAGTCGAGGCAGAGGGGTCGCCGGGCCGTGGCGTAGTCCGACCGTTGTCATCCGCGGTTGGGCGGCCGCCGATCGGTGAGCTGGCCGACGCACATCTGACAGCGCCGGTTTTCGGGCGTCTCCGTCCACGGCTCGCGGGGATGCCCGTAGCCGACGTCCAGGCCGCACAACGTCAGTGCCCGTCGGACGTCGGCCAGGTGCCACAAGGCAGAGTCGGGTCCCGATTCATCGTCCCCCAGGAGATGGAGGAGGACTCCTTGGGGTTCCATCTCGACCGACATGCCGGCCAGCGTAGGCCCGGGCCGTGACGTCACAAGAAGCCCGTACCTATTGGGTGAATGACGGCGCCGTCATCATCTAGCCCCGTATAGCCCTTGCGCCAACAGCGGCCAACCGATGAGCCGACCGCACATTCCCCTTTTACTTCGGAGGTGTGCACCTTGCCCGATGCCTGGACCGTCGCCCGCGCCCGCCCGCTCGAACACTGGAACAGCTGCGGTCCATGCAGAGGCTAAGACGTCAACAAGTGTGTCAGCGCCGACGTCAAGGCGTCCTCCACGGAACAGTGGGCAGTGTGATGCCCGGTGTCCGGCGCGGGAGCCGTGCCTGGCTATGCCCTCGAGCATGAGGACATCGTCGGCTCCTTCGGTGGGAGGCGACGGGCGGGAACGGCGGGAGCTGCGGGGGAGGATGGCGTAGCATGGACCGTCTCCGGATCCGTGATGACAAAGTGATGACAAGGAAGACCGACAGCAATTGTCAGCACGGAACAAGGGGGAGTCGGGAGTCTTCTGATCAGGACAAACGGCACACGGGCTGTGGCGCAGCTTGGTTAGCGCGCTTGACTGGGGGTCAAGAGGTCCCGGGTTCAAATCCCGGCAGCCCGACTCGGAAGTCCAGGTCAGAGGCCACGCTTCTCGGCCTGCTTGCCACGGCGTCTCGCCATCCCCGCGAAATCCACAGCGCGCCTCGGAGCTTGACGCCTGCGCACTCTGTGCGACTCCGTCGCCCTGTTGTTGCACAGCGATGCCGTGACGGGCACACCGCAAGAAGATGGCAGGGAACGGAGCTCGCGGTTCTCTTTCTCGAGCGCCGTGAGGCGTTCACGCTCGTCAGTCGTGAGTCCGGGACGCCGACCCTGGTCGACCTCGGCCCGGCGGACCCAGGCCCGCAGGGTCTCGGCGGTCATCCCGAGCTTGGACGAGATCCCCGTCATGGCTGCCCATTCGGAGGGGTACTCGTCACGATGCTCGACGAACATCTTGATGGCCCGCTCACGCACCTCTGGCGAATAGGCGACTTTCTTGGCATTGCTCCATCCTCTCAAGGGAAGAAGCCTCCAAGATTCCCGGGCCGATTCAGTCAGGACTGTCGAGTCCCATCGTGAAAAAGAGCAGCCGATCGGTGAACTCACCCGAATGGTGGACGTAACCAAGTCGCGAGAGGCGCTCAATCAGCGAATCCGGCTCCAGTTCGGACCGGTATCGGCGCACATACAGGATGGGCTTTCCATGCCGTAACCTGACCGCATCATCACCCAGACGAATGGACAGACGCCTAATCTTCGCATTTCGTAACCAGATGGGAACTGCCGAACACGAAAGCTAAGCCTGAGTGAGCCCAAGGGAAATGCGGTGACGACCCACCCGATCGTTATTGAAGACCTCTCCAAGCGCTACGCCAGCAACGTTCTGGCCGTCGACCATCTCGATCTGATTGTCGAGCGCGGCAGTGTCTTCGGGCTACTCGGCCCCAACGGAGCAGGCAAGACGACGACATTGCGAATGCTTGTGGGGTTGATCCGCCCCACCTCCGGCAGGGTTTGCATCTTTGACGAGGTGATCAAACCCGGGGCTGCCATCCTCAGTCGTGTAGGGGTCCTGGTGGAAGGACCTGGCTTCGTGCCTCACCTATCAGGACGCGAGAACCTGAAACTGTTCTGGCGAGCTGGGCACGCGCCTATGTCGGACGCCAACTTGGCGAAGGCTCTCGACATCGCCGACCTTGGTCAGGCCGCGGACCGGAAATACAAGACCTATTCCCACGGCATGCGTCAGCGTCTCGGCCTCGCCCAAGCCCTCTTGGGGAACCCAGAACTCTTGATACTCGACGAGCCGACTGACGGGCTCGATCCCCAACAAATGCGCGCCATACGAGAAGTACTGAGAGGGGTGGCCGCGAGTGGCACCACCGTGCTCGTCTCCAGTCATCTGCTGGGAGAGGTCGAGCAGGTCTGTGACCACGTCGCGGTAATGGACAAGGGCCGGTTGATTGCCGTGGGTGCAGTTTCTGATCTCTTGGGTGCGACGACCACGGTCTATGTCGAGGTTGACGACATACCCCGTGCTCAATGGGTCCTCGAAGCCCTTCGCGGCGTTGGCCAAGTATCACCTGAGGGTGCGGGGTTGGCGGTCGAGCTCGATGGGATGGAACGCAAGGTACTGGTCGCGGCGCTGGTCGAAGCCGGAGTCGGCGTTGAGACGATTACGGCTCGCCACCAGCTGGAGGATGCCTTCATCGGACTCTTGGAGCACCGGTGATAGCGGTCGAAATCCGCAAACAGGTGTGGCGGCTGCGCACCTACGTTGCCCTTGGGCTGATCGCTGTGATTCCGATCATCTTCACGGTCGCCTACAAGGTCAATCCTCCGACGGGGGGACGTCTTGGGTTCTTCGACTTGACCGGATCAGGCCTAAACGTGCCGATAGTGGCGTTGGGGGGAGTAAGCGCTTTCTTGCTGACTGTTGTGACGTCACTCTTCGCTGGCGAAACCGTCTCCGGGGAGGCGAGCTGGGGAACCCTCAGCTACCTCTTAGTAAGGCCCGTTTCCCGCAATAAGGTGCTTGGCTCCAAACTGGTGGTCGCAGCCGGGCTGACCCTCGTCGCAGCCTTCGTGGTCCTGGTAGTCGGACTTGCGGCGGGAACACTTGCTTTTGGCTGGCATCCGGTCACGACTCCTGCTCTGACACTGGTCTCGCCGGGAGGCGCCCTTGGTCGTCTCGCACTGTCGACCCTGTATGTCGCGTGGAGCCAAGCGGCCTACCTTGCGTTCGCGTTCATGTTGTCGACCATGACCGATTCTGCTTTTGGGGCTGTGGCTGGAGGCGTGGGGCTCGGTGTCGTCTCCCAGATCCTCAATAACATCTCCGCACTCAACGGGACGAGCTACCTGTATCCGACTCACTATCTCAATGCGTGGCAGGATTTGTTTATTCAAGGCGCTCCATCGACAGAGATGCTGCGAGGAGTGCTCCTACAAGTGCTCTATGTAGCCGTGTTCTTAGGCATCGGGTGGTGGTGGTTCAACCGCAAGGACATACTCAGCTGAGTGAGACTTCCTTGGCTGCCTGGACTATCCGCAAGGTGCCGCACGGTGACACCCCGAACACCGGCAGCGTTCTGGGCACGCTCAATCCAACGGTCGCGGAAACCCGCGAACTGGGCTAGGTCCGACAAATCAGACCCGAGCGGCCCCGTCGCCGAGACCGTGACAACCGTCGTCTCACGAGCCGGCCCCGACCAGTCCGATCCCCTCGACGAACCCACGTGGTTGACTGAGGAGTTCACACCGGGTTACAAGCGGGGCATGAGCCCGACGAGCGGAGGTGCGAATGACCGAACCCACGAATCCCTACAGCGGATGGTGGTGTGCTACTTCATCGTCTCCGAAGACATCGACCGCTCCCGGCGCTTCTACACCGACGTCCTCGGCGGCAGGGTGGTCTTCGGCCCAGAGCCGACCAATATCGCACTCGCTAACAGCTTCATCGTCATTAATGCCGGCGGAGGCCCGACCGACGACAAGCCCTCGGTCACCCTTGAGACGCCAAGCGATCCCGACCGTGTCAGCAGCTTCCTCAACATCCGGGTCCCGGATATCCAGGCCGTGTACACCGAATGGAGCGCCCGTGGCGCGCAGTTCCTGACGCCGCCGAAACAGCACCAGTACGAGACCCGTTGCTACATCAGAGATCCAGATGGTTACGTCATCGAGGTCGGGCAGACCACCGACCCACAGGGAGACTGGTTGCCCGCCGACTGGCCACCGATCAACCCCGGCGGACAACCCGACTGATGCCTGCTCCTTGACGGAGCCTTCGGGAAATGGCATCGGAAAAACGGCGGCCCCTCTGGGTGAGGTCCGAGCCAGATTCTCGGCGGGACTACCCTTCCCCTCAATGGCTCGCCATCAGCGAGGCCCATAAGTGGGAGATGACCGGTCGCCGAACTGGCTGACGCAGACCTCACAGCGGCGATTCTTTGGAGTCGAGGCCCACGCCAGGTGCGGGTTGCCGTAGCCCACCTCAAGACCGCATAGCGTCAGGGCTCGCTCAGCATGAGAGAGATGCCACAACGACGAGGTCTCGCTGTCGCCAAGGAGATGGAGGAAGACGCCCTCGGGCTCCATCTCGACGGACACCTGCGTCAGCGTAGGGGGTGCACTCCTTAGCTGCTGGGGTGTGCGGTGTATCTTTGCGGTCAGACGAACCGAAAGAGGGCCAGTGAAGAAACTGAGGAAGTTGTCCTGGCGGGCTCGAGGTTTCAGTGGTACTTGCACCGCAGAAGTCGACCAGCCGATCCGCGGCTATCGAGTCAAGCCAACCTCCCGCTCCAATCCATTCGCGGAGTCGGAATCAGGGAGCGCGACCCCGAGAGTCTCATGGATCTCCTTCGATGGGGACGTGTATTGGGTCCGGCTCGCAACTGCTCAGGGCTGGCCCCGTACGATTCGAGTAACTCAGACCGACGTGGACGGAGCCAAGGTTTAGAAAGCTCAGTGTCGGTGCCCTCTCGGTGACCACCAGCTAGAACGTGTGCGCCTTGCAGTAGCGCGATGGTGGGAAGTGCATCGCTCTGTCTTGACACTCAGGAGCAAGGCAGACTCCTGTTTTGTGCCATGTCCGCTTGAGCTCGTGGAGCTGGCGGCGTATCCATGCCAAGACCGGCGGAGAACCTATTTCCGAATGGGTCACCGGGGATTGAGCAGTCTCAGCCTCGTTGGAACTCGGTACATCGTCTTCGCCACAACCAATGTATCCCAGAGAGGGGGGCTTCCCGCAAGACCCTCCGATGTGCTGACAATGCTCGCCACAGCGTGGACCACGGGCGTCCACACCGCCGACGATAGGAACAAGGGCCTCCGTGCAGGCCTCGGGGGTGGCGAATGGGTGACGACGTGCTGACCTTCGGTGAGATCGACCAGGAGCAGGTCGCGATAGCCGGCGGCAAGGGTGCGCAACTCGGCGAACTTTCTCGTATCGAGGGCATTCACGTACCAACTGGCTTTTGCATCGCGACCGACGCCTTCCGGCGGATGAGGGCGAACGCGCCATCGATGGGCGAACAACTCGACCGATTGTCTCATCTCGGGCTAAAAGACCGTGGGGAGATCCGTTCACTCAGCGCGCAGATCCGCCGCACTGTCGAGCACGCCGCCATACCCGACGATCTGCAATTCGCCATTGCTCGCTCGGTCGCCCAACTCGGCGAGCACGCGGCCTACGCGGTCCGATCCAGCGCCACGATGGAAGATCTCCCGATGGCTTCCTTCGCCGGACAGCAGGATACGTACCTCAATGTGGTGGGCTCGCCGGTCATTCTCCGGTGCGTCAGCCGGTGCTGGGCCTCGCTTTTCACCGAGCGGGCCGTGGTCTACCGACTGCAAAACGGCTTTGACCACCGGCTGGTCCAGATGGCGGTAATCGTCCAGCAAATGGTGTTCCCGCAGACGTCCGGCATCCTCTTCACAGCGGATCCCGTGACGTCCAATCGAAAAGTGATGTGTGTGGAGGCCAGTTTCGGCCTCGGCGAGGCCGTGGTCTCCGGTCTGGTCAACCCAGATGTCTATCGGGTCCGAGACGATGAGATCCTCGCTAAAGAAGTGTCCACCAAAGTGCTCGCCGTTGAGGCCTCGCCCGCTGGTGGAACGCGGCAGGTGACGATCGACCCCTTGCGCCAGAAGGTAGTGGCGCTGACCGACGAGCAGATCGTGCGGCTTTCCCAACTGGGCCGAAAGATCGAATCCCATTTCGGTCGACCGCAGGACATCGAGTGGTGCCTGGTCGACGACGAATTTCAGATCGTCCAGAGCCGGCCCATCACCTCATTGTTCCCGATCCCGGCGGCAGATGATTCCGAGAACCACGTCTACGTCTCCGTTGGTCATGGGCAGATGATGACGGACGCCCTGAAACCCCTTGGGCTGTCCTTCTGGCAGATGACCACGCCTCGGCCTATGGCCGAGGCCGGGGGCCGACTGTTCGTCGACGTCGCCCCCGCGCTCGGTGCACCCGCCAGCCGCGCCGCCATCCTGGGCTCTTTCGGGAGATCCGATCCGCTGATCGGGGATGCATTGCAGGAGCTCGTCCAACGCGCCAACTTCATTCCGACGTTGTCGGACCAGAGCCCTGGTTCGGTACCGGCCACTGGGGGCACCGAGCCCGTCAAGACCGACCCGGCTCTCGTCACTGAGCTCATGGAGCACACGGAGGCGTCTCTCAACACTTTGCGCCGCGACATCCGAACGAAATCCGGATCGGCGCTGCTCGACTTCATTCTTGCCGACATCTCTGAACTGAGACAGATCTTGTTCGATCCGCGCAGTCATCAGGTGTTCATGTCGGCCATGGAGGCCACCTGGTGGCTGAACGAGCACCTCGAGACGTGGCTGGGCGAGAAGAATGCAGCGGACACGCTGACGCAATCCGTACCACATAACGTCACATCGGAGATGGGGTTGGCGCTCCTGGACGTCGCCGACGTGATTAGGCCACACCATGAAGTCGTGACCTTTCTGGAACACGTCGAGGACGAGAGCTTTCTCGATCTGCTCCCGCTGCTTAATGGGGGGCGTGCAGTCCGAGAAGCCATTCGGACCTACCTCGACACGTATGGCATGCGTTGTGTCGGTGAGATCGACATCACGAGGCCCCGTTGGAGCGAACGCCCTACCACCTTGCTGCCTCTTCTCCTCGGGAACGTCAAGCACGCGGAGCCAGGTGCCGGAAAGCGTCGGTTCGAGCAAGGCCGGCGGCAGGCTTGGGAAAAGGAGCAGGAACTACTAGCGCGCCTGCGCCAATTGCCAGACGGCGAGTCCAAGGCCGACGAAACCAAGCAGAAGATCGATCGGGTCCGGACCTTCATCGGGTATCGGGAGTATCCGAAGTACGGGATGGTCAGCCGGTACTACGTCTATAAGCGAGCCCTGCTCGTGGAGGCCGAGCACCTCGTGCGTGCCGGCGTCCTGAGCGAGAACGAGGACATGTTCTACCTCAGGTTCGAGGAACTTCAGGATGTGGTGCGGACGAACCGATTGGATGGCCATCTCGTCCAACAGCGTAAGGCCGCATTCAGATCGCATGAGGCGCTCAGGCCCCCCCGGGTGATCACGTCAGATGGTGAGGTCCTGACCGGAACCTATGGGCGTGCCGATGTTCCGGTCGACGCGCTGGTCGGTCTACCCGTCTCGGCCGGGGCGGTCGAAGGACGGGCTCGCGTCGTGCATGGCTTGGGTCAAGCCGATCTCGAGGCGGGCGACATTCTGGTCACCGTCTTTACCGACCCGAGCTGGACTCCCGCATTCCTCGCGGTCAGCGGTCTAGTGACCGAGGTCGGAGGCTTGATGACCCACGGTGCTGTGATCGCAAGGGAGTACGGCCTACCGGCCGTTGTGGGAGTGGAGGGGGCGACCGGACGTATTCGCGACGGACAGCAGATTCGCGTCGACGGCACCGCTGGCTATGTCGAAAGGCTGTCCTAACTCCCACCGCTCCTGTGGAGCACAGCTCTTGCGCCGCAGAACATTGGTCAGGAGATGGCGTCCCGCAGCACGTATCCGCCCCTCGCCCTGCCTTTCCTTCAGTGGCTTGCCGATGCGAGCAGGAGGCCCGCTTGCTGCACGGCATCGAGGTTGTCCCAGTACATATGCTGCTCGGAGATTTTCCCGTCGCGCATCGCCGTCAGGACCATCCCCTTGATCGTCAGCTGCTTGCCCGTCGACGGGAGCTGGGTGCCGTCGGGCAGGACCCATGGACCCGTGTTGGTCGCGACCCACGTGAACCCGGTGGCGATCGAGTCGCCCTCTTCGACGATGGAGTCGATCGTGTGGGTACGGTCCGGGAAGGAGGTCAGCTCCCGAGACCATTGACCGTGGATCGCCTCGCGACCCTGCACGCGGCCATCCGGTGTCATCAAAACCGCGTCCTCGGTGTACTCGTCGACAAAGGCGTTGAGATCCGCCGCGTTGTAGAGCTCTATGGCCTTTTCAGGAGGGCGACGTTGCCGCTCACGTCAATGACGCTACCCCGGTGTTCTCGGCAGAGCCCGGTGGTGCGGAATGGGTCAGCCTGCGGCCACCGCCTCACGGGCGTGGGTGGTGACCAGCTCGACGAGGCGGGGCCACAGCTCGGGCGGGTAGTCGTGACCCATGCCCTCAATGACCTCGAAGGTCGCGCCGGGGATCGCTTCGGCTGTGGCCTGACCACTGGTCAGTGGCACCAGCCGGTCGGCGTCGCCGTGGACCACGAGAGTCGGTACCTGCAGAGCTCGAAGGCCGTCCACCCGGGAGGGCGACGACGCCACGGCGGCCGCCTGGCGGGCCCGGCCCTCGGGGTCCCAACCGCGGTCGAAGGCGGCGTGCGCGTCCGCGGTGATGCGCTCCACGTCGTAGGAAGCCGGGCTTCCCCAGGCTCGTAGGCCCGCTAAATGGCGCTCCGCCGCCTCGTCGCGCGTCGTCGCCGGCGGTGCCATGAAGGCGGCGACGACGTCGGGGTCGCGCTCGCCCGTGGGGGGTCCGGGCGCCGACATCACCGAGGTCATCGACAGCACCCGCTCGGGGTGCGCGATTGCCATGGCCTGGACGATCATGCCGCCCATCGACCATCCGGCGATGTGCGCCTCCCGAGCGCCGACCGCGTCGAGCACGGCGAATCCGTCGGCCGCCATGTCTGCGACGGTGTACCGAAAACCTCCCTCGAGGTGGCTCGACAGGCCGACGTCGCGGTTGTCGAACCGGACGACGCGGAAGCCCTGGTTGGCGAACTTCCGGCAGAAGTCGACCTTGAAATTGATGCACTGGGAGCCCAGCCCGTTCACGAGGAGAAGGACTGGGTCGTCGCCGGCGCCGAACGTCTCGTAGTACAGCGAGATCTCTCCGTTGCTCGTGTAGGACACCGAGACTTCCTACCACTCCCAGGGTGCCTCGGTGGCGGCCGATGCGATAGGCACTACGGCGTGCCGGTCGACATTGTGTTCGAGACCCATTCGCCCACGGAAGACAGCGCGGCCGGGAGGGCCACCGGGTGGCTCGGCGGCCGGTTGTCCGCCGACGGCCGGCGATTGGCGGCGGAGCTCGGAGTTCGGCACCAATCGGGACTCGCTGCCGTGTTCAGCTCTGACTTGGCGCGGGCTCGAGAGACCGTCGAGATCGGCTTCCCGGAGCCGGACTTCCCGGTGCTCTTCGACTGGCGTCTGCGCGAATGCGACTACGGAGAGCTGAACGGCGCATCGGTCGGTGAGGTCCACGCGGACCGCTCGGCGTTCCTCCATACCCCCTATCCGGGCGGTGAGAGCTGGCAGCAGTCCGCCGCACGGGTCGGCTGGTTTCTCGACGACCTCCGACGGCGCTGGGACGGCACCCGCGTGCTCGTGGTCGGCCACGTCGCCACGCGTCTGGGTCTCGAGCACTGGGTCAAGGGCACGCCGTTGTCGGTCCTGCTCAATGCCGACTTCCGTTGGCAGAAGGGGTGGGAGTACCGACTGGTCTGAATGGTGTGCGCTGTCAGAGACCCGCCGAGCACTCAGTGCCCTGTCCAGCGCGGCAGCCGGCGCTCGGCGGTTGCTCGCATTCCCTCGGTCGCGTCCGCGGTCGAGCTGGCCACTCGCCGCATGGTCTCTCCGAACCGGATGGCTTCGAGCATCGGCATGTGCCGGGTGCGCATGGCCATCTCCTTCATCGCGCGCTGCGCCAGCGGCGCGCCGCTGAGAAGGCGTCCGGCCAGTGCGTGCGCCTCGTCGAGGAGCCTGTCGTGCGGCACCACCCGCCAGGCGAGGCCGATGGCGTGAGCTCGCTCGGCGCTGATGCGCTCTCCCGTCAGCAGCAGCTCCATGGCATCGGCCCAGTTGAGGCGCTGGGGCAGGCGGATGGACGCCACAATGGCCGGCCCGCCGAGCTGCACTTCGGGGAGGCCGAACTCGGCCTGGTCGCTGGCCAGGACGAAGTCGCACCAGCTGGCGAGCGTCAGCCCGTACCCGAGGCAGTAGCCGTTGACCGCGGCGATGACCGGCTTGAAGATCTCCCACCCGCTCTCGAAGGAGTTGAGGGTCGGCTTCTCCCAGAACGTCCCGGGGAACTCCCCGACGGATCCGGCTCCGTCGCGGAGGTCCCCGCCCGCGCAAAAGGCTCGTCCCGCGCCGGTGACGATCGCCACCCAGGCCTCTTCGTCGTCACGAAACCGTATGAAGGCATCGTTGAGGTCACGACGCATTTCGCCGTTGATGGCGTTGAGCGCGTCGGGACGGTTGTACGTGATGGTGGCCACGTGTCCGTCCAGTCGGAAGATGGCTGCATCGCCCACGCGCGTAGTCTGCCCCTTGGGGATGTCCCGTGCCGAAGAAGTACCGTGCGGCAATGGAGTTCCAACAGGTCGTCCAACGGCGCCGAATGGTGCGTGACTTCTCGGACGAGCCGGTCGACCGCCGCCTTCTCGAGCAGCTCATGGCCAACGCGACCAGCGCCCCCTCGGCCGGGTACAGCCAGGGTTTCGCCTTCGTCGTGTTGACCGACCCGGCCCAGCGCCGGCTCTTCTGGGAGACGACGAGCGGACCGGAGTGGCGTGGAGAGTCCCAGTCCGAGGCGCTTACCCGCACGCCGGTCGTGATCGTCCCGCTCGCCCACAAGCAGGCATATCTCGACCGCTACGCCCTCCCCGACAAGGCCCACACCCCCTTGGCGAGAGAGGAGCACTGGCCCGCGCCCTACTGGGACATCGACACCGGTTTCGGCGTCCTGCTGATCCTGCTCAGTGCAGTCGACCTCGGGCTGGGTGCCTTGTTCTTCGCGATCTTTCAGGGTCAGCAGGCCCTCATGGAGGCCCTCGGCGTGCCCGCGGGCTACCGGCCCATCGGTGCCATCGCCCTGGGCCACCCCACGCCCGGCGAGCGCACGCGACCTGAGCTGCCGTCCGGTCGCCGCCACCTCGACGATGTCGTCAAGTGGGAGCGCTGGTAGTCGGTTGCGTCTCCGCTCTTCCGGCCGCAGGAGCAACCGCGCCGGGGTCCGCCGTCCCGACGACCGCCTTCGGCTTGCCGGACGGTCGTGCCCCGGCAGGGGGAGGGTCATCGGTCGGCAAGCGAGCAGCCACGGCGCGTACGGGTGGCGGACCGCGCTCTCGGCCCCGGTCCTCAGGCCGCGGGACCTGGCCGAGACGGTCCGGCTGTCGGTGCCGACGTTCAATGGGGGTGACCGGCGACGCAACCGTCGTCTGCCGAGCCGGCGAGTCTGCGGCGGGGCATCCTCGTGGCTAGCCTGGCTGGACGGTGACGATCGACCTCCGCACCCGCGACGATGTCGACGTCGAGACGATCGACGTTGCGGCGTTCTTCGAGAACGCGCTGCCCGGCCTGGCCGCGGAACGCTCGGCCCTGGCCGTTCCCGGCGCACACGAGCTGGGCGTCCGGCCCTTCACGGTCGAGACGCCGGCCGGTACCTGGACGCTGTCGGTCGACGACGACGCCGTCCGGGTATACGCCGGCGGCGGCGGGCAGGCCACGGTACGCCTCGACGAGGACGAGATCACCGACATCGTGCACGACCGCCGAACGCCCATGACGCTCCTGGCCGCCGGGACGCTCGACATGCCGGATGGCGGGCTCGGCGACTTCCTCGACTGGTGGGTGGTTCTCCGCTCCCTGCTCGATGGCCGCGCGGTGCACACTGCGGGCACCATCACCTTCAGCGACCGCGACGGCGGCGCTCTCGATCTCCAGCGCTCGTTCTCGTTCGACGAGGATCCCGCCGAGCTGGCGTACTACCTGGGACAGGCGGGATACGTGCACCTGACCGGGGTCTTCACGGCCGCCGAAATGGCGCAGGTCTCCGCCGACATGGACGCAGCCCTGCCGCGGTATTTCGACGGTGACGGCCGGTCCTGGTGGGCCACCACCGCGGACGGAGAGCAGCACGCGGTGCGCCTGCAGCGGTTCCAAGAGGAGAGCGCCACCACGGCGGCCTTGCTCCATGACGACCGGCTCTTGCGCCTCGCCGCCCTCACCGGAGACGGTCACGTACCGCGGGAACAAGGCGGCAACAGGATCGAGGCGCTGGTCAAACCGATCGGCGTCGTCAGGGGCATCTCCGACCTACCGTGGCACAAGGACTGCAGCCTCGGGCGGCACTCTTCCCGCTGCTGCAGCCTGACGGTCGGAATCTCGGTGACTGGTGCCGACGAACGCTCCGGGCAACTCGCGGTCGTCGCCGGTTCGCACCGGGGCCTCGTGCAGCCCGCCTTCTTCCGTGAGTCCTGGGGGCTGCCGGCGGTCGCGCTCCCGACCCGCACGGGCGACGTGACGGTGCACTGCTCGTGCACCCTCCACATGAGCCAGGCGCCGGTGGAGCGGGAGCGTCGCGTCATGTACACGGACTTCGTCCTGCCTCCCCGTGCCGGTGACGACCCGACGCCGACTAGTGCGGGCGTCATCGATCGGGTGCGCGAGCGGGCCTACAAAGTCGTCAGCCAGGTCCCGTCGTCCGCTCGTCCGTGAGCGCCCCCGGCGCACCTGCAGCCCCGACCGCCGCGGAATCGACGTCCATGCGAGCGGGCCGTCGGCGGCCTCCCGCTGGCGTTCCACCGCGGGGGCCGGGGCCGGCACCCCGTTCCGCGTCAGGCCGGACGTTCCGTCGCCGAGGTGGAGCAGTTACTTCTGGTTATGAGCCAGAAATATCGACTGGAGCGACGGACTCCCGTTTAAGGTTTGGCCACCGAATTGTGGCTGCACACCCCAGGAATACGCGTAATCGAATTCTGGAGTGGGAACCGACGAAGCCCACACTGACAGCATCTTGGATTCTTGTGCTGCGGTCGGAAGAACCCAGGGACCCACGCCGAACGCTTGGTATACCGGAACGATGTCAGCAAGTGGCACTCCAGCCGTTTCCGCAGCGGCCACCGACTTAGGGATCCACGAGTAGGCGCACCCTCTGACTATCGTCTGGCACGGATATGCCGGAACACCGAACAAGTCGATGTCTGTTGTTGCGGGGTTATAGGTATTCGAGTAGTTCGGCGTCGCCGAGCTAGACGACACATTGAGGAGCACGATGAAGGTCTTCGTGCCGGGATCATCGCTATGGATCCAATCGGATTCTGCCTTGAGATTCGCCGGAGAACACAAACCGATGTGAGGCTCATCAATAAGATAGAACCCGAACACTTTGGAGTCCCCAACAAAACTTGCAATGGTTGCCTTAAAAGTCGTTGTGGCCCCACCACAAGACCCGAGGTAGACAAGTCCCTCCACACCTGGAGGCAACGCTGCGGTCTCGCCGTTACTCGACACGTCCGCGAGGTTGAACCCGTCGGCGCCCGGCAAATACGTAGAGCCTGAAAAGTCGCCGTTCGGCGCGTAATGCTCAGATGTCTGCGGACCCGTCGCCAGAGTGGTTGTGGTGAGAGGAAGAGAAGTGGGAGTGGGGGCTCTGCTGCTCGCCAACGCTGGAGTGGACACTGCGGGCTCTCCACCGGGAAAACCCAAGACATATGTCGCAACAAGAAGCGCAGTCGCGACAACTCCTGCTCCAGCAATCAGCTTCAAATAGGCGGGGATGTGATCCCGGACACCAATTCCTCGCTGATCGTCCATGTCAGAGTCCATCGGTCGCAGGCCAGCCAGAGGTCGTTCTCGCCCCATCGCCGAGAGCCATCAAGGGGACGGTGACACCCCGCCTCCCCAGGGGCCGCCGGCCCCGCAGGGAGATGATGCGCTTGTACACGCGGCTGGCGTAGAGCCGGACGGCTCTGCTCGTGACAACGGGCGGACAACCTTGCGCCATAGTCGAAGCCCTCACGATGTGGCCGACGAGAAACGACGAGCCTGTGGGGGTGGGACCGACGATGCCGCAGCGGGACGGTGAAGGTAAATCCGCCTCCAATGATCATGGTTCACTCACTCCGCCGCGACGGATTTCCAGATGGTTGCAGTCCTGATGCGATGAAGGGCGTGCCTCCGCCGCTTGCGAGATCCGACCAAGCGCAGCGTTGCCAAGACGCCTCGAAAGCGGAGGAGACCGCCATGGGGCAGCGCGTCGGAATCGACCTGTCTGGACGCAGCCGCCGGTGCCGTCAAACAGCCGACAATTCGCCCACCTCTGGGCCTCGAATAGGTCCCCCGGCCCATCCGCCCCGAACGCCCGGCTTGATACCGTGCCCAGGCCGATCCATTCCTGAACGAGGGGGGGCGGGAACAGGTGAGACAGCGGCCATCCGCGAGCACGTCCACGTTCCTCGTGCGCGGACTTCTGGGCCTGGCCGCGCTGGCAGCCTCGGCCGTGCTCCTCGTGGGCGGCCCCGCGACCCGCGCCGGTGCGGCCGGCGTCGTGCCCCCGGCCAACCCGACTGCGAACGTCCCGCCCCAGGTCATGCCGCACTGCACCACCTCCCCGGTGGACGACACGACCCCGGCCTGCGTCGACTCGTTGCTGCACAACATCAATTACGCCCGCTCGCTCGAGGATCTCGGTCCCCTCGTCCTCCCGACCAACTACGCGACCGACCTGGTCCCGATGCAGCAACTGATCATCGCCGACGAGGAGCGAGGCGACCGAGGCCTCAACGAGTTCTCGGGCCTCGCCGCCAGCCTCAACACCGCCGCACTCGCGGGAGCCCAGGCGAACGCCGACCCGTCGCCCCCGCCCGGTTTCAGCTACACCTCCGGCGGGTCGAACTTCGCACTGGACTACACGCCGCTCGGCGCGGACTACGCCTGGATGTACAACGACGGCTACGGCGGGACCAATCGCGACTGCACGTCTTCGGGCGGCGGCGGATGCTGGGGCCACCGCGACACCATCCTGGGTAACTGGGCGAACACGGTGAGCACGACGGGCGTGATGGGCGACGCCGACACCAGCGCCGGCCAGTACACGCAAATCTTCCTGAACGAGAACGACCCGTCCGACCCGCTGGTCGATCCGGTCACGCCGAGCTCGTTGCCCACGCCGTCCACACCCGCCGCCCCCGACGTGGTCCAGGTGCTCCCTGCGTCGTCGCCGAACAACGCTGCCGGGACGCAGGTCACCATCGAGGGCAACTACTTCGGCGCCACACCGGCGCCAGAGGTGTTCTTCGGCGGTGTCGCAGCCACCAACGTGCACGTGAACTGGAACGGGGAGCTCACCGCCGAGGCGCCGGCCGACCCGCTGGGCTCCGCGACGGACCAGGTCGTCGTCACGGTCACGACCGGGGCTGGCTCGTCGAGCTCGACGGGCGCGTCGCAGGTCAACGAGTTCACCTACGCGCCGGTGAGCCCGCCGGTCGTGTCCTCGGTGTCGCCAAAAGCCGGGACGCAGGTGCCCTCGCCGTCGTGCACGATCACGATCACCGGGTCGAACTTCTACGACGCCGGCGTGACGCCCATCGTCGACTTCGGCTCGGTGGCCAGCATCGGCTCCATGCGTTACGACTCGTCGCAGATCACGACCACCATTCCGGCCTCGGTGAACCCCGGCACCGTGGACATCACCGTGACCACTCCCGCCGGCACGAGCACCGCATCGGCG
Source organism: uncultured Acidimicrobiaceae bacterium (assembly GCA_963808355.1). Taxonomy (GTDB): domain Bacteria; phylum Actinomycetota; class Acidimicrobiia; order Acidimicrobiales; family RAAP-2; genus Bog-473. Next base: position 356,950 of record CAWEFL010000002.1, read on the forward strand.
TCCGACCAGTACACCTACAACGCCGCGTCGGGGTCGTCACCGTGCATCACGAGCGGGAGCTCGGCCACCTTCAACTCGGGTCGCGCCGGGTCGTTCACGGTGACGACCTCCGGCGCCCCGATCGTCACCTCCATCACCGACGCCGCGTTCAGCGGCTGTACCCCGTCAAGCCTGCCCGCCGGCATCTCGCTCGTCTACGGCGGCGGGACGACCGCCACGCTCGAGGGCACTCCGCAACCGGGCGAGGGGGGCGACTACACGATCTGCGTCAAGGCCTCCAACGGCGTGGCACCGACGGCGACCCAGCAATTCATGCTGACGATCAACGCGCCGCCGCCGCCTCCTCCGTCACCTCCATCACCGCCAGCGCCGCCAGCACCGCCGCCCGCGCCTCCGTCGCACGGCTATTGGCTCGTTGGATCGGACGGCGGCCTCTTCAGCTTCGGCTCGGCGGGATTCCACGGCTCGACGGGCAACCTGCAGCTGCAGCGCCCGGTCGTCGGCATTTCGCCCACGGCGGACCGCGGCGGTTACTGGCTGGTCGCCTCCGACGGCGGGACGTTCGCATTCGGCGACGCCGGCTACTACGGCTCCATCCCGGGCGTGGGCCTCCATCCGGCCGGGTCGGGCCTGGCCAACAGCCTGCGCGCGCCCATCGTCGGGATCGTCCCCTCCTCCGACGGCGGCGGCTACTTCATGGTGGCGTCCGACGGCGGGGTCTTCGCCTTCGGAGATGCCACCTTCTCGGGCTCCTGCCCCGGCATCGGCGGCTGCAGCGGCGCCGCCGTCGCCGTGGTGCCCGACAAGACCGGCCACGGCTACTGGGTCATGACCTCGACCGGCGCCGTGTACGCCTTCGGGGACGCGACCAACCACGGCGCGCCCGGCCCGCAGGGCTCGCTCATCACCTCCGCCGTGGCCACGGCCGACGGGCAGGGTTACTGGATCCTGGACGCGGCCGGGCAGGTGTTCGCCTACGGGGACGCCGCCGCCTTGGGAGGACTGCCGCCCGGTTCGGCCGGCGGTGTCGATCCGGCGGCCACCATCTTCGCCACCTCCGACGGCGGCGGGTACTGGGTCTCGACGGCGCTGGGCAAGGTCACGCCCTTCGGCGACGCGCCCAACGACGGGGACGTATCGGGCATACACCTCAACGGGGAGATCATCGCCGCCTCGGGATCCTGACGCCGCCCGGCCCGTACGGATGGTTACATTTCGCTGGTCGCTGACGGGGAACGGAGCGGAAAGAAAGGGGCGGGCCCTGGTCCAGTTGGGGCTCGACAAGAACGAGGTCCGGCTCTTCCCGCACGATCCGCACTGGATCCCCCTGGGCCGCCAGGAGTGTGAGGCCGTGGCCCGCCTCCTCGGCGACGCGGCGGTGCGACGTCGTGCACGTAGGGAGCACATCGGTGCCGGGCATGGAGGCGAAGCCCATCCTCGATATTGCGGCCGCAGTGGACCACGACATGGCGGTCGACGACGTGGTGACGCGTCTTTGTGCCGGGGCCGAGTACACCTACGAGGGCGACAAGCGCGAGCAGGGTGGCCTCTTGTTCGTCCGGGGCCGCGGGGGGTTCCGCACGGCGCACGTGCACGTCGTCGGGATGGACAGCCCGGAATGGCGCTCGTATCTGCGCTTCCGCCGACTCCTGCTCGAGGACCCCGCCGCCCGCGACCGGTACCAGTCCGAGAAACGTGTCCTGGCACACCGGTACGCCCATGACCGCGTCGGCTACACCCACGCGAAGAGCGCGGTCGTCGAGGGGCTCCTGGCGTCCGGGACCTCCTCGTAAGCGCCGACTGGCGGGCGCCGTGGGCCGGCGTTCGCCTCTATGGTGGAGCCAGTCACCGACCAGGGAGGCAGCATGGGCATCTTCCAGCGGGCACACGACATCGTGCAGGCCAAGACGAACAAGGCACTCGACGCCGCCGAGAAGCCGGACGAAATGCTCGACCTCTCCTACGAGAAGATGCTCGAGCAGATCACGCAGGTGCGCCGGGCCCTCGTCGACCTGGCCGGGTCGAAGAAGCGGCTCGAGCTGCAGGAGGAGCAGCTCCAGCACAGCATCGACCACCTGCAGGACCAAGCGAAGCAGGCGCTTGCCGCGAACCGGGAGGATCTGGCCCGGGAGGCGCTGAGCCGCAAGGCGGCGGCGCAGCAGCAGATCGACGAGATGGAGCCGCAGCGCAAGCAGCTTGACGACGAGGAGACCAAGCTCACCGCGACGCTCAACGCCCTGCAGACAGCGGGTCAACCAGTTCCGGACCCAGAAGGAGACGCTCAAGGCGCAGTACACCGCCGCCAAGGCGGTCACCGAAGTCGACGAGAGCACGGCCGGGATCTCCAAGTCGTTCAACGACTCGGGCGCCGCGTTGCAGAGGGCCCAGGACAAGATCTCCACCATGCAGGCGCGCTCCGGCGCGCTCGACGAGCTACTGGAGTCCGGCGTGCTCGAGGACGTCGGCGGCGGCAACGACGACATCCAAAAGGAGCTCGACCAGGTCGGCAGCGACGCCCAGGTGGACAACGAGCTGGCGGCCCTCAAGGCGCAGCTGGGCACCGGCGCGCCCGAGCCGGACGCCCTCTCCGCACCTGGGTCCGACGCCCCGGCGTCCGGAGAGGCGGCCCCGTCCTCTTAACCGTGCGAAGGCGTCGAACCGACGAAGCCGGCGATCACGTCGGCGAGCGCGTGGCCGCGGTCTTCCTGGAGGAAGTGGCCGGCGCCCGCGATCGTGGGGTGTCGCAGACCCCGGGCGCCAGGGACATGGCGCTGCAGCACCTCGGCCCAGCCGGCGGTGGCCGCGTCTCCGTCGGAGAACGCGGTGAGGAAGGGACGAGCGAAGCGCGAGAGCACGTTCATGGTCTGCGCGTTCAGTCGTGCGCAGACGCTCGAGGGCGTGAGGCCCATGAGCAGAGGCAGCTGGCGCGGCCCCGCGCAGAACTCCTCGCGGGGGAAGGGCGCGTCGTACCCCGCCAGGACGTCGTGTGGAGGAGCCGACGCGGTGGCTCCCTGGACAAACAGGCTGGGGCGGAAGGGCGTGAGCTCCTGGGTCAGCCGCTGGTAGTCGAGCAGCGCCGGCTCTACCGTCATGGCCCCGTCGTCTCCGGTATGGCACGCCCAGGCCAGACGTCCGGCCAGTTCCGTGCCGGCGGTGTGGAGCGCGGTGTTGGCGGCGACGACCCGGCGGAAGCGCCCGGGCTCGACCGCCAGGAGCCCCAACCCGAACGGGCCGCCCCAGTCCTGCACTACCAGCGTGACGCCGTCGAGGCCGGTGCCGTGGACGAAGCCGGCCAGCCAGTCCACGTGCGCGCGCACGGTGTGGGCCGTGCGTGCGGCGGGCTTGTCGGAGCGGCCGAAACCGACCAGATCCGGCGCGACGGCGCGCAGCCCGAGGGCGGCCAGGCGCGCCACTACGGTGCGGTACAGGTACGACCACGTGGGCTGGCCGTGCAGCAACAGCACCGTCTCGGCCTCGCGGGGGCCTTCATCCACGTAGTGCATGCGCAGCCCGTCGGGCAGTTCGACGTACCGAGGCGTGAAGGGGAACCGGGGCAGACCAGCGAAACGCGCGTCGGGGGTCCGCAGGCGCTCCACGACCGTCATTGTGCCGCCCCGGGGAACGGCGGGACGTGAGCGGGGGGACGGACCTCGACGTCGCTGTGGTCGGCGCCGGCATCGTCGGCCTGTCCCTGGCCTACGAATTGGCCTGCTTGGGTGCGTCGGTCGCCGTGGTGGACGCCGGGCACGCGGGCCGAGCCACCGACGCGGGTGCCGGCATCTTGTCGCCGGTCACGAGCCTGGAGGCGGACGCCGCCCTGTGGCCGTTTCTGCGCCACTGCGGCGCGCACTACCCGCTGCTGCTGGCGCGGCTTGCGGCCGACGGCGCGGCGGTGGGGGAGGCGGGGTACGGCCGGTGCGGGTCGCTCTCGGTGATCCTGCGCGCGCACGAGAACGAGTGGTTCGCCCCCTTCGCCGACATGACACTGCGGCGCTCCCCGGGAGAGGTGGCCGAGATCGGTCCCGGCGACGCCGTGGCGCTCTTCCCACCGCTCGGACGGGTCCACCGCGTGCTGCATGCGCCGGGCGCCGCGCGGGTCGATGGGCGCGGCATGGCCGCAGCCCTGCGGGAAGGCTGTCTCGCCCGGGGCGTCGTGTTCGTGGTCGGGCGCGCCGAGGGCGTCGGCGAGCAGGCCGGCTCCGAGGGCCTCCGGCGCGTCTCCTCCTTGCGGATGGAGGGTCGGGACGCGCTGGCGTGCGACGCGCTGGCCGTCGCCGGCGGCGCCTGGAGCGCGGCGATGGGGGAGTGGCTCGGATCCGCGCTGCCCGTCGGCCCGACCAAGGGCCAGATCGTGCATCTCGGCGTGGATGGGCACACGGGCGTCTGGCCCATCGTGCAGCCGCTGCTCACGCACTACCTCGTCCCCTGGCCCGGCGGCCGGGTGGCCTGCGGGGGCACCTTCGAGAGCAGCGCGGGTTTCTCGACGACGGCGACCGCAGCGGGGGTCTCGGAGCTGTTGCGCGAGGGGCTGGCCGTCGCGCCGGGCCTGGCCGGCGCCGAGTACCGGGAGACCCGCGTGGGCCTGCGTCCCATGTCGGCCGACGACCGGGCTCTCGTGGGACGCCTGCCCGGGTGGTCGAACGCCTGGGTCGCCACCGGGCACGGCGCCAACGGCCTGTTGCAAGGGCCGTATTCCGGCCGCGTCCTCGCCCACGCGATGGCGAGGCGCGACCTCCCGGCCGATGACGTGCCGGCGCCGAAGGAGTTCGACCCGGCCCGCGTGCGCTGAACGACCGCAGCATCCCACCACATGCCCGCCCCGGCGGTGAGACTGGAGCGGTGCAGGGCACGCTGCGCCAGGGTGGGGCCGACGCACCCGCCACCAACGAGAACGTGCTGGCGGCATTGGCGGGCACGGATTTCTTCTGGCTCGACCTCACGGACACACCTGGGGACGGATCGGTGAGCGAGCTCCTGAGCGTGCACTTCGGTTTCCACCACCTGGCCGTCCAGTCGGCCGAGCGCTTCAACCAGCGGCCCCGCGTCGACGACTACGGCACCTTCATGTACCTGGTGGCCCGCGGCGCCGACCCGGAGGGGAGGGGCAACGCCGAGGTGCACTGCTTCTGGACCGACCGCTACGTGGTGACCGTGCACCGGGGCGAAGGCCGGGCGCTGGCCGAGGTGCGGGAGTCGCTGGATCTCCACCCCGCCAGCGGTTCGGCGTCACCCCAGATCGTGATCGTGTACCGCGTGCTGAGTGCCCTCGCCGATACGTTCTTCCCGTTCCTCTCCAAGTTCGACGACCAGATCGACGCACTGGAGGACGACATCCTCAAGGCCCCGACCGAGGCGCAACTCGGCGAGCTCTTCGGTATGAAGCGGACGCTCATGGACATGCGCAAAGTGATCGCGCCCCAGCGGGACATGATGGCGGGCATCGCCACCGGCATGACCGATGTCCCCGGCCTGACCGACGAGTCCTCGCGGTACTTCCGTGATCTCTACGACCACCTGATCCGGGTTTCGGACCAAGTGGACAACTACCGCGATCTGCTGACCAGCGTGATGGACACCCACCTGTCCACGGTGTCGAACCGCCTGAACGTCGTCATGAAGCAGCTGACGATCATCGCCACCATCTTCCTGCCCCTCAGCTTCCTCACCGGGTTCTTCGGTCAGAACTTCGCACTGATGGTCCGCTTCATCGCGGCGACGTGGGCGTTCTGGGTCCTTGCGATCGGCCTGGAGCTGGCCGCCGCCGTGTTCCTCGTCGTGCTCTTCTACCGCCGGGGCTGGCTGGGAGGCCCCACGGTCTGACGGGCCGCGGCTGCCGCGCCGCCTCACTCGTCTCTCGGGCGGCCCGGCCCCAATCAGGTGTTGGGCAGGGGGCCCGGCCGGGACGGCAGGTGCGCCGGCCGCTCGGCCGTGTGCGCTTCGTACTCCGTCCACCACGCCTCGCAGCCGTCGGGCACGGAGAAGCCCAGTTGCTTGCGGCGGTCCACCAGGTCGCGGACGCGCGCCTTGTACTCTCGGATCAAGGCCAGTGTGCCCGGCTCGGTCCCGTCGGGCTTGGCGTTGGCCCACAGCGCGTCCTCCAGGAGCCAGGCCTCCCGGCGGGCCTCGACCAGCGTGTGGGTGCCCTGGGCGACATCCGCCAGGAGGGCGGCATCGCCGTCGCCTTCCGCCAGGAGGTCCGCCGCGCGCAGCCAGCCGTAGTCCTTGTTGATGCGCAGGAGGCCCGGCTGGACCTCGAAGAGGCCGACGACGTCCACCATGGGGTCGATGGTCGTGAGTGTGACCCCGTCGGGCAACGGGGCGTCGAGGTTAGACAGCTGGCGGTCGGCCACGCCGATCATCCCCATGGCGCGCAAGCCGATGTAGCCGGCCGGCGCCTCGGCGTAGTCGCGCTCGTCGCGGGCGAGGGCGAGCGGCAGGGCCACGACGGCGATGATGCGCCTGGCGCCCAGCGCGGCTGCCGCCCGTACCGGGATGATCTCGATCACACCGCCGTCGACGTAGTCGTCGTCGGCCAGGGGGCGGGGCGGGAACACCATGGGCACGCTGGCCGACGCGATCGCGGCGTCGACGAGGTCGACCGGACCCGCGGCCTCGGGAGGCGCGGGCGTGCGCGCGTCGGCCTCGACCAGCGAGCCGTCCTCGGTGACGTAGCGGAGGACGCCGGCACGCAGCGCCGTCACCGCCAGCCGGAGCTGGAGCCCGGGCCGGGCGACGAGCGCCGGATCGACGGGGCGGATGCCGTGCCGCCCCTCGCGGAGCGCGAGGGTCAGTGGCTCCAGGTTCAGGACGGCGCTGCCGCTCGCTCGGAGCTGGCGGCGCACCCGCGGCAACCGGAAACCGGCGCCGGCCAGGAGCCGCAGGACATGGCGTTGGCGCCGGCGGCGCGCCTTGCGCGCGAGGCGGCGCTCGCGGCGGTCGGACGAGGCGCGGGGGACGGGCTCGTGCCCGGGCCTCGTGGTGGCGGTCGTGAGGGGAAAGGGTGGGCGTGTGCCCTCGGTGAACTCGTGTTGGATCTCGCGGCCGAGCCGGGTGCCGTCGAGCGCGGCGAGCCAACCTTGTTTGCCGAACACCTGCTCCATGGTGGTCATGGCCAGCACGTCGTCCTCTATCTCCCGGACGCGCTGGGCGAACTCGGCGCGGGTCCGGGCCTGGGCCAGCACGACCGCGGTGATGGCACCGGCTGAAGTCGCGGTGACGATGTCCGGCGCGATCCCCTCCACCTCAACCGGGTACTGGAGTGCGCCTACCTCGAAGGCGCCCTTGGTCCCGCCCCCCGCCAGCACGAACGCGGTGGGGCCGGGGCGGCGAGCGGGCATCACGTGATTGTGGCACCGCGCCCCGGGCACGGCCACGCATCCTCACCCACCTGCGGCGGCGCCCACCACCTCCACCAGCGCGCCGGGCGGCACGGGTGTGCCGGCCCACTCCGAGCGCGGAATGACGCAGCGGTCGACCGCGACCGCGACGCCCTTGGGGTCGGCGTCCTCGAGCAGGCCCCGCACGAGGTCGGCCACGGTGCTGCCCACGGCGACGCGGGCCGGCTCGCCGTTGAGCGTGACCGCGACCTCGGCCACGTCGGTCATGCCGACGCCACCGCGGGGCGGAGGGCCTCGACCACGGGCGGCACGGGCCTCCCGCCCAACAGGTCCGCGAGGGACACCGCGGTGAGCGGCGCCAGGAGGATGCCGTTGCGGTAGTGCCCGGTCGCGACGGCGACTCCGTCGAGGGCGGTCCACCCGACGCAGGGCGTGTTGTCCGCGGTGGCCGGACGCAGCCCGGTCGAGACTTCGAGGAGCCCGAGCTCGTCGACGCCGGGGACGATCGCCCGCGCGTCGCAGAGCAATTCGTGCACGGCGCCCGCCTGGACCGTCGTGTCCGTGCCCCGCTCTTCCACGGTGGCCCCCACGACGAGCGACCCGTCAGGACGCGGGACGAGGTAGACGGAGCGCCCGCGCACCAGCCCGCGCACGGTGCGGGGCAGCGCGCGGCCCGTCGCGCCGGCGGACGCGCGCGCCGGAGGCCCGAGGCGCAGGACGTGCCCTTTGACCGGCCGCACCGCGGGGAGCCCGGCGCCGGCGAGGCCGCCGATGGAAGGCAAGCCGGTCCCGGCCGCCAGGACGACATGCTCGGCACCGACGCGGTGGCCGTCCGACAGGACGAGACCGGGACCGGGGACGACCTCCCTGACCGCGGCGTTGACAACGGAGACGCCGGCAGCCGTGCAGGCCCCGGCCAGCGCGGCCAGCAGGGCGCGGTTGTCGACCGAATGGTCCCCCGGAACCTCGATGCCACCGCGGAGGGCGGGGCTGAGGGCGGGGACGAGGCGCCGGCACTCCGACGCGCTGCGCCGGAGAGCGGCCAGGCCGAGCGAGTGCTGGTAGGCGAGGAGGTCGTCGAGGAAGGCGCGGTCGGACGCATCGAGGGCGACCGTGACCGTGCCGGCGCGGTCGTAGCCGACGCTCAGGCCGGACGCGGCTTCGAGGTTCGCGACGAACGCCGGCCAGCGTCGCGCACCCTCGAGAAGAAGCCGGGTGAGCGGTGCCTCCCCGAACTGTGCTTCGGTCACGGGGGCCAGCATCCCGGCGGCCACCCACGAGGCGCCGTCACGCCCGGGCTGCGGCGCGACGACCGTCACTTCATGCCCGTTGCGGGACAACGCCCAGGCGCAGGCGAGGCCGATCACGCCGCCCCCCACGACGTGGACACGAGAGGCCATGGGTCCAAGCCTACGAGGGCCGTCGTGTATCCTGGCCTCTCCACGTCGGGCCAGCGTCGTCCCGGTTACCGCACATCTCCCTCGACCCGGAAGGACGCCGATGGCCGTTGGCCTCTACGACTCGGCATACGAGCACGACGCCTGCGGTGTCGGCATGGTCGCGGACCTCCACGGCCGGGCCGACCACGACATCGTGGACAAGGGCCTCACCGTCCTGGAACGGCTCGCGCACCGTGGCGCGTCCGGTGCCGAGGTGGCGACGGGGGACGGGGCCGGGGTCCTCGTGCAGGTTCCGCACCGGTTCCTGGCCGGCGCGGCGGAGGCAGCGGGGTTCTCGTTGCCCGGGGCCGGCGGGTACGCGGTCGGCCTGGCCTTCCTTCCCCTCGACGCGGACGACGCCGACAAGGCCCGCAGCACGGTGCAGCAGTTGGCGGCCGAGGAGGGGCTGTCGGTGCTCGGCTGGCGCCGCGTGCCCACCGAGCCCGAAGGGCTCGGTGCCACTGCGCTGGGGGCGATGCCGCTGATCGAACAGGTGTTCCTCGCCCCGTCAGCGCCGGGGGCGGACACCATGGCCCTGGAGCGCCGGGCGTTCGTGCTGCGCAAGCGGGCCGAGCACGTCGTCGACGGCCTGTACTTCCCGTCGCTCTCCGCGCGGACGATCGTCTACAAAGGCATGCTCACCTCGGAGCAGCTGCGCGAATTCTACCCCGACCTGCGCGACCCTTCCTTCGAGTCGGGGCTGGTGCTGGTGCACTCCCGCTTCTCCACCAATACGTTCCCCAGCTGGCCGCTGGCCCACCCGTACCGCTATCTCTGCCACAACGGTGAGATCAACACGTTGGCCGGCAACCGCAACTGGATGCGGGCCCGGGAGGCGCTGCTCGAGACGCCGCTGATAGAGGGCGACATCGAGCGCCTTTACCCGGTGTGCACCCCGGGCGCGAGCGACTCGGCCAGCTTCGACGAGGTGCTCGAGCTGCTGCATCTCGGCGGGCGCTCGCTGGCCCACTCGGTCCTGATGATGATCCCCGAGGCCTGGGAGAACCACGCCACCATGGACCCGGCGCGGCGCGCCTTCTACCGCTACCACGCCTCGCTCATGGAGCCCTGGGACGGCCCCGCCGCCGTCGCGTTCACGGACGGCACCGTGGTCGGCGCCGTGCTCGACCGCAACGGCCTCCGGCCGGCGCGTTACTGGGTGACCGACGACGGTCTGGTGGTGCTGGCCAGCGAGGTGGGCGTGCTGGACATCGCACCCGAACGCGTCGTGCGCAAGGGCCGACTGCAGCCGGGCCGCATGTTCCTGGTCGACACCGCGCAGGGCCGTGTCGTCGAGGACGAGGAGATCAAGGCCGAGCTGGCCGCGGAGCACCCCTACAGCGAGTGGTTGGCCGCGGACCAGGTGCGGCTGGAGGAACTGCCGGCGCGGACCATGCTCACCCCGCAGCACGGCAACGTGGTGACCCAGCAGCGGCTCTTCGGCTACACGAACGAGGAGCTGCGCATCATCCTGGCGCCGATGGCCCGGACGGGGGCCGAACCGCTCGGGTCGATGGGCTCCGACGCCGCCATCGCGGTGTTGTCGGACCGGTCACGGCTCTTGTACGACTACTTCACCCAGCTCTTCGCGCAGGTGACGAACCCGCCCCTCGACGCCATCCGCGAGGAGCTGGTGACCTCGCTGTCGGCGACAATCGGGCCCGAGGCCAACCTGCTCGACGCGCGCTGCGGGTCGTGCCGCCAGATCCTGCTCCCGCTGCCGGTGATCGACCGCGACGACCTGGCCAAGCTGATGTACGTCAACGAGAACGGCGAGACGCCGGGGTTCAAGGCGTTCGCCATCGATGGGCTGTTCGAGGTCGGGCGGGCGGGGACGGCGGGAGCCCCGACCGCAGCAGGCGGAGAGGCGCTGCGCCGCGCCATCGACGACGTGCGCCGGCGGGTCTCCGACGCCATCGCAGAGGGCGCCAACCTCATCGTGCTGTCCGACCGCAACTCGACGGCCGAGTGGGCACCCATCCCGTCGTTGCTCCTGACGGCGGCGGTGCACCACCACCTGGTGCGGGAGAAGGCGCGCACCAAGGTCGGGCTGGTGATCGAGACCGGGGACGCCCGCGAGGTGCACCACATGGCCCTCCTCATCGGGTTCGGCGCCGCCGCCGTGAACCCGTACCTGGCGCTGGACACTATCGACGACATGATCTCGGAGGGGCTGCTCGAGGGTGTGTCGCCGCGCCAGGCCCGCCGCAACTACATCAAGGCGTCGTGCAAGGGCGTGCTCAAGGTGATGTCGAAGATGGGGATCTCGACGGTGGCGTCCTACACGGGCGCCCAGGTCTTCGAGGCGATCGGCCTGGACGCCGCGCTGGTCGACGAGTACTTCACCGGCACCTCGTCGCGCATTGGCGGCGTCGGATTGTCGGTGCTGGCGGCCGAGGTGGCGGCCCGGCACCGCCAGGCCCACGAGCCGCGGCCGACCGAGCGTGCGCACCGCGAGCTCGAGGTTGGAGGCGAGTACCAGTGGCGCCGGGAGGGTGAGTTCCACCTCTTCAACCCCAAGACGGTGTTCAAGCTGCAGCACGCGACGCGGGCGAAGCGCTACTCGATCTTCAAGGAGTACACGTCAGCGGTCGACGACCAGAGCGAACAGCTGGGGACGCTGCGCGGGCTGCTGCGGCTCCGGCCGGCGTCGGGCGGCGCTCTTCCGTTGGAGGAAGTGGAGCCCATCGAGTCGATCATGTCCCGCTTCTCGACGGGCGCCATGTCGTACGGCTCCATCTCGGCCGAGGCACACGAGACGCTGGCCATCGCGATGAACCGCATCGGCGGGCGTTCCAACACGGGCGAGGGCGGCGAGGACGCGGATCGCTACACCCCGGACGCCAACGGCGACCTCCGGCGCTCGGCCATTAAGCAGGTGGCGTCGGGCCGCTTCGGGGTGACGGGCGAGTACCTGGTCAACGCGGACGACCTGCAGATCAAGATCGCCCAGGGCGCCAAGCCGGGTGAGGGCGGCCAGCTGCCCGGCAAGAAGGTGTTCCCCTGGATCGCCCGGACGCGGAGCTCGACGCCGGGGGTGGGGCTGATCTCACCGCCGCCGCACCACGACATCTACTCCATTGAGGACATTGCGCAGCTGATCCACGACCTCAAGTCCTCGAACCCACGGGCGCGGGTGCACGTGAAGCTGGTGGCCGAGGTCGGGGTGGGGACGGTCGCCGCCGGGGTGGCCAAGGCGCACTCCGACGTGGTCCTGATCTCGGGCCACGACGGCGGCACCGGCGCGGCGCCCCTGACGTCGCTCAAGCATGCAGGGATCCCCTGGGAGATCGGCCTGGCCGAGACGCAGCAGACGCTGCTGGCCAACGGCCTGCGCGACCGCATCGTCGTCCAGGTGGACGGGCAGCTGAAGACCGGCCGGGACGTCGTGGTCGGCGCGCTGCTGGGCGCGGAGGAGTTCGGCTTCGCGTCGGCGCCGCTGGTCGTGTCCGGCTGCATCATGATGCGGGTCTGCCACCTCGACACCTGCCCGGTCGGCATTGCCACCCAGACGCCGGCACTGCGGGCGAAGTTCAACGGGAAGCCCGAGTTCGTCGAGACCTTCTTCGAGTACATCGCGGAGGAGGTGCGCGAGCTGTTGGCCTCATTGGGCTTGCGTTCGCTGGACGAGGCGATCGGGCGGGTCGACCTGCTTGACGTGGAGGGCGCGGTGGCGCACTGGAAGGCGGCCGGCCTGGACCTGTCCTCGGTCCTGGCCCAGCCGGACGTGCCCGAAACCATGGACCGCCGCCAGACCCGGCTGCAGGACCACGGGCTGGAGAAGGCGCTCGACCACTGGTTCCTGTCCGCCTGTGAGCCGGCGCTGCGCGACGGGACGCCGGTGGTGGCGGAGGTGCCGATCAACAACGTGGACCGCACGGTGGGGACGCTGCTCGGGTCCGAGATCAGCCGGCGCCACGGCGCGGCGGGGCTGCCCGACGACACGATCCGACTGACGTTCACCGGGTCGGCGGGGCAGAGCTTCGGCGCGTTCGTGCCGCGCGGCGTGACGATGCGGCTGTACGGGGACGCCAACGACTACTTCGGCAAGGGCCTGTCCGGGGGGCGGCTGGTGGTGCGGCCGCCGGTGGGGTCGCCCTTCGCCGCCGAGGAGCAGATCATCGCGGGCAACGTCATCCTCTACGGCGCCACGGGAGGCGAGGTCTTCATCCGGGGTCAGGTGGGGGAGCGCTTCTGCGTGCGCAACTCGGGCGCCACCGCCGTCGTCGAGGGGGTGGGGGACCACGGCTGCGAGTACATGACGGGCGGGCTGGTCGTCGTGCTGGGGCCGACGGGGCGGAACTTCGCCGCCGGCATGTCGGGCGGCGTCGCCTACGTCTACGACCCTGCCCGGACGTTCGCCCAGCGGGTCAACCTCGAGATGGTGGACGTGGAGCCGCTGGCAGAGTCCGACGTCGGGTTGGTCCGGTCCCTGGTGGAGCGCCACGGCGCGGAGACGAAATCCGCCGTGTCGGCGCGGCTGCTCGAGTCGTGGGACGTCGAGGTGCGTGAGTTCGTGAAGGTCATGCCGCGGGACTACCGCCGCATCATGGAGGCGACCCGTCTCGCGGAGGCGGAAGGGCGGTCGGTGGACGAGGCCGTGATGGAGGCCGCCCATGGGTGACGACTGATGACCATGGGTGACGACCATGGGTAAGCCCACCGGCTTCATGGAATTCGGGCGCTCGCTGCCGCGCCGGCGGCCGGTGTCGGTCCGCGTGCGCGACTGGCGCGAGGTGTACGAGCCCTTCGGCGAGGAAGCGACCAAGAAACAGGGCGCCCGGTGCATGGACTGCGGCATCCCGTTCTGCCACGACGGCTGCCCACTCGGGAACCTCATCCCCGAGTGGAACGACCTCGTCTACCGAGACGACTGGCCCGAGGCCATGGAGCGGCTGCACACGACCGACAATTTCCCGGAGTTCACGGGGCGGCTGTGCCCCGCGCCCTGCGAGGCCTCGTGCGTGCTCGGCATCAACGAAGACCCGGTGACGATTGAGCGGATCGAGTACGAGATCGTCGAGCGGGCCTGGACGGAGGGCTGGGTCACGCCGCAGGTGCCATCGGTGCGCACCGGAAAGACCGTGGCCGTGGTGGGCTCTGGGCCGGCCGGCCTGGCGGCGGCGCAACAGCTCACACGGGCGGGCCACGCGGTGACCGTGTTCGAGCGGGGTGAGCGGCCGGGCGGCTTGCTCCGCTACGGCATCCCCGAGTTCAAGATGGAGAAGGCCGTGGTGGACCGGCGCCTGGCCCAGATGGAGGCGGAGGGCGTCACCTTCGTGTGCTGGACGTCGGTGGGGGGCGACCAGGAAGCCGCGTCCCGCGCCGGCACGCGGGAGCCGGGTGAGGTGCGTGCGGTGGGGGCGGCGTGCGCTTCCGAAGTGCGCGTGAAGCCAGCGGCGGACGTGCGGGCCGAATTCGACGCGGTCGTGTTGGCGGGCGGGGCGACACTGCCCCGGGACCTGCCGGTTCCCGGGCGCGAGCTCGACGGTGTCCACCTGGCCATGGAGTACCTGAAGCCATCGAACCTGGTGCGCGAAGGCGTTCTCCCGGCGTCGCCGATCAGCGCGAAGGGGAAGCGGGTCGTCATCATCGGCGGCGGCGACACAGGGGCCGACTGCCTGGGCACGGCGCACCGGCAGGGAGCCGCCTCGGTGCACCAGCTCGAGATCATGGCGGAGCCTCCGCTGGAGCGGGCGACGGAGAACCCATGGCCGCAATGGCCGCTCATCCTGCGCACATCCTCGGCGCACGAGGAGGGCGGCGAGCGCCTGTTCTCCGTGACCACCGCCGAGTTCGTCGACGACGGATCCGGGTCGGTGCGGGCGCTGCGGGGGCATCAGGTGGAGATGCGCGTGGAGGAGGGCGGCCCTCCGGTGTTCGAGGAGGTGCCGGGTACCGCCTTCGAGCTGGAGTGCGAGCTGGTGCTGCTCGCCCTGGGGTTTCTCGGGACGGAGCGGCGGGGCGTAGTGGCCGAGCTCGGCGTGGAGGTCGGGCCGCGGGGCACCGTGGTGGCCGATGCGAACTGGGCGACCAACGTCGACGGCGTGTTCGTCTGCGGCGACCAGACGCGCGGCCAGAGCCTGATTGTGTGGGCGATCGCCGAGGGACGCTCCTGCGCCGCCGCGGTCGACCGTTGGCTGATGGGCACGACGTCTCTGCCGGCACCCTTGGCGCCGGGCCAGCTGGCGCTGCGCTGAGCGGGCGTCTCGTCGGAGCCTGCTCAGGGTCGTAGTCGGGACGATGCCCTTCGCTCTGGCCAACGGCGTCTCGCTCTACTACGAGCTGCGGGGGGCGGGAGAGCAGCTGCTCTTCATCTCGGGCACCGGCGCCGACCTGCGTCGCACGGGCCGGCTGACGGAGGGGCCGTCGTTCGAAGGATTCGAGCTGTTGCAGTACGACCAGCGCGGTCTGGGCCAGTCCGCCGTGCCCGCCGGCCCGTACGCCATGGCTGAGTACGGCGACGACGCGGCAGCGCTGCTCCAGGCGGTGGGGTGGGACGCGTGCCTCGTCCTCGGCGTCTCCTTCGGGGGCATGGTGGCCCAGGAGCTGGCCCTTCGTCACCCGTCGCGGGTGCGGCGCCTGGTGCTGGCCTGCACCTCGGCGGGGGGCGCCGGCGGCGCCTCCTATCCGCTGCACCAGCTGGTGGACCTTCCTGCGGAGACTGGCCTGGCGCGGCGGCTGCAGTTGCTCGACACGCGCTGGGACGCGGCCTGGCAGGCGGCGAACCCCGACACGGTGCGGATGATGGCGGAGAGGTTCCAGCTCTTCCAAGACGGTGGCCGGGCTGACTCGGAGGGGCCCAACGGACTCTTGTTGCAACTCGAGGCACGAGCGCACCACGACACGTCGGATCGGCTGGGTGGTGTCCGCTGCCCGACGCTCGTCTGCGCCGGTCGCTTCGACGGAATCGCGCCGCCGGGCAACAGCGAGTTCCTGGCGCAGGCCATCCCGGGGGCGCGCCTCGAACTCTTCGACGGCGGCCATGTCTTCTTCCTGCAGGATGCAGCCGCGTTCCCCGCGATGTTGGAGTTCCTCGGTCAGGGCGAAGGCCCCGACGTCGCTGCCCGTCCTGCCACCTAGATTCGTCCCATGGACCTCATCTCGTCGCCCCCAGTGGCGTGCCCTTCGGACTCACTACGACACGGAAGGACGTCTCCTGCGGTTGCGCGAGCTCTTCGCCTCCGACCCCGGCCGAGGGGAACGCCTCACCGCCGGGGCCGCCGACCTCAGCCTGGACTATTCCAAGCAACGGGTCACGGGCGAGACATTGCGGTTGTTGTTCGACGTGGCGCGGGCAGCGGGCGTGGAGGCCAAGCGCGACGCGATGTTCGCCGGGGAGCACATCAACACCACCGAAGACCGTGCCGTCCTGCACGTGGCGCTGCGCATGCCCAAGGACGAGCCCCTGACGGTGGACGGGCAGGACGTGACGGCCGACGTCCACGCCGTGCTGGACAAGATGGGGGAGTTGGCCGAGCGGATCCGCAGCGGCGCGTGGACCGGCGCCACGGGCGAGCGCATCCGTGCGGTCGTGAACATCGGGATCGGCGGGTCCGACCTGGGACCGGCCATGGCGACCGAGGCGCTGGCCGACGAGGCGCAGCCGGGGCTCATCAGCCGGTTCGTCTCCAACGTCGATCCCGTCGACCTCTACGCAGCGACCCACGATCTGGACCCGGCGGCCACCCTCTTCGTGGTGAGCTCCAAAACGTTCACCACGCTCGAGACGCTGACGAACGCCGCCGCAGCACGCGAGTGGCTGTTGGCGGGGCTCGGCGAGGCCGCCGACGAGGGTGCGGTGGCGAAACACTTCGTCGCGGTGTCCACCAACGCCAAGGGTGTGGCCGAATTCGGGATCGACCCGGCGAACATGCTCGAGTTCTGGGATTGGGTGGGCGGCCGCTACTCGTACGACTCCGCGATCGGGTTCTCGCTCATGGTCGCCATCGGGCCGGACGCCTTCGACACCATGCTCGCCGGGTTCCACGCGATGGACGAGCACTTCCGCACGGCCCCTCTGGAGTCGAACCTGCCGGTGATCCAGGGGATGCTCAACATCTGGTACAACAACTTCTTCGGGGCCGAGACCCACGCGGTGCTGCCCTACAGCCACCGGCTGGCGCGCTTTCCCGCCTATCTGCAGCAGCTGACGATGGAGTCGAACGGAAAGTCGGTCCGGCTCGACGGCTCGCCGGCGTGGGGCCAGACGGGGGAGATCTTCTGGGGCGCACCCGGCACGAACGGACAGCACGCCTTCTACCAGTTGATCCACCAGGGCACGAAGCTGATCCCGGCCGACTTCATCGCCTTCGCCGAGGCGACCCACGATCACGGCACGCAGCAGGACCTCCTGATGGCCAATTGCCTGGCGCAGACGAAGGCGCTCGCTTTCGGCAAGACGGCCGAGGAGATCGCGGCCGAGGAAACGCCACCCGAGCTCGTGCCGCACAAGGTGATGCCCGGGAACCGGCCGAGCTCCACGGTGCTGGCGCCGAAGCTCACGCCGTCGGTGTTGGGCCAGCTGGTCGCTCTCTACGAGCACACCGTGTTCGTGGAGGGGACGGTGTGGGGCATCGACTCCTTCGACCAGTGGGGCGTCGAGCTCGGCAAGGTCATGGCCAAGGAGCTGGCGCCGGTTCTCAGCGCTGAGGCGGCGCCTGACTTGTCCGGCGAGGACTCGTCGACGGCCGCCCTGGTGCGGCGCTACCGGTCCCTGCGGGGACGGGCGGTCTGAGGCTTCTTGCGCAATATGAATTGCCGAAGTGGTGGACATTCATATCGTAATACGATACGATCGGTCAACGATAGAACGAGTCCCGGCGGGAGTCGGGCTGGAGCCGGTGGGGGAGGAAGGAGCGCCCCGATGGCGGTAGAAGTTGTGGCGATCGTGTTGGCCGTCGGACTGGCCGTGCTCACCTTCGTCGCCGCCGACGTCGCGTTGCTCGTGATCGTCGGGGCGCTGCGGATCGCTCGCTGTGGCCACTGCCACCGGCTCAGCCTGACTCGTACGGAGGGTCCGTTGCGGGCCTGCGTGCGCTGTCGCCATGAGCGGGTGCTCCATCCGGTCCAGACACTCCACCATGCCTCGACCGCGCCCCATTCAAAGGCTTGATGGCCTTGGACGCGTCATGCTCGCCTGTGGCGACGACGGATGCTCAGGGCGGGCCGGCCCGGAGCCCGTGCAGCGGCTGGTGCGGCATCAGCCCGCGCCATGCGCTGGGAAGCTTGAGGGCGAGACGCTGGAGCTCCTCCAGGTGCACGGCGGACAGCGCCTCGAGCCGCTTCTCGCCCGTCCGGGACAAGGAGAGGCGCACGACACGGTGGTCCTCGGAATCCCGGCTCCGCATCACCAGTCCGGCCACGTCCGCCCGGTCGACCAGGCCCACCGCGCTGTGGTGACGCAGTAGGAGATAGTCGGCGACCTCACCCACCGTGGGCCCGCGGGGGTCGGGATGGCCGCGTATGGCCAAGAGGAGTTGGTGCTGAGCCGGCGTGAGGCCCGCCTCCTCGGCCTGCTGTTCGCTCCACCGGAGAAATCGCCGCAGGCCGGTCCGGAGCGCGAGAAGGTCCTCGTAGTCGGCATTCGTCAAGCGCATCGTTGTACGATATCATCGTGTCACGATGGACAGGGGGAAGGGCCGGATCCGCCGGTCGATTGCGCAGCCGGGACGGGGGGGCAGGCACGTGTTGGGGGATTTCACCACCACCCCGGCCCTGCTGCGCCTCGTGCCGCTCGCCGTGGGTGTCGGCGTCTTGGCGACCGGCGTTGCGCTCGCTCTCGTCGACCTGATCGGGCTCCTCACCAACCTGCTCTACTACCAGCGAGTCAGCCTCCACCTCGTCTCGCCGAACGCGAACACGCTGGGCGCGCTGGCGGTCATCATCCCTGTCGGTGGCGGCCTCCTCGTGGGGCTGATGGCGAGGTTCGGGTCCGAGCAGATCCGCGGGCACGGTATCCCGGAAGCGATGGAGCGGATCCTCATCAACGGCAGCCGGGTCCAGCCGAGGCTGGCCTTCCTGAAGCCGATCTCGAGCGCCATCAGCATCGGAACGGGCGGACCTTTCGGCGCGGAGGGGCCCATCATCCTGACGGGCGGTGCGTTCGGTTCCGTGGTCGGGCAGCTCTTCCGTCTCACCGCGGCCGAGCGGCGCGCGCTGTTGGTCGCCGGGTCGGCGGCTGGAATGAGCGCGGTCTTCGGGACGCCGGTGGCCGCCACGCTCTTCGGCGTGGAACTGCTGGCCTTCGAGTTCAAGCCACGATCCATGGTCCTGATCGGATTGGCGGCGGCGACGGCCGACGGGTTGCGCATGGCACTTGCGGGGCGGGGCTGGTGACACCCCAGCCCATCTTCCCGATGCCGGAGCATTCGCCGTTGGCTGGCGTGGTGCTCCTGGGTGCCGCCGGAGTCGGGCTCGTGGCCGGGCTGGCGGCATGGCTGATGACCCAGGCCGTCTACCGGGCCGAGGACGCGTTCAAGCTGCTGACCAGGCGGCTGCACTGGATGTGGTGGCCCATGCTCGGGGGGTTCATCATCGGCCTCGGCGGACTGGTGGAGCCACGGGCCCTCGGTGTCGGCTACGACACCATCCACGCCGAGCTGCTCGGGCAGCTCGGGTTGGAGACGCTCGCCCTCCTGTTCGTCGTGAAGCTGACGATCTGGTCGTGCGGCCTGGGAAGTGGGACGAGCGGGGGCATCTTGGCCCCGGTGTTGATGCTTGGCGCTGCGATCGGCGGGATGCTCGGCCACACGCTCCCGGGGACGACGCCCGGCGTGTGGGCGCTCATCGGGCTCGCCGCTGCCATGGGCGGCGTCACCCGATCGCCCTTCACCGCCATCGTCTTCGCGTTCGAGCTGACCCACGACCAGAACAGCCTTCTGGCGCTGCTGATCGCGGCGACCGTCGCCCACCTGGTCAGCGTGCTCGTGCTGCCGCGCTCGATCCTCACGGAGAAGGTGGCCCGCCGCGGCTTCCACGTGATGCGCGAGTACGCGGTCGACCCGCTCGAAGCGACATTCGTCCGCGAGGTCATGGAGACCGACATCTACACCCTCGAGCGCTGGCGTCCGGTCCGCGAGGTCTACGAGGCCATGCCCGAGGCCTCACCCGAGCGGCGCCAGCGGCTGTATCCGGTCGTCGACGACGTCGAAGGCGCCATGCACATGGTTGGCGTCGTGCCCTGGTCCGCCGTGCTCGACGCCGCGGCCGGCTCGACGTCACGGTGCAGGACGTGATGCTCCTGCCGTTGGTGACGGCGTACCCCGACGAGGTGCTGCGGGCGGTCGCCGACCGTATGGCGGCGCACGGGATCGGCGTCATCCCCGTCGTCGACCGGGAGGACCCACGGCGGATCGACGGCCTCGTGACCCAATTCGACCTCCTGGCGGCGCGCCAGAAACTGTTGCAGGAAGAGCGGCACGCCGAGCGCGTGCTCACCCTGCGCCGACTGTCGCCGGATGGCCGGCCCCGCCGGGACGCCGGCCGCGCGAACGGGAACGAGCAGTCGGCGGGTGCAGCGGCGCAGCGGTCACCGCGATCCGGGCAGGCGATGGTTTCGGCCGAGGCAGGAGGCGGGTACGAACCGACCGGAGGAATGTAGCAATGGAGCAAGCGATCACCAGCTGGTCCTGCGACGAGCACGGCGACTGGGTGGCCCACCTGGTCTGTGGGCACGGCCAGCACGTGCGCCACAACCCGCCCTTCCTGGAGCGCCCGTGGGTCTTGACCGCGGCGAGTCGTGAGCGCTGGATCGGCCGACCGCTGGCGTGCCGGTTGTGCGATGAAGAGACCGCCGTGCCCGGTGGCGAGGTGGGCGGCAACTCGCCGTGCCTGGCTCCGTCGGTGTGCGCCGACTGTGGCGCCGTCGTCGAAGCCGGCGGCCGAGCACACCGACACGGATGTGGTGGCGCGACGGGGTACTGATCTCTAAGCCGCGGGCCTCGTCGCCCCCACGTAGGCCAGGCTCCCGAACGCCGCCCCCACCGTCGACGGAAAGGGCTCGGCCCGCACGCGCGCGCCGGTGTACGGCACGTCGACCATGGCCGTTTCGTCGTCGAGGACGCCGACATAGAGGCCAACGTGGTCGATGGCCGTCGCGCTCGTCCCGAAGAAGACGAGGTCGCCCGGTGCCAGCTCCGTGTTGCCGGGCCCAAGCTTCGTCGTCGCGTCGTACTGGTCCTGGGCTACACGGGGCAACGCGACACCCGCCACCTTGTAGGCGGCCTGGACCAGCCCGGAGCAATCGAATCCGACACCGGGAGTCTCGCCGCCCCAGACGTAGGGGGTGCCGATCTGGCTCAGCGCCCACTCCACCGCGATCGCACCCGCGTCCGTTGACGCGGCGGTCCCCGTCACGGGTGCCGCCTGCGGTGGGCCGAGTGTCTGGGCCAGCGTGAGCACTTGGGACACGTAGGCGTCCGAGTGGTTGTACGCGTAGATCGCGCCGGGCAGGTCTGCGCCGTTGGCCGCGCCGTTGGCACAGAGCATGCCGCGCGGCGGCGTACACCGCGTCCGTGGGATCGTAGGGGGAGGGGGGTGTCGCGCCGCCCAGCGGGACGGGATCGTCGTAGGCGGCGAAGGTCGCCGGCTCGAACTGCATCGGTCCTTCGGCCCCGGCCGGGTTCGCCCCGCTGTGCACGCCCGGGAGCGCCGACTGGCCGTTGTCGGACTCGATCGTCCCGATGGCGGCGAGGACGGACCAGGGCAGTCCCGTACAGGTCGCCGCCGCCTGTTGGTAGAGCGCGAGCATCGCCGGCGGGACGGTCGACGAGCCGCTGACGCTGCTTCCGGCGGCGGAAGTCGGCAGCAGCGTGGAGGGCCCGCCGGCGCCGAGAACGGAGACCGCCGAGGCCACGATGGCGAAACCGAGCATCGCGGCCAGCGCCGCAAGGCCGAGCGCCCCGGCGGCGAACGCCCTCACCCGGCATCCCCCCGGGCGTCCTCACTCCACGCACACGGCGCACTGTCCATGGTCCAGAACGGTCGCGTCGGGCCGGCGCGTCATACTTCGACGGCACACCCGCGGCGTGTCCTTCACGTGTGCGCTGCGAGCGGCTCCTTCGGTGACGGGGACCGAGTGCTAGTCGGGCTCGGACCTCGTGGTCTCACGCACCGGCACCAGCCCCCGCCTCACGAACCCGCTGGCGGCGATGATGGACCCGTTGAGGTGGGTCCCGGCCATGCCGCCGTCGTTGGGCGCGTCCCCGAGGTTGTAGACCGCGCCGAGCGCCGAGGCGACCCAATACCCCGCTCCGTCGGAGGTCGCGAAGATGGCGGCGGCGGGGTCCGCCGCGCTGAAGTTGGCCGACGAGGGCGAGCCCAGCCCGGCGGCGTCACCGTAGGAGAAGACCTCGCCGTCGCCCAGCAGGATCCAGTAGCCCTTCCCATCGGGGGTCGCCACGGCCGAGGTCACCGTGCCGTGGCCCGGTGCGCCGAGGTAGGGGGCGTCACCGAAGGCGTACACGTTGCCGGTCGAGGTGATCAGCCAGTAGCCCTTGGCGCTGGCGTCGGGCATGACCGCCACCGCTGCTCCCGCGCAGCCCCCGATGCTCGGGCAGGACCCGGCGAAGTGGGCGTCGCCGAAGGCGAAGACGCCGCCGTCGGAGGCCACCATGAAGTAGCCCCCCTGGTCGTGGCTCGCCACCATGCCCACGATCGGTGCGTTCAGGCTGTGGGCCAGACCCGAACCCGCCGGGTGCAGACCGAGTCCGGGGATGGAGCCGTAGAACTGGGTGTCGCCGAAGCTGAAGACCCCGCCGTCGGAGGCGTCGAGCCAGTAGCCCCCGCGGTCTGGTGTCGCGACGATCCCGACCACGGGGCGCTGGAGCGCGGTCCCACCCATCGAGCCGTGGAACACCGCGGAGCCGAAGGAGAAGATGCCCCCGTCGGAGCCGACCAGCCAGTAGCCGTGCGGAGGTTGAACGTTTGCCATCGCCGGGGCAGACGTCGCGGAGAAGACAAGCCCGGACCCCGGATCCCCCGACGCCGTGACCGTCTGGGTGAGGGAAGCCGGTGGTGCGACACCGGTGGTCTCGCACACGTACCCAATGGACGCACCCGCGGGCAAGGTGTTCCCGGCCACGGGCACCGATCCCAAACAGTCGGTCGCCGGTAATGGCAGAGAACTGCTCACACTGATGTTGGTGAGCGGGTCGGAACCGGTGTTGGTGACCACGACCCGCCACCACACCGTCGAGCCATACCACGTGGCGGACGAGGCCCAGTCGGCCCCGTTGAGGGGTTGGGTCGGGTCGCAGGAAAGCCCGACGGGCAATGTGCACACTTGCACGACCGCAGAAATGGAGTTGGTGCCGGCTGACGCAGGAGTCGGCGTCCAGGCGGCCAGAAGGGCCAAGAGAGGCAACAAGAGCCCTGCGGCTAGAAAGAGTCGCAGACGTGCAGGTGCTCCGCGGGTCATCTTGATCCCCCTCCGTGGTCGGGTCCGCTGCACCGAAAGCTACGTTGTGCACCCGTTGGGAGAAACCCTTGAAAGTTCGGCGGGCACCCCGCACTTTTGGCTCGGTGTCCCCTCCGTCACCTGCGCGAACTCCCCGGGAATTTTGGGAGCCGGGCGAGGTCGGGCGACGGCGCCGTTCTCGCGTTCTCCCAGCTCAGAGCGTCGGTTGTCGTCCGTCTGATGAGAGGGTCGCCGGCTGGAACTGCCTCGGTCCTTCGGCCCCGGCCGGGTTCGCCCCGCTGTGCACGCCCGGAGACGTCGACTGGCCGTGGTCGGACTCGATCGTCCCGATGGCGGCCAGCACGGGTCCAGGGCAGCTCGTACAGGTCGCCGCTGCCTGCGAGGAGAGCGCGAGCATCGCCGGCGGAACGGTCGACGAGCCGCTGCCGCCGCTTTTCGCCGGACGACGGCACACCCGCGGCGTGTCCTTCACGTGTGCGCTGCGAGCGGCTCCTTCGGTGACGGGGACCGAGTGCTAGTCGGGCTCGGACCTCGTGGTCTCACGCACCGGCACCAGCCCCCGCCTCACGAACCGCTGGCGGCGATGATGGACCCGTTGAGGTGGGTCCCGGCCATGCCGCCGTCGTTGGGCGCGTCCCCGAGGTTGTAGACCGCGCCGAGCGCCGAGGCGACCCAATACCCCGCTCCGTCGGAGGTCGCGAAGATGGCGGCGGCGGGGTCCGCCGCGCTGAAGTTGGCCGACGAGGGCGAGCCCAGCCCGGCGGCGTCACCGTAGGCGAAGACCTCGCCGTCGCCCAGCAGGATCCAGTAGCCCTTCCCATCGGGGGTCGCCACGGCCGAGGTCACCGTGCCGTGGCCCGGTGCGCCGAGGTAGGGGGCGTCACCGAAGGCGTACACGTTGCCGGTCGAGGTGATCAGCCAGTAGCCCTTGGCGCTGGCGTCGGGCATGACCGCCACCGCGGCTCCCGCGCAGCCCCCGATGCTCGGGCAGGACCCGGCGAAGTGGGCGTCGCCGAAGGCGAAGACGCCGCCGTCGGAGGCCACCATGAAGTAGCCCCCCTGGTCGTGGCTCGCCACCATGCCCACGATCGGTGCGTTCAGGCTGTGGGCCAGACCCGAACCCGCCGGGTGCAGACCGAGTCCGGGGATGGAGCCGTAGAACTGGGTGTCGCCGAAGCTGAAGACCCCGCCGTCGGAGGCGTCGAGCCAGTAGCCCCCGCGATCTGCCGTCGCGACGATCCCGACCACGGGGCGCTGGAGCGCGGTCCCACCCATCGAGCCGTGGAACACCGCGGAGCCGAAGGAGAAGATGCCCCCGTCGGAGCCGACCAGCCAGTAGCCGTGCTGGGGAGTCGTGTTCGGCGCCGTGACGCCAGGGGAGGGCGAGGGGGTGCTCACCGAGAGCGCGCTGGACTGGGCCGAGTGGCCCCCAGCGTTAAAGGCATCGACCGTGTACTGATAGGTCGTCGAGGGTGAGACCGTCGAGTCGGTGTAGCTGGTCGCGGCGGTCGTGGCCACGGCCGTGCCGTTGCGATAGACGGTGTAGCCCGTCGCTCCGCCCACGGGGACGGTCCAACTGAGGCCGACCGAGCTGCTCGGTGTCCGAGGTGGTGGCGAGACCAGTTGGAACGTTCGGAGGCGTGGTCGCCGAGAGCGCGGGGGAGGACTGAGCCGAGTGGACGTTCCAGGAGTTGAAGGCATCGACCGTGTACTGATAGGTCGTCGAGGCTGTGACCGTCGAGTCGGTGTAGCTGGTCGTGGTGCTCGTGCCGACGGCGGTGCCGTTGCGATAGACGGTGTAGCCGGTCCCTCCGCTCGCCGAGGCGTTCCAACTGAGGCCGACCGAGCTGGCGGTGTCCGAGGTGGTGGCGAGACCGGTCGGGATGCTCATAGAAGTCGCACTCGACGGCGCTGAGGTGACCGGCGCCCCGGAGGGGTACGGGCTTGGGTAGGCGGTGACGGTCACAGTGTTCGTCGTCGTCGTCGTGACGTTGTTGGTCTGACACTCGAACGCATATGACGCGCCGGCGGCCAAGGTGCCGCTGTACCCGGTCGCTGGGGGCACGAACCCCCCGCAGTCGGTTTGCGCGAGCGTGTCCGTTGCGACGAGATCCGTGAGTGGCACCGTGCCGGTGTTGGTGATGAAGACCCGCCATCTCGCGACCTGCAGATTGGGCGGTATTGAGTAGAGAGCCTCGCTCGCCGAGGCCCAACTCGGATCGGTGATTCCTGTGCTCGGGTCACACAGGCTGTCGGTGGACGCCGTGCAGATCTGGAGCACCGCAGTGAGGCTGGCTCCTGGCGGCGCGGTATTCGGGAGAACTGTGGCGACCGCCGGGGCAGACGTCGCGGAGGTGACGGCCGACGCGGGCGCCGGCGGATCCCCGGTCACCGTGACGGTCTGCGTTTCGGTCGCAGGTGGTGTGATATTCGTGGTCTGGCACACGTAGCTATATGACGCACCCGGGGCCAATGTGTTCCCGGGCACAGGAACCGGCCCCCCGCAGTCCGTCGGCGTGGATCCCGAATTTGGGGAGAGAACTGGTCACGCTGATGTTGGTGAGCGAGTCGGTACTCGTCGCTGCATTGGTAACCACGACCTGCCACCAAACTTCCGAGCCGTACACCGTGGCAGATGGGGCCCAGTCGGCCGCGTTGCCCGGGTCGCAGGAGGACCCGACGGGCAATGTGCACACTTGTACGACCGCAGAAATGGAGTCGGTGGCCGCCGACGCAGGAGTCGGCGTCCACGCCAGTATGGCCAACAGAGGTAGCAAGAGCCCGGCCGCAAGGGACAGCCGTACACGTGGAACTGAATTCCGCCTCATGGTGATTCCCTTCCTCCTTACGGACCCACGTCGAAAACTAAATTGTGCTCGTCTTCGGAGAAACCCCGGTTTTTCCCAGCAATCCCCTCACG
The DNA here is from genome assembly GCA_963808355.1 of uncultured Acidimicrobiaceae bacterium. GTDB lineage: Bacteria > Actinomycetota > Acidimicrobiia > Acidimicrobiales > RAAP-2 > Bog-473. Next base: position 383,065 of record CAWEFL010000002.1, read on the forward strand.
TTTGGGTGGCTCGACCCCTCAGAAGGAGCCCGCAACTGCCTGCGGTTGCCCCATGCTTGGCTCTGTGTCCGTGCGGGCCGCCGTTCGTTGTTGTGCTGGCGTTGTCCGCCCGACGAACGACAGACTCAGGCGTTCACCACTTCGGTTTCGCCGTCGTGAACGGGCACGCCCGACGGACGGCCGCGTCCGAGCGGCGAGTGTGCCTTCGCGTGGCCCGCGATGGGCGTGGGTCGACTCGGCCGGGCGCGGGCCTGGCTCGGCGGGCAGGTCCCCGGCGGGGTCGTCATACTTGAGCCATGAAAAGCACCATGCAAGACGCACCGCTCCTGATCAGCGACATCCTTCGCCACGGGCAGCAGGTGCACGGCGACAGCAGCGTCCTCACGGTCGAAGCGGGCGGATACCGGACCGCCACCTTCAGCGAGGTGGCGATGCGGGCGGAGAAGCTGGCCGCCGCCCTGCGGCGGTTGGGCCTTCAGGACGGTGACCGGGTGGGGACGTTTTGCTGGAACAACCAGGGGCACCTGGAGGCATACCTGGCCGTCCCGTCCATGGGGGCCGTGCTCCACACCCTCAACATCCGGCTCCCGGCCGAGCAACTGGCCTACGTGATCAACCACGCGGAAGACCGCTTCCTCATCGTGGACGCGTCGCTCATTCCACTACTGGCTGCCATCAAGGACGACCTCAAGACGGTGGAGACGATCATCGTGTCCGGCGAAGGCGACACGTCGCCGCTGGGCGAGACCCTGTCCTACGAGCGGCTGTTGGCGGCAGAGGAGCCAGGGTTCGAGTGGCCCGTGCTGGACGAGCGTTCGGCCGCGGCCATGTGCTACACGAGCGGCACCACCGGCAACCCGAAGGGGGTGGTGTACTCGCACCGCTCTACCTGGCTGCACACCATGGCCGAGCAGTCAGCGTCGTCCGTCGGCATGACGGAGAAGGACCGGATCCTCATCATCGTGCCCATGTTCCACGCCAACGCCTGGGGCACGCCCTACGGCGCCTGGATGGCGGGGACCGACATGGTGATGCCGCAGATGTTCCTGATGGGCCAGCAGCTGGCCGATGTGTTCAACGAGCACCATCCGACGCTCGCCTGCGGCGTGCCGACCATCTGGAACGGGCTTCTCGCGCTCGACACACCAGTCGACTTCTCGAGCGTGCGCGGGATCACCGCCGGTGGCGCGGCCGTCCCGCAGTCGCTGATCGAGGCCTTCGAGCATCGCTTCGGCGTCACCATCATCCAGGGTTGGGGCATGACCGAGACGAGTCCGCTCGCCGCCTTCGGCATGCCGCCGGCGCGCCGGGCCGAAGGGCGCGACGACATGTACTACAAGATCAAGGCGGGCCGGGTGGTGGGCGGCGTCGAGGTGCGCGTCGTGGCCGACGACGGGAGCGTGCTGCCCAACGACGGCAAGTCGATCGGGGAGTTCGAGATCCGCGGACCTTGGGTCACCGGCTCTTACTACAAGGACGAGGACCCTGGGCGCTTTCACGACGACTGGCTCTGCACGGGCGACGTGGGCACGCTCGACAGCCAGGGGTACATGACCATCTCCGACCGCACCAAGGACGTGATCAAGTCGGGCGGCGAGTGGATCTCCTCGGTCGAGTTGGAGAACGCGGTGATGGCGCACCCCGACGTCTTCGAGGCCGCCGTCATCGCCGTCCCCGACCCGAGGTGGTCCGAGCGCCCCCTCGTGGCGGTGGTGCCGAGGCCGGGCCGCAGCCCGGCGCCCGCGGACCTGGTCCAATTCCTGAGCGAGCGGCTGCCGCGCTGGTGGCTGCCCGACCAGTGGACGTTCATCACGGAGGTGCCGAAGACGAGCGTGGGCAAGTTCGACAAGAAGGTGATGCGCGCCGCCTTCGCCGACGGCGCCTACGAGGTACAGACCACGCCGCTGCCCAAGTGAGCGAGCCCAACGAGGCCATGCTGGAGATGGCCGAGCGGCTCGCTGGCGTGGTGGAGGAACTGACCGACATGGCGCTGGCGGCGTTGAGCCTCGCCGCCTCGGGCGATCCGGACTCGGCGGAAGCGGGCGAAGCCCTGGCGGTGGAGCGGCGCGTCGTGCGCGCCCGGCGCGCGGTGGAAAAGGCCATCTCCGTGCTGAGCGAAGGGGCGCAGGGCGGCGCCCGGGGAGAGGCCACGCTCGACGGCGGGGCGGCCTGAGCCTGCCCCTTTTGCCCCTGCCGTGCGGATGTTCGTGGCCGCCTGGCCCGACTCAGAGACGAAGGAGAGGCTGGGCGGCCTCGACCTGGGCGAAGAGAAGGGCTTGCGTCCCGTCGGGCCCGAGCGCTGGCACGTGACGCTGCGCTTCCTGGGCGAGGTCGACGAGGCGCTCGTGCCGGGGCTCTCGGCCGCGTTGCGGACCGCCGCGGCGGCCGTGCCCGGCCCCGTGCGGTGCCGCCTCGGCCCGGCCACGGCGTGGTTCACCGGGGTCCGGGTGCTGCAGCTTCCCGCCGCCGGGCTCGACGCCCTGGCCGCCGCCGTGCGGGAGGCGACCCTGCCGCTGGTCGCCGCCCTGGGTGCAGGACGAGCCTCCGTTCAACGGGCACCTGACCCTGGCCCGGGCCAAAGGGCGTCGCCGCGCCGTCGCCCGTCGTGCGCCCCCTGGCCGGGATCCCGTTCGACGCGACGTTCGCCGTCGACCACGTCGACCTGGTCAGCTCGACGCCCAGCCCGAAGGGCCATCTCTACTGCAACCCTGGCCGTAGCGGACCTCGGCTCGGGGCCGGGGTCGGATCCCGACGTCCGACCCGCCTGACCGCCCGTCTCGGCCGGAGGCACTACCCGGTGCACTCGTTGAGGGCGTCGATCAGCTCGCGCAGGCGGGCGTAGTGGAAGCGGTCGAAGCGGAAGGCCAGGCGGGGCAGCTCGGGGTGGTCGTTGCGCTCCGGCGGGAAGGGGGCGGCCGTGCGGATGCTCCCGCGGGCCACGATGTCGGCGAAGCGCCGGTTGAGGTCGGCCAGCTCGGCCTTGCTCGGCTGCACCTGCAGGCGCAGCACCAGGAGGTCGCCCACCCAGCGGCAGGAGTGGTAGTTGCGGTAGAAGCCCAGGATCTCCTGCCGCCGCCTCCTCCATCGTGTTGGTCACCTTGAAGAGCGCACGGTCCTCGGGGGAGACCCAGCCGGCCGCGATGGCCTGCTCCTCCACGAAGCGCAGCCACCCGTGCCAGTAGGTGCCCCCGGGCGTCTCGACCATGACCACCGGCGCCGGCTCGGCCTTGCCCGTCTGCAGCAGCGTCAGGAGCTCGAAGGACTCGTCCTGGGTGCCGAAGCCGCCGGGCAGGATCGCGTAGGCGTGCGACTCCTTGATCAGCATGAGCTTGCGCGTGAAGAAGTAGCGCATCTCGACCAGCTTGGGGTCCTGCGCGATGAACGGGTTGGCCTCCTCCTCGTAGGGCAGGCGGATGTTGACGCCGAACGCGTGCTCGCGCCCGGCGCCCTCGAGCCCCGCCGCCATGATGCCGGGGCCGGCGCCCGTCACCACCATCCAGTCCGCCGCGGCCAGCTTGGCGGCCAGGTCGCGGGCGAGGACGTAGACCGGGTCCTCGGGCAGGGTGCGGGCCGAGCCGAACATGGTGATCTTGCGGACGTGGCGGTAGGGGCGGAAGACCCGGAAGGCCTCGGCCATCTCGGCCAGCGCCGCGTTGGCGATCTTGAGGTCGCCGACCGACGTGCCCTCGCGCGCCATGTCGCCCAGCGATCCGATCATGGCCTGCGAGCTCGCGGGCCTGGGCCGGCGAGAGCTCGTGGTTCTCGAAGAGCGCGTCGAGTGCGGCCGCCTCGGCCTCGTGAGCCGGATCGGCCTGTTGGCCCGCAGCGTCCGTCACGCGCCGTCCGACGCAGCACCGGCCAGCGGCGCGTACAGGGTGGAGCGCTGCACCAGCGGGCGCCCGAGCGGCGCCACGATGGCCTCGAGGTCCTCGACGCCCATCCGCTGCCCGTGCTGTGGCGCCGGCGGCCCGCGAGATGTTCTCGTCCATCAGCGTGCCGCCGAGGTCGTTGGCCCCGGCCCGCAGCACCTGGCGCGCCCCCTCGGCGCCCATCTTGACCCAGCTCACCTGAATGTTGTCGATGTCGCCCGCGTAGGCGATGCGCGCCACCGCGTGCATCAGCAGCGTCTCGCGGAAGGTCGGGCCCCGCCGGGCCTTGTGCTGGAGGTAGATCGGGGTGGCCATGTGCACGAAGGGCAGCGGCACGAACTCGGTGAAGCCGCCCGTCTCGCGCTGCAGGGCCCGGGTGCGCACCATGTGGCGGGCCCAGCTCACCGGGTGCTCGACCGAGCCGAACATGATGGTGATGTTGGAGCGCAGGCCGACGCTGTGCGCCGTGCGGTGCGCCTCGAGCCACTCCTCGGTGTTGATCTTGTCGGGGCAGATGACGGCGCGCACCTCGTCGTCGAGGATCTCGGCCGCCGTGCCCGGCAGCGTCTTCAGGCCCGGCGTCCTTCAGGCGGGTCAGGTACTCGGCCAGGGGCACCCCCGAGCGGCGCGCGCCCTCGGTCACCTCCAGCGCGGTGAAGCCGTGGATGTGGATGCGCTCGGACGCCGGCCCGCACCGCCTCGAGCACGTGGAGGTAGTAGTCGCCGTCGAAGCTCGGGTGGATGCCCCCCTGCAGGCAGACCTCGGTGGCGCCCTCGGCCTCCGCCTCGGCGACGCGCCGGGTGATCTCGTCGAGCTCGAGCAGGTAGGGCGCGCCGCGCAGGTTGAGCGACAGCGGGCCCTTGGAGAAGGCGCAGAAGCGGCACTTGAAGGTGCAGACGTTCGTGTAGTTGATGTTGCGGTTGCGCACGAAGGTGACGTCGTCGCCCACCGCGGCGCCGGCGCAGGTCGTCGGCCACCTCGGCCACCATGCGCACCTCGGGCCCCCGGGCGGAGAACAGCGTGACGATCTCGTCGTGGCCCACCTCCTGGCCCAGGGCGACGCCCGGCCAGCACCTCGGTGACGGCACCGGCGCGACCGCCCGCACCCGCCCGCGCCGCACCGGCGCCGAGGCTGGCCCGGAGACGGCCCAGGCCGGCCGCGTCCGGTCGAGCAGCGACGGCGGCGGCGCCTCGCCGCCCGAGCACCAGGCCGCGTCGCGGGCGAGGCCCTCGGCGTCGGACGCGTCGAGCACGGGGAAGCGCAGCGCCGGGTCGAGCCAGCGCTCGGGCGTCGTGCGCGAACTCGGGGTAGACGGTCAGCCGGGGCGCCAGCGCGTGCCCGGCCGCCTCGGTGGCGCGCGCGCAGCACGTCGAGCGCCGGCCAGGCCCGCTCGGGGTTCACGTGGTCGGCCGTGACCGGCGAGACGCCGCCCCAGTCGTCGATGCCGGCCGCCAGCAGCGGCGCCAGGTCGTCGGAGAGGTTGGGCGGCGCCTGCACGTGGACCTCGGGCGGCAGCACCAGCCGGGCCGCCGCGATGGCCCACACGCAGGTCCTCGGCCGGGCAGGGCGCGGCCCGGAACATGGCCGTGCCCGGGCTTGGGCAGGAAGTTCTGGACGATCACCTCCTGCACGTGCCCGTGGCGGGCGTGCGCGGCGGCGATGGCGCGCAGCGCCGCCAGCTGGTCGGCCCGGTCGTCGCCGATGCCCGACCAGGATCCCGGTGGTGAAGGGGATGGCCAGCTCGCCCGCCGCCTCCAGCGTGGCCAGCCGGCGGGCCGGCTCCTTGTCCGGTGCGTCGCCGGTGCGCCGCCAGACCCTCGGCCAGCGACTCGAGCATCATCCCCTGGCTGGCCGAGACCGGCCGCAGGAGCGCCAGCTCGTCGGCGAACGAGCGCGCCGGCGTTGGCGTGGGGGAGCAGGCCGGTCTCCTCCACGACGAGTCGGCACATCGCGGCGAGGTAGTCCACCGTCGAGGCGTGCCCGTGCGCCGCCAGCCAGTCCGCGCGCCACCGGGTAGCGCAGCTCGGGCCGCTCGCCCAGGGTGAAGAGGGCCTCGTGGCAGCCGGCCGCCCGCCCCGGCCCGGCGATGGCCAGCACCTCCTCGGGGGTGAGGTAGGGCGAGGTGAGCGCGCGCCGGCGCCTTGGCGAAGGTGCAGTAGCCGCAGCGGTCGCGGCACAGCATGGTCAGCGGGATGAAGACCTTGGGCGAGAACGTGACCCGCCGCCCGTGCGCCCCGTCGCGCACGCCGCGGGCCAGCGCGGTCAGGTCGGCGAGCGGCAGTGCGGAGGAGATCGGCGTCGGAGAGCATCGAGGCCAATCTAGGGGGCAGCGCCGCGTGCGGCGCCATCGACCAGCCACACCGTCCGTGCCGGCGTGGACCCGGGCGGCCGGGATGTCGTCGCCGCGGAGCAGGCGGCGACCGCATCGGCCTTCGAGGCGCCGCGACACGGTGAAGACCGCCGACGCGGGCCGAGTTGATGGCGGGCAGCGTCAGCGTGAGGCGGGGATGCGGGTTGCGCCGTTCGGGTCCTCGGTCGCCAGCCACGAGCACGCCGGGCCCGGCCTCGAGCGTCGGGGCGCCCGGGAACAGCGACGCCGTGTGCCCGTCGGGCCCCATGCCCGAGATGGATGAGGTCGATGCCCGGCCCCGTCCAGCAGGTCCGCCATCGTGCGCTGGTAGGCGGCGACGCACTCCTCCAGCGGCCCGGCCGTGGGCATGGGCGAGAACGAGCCGACGCCGCCGACCCGGTCCAGCAGCGCCTCGCGGATGAGCCGCTGGTTGGCGTCGTCGTCGTCGGGCGGCACGACACGCTCGTCGCCTACGTAGACGTCGACCAGCCGGCCAGTCGATCCCCGTCGGCCGTCGCCAGCACCTCGTAGCACTCCCGGGCCGTCGGGCCGCCGGAGAGCACGAGCGACGAAGCGCGGCCCGGGACGCGCCGGCGAAGGCCTCGACGCACCGTGCGGGCGAAGGCGCGGGGGACGTCGTCGACGGGGGTGAGGGTGCGGTCGGGCACGGGGTCAGGGGGTCGGGGTCTCGGTCTCCAGGCCCTGCTCGCCGCGACTCGAGCGTCACGGCGTGGCCGCCGAACTGGTTGCGCAGCGCGGCGAGCATCTTGAGCTGGAACGAGTCCTGGTCCTGGGAGGCGAAGCGGGTGAAGAGCGACGTGGCGATCACCGGCGCCGGCACGCCGCGGTCGATGGCCTCCAGCGCCGTCCAGCGGCCCTCGCCCGAGTCACGGCGACCACGCCCTTGATGTCGTCGAAGCCGGCGCCCGGGCGCAGCGCCCGCTCGGCCAGATCCAGCAGCCAGCTGCGCACCACCGAGCCGTAGCGCCAGATGGAGGCGATCTCGTGCAGGTCGAGGTCGAACTCGTCGGCCGCGCCCATGACCTCGAAGCCCTCGGCGTAGGCCTGCATGAGCCCGTACTCGATCCCGTTGTGCACCATCTTCACGAAGTGCCCCGCGCCGACGGGCCCGACGTGGGCGTAGCCGCCCTCGGGCGCCAGGGTCAGGAACGCCGGCTCGACCACCGCCACCGACTCCTTGGTGCCGCCCACCATCAGGCAGTAGCCCTCGGTCAGGCCCCACACGCCGCCCGACGTCCCGGCGTCGACGAAGCCGACCCCGTTCTTCTCGAGCCGGTCGGCGATGCCCTCCGCCTCCTTGTAGTTGGAGTTGCCCCCGTCGACGATGACGTCGCCCGCCGCGAACAGCTCGGCCAGCTCGTCGATCGTGTCGTTCGTCGGCTTCCCCGCCGGCAGCATCACCCAGGCCGCCCGCGGCGGGGTCAGCTTCTGCGCCAGCTCGGCCAGCGTCGTGGCCGTCTCGGCGCCCTTGTCCGCCGCCTGCTTCAACGCGTCGGCGCTCAGGTCGTAGGCCACGACCTCGTGCCCGCCCTTGAGCAGGCGCTCGGTCATGTTGGCGCCCATCTTGCCCAGGCCGATCATGCCGATCCTCATGCGCGCTCCTCTCGTCGTCGTGCGTGTGCGGCGTGCCGCGTCGCGCTCAGAAGGTAGCGGCTTTGTCGGTCAGCGACTGCAGGAGCTCGTCGAAGGACTTGGCGAAGGCGTGCACGCCCTCGTCCTCGAGCGTCTGCTCCACGTCCGTCATGTCGATGCCGGCCTCGGCCAGCCGGTCCAGCGCCGCCGCCGGCGGCGTCCGGGTCGGCGTCGACCGTCCGCTTCAGCGTCCCGTGGTCCTCGAAGGCCTGCAGCGTGCCCTCGGGCATGGTGTTGACGGTGGCCGGACCGATGAGGCTGTCCACGTAGAGCAGGTCCGGGTACGCCGGGTTCTTGGTCGACGTCGACGCCCACAGCGGCCGCTGCACGCGGGCGCCCTTGGCGCGCAGCGCCTCCCAGCGGTCGCCGGAGAAGGTGCTGCGTGGAAGTGGTGATAGGCGGTCTGCGCCTGGGCCACCGCGGCGGTTCCCCGCAGACCGAGCACGGCGGGGTCACCGTCCTCCCCTCCGGCCAGGGCTCTCCAGGCGGCGGTCCACCTCGGTGTCGACCCGGCTGACGAAGAAGGAGGCCACGCTGGCCACGTGCGGACAGCTCGGCGGCGCGGCCGGCGGCGACAAGGGCCTCCAGACCGCTCAGGTACGCCTCCATGACCTCGTCGTAGCGGTCGATCCCGAAGATGAGCGTGACGTTGATGTTGCGGCCGTCGCCGATCAGCGTCTCGATGGCCGGCACGCACTCGCTGCGTCGCCGGGACCTTCACGAAGAGGTTGGGCTGCGCGATGCGGTCGTGCAGAGCCTTGGCGGACTTCACCGTGCTCGGTGCTCGTGCGCCTGCGCCGGAGAGACCTCGAGGGAGACGTAGCCGTCCTCGCCGTCGCTGTCGTCGTAGAGGGGACGAAGCATGTCGAGCGCGTCCAAGATGTCGGTGATCGCCATCTCCCAGTAGGCGCTCTCGACCGTGTGGTCCTTCATCAGCGTGCGGAACTGGTCGTCGTAGGTGGCCTGGCCGCTGATGGCCTTGGCCAAGATGGTCGGGTTCGACGTGATGCCCCGGACGCCGAGCGCCAGCAGCTCGGCGAGCTGGTTGTCGTGGATCCAGTCACGGCGCAGGTTGTCGAGCCAGGGGCTCTGGCCCGCCGATGTCGTAGAGGTCTTGAAGTCGGGTCATGGCTCGAACCTCTCCTTCCTTCCTTACCCTGCCTTACCCTGCCTTACCCTGCTGTACCTTGCTTTACCCGGCTGCACGTTCGAGGAGCGCGCGGGCCTTCTCCGCGACGTTGTCCGCGGTGAACCCGAACTGCTCCATCACCACGGCGACGGGGGCCGACGCGCCGAAGTGGTCGATCCCGATGGACGTCGTCGGCGTAGCGCTCCCAACCGCAGCGTCGCGCCGGCCTCCACGCTGAGGACCGGGACGCCGGGCGGGAAGACCGCCGCCCGGTAGTCGTCGGACTGGTCCCCGAACCACTCCCAGCAGGGGAGCGACACCACCGCGCGCGGCGACATCGGACTGGGACAGGCGTTCGGCCGCGCCGATGCAGTGCTGCACCTCGCTGCCGGTGCCGACGAGGACGACGGCCGGCGGCCCGGCGGAATCCCGCAACACGTAGCCGCCGCGGCGGACGCCCTCGGGCGCCGCTTCTGCGGTGCCCTCGAGGACGGGGATGTTCTGGCGGGTCAGGACACAGCCCGACCGGGCCGTCGCTCTCGACGGCGAGGCGCCAGGCCTGCGCGGTCTCGTTGGCGTCCGCCGGACGCACGACTGTGAGATCCGGCATCGCGCGCAGCGACATCAGGTGCTCCACCGGCTGGTGCGTCGGCCCGTCCTCGCCCAGGCCGACGGAGTCGTGGGTCCAGGAGAAGACGACGTGCTCGCCACTGAGCGCGGCCAGCCGGACGGCCGGCCGCATGTAGTCGGTGAAGACGAAGAACGTGCCGCCGACCGGAAGGATGCCGCCGTGCGCCGCCATGCCGTTCATGACGGCGGCCATGCCGAACTCGCGGATGCCGTAGTGGACCTGCGCGCCGCCCGGAGTCTCCGCGGACTGGATCTCGCCGCCCTTGAGGAGCACGCCGTTGTTGCCCGTCAGGTCGGCCGAACCGAGCGACGAGGCCGGGCAGTCCGGCCGCGGTGGCGTCGATGCACTGGTTGAGGGCGTGGCGCGTGGCCAGGTCCTTGCCGGGCTCGAACGTCGGGCATCCCGTCCGCCCACCCGGCCACGCCCCGACCGGCCTGGGCCGCCTCCCAGGCGGTCCTGTCCCCGTCCCAGGCGGCGAAGCGCTCCTCCCAGGCGGCGCGCTCCGCCGCACCACGCGCGATCTCCCTGCCGTAGAACTCACGCACCTCGTCGGGGACCCAGAACGTCTCGTTGGGCGGCAGGCCGAGGATCTCCTTGGTGACGCGGATCTCCTCCGCGCCGAAGGGGTTGCCGTGTGCGTCGGCGGTGTCGGTGAGCTTGGGCGAAGGCCAGCCGATGTGGCTGCGCAGCACGAGCAGCGTGGGCCTGGCGTCGGGGCCGTCGGCCGGCGCCTCGAGCGCCTCGCGGATGGCCGCTTCCAGGCCGTCGACGTCGTTGGCCATCTCGCCCAGGTAGCGCACCCGCCAGCCGTAGGCTTCGAAGCGCTTCATCGGGTCGTCGTCGTAGGCGAGCTCGGTCGGCCCGTCGATGGTGATGTGGTTGTCGTCGTAGAAGGCGAGCAGCCGCCCCAGGCGCAGATGGCCGGCCAGCGAGGCCGCCTCGTGAGAGACGCCCTCCATCATGCAGCCGTCACCGGCGATCACGTAGGTGCGGTGGTCGCACACGTCGCTGCCGAAGCGTCGTGCGCAGGACGCGCTCCGCCAGGGCCATGCCCACCGCATTGGCGAACCCCTGGCCCAAGGGCCCGGTGGTGACCTCAATGCCGGCCGTGTGCCGACGCTCGGGGTGCCCCGGCGTACGGCTGCCCCATTGGCGGAACTGGCGGATGTCCTCGAGCGACAGGTCGTAGCCCGTCAGGTGCAACATGGCGTACTGCAGAATGCAGGCGTGGCCGTTCGAGAGGACGAAGCGGTCGCGGTCGGGCCACTCGGGGGCCCGGGGGTCGTAGCGCATGATGCGCGTCCACAGGACGTGCGCGAGCGGCGCCAACGCCATGGCGGTCCCGGAGTGGCCGGACTTGGCCTGCTCGGGCGCATCCATGGCCAGACCCCGGACGACGTTGATGCCCAGCTGCACCAGCGCGGGGTCCTGCACGACGGCGGGGGAGGGGGTGGTGTGCAACGTCATGGCCAACCCTAACCCTGTACCCAATGAGACGGACCCGATCACGCGGCCTCACGGGGCCTCGTTCGCGTTCGGTTCACTAGATTGCACGGCCATGGCGTCCCGTATGCAGGTGCCCCCAAACAGCGACCTCACCCTGGGCATGACCTGTATGGACAAGCGACGCCGGGACGGACCACCTGGCGCATGAAGGCGGACGAGCGCTTCGCCAACCCGGCCGGGATCATGCAGGGCGGCTTCCTCGGCGCGTTCGCCGACTCGGCCATGGGCGCCGCCGCCGTCACGTTCGTGGAGGACCGGCGGGTCTTCTGCGTCAACGCGGAGATGAAGATCAGCTTCCTGGCGGCCGTCCCGGTAGGGGCGGAGCTCACGTGCACGGCCGAGGTGGTCGCGGGCGGCCGCCAGGTGGCGTTTGTGGAGGCGAGCGTTGTTGCACGCGACCCGGTCGACGGGGGCGAGCGGCTGGTCGGGCGCGCCACGTCCACGTACGTGTACCGGGATCGTGGCTGATGCCGGCAGGCCCGGGTTGATCGGCTGAACCGGCCGGTTCTTGCACGTTGTCGGCCCAACGACCAGGATGGCGGGCCACATGGCACTACGGTCCGACAACGGCCAGCACGGGCTCCGCCACGCCGGCGACGACGCGTTCCAGCTGACCGTCGACTACCTCAAGCAGGAGACGATCCAGCCATTGAAAGGGCTGGGGCGGTTCCTCTACATGGGGATAGCGGGCTCCTTCTTCCTGGCCGGGGGGATCCTGCTCGCCCTGATCGGGATCCTGCGGCTGCTGCAGACAGAGACCGGGACGGCCTTGACGGGGGACTGGTCCTGGGTGCCCTACCTTTCTGTGATGGTGATCGGGATCGCCGTGATCGCGGTGGCCGCGTGGCGGATCACGGCCGGACCGGCACGGGAGCGATTGCCCGAGGTCACGGCGCGGCACGAGGCTGCCGGACGCTCGGACTGACAGGAGGACAGCGATGGTAGGAACGAGGACGACGGGCCCGGAGCAACGGGCGGCTCATCACCCGCGAGGACCTGCAGGCCGCCTACGCCCAGGTGATGGGTGAGGGCGAGGCCACCGGCGCGCGCCGCCGCGCCCGGCGGGCTGGCCGTCGCCGGCGCGTTCGCCATCCTCGTGATCGCGCTCGCCTTCCTCGCGGGCAAACGGCGAGGGCGGTCCAAGTCGGCGGTCGTCGAGATCAGGCGGCTCTGATGTTCGACGTCCTGCTGCGCCGCTTCCTGCGCGCCGGGGTGCGCCGCGGGTTGGGCGGGAACTGGTACTGGTTCCTGCTCGCCGCCGCGACCTTCTTCCTCCGGCGAGTGCTCAACGACCGGACGAGCATGGTCTCGACCGTGACGGTGTCGCCGGGCGAGCAGGTGCTCATCACCGTGCGCGACCGCCACGCGCCCGGACCCGCGCCCGCGCCGGCGCCGCCGCCGGACGCCCGCTGACGCCTGAGACGTCCGTGTCCAGCTCCGGCCCGCTGGCGGCGGGGGAGCGCATCCTCCTCGTCGACGCCAAGGAGCGCCGCTACCTCCTGACCCTGGTGGCGGGCGCGACGTTCCACACCCACGCCGGGGTGCTGCTCCACGACGACATCATCGGGCTCGACGAGGGGAGTGCCGTCAACGGGTCCACGGGGCGCAGCGTTCCTGGTGCTGCGCCCGACGCTGAGCGACGTCGTGCTCAAGATGCCCCGGGGGGCTCAGGTGATCTACCCCAAGGACCTCGGAGCGATCCTGATCGCGGCCGACATCGGCCCCGGCCAGCGCATCCTCGAGGCGGGCGTCGGGTCCGGCGCCCTCTCCATGACCGTGTTGCGGGCCGGGGCGTCCGTCGTCGGGTACGAGCTGCGAGAGGACTTCGCCGAGCGGGCGCGGGCCAACGTCGCCGCGACGCTGGGCGCCGACGCGAACTACAAGATCGAGATCCGCGACGTGACCCAGGGCATCGACGAGCGCGGCCTTGACCGCGTGCTGCTCGACATGCCGGAGCCGCACAAGGTCGTGCGCTCGGCTGCGGAAGCGCTACGCCCGGGCGGCATCCTGCTGGCCTATCTGCCCACCATCAACCAGACGGCGTTGCTGCGCCAGGCGCTCGACGAGGCGGACGCGCCCTTCGGCCTGTGCGAGACCCAGGAGGTCATGCGGCGCACCTGGCATGTCGAGGCCCGCTCGGTCCGGCCGGATCACCGCATGGTCGGACATACGGGATTCCTCACGACCGCGCGGCGGATCGCACTCTGACCTTTGCCTCGACAGGTTCGAGGCCCGCAGGCCCGAGAAAGGAGGCGACGCCGGGTTCGGGCCCCCCCACGAGAGCCCGAACCCGAACTCGGATCGATTCAGGCCGGTTCAGTGCGACGACATGCCGACGATGGGCTTGTTGAGCGGCAGGGCTCCGGCGGAGCCGAAGAAGCGCGGCGTCGCCGTAGGTGAAGATGCCGCCGTCGGAGGCGACCAGCCAGTAGCCCTTGCCGTCGGGCGGTGGCGGCCATGCCGACGATGGGCTTGTTGAGCGCGCATGGCGCCGGCGGAGCCGTAGAAGCCGGCGTCGCCGTAGGTGAAGATGCCGCCGTCGGAGGCGACCAGCCAGTAGCCCTTGCCGTCGGGGGTGGCCGCCATGCCGACGATGGGCTTGTTGAGCGGCATGGCGCCGGTGGAGCCGAAGAAGCCGGCGTCGCCGTAGGTGAAGATGCCGCCGTCGGAGGCGACCAGCCAGTAGCCCTTGCCGTCGGGCGGTGGCGGCCATGCCGACGATGGGCTTGTTGAGCGGCATGGCGCCGGTGGAGCCGTAGAAGCCGGCGTCGCCGAAGGTGAAGATGCCGCCGTCGGAGGCGACCAGCCAGTAGCCCTTGCCGTCGGGGGTGGCGGCCATGCCGACGATGGGCTTGTTGAGCGGCACGGCCGCCGGTCGAGCCGAAGAAGCCGGCGTCGCCGAAGGTGAAGATGCCGCCGTCGGAGGCGACCAGCCAGTAGCCCTTGCCGTCGGGGGTGGCCGCCATGCCGACGATGGGCTTGTTGAGCGTGCAGGCCGCCGGTGGAGCCGAAGAAGCTGGCGTCGCCGAAGGTGAAGATGCCGCCGTCGGAGGCGACGAGCCAGTACCCCTTATTCAGTTGCGATTGCGGCGAGGGCGGCGGCGAGGGCGGCGGCGGTGGAGGTGGCGGTGGAGGTCGGGGGTGGCGTCGCCTGTGCCACCTCGACCGCTCCGATGGTGCACGAGCCGTTGGCACCCACTCCTCGGGCGTCGCCGCGCTGATCGGTGCTCACGCCGGTGGCGCCGCAGACCCCAGAGGGGATCGCCCCGACGGCAGGGCTGGTGGCCGCTGGCTCCTCGGTCTGGGTCGGTCCGCCGTTGTTGCCAAGTACGCCGAGCCGGGGGTCCTTGCCGATGATGTCGGTCGCCGCCGGCGAGCCGCAGTTCGTGTTGTCGATGAGGTTGTACCCCCCCGACGTGAGCGTCCCGGACCCGGCCACCAAGCAGTTCGTCGCGGGACCGCCGGAGGCGGAGCCGTTGGCGACGATGCTCTCGGCCAAGGTCAGCGTCGAGCTGTCATTGGTCTGGATGTTCCCCGCGCCGCCGGTGTTGGTGGCCGTGTTGCCCGAGATGGTGTCGAACTTGAAGGCCGTCGTTGTCATCACTGTCGGCGACGTGCAACCCGTGCCGTCGTACCCGCCCCCGTTGACCGCGGTGTTCCCCGTGATGGTGTCGTTGGTCAGCGTGATGGCGTCGCAGGTCGTTCCAGGGGCAATGGCCTCGATCCCGCCACCGTCGCTCGTCGCCAGGGAACCGACGCTGTTGCCGCTGATGGTGGACGAAGCGATGGTCAGCGACTGCACTGCCCCCGCATTGTCGGAGAACCCACCACCATCATCGGTCACGTTGTTCCCGGACACGGTCTCGTCTGTGAAGGTGGCCAGGTCCCCCGTTTGCGTCGGGAAGCTTCCCGGCGGCATGTAAACGCCGCCACCTTCGTCAGCGGTGTTGCCGGAGATGGTTCCTCCGCTGAAGCTGGCCATGCTCGGATTGCCGTTGTTCAACAGGTAGACCCCTCCGCCCTGCCCGTTACTCGCACTGGTGGGGGCCGAGTTGTTGTCGATGGAGCCCCCCGAGAACGTCGTGCTGTCCCCGACCCCGTCGTTCTGCACATAGACGCCACCGCCGGCGCCGGTGGCGGGCCCATTGTTGGGGACGGTATTCGAAGACACGGTCACGTTGTTGATGTGGACGGATCCGCTGCCGTCGTTCTGCACATAGATGCCACCCCCGTTTTCACCACAGGAGTTGCCGTTCGCCGAGCCCCCGGTCATGGTGACGGTGCCCCCACCCGCTGGAGTACCGTTGTCGTTCGACACGTACAGCCCGCCGCCGGCGCCGCTGGCCGTGTTGTCGTCGGCGGTGACGTTGGTCAAGGTCACCAGGTTGTCGCCGGACGGGGCATGGTTCCCCACGTAGAGTCCGCCGCCATCCTCCGACGATGCGTTCTGGCTGACGTCGACGTTGCTGAGGCTCGCCGAGTCCCCTGGGCTGACATCCTCGATGTCGACCCCGCCGCCCTCCTCCGCGGTGGTGTTGTTGCCGTCCACCGAGCCACCCGAGATGACGTTCGTCCCGTCCTCCATGGTGACCCCACCGCCGCCGGTGCCGGCGGTGTTGGCGGTGATCGTGTCGCCGGTCAAGGTCGCGGAGCCGCCTTCGAGGTAGACCCCGCCACCGGATGTCGTTGACGAATTGAGTGTGACGGTCGAACTCGACAGGTTCAGGGTCCCGGCGTTGAGGATCCCCCCCCGCCGATAGAGGTGCTGGCGCCGTCCTCCACGGTAACGCCGGTGATGTCCGCCGTGGTGCCACTGGCCACGTGCAGAACGCGGTTGGCGACAGGAGCACCCTGCATCTGGAGGATCGTCGACGACTGGCCGGAGGTGCCGGTGATCGTCACGGTGTGCCCGGTATCGAAGACAAGGAGCTCCCCCACCGACGAGAGAACCGGATAGATGTGGTTGCTCCCGCCAATGGTATTGGGGTCTGGGAGGTTGATCCCCGTATCGCCGACGATCGACGCCTCGTCAAGCGCGTCGCGGATGTTGCAGGAGCTGGCCACCTCAGCTCCCGGTGTGCAATTGGCTGCGGTGACGGTGCCGCTGTCGACCGTTGTGTTGACGTTGATGACCGACCCGGCGGCACCTGCCTGCGCTGCTCCGAGAACCCCGGCGCCGAGGCCGACGCCAATGGTTGCTCCCCAAGCATCAGCCACGTGATGAAACGTCCGAGCTTCGCCATCAGATCTCCCTCCGCGCTGTTGCGCGCCGCTGCCTTTTGTCCGAAACCGCCTGGCTATTGCCGGCACGGTAGCGCACGGCAGCTTGGTCGCGCACCGAGCCCAGTCAGTTTCGCTCCGGGCCTTTCGGTTCTGCGACGCCCCGTCCCCCGGCGGTCTCGAAGCCCGTCGAGGATGAAGCCCTGGGGTTGAAGCCCAGCACCCCGCAGGTCTTCGGTCGGCCGCCCGGGCGACTCGGCGACCCGCCCGGACCAGCGGGGAGGTCACGTTTGGGGGTGGCCTTTGGCGCCTTTGGCGAAGCAGACACCGCGATCCGTAAGCCTTTAGTAGACCTTTAGTAGACCTTTAGTAGACCTTTAGATCCTCAACCCTTCAGTAGACCTTCCGCGAAACCTTGCACGAAACCTTGCGCGAAACCTTGCACGCGAGAATTGGCGTGCTAGCTGCGCCGACGTGTCACAACCCCGTGCTTGGATCCCCCCATGGGCTCAGAGTTGAGGGAGTTTACCGAAGCGCTCGAGGCGCTGATGTTCTCGGGCGCGTCGAACTACGGCGACGGCGAGTCGATGGAGGTCCTGCACCGCTCGCTCTCCCAATACGAGGCCTTCGTGACCGAGGCGGCCGCCGCCTACGACGCATCGGAGGAGTGGGCGTTCGACGGGGCCAAGACGTCGAGCGCGTGGATCGCCGCGCGTTGTGCGCTGCCCAAGGGCAAAGCACGGCGGCGCGTCGCTCTCGGCAAGGCCCTCCGCCGGCTGCCCGAGTGCGCGGAAGCCTGGCGTGAGGGCCGCATCGGGGCCGACCAGGCCCGGGCCATCGCCTCGGCGAGGCGGTGTCGCACCGAGGGCGCCATAGAACGTGACGAGGCGATGCTGGTCTCGTTTGCCTCTTCCTTGGGCTTCGAGGACTTCTACCGGGCGCTGTCGTATTGGAAGCAGCTGGCCGACCCCGACGGCTCCGACGCCACCGAAGCGGACAAGCGCGGCCGGCGCCACGTCTACCTCGACGCCTCCATCGAGGGCATGTACCTGGGCCAGATCACCCTCGACCCCATCTCGGGGGCGAGCGTGGCCGGTGAGCTCGAGCGGATCGAACGGACGTTCTTCGAAGACGACCTCGCCGAGGCCACCGAGCGCCTGGGACAGCGGCCGCGCTTGGACGAGCTCCAGCGCAACGCCGGCCAAAGGAGGGCCGACGCCCTGGTCGAGATGGCAAGGCGCTCAGCCGCCATGCCCGAGGGCGCCCAACGCCCCGAGCCCCTCTTCAGCGTGCTCGTGGGCTATGAGACCCTCCACGGGCGCATCTGCCAGCTCGAGAACGGCACCGTCCTCTCGCCCTCCTCGCTGCTTCCTTGGATGGAGACGGCCTGCTTCGAGCGGGCCATCTTCTCGCTCACGGGCGCGTCGAGGTCTCAGAGCGAGCCCGCCTCTTCACCGGGGGCACGCGCCGAGCTTTAGAGGTGCGCGACCAGATGTGCACGCACCCGTACTGCCAAGAGCCCGCCCGCAACTGCCAGGCCGACCACATTAGCCCTACGCGGCCGGCGGCCTCACCACCCAGGAGAACGGCCGGCTGCTCTGTGGCTTCCACAACCGCCTGCGCAACCACGAGCGCCCGTCGGGGCCGTCGCCGCCGGGGTGAGGCGAGGGTCGTTGCCTCATTGATGGAGCCCGCCGCGTCGACGTGCCGGAGAGGAGGGCGGTTGCCTACCGAGACCGGCGGAGCTGCGAACCGGGGGAGCGCGTCAGTCGCGCTCGATGAAGATGCACTCGCCCGGGCACTCCTCCGAGGCCTCGACGACCGCGTCCTCCAGGTCGTCGGGCACGAGGGCCATGCCGGCCGAACCACCCGGGTCGTTCTTGACGGCGTCGCCTTCCTTCACGTAGGCGAGGCCGTCATCGAGAAGGGTGAACACGGCAGGCGCGATCTCCTCGCACAGCCCGTCGCCTGTGCAGAGATCCTGGTCGATCCAGACCTTCATGTGCGTGCTTTCTCCCTTGTCGAACCGCCCGACGGGCCGGCCGGGACCGTAGTGAGGCGTCCCGCGAGCCGTCAATCCAGCAGGGCGGTCCCTCACCATGGTACCTGCCCGGGCGTGCCGGCCCGTGCACGTTCGGTGCACTCAAGTTGCCGCCAAGAACAGCCGAGGCGAGGGCTAGGGTGAGATTCAGTGGACGCAACTCCCGACGAAGTTGCCGCCCAGCTTGAGGCGTTGCGCACCGAGCTGGCGGACGCCGAGGATGAAGTCCACGCGCTCCGCCGCCGGTTGCAGGAGAGCCCGGGGCGGGTGCAGGCCCTCGAGGAGCGCCTGCTCGAATCGAAGGGCCAGCTGGCGCAGGCGACGTCGCAGAACGAGAAGCTGACCTTCACCCTGCAGCAGGCCAAGGAGCAGCTGGCCGCGCTGCGCGAGGAGGTCGAGAAGCTCACCCAGCCCCCGGCGGCGTACGGCACGTTCCTCGGGGTCAACGAGGACGGCACGGTCGACGTGTTCAGCAGCGGGCGCAAGATGCGCGTCAGCCTCCACCCCGACATCGACCCGGGCCAGATCCGCAAGGGCAACGAGGTCGTGCTCAACGAGAGCCTCAACGTCGTGCTGGTGCGCGAGGGCGAGTTCTCGGGCGAGGTGGTCACGCTCAAGGACCAGCTGGAGGACAAGCGCCGGTGCGTGGTCTTCGCCCGGGCCGACGAGGAGCGGGTGGCCGAGCTGTCCGAGGACATGAGGGGTGTCCGCCTGCGGGCGGGCGACTCCCTGCTGATGGACGTGCGCACCCAGCTGCTCATCGAGAAGCTGCCCAAGCTCGAGAGCGAGGAGCTCGTCCTCGAGGAGGTGCCCGACATCACCTACGACGACGTGGGTGGCCTCGATACGCAGATAGAGGCCATCACCGACGCCGTCGAGCTGCCCTATATGTACCGGGAGCTCTTCGTCGAGTACTCGCTGCCGGCGCCGAAGGGGATCCTGCTGTACGGCCCGCCCGGCTGCGGCAAGACCCTGATCGCCAAGGCCGTGGCCAACTCGCTGGCCAAGAAGGTGGCCGAGAAGACGGGCAACGACAACGTGCGCAGCTTCTTCCTCAACATCAAGGGGCCGGAGCTGCTCAACAAGTACGTGGGGGAGACCGAGCGCCAGATCCGCCAGGTGTTCCAGCGGGCCCGGGAGAAGGCGGACGAGGGGATGCCGGTCATCGTCTTCTTCGACGAGATGGAGTCCCTGTTCCGCACCCGCGGGACCGGCATCAGCTCGGACATGGAGTCGACGATCGTCCCGCAGCTCCTGGCCGAGATCGACGGCGTCGAGTCGCTGCGCGACGTCATCGTGATCGGCGCCTCCAACCGGGAGGACCTCATCGACCCTGCCATCCTGCGGCCGGGGCGGCTCGACGTGAAGATCAAGATCGAGCGGCCCAACGAGGAGGCCGCCGGCCAGATCTTCAGCCGCTACCTCAAGGCGGACCTGCCGCTGGACGGCGACGAGGTGCAGCGGCTGGGTGGTGGCGACGTCGCCAAGGCGGTCCAGGCCATGATCGAGCAGACGGTCTACGAGATGTACCGCGAGGACGACGAGAACCGCTTCCTCGAGGTGACCTACCAGAACGGCGACAAGGAGATCCTCTACTACCGCGACTTCGCGTCGGGAGCGATGATCGAGAACATCGTGCGCCGGGCCAAGAAGCTCGCCATCAAACGGATCATCGCCGGCGAGCCGGGCGGCATCCGCACGACCGACCTGGTGGAGTCGATCCGCCAGGAGTACAAGGAGAACGAGGACCTCCCCAACACGACCAACCCCGACGACTGGGCCAGGATCTCGGGCAAGAAGGGCGAACGGATCGTGTACGTGCGCACCCTGTTGACGGAGGACCGGGAGGTGCACGGGGGGCGGTCGATCGAGCGTGTGGGCACCGGCCAGTACCTCTAGGCGGCGCTCTGGGCGAGGGGTGAGGGGTTAGGGTCACACGGTGGCCACCACGAAGGTCTGCGGGATAGAGACCGAATACGGCATCCACTCGCCCGGCCCCGAGCAGAATCCGATCGCGGCCTCTTCGGTGCTCGTCAACGCCTACGCCGCCGACGTGGAGCAGCAGATCGGCTGGGACTTCGAGGACGAGACGCCGGGCAACGACGCCCGGGGTTTCGCCCGGGAGGGCTCGCTGGCGCCGATGGTCGAGACGCACCTGGCCAACACGGTGCTGACCAACGGGGCGCGCTTCTACGTCGACCACGCCCACCCGGAGTACTCGAGCCCCGAGTGCCTGACGCCGCGCGAGTGCCTGGTCTACGACAAGGCGGGGGAGGAGGTGCTGCGGCGGGCCATGGCGGCCGCGGCGTTGCGCATCCCCGATCAGCCCGCACCGGTGGTGCACAAGAACAACTCGGACGGCAAGGGCAACTCCTACGGCTGCCACGAGAACTACATGATGGACCGGTCCGTGCCCTTCGCCAAGGTGATCGATGGGGTCGTACCCCACTTCGTCTCCCGCACGCTGTTCACCGGCTCGGGCAAGCTCGGGGTGGAGACGCCGGCCCTGGACGCGGACACGGTGGAGTACCAGATCTCCCAGCGGGCGGAGTTCTTCGAGGAGATCGTCGGGCTGGAGACGACGCTCAAGCGCCCCATCGTGAACACCCGTGACGAGCCCCACGCCGACCCCAAGCGCTTCCGGCGTCTCCACGTGATCGTCGGAGACGCCAACCTGTCGGAGATCGCGACGCTGTTGAAGGTAGGGACCACGGCGATCGTCCTGTCGATGATCGAGGACGACGTCGGGCCGTCGCGCGACCTGTCGCTGTCCGACCCGGTGCGGGCCCTGCATCAGGTCTCGGCGGACCTGTCGCTGTCGCGGCCGTTGGCGCTGACCGACGGGTCGAGCGCCACCGCGCTGGAGCTGCAGTGGGAGCTCTTCGGGGCCGCCCGCAAGTACGCCGAGGAGAACGGGCTGTCGTCGCTGGGGGACGACGGCACGGTGGGCGCGCTCGTGCTCGAGCACTGGGAGTCGGTCTTGGCGGGCCTGGAGTCGGACCCGGCCTCGTTGGCCGACTCGCTCGACTGGGTGGCCAAGCGCGAGCTGCTCGTCGCGTACATGGACCGACACGACTGCGGGTGGAAGGACCCGCGGCTCGCCGCGTTGGCATTGCAGTACCACGACCTGCGGCCGGAGAAGTCGATCTTCGACCGCCTCGGCCTGCGCACGGTGCTCGAGCCGGGTGAGGCCGCCGTTGCGGTGAGCGAGCCGCCACCGGGGACCCGGGCCTGGTTCCGTGGCAAGTGCCTGGCCCGCTGGCCCGACGCGGTCGTGACCGCCAACTGGGATTCCCTCGTCTTCGACGTCGGGGCGGACCCCTTGCGGCGCGTCCCTATGATGGATCCCCTGAAGGGAACAGCCGAGCACACGAGCGCGCTCCTGGCCCAGAGCACGGGGCCTGCGGACTTGGTGGCCCGCCTGAATTCCTAGGCGTTGAAGAGTCGAGACGAGCGCACACTCAG
Organism: uncultured Acidimicrobiaceae bacterium; assembly: GCA_963808355.1. Classification (GTDB taxonomy): domain Bacteria; phylum Actinomycetota; class Acidimicrobiia; order Acidimicrobiales; family RAAP-2; genus Bog-473. The sequence goes on from CAWEFL010000002.1 coordinate 404,931, forward strand.
GGACGGGGAAACGGAGATGGCAGAACAGGAACAGAAGAAGAGAGGAACGACCCGGACCACCCAGGCGGACGTCGAGGTGGAGGAGGCGGCACCCGCCACGTCCGAGCGGGGCGAGAAGATCAAGGCCGAGCTCGACGACCTCCTCGACGAGATCGACGAGGTGCTCGAGGACAACGCAGAGGAGTTCGTGCGTAACTACGTGCAAAAGGGTGGACAGTAGCGGCCGGTGGGGCTCCCCCTCTTTCCCCCGGAGCGTGATCCGGGTCCGGACTTCGTCGGCCTGCTGCGCCTGACCACCGACCGGGCCGACGACGTCGGCCGTCTCAGCGGCGCGGGGGGCGACAGGCCGCCGCTGCAGGTGGCGCACGGCACCACGGTCGTGGCGCTGCGCGACGCCGGCGGGGTGGTGATGGCGGGCGACCGCCGGGCCACGGCGGGCAACATCATCGCCCACCACGCCATGCAGAAGGTCTTCCCGGCCGACCGCTTCTCGGCCATCGCCATCGCCGGCACGGCGGGGATGGCCGTGGAGATGGTGCGGCTCTTCCAGGTCCAGCTCGAGCACTACGAGAAGGTGGAGGGCTCGACCCTGTCGCTGGAGGGGAAGGCGAACCAATTGGCGCAGATGGTGCGCCAGCACCTGCCGTTCGCCATGCAGGGGCTGGCCGTGGTGCCGCTCTTCGCGGGCTACGACACGGCGCGCGGGACCGGGCGCATCTTCAACTACGACGTCACCGGCGGCCACTACGAGGACACCGACTTCCAGGCGACCGGTTCGGGCGGCCGCGACGCCCGCAGCACGGTCAAGCTCGGGTGGCGCGAGGGGATGCCGCGCGACGAGGCGCTCGACCTGGCCATCCAGTCCCTCTACGAGGCGGCCGACGAGGACTCGGCCACGGGTGGCCCCGACCCGGTCCGCGGCATCTACCCGATCGTGGCGGCGGTGGACGCCCAGGGCTACCGCGAGGTGCCCGAGCCGGAGGTGGCCGAGCGCTTCGCGGCCCTCGTCGTCCGCAAGCAGGCCGAGCGGGAGCGCACGGCATGAGCATCCCGTACTACGTCGCGCCCGAGCAGGTCATGAAGGACCGGGCCGAGTACGCCCAGAAGGGCATCGCCCGGGGCCGCGCCCTGGTCGCGGCCACCTACGACGAGGGGATCGCCATCGTGGCCGAGAACCCCTCGCGCTCGCTCCACAAGATCAGCGAGATCTACGACCGCATCGCCTTCGGTGGCGTCGGCAAGTACAACGAGTACGACCAGCTGCGCGTGGCCGGCGTCCGCCATGCCGACACCAAGGGCTACGCGTTCAGCCGGGAGGACGTCGACGCCCGCTCGCTGGCGAACCTGTACGCGCAGTATCTCGGCAACGTGTTCACGCACGAGATGAAGCCGTTGGAGGTCGAGATCCTCGTGGCCGAGCTGGGCGAGGGGACCGGTGCCACCCAGCTGTACCACATCGCCTACGAGGGCACGATCACCGACGAGGACCGCTACGCCGTCCTCGGCGGCGACGCCGAGACCATCGCCGAGCGCATGGGCGCGGCGTGGCGGGCCGACTGGAACCTGTCGGCGGCGCTGCAGGCGGCGACGGCCGCGCTGGCCGGCCCGGACCGCACGCTGGCGGCCGGAGACCTCGAAGTCGCCACCTTGAGCCGGGGGAACGGGCGGCGCACCTTCCGACGGGTGGGCGAGGAGGAGCTGGCGCGACTGCTGGCATAGCCGGCAGTACGGTTGCTCCGTGGAACGGCGCATCTTCGGGGTGGAGAACGAGTACGGGGTGACCTTCACCCTGCGCGGCCAGCGCCGTCTCTCCCCGGACGAGGTGGCGCGCTACCTCTTCCGCCGCGTGGTGTCGTGGGGCCGCTCCTCGAACGTGTTCCTCGAGAACGGCGCACGCCTCTATCTGGACGTGGGAAGTCACCCCGAATACGCCACGCCCGAGTGCGACCAGATCAGCGACGTCGTCGTGCACGACAAGGCGGGGGAGTGGATCCTGGCCCAGCTCGTCACCGGCGCCCAGGCCCGGCTGCGCGAGGAGGGCATCCGCGGCGAGGTCTACCTCTTCAAGAACAACACCGACTCGGTCGGGAACTCCTACGGCTGCCACGAGAATTACCTGACCGAGCGCAACGACGAATTCAACCGCTACACGGAGGTGCTCATCCCGTTCCTGGTGTCGCGCCAGATCTACGCCGGCGCCGGCAAGGTGCTCCAGACGGCGCGGGGCGCGGTCTTCTGCCTGAGCCAGCGGGCGGAACACATCTGGGAGGGCGTCTCGTCGGCCACCACCCGGAGCCGGCCGATCATCAACACGCGCGACGAGCCGCACGCCGACGCCGAGCGCTTCCGCCGCCTGCACGTCATCGTGGGCGACTCCAACATGAGCGAGTACGCCACCTACCTGAAGGTGGGCACCACCTCCATCCTGCTCGCCATGCTCGAGGACTCTTCGACGGTGTTGCGCGACCTCACCCTGGAGAACCCGATCCGCGCCATCCGCGAGATCAGCCACGACATCACCTGCCAACGCCGGGTCCGCCTGGCCAACGGCCGCGAGATGCGGGCGTTGGACATCCAGATCGAGTACCTGGAACGCGCGCTCAAGTTCCGCGAGCGGCGGGGCCTCACGCCCGAGGAGGACACCGCCCTCGATATGTGGGAGCACTGCCTCAAGGGACTGGAGGCCGACCCCACCTCGCTCTGGCGGGAGTGCGACTGGGCGGCCAAGTACCGCCTCGTCGAGCAGATGCGGGAGCGCCACGACGTGTCGCTCTCGCACCCGAAGGTGGCGATGGTCGACCTCATGTACCACGACGTCGACCGCGGCCGGGGCCTCTTCTACAAGCTGCAACAGCGGGACCAGATGGACCGCACCTGCACGGACGACGCCATCACCGAGGCCATGGTCAAGCCGCCCGAGACGACCCGGGCCCGCCTGCGGGGGGCCTTCGTGAAGCGGGCGAAGGAGCGGCGCCGCGACTTCACCGTGGACTGGGTGCACCTTAAGCTGAACGACCAGGCCCAACGGACGGTGCTGCTGAAGGACCCCTTCAAGTCCCACGACGAGCGGGTGGAGCGTCTCATCCAGTCCCTCTAACAGCACCGTAGAGTGAACACACATGCTCAACCTCGACCCCGCGAAACTCATCGTGATCGCCGTGGTCGCCATCATCCTCCTCGGCCCTGACCGGCTCCCTCAGGTGGCGAAGCAGGTCGGCGCCGCCTGGCGCTCGTTCAACGAGTTCCGCCACCGCATGGAGTCCGAGGTCCGCAGCACCATGCCCGACCTCCCGCCCACCTCCGAGATCGCTCGCCTGGCCCGTTCGCCCTCGGCGCTGCTCCACCACCTCTCGACCATGTCGGACGAGGACGACCGGCAGGGGGAGGCCGCGGCTGCGGCCGACGCGACCGGCGCGGCGGACGGGACCGGTGCCGCCGCGACCGGCAACGGCGCCCATGCGCCGGCCGGCGAGAACGGGGCTGCCCCCGAGGCGGCCGCGACGCCGCCCCCGACACCGCCACTCCCGACACCGCCACTCCCGACGCCGCCACTCCCGACGCCGGCGGCTCCGACAGCGGCGCCCGGGCCGACGGTCCCCGTCGACCCCAGCCTGAACTGAGCGGCGCGCCATGGTGACGACACCCTTCACCACCAAGCGGAAGGACCGGCCCTCGCCCGACAACATGACGCTGGGCGAACACCTCGGCGAGCTGCGCCGCCGGGTGATCATCTGCGTCGCCGTCTTCGTGGTCGCCGCGACCATCGCGGTGGTGGCCTACCAACCCATCTTGAACTTCTTGCTGCGCCCGCTCTGCAACGTCTATGCGTCGACGCCGCACCATCCGAGTTCGGGCAACGGCTCGCTCCTCGTCAACCGATTCGGTTGCAGCCTGTACGTCACGTCGCCCCTCGACGGGCTCGCGCTGCGGGTGAAGATCGCGATCTTCGGAGGGCTCGTCCTCGCCTCTCCGGTGATCCTCTTCGAGATGTGGCGCTTCGTCACCCCCGGCCTGAGGGCGTCGGAGCGGCGCTACGCCATCCCGTTCGTGCTCAGCGCGTTCGTCCTCTTCCTGGCGGGGGCGGCCACGGCCTACCTGACCCTTCCCCATGCGCTCGGGTGGCTGAAGTCGGTCGGCGGCCCCAGCCTGAATGCGATCTACGACCCCATCCCGTACCTGGGCCTGATCCTGCTGATGATGACCCTATTCGGGCTGACCTTTCTGTTCCCGGTCGTCTTGGTGTCACTCGAGCTGGCGCGCGTGGTGACGCCGGCCCGACTCCTGCACGCCTGGCGGTGGGCGGTGATCATCATCGTGGTGATCGCCGCGGTGTTCACGCCGAGCTCGGATCCCTTCTCCATGTGCGCGTTGGCGGTCCCGCTGATCGCCTTCTACTTCATCTCCATCGGGATCGGGAAGCTGCTGGGACGTTGACCGCCGTCCCGTGGCCCGTCGCGGAGACGGTCGGGACGGCGGACTTCGTGGCCGGCCTGCCGTTCGAGCTGGACGAGTTCCAGCGCGACGCCTTCGGCGCGTTGGACGCGGGCCATTCGGTCCTGGTGTCGGCGCCGACCGGCTCGGGGAAGACCCTCGTGGCCGCTTACGCGGTGCACCGCGCGCTGTCCGCGCGGGGCAAGGCCTTCTACACCACGCCGCTGAAGGCGCTGTCGAACCAGAAGTTCGGCGAGCTCGTGGCGACCTACGGCGAGGACCACGTCGGCCTGCTCACCGGCGACACGACCCTGCGCCCGCGCGCGCCGGTGGTCGTCATGACCACCGAGGTGTTGCGCAACATGCTCCTGGCCGGGTCCGACCTGCTGGAGGGCCTGCACACCGTCGTGCTCGACGAGGTGCACTTCATTCAGGACCCCTACCGGGGCGGCGTCTGGGAGGAGGTCCTCGTGCTGTCGCCGCCCTCGGTTCGCTTCGTGTGCCTCTCGGCCACGGTGCACAACGCCCACGAGCTCGGCGCCTGGCTGGACCGCCTCCGTGGCGACACCGCGGTCATCGTGGAGCGGCAACGCCCAATCGTGCTGCGCCACCACTTCGCCGTCCACCGACGCGAGGACGACGAAACGCTCCTGACGCCACTCCTCCAGAGCGGCCGTCCCGGCGGGGAGGGGTTACGCATCGACCAGGCCGTCCGGCGCGCCCTGCAGGGCCGCGGCGTGCACTGGCAGTCCCGGGCGCGCGGGCCGCGCCTGCCCTACCGGGCGCCGCGGCGCAGCGAGATCGTGGCCGAGTTGGCCCAGCGCGACATGCTGCCCGCCATCGTCTTCATCTTCAGCCGGGCCGCGTGCGACGACGCCGTGCGGCAGGTCCTGCGGGACGGGCTGCGCCTGAGCGACGCCCACGAGCGCGCCGCCATTCGGCAGATCGCCGAGCGCCGGGTGGAACCGTTGGGCGACGAGGACCTGCGGGTCCTCGGCTACGGCGAGTGGCTCGAAGGACTGGAACGCGGCGTCGCTGCCCATCACGCCGGTTTGGTCCCCGTGTTCCGCGAGACCGTCGAGGAGTGCTTCGAGGCCGGACTGCTCAAGGTGGTCTTCGCCACGGAGACGCTCTCCCTCGGCATCAACATGCCGGCCCGCTCCGTGGTGATCGAGCGCTTCACGAAGTACGGCAGCGCCGGTCGGGCCACGCTCACGGCGGGGGAGTACCTGCAGTTGACCGGCCGCGCCGGCCGGCGGGGCCTCGACGAGGAGGGGCACGCCGTCGTGTGCTGGTCCAACGAGATCACGTTCGCCGAGGCGGCCCAGGTGGCCGCCGCGCCCCCGCCCGACCTGCGCTCGGCCTTCCGTCCCACCTACAACCTGGCCGTCAACCTGGTGGAACGGTTCGATCGGCCGACGGCCGAGGACGTGCTGCACCGGTCCTTCGCCCAATGGCAGGCCCGCCAGCCCGACCTCCTGACCCGCCAGCTCGGGCACCGGATCGCCGTGCTGGAGGAGATGGGGTACCTCGCCGGTTGGGCGCTCACCCCGGCCGGGCACCGGCTGGCCCGGATCTACCACGAGGCCGATCTCCTGGTCGCCGAGGCGCTCGGGAACGAGACGCTCGCGGGCGCAGAGCCCTCCCTCGTGGCGGGGGTGCTCTCGTGCGTGGTCTTCGAGCCCCGGCGGGCCCGCCGCCTGCCCGGGTTCGGGCACGCCCACCGCCGGGAGAAGCGCCGCGGCAAGATCCAGGACCGGCTGGGCGACGAGCGCACCGCCGAACTGGCCGGGCGCTGTGCGGCGATCGTCGGTACCGCCGAGCGCCTGCGGGCGGTCGAGGAGGCGCACCTGGTGCCCCGGACGCGCCAGCCCGCGCCCGGGCTGGCCACCGCGGTGGCCTCCTGGGCTCGCGGGGCCTCCTTCTCCACCGCCCTGGCCGTGGCCGGGCGGGACGTCGGAGAGTTGGCACCGGGCGACTTCGTGCGGACGATGAAGTCGGTGGCCGACCTGGCCCAGCAGGTCTCGTACACGGCCACGGACCCGGGGGTCGCCGCGGCCGCCCACCAGGCGGTCGGCCTCCTGTTGCGCGGGGTCGTGGCCGGCGGGCTGCCGAGCCCTTGAGGGACCCGACGGACGAACGGACCCATCCGCGACCCCCGTCGCAGCCCGGTTCTATGGTTACCCGGGCATGTTCCCCTATGCCGACGAGCGCTTCAGCCCGGACGAGGAGGCCGTCCTCCGGCGCTACGTGACGAACCTCGACCTGCCGGTGTTCGCCCTGGTCAACCTGCCCGAAGTGGTCAAAGGGGCCTTGTTCGCCCGCTACTCGCGCTCTCCCAAGAACCTGCGGCGGCTGTTCCTCGACGAGTTCGTCGGGGACCTCGACGTCTCGGGCGACGCGTCGGTGGACGCCACCGTCGGCCTCTCCCGCGCCGAGCAGCTCTACCAGCGCGTCTTCATCGAGTACGGCGACGACTCGGTGGCGCAGCTGGGGGGCGTGCACCTCGCCTGCGAGCAGTCCTCCAACATCCTCTCGAAGGTGCTCGAGTGGGGCCGGCTGATGGCCTACCTCGAGCAGTCGACGCGCTACATCGCGTACAACCAGCGCCTCGGGAACGGGCACTACCGCTACTACCGGCCGCCCGAATTGCTCGATTCGCCGCACGGCGCGCGCTACGTCGGCGAGATCGACCGCGTCTTCGACACCTACGGCGCCCTCCTGCCGGCGATGCAGGCCTGGGTGGCCGAGCGCTTCCCCCAACAGCCCGGCGACAGCGATTTCGTGTACCGGCAGGCGACCAAGGCGAAGTCGCTCGACGCGTTGCGGGGACTGTTGCCGGCGGCGTCGTTGTCGAACATCGGCATGTACGGGACGGGACAGGCCTACGAACAGCTGCTGCTGCGCATGCGGGCGCACCCCTTGCCGGAAGCCCGCACGTACGCGGACATGATGCTCGCCGAATTGCGCAAGGTGATCCCCTCGTTCCTCCAACGCGTCGACGTGCCCGAGCGGGGAGGGGAGTGGTCCTCCTACCTCGACGCCACCCGGAGGGACACCGCCCGGATGGTGGCCCGGCTCTGGCCCGACCTGGGCCCGGACGGCTGGGGCGACCTGGGCGACGAGCAACCGGAGGTCACGCTGCTGGACTTCGACCCGCAGGGCGAGGAGAAGATCCTGGTGGCGGCGTGCTTCTCCCATCTCGGGTGCTCGGAGCACGAGGCGGCCCGGCGGCTGGCGGGCCTGGAGCACGACGAGCGTGTCGCGCTGCTGCGCGCCTACGTGGGGGACCGGCGGAACCGCCGCCACCGGCCGGGGCGCGCGTTCGAGCGCACCGCCTACCGCTTCGAATTGGTCACGGACTACGGCGCGTTCCGTGATCTCCAGCGGCACCGCATGCTCACCATCGAGTGGCAGAAGCTCGGCATCGCGCTCGGGGTACGACATGCCCGAGGTCGTCGCCGAGGCTGGACTGGGTGAGCGTTACGACGAGGCCATCCACCGTGCTGAGGACCTGTACCGCTCCCTGCTCCCGGACTTCCCCGAAGAAGCGTCGTACGCGGTCGCGCTGGCCCATCGCATCCGTTACGTCATGGACTTCAACGCCCGCGAGGCGATGCACCTGATTGAGCTGCGCTCGGGCGCGCAGGGACACCCGTCATACCGTCGGGTCGCGCAGCAGATGCACCGCGCCATCGCGGAGACCGCCGGACACCGCGCCGTGGCCGACGCGATGTCCTTCGTCGACCACGGGGCGACGGACCTGGAGCGTCTCGAATCAGAGCGCCGAGCCGAGCGGCGTCGCACCGAAAAATCTGCAGCCCATTGACCAGGAAGTACCACCGTTGTCCCTGGTCGAAGCGCCACCGGACTTCTTGACGACCCCACCCCGGACTTGCGTAGTGTACGCCCCAGTCCCGAGGTCCCGAACGGCTGATGCGTGCGGGGGGGATGCTGTGAGAGGCGGTAGTGGCCCTGGGGGTCGAGTAGAGAACGTGTTGCTTGCCTGGCTACCCCGGGCCTGCGAGATGGCGCCAAAGACCCCAGGGGCCCCCCGCCCGAACCGTCTTCTGAAGGCGTCTTTTTCGGTCCGGCGCGCCCTTTCCCGATGCGATTGAACGGTCTGCCCGACCGTCTATGCTCCCGCGGCACATGCCGACCAAGAAGAAGGCGAAAGCCGAAGAAGTCGAGGCAGAGAGGCCCGCGCGCGACGACGAAGAAGGCCTCGATGAGGACGATCTCGACGCCGACTTGGACGACGACGACCTCGAGGACCTCGACGAAAACGGGCTCGCGGGCGAGGACGAGGACGACGATGAGGTCTCGGACGTCGACGAGGACGAGGAGGACGTCGACGAGATCCTGACCCCCTCGCCGGCTTCCGTCGTCGAGCGGTCGGGCGAGGGTGACGACGAGGAAGAGGAGGAGGAGCCCGACGACGAGGACGTCGAGGCGAGCCTGGACGTCATTTTGAAGGAGCGCCTGGTCGTCGAGGACGAGCCTGAGGACGAGGAGGCCACCGACCAGGAGGACAAGGCGGAGGCGAACGAACGGGTCCTGCCCAAGCAGCCCGACGAGTTCGTCTGCCGCTCCTGTTTCCTGGTGAAGCACCCGAGCCAGCTGGCGGACAAGAAGAAGATGCTCTGCCGGGATTGTGTCTGAGGAAGCAGACCGCGAGGAGCAGGGCGCGAAGAGCCCGCTCCGCCGGACCCTCGACCTCTGCGTCTTCGCGCCGGTCGGCGCCGCGGTGACCTTGGCCGAAGAGCTCCCCGAGCTCATAGAGAAAGGTCGCCGGCGCGTGGAGCTCCAGGTCGGGAACGCGCATGTCGTGGGCCGCTTCGTCGTGCACAAGGGGCGGCGCGATCTCGCCGGCCGCATCGACGAGATCCTGAACAACGGCGTTGAGGCCGCGCGGGCGGCCGAGGCGACAGAGCGGGCGACGGAGCCCACCGCTCCCGCCGCGCCGAGCGCCCCTGTTCCGCCGCCGGCCCCCGTCGTGTCGGCGCCGCAGGCGGCGCCCGACCCGATGGCGGAGGCCACCGTCCGCCGCTCCCTCTCGGACTACGACACCCTCAGTGCATCGCAGGTGGTGCGGCGGCTCGAGAGCCTGGGCCAGGAGGAATTGCGCGCGGTGCAACGGTACGAGGCGTCGCATCGCAACCGGCGCACCATCTTGAACCGGGCCAGCCAACTCCTCGACCCCAGGGCGCCCGGGCCGCCCGCCGGATAGCGCCATGGAGCTGGCCCGGCCGGCACGCGACGAGGACCATCCCGCTTGCCGGCGGCTTCTGGGGGACCTGCTGGCCGGCGCGTCGGCCCAGCGCGGCGGTCCGACGCTCGTGGGGGAGGCAGACCCGGAGAGCCTCCTGGCCCGCTGGACGGCCCCGGGCGCGCAGCTGCTCGTCGGGGAGTTCGACGGTGTTGTCGTGGGCGTTCTCGGGGTCACTGCGTCCGGGCCGTCGGCGGGCGCGGACCGGCGGGGCTTCGTCGAGGGTTGCTACGTGGAGCGCGACGCGCGCGGCGTGGGCGTCGGGAGTTCTTTGTTGTCTGCGGCCGTCGCCTGGTCAAAGGAACAGGGATGCCGCGAGGTCGACGCGCTGGCGCTCCCGGGCGACCGCGCCACGAAGCAGCGCCTCGAGGCGGAGGGATTCTCCGCCCGCCTGCTGACGCTCAGCCGGCGGTTGGACTGAACCGGCGCTCTGTGTTGACCGGCCGCGGCGGTGGAGGCGGGATGCGCAGCCCGAGCAGTTTGGCCAGGGCCGGCACGGATCCGGCGGCATGGCGGGCCGCCTGCTGGGCCACCTCGTCGTTGGGGATGCCGGCCGGCTTCACGGTTCGACGCACGGGCGATGCCACGACCGTATCGAGCAGCCGCATCCACTCCTCGGGCGGGAGCTCCGCGGTCATCGCCTCACCGGCGGCAGCGGCGAGGCGCACCGCCAGCTCGGCGGGGCAGCGGGTCCCCGGTTCGGGCGGGCGGACGGACGCCTCGAGCGCTTGTTGGATCCGGCCGTCGGCGAGCGCGTTGTTGATACGCGCCAGCCATTCCTCCCTGAGGGCGGCGGAGCGCTGCTCGAGTGACTCTCGCAGTGCCTTGGCCATGGCGCGACCCTCTTCGTCGAGCGTCACCGTGCGCGAAGCCGCCACGACGGCACGCAATTCCCGCAGGCGGTACTCCTTTCCCACGGTCTGAGCGACCGCGGCCCGGTCCTTCCAGTCGGCCAGTCGTACGTTCGGCAGGAGCTCTTCCGCCATGCCCAAGAGGGCCTCGGCGGAGGCCGGCGGCTTCCCGCTCGCCCTCGCGGCAGCGTTCTGCGCGTCGATGGCCTGCCGCACCGCTTGCAGTCCGCCGCGCAACAGCTGCTCTGCGACCGGGATCTGTTCGGGCCGGAGCGACGCCAGCATCGCGTTGCGGTGCACCGTCGACGTCGGCAGCGTGGGGCGTTCGCCCCGCGCCGGGCGCCCCTCCGCGTCGCCCGGGCGTCGTCCGCCGGGTCGGCGGGGCCCGCTGCCGCGTGCACGGTCGCTCCGTTCGCCTCGCTCGTCTCGGTCGCCGCGGTGACCACGGTTCCCGCCGTCACGACGCTCGTCCCGCCCACCGTCTTCGCGGTCCGGAGGCTCAGCGCGTCGACCGGCGCCGCGCCGGTCCCTGCGGTCGCCTTCCTCGTCGCGGCGCGAGCGCCTGCCCGATCCCGCGGCCAACATGACCGAGACGTCGGGGGCGCGCTTCGGCGTCCCCTTGACCTCTATCCGGCCTTCCGTCCTTTCGGGCGAGCGCAGCGGCTTGGCTGCACTGAGCGAGATGATCTCGATTCCCTCGAGCCCCACCTCGACGTCCGCGCGCGAGTCATCGCGCCGACACCTGCACCCGGAGGGACCAGCGCGGCGTCGGCCGTGCCTTTGGGTTGACGCGCGCCGGCGGCGCGCCAGGTCCACGAGCCGTCCGCGGTCCGGCTGGTCAATTCGATGTCGATCCGGCGTGACATGCGGCGGACACGCTACCGCGCGGGACCGTCCGGACGAGGCACGGGCGTCGACGCCCGAACCCGACGCAGGACACTCATCCCGTAACATGGTGGTGGACGAACCCGGGGATGCGGGTGCCGCCCCGGGCGGACATCGTCGATTGACCCAGCCCTTGCCGCACGGCGCACACCGCCCCTCAGGAGGATCGACATGAGCGAGGACACGGAGCAGCCAGGGACGCACCCAGCTCCGGAGTCGGCGCCGGCGGGCGGGAACGCCTCGCCGGAGCGTGCGGGCGCGCAAGAGGTTGCGGCCGCCGATACCGCGTCCCCGACTCCGCCCTCGTCCTCGTGGCCGCCTCCGCCGCCTCCGCCATCCGAGGTCGCCGCGGAGCCATCATGGGTTCCCCACGCCTACGACCACACGGAGCCGACACCGGCCCCGACCGGGCCCTTCGCCTACCCCCCGCCCGTCGACCCCACCGCGCCCGGGTCCGGTGGTGCCTTCGCGCCGGCACCGACACCGGCAAAGACCCGCGGGGGCGGCGCGCGCCTCTGGGTGCCCGTGGCGCTGGTCGCTGCCCTCATCGGCGGCCTCGTCGGAGCCGGGGTCACCGCGCTCGCCGGCAACAACAGCAACGATTCGGGAGGCGTCACGATCCACGAGAGCAACGCCACGCCCGGGGCGGCCGTGCTGAGCGGGAACGTGACCATCCCCGAGCTCGTGAACAAGGTCATCTCCGCCGTCGTGTCGATCGACGTGAAGTCAAACGGGAACGAAGACCAGGGCACCGGCATGATCATCACGCCCAACGGAGAGGTGCTCACGAACAATCACGTGATCGAGCTCTACACGCAAGGCGGGAACACGGGCTCCATCACGGTGACCCAATACGGCCAGACCAAGGCCGAAGCAGCGACCCTGATCGGCTACGACGCGAACAAAGACGTCGCGCTGTTGAAGATCAACAACGTCTCCGACCTGCCCACGGTCACGTTCGGCAACTCGTCCAAGACCGCCGTCGGCGACGCCGTCGTCGCCATCGGCAACGCACTCGGGTTGGCCGCGGGCACACCCACGGTCACCCAGGGCATCGTCTCCGCGCTCGGCCGCTCGGTGACTGCCGGTGGCACGGGGACGGCGACCGAGACCCTGCAGAACCTCATCCAGACCGATGCCGCCATCAACCCTGGCAATTCCGGCGGCCCGCTGATCGACACGTCGGCGCAGGTGATCGGCATGAACACCGCGGTTGCCGGGACCTCCAGCGACGGGACGTCCTCCCAGAACATCGGGTTCGCCATCCCGATCGCCCAGGTGGAGTCGCTCCTGCCGCAGCTGCAGAAGGGCGGACAGTCGGGAACGGGCGGTGGGTACCTCGGCGTCGACATCACGACCCTCACGCCGGCGCTGCGCCAGCAGTACGGTCTCACCCCGACGCAGGGTGCCGTCATCCTCAGTGTGGTGGCGGGGTCGCCCGCGGCCAAGGCCGGTCTCCAGCAGGGCGACGTGATCGTGAACATCAACGGAACGGCCATCGCTTCGGCCGAGGATCTGCAGAAGGTGATCCAGGACGCCAAGCCCGGTCAGAGTGTGACGATCACCTACTACGTGGGCGACAGCAAGCGGACCACGACTGCCACCCTCGGGAGCCAGCCTGCGCAGACGAATACCACGAACCCCGGCTTCGGGAACTCGGGCGCGACCCCCTAGCGGCGCGCGGCGGGTGGGACGTCGAAGTTCCGGTCCGGGTGGGCCGGGGGAACGTTCATGGGCCGGGTCGGCTCCCAGCCACTGGCCGCGATGTCCTCGAGGACGTGGGCCATGTTGTAGGTGTCCTCTTCATAGGAGAACTGTCCGTTCCCCGCGTAGATCATCCGCGAGTACCCCGACTGGCGGTAGGGCGTCCCGTCCGGTCGGGTCCGCGGCAGGATCTGGGTCCACTTCACGACGACGTCGTCGCCCTCAATGGCGGTGAACTCGACCGGGAACTTCCAGTCCTCCATGCCGACCATGGAGTCCACCAGCCACCGCGCGATTGCCTGGCGGCCCTCAATGCGACCCCAGGCGCCGTCCACGTACACCGCGTCCTCGGTGTAAAAACCGGCCAGTGCACCGAAGGCGTCCGGCTCGAGCCCCTCGTCGATGCGGGAGCGCAGATCGTGGTAGCGGTCGACGGCCGCCTTGACCTCCTCACGCGGGTACGCCATGTGTCCTCCTCCTGGTCGGTGGGTCCTGATCGGGTGGATGGTCGGCCCGAGGCCTACTCCGACACCTCGCCCGCGTCCGCCCGGAAAGCGGACCGACACGACGCGAGTTCGGCCAGTGCGGCCTTCCGGTCCACGTAGCCCGTCACCTGCGTCTGTTTGTGGGGCTCGAGGTCCTTGTAGATGCTGAAGAAGTGTGCGATCTCGTTGCGCAAGTGCTCTGGCACGTCGTCGATGTCGGTCGCGCCGTCCCACTGGGGATCGTGCGCGATCACGGCGATCAGCTTGTCGTCGGGACCCTTCTCGTCCCGCATGGAGAACATCCCGAGGATGCGCACCCGCACCACGCAGCCGGGAAAGGTCGGGTCGGCGACGAGCACGAGCACGTCGAGCGGGTCACCGTCACCGGCCAGGGTGTCGGGGACGAAGCCGTAGTCCGCCGGATAGGTGGTCGCGGTGAAGAGGCGGCGGTCCAACCGGATCACATGCTCCTGGTGGTCATACTCGTACTTGTTGCGACTGCCGGTGGGGATCTCGATCACCACCTCGACCGCGTCGACATCGGCGGACGCCGCGCTCATGACGGGTCGGGCGCTTCGCTACGCCGCTCCGGGTCGACGGGGCTCATGATGCCCACCGCGTTGCCGGCCGGGTCGCTGACCACGGCATAGCGTGCGCCCCAGAACGCGTCCCAGGGGCGCTGTTGCACAGCGGCGCCGTCGGCTTCGAGGGTGGCGACGAGGTCGTCCACGGCCTCCCGGCTTTCGACCTTAAACCCGAGCACCACCCCCGGGCCGCCCGGCCACCCCTCGTTCCACTTCTTCGCGAAGCTGACGCTGTCGAGATCGACATCGAGCGGGGCGTCGTCGTTGTGCTGGGCGGAGACGTGGTGGGCCCCCCACACCGGGTCACGGGTGTCACCGAAATCGATGCCGAGCCGGGAGTAGAACGCGCGGCAGGCCTCGACGTCGGGCACCACGAGATTGACCTGATCGAGTCGCGGCGGCGTCACGGCGCCCACCGTATCGCTCAGGGGCGGTAGAACGCGTTGGACGGGATATGGCGGGCAGCCAGAGCGTCGTGCACGCTCGGCGCGCCCGCGCGTCCGGCGCGCAGGGCCTCCCGGGTGGCGGCGCGGTTGTTGGCGAAGACAGCCGCCTCCGCTGTGGCGTCGGGGTTGACCCAGACCGCCGCGATGAGCAGATGGGTGGCAGCGTCGTCCTCGCTCACCACACCGTCCGCCACCGCGTCCATCACACCGGCCGCGACGCCGGCCTGGGCGGCGCCCCACGTGAGACCGGCGTGGCGCTCACTGTCGATGGCCGCCTTGTTGACGAACAGGGTGTGGGGCCGCACCGCCACGCCCGGTTGGAGCGTGGCGACGAAGGCGGCGTAGCCGGCCCGCGGCGTGGCCAGGGCGGTCACCCAGGCCGTCTCGACGGGGCCTCCCGTCTCGCCGAGCACGGTGTTGACGTGCGCCGCGTCGCGCCCCTCACCGACGAAGGACTCACCGAACTGCGTGGTCACCGTGTGCTCACACCGGCACCGGCCAGGCGTCAGGTGGTGAGGCGAAAGGCTCCGTGCGCCCGTAGCGGTCCGCTCGGAGGAGGTCGCTCCCAACGGTTCCCGGCTCGGTGTCATACGCCAGGAGTCCGACGTGCCGCCAACGGCCGCCCGCAACGGGGCTCACCCGGTGCAGGGAGTACCGACCCTCGAACACGAGCAGGGTCCCGGGGCGCATCGGCAGGGTCTCCACCCGCGTGCGATCCCCGGCGAGCACCGCCGCCACGTCCTCGTAGTGCTCGTCCTCCGCGCTGCGGATACGCGGCACGACCTCGAAGTCGCCCCCGGCCTCGGCCGACTGGATGGCGAGCGACACGACGAAGTCCGTCTGGTCGAAGTGCCACTGCAGCTGGTCGCCCTCGCCCATCACGGCGAGGTTGAGCGCGCCGAACGGGTCGGCATAGCGGTAGATGGGCCCGCGGTCGAGGACGGCCTCGATCAGCGCCGTCACGGGGTCCCATTCGTAGAGGCGACGCAGCGGCGAACCGTACGGCGTGAGGTCGTAGGCCACCGCCCGCACGCGGTAGTCGGCGAAGCGGAGGCGGGGATGGCCCGGCGGGAGCGTGAAGTCTGGAAACTCCAGATAGGCGGTGCCCTGGCCGCCCGAGAGATGGGCCCGGGGCGCCAATGCGTCCGCATCGCGGGTGAGCGCGTCGACGCCGGCGGGGGAGAGGAAGCCTGCCAGCTCTGCGGCGCCGGACGCCTGCAACTGCCACGCGCCGCGGCGACGGTGGCCCGGTACGCGTCGGACTCGCGGTCGAGTAGCCGGTAGCGCTGCAGGTCGACAAGCGATCCGGGGTCGGCGGAGCGTGCGGGCACTGGTGCGGGACGGTACCAGAGGCCGTTCGAAGCGCCGGGCCTTCCATCTCTTTCGGCCCGAGCGGTGCGGCATCAGCCCGGCGCAGGGCTGACGCCAACGAGGACGCACACGGGGGCCGCTCCTTTCGTGACGAGGATCTCGATCGCACGCCAACCGTCCGGCAACCCGCCCTGTCCATGCGGTCGGGGCAGGCTTCCTGGGGTCGTGGGCCATGCGACCACGCGCGGGGCGAGGAAGGATCAACCGCCGACGGTGAAGTTCCGTGCGCCCGCACCTGCCCCGCCCACCCGCTGGAAAAAGCCGCCACCGCCGCCCGGGAACCCGCCACCCCCGCCACCCAGCAAGTTCCCGAGGCCCGTGGTTGTGTTGGTGTTCGACGACGGGACCGCTTCGGCGTAGTCGGCCAGCACGACGCTCTGTCCCGGGTTCAGTCCCGACAGGACTTGGGTGTAGACGTTGCCCACCATTCCCACCCGGATGACCTTGCGGGTCAGTTCCCCGTTACTCAGCTCTTCGACGTAGGAGCGAGTACCGAGGCTCTGCACGGCGGAGGTCGGGACGGCGACGACGTCGGAAACCTCTCCGGTGGAGATTGTGACGTTGGCCGTGGAGCCCGCAAACAAATGGTCGGCCGTCGCTGGGAGTGCCACGACCACCGGGTACGAGTAGCCCGAGCTGCTCGACTGGACCGGTCCCACCTGGGCCACGGTGCCCTGAAGCGTGCCGTTGACGCCGTCCACCTCTACCGTGGCCGACTGGCCGACCTTCACCGAAGGAACCTGCGAGCTGTCGAGCGTGGCCTGGGCCTCGTAGGAGTTCGTACCGACGATGGTGATGATCTCGGTGCTCGAAATTGGCGCTGACGGTGTCGCCCACCGAGATACCGACCGAAACCACCGTCCCGGCGATGGGGCTGGTGAGGGTGGCCGCATTCAGCGACTGCTGCGCCTCGGTCAGGCTTGCCATGGCGGCGTCGATGGCGGCTTGGTCCGACGCGATCTGCTGGGGGGTGTCGGTGCCCGCCGAGGACCCGCCCCCCGTCCCCGTGCCGCCGGACGGGGTGCCCGACGAGCCGGCACCGGTGTTCGACGTGTTCCCCGTGGGTGTGCTCGTGACGTTGGCCGTGTCCTGCGCGGTCTGGGTGGCGGAGGACCCGGACGTCCCCGGGGAACCGGTTCCTCCCCCTCCACCGGAGCCGGTGCTGGAGCCCGAGCCTGACGCTTCCGCGGCCAGCGCCTGGCCCAGCGCAGTCTCGTCCTTCGACACGGTGCCCTGGTCCCTGGACACCGCCTGCTCGTCGGTCGAGACCGTCTGGAGGGCGGACTCGCACGCCGTCTGGCCGGCGGGCGTCGCGGTGTTGGCACTGGCGCAGTCCGACTGGGCCTGCGTGAGGTCCGCCGCCTCCTTCTGCTGGTCCTTTGAAAGCGCGGACTGGTCCTGGGTCAGCGTGGCCTGGTCCTGGGTGACGACCGGGTTCGACCCACCCTGACCACCAGTGCCACCAGTGCGCGCCGTTGCCGCCGTTGCCGCTCGTGCTGGGTGCCGTGGTGGTGGTCACGTTGGTAGTTCCCGAACCCCCGGAGCCCTTGGAGGACGACCCGGACCCGGACGAGGAGGGTGAGCTGGACTGGCTCGCCTCGTCTTCGGCGAGCTTGGCCTGGTCGGCGTCCACCGTGGACTGGTCAGACGAGACCGTCTCGCTCATGGCGGTCGTGTCCAAGGTCCCGAGTGTCTGGCCCGCGCTGACCTGCTGGCCGGGAGTCACCGGGACGGAGCTCACCTGGCCGCTGACGCCGAAGGCGGCAGAGGCGTCACTGACCGGTTCCACGTTGCCGACGACGGTCAGGGTGGTGCCGATGTCGGCCCGTGTGACCGAGGCCAGGCGGTACCCGGCGTTGCCACCGCTCACCTCGGCGTAGGCCACCGCGCTGCCCCCGACGACGAGCACCAGGACGATCGCACCCGCCAGGACGGCCCGCCGGTGACCGGATCGGCCCCAGCCCGCTTGGCCCCCCTTAGGCACCGCCGCCGCCGGCCTGCCCGCCGAAGAAGCCTCCGCCGCCACCGCGGCCGGCAAACCCACCGGTGCAGGTGCCCCCTCCGGTCGACGTGATGCGCACCGTCGTGGCCGCGACCGAGCCGTTGGTCGCCGCGGGACCGAACGCGCTCACGCAGTCACCGACGGCGAGGTCGGTCGAGGCGGCCGTCTGCGTGGCACTGACCGTGGTCGACCCGGACGTGGTGATCGTGAGGGTCTGCGTCTTGGGCGTCGGCCGCTCCTTGGACTTCGAAGTGGTCGAGCGCGTGGCGCCGGGGGAGAGCGTGATCCCCGAGACGGTCAGCTTCGAACCGTTGACGACGGTCACCTTGCCCGAGGCGATGTCGAGCGAGGCGAAAGCCTTGCGGAAGTTGCTCGAGCCCGCGCCCCCGGGGAAGGACGGACGACTCCCGTTCCCACCTCCCGGGAAGGACGGACGACTGCCGTTCCCGCCTCCCGGGAAGCCGCCGCCACCCCCGGGGAAACCGCCCCGTCCGGTGCCGGAGGTGACCCGGCCGCCGGTGCAGGTGCCGGTGGAGCTCGGCGTGGTCACGGTCAGGCTGCGGGCGGCCACGGTCGTCTTCGAGCTCTTCGAGGCGGAGCCGGTCGCGGTCACGCAGTCGCCCACGGCGATGGAGGACACGGACTCGGTAACGGTCTTTGAAAACCGCGTCGTGCCGGTCCAGGTGACCGTCGTCTGACCACTCAATTGGCTCTGCACCTCCATGCTGGAGGCATTGAGCGCCGCGACGCTCCCCGTGGCCCCCGTCGGCGTGGTGCTCGTCGCGGCGCCCGTAGCCGGCGCGGCGATGACGACCACCACTGCGGCGAGCATGGCGGCCATGGATCCCGCTCCCACGCATCGCGCCCAGCGCTCCGCGGTGGTGCGCCGGATGGTCGGTGTCTGCATCTCGGTGATTCCTCTCTCTGCTTCTTCTGTTGATGTGACGTGTTGGAGATCGCACGAACCGAGGACCTATTCGTTGCGCAGGGCGTCGATCGGGGCCAGCGTCGCGGCCCGGCTGGCCGGGTACACGCCGAACAGCACCCCGATGGCGAGTGCGATGGCCAGCGCGCCCACGGCGGCGGTGGGGCTGGTCGAAATCGGGTTGCCAATGAGGCCGGGGAGATAGATGACGCCCAGGATCCCGGCCGCCACGCCGAGAATGCCGCCGATGATGCCCAGGACGGACGCCTCGACCAAGAACTGACGGCGGATGACTCGAGGAGTGGCTCCGAGCGCCTTGCGCAGCCCGATCTCGCGGATGCGTTCGGTCACCGACACCAACATGATGTTCATGACGCCGATCCCGCCCACTATGAGCGAGATCGCCGCGATGCCGCCCAGCAGGATGGTCAACGTGTGGTCGACCGAGGTATTGGCGGCGATCAGCGACTGCTCGGAAGTGATCGTGAAGTCGGCGTTGGCCGAGTCGGTGATGCCGTGGAGCTGGAGCAGGAGGTGGTCCGCCTCCTGGTATGCGCCGGTGAGGTCGGCCGACGACCGGGCTTGCATCGCGATGGAGCTGACCGAATTGCGCGAGGTACCCCCGAAGATGCGTTCGGCCCCGGTGGTGATGGGGATGATGAGGGTGTCGTCGGGGTTGGAGCTGCTGGAGGAACTCGAGGTGCCCGTGGAGCTGAGGACGCCGACCACGGTGACCGGGACCCCGTTGACATCGATCGTCTGGCCGACCGGGTCGCCGCGGGTGAACAACTCCGACGCCGTCGTCGCCCCGAGGACGCCGACCACGGCATGGTCGTTCACGTCCTGGTTATCGATGAACCGGCCTTCGGCCAGCGCGCGCCCGCGCACGGTCAACCAGTTCGAGGTCGTTCCTTGCACACTGGTCGTCGCCGTCGAAGAGCCGGCGGTCAGCACCTCGGTCTGGGAGGTGATCGGAACGACCGCCTTGATGTCGGGTGCGTCGACCTGGGAGGAGAGCGCCGCGACGTCCCCCGTCGTCAGCGTCGACGCGCTGCCGAGGGCCTGGCGGATGCCCGTGCTCGAGGTCGAGCTGCCCGGGGTGATGGTCAGGACGTTGGAGCCGAGGGAATTGATCTCGGAGGTCACCTGCGCGGAGGCGCCCTCACCGAG
Source organism: uncultured Acidimicrobiaceae bacterium (assembly GCA_963808355.1). GTDB lineage: Bacteria > Actinomycetota > Acidimicrobiia > Acidimicrobiales > RAAP-2 > Bog-473. The sequence continues at coordinate 425,054 of CAWEFL010000002.1, forward strand.
CCCGACGGCGATGATCACGCCTGCGATGCCGATGAGGATGCCGAGGACGGTGAGGAAAGAACGCAGGCGGTGGCTCCGCACACCGTTGACTCCCGTTCGCAGGGTCTCGAGCCAGCTCATCGGAGGCTCTGGCTTTCGAGGTGGCTCTCGTCGTGTTCCGAGAGCAGCCCATCGCGGATGCCGACGACGCGACTGGCGGCCGAGGCCACGTCGGCGTCGTGCGTGATGAGCACCAGAGTGCGGCCGGCCTCGTGCAGCTCGCCCATGAGGCGCAGGACGTCGGCCGCGGAACCCGAGTCGAGGTTGCCGGTGGGCTCGTCAGCCAGGATCAGGTCGGGCTCGGTCACCAGGGCGCGCGCCACTGCGACCCGCTGCTGCTGACCGCCGGAAAGCTCGCCGGGGCGGTGTTGGATCCGTCCGGCCAGGCCCACACGCCCGAGTGCCTCCACGGCCCGCTCCTTGCGCTCGACCCGGGACACCCCTGCGTAGGCAAGCGGCAACTCGACGTTCTGCCACGCGGTCATGGAAGCCAACAGGTTGAACTGTTGGAACACGAAGCCGATGCGGCGATTGCGCACTTCGGCCAGGGCGGTCTCGCTCATGTGGCTCACGTCCTCACCCGCCAAGTGGTATCCGCCCGAGGTCGGAATGTCGAGGCAACCCAAGATGTGCATCAGCGTGGACTTGCCCGAGCCCGACGGTCCGATGACTGCCACGTACTCGCCCGGCGCGATGGTGAGGCTCACGCCGCGGAGAGCCGCGACCGAGATCGACCCGGTCCGGTAGACCTTGGTTACCCGCTCGAGGTCGATGACGGCGTCCCGCGCGGTCGCCACCGGCGTACCCAGGGGGGGTGTGGTCATCGTCATCCGCCGATTTGGAAGGCGCCACCGCCACCGCCCCTGACTCCGCCGCCGGGGAAGCCGCCGCCGCCCGGGAAACCGCCGGTCCTGTTGCCGCCGCCGCCCAGGAACCCACCCGTGCCTCCGCCGGGGGCCTTGAAGGTGATCTGACGCTCGAGGACCCGCGCCGGCACTCACACCGCTGACGATCTGGGTCTCGCCGTTCTCGGCTGCCCCGACGGTGACGTCCTTGACAACGTGGCCCCCGTTCACCACTTCGGTGACCGTCGCCTGCCCGCTCGAGGTGTAGGAGATGGCGTTGGTCGGCACCTCCGTCACGTTGTTCAGCTGCCTGACGATGATGCTGACGTTGGCGCTGGCGCCTGCGTAGAGGCCGGAGGGGTTGCCGGTGATGTCGACGACGACCGGGAAGGTCGTCACGTTGGAGCTCTGGCTGCCGACCAGGCTGATGGAGCCGACCGTGCCGTAGATGGCCGAGGAGGAGGCTGAGGAAGCGGCAGGCGTCGACGCCGCACCGGGCGTGGCCACTGCCGACGAGCCCGAGCCACCGCCGAGCGTGACGTCGACCTGGTCGCCGGTGGCGATCTGGCCGATCTGGGTATCGTCCACGGTTGCATTGACGATGTACGAGTCGGTGCCGATCACGGTGATCTGCCCGGCTCGAGCCAGCCGAGCCGGAGGTGCCAGCACCGGTGCTCGAGGAGCCGGTGCCGGAGCCGCCGGTGCCGCCGCCGGTGCCGGAGCCGCCGCTGCCGGAACCGCCGTTGCCGGAACCGCCGCTGCCGGAGCCGCCGGTGCCGGAGCCGGTCACGAGCTGGCCGACGGTCAGATTCACGGAGGCGATCGTCCCTGCGATCGTCGAGGTGAGCGACGCGTCGTCCAGGTTTGTTTGCGCCGTCGAGACCGAGGACTCGGCCGAGGTGACCGAGGCCTGGTCGGAGTCGAGCGTGCTCTGGGATGCGCTCGCCGCCTGGTCGCTGGCAAGCCGGTCCTGGGCCGACGTGAGCTGCGCCTGTGCAGCACTCAATTGCTCCGAGAGTGCCGTCGTGTCCACCGTGGCCAACACCGCACCCGCAGTGACGGTCTGGCCCGCCTTCACGTTCACTGCGGTCACCGTCCCGGAGACAGCGAAGTTCAAATTGGCCTGAGTGGACGGCTCGAGCGTGCCCGAACTGGTCGACCGTCTGCTGAATGGTGCCCGTCGTCACGGGGACGGTCACCGTGGTGATGGAAAGGCCGGCGGGGGTCGACGAGCTCGAGATCAGCCACAGGGGGAGCGCGATGGCCGCGGCGATCACGACGACGGCGACGCCGGCGACCGGCCAGCGGTAGCGGCGCCACCACGACGCCTGCTCGGGCGGCGGGACGTTCTCGTCGTCGAGGGGAAGTGCTTCGGTGAGGTCCGGATCCCGAGGCTTGACCACGCCCGCATCGACCATGCCGTCAGTTCAAATGAGCGGTTTCACAACGAGCCGAATTCCAGCTGTGAGCCCGCTTGGGGTTTTTTGTAAACCCCGCCGAAAGGGCCTGATCAAGGCCAGTCCCGCCGAGTGCCAGGCACCAACCGGGGACACGATCGCAGGCCCGGATCGGGCGCCGTTAGGGTCACGCCCCGTGCGGCACGCGACCCCCGACGACCTCGAGCAGGTGCACGCGCTCCTGCAGCAGCTGCGGGCCGTCCCGGGCCTCGTCGAGCGCACCCCGGGGACGTTCTACCGACGGTCACGCGCCTTCTTCCACTTCCACCACGACCCGAGCGGCATGTACGCCGACGCCCGGCTCCATGGCGCGGACTTCGAGCGGTTCCGTGTCACCACGGCGAAGGAGCAGGCGCGCTTTCTCGCCCAGGTACGGAAGGCGGCAGCGGGGGAGCGGCGACTCCCCTAGGCCTCGAGCGTGCCCGTGCCAGTGCCTGCGGGTGTCCCCGCGTCCGCCTCGGCGCGAACCTTGACCGACCGAAGCATGCGCCGTACGGCCGCGCGGTGGCCCCCGCTGCCGACCACCAGGGTGCGGTAGAGCGAACCTGCCCATCCCGGGAATGCGGCACGGCTCTCGGCGCTCAGGCGCGACCGGCCCGGCCCGCGCGCTCAATCCGGAACTCGAGCGCGTAGACGGAAAAACGGTGGCGTCCTTCGAGGCACCAGCGTCGCGGCCGCTCGGCCCCAACCACGTGGAAACCTCCCAGCGCGGACCCGGGCACCTCGCGGGGGCCGTGGGCCCGCCTGTCGGCACAACCGAGCACCGCGGCCAGGACCCGTGCCGGCGGGCCTGCCATCTGTCCACCGACGACCGACATCAGCGCGTCCCAGCAGCATTGCGGCGGTGCCGTCACCTCCACGCTGGGGGCGTCGATGTACGGGAGTCCCGCCGCGGCATCTCGCCCCGGGCCGAGGGCGGCCCGGTGGTGCGCGATCACGTCCGCCTGGGCCCGCAGCGCGGCCGCCTCCGCCCGGCGGCCGAGTGCCTCGTCGTTCGCCGCCTGCTCGTGAGCCCCACGATCTCTCCGTCAAGGATTCGCTGCAGGTCGGCCGGGGACAGCGCGCGCCGCCGGACGTCGCCCGCGCCCGCCCCCGGGACCGCCCCCGCGATGGGGACGTCCGGATCCGCCGTCGGCGGGCGCCCCGCCCGTACCCCGGCGACGTCGAGCGCCTCGCCGTTGTCCACCGAGGCGATCGCCGCCCGGAGTGCAGCGACCTCCACGGTGCGGCCTTCCTTCATCGCAGCGGTCAGGTCTCGGCGAAGATTGCTCCGCAGCCTGTCCGCCGGCGTCCCTTCGACCACGCGTTCGATGGTACCGAGGCCCGTCTTCGCCGCCCTTCGTCTCCGCCCCGTCCTGCTTCCGCCCAGCCTCCCGGCGACCCACCGACCTGCGGGTTTCCCATGGACGCACCGCCGATAATGTTCATTATGTTAAGTCGAACCTGGAGACGCGGATCCTGGCTTCGTCGGTGGGTCCCCGCGCCACCGGGACACCGAGGGCGCCGCACGGTCTGTCGGTAGCGTTGGCGGCGGGTTGGGGCGACGAAGGAGGCCGGCCGTGCCGCACGAAGAGATCAACCCTTGGGAATGGTCGAAGGCGTTCGGGTTCTCCCAGGCGGTCAAGCTGACCGGGGCGCAGGAACTGCTGGTCTGCTCCGGCCAGACGGCCATGGGGCCGGACGGGTCCCTGCCGGCCTCGGCGGACATGGGTGCGCAGGTGCGGGTCGCACTCGACAACGTCGTGACGGTCCTGGCGACCGTGGGCATGTCCCCCGCCGACATCGTCAAGACGACGATCTACACGACGGACGTGGATGCCACCATCGGCGTGATCGGTCCGGAGGCCCAGCGTGTCCTCGGTTCCAGCCTCCCGGCGAGCACGCTGGTCGGGGTGACCCGGCTGGCCTTTCCCGAGCTGAAGGTGGAGATCGAGGTCACCGCCGCCCGCTAGAGACGAAGCCGCAATCGAGCGTTTCGAGGATGCCGGGCCCTGGGCACGGGCCTTGACTCTGCCTCGCAGGCCTGTGGTTGCTCGTGAACACGGCCGGGCAGCTCTCGAGCCCACGCTTCTCGTGTCCCGATCGTGTCCCGACAAGGCCGCCCACGTTGTGCGTCGCCGAGTCGGTCGTGGGCGACCAGCGCGTGGGCGGCGGGTCAGCCAAGGAGACGAGCACGGGCTCTCCCCCGGCGGAGAGGGATCCTTGAATTCGGAAAATAGGCTTGATCTGGCCGCCCGAATTCGTTAAAGTGACAGCCGCTAGGGCCCCTTGGATAAAGGCTCAAAGTCCACACGGACGAGAAGGCGAAATCCCAGTTAGAAGCCTTGCCAAGCGTCTGAAAATCGCTTAATCTCCCCGGCGTGTCCGGGGGTTTTTGCGCGTCTGTGCTCGCGCGTGATTGGGTGGGGATGCGCGCCCGATGAGCGGCATGAGGACGGACGTGGACCCCGAGGTCCAAGCCGAACAGGGCTATCTCGATGAGGCGCTCGCGGCCCTCACGGCCATGCGCGAGCGGGCCGAACGCTTGCTGCGTGACCTGGTGGCCGCCGGCAACCCGGACCTCGACTATCTTGCCGCGCTGTCGCGCCGGGTCAACCTTCTCGCGGACAGCCCGCGTCCCCTCCTCTTCGGCCGCATCGACGAGGCCGACGGTCCCACGTGGCGCATCGGGCGCCGTCACGTCGAGGACGCGCGCGCCGATCCGGTCGTCGTCGACTGGCGTGCCCCCGTTGCCGTTCCGTTCTACCGGGCCAGCGCCAAGGACACCCTGGGGCTGTCCCGGCGCCGCCAGATCATGGTCGACCGCCACGCCGTGGTCGCCGTCGCCGACGACCTCTTTGGCGAGGAGGGCGACGCGACAACCCGCCTCCGCGGGGGCGACGCTCTCCTCGCCGAGCTGGAGCGGGCCCGCACGGGCGAGATGCTCGACATCGTCGCCACCATCCAGGCCGAGCAGGACGAGATCATCCGTGCCCCGCTCGACCAGCTGCTCACCGTCCAAGGGGGCCCGGGCACCGGCAAGACCGCCGTCGGGCTCCACCGAGCCGCCTTCCTTTTGTACAACCACCCGCCGTTGAGCCGGGACGGCGTCCTCGTCCTCGGCCCCAGCCGCGCCTTCCTGCGTTACATCGCCCAGGTCCTCCCCTCCCTCGGTGAGGAGGCCGTCGTGCAGACGACGATCGCCGATATCGCCCCCAAGGCCAAGGTACGAGTGGTCGAGCCGATGGACGTGCGCCGCACTAAGGGCGACCCCCGCATGGCGGAGCTGCTCCGCCGCGCGCTCGACGGCCGCCGGCGCCCGCTCGAGGACGACGTGTCGCTCCGGGTTCGGTTCGCCCGGGCCTCGCTCGACGCGAAGACCGTCAACGCGCTCGTCGACACCATCACGGCCCGCCCCGCCCCGTACAAGTCGGGTCGGCTGGCCCTGCGGGCCCGCCTGGTGAGTGAGGCCCGACGGGTGTTCCGCTCGTCCGCCCGCCTCGGGGCCGACGAGGCCTGGTTCGAGAAGGAGCTGACCGCGACCGAGGAATTCACGGCGCTGCTGGATTGGTTGTGGCCAGCGGTCTCGCCCGCCGCGCTCATCCGCGAGCTGCTCGCCTCCCCCACCCAGCTCGAGCGGTATGCGGTCGGGCTCTTCTCAGATCTGGAGTGGCGCTCGCTCGTGCGCGGCCGCGAGGCCACCGTCGCCGGAACGGCCTGGAGCCTGGACGACCTCGCGCTGCTGGACGAGGCGACGTACCTGACCGGCGGGCGCACCCGGCGCTACGGCCACATCGTCGTGGACGAGGCGCAGGACCTGACCCCCATGCAGTTCAGGATGATCAGCCGGCGCGCGCCGTCCGGATCCATCACCGTCCTGGGTGACCTGGCCCAGGCAACGGGCCCCTGGACCTATGCCGACTGGGACGAAGTGCGGGCGCACCTTCCCACGGCGGCTCCCTCCCACCACGACGAGCTGACGTTGGGTTACCGCGCCCCGGGGCGGGTGCTCGACTTCGCGTCGCGGTTGCTCCCCGAGGCCGCGCCGGGCGTGGAGCCGACCACGTCCATCCGGCCGGGGCGCACCGACCCCGCCGTGCGCGCCGTCCCCGAGGGGGAGCTCGTCGCAGCTGCCCTGGCCGAGGCCCGGGCGCTCGCGTCGCAGCATGCCCTGGTCGCCTTGATCGTCCCCCCCGACCTAGTCCCGCAAGCGACGCAGCTGGCCCGCGGGGACGAGCGGGTCGGCCGCCTGGACCGCGACGCCATGACGCCGTCCGGTCACGATCCTTTCCGCTCCCTCGGCCAAAGGCCTCGAGTTCGACGCGGTCGTCGTCGTGGAGCCCGCGCTCCTCGCCGGCTCGGACCGGCGCGGCCTTCGCCTGCTCTACGTCGCCCTGACCCGGCCCATCCAGCACCTCAGCGTCGTCCACAGCGCTCCCCTGCCGGCCCCCCTCGCCCGATAGGGCGCGCCTCCGTCCCCTACGATCACGCGCATGGACGTCGAGGGCAAGGTTGCGTTGATCACCGGCGGGAGCAACGGCATCGGCGAAGGCGTGGCCCGGCACCTGGCAGGCCGAGGGGCACACGTCGTGGTCGCCGACATCGACGACGCGCGTGGGGAAGAGCCTCGCCGGCGACCTCGGCGGGAGTTTCGTACATACGGACGTCGCCGACCCGGCCTCGAGCACGGCCGCCGTGACCCACGCCGTAAGCGAGTTCGGCGGCCTGCACATCGCCCACCTCAACGCGGGCGTGACTTCGTGGTGCGGCATGGGAGACGACTTCGACCCAGAGGCCTACCGCCGGTCCATGTCGATCAACCTCGACGGGGTCGTCTACGGCATCGCGGCGGCCCGCCCCGCGATTCGCGACAGCGGAGGCGGCACGATCGTGGCGACCGCCTCCATGGCCGGCATCGTCGCGGTCCCCTTCGACCCGATCTACAGCGCCAACAAGCATGCCGTGGTTGGGCTGTGTCGGTCGCTGGGCGAGGTCTTCGCACCTGAGGGCATCCGCGTGCACGCGCTCTGCCCCTCGTTCGCGTACACCAACATCATCAAGGGCTCGGAGCAGACACTCTTGGACATGGGGTTCCCGATCCTCGACGTGGCCGACGTCGTGGCTGCGTTCCAACGGATCCTGGAAGCCGACTCGACGGGCGAAGCCTGGTACGTGGTGGCGGGTCGCCCGAGTGAGCCCTTCCGTTTCCGTCACGCACCCGGGCCGCGCCTGGACTGAGCACAGCCCTCTCGGGAGATCGATTCCCTCGATTGTCACTCCCTCGTGGCCAAGAGATGCACGAGGCGACCCGCTGCACCGGACGCAACGGAGAAACCCGCGGTGGCGAGGACTCTCTCGTGTTCCGACGGACTCCGTCGCCGTTCCACCACGTCAAAGGTCCTTCCGTCGACGCTCCGGGTCTCAATCTGAGGTTCGGGGTCGTTGGCCGCGCCTTCGGCCACGAAGAACGGTGCACCCGGGCGCAGCGCGTCGTGCAGCGTGGCGAGCAAAGCCGGCAGCACTTCGTCGGGGACGTGCTCCAAAAAGAAGAAGGCGACAGCCGAGTCCCATCGCCCCCTCGGCTCCCACCGCCACAAGTCGACGACCTCGAAGTGAACCTTGGTCGCGCGTGCACCCAAGCGCACCCGAGCTCTCTCCAGGACTTCGGGTGCAGCATCGAGCGCCCAGACGCGTTCCACGCGGTCGATGAACCGTTCGGTCCAGTATCCGGTGCCAGCGCCGAGCTCGACGCAATCACCATGAATGGGCGCAGCACTGAGAGCTCGCTCCACCATGGCCAGCTCAGCGAGCCAGCGTGCGTTCTGTTCCGCGCCCTTGTCGTAGTCGCCCGCACACGTATACGCGTCGTCGTACCAGGGAGCTCGGGTGCGATAGTAGGCGATCTGGTCGGCGTCGACCGATTCGAGGACCTCGGACCGAGAAAGGTCGAGCGAGCGTTTCGTTCGGGTTGCCGGAGAATGCCCGCGTCTGGGGTGCCCGTGCATCATGTGACCAGCCTCTCGGCGGCGAGAGCGCACCTGCAACTCGGCTGAAGCGGTGGGGGGCGCGGCGACTACGCTTGAATGGCGCGGCACGACGACCGGCGATGGATCCCGCCGGGGGCATCCGCCCGGAACCGCCGCCACCTCAAGGCTCCAAGGCTGATGGCTCCTGATGACCGACGCAGGAGACCACGGCAATGGACGACGAACGGCAGCACCGGGCGGACCCGCACGATGACTTCGCGTCCGAGCACACGGGACTCAGGGCGGAGGAACGCGATCTCCTCGATGAGCCGGTCTTGCCGTTACTCGCCTTTCGGCCGGGACCCTGCTTGCCGTCTTCCTCGGCGGTGCGCTCGGGACCGTCGCCCGCTACCTCCTGGCCGCGCACCAGGCCGCCGGGCCGGGCTCGTTCCCCTGGGTCACGCTGGTCGTCAACTCACGGGATCGCTCGCCATCGGGTTCCTCGTCGCGCTGACGGAGCACGTCGCGCACCGAACCGCGACGGTGCGCCCCCTCATCCTGATCGGTTTCCTCGGCGGTTGGACCACTTACTCGACCCTCGCCGTGGACGCGACGCTCCGCGCCAGGCACGGCGGCTTCGCCACGTGCCGGGCCTACCTCGCCGCGACGGTGGTGGGCGGACTCAGCTTGGTCGTGGCGGGCCACGCGGTGGCGCGGAGTGGCGGCATGAGCCCCTCCCCCACTCTCGGGCTGGCCCTTCTCGTCGCCGTGGCCGGCGGCGCCGGCGCCGTGTTGCGCTGCCTCCTCATCCACACGGGGCACCGTGTCGAAGCCGTCGTGGACACCGTGGGGAGCCTCGTGCTCTGTCTGGCCGCCGCGGCGTCTGGTCTGTGGGTGGCCGGCCTCGCCTGAGCAGGCGTGAGGTCACCGAGCCGAAGAGGCCCGATTCCGTCGGGAGGGCTCCCGGACGCAGGGTCTCAGGAGGCGAACGCCTCCGGCGGCGGGCAGTTGCAGACCAGGTTGCGGTCGCCGTAGGCCTGGTTGATGCGCGCGACGGGAGGCCAGTACTTCGCCGCCGTGTCGCCGGCGGGGAACACGGCGCGTTCCCGCGTGTAGGGCCGCTGCCAGTCCGAGACGAGCGCCGCCGCCGTGTGGGGCGCCCCGCGGAGCGGGCTGTCCTCGACAGCGCAGCCGCCCACGGCCACCTCGTCGATTTCCGCTCGGATCGCGATCAGCGCGTCGCAGAACCGGTCCAGCTCGCTCTGGTCCTCGCTCTCAGTCGGCTCGACCATGAGGGTTCCCGGCACCGGGAAGGACACGGTGGGGGCATGAAAGCCGAAGTCGATGAGCCGCTTGGCGACGTCGTCGACGGTGACGCCCGTGGCTTTGGTCAACGGGCGAAGGTCCAGGATGCACTCGTGGGCGACCAGTCCGTTCTTGCCTGTATAGAGGATCGGATAGGACGACGCGAGGCGGGCGGCCACGTAGTTGGCCGCCAGGACGGCCGATTTGGTCGCGTGGGCCAGGCCCGCGCCCGAGAGCAGCCGGACGTAGGCCCAGCTGATCGGGAGGATCCCGCCACTGCCGTACGGCGCTCCGCTGACCGGCCCGATACCGGCGCGGTGGCCCGGGCGCGGGTCCATCGGATGGGACGGCAGATAGGGAACGAGATGCTCGGCCACCGCGACGGGACCGACCCCGGGGCCCCCTCCCCCGTGTGGGATGCAGAAGGTCTTGTGCAGGTTCAGGTGGGAGACGTCCCCGCCGAACGCGCCCGGCAGGGCCAGGCCAAGCAGCGCGTTCAGGTTCGCCCCGTCGATGTACACCTGCCCGCCGTGGCGGTGGACGAGGTGGCACATCTCGCCGATGCCCTCCTCGTAGACCCCGTGCGTCGACGGGTAGGTGACCATGACGGCGGCAAGGCGATCCGCGTGCTCCTCGCACTTGGCGCGAAGGTCCTCCAGGTCGACCGTGCCGTCGCCAAGCGCGCCGACCACCACCACGCGCATGCCCGCCATCACCGCCGACGCTGCGTTCGTCCCGTGGGCGCTCGAGGGAATGAGACACACGTCGCGCTCGGGTTCGCCGCGGGCATCGTGGTAGCACCGGATGGCCAACAGTCCCGCCAGCTCGCCTTGGCTGCCCGCGTTCGGCTGAATCGAAACTTTGGCGTACCCGGTGAGGCGCGCCAGCCACGTCTCGAGCTGCTCGACCAGGGTCCTGTAGCCCGCGGTCGCCTCGGCGGGCGCATAGGGGTGGATGTCGGCGAACCCGGGCAGTCCGATCGGCTCCATCTCGGTGGTCGCGTTCAGCTTCATGGTGCACGACCCCAACGGGATCATGCCGCGGTCCAGCGCGAAGTCCCGGTCCGACAACCGGCGCAGGTAGCGCAGCATGGCCGTCTCGGAGTGGTGCGCGGAGAAGACAGGGTGACGAAGGATCGGCCCGCGGCGGAACAGCAGCTCGGGGATGCTCGAGTCGGGGTCATGGTCGAGGTCGGCCACCGGGTCGGCGCCGAAGGCGTGGAGCACTGCGGCGACGTGGGCGGGTGTCGTCGTCTCCGAACACGAGATACCCACGTAATCCTCGTCGACGACGCGGAGCAGCACGCCGCGGTCGCGGGCGTCACCAACGATCGCGGCCGCCTTGCCCGGGGCGTGCACGACGATCGTGTCGAAGAATGCACGGTGCAACAGGGAGAACCCGGACTGACGCAGCCCGGTCGCCAGTTCCACCGTGCGGCGATGGACCCGGTGCGCAATGCCCTGCAGGCCGTCGGGACCGTGATAGACCGCGTACATCGCGGCGACCACCGCGAGGAGAACCTGGGCCGTGCAGATGTTGGACGTTGCCTTTTCGCGCCGGATGTGCTGTTCCCTCGTCTGCAGGGCGAGCCTGAAGGCCGGGCGATTCTCGGCGTCGACGGACAGGCCCACCAGGCGTCCCGGCAGGTCGCGCTCGAAGCCGGCTCTGACGGCCATGAAAGCCGCATGCGGCCCGCCGTACCAGAGGGGCACGCCGAAGCGTTGCGAGGAGCCCACGACGACGTCGGCCCCCCATTCTCCCGGTGGCGTCAGGAGGGTCAATGCCAGGAGGTCGGCCGCCACCGTCACCAGCGCACCGCGGGTGTGCGCGTCGTCCGTCAGAGCCGCGAGGTCGCGGATGGCACCGGAACAGCCTGGGTACTGCTGCACGACCCCGAAGAAGTCGCCGGAGGGGAGGCCGCGCTCCAGGTCGGCGACGCTGAGTTCCAGGCCGAGGTGCCCGAGCCGGGTCTGCAACACCGCAATCGTTTGCGGGAGGCAGTCGGCATCGACCACCACCCGGTTGGACTCGACATCGCTGCGCCGCCGCATCAGCGTGACCGCCTCGGCGACCGCGGTGCTTTCGTCCAGGAGCGATGCGTTGGCGGTGTCGAGGCCGGTCAGGTCGGACACCATGGTCTGGAAGTTGAGCAACGCCTCCAGTCGCCCCTGGCTGATCTCGGGTTGATAGGGCGTGTAGGCCGTGTACCAGGCCGGGTTCTCCAGCACGTTCCTCCGGATGACGCCGGGTGTGATCGTGCCGCTGTAGCCGAGGCCGATCATCGGTTCGGCGACGACGTTGCGTGCCGCCAGCTCCCGAAGCTCCTGAAGGACGGCGCGTTCGGACACTGCCGGGGGGAGATCGAGCGCGGCCAGACTGCGCACACTGTCGGGCACAGCGGCATCGATCAGCGCATCGAGGCTCTCGTACCCCAGCGCCTTGAGCATGCCGGTCTGTTCTTCGTCCGACGTACCGACATGTCGGCGCAAAAAATCCTCGAACGGTTCGAGGGCCTCGGTCTGGGATGGACGCTGTTCGCTCACGGAGGCCTCCTGATATTCTCCGCGGGCGACGCGGAGGCGGCTGGATGTCCTCCCCGCTCTGTCATCGGACCTGAGAGCCTCACCGCACGGTGTGCGGCTTCCACCTTCGGTGCGGGCGCCTCGGCGCCCGCTTTCCAGAGTTGCCTCGCCGGAGCGGTGTGGGGGCCTGAGAGTTTCTGGGGAGAGTTGCTCCTCCGGCGTTCCCGCCACCCAATCGTGCGGGAACTCTGACGCTCCGGTTCGAACGGCGTATTCAGTTGTCGTCCCACTATACGGCAGCGCGGTGCGCTACTCGGTCTCCTCGCGGACCGGCCACAACGGGGGACGGACGAGCATCGCCCGCAAATCGCGGCCCCGCTGCACCACCGTGATCGGATCACCGTCGAGGAGCTGCGCGTCGGCCTCCACGAACCCGAGCCCGATCCCACGCTCCCGCATGGGTGAGAAGTTCCCGCTGGTGAGGACGCCCACCTCTGCGTCACCGCTGCGGAGCTCGGAGCCGGCCCGGAGGGGCTGGCGGCCCTCGGCCACCACGCCCCGCAGGCGGCGGCCCGGGCCGGCGGCCCGTTCGTCCTCCAGGGCCGCGCGGCCGGTGAAGTCCTCTTTGTCCCAGCCGACGACCCAGCCCAGGCCGGCTTGGAGCGGCGTGATCCCTGGCCCGAGCTCGTGGCCGTGCAGCGGCAGGCCGGCCTCGAGGCGAAGCGTGTCGCGGGCCCCGAGCCCGGCGGGCACGACCCCCGCCGCCAGGACGGCGTCCCAGAACGCACGGGCGGCGGCGGCCGGCACGGAGCACTCGACACCCTCCTCCCCCGTGTAGCCCGTCCCTGCGACGAGGCACGGCGCCCCCTGCCATTCGAAGCGATCGACATGAAACCGGTGCACGGCGGCGGCCTCGGGCGACAGGGAGGCGAGACGGTCGCGCGCCTGCGGCCCTTGGACGGCGATCACGGCCCGATCGGCGGTCACATCCGAGCCACCGATGGCGCCCCGCACACTGCTCGTGTTGGAGGCGTTCGGCATGACGTCGAACCGGTCTTCCTCTACCCACCAGACGATGATGTCGTCGACCACGGAGCCGTCCTCGTCCAGCAGGTGCGTGTACTGCGCACGCCCCGGAGCGACTTTGCGCAGATCGTTGCTGAACGAGTGCTGCAGGTGGTCGAAGGCCTCCGGACCGGTCAAGCGGACCGTGCCGAGGTGGCTGACGTCGAAGGCAACCGCCGCCGTCCGGCAGGCACGGTGTTCCGCGACGGTACCAGTCGGGTAGGCCAGCGGCATGGTCCACCCCCCGAAGGGGACCATCTTGGCGTCGAGGGCCAGATGGGCGTCGTGCAGCGGCGAGGTGCGGACGCCGGGAACGACTCCCCCGCTGTCGTCGGCGGACACCGCGTCAGACTAGGCGGCAGTGGAGGCGGGGTCGCTGAGCCCGTGCGACTCGAGGAGCGCTGCGAAGTCGCGTTGGTACACGATGCAGACCGGTACCTCGGGGTAGAGCTCACGCATGCGCCGGACCTTGCGGTTCTTCTTCGTGACGAGCCGCTGGTCGGCTGTGGTCAGCTCAATGAAGACGCCGCGCTCGGGCAGGTAGAAGTCCGGGCGGAAGCCCGACACCGGTGAGCCCTCAGCGTCCCATTGGAGCGGGAACTCGACCGGCTCGTACTCCCAGCGCTCGCCCGAGACGTCGAGGAGGGAGGCGAACAGCCGTTCCGAGGGATGCGCGAAGCGAACCCGTGCGGCGGGCGCACCAGCCGGATGGCGGGTGCGCCCTGGGCGCGCCGGGTCCGTGGTGTTCATTCCCCCGCGGCCCGCGCCACCTGCGCCCGCTCGGAGCTCGGCTTCCCGTCGCGACCCGAACGCGGTGTCGAGCCGGATGATGTCCGCATCCAGCTCTTCGACAACACCGGCCAGCGGCACGATGTTGAAGACGCCCTGGCCACCGGCCAACAGGTCGACAACCTCGCCGTTCGTGCGGGCAAGCACCGAGCTGGTGCCGGTGAGCACCAGGTTCGCGGCGGCGACGTCGCTGCCGAGATCCTCCCGCAGGCACTCGACGGCGCGGCGAGCCGACTGCAGGGACACGCCTGCATCGAGCAGCTGCTTGATCACCTTGAGCTCGAGGACGTCCGAATAGGAATAGACCCTCCGGGAACCACTGCCCTTGGCCGTCGCCAGCGACGGCTGGAGCAGCCCGGTCCGGGCCCAGTAATCGAGTTGCCGGTAGCTGATTCCCACCAGGCCGCAGACCTGCGGCCCGGAGTACCCACCGACCTGGGCGGAAACCTCGGCCATCACGCCTCCCCTAATTGTCACTCCGGCCGTCACTCTACTGCACCGGAGACGACATGGCAGTAGTTACGGTGGCGTTGTTCGTGGGTTTTCTGTGGCGACCGCGGGGCCGCCGTCCCCGCCGGCCTCACCGTCCCCGCCCAGGTCCCGGGGCCACGCGACGACCCCGCCCTGCACCGAGAGTCCCACCCAGCGTCCCGGCTCCACCGGCCGGCCGCCGGTCACCCGCACAACCAGGTCGGGCAGGTCGGCCGAACCTGGCCTCACCCGCACGACCGCGTCGTGGCCGAAGTATTCGTAGCTCTCGACCGTCCCCTCCAGGCCACCCGCCGGGCCGCCGGCCGTCGCATCGGAGAGGACGATCTGCTCGGGCCGGACGAGCACCTGCGCCGGTCCCCCACCGGGAACGCCGCTCCAGGAGTCGACGGCCAGCCGGCCGAGAGCCGTCGTGGCCACCCGGTCCTGCACGTCTCCCTCCAAGACGTTGGACTCGCCGAGGAAGCCCGCCAGCTCGGCGTCCTCGGGGTGCCCGTACAGCCTCGCCGGTGTATCGACTTGGGCGATCACCCCGCGTCGGAGAATGGCCACGTGATCGGCCATGGACAGGGCCTCGTCCTGGTCGTGGGTGACGAGGATGGAGGTGGTCCTGGCGCGTCGGAGCACGCCCAGCACGTCCGACCGCACCGACGCGCGCATTGCGGCGTCGAGCGACGAGAAGGGCTCGTCGAGGAGCACGATCTCCGGCTCTATGGCCAGGGCGCGAGCGAGCGCCACCCGCTGTTGCTGGCCGCCGGAAAGCTGGTGTGGGTAGCGCCGGCCCAGGCCACGGAGGCCGGTCAGCTCCAGCAACGCAACGACCCGCTCCCGCCGCTGTTGCCCCCGCGGCAGGCCGAAGCCGATGTTCCGCCCCACGCTGAGATGCGGGAACAGCGCACCCTCCTGTGGCACGTAGCCGATGCGACGCCGTTCACAGGGGACGAACCGCTGCGCGCTGTCGTCGACGACCTCCTCCCCCAAAAGGACCTCCCCGTGGTCGGGCCGTTCGAATCCCGCCACCGTGCGGAGCAGCGTCGTCTTGCCACTGCCGGACGCGCCGAGGATGGCGGTGAACGCGCCCTCGGGGACGGTCAGGTCCACGCCACGCAGCACCTGCTGCGGTCCGAACGCCTTCGTCACTCCGCGGATCCGGAGGCCCCTCACACGTGCTCCTTCAGGTCGGCCCCTCCCACGGCGGTGACGCCAGGGGCTGTGACGGCTGCGGTCGCGGCCGTGGGCTGGCGGTCGAACCAGCGCCCGAGGATGTAGCCGGGCACCGCGGCAATCAACACCATGACCGCGGCGTACGGCGCGGCCTGCCCGTAGGAGAGGTTCGACTGGTAGGCCCAGAACTGGGTGGCCAGCGTCTGCACGTCCGTCGGATGCAGGACCAGCGTCGCCGTGAGCTCCGTGGCCGTCTCCAAAAAGACCAGCGCGAAGGCTGCCGCCAGGCCCGGCCCGATGAGCGGCAGGGTCACCCGCCACAACACGGAACGGCGGGTCACCCCGAGGGAGCGCCCGACTTCTTCGAGCCCCACCGGCGAGCGCGCGACGGCGGCGCGGACGGCGACGACGGCGAGCGGGAAGAACATGATGGCGTACGCGAGTACGAGCAGCGGATTGGTCTGGTAGAAGCGGCCCTGGAGGAAGTGTTCCGTCACGTAGGTGAGGCTCAGCGCGATCACCAGTCCCGGCACTGCGAGGACGACCATGTTCGTGCGCTCCACCGCCATCACACGGCGATCCGCGAAGCGCACCGAGAGCAGCGCGATCGGGAGTGCCGCCACGGTGGCCACCACGCCCGCGGCCGCCGAGAAGGCGAACGTGTTGCCTGTCGCGATCGCCAGGGACGCGGGGGGCAGCGTGCTGTTGCCGCCCTGGACTAAGAGGTAGACGATCGCCCCGACCGGCACGCCCAAAGCCAGCACTACGAGAGCAAGGACACCGAGCAGCGCGAGTGGCCGGGCCCGTCCCAACGGCAGCGGATGGAGCGCGCGCGGCGTGCCGGCTCCGACGCGCGACGTCCGCCCGCGGCCCCGCACGAAGTCCTCGCTGCCCAGGAGGAGCGCGCCGAGCAAAACGAGGATCAACGAGAGCGCGCACGCCGCCGGTTCGTTGAAGCCGACTTGGAACTCGTTGTAGATCTCTGTGGTCAGCGTCTGGTAGCCGAGGATCTCGAACGCGCCGAACTCGGCGAGCACGACGAGGCCGACCAGGATGGAGCCGCCCAGGAGGGCGACGCGGGCCTGCCCCACGGTCACGCTCCAGAACGTGCGCACGCGCCCGAGCCCCAGGCTGCGCGCCACCTCCTCCTGTACCGGGTCGGCCGACCGGAGGCTGGCTGCCACCGGGAGGAACACCAGGGGGTACACCGCCAACGTCATGACGAGCACGGCGGCCCAGAACCCACCGATGGACGGGAAGACGGCGCGCCAGCCGAAGCTCACGACGAAGTCGGGGATGCCGAGCGGGATCACGACCAGGATCGCGAAGAGCCGGCGGCAGGGCAGGTCGGTGCGCTCGACGAACCAGGCGAGCAGCGTGCCCACGACGGCGCAGAGGACGGTCACCACCACGACCAGGGTCACGGTGTTCCAGATGAGCGTCGCCGTGAGGTTCCGGAGGAGCAGCTGTCGCAGTTCCGCCCCACCCACCTGCACGGCCTGCACCACCAGGAAGACGAGGGGCGTCAGGACCGCCAGGGTCACGACGAGCGCGGTCGCCGTGAGCAGTGGGGGTAGACGCCGCCGCCACGGCCGGTGGTCGGTGAGCGGAGAAGCCGGCGCGGCCGCTCATAGCAGTTGCGCCTCCTGCAGGAGCTTGATCGCCTCGGCGCCGGTGCCGAGTTCCGCGACGGTGATCCCGTTGGGCTCGAGGGTGTCGAACGGCGTCTCGGGCTGGGCGGTGGTGGCGCCGGAGGCGATCGGGTACTCGAAGCTGTCGGAGTGGGCGATGATCTCCTGCCCCTCGCTCGAAGTCAGGAACGCGAGGAAGCGCTGTGCCTCGCGCTGGTGCCGGGACGACTTCAAGATGCCCGCGCCCGAGACGTCCAGGACGTAACCGACGTCGTGGGGGGCGAAGTACGCGATGGCCGAGTGGGTCTCTCCGGCCCCGACCTGGGCGCTGTTCGCGGTACCAGTAGTACTGATTGATGATCCCCAGCGCGACCTGACCGCGGTTGACCTGGTCGGTGAGCGTTTCGTTGTCCGGGTACGAGTGGCCGCCCGCGTTGGCCTTGACCGCCTCCAGCCAGCGGAGGGCAGCCTCTTCCCCATAGGTGCGGGCGATGGAGGTGACGATGGGCTGGAAGTCCGTCTCGCTGCCTGCGAGACCGATCCGACCGCGCCACTTGGCGTCGGCCAGCTGCATGGCGGACGTGGGCAGGTCGCCGGGAGTGAGCAGCGTGGTGTTGTACACCATGACGCTCACCCGAGCCGAGACGCCCACCCACCGCCCGTCCGGTGCGTTGAAGCGGGCAGGCGTGTTGGCCAGGGTGGCGGGTTCGACCGCAGAGAGAAGGCCCTTGGAAGCCAGATACTGCAGCGGCGGCGAGTTCTCCGTATAGAAGACGTCGGCCGGCGAGTTCGCGCCTTCCGTCACGATCTGGTCGGCCAGGACATCCTCGTCATCGGAGCGCAGACTCACGCCGATGCCGGTGGCGCGCTCGAAGGCCGCCACCAAGGCCTCGGTCGTCTGGACGTGCTGGCCGCTGTACACGGTCAGGGTGTCCCCCGACGAGGCGCCGCCCTGCGTGCAGCTGGTGACGAGCCCCGCCACCAGGAGGGAGGTCGCCGCCGCTCCCAGCCCGCGGGCAGCGGCGCGCGCCCACCGTCCACGGCAGCCTCCCATTGCATCTCCTCCCGCCAGGACGTCCAGAAGTTAGGGTTCCCTAACTTTAGGGGGCCCTCACACCGGGGTCAAGGCGGCCCTGAGGTCGGCGGCGGGCCTCCCGGGACGAGGTCGGCCCGTCCTTCGAGGGGACTGGACGGGTCGGCGTAGAACCGGACCGGGATGCGCCCGGCCTGCCGGGCCTCCCACCCCGCCTCCACGGCCAGACGCATGGCGCGGGCCATGGCCACCGGGTCGTGGGCGCGGTTCACCGCGGTGGCGACGAGGACGCCGTCGCAGCCGAGCTCCATGGCCACGGCCGCGTCCGACGCGGTGCCGATGCCCGCATCGAGAATGACCGGCACCTCCACGGCCTCACGCAGAAGGGCGATGTTGTGCGGGTTGCGGAGCCCGAGCCCGCTCCCGATCGGAGAGCCGAGCGGCATGACGGCGGCACAACCCACCTGTTGGAGGCGCAGCGCCAGGACCGGGTCGTCGGTCGTGTAGGGCAGGACGACGAACCCGTCCTCCACGAGCTGCTCGGCTGCGCTCAGCAGCTCCACCGCGTCCGGCAACTGCGTGTGGTCGTCGCCGACGACCTCCAGCTTCACCCAGTCCGTCTCGAACGCCTCACGCGCCAGCTTCGCGGTGAGGACCGCCTCGGACGCCGTGGCACACCCGGCCGTGTTGGGCAGCACCCGCACCCCGATTTCGCCGAACAGCTCCAACAGGGTTCCTCTGCCCGAGCCCTCGACGCGCCGCACCGCCACGGTCGCCACCCCGCAGCCCGACGCGCGCAGCGCGGCGCCGAGCGCGTGGAGGCTGGTCATGCCCCCGGTGCCGAGCAGCAGCCGCGAAGGCACAGCCTCCCCCGCGATGTACAGCTCGTGCAACGGTGGCCTTTCCTCTGCCGTCGCGGCGTCGTCCCACGTCACGCGGACGACCCTACCTCCGGCCCCGCCTATGGTTGACCGGTGCCGGATGGTGACACGCCCCGGACTGCGTTGACGATCGCCGGCTCCGACTCCGGTGGCGGCGCGGGGGTACAGGCGGACCTGAAGACCTTCGCCGCCCATGGCGTCCACGGCACGAGCGCACTCACTGCGGTGACGGCCCAGAGCACGACCGAGGTGCGCGGCGTGGTCGCCCTGGACCCGTCCTTCGTGCGCCTCCAGATCCAGACCGTGCTGGACGACTTCGTCGTTGCCGCCGTGAAGACGGGGATGCTGGCCAATGCCGCCGTCGTGACCGAAGTGAGCAAGCTCGCCGCCGCGTCGGCCCTGCCGTCGCTCGTGGTCGACCCGGTTCTCGTCACGTCGACCGGGCACTCCCTTTTGGAGCCCGACGGCGTGGCCGCCTACCTCGAACTGCTCCTGCCGCACGCTCTCGTCGCCACCCCGAACCTCCGGGAGGCCGCGGTGCTGGCCGGAGTCCCGGTGGAGGACATCACCAGCGTCGAAGCCATGGCCGATGTGGCCGAGCGGCTCCGCACCTCGACCGGGGCACGCTACGTCGTGCTCAAGGGCGGGCACCTGACCGGGTCGGCGGACGACGTCGTCGCGGGCCCGACGGGCGTGACGGTGCTCCCGGGAGCGCGCCTCACGACCGGCAACGACCATGGCACCGGGTGTTCCCTCTCGGCGGCGGTGACGGCCAACCTGGCCCGGGGTCTCGCGGTCGACCTCGCGATCGCATCGGCCAAGGCGTTCGTGGCGCGGGCCCTGGCCGGCGCCGCGGCCTGGCGCCTCGGCGCGGGGCACGGCCCTGTCGACCATTTCGGGTGGTCGGGTCGGCCGTAGGCTTGGGAGCCCATGACCACGCACGACGCTGGTACCAGCACCCTGCGGCCCGGGCGTCGGACGCTCGAGACCGACGCTCCCGTCAGGCCGCGCACCTCGAGCGGCAACTCGCTGCGCCCCGCGATGGTCGTCCTCGGTCTCGCGGTGGTGATCCTCGGGGGGTTCGCGGCGCTGGGCCTCCTTACCTCCCAGCCGAACGCGCCGGTCCGTACGGGGACCTCTCCCACCCCGGTCCCCGGCAGCACGCTCCTCGCCGTCCCGGCCGTGCACGTCCTGTCGGTGATCCTCAAGGACGGTGAACCGCCGTCGGACGTCGTCAACGCGGTGTCGGTCCCCCCGGGCACGGTGCGAATCTCCGGGCAGAACAACAGTGCGGCGTCCGCGCAATACGATTCCCAGGTCGTGCTGCGCTCCGACGCGTCCCAGGGCGCGCTCTCGTCGTTCTTCGCCGCGGCGATGAAGCAGCAGGGTTGGCAGGTCTTCGACCGCGGCCCGGTGGCCAACGACCCCGGTGCCACAGAGGTGCTCGGCAAGCTCGCCGGGTCCGACGGCTGGTTCTGGGACATGGGCGCCGTCATCCGGCCCACCTCGTTCAGCCCAGGCGCCCCGGCGGGCGGCTGGACCGACGTGACCATCCGTCTCTATCAGGAGTCCGATCAGTTCTAGGGTTCCGGGCCGACGCCCGGATCGGTCGACCCGAGTCAGCCCTGACCCGCGGCGAGCACGCCGGTGCGCGCGCCGGCGCTCGTGTCGCTCGGCACGAGCAGCTCTGGAGGGGCAGCCGGCTCCTTCAGGAGGTAGGCCCACACGAAGAAGTTGATCGGATAGAGCAGGTAGCCCACCCTCGGGTTGGGGGCAAGCAGGATGAGGACCGACATCACCACCCCTGCGATGGCGCAGACCTCCGAGACCGTCTTCGGCGTGTACTTGTAGAGGTGTCGCGCCAGGAACGCCGCCAACACCATGCCGACGGAGAGCGGCAGCACCCGGCTGAGCGACGGGAACGTCGTCACCAGGACGTGTCCGGGCAACGCGCTCGCCGCCGTAGACGGAATGGCACTGAGTCCGAGCGGGAACAACACGACGTCATCGAAGAGGGCGAACGGGCCGCGCAGCGCGAACGGGATGATCGCCGGCACGGCCACGAGCAGCATCCCGCCGATCATGCGCAGAGGCTGCCGCTCACCGTCCTTACCGCGCGCCGCAAAGAGCGCGAGCAGGGCCACCGGCCACGCGGTGAACTTCATGGCCGACGCGAGGCCGAGCGCGACGCCGGACGCGAAGGGCTGCCGCCGCTGGGCCAACACCATCGCCAGGAGCAGGAACGCGGCCACCGGGATGTCGTCCCCGCCGGTCGCCAGCGGCAGGGATGCCAACGGCAGGATCACCAGGGCCTGGAGCGCCCGGATTTTGCGCCGGCCCTCCGCCCGGCAGAGATAGAGCGCCACGGCTGCCACGGCCAGGGTCGTGAGGCAGAAGAAGATGCCGCGCGTCGCTCAGGCCGTTCGTCGGCCAGATGTCGCTGGGGATCCCGAACACCGCCATCACAGGCAGATAGGGCAGGAAGCCCGCATAGTTCGGCTCTCCCGGAGCGTGGTACTTCACGGCGTGCGGCAGCTTGACCAGCCTGTGGTAGGGCTCCTGCCCCTTGACCAGGTCCTGGCCTCCCACTTCGACCGCTTGGACTTCGGGCTGCAGGTGCGACCCGGCCACGCCGTCGAAACGCCAGAGGATCTCGAACCCCAGTGGTATGGCGAGCGACCCGGCGAAGACGCAGACCGCCACCGCGAGGCGGGCGAGCCAGGCCCGACGGTGCTGGGCCGCAGTGAGTCCGGCCCGGCGCCGACGCGCCCGTCGGAGCACGTACCAGAGCGCCACGGAGAGGACGGCGCCGAACGCGAAGGGCGTGAGGGCCATGCGACCCCACACCTGGTACAGCCCGTTGGTCGACGTGTAGATGGTGATCAGCGCGAACACGGCGCTCCCGGCGTAGAGCAGCGCGTCGCCAGCCTCGGGCGAAATCCGCTTGACCCGGTCCGTGAGGCCGCGCCAGCCTGCGGCGAGCGGGCCACCCGGACTGTTCGGCGGCGGGGCGTTGGTGGGCGTGGCGATCAGCATGGCGTCTGGAAAAAAGCCTGGCACACGAGGATGGCGTTACCGGCCACCCTCATCCAAGCCTAGAGGCCCAGTTCCGCCAGGTAGAACGCAAGCTCCGCCTCCAAGCATGCGGTCAGGGTGTCGGCGCGTCGGAACCCGTGGCCCTCCCCTTCGAAGAAACGCAGGTCGCAGGCGGTCCCCACCCGGACCAGCGCGTCCCGCATCCGCTCGGCCTGGTCGGGCGGCACGACGGCGTCCTCGGTTCCCTGGAGCAGGAGGACCGAGCCCGTCATGGCGGCGGCCCGGTTGACGGGCGAGCGCGACTCGTAAAGATCCTCGGCCTCGGGCAGGGGGCCGATCAGCGTGTCGGTGTAGTGGGCTTCGAAGTCGTGGGTCGTGGCCGCGAGCGCCAGCAGGTCGGTGACGCCGTACCAGGCGACGCACGCGCCGAACCCCTCTCCCGCCGCCAGGGCGTTGAGCGCGGTCATGCCGCCCGAGCTGCCACCCCGGATGCCAAACCGTGCCACATCCACGTCGCCGCGGGCTGCGAGGAAGAGGGCTGCATCGAGGCAGTCCTCCGAGTCGGACTCACCCCAGCGGCCGCGCAGCGCGTCGCGATGGGCGCGTCCGTAACCCGAGCTGCCGGCGTAGTCGACACACGCCACGGCAAAGCCACGCGTCGTGAAGAACTGCACGGTCAGGTCCAGCCCGGCCTGGCAGCCCGACGTGGGCCCGCCGTGGCACGACACGAGCAACGGCGGGCGCGTCACCTCCGGCCCTTGCGTCCCGGCCAGGACCGGCCGGTAGAGGGTCCCGTACACCGCACTGCCCGCGGCGCCCGGTCAGCGTGAAGGACTCGCCGGTCGCGACGTCGTCGGACCCCAGTGCGCCGTGAGCCGGTGGTCGCAGCGCCGTCGCTTGGGCCGCCGCGCCGGCGTGCGTCGCGTCCGCACCCGCCACGGCGCACGTCCACACCGAGGGGGGCGCGTCCTCGGTGCTCCCGAGCAGCGCCACCCCGTCGCCGTGGGCGCAGAGCGCCGAGACCGACACACACGGCTGCGCGAGGACGTACGGCGTCCCCCCTGATCCGCGCAGGACGACGACGTCGTCGCGCCCGTGTGCCGTGCGCCGCGCCACGAGCGTGCCGTCGGGCAGTTCGGCCATCGTCGACTGCCCGAGCACCCAATCCGGACTGTGGAACTCGGCGTCCTCCTCCATGCACACCACCGCCGTGCCCGGGAGCTCGGGCGTCCCCGGGTGCACGTAGGGCTGCCACCACCCGGTGCGATCCGACACGAACCGCAGCCTCCCGTCGGCCCGCCAGCCCGGCTGTCCCACCGACTCGGCTGCGCCGCCGGCCACCGTCCGGGGCGGCCCCGCCGGTTCCAGCCGCGGCGAACCGTCTTCCGTCCGGCCGGCCGCGAGGGGCAGCACGAACAACAGAGACGAGTCCCAAGGCATGGCCGGGTGGTCCCACGCCACGACGGCGAGTCGCTCCCCCGCGGCGTCCACCCGCGGTGCTCCGAAGAAGTCGTGGCCCTCGAGGAGCGTGATCACTCGCGGCGCGGCGGTGAAGGTCGCGAGAGCGATCACCGCCCGTACCGGCCGGATGGCACCGGGGCGGTGGATCTCCCGGACGGCCAGGACCCAGTTGCCGTCGGGGGTCGCGCCGAGGCCCCCGTGGAGGTGGCGCTCGCCCACGGGCGCGAGCGGGCTGAGCGGCCGCGCCGCCCCGGCCGAGTCGTGCGCGGCGCCGTCGCAGAACCAGACGCACTGGTCCGCGTCGTTGACGTAGGCGAATGCGCCATCGTTTCGGCCCGGCACGAGCGTCAGGGCGCCGCCGCCGTACTCGTTGACGCGGCTGCGGACGCTGACGCCGGGAGGCGAGTGGTCTCCGATGGTGTCGCCGGCCACGCGCACCAGGACGACGCGCCCCGCCTCGGACGGCCGGGACTCGAGCCAGTACAGGGACGTGCCGTCCGAGCACAGCTCGTAGAGCGAGACCTTGGCGTCGGCGACGTCGCGGGCACTGAGCGGAGAAGCCCAACGCCCGTAGGGGGCCATCCCGACCATGAGGAGGACGGTAGCGGACTACGTTGCCCGCGACGGGCTTCTACAGTGAGCCGATGCGCTTTCCGGCCTACCTGCTGACCAAGTCCGGCGAGGTGATCCGGCCCTCGGTCGTCGAGCTCTCCGACACCGACCTGCCACCGGGCGAGGTCCTGATCAGGGTCGAGTGGACGGCGATCAACTTCAAGGACGCGATGGTGACGCGGCCCGGCAACCGCGTGGCCCGCCGCTTCCCACTCGTCCCCGGCGTCGAATTGGCCGGCTCGGTCGAAGAGAGCGCGTCACCTGCGTTCAAGGCCGGACAGCGCGTGCTCGTGCAGGGCTACGACCTCGGAGTGGCACATCACGGAGGCTTCGCCGGCTACGCCCGCGCCCCCGCCGAATGGGTGGTCCCGCTCCCGGACGCGCTGAGCTCTCGGTCGGCCGCCATCATCGGCCTGGCCGGGTTCACGGCGCTGCTCTCCCTGCACAGACTGCGCCACCACGGGACCGCCCCTCACGACGGTCCGGTGCTCGTGACCGGGGCGTCCGGCGGCGTCGGCAGCGCAGCAGTCGCGCTGTTCTCCCACGCGGGTTACGAGGTTGTTGCCTCGTCGGGCAAGACCGACGAGCACGAGTACCTGAAGGCCCTCGGCGCGGCCGAGGTGGTGGGCCGTCAGTTCGCGGAGGACGACGGGCGCACCCTGGGCCCCCAACTGTGGTCGGGCGTGGTCGACTGTGTCGGGGGTGCCGCGCTGGCGCTGGCGCTGCGCACGGTGCGCTACGGCGGCGCGGTGGCGGCGAGCGGGCTCACCGGGGGGAACGACTTGGCCACGACGGTGTACCCGTTCATTGTGCGCGGTGTCGCGCTGTTGGGGATCGACACCGTGGCGACGCCGATTGAGGAGCGGCGCACGCTGTGGGACGACATGGTCGCCGAGTTCCCACTCGGGCGCTGCGAGGACATGGTGAACGAGGAGATCGGCCTGGACGGTCTGACCGCCGCGCTCGACCGCGTGTTGGACGCGGCGGTGCGGGGGCGGGTCCTGGTGGAGCCGACGCGTTCGGGTTAAGTGCATGCGACCGCTCGGCCCAGGGGCGCCCGGGCCGAGGTTGCTCAGGTGGGGGTGTAGAGCGGCGAGACCTTGATGGTCCCGTTGTCGCAGGGTGCGATGGTCAACGGGAAGTTCGGTGACGCCACGCGTCGCGCCCGGCACGGTGACAGAGGATGTCGCCGAGGACGGGCACGACGTCTCGGTGCCGGTCGGCACGTCGGAGTACTGGTAGGCGAACTGCGCCTTCGCCGCCGGCGCGATGGCAACCGTGGTCGGGGCGGCGTTGGCTTGTGGCGAGACGTCCACGGAGAGCCCGTCGACGATGGTCACGGTCAGCGGCGCACCCGTCGACCCGTGCAGCGCCATGACGGGGTACCCCTGTGTCGTGCACGTCGAGGTGCCGCCGTTGGTCACCGTGATGAACCCGGTGATGGTGCCGGCCGCCCCCTCCCCCTGGGACGCCACCGCCGTCATGCTGTTGCATCCCGAGGCAGCTGCCGTGCTCGAGGTCGTCGAAGAGCTCGCGGACGAGGACGTCGTCGACGTCGACGAGCTCGTGGTCGTGGCGCGGTGCGTCGTGGTGGTGGTCGACCGGTGTGGCGGCGAGGTGCTCGAGCAGGCCGCGATGGTCAAACCGGCGCCCGCGGTCAGCACGAGCGCCCGGAGGCGAGGGCTCACGCCTCGAAGTCCTCCGGCCGGACGGAGTCGAGGAACTGTCGGAACTGGCCGACCAGCTCGTCCGGCGTGTCGTCCTCTTCGTCCTCCGTGTCGAGGGCCAGGATGATCCCTTCGGACTCCATCAGCTCGTCGGACACGAACAGCGGAGTCTCCGTCCGCACGGCGATGGCCACCGCGTCCGACGGCCGGCTGGACACGACGGTGCGCTCCTCGCCCCGCAGCAGATGCAGCTCCGCGTAGTAGGTCGAAGCGCGGAGCTCGGTGATGATGACGCGCTCCACGTCGATATCGAGCGCGGCCAGCATGTCCTTCATGAGGTCGTGCGTCAGCGGCCGCGGCATGGTGACCCCTTGGAGCGCGTAGGCAATGGCGGTCGCCTCGGGGCTCCCGATAAAGATCGGCAGTGTGCGCCCCTCGCCCTCCGTCTCTTGCAGGAGGAGCACCGGCGTGTTCGATTGCAGGTCCACCCTGACCGCACGGAGGAGCACTCGGACCATGCTTGAAATGTAGCGCCAGATCCCGGCCTCGCGTCAGCCCCCCAGGTGGCGACGCAGCGACACCCGCAGCAAGGTGGACCGCATCGACTGGCCCAGCGTGGCCAGCTGCTCGGCCCCGTCGGCCGCCCGCTGTCGGGACTCGGGGTTGCGCTGGCGCAGGAGCGGAATCACCACCTGCTCAATCAGGCCGATTTCCCGGTCGGCTGCGTTGCGGTACTGGCGCAGGTGCCGCGGCTCTATCCCGAAGGCCCTGAACGACGCGGCGAGGTTGGCCACTGTCAGGGCGTCCTCGTCGTAGGTGCGCAGGCCCGCCACCGTCGTGGCCTCGACGAGGCCGTAACTCTCGAGCCCCGCCAGTTCCTCGGCCGACAGACTGCTCGCCGCGCACAGCTCCTCCGCCGTGAGGCTCGCCCCGGTGACCACCGCGGCGGGCAGGCCCGGTACCGCCCGTTCCGGCCGCGGGCCCTGTCCCTGCCGCGGCCGGTGGCGGGTGCGGACGCCGCCGATTCGTCCCCGGAAGCAGCGGGGACCCGTGTCTTCGTCTCGGTTGCGGCGGCTCTGTCGCGTCCACGGTCGCGCGCGCCCTCGCCGGTTTGGTCGCGCTTCGCGGTCGCCGAGGCGGCGGCCGCCGACGCCGCCGCGGCCGCCAGGTGCTCGCGCTCGTGCTGGCGCCGGCTCTCCGAGGCGGGGTGCGCCCCGACGCGTTCCTCGGGGACGACCGGCGCACCGGCCGTACCGGCGGCACCCGTCGCTGCCGTCGCCCCAGCCACCGCGTCGGGCCGTACCCGGCAGCGTCGCGAAGCATCCGCCAATATGCGGGCCATCGCCTCGTCGTCCGCCGAGGTGTCAGCGGTACCCGTGGTCGCCGTCGCCGTGCCCGGCCTGCGTCCCCCGGTCGCCGCGCCCGGCTCCCCCGGCTTGCCGTTGGCCGCCGACTCCGCCGCTCCCGCCTTCTCATCCTGACCGCTGTCGTCGTCGAGGTCGCCGGCGTCGAGTCGGTCGCGGATCACCTTCAGCGGCAGGAAGTGCTCACGCTGCTGGCGCAGCACCCAGCGCAGCCGTTCCACGTCGTGGTCGAAGAATTGCGGTAGCCCGAGGGCGATCGCTCCGGATTGACCAGCCCCTGACTCTCGAGGAACCGGATCTTCGAGATGGTGACGTCGGGGAACTCCTCGCGAAGGAGGGTCAGCACGTCGCCGATCGACAGATAGGTCCGGCTGCTCACTCGTTCCCCGCCACCAGATAGACGAGTTTGAACTTGCCGATCTGGACCTCGTCACCCGGGCGAGAGCGTGGCCTCGTCGATGCGCTCCCGGTTCACGTACGTGCCGTTCAGCGATCCCACGTCCCGCAGGGAGTAATTGCCGTCGTCACCCGGCGTGATCTCCACGTGGCGCCGGGAGACCGTGATGTCGTCGAGGAAGATGTCGCTCTCCGGATGCCGGCCGGCCCGCACCACCGCATCGCCCAGCAGATAACGGGCGCCGACGTTGGGCCCTCGCGTCACCACGAGGACCCCAGCGCCGTGCGGCACGGCAACGTAGCGTGACCTCCGGGTTGTCCTCCGATGTCTCTGCCTCGTCGGGGTGCAGCGTGATTGTCGCGTCGTCCCCGTCTTCGAGCAGCGCGTTCCCGCACGACGAGCAGAAGTTGACGCCTTCGGGATTCCGGTGCCCACAGTTGTGGCAGTACACGGCGCCCACGGTACCCCACCCCACCCGTCGCTTCTCCTGAGCGGTTCTGTGGTCCAGTCTGGCTGTTCAGCCGGCTGTGAGTTCGGCGTAGGCCGCGGCGTCGAGCAGTCCGCCCGGATCCGCGCCGGCGGCGAGCTCGAGCTCACAGATCCACCCCTCGCCGTACGGGTCCTGATTGATCGTCTCGGGCGCATTCGCCAACGCATCGTTCACGGCGGCCACCGTGCCCGACAGCGGCGCATAGATCTCCGACACGGACTTCGTGGACTCGACCTCGCCCAGTTGTCCGCCCACCTCGACCTCGCTCCCTATCTCGGGCAGCTCAACGAACACGATGTCGCCCAACGCGTCCTGGGCGTAGTCGGTGATGCCGATACGCACGCGGGCACCTTCGACACGCACCCACTCGTGTTCCTCGGAGTAGCGAAGATCGTCCGGGATGTTCATAGGGGGGCGACCCTACCGGACCGCCCGGGCGCCGGCCGCCGGCCGCTCCGGGACAACCGTGCGCAGCCGCGGCAGTCGGCGCGCGCCGCGGCAGCCGGCGCTACGACGCCAGCATGCGCCCCAGCCGCGCCACCTGTTCGGCGGCGAGCCGCTCCGAGCCGGGCAGGTCCCGCCCCTCAGCCCACACGTGCGTCACCGGCTCCTCGGGGTCGGGGACCACCAGCACCCAACCCTCCGGCGTCCGCATCTTGATGCCGTCCACCAACACCAGGTCGGCACCCTCGTCAGTCAGCTCCTCCATGAGGGTGCGCATGAGCAGGCCTTTCTGCTCGAACGGCGTCGGGACCTCCTCGTGGAGCACCGGCATGGGCCGGGCGGCCCGGACCACCTCGGCCAGCGACGACGTTCCCCGCGCCCAGGAGCGACACCAGGCGGACCAACGCGGCCGCCGCGTCGAAGGCGGGGAGGAAGGACGGGAACACGTAGCCGCCACCGCGGTCGGCCGCGAACGACACCCCGTCGGCCGCCGCCCCGAGCAGAGCCGGCGTCGACAGCGGGGTGAGCGTCACCTCTATGCCCCGCGCGGCGCACAACGCGAGGACCCGGTCGCTGGCCGTCACCGGCAGTGCGACGCGCGCGGCCACGCTGGCGCCCTCTCCGCTGAGCAGGTCGAGGAAGACGACGATGGCCTCGTCGTCCGACAGCACTTCGCCGCGCTCGTCAATCAGGGTCAGGCGCTCGCCGCCGGCATCTATCACGGCCCCCAGGTCGGCCCCCGACCCGCGCACGGCCTCGGCGACGCGCGTCTCGCTCTCGGCGCGATCGAGCGCGATCATTCCCGGCGTCTGCGCGAAGGGGTTGATGCTCAACACGTCGGCGCCCACCTTGGAGAGCAGGTTCGGCATGACGAAGCTGGCGGCGCCGTAGGAGAGGTCGAGCACGAGCTTGACTTCGCGACCTTCGTCCCGGTGCAGCCCGAAGGCCTCGACGACGGTGGCGGTGTAGTGCTCGATCGTCCGGGGCGAGAAGTCGATGTCGCCGATCTCTCCCGCCGTGACGCGGCGGAATTCCTCGCGGTGGTACGTGCGCTCGACCCGGCGCTGCTCGGCCTCGGACAGGTCGATGCCCCGATCGTCGAAGAAGCGGATGACGACCGACTGGGGGTCGTCGGGGTCGAGGCGCACCGTCAGGCCGGCCTGGTTGCCCCGGGTGCGGATGTGGTGCCGCGTGACGGGGACGGTCGCGAGCTCCAGGTCCCCGACGTTGACGCCGACGGCGTTACAGCCCACCATGAGTGCCCGCTTGAGCACCCGCCCGGCCCTGCTCGTGTCGCGCGAGGCGGTGATGTAGGAGCCCTTCTCGAAGCCCGAGGCCCACGCCTTGGCCAAGCGCACCGCGAGTTCGGGGCTGATGTCGACGTTGGCGATGCCGGCGACGCCGTCGCGGCCGAAGAGCGTGCGGGTCCCCCCGGACTCCCACACGATGGAGGCGTTCACCTCCGCGCCGGCCTCGACCACCTTGCCGGGGTAGACCTTGACGTCGCTGCGGATCTCGGCGTGGGCACCGATGAGGCAGCCCTCCCCCAGCACCGAGCCGGGCTCGCAGCGGGCCCCGGTCCGGAGGTCGCAGGAGCGGCCGAGCACTGCGCCCTCCACCCGGACCGAGGGTCCTAGATACGCGTTCTCGCCGATCACGGAGCGCTGCAGCTCCCCGCGCTCGCCGACCCGCGTGTTCGCGCCGAGCGTCGTGTAGGAACCGAGCACCACGTCGGCGTCGACGGTGCAGTTCTCGCCGACGAAGACCGGCGTCACGATGCGCGCCGACGGGTCGATCGACGAGCCCTTGCCGACCCATACGCCGGGGCGCAGCTCGAAGCCGGCGACGTCGACTCGCACGCGGCCGTCGAGGATGTCCTCGTGTGCCTGAAGGTACGCCGCCGTGGTGCCGACGTCCTCCCAGTACCCGTCGGCCACGGCGCCGAAGATCGGCGCGCCATCCCGCAGCACCGACGGGAAGACCTCGCTGGAGAAGTCGACCGCCCGGCCTTCGGGGATGGCGTCGAAGATCTCCGGCTCCAACACGTAGATCCCGGTGTTGATCGTGTCGCTGAAGACCTGACCCCACCCCGGCTTTTCGAGGAAGCGCTCAACGCTGCCGTCCTCCCGCGTGATCACGATGCCGAACTCGAGCGGGTTCTCCACCGCGCTCAGGGCGAGGGTGGCCAGCGCCTGGTTCTTGTCGTGGAACACGATGACCGACGTGAGGTCGATGTCGGTGAGCACGTCACCCGAGATCACCAGGAAGCGCTCCTTGAGCTCGTCCCTGGCGTTGCGCACCGATCCGGCCGTGCCGAGCGGCGACTCCTCCGTCGCGTACACCATGCGCACGCCGAGCTCGCTGCCGTCGCCGAAATAGTTGCGGATCGCGTTGGGCAAGAACGCGACGGTCACCACGATGTCGGTGATCCCGTGGCGCCGCAGCAGCGACACGATGTGCTCCATCATCGGCCGCCCCACCAAGGGCAGCATGGGCTTGGGAAGGTTCGACGTCTGCGGCCGCAGCCGGGTCCCCTCGCCACCGGCCATGATCACCGCCTTCACGCGGGGCTCCTCTGCGGCCTCGCCGCCCTTCCCTCCCGCAACGCCGTACGGGCGGGACCGATGTAGCTCCCCGCGGCATACCACGCCAGCGCGAGGCCGATGATCCCGGTGACCCAGGCGATGACCCTCACCGGCTCCTGCCAGCCGGCGTTCCCGTACCCGAGGAGAAACGCCGGGTAGGCGAACATGAGGCCGAAGGTTCCCGCTTTGCCGACCCACAACACGTCGATCCGCGCCGCGCCGAGCGAGGCCAGGAGCACGACCATGACGGAGACGAGCACCTCGCGCGCGATGGTCGCGATGCCGAACCACAGCGGCACGGCCCCGTAGACCATGACCGAGATCACCGCGGTGCCGACGAGCAGGCGATCGGCCGTCGGATCGAGGACTTTGCCCAGCGTCGAGACCTGGTGGTACCGGCGCGCCACATGGCCGTCGACCCAGTCCGTGGCGCCGAGGACGGCGAGCAGGAAGGCGCTGGCGGTCTGCCAGTGCTTCCCGAACAGCATGAAGAGGAAGAGGGGGAGGCAGAGGAGCCGCACCATCGTGATGACGTTCGGGACGGTGAAGATGCGGTCCAGCCCGGCGTCGGTGTCGTTGTGCACGTCGCTCACCTCGGCCACCCCGCAAGTGTACGGGAGGCACCCCGACCCCCCTCCTGCCCCGTCCCTCACGTGGTCAGGTGGTCGCCATCGGTTTCGCGGCGCCCGAGGCCCGCTCCTGGTGTGCCAGAGTGGCGCGATGCCGCGCTTCGAGCCCTTCCGCGGGTTGCGCTACCAGCCCGATATGGCGCCCATCGCCCAGGTCATCGCACCGCCCTACGACGTCATCACGCCCACCGAGCGCGTGCACCTCGCGTCCCGTCATCAGGCCAACTCGGTGTTGGTCGAGCTGCCCGAGGCCGACCTGGGAGGCGGGCGCGACCGCTACGCCGTGGCCACCGATCTGTTCACCCACTGGCGGGGCGAGGGCATCATCGTGGCCGAGGGCGTGCCCAGCCTCTATCCCTACCGGATGACCGATGGGGACGGCCGCACGACCACCGGGGTCATCGGCGCGCTGGGCCTGGCGGAGCCAGGTGCGCAGAGCGGCGACGTCCTGCCTCACGAGCAGACGCTGCCCAAGCCCAAGAGCGACCGGCTCGATCTTCTGCGCGCCACCCGGGCGAACCTCTCGCCCATCTGGGGGCTCTCCATGGCCGCCGGCGTGACGGCGACGTTCGACCCGACGGACGACGAACCGGTCGCCGACGCGTACGACGACGACGGGGTGCGCCATCAGCTGTGGGTCCTCAGCGACGTCGACGCGGTGGAGGCGGTGGCGGGCGCCGTCGCCGCTGCGCCGGTCGTGCTCGCGGACGGGCACCACCGTTACGAGACCGCGCGCGCCTACCAGGCCGAGTGCCGGGAGGCGCACGGCGGCAAGCCCGGGCCCTACGACCTCGTGATGGCGTTGGTGGTCGAGCTGGCCGAGGAGCAGCTCCACGTGGGGGCCATTCACCGGACGGTGTCGGGGCTGCCCGACGGCTTCGACCTGGTCGGCGCGCTCTCCGAGTGGTTCGACGTGGTCAAGGCGGGCCCCGCCGACGACCGGACGCTCGGCGCGCTGTCCGACTCGAACTCCATGGCGCTGGTCTCGAGCGGCGTCGCCTACTTGCTCCTCCCCCACCCCGAGCTCGATGCCCAGGTCGGCAACGACCTGGACTCCAGCCTGATCGCGACGGTCCTGGAGCGCCTGCCCGCCCACGAGGTGACGCACCGCCACAGCGTGGCCGAGGCCATGGAGGCGCTGCGGGAAGGAGAGGGGCAGGTGGCGTTCCTGCTGCGGCCGGTGACCGTGAAGCAGATCGACGAATGGGCCAACGAGCACCGGCGCATGCCGCCCAAGACCACCTACTTCAGCCCCAAGCCGAGGACCGGGATGGTGTTCCGGTCTCTCGACATCTCGTAGGGCGACGCTGACCCTCCGCATCTCGTAGGGTCTGGCCGTGCACGACTCCGTTACCGTCCACATGAACGCACCACCCCGACGCGTGTGGGAGCTGTTGAGCGACGTGACCCGCATCGGCCGCTACAGCCCCGAGACGTTCGAGGCCGAGTGGATCGAGGGCGCCATGGGGCCCGCCGTCGGCGCGCGCTTCCGCGGCCACGTCAAGCGCAACCAGAAGGGGCCCGTCTACTGGACGACGTGCACCGTCACCGAGAGCGAGCCCGGGCGGACTTTCGCGTTCGGGGTTGGTTCGCCGGGCAAGACGCCGCTCAACGTTTGGCGCTACGACATCGCGCCGGCCGGTGAGGGGTCCGACGTGACCGAGTCCTTCACGCTGGCCCGGACCTGGTGGCTCCGCCTGTACTGGTCCTGCTTGGGGTGGGCCCGTGGCAAGACCAACCGGAACGGCATGCAGGCCACGCTCGACCGCATCAAGGCGGAGGTGGAACAAGACACCTCCGCCTGACGGACCGGTGAGCTTTTTGCGCGGGTCCCGGCACGGCCGCAGTGTCCGAGGGATGGGGGCAATGACCATTTCGGAGCGCCCCGCCCGCTCGGCGCCCGGCCGCCCGGCTTCCCCTTTCCGCCTTTCCGCCCGGGGACGAACGGTCGGTTACTCGACCGTCCAGCTCGAGCCGGAGCGCAGCAGTGCCGCCAAGTCACCCAGGCCGCGCTTGGCCTGCGCCTGCAGGATCTGTTCGGACATCTGTTCGCCGTACTGCGGCCGTTCCACGGCCCGGAACACGCCGATCGGCGTCGGCTCGTAGGGGCCGTCGGCCAACCGTGAGAGGCGGAACGCGAACCCGGGGTCCGGGCGCTTTTCGTCGTGTACCAGCACGGCGTCGAGGCCGACGTCGGACACCGCCTGGATGTCGAGCTTCCCATCGGGGCGCTGGACGACGCCGCGCTCCTCCCCCTCGGGCCCGAAGACGATCGGCTCGCCGTGGCGGAGCGGGATCAGCATGGTCGGCCGGGCATCCTTGGCGGTGATCTTCTCGAAGGCCCCGTCGTTGAACACATTGCAGTTCTGGAGGACCTCGACGAAGGCTGCGCCCCCGTGTTCGTGGGCCCGGCGGAACGTCTCTTGCATGTGGGCGCGGTCCATGTCGTGGGTGCGGGCGACGAACGTCGCCTCGGCGCCCAGCGCCAGCGAGACCGGGTTGAACGGCGTGTCCAGGGAGCCGAAGGGCGTCGACTTGGTGACCTTGGCGACCTCGGACGTCGGTGAGTACTGGCCCTTGGTGAGCCCGTAGATCTGGTTGTTGAACATGATGATGTTCAACCGCACGTTGCGGCGCAGCGCGTGGATCAGGTGGTTCCCACCGATCGACAGCGCGTCGCCGTCGCCCGAGATCACCCACACATCGAGGTCCGGACGGGTCGCAGCCAGCCCCGTTGCGATTGCCGGCGCGCGCCCGTGAATCGAGTGCATCCCGTAGGTGTTCATGTAGTACGGGAACCGGGCCGCGCAGCCGATACCCGAGAGGAACACGGTGTTCTCCCGGCGCACGCCGAGGTCCGGCATCAGCATCTGGACCGCGGCCAGGATGGAGTAGTCGCCGCAGCCGGGGCACCAGCGGACTTCCTGGTCGCTCGACCAGTCCTTGCGGGTGGTCACCGGGACGGCGGTGGCCACGGCGCCGTTGCCCGAGCCGTTGGAACCGTTGGAACCGTTGGAACCGTTGGACTCGCTCATGATTTGCCTCCGAGCAGCGCGGTGATGGCTGCTTCGATCTCTCCGACGCGGAACGGCACCCCCTGCATCTTGGACATGGTCTGCGCGTCGACCAGGTATTCCGCCCGGAGCACCCGGCTCAGTTGCCCGAGGTTGATCTCGGGCACGAGGATCTGCGCGTAGCGCGCCAATATTTCGCCCAGGTTCGCTGGCAGCGGGTTCAGGTGGCGCAGGTGGAGGTGGGCCGCCTTCATGCCGCGTGCCCGCACGCGCTTCACCCCCGCCAGCACGGCGGCGTAGGTAGAGCCCCAGCTGACCAGGAGCAGTTGCGCGTCGCCGGTCGCGTCGTCCACTTCGACGGGCGGGATGTCGGCGGCGATACCGGCGATCCTGTCGTGGCGCAGGTGCACCATGCGCTCGTGGTTCACGCCCTCGTAGGAGACGTTGCCGCTTCCGTCCGCCTTCTCCAGGCCGCCGATACGG
The DNA here is from genome assembly GCA_963808355.1 of uncultured Acidimicrobiaceae bacterium. Classification (GTDB taxonomy): domain Bacteria; phylum Actinomycetota; class Acidimicrobiia; order Acidimicrobiales; family RAAP-2; genus Bog-473. Next base: position 460,401 of record CAWEFL010000002.1, read on the forward strand.
TGCTCCAGGCCCGGAAGGCCCGGCGGCGCCCACGGTCGGGCCAACGTCTCGGGGTCGCGGATGTAGGGCCAGAAGTCGGAGTTACCCTCGTCGTCGGTGTGGTTCGGCTCCGGGGCGAAGGCCGGGTCGATCGGCTGGAGTGCGTCGAGGTCGGGCAGGCGCCAGGGCTCGGCGCCGTTGGCGAGGTAGCCGTCCGACAGCACGATCACGGGAGTGCGGTACTTGACCGCGAGGCGGGTCGCCTCTATCGCGATGGCAAAGCAGTCGCTCGGCGTCTGCGGAGCCACGATCGGCAACGGGGCCTCGCCGTGCCGGCCGTACAACGCGTGCAGAAGGTCGGCCTGTTCCGTCTTGGTGGGCAGCCCCGTCGCCGGCCCACCACGCTGCACGTCGACGACGATGAGCGGCAGCTCGAGGCTGACGGCGAGGCCGATGGTCTCGGTCTTGAGGTCGAGGCCCGGGCCGCTCGTGGTGGTGACGCCGAGCGCACCACCGAAGGCGGCCCCGAGCGCGGCCCCGACGCCGGCGATCTCGTCCTCGGCCTGGAAGGTGCGGACCCCGAACTCCTTGCGCCGGCTCAGCTCGTGGAGGATGTCCGAAGCCGGCGTGATCGGATAGCTCCCTAAGAAGAGGGGCAAACCGGCCAGACGGGAGGCCGCGATCAGGCCCCACGCCAGCGCCTGATTGCCGGTGACCTGGATGTACTCGCCCTTCTCGAAGGTGGCCGGCCGGATCTCGTAGTTGGACTCGAACAGCTCGGCCGTCTCGCCGAAGTCGTACCCGGCGCGGAAGGCGCGCGTGTTGGCGTCGACCACCTGGGGCTTGGAGCCGAACCGCTCGGAGATCCATTCGATGGTGGGCTCGATCGGACGGGTATAGAGCCAGCTGATCAGTCCCAACGCGAAGAAGTTCTTGGATCGCTCGGCGTCGCGGGGCTTGACGCCGGCCTCCTTGCAGACCTCCTGGGTGATGGAGGTCATCGGCACCTCGTAGACCGTGTAGGCGGCGAGCGAGCCGTCGGTCAGTGGGTTCGACCCGTAGCCGGCCTTGGCCAGGTCGCGCTCTTCGAAGGAGTCGCTGTTCACGATCAAGACGGTCCCCTTGGCCATCATGTCGATGTTCGCCTTGAGCGCGGCCGGATTCATCGCCACGAGGACGTTGGGTGAGTCGCCCGGCGTGAGGATGTCGTGGTCCGAGATGTGGACCTGGAACGCCGACACGCCGTTGACGGTGCCGGCCGGGGCCCGGATCTCCGCCGGGAAGTCGGGGAAGGTGGACAGGTCGTTGCCGAGCAGCGCACTGCTCGTCGTGAAGCGGTCGCCGGTCAGCTGCATGCCGTCGCCGGAGTCCCCGGCGAAGCGCACGATGACCTGGTCGAGCTGCTCTGTCAGGGGTTCTGTTCCCGGTGTCACGGGCGGCCTCGTCTCAATTTGTCCTGGTCGTTGTCCTGGTCTCGGAGAACCCTGGCTCACTGCCACATCGGGGCACGCGGGCACGGCGCGCCGCGCGCTCCGTGCGAATCCTTCGTTCTGGTTCCAGCTTACCCCCGGGCCCGGAAACCCCTTCGGCATGCCTGGTCGGTGCGTCGAGCGCGCGCGGAGGCCCTCCGGGAGCGGCCGGGTGGGAGCAGGCGAGGCGGTATCCGCCTATGCGATCGTGACCGCCGGATCGAGGTACACGTCCTGCACGGCGTGGATCAGCGCGGCGCCCTCGGTCGTCGGGCGCTGGAAGGCCTTGCGGCCGACGATGAGACCCATGCCGCCGGCGCGTTTGTTGATCACCGCCGTGCGGACGGCCTGGGCGAGGTCGTTGTCGCCCTTGGACTCGCCGCCGGAGTTGATGAGGCCGATGCGTCCGGCGTAGCAGTTGACGACCTGCCAGCGGGTGAGGTCGATCGGGTTGTCCGTCGTCAGTTCGTCGTAGACGAGCGGGTCGGTGCGGCCGAAGCCGACGGCGGTGTAGCCACCCTGGTTCTCCGGCTGCTTCTGCTTGATGATGTCGGCCTCGATCGTCACGCCCATGTGGTTGGCCTGGCCGGTGAGGTCCGCCGACACCTCGTAGTTGACGCCGTCCTTCTTGAAGGCCGGGTTGCGCAGATAGCACCACAGCACCGTGAACATGCCCAGCTCGTGCGCCTCGGCAAACGCGTCGGACACCTGCTGGAGCTCGCGGTCCATGTCGTCGGAGCCGAAGTAGATGGTGGCGCCGACGCCCATCGCGCCGAGGTCGAAGGCCTGCCGCACCGAGCCGAACATGATCTGGTCGTAGGTGTCCGGCACGTGCAGGAACGCGTTGTGGTTCAGCTTCACGATGAAGGGGATCCGGTGCACGTACTTGCGTGAGGCGAGCCCGAGCGTGCCGAGCGTGGTGGCCACGGCGCTGCACTCGCCGGCGAGGGCGAGCTCGAGGAGGTTGAGCGGATCGAAGTAGGCGGGGTTCTTGGAGAAACTGGCGGCGGCCGAATGCTCGATGCCCTGGTCGACGGGGAGGATGGAGACGTAGCCCGTGCCGGCGAGCCTGCCGTGGTTGAACACGCTGCCGAGATTGCGCAGCACGGCGGGGGTGCGGTCGGAGGTGGTGAAGACCCGATCGAGGTAGTCGGGGCCGGGGAGGGTGAGGTTCTCTGCCGGGAAGGCCTTGGCCGTGTAGCTGAGCAGCGGGTCCGCGTCGTCGCCCAGCAGCGCGTGGAGATCGATGGTCATGCGCCTAGCCTACCGGAGGGTCAATTCGGGCGGCGTTTGGAGCGGCACGCCCGGCGGGACGCGGAGCCGGATGCGCGCCTTTTGGTTGGTCATCGTCCGTGCCAGCCGCCCCTACGCTGTGCGGCGTCGGGTGTGCAGGCGAGACGCGACGAGCGCGGAGACTATGGACGCAGCAGACTCCCGAGGATCGAAGCCGTGGCGTATCCGGCCGTTGGGGCTCGTGGCCGGAGCGGTCCTTCTCATCGCGCTCGTCGTCGTGTTGGTGAACGTCACCGGCTCGCCGGAGCCGACCTCGTCGTCCTCGGGTGGGTCTGGTGGGGCGGGCCGGTCGACGTCTGGCGGTGGCGGAGGGTCCGGGTCCGGTTCGGGGTCTTCCTCAGGCTCAGGCGGTGGGCTGTCGGTGCGCACGTCTCCCACGGCGGGCGCGCAGGAGGTGCCGACGGACACCGCCATCACCGTCTCTTTCTCGGGGCCGGTGGCGCTGGGGAAGAGCACGCCCCTGCCGGTGCTCTCGCCGGACATCGGCGGCCGGTGGCTGCAGACCGGTCCGAAGACGCTGACCTACCAACTGCACTCGCCGCTGATCCCGTCCTCCGTCATGCGCGTCACCATCCCCGGCGGCGCCTCCGGGATCCGCAGCGTGTCCGGCGCCACGCTCCCCCACTCGACAACCTTCACCTTCGGTGTGGTGGCGGGTGACACCTTGCGCCTGCAACAGCTCTTGGCCCAGCTGAACTACCTGCCCGTCTCGTTCGCGCCGTCCGGGCCTGCTCCCAGCGCGGCCGACATGGCGTTGGACCAGGCGGGGGTCTTCAATTGGCGCTGGCCGGGCCTGCCGACCGAGCTCACGTCGCAGTGGACGCAGGGAACGACCAACGAGATCACCCGGGCCGCCGTCGAGGACTTCGAGACCCAGAACGGCCTGGGCGTGGACGGCATCGCCGGCCCGGCCGTCTGGACGTCGCTCATCAACGACGTGCTGAACAGCAAGGTGAGCGGGACGCCGTACGTCTACGTGCTCGTGAACAAGGTGGTGCCCCAGACCCTGACCCTCTGGGAGGACGGCGCGGCCAAGTACGCGGGCATCCCGGTCAACACCGGCCTGTCGGGTGCGGACACCACGGACGGGAGCTACGCGGTGTTCGAACACGTGCGCTACTCGGACATGAAGGGGACCAACCCCGACGGGTCCACCTACAACGACCCCAACGTCCCCTACGCCAGCTACTTCAACGGCGGTGACGCGCTGCACGGCTTCATCCGTTCGTCGTACGGCTCGCCGCAGAGCAATGGCTGTGTCGAGATGACCTACGCCGACGCCTCACTGGTCTGGCCGCTCACGCCGATCGGGACGTTGGTCACGGTCGAGGGGCCGAACTACGGCTCGGCGCCGCCGGCGACCACGACCACCACGACTGCTCCTGCTCCGCCGCCAGCTGCGACGACGAGCACGTCGGCACCGGCTGCGACGACGACGACGGCGCCGCCGACGGCGACCACTCCCGCGGTGCCGTCTGCGCCGACCGGGACGGCCGGAGGTTGAGCAGCCTCAGCGGGAGCGAGCGGGCGCGGGCGCCTGAGTTCGCCACCCCCGAGGTCGGCTTCGATTTCGGCTGCCGCCCCGGGTGTGACGCGGACGGTGACGCGGACGGTGACTTGCTCCGAGGCCGCGACCGCGGCCGCCGCTCCGGCCCGAGGCCGCGCAGGCGCTCGCTGACGTCGTAGGCGTCCGGGTCGGCCCGACGTACCCGCTCGAAGAACTCCCGGGCGCGGGGCACGTCGCCCGCCCGCTCGTACAAGTCGGCCAGCAAGTACCACTGGCGGACGTGGCGCGCCGACGGGTTGCGCAGCGCCTTCGATGCCCCTGCGTTGGCCAGCATCGCAACGGCGCCGTTCAGGTCGCCGACGTCCGCCAGCGATGCGGCCGCCACGATCCTCCCCTCGGCCAACACGTCGGGCTCGGGCGAACGGTGGCGCAGCTCGCTCCAGAGCTCGGCCACCTTCTTCGGTTTGTGCAGGGCGCGCTGGCAGTCCATGAGCACGGGGAGGTAGTCCGTCGAGTCGGTGAGCTCGCCGAGGGCCCGCAGATGCCGGGCCGCCTCGCGCCACCGGCTGCTGCGGTAGGCCGCCAAGCCGGCCAGCTCCCGCACGGCCGGGACGCTTGGGACCTCGTCCGCCACCGGCTTGATCGCCCGGAGGGCATCTTGGTAGCGGCCACGCTCGTAGGCGCTGGACGCGTTCTGGGTCTTGTCGACGAGGAGTTGCTGGTGCCGTTGCGTGGCCGAATCGGCCGCGTTGCGGATGGCGGTGGCGACGTCCGCCGGCAGGTCCTTGCGGCCGACCAGGCGTTCGAGGGCGTCGGCCGTGCCGGTGGCGGTTGCCGCACCGGCGGGCGCCCCCGAGACTCCGGGGCGGGCGCTGCCGCCGTTGCGCCGGGGACGGGCGGGGTCAGGGCCACGATCCACCCGGATCCAGGCGGCCTGCTGGGCCGGGGGTTCGTCCCGGCTGCGGCGGGGTGGCTCGGTGTAGCTGGGTCCACGGGTCTCGGGGTCGAAGTCGCGCCGACGCGCCACCTCGCGTGCGCCCCGGCGTGCCACGTTGCCCCACTGACGCGCCCGGCTGGGCAGGGGCGTCTCTTCGTGCCGGCCCTCCGGTCGCCCTCGCTCCGCCCCGCCTCGTCGAGTCCCGTCCGCCGGCTCGCCACTCGCGGTTCGCCCGCGTGTGTCGAGGTGGCCGCGCTGCGCTGGCCGGGTCGCCCCGACCGGTCGGTTTGCCCACGCCGAGTGGGGCGGTCCGTCCTGCTCGTTCGGGCCGCCGCCTCGTCGGTGCCGCTCTGGCGATTCCGCCTGGGTGACCGGACGCGCCCTCTGTCGTCCGACTCGTCCCGGCGGGCTCCACCCGTGCGGCCGGCCGCTTGGCGCGGTCGTTCCGGGCTTGGGCGGGCGCGACCCGCCGTGACGACCGCCCGAACTGTCAGCGCGGCCGGGTGACGTCCGGGCTCGGTCCCGGGAGGCCGACGGCTGACGTTGTCCGGATCGCTTGCCCGTGCCAGTGTCGGCGGCCGGCGGGGCGGGGCGGGCTCCTCCGCCGCGACCGGTGCCCGAGCCCTTCGGCCGGGCCGCGCGCGTCGGGCGCCCGGCGCTGCGAGGTCCCGGCGAGGCGCGACGATTCGACCGGGAGGAATCCGCGGGCATCGAACGAGTGTACGCAGCCGGTGTGGCAACGCCGCGATCGGGCGGCAAAACGACAAAGTCCCCTCGAGCCGGAGCTCTGAGGGGACCTCGTCATGAGAAATCCCGGCGGCGACCTACTCTCCCAGGGGGCCTCCCCCCAAGTACCATCGGCGCGGGCGGGCTTAACTGCCGTGTTCGGAATGGGAACGGGTGTTTCCCCGCCGCCATGGCCACCGGAAACCGTGCGCTCGGCGGGTCTCCTCCGTCTCCCTTGAACCGGGACGGGACCACGCCTGTGGCTGCGTCGCCGCAGCCCCTGAGCGTTCCAAAGCGAGCACGAGCACGAAAGAGTCTCCAAGCCCTCGGCCGATTAGTACCGGTCGGCTGAATACGTTGCCGCACTTACACCTCCGGCCTATCAACGTGGTCGTCTAGCCACGGGCCTTACCAGGTTAACCCTGTGGGAGATTTCATCTCGAAACGGGCTTCGCACTTAGATGCTTTCAGCGCTTATCCCACCCGTAGGTCGCAAACCAGCCGTGCCCTTGGCAGGACAACTGGCACACGAGAGCTACGTCCGTCCCGGTCCTCTCGTACTAGGGACAGCCTTCCTCAAATCTCCTACGGCTGCATCGGATAGGGACCGAACTGTCTCACGCATGTAATCCCGCATTACTGCGGGCACAGACTATACCTTCACCCTCTTTCTAGGGGCTGGCGTGTTATGGCTTCCACAGGGGTCTGCGGATCGCTGATGCGACCTAAGAAGCCATCTCTTCGCTGTTGCTGGCGAAGAAGTCGTTACAGGGGCACAACACGCCCTTGCTACGCAGATGTTGCTCGACATCTACGGCGGAAATCCGCTTCGATTTCGAATAGTTTAGGGTTGCAAATGCATCTACTTCGCGTGCCAGATGCAGGAACACCTTCGGATCCCTCACTCGATCGAGCCGAGGAAGGATCCTGAGGGCTCGCCGGACGTGAACTCGCTTGAAGATCACGTAGGGCTCGACTTCCCTGAGCAGACGAAGTAAGCGTCGGCCGGCTCGTGATCACCAGATCACTCATGCCGGTGCCTCGATCCCTTATGTAGCCGCCTCCACCGACCAGGGTCTGGATCCGTCCAGACCTGCCCGAGCCGAAGTCGACTGAGAGAACGAGACGCTGGCTCGGATGTAGAACCCGAACCGATACTCCTTCTGCCTGACGAGTTGGAAGTGGATACTTCCGTCGCCGTCGAGGAAATCCTGCAATGTAGGACGCCGTAGATACATCCATTGTGTTGGCCTTCCCTCGGTATTGCCCTGAACGTAACGTTCGGTTGTGACATTCAGGGTTCCACCGATATGAGCCAGTGAAGCACCCAGGAATTACTTCCTGGGGACGCAGTGTGTTCTACGTTCTAAACCCAGCTCGCGTACCGCTTTAATGGGCGAACAGCCCAACCCTTGGGACCGGCTTCAGCCCCAGGATGCGACGAGCCGACATCGAGGTGCCAAACCTTCCCGTCGATATGGACTCTTGGGGAAGATGAGCCTGTTATCCCCGGGGTACCTTTTATCCGTTGAGCAACGGCGCTTCCACAAGCAACCGCTGGATCACTATGCCCTGCTTTCGCACCTGCTCGACTTGTAGGTCTCGCAGTCAAGCTCCCTTTTGCCATTGCACTCGACAGCTGATTGCCAACCAGCCTGAGGGAACCTTTGGGCGCCTCCGTTACGTTTTAGGAGGCGACCGCCCCAGTCAAACTACCCACCTGACGCTGTCCCTGATCCGGATAACGGACCGAGGTTAGAGTCCCGGCACTAAAAGGGTGGTATTTCAAGGTTGACTCCACACTGGCTGGCGCCAATGCTTCAAAGTCTCCCACCTATCCTACACAAATAGTACCAAAACCCAACATCAAGCTGTAGTAAAGGTCCACGGGGTCTTTCCGTCCTGATGCAGCTAACGAGCATCTTTACTCGTACTTCAATTTCGCCGGGTCTGTGGTTGAGACAGTAGGAAAGTCGTTACGCCATTCGTGCAGGTCGGAACTTACCCGACAAGGAATTTCGCTACCTTAGGACCGTTATAGTTACGGCCGCCGTTTACCGGGGCTTAGGTTCAGAGCTTCGCCCGAGGGCTAACCCTTCCCCGTAACCTTCCGGCACCGGGCAGGCGTCAGAGCGTATACATCGTCTTACGACTTCGCACGCTCCTGTGTTTTTAGTAAACAGTCGCTTTCCCCAATTCTCTGCGGCCCCCTTGGGCATCCGGACGCGAAGTCCTTCACCCTATCGAGGCCCTCCTTCTCCCGAAGTTACGGAGGAATTTTGCCGAGTTCCTTAACCACAGTTCTCCCGATCGCCTTGGTATTCTCTACCCGCCCACCTGTGTTGGTTTGGGGTACGGGTACCGCGTGAGCTCGCTAGAAGTTTTTCTAGGCAGCATAGAATCAGTGACTTCGCCTGGAACGGCTCGGCATCGCGTCTCAGGATTCATGGGACCCGGATTTACCTAGATCCCTCCCTACACGCTTACCCCAGGACAACCAACGCCTGGGCTCACCTATCTTCCTGCGTCGCTCCTTTGCTGTCCGCCCCAGAGTGTGTCGGTTCGACCCGAAGGTCATCCCCTTAGTACCCCTGGCTTGGAATGGGCGCGGACACGGTAGTACTGGAATATCAACCAGTTGTGCATCGACTACGCCTCTCGGCCTCGCCTTAGCTCCCGACTTACCCTGGGAGGATTAGCCTTCCCCAGGAACCCTTGGGCTTACGGCGGAGGGGTTTCTCACCCCTCTCTCGCTACTCATACCAGCATTCGCACTCGACCACGCTCCACGACGGTTCACACCACCGCTTCTCTGCGAGATCGACGCTCCCCTACCACTCCCGTCTAATGACGGAAATCCGCGGCTTCGGCTCTTGACTTGAGCCCCGTTACATTATCCGCGCAGGACCACTCGACCAGTGAGCTATTACGCACTCTTTTAAGGGTGGCTGCTTCTGAGCCAACCTCCTGGCTGTCTTTGCGTTCCCACATCGTTTTCCACTTAGTCAAGAATTTCGGGGCCTTAGCCGGCGGTCTGGGCTGTTTCCCTTTTGACCAACGAAGCTCATCCCTCGTGGTCTCACTGCCGGGTTCTAGAGCATCGGCATTCGGAGTTTAGTTGGGGTCAGTAAGCTTGTAGGCCCCCTAGCCCATCCAGTGCTCTACCTCCGATGCTGAACACCCGACGCTGCACCTAAATGCATTTCGGGGAGAACCAGCTATCACCGAGTTTGATTGGCCTTTCACCCCTTGCCACAGGTCATCCCCCCAGTTTTCAACCTAGGTGGGTTCGGCCCTCCACGAAGTCTTACCTTCGCTTCAGCCTGCCCATGGCAAGCTCACTCGGCTTCGGGTCTACAGCATGCGACTCGACGCCCTATTCAGACTCGCTTTCGCTTCGGCTACCCATCACTGGTTAACCTCGCCACACACCGTAACTCGCTGGCTCATTCTTCAAAAGGCACGCCATCACGGCTGCGACCCACCTGGTGTCACCAATCTCACCCGAAGGGATCATGGTAACGGTGGGGCAACGACGCTTTGACTGTTTGTAAGCCAACGGTTTCAGGTACTATTTCACTCCCCTCCCGGGGTACTTTTCACCTTTCCCTCACGGTACTAGTGCACTATCGGTCGCCTAAGAGTACTTAGCCTTACGAGATGGTCCTCGCAGATTCACGCCGGCTTTC
>CAWEFL010000002.1:472500-1500423 GCA_963808355.1 uncultured Acidimicrobiaceae bacterium
CGTCGAGACTCCGGCCGGGCCACACACCCCAAAGAGAGGCGCAGAACCGGCCAAAATCAGAGAGTCACCATAGTTTGACTCGAACTATTAGTAACCACAGGCTCTTACCCAAAAGAGGGATTCGGGCCTGCGTACTGCGTATTGACGTACAACCCATCCGTATGAGTCCGGATGAATTGCCCGCACTGGCTTTTGGCTCTCACTATTCCGTTTTCAAGGAGCGACCGGGCACGCACCTCTCCTGAGGCGTTGGTGCCGGGTGGCCCGAAGGACTGTTCCGGACAGATTGCTCCGCTGGCGAGTTTCCTTCGGTTGCCGGAGGGCCAGAAAGGCCCCTCGGCGGAAAAAAGACCTTACCAGACAGGCCCGGGACCGTCAACGCGCCGACCGGGACCGGGACCAGGACCTCCGGGCTTGAGGCCCGGGGCCAGCCTCCCCGGTCCCTCGTCGCGGGGCTCCGGCTGACCTCGCTGATGGGAGCCGGTGTCCCGGGCAGCGGCCCCCGGGCCCTCGTCACCGGAATTCGCCTCGGCGAGCGGCGGCTCCCGGTTGCACCGACCGGTGGCATGCGGGGAACCACCCGGCCCACCGCATGCCACCCGGTGCTCGAAGCCCAACGGGCTTTCCGCTCCCACCCTCGCCATGGGCACTGGAGCGTGCGCCGCCTGCTGACTTCTCCGACCTACCGCAGGTCTGCGAACTGCTGTGTGGCGAGCTTGACCCCTCGTTGTTGCATCGCGATGACAAGGCCGTGACAGCAGGGCTGACACCAATACTGCCCCGAGAGGTTGCCTTGGATTCAGTGTTTCAGCGATACGTGAAGCGCGCGCGGATCCAGGGTCGCGATCAGCTGGTGGACACGAACGCGTTGTCGGGGACCCAGAAGCGCCAACGTTTGTCGGTGGCCTCCTTGATGCCAATCCGCGTCCCCCGACCCGGACGTTTCGGAGGCGGGGTTCCATCCGCGAGCAGCCGCACCATCTGGCCGTCGTTGGCACCGGCACGCGGCGCCAGGAGGTCGCTGCCCGTGTCGGCGCCGGTGATCCCCAGCGCCTGGCAGAGCTTGGCCGGCCCATTGCAGAGGTCGCGGTCCCGCCGCGCCCGGGGCCGGGCGGCGCGCATCTCCTCGAGTCCGTGCAACGGCTCGAGCGCGCGGATCAGCGCGGCCGCCGCCTCCCCGTCGGGTCCGCAGACCACGTTCGCGCACCAGTGCATGCCGTAGGTGAAGTACACGTAGAGGAAGCCGGGCGGGCCGAACATCACCGCCGTCCGCGGCGTGCGGCCGCGGTAGGCGTGGGAGGCGGCGTCGTTGGCGCCGTGGTACGCCTCCACCTCGACAATCCGCCCGGCCCGCTCGCCGCGGACCAGCACCTTGTTGAGCAGCCACGGTGCGACGACCAGCGGCCCCGGGCCCAAGTCGGCGCGGCGGACGGGTCGGAAGCGCTTCTGGCACGACGGCTGCCCCTTCCCCTCCGCCCGCTGCACGGGGGACACCCTGGCGCACCGGGTGGGGCCGGCGCCAGGCCAGACTCGCCTCAGGGTTCGCTCAAAGGCCGATCGTCACGGGGGGAGGAGCGGCCTTCGCGGTGCTCTCACCGGCGCCGGCGCCGGCGGCCACCTTGGTGAGCCGCCGGAACTCGTCCACCATCTCCGCCGCCAGGCCGGGCGGGTCGGGCACCGCAGTGGCGCAGGCGTTGATGCCGACGAAGAGCGACCCCAGATACGACTGCACCGTGATGTTCAGTGCCACCCCGTCGACCACGGGACCCAGGGGGTAGAGGTTCCGCAGCTGCATCCCGGCGAAGTAGAGCGGGAAGTCGGGCCCCGGCACGTTGGAGATCATCAGGTTCCCGGCCCGGAGGCGGCGCACCAATCCGGCCCGCACCCCCAGCTGGATCACCGGCCGGGACACCGCGGGCGGAATGGCGTCGGCCAACAGCGACGCCATCGACCCGAAGCCGACCGCACGTTCCTGGCCCTTGCAGCTCGCGCTCGACGCGATGACCGTGCGCAGGCGCTCCAGTGGCGTCTTCCGGTCGTTGGCCAGCGGCACGAACATGGCCGACAGCCGGTTCCCCAAGCCCTCGGGTGCGCCGCCGCCCGCTGGGCCGGCCTCCGCGTCCGTGTCCGCGCGCACCGACACCGGGATGACGGCCACCAGCGGGCTGTCGGTGTCCTGCCCCTGTGCGATCAGGTGATGGCGGAGCGCGCCCGAGCAGACGGCGAGCACGACGTCGTTGATGGTCGCGCCGAAGCGTTGCTTCAACGCGCGCACCTCGGCCAAGTCCAGCTCTGCGAAAGCCACCTGACGCCGTGGTCCCACCTGCGTCTCGAAGGTGGCGGGGGCGCCGCCCGGTATGGCCAAGGGCCCGGTGGCGGTGTCGACGGCCCGTCGCACCAGGCGTGTTGCGGTGCGCCCGATCTCGCGGGTCGCCCGCAGCGTGCGCATCGGGCTCGTCAGCACGTGGGGCAACGCGTCCGAGACGAGCCGGGCGTAGGAAGGGAGGTCTCCGGGCGACCAGGCCCCGTCGTGTGCGTCCTCGGCGACCTCGGGCGTGAGGTCGAGGAAGCGGGCCAGCAGATCCGCCCCGGCCACCCCGTCGATCACCGAGTGGTGCACCTTGGCGATCAACCCGACCAGGCCACCCTCCAGGCCCTCGAGCATGTGCATTTCCCACGGGGGTTGGTCGGGCGGCAAGCGGTGCTCCAGCACCTCGACCACCTGCCGCACGAACTCCCCTTCGTCTCCCGGCGCCGGCAACGCGACACGAAAGAGGTGGTTATCGAGATCGAACTCGGGGTCGTCGACCCAGCGCGGGTGGTCGAGGCCGAACGGCACGGTCATCAAGCGTCGACGGAAGGGGGGCACCACGGGGAGGCGCGACGCCAGCCGTGCCCGTACCCGCGCGAAGGAATAGCCCCCCGCCACGGTCGCGGGGTCGAAGACGCAGGCGTACGCGACCTCCATTGGTGTCTCCGGTGTGTCGGAGTAGATGAACATCGGGTCGATGCCGTTCATTCTCTGCATATCAGCTCCACTGATGGGGGGTGCCGGCGGAATACGAACGCGGCCGACGTCGAGCTACCGAGTGTCGCCCGATCCTCCGCCCGTTCATGCCCCCTCCGGCGGTCTGCCCAGTCGCCCGTCGCTCTGACGGCGATCCTCTGTGGCTTCCCTACAGGAGTACCGCACCGCCCGGGCTCGCACAACACCTTTCACGAATCTTTATGGTGCGTTTACCTGATGGTTACCCCACACAGGGGGTTCATCGCGTGATCGCCAGCTTGTGCGACGGATCACAGCGACGACGGCGCCCTCTTCGGGGGTGGGCCTCGAGCTCCCGCGCGAGAACGCGTTCTAGGTGCGACCGGCGCTGCCGGCGCTGCCGGCGCTGCCGCCCACCCCTCCCCCGGCAGGATGCCACTGTGCCAGCCGCGTGCGGTCGACCTCGCGCCGACGCGCGAAGCGCTCCGTCTGCTCGCCGACCGGCCCCGGGCCCGCCCCTCCCGGGGTCCGCCGACGTGTCACCGCCACACCGGGTTCGAGCAGATCCACCGCGGCCTCTCCCAATGCGGGATGCGCCGCCACGAGCTCGTTGAGCGGCACGTGGCGCTCGAGCGACTCGCGCACGAGGCCGCCGATGAGGGCGTGGGCCTGGCGGAAGGCCATGCCCTGCTCGACCAGCATCTCGGCCAGGTCGATGGCGGACGCGGCCGGCCCGTCCGCCGCCGCCTGCATGCGCTCTTCGTTCCACGTGACCGTTTCGTACAGGCCTTGGAGCGCGAGCAGCGCACGCCGGACCTGCACGACCGCGTCGAACAAGGGCTCCTTGTCCTCCTGCAGGTCGCGGTTGTAGGCGAGCGGCAGGCCTTTGAGCGTGATGAGCACCGCGTTCAGGTGCCCGATGAGCCGGCCGGTCTTGCCCCGGGCCAGCTCGGCCACGTCGGGGTTCTTCTTCTGGGGGAGCATCGAGCTGCCCGTCGCGTACGCGTCATCGAGCGTGGCGAAGCCGAACTCCTCGGTCGACCAGAGGACGACCTCCTCGCCGAGACGCGACAGGTGCACGCCGAGCAGGGCCAGGTCGAACAGCGCTTCGGCCACGAAGTCGCGGTCGGAGACCGCGTCGAGCGAGTTCTCGAAGCGGCCGTGGAAGCCGAGCTCGGTGGCGACGTAGTCGGGGTCCAGCGGCAGCGACGACCCGGCCAGCGCACCGGCACCCAGCGGCGAGACATTGAGCCGGTCCACCGTGATGAGCAGCCGGTCAACGTCGCGCGCCAGCGCCCACCCGTGCGCGAGCAGGTGGTGCGCCAGGAGGACGGGCTGCGCTCGCTGCAAGTGCGTGTAGCCGGGCAGATAGGCACCGGCCGCGTCCCGCGCCCGATACGCCAGCGTGTCCTGCAGCGCCATGACCTCCTCGGCCACTGCGACGAGTGAGCGTCGGCACCACAGGCGCAGGTCCGTGGCCACCTGGTCGTTGCGGCTACGCCCGGTGTGCAGCTTCGCCCCGACGTCGCCGGCCAACTCGGTGACCCGGCGCTCCACCGCGGTGTGCACGTCCTCGTCTCCGGGCGCGAAGACGAAGGCGCCGGTGGCGAACTCCTCCTCGACGATCCCGAGCGCATCGAGGAGCGTCTGCACCTCGCTGTCGCCCAAAATTCCTGCCTTGCCTAATCCCTTCACGTGGGCCCGACTCCCGGCCAGATCGTCCACGGCGAGCGTGCGGTCGAAGGGCAGACTGACGGTGAAGTCGGCCACGGCGTCGGCCATGCCGGCCGAGATGCGCCCATCCCAGAGGGTCATGACCCGCCACCCCCGTCCTCAGCCTCGCCCTCGCCCTCAGCCTCCGCCCCGGGCCCCTGCCGCGCCGACCACGTCGCCACTCCCAGACCCCAGAGCCGCACGAAGCCCTCGGCGTCGGCGTGGCGGAAGGTGTCCGAGGCGTCGTAGGTGGCCAGACCGTGGTCGTACAGGGCCACCGGGCTGCGCCGCCCGACCACCGTGCACACACCGGGCCCGGCGAAGCGCAGCCGCACCTCGCCCGTCACGTGGCGCTGGCTCTCGGCCACGAAGGCGTCCAACGCCGCCTTCAGCGGCGAATACCACAGCCCGTCGTACACGAGCTCTGCCCACCGGGGCTCGAGGCGCGCTTTCTCGTGGTGCAGGTCGCGTTCGAGCGTGAGGTCTTCGAGGTCGGCGTGGGCCAGGATCAGCGCGAGGGCGGCCGGGCACTCGTAGACCTCGCCGCGACTTGATCCCCACCCGGCGGTTTTCCACCATGTCGAGCCGGCCGAAACCCCGACGACCCGCCAACGTCGCCGACGCGCGCGATCAGGTCGAACGGGCTCAGCGCCACCCCGTCGAGCGACACCGGCACCCCCGACTCGAAGCCGACCACGATCTCCACCGGCTCGGTCTCCCGCACTCGTGTCAGTGTGTAGACGTCGTCGGGCGCCGGCGCCCACGGGTCCTCGATCGCCCCGCACTCGATCGCCTTGCCCCACAGGTTGTCGTCGATGGAGTACACCTTGTCCTTGGTCACGGTGACGGGGATCTCCCACTTGGCGGCCAACTCGACGCAGTCCTCGCGAGTCAGGCCCCACACCCGGGCCGGGGCGAAGATGCGCAGGTCCGGCGCCAGCGCCCGGACCCCCACCTCGAAACGGACCTGGTCGTTGCCCTTGCCGGTGCAGCCGTGCGCCACCGCGGTGGCGCCGTGGCGGCGGGCCTCCGCGACCAGGTGGCGGACGATCACCGGACGGGACAACGCCGACACGAGCGGGTACTTCCCTTCGTAGCGGGCGTTGGCCGCCAGCGCCGGCATACAGAACTCATCGGCCATTTCGTGGCGGGCGTCGATCACGACGGCTTCGACCGCGCCCGCCGCCAGCGCCCGCGCCCGGACGGCGTCCCAGTCCTCGCCCCCCTTGTCGGCCGCCTGACCCACGTCGACGGCGACGGCCACCACCTCGACGCCCTCGTGCTCCTGCAACCAACGCACGGCCACCGACGTATCCAACCCGCCGCTGTAGGCCAGCACCACCCGCTCAGGCATGTTCTGTCCCGTCCTTCCCATTCAACGCGATCTTGTCCACGACCGCAACGCCGGCGACGTCGCGCAGTCGGGCGGCCATGGTGTCGCCACCGACCTCCTCGGCGACGACGACGAGCACCGTGTCGTCGCCCGCCACCGTGCCCACGATGCCCTCCGCGCCGCTGCGGTCGAGCGCGGAGCCCACGACGTGCGCCGACCCCGGCGGCGTGCGCAGTACCACCAGGTTGCCCGAGTGCCCCACTTCCACCACCCACTCGCCGAGGACGCGCCTGAGATGATCCTCCGTCGCCACCTGGTGCACCGGCAGCTCCGGCAGTGCATACGCGGTCTCGCCGCCGGGCAGCCGCACCTTCACGGCACCGAGGTCCTCGAGGTCGCGCGACACCGTCGTCTGCGTGGCCTCCACGCCCTCGTGCGCGAGCAGCGCCACCAACTGCGCCTGGCTCGTCACCGGCTGCGACTCCAACAGCTTGGTGATGCGGTGCTGGCGCTGGCGCTTGGTGAGCCGCCCGGGCGCCGGTCCGCTCATGGAGTGCCGCCGCCGCTCGGGCCATCCGCGCCGCCCGCGCCGCCCACCGCCCAGGCCAACACCCCGCGCATGGCGGTCCGGCGGTGGGCCGCTTGGCGCCACACCACCGAGTGCGGTCCCTCGAGCACCGACGCGCTGATCTCCTCGCCCCGGTGCGCGGGCAGGCAGTGCAGCACCACGGCGTCGTCGGCCGCCAGCGCCACCAGGTCGTCGTCGACGGTGAACCCGTCGAAGGCACGCAACCGCGCCGCCCGCTCCCCCTCCTGGCCCATGCTCGTCCACACGTCCGTGTAGAGCGCCGACGCCCCTTTGGCCGCCTGCCGGGGGTCGCCCAGAATTTGCAGGGAACCACCTCGTCCGATCCGCTCCGCGTCGGCGCGGAGGGCTTGCACCTCGTCCTCCCCGAACCCGTAGCCCGCGGGCGACGCGACGCGCACTTCCATGCCCTCGAGCAGTGCGGCTTTGGCGAGGGAGCGCGCCATGTTGTTGGCGTCGCCGACGTAGGCCAGGGAGCGGCCGGCCAGCCTCTCCGGTGCCAGGGCCTCGCGCAGGGTGAGGACGTCGGCCACGGCCTGGCAGGGGTGCGCCGTGTCCGAGAGAAGGTTCACGACGGGCACGCCGAAGCCGCCGCTCCCCAGAGCGTCCGCCATTCTGACGAGCAGCTGATGGTCGAAGACCCGCGCACACAGGACGCGGTGATAGCAGCCGAGTGTGCGCGCCACGTCCTCCGCCGTCTCCCGCGTGTCGATCCCCACCTCCGTACCCTGGATGTACACCGGGTGCCCCCCGAGGTCGACCACCGCCATCTCGGTGGAGTTGCGCGTGCGCGCGGAGGGCTTCTCGAAGAGCAACGCGACGCCGTCGCCTCGGAGCCGCGGCTGCGGCGGCGACTCGAGCGAGAGCTCCAGAACCCCGTCCCAGGCGACGGGATCGAGGTCGTCGATGTCCAAGAAGTCGGGCATGTGCGTCCGGTCTACCCCGTGCCACCCTGCTCGTCGCCGACGACCGCGTCGAGCACGTCGCCCAGGATCTCCAGTGCAGCGTCGATCTCGTCGTCGCGCACCAGCAGCGGCGGCGCCACCCGGACGGCGTCGGCCCGGACGGCGTTCACCAACAGCCCGCGGGCCAGCGCGCCCGCCGCCGCCTCCCTTGCGACCGGTGCCTCCAACTGGGCGGCCAGCAGCAGCCCGGCGCCCCGGACCGAGACGACTCCCGGGAGGTCCCCCAGTCCCTCGGCCAGCCGGCGTCCGGCGACACGAGCGCGACCGCACACGTCCTCGGACTCCATGACGGCGAGCGTCGCCTTGGCCGCGGCGAGGGCCAGCGGCTGCCCGCCGAAGGTCGAGCCGTGGTCCCCCGGACCGAACGCGGCCGCCACTTCCGCCCGGGCCCAGCACGCGCCGACCGGCATGCCGTTGCCGAGGGCCTTTGCCATCGTCACCACGTCGGGCTCGAGGTCCTGCGCCTGAAAGGCGAACCAGTGGCCGGTGCGGCCGAGCCCGGTCTGGATCTCGTCGAGCATGAGCAGCGCGTTGCGCTCCGTGCACAACGCGCGCACCGCGCCCAGGTAGTCCGAGCTGGGCACGACCACCCCACCCTCACCCTGCAGTGGCTCGAGCAGGACGGCCGCCACGCTGTCTGCGTCGAGCGCCTTGTCGAGGGCGGCGACGTCGTCGTAGGGGACGTGGACGAACCCCTCGGGCAACGGGAGGAACGGCGCCTGCTTGTCCGGCTGGCCGGTCGCCGTCAGTGTGGCCAGTGTCCGCCCGTGGAACGCGTTGTCGGCACTGATCACGACGTGGCGGCCGCCGCCCGCCCACCGCCGCGCCAGCTTCAGCGCGCACTCGTTCGCCTCTGCGCCCGAATTGGCGAAGAAGACTTGACCGCCGGCCGGCCCGGTTCCCCCGTTGACCAGACGGTCGATGGTGCGCGCCACCTCCGGCGCCAGCGTGTTCCCGTAGAGATTGGACACGTGGCTCAGGGTCCGGGCCTGCTCGGCGACGGCGGCGGCCACCGCCGGATGGGAGTGCCCGAGGGACACCACGGCCAGTCCGGTGATGAAGTCGAGGTACTCGGTGCCGTCGGTGTCGAGGAGGTGCGTCCCTTCGCCCCTGACGAAGGTGGCAGGCGGTTCGGCGTACGTGCGCATCAACGCGCGGCGGTCGGGTGCGCCGGTCACGGCAGCACCATCGTCCCGACACCCGAGTCGGTGAAGAGCTCGAGCAAGAGCGCGTGGGGCACCCGGCCGTCCAGTATGTGGGCCCGACCGACACCGCCACGCACCGCCCGAGCGCAGGCCTCCACCTTGGGCAGCATGCCGCCCTGGGCCCCCCCACTGCGGAGAATCTCGTCGACCACCTCGAGCGACGCCTGGTGGATGACCGTGCTCGGGTCGTCGGCCACGACGCGCAGGCCCTCGGTGTCGGTCAGGAAGACGAGCTTCTCTGCCCGCAACGCCTCGGCCAGGGCGCCGGCCACGGTGTCGGCGTTGATGTTGTAGGCCTGCCCCGACTCGTCCGCCCCGATCGTGGCGACGACCGGGATGAGGCCTTCCGCCACCAGCCGCTGCAGCATGGTCGGGTCCACGAGCGACACGCTGCCCACGAAACCGAGGTCCACGTGGCTCGGAGCCGCAGTGATGAGCTTGGCGTCCTCGCCGGACAGGCCCACCGCGAGCGGACCGTGCACGTTGATGGCCGACACGATGTCCCGGTTCACCTTCCCCACCAGGACCATCCGCGCGATGTCGAGCGTGTCCGCGTCGGTCACCCGCAACCCGTCCCGGAACTCGGCCTCCTTGCCGAGGCGGGTCATCAGCGCGCCGATCTGGGGCCCTCCGCCGTGCACCACAACCGGCAACATGCCCACTGCCCGCATCAAGACGACGTCCTGGGCGAACGAGGCGAGCGGGTCGCCGCCCGCACCGGCGCCGTCCGCGCCGTCTGCGGCTGCATGGAGCGCGTTGCCCCCGTACTTCACGACGACGATCTTCTCCCAGAAGCGGCGGATGTACGGCAACGCCTCGACGAGGACCGAGGCCGTCTTGGCCGCTGCGACTTTCTGCGCCCGCGTGACGTTGGGCGGCACCGGCGCCTTCTCCGACGCCGTCACGACGTCGTCCGGTTCTCGTCGATGTAGCCGTAGCCGAGGTCGGTCCCCAGCACCACGGCCTCCCCCGGTCCCAGACCAAGGTCGCACGTGATCGCGACGTGCCGCCCGGCCATGTGGGCTTTTACCGCGGCCTCGTCGTGGGCGGCGGCCACTCCCCCGGCGCAGACCACGACTCCGCCGTAGGCCACGGACACCACGTCGACGTCGAACGGCGTCCCCGCCGAACCCAGCTCGGAGACGATGCGTCCCCAGTACGGATCCGCGCCGAACAGGGAGCACTGGACGAGCATGGAGTCCGCCACCTTGCGGGCCGCACGGTGGGCGTCCTCGTCGCTTCGGGCTCCCCGCACGTGCACGTGGACCACTTTGGTGGCTCCCTCGGCGTCAGCCGCCATCTGCTCCGCCAGCGAGCGGCACGACTCCGTCAGGACTGCGGTGAACGCGTCCACGGACGGTTCGGCACCGAGACCGGCGGCGAGCACGAGCACCGTGTCGTTGGTGGAGGTGCAGCCGTCCACGGTCATCGCGTTGAACGACGCGTCGACGGCGTGCTGCAACGCGGTGTGCAACGCATCCGGGTCGATGGCGGCGTCCGTGGTGCAGACGGCGAGCATGGTCGCCATGTTGGGTGCCAGCATGGCCGCCCCCTTGCCCATCCCGCCGACCGTGAACCCGTCACCGCGTACGACGACCTCTTTCGGCACCGTGTCCGTCGTCATGATCGCCCGCGCGGCTCGGCGCGCTCCCGCCTCGTCGCCGGAGCGAGCGTCGACGATCGGACCGAGGGTGGACTCGACCGCTGCGAGAGGGAAAGGGATCCCGATGAGGCCGGTCTGGCAGACCAGGATCTCGTCTCCGGACGAGCCCGTGCCCTTGGCCACGACGGCGCAGAGCCGCTCGGCCGCCTCCCGCCCGGGGCCGCCTGTCGCGGCGTTGGCGTTACCCGAGGTGAGCACGACGCCGGACGCCCTCCCACCGGACGCGGCGAGGTGGGCCCGACTCACCTGCACCGGCGCCGCGGCAGCGAGGTTGGCCGTGAAGACGCCGGCCGCCGGCACCGGGCGCCCGTCGGCGGTCGCGATGACGGCGACGTCCAGCGCGCCGCCGGCCTTGATCCCGGCCGAGCCGCCGCCTGCGACGAAGCCCTTGGGTGCGGTGACGCTCACGGGAACAGCCCCGCCGTCGGGAGGCCTGTCCTCTCGGAAAGCGACAGGGCGGCGTTGGCGCACTGGATGGCCTGGCCCGACGCTCCCTTGACCAGGTTGTCGAGCGCACAGAGCGCCACCACCCAGCCCGTCCGGGGGTCGACGCGTGCCGTGACGTGCGCGGTGTTGGACCCGGCCGTGGCCTTCGTCGACGGCGGTGCGTCGATCACCACCACGAACGGCTCCTCGTCGTACGCCTCGTGCAGGGCGTCCATCACGTCCGTGGTCGACAGCGCCGACATCGTTGCGGACGGGCGTGCGTAACAGGTGGCCAGGATGCCGCGCGCCATGGGGGCCAGGTGGGGCGTGAACAGCACCTGGGATCCGAGGATCTGTTCCATCTCGGGGGTGTGCCGGTGGGTCAACAGCCCGTAGGCAGTGAAGTCCTCGTCCACCGTGCCGAAGTGAAGCGAGTCCTTCGGGCCCCGACCCGCGCCCGAAACTCCGGACGCCGCGTCCACCACCAGCCCGGCGGGCTCGACGAGCCCTGCCCGCCGGAGCGGCGCCAAGGCCAGCCCCGCCGCCGTGGGGTAACACCCGGCCGCGGCGACGAGCGTCGCACCCGCCAGGTCGTCGCGGCACAGTTCGGGAAGCCCGTAGACGGCGTCGGCCAGAAGCTCGGGCGCGGCGTGCGCTGCGCCGTACCACTGCGGATAGAGCGCAGCGTCTCGCAACCGGAAATCGGCGGCCAGGTCGACCACGACTCCCACCCCGCTCCGGAGCTCAGGCACCAGCCGCTGGGACTCGCCGTGCGGCAGGGCGCAGAAGACGAGGTCCAGGCCGTCGAGCCGGCCCGGGTCGAACGCCTCGTAGACCAGACCCGGGTAGGCGGCCCGGAGGGACGGGGTGTGCTCCCCCACCACCTGCCCGACGTTGCTCTGGGCGGTCACGGCGGCCACCTCGAACGCGGGATGGCCCGCAAGCAGGCGCAACAGCTCCGCTCCCGTGTACCCGGACGCCCCGACGATGCCGACCTTCATCGCATCAGTATACAGAAATCTGCATATTCATGCGCTCCCTACGGGGACGGGGGGCTGGCCGAAGCGAGCTTGCGCAGCCAGAGGACCGAAGAGGCCACGACCTCGAATCCCATCTCCTCGTTGACGGCGATCATCGGCCAGTTCTCTTCCGCGTTCGCGGTGTTGATCCATCGCACGGCCGGATACCGCTCGGCGACCGCGAACAGGTTGGCCACTTTGATCGCGAAGCCGAGCCCATGACCACGGTGCTCTCGCATCACGAGGGTGTCGTGCTGCCAGGCACTCTCCGGCGCGCCCCGCGGCACCACCACCTCGGTGTACGCCACGAGACGACCCGTGGCGGCGTTGCGTGCGGCCGTGATGACCTTGACGCGATTTTGTGCCACCAGCGCGGCCTCCAGACCGCGGACTCTCTCCTCGTCCCATATCTCCTCGTCGAGCACCTGGTCCCCCAAGGGCACGTCCGTCGACATGCGGCGACCGAGCTCACAACGATCCAAGATGTCTTCGTCGGGCCAGCGGTCCTCGAACGTGAGCAGGGGGTAGCCCTCGGGCGACGACTTCGGGTTTCGACGCAGCGCCTCCTCGTGTACCCGGTCCAGCGGCAGATCCAGCCTTCGGCGCACCATGCGTTGCGCGGGTTCGAACCCCAACCGACGTGCGAACGGTTCGGCCGGATCGGCGTCGTCGGGGCGGAGCGGCGTCTCGTCCAGGCCTCCGATCTCGGTACGGCCGGACTGCCGCGCGATCCGCTCGGCTTCGGACACCAGCGCCGAACCGATCCCTCTGCGCCGATGCTCTGGCAGTACTCGAACGTCGAGGCGGGCGGCATGGGGGTTCTCGCGCCGGTACATCTCGAGGTCTGCGATGCCGGCGACGCGCCCGCCTCGGCGGGCCACGAGGCATTGGTGCTCGACGGGTCCGTCGTCGTCCCGCGCCATGGCCAGGCGTTCGACCCGCTGCCACCCGGGTCCCTCGGGCCAGCGAGGACGGTCCGTCTCGAGCAGGACGTCGAACCACTCGTCGAACGCGCGCCCGTTGTTCGGGTCGATCCGGACGACTTCCATCGGGATCTCGTTCACCGATGGAGATGCTTCTGCCAGAACGCCCCTTCGCTGAACACCTCGAAGCCGAGCATGTCGTTGACCGCGATCATCGGCTCGTTCACCGAAGCGTTACCCGTGACAATCCGACGGATGGACGGTGCCGATTCCGCGAGAAACTCGAGATTGGCCAGCTTCACCGCGAGTCCCAGCCGGTGTCCCCGGTGTTCGGGGTGGACGAGTGTCGCCATCTGCCAGGCCTCCCCCGGGCGGTCCGGCGATAGCAGCAGCTCCGTGAAGGCCACGAGGCGCCCCGACGCAATGTGCTGCGCCACCGCAGCCAGCTTGATCGACTTCTGCGCTGCGAACAGCGCGTCCGACTCCTCGATGCGCCGTGCGTCCCAGACCTCCTCCTCGCGGTCGCCGTCACCGGCGGGCTCGTCGGTCGACATCCGGCGGGCCAGCTCGCAGTGATCCTCGGTGTACTGGTTGGGCCAGGGCGCCCGGAACGTGAAGGTCCGGTACCGGTCCGCGTCGCGGGCGGCCGCGACGACGGTACGGACCTCTTCTACCCGCTCGGGCGTGACCGGCAGCGAGACGACGCGTTTGTTCCCGGCCAGGGTCCGTTCGAAACCCAGGGCGCGCGCGAACCCAACGGAGGGATGGCGGTCCCCGGTACCCCGGGGGATGTCGACGATGCAGTTGAGGACCCGCCGGCCCTCCGCCCGCAACGCCCGCGTGATGTGGTCCACCAGGGACCTACCGGCGCCGCGCCGGCGACGGTCCGGATCCACCATGACCGGGTGCACTTCGGCACTGTGTCGGTTGTCCAGTAAGGGAACGTCCACGAACGTGCACCCGGCCATCGAGCCACCCGGCTCGACGGCGGCCAGGAGCTCGAACCTGCGGACCGATCCCTTGTAGGCGGCGAAGGCGCGGAAGTCGTGCGGGCCGAACGAGCCGACGGTCGGCCAGTCGGCGCGGTGGGCCCGGCCCCAGACCGCGGCGAACTCGGTCAGAGCGGGCTCGTCACCCGGCTCGATCCGGCACACCTCCATCTGTTCACCATGCCACGCCGACGCAGCGACGGCGCCGAGCACGAAGCGCCGCCACTCAACGCAGGAGGTTCGGCACGTTGGCGTCAGCGCAGGGTGGCGCCGAACGCCTCGGAGGCCGCCTCGATGCACTGCAGACGCAACGCACCGACTTCTTCGTCGGTCAGCGTGCGATCCGACGCACAGAAACGGAGGTGAAAAGCAAGGCTCCGGGCTTCTGGGTCGATGCCGGGACCCCGGTAGACGTCGAACAGGCTCACCGACTCGAGCAGATCGCCTCCGGCCGCGTGGAGCGCCGCCGCCACGACGTCCGCAGGATGGGTGTCGGCGACGACGAACGCGAGGTCGACGTCGGCCGAGGGGAAGCGGCTGACGGCGCCGCCGGCCGTGACGCGACGCGGCACGCGGGACTCGTCAAAGAGAAGGCCGAGATCCACCTCGAGCCAGCCGGCCCGGCGGGCCGCTGTGCCCGCTCCCGTGGTCGCGGTGAGACCGAACTTGGTGACCACAGCGGGATCAACCTCGCCCACCGAACCGATCACCGCCGGCCCACCCTGCCCGCCGTGCGCCACGAGATGGGCCGACCGCGTCGGGTGCAGGCCGGGCAACGCTGGGAGCCGGTCGTCCGGCGCCACACCCAGATGAGAGCCGGGTGCCGACAGACGCACGCCGTTCAGCTGAAAGGCGTCTGCGAGCAGGTGCCAGGCCGCCACGGCGTGGCGGGCGTCGTCGTGGTCCAGCGCGAAGACCGCGCAGAGCAGTTCTCGTTCGCCGGGAAGCTCCGCCCGCTCCCGCCCACCCGCACCGGCGCGCTCGACCACGCGGGGAGCGCCTTCCCCCGGGTGCGAGAACACGACACCCACTTCGAAGAGCCGCACCTCGGGCTGGCGCCGGCTCGCGTTGTACTCCAGCGCCCCCAGCAGTCCCGGCAGCAGGGAGCGGCGTAGATACGGTTTCTCCGCGTCGAGTGGATTGCTCACTCGGACCGCCTCGCCCTCCAGACCGACGTCCTCGTGGGCCGACGCCGACACGAACGTGTCGGTCCACGCCTCCGACACGCCCACACCGCACAGCACGTCCTTGACAAAACGGCGCGACCGCTGCGACCGGGTGAGCCGTCCCGGTTGGGGCCACGTCGGCACGTGGCGCGGGACGTTCGAGTACCCGAAGGTCCGGGCGACCTCCTCAATGACGTCGTCCACGCCGAAGGGCTCCGGACGGATGTCGGGCCGGTTGGTCGGGACCACCACGGTGAGCTCTCCGGCGCCGACACCAGTGCCGTCCAGCACTGCGAAACCGATCGGCTCGATCAGCGCCGCGATGCGCTGCGTGTCCAGGTCGACCCCGACCTGGCGCCGGACCCGGCCGACGGGGACCGTGAGGGGGAAGGGCTGGGGCACCTCACCTCGGACGTCGAGCATCCCGTCGGCCACCCGGAGCGCCGGCACGCTCTCGGACAGCAGTTGGCAGAAGCGGTGGACCGAGGGCTCGATGCCCCAGGGGTCGCAGCCGCGCTCGAAGCGCGCCGACGCCTCGGTGGACAGTTTCAGGCGCTTGGAGGTGCGCGCGATCGCCATGGGCGTGAAGTAGGCGGCTTCGAGCAACACCTCGGTCGTGGGATCCGAGATCTCCGACGACGAGCCACCCATGATCCCCCCGATGCCGACTGGCGTGTCCTCGGCGTCACAGATCAGGCAGTCCACGCCGGTGTCCCCGAGGCTGCGGCCGCGCACCCCGACCCGGCGCTCCACGCCATCGAGGGTCACGAGCGTCTCGCCCGCACGGGCCTGGCGCACCCGCAAGCCCCGGCCGGGAAGCAGGGCGAGGTCGTAGGGGTGCGTCGGCTGCCCCATCTCGAGCATCACATAGTTCGACGCGTCCACGACGTTGTTGATCGGGCGCATGCCCGCCAGCAGCAGCCGCCGGGCGATCCACCGCGGTGACGGCCCGACCGCGACGTCGGAGAGCACGGACACCGTCAGGCGCGGACAGAGGTCGAGCGACTCGACCGCCGCGGAGGCCAGGGACTCGACCGGCCGGTCGCCGGCCGGCGGCTCCGGCGGCTCTGGCGCCGAAAAGGGCAGCGCGAGCCGCGCCGCGAGGTCACGGGCGATGCCGGCGATGCACCACGCGTCCGGCCGGTTGCCCTCCACGGTGATGTCGAAGACGACGTCGGGCTCCAGGCCGAGCGCCTCCATGAACGGCGTCCCGGGCTCGCCGGCAGCCTCGTCGCCCAGGATGAGCAGCCCCGCCTGGCCGTCGGACAGTCCCAGCTCCTTGCCCGAGCACAGCATGCCGTTGGAGGTGACGCCGCCCAGCTTCTTCTGTCCGATCTCGAACCCGCCCGGGAGGATGGCGCCCACCGGCGCCAGCGGGACCCGGTCCCCCACCTCGTAGTTGTCCGCGCCGCACACGATCTCGAGGGGGCCGTCACCGGCGTCGACCACCGCCAGCTTGATCCGGTCCTTGCCTTTGATCGGGCGCTTCTCCAGCACCCGAGCGACGACGACGTCGCCCAGCCCCTCCCCCACGTGCTCGACCCCCTCGACGACCAGACCGAGGTCGTCGAGCGCGGCCGTCAGCCCCGGGATGTCGTCCGGGAAGGCGGCGAAGTCACGGAGCCAGCTGAGCGGTGCGAGCACGAGGGTCTTTCGTAGGAAGCGTTCGGAGTGGTCGGGATCAGAACTGCGACAGGAAGCGGATGTCGTTCTCGAGGAAGGATCGCATGTCGGGCACCGCGTGGCGCATCTGGGCCAGCCGGTCGATGCCGAAGCCGAACGCGAACCCCGACCAGACGTCGGCGTCGATGCCGACGGCCGCGAAGACGGCGGGGTCGACCATGCCGCACCCGCCGAGCTCTATCCAGCCGGTGTGGGAGCAGGTGCGGCACCCCTCGCCCAGACAGATCGCGCAGGTGATCTCGAACTCGGCGGACGGCTCGGTGAACGGGAAATAGGCCGGGCGCAGGCGGGACTGCATGCCCGCACCGAAGTATGCCTCGGTGAAGACCTGGATCGTCCCCGCCAGGTCGCCGAACGTGATGTCTCGATCGACCACCAGGCCCTCGATCTGGTTGAACACGGGCAGGTGGCTCGCGTCGGGGGTGTCGAGCCGGAAGCACTTGCCCGGCATGACCGCGTGGATGGGCAGCGCATTGTTGGCAACCGCCTCTTCCATCAGGTGGACCTGCACGGGCGAGGTGTGCGTGCGCAAGAGCACCGTCTCGGGCTCGCCGACATCGAGGTACATCGTGTCGTACATGCCCCGGGCCGGGTGCGCCGGCGGCATGTTCAGCGCCTCGAAGTTGTACCAGTCGGACTCCGCCTCCGGGCCTTCGGCCACGGTGAACCCCATGCCGACGAACACGTCTTCGAGGTCGGCGCGGGCCTGGGTCACCACGTGGAGACGCCCGCGGGCCGGCGCGGACAGCACGGTGTCGGGAATCACCTCGGTCAGGTCGAGGCGGTCCTCCTCGAGGGCAGCGGCGCGCTCGGTCCGGGCCAGCTCGACGCGCCGGGCGGCCAGCCGTTCCTCGAAATCCACTTGGATCTCGTTGATCCGGCGACCGGCCTCCCTGCGGACCTCGGGCTCGAGGCGGCCGAGGGCCCGGTGGGCCCTGGTCAGGACCGAACGTTTGCCCAGCAACTCCGTCTCGACCGAGGCGAGCGCGTCCGTGGAGGAGGCGCCGTCGATGGCGCGTGCGCCCTCACCGGCGATCTGGTCGATGTCGATCTCTGTGTTCTCGGTCACCATGCGTCGTCTCGCGGCGGCGGGGCTGGGGGCGGGCTCTCCGAAATGCTACGTGGCCCGAGCGACCCGGCTCGGCGCTGGCGGAGCGCCTCGAAGCAGACCACCGCGCAGGCCACCCCGACGTTGAGCGACTCCGCACGTCCCGCCATGGGAATGGCGAGCGAGCCGGAGAGTTCGTCGGAGAGCGTCCGGTCGAGCCCCGAGGACTCGTTGCCCAGGAACAGCGCCGTCGGCACGCTCCAGTCGAGGCCGGTGTAGTCGTCGCCGTCGCGCACCACGGTGGCCAGGGTGCGGTAGCCGGCGGCGGCGAGCTCAGCGGCGAGGTCGGCGGCGTCGGGCCGCACGCCGAAGGGAAGGTGGAAGAGCGACCCGGCCGAGGACCGGACGGTCTTGGGGTTGTAGGGGTCGACCGAGTCCGCCGCGAAGAACACGGCCTGGCAACCGGACGCATCGGCCGCACGCAGGACCGTGCCGGCGTTGCCGGGGTCTCGCACGTCGACCATCACGACGACCAGCGACCCTCGCGGGGCTTCGAGCGCGGCGGGCACGGGGGCGGCCGTTCCATCGAGCATGGGCAGCATGGGGAGCATGGGGAGCATGGGGAGGACCGCCAGCACGGGCTGGGGCGTCACCGTGTCGGCCACCCGCTCCATCACGCCGGGAGCCAGTGGGAACACCCGCGCTCCCGCGGCGGCGGCCTGGTCGCAGACCAGCCTGGTCGGGCGGTCGTCCGACGAGGACGGGGCCACGTAGACCGACTCGACCGGTGCGCCCGCCGCGAGGGCGGTGCGGATCAGCTCGGCGCCCTCGACCACAAAGGCGCGCTCGGTCCAGCGGGACGAACGCTTCTGCAACAGGCCGCGCAGACGGCGAACCCGCCGGTGCGTAAAGGCCAGGCGCTGGGTCAGGAAGCGACCTCGGCGGAAGCGGCGGCCGGGGCGGCGTCGAGCGCTCCCTGTGCCGTCCGCACGAGGGTAGCGAAGGCGTCCGGGTCGCTCACGGCGAGGTCGGCCAGCACCTTGCGGTCAACCTCGACCCCGGCCAGGTGCAGACCGTTGATGAGGCGACTGTAGCTCAGGCCGTTGGCCCGGGCCCCGGCGTTGATCCGCTGGATCCACAGCTGGCGGAAGTCTCCCTTGCGAGCCCGCCGGTCGCGGTAGGCGTACTGCATGGAGTGCATCAGCTGCTCGTTGGCCGCCCGATAGGAGCGGCTCTTGTTCCCGTAGTACCCCTTCGCCTGCTCCAGGACGGCGCGGTGATGCTTGCGGCCGTGGACGGACCGCTTCACTCTGGCCATGGGGGTCTCCTCTCGTTGAGATCGATCTGACGGTGGGATGGGGCGAGACGCGGGGGCGCACCGCTGTCGCGCTCGGGCGCAGCCTCAGAGGCCGAGCATCCGCCTCGCCGCGCGCTCATCGGCCTTGGCCAGGTCGGCCTCACGTCCGAGGCGCCGCATGCGCACGCTGCTCTTCTTCTCGAAATTGTGCCCGCGAAATGCCTTGCGCCGGCGCAGGCGCCCGCTCCCCGTGACCTTGATGCGCTTGGCGGCGCCCCGGTCGGACTTCATCTTCGGCATTGGGTCATCCCTCTTCGGCTGACGCTGCGACTTCGCTGACTATTTCGGCGGGCGGTGCGCCCGCTGGCTCGGCGGCGGGCTCGCCGCTCGCCGCGCTCCCGTTCCCGCCCGCCGGAGCGGTGGAAGCAGGAGCCGAAGCGGTCTCTCCCTTGGCCGACCCCGCACCGCGTCCGCTCGCCGCCCTTTCGGAGCGCTGTTGGTTCGAGGCCCTGGACTGCGCGGACTGGCGGGCCCGCTTGTCGGGAGCGAGCACCATGATCATGTTGCGGTTATCGAGCTTGGGCTCGGCTTCGACCTTGGCGATGCCCTCCATCTGCTCGGCGATCCGATCGAGGATCCGCTTGCCGTGCTCCGGGTGGTACACCTCGCGGCCCCGGAACATGATCGTGATCTTGACCTTGTGCCCCTCGTTCAGGAATTTGCCCACCTGACGGGTCTTGGTGTCGAAGTCGCCGGGGCCGATCTTGGGCCGGTACTTCATCTCCTTGATCCCGACGTGGACGGCCTTGCGGCGGCTCTCCTTGGCCCGCTGGGCCTCGTCGAACTTGAACTTGCCGAAGTCCATGATCCGGCACACCGGCGGGTTGGCCATGGGCGCCACTTCGACGAGGTCGAGGTCGAGCTCCTTGGCAATCGCCAGGGCCTCGGGCAGCGGCTTGATGCCTAGTTGCACACCGTCGGGGTCCACCAGCCGGACTTCACGGGCGCGGATTCGGTCGTTGATCCGGTGCTCTGTTGTGGTTTCAGCGACGATGCGGCATCACACCTCTCACTCGGGCCGCGGTCCTTCCGCAAGCCAATCGGTGGAGCGGGGCGGACCCGGGGGCAGGGCCCATGCCGCAGACATTCGACCGTGGCGCACGGAACTCACGGAGAAGGTGAGGTGGTGGCCAGGTGGAGGCCCGTCAGCTGGCGGCCCCGCTTCCAAGTAGTCAAGGGCACATACAGTACCAGCATGAGCAGCCTCTGGACACCGTCGGGCGAGCATTTCCCCAAGAAGGAGGGTTCGGGCGGGGGCGGCGGCGTGCCTGACGGCGGGGCGGGCGACGGCCCCGGGGGCGGGGCGGGCGGGGGTGGCGACGACCCCCAATCGCAGGCCGAAGCCCAGGCAGCGGTGGACGCCATGCGGGCCCAGCTGGCGAACACGCCCGCCGAGACCGTGGTGGCCAATCACTGCTACGGCCTGTTCGAGCTCGCGGCGATCTACCTGTCGCAGTCCCCGCCGATGCTGTTCGAGGCCCAGCTGGCGATAGACGGGCTGGGCTACCTCCTCGACGGCCTGCACGGACGGATCGGCGAGGCGGAGCCGTCGTTGCGGGAGTCGCTGTCGCAGCTGCGCCTCGCCTTCGTTCGTCTGGAGGGCAACGAACGCACGTCGGCCGAGAAGTCGGCCAACGTCGGCAACGGGGGCGCCGCGCCGGCCTGAGGGTCGGTGTCCGCTTTTCATCAGGGCGTGCCGCGACGGGCGGCCGCAGTGGCCAGCCCCTGCACGCACTCGCCGATGAGGGCTCCGAGCTGGCGGCGATAGATCCATCCCGTTCCCGGCACCTTGGCCCGGAAGGTGGAGTGCCAAATGGATCGTCGTGCCACCGCCGACGGCGGGCGCCAGGCGGACGACGGCCTTGTAGTCCCGCAAGGCCAGGCCCGCCTGCAGGACGTAGGCGAAGGCCCGGCCGGGATCACGCTCCACCACGCGCTCGCGGCTCCGGTGCCGCCCCGTCGTGAACAGGCGGATGGCGCCGACGCCTTCCGGCGTCCCATCGGTGGGGGTGCCCGGATCGAGGAGCTCGAACGAGCCGAGGGGTGACCATTCGGGCCAGGTCCGGCCGTCGGCCAGCTGGGCGTAGACGGCGGCGGGTTCGACTCGGCGAAGCAGCTCTCCTCCAGGCGGTGATCGAGCACTTCGCCACCGACGGGCTGGCCGACCAGAGCCTGCGGCGCATCGCGGAGGCGGCCGGGACCAGCCACCGCATGCTCCTGTACCACTTCGGCTCCAAGGACGGCCTGCTGCTCGAGGTGGTGCGCGGGGTCGAGACCCGCACCCGGGCGGCTGTTCTTCGCCCTCTACGGTCGGGCGCTCCAGGGCGAGGAGGCGGCGCGGCCGTTGTTGCGAGACGACATCAAGACGTGGCTGGCCACCAACGCATCGGTGGCCGCGTCCGCAGGCGTGCCGGAGCCGGTCGCCCGGGCCCACGCGCGGCTCGGGGTGGCGGTAACGCGAGGGCATTTGCTGGACCTGCTCGCGACGGGCGAGCGGGCCGGGGTGGACGCGGCGCTGGAGGTCTTCGCCCGGCGCTACGCGGGACGTTGGTGGGAGGACAGGGGCACGAGCGACCGGGCCTCGTAACGGCCGCGGCGCCCGGGCGCCACGCTGAAGGAGACCGTAGCCCCCTCTTCGATGGTGCGGCTGCCGTCGGCGATGGCGGTGGCGTGGAAGTCGAAGACGTCGGCCGCTCCATCCTGCGTCACGGTGCCGGTGCCTCGTCCGCGGTGGAACGACGTCACCCGCCCGTGGTGTGGTCCGGCGGAGGGGACGGGGCTGCCCACGTCAGTGGACGATCTTGGACAGCGCGATCTCCAAGATGTCGGTCGCGCCGTGGTCGCGCAGCGCCGGGATGAGGGTGTTGATGTCCGACTTGGCCACCACGGTCTCGAGCGCGAAGGCGCCGCCGCCCGAGAGCTCCGAGACGGTGGGCGCGCGCATGGACGGCAGGACCGACAGGACGGCCTGGAGGTTCTCCGCCGAGATGTTGAGCTTCACGAGCACCTTGCCGCGCGCCTCAAGCGTGCCCTGCAGCAACGTGAGGATCTGATTCATAGCGTGGCGCTTGTCCGGGTCGTCGGCGGCCTTCGGGTTCGCAATCAGCTCGGTGTGCGACACGAGGAGGGTCTCGATCACCTTGAGGCCGGCGGCGCGCAGCGCGCTGCCCGTCTCGGTCATGTCGACGACGGCGTCGGCGATGTCGGGGACCTTCGCCTCGGTGGCGCCGTAGGAGAGGGCGATGTCGGCATGGATGCCGTGGGCGGCCAAGGCCTTGCGAGTGAGCTCCGGGTACTCGGTGCTGACGCGGAGGGGGCCCG
The DNA here is from genome assembly GCA_963808355.1 of uncultured Acidimicrobiaceae bacterium. Taxonomy (GTDB): domain Bacteria; phylum Actinomycetota; class Acidimicrobiia; order Acidimicrobiales; family RAAP-2; genus Bog-473. The sequence goes on from CAWEFL010000002.1 coordinate 494,884, forward strand.
GGTGCTGGGTCCCGACGAGCTCGGCGAGCTCGGAGAGGCGGTTGGCCGGGGAGTCCGCGCCCACGGCCAGCACGATGCGGGCGGGATTCGACGTGGCCTTTGAGTACGGCAGCTCGCCCAGGGAGACGACCTCGCTCCCCCGCTCCTCGATGCAGTCCCGCCCGGTGATGCCGAGGTCGAACAGCCCGTCGGCGACGTAGACGGGGATCTCCTGTGGCCGCAGGATGCGCACGTCCTCGATCCGGGGGTCGTCGATCATGGCGCGGTAGGCCACGTCCGAGGCGCGCTTGACGGCGAGGTCGGCGTCTTCGAACAGCTGCAGCGTGGCGCGTTCGAGCGAGCCCTTTGGTAGGACGAGACGGAGCATGGGTCTCAATCTTCGCAGACCCGATGGGGCATGCTGTGCCCCGTGCCACCGCCTTACGACGTCTACAACTTCCTGAACCTGCTCGGCATTGAGATCTCCGCGCCCGATTCGGGGCGTGACCCCGTCGCCCGGGTGACGGTGACGCACGACCTCATCGCCGGGACTGGGTTCCTGTGGGCGCCGGTGGTGTTGACCCTGGCCGACGCGTTGTGTGCCTTCGGCGTGAACCACCACTGGCCTTCGGGGGCAAGGAGTTTCACCACCGTCGACTGCTCGGCCAACTTCATATCGAGTGCCGAGGAGGGACACCGGGTGATGGCCACGGCGTCGCCTCTCCACACCGGGCGCACCACGCAGGTGTGGGACGCCACGGTGACGAACGAGACGACCGAGCGGTTGATGGCCTCCTACCGGTGCACGCAGCTCATCCTGTACTGAGGGGCGCGGGCGAGGAGAGGGGACGGTGGCGCAGGAGGCGGGCCATCTCCATGCCGGCCCGCGCGGCTTCGCGGCCCTTGTTCGTCTCGTCGGGGCGGGACCGTTCGAGGGCCTGCTCAAGCGTGTCGGTGGTGAGCACCCCGAAGACGACCGGGACCCCGGTGGCCAGCTGCACCTGCTGGATCCCCGAGGCGCACTCCCCCGCCACGAAGTCGTAGTGGCCGGTGTCGCCTCTGATGACGGCACCGAAGCAGAGCACCGCGTCGACTCTCTCGGAGCGGGCGAAGGCCTGGGCGACGAGCGGGAGCTCGAAGGCACCGGGTGCCCAGGCGACCACGATGTCGCTGCGGTCGGTGCCGGCCTCGTGGAGCGCGTCGAGAGCCCCGTCGAGGAGGCGCATCGTGATGCCACCGTTGAAGAGCGCGCAGGCGATCCCGAGACGGAGGCCGGCGCCGTTGTGCTCGCCCTGCAGGCTGAGGCCGACCCGGGCGGCCACGTCCTCGAGGGCCCCGTCCGGGAGCGAGATCAGGTCCGAGTCGGCCATCAGCGGATGCCACGCGTGCGCGAGTGGCGCGTGGCGGCGGTGGCGCGGGTCACGACCTCACTGTTGCACAGCGCCGCCTGCGGGGAGTGGGGCGTCAGAGGACGTCGTCGAGGCCGTGAAGAAGGTGGCCCATACGCTCGCGCTTCGTGCGCAGGTAGGCGATGTTCTCGGGGTTGGGCGACGCCTGGAGCGCCACCCGCTCGGTGATGTCGAGGCCGAAGCCCTCGAGGCCGCCGTACTTGACGGGGTTGTTGGTCATCAGCCGCATGGTCGTCACGCCGAGGTCGACCAGCATCTGGGCGCCGATGCCGTACTCGCGGCTGTCGATCGGGAGCCCCTGCTGGAGGTTGGCGTCGACCGTGTCGTGGCCCTCCTCCTGGAGCTGGTAGGCGCGGATCTTATGGCCGAGGCCGATGCCACGCCCCTCGTGGCCGCGCAGGTAGATGAGCACGCCACGCCCCTCTTCCTCTATCAGCTCGAGCGCGGCGTGCAACTGCGGGCCGCAGTCGCAGCGCAGCGAGCCGAAGACGTCGCCCGTCAGGCACTCCGAGTGGACTCGCACGAGGACGTCCTGGGTGCCGGCCACGTCGCCCATGACGAGCGCGAGGTGCTGCTCGTTGTCGAGCACCGACTCGTAGACGAGTGCACGGAATTCGCGTCCCTTGGCCGGGATGCGCGCCTCGGAGACCAGGCGGACCAGCTTCTCGTTCATGCGCCGGTAGCGGATGAGGTCCGCGATGGAGATGACCGGCAGGCCGTGCTTCTTGGCGAACCGCTCCAGGTCGGGGAGGCGTGCCATCTCTGATTTGTCCTCGGTCACGATCTCGCAGAGGACGCCGGCCGGCGACAGCCCGGCCGATCGACACAGGTCCACCGTGGCCTCGGTATGGCCGGCGCGCTTCAGCACGCCGCCGGGCCGGTAGCGCAGGGGGAAGATGTGCCCGGGCCGGTTCAGGTCGTTCGGGCGGGTGTGGGGATCGACCAGCGCGGCGATGGTGGAGGCCCGGTCGGCCGCCGAGATCCCCGTCGTCGTCCCGTGCCGGTAGTCGACGCTCACGGTGAAGGCGGTCCGCTGGGCCTCGGTGTTGGCGGTGACCATCAGCGGCAGATCGAGCAGGTCGGCCCGTTCGGGCAGCAGGGGCACACAGATGACGCCCGAGGTGTGGGCGAGGAAGAAGGCGATGTTCTCCGGTGTGGCTGCCTCGGCCGCCATGATCAGATCGCCCTCGTTCTCCCGGTCCTCGTCGTCGACGACGACGGCCATGCCGAGGCGCGCGATCTGGTCGATCGCCTCCTGCACCGTCGAGAACCCCATCAGGCGGCCACCTCCACGCGGAGGTCGTCCCCGAGCCGTTCGACCGAGATCAGCCTGCCCTTCCACACCTCCGCAATTGTGCCAGCCCCCGGGCCGGCAAACAGCGGGTGCCCGTCGTCGCCCCCGAAGATGGCGGGCGCAAGGTAGAGGACGTAGCGGTCGACGAGCCCGGCGGCGTGGAAGTCGTGCGCGACCGTCGGGCCGCCTTCGACGAGGAGCTGGAGCACGCCCCGGCGTCCGAGCTCGCCCAGCACGTCGCGCAGGTCTCCCGAGAGCTCCAGGGCCGGGTGGACCTTGGCCTCCGGGGGTGCGGTCCCGAGGACCACCCGGAGCGGCTGCGGCCGGGTCATGGGGCTGGGGGCGGTTGCGGTCGGTGTCGTGGTCGGCCCCGTCGTCCAGGCGCACGGTCAGCTCGGGGTCGTCCGCGCGCACGGTACCGGCCCCGACGAGGACGGCGTCCGAGTGGGACCGCAGGCGGTGGACGTCCCGGCGTGCGGCCTCGCCGGTGATCCAGCGGCTGGTGCCGTCTGGCGCCGCGGTACGGCCGTCCAGGCTCGACGCCATCTTCAGGACGACCCAGGGGTGTCCGGTCGTGCGGTGCTTGAGGTACGGGGCGAGCTGCGCGACGACCTCGTCCGCGGCCACGCCGACGATCACCTCGATGCCCGCGGCGCGGAGGGCCTCGATGCCCTTTCCGGCCACCTGTGGGTCCGGGTCCTCGATGCCGATCACGACCCGGGCGACGCCCGCCCCGACGATGGCGTCGGTGCAGGGCGGCGTCCGGCCGTGGTGGGCGCACGGTTCGAGCGTCGCGTAGAGCGTGGCGCCCCTCGCCTGTTCGCCGGCTGCGGCGAGCGCGGTGACCTCGGCATGGGGGCCCCCGGGAGGAGACGTGGCGCCCTCGAAGGTTTCCGAGAGGGCATCGGCCCCGTCGGCCCGCCGGCCGGATCCACCCGAGCCTCCGGAGCGGGGGCAGCCGGGACAACGACGCAGCCCACCCAGGGGTTAGGGGCCGTCGCGGTGCGGACCTCGGCCGCCAGGGCGATCGCCCGGCGCATGCGCTCCACATCATCCATGGGTCACGTCCTCCGCCCATTCGGGTCCATGCCCTGCCCGGCGTGGGCGTGACCGCAATTATAGAACACGTTTCAGTTTTTGTCGACCGTCCCAGCTCAGGCCGATCGCTCGAGCTCCTTGATCAGGTGGCCGACATCGGGGAGGAGCGCGGTGTGCGGTGCGCTGCCCAAGGCGGTCTCGTCGTGCGCGCCGCTCAGGACCCCGATGACCGCACCCGCGTGTGCGGCCGTGCCGGCCTCGAGGTCGCTCACGGTATCCCCCACCACCGCGACGGCAGCGGGGTCAGCGACGCCGAGCTGTGCCATGGCGCCGAGGATGAGATCGGGCGCGGGACGGCCGCGCCCGCCGACGTCGGCCGGCGAGAGGGCGAGGTCGACGAGTGCATTCCATCCGAGCGTGGTGAGCAAGGCGACGCGCGTGGAAGGTGCGAAGCCCGTGGTGAGGCAGATGCGGGTGTCGCGTTCCTGCAGGGTGTGCAGCACTGCCGCAGCGCCTTCGATGGGTTCGACGTCGCCGGCGGCGACGATGGCCTCGTAGGCGGCGGCGAACACGGTGGTGGCCCGCGCCGCGTCCTGTGGTGGGAGCAGCGCGGCGAACACAGCGGACTTGGACCACCCCATCGTCTCGTGGACGAAGCGGCGAGCCTCGGCGTAGCGCGGTGCGTCCGGGGTGATGCCCACGCTTTCGAGCGCGCGGGTGAAGGCGGCGTCCACGGCGCCGTCGTCCCGGACCGTGGTGCCCGCCATATCCAGGCACACGAGGGCGAAGCGGCCGATCACGGGCGGGCTGGTCCTCGGCGAGACGCGGCGGAGCCGGCGGACGTGGTGATCCCTGCAGCCTCGAGCGTGTCTGCGGCGATGGCGGGCGCGCAGGTCAGGCCACGCCCGCCCGGTCCCGTGACCATGAGCACCCCCGGGCGGATCTCCTCGCGCAGGCACACCCGGCCGTCCCGGCACTGGGCGTACACGCCCTCCCAACGCCGGCGCACCGGTGGCACGGGCGTGCCCAGGATTCGTCCGGCCCGGTCGAGGAGCTCGTGGCTGGGGTCCTCGGCGAGCGCGAAGTCGAACGGCTCGCCGTGGGCGTGCGTGTCCCCGATGGTCAGCGCGCCGTCGGGGCGCTGGACGAGGAGGAGCTGCAGCTGGTGCTGGGCTGCCACCGGCGTCTGGTCCCCGAGCTCGGCGAGAGGCGCGGCCTCGTAGGCCGGGTAGTAGCGGAGTGTGTCGGCGTCGGCGAGCGACGTCGTGAGGCGCGCGGTCAAGGGCGCCGTCTCGAGCATCTGGAGGCGAACACGGCGCAACTCCGCCGCGTGTGCCTCGGTGCCCGACAGGTGGTCGTAGGCCGCGCCGGTCGCCACGACGACGAGCTCGCCGGTCCAGCGGGTGCCGCTCGTGTCCACCGCGGTGTGGGGTTCCAACGCGATGACCCGGCGACCCGGATGGAACTGGTAGCGGTCGGGCACGACTCGGGTGAGGTGTGTGTGCAGCGCGCTCGGGACCTGGCGTGGTTCGACCACGGCGTCCTCCGCGCAGTGCAAGGCCCCCGTGACGTCGCCTGCGACGGCGGGGTTGCACGCCTTCACCTCGTCCGGCTCGAGGAATGTGATCCCCCGGGCCGCCGCGTCGGGGTGGCGGGCGAAGGTCTCCATGACCGCGCGCTCGGCCTCACGGCAGGCCACGGTGAGAGACGCCAGCGGGCGGAAGCCGATTCCCGGGATCTCGGCGGCGACCTCCTCCCAACGGCGACGGCTCCGGCGGGCGGCGTCGAGCTCCTCTCCGGACCGCCGCCCGCTGACCCAGACCAACCCGAAGTTGCGCACCGAGGCACCGACCGGCGCGGCATCGGCCTCGAGATGGTCGACGGTAAATCCCGCGCGGACGAGATCGAGCGCGTGCCACGTGCCGATCACGCCGCCGCCGACGACCACTGCTCGTCGCACCGCCGGGCTCACCGCGTCGTTTCGGGGGAACGCACGCGGTCAGGCCCTGCGGCCCGGGCCGTTGGCGAGCCGGACCGAGGCCCGGATGGCATCGGCCGCCTCCCAGGGCCGGTCCTGGCCGAAGATGGCGCTGCCCGCGACGAACACGTTCGCCCCCGCTTCCGCCGCGACCGGCGCGGTGGTGACATCGATGCCACCGTCGACCTCGACGTCGACCGCCAGGGACCGCGCCTCGATGGCGGCCCGCACCCGCCGGACCTTTCCCATCACGTCGGCGATGAAACTCTGGCCGCCGAAGCCGGGAAAGACGGTCATGCAGAGGACGAGATCCACGTCAGCCAGATAGGGCTCGACCGCCTCGAAGGGAGTGTCGGGATTGAGCGCGAGCCCGGCGCGCAGGCCCAGCGCGCGCATCTGCGTGACGAGCTCGTCGGTGTCCCCCACCTCCACGTGCACCGTGCACCCGTCCGCGCCGGCGTCAGCAAAGGCCTTCAGATAGCGACCCGGCTCGGTCATCATGAGATGGCAGTCGAAGAACAGTGGCGTGTGCCGTCGCAGCGACGCGACGACCGGCGGCCCGATGGTGACGTTGGGGACGAAATGGCCGTCCATGACGTCGACGTGGAGCCAGTCGGCTGCCGCGGCCACCTCTCCCACCTGTTCTGCCAGGGCACCGAAGTCCGCAGAGAGGACCGACGAGCGCGATGCGCAGGTCACCGGGCTGGCCCGGGTCGGGGTGGTGACGGTTTCTCTGTGTCGGTACCGGATCCACGGAACAGGGGCCGCTCGATGTCGCTCAGCTGAAGCGAGCCCAGCAGAGAATGCGCTTGAAGCCGTAGAAGTACGGCTCCCGCTCGCCGAGCTCCTCAATGAGGCGTTCCCGGTACCGCTCCACGAACTCGTCGAACATGTCGGGTGTGAGCCGCTTGCGGTAGGGCGTGAGCAGGGTCCCCATCACCCACTCCACGACTTCGCCGGTGGACTCCAGCTCGTGGCCATAGACCTCCATGCGTACGACCTGGTCCTTTGCGCCCAGCTCGTACAGGAGGTCGGCGTACAGTTCCGGCGACAGCACGAACCGTCCCCGGTCTTCGGGGGCATCGCCGTCGAGGGCGTCGATGAAGGGTGGCTCGATCGCCACCTGGTGCGCCAGCACGTGGGACGGATGGCGATAGTTGGCCGGCACCTGGAACGCCATCTGGCCGTCCGGGCGCAAAGCCGTCCGCATGCGCGCCAGCAAGTTGAGGTGGTCGTCGACCCACTGCAGCGATGCGTTCGCAAAGACGAGGTCGAGCCCTTCGCCGAGCCACGTCGCGATGTCACCCAGTTCGAAGGACAACCCCGGTACCGCGGAGTGTGTCGCTTCGCGCGCGCGAGCATGGCATCGGATGAATCGATGCCGACGGTCTGCTCCGCCTCCATCTCCTCATGCAGGATCTTGGTGAGGTCACCGGTCCCGCACCCGAGGTCCACGGCGCGCCCACCCGGAACGGGATGGCACAGCATGAGCAGATCGTCGAAGGGCTGCTGGCGCTCCGAGCGAAACCGCTCGTACTGCTCGGGGTTCCACCCGTCAATCGGGGTCACGGTCACCGTGCTCATGTTTAGTCGGTCCCGAGACGCTCGCCCTTCCGGGGTCGGACGCCGCGCAGCCAGTCGTGTGCTGACATGGGGGAACGGCTTTCCGACCGCACTCGTTCGAGGACGAGCATGCCCTGACCGGTCGCGACCGCCGCACCGACCATTACCCCGGGTGCGAGGCCTGCGCCGGCATCGTCGCGTGCATCGTCGACTTTCGCCTCGAGGACGGTGAGGCGCTTCCCGCGGAACGTGGTCCAGGCCCGCCCCAGACGCACGACGCGCAGGAGGCTGCGGGCCGGCCGGCCCCAGTCGAGGTGCAGGTCCTCGGCGGTGATCTTGTCGGCGATGGTGGGTTCACCCACTTGGGCCTCAGGTTCGGGAAGACCGGCCATCCCCTGGGCCAGCGCCTCGACGAGGAGGTCCGTGCCGATCTCGACCAGCTGCCCTCGCAGGCTCTCCAAGGTGGTCCCGTCGCCGATGGGGACGGCGCGCCGCGCGTAGACAGGGCCGGTGTCGAGTCCGGTATCGACCTTCATGACGCACACGCCGGTCTCGCGGTCCCCGGCGAGGATCGCCCGTTCGAGAGGTGCGGCACCACGCCAGCGCGGGAGTAACGAGAAGTGCAGGTTCAGCATCGGAACCTGCTCCAGCAGCGGGGCCGGGATGATCCGGCCGTACGCAACGACGACGCCCAGTTCCACACCTGCTTTTGGCACCTCCGTGAGCTCGTGGGTGACGGGCAGGCCGAGGTCGAGCGCCGCTGTCTTGACCGGGCTCGGCGTGGTCGCGCCACCGCGCCCCCGTCGTTTGTCGGGGCGAGTGACGACTAACGCGAGGTCGTGTCCGGCCTGGACGAGGGCGCGCAAGGGTGGCACGGCCAGGTCGGGAGTGCCGAGGAAGGCCAGCCGCGCCATCAGTTCACCGTAGGGCAGTCCGGTCCGAGAGAAAGAGTGGAGCGTGCGGGCGGGCGCCCGCTCGGCGGTGCGGGTCGATCAGAGCCGATCAGAGCGGGTGGAGGTTCGAGAGTCCGTCCGGGTCGGCGGGGTCGAGATCGAACGTGCGGTTCCGCAGGATCTTCAGCGCCTCTTTGCGCTGGTCCTCGTTCAACCGCTCCACCAACAGGATCCCGTCGAGGTGGTCGAGCTCGTGTTGGAACACTCGGCCCTCGAGTTCGGCGGCCTCGATCGACACCTCGTTGCCGTCGAGGTCCAGCCCGACCAGGTGGACCGCATTGGGCCGGAGGATCTCCCAGCTGAGACCCGGGACCGACAAGCAGCCCTCGTCGTAGACCCACTCCCCGTCGCTTTCGACGATGCGGGGGTTGATGATGGTGTGGGCGCCGTCTCCGATGTCGTAGACGAAGATCCGGCGCTGCACACCCACTTGGTTGGCGGCCAGACCGCTGCCCGGTGCCGCGTACATCGTCTCGATCATGGACTCGACGAGGCTGGCCACGGACCCATCGATCTCGTCGACCTCGCGCGTCCGCTCCTTCAGGACGGGGTCGCCGTATTGGCGGATCACGAGGGCGGACATCGCGTCATCCTACCGGCGGCCCTCTGGAACTCGGATCGGTCGACGAAGCTCGGCCGCAGTCGGTGCTCAGCCGAGTCGGACAGGCCCACGTCAGAACGAGGGCGGATCGACAGCGACCCGGAGCCCGCGCCCGGGCGGTCGCTCGACGCGGCCCAACAAATCGCACAGCGCACGATGGTCGGGGGCAGTGACGAGCCAGGTGTCCCGGCCCGTCCCCACGACGCTGACGAGACCTCCCTCCTGCTCGGCAACCCGCGACACTTCCTCGGCGTAGGCCGGGGCCAAGGGACCCGAAATGAGTGCGCAGGCGGAGAACGGTGGCAGCCCTGATGCACGGCGGACATCCGCCTCCGCCGCGAGAGCCGGCGCCGGCTCGCCACGAACGACGGCCTCCAGCACGGGGTGGTCCGGCACCCTGGTCTGCACCTGTACCCGGGCCCAAGGCGGTCGGCTGCCGCGGGCGCCCACCAGCCGGCCGGCGCGGACCAACAGCGCCAAGGTCTCGTCGACAGCCGAAAGCCGCGGCGCGAGCAGGTGCAGGTCGATGTCGAGGAACACGACCGCCGCGGCGCGGCGGACACGGTGGAGAACCGCCTCGGTGCCGACGAGCACCGGCGCCCGTGGCGTCGCCAGAGCGGCGGCTTCGGCGCCTGCCGCATCGCTGCGGGAGAGGGCCCGGGTCGTCGCGGGGCCAGACACCTCCTCCACCTCCACGCCGAGAAGAGCCGTGAGCTCTTCCCGCAACCGGCTCACGCCGGCGCGTAACGTCTTCATCTTGAGGTGACCACAGGAGCGACAGACCAGCGGCCGCGCATCGTTGCACCGTGGACACTGCAGCGTGGCCTTGTCCGGCGTCGCCGTCGCCGCAGCGCCACAGCGAAGACAGCGCGCCAGTTCGCCGCAGTTGCTGCACGCGAGGAGCCGGGCCCCCCCCTTGCGGTTGTACAGACAGACCAGGGGTGCGGGGACGTCGTCACCCGGCGGCCCCTCGGGATTGGGGCGGGCATGGAGGACGGCGCGGGCGAGTCGGACGAACGCTTCCGAGAAGAGACCCGTCCGGGGGTCGGCGCCCCGACGGTCCACCCGCTCGACGGCCGGCCATCCTGCCCGCTCCTCGGGTTCGGAAGGGGCAACCACCGGGATGCCGGTGAGGCTGACCGGTGGCGCCGGAGACGTGAGGACGCACCGCACACCAGCGCGGCGCGCCCGCTCCATCGCGACATCGACAGCGCTGTAGGTCGGTGCGCTCTCCTCGCGGTAGGCGTCGTCATGTGCGTCGAGCACGACGAGGGCCGCGAGGTCCGGCACCGGTGTCCACGCGCCCGCACGGCTCCCGACCACGATGGGCCAACCAGCTCGGGCCTTCACCCAGTCGCTCGTGGCCGCCAGCCCCCGGCGCGTGAGCCGCTTGCAGAGACGGTCCGCCCACCCGACCGACGGGACGAGGATCGAGCGCGCTGCCCTTACGTACCCGCGCCGAGTCACCCGTGACCACCGAGAGCACCAGCTCGATGAGGTCGGTCGTCGGTGGGAGCCGGAGGACGATCGCGCCCGGATCGGGCGGCAGGTCAACCCAGAACGGTCTCGGTTGCCGCAAGGTGGACGACGCCGGCGGGCGTGGGGCGGGCGGTGGGGGTGCCGCCGTCAGAGAACGCACGATCGCGTTCGGTGATGCCGAGTGCAGGAACGCCGATTCGGGTCCCGCCCACCGCCATGCGGCCCACCCGGCCAGCCCGACCACCGGCGCCGGTGGGCCCCACCCGAGCCACGACTTGAGCGGCCGCACCTCGAGACCTGGTGTCGGCGCGACGTGGTCCGCGACCACCCAGCCGCGCACGGTGCGGCCGTGCAGCGGCACCCGCACCGCGTGCCTACCACGACGGGGTCGGTCCACGAGGCGGGAACCGTGTAGTCGAACTCCTTGGACAACGCGGCCACCTCGGTGCGGACGCGCACGATCCGTTGGGGCCGAGGAGCGTGTTCCTGCGTCATGACGGCGTCATGGTCGCGCCGCCTACCTCACCTTCGTGGAGGCGCGGCCCGAGCTGGTGCGACGGTGGCGCGTGCGGTCGGGAGCCCTGCCGGTCAGAGCCCGAGGGCAGACCGTAGGTCGTCCACCCGGGGAGTGGCCTCCCAGGTGAACTCCTTCTCGGAGCGGCCGAAGTGACCGTAGGCGGCCGTCTTCTTGTAAATCGGGCGCCGCAGATCGAGGTCGCGCAAAATGGCCGCGGGGCGCAGATCGAAGAGCTCCCGCACGGCGTCGGAGATCTTCTGGGGGTCGACCGCCTCGGTCCCGAACGTCTCGACGAGTAACGACACCGGGTGCGCGACGCCGATGGCGTAAGCCACCTGGACCTCGCACCGGCGGGCCGCTCCCGAGGCGACCACGTGTTTGGCCACCCATCGCGCCGCGTAGGCCGCCGAGCGGTCGACCTTCGACGGGTCTTTGCCCGAAAAGGCGCCACCACCGTGGCGGGCCATGCCGCCATAGGTGTCGACGATGATCTTGCGCCCGGTGAGGCCGGCGTCCGCGTGGGGCCCGCCGAGCTCGAAGATCCCCGTGGGGTTCACGAAGATGCGAAGGTCCTCCGAGTCGAGATCCGTGGGCAGCAACGGCGTGATGACGTGGTCGACCAGATCCGGCCGCAGCTGCTCTTCCAGGTCGATACCGCCCGCGTGCTGCGTCGAGATCAACACCGTGTCGATGCGCACCGGCCGTCCGTCTTCGTAGACGATCGAGACCTGCGTCTTGCCGTCAGGCCGCAAGTAGGGAACGGCGCCGGCCCGCCGCACCTGGGCCAGTCGCTCGGAGAGGCGGTGGGCCATCCACACTGGCAGTGGCATGAGATCGGGAGTCTCGTCGCACGCGAACCCGAACATCATCCCCTGGTCACCCGCACCCTGCGCGTTCAATGTGTCCTCGCCGCCCGCGCCCGTCCGCAACTCGAGCGCGGAGTCGACACCTTGGGCGATGTCGGGCGACTGCGCACCGAGCGATACGAGCACACCGCACGTCTTGCCGTTGAAACCACAGGCGTCGTTGTCGTAGCCGATGTCGCAGACCGTGTCGCGCACGAGCTCGGGAATGTCCACGTAGGTGTTCGTGGTCACCTCACCAGCCACGACCACCAGGCCTGTCGTGAGGAGCGTCTCACACGCGACGCGACTCTCCGGGTCTCCCTCGAGGATGGCATCGAGAACGGCGTCCGAGATCTGGTCCGCCATCTTGTCGGGGTGTCCCTCGGTGACCGATTCCGAGGTGAAGGTCGTTTTCACGTGGAGCTCCGCTTCTCTTTCAGGTGCGCGATGACACTATCCAACACGGCTTCCGCCACCGCGTTTTTGGAGGTCAGAGGGATGTCCGCGGTGCGTCCGTCGGCGTGCAGGATGACCACGGCATTCGTGTCGTGGTCGAACCCGGCGCCTGGTGCGCTCACGTCGTTCACGACGAGAAGATCCACTCCCTTGCGTTCGAGCTTGCGGCGAGCCCGTTCGACGGCGTCGTGCGTCTCGGCGGCGAAGCCGACGAGGACCTGCCCGGGGGGGCGGCGAGCGGCGAGTCCGGCCAGGATGTCCGGCGTGGGCTCGAGCACCAGCTCGGGCACGCCATCCTCCTTCGACAGCTTTCCCTCCGCAGTCGACTTGGGCCGGAAGTCGGCGACCGCGGCGGCCATGATGACGACGTCGGCCTGCGGGGCGGCCCGACCCATGGCGTCCTCCATGTCGGCCGCCGTCTCCACGTCGATCCGTGTGACCCCCGGCGCGACGTCGGACGGCAGCACGCGGGGCGACGAGGTGACGAGGATGACGTCGCCGCCACGGCGGGCGGCGGCCGCCGCGATCGCGTGGCCCTGTTTGCCGGACGAACGGTTCGTGATGAAGCGCACCGGATCGAGCGGCTCCCGGGTGCCTCCTGCGCTGACCACGATGCGTCGACCGTCCAGGTCGGGCTCGTTGGCATGGACGCTTGCGCTGCCGGTGGTCGGGCGGAGAGACAGTCCTCGCAAACGCGCAAGAACCCGTTCGACGATGACCGCCGGATCGGCCAGACGGCCCTCGCCTTCGTCCCCACCGGCCAGCCTCCCGCGCTCGGGTGGCACGATCCCCACGCCGCGGCGCTCCAGGGTGGCCAGGTTGTCGCGGACGGAAGGGTGCTCCCACATCTCGGTGTGCATGGCCGGGCACATCAGCACCGGTGCGCGCGTCGCCAGCAGTGTCGCCGACAGCAGGTCGTCGGAGAGCCCGGCGGCGCAGCGAGCGATCGTGTGGGCGGTCGCCGGGGCGACAACGATCAGATCGGCCGTCTGCCCGAGACGTGTGTGCGGAATGGGAGAGTCCTCGTCCCACAGCGAGGTCTCCGCCGGCGCCGAGGCCAGCGCCGAGAAGGTGACGGCGCCGACGAAGCGCGTGGCATCCTCGGTCAGCACCGGGGTCACGTGCACACCGGCATCGACGAGGCGACGGCAGATCTCCACGGCCTTGTAGGCCGCGATGCCGCCGGAGACGCCGAGAACAACCCGAGGTGCGCGCCCCGCGGGGTGGGAGGGGTCTTCGAACCGCAGGTCGTCGGCCATCGGCGGTGCCCGCCGCGCCTCTCCGTCCGCCTTAGCCGGCGGTCGGGTCCTCGTCCCCGACGTCGCTCGTGCCGAGCAGCTCGGCCTCCCCCTCTCCGCTCCCTTCGCTGAGCAGACCCGCTTCGGCCGCATCGGCCATGGCCGCGGCGAGCGCCGCCTCCTCCTCGGGATCGGGGCGGACGAAGGTCGCCTTGCCCGCGGCGATCTCCTCGAAGGCGATGGAGACCGGCTTGCCGGAGACGGAAGCCACCTGAGGCGGGACGACCTTGCCGAGGCCCTCGCCCAGGCTGTTGTAGTAGGAGTTCACCTGACGGGCCCGGGCGGAGCCGAGCGCAACCAGGGTGAACTTCGAGTCCACCTTGTCCAAAAGTTCCTCGATGGGGGGGTCCATGAGGGTGTGGCGGCCTTGGGCCATCAGGATTCCTCCGGGTTCACGGCGCGCGCCGCCGAACGGGTCCCGTCGACTATAGCCGTCAGCTCGGATACAGCCTGCCGCAGGTCCTCGTTCACGATGGTGTGGTGGGCGAGACGCGCCCCGCGCTCGACTTCGGATCTCCCCAGCTCGACGCGTCGGCGCACGTGCTCGTCGTCGTCGCCCCGAGCCGCCAGACGGGCCGCCTGCACCTCAGCAGAAGGGGGGAGAAGCATCACCACCACCGCGTCGGGCCGCTGCCCCAGAACCTGCTCGGCGCCCTGGACGTCGATCTCGAGGAGCACGTCGGTCCCCGGTGGCGGATCCGGGATCGGGGTCCCCATCAGGTTGTCGAGGAACTCGGCCCACTCGAAGAACCCGCCGCGGGCGATCGCGTCCTCGAAGGTCTCCCGGTCTACGAACTCGTACGCACCGCGTTCGCGCTCCCCCGGGCGCGGCGGGCGCGTCGTCCAACTCCGGCTCAGCCAGATAGACGGGTCCTGTGCGACAAGCTCAGCCGCCACCGTGCCCTTGCCGGCCCCGCCGGGGCCGATGAGCACGAAGATCAGCGGCTCAGCGGACAGTCTCTTTGAGCAGCGCTTCGCGCTGCTTGGCACCAAGCCCCTGGAGCCGTCGGCTGTCGCTGATACCGACGGTTTCCATGAGACGCCGTGCCTTGACCTTGCCCAGACCGGGCAAGGACTCAAGCACCGAAACCACCTTCATCTTCCCGATGGTCTCGTTTGAGTCCGCCTGTGTCAGAAGATCTGCCAGCGACAAGGAGCCCATCTTGAGCTTGTCCTTGACCTCGGCCCGTTCACGGCGAACCTTGGCAGCCTTTTCGAGTGCAGCGGCGCGCTGCTCTGGAGTAAGTGCGGGAGGTTGCGGCATGGCGAGACCATAGCGCCTCGGCCAGGGCGCTTCACAAGAAGTTCCTTTTCAGGGCATGAGCGAAGCGAGCTCACGACCGAGCGTCTCGGCGCGGCGACGCAACTCGCTCGGGTCGGGGCCGGCTTCGAGCACCGCGCGAGAGGCGCTGGGCAACACCGTTCCAGGCGGGCAGTCACAGAAGCGCGCCGCCACATCCGCCGGGGTTGCACCTTGCGCCCCGAGCCCCGGAGCCAGAACAACCCCTCTGAGCTGGGACAATGGAAAGGTTGAGGACTCAAGGGTGGCCCCGACGACCGCGCCGACCGTTCCGTCGGGGACGTCTGGTGACGCGTTGCGCGCGGCGATCTCGCCGAGCAGCATGTCCTCGACGGTGTTCCCCCCCGCCGTCCGTGCCTCTTGCAGGGAGCGCCCTTCGGGGTTGGAGCTACGGGCGACGACGAGCACGCCCCGCCCGTTGCGGGCCGCCAGGCGCAGCATGGGCTCAAGCGCGCCGAGTCCGAGATAGGCATGGGCGGTCACCGCATCAACGGCGAGCGGACTCTCGTCCCGAAGCCAGGCGTCAGCGTAGGCGGCCGCGGTGGAATCGATGTCACCGCGCTTGGCGTCGGCGATAACGAGCAGACCGGCAGCCGACGCGTCCTGGAGGAGGCGCTCGAGCGTTTCGAGGCCAGCGGCACCGTGGCGCTCGAAGAACGCGACCTGTGGCTTGATCACGCCGACGCTTCCTCCGAAGGCATCGACGCATACCCGGCAGAACGCGCGCAGACCCTCCACGTCGTCGGTCATTCCCCATGAGGTGAGCAACGTGGACGAGGGGTCGATGCCGACGCAGAGCGGACCGTGCAGTCTGACGGCGGCGCTGACGCGGTCGCCGAAGCTCTGCGTGGTGTGATCGTGCGGGCTCAAGGCTTTCTGCTGCCTTCTGAGCCGATGGCGGCGTGCACCCGGCGCCACCGTGCCGTGTCGCGGATCTCCTCCACCGTGGTCCCGTGCTCCTCGCACCACCGCGCCAGCTGACGCAGCACGTGCCACGGTGCCTTGGGGTCCCGGAACGTGGCCGTTCCGACCTGGACCGCGTCCGCACCCGCCTGCAGGAGCTCGACGGCGTCGCGACCGGACGACACCCCACCCACCCCCACGATAGGGGTGTCCGGAAACGCGCTCCGGCACTCCCAGACCGCCCGCACGGCCACCGGATGCACGGCGGCCCCGGAGAGCCCACCCCCGCCCCCCCCGAGCACCGGTCGTCCGGACTCTGGGTCGAGCGCCAGTCCGAGCAGGGTGTTGACCAGAGTCAGCCCGTCGGCACCGCCTCTCAGCGCGCCCGCTGCGATCTCGACGATGTCGGGCACGTTGGGACTCAGCTTGGCCCAGCGGGGCAACCCGCACGACGTCGTATCCATCACGCGGGCGGTGGTTTCAGCGGAATGGGCGAACATGCGCGACCGGTCTTCGACGTTCGGACAGCTGACGTTGACCTCGAGGGCGACGATGGCACCGCCTCCCGGAGCGTTGGCCGCGACGTCCGCGGCTCGCTCGGCGGCGCGCCCGAAGTCGGACACGCTGCGGCCCCAGATGCTGAGGACCACGCGGGCGCCGTCAGCCGCGAGCATCGGCAGGTCACGTTGGGCCCATGCGTCGAGCCCCGGCCCTTGCAGCCCCACGCTGTTCAACATGCTCGCGCCCACCTCGTGCACCCGCGGCGCCGGGTTGCCGGGCCAGGGGTCGACACACAGCGACTTGACGACCACCGCGCCCAATTCGGCCAGCGCGCCGTACGTCGAGAGCTCCGTCCCGTTGCCCGACGTGCCGGACGCGGTCATGACCGGATTGGCCAGGCCGACCGCGCCGACTCGGGTGGCGAGCGCGCTGGGCATCGCCCCGTCGGCGCTCACTCGTCGGGCCCTTCGTGCAAGTCCTGCAGTGGCCGTACCCGCAGGGGGTGGGTACGGGCGTCGGCCATGCCACTCGCGGCGGCGCGCGCCGCGGCGAGCGTCGTCAGACACGGCACGTGATAGGTCACCGCGGCCTGACGGATGTGCTGTCCGTCGGCGCGCGGGCCTAGGCCGCGTGGGGTATTGACGACCAGTTGCACCTTGCCCTGCGCGATCAGATCGACGGCGTCCGACGCGACGCCTTCCTCCCCCACCTTGGCCACCAAGGTGTCGACGCTGACGCCCTCGGAGCGCAGGAACCCGGCCGTGCCCAGGGTGGCCGCGATGGAGAATCCCAGGGTGCTGAACACCCGGGCCACCTCCAAGCCGGCCGGCTTGTCCCGATCGGCCAGCGAGAGGAACACCGTGCCCGACTCCGGCAGCTGGGTGCCCGCCGCCATCTGGCTCTTGGCAAAGGCCAAGCCGAACGTCACGTCGACGCCCATGACCTCGCCGGTCGACCGCATCTCGGGGCCGAGCAGCGTGTCCACGCCCGGAAAGCGGTCGAACGGGAGGACCGCCTCTTTCACGCTCACATGGTTGAGCACCGGCACCTGGCCGCGCACGGCGGCAGGCAATAACCCCTCCTCGCGCAGCTCGTCCAGGGTCTGGCCAACCATGAGCCGGGCCGCCACCATGGCCAGCGGCACGCCCGTGGCCTTGGCCACGAAGGGAACGGTCCGGCTGGCCCTCGGGTTCGCCTCCAGGACGTAGACCTGGCCGTCCTTCACCGCGTACTGCACGTTGATCAAGCCGCACACCTCGAGCGACGTGGCGAGCGAGCGGGTGTGGCGGTCGAGCTCGGCCATCACGTCGTCGCCGAGCGACTGCGGCGGCAGCGCGCACGCAGAGTCGCCGGAGTGGACGCCCGCCTCCTCGACGTGCTCCATCACCCCGGCGATGAGGACTTCGCCCATGTGGTCGCGCACCGCGTCGACGTCGACTTCGATCGCGTCCTCCAAGAAACGGTCGACCAGCACGGGACGCTCGGCCGTGACGCCGCCTTCGCGGGCCAGTGCGCCGGTGGTGAGGGTGTGCATCACCCGCCGCACACCGTCGTCGTCGTAGACGATCTCCATGGCACGGCCGCCCAGCACGTAGCTCGGCCGGAGGAGCACCGGGTAGCCGACGCGTCCCGCGACGGCGAGGGCCTCGGCGGCGCTCGTGGCCATGCCCCCAGCCGGCTGCGGGATGTCCAGTTCGGCGCAGAGCGCGTTCCACCGCTCGCGGTCCTCGGCCAGGTCGATGGAGGCGGGGCTGGTCCCGAGCACCAACTCCGGCGGCAGCGACCCGGCCAGTTTGAGCGGCGTCTGCCCGCCCAACGACACGATCACACCCACCACCGAACCTCCGGCCGCCAGCTCGGCGTCGAGGACGTTGGCCACGTCCTCGGTCGTCAGAGGCTCGAAGTACAGCCGGTCGGAGGTGTCGTAGTCCGTGGACACTGTCTCGGGGTTGCAGTTGACCATCACCGTCTCGTAGCCCGCGTCGCGCAGCGACATAGAGGCGTGCACGCAGCAGTAGTCGAACTCGATCCCTTGACCGATGCGATTCGGACCGGAGCCGAGAATAATGACCCGGTCGCGCTCCGAGGGACGGACCTCGTCCTCCTCCTCGTACGTCGCGTAGTGGTACGGGGTGAATGCCTCGAACTCGGCGGCGCAGGTGTCGACCGTCTTGAACGTGGCCCGCACGCCGTGGGCCAGCCGTTCCGCACGGACGGCCGTCTCCGTCGTCCCGCGGAGGTAGGCCAGCTGCGCGTCGGAGAACCCGAGGCGCTTGGCCCGGCGAACCTCGTCGTGCGTGAGCGACGGCGCCGCAGTCAGACGCGCCCGCGCGGCCGCGATGCGGGCGACCTGGCCCACGAACCACGGGTCGATGCCGGTCGCGGCCACCACCTCGTCGACGGTTGCTCCCCGGCGGAGCGCCGCTTCCAACTCGAAGATGCGGTCCGGCGTGGGTACGGCCACCCGGTTCAGCAGTTCGTCGAGGCCGAGGTCCTCGAGCGCGGCCTCGCCCGGGTCGGCGTTCAAGCCCGCCCGCCCCTGCTCGAGCGAACGCAGGGCTTTCTGGAGTGACTCACAGAACGTGCGCCCGATGGCCATGACCTCGCCGACGGACTGCATGCGGGTGCCCAGCCGGTTCTCGGCGCCGGGCAGCTTCTCGAAGGCCCAACGCGGGACCTTGGTCACGACGTAGTCGATCGTGGGCTCGAACGACGCCGGCGTCTTCCGTGTGATGTCGTTCGGGATCTCGTTGAGGCGGTACCCCACCGCGAGCCGGGCCGCGATCTTCGCGATCGGGAACCCGGTGGCCTTGGAGGCGAGGGCCGACGAGCGCGAGACACGCGGGTTCATCTCGATGATGACCCGGCGTCCCGTGGCGGGGTCCACTGCGAATTGCACATTGGACCCGCCTGTCTCGACGCCCACTCGGCGCAGGCAGGCGAACGCATCGTCGCGCATCGCCTGGTACTCGACGTCGGTGAGCGTCTGGGCCGGTGCCACCGTGATGGAGTCGCCGGTGTGGACGCCCATGGGATCGAAGTTCTCGATGGAGCACACGACGACGCAGTTGTCAGCGCCGTCGCGCATGACCTCGAGCTCGAACTCCTTCCACCCCGCGATCGACTGTTCCACGAGGATCTGGCCCACCGGGCTCGCGTCGAGCCCCTCGGCCGCAAGCCGAAGGAAGCGCTCGGGGTCCTCGGCGATGCCGGTCCCCTTGCCGCCCAGAATGAAGCTGGGCCGCACCATGATCGGATAGCCGATGGAGGTCGCGATCTCCTCGGCCTCGCGCAACGAATGGGCGAAGCCCGAGCGCGGCACCTCGAGCCCGATGTCCTGCATGGCGGACTTGAACCGGTCACGGTCCTCCGCCGTGGAGATGGCCTCCGGGCGCGCGCCGATGACCTCCACCCCGAAGCGCTCCAGCACACCCAACTCGACCAGTCGCATGGTCAGGTTGAGCGCCGTCTGCCCGCCCAGCGTGGGCAGCAGCGCGTCCGGGCGTTCCTTCTCGATGATCGCCGTCAGCACGTCCGGGTCGAGGGGCTCGACGTAGGTCCGGTCCGCCGTGCCGGGGTCGGTCATGATGGTGGCCGGGTTCGAGTTCGCCAGGATGACCCGGTACCCCTCCTCGGCCAGGACGCGGCAGGCCTGGGTGCCCGAGTAGTCGAACTCGCAGGCCTGCCCGATCACGATCGGGCCCGATCCGATCACCAGGATGGAACGCAGGTCGTTGCGGCGTGGCACGCGGGGCTCTTCCTCTCCGGGTGCCTCAGCGCGACCCGCTGCCGGCGCGGGCGGACGAGGGATGGGCCAGCATCAGGTCGCGGAACCGCGCGAAGAGATCGCGCGCGTCGTGCGGGCCGGGTGCGGCCTCCGGGTGGTACTGCACCGAGAACGCCGGAGCGCTGAGGGAGCGGAACCCCTCGATGACCCCGTCGTTGAGGTTGACATGCGTGGTCTCGGCGTCGGGGATGGAGCCGGCGGCCACCGCGTAGTTGTGGTTCTGGCTCGTGATCTCGACCGTGCCCGACTCCAAGTCCTGCACCGGGTGGTTGGCGCCGTGGTGCCCGAACGGCAGCTTGTAGGTGGTCCCCCCGAGTGCAGTCGCCAAGAGCTGGTGGCCGAGGCAGATCCCGAAGATGGGGACGCGGCCGACCAGGTCGGCGACGGCGGCCGTCGGACCGGGCAGGGCGGCCGGATCGCCCGGGCCGTTGGAGAGGAATACGCCGTCCGGCTCGAGCGCCAGCACGTCGGGCGCGGGGGTGCCGGCGGGTACGACGGTCACGGGGCCGAGCGTGCGGAGCAGCCGCGTCATCGTCGCCTTCACGCCGAAGTCGTAGGCGACGATACGCAGGTCGAGGAGCGCGTCGGCGGCGTCGCCCCGCAAAGCGGCGTACGCGGTGGTGGCGGTCGCGGTCACGCCGGACACCAGGTCGAGGCCGTCGGTACCCACGGTGGAGGCCGCGGCCGCCCGGAGCTCGCGTTCTGGCGCGGTGCCGAACGCGCAGGGCAAGGCGCCGGCGACCCGCACGTGCCGTGTCAACCGTCGGGTGTCGACTCCTGTCAGGGCGGGCACGCCGGCGCGCCGGAGGAACGACTCGAAGCTCTCGGTCGCCCGCCAGTTGGAAGGCTCGCCGGCGATGTCGCACACCACGATGCCGCGGCAGTGCGGAGTCAGCGCTTCGTCGTCGGCCACGTTGGTGCCGTAGTTGCCGATGTGCGTGTTGGTGAAGGCGATCACCTGGCCGGCGTAAGAGGGATCGGTGATCACTTCTTGGTAGCCGCTCATGGCCGTGTTGAAGACAAGCTCCCCCGTCACCACGCCGACGGCCGCCCCGGCGCTTTCGCCCCGGAACACCTCACCGTCCGCCGTCACGAGGAGCGCCGGGGCACGGTCGGGCTGCGCAGGATCCGTCACGGGGTCACCGTTGCGCCACCGCGTCGATGACGACCGCCTCCCCGCGGAGCACGGTGTGGCGAACGGCACCGGTGAAAATGCGCCCGGCATAGGGCGTGTTGCGGCTCCGGCTGGCGAGGCGCGCGGGATCGACCACCGTCGCAGCAGCCGGATCGAAGACGCAGAGGTTCGCCGTGGCGCCCCTCTCGACGGGGCCGCCCTGGGCGCTGTGTCCAGCGCGACGCGAGTCGGTTGCGGTGAGGCGTGCGATGGCGGCCGGCTGCGTGCTCATCAATGCGAACACCCGCTCCGGAGGCAGGTGTGGCGAGAGCACCTCCCAGGCGAGGGGCAGTGCCGTCTGGAGGCCCAGGATCCCCGGCGGCGCCTCGTCGAACGGCACGTCCTTGCTCTCCGGCGCATGGGGTGCGTGATCGGTGGCGATGGCATCGACGGTGCCGTCGCACAGGCCGGCGACCACGGCGGCCACGTCCTCGGCCGGCCGGAGGGGCGGGTTCACCTTGAAGACGGGGTCGTAGCCCACCAAAAGGTCGTGGGTGAGCAGCATGTGATGCGGCGCCGCCTCCGCCGTGACGGACAACCCCTCCGCCTTGGCCCGGCGGACGAGTTCGACCGAGCCGGCCGTCGAGAGGTGCAGGAAGTGGACCGGCGCCCCCGTCAGTCGGGAGAGCGCGATGTCGCGGGCCACCATCGCCTCCTCGGCCGCCGCGGGGACACCGGGGATCCCGAGTCGGCTGGACCAACATCCCTCGTGCATGGCGCCACCGGCGGCGAGGCGCTCCTCCTCGCAGTGCTGCGCCAGCGTGACGCCGAGCCCCTTTGCGTAGTCGAGGGCGCGTCGCATGAGGCCGCCGTCCTGCACCCCCGCGCCGTCGTCGGTGAACAGCGAGACGCCGAGCGCGGCCAGCTCGCCCATGGGGGCCAGGGCGCTGCCGGCTCGGCCGACCGTGATGGCGCCCGCCACCGCGACCTCGGCCGAACAGCCGGCGCCCAGGGCGAGCACCTCCCTGGCCACGCCCGCCGAGTCGATCGGTGGTTCGGTGTTGGGCATGGCGACGACGGCCGTGTAGCCGCCCAGGGCAGCGGCGCGGGCCCCGGACTCGATGGTCTCTGCCTCCTCACGTCCGGGCTGGCGGAGGTGTGCATGAAGGTCGACGAGGCCCGGACCGACCAAGCAAGCGGTGGCGTCGAGGACGGTGGCGGCGGAGGGCGGCTCGATCGACTCGGCCAGGGCGACGATCGTCGCGCCCGCGATTGCGACGTCGCCGCGGTGCAGGCCCGTGGGCCCGACCACCGTGCCGCCGCGGACGACGAGGGTCACGCCGGAGGAGGAAGCGGAGTCAGCCACGGGAACCCCTTTCGGCGTCGACCGGGGGTTCACCACCCAACAGGAGGAACAAGATGGCCATCCGGACCGCCACCCCGTTGCTCACCTGCTGGGTGACCACCGTACGGGGCAGGTCCGCGACGTCCGAGGCGATTTCGACGCCACGCACCATCGGCCCGGGGTGGGTGACGATGGCGTGCTCCTGAAGACGCTCTACCCGGCGTGCGGTGAGCCCCCACTGCGCCGTGTACTCACGCAGGGTCGGCACGTACGACCCGCTTCCCCGCTCGGCCTGGAGCCGGAGGAGCGAGACGACGTCCGCGTCGGCCAGCGCATCGTCGAAGTCGGGGGCGACGGTGACGGGCCAGCCCTCCAGGGACGGGGGCAACAGACTGCCCGGTCCAGCCAAGGTGACCCGGGCCCCGAGCGCCGTGTAGGCCCAGACCTCGGAGCGGGCGACCCGGCTGTGGCGCACGTCCCCGACGATCAGGACGCGGAGCCCCTCGAAGCAGTCGACGCCCAACTCCTCGGGCGCCGCGCCCTTCCGCTCGGCCAGCACCTGGCGCACCGTGAAGCAGTCGAGCACCGCCTGCGTGGGGTGCTCGTGCCAGCCGTCACCTGCGTTCACGACGCGGGCGCGCCGCACCCAGCGCGCCACCTGGTGGGGAGCCCCCGACGAAGAGTGTCGGATAATGACTGCGTCGATGCCCAACGCCTCGACGGCCTCCACCGTGTCGCGCAGGCTCTCGCCCTTCTTCACCGACGACGTCGCGACGGCGAGCGACAGCACGTCGGCGGAGAGCCGCTTGGCGGCGGTCTCGAACGAGAGCCGGGTGCGCGTCGACTCCTCGAAGAAGAGCGTGGCGACGACCTTGCCCCGCAGTGTCGGGACCTTGGGAATGGAGCGACGCTCGACCTCGGCGAAGGCCTCCGCGACCCTGAGGACCTCGGCGATGCCGTCGCGGCCGAGGTCGGAGACGGACAAGAGATGGTGGGGCCGCGCCGTTGCGGCGAGGTCGACGGTGTCGGAGGCCGGCGGCGCAGAGGGCGGCGCGGGAGGGAGGGGCGTCGGAGAGGACGCGGGTGTCGTCACTTCTCCTCCAGGGTGCCGATGAAGACGCCGTCCCCGCCGACATCGACCATCTCCTCCCGGCGGGTGGGCAGGTTCTTGCCGACGTAGTCGGGACGGATGGGAAGCTCCCGGTGGCCCCGATCGACCATGACGGCCAGCTGGATGGCGCGGGCCCGGCCGAAGTCGTTGAGCGCGTTGAGCGCTGCCCTTATGGTGCGGCCCGTGAACAGGACGTCGTCGACCAGAACGACGACCTTGCCGGCCAGGTCGCAGGGGATGTCGGTCACGGCTTCGGGCAAGACGGGGCGGAGACCTATGTCGTCGCGGTAGAACGCCACATCGAGCGAGCCGACATGGAGGTCGGCGGGTTCGATCTGGTGCAGGGTCTCGGCCATCCGGGTGGCCAGGGGGACGCCGCCCGTCTGGAGCCCGATCAGGACGACCTCCTCTATGCCGCCGTTGCGCTCGATGATCTCGTGCGACATCCGCGTCAGTGCACGCGAGACGTCGGCAGCGGTGAGGACCTGGGAGTGGGCGACGAACACGCCGCCGAGGGGCCGCGTGTGACTGCGTTCGCGTTCGGCCACTGCTCCTCCTGCCGTGTGAGCCTCACGGGACTCACTTCACGGTCAGGAGAGCACTCTAGCGCGGCGAAGGGCGCACGTCCGCGGCGATGGTGGAGAGAATTCCGTTGACGAACGCCCCGGACTCGTCCGTGGAGTACACCTTCACCAGCTCAACCGCCTCGTCGATCACGACAGCGGTGGGAGGACCGGCGGGATCGAGGAGCTCGGCCACGGCGAGGCGCAGCGTGAGCCGGTCGAGCACCGCCATCCGCTCAAGGGGCCACCCCACCGAGGCGGCTGCGATGCGCCCGTCCGCCTCCTGCCGGCTGGCGGCGACATGGGCCAGGAGGGTGCGCACGTAGGGGTCGGGCGACACCGGGAGCGCGTCGGCGACGGCGAGGGGGCTCTCGCCCTTGATCTCGGCCTCGTACAGGAGCGCCAGGGCCCGCTCCCGCTGCTGGTGGCGGGGGGCGGGCTCAAGTGAAGGGACTGGTGGCGACACCGGGTGGCTCCCTCCGCGTCGATGCCGGCGGACGCGCGAGGCGGTTGGGCCGTCAGGCCCTGGTCAGGTACTCGCCCGAACGCGTGTCGACCTTGATCATGTCGCCGACGTTCACGAACAGGGGGACCTGGACGACCAGGCCCGATTGCAGGGTGGCCGGCTTCCGGGCGCCCGACACGCGGTCACCCTGGATCCCGGGTTCGGTCTCGGTCACTTTGAGCTCGACGGCGGCCGGGAGGTCGACGCCCACGATTTCGCCGTTGTACATCTGCAGGTTGGCGGCGTCGCCCTCCTTCAGGAATTCGGGCGCGTCACCGAGCGACGCGGGCGATGCGGTCATCTGTTCGTAGCTCGTCGTGTCCATGAACACGAAGTCCGTGCCGTCCCGGTAGAGGAACTGCATGTCCCGCTTGTCGATGATGGCTTGTTCGAGCTTCTCGTCGGCCCGGTAGGTGCGCTCGATCACGGCGCCGCTGCGGACGTTCTTGAGCTTGGTGCGTACGAAGGCACCGCCCTTGCCCGGCTTGACGTGCTGAAATTCGACGACGCTGAACAGGCCCTCGGGGAGATCCAGGCTCATGCCGTTCTTCAGGTCATTGGTCGAGACTGCCATGGATGTCCTTCGTGAAGCGGGTCAGGGGGCGGGCGCCGTCCTCGGTCACGACGAGGGTGTCCTCGACACGGACGCCGCCGTGCCCGGGAACATAGACACCGGGCTCGACGGTCACGACGAAGCCGGGGGCGAGGATAGCAGTGCCGAGTTGGGAGACCGTAGGGGCCTCGTGGATATCGAGGCCGACGCCGTGGCCCGTGCCGTGTTCGAAGCGCTCGGCCCAGCCGGCCTCGGCGATGACGTGGCGGCAGATGTCGTCGACCTCCTTGGCGCTGATGCCGGGGCGCACGGCGGCGGCGCCGGCGGCCTGCGAGGTCTGCACGACCTCGAAGATGCGGGCCAGCTCGCCTTCGGGGTCGGCGCCGACACAGAAGGTGCGTGTCATATCCGAGCGGTAGCCCTCGAAGGTGGCGCCGAAGTCGACCACGACCGGGTCGCCGTGTGCGATCGGGCGGGTGCCGGGGTGGTGGTGTGGCTTGGCCGAGTTCTCGCCGGCGGCGACGATCGTGTCGAAAGCGGTGCTCTCCGCGCCGCCCCTGCGCATGGCTGTATCGAGCTCGAGGGCGAAGTGCTCCTCGGTCACGCCCTGGCTCATGAGGGGGAGCACGTCGAAGAGGGCGGCGTCCGCGATGGCGGCGGCCGCTCCATGCGGGCGATCTCGGCCGGGTTTTGCGCTCGCGCAGCGCCTCGACGGCGTTGGTGGTGGGCACGAGGGTGGGCGAGGCGGTGACGGTTTCGGCGGCTGTCGCAGTCTCGTTCCCGTCAGGAGCTCGGCCCAGGTGCGCTGAGCGGACCAGGTGACGTTGTCGGCTTCCAGACCGATGCGGGTATGGGCGTGGAGGAGTGCCTGCGCCGCCTTGCGCTGCTCGGCCGCGGGGCCGATGAGGATGTCGACCTGTGCGGCCGCGCCGGCCCTGTCGAGTTGCTCGGCCGACTGGGTCCGGTAGCGGCCGTCGGTCGTGAGCAGCGCTCGGGTCGCGGGTGATGGTCAGGACGCCCGCCGAACCGGAAAAGCCCGTCAGGTAGCGGATGTTGGCCAGCGTCGTGACGACGAGCGCGTCGACACCGTGCTGGTCGAAGTCCTCGCGCAGGCGGTCAAGGCGGCCGGTGACCGCGATCGGCGGCAGCCGCGGGGTCCGGCGCGGCGTAGGGGTTGGCGGTCACGGTCATGTGCTCTCCGTTCCCTTCAGCAGTGCGGCGGTGGCATGGATGGCGAGCTCGTAGCCGAGGCCCCCGAAGCCGGCGACCACCCCGTCGGCGACGGGTGCCAGCACCGAGGTGTGGCGGAAGGGCTCGCGGGCGGCCGGGTTGGAGAGATGCAGCTCGACCACCGGTCCGTCGAACGCGGCGACCGCATCGTGGAGTGACCACGACGTGTGGCTGAGCGCCCCCGCGTTGACCACCAGCGCGTCGGCCCGGCCGCGGGCGCCGTGCACGGCCTCGATCAGGTCGCCTTCGTGGTTGGAGGGCACGTGCTGCAGCTCGAGTCCGTGGAGCGCCGCCGCCTTCTCGGCCCGGGCCACGTGGTCGGCCAGCGTGTCGGTGCCGTAGACGTCCGGCTCACGCTCGCCCAACAGGTTCAGGTTCGGCCCCGACAGGAGCACCACGAGGCTCACCGCTGCGCACCCATGCCCGCCAGGGTAGCGACCACGTCCGCCCTGGCCACCCCCCGCACCGGCTCGACGCCGTCGGGGCCGTCGAGCACGAAGGTCAGGTCCTGCTGCGCCTTCTTGTCGCGCACCATGAAGTCGACGAGCTCCTCCGCACGGGCCCCGGGTGGGAGTGTCGGTCGACAGGTCGTAGCTGCCGACGACGCGGCGGTGCTCGTCCACGCGGGCCTGGTCGATCCGGCCGAGGCGCTGCGCGAGGAGAGCCGCGAAGAGCAGGCCGATGGCCACGGCTTCGCCATGGCGCAGGTCCCAGTCGGCGTGACCGCCCGACAGCGCGGCACCCTCGAGCGCGTGCCCGAGCGTGTGGCCGTAGTTGAGGACGATGCGCCGGCCGCCCTCCAGCTCGTCCTCGGCCACGACCGCCGCTTTGATCGCCGCGCAACGGGCCACCTGCTCCTCGACGGGCTGGTCCGGCGAGGGGGCATCGCCCAGGAAGGCGTACTTGGCGATCTCGCCGCGGCCGCAGGCCCACTCCCGCGGGGGAAGCGTGGTGAGCGTCTCGGTGTCGCAGAGCACCGCGTTGGGCTGCCAGAACGCGCCGACGAGGTTCTTGCCCTCGGGTAGGTTCACGCCCGTCTTCCCGCCTATGGCGGCGTCCACCTGAGCCAGCAGCGACGTGGCGACGTTCACGTAGGCCGTGCCCCGGTGGTACGTCGGCGGCCGCGAAGCCGGCGACGTCGGTGACGATGCCGCCGCCGACGGCGACGACGGCGTCCGCCCGGGAGAGGCCGTGCCGCGTGAAGTCGCGGACCAGGGCCTCCACCGTGGCGAGCGTCTTCCCCTCCTCGCCGTCGGGGATGACGGACACCTCGTAGGGGACGCCGAGGTCGAGCCCGGCGATCCAGCCGGCAGCGGCGACGGCCGGTTGGGTGACGACCGCCGCCAGGCGCGCCGTCGCGGGGAGGAAGCGGCCCACTTCGTGGCGCGCGCCCTCACCGACGAGCACGGGGTAGGAGCGGTCGGCCAGGTCAACGGACAGCGCGCGCATTTGGGGGGTTGGCTTTGTCTCTACGACGCGCCGGTCGGCGTGGGTGGCTGCGGCTCAGAGCGGCGGGGGCGGGCGGCCGCGCCGTTGGGACCGACGAACTGGAGGATGCGAGCGACCACTTCCTCCGGAGACAGGTCGTCGACATCGACGACCAGGTCGGCCACCTCGCCGTAGAAGGGCGCCCGCTCGGCGAACAGGCGCGTCATGGCGCCAGCCGGGTCGTGACCCAGCAGCGGGCGGGCGGCCCCGTCGCCGACGCGGCGGGCGTTCGTGTCGGGCCGGGCGCGCAGCCACACCACGGTGCCGCTGTCAACGAGCAGGCGCCGGTTGTCGGAGGCGAGCACCGAGCCTCCGGCGGCCGAGATGACGACGGGCGTCTGAAGGGCACAGGCGTGGGCCAGCACCTCGGCCTCGGCCCGTCGGAACGCCGCGCTCGCCGTCGCGCTCGAAGATCTCCGGGACAGTGCGCCCGGTCGTCGTCTCGACGTCGGCGTCCGAGTCCCGGTAGACCCAACCCAGACGGTCGGCCAACAGCTGGCCCACGGTCGACTTTCCCGACCCCATCATGCCGACGAGCACGATGCGCGGCGGAGCTACGAGGGCCGGCGCCAACGCGGGCTCGGTTTCGGGATCGGGTTCCGGCGTCATTGGCCGATGGCGGCCGACGGTGTGTCGCCCAGCGACGCCAAGAAGCCGTCTCGGTTGCGGACGGTCTCGGCCAGCGAGTCGCCCCCGAACTTGCGCAACGCCTCGTCGGCGAGGACGAGCGCCGTCATGGACTCGGCGACGACACCCATGGCGGGCACCGCCGTCACGTCGGTGCGTTCCCGGAAGCTGACGGTGGACTCCTTGCTGACCACGTCCACCGTTTGCAGGACGGGCCGGTTGAGGGTGGCCAGCGGCTTCATGGCGACCCGCACGACGATGAGGGCGCCGTTAGACATGCCCCCCTCTATGCCACCCGCCCGGTCCGTCGGCCGCACGTAGCCGGAGTTACCCGCCTCCGCCGCGTCGTAGTGGATCGCGTCGTGGGCCTCGGAACCGCGACGCGCGGCGTTGTCCCACCCCTCCCCGATCTCGACCGCTTTGACGGCCTGGATCGACATGAGAGCCCGGGCCAAGTTGGCGTCGAGCTTGCGGTCCCAGTGGACATGGCTCCCGAGGCCGACGGGGACGCCGTAGGCGAGGACCTCAGCCACGCCGCCCAGCGAGTCACCGACCTTGGCGGCGGCTTTCACGGCCGCGACCATCGCCTCCTCGGCGTTCGGGTCAAAGCAGCGCACGGCGCTCTCGTCCACGGTGTCCAGATGGCCCGGCCCCGGGCGCGGGCTTTCCCGCGTGGTGGTCGCGTCCCCCAGGCCCACGATGTGGCTCACGACCGTGATGCCGAGCTGGGTCAGCAGCAGCTTGGCGAGGGTGCCGGCGGCGACCCGGGCGGCGGTCTCCCGGGCGGAGGCGCGTTCCAGCACGTCGCGCGCGTCGTCGAAGCCGTACTTGAGCATCCCCGGCAGGTCGGCATGGCCCGGACGGGGCTGCGTGAGGACCTTGGACGGCGCGCCGGGCTCGGGTGACATCTCCTCGGTCCACTTGGGCCACTCGGTGTTGGCGATCTCGATGGCGACCGGCGACCCGAGGGTGCGCCCGTGGCGGATGCCGCCGACCAGGGTGATCTCGTCGGCCTCGAAGCGCATGCGCGGGCCGCGTCCGTAGCCCAGCCGGCGCCGCGCCAGCTCGTCCGCGACGTCGGACGCCTCGACGGGCAGCCCGGCCGGCAGCCCCTCGACGATGACGACCAGGGCACGCCCGTGGGACTCGCCGGCGGTCAGGAAGCGCAGCACATCGCAACGCTACCGGACGCCCGTCCGGCGCCCGGAGCCGCGTTTGAGACCCTGAGCTGGAACGACTGCAGCCGTTCCACGCAGGCGCGGCTCAGGAATAGAAGGGGTTCTCGCCGCCGCCGTGGTCGGTCACATCGAGGATGCGGGTGAGCTCGGGCACCTCTTCGAGCAGCGCCGTCTCGATGCCCTGCCGCAGCGTCATCTGCGACATGGCGCAGCCCTGACACCCGCCGGACAGCCGCAGGTACGCCGTGCCGTCCTCGTCGTTGAGCGCGACCAGGTCGGCGCGGCCGCCATGGCTGGCGATGGCCGGGTTGACCGACTGCTCCAGGACGGCCGACCACCCGCCGGGCGAGCAGCGCCGTCGATCCCCTTGGCCAGCATCTCGGTCGGCACGTTCGGCGCGGCCTCCTCGGGCGTCGGCGTGTTCGGGTTGACCAGGACGAGGCCTCCGCCGCCTTCCTCGGACCACTCGAGCCGGGCACCCCGCAGTCGGTCGACACTGCCGGCGGGGACGATGACCTCGATGTCCTCTTGGGCGTGGCGGGCGTCGCCGTCGTCGGCGTCCGACGTCGGCCTGGAAGTAGAGGTCGTAGACGAAGGAGCCGCCTCCACGCCGCGCACCTCGAGCCAGAGGGCCAGGCTCGCCGGGTCGGGCTCCTGATCGATCGCGTCGCGCACGACCTTGTGCGCTTCGGGGGTGAGCGTCACCACGGGGCCGGTCTGGGCGGTGGCCTGGAGATCTTCGGTGGACGTTGCCATGGGCGCGAGTCTACGGCCTGGGTGCCCACGACCGGACCGGACCGGTGCTGCCCCAGGCAGAGGACCCGGCTGAGCGCGGTGTCGGCGGCCTCTTCGCATCCGGCGGTGGGCCGTTCCCCGCGCCATCCCCGCCACGCCGCCGTGCGGAGGGCTCAACGGGCCGGCTGAACGTCGCGGCACACGGCGCTGTGTTCGCGAGTACGCGCACCCAAGGCTGTATCGTCCTCGCCGTGGCCAAACTGCCGGACGACACGCACGAGTGGATGAGTTTCGAGGACGAGGAGGAAGAACGGACGTGGGTCTTCGACGCCACGTTCCTCACCAGCAACTGGACCTGCATCTTCGGCAACGGGTGCCAAGGGGTGCTGACCGGGCCGACTCCCGAGCTCGTGCAGGGGTGCTGCAGCTACGGGGCCCACCTCGTCGACAAAAAGGACGCCCGCCGCGTCGAGAAGAACGCCGCCACGCTGACGCCGGAGGAGTGGCAGTTCCACGGGTGAAGAAGGACGTCATCCAGCAGAACAAGCACGGCGAGACCGTGACCAGACTCGTCGACGACGCCTGCATCTTCTTGAACCGCCCCGGCTTCCCGGCGGGCGCCGGCTGCGCCTTCCACATCGCTGCGGTGAACCGGGGCGTGAACCCCCTCACCCTCAAGCCCGAGGTCTGCTGGCAGCTCCCACTGCGCCGGGAGGATCACGTCGACGACGACGAGGGCCACGTGACCTCCACCATCCGCCAGTGGGACCGCCGCCACTGGGGAAGGGCGGCCAGGAATTCCACTGGTGGTGCACCGAGGCACCCGACGCGTTCGTCGGGATCAAGCCCGTCTACCGCGAGATGCAGGCCGAGCTGACCGAGCTGGTCGGCCCCAAGGTCTACGCACGGCTGGTGGCGCTGCTGCGGGAGCGGGACCGTCGACGTGCGCAACGGGTCGCGCTCCCCCACCCGGCCGTGCGCAATCGTTCCGGCGCACCGGCAGACGCGGCGTCGTCAAACGGCCCGCGGTGGACAAGGGGCACAGAAGGGTCAGAAGGCCCGGGCGACATCCACGACAGGCCCAGCAGAATAAGGAGATCGGATCTCGCTCAGTCGTTCGAGAGGGTCGTCCTCGGAGTAGGACTGGGTTGGGAAAGATCCCAGGATCCGGTCGTACTTGTCCTCCTCGGCCCGACACCACGAGGCGTGGACGTCGTCCGGCTCAGCCCCGCACTCGACGCACCGCCCCGTGGACTCCGTCGATGACCGCTTCAGGCTGCGCGCTTCCTCGAAGCGCCGGTGGCGTCCTTTTTTCACGAGAACTCCTTGTCAAACCCGGTCCGCCCACTTCGCGTCCCGCCCACGGCCGGACCGAATGGGCCAACTCGGCCGCCGATCCATTGTAGTGGTTCCGGGGGTGCGGGCAGCCGGACCCCAGGTCAGGGGGTCAATCGCTCCACGGCGCTGGCCCGGTCCTCGTAACCCCGGATGTCACGCGACGCCGTCGGGCCCGACCCGGAACACCTGCCAACGGACTTCGCCGTCGTTGGAACGCAGGCCGACCAGCACTGCGTTGCGGTGGACGGAGACTTCGGTCACTTTCGCTCGCCGTCCGGACGCTCGGCCCTTCTCGTACCACTTGAGGACCTGATCGCGGTTCTGGCACGGCGGGTTCGCATCGCCTGGTGGACCCCAGCGGACGTCCGGGCTGAGCAGGTCTGCGAACGCGGCGAGGTCGGCCGTGTCGAGGACGGCGCGTACGCGCGCGGCCACGTACTCGGGCGTGATCGGCGGCGTCAGGCGAACTGATCCATCGGCTGGTCCGGACCGGCCATGGTGACCCATTAAACCTCTACGCTGGCCGCCGTGCCCGGCGTTCGACCCCCAGGAGATGGTGGCCCGCTTCCGGCAGCGGGCCGAGGCCGTCCGCACCCGTGGGATGCCGCCGATCGAGGGCCCCGAGCGCCAGCGCTTCCGCGAGCAGGCGCAGCGGGACTTACGCCGACTTCGCCATGATCGGCGACGCCGAGGCCGAACTGGTCGACGGGATCCTGACCCTCCGCATCGACCTGCGCCCGCCGCGAAGCACGCGAGGAAGGCGACGCCCGCGGCTGACTTGCGGCGGCTCAGCCGCCGTAGTGCATGCGGGTGTCCTCCATGCGCAGCACCTCGGCCGGCTCCCCGCCGACCTCGAGTGACCTCACCGATGCAGAGCGTGTGGCTCCCGAGTTCAACATGCTGCGTCAGAGAGCATCGAGGTAGCCGGCGGCAGACGCCAGGACCGGGAGGCGGCGCTCCCCGACCTCCCTCACGGGGTGGCCCGCCATGGCGGTCAGGGCGCCGTCCGAATTCCGCTCGACCATCCTTGACCGGCTTCACGAAGCGGCGCACCACGTCGCGGTCGCTCGCGTTCGAGCAGTGAGATCCGTGAACGCGCGCCCCTTGACGACCAGGCCGTGCCGTGACCGACTCCCGTTCGAGCGCGACCGCGACCAGCTTGGGCTCAAGGCAGACCTGGACGACGAGGTTGGCCGTCATGAGGTTCGCCTCGTCTCCGGCGCGGCTGCCGACCAGGTACAGGCCCGTCGGAAGCGCCCACAGAACTCGGCGACGGTGGCGGTCGAACTCGTCCGTCGGTCCGCTGCGCTGCGGACGTCGCTCGGCGGGTCGATCTCCCAGATGGCCCGCTCACCCGAAGATTCCGCCCGGAGTTGTCGGTCGTCGTCGTGGTGGACACGTCCGGCCGTCGATCTGGCGGATGCGCTGGAGCACCTGGTTGTAGAGCGCCTCGGCCTTGATGGCGTTGTGCTCGGACCGGCGCAGCTGCGTGTGGTTCGTGGCGCCGGCGTCGAAGCACTGGTTGCCGGCCGTGCCCTCGAGCCCGTAGGCCTTGGTGAGGAGGTCGGTCACCTCGGGGTCGGGCGACGGCAAGCTGAGTGTTGGCCATCTCGGCGTCGTTGAGCAGGGTGCTGCAGGCGGCGTGCACCGCGCCCGTCCCGTTGGGCACGTCCTTGGGCACCCGCGCGTTGTCGGCGATCAGGGTGCCGATGTCCTGCGCCCAGGCCGGTGCCGCTCGACCCAGACCGACATGCGGTGCGCCGGCGAACCCTGCTGGTCTGCCCCGGCGCAGGAGGTCAGCGCGAGCGCGCCGCGGTCACGAGCACGAGTGACGGCGACACGGCGGGCCCCGACGACCTCATGTGGCCCGGACGATGTGGACCCGCGCTTGCCCTTGCGGAGCACGAGGTAGCGGTCGTGCAGGAGGTCGGCCGGACCGAAGCGTGCGCCCGGCGTCGGTCTGCTGCACGTTGTTGACGTAGGTCCCGCCCTGGTCGATGGTCCGGCGCGCCTCCTTCTTGGACTTGGCCAGTCCGGTGCGCTCGAGGAGGTCGACGAGGGTGAGGCCGTCGAGGAGCTCCGTCGCGGCGACGTCGGTCGACGGCGCGTCCTCGGTGACGGCCAGCAGCATCTCCTCGCTCGAGCCCGGCGATCTCCTCGCCGAAGAGGGCCGCCGAGGCCTCCTCGCACTTGGCCACCTCGGCGTCGCCGTGGACCAGCGCGACGACGGCCCGGGCCAGGGCCCGTCTGGGCCGCGCGGCGCTCCGGGTGCCCCGCCGTGTCGGCGTCGAGGTCGGCGATCGCGTCGTGGTCCAGAAAGGTGAGGTACCGGATGAGCTCCCCCACCTGCTCGTCGGGCGTGTTGAGGAAGAACTGGTACATGGCGAACGGGCTGGTGCGGCCTCGGATCGAGCCAGACCGTGCCCGACTCGGTCTTGCCGTACTTGGTGCCGTCCGGCTTCACGATCAGCGGCGTGGTGAAGCCCCACACCTCGTCGCCGCAGACCTTGCGGATGAGGTCGACGCCCATGGTGATGTTGCCCCACTGGTCGCTGCCGCCGAACTGGAGGTCGCAACCGTGGTCGAGGTGCAGGCGCAGGAAGTCGTACGCCTGCAGCAGCATGTAGCTGAACTCGGTGTAGGAGATCCCTTGGTCCGGCCGCTCGAAGCGGGCTCTTGACCGACTCCTTGGCCACCATCTGGTTGACGGTGAAGTGCTTGCCGACGTCGCGCAGGTACTCGAGGGTCGAGAGCCTGCCGAGCCAGTCGGCGTTGTTGAGGAGGAGGCGCGCCGGTCGAGGTCGAGGAACTGGCCCAGCTGGGGGCGGATGCCCTCGAGGTAGCCCTCGATGGTCTCGAGGTCGAGCAGCTGGCGCTCGTCCTGCTTGCCGCCGGGGTCGCCGATCATGCCCGTGCCGCCGCCGGCGAGGGAGATGGGGCGGTGGCCCGGCCTCCTGGAACCGGCGCAGCGTGCAGAGCTGCATCAGGTTGCCCACGTGGAGGCTGTCCGCCGACGGGTCGAAGCCGGCGTAGACGGTCAGCCCGGGCTGGTCGAGGCGCTTCGGGAGATCCGGGTCGGTCATCTGGTGGATCAGGCCGCGGAAGGCGAGGTCCTCCGAGAGCGTGGGCATGCCTCGACTTTGCCATACGCAGGTAGGTTGATCGGCCGCATGGTCGGTCGTCCGAGACGCGGCGCTGCCGATGGAGGGCTCGCTGCCTCCGGACCTGCAGGGAACCCTGTTCCGGGTGGGGCCGGCTGGACTTGGCGCGCTGAGCGAAGGGCGCGGCGATCGACGGCGGAGCCGGGGTGGCCGGACGCCGGCGATTCGGATGGAGCGGCGGCGGTGACGCGACGGTGACGGCGCCGAGGGGAGACCTCCCGGGTGCCCTGCACGCCGTCGAGCTGCGGGACGGCAAGGCGGTCTCCTATCTGTCGCGGGAGTCCGAGGCCGACGCCGGCGTCTTCTGGCACGCCGGGTCGGTGCTGGCGCTCCCCGAGTCGGGTCTGCCTCTCCAGTACTCGCGGTTCTTGGAGCCGGAGGAGTTCGGCGGGGGCCTGACGGTCCCCATCGCGTCGCACGTGCACCGGGTGGCGTCCGACGGCTGCCGCGTGCTGTTCGCGGTCGAGGACGGAGCGACGCGGACGCCGAAGCGGGCGCCGAGGCAGAGGCCGGCGCCGATGCTGGGGCCGGGGGCCTGGACGAGGGCATCTGGCTGCGCATCGGCGAATGGGACGCCGCCGGCGCGCTGCGCGGCTCCCAGTCCGTGGGCCTGGAGCGGGCGACCTGGCAGCACGACATCGGCGTCACCGAGGGCATGTC
The DNA here is from genome assembly GCA_963808355.1 of uncultured Acidimicrobiaceae bacterium. Taxonomy (GTDB): domain Bacteria; phylum Actinomycetota; class Acidimicrobiia; order Acidimicrobiales; family RAAP-2; genus Bog-473. Next base: position 530,393 of record CAWEFL010000002.1, read on the forward strand.
GGTGTTCATCGAGTCGCCGACCGCGCGTGCTGCCGGGGCGTCGACAGCCAGCGCCGTGCCCTTCGGGTGGGTGCCCGGGCGCCGAGGGCTGGGTCGGCGTCGTCGCAGCGCGGCGGGAACGGGACGGCCGTGCGGTGGATCCGCCTCGACCCGTGCCTGGTCACGCACGTGCTCGGGCGCCTAGGAGGAGCCGGTGCAGGACGCGCCGCGTCGGCGAGGCCGACATCGTCCTCTACGTCTGCCGCTACGACGCGCCCGAGGCCGGGCAACCGTCGACCTGTCGGCCTCGGTCGTCGGGCCCGACGGGCATCGGCCTGACGCCGATCGGGGGCAGCCTGGCCGTGCTGGAGCGGTGGCGGATGCTCGGCGACGAGACCGGCTGGAGCGGGCACAGGTCGACGAGCGCTGCGTGGAGTATCCACGGATGGACGCGCTCTGCGAGGGCGCGCCGTTCCGGTACGGCTACTGCGTCGAGACCTCGTGGTCGGCCGAGCGCGACGCGCGACGGCCCGCGCATCGACCACCCCGGCCTGCTGAAGTTCGACCTGCGGCGCGACGAGGTGGCGTCGTGGACGCCCGGGCCCGGGCGGACACCCAGCGAGCCGATCTTCGTCCGCGCCCGCGACGGCCACACCGACGACGAAGGCTGGCTCCTGACGGTCGTCGACGATCCCGACCGGGGCGCGAGCGACCTCTACGTCCTCGACGCGTCGTCCTTCGGGCGCCGCCGCCCGGAGGCCGTCATCCACCTGCCGGCGCGGCTCCCCTTGCGCAGCCACGGGGAGTGGGTGCCGGCGGACCGCTACCGCTGAGGGTCCCGCTCCGCTTTCTTGCGGGGTGGGCGACGAACGCGCGTACGCCGAGGACCACCGGAAGACCGTTCATCGGTGCATGGCCCCCACCACGCTCCGAGACGGGCCCCGGCCCGAGACGGTGTCCCGCCGCACCGAAGCCCTCGTGGCCAGCGTGACCCAGCATCACCAGGCGATCTCGGCCCACCAGAGCCAGCTGCTGGCCGCGGTCGTCGAGCTCGACCGGCGCAAGGCCTGGCGGGTCGATGGCGCCACCTCCATGGTGGCGTGGCTCGTGCAGCGGTGCGGCGTGGCCGCCCCCACGGCCCGGGAGTGGCTCACCGCGCCGGCGAAGCTGCAAGAGCTCCCCAAGATCGCCGATGCGCTTGGCTAAGGGAAAGCTGTCCTTCGACCAGGTGAAGCCGCTGGTCGAGGTGGCCAAGCCCGAGACCGACGCCACGCTGGCCGAGCAGGCGACGCATTGGTCGGCCAAGCAGGTCCGCGAGCTTGCCACCGCGGCGCGCGATCAGAACGAAGAGCAGGCGACAGGGTTCATTCGCCCGCCGCTTCCTCCGATTCGACGACCGGCGACGCAGCCTGGCCGGCATGCTCCCCGCAGGACCAATACGCGGTCGTCAAGAGCGCCCTGGTCGCTCGGGCCAGTCGCCGGGTCGGCGACCGTACGCCGTTCGACCAGCGGATGGCCGACGCGTTGGTGGTGTCTGCAAGGGTGATACACCTGGCTCCGGTCGGGACGACCGGGCCGGAGGGTCGCACCGCACCCGTCCGTACCGTCGTCGTCCACGCAGACCTGAGCTTCCTGGCCGGAGGGGACGGCTCCGCCGAGCTCGACGTGCTCGGCCCGATTTCGCAGGAGGTGGCGCGCCGACTGGCGTGTGACGCCAAGGTCTTGGTGTCCGCGGACGACGAGGGGGGCCGGAGCCTCGCCCTGGGGACATCACGGCGCGACCCGAGCGACGCCCAGCGGTTGGAGATCCGACGGCGTGACAAGGGCTGTCGCTTCCCGGGATGCACGCACACCGAGTTCACCGACGTGCACCACGTCCGCCACTGGGTGGACGGCGGCTGCACCGATCTGGACAACCTGGTCGAGTTGTGCGACCAGCACCACCGGGCCGTGCATGAGATGGGGTGGAAGATGTCGGGAGATGCCAATGTCGAGTTGACGTTCCGTAGCCCGACGGGGCGGCTCTCTCAATCCACGCCCTCACCGGCCTTCACGTCAGCGCGCGACGGACCTCCTCGTTGATCGCCCGATGGAGGGCGACGTTCTCTGTCGCGCCCCGGCACACGCACCCGGACCAGCGCGGGCGCCGGTTCCGACAACCCCAGCTCCAGCTCCGTTCGCGCCGCGACGTCGATCACCCGGAGGCCGAACCCCCGCGCCACGAGTGCGAGATCCGACGTCGGTGGTGTCCCGAAAATCTGTTCGAACGTGTCCTCGTCTGTCGACTCCGCCTGCGGAAGGAACGAGAAGATCCCGCCCCCACCGTTGTCCAGCACCACGAAATGGCAGGGCTGGTCGGACAGGTTGACCAGCCCCGAGACATCGTGAAGCAGCGCCAGGTCCCCTAACAACGCGATGGTGCGTGTCCCCGAGGCCGCGATGCCGAGCGCGGTGGACACGATGCCGTCAATGCCATTGACGCCGCGGTTGGCATGCACACACGGCGGCTCGGCGAGTGCGGGCGCGTACCACTCCAGGTCGCGTATGGGCATGGACGAGGACACGAACACCGTCGACCCCGTCTCGGCGGCGTGGCGGTAGACGGCACCGGCGACCCACGGCTCGGTGATCTCGGAGCCCAGCACGGAGGCGATGGCCGCTTGCGCCCGCTCCTCACAGGACTGCCACAGCTCCAGCCAGTCGGGCACGCACGGTTCGGTGTGTTCCAACGCGTCGGTGAGCCACGCGTCGGCCCCGACATGATGGAACTCGGTGGCCGCACGGGTGGGGTCAGCCCACTGCCGCCACGGATCGACCGAAACGACAGCGCGCGCCGGCGGCGGCCGCCTCCGCAACATACGCAGCGAGAGCCTTGGAGAGCCACGGTGTCCCGATGGACACCACGGTCTCGGGAAGCGGCACGCCGGTGCGAACGATGGCGTCCGCTGCCGCGACGGAGCCTTCGACGCGACACCCCGAGAGCGGATCAGCCAACAGGGGCCACCCGAGCCGCTCCGCCAGCGTGTGCACAAGCTTCGGGTCCGCGGGTTCGGGCGCCAGGGCACCGACGATCAGCAGGCCGCGTCCGCCGAGCGGCTCGGCACCCGCCCGAGGAGGCTTGCCGCCCACGACGGCCGGCCGCACCCGGGGACCGGGGCCGGGCGGAAGCTCGCCCGCCTCCCCCACCAGGGGTTCGCGGAACGCCAAGTTGAGGTGCACCGGTCCAGGCCCGCTCTGACCCAGGACCGCCTCTGCATACGCGCGTCCCGCCAGCGGTCTCCACGTACGCCGCTGTTCCTCAGAAGGCACGCCGGGCGATACGGCCCAGCGGGTCGACGTCGAATAGAGACCCTCCTGGTCGATTGTTTGGGGCGCACCAGTTCCGTGCAGCTCCGGCGGCCGGTCGGCCGTGCACACGATCAGGGGGACACGGGCGTGGTCAGCCTCGACGACCGCCGGGTGCAATTCGGCTGCGGCGGTGCCGCTCGTCACGCAGACGACGGTCGGACGGCCGGTCGCCAACGCCAGCCCGAGAGCGAAGAAGGCGGCGCTCCTCTCGTCGAGGCGGACATGGACCCGGAGGCGCCGGGCCAGCGCGAGGGCCAGCGGAGTCGATCGTGACCCCGGACAGACCACCGCCTCCGTGACGCCGAGGTCCACCCACTCGTCGACCAGGGTGGCGGCGAAGGTCGCCTGTACGCTCATCGGGCGTGCCACTCCAGGTCGAGGTGCGCGGCACGGGCGACCCGATCGTGTTGCTGCACGGCTTCACCCAGACGGGGCGGCTGTGGGGTCCCTTCGGCGAGCGCCTGCAGGCGGGCCACAGCGTCGTGGCACCGGACCTGCCCGGCCATGCAGGGTCGGACGCGGTGCGGGCCGACCTGCCGGCGACGGCCGGGCTGGTGGCTGAGTCCGTGAGGACCGTCATCGGCGAAGAACCCAGTGTGGTGTTGGGATACTCCCTGGGTGCCCGCGTCGCCTTGCATGTGCTGTTGATGACCGACCTTCCCGTGACCCGGGCCGTGCTGATCGGGGCGACCGGTGGGATGGACGACGGTGCCGAACGGGCGCGGCGCCGTGACGCAGACCAGGCCATGGCGGCCGAGCTGGAGTCCAGCGGCGACGTCGGTCCCTTTCTCGATCGTTGGCTCGCCGGACCTCTGTTCGCGCGCCTGCCCGTCACGGTGACGAACCGGGACGAGCGCGCCCGGAACAGTGCCGTGGGGCTCGCCTCGAGTCTGCGGTTGTGCGGCACGGGGACGCAAGAACCGCTGTGGGAACGCCTGTCCGCGTTGACGCTTCCGCTGCTGGCGCTGGCCGGGACCGACGACGATCGTTTCGCCGCACACGCACTGCGTATCGCAGCTTCGCGCCGCACGCCGTCACCTCGTTCGTGCCCGGCGGCGGGCACGCCGTCCATCTGGCCCAGCCCGAGCACACCTGGCGCCTGGTGGATCATTGGCTCCGGGCCTGAACTCGAGAGGGCGACACTCACACGAGCAACCCCATGGTCAGCAGGGCGCCGACCGCCACCTGGAGCCGGGCCGTCTCCCCCAGCATTGGCAGGAGAGACCGTCCCGAGCCGTCGCCCAGCGCCAGCCGGACCGGGGAGAACGAGAGCGGCAGCGCCAGAAGTGCCAGGAGCGACCACGCCCGGTCGTTGTGCAGCACCACGATGGACAGCGCGGCGGCCAACAGGGTGAAGCAGTAGAGCAGGCCGGCGTTCCTCCGCCCGAGCCGCACGGCGAGCGTTCGCTTCCCGGCGCCCCTGTCCGTCTGAATGTCCCGCAGGTTGTTCGCCTGCAGAAGCGCCGAGGCCAGCAGGCCCACCGGCACGCCGCACCACAGGACGAAAGTCCAGTCGTAGTCGTACTGGAAGAGCTGGCCGCCCGCGGAAATCACGAACGGCGCGTGCTGCACGTAGGCGGACCCGCGGTGGCCACGAGCCCGAAGAAGATGAACACGAACAGCTCGCCGAAGCCGAAGTACCCGTAGGGCCGGGGGCCGCCGGTATAGGCCCATCCAGCCAGAACGCACACCAGGCCGAGGGGGACGAACCACCAGGTGACCCGCGCCGCCAGAAGCAGCCCCGCGACGCCGGCGACGCCGAACGAGACCAGGGCAGCGACCTGAACCTGGCGAGCGGTGGCCAACTTGCCCGCGACGAGGCGCGTGGGTCCGACCCGTGCCTCGTCGGTCCCGCGCAGGCCGTCCGCGTAGTCGTTGACGTAGTTCGTCCCGATCTGGATGCCCACCGCGACCAAGAGAGCCAGGATCGCGTTCACCCACGAGACCTGGCGGACGAAGCCGGGGCACAGCGCGGCGTGGCATGCGGTCGACGCGTGTGGTGTCGTAAGGACGAACCGTCCGCTCGAGAGATAGCCCGCGGCCGTCCCGACGACGACGGGCACGATCGCCGCCGGCAGGGTGCGGGGGCGGGCGCCCGCCACCCACACCTTGAGCGGAGGGTTCACGGGCGACGCGGGAACCGGGAGAAGTCGGGCGGTCGGTGTTCCACGAACGCGTTCCGCCCCTCTTGGCCTTCCTCCGTCATGTAGAAGAGCATGGTGGCATCGCCGGCGAGCTGTTGTACCCCCGCCAGCCCGTCGTCTGCAGCGTTCATCCCGGCCTTGATCATGCGCAATGCGATCGGCGAGAGCTGCAGCATCCGGCGGCACCAGGCCACGGTCTCCCGCTCCAAGTCGTCCAGGGGCACGACGGCGTTGACCAGTCCCCATTCGAGCGCCTGGGCGGCGTCGTACTGGCGGCAGAGGAACCAAACCTCCTTCGCCGCGCTTCAGACCGATCGTCCGGGCCAGGACGGACGAGCCGTAGCCCCCGTCGAAGCTGCCGACCTTCGGCCCGGTCTGGCCGAAGCGGGCATTGTCGGCTGCGATCGTGAGGTCGCAGACCAGATGGAGGATGTGACCACCCCCGATCGCGTAGCCAGCGACCATCGCGACGATGGGCTTCGGCGTCCGCCGCATCTGAACCTGGAGGTCGAGCACGTTCAGCCGCCCGATGCCTCGCTGGGCGACCTGGTCGTCTCCGCCGACGTACCCGTCCTCGCCCCGGATGGTCTGGTCGCCGCCCGAGCAGAACGCATCAGGCCCCTCGCCGGAGAGGATGATCACGCCGACATCCGGGTCGTCCCGTGCCATGGTGAACGCCTCGGTCAGCTCGAACAGCGTCTGCGGCCGGAAGGCGTTCCGCCGGTCGGGCCGGCAGATCGTCAGCTTCGAGATGGACTCAGCCACCTCGTAACGGATGTCGGAGAACGATCCTCGCTTTTCCCACACGGGCGCGGGGAGAGCACGCAGCTCGTCCAGGGGATCATGGGGTTTTCCGGTGACTACGGTCTGCACGGCGCCCTACGCTACTGGCCGGTGCCAGAACTCGTCGCACTCGACCTCCCAGGTGGACCAGGGTTTGTCGATGCGTTGCAGGCTGTCTGGGACACCGGCGATGCCGTCGCACCATTGGACCCGCGGCTCCCGCCGGCCGCGCGCCGGCTGATGCTCGACGCGCTCCGCCCGAGTCGCATCGTGTCGTCGGACGGTGAACAGCACCGCCTGCCCGACGGCCTTCCGATCGACGCGGGTGACGCGCTTGTGGTCGCGACAAGTGGGACATCAGGGGAACCCAAAGGCGTCGTGCTGACGCATGATGCCGTCGCGGCCTCGGCCCAGGCGACCTCCACGCGCCTCGCGGTCGACCCGGGCCACCACACCTGGCTCGCCTGCCTGCCGCTGGCCCACATCGGCGGGCTCTCGGTGGTCACCCGTGCCATCCTGACCAAGACGCCCCTCGTGGTCATGCCGGGCTTCGACGCCGACCAGGTCGAGACGCGCGGGCCGTTCGGGGAGGACGACGCACGTGTCACTGGTGCCCACGGCGCTGCGCCGCATCGACCCCTCCGTCTTCGACTGCGTCCTCCTGGGTGGGAGCAAGGCGCCCGCTGACCTCCCTCCGAACGTGGTGCCGACCTACGGGATGACCGAGACGGGTTCGGGTGTCGTGTATGGCGACGGACCATTGGACGGAGTGGAGATCGCCATACGAGCCACGGAGAACGCCGTCGCCGTCGCCGCGGCCGGCCCGACAACCGCGGACACGACCGGCGAGATTCTGATCCGCGCGCCCATGTTGTTCCGTTGTTACCGCGACGGCACCGAGGGCCGGATCACAGGTCCGGACGGGCTTCCCAACTGGTTCGCGACCGGTGACGCAGGCCGACTGGCCCACGACGGGACACTCACCGTCTCGGGCCGGATCGAAGACGTCATCACGACGGGCGCCGAGAAGGTCTGGCCCGACGCGGTCGAGCGCGTCATCACCGCGCATCCGGGCGTGGCCGAGGTCGCCGTGTGGAAGCGCAGCGACCCCGAATGGGGCGAGCGCGTGGTCGCCTGGATCGTTCCCTCGGACGAGGACGCGCCTTCGCTGGAACAACTACGCGACCTGGTGGCGGAGACCCTTGCTCCGTGGGCCGCCCCCAAGGAGCTCGTCGTCGTCGACGACCTACCGCGAACGGCAGCGGGAAAGATCCGCCGCCGGCTGCTCGACGCCGACGGCGGGTGACATCGCCGGCAGGGCCAGCAGCACCTGCTCGCGCAGCCGCACCAGTTTGTCGGGGTTGGTCACGACCCGCACCCCCACGATGCGCCCATCCATGATGTCGAGGACGATCGCCCCCACCACGGCACGTCCGTCGACCAGCACCGCCGCTGGCTGCCCGTTGAGGATGATCCCCAGCGGCTGACCCCGCACGCGCTTGGCCACGTTGACCAGGAAGCGTGCGGCGCGCGTCGGGTCCCACCACAGGGCGCATGGCCGCCCGCACCTTGCCGCCGCCGTCGGTCCACACGACGACGTCCTCCGACAGCATCGACAGGAGTCCGGAGAGGTCGCCGGTGGCGCACGCCTTCAGGAAGCGATCGGTCAGCTCACGCCCGTGGCGGAGATCGGCGTCGAAACGGTGCCGCCGCTCCTCAATCCGTTGGCGTGAACGCGACGCCAGCTGGCGGCACGAGACAGGCGTCCGGCCCATGCCGCGGGCCACCTCCTCGAACGTGTACCCGAAGACGTCGTGCAGCAGGTAGGCGGCCCGTTCCGGCGGTGTCAGCTCCTCCAGGAGGACGAGAAAGGCCAGCGACAGCGAGTCTGCCTGTTCGGCTGCGACGGCCTCGTCGACGACCACCGGCTCCGGTAGCCACGGTCCCGTGTACGAGATCCGCGCGGCGTGCGCCGACTCGAGCTGGTCGATGCAGAGGCGGGTGATGATGGTCACCAGGTAGGCGCGGACCGAACGAACCGGCTCACCGCCCCTCCGGAGCCAACGGATGGAGGCCTCCTGCACCATGTCCTCTGCATCCGCCGCACTGCCGAGCATGCGATAGGCGATGCCGAAGAGCAGCGACCGCCACTCCTCGAACGAGGCGGCATCGGCCTCCGCGTCACGCAACAGGTCCACCCGCCTCCGCCTGCGGGATGTCGCAGTGGTCGGAGAAGCCCTGGCTCTTCAGGCCCAAGCCCGCGTTGAACCGCGACCGGAAGTTCTCCAGCGCCACCCAGCCGGCCAACTCGACGAACTCGGCGTCGCTGAGGTGGCTCCGGAGCCGGGCGGCCAGCTCCTTCGACACCTCGGCGGGCGACCCGGTCGCCGCCTCGGCGTACTCGAGCACGATCCGCTCCCGGTCGTCGAAGAGGTCGCTCGCGCGCCACCGGCCACCGCGCGCACCTTCTCGGGGTCGATGCCCTGGTTCATGCCCTCGTAGTACCCGTAGTCCACGCACCACGAGCAGCCGACGTGCATGCTGGTCGCCTGAATGGCGAGCCAGCGCAAGGTCGGATCGAGCTTCTTCCAGCCCTTCTGCACCGAGGTCTCGAGCGCTCCCATTGCGAAGAGGACCCCGGAGTGGTGCGCGGCCGCTTCCGTGGGCTCCACCATCTGACCGAAGCGCCGCTTCGTGTATTCCGCGGCCACCCGGGGGATGGCCCCCTTGGGGTGCTCCTTCAGCGGGACGTGTGCCATGCCCTCACCTTCCTTGCCGTCTCCCGGCGCCTGCATTTCACTTCACCCAGACGGGCGTGGCGGCGGAAGTGTGACGGCCCCTGTTCCTCAGCCCACGCCTCCCGAAGGCTGAGTCATGGTCCCGCCGTCCACCACGAACGTCTCTCCGGTGACCCAGGACGCGGCGTCCGAGGCCAGGAACAGCGCAGCGGTCGCCACGTCGTCCGGTACACCCAGCCGGCGCAGAGGGATGTTGCGGGCAATCCGGTCCTCGCCCGGTCCCTCCCAGAGCGCCGACGCCAGCTTCGTCTTGACCAGCCCGGGTGCCAGCGCGTTGACCCGGACTTCGGGTGCGAGCTCGAACGACAGCTGCCGTGTGAGGTGCAGGACCGCCGCCTTGGTCACGTTGTACCAACCGATCCCGGGCTCCACCTCCAGACCCCCCACCGAGGCCACATTGATGACCGACCCCCGCAGTCCCGCCTTGACGGCCGCCGCGGTCCAGACCAGGACCGACAGCTGGTTCACCTCGTAGGTCTTCTGGGCTCGGGCCAGGTCGATGTCGATGATGGGCCCGAAATACGGGTTGGTCCCCGCGTTGTTCACCAGGATGTCGATTCCGCCGAAGGTTGCCACCGTGGCGGCGACGCAGCGCTCCGCGTCCTCGGGGCGGCCCACGTGCGCCGTGGCCCAGGCGACCCGCTGCTCGGACGCACCGTCCCGCACCAGCAACGCTGCCGCCTCCGCCAGGCCCTCGGCCGTCCGGGAGCTGATCATCACGTTGGCCCCGGCGCCCAGGAAACGTGCCGCGATGCCGAGGCCGATGCCGCGGCTGCCACCGGTGACCAATGCCGTCTTGTCCGTGAGGGAGAGCTCCATGCACCGAGCCTTGCACGGCCCCTCCCGACGGAGCACGCTGGCCGTCCGCTTTCCGGCGCCGTCCTAGCATCCCTCCCGTGAATCGCCTCGCCGACGAGACGAGCCCCTACTTGCGCCAGCACGCCGAGAACCCGGTGGAGTGGTACCCGTGGGGCGAGGAAGCGCTCGGGCTCGCCCGCGCGCAGGACAAACCGATTTTCTTGTCCATCGGCTACGCCTCATGCCACTGGTGTCACGTCATGGCCCACGAGAGCTTCGAGGACCAGGCGACGGCGGCGGACCTCTCAAAATGGTTCGTGTCGGTCAAGGTCGACCGCGAGGAACGACCGGACCTCGACACCGTCTACATGGCCGCGACCCAGGTGTTGACCGGCTCGGGTGGCTGGCCGATGTCGGTGTTCTGCACTCCCGACGGGCGTCCCTTCTACGCGGGCACCTACTTCCCGCCGGTCGAACGCCATGGCATGCCATCGTTCCGCCGCGTCGTGCAGGCGCTCGGCGAGGCCTGGCACAGCGAGCGCGACAAGGTGCTCGAACAAGCCGACGCGCTGGTCGACGCGGTGCGCCAGGAGCTCCGCCTGGCCGAGACCGTGAGCGCGCGCGCCCACGCCTCGACGGAGCAACAGGACGCACGCGCCCACGCCCGCCGACACGGTCGGGGACGCCAGCGCGGCGTACGGATCGAACCTCGGGACGGTCGATCCCGCTGCGCTGCTGGGACGGGTGGTCCACGATCTCTCGCGGGGCTTCGACCCCGGCTGGGGCGGGTTCGGGCCGGCACCCAAATTCCCGCGGCCGACCCTGGTCGAACTCTGCCTGCGCCACGCGCAGACCGCCGGCTCGGAGCACTCGCGGCAGATGGCGACGCGGACACTCGACGCCATGGCCGCCGGCGGCATCTACGACCATCTGGTCGGCGGCTTCTGCCGGTATTCGACCGACGCGCACTGGCTGGTGCCGCACTTCGAGAAGATGCTGCCGGATCAGGCCTTGCTCACGCGGGCCTACTTGCACGCGTGGCAGGAGGGCGGACGCGCCGATTACCTCGGGGTCGTCACGGAGACGCTGGACTTCGTACTCCAGGACCTGTCCACGCCCGAGGGCGCCCTCTACTCCTCCTTCGACGCTGACGCGGGCGGGGTCGAGGGCGGCCACGCCACCTTCACGCTCGGCGAGCTGCAGGCCCTGCTCCCGGCCGAACTCGTTTCCCCCGCCGCCGAGTGGTACGGCATCACCGAAGCCGGGAACTGGGAGGGACGGTCCATCCCGGTGCGCCCGGTGGGAGGCCCGTTGGCGCGACCACCCGAGGTGGAGCAGGCACGTGCTCCTCCTCGCCGCGTCCCGGGCCACACGGGTCCAGCCGGCCCGGGACGAGAAGGTGCTGACGGAGTGGAACGCGATGACCTCCGCCGCCCTCGCCGAGGTGGCCTCCGCGACGGGAAACACGCACTACGGCGTCCGCGCCGTGCAGATCGCGGAGTTCCTCTGGGACTCCTTGTATCGCGACGGGCGCCTCATGCGCAGCTGGCAGGGCGGACGGGCACGCCATCTCGCCGTGGCCGCCGACTACGCCTGGCTCGTCGAAGCCTGTGTGCGAATCTCCGAGTGGACCGGCCTGGCGCAATGGCGGGCACGCGCCCTCCAGGCGACAGAGCAGCTGCTCGACCTGTTCTGGGACGACGACGCCGGGCGGCTTCTTCACGACGGGCCGCGACGCTGAGTCTCTGGTCGTCCGGCCGAAGGAGTTCAGCGACGGCGCCCTGCCCTCCGGCAATGCCGTCGCCGTCGCCGCACTCCTGCGGGCCGGCGCGCTCGCCGACGACCAGCGCATCGACACGGCGGTCGAGCGCACCATTGGGCTGGCGCGCCCTCTGCTCGAACGGCAACCCCTCGCGTTGGCCGACCTCGTGGCCGCCGCGGCGATGTGGACGTCGCGCCGCGAGGTCGTCATCACCGGCTCCCGGCCCGATCTCCTGGAGGAGGTGCGGCGACGCTGGTTGCCGACAGCCGTCCTCGCCTGGGGCGAACGCGACGAAAGCCCCCTGTTCGAGGGCCGGCCCGACGAGCCCGGGCTCGCCTATGTCTGCCAAGGACGGGTCTGCCTGTCACCGGCCCGAGACACGCGCTCGCTGTCCGACCAGCTCGACGCACTGGCACGATGAGCGCCGTGGACGACGCCAGCGACGACGGCCAGCCGGCCGCGGAGCCGATCACCGACCCAACCGGCACGGCGGCCGTCGGCTCGGCCCGGCGCACCGCCACCACCGACGCCGACCCCGCCCACCTGCTCCGGCGTTCGTCCCACCGTCGGGAACGCGTCCCGACGGCGGGCGGCTCCACGCTCCACCTGCTGGTGCTGACGTCCACCCCCGACGACACCACCGTCGTCGATCTCGCCACGCGCACGGTGATGCGGGTCCGGGTCCCGTGGCCAGAGGGCCACGAGCCCGACATCAGCCGGTTCGACGTCGTGGAGGTGACTCTGGCCGACGACCCCGAGCGCGATGACCTCGCGCAACCGGAGGCACAGACCGTGGCCGACCTCCCCCGCCATGTGGGCACGCTGCGCGGCCGGCGCCTGCGCAAGCTGTTGCGCCGGCTCGTCGCCAGCCCGGACGGACCCCTCCTCGGGTTCCCGGGGCCGTCCGCTCCGTATTGGGAGTTCCGGGGCTTCCGTCCCTCCGTGGCCCTCATCGAGCCCACCCGGGGCCCGCAGCTCATCCGTCGCCTGGGCGACGGCACGACCTGGGTCCGCTTCGGCTGGGATCGCGAGGACGTGTGGCTGCCGGTGGAGGACCGCAACGCGGCCCGCGCCCTCGACGCCGCACGACGAGAGCGCCTGAGCGGCAAGAGTCTGGCGACCGCGCTGGGTTACGAGCCGCGGTACCTGCTCGTCACCGTGAGCCAGCCCAGGGACGGGCACTGCTACAAGGTGTGCGCGGCCATCCTCCCGGCCGGGTGACCCGGCCCAGGCTCAGCGGCCGAGCTTGCCCCCTGCCAGGTCCTCGGCCATGGCCCACCCGAAGGTGACCAGCCGGTCCCCCTTGGCGGCGTCGAACTTGGTGAAGTGCACCTCCACGCCCTCGGGGAGCTTCACCTTCGGTGCGACGAAGTCGAGGCCCCCGGCCACCGAGCCGTCGCCCTTCAGAATGAAGGTGCGGTCGTCGAGGCGGCTCTCACAGCCGAAGCGCTTGGCCAGGCGCCGGGCCCAGGCCCGCTCCTCGCCTGACGACTTGTGGTCCGGGAACGGGACCACGTCCTGCAGACCAGAGAACGCGCGGAAGCCCTCGGCTGACAGCAGCCGGGTACCCAACAGGACGTCCTCGTCGGGGAAGGCCAGCAGCGCGCGGCGGTACTGGTCCGCCATGATCCCCTTGAGCGCGGCCTCGGCGCGCGAGCACGCGGTCCACCAGCGCCAGCCCCACCAGCAGGGACGGCGTCCCGCCGATTCGTTCGAGCGTGCAGAACGAGTAGCCCCGGAGTTTGTTGCCCTCGCGGGCCTGGGTGATGAGGACCCACGCCTCCCGCTCCTTGGAGAGGTATCCGATGTCGAACCCAGGAGGGCGGTCCGCACACAGATCCGCCATTTCGACCAGCTCAGCGTCGCTGAGCGCAGTGCAGTCCTTGGTGCTCACTACGATCGGCATGGAGTGAGTCTACTGGCTGGGAGGATCCGGTTCCCAACCGGACCGGGCTCCGCACCCCACCAGGTTGGCGCGGCCGGAGCGCGGCGCATCGCCTGGTCAGAGTGGAAGAATGACGGAGCCGTCCGGGATCAGGACAGCACCGCGGCCTGCCCCAGCAGCCGTTTGAGCTCTCCCACCACGCCGTTGCGGCAGTCGACGTTGAACTCAGGAGGGAGCCGCAGGACCTTGGCGCCCACGTGCAGGAGCACCGGCGACGGGCCGGGGTGGCCGCTCAACACCTCCTTGAGCCCGTCGACCTTGGCGTCGGTCAGGACGCCCAACGGCAGGGTGATGTGGAGGTCCTGCTCGCCCCGATCGAGCAGCGGCCGGGCCACCTCCATCGCCACGATCTTCGGCTCCTCCTCCCGCGTGTCGAGCCGACCCTTCACGACGACGATGGCGTCGTTCTCTATCAGGGCGCCGTAGTCGGCCATCGTCCTGGGGAAGACAAAGACCTCCATGGCAGCTTGCAGGTCCTCGAGCACGAACCGGGCCATGAGGTCGCCCTTCTTGGTGTACGAGCGGCGGAGCTCGGTGACCACGCCCCCCACCGACCGCACCGGCGACCGGTCCCCCAGGCCCGTCTCGTCGTCGCGCATGTCCGAGAGGCTGCAGTCGGTGTGTCGGGCCAGGGCCGCCTCGAAGCCCAGCAGCGGGTGATCGCTCACGTAGAGACCCAGCATCTCCTTCTCGAAGGCCAGGCGCTGGTGCTTGTCGAAGTCGGTGTCCGGGATCGGCACCTTGGTCGTCCCCCACCCGGGGTCGGTCTGCTCCTCCTCGAACGCCGCGAAGAGCGTGGTGATCCCCAGGTCCTGCTCCCGGCGGCGTTCTAGCGTCCGGTCCACGATCTCCTCGAGCACGAGGCAGGTCCCCTGGCGGGGATGGTCGAGTGAGTCGAACGCGCCCGCCTTGACCAACGACTCCATGGTCCGCTTGTTCAGGACGACAGGATCGACGCGGTCGCAGAAGTCGAAGAGGTCGGCGAAGGGGCCTCCGCGCGTCGCGCTCGGCCACGATGCGATCGACCAGGCTCTCCCCCACATTTCGGACGGCGGCCAGGCCGAACACGATCGCCCGCTGCCCACCCGTGCCGAGGGCGCCGCTGCGGTCGGGCGCGAACTCGCGCCACCGAGCGGTTCACGTCCGGGACGAGCACGTCTATGCCCATCGATCGGCATTCGGCCAGGTACACCGCCGTCTTGTCCTTGTTGTCCTTCACCGAGGTGAGCAGCGCCGCCATGTACTCGACCGGGTGGTGCGCCTTGAGCCAGGCCGTCTGGTACGCGACGAGCCCGTAGCCATACGCGTGCGACTTGTTGAACGCGTAGTCGGCGAAGGGCTCGATGATGTCGAAGAGGTCCTTCCCGAGCGCGTCCCCATAGCCCTGGGACACGCACCCCGCAATGAACTTCTCCCGCTCGGCGGCCAGCAGCTTGCGGATCTTCTTGCCGCACGCCTTGCGCAGGTTGTCCGCCTCCTCGAGCGTGTAGCCGGCGATTTTCTGGGCCACCCGCATCATCGACTCCTGGTAGATCATCAGGCCCTGAGTGTCGGCCAGGATCGGCTCCAGGTCTTCGTGCGCGTAGGTGATCGGCTTGCGGCCGTTCTTGCGGTCGGCGTAGTCGTTGTGCATGTTCGCCGCCATCGGCCCCGGCCGGTAGAGCGCGACCAACGCGGCCACGTCGTCGAACGATGTCGGGCGCCAACGCGCGCATCAGCGTGCGCATCGGGCCGCCCTCGAGCTGGAACACGCCGACGGACTCCCCCCGCCGCAGGAGCGCCAGCGTCGCCTCGTCGTCCAGGGGCACCCGGTCGATGTCGGGCCGCGCGCCGTTGGCCTCCGACACCAGGTCGAGGCTGCGCTCAATCACCGACAGGTTCCGCAGGCCGAGGAAGTCCATCTTCAACAGCCCGAGGTCCTCGACGCCGTGCATTTCGTACTGGGTGACGATCGGGGCATCCTCGGGATCGCCGCCGGCGTCCGGCTTGCGCTGGATCGGCAGATAGTCGGTCAGCGGGTCGCGGGAGATGACGACTGCCGCCGCGTGGATCCCGTCCTGGCGCCGCAGCCCTTCCAGTCCGAGCGCGACGTCGATCACCTCCTTCGCCTCGGGATCGGTCTCGTGCATGGTGCGCAGCTCGCCCGCTGTGGCGAAGCCGTCCTCGTACCCCTCGGTCCGTTCGAGGCAGGCGCGCAGCGGCGTGTCGCGGCCCATGATCAGCGGGGGCATGGCCTTGGCGATGCGGTCGCCCACCGCATAGGGCTTGCCCAGCACCCGGGCCGCGTCGCGCACGGCTGCCCGCGCCTTGATCGTCGAGAACGTGATCACCTGCGCCACCCGGTCGCTGCCGTACTTCTCCGCGGCGTAGCGCATCACGTCGGCGCGGTACCGCTCGTCGAAGTCCATGTCG
Organism: uncultured Acidimicrobiaceae bacterium; assembly: GCA_963808355.1. Lineage (GTDB taxonomy): Bacteria > Actinomycetota > Acidimicrobiia > Acidimicrobiales > RAAP-2 > Bog-473. The sequence continues at coordinate 546,362 of CAWEFL010000002.1, forward strand.
ATGTCGGGCATCTGCTTGCGGCCCGGGTTCAAGAAGCGCTCGAAGAGGAGGTCGTACCGGATGGGGTCGAGGTCGACGATGCGCAGGCAGTAGGCCACGCAGCAGCCGGCCGCGCGACCCGCGCCCGGGGCCGACCCGGATCCCGGACTCACGGGCGAAGCGGATGAGGTCCCACACCACGAGGAAGTACGCGGCGAAGCCCATGTTCCCGATGACGCCGAGCTCGTAGTCCAGGCGCGCCACCACCTCGGGCGGGACCGGGTCCCCGTAGCGCTCCCGTGCCCCCCGCATGGTCAGGTCACGCAGGTACGCCAGGGCCCGGTCCTCGTAACGCTCGCCGGCGAAGCCTTCGGGCACGGGGAACTCGGGCAGGCTCGGCTTGCCTAGCTCTATCTGCACATCGGCCCGCTCGGCGATCAGCAGCGTGTTGTCGCACGCCTCGGGCACGTCGCGGAAGAGGTGGCGCATTTCGGCTGCGGTCTTGAGGTAGTGCTCGGTACCCTCGAACTTGAACCGGTTGGCGTCGGCGAGCAGCGCGCCGGTCTGTACGCACAGCAGCGCGTCGTGCGCCACCGCGTCCTCCCGGTGCGTGTAGTGGCTGTCGTTCGTCGCCAGGACCGGCGCCCCCAGGCGGCGGGCGATCTCCATCAGCTGCGGGTTGGTCCTGTGCTGGGCGGCGATGCCGTGATCCTGCAACTCGACGAAGAGGTTGTCCTTGCCGAAGATGTCCTGCAGCCGGGCGGCCTTCTGCTCGGCTCCTGCCGCATCGCCTGCCAGCAGCGACTGGAGCACGACGCCGCCGAGGCACCCCGTGGTGGCGATCAGGCCGCCCGAGTGGCGCTCGAGCAGCTCCCAGTCGACGCGCGGCTTGTAGTAGTAGCCCTCGAGATACGCCGCCGAGGACAGCTTGCATGAGGTTGCGGTAGCCCTCGACGGTCTCGGCCAGCAACGTCAGGTGGTAATAGAGCTTCTGCCCTCCCTCGGCGTCCCCGCCCGTGTCGTCCACCTTGCCGCGGCGTACGGGTCGCTCGTGGCGCGTCTCGGCCGCCATGTACGACTCGGTGCCGATGATGGGCACGATCCCCTGCTCGCGGCACGCCTTGTAGAAGTCGAGGACCCCGTACATGTTCCCGTGGTCCGTGATGCCGAGCGCCGGCTGGCCGTCCGCGACCGCCCCCGCCACGAGGTCCCCCACCCGGGCGGCGCCGTCGAGCATGGAGAACTCGGTGTGGGTGTGCAGATGCGTAAACGACCGCTCCGACACCGGTCCTCCTTTCGCCACGAACTTACACCGGTGTGATTCCCTCCCGGTCCGCCGACACTATCCCGGTGGACGGGTCCGGATGACGACCGATCCGACGGCCTTGTCGTGCAGGGTCTGGCGCCGTTTGTCCCACAGCGGGAAGAGCATGTCGAGGATCCAGACCAGCCCGAGGAGGAAGAAGACGAGGTTGATGAGCCGGAGCACCCCCTCCACCAGCGCCCGGCCGAACGCACGGCCGTAGCCGAGTCCGTCCCTGTCCTCGGCCCCCACGGCCCGGACCCGAGCGGCCATCATGCCGACCGTCTGGACCCGCCGGCCGCCGATGAGCACCGTGCCGTAGAGGGCCCACAGGGCCCCCGCGATGAGGAAGGGGACGGCCGAGAAGCTCCGCCGCCTGGTGCCTTTCCGGGCCATCAGGTGCACGTCCAGCGCCTGGCTGTGCCGGAACAGCAGGTAGAGGATCACCCCGATGACCAGGAAGATGACCGCGTCGATCAGGTAGCCGCCCAACCGCACCACCCAGGTGGCGTACGGCGCGCTCTCGGGCGAGCCGGAGGCGCCGGGCGGCTTAGCGGCACCACTCGGATAGCTGGGCGGTCCCGCTGGCGGGTCTGGAGGCGGGTACCCCCGCTGTGGCTGCGGGTAGGCGCGTGCCCGGGGGAGGGTGCCCGACCCCTGCCTCCTCGCTCACGCCGTGCTCGTCACAGGTACGCCCCCGTCCGCCCCGTCTCTCCCGCCGAGGGCAGGCCCCGCTGGCGCATCTCCTCGAGCTGGGCTCGGGCCGCCATCTGTTGCGACATGAGCGTGGCCTGGATCCCGTGGAACAATCCTTCGAGCCACCCCACCAGCTGCGCCTGCGCGATGCGCAGCTCAGCGTCGCTCGGCGCGACCGAGTCGAACGGCGGCGCCAGCGCCTCGAGCTCGGCCATCAGGTCGGGCGACAGGCCCTCGGACAGGTCGTGGATCGACTGCTCGTAAATCTCACGCAGGCGCACCCGGCTCTTGTCGTCCAGCGGCGCCGCCCGCACTTCGTCGAGCAACGTCTTGACCATGGAGCCGATGCGCAGCACCTTCGCCGGCTCGTTGACCGACTCGGTCGACCGCTCCTCACCGTCGGTGTTCTTCCCGTCGGGCCCTCCCGGCGGACCGGGCCGCCCAGCATCCAGGACCTCGTCCGGGGCGACGGCATCGGACCCACCCGGCCGTGCTTCCGCGTCTGTCGGATCACTCACCATGCCGTCCAAGCCTGCTCTGGGGTTCCCACGCTCATGTTGTCACGCAGTTCCTTACCTGCTTGCCGTCTCAGCTCCGCAACTGGCCGCCTGTCCGCGAAGTCGCCCACTCCTCAACCGCCGGACCACGCGAGCAGCGGCACCAGCATCTCCTCGGCCGTGAGCGACCCGTGGCGGGCTTTCAGGCGCAGCTCGCCGACGTCCGCCGGGTCCAGGAAGGCCATGGGAGCGAACGGCACCAGCGCCACGTCACCGAGCCGTGCCGTCACCGTCGGCGAAGGAACCCCGCCCAGCCATCCGTCGTCGATCACCTGCTCGCCGCGTCCGCACCCAGGCCTCGTCCCCGTAGAGCTCCCCAGCAGCCGCGGTCACGTCGGCCGTCGCGCCGGGTGACACGTGGAGCCAGCGGAAGCGGCCCTCCCCGCTGATCAGCCTGACGTGCCGCATGATCTCAGGCCCGAGGACCGCGATGGACGAGCCGACGTCGACTTGCCCGTGATCGGCGGTCACCACGAGGGCAGTACCCACGGGGAGCACGTCGAGCACGTCGGCGACGAGACGGTCGACGGCGCGCAGCTCGTCGTCGTAATGCTCGCCCAGCCCTTGCGCGTGCGCCACCTTGTCGATGCCCTCGTAGTAGGCGTACACGAACGGTGCGCCCGCGGTGACGAGCTGGCGCACCCCGGTCACCAGCCCCGCTGGCGTGTACCAGCGGTGCAGCTCCGCCGGCCCGAGATGGGCGGCGGTGAACCCGGTGGGCCCGTAGTCGTTGCGCGTCACCACGGGCACGGGCGCTGTCGCGCCGGGGAACGACGAACAAGGTTGGAACACGTGTGCGGGCACCTTCACCCGGGCGTCCACTCCGTCGAGCGACCACTGCAGGACGTTCATGACCTTTCCGTCGAGCGCGACCCGGTAGCCCACGACACCGTGGGCCGCAGGCACCGTCCCCGTCACCAGCGTCGTCAGCGCAGTGGCGGTCGTCGACGGCGCGACGGAGGTGATGGCCCGGCCCTCGCCCGACGAGAGCACGGGTGCGAGCGGTGCGCGACTTTGGAGCTGTTCCGCCCCGAGGCCATCGAGGACCAGGAGGACGATCTGGCTGGCCCCGGCCACCGGGGCGGGGAACCATGTCGGGAGCGCCGCCCCCCGCGTCAGGTGCGCGAGCAGCGCGGGCATCACGGCCTGGAGGCCGGCGCCGGCGTAGTCCGGCATGAACGGCGCCCGCGGCCCCTCTGCGGGGCGCAGGTCCTCCTGGCGTGCCTCCACCAGCACCGCCTCGGATCCCGGAGGCTCGGTCACGGGTCCCACCCTACGACCACCGTGGGGTGGCCCTGGTGGGCCCTTGCCCCGTGCCCGAGACCTCATTCTCCATCGGAGCCTGCGGGCGGGCCGCTCGGTGCACGCTTCGAGCGTCCTTCGTGCGCCGGCGGGCTGTCGGTGCACGGGGCATCCACTCCGAACGGCTGCATCCCGGTAGCATCCGCATCCGTGAGGGTTTCGACGCGGGGCGATTATGCCAGCCGGGCACTCCTCTCTCTCGCGCTGCACGGCGCCGACACGCCGACCTCCGTGCGCGACATCGCGGAGCGAACGGGCCTGCCGCAGCCCTACCTCGAGCAGATCCTCCTGGCGCTGAAGGGCGCGGGCCTGGTCCGCTCCAAGCGTGGGGTCGGCGGCGGCTACGTCCTGGCCCGCCCGCCCGAGGACATCTCGCTCGCGCAGATCGTGTCGGCCGTCGACGGGCCGATCGCGGCGGGCGACTTCGGCGAGCCCCACCAGAACGGCGCGTGTGACCACGAAGGGCAGTGTGTCCTCTTGGCGGTGTGGGCCGACGTCGGCGAGACGATTCGCACCTACCTCCAGTCGTACAGCCTGGCCGACATGGTGGCCCGGGCCCGCGGCAACGTCGTCGCCACCGTCTGAGCCGGGGCCGCGGCCGCGGCCTTTCCTAGCCGGGAGACCGGTTCCACAACTCGATCGCTCGCGCCTCGCGTTCCCAGCCCAGCACGCAGAGGTGCCCGGGGTACAGGAGGAGAAGGCCCCCGGCCACAGGAGGGAGCCCCAGCCAGCGGGCGCCCAGGACGCGCAGGACGTGCCCGTGGGCGAAACACAGGGTGTCGCTCTCGCACGCGAGTGCCTTGGCGATCACCCGGTCGCCCCTTCGGGCGACGTCCGACGCCCGCTCGCCGTCGGGGACCCCGTCCTTCCACAACGTCCAGCCGGGGCGTCGCCGCGGATCTGGTCCGACGTCAGGCCTTCGTACTCGCCGTAGTCCCATTCGACGAGATCGGGGTCCGGCTGTCCCTGGAACCCCGCGAGCGTGCAGGTCTCAGCAGCGCGGCGCAGAGGGCTGGTCAGGACCTGGTCGAGTTGCGCAAAGCCGTGGGACCGCAGCATCTCGCCGGCCTGCTCGGCCTGGCGGCACCCTTCTTCCAGCAGGGGCGGGTCGCTGCGGCCGGTGTGCCGTCCGCTTTTGGACCACTCGGTCTGGCCGTGTCTGATCAGCACCATCCGTGGAGGCACGGGAGGTAGACCACCACGGGCCTCCTTCGGGGCGCAACCGGACCGATCGGTCCACCCAGCGCGGCGGATTCGATCCCCTGCCCGCGCCCCCGCCTATCCCGCCCCCCGGCGGGCCGGCCCCGACAGGCCCACCATCCTGCGAACACCCCGATGGAATGATCCGGGCGGGCCCGCGGTTGTACCTGTCGGGTTCATCCCGGTTTCGTCCGGGTACGTACGACTGAGAGAGAGATAAAAGCGTCTGGAGCGAAGATGAAGAGCGCGGTGAGCACAGCGGACACGTTGGGGTTGATGTTGCGCGACCTCGACCAATTCCCGATGCCCGACCACGAGCAGCAGGTCGAGTTGGCGAAGCGGGTCGCGGCGGGTGACGAGACCGCGCGCAAGCAGATGGTCGCCGCCAACCTGCGTCTGGTCGTCCACTGGGCCCGGCGTTACCAGGACCGGGGGGTGGACATGGCCGACCTGGTTCAGGAGGGCACCTTCGGCCTGATGCGGGCCGTCGACAAGTTCGACTGGGAGCGTGGCTTCCGCTTTTCGACGTACGCCACCTGGTGGATCCGCCAGGCGCTCCAACGCGCCGTACAGCAGCACGGTCGGACCATCCGCATCCCCCTCGAAGTGGGCGAACAGATCCAGCGGCTCGAACTGACCAAGGCCGAGTTGGCGACCACGCTCGGGCGGGCTCCCACCGAGGCAGAGCTCGATGAGGCGACCGGCCTGACCGCGGAGGAGCGCGAGGCGCTCGACGGCGTCGCCCGTGTGACCGCGTCGCTGGACCAGCCGGCCGCGCTCGACTCGTCGACCTCCCTGGGAGAGCTCGTCGCCCCCGACGAAACGGACTTCGCGGGGGAGGTCGAACAGACCATGGTGTACGACCGGGTGCGTGACGCGGTGGAGCGTCTTCCCGGCCTGCAGCGCGACGTGCTCCGCCTGCGCTTCGGCTTCGACGGCGATTCGCCGGCCTCGCTCCAGTCGTGCGCCGAGCGCCTCGGCGTCGGCGTGCGCCGGGTCCGCCGGGCCGAGGAGGAAGCGCTGGCAGCCCTCTCCGACGACGCCGGCATCGTCGGCGTGCACCAAGCCGCCTGAGGCTCCCTCCTCCCCGAGGAGCGTCGTCCAAGCCCGGGCTACCGCAGGAGCGAGTCCTCCGAACCGTCCAAGCCCTCCAAATAACGCTCGAGTTCATCCGGGAGCGGGGTCGTGAACTCCATCGCGACGGCGCTCACGGGATGCATGAACGCGAGGCGGAACGTGTGCAGGAAGAAGCGGCCGGACGGCAAACGACGACCCGGGGTGCCGTAGCGCGTGTCGCCGATGACCGGATGGCCGATTGCGGCCATGTGCACTCGTATCTGGTGGGTGCGCCCGCTCTCCAGCGAGACCTCGAGCAACGTCACCGGTGCGTCCCCACGGTGCCGTTCCACGACCGTGTAGGAGGTCCGCGCCGGCTTGCCGCCGGCCGACACCGCCATCTTGGTCGGCGTGCGTGCCGACCGTCCGATGGGCGCCTCCACCTCGCCCCGATCCTCGGCCACCTCGCCCGCCACCAGCGCCAGATAGCGGCGCGTCATCGTGCGCTCCGCCAGCTGCGCGACCAGGGCGCGAAAGGCATCGGCGGTCCGGCCCACGACGAGTAGCCCGGACGTCCCTTTGTCGAGCCGGTGCACGATGCCGGGCCGGTCCGGCGGGCACACGCCTTCACGCACCAACTCCCCCAGGTCGGGGAACTGCGCCAGGAGCCCGCCCACGAGCGTGCCTGTCCCGTGCCCCGCCCCCGGATGCACCACCAGGCCAGCCGGCTTGTCCACCACCACGACGGCGTCGTCGGCGTGCACCACCCCGAAGCCGACCGACGGTTCGGCCGCCACCCCAGACGGGCCACCACGCGGCAGACGGACCGTGAGCGTCGTGCCCTGGCGCAGCGTGCTTCGCCCGCGACGCACCGGCTGGCCGTCGATCAGCACGCGGCCTTGCTCAATCAGCTGTGCGGCCGCGGCGCGCGACACGTTGGCGACCATCGAGACCCCCCGGTCGGCCCGGACGCCGCCCAACAATGCCGGTACCTCCGTCGTCACCTCTTCGCCATCGCCCTCGGCCATCTCCCCTCTCACGACGCGACCTCGTGCTCCTGAGACTCGTGCTCCCGCCCGAACAGGAGCGCGACGATCACGACGATGACGCCGACCGTCACGCAGGCATCGGCCACATTGAAGGTGGGCCAGTGCGTGAGGGTGATGAAGTCGGGGACCTGTCCGCCGTGCCCACCGAACAGCCGCTCAACCAGGTTTCCCAGCGCACCGCCCAGCACGAGGCCTCCCCCGATGGCCAGCGCCAGCGTCCGTACCCGAGCCACCAATACGGCCAGCACCACCATCCCAACGCACAGCAACACCGACACCGCTGCCGCCCGCCCGCTGAAGAGGCTGAACGCGAAGCCGGAGTTGAACGTGAGCGCCAGCCCGAAGGGCCCCCAGACATGGCGCACGTCGTGGATGTGGTCGACGGCGATCGACGTGCTGATCAGATCAGCCACCAGCACGCCGGCGGCGATGGCGAAGGCCAGAACCCGCGGCCGGGTCAGCGACGCGACAGGCCCCCGCTCTTACAGGCCACGCAGAGACGCGCGTAGGGCAACGCGCGGAGGCGCGGCTTCGGGATCGGCTGGAAGCAGCGTTCGCAGTAGCCGTACGTCTTGTCCACGATCCGGGCCAGGGCATCGTCGATCTCCTCGACGGCCAAGGTGGCCTGCCCCGACAGCGCCAGGTTCCGCTCCCGGTCGACCGTGACCGTCCCGCCCTCACCGGACTCCTCGTCGAACTGCACGTCCCCGGGCTCGCGCTCCAGGGCGAGAGAGTCGGCTTCCGCGCGCAGCGAGGTTGCCTGCTCCTGGTAGATGGCCCGCTCCGCCACCAGCAGCTCCTTGACCTCGTCGAGGAACTTCTGGTCCTTGGCGTAGGGGCCGGTCTTGGGCCGCACCGGGGCGGGCGCCTTCGGCTTCGGCGTGAACGCCGGCTTGGCGGGCGCCTCCGTCTTCTTGGTGGCGGGCCCGGTGGCCTTCTTGGCCGACGTGGTGCCGGCGGCGCCCTTGGACGACGCAGCCGCCTTCTTTCCCGTCGCGCCCGCCGCGCCCACTTTCGCCGGTACCTTCTTCGCTGCGGGTGCGGCCTTCTTCGCGGCCGGCTTCGTCGCAGACGCGGTCTTCCTCGACGACGCAGCCGCCTTCTTCGCAGCCGCGCCCCCTGTCGCCGCTTTCTTGGCTGCCGGCGCCTTCTTCGCGGCCGGAGCGGCTCTCTTCGATGTCGGAGCTGCCTTCTTCACGGACCCTGCCTTCTTCTGGGCGGAACGGACCTGGGCCGCAACTGACTTCGGCGACGTTTTATTCCCCGCCACGGCCTTCTTCGCCGCCCCGGGACGCGATCCGGGCGCCCTCTTCGCCGGGGTGCCCTTGCTCGCTGGGGTCATCGTCTCCTCCTTGACCACGTGAAATGGCCTTGACCACGTGAAAATGGCCGGTTCCCGGGCGACGACCTCGCCCAAGGAGCGGGTGACGTTACCGGAACCCCAGGAGGTGGGGCAATACCCCGGCGACCCCCCGAGCCGAGAGGCCTGCCGCGCCGGAGCGCTTCGCTACAGCGAGCTCGGCGCGCCCGAGACGGCCGCGCCGGAGACGTCGTGAAGGTTCATCGTGGGCGGACCGCTCTCACCGGCACCCGCGCTCTCACCCGTCTCGCCCGTGTCCGGCTGACGGTCACCCTTGGGCCGCACGCCCATGAGCGAGTTGGCGGGCTGCACGTTGTCGTCGACCCACTTGAGGATCTCGGAGAGCGCACCGCGCAACCGGTTGCGCTCCGACTCCAAGTGCCGCGCCATGCTCTCGACGTCGGTGGCGAGCCCGGTGCGCGTCGCCTCCAAGCGCGAGACCTCCTCGCGCAGTTTCTGGTGGGTGTCGGCCTGCATCTGTGCCGCCGCCTGCTCGGCCGCCGCCACGGTGGCCCGCGCCGACTCCTCGGCCCGCGCGACGACTGCCGCCGCCTCGGCCTCGCTCTCCCGCTTGGTTTGGTCGACGAACTTCTGCGCCAACAACAACGTCCGCTGGAGCGTCTCGTCGGACAGGCGCGCCTCCGCCGAGGCCGCGGCCGGCGCCTCCTCGCCCTCCGCCGCAGGGGCCGCACGCTTGTCGCGCTCGAGCTGGGCGATCCGCTCACTCGCCTGACGCAAGCGTTCGTTGAGCTGGCGCACGTGGTCCTGGAGGCCCTCGGCCTCCTGGGCGGCCTTGTCGAGGTACTCGTCGACTTCGTCGACGTTGTAGCCCTTCAAGCCGAGGCGGAACTCAACCGTCCGGAGCGTGTCGAGAATCGAAGAAGAGGCCGGTGAACTGTCCATGACGGGGGAGTCTACCCTTCCCCTCCGTACCTTCCAGGGAGGGCCCCGTTGGTCAACGCAGCAGAATCGGGACCAGCACGATCTGCGCCACCAGGATGACCACCAGGAAGGAGAAGTCCAGACCACCCATGGGCCGGATGACTCTCCGCACCGGGCGTAGGACGGGCTCGGTCGCCCGGTAGAGGAAAAACTGGATCCTCGCCAGCGTCGACCCCGGTTGGATCCGGAACCAGCTCAAGATCGCGTAGGGGAACATGATGAGCCAGATATAGGCCTCGATCAGCCACGCCAGGAGGTGGAAGAGATTCACTACCCGGCGAGGGTACCGGGTCTAGTCGCGCCCGAAGCCGCGGTCGGCCAGACGCTGCCGTTCCTCGTCCGAGACCTTGACATTCGTCGGGGTCAGCAAGAAGACCTGGTCGGCCACCTTCTCCATCTCTCCGGACAGGGCGTAGGTGACGCCGCTGCAGAAGTCGATCATCCGGCGCTGCAGGTCCCGGTCGGCCATCTGGAGGTTGACGATGACCGGACGGTTGTCCTTTAGGCGGTCGGCGATCTCCTTGGCATCGCCGAACCTCGACGGCGCCACGACGTGCACCCGGGCCGAGGACGAGGCCGCGGTGGGGTTGATGGACGTGTCCACGGGGACGGGCCGCACGGGCGTCGGACGGGGGGCCACGGCGTTCGGCTGCGACCGGGGCTGGCTGGGCACAGCAGACTCCCGCGGGATGGTGCGGACCCTGCTCATGCCCCCGCTGAACTCTTCGGCCTGCTCGTATTCGGGAGCCCGCGGCTCGACGCGCGGGGCGGACGTGAACCCCCGCGGGGCCCGGTCCTCCAGGTCGTCGTACTCGTCGTACTCGTCGTCGAGCAGGCCGAGATACACCATGGTCTTCTTCATGAACGAGGGTGCCATACCTTCTCCTGTCCCGGGACAGCGTAGTGCCTGCTCGGCAGCCCGGTCCGGCCCCGGAACACCGCCGGTCGCACCGCCCGACGCCTCAACGGGCCCCTGGCGCAGCCTGCGGCCTGTCCCCGAAGAGCGCCCGCCCGACGCGCACCATGGTCGAGCCGGCCGCCACCGCCTCCTCCAGGTCGTCGCTCATGCCCATCGACCGCTCCCGGAGCCCCAAGTGGTCGGCCAGCCGCGTCACCTCCCCGAACGCCGACGCGGCCGCGGCCCGACCCGGCGCCGCCACCGTCATCAGCCCGACCACGTCGAGCCCCAACGCGCGGAGCCGGTCCACGAGCCCGGGCACACCCTCCGTGCGGCAGCCGTTGCGGCCCGCAAGCCCCGTGACGTCCGCCTGCACCAGGACCGCGGCGCCCGGTGCGAAGCGCGCGATCCGTGCCCCTTCCGCCTCACGGGCCACGCTTTGCCAGACCCCGACGACCGGCGCCAGCGCCGCCACCTTGTTGCGCTGGATCGCGCCGAGGAAATGCCACACCGCCCCGCCCTCCGGGCCTGACTCCTCGGCCTTCGCCACGAGCTCCGCGGCGTAGTTCTCTCCCAGGTCCCGCAACCCCGCGCCCAGCGCCGCCCGTACGGCGTCGGCACCGAACCCCTTGGTGACCCCGACGACGCGGACCGCCCCCGGATCGCCGCCCGCGCGCGCGATCCGTGCGCGCACGGCGCTGAGCCGCGCCGCGACCTCGTCGCTAGCGGAGGAAGGAGGGGACGTCGAAATCGTCGTCGCCCAGGTCGAGCTCCTCCTCCGCCCCTCCGGTGGCGTCGGCGAAGATGTCGACCGGCTCGGGCGTGGCGAAGATCGACGACGCCCGATCGGCGACCCTCGACGTCCCGCTGCCGTCCTCCCAACGCTCGAACCCGGCCGCGATCACCGTGACCCGGACCTCGTCGCCCATGTTGTCGTCGATGACCGCGCCGAAGATGATGTTGGCGTCGGGGTGTGCCACGCCGTGAATGATCTCGGCGGCCTCGTTGACCTCGAACAGGCCCAGGTCGGAGCCGCCCGCGATGTTCAGGAGGATTCCCCGCGCCCCGTCGATGGAGGCCTCGAGCAACGGCGAGGTGATGGCCGCACGGGCGGCGTTGGCCGCCCGCCCTTCGCCGATCGACGAGCCGATGCCCATGATGGCGGTGCCGGCGTTGATCATCACCATCTTCACGTCGGCGAAGTCGGTGTTGATGAGGCCGGGGACGGTGATGAGGTCGGTGATGCCGCGCACGCCCTGCAGAAGGACTTCGTCGGCCATCTTGAACGCGTTCACCATGCTCGTTTTCTCGTTCGAGACGGTCAGCAGCCGGTCGTTGGGGATGACGATGAGCGTGTCGACCTTCTCCTTCAGCTCCTGTATCCCCTTCTCCGCCTGCATCGAGCGCCGCCGGCCCTCGAATGTGAAGGGCCGCGTCACGACGCCGATCGTGAGCGCACCGAGCGCCTTCGCGATCTCCGCCACGACGGGCGCCGCGCCGGTGCCCGTACCGCCGCCCTCGCCCGCGGTGATGAAGACCATGTCTGCGCCCTGCAGCGCCTCCTCAATGTCGACCCGGTGCTCTTCCGCCGCCTGGCGGCCGATCTCGGGATCGCTCCCGGCGCCGAGCCCCCGTGTGAGTTCACGGCCGACGTCGAGCTTGAGATCGGCGTCGCTCATCAGCAACGCCTGCGCGTCGGTGTTGGCGGCGATGAACTCGACGTTGCGGAGTCCCGAGTCGATCATCCGGTTGACGGCGTTGACCCCTCCGCCCCCGATGCCGACCACCTTGATGACTGCCAGGTAGTTGCCTTGGGTAGGCACGGTCGTCATGTCGTTCCTCGTCTCCGCGTCTGTCGCCGTCCGGTGACTCCCTGAAGACCGGTCGCTCGCTGATAGGTGCCGCCCTCCGCCGCCGGGCGGGTGCGGTCATCGCCCGCTCCCTGAACCTCTGGGGAAGGTTGATGTTCACAGCCCGGCAACGTGACTCCACCATACGGGGGGGCGTTCAGGCAGATCAAGCATCCTACGTCACGTCGCGCTCACCGTCGGAGCGTCCGGGACGCTGACGTCGATCACATCCCCATTGTGCAGGGTCGCGCCGGCCAGAATGGAGGAGACGTCCTCGTATTTCTCGGTCAATTGGGAGGCCGACCCGATGTTCACCAGGACGGGCGTCGTCATCGCCAGTTGGACCCAGCCCTGCGGCTCCACGGTCACCCCGGTCACTTGCGCCGCGAACGAGACCGGGAGGCTGCCCGCGACCCGCAGGCCGGCGGCGTCCCGCGCCACGAGCCACGTCCCCGGCGCGCCGGGCGCCGCCGGCACCGTCAAGAGCAGCAGGCCCGGCGGACGCGCCGTGGCCACAGAGAGCACGCGGCCGTCCGCGCTGAGCGTCGCCCAACGGCCACCGGGCTCGCTCGCTGCGAAGCGCGGCGTCTCCTCGGTCACGGCCACGTGCACACCGTCGGGCCACGAGATGTGCACTGCCGCCGACAGGACCCACGGCAGCCGTTCTATGCGCGCCGAGACCGCGCCGGCGTTCACGTCGAGCAGCGCGGGATGACCGACCAGGCCTCCCTGCGTCAGCACTTGTGCTGCGGACTCGTGCAGGTTCCCGGTGACCGTCAGGGCGCGCGCCGCGAAAAGCGAGGAGTGCAGCGCGAACCACCCGGCCACGATCAGCAGCGTGGCGAAGACCGCCGCCACTAGCACGAGCAGACGCCGCTGGCCCTGTTCCCGGAGAACGGCGGTGCGCCGCGCCAACAGTCGCGGATCCATGCGCACCCGGCGCTCGCCGCTGCCCGCCGGCGCACCCTCGCCGGGGGTCACCGCCCGCCCCCCGTCCCGCCGTCGGCCACCGCGCCAGTCTTCCCGTCGCCGAAGCCCAAGAGGCGGACCTCCACCGCCAGCCGCACGCCGCAGCGTTCCTCGACGACCCCGCGCACGTGGGCCATGAGCGCCCGCACGTCGTCGGCCCGCCCGCCCTTGTCGGCCTGGATGAAGTTGGCGTGCTTCTCCGACACGTGCGCCGTCCCCAGGCGGAACCCTTTGAGCCCCGCTTCCTCTATGAGCCGGCCGGCTGAGTCACCCTCCGGATTGGTGAAGACGGAGCCGGCGTTGCCTCCTCCGGGTTGGTGCTCGCGGCGCCAGGAGACGATGGAGGACACCGCCGCCCGTTCCTCCTCGGCCGATCCCGGCGTGACCACGAGCTCTGCTTGCACCACCAGCTGCGTCGGGGTCACCGACGAGGTGCGGTACCCGTAGGTCAGGCGCGTCACGTCGTCCGTGCCACCGTCCTCGCCGGCCAGGTCCACCCAGCTGTAGCGGGCGAGGCAGGCCGCCATGTCCGAGCCGTGCCCTCCCGCATTCATGCGCACCGCGCCGCCGACCGACCCGGGCACGCCGACCGCCCACGAGAGGCCGGACCAGCCCGCGTCCGCCACCCGCCGCGCCAGCACCGGCAGCGCCAGCGCACCCCCGGCCCGCACCACCGTCGACCCCTCGGGCCCTGGCGAGGCCGCCGGGTCGCCGCGGTGGGGCAGCTCCAATCCGGCGAAGCCCGCGCCGAGATGCACCACCACCCCGTCGAAGCCGCTGTCCGCGACGAGCAGGTTCGAGCCCCGTCCCATGACGAAGATCCCGGGGCCGCCGTCCCGCCCACTTTCCTCCCCCACCACGTCGCGCACCGCGCTCTGGAAAGCCGCCAGATCGGCCGGGTGCTCCACCTCCACGAAGAGCGCGGCCGGCCCGCCCACGCCGTACGTGGTGAGCGGTCCGAGCGGTTTCCCCGTCGTCGCCCGGTCGCCCAACCGGTGGGCCAGGGCGCGCACCGCCTCTCCGTGTGCGACGCCGGCCGCCATCACCACTCCGCGGACTCGAGCAGGACGTCGGGCAGGGCGGTGAGGTCTCCCGCGCCCAGGGTGAGGCACAGGTCGCCTGGTTGGAGCAGCGCGCCGACCACGCCGCGCCAGCTCCTCCCACCCGGGGGCGTAGGTGACCGGCAGCCGGGGGTCCGCCGTGCGGACGGCGTCGACGACGAGCCGGCCCGAGACCCCTGGGACGGCGCGCTCCCCCGCGCCGTAGACGTCGGCGACCACAAGCTGGTCGGCGTCGGAGAAGGCGGTGCCGAACTGCTCGGCCAGCCGGGCCGTGCGCGAGTAGCGGTGCGGTTGGAACACGGCGACGACGCGGGCCCAGCCGCCCGTCCGCGCCGTGGCCAGGGCGGCCCGTACCTCCGTCGGGAGGTGGGCGTAGTCGTCGACGAAGGTGACGCCCTTCGACCCGCCCCGGAACTCGAAGCGTCGCGGCACGCCGGCGAACCGGGCCAGGGCGGCTCGCGCCGCCTCGAAGGGTGCACCGACGCGCAGCGCGGCCACGACCGCCACGGCGGCGTTGCGAGCGTTGTGCAGGCCGGGGACCCCGACGTGCAGCCGGCCGAGCGTCCCCTCGGGTCCGGTCAGCCCGAAGGACACCGAGCTCCGCTCGAGCTCGAGGTCCTCCATCCGGTACGCCACTGCGGGACCGCTCCCGACCGTGACCGCCCCGTGGGCCAGTCCGATGGCCGCCGCCTCTGGGTCGTCGGCGCACACGACGGCCCCTTCCTCCGCCGAGCCGACGAACCCGTCGAACGCGGCGCGGCAGCGCGTCGAACGTCTCGTAGTAGTCGAGGTGGTCCGGCTCGGCGTTCGTCAGCACGGCCACGTCCGGGCGGATCGCGGTGAAGGTGCCGTAGCTCTCGTCCGCCTCGACGACGAGCCACGCTCCGCTGTCCCAGACGGCATTCGTGCCGATCTCGTTGACGTCCGCGCCGATCACGAAGGACGGCCGGAGTCCGGCCTCCACGAGGATCAGGGAGAGCATCGATGCGGTCGTGGTCTTCCCGTGCGTCCCGGACACGGCCAGGCACTTCCGGGTGGCGCAGATTGCGGCGAGCATCTCCGAACGGGGCGCCACCCGCACGCCCCGGCTCGCGGCGGTGACCAGTTCGGGGTTGTCGGTGGCCACGGCCGGGGAATAGGTCACCACGTCGACCTCGCCGAGGTGCTCGGCGTGGTGGCCGATCGCCACCGCGATCCCGTGGGAGCGCAGTCGTTCTGCGACGGGCGAGTCCTTCAGGTCGGACCCCGTCACGGTGTGACCCATGTCCCGCAAGACCTGCGCGATGGCGCTCATGCCGGCCCCTCCGATGCCCACCACGTGGATGCGCCGCGGCGCCATGAGGTCGATGGTTTCGGGGTCAGCGGGCATGGGCGTCGACCAGCGCCGCGACGCGTTGCGACGCGTCGGCATGCCTGTGCCGCCGAGCCGCCTCGCTCATGGCCTGCAATCGGTGTGGGTCCGAGAAGAGCGCATCGAGCTCCTTGGCCAGGCGGGCGCCGTTGCACTCGTGGTCGGGGACCACCACGGCAGCGCCCAGGCCGGCGAGGGCCTCGGCGTTGCGGGACTGGTGGTCTCTCGGCGCGCCCGGCAGCGGGATCAAAATCGAGGGCACGGCGGTGACGAGGAGCTCGGCGACCGTCATGGCCCCGGCCCGGGCTATGCAGACGTCGGCCGCGGCGTACAGGTCGGGCATGTGCTCTTCGAAGGGGACGACCCGATAGCGAAGCGAGCTGTCGCTCCGCCCCTCCGCCGCACCCGTACCGTCCCGGGCGAACGCCTCGTAGTCACGGCGCCCGGCGACCTGGTACACGGTACGACCCTCCCCTCCCGGCCAGTCCTCTGCCAATTGGGCGACGGCCCGGTTGATGCGCAACGCCCCGAGGGACCCGCCCATCGCGGCCACCGTCTCGCGGTCGGCGGGCAGGCCGAGAGCTCTGCGCCCCTGCGCCCGTCCCCGCGTCGAACGGTCCAATGACCTCAGCTCGGGCCGTACGGGCGTCCCGGTGACATGGGCCCGGGGTAGTCCGGTCCCTTCGAACGCGACCGCGTTGACGACGGCGAACCGTCCGAGCAGGCGGTTGGCCGCGCCAGGCACGGCGTCGGTGGTCACGGACAGCAGGGGCACTCGGGTCAGGACCGCCGCCAGGCCGGCGGGGAAGCTTGCATAGCCGCCGACCATGACAACGGCCCGGGGCCGGCGCACCACGAACGAGCGCAGAGCCCGCAGGCAAGCCCAGACGAGGCTCGCGACGGCACCGGCGTTGACCATGAACGCCTCAGGCCGGAGGCTGCGCCGGATGCCCCGGCCGGGGAGCAAGGTGTAGGGGAACTCGAGCGTCGGCCAGATCGTCGCCTCCTGGCCCCGGCGCGATCCGTAGAGCTCGATGCTGTCCGGCGCATGGCCCCGCGCCACCATGGCCCGTGCGACCTGTAGGGACGGGACGATGTGGCCGCCTGTCCCACCACCCGCGATGACGGTGCCCCGACGTGCGCTCACCGACCGCGGCCGGCACCCGCCGGACGACGCCTCCCAGCTCCCTTTCCGTCGGATGCCCTCCCATCGGCTCGGTTCCCTTCCGCCGGAGCCAGCGCCAGTGACAGACCCCCACGCGCCCCCGACCGTGTCCCCGTCGCCTCCCCCTGGCGGGCGACGTTGATCAGCACGCCGGCGGCGGCCATGGTGATGACGAGCGAGGAGCCCCCGAACGAGATGAACGGGAGCGGAATACCGGTCACCGGCAGGACACCCACCACCGCGCCCACGTTGATGAGCGTCTCCGCCGCCACCCAGGCGACGAGGCCCAGGGCCAGCAACCCCCCGAAACGGTCCGGTGCACGGGTCGCGGCCCGCAAGCCGAGCCAGAGGAAGGACGCGAGGAGCAGCAGCACCAGGACGGCACCCACGATGCCGAGCTGCTCGCCGATCACCGAGAAGATGAAGTCCGTGTGGGCGTTGGGCAGGAAACCCCACTGCTGCTGCCCCCCCCCGAGGCCGGCGCCGAGCAGGTGCCCCGACCCCAGCCCGATGAGCGACTGCATGACCTGGTACCCCGAGCTCGATCCGTGAGCCGACGGGTCGATGAACGAGAGCAACCGTGTCCGGCGGTAGGGCGAGGCCACCGCGACGATCAGCGCCAGCCCGGCCAACGCGGCCATCACCTTCATCACCGGACCGAGCCGGACGCCCGAGACGAAGAGGAGGGCCAGCATCATGCACACCAGGACCATGGCGGTGCCCATGTCGGGCTGGGCCAGAATCAGTACGCAGGCGGCGCCGGTGACGAGGAGCAGCGGGCCGATGATCCGCCGGTCCGTAGCCTCTTCGTCTAGACGACGGGTGATGAAGTCCGCCGCGAAGAATGCCAGCGCGAATTTCATCAGCTCCGATGGCTGCAGCCGGAACTGGCCGAAGCCGATCCAACGACTCGACCCCTCGGCGTGCACCCCGAGACCCGGCACGAGGACGACCACCAGCAACCCCATCGTGACGAGAAACAGGAGCGAGCTCAGCCGGCGCAGCTGCCGGTAGTCCACTCGCAGGGCTAGCGCCAGGACGACCACGCCGATGGCCATCCACATGGCCTCGCGGATCAGGATCGCCCATGGCGTGCCGTAGGTCGAGATCGAGATCTCCGAAGAGGCCGAGCCCACCATCACGAGCCCGAACACGCAGAGCAGTCCGACCACAATCAAGAGGAGCGTCGAGGTGGGGACGGTCCTGCCGGCCACGCGCAACTCGCCGCCGGAGACCCGGCCAGCCGAGCCTGACCCGGTGCCGCCTCTCCGGCCCGTCACCGGTCGGTGGGCGGCCATTACGTGGCGGGTCTGCGTCATCGCCACGCCGCTCGGTCCGACACCCGATGCATCCGCCAATTCTTCCCCAGCGCGTAGGCCAAGTGGCGGAGGGTCATGTGAACTTCGCCACCGTGAGGAAGTCGCCGTAGAAGATGCCCAGCGCGAGCGCGCAGAACAGCCCGCCCAAGATCCAGAAACGCACGATCACCGTGGTCTCGGGCCACCCGCCGAGCTCGAAGTGATGATGGATCGGTGCCATGCGGAAGATCCGGCGCCCGAAGACCCGGAAGCTGATGACCTGCAATATGACGGAAAGCGTCTCCATGACGAAGAGCCCTCCGATGATCAGGAGGAGGAGGTCGAGGTTCAGGAGCAGGCACACCGCAGCGAGACCCGCGCCGATGGCCAACGAGCCCGTGTCGCCCATGATGATGCGGGCCGGTGCGGCGTTCCACCAGAGGAAGCCGGTACACGCTCCCGCGAGCGCCACCGAGACCAGCGAGAGGTCGATCGCCGACGCCGGCAGCACCTGGTAGATGCTCACGTGCCGGAAGATCCAGTATCCCATGATGGAGAGGACGGCGAAGCAGAAGGTCCCCGACCCGGCCGCGAGGCCGTCGACGCCGTCGGTGATGTTCACGGCGTTGGACGCGCCCACCAGCACGATGACGGCGAAGACGACCCATCCGAATTGACCGAGGTTGATGTCTAGGACACCGGTCCGGGTGAAGGTCAGCTGCGTCGAGGTGTGCGCCCAATGCACGGCCAGCTCGGCGAAGACGAGCGCGCCGATGAGCTGCGCCGCCGCCTTCCCGCGTTTGTTGAGGCCGAGGCTGCGGCGGTGGTGGATCTTGATGTAGTCGTCGACGTAGCCGATCAGCCCGAACACGACGACGGCACCCACGGCCAGGTAGCCCGTCCGCGAGAATTTGATCTCCGTGCCAATGTGGCCGAGGGCGTACCCGAGCACCACCGCCCCGACGATGACGATGCCACCCATGGTGGGCGTCCCTGCCTTGGCGCTGTGGGTGGCAGGCCCGTCCTCCCGGATGTGCTGACCCAGTTCACGGCTGCGGAAGTAGCGGATGACGAAGGGAGTGTCGAGGATCGCGAGCCACAGCGCGATCCCCCCCGAGACCAGTAGTCCGAGCACGCGCGGTCAGCTCTCGGACGGCGAACGTCCGGCCACCGCACGGCTGACCCAGGAGCCGGGCTCGGACCCGAAGCGCTCCGACAGGGCGGCACGGGCCTCCACGGCGTCGTCGAAGGGCAGCTGTCTCCCATTGACTGCTTGGTACGTCTCGTGCCCTTTGCCGGCGATGACCACGACGTCCCCCGGTCGCGCCCGCTCGAGCGCCTGGCGGATCGCGGTCCGCCGGTCCGCCTCGACGTGCACCCCGGGGTTCTCACGCCCGCCCGCAACGCCCGACACGACGTCGTCGATGATGGCCATCGGGTCCTCGTCGCGGGGATTGTCCGACGTCACGAAGGCCTGGTCGCTCAGTTGCGCCGCCGCCCCGCCCATCAACGGGCGCTTGGCCCGGTCACGGTTGCCGCCACACCCGAACACGACGAGCACCCGGCCGTCCGGGGCCAGCGCCTTGGCCTCACCGAGCACCACCTCCAGCCCCGCTGGCGTGTGGGCGTAGTCGACGAGCACGGTGAACGGGGGACCATCCCCGCCCGTGAGCCCAGGCTGGGCCGCCGCGATGATCTGGAGCCGCCCCGGCACCGGCATGAGATGTGCCAGCGCCTCCGTCACTTCCTCGAACGGCACCTCGAGGGCCAGCGCGGCTTCTGCAGCCAGCAAGGCGTTGTCCACGTTGACCGAACCGGTCAGCGTGGTCGTGATCCGGTGCCCCCGCCACGTGAACCGGGTCTCTCCCGGGCGTAGAACGATGTCGGTCGCATCGGCGTGGTGCACCGGTGTGACCGGGATGCGCGCCGCCTCGAGCAGGCGCCGGCCCCACGGATCGTCCGCGTTGATGACCCCCCGCAACGCATGGCGCGAGTTGAAGAGCTCTGCCTTTGCCTGGAAATACGCCTCCATCGACCCGTGGTAGTCGAGGTGGTCGTGGCTCAGGTTGGTGAACACAGCCACGTCGAAATGCACGCCCTCTACTCGTGCCTGGGCCAACGCGTGGCTCGATACCTCCATCGCAACGGCATGGCGCAGGCCGTCCCACTTTTGACGGTCGCGCACGCCGGCGAGGAGGCGCTGCACCTCGGTCGCCTCCGGCGTCGTCCGGGCGCCCGAGAGCGTTCCCACCACGTTGGTCGGTCGTCCCGTCGCGCCGAGCAGGTCACCCAGCAGTTGGGTCACGGTCGTCTTGCCGTTCGTTCCCGTGACGCCCACCATCAGCAGCTCGCGGGCCGGATGTCCGTAGAACGCGGCCGCGAGGCGCGCCATGACGGGACGCATCGACCCGGGGGCGATCCTGGTCTGCACGACGTCGCGGTCGAGCAATTCGGAGATGAGGTGTTCGCACAGAAGACCGACCGCTCCCCGCTCGACCGCCTCGGCCGCGTACTCGTGCCCGTCGCTGACGAGGCCGGGGACGCAACAGAAGAGGTCCCCGGGGACCACCCGCCGACTGTCGTGGGAGATGCCGCCGACATCCACGCTGGAGGGGTCACCCACGGACTCCAGCACGTCGATGTCGTCAAAGAGCAGGTTCATCGCCACGGGTCGCATGATCGCAGCGACAGCGTTGCATGCCCCAGGCGTGCCGGTGTCACATCCGCAATCCCAGTGTGACCCCCGGTCACGTGATGTCCTGGGCCTGACTGGCTGCGGACGGCGGGGTTGAGCCACCGCTGCCGCCGCCCGCCGTCGCGCCCGGGCTGGTGGGGATGTCGTACCGGTGCAGCGCGTCACTCATGATCTGCGAGAAGACGGGGGCCGACACCGTGCCGCCGAAGATGGGCGTCGGCCGGTCGAGCACCACGATCATGGAGAGGGTCGGGTTGGACGCGGGGGCGAAGCCGACGAAGGTGGCCATGTAGGCCCCCGGGATGTACGAGTCGTGCCCCGCCGTCGGAATCTGCGCCGTCCCGGTCTTGCCTGCGACGGTGTAGCCAGGAACGGTGGCGCTCGTCCCGGTCCCGCTCACGACGACTTGCTCGAGCATGTTCGTCAACTCGGCGTTCACCGGGGCCGAGATCGCTTCGTGGGTGGGCGAAGGCGCCGTCGGCGTGACGGTGCCGCCGGGGCTCACGGTCGCCTGCACGAGTTTGGGCTCCACGAAGACCCCGCCGTTCGCGACTGTGTTGTACGCGTCGAGGACCTCCAACGCATTGACCGCGTCGACCTGACCGATCGGCAGGGACACGTAGTCGGTCGGCTCCCACTGCGCGGGGGTCGCGAGAAGACCTTGGGACTCGCCGGGGAAGTCGAGGCCGGTGTCCTGGCCGAAACCGAGGGCCTTGACCTGCGCCAGGAGGCGCTGTTCACCAACGCCTTGCGCGATCTCGGACGTTCCGATGTTCGACGACTGGGCGAGGATCTGTGTGGCCGACAGGGACTCGGTGGGGTGGGGCTCGGCGTCGTGGAACACCGAGCCGTCCAGCTTGATCTGGTCCGGAACGGTGAACACCGAGTTCGGGTTGATGAGCCCGTCCTGCAGCGCCGCCGAGAACGTGACGAGCTTGAACACGGAGCCCGGTTCGTAGAGCTGGGTGACGGCCAGGTTCGTCGCCGCCTCGTTGAGCGCGTCGTGCGGGCCGATGGGAATGACTCCGTTCGGGCCGGTGGCCGGGGTCGAGGTCGCGGCGGGCCCGGCACTCGTGCTCGGGTGGTTCGCCACCAGATTGGCCATCGAGAGGATCTGCCCCGTCTTCACGTCCATCACGACGGCGGTGCCGCTCACGGCGTTGGAGGACTCGATCGCCTTGGCGAGCGCCTGCTCCGACTCGTACTGCAACTGGCTGTCGATGGTCAGCTCCACCCCGGTCCCCGGTGTCGTGCCCGTCTGGTTCGTCACCGGCGACTGCGGGATTGCCACCCCCGAAGGCGACTCCATGATGGTCTCCTTGCCCGCGACTCCGGCCAGGAGACGATTCTCCCCGTACTCCACGCCCGCGGCGCCTTGTCCCGCCCCGTTGGTGAAGCCGACGACTGGGGACGCCAGGTTTCCGTTGGGCACCAGACGCTTTGAGTCGGCGATCAGTGTGATGCCGGGAATGGCGTCGGACGAGATCTTGCGGGCCGTGGCCTCGGAAAGCTGGCGCCCGAGAGTGACGTAGCCCGATCGCTCGTGCAATTGGGCGGCGAGCGTCGTCACCGGAACGTTCAGCAGGGGTGAGAGCGCCAGTGCGGTCTGGACGGGATGCGCCACCTGGAAGTCGTCGGCGACCACGTCCTCGGTGGCCACGGAGAGCGCCAACGGCGATCCGTCCCGCGCGTAGATCCCACCCCGCAGCGACGGCAGGGACACCGAAATCGAGGATTCGCCTCGGGCGGCGGCCTCGTAGGCGCCCGCGTGCACGATCTGGACGTCGACCAGGCGTGCCACCAGGAGGACGAGCGCCAATGCGAGAACCATGCGCACGAGGCGCAGGCGTCGCTGGAAGGTGTCGGACGCCCACGAACCCTGCTGGCGGCGACGCGCCGTCTGCGCCCGCGGGCGATGGGTTCGCGCCGGTGCCTTTTGCGCCGATGTCTTCTTGGCCGGTCCGGCCGACACCGGCCGTCCACCTGCGGCGGGCCGGAGCGGCCGCGTCGTCTTCGTGCCCCCCGGCCGTGCCGCAACCGATCGCCCGGCGCCAATCGACCGAGGGCGCGCGCGCCGACCGGACTGTGTGGTCGTGGGGCTCATGGCGTCGACGTCGTGGTGGTCTGTGCGGTCCCGCCTGCGGCCGTCGTGGGCGCCGTCACCGGCGACGGCCCCGGCCCGCGGCGTCACCTTTGGCGTCGGTAGCGGTGTCGTCAACGACACGTACGGAAGTTCGGTCACCTGCGCTGGGCGCACCATGTGCAACTGCGCCGACGCCGCGGCCACGATGCGCGACGGCGTCTCCAACTCCGACACGGCCAACTCCGCCTGCCGGTGCGAACTCTGCTCCAGGGTCAACTGGTTCTGCTGGGCAGAGAGCCGCACTTGCCCGTTGGCGAGCAACGCCTGCCCGACGACAACCGCCAGGAGCGAACCCAACACCAGTGAGGCGGACACGACGTTGAGCACCCGGCTCGGATGGCGGCCGAGACCGAGGCTGACCCGCCCGTGACGAGACCGTCGAGGGACGACGATCCGGAGCGGAGCACGACGCGGCGAACCCGACCCTGTGGCTCGACCGGATCGCGCGCCCGAACCCGCTGCATGCCGGCGTGCCGGCGCTTTCGCCGCCGCCGCCTGCGCTGGTGCCATCAGTCTGCGTCCGTTCGCAGGATCGCCCGCAAGCGGGCGCTCTCGGCGCGCCGATTACGCGCCACCTCCGCCGCGGACGCCTTGCGGGCGCCGCGGAACACGAGCCGGTGGCGAGGCACCGCCCCGCAAACGCAGGGCATGCCGGGAGGGCAGACGCAGCCGCCGGAGGCTGCGTCGGCAAACGCCGCCTTCACGAGGCGGTCCTCGCCCGAGTGATAGCTGATGACGGCGCACACGCCGCCCACCGCCAATGACGAGAGCGCCACGGGCAGCGCAGATCGCAGCTCACCCAACTCGTCGTTGACCTGAATCCGTAGGGCCTGGAAGACCCGACTCGCCGGATGGCCCCTGCGGCGGGCCGCTGCCGGCACCGCCGCGGCCACGACTTCGGCCAGTTGCCTCGTGGAGGTCAACGGCCGGGCCCCCACGACCGCCCTCGCGATGCGACCGGACAGCCGCCCGTCTCCGTTCTCTCGAAACAGCGCGGCCAGCTCCTCCTCGAGAAGGGTGTTGACCAACTCCCCCGCCGTCGTGCCCGCGCCGGCGCCAGCGGTCTGGTCCATCCGCATGTCGAGCGGGCCGTCCGCTCGATACGAGAAGCCCCGCTCCGCCACATCCACCTGCGGGGAGCTCACCCCGAGGTCGAACAACGCGCCCGAAAGGCCGCCGGTGCCACCCTCCACCCGAATGCCGGCGTCCGACAGGACCGATCCCAGCGAGGAGAACGCTGCCTGCACGAGCGCCACGCGGTTCCCGAAACGACCGAGCCTCACCCCCGCCGCCGCAATCGCCACCTGGTCCCGGTCCAACCCCAACAGCCGCAGTCGCTCGTAGGCGGACAGCAGCGCCTCGGCATGCCCGCCTCCGCCGACGGTGGTGTCGACCACCGTCCCGGCCGGCACCGACGCGAACAGAGAGACGACCTCGTCGCGCAGCACCGGAATGTGTTCGAACAAGTTCGGCTCGGCCATCTGCAGCTCCCCGACTGGCGGGTCGTGCGGGAGGCGGAGATCCAAGCGACCGAGGTGGGAGTGGGTGGAGTGACCTCCCACCACACCGGTCGAGGAGCTGCACATGGTCCAACCGCGGCTCAGTTCGATGTCTCTGTGTGCGATGTCTTTGTTCTTCGTCCCCTCTGTCCCTGTCATTCCTCCTCGTCGACCAACAGCCAGCTCTCCTCCGGCATCACCCGCTCGGAGAAGGCCGTCGGATTCCACAACTCGACCCGGTCGATCGCCCCGGTGACCAACACGTCGCCGTCGAGCCCGGCGAACTCCCGGAGATGGGAGGGGATCGGCATGCGTCCCTGCCGGTCGACCTCCACCTCGGCCGAGGTCGACGCCCACAGCCGCGCCCGGTTCCGGTCTGCCTTCCCCGCCGCGGCCCGCTCCTGCATGGCGTCCATCTGCCGCTCGAACTCCCCGTGCGTCCACAAGGCGAGGCAGCCCTCGATGTGCTGGGTCAGGTACCCGCCCCGCTCGAATTGCGGGCGGAACTTCGCCGGCAGGATCACCCTGCCTTTCGTGTCGAGCGAGTGCTCGTATCTCCCAACGAAGCCTGCCACCAGCTGTTTCTCCCACGACGCTCCCTGGCTTGCGTCCTCGGACGCCCCCTTACACCATTTCGTACCACTTTACGCCCTTTTCTGCCCCTCGGCAACCACTATGAGCCAGAAGCAACCCAATCGCAATCAAAGTGGACTCCCCTCCCCCGCTCCCTCGCCCTCGCCCCCGCTCCCGCCCCCGCCGTGGCACACCCCGTGTCGTGTCATCCCGACCCAGGGGAGGCCGCCGCCTCCGCACCCGGCCCGACCTCGCGGCGGTCGGACTCCCGCCGCGCCGCTCCTACGAGCTCGCCGCGCCTCCGCCCGGCCAGCGGTCGAACGACGCCACCAGCGTCAGCCCGACTCGGTCGAGATCGTCGAGCGCCGCCTCGAGCTCCCCCACACCGACCCCGGCAGCGCCCAGCTCCGAAACGAGGGACGCCCGCTCCGTGTCGTCGACGTCGAGTAGCTGTATCAACGCCGCCGGGTCCCAGCGGCGGTACGCGCAGGAGGAGAACAGCGCGCCCTTCGCGACTGCGCCACTGCGAAAGGCCGACAACCTTGCGGCCCGCGTACAGGACCTCCCCCGGGCCGCGGCCAGCGAAGCAGACGAGCTCGCCCAGCTCGCCGGGGACCGAGCGCCCCGCGTGCACCGCGAAACCGCTCGCGCCGAGCTCCTCGAGCGCGGCGCTCCACCAGGCGCCGACCCACTCGGCTGCTCGGCTGACGTCGTGGTCCCAGAGGACATCGTCTCGCGGGATCCACGCGTCCATCCAGACGTGGTCACCCGGACCGAGATACACCGCCCCTCCCCCGCCGCGCCGGCGGGCCAGCTCCACCCCACGCTCGCGCAGAACCCAACCGGCCACGAGCTCCGTGGGCTGGGTGCTCCCGAGGACGAGCGTGGGCCGGTCCACCTGACGCCACACGACGAGCCGGCGCGATTCCCGGCGGAAAGCGCTCGACGTCGAAGAAGCTCTGGGAGGAGGGCAAGCTCAGGAGGCCGCGGCGAGATACGGCTCCCAGAGGGGATCCACATCCGACAGGTGGCGCAACCGCCAGAGGTGCCCGTCCGGCGGCGCGGGCTTCTTGCGCAGCGTCCATCCCAATTCCGACAACAGCTGGTCGCCTTTGTGGAGGTTGTCGCGCTTGCAGGCGGCCACGACGTTGGACCAATCGTGGGCGCCGCCGCGGCTGCGCGGGATCACATGGTCGATGGTGTCCGCCGGCTGCGAGCAGTAGACGCACAAGCCGCCGTCCCTGCGCAAGACCGAGCGGCGCGTCACCGGTGGCGTCCTCGCCCAGCGCGGGATCCGGATCATGTGGCGCAGTCGGACGATGGAAGGAACTTCAACCTGGAGCCGTGCCGAGTGGAACACTTCGCAGTCATCCCTGATCGCGACGGCCTCGGCCCGCCCCGCGAGCAGGAGCACGACCGCTCTGCGATCCGAGACGAGCGCCAGCGGCTCGTAGGTCGCGTTCAGGAGGAGCACCCGCTCCATACGGGCAAGAGGCTATCCGCGCCGGGGCCGCGCCCTCTGACACCAGCGCAGGTAGGCCACCACATCCGCCGGGGTCAGTGCGTCCCCGTCCCCCGCACCGCCGTAAGCCGTCACGAGTCGGAAGTGCCAGTACTCGTCGCCCGGAAGCGGAAGGAACGGCGGCCGGCGCCACCACCCGCGCCGCGGCCAGTCGTCGCACCGCCGCGGCCGCCGCCCACCAGAGTGATGGATGCGGCACCACCGCCCCCAAGACGACGCGCGCGTCCCGAGCCCAGTGCGAAGCCGGCGAAGACGATGACGATGACGATGACGATGACGATGACGATGGCCGCGTGGCCGTCGGCGCTGACCGCACGCGCGCCCTATCCAGTTCCCCGCTCCCCGCGTTCACGCCCGCCCACCGGCCTCGAGCCCCACCCAACCCAACCGCCCCGCGCCGATCAGCGGGCCCTCGTCGTCCAGGCCACCGGGCACGACCCGCGCGCCATGGGTGAAGTCCAGGCCGCAGCGCGCCTCGAGTTCGGTCTGGGCCGCCCGGAAGAAGGCGTCGCCGAATCCCAAAGCGACCGAGCCGCTGACAACGGCCAGCGGGAGATCGAGCAGATTGACCACCGAGCCGATCGCGTGGCCCACCATCGTCCCTGTCCGCTCCACCAGTTCCGGCGGTGCGAGACGCGCCGGCGCACCGGTCATCGCCGCCAGCGCGGTGCCCGAGGCCTCCGCCTCCAGGCATCCGCGGCTGCCGCAGGGGCAGGGGCGCCCGTCCGGCTCGACCACGATGTGGCCGACGTGTCCCGCATTGCCCAGTCGCCCTTCGAGCAACCGCCCGTCCAGCACGACCCCACCGCCGACACCGGTCGACACCACCATGGCGATGTAATTCGCTGCGCCGGCCGCCGCACCGACCCAGCCCTCCCCGAGCGCCAGCGCCTTGGCGTCGTTGTCCACGAACGTCGGCAGCCCGGTCGCCTCGACCAGCCGGGAGCGCAGCGCGAAGGAGCGCCACACGGTGATGTTGAGCGGCGACACCTCTTCGCCCCCGGGGGTCATGGGCCCGCCGCAGCCCGCCCCGCAGACGGCGAGCCGGTCCCCGGCCGGCAGGGTCCCTTCGACGTCTCGGACGAGCTCCTCCACGTCCCGCCACAGGCGATCCGCCGCCTCGCCACCACTCTCCCGTGGCCCCGGGGTGCCCAGCGTCGGCCGCTGCACCCGGGCCACGAGGGTGCCGTCGGCTCTCACGATGCCCGCGGCGAGCTTGGTCCCTCCGATGTCGACGGCCAGTGCCAGGTCTGCCACGGAGGTTCGGCTCGGTCAGGGGGCCGGCGACAGCCCCGGAATGCCGGTCAGTCCCCGCGGCGGTGGAAGCGAGACCAGAACCAGTCGCGGGCTTCGCTCATCGCGCCCTCCAGCCCGCTCTGTCCGGTCTTCGGCTCCCCGTCCTTCGATCGCGTGAGGTCGTGCCAACCCGCCCGTCCCATACGGCGAAGGTTCCGCTCGAACCAGACGGCGGACGCGAACATGATGACGACGCCGACGAAGCCGGCCACGACCGACTTGCTGTAGAAGGCGACGAGGATCACGACGCCCAAGACGAAAGTGACGGCGGCCCACTTGCAGTAGCGACCGGCGTGCCGGTACACGGTCTCCGACCGCACGCGCTCGGCGAACTCGGGGTCCTGGCGGACGAGCGACTCCTCCAGCTCGGCCAAAATTCGCTGCTCGTGGTCGGAAAGCGGCACTAGCTCCTGCCCCCGGGGGTACGGGCATCCATCTGTGCACCATGTTTGCACGGCCGACAGGCGCGGACAACGGGTCGGGCCCTCTCCACGCCTCCCGTCATCGGGCTGATCACTGCCGCTCAGCTTAGAACCGTCCTCCCGGGCTCGGCACGCGCCGCACGCACGCCTCCTGCGACCCTGCCCGGGGGCGAGGATCCACCGCCCGGCCCACCCGTCCGGCTCGGCCGCACCCGGACCCTTGCCTGCCCC
The DNA here is from genome assembly GCA_963808355.1 of uncultured Acidimicrobiaceae bacterium. Taxonomy (GTDB): domain Bacteria; phylum Actinomycetota; class Acidimicrobiia; order Acidimicrobiales; family RAAP-2; genus Bog-473. Next base: position 574,779 of record CAWEFL010000002.1, read on the forward strand.
CCGGCCCGCAGCCCCGCCCCGGCCACCGGCCTGCGGCCGCGGTCGACCCGGCGCTACTCCTTGACCTTGGGCCGGCGCCGCATGAGCAGTGCCGTGATCAATGCTCCCAGCAGCCCCGAGATGAGGATCACGATGATGACCGGAGCCCGGCGTTGGTAGATCCAGAACCGGATTGAGACATCGTGGATGTTTCCCAGCGCGAACCAGACGAGCAGGATCGCCGCCACCGTGACGCCGACGAGGACGACCTGGCGGCGTCGCTCGGCCTTGGCGCCACCGCCGCCGCCGTCCACCTGCTCCGCGCGCTCGCGCTTGGCCATGGAGCCATTCTGGCGCGAACGGCGCCGGGCGGGGCGCACCGACCCTTGCCCTCTGTCTCAGCTGCTATGAGAGAGGTCCGAAAGGAGCGGCGTTGGGCACCAGGGAAAAGAGCCAGAACGAGGCACTTACCGGGGCGCGGACGATGTGGGAGCTGGTCGACCGCCGCGCCGACGCGTCGCCCGACCGCCCCATGCTCATCGCCGCCGACGGCGAGACCGTCACGTTCGGCCAGTTCCGCACCCGCGCCGAGCGGGCGGCCGCCGGCCTCCACGCCATGGGGGTGACGACCGGGTCCGTCGTCTCGTGGCAGCTCCCGACCCGCATCGACACCGTCGTGCTCTCCATCGCACTGTCGCGTCTCGGCGCCGTCCAGAACCCGATCATCCACCTCTACCGTGAACGCGAGGTGGGTTTCGCGTTGCGCCAGACCGGCGCCTCCCTCTTTGTCGTCCCGGGGACATGGCGCGACACCGAGTTCCGCGACCTGGCCGACCGCGCGCTCGTGGGCGCGCAGGTGCGGCCGGTCGTTCTCAGCATCGACGTCGGACTTCCGGATGCCGACCCCGCGCTTCTGCCCTCACCCCCACCGGGGACTCCGTCGAACGACGCTCCGATCCGCTGGATCTATTACACATCGGGCTCGACCGCGGACCCAAAGGGGGTACAACACACCGACCAGACGCTGATCGCCGGCGGGTGGGGCCTCGCCCGCGCCCTCGATATGAACCCCGACGACGTCGGCTCGATCGCCTTCCCCTTCGCGCACATCGCCGGGCCCGATTACCTCGTCACGATGCTGACGTTCGGATTCCCCGCCGTCCTCGTCGAGGCGTTCTCGGCACCCGAGGTCCTCCCGATCTTTCGTGAGCATGGCGCGACCATGGTCGGCGGCAGCACCGCCTTCTACGTCGCGTATCTCGCCGAGCAGCGCAAGGCGCCGGGCCGGCCGATCCTCCCCGCCCTGCGTCTCATGTCCGGCGGCGGAGCAGCCAAGCCCCCGGAGGTGCACTACGAGGTGCGCGACGAGATCGGCGGACGAGGCGTGGTGCACGGCTACGGCATGACCGAGGTGCCGATGATCTCCAACGGCTCGCCCCACGACACCGACGAGCAACTGGCCAACACGGACGGCAAGCCGGTCGAGGGGGCCGACGTCCGGATCGTCACCCTGGACGGGCGCCCGGCTGCTCCCGACGAGGAGGGCGAGGTGCGGGTGAAGGGCCCGATGGTGTTCCACGGCTACACCGACCCTGCCCTGAACGAAGAGGCCTTCGACCGGGACGGTTACTTCCGCACTGGGGACCTCGGCAAGCTGCGGGCCGACGGGCACCTGACGCTGACCGGCCGGCTCAAGGACGTGATCGTCCGCAAGGGGGAGAACATCAGCGCCAAGGAGATCGAGGACCTGCTCTACACGCACCCCAAGGTCGTCGAGGTCGCCGTCGTCGGCCTGCCCGACCCGGAGCGGGGAGAGCGCGTCTGCGCCGTCGTCCAGCTCGCAGACGGAGCGGAACGCCTCGAGCTGAGCGATGTGGTGACGTTCTGCCGGGAGGCCGGGCTCATGACGCAGAAGATCCCCGAGCAGCTCGAGATCCGCACCGAATGGCCGTGGGCGGGCACGGGCAAGATCGTCAAGAAGTCACTCCGCGACGAGTACTCCCTCGTATGAGCCGGCCCCGACGCAACCAGAGCCACGCCGCCGGCACCCGGCTGAGTTCGCTGGTGCCTCCGGAACCGCTGGCCGGCCGCCCGTACCGGATCGTCTTCGTGTGCACGGGGAACATCTGTCGCTCCCCGATGGCCGAGGTCATCACCCGAGCACTGGCGGCGGCCACGGAGCTGGACGACGACTCGACCGTGGCGGACCACCTCGAAGTGCGCAGCGCGGGCACCGGACCCTGGCACGAGGGCGAGCCGATGCACCCCCTGGCGGCGGACGCCCTCGTGCGAGGCGGCTACCCCCCCTCGTGCCACGTGGCCCGGCAGTTCGCGACGTCGGAGATCGGGCGAATCGACCTCCTGGTGGCGCTCGACCGCCGTCACCGCCAGACTCTCCACGGCTTGGGGGCCGACCCCGAACGCCTGGCCCTGCTGCGGTCCTTCGACGCCGCCGCGGGCGCAGCGGCCGACGTGCCCGACCCCTACTACGGGGACGAGGTGGTCTTCGACGAGTGCCGCGACATGATCGCCGCGGGGTGCCGCGGCCTGGTGGCCTCACTCACCGACCACTGGGACTCGCTTTGGGCCGCGTGACCGGCGCCACCCCTTCGCGCCGGGCGGCTCCGCGCCCCTTGCGGCGCGTGCGTGCCTCTGACCTGCGAATTCTCGCCCCGCGAACCGACCCCGCACAATTTCATGTGACATAGTGCCGACGTGGTCTCCCGCAGGGTCCGCCGACGCCGGCGCCAATTCGCCGCCGGCGGCGCCCTGATTCTCCTCGTGCTGATCCTCCTCGTGTTCCTCTCCGGCGGATCGGGAAAGACACCGGCTCCCACGCGGCCGGGCGCCCATCCGGCGGTCGATCAGGCCTTCCCCAAGGACTCCCCGCTCAATCCAGACTGGAAGGGAAGCGGCAAAGCGGTCACCCTCGCGTTCGGCGGTGACGTGCACTTCGCCGGCGTCGTCGGCAGCAGCCTGGCCCAGGACCCCTCGACCGCGCTCGGAACGACGATCCCGCAGCTTCTGGCGGGCGCACAGCTGCGCATGGTGAACCTCGAGACCGTGCTCACCGACAACAACGTCTGCCCCGAGCCGCAGAACAAGCAATACATCTTCGACGCACCTCCATCCGCGATCACCGCGCTCAAGAGCGCGAGCATCAACGTCGTAACCGAGGCGAACGACCACGGCCTCGATTGCGGGCCCCAAGGGCTCTCTCAGAACCTGACGATCGCTTCGCAGTCCGCCTTCCCCATCATCGGCATCGGCAACAACGCGGCGCAGGCGTTCACGCCGTACCGGGTCACCATCAACGGACAGCGGATCGCGGTCATCGCCGCAACGCAGGTCATTGAAAGCAATCTCGTCGGCACCTGGTCGGCCACGCCGACGCAAGGGGGCGTCGCGTCGGCGGTCGACCCGACCGCGCTGGTACGCGAAGTGCAGCAGGTCCGGCGCACGGCCGACACGGTGATCGTCTACGTCCACTGGGGCACCGAGACCGAGGCCTGTCCGAATCCCCAGCAGGAGCCGCTGGCCGAGCAGCTGGTCAAGGCGGGAGCGGACGTCGTCGTGGGAACCGACGCCCACGTGCTCCTGGGCGGCGGCTACCTCGGCAGCGCATACGTCGACTACGGCCTGGGCAACTTCGCCTTCTACGACAACACCCCGCCGGAGACATCGAGCGGCGCGCTCATCCTCACCGCCGTCGGCCGTCACATCACGGCGTCCACCTTCCGGCCGGCGACCATCCTGGCCGGGCTGCCTCAGCCCCTGAGCGGCACCGCGGCCGCGACGGCGCTGCAAAGTTGGAACCAAGCTCGGAGCTGCACCAACCTGGCTGCGACCCGGTCCACCAGCGCCGCCACCCTGACCGGCGAGACGGTGCCGTTCAGCGCACCGCCCACGACGACGACCACGACGGCGCCTGGTACGGGGTCCACGGGCACAGGTTCGGCCTCGACGACGACGACCACAACAACGACGACCGGGTCGACGGGCACCGGCTCGGGCAGCACGAGCAGCACCACCACCTCGACCACTCCCCCGTCCACCACGACCGCTCCCACCGATAACGCCGGCTGAGCGACACCGAGCACCTCGCTACGCGAGCTCGATCCTCGACCAGCGTGTGCGGCGGCACGCTGAACGCGTCCTCCCCGGGGATCCGCCGGGACCGGAACCGGATCTCCTCCAGATCGTTCGGTTCTGCGACCGACTCCTCGGCCAAGCGCAGCACCATGTCGGCCTGCCGCCGGAGAATGGACCGCTGTGACTCCGTCGTGGTGTCGAGCATGATCGAGCCGATGGAGTCGATCAGGCGGATGAGCACCGCGGGGTTACCGCCGGCCGACTGCCGGATCTTGTCGAAGGCGCGGTTGACCATGCGCGCATAGGACGGATCGAACTCGATCAGACGTACCCGTCCGGTGCCGTCGCGGTAGACCCCCTCGTCCAGCACCCTGCCCGACACCTGGCTCAGGCCCGCCGCCAGCCAGTCGATGCAGGTGAGCGCCGTGAAGGTGTCGTTCACGGCCGCCGACAAAGCCCGGATGCCGATCTCGGCCAATTGGTCGATGGCGAATACCGGGTCCTGCACGAGCGTGCGGTGCGGGCCGGTGACGTGCGCCTTGGACAGCGCACTCTCCACGTCGGGAAGCGCGCTGGCGTGGAAAGACCATTGCCAACGGTCTTCCCTCGGCCAGGAAGTGGCCCGGGCGGTGCTCCAGCCTGATGACGGAGTCCGTGCGGGTGGCGATCGCGATGAGCTGCGAGTAGCCCACGTACTGGATGTAGCCGCTCACCATGGAGGGCACCTCTGCCCCGCGGTCCTCGATGAGCTGGAGCAGCTCGGGAACCGTCTTCCCCTCGTGACCGTGCGCCACCGGGTCCAACCGGTCCGGCACCTTCTGGGGGAATTCCGCCTCAATCGACTCCATGAGGTCGTCGGCGATCCCGGCGATCACCTCAGGCAGCTGAATCGACTTGGCGATGTGGTGGATGAAGTAGATCAGCAGCGCCAGGTCGACCAGCAGCAACGCCTCGGCCACTGTCGCCGACAGGTGCGGGACGAACGTGGGGCTCAAAGTGTTGATAGAGCCCAGAGCCAGCACGGCGTACACGAACGTGCCGACGAAGACCCCCAGCGTGATCTGGTTGCCGACGTCGCGCACGAAGTTCCGCATCATCCTGGGCCCGAACTGTTGGGACGCCAGCGTGAGGGCCAGGATCGTGATGGAGAACACGACGCCCACCACTGTGATCACCGCCGCCGCGATCGCGATGAGCACCTGGCGCTCTGCGTCCGCATTGCCCGTGCGGACCCAGGTCGGCAGGGTCAACCGCCCGTGGAACGCGGCGACGTCAATCTCGAAGGTGACGAGGAACAACAGGGCCGCGACCACCACGAGGATGCTCGGGATGACCCAAAACGTCGTGCGAAGCTCCTCCAGCCGCCAGCTCGGCAGCTTCCGGCGGTCCTTGTCGACCCGGGCCGGCTGTGCGACCTGGATCTCGTCTGGCTCGCTCATCGGTCCCACGTCACGTGCACGTACATGTCACGGCGCGGCCCCGCCGGCACCGCCTCCGCCCACGCCTGCGGGTGTCCGCGGGATGGCGTCCGCCACGAGCCGTTCGTCGTCGGCCAGCAGCGCGCGCGCCAGGTGCTTGACCATGTCGAGCACCTCTGGATGCTCCTCGGGGTTCCACCCTTCGAGCAGCTCGGTCAGGCCCTCCCGCCGCGCCTCGGTCAACCGTTCCAACGCCGCCGTACCGTTCCCCGTCGAAATTCAGGTCGCAATCGTCTCCGCGTCGGTGTTCGATCACCATGCCCGCCGATACCAGCCCGTCCAGGCCGGGTTGGAGCACAGAGGAATCGACCTCCAAACGAGACGCGAGGTCGCCCACAGTGCATGCGGGCGCGTCGGCCAAGCGGTACAGCAACCACACCGAGCGCGGCGGCAGGTCGAGGCCGGCCCGGTGGGCCAACGTCGTGTAGAGCTCCTGCCGGTTCTCCCGCGACGACACCCGTTCCAAGGCGAGCTGGATCTCCTGCAGCGACGACCTGGTCTGGGGCGCCCCGTGCACCTCCCCGACGTCCACCGTCTCCACCGTCTTGCGCAGCGCGACCTCCGGGAGCAGGAAGCTGAGCAGGAAGGCGACGAAAGAGATCGGGACGGCGTAGAGGAAGACGATGTGGATGGCGTGTGTCACCGCATCGATGTACTTGGTGAAGAAGACCAACCCCGCCGCCGTCGACTTCAGCTTGTCCAGCAGCGCCGGGTTGAGCGTCTGCGGGTTGAAACTTCGGAGGACGGACGCCGGGACCGTGGCCAGCGTGGGCGCGATGGTGCGCGTTGAAGACGATGGCGTAGATCGCACCGAATACGGACGTGCCGAACGAGCCGCCGATCATGCGGAAGAACGTGGCGCTGCTCGTCGCCACGCCGAGGTCCTCGTAGGAGACGGCGTTCTGCACCGCCACCACCAGCACCTGCATGGTGAGGCCCATGCCGACGCCGAAGACGAACATGTAGAAGGCGAGCACCCACGCGTTCGTGGAGGCGTCGATCAGCGACAACAGGTATGCCCCCAGGGTCATCAGGGCCGTTCCGACGACCGGGAAGATCTTGTAGCGGCCCCACCGGGTGACGAGTCGGCCCGATATCACCGACGCGCCGAGCATGCCCACCATGATCGGCAGGATCCGCAGCCCCGACACCGTGGGGCTGACTCCCTTCACGTTCTGCATGAACAGCGGCAGGAAGGTGAGTGCGCCGAACATCGCGAAGCCCATCACGAAGCCGATCGCGCTGGCCGAGGTGAAGACCCGGATCCGAAAGAGCGTCAAAGGGATGACCGGCTCGGCCGCCACCCGCTCGACCAGGACGAAAGCCACAGCGAGCACGATTCCGAGCACCGCAGTGAGGTAGCTCTGGACGGACCGCCACGGCCACGAGATGCCGCCGAGACTGAGGAAGATGATCAGCGACGTCGCCGAACCGGTCAAGAAGCGCGGTCCCGAGGTAGTCGATCCGGTGGTGCACGCGGCGCAGGTGCCCGGGCAGCGACGCCCCGGTGACGAAGAGCGCCACGATCCCGAGCGGAAGGTTGATGTAGAAGACCCAGCGCCACGACAGGTAGGTCCACGCAGAGCCCGCCGATGAGCGGGCCGATCACGGTGGCCACTGCGAACATGGCGCCGAACAGGCCCATGTAGCGGCCCCTGTCGCGTGGCGAGACGACGTCGCCGATGATCGTCTGCGCACCCACCATCAAGCCGCCGCCGCCGAGACCCTGCAGGGCCCGGAACGCGATCAGCTCCGTCATGCTCTGGCTCAGGCCGCACAGCGCGGAGCCGACGACGAAGATGACGATGGCGGCCTGGAAGAAGAGCTTGCGTCCGTACTGGTCGCCGAGCTTGCCCCACAGCGGCGTCGACACCGTCGAGGCGAGCAGGTACGCCGTGACCACCCAGGCCAGGTGCGAACCGCCGTGCAGGTCGCCCACGATCGTCGGCAAGGCCGTGGACACGATGGTCTGGTCCAGAGCGGCCAGCAGCATCCCGAGCAGCAGCGCGCCGAGGATGAACCACAATCGACGACCCGTGACCTTCTCCACGACGACGGGAGGTGCAGCCACGGTCACACCCACCTCCCCTCTGCCGGCCACGGTCGGCTCACAGTACGAACGTCCTCAATGATTATGCAACCTTGGTGGGTTGCCGCCCGATACCGCCGGACCCGTTCCGGCGGGCTCCGTCCAGCGCCACGGCCCATGTGCCGGGCCGACGACCGCGAAGCGGCCAGCCGAGTCGTGCGGTCCCTCCCCGCCGCGCTACGGTCCCCGCGGCGGTCGGACGGCGTCGGCTGTCGCCGTCCGGCCAGACAGTACGTGACGACTGAAGACAGGACCAATGCGCACGCGCCTCACCGAGCTCCTCGGGGTCGAGCACCCCGTCATGTTGGCGGGAATGGGCGGTGTCTCGTACTCCGCGCTCGCGGCGGCGGTATCGGCGCGCCGGCGGGTTCGGGTGCCTCGGTGCGTCCACCATGGGCAACGAGATGATGGTCGAGGAGATGGCGGCCGTCCGGGCCGCCACCGACAAACCCTTCGGCGTCGATCTCCTCACGGCCATGCCCGGTGGCCTGACCGACCAGGTCAAGCTCGTCATCGAGGGCGGCGCCTCGGCGTTCGTCGCCGGCCTGGGTGTACCGACCGAAGTGGTCGACCTCTGTCATCGCCACGACCTGATCGTCGTGAGCATGTGCGGCAAGGTCGAGCACGCGGTCCGTGCCGTCGAAGCGGAGTGCGACCTCGTCGTGGCACAAGGCACCGAAGCGGGCGGTCACACCGGTCAGGTTGCGTCGCTACCGCTCGTGCCCCAGATCGTCGATGCGGTCGGCGACCGTGTCCCCGTCGTCGCCGCCGGTGGCATCTTCGACGGGAGGGGGCTCGCCGCCGCTCTCGCGCTGGGGGCGGACGGTATCTGGGTGGGCACCCGCTTCATCGCCACGCCCGAAGCGCGCGGCGTTCTCGGGTACAAGGAGAAGCTGCTGTCCAGCCGCGAGGATCAGACGACGGTCAGCCGCGCCTACTCCGGCAAGACGATGCGCGTGGTGCGGAACAGCTACACCGACTACTACGACGCCCACCCCGACGAGCTCAAGAAGTTCCCCGAGCAGATGGGTGTGTCCTTCACTGCGGGCACACTGCACCTGGGCGGCGACTCGCTCACCGAGGGCGTCGACGTCGACCGCGAGTGCTATCCCGGCCGGGCAGGGCGTCGGCGCGATCACCGAGATCGTGCCGGCCGGCAGAGCTGGTCCGGCGGTTCGTCACCGAGGCCGAGGCGGCTCTCGGCCGGCTCGCGGCCGTCCGCTGATCCCTTGGCGCGCGACCCGGCCATGGGCACCCGCAGGCGTGACGCCTGACACCGACCCCAAGGTGGCCCTCGTGACCGGTGCCAACCACGGCATCGGCGCGGCGACGGCCAAGGCGCTGGCCGCGCACGGGGTCTGGGTCGTGTGCGCCTACTACCGCAACCCCACGCTCGGCGGCCTCGACGACCCTTCGCTCCCGGCCGCCTACCGCGCCACGCGCATGGCGCGGGCCGACTTCGTCGTGGGGTCCATCGAGGCGGCCGGTGGACGCGCCCTCGCCTTCGAGGCCGACCTGACCGACGCGGCCGCGGTCCCCATGCTCTTCGACGCAGCCGAGTCAGAGCTCGGCCCGGTGCAGATCCTCGTGAACAACGCGTCCGGCTGGGTGGCCGACACGTTCGTGCCCCGTCCGACGGACCGCATGGGCCGCTCCCTGCGGCCGGTCCAACCCGAGACGATCGACCAGGTGTTCGCCGTCGACGCCCGCGCGCCCGCGCCTCCTCATTGCGGAGTTCTCCCGGCGCCACATCGAGCGGAATGCCCGATGGGGACGCATCGTGGGCCTGACTTCGGGCGAGGTCCACGGGTTCCCCGAGGAGGTCTCGTATGGCGCCGCCAAGGCCGCTCAGGTCAACCTCACCCTCAGCGCCGCCACGGAGCTGGCCCGCTACGGCGTCACCGCCAACGTCGTGCACCCGCCGATCACCGACACCGGCTGGATCAACCCGGGCGCCGCGTCCTCCGCCTCGGCCTCAGGCCGCCGTATCGCCACGCCCAAGCAGGTCGCGGACGTCATCGCCTATCTGGCCTCGGACGGGTCGGAGCTCATCACCGGCAACGTGATCCGTCTGCGCTGAACCGACGGCGCCCCCGACTGCGCTGTCCTCGGCCCCCAGTCCTCCCTGACTGCCCCTCCTACGCGATGCGGTACGTCTGCAGCCCATGGGCCAGCACCTTGCCCGAGGCGTCCGAGGCGGTGATCTCGGTGAAGATCAGCTCCGCGGCGCGCCGGACCGTGTGCGCACTGCACAAAAGGTCCGAACCGGAGGCGGCGGCGACGTACTGCAGTGCCATTGACACCGTCGACGCACGCACACCCCGCTCGAAATCGTGTTCCGACCACGCAGCCAACGCGCCGGTCGTGTCGATGACGGCACCTACCACTCCGCCGTGGTACGTCTTTCCGTCGTTGCTGAGCTCGTGGCGGAACGGGAGCCGGGTCTCTACGTGGTCCGGCGCATACTCCATGATCTCCAGGCCGAGCCAGGCGAGGAAAGGTGTCTTGGCAAAGATGGTGGGGATGGCCGCCCGCCGCTCCCGTTGTTCTGCTTCGGTGAGCCGGCGTTCCTCCGCCGCGCTCACCCGGCTTCCGCGGAGGCTCCCGGGGAGGCCGACCGGACACGAGACCCCCGTGCCGCCGAGCCCGCAGTAACCGCCGGGATTCGCCTCGAGGTACTGCTGGTGGTACGGCTCCGCGTAGTAGAACCCCCCGGCTGGCGCGATCTCGGTGGTGATCGCCCCGTACCCCGCGTGCTGCAGCGAGTCCTGGAAGCGAACCGCCACCTCGGACGCCGTGGCCGCCTGCTCGGCGCTGGTCGTGTAGATCGCGGACCGGTACTGGGTCCCGACGTCGTGGCCTTGGCGCATGCCCTGGGTGGGGTCGTGGCCCTCGAAGAACACCCCGAGGAGCTTCTCGTAGCTGATGACGGCTGGGTCGGAGACCACGAGGACCACCTCGGCGTGGCCGGTCCGCCCGCTGCACACCTCCTGATAGGTCGGGTTGGGTGTGATCCCCCCCGCGTAGCCGACGGCCGTGGTGTACACGCCGTGCAGCTTCCAGAACATGCGCTCGGCGCCCCAGAAACATCCCATGCCGAAGACGGCCCGCTCGGAGCCCTCGGGGAAGGGTGGCGTGATCTTCGTGCCGAGGACCAGGTGGCGCTGCGTGATCACGATGGCCTCGTGGCGACCCGGCAGTGCCTTGTCCGGCGTGACCATCTGCGTCTTGCGCGAAGTGAAGCAGTGCCATGCCGTCTCCCCGTTTCTGGTCGCTCATCAGTATGAGCGCCCTGGCTCCTCCCCCGCGCGGGCCCCGTCGGCCCAACCCAAAGTAGGGCATATTGACAACATATTGCGATATATCGGTATACTACTTGGAAGGTCGAACTGCAGGCTCGGGACCGACCCGAGCAAAAGAGATCCCAGGTTGGAGAAGGACATGCCGCACGAACAGCACGAACACCATGACCAGCACGAACACCACGAGCACCACCACGAACACGGCGCCTTCTTCGGCCCCTTACCCGGCCGCCGGGGCATGCGGGGCCCAGGCGGCCGCTCGGGCGAATTCGGCGGATGGGGTGGCGGGCGGCGCATGCGCCGCGGCCACATCCGCACTGCCATCCTGATCTCGCTCCGGGAAGAGCCCGCGCACGGCTACGAGGTGATGCGTCGGCTCGAGGAGACGAGCGGCGGCTTGTGGCGGCCCAGCCCCGGCTCGGTCTACCCGCAACTCCAGATGCTCGAAGACGAGGGGCTGGTCCGTTCCTCCGAGGTGAACGGCAGCCGGACGTATTCCCTGACCGACACCGGGCGGGCAGAGGCGGAGAAGGCGGGGCAGACCTGGCAGGGCGCAGGCGAGGGCGACGACCAGATCCGTGCGCTGCGGACTGCCGTGGGCCAGCTCATGAGTGCCGCCAAGCAGCTGTCCGGAGCCGGGGAGTCCTCGCAGGTCGAGCGCGGCATCGCGGTCATCAGCAAGGCCCGCAAGGAGCTGTACCAGATCCTGGCCGAGGACTGACGCGACGGTCGCCCCGGTACTGTCGCTGGAGTATGACGACCCCGCTGGCGACCGACGTCTTGTCGGACGGTGCGTCGGTCGACGGCAACCGCCCCCATCATCGAGACGGTCGGCCTGACCAAGACCTATCAAGGAACCGACTTCCGGGCGGTCGACGAACTCAACCTGCACGTCGGGACGGGGGAGGTCTTTGGGCTCCTCGGCCCGAACGGGGCCGGCAAGACCACGACCGTCGGCGTTCTCACGACCCGGGTAATCCCCTCCGCCGGCGAGGCATTCGTCGGTGGCATCGACGTCGTCCGCCATCCCACCCTGGCCAAGCAGCTGATCGGTGTCGTCTCCCAGCAGAACACGCTGGACCGACAGCTGACGCCGTGGGAGAACCTGTACTTCCACGGCCGCTTGTTCGGGATGGGCGCCACGGAATGCCGTCAGATCGCGGACGATCTGCTCGAGCGGTTCCAGCTCACACGCTTCGCCAAGGCGTCGGTGTACGCCCTCTCCGGCGGCATGGCGCAGCGTCTGATGGTGGCTCGGGCGATCTTCCACCGGCCCGCCGTCCTGTTCCTCGACGAGCCGACGGCGGGCCTCGACCCTCAGGGCCGGCTGGCGCTCTGGGAGCTCTCGGGTGCACTCAACGCCGACGGGCAGACCATCATGCTGACGACTCACTACATGGAGGAGGCCGACAAGCTGTGCGACCGGGTGGCCATCATGGACCACGGGAAGATCCTGGCCCTCGACACACCGGCCGCCCTCAAGCGGAGCGTCGGCGCGGACACCATCGTCACCGTCAAGGCGGCCGGCGATCCGGACCGGCTGTCTGACGCCTTCCGCGACCGGCTCGAAGGGCTGACCCGCACGCGCGTCATCCCCGGCGGTGTCGAGCTGCATATCCGTGGCGCGGACCGCCTGGTCCCCCGCGTCGTCGGGGCGGCCGAGACGGCTGGGTTCTCGCTGGCCGACCTCTCCGTGGCCGAACCGACGCTCGAGACTGTCTTCATCGGCCTGACCGGAAAGGAGTTGCGCGACTGATGGCCACCACGACCTCATCGATCGGTTGCGGTCACCGACCTTCGGCTCCTCCGGCATCCCACGTCGCGCTCGCGCCGACGCGGACCGCGACGGCCGCCAGCTGGATGTCCCTCCGTGCGCTGATTCATCGCGACATGGTTGTCCTGTGGAAGCACAAGATCGAGTTCACCGTTCGTACGCTGGTGCAGCCGTTCCTGCTGTGCTTCGTCTTCCTCTACGTCTTCCCCAAGATCGGCCAGGGCATCGGCGGGCCAGCGGCATCCCTGGAGCCGAATCCGCCTTCGCCACCGTGCTGGTCCCGGGGTCGTCGGCCTTTCCATCATGTTCCAGGGCATCCAGGCCGTCGCCATGCAGTTGGCCCAGGAGTTCGGTTTCACCCGCGAGATCGAGGACCGGGTCCAGGCGCCCTGCCCCATCTGGCTGGTGGCGATCTCCAAGGTCATCTCGGGGGTGCCCAGGGACTCATCTCCGCCGCCATCGTCCTGCCGATCGCTTCGGTGGTCCACGCCGCCGGCGTGGAGGCGCACATCAACCTCCACTGGCTGCTGATCGTGACGCTCGTGCCGCTGTCGTGCGTCTGCATGGCGTCGCTTGGCCTGCTGCTGGGAACTTCGTTCGAGCCGCGCAACCTCGGCCTGATGTTCGGCTTCATCGTCCTGCCGATCACGTTCCTCGGCGGTACCTACTACCAGTGGACGCGGCTGGCTCCGGTCAAAATTGGGAGCGGTCCACTGGCTGCAGATCATCGTGCTGATCAACCCGCTCATCTACATCAACGACGGCATGCGGGCGGCCTTCACGGACGCGGCGCACATGCACCTCTACGTGATTTATCCCGCCATCACCGCGTTCAGCGTGCTGTTCCTCACCCTCGGCCTCAAGAATTTCCGCCGCAAGGTCCTCGCCTGAAGGCGCCCAGCCGACCAGGGAGACGACCGACGGCTCAGAAGACCCGGAGCGCTCGGGTTTGCGAGACAGGAGCCGAATGGCGGGTGTACGGACCCGGTCACCAGGGCTTTGTGAAAATTTCACCGAACGCGCTGACTGAGAGCACCCTCTCGGTAGGGTGATCTGAACCGACGGCCCGGGCCAGCCAGGGCGTTCGCTCCAGGTTGGGAGCGGCGAAGGGACGGATCTCATGGTGACGACCGGTCGAGCAGCGCCGTCGGACCTCGGAGCCGCGTACAGCCATGTCCGGCACACCACGGAACGCCTGGCCTCGGTGCTCAGCGCTGAGGACCAGACCGTCCAGTCCATGCCCGACGTGAGCCCCACGAAATGGCACCGCGCGCATGTGACGTGGTTCTTCGAGACCTTCGTCCTCGGTCAATATGCGGCCGCATACGAGCCGTACGACGAGGCCTTCGGCTACATCTTCAACTCTTACTACGAAGCGGTCGGTGCCCGTCATCCCCGCGCCGAGCGCGGCCTCCTCTCGCGTCCCGGCATCGAGGAGATCGCCCGGTACCGCCGCGCCGTCGACAGGGCCATGGAGGCGCTCTTGCCGCGATCCCTCACCACCGGGCCTCCGCGACCTCATCGTCCTCGGCCTCCACCACGAGCAGCAGCACCAGGAGCTGCTCCTGATGGACATCAAGCACGTGCTCTCGAGGAATCCGCTCCACCCGGCCTACCTGCCTGGCGGTCCCGCCGGGCCCGGGGAGCCGCCGCCCAAGGCGGGCTGGATCGAACACGACGGCGGGCCTGTGCAGATCGGCCACCTCGGCGACAGGATTCGGTTTCGACAACGAGTTACCCGCGTCACACCGTGCATCTCGCACCGTTCGGGCTGGCCGACCGGCCGGTCACCTGCGGCGAGTGGCTCGACTTCATGCGGGACGAGGGCTACGGGCGACCCGAAGTTCTGGCTCTCCGACGGGTGGGCGGTGGTCAACGCGCAGTCTTGGGAAGCGCCCCTGTATTGGTTCCGCGATCCGGACGATCCGGAGCGCTGGCTGCAATTCACCCTGTCTGGTGTCCACCCCGTCGATCCCGAACGAGCCGGTGTGCCACGTCAGCTACTACGAAGCGGACGCGTTCGCCCACTGGACAGGGATGCGTCTCCCCACAGAGGCGGAGTGGGAGACGGTCGCGCGATCCGATGGGGAAGGGGACAACTTCCTCTCGGAGGACTTCCTGATCGACGGCGCCCCGCACCCGCGGCCGGCCCTCTCATCCAACGCACTCTTCGGGGACACGTGGGAATGGACGTCCAGCGCCTACACCCCCTATCCCGGGCTTCCGCGCCGCGCCCGGTGCGGTCGGCGAATACAACGGAAAATTCATGGTCAGCCAGTACGTCCTACGGGGTGGGTGCTGCGCCACTCCCCGCGGACACGTCCGCACGACCTACCGGAACTTCTTCCCCCCGGAGCACGCTGGGCCTTCAGCGGAATCCGTCTGGCGCGGGATCCCTGAACCACTCGGACATGACCTACACCATTGACGTCCATCTTTCGCCTGAAGACGTCCAACGCCAAATGCGCGCCGATGCGCTCGAGGGTCTGCAGGCGACGGAGAAGTCCATTCCGCCCGTCTGGTTCTACGACGAGCGGGGCAGCCGGCTGTTCGAGGAGATCACCCGGCTGCCTGAGTACTACCCCACCCGGGCCGAACGGGCACTTCTCCAGGAGCACGCACCTTCCTTCGCCGAGAAGTCCAAGGCGGACACGCTGGTCGAGCTCGGCGCCGGCGCCTGCGACAAGACCAGGGTGTTGCTGACCGCCCTCCGGGAGGCAGGGACACTCTCCCGTTACGTGCCCTTCGACGTCAGCGACGAATTCCTCCGCAGTGCCGCCACGACGCTGTCCGAGGAGTACGACGAACTCGACATCCACGTCGTCATCGGGGACTTCCACCACCACCTGGCCGAGATCCCTATCGACGGCCGGCGCATGATCGCCTTCCTGGGCGGCACCATCGGAAACCTCGACCCCACCCAACGCGCCCGCTTTCTCTTCGATCTCAACTGCACCATGTCCAGCGACGACTCACTCCTGCTGGGTACCGACCTGGTCAAGGACCGGAGCCGCCTCGTGGCTGCTTACGACGATGCCGCGGGTGTGACGGCGGACTTCAACCGCAACGTCCTCCGCGTCTTGAACCTGCAGCTGGGGGCTGACTTCGACCCCGAGCTGTTCCGCCACGTCGCACTCTGGAACGAGGACGAGCAGTGGATCGAGATGCGGCTGCGGGCCAATGCAGCCACCGAGGTCTCGCTGGCCGGCGCCGGCATCACGGTCCGCTTCCAGGAGGGGGAGGACCTCCTCACGGAGATCAGTGCGAAGTTCACCCCGGAGCGGCGTCGAGCGCGAATTGATCGACGCAGGGTTCGTCGTCGAAGGGATGTGGGGGGCCGACGAAGGCGAGTTCCTCCTCACGCTCGCTCACCCGTATTGCTGAAAGACATCGCTCTCGCTGTCCCGGGAGGCTCAGCCCGGCCGCTTGGTTGGACCCCCCTCGGGCTGGGGCTCCGAATGCCTCGGCCGGCGAGGTTGTCGGCCAGGCCCACGTCGTCGCCCGCGCGACAGGTGAAGCGCGGTCGGCCAGCCTAGATATCCGTCGCCGCCCGGTACCAGCACTCGCACCGGATGTCCTCTGTTCCGGTGACGGCCGCGTGTCACAAGCGTGACATTTACCGTGTTTCCCTGTAGGCTGTGATAGTCCTGAGAATCCTGTTAAGGAACGTTTTTGGCTGGCCCGTGGCCACAACGTCTGTGACAGAATGACTGCAGTTTCATGACGACTGTTGGCCCCAGCCACCCCCGGCCGCCAGTGGTGCGAGTAAGGAATCACCGATGGAGCTCGTCGCCCCGAGCCTGCAACTCAATACCCCCGTGACAGAGACAGACGAGACCGTAGAGGCCGATGCGTCAACGGACGCGGACGCCGCGACCGGGCTCCCATCCGTGCGCTTCGGACGGACCGCACTCCTCGGCGCGATCGGGACGACCGCCTTGGTCGTGGGGTCCGTGCTCGGTGGTCAGTCCTTCGAGACCCATCTGCCGGGCGCGTGGTTCTTCGGCATGCCCGGTGGCCTGTTCGGCTCGGCCGGCACGAACAACTCCGTGCCACCCATCGCCTCCCTCGCGCTCGTCTTCGGGGGTTTGATTCTTCTCACCCGGGTCTGGGTGGGTCTGCTTCGACTGTTGCGGGCCCATCCGGGATTCCCGGTCAAGCGAGTGGTGCTCGTCGTCGTGATCTGGGCCCTTCCCCTGATGCTGGCGCCGCCGCTCTTCAGCCGCGACGTCTATACCTACGCCGCGCAGGGCGAGATGA
Organism: uncultured Acidimicrobiaceae bacterium; assembly: GCA_963808355.1. Lineage (GTDB taxonomy): Bacteria > Actinomycetota > Acidimicrobiia > Acidimicrobiales > RAAP-2 > Bog-473. The sequence goes on from CAWEFL010000002.1 coordinate 591,753, forward strand.
TGAGCCACCACATCAATCCTTACTCCTACGGTCCGAATGTCCTGGGCTCGACCCCCTTCAACAACTTCGGCGACCCCTTCTGGTCGGGTACCGAATCGCCATACGGGCCCACCTTCCTGAGCATCGACGGCGTCGTCGACCAGGCCTCGGGCCACGTGTTCCTGGTGGACCTGGTACTCCTGCGCCTCCTCGAAGTCGCCGGGATCGCGATGATCGCGGCAGCGACGCCAACCCTGGCGCGCTCGGTGAAACGCGACCCCGCCCACGCCGTGCTCCTGGGTGCCGGCTCGCCTCTCGTCCTCTTGTCGCTCCTCGCAGGCGCGCACAACGACGCGTTGATGCTGGGTCTGTTGATGGCCGGTCTCGCGGTCGCCAAACGATTCGGCACGATCCCGGGCATCATCCTCTGCGCGCTCGCGGCCGGAGTGAAATCACCGGCCGCATTGGGCGTGCTGTTCCTCGGGTGGGTGTGGGCCGGCCCGGGTGCTTCCACTCGCCGGCGAATCGGGCACACCGTCGGCGCCGGCCTCATCGCGCTGGCCACCATGGAGACCGCGGCCGTCGTGTCGGGGACGGGATGGGGTTGGATCCGCACCTCGACGACCGCCGACGCGTCCTTCACCGGCGTCACACCGATCAACCTGTTCGCCCGCACCGTCTCTATCGGCAGCCATGTCATCCAGCTGCCCTTGTCCGTGCTACAGGTCCGACCGGTCTTCATAGTGCTCGGACTCGCCCTCGCCGTCGGGCTGGGTGTGCGATTCCTGATCCGCGCGCCACAAGACGGAGCCGTCCGCAACTTGGGCCTGACATTGCTCTTCCTGGCGCTGCTCGGCCCCATCGTGTGGGCCTGGTACGTGACGTGGGGCATCGTCGTCCTCGCTGCGGTCGCGGCCGGGCGCATGCGGACGGTGGTCATCGCGGTCAGCGCTTTCTGGGCCTTCGCCGGCGTGACCTCCATACACGGCATCTTCCAACGGCTGATCCACACCTTTGCCCTGACCGATCTGCTGCTGGTGGCGGCGCTCCTGGCCATCGCCATCGCGCCCCTCGCGCAGTTCGGTACCTCGAGGCCCCGCCTGCCGCGGATGAGGCCGGACGCAGGGCCGTCGGTCCCGAGCGCCGTGGCCGCCGCCTGAGTCGCCGACTCAGCGCAGACCCCCGCCGCAGTCGGCGAGGTCTCGCCGGACACCACCCGTTCGGTGCTGAGCCGAACCACGAGCTCCCGGCCACCCCGTTCCACGCCCCGTACTCCTAGCGAGGGCCAGACCCCCATGGCGAACACCGATGCGCATCGCGGCGGCACGTGCGCCTCGTCCAGATCGCCACTGATTGCGGCGGCACGTGCGCCTCGTCCAGATCGCCACTGATTGCGACGGCACTATTCCGGAACGCCGCCGTGCGCCGTGTATGCCTCCAACCAGCCGCTGATCATCGGTCCGAACGCAGCCGGGTTGTACGCGTCCTCCTCGTAGGAGAACCGCATGTCGCCGGCATAGTGCAGCACCGTGATGTTGTGCGCCTGGTGGACCGAGCCGTCGCCCGGGTCCTGCATCCGGTTCTCTATTCGGCAGATCCACCATCCCCGCTCCTCGTCGCAGACACACCACGAATGCGGGAACGAGGTCATGGCCTTGTTGGGCCATTGCGCCATGAGCGGCGCGATCCACCCGTAAATCTCGTCGGCGCCCCGGAAGGTGCCGAACGTGTGCTCCAGGTACACCGCGTCGTCGGTGAAGAGGTCGGCCCACTCCCTCCATTCGCCGTGCAGGGCGCACCGGTTCGCCACCTCCCGGTAGTGCTGGTGTGCCCGCTCCAATTCGTCCCGGCTCCATCTCGGCGTCAAGACTTCAGCATCCATTCACTCATGGTGACACTCCGGATCGTGGCCAGGTCGATGAAGGCATTGATCTCTTCGATCATCTGAATGACGTGGGCGTTCATACGGTCCGGATCGCCGTCGGCGCAGTAGAAGAGCATGGGGTCCGCCACGTGCTCCAAAGAAGGCCAGGCCTCTTCCACGATGCCCCGCAGCGGCGGAGCCTTCTCGGTGAGCGCACGGAACACGGCGTTGCGGACGTAGCGGCAGCGCGGCTGGATCGCTTCTGTGATGGGAGAGATCCGGGTGTGCCACCGCGTCACCCACTCGTCGAAGGTCTGGTCCGGGGGTTGCTGCAGCAAGGCGACCGTCAGGACCCCGGGTGAACGCGCGCCGTCCGGCCAGTCCCGTGGGCCGGACCAGCGGTTGCCGCCGTAGTCGCGGTAGAGCGATTCCACCACGGAGTAGCCGGCCAAGCGGCACGCCGCCTCGGAGAGCACCTTCTCGTACGGATCCCGGACGTCGACGGCGTCGAGCCAGAGGGAGACGAGCGCGTGGAGCGGGGTCTCCCCTTCGGGTGTCGGGACAGGGGCGGGGATGTCGCTCTCGGGGTCCCAGACGTCCATGCTCAACCGGTGCGGACCCATGGCGAGCAGCCGCGCACCCACACCCGAGCCGCCCTGCATGACCCCGGCGACGTCGGCGCGGGACGCGTCCGGGTCGAGCCAAAGGAGGTACATCAGCTTCTCCACACGCGTTCCCTCCCGGTCTCCGACCGATTTGCCCCCACCAGGTCGAGCGGCGACCCTCGCCAGCGGTTCATGACCCGGAGGACGACGCCGGGGTCAGGCCGACGAGCTCGTCGCTCACCTGCCAGAGTCGCCGGGCCGCCTCGGGGTCACGCGCGGCAGCGCTTGGGCTCCCCCACCTTGCACTTCACGAAGTACTTCCCGCTGACCCCGTCCACCTCGGGCGACGAGGCCAGATAGATGGAAGTGCGGGCACCCTGGGCCGGCGAGAGGAAGAAGGGTGCGCTGATCCTTATGCCGAAGGCGAGAAAGCCCTTGGCGTCGCCATCCCCGCCGTAGCCGGTCCGGACCGTGCCCGGATGGAGGGAGTTCGCCGTCACCCCCGTGCCGTCCAGACGTCGGGCCAGTTCCAGGGTGAACAGGATGTTGGCGAGCTTCGACTGCCCGTAGACGCGCATGGTTCGGTAGCGCCGCTTGGACTGCAGGTCGTCGAAGGGGATCCCCTTCCGGGCCGAGCCGTGCGCCGTCGACGCGACGTTGACGATCCGCGCCGGCACCGACGCCCGAATGCGGTCGAGCAGAAGGTTGGTGAGCAGGAAGGGCCCGAGGTGATTGGTGGCGAATGTCGCCTCCAACCCATTCACCGTCTCTGCCCGCTCGCTCAACACGAGACCCGCGTTGTTGACGAGGACATCGAGCCGTGGCGCCTGTTCCAGGATCTCCTCGGCGCCCCGCCGGACCGACGCCAGATCCGCCAGGTCGAAGACGACCAGTTGGGCGCCGCCCCCCTTTCCGGCTGCTTGCGCTCGGGCGGCGATCCGCCCGACCGCCGCCCTGCCCTTGTCGGCGTTGCGTGCCGTGACGAAGACGCGCGCCCCGATCTCGCACAGTGCCGCGGCCGTCTCGAAGCCGATCCCGGAATTGCCGCCGGTCACGACGACCGTCTTTCCCCGCATGTCCGGCACGCCTGCTCAGCCTCCTCGGTGACGCGTCGGGCGTCAGCATTTCACATGGGCCTGCGCGACTCGACGTGCGTCGGTGGACCCACGCCCGCCTGGCCGCCTCAGCGCCAACTGTCTCTGGCCTGGACCAGACCCCGCTCGGGATGGAGGAAGGTCCCGCTCAGTGCACGCTCCCCGGTACGCATGTACCACTGCGTGAGCTCCTGGGACGCAGACAACGCCGCCTCGGGCCATCTGCCGCCCTCCGACGTCTGGGGGTCGAGCAGGTTGTGCACCTGGCCCGGATCAGACCGTAGGTCGAACAGCAGCGGCGGGAAGAGCGCAGCCGGCGCAGCGAACTGCACGAACTTGTACGCCGGGCCCCGCGTGACGGCGAGCGCGCAGTGGCTCATTGGGATGCCGTAGGCACGCTCTGCCGACAGGCTCACAGGGTCGGCGAAACTCCATTCGAAATGCGCCGTGTCCCTCCAATGCGCGGGCGTCGGCTCTCCCCGCGTGAAGGAAGAGAGGGACCATCCGTCGATCTGCAACGGCACGTCTGCGCCCATGAACTCGCAGATGGTCGGCAGGACGTCGACGGACTCGGTGACCGCGTCGACCACCCGGCCGCGCGCGGCGTCGGCCTCCGGCCGGGGATCCACGACGATGAGCGGCACCGAGTAGCTCTCGTCCCAGTAGCCCAATTTCTCGAGAAGCCAGCGGTCGCCGCCCATCTCGCCGTGGTCGCTGGTGAGGACGACGAGGGTCGACTCGGCCAGCCCGCTCTCGTGCAGATAGTCGAACAAGACCGAGAGGCCGTCGTCCACTTCGCGCTGTGCGCCGTAGTAGGTGGCGCGCAGCTGACGGCGCTCGCGATCGTCTCTGGGCGCGCCCACGCCGGGAACCCCGAGGGCCGACGCGGCCAGCGGATGGATGTCCGCCTCCTCGTCCGGACTCGCGCATCCAGCGAACGGGCCCACCGCGTCGGCGGAGTAGAGGTCGTGGTACGGCAGCGGGTTGCGTCGCGGCGGGTGCGGGCGGATGAACGACGCGTGGACGAAGAAGGGGCGGTCCGCGTGCGCCTCGAGCCAGCCGATGACCGCGTCTCGGATGAACACCGTCTGGGACAGCTCCGCCGGAAAGCGGGCAGGCGCCCAGGTCGATCCGTGGGCCCCGGCACCGGGAAAACCCTCCATCGGCTGGTACAGCTCGTGCGGGTCGGCGGGAACATCGAACCCCTGTGCGGCCAGCCACCGCCCCCAGGCCGGACTCCCCTGCTCCCAGGGATCCTCGACCACCGCATCGAACCCGGGCAGCACCCCCTCGTAGGAGTAGAGCCGCGCGTCGCCCGTTGGCACCGTTCGCGGGTCGACCGAGGTGTCGGTGTAGCCGAACAGCACCGGCTCGTATCCGACCTCCCGCGCCAGCAACGCCACGTTGGTGAACCGGGCATCGAGAGGGGTGCCGTTGAGGAGGGAGCGGTTCCGATGCTGGTACGTGCCCGTGTACAGACATGCTCGCGATGGACCACAGGGCGCTGCATTGGCCCAATGGTTGGCGAACAACACGCCCCGACCGGCCAGCGCATCCAGCGCCGGCGTCTCCACGACCGGGTGTCCGAGGGCCGAGAGGCAGTCACCCCGCCACTGGTCGAGGGTGATGAAGAGGACGTTGCCTTCCGGCGGCATGCCTCACTCTTGCCCATGCGATCCCGCCTCATGACCATGGATCACGCCTGACGGCCGCCTCGGGGACCCAGGCCGGCGGCTCTCGCTCAGTTCGTCCGGACGGACGCACCCCCAAGCCGGACCCCGGCGTGGATCAGCCAGGTGCCAACCCGCGGCCTCAATGCCCGACGTACCGCTCGGCCACCGGGAACCGGGACTCCGGCGGCCGAGCGCTGCGTCGCGCCAACTGCGCCCTTGCCGGCCGCGAGGCGCCGCGGCGTCCTCGCCGCGGCGGCCTCCTGCAGCTCCCGGCGGTGCATGTCAACCATGGTCTCCACTGCTTTGAACTGCATCGCTCACCTCACTTGACCTCGCACCGCTCAACGGTCCGCTCCCGGTCTGCGAGCCACCAACGCCCGTATGCTAACTGACAGTTGACAACAAATCAACCATAACCTAATATAGTCAGATGCCTATGCTCACTGAGGAGGAGCGGCCTGCCGCGGGCCCTGCGGTGGCCGCCGCTCCTTCCCTCGCGTCGGACCTGAGCTGGCTGTTTTGCGCGGCAGCCCGGCCCACCATGCAGGCCCGGTACCCGTTGCTGGCCCAGATGTTCAACGGGCGGGAACAACTGGTGGATTCCGTCCGCCACTTCTGGGACGACGCTTCCTGGGAGCTGGGCTTCACCGAAATGCAGGTCCTGGCCCACCACGCCGGAGCCTTGACCGAGACCGACCCCGCACGACTCTGGCTCGCGCTCGAGCAGGCGGCGGCGACGGTGCCGCTCGACCTGGAGATCCCCTCCGAGAGTCCGGAGGACCGGGCGATCTTCCTGGACCGGCTCCGCCGGTTGCGCGAGTCGCCGGCGCTGCTGGCGTCGTACCTCGGTTTGCTGCAGGAGGTGTGGAGGCCCGTGAACGCCCTGTGGCAACAGGCGCTGCCGATCATCGAAGAGGCCGGACGCCATCTGATCGCGCAGTTCGAAGGGGGACGGGCACTGGACCTACTGATACCAGTCGGGTGTGACACTCTCCAGGCGCAGCGGCCCCGGATCCTCTCGAACGTGACTGCGGGTCAGCTGCCGTTGCTCTTCGCACCCTGCCTCTTCTTCGGTTCCAGCATGTACCTGGAGTTCTCGGGGCTCGTCGTGATCGGGTCGGGCGTGTCCCAGGGCGACGTCGAAGCCCGGGCACGCACCGAATCGGTGGCCAAACGGCTGAAGGCCGTGGCCGACCCCACCCGCCTCGCCCTCCTCCACTCCCTGGCCTCGGCTCCGAGCACGGTGGGTGAGCTGGCGGTCCTGTTCCACCTGTCCCAGCCCACCATCAGCATGCATGTGAAGGTCCTGCGCCAGCACGGCCTGGTGCGATCGGAACGCAAAGATGGCCGCCTGCGGCTCAGTGCGGATCCGACAGCCGTTGAGTCGTTGCTCGACGACATGCGCGAGGCCGTTCTGCACGGCACTACGCCTGCACCGCCGATGCCCGTGGCGGCCCGCGCCCTCTAACTCGCGATACCGGGCGACAGCACCATCGGCAAGGACTCGATGCCCGCCACCGTCGTCGACACCACGCGCTTGGCCGGTCCGGTCACTTCATACGCCGGAAAGCGCGCCAGCAGCTCCTCCAGGAAGATGCGGCCCTCCATCCGCGCCAGGCTCGCCCCGAGGCACACATGCTCGCCGAACCCGAAAGCGAGATGCATCGGGTTCGCCACCCTGCGGACGTCGAAGCGCGACGCATCGGCACCGAAGACGCTCTCGTCCCGGTTGGCCGAGGCGTAGAGCATGCAGAGATAGTCGCCTTCGGCCACCCGCACCTGGGCCTCCCCCACCACCGTGTCCTCGGAGGCGGTGCGGCAGAAGGCTTGCACCGGTGTGACCCAGCGGAGACATTCCTCCACTGCCCCGGCCACCAACGACGGGTCCGACGCCAGCGCCGCCCGCTGGTAGGAATGCTCGTGGAGCACGAGCGCGGTCCCCGTCAGCAGGGTCCGCGTCGTTTCGTTGCCCGCGACCAACAGCGTCAGGAGGAACATGAACAGCTCCTCCTTGCTGAGCGGGCAGCCGCCGACCTCGCTGTCCACCAACAGTGAGACGAGATCGTCGCCGGGCCGCTCCCGCTTGGAACGGATGTGGTCGGTGATGAAGCCGCCAAGCTCGGCGAGGGCGGTGGTCGTCTCCTCGGGCGGCAGGTCGGGCGACTCAATGGCTGCATCGGACCAACGCCGGAAGTCCCCGCGGTCGGACTCGTCTATCCCGAGCAACGCGGCGATCACGGCGAGTGGGAAAGGTGCGCTGAGCTCGGTGACGAAATCGATCTCTTCCCGCACCTCGACCGCATCGAGCAATCCGGCCGCGCTGAATCGGATCGATTCCGCCAGACCGGAGAGCGCCCGCGGGGTGAAGCGGCGGTTCACCAGGCCGCGGAACGCCGCATGTTCCGGAGGGTCCATGTGCAGGATGGAACGCGCCAGCATCGGTGTGCCCTCGGAGCGGATCGGGTCGTTGACCAAGGCGCCGCGCCCCGAGCAGAAGCGCGCCGGGTCCCGGCTCAGGTCGCGGATGTCCTCGTAGCGGGTGACGGCCCAGAAGCCCGGCTTGCACTGGTGCACGGGGTCCTCGGCACGGAGCCGAGCCAGGACCTCGTGAAGGTCCTCCCGCACGAAGAAGGCGGGGTCCTGCGGATCGATTTGCCCGAGGTCCGCCGTGGCCAACTCGCCCGGCGCCCCCTTGCCCGCATCCTCCACCGCGCGTTGGTCCCCGGCCACGTCTGGAGCGTACTGTGCACTCGGCCGTGCGCCCGCCGTGTGTCGCCGCGGTCCACTGAACCATGACGACGGGAAACTCCCCTTACCCCGCATCCGACGAGCACCGCCCTCTGTCGGGACTCGACGAGTTCCTCGTGCACAACGCGCCGTACCCGATTCGCGTCATGTGGACGCCGGACGCGCAGGCGTACGAGCGCGTCTGGTTCACGTGCCAGGACAAGGTCGGTCAGCTTCTCGTGGTCATCGGCCTCGCCTTCTATCCCAATCTGGGAACCGCCGAGGCTTTCGTCATCGTGAACCTGCGGGGCCGGCACACCACGGTGCGCGCCCACGTATCCCTTCCCACCGACCGCATGGACATGACGCTGGGGCCCTTCCGCTTCGACATCGAGGAGCCCTTTCGACGCTGGCGCCTCCGGCTCGACGCCGCCGACGGCCTCACACCGGACATCCGTGACGGCCCTCCCGTCCGCCGCACAGGCGACCCCGACGCCCCAGCCGTCTCCTACGACATCGCCTGGCTCGATACGAAGCGGCCCGTCTTCAGACAACTCGGCGCCGGCGTCATCGTCGGGGGCCGCGCCCTCAGCCCCGTCGCCGGCTACGACGGCTTCGGCCACCAGGAGGGCTGGGTGAAGATCGGAGACGAGCGCGTTCGCGCTCTCTTCGGCGACACACCTCGGCACCCGCGACCACCACTGGGGCACGCGGGACGGCGTCGGCGGCCCGGGCCACTACATGGGGATGCAACACCCGCACAGCGGCGAGTGGATCGAGTTCGAGGACTTCGGTGTCTGGGGCGACCACGTCCTCTACAACATCGGCGACCCGCGTCGGAAGAGCGCCACCCTGGCTCGGCGCGTGCATCGGATGAGCTTCGAGTCGGACACGCACCTTCTCCAGAGCGGTGAAGTCGACCTGGTGTTCGCGGACGGCTCCGTCAAGACGATGTCCTTCGAGCGCCTCGGACACCAGATCGCGTTCCTCCGCTGCGGGATGTACGGCGGGCCCAACGGCGGAACGCCCGACGGCGACCTGTGGCACGGCATGCAGGTCGCGCAGGGCAACGAGGTCGTCGTGCACCGCGAGTCGTTCGACGTCACCGACCCCGCCGTGCGCACGCGCCTCGCTGGGCTCGACCAGCACCACTGCCGCGTCACCTGCGAGGGGGAGGTCGCGTACGGCATCGTCGAGCCCTACGACACCCTCTGCTACGAGGTCTCCAAGGCGGGCGTCATGGGCTTCTCACTGCTCCATGCAGAGCACGACGCCCACAATTGAGCCGGATCCGTGCCTTTGGCGCGGGCGACCCCGTCGCGTGACGCCTTCAAGGGCTCCCGTTTCCCGTCGGCGAACCGCTGCCCCCTCCTGCCGGAACCGACGCGGCAGCCTCCATCTCACCCCGCCGTCTCCAGGCGCGCCCGCAGCACCGCGCCCATCGGGTTGTCCCGCCGCCGCGTGTCGCCGGTGATGCGTTGATGCCGGTCGTTGATGGCAAGGGCACGTACCAACGCGAACACCTCGTGCCAGTCGAGGTCAGCGACGGTGTGACCGCTACGCGTCTCGTAGTGTGCGATCGCATCGACCTTCTCGGGGAAACCCGTTACCCGCGATCCGAAGAGGCGCTGCATCATGAACTCGAGCCCGAAGTGCCAGCCCAGGTCGAGCTCGCGCGGGCCAAGCGCTGCCAGGTCCCAGTCCAACACCGCGGCCACCTGCCGCGCCCGGTCGAAGACGAGGTTCCCGAGCCGGACATCGCCCCAACAGAGCACCGTTCCACCCCCGGCGCCGCTCGCGTCGTCGCCTTTCCTCGTCTCACGCGGCGCGGGCAGCGTGCGGCCACACCATTCCAGCGCCTCCGCCAGTGCCGCCAACGGGTCGCCTTCCGACGCCCACGTCGATATAAGAAGCCCAGCGCTCGAACGTGGCCCGCAGTGACGCCGCACCGAGCAGTGACCCGAGGTCGTACTCCCTCCAGGGGACCGCGTGCACTGCGACCATCGTGTCGACGAGCCCGTCATGCAGGTGGCGCTGCTGCGCCGGCGTCGCCCCCGTCACGTAGGGGTCGAACAGCGGCGCCGGCCCGGCGATGTCGCCGTGCACGCGCGGCATGAGGAGGAAGGGGGACCCGATCCACTCCGGGTCGTCGACCACGACGGCGGGCGACGGAGCGGGAACCCCCGCAGAGGCGACCGCGTTCTGGACCGCTGCCTGGGGCGCCAGGTCGTACGACGGGAACGTAGGTGCGAGCGGGGGCAGCCGCACCGCCAGGCCGGGATGGTCCGGACCCAGGTCGACCAGGAGCGTCTCGTTGGCCAGGCCGCCCTCGGCGTGCCGCAGCGAGCGAACCGCGAAGGGCCCGTCCCCTGGGGTGCCCGCTGGCCGCGGCACCAGCTCGGGGTGCTCTGCCACGAACCGCCCGAGCCCCTCGCCCAGCGCGGCGTCGTCGCGCCGCCCGCCCGTGGCCACCTACGGCGCCGGTGGGAGATAGACGACGGCCTGCCAGCGTCCCGTCATCTCGGCGCGGCAGAGCTCGGTGCCGGCCCGCACGCACCACTCGATCACCGCCGCCCCGTCCGCCCCCACCGGGCACCGCAACAGCAGCCCCCGCCAGCGCGTGGTCCTGGCGCACCACCCACCCGCCGGGCACCGCCACCCCCGCCTCGGCCAGACGGGCCGCCGCCTTGGCACCCGTGGGGTGCATGAGACCGACCGTCAGCCCTTCGCGGCCCTTGCGGTCGGGCCGCGCCGGCATCAGCGTCGTCATCGTCACCGGGAGTTGGCGGCTCCCGAAGAGCGCGGACAGCCCTGTGGGGGGCATGAGGTCGGGTGAGTCCTCGGGGACGCCGGGCAGGAGGTTGATCCAGCCGTCGGCGGCCTCCGTCACCTGTGCGAGGCGCGCCACGACCTCCCCGTCGTCCGGGGGGACGAACTCGATGGTCACCGTCCGCCGGCGCGCCCTCACTCCGTCGCTCGCAGTCCCCATATCAGCCGGGTCACGACTTCGGCCGCCGGTGTCGCGGCCGCGGCTCGGAAACCGGTACCGGCGTAGAGGCTCATGTGCTCCGTGTCGCCCGACGCTGCCGCCGCGGCGCGTCAGCGGGCGGGTCGCGTTGTTGATCTCGGGGTATGCCGCCGGCGCAGCGGGGTGGTCCCGCATCATCGCGTTGACGATGCCGCGGGCCCGGCGCCCGCTGTAGGCGCGCGTCACTCGCGTAACTGCCTTGTCCGAGTGGGCCAGGGCGTCCTTGTGGGCGGGATGGGCGCCGCTCTCCGGGCAGCGCAGGAATGCAGTGCCTGCCTGCACCATGGCGGCACCGCCGGCCAGCACACGCACCACGTCGCCGGGACCGGCGACGCCGCCAGCGACGATGAGCGGCACCCGGGTGTGGCGCCGCACCGCCGCCAACAGCGCGTCACGAGGACGGTCCTGGTCCGGCCGGTCGTCGTTGGCGAAGCTGCCGCGGTGCGCGCCAGCCTCCGCGCCCTGCAGGCACAAACAGTCGGGACCGACGCGCAAAGCCAGCGTCGCCTCTTCCGGCGTGGTCACCGTCACGGCGACGCGGGCGCCGGCCTTCTGCAGCGACCGGACGACTTCGGAGTCCGGGCAGCCGAAGGTGAAACTTACGATTGCGGGCGGCTCAGCGAGGAGGAGCTCGAGCTTGGCGGCGTACCCGTCGTCGTCCCATACCGCCGCCCCCACGGTCGCGCCGAGGGCGGCCGACTCCGGTTCCAGGGAGGCAACGTACTCGGCGAGCGCCGCACCGTCCGCCGTCGGGGTCCCGGGCACGAAGATGTTGACCCCGAAGGACGCGACACCGGCGGCCCGCACTGCTTCCATCTCCCCGGCCAATGACGCCGCCGCCTTGTACCCGCCGGCCAGGAAGCCCAGCGCGCCGGCCCCGGCCGCGGCCACCACCAGGTCGACGGTCGACGGGCCACCCGCCATTGGCGCGACCACGAGGGGCCAGCGGGCCAGTCCCTGGAGCGTGCGTCCGGGTGCTGGGGGATCGGCCGCGGTCACGCCCCACTGTTACCCACACGCCGCTACGGTGGGCAACTCGTGGACCTCGACCTCGTCGACTCCCTGCGCACGACCGGCGCGGTGCGCGCGTTCCATCCCGACCCCGTCCCCGACGACGCGCTGGCCCGCATCCTCGATACGGCTCGCTTTGCGCCTTCGGGCGGCAACCGTCAGGGCTGGCGCGTCATTGTGGTGAAGGACCCCGTCATCCGGGTGGCGCTCCGCGACCTCTACCTGTCGGGCTGGTACGAGTACCTCGCCATGGTCGCCGCCGGGCTCGTCCCCTGGGCGCCCGTGACCGACCGCGACGCCGAAGCGGCCGCGCTGGCCGGGGCACGGGGGTTCGCCGAGGCGGGGGCGGCTGCGCCGGGCTTCGCCGAGACACTCGACGAGGCGCCCGTGTTGTTGCTCGTGCTCGCCGACCTGGCGGCACTGGCGGCCGTCGACCGCGATCTCCTCCGCTACACACTGGCGGGCGGCGCCTCCATCTACCCGTTCGTCTGGAGCCTGCTGCTGAGCGCCCGGGCCGAGGGGCTCGCCGGCGTCATGACGACCATGCCGGTACGCCGGGAGGACGACGTGCGGGCCTTGTTCGGCATTCCCGACACCGTGGCGGTGGCATCCCTCGTGGTGCTCGGCCGACCACTCGCCACGCCACGCCGGCTGCGGCGGGGATCCGTCGCCTCCTTCACCTGGGTGGACCGCTACCAGGGGGAGGCTTTTCCCGGACCGTAGCGGCCGTGCTCAAATGGCGTATGGCCCAGAACGTGATCGGCGAAGAGCTCCAACCGTGCAATTACGACCCGCTGACCGGGTTCTACCGGGACGGATGCTGCAACACGGGCGCCGAGGACATCGGCGTCCACACGGTCTGCACACGGGTGACCGATGAGTTCCTCGTGTTCTCGGCGTCGGTCGGCAACGACCTCTCCACGCCGCGCCCGGAGTTCGGCTTCTCAGGCCTCAAAGCGGGCGACCGGTGGTGCCTGTGTGCGGCGCGCTGGCAGGAGGCACTGGAGGCGGGCATGGCGCCGCCGGTCGTGCTGGAGTCGACGCACGCCGCCACACTCGAGTGGGTCAAGCTCGACGATCTGCGGGCCCACGCCCTTTAGGCGTCAGGGGCTCCCGCACGTGGGCGAGACCGTCGTGAGCGTCGAACGGGTGATCAACGCGCCCGCCGCCACCATCTTCGCGATCCTGGCCGACGCGTCGCGCCATCCCGAGATCGACGGGTCCGGCTCGGTGAAGGGAGCCAAGGAGGACGCTCCCGAGCGCCTCGCGCTCGGTGCCCGCTTCGACATGTCCATGAAGATCGGTGTGCCGTACACAATGGCGAACACCGTGATCGATTTCGAACAGGACCGGCGCATCGCCTGGCAGACCGTGCTGGCCGGGCCGCTCGGGCACTTCGTCGGCGGCCGCATCTGGCGCTACGGGCTGGTGGAGACGCCCGCAGGGACAAAGGTGACCGAGACGTGGGACATCCGGGGGGACAAGCAGCGGTTCTTCCTCCAGAGCGGCCCCATCGGCCGGCAGACCGCCAAGGCGATGGCCAAAACGCTCCAACGGCTGGCCGAGCTCACCGAGACGCCCGCCTCGTGAGCCTGCCGTGAGCGCGCTCGGGGACGACGTCGCGACGGCGATCGACGACGCCTGGGAGCGGCGCGTGCTGCCGGCGCTGTCCGAGTACACGCGCATCCCCTGCCTCTCCCCCGCTTTCGACCCGGACTGGGCCGATCGGGGGGCGCTCACCCAGGCGGCCGCACTCCTGTGCGACTGGGTGCGCGACCAGGACGTTGCCCTGCAGGCCGAGATCGTGCAGCTGCCTGGTCGCACGCCTGTCCTCCTGGTCGACAACGGTGGGAGCGGCGACCCGATCGTCGTCTACGGCCACATGGACAAGCAACCCCCGCTCGGCACGTGGCGCAACGGGCTCGGTCCCTACGAGCCGGTGCGCGAGGGCGACCTCCTCTACGGGAGGGGGACGGCGGACGACGGTTACGCGACGTTCGCCGCCGTGACGGGTCTGGCGGTAACGGGCGGTGGTTCCGGCCGTGTCCTCGTGCTCATCGAGGGCAGTGAGGAGAGCGCCAGCCCCGACCTGCCGGCGTACCTGGAGCACCTGCTCCCGCGCATCGGCCGGCCGCGGACGGTGATCTGCCTCGACTCCGGGGGGCTGAGCTTCGACCGGCTCTGGCTGACGTCGTCGCTGCGGGGCACGCTGGTGGCGACGGTCACGGCGCAGGTGCTGACCGAGGGCATCCACAGCGGCGTCGGGGGCGGCGTCGTGCCGTCGTCGTTCCGGATCATGCGACGGATGCTGTCCCGGATAGAGGATGAGGCGACCGGCCGCATCCTGCTGCCCGAGCTGGAGGGCACGGGCATCCCCGAGGCACACCTTGAGAACCTGCGAGCGCTCGCGTCGGAGTTCCCCGACAGCGGGGCGCCGGTCGTCGAGGGGCTGCGCCTGCTCGCACCCGACCCAGTAGGCCGCCTCGCCGCGCGCACTTGGGGGGCCGCCCTGGAGGTGACCGGCGCGGACGGCCTGCCGCGGCCGCGCGACGGGGGCAACGTGCTGCGGCCGTCGACGACGCTGAAGTTCTCAATCCGCCTGCCGCCCGATGTGGACGCGTCGGCCGCGGGCGACGCTTTGGTGGCCGCTCTCACCACCGACGAAGGGGCGCACCTGACCATCGACCTGGACACCCCCGCGCAGGGGTGGGTCGCCCCGCCGCTCGACGAGGGGACACAGGCCACGTTGGCTCGGATTTCCAAGGAGCGCTTCGGGCGCGCCCACGCGTCGGTCGGTGAGGGAGGCTCCATCCCCTTCCTGGCTGCGCTGACGCAGGGCTTCCCGGGCACACAGTTCGTCGCCACCGGCGTGCTGGGGCCGCACTCGAACGCGCACGGCCCCAACGAGTCGCTGCACATCCCCATGGCCAAGGCGGTCACCCACGCGGTCGCAGCGCTGCTGGCGGACGGATAGGTTCGCCGTCATGGCACCGAACGCGCCGCTCGCCGGCAAGGTCGCCCTGGTGACCGGCGGCAGCCGGGGGCTGGGACGCGAAATGGTGCTCGCCTTCGCCGACGCGGGCGCCGACGTCGTGGTGGCCAGCCGCAAGTTCGAGAACTGCATGGCGGTCGCCGCCGAGGTGGAGGCCACGGGGCGCCGCGCCCTGCCCGTCGCCTGCCACGTCGGGCACTGGGACGAGATGGACGGGCTGGTCGAGCAGGCCTACGACACCTTCGGCCACCTGGACGTGCTCGTGAACAACGCCGGCATGTCGCCGCTCTACCCGGACCTGCCTTCGGTGACCGAGGAGCTCTGGGACAAGGTGCTCGGCGTCAACCTCAAGGGGCCCTTCCGCCTGACCGCGCTGGTGGGGACGCGGATGGTCGAGGGCGGCCGCGGCGGGTCGATCATCAACGTGTCGAGCACGGGCTCCATCCGCGCCGCGCCGCACATGCTGCCCTACGACGCCGCCAAGGCGGGGCTGAACACGCTCACCGAGGGCTTCGCCAAGGCGTTCGGGCCCACGGTGCGGGTGAACTGCATCATGGCCGGGCCCTTCTTGACGGATATCTCGAAGGCGTGGGACCCCGCCGTCTTGGAGCGTGGGATGCCCCACGCGGCCCTGCGCCGGGCCGGACAGCCCGAGGAAATCGTCGGCGCCGCTCTCTTCTTCGCCACCGACGCCTCGTCGTTCACCAGCGGTGCCGTCCTGCGCGTCGACGGGGGGCTCCCGTGACCGACACCGCGGACTTCTGGTTCGACCCCTTGTGCCCCTGGGCGTGGATCACGTCACGGTGGATGCTCGAGGTGGAGCAGGTCCGCGACATCCGCACTCAGTGGCACGTGATGTCGCTCGCCATTTTGAACGCGGACCGGCAGGGACTCTCCGACGAGTACCGGGCGCGCATGACAGCGGCCAGGGGGCCGGTGCGGGTGTGCATCGCGGCCGAACAGCTGAAGGGCCGCGACATCCTGGGGCCGCTCTACACGGCGTTGGGCGCGCGCATCCACGTGCAGGGCCGCGGACGCGACGAGAAAGAGCGCCCGAAGATCGTGCCCGAGGCCCTTGACGAGCTCGGACTCCCGGCGTGGCTGGCCGATGCGGCGACCTCCGACGAGTTCGACGAGGCGCTCGACGCCTCGCACCATGCCGGGATGGACCCGGTCGGCGACAACGTGGGAACACCGGTCATCCACTACAACGGCCTGGCCATCTTCGGTCCTGTCGTCACGCCGGCGCCCAAGGGCGAGGCGGCGGGACGCCTGTGGGACGGAGTGCTCCTGTGCACCGGGACCGACGGCTTCTTCGAGTTGAAGCGCACGCGGGACCGGCGGCCGGCGTTCGACTGACGTCCGCACCCGCAGCCGAGCCTTCCGAGGCGGGGGGGGCCCCGGCGGATCGGACCCGCGGCACTAGGTTGACGGCCCGTGCTGTCGTGTCGCGGCCTGCGCAAGCAATTCGGCACGCGCCTGGCGGTCGACGGCGTCTCCTTTGACGTGGCGGCGGGCGAGTGCTCCGGCCTGCTCGGACCGAACGGCGCGGGCAAGACCACGACGATCTCCATGGTGTGCGGCCTGCTCGAGCCCGATGCCGGCGAGGTGACGGTCGACGGCGCGGCGGGCGGCTCCATGCCGGCGTGGGCCGCGCTCGGCTACGTCCCCCAGGACCTCGCGCTCTACCCGGACCTGTCCGCCGCCACGCTGTCGCAGCGCGTCGGAGAAGCACTGGAGCTGGTCGGCCTCGGCGACCGTGGCGGCGACCGAATCGGCACCTACTCGGGCGGCATGAAGCGGCGCGCCAACATGGCAGCCGGCCTGCTGCACCGGCCGCGCTTGCTCGTGTTGGACGAGCCCACCGTGGGGGTCGACCCTCAGAGCCGGAACGCCATCCTTGAGACCGTGGTCCGCCTCGGCATCGCCGTCCTCTACACCACCCACTACATGGAGGAGGCGGCGAAGTTGTGCCGGCGGGTGGGCATCATTGACGACGGGCGCCTGGTCGCGGAGGGTACGCCACGTGCCCTGGTGGACGCCCACGGCGGGCCCGACCGGATCCGGCTCTCCTTCGGCGCGGAAGGCGTGGGCGACCGGGACGCGGCGCGCACCACCGCCGAACTGTGCGACGCCTGCCGCCGCATCTCCGGCGTCCGCGACGCCCGCCCAGCCGAAGGCGGCGCCGAGCTCGCGGCGGACGGCGGCGCCGTCCTGATCCCCGACGTGGTCAAGGCGGCGGAGGCGCTGGACGTGACCTCACCGGCGTGGAGGTGCACAAGCCCGACCTCGAGGGTGTCTTCCTCGCCCTCACCGGCAAGGAGCTGCGCGACTGACCGGAGTCATCACCGCCAACGAGCTCCGGCGGCGCCTGCGGGACCGCTCCCTGCTCATCACGTGCATCGTGGCGCCGGTCGCGCTGTCGGTGGTGCTCGGCTTCGCGTTCTCCGGCCGCACCACCGGGGACGCCGTGCCGATCGGCGTCTCGGGCGCGTCCGCCGCGCTGGTGCGCGCCGCCGCCGACGCCGCGCAACTGCCGCCGGGCGTGACGGTGCGCCTGGTGCCGACCGCCGCCCGGCTGCGCCAGCAGGTGGACGACGGCACCCTGGAAGGTGGCGTGGTCGTCTTCCGCGGCCACAAGACCCTCCCCGACCTCCTCATCCCAATGGTGTCCCCTGGCGCGACGCACACGCCCGGCTTCGACGTGGTCACCCGGGCCGACGCGCTCGTCGGGACAGGAGACCGCTGAGGCCGTGGCCGCCGGCCTGGCCGGCCGCCTCTACGCCGGGCGACTCCACCCTGGCACGGCCACCGAGTCGGCGCCGCTGCAGGTCGCCGTGTCGGGCATCGGCAACGGGGGCAAGGGCGTCCTCGACTACTTCGCGCCGTCCATCGCCGTCGTGTTCCTCTTCATCGGCAGCGGCCTGGGTATGCGCTCGCTCATGCTCGAGCGTGCGCAGGGCACGCTGATGCGTATCGCGGCGGCACCGGTGCGGCCGTCGTCCGTCGTGGGCGGGAAGCTGCTGGCGGTCGGGATCACTGGGCTCACTTCCATCCTCGTCGTCTGGGGCGTGACGGTCGGCGTCTTCGGCGCGGACTGGGGCGCGCCACTCGGCGTGTTCGTCATGTGCCTCGGCGTCACGGCCGCCATGTGCGGTTTCGGGGTGTTCGTGATCTCGTTCGCCCGCAACGAGCGCGAGGCGTTTGCGGCGTCGCTCATCGTCGGGCTCGTGCTCGCGCTCCTGGGCGGCAACCTGCTCCCGCCGGGCGCCCTGCCGACCTACTTGCAGGTGTTGAGCCTCGGGACCCCCAACGGCTGGGCCCTGGTCGGCTTCGGCCGGCTCTCGCTGCTGCGCGACCCAGCGGCGTCGGTGATCGGCCCGTTCCTCGTGCTCTGCCTGATCGCCGCCGTCACGGGCGGCTTCGCCTTCAGCCGCGTCCGGCGGATCGTGACGCTGTGATCCCCGTGGTGCGAGTGAACGTACGCCGCGCCGTCGGCGACGCGCGCCTGCTCTTCGTTGCGACCGCTTTCCCCGTCCTCTTCATCCTGGTGACCGGATTGCTCGCCGGCAGCCCCAAGGAGCCGGTGGGGCTGGTGCACCCGCCGGCGCGGCTGCTGCAGCTCATTCAGCGGACCGACGTGCTCAAGCCGCGCCTCGAGCAGAATCGCGCCACCCTGTCGGATGACATCCTGCGCGGGCGCGTCGTGGCCGGGCTGGTGACCCGGCCTCGGCGCCGGGGACCCTGCGCTTCCAGCTGGTGGCCCTCTCCGACAGCACCGGTGCGGTGCAGGCGCGCACCGATGTGGTGGCGCTGCTCGACCTCATGACGGCCGAAGGGGCCCGCACGCGGGTGACCGACGTGACCCTGGCGCGCACCGACCTCCCGGCGCCCCTCAGCCCGTTCGCCTACGTGGCACCCGCCGACCTCGTGCTGTTCCTCGGCATCACCGTCCTGCTGCTCTCGTCGGCACTGGTGGAGTCGCGCCGGCTCGGCATCATGCGGCGGCTGTCGGCCGCCCCGGTGCTGCGCCGCTCCGTCGCGGCGGCCCAGGTCGTGTCCTGCCTGGTGGTCGCGGCGGGGCAGTCGGCCGGCCTGCTCCTCGTCGGCCGGGTGATCTTCGGCGTGCACTGGGGGAACCCCTTCGCGGTCGGCCTCATACTGTTCCTGCTGTCGGTGAGCTACGCCGGCGCCTCGGGCATCCTCGGGACACGGGCGCACACCGAGGAGCAGGCCATTTCGCTCGCCGTCGTACTCGGCATCGTCTGCGGCATGCTCGGCGGCTGCATGTACCCGCTCGACGTCGTCGGGGCCCCGATCCGTGCCATCGGGCACCTCGTGCCCCAGGCGTGGGCCATGGACGCGTTCGTGAAGCTGATCTTCGACCACGCCGGGTTCGCCGCGGTACTGCCGGAGGCGGCGGCGCTCGCGGTGTTCGCGGCCGTCCTTCTCGGCCTGGCCGTGCGCAGCTACGCCCGGACGGTGTACTCGCCGGGGTGAAAGCGCCGGGTCAGCCGGCGGAAGCGCCAGGTGTGGTCGGGCCACAACGTCGTGTTGCGGCCACGGTGATCGAGGTACCAGCTGCCACACCCGCCCTCCACCCACACCGAGTGCGCGAGTCGCGCCTGCAGGCGCTCGTTGTAGCGCCGCTGGACGCCCCGTTTCACCTCGACGGTGCCGACGCCGGGGCGGCGCAGGAAGGCCACGGCGCCTGCGACGTAGGTGATATGCGACTCGATCATGTAGATCATGGAGTTGTGGGCCAGCGTCGAGTTGGGCCCGATCATGAGGAACAGGTTGGGGAACCCCGCGACGGCGGAGCCGGCATACGCCTCGACGCCGTCTGCCTTCCACACCTCGGAGAGACGCACGCCCTCCCGCCCCACGATGTGCTCGGCGTACGGGGGCTCGGCCGCCTCGAAGCCCGTGCCCATGATGACGACGTCGACCGGGCGGGCGATGCCGTCCTGGCCGACCACCTCGTGCGCCGTGAAGGAAGCGACCGGCGAGTCGACCACTTCCACATTGGCCCGGGTGAGGGAAGGGTAGAAGTCGTCCGAGAGCAGGATGCGTTTGCAGCCCACCTCGTAGTGCGGTGTGAGCGTCGCCGCGCAGCGCCTCGTCGGCCACCTGCGCGTGCAGGTGATCCCGGGCGCGCTGCTGGACGGCCGCTTTGCGCCGCTCGCCGCCGCCGATGAACACCGACAGCAGGAACTCGAAGGTCAGGTAGATGCGCAGCCGTGAGAGTCGCTGCAGCGCGGGGATGCGGCGGTAGAGGCGGCGGCGCACGCGCGAAACGGGACGATCGCGGCGGGGGAAGACCCAGGGCGGCGTGCGCTGGTACAGGTAGAGGTGCTCCACGACCGGCGCGATCCGAGGGACGAACTGGACGGCGGACGCACCCGTGCCGACCACGCACACCCGCTTGCCGGTGAGGTCGAAGCCGTGCTCCCAGCGGGCCGAGTGGAACACCTTGCCCCGGAAATCCACCAAGCCGGGGAAGTCCGGGACCGACGGCTCGCTCAGCGGGCCCGTGGCCCAGACGAGGACGGGGGCGGCGTACTCGTGGCCGCTGCTGGTGCGCACGCTCCAGCGCCCGGTCTCCTGGTCCCAACGCGCCTCGTCGACCGTGCGGCCGAAGCGGAGGCGGGCGCCTACGTCGAAGCGGTCGACGCAGCGTCGCATGTAGTCCCAGATCTCGCTCTGGGGCGGGAACGCGCGCGTCCAGTCCGGGTTCAGCGCGAACGAGTACGAGTACAGGTTCGACGGGACGTCGCAGGCGCAGCCCGGGTACGAGTTGTCGCGCCAGGTACCGCCGAGGTCGTTGCCCCGGTCCAGCACCACATAGTCCTCGACGCCCATCTGCGCCAGGCGCGCCGCCATCCCGATGCCGGAGAACCCCGCCCCGACGACGACGACCTCGTGCTCCTCCACGCCGCCGGCGACCCTCAGCCGGTCACGAAGGACGCGACGACCCGGGCCAACTCTTCCCCGCAGTCCTCCTGGAGGAAGTGCCCCCCGCCTTCGATGACCGTGTGCGGCTGGCCCTTGGCTCCGGCAACACGCTCCTTCAAGTTGCGATCGGCGCCACGGGTGATGGGGTCGCCGTCGCTGAAGGCGCAGAGGAACGGGCGGTCGAAACCGGCGAGGCCGACCCAAGCGGCGACGTTGGCATCGTGGGCCGGGTCGTCGGGCCGCGAGGGCACCAACATCGGGAACTGGCGCGCCCCGGCCTTGTAGGACTCGTCGGGAAAGGGCGCGTCGTAGGCGGCCTCAATCCCGGGGCCAAGGGGCTTGGCGCAGCCGCCCCGCACGATGCCACCGGTCGGGAACACCTCGACCTCTTGGGAGAAGCGCTGCCACGCGAAGAATGCCTCGCCGGGGTCGGTGTCGCCCGTGGGCAGGAAGGTGTTGGCGGCCACGACGCGGGCGAACCGCTCGGGGTGCTCGCCGACCAGACGCAAGCCGATCAGGCCGCCCCAGTCCTGACCGACCAGCGTGACGTCGCGCAGGTCGAGACGGTCGAAGAGCAACTCGCGCATCCACTCGACGTGGCGGGCGAACGTGTAGTCCGAGCGCTCCGTCGGCTTGTCCGAGCGTCCGAACCCCACCAGGTCGGGCGCCACGATCTGGAGGCCCGCCCCGGTGAGCACCGGGATCATCTTCCTGTAGAGGTACGACCACGATGGCTCGCCGTGCATGAGGAGCACCAGTGGCGCCTCGGGGTCACCTTCCCGCAGGTAGTGGACCCGCAGGGTGCCCCCGTCACCGTCCGCCACCTCGGCGTAGTGCGGCTCGAAGGGATAGCCGGGCAGCCCGGCGAAGCGGTCCTCGGGGGTGCGGAGCGTCTGCATCGGAGCGGGAGCCTACGCCGCGGGCGTCCGGAAGGGGGCGGTGCGCGGTGTGCCGGGAGCAGGCCGGTGGCCCTAACCTGCCTGCAGCGTCACAGTCCGAGAGGTTGGGGAGGCACCGCGCATGACCACGTCCACCACGTCCGATGCCCAGAACTACGACCCCTTCACCGCCTTCACCGACGTGGTGGCGGGCACGACCCGGGACCCCTGGCCCGCACTGGCCGAGAAGCGCCGCGCCGCGCCGGTGAGCAAGGGACTCACCATGCCGAGCGACGCGCTGCCGGAGGGCTTCGACGTCGAGCCCGGGTGGATCGCCTACCGCTACGACGACTGCTCGCGGATCCTGCGCGACGCGAAGACGTTCACGTCGACCGCCTACGACTCCACCATCGGCGTGGTGATGGGCCACATGATCCTCGGCATGGACGACCCCGAGCACCGCGAGCACCGCAACCTCGTCGCCCACGCGTTCCGCGAGAAGGCGCTCGCCCGGTGGGAGCCCGAGTTCATCCGGCCGATCGTCGACGAGCTGATCGACCGCTTCGCCGCCGACGGCCGCGCCGACCTGGTGCGCCAGATGACCTTCGAGTTCCCGGTGCGCGTGATCGCGCGGCTGCTGGGCCTGCCGGAGGAGGACTTCTCCCAGTTCCAGCGCTGGTCGGTGGAGCTCATCGGGCTGGTCGCCGACATTGAGCGCGGGCTGGCGGCGTCCGAATCGCTGCGCGAGTACTTCGCCGGCGTGGTCGCCCAGCGCCGGGCTCGGCCGGCCGAGGACGTGATCAGCGACCTGGTCACGGCCGAGGTCGACGGCGAGAAGCTCACGGACGAAGCCATCTATTCGTTCCTCCGCCTGCTGCTCCCGGCCGGGGCCGAGACCACCTACCGCTCCTCGGGCAACCTGCTCTTCCTCCTGCTGACGCACCCGGACCAGCTCGAGGCCGTGCGGGCCGACCGCTCCCTCCTGCCGCAGGCGATAGAGGAGGGGCTGCGCTACGAGCCGCCGCTCCTCACGATCAACCGGACCACCACCTGCGAGGTCGAGCTGGCCGGCGTCACGCTCGGGCCGGGCGAGAGCATCACGCCGCACATCGGCTCGGCCAACCACGACGAGACGCGCTGGGAGAACCCCGAGACCTTCGACATCACCCGTCCCCCGGTGCCGCACATCGCCTTCGCCCACGGGCCGCACATGTGCCTCGGGATGCACCTGGCCCGCCTGGAGACGCGCGTGCTTGTCAACCGCGTCCTCGACCGCCTGCCCGACCTCGCACTCGACCCGGGAGACGACGACCCTCACATCCAAGGCGATGTGTTCCGGTCCCCCACCGAGCTGCCGGTCCGATTCACAGCGGCTGCGTAGCCACCACGTCGCCGACTCAAGTCACGGCGCGGGCCGTCACCTCGTCCCCGTGGGCGACGAGGACCGTGGAGACGAGCGAGGGCGCGAACAGCCCGTGGGAGACGACGCCGGGCGTCGCATCGAGCGCGGCGGACAGCGCCGGGGGGTCGCTCACGTCGCCGTGGTAATCGGCCAACAGGCCGCCGTCGGGCGTGGGGGGTGCGGCGCGAAGGACCGCGTCCTGGAGAGCCCGCAGCGTGGCGGCGACGCCGAAGACGAGCAGCTCCAGCGGCACCGGCGGGTGCAGGCGCTCCACCACCTTGTCCGACGACACGATCACCACGAACCGGTCGGCGGCGGCGGCGACGATGCGCTCCCGGGTCTGGGCCCCACCCCCGCCCTTGACCAGCCAGCCGTCCTGGTCAACCTGATCGGCGCCGTCGATCGCCAGGTCGACCCGGTCGACGTCCGTGAAGGCGCGGACGTCGAGCCCGCAGGCGCGGGCCAGTTCCTCGGAGGCGGGCGAGGTGGCGACGCAGGTGATGGCGAGCCGTCGTTCGCCCAGCGCGGGGATGAGCTCGGCGACGGTGGTGCCGGTGCCCAGTCCGACCGTCATGCCGTCCTCGGCCAACGCGGCTGCGGCGCGCCCGACGGCGCGCTTCTCGCGGGCGGCGTCGGCGTTCACGGCCGCAGCGGCACAGGCGACGGAGGGACGGGCCGGCGCGCGCTCAGCTGCGGGGCACGTCCTTCCAGGCCAGTTCCTTGTCGGTCCGCACATCGCCCGGGAGCCCGAGCACTCGCTCTCCCAGGATGTTGCGCATGACCTCGGACGTGCCGCCCTCGATGGAATTGGCGCGCACGCGCAGGAACATCTTGTGCACGTCGGGCGAGCCCAGGCCCACCAGGTCGGGCCGTATCATCGGGAAGCCGGCAGGGAACAGCATGGCGTCGTTGCCGAGCAGGTCCATGCACAGGTCGTAGACGCGCTTGTTCTCCTCGGCGAACGCCAACTTGGCGACGGAGCCTTCAGGCCCCGGAGTGCCCGCCTTGCGGGTGGCGGCCGCGCGGGCGTTGGTCATGTTGAGCGCCTCCATGCGCACGTAGCTCGAGACCAACCGGTCGCGCAGCGCCAGCGCGTGGGGCGAGGTGTCGCCCTGCCAGCGTTCCTTCCAGATGCGCATCGCCTCGGCGATGGGCCCTCCACCCCGCCGCCCCACGGCACCCCCGATGGAGACGCGCTCGTTCATGAGGGTCGTGACCGCCACGCGCCAGCCGTCGCCCTCGGCGCCGAGGCGCGCCGTGTCGGGCATGCGCACCTCGGTGAAGAAGACCTCGTTGAACTCCGCCTCGCCGGTGATCTGGAACAGAGGCCGCACTTCGACGCCGGGAGCGTGCATGTCGACCAGGAAGGCGGTCATCCCCTTGTGCTTGGGCACGTCGGGGTTGGTGCGGGCGATGATCAAGCCGAACGACGAGATGTGGGCGAGCGTGGTCCACACTTTCTGGCCGTTCAGCCGCCACTCCTCCCCGTCGCGCTCGGCCCGCGTCGAGAGCCCCGCCACGTCGGAGCCGGCGCCCGGCTCGCTGAACAGCTGGCACCAGATCTCCTCGTTCGTGAAGAGGGGACGCAAGTAGCGCTCCTTCTGCTCGGGCGTGCCGTGGGTGGCGATGGTCGGCGCGCACATGCCGTACCCGATCGGGTTCCGCATACCGGGGGCGGGGGCGCCGCCGGCGTGCAGGCGCTGCTGGGCCTTCTGCTGGTCCTTCGGCGTCAGGCCCAGGCCGCCGCAGTCGGTGGGGAAGTGCACCCACGCCAGTCCGCGGTCGAACTGCTCCCCCAAGAACTGCTCGGCCGGAGTCGTGGCCGGAGGGCAGTCGGCCAACAGGCCGTCCACCAGGGTGTCCACGTTCGCGCTCATGGCAGCACCCTATAGCGTGCTTCTGTGCTCCGACCTGCTCCCCCCTGTCCGACGCGCCACGCCCGCACCCCGGGTCGCGCGCCCAGGAGATGCACCGGTGACAGGCGTCGTCACCCTCTCCGACGGCAGGGAGCTCGCCTACGAGGAGTACGGCGACCCGGCCGGCTACCCCGTCCTCAGCTTCCACGGCGGGCTCAGCTCACGGCTGGACGCCGCGCCCGCCCACGAGGCGGCGGCGCTCTTGGGCGTCCGGCTTCTCTCGCCCGACCGCCCCGGGATCGGGCGCTCGACGTTCCAGCCGGCGCGCCGGCTGCTCGACTGGCCAGCGGACGTGACCGAGCTGGCCGAGGCACTCGGGCTCGGGCGCTTCGCGGTGATGGGTTGGTCTGCGGGCGGCCCCTACGCCGCCGCCTGCGCCGCCCGCCTCGCCGACCGCGTGACGGCCGCCGCGCTGCTCTCGAGCTCGGTCCCACTCGACGTCTACGGGAACAGCCGTGGCCTGACCATGGAGGATCGCCTCTTCCTGTTCCTGTCGCGGCACGCCCCGCGGCTCGCCGCCGCCGTCATGACCCTCACCATCGTCAACGCCAGCAACACGCGGCTGCTGCGAGAGGTGATGCACGCCGTCCCCCCCGTCGACCGGACGGTGTTGCGCGAGTGGGGTCCGGCCGACCAGGCCCTCGCCTTCGTGCGCGAGGGCACACGCCAGGGGACAGCGGGCTGCGTGCTCGACTACCAGATCTTCGGAGACCCCTGGGGCTTCTCACTCGAGGAGATCACGGTGCCCGTCCAGATCTGGGAGGGGTCGGACGACTCCACCGGACCGCCCGACTACCGGGATTTCTTGAAGCGCCATATCGCGGACGCCACCGTGACCGTCGTGCCGGGCGAGGGCCACCTCTCCCTCCTCCCCCATCAGGCCCCGGCCATCTTCGCCGCCTTGCTCGGGGGCGACCACAACGCCGAATCCACCGCGCGGTGGAACGTGGGGTAGGCCCAGATCATGGACCGCAGCGTCTCGACCGAGACCCGGGCGTGCACGGCCAGGGTGAGCAGCCCGAGCACCTCGCCGCCGTAAGGCGCCATCGACGTGGCGCCGACGACGACACCGTTCCGTGCCACGAGCTTGACGAAGCCTTCGCCCCGGTGAATGAAGCCGCGCGCAGAATCCTTCACGGACCCGTGGAACACGGTGACCTCGCCCCCATCGCGGCGGGCTTCCACCTCGGTGAGCCCGACCGACCCGATCTCGGGGTCGGTGAAGGTCACGCGCGGCAGTGCGCGGTAGTCGGCCTCGGCGTGCGGCTGTCCGAGGATGTCGGCGGCGCAGATCCTCGCCTGGTACATCGCGACGTGAGTGAACGCGCCCTTTCCCGTCACGTCCCCGACCGCCCACACGCCCGGCGCCACGCGCAGGTTGGCGTCGACCGGAAGGGCGCGGTCGCCCTCGTCCAGCCCGAGCGCCCCCACGCCGAGCGCGGCGAGGTCGCTGCGACGGCCCGTGGCCACCAACATGTGCTCGGCGCTCACGTCGGGGGCGCCCTGCAGCTGCACGGTCGCCCCGGTGGCGCCGAACGGCTCGACGTGCGCGATCCGGACCCCGGTATGGATCTCCACGCCTTCCCGGCGCAGCACCTCGGTGATGAGCGCGGACGCCTCGGGCTCCTCGGCGCCGACCAGCCGCGCTGCCTGTTCGACCACGGAGACGTGCGTGCCGAAGCGCGCCATCGCCTGCCCGATCTCGAGGCCGATAGCGCCCCCGCCGATCACCACCAGGGAATTCGGGAGCGACTCGGCCTCGATGGCCTCGCGGTTGGTCCAGTGGGCCACTGGCTCGAAGGGGGGCGGTACGAAGGCCCGGCCCCCGGTGCCCAGGACGAGCGCGCGGCGCGCCGTGAACGTCTGGCCTGCGACTTCCACCGACCGCGGCCCGGTGACGCGGGCGCGGCCGCGGACGAAGTGCCCGCCCTTGCCCTCGAATCGCTCGACGGCCACCGTGTCGTCCCACGAGTCGGTCGCCTCCTCGCGGATCCGCCGGGCCACGGGCGCCCAGTCGGGGGTGACCACGGACGTGCCCGCGTTGCCCGGGATGCGCCGGCCTTCGGCCAGGAGCGCGGCGGCGCGCACCATCATTTTGGAAGGGATGCACCCCCAATAGGGGCACTCGCCGCCGACCAGCTCCGCTTCGATGCCAACCACGTCGAGGCCGGCCTCGGCGAGCCGGCCGGCTACCTCCTCGCCACCGACGCCGAGCCCGACGACGACGGCGTCGGCCTCCACCCCGATTACAGCCCGCCCCAGTTGGTGACCTTGTAGGGCGCCACGATGGGCGAGCCCACGACGAGCTGGATCTCGTAGTGGTTGCCCAGGGGCAGGTTGCGGGGGTCACCGGTGTAGAGCTTCGACTCGTGGCCCGGCGAGGTGAAGAACACGGTCACCTGTCCCGAAGCGGACCCGACCTGGGTGCTGCTGAGCGGGATCCCCCACTCGTCGAAGAACTGGCCCAGTGTGAACATCGTGGTGGTGCTCGGCGACTCGATGTGGATGATGCCGTCGGTCGCGTGCGTGTGGAGCCAGTAGAAGCAACTGCCGGTGGCCACGAACGGCCCCTGCGGGGTCTGCTCGGCCTGGAAGCCCGGGATGCCGACGCCGTAGGGGATCACCTGCTGCTTGCCGTTGACGAAAACCGTGAGGTGGGTGTGGACGTGGACCACCGTCTGCTCGTTGGTCTGGCACTGCACACCGTCGATGGTTTGCCCGCTCGCGGCGTTGTCCAGCGTGGCGAGCTTGGGCCCGCTGGCGAGGGCGACGGTCTCCGGCCCCGGGGCCTCCGCGGGTGGCTGCACCCAGCTCGACTTCATGGACGCCGGGATCGGCTGGAGCGACGATCCCAAGTGAGGGTTGGAGAACGAGGCTGGAGGCCCGCTGGAGCCCCCGGTCAGCACCACCGCGAGCACGACGACGGCTGCGATGACCACGGCCACGACGCCGAGGCGGATCCCGATCTGGGTACGCCGGCGGCGCTGCTCGGCGGCGCGCTTCTCGGCCGCCTTGCGCTGAGCTTCGGCTCTGCGCTGGGCCTTCGACTTGCTCTGCGAGCTCTGCGTGGGGGTCATTGAGGCGTCAGCGTAGCGAACCAACCCCAGCGAAAGGCATCGATCCCCTCCAGCGGGCCGGCCCACAGCGGGGCCTCAGCGCCTTGGTGGCCGATGCTCCCCAGGGTGGCCGCCGTGGTCCACAGATCGCCGTCCACGAAGGCAACGGTCACGTGCCAGGACTCCTCCGGTTGTGCAAACTGCCACGCTCCCGCCACGCCCTCGTGGCCGATCAGGGCCTCACCGTCCACAGGCGGACCAACGACCACGTACACACCGGTGCAGGGCCGAAAGGGCACCGCGCCGGGCGAGATGGCGACGCGGGGCGCCGCCCACCGGCCCGTCACATCGAGGGGTCCGGACAGGAGGGCCTTGCGCGCGGCGAAGAAGCGGTCCTCGTCGTATAGACGCTTGCCCAATGCGTAGAACTCGGGGAGCACGGCGCGGTCCCGCAACAGATACAACGTCATGTAGTGGAAGCGCTCGAGGAGCGGTCCACTGGCGTCCTCGGCCGCGGCGCAACGCGGCGAGCGCACCCACCGCCGGCCGAAGTTGATCCCGTCGAGCGTGAACTGCTCGGGGAGGTGGTCGAGCTGGTGCCAGGCGTTGTACGCCTCGTGGGCAGACGGGTCGGTGACCTCGGTGAACGAGAAGAACCCGAGCACCGCGCCACGGTAGTCGGGGCTGCGATACTCCCTTGCTGTGGAAGGACTGGCGACGGCACCGCTGACGGGCGTCCGCGTGCTGGACCTCAGCATCTGGCGCCCCGGCCCCTACGCCGCCTCGCTCTTGTGCGCGCTGGGCGCGGACGTGCTGAAGGTCGAACCGCCGGGAGGCGACCCCATGCGCCAGTACGCCAGCCTCTTCGAGGACATCAACGCCGGCAAGCGGAGCGTGGAGCTCGACCTGAAGGATCCGCGGGACCAGGACCGCGCCCTGGAGCTCGCCGCCGAGGCGGACGCGCTGGTCGAGGGGTTCCGGCCGGGCGTGATGGCGCGGCTCGGTCTCGGCGAGCCAGCGGTACGCGCCGTTAACCCCGGCATCGTCTACTGCTCCATCTCGGGCTACGGCCAGCGCGACCCCCGGGCCGCGCTGCCGGGCCACGACGTGAACTACCAGGCCTGGGCCGGAGCGCTCGCGCCCGAGGGCGGTCCGGCCGTGCTGCCGCGCATCCCCGCAGCCGACCTGGCCTCCGGCCTGGCGGCGGCGTTCGGGATCTGCGCGTCCCTCCTCGGCCGCCACGC
Organism: uncultured Acidimicrobiaceae bacterium; assembly: GCA_963808355.1. GTDB lineage: Bacteria > Actinomycetota > Acidimicrobiia > Acidimicrobiales > RAAP-2 > Bog-473. The sequence goes on from CAWEFL010000002.1 coordinate 621,177, forward strand.
CGGAGGCGAGGGAGGAGCCCACCTCGACGTCTCCATGACCGACGTGATGTCGACGTGGACGGGGCGCACGGGCTCATCGGAGGGAAGCGTGCCGGGGGGCACCGTGCCGGGGTACGGCCTCTTCCCCACCGCGGACGGTCGCCAGGTCGCGCTGGGCGTCCTCAACGAGCAACACTTCTGGTCAGCGCTCTGCGCGGAGCTCGGACTGGCCGAGGCGGACGCAGACCTCGACTTCGCGGCGCGCTCGGTGCGGGCCGAACAGTTACAAGCAGCGGTGGCAGCGGAGATCGCCCGCCGGGGACGCGACGAACTCGTGGCGGCTTTGGCGGCGGTGGGGGTGCCGGTCTCCCCTGTGCTCGACCGGGCCGCCATGGTGGCGTCCGCCCCGTTCCCCACCTTCCCGATCCGGCTCCGGACCCCGGCCGTCACGGGTGCGGTGCCGCGCCTCGACGAGCACCGCGGCGCAGGGCTTCCGCCCCCGCGGGTGACCGATCCGCCCGCGGGCGCTGTTACCGTGCGGGCGACCCAATGACCCGGATCCCTGAACTCCTCGCGGCCAACCACCGCTACGCAGTCGCCCACGTCCCCATCGCCGACGCGCGCCCCGCCCGCCGGCTCGCCGTCGTCACCTGTATGGACGCGCGCATCGACGTCCTCGCCGTTCTGGGCCTGCACCTGGGCGAGGCGCACGTCGTCCGCAACGCCGGGGGACGCGTGACGGGCGACGTGCTCCGGAGCCTGGCCCTCTCCAGCGGCGTCCTCGGCGTCGACACGGTCGTGATCATGCAGCACACCGGATGCGGCCTGGCCGGGATCACCGACGAGGAGCTACGCAACAGGACGGGATCCGACCTCGACTTCCTGCCGATCGCCGACCATGCCGCCGCGCTCCGAGCCGACGTGGACACCCTGGCGCGAACCCCCTACCTCTCCGGGCTCCGGACCATCGCCGGGTTCGTCTACGACATGGAGAGCGGCGAGCTCGGCGACGTCGTGCGCTGGGAGCGCACGTGAAAAATGGGGGTGGGCGGTAGTCTGCAGGCCCACCCCACCATGAAGGAGCGTCCGATGCCGGCCGCGCACACACCGATCCACCACCATGAGACCGTGACGGGCGTCCGACCCCGGATCGCTGTGCTCCGCTGGCTCGGCGCGCTGGCCGTCGCCTGCCTGGCGGTCGTGCCGGCGCTCGCGCTCGCTACCTCCGCTCCGGCGGGCGCGGCATACCCCGACAACCCCGCGCAGCCGGTGCCGTTCGGCGACGCGGGCTTCTTCGGGCCATCGGGCGGGCTCCAGCTCAACGCGCCCGACGTCGGCATGGCATCGACGCCCGACGCTCAGGGCTACTGGATAGTCGCGTCCGACGGCGGCATCTTCAATTTCGGCGACGCCGGGTTCTTCGGTTCCGCCGGCTCGCTGCCGCTCAACAAGCCGGTCGTCGGCATGGCGGCCACGCCCAGTGGCAAGGGGTACTGGCTCGTGGCCTCGGACGGGGGGATCTTCTCCTACGGCGACGCGCGGTTTTACGGGTCGACAGGGGCCATGACCCTCAACCAACCGATCGTCGGCATGGCGTCCACGCCCGACGGCAAGGGCTATTGGCTGGTGGCGGCCGATGGCGGGATTTTCTCCTACGGCGATGCGCAGTTCTACGGCTCGACGGGCAACATCCGGTTGAACCAGCCGATCGTCGGCATGGCGGTCTCGCCGGGTGGGACCGGCTACTGGCTCGCGGCCGCCGACGGGGGAATCTTCAACTACGGCACGGCACCGTTCCTCGGATCGATGGGCGGCACGCCGCTGGTTGCCAAGGTCGTCGGTATCGCCGCCCCGTCGAGGAGCGCGGGCTACTGGCTCGCGGCGGCCGACGGCGGGATCTTCAACTTCGGGAGCGCCGGTTTCGGTGGCTCCATGGGAGGCCAGCAGAACGCGAACCCGGTCCGCGCCATCGCGGCCACGCCCGACGGGGGTGGCTACTGGCTGCTCCCGACCAGCCCGCCACCGGCGCCGCCGACCCTCAGCCCCGGCGACACCGGCCAGTCGGTGGCCGCGCTGCAGAGCGCGTTGCTCAACCTCGGCTACTGGGTCGACACCACGGGCGGGTCGTTCGATGACAGCACAGAGCAAGCGGTCTATGCGCTGCAGAAGGCGGCCGGCCTCGCCACGGACGGGGTGGTCGGCCCGACCACGTGGGAGGAGCTGCTCGCCGGCGTGGTCCCGCACCCCCGCAGCACCTCGGGCCACGTGGTCGAGGTGGACCTCGAGGACGACCTGCTCATGGTCGTCAGCAACGGCCACCTCCAGTACACGTTCAACACCTCGACCGGGGGCGGCTACACCTACACCCAGGACGGGGTGACCAATGTGGCGGACACGCCGACGGGTTCGTTCTCGATCTACCGCCAGACGGACGGCCTCGTGGTGGACTCACTGGGCTCGCTTTGGCGGCCGAAGTTCTTCGACGCGGGCTTTGCCATTCACGGCGACACCTCAGTACCGCCGGTCCCGGTGTCGCACGGATGTGCCCGCATAAGTATGGAGGCCATCGACTGGGTCTGGGCGAACAACATCATGCCAATCGGCACCTCCGTCTGGGTGTATTGACCGCGGCCCAGCAAGAGACTTCGGCGAAGACTCAATCCGCCAGCCGACTGTCTGCTGCGTCGCCGCGCCCGGTGACCGTGCGGTCTCAGATGTCGTAGTAGAGGTGGAAGTTTTGGCCGCTTGGCGCTGGCTCGCGTACGGTTCCCCCATGTGAATGCCATGCCCACCCCGGCTATGTCTGGACCGGATTCATGGCTATAGCCGGCCGAGGCTGGCTGATGTTGTACGACCACAACCCGATCTCAGGTGCGAGAGGCGGTGACCTATGAGCGACAAAGCAACGACATCTGGTCGCACATGCCCCAACGGACACACGGTCAGTGCTCAAGCTTCCTTTTGTGAACGCTGCGGTTCCCCGATGGCACGGCGACCTCGCCACCTGATGCACAGGGCAGGTCACTCCGCGGTTTCGGCTGGTTCGGTTCCTCTCGTCAAAAGGCCTTGGTTCTGGATAACGGCCGCAGCAGCCCTCGTCATCGTGGCGGTCTGCGCGATCGTGATCGTGGCGAACTCCAACAGCGGTACACCGTCCTCGTCGCCGGCGAACGCCGCAAACTCCAACCACGCCGGGAACGGAGCCGCTGCCACGCCCCCGACGTTCTCTCAGGTGCTCTCGGCGCTCCAATCCACTGGGGTCACCCTCTGCCCAGTTCCCACAGGAAATCCCTACGAACACGAGTACCAAGCCACTCAGTCCGTTTGTGAGAACGTTGGTAAAGGTCCAAACGACCTCGTCTACATCTTTGTAGCGAACAGCGCCTCACAGCTCCAGGGGATGATGACAGGGCCAATGAACTTGACAAAACAATTTGGCGGCTACCGCATCGCGATGACCGACGGGGCGGTTGGAGTGGTGGAGGGCGGCGGCCTGATTAGCCCGTCCGAAACGGCTAACGCCTTGAGAACCCTTGGTTTCACTACCTACGACGCCACGGGCACGACCGGCGGCACGCGGGGATGATCCCGCAGTAGCTGGCGTGTTCGTGGCTGGTGGACCTAGACATCCCACCGCCTTAAATGTCAAGCGGCCGCGGACAGTTCGTGCTGGGGGCGATAACTCCAGGCGATCGATTCGTCGTAGGCGACGTGGTGGGTCAGGCAGCCGTGGAGGACGCCGACGAGGCGGTTGCCCAGGGCGCGTAGGGCCTGGTGATGTCCGTCGCCTGCGGCTCGTCGGGCGTCGTAGTAGGCCCGGGCGCCGGCCGAAGCACTGAGGGAGGCAAAGGCCCACAGGTAGATGGCGTCGGCCAGGCGGCGGTTGCGGACGTGGCGGGCGAGCACCGTCTTCTTGGTGCCCGAGGCCCGGGTGATAGGCGACGTGCCGGCGTAGTTCTTGCGAGACTTGGCGCTGGCATAGCGGTTCGGCTCGTCGCCGAACTCGCCGAGCACCCGGGCGCCGAGGATGGTCCCGAGTCCTGGCAGGGAACGGACCACCTCAGCGTCTGGGTGCTGCTCAAAATCCGAGGAGAGCTCCTCGGCAAGTGCGGCGGCTTGCGCGACCATCTCGGCGATGACCGCCACGCTGGCCGTCACCGACGCTCCCATGGCAGCCGCCACGGCCGCGGGTGCGGCGAGCTGCTCGGAGCGCAATGCCGCCTGGATCTCGGCCGCCCGCTCGTCGATGCGCCTCTGGCGACCACCCGGCGCAGCGCCGAGGCGATCTTGGAGCGCGACAGGCCTCTCCCGAGGGTCGGGGTGGGGGCGATGCGCAGCACCTCGAGAGCATCGGAGCTGGCCAGATCGTCAAAAGCGACCAGGGCGGCGGGGTAGAACTCGCGCAACGTCGAGCGCAACAGGTTGGTCTGGCGGCCCCGGGACCACACCATGGACTGGTGGGCCCGGGCCAGGATCTTGATCGCCTCCACCTCCTCGCTGTCGGCGGCCATGAGGCGGTGGTTGTGACGGTCGGTGCGGACCATGTCGGAGAGCACCTGGGCGTCGCCGGCGTCGGACTTGGCCCCCGAGCTCGAGTGGCGGTCCCGATAGCGCGACGTCGACATCGGGTTGACGGCGTAGAGCTGGTAACCAGCGCCAAGCAGCGCGCTCACGAAGAGCCCTCGGTCGGTCTCGATCCCGATCACCACCTCTGCGGGGTCCTCGACGTGCGCGCCGACCAGCTCGTGGAACCGGGCGATGCCCTCGACCCCTTCGGGCAGGCGGCCCTTGACCAGCCGGCCACCCTCCTCGTCAGCCACATGCACGTCGTGATGGGCCTCCGCCCAATCCACTCCAACAAAGATCATCTGCCGTCACCTCTCGCTCGTCGGACCAGCTTGCCTGAGCCTCGAGGCGGCCAGCAGCCCGCTAATGGATCAGTGCTCGCGGCACGACATCCCACCAGCCGTCACGGCAACCTCACCGACCAACAGGGGCACGATCTAGGCCTAAGGCTCGAGGCCCGGCGCACATCAGTGCTCACCTATTGGCGGCTCGGCACCAGCCTCACCCGTGCTTCGGGCGAGGTGGTCGATCCCCATTAGCGCACGTCTACGGTCGCCATCGCGAGCTTCCTGCCCGCCCCCGGCGACCCGTGCCCCGGGTTCATGGCCGAGGGCGAACCGCTGCTGGCGCATAGTTACGACCCAACCTGCCAACCACCATTGCCGCGAGATTCCGTCATGGACGGGTAGGTGGTTCTCGCCCCGAGGTGATCAACGGTGGCGGGTGTCGGAGTGCCCCGACCACCTCGACGGACTAAGGGGTCTGCGGGAGTTCGCCCGGCGGAGTCGCAGTCGATGACATGGACTTCACGGCGAGGAGACTGGCTGACAGCGCCGCGGGTCAGATCACTTTCTGACCTAGATGTCGTAGTAAAGGTGGAATTCCCAAGGATGGGGACGCAGGCGCACCGGGTCGATCTCGCTCGAGCGTTTGTAGTCGACCCAGGTCTCGATCAGGTCGTCCGTGAACACACCGCCGACCTTCAGGAACTCGTTGTCGGCCTCGAGCGCGTCCATCGCCTCCTCGAGTGAGGCAGGCACCTGGCCGATCTTCGCCAACTCTTCTGGCGGCATGTCGAAGAGGTCCTCGTCGACCGGCGGTGGCGGCTCGACCTTGTTGGCCACGCCGTCGAGCCCGGCCATGAGGATGGCCGGGAAGGCGAGGTACGGATTGCAGGCCGGGTCAGGACAGCGAAACTCGACCCGCTTGGCCTTCGGGCTGGGCGAATAGACGGGGATGCGACAGGCGGCCGACCGGTTCCTCTGCGAGTACACGAGGTTCACCGGGGCCTCGAAGCCCGGGACCAGCCGCTTATAGGAGTTGGTTGTCGGCGCGGCGAAACCGAGGATGGCGCGTGCGTGCTTGATGATGCCGCCGATGTACCAACGCCCGGTGTCGGAGAGCCCCGCGTAGGTGCCCTCCTGGTGGAAGAGCGGCTCGCCGCCGTTCCACAGTGACGAGTGCACGTGCATGCCCGATCCGTTGTCGTCGAACAGCGGCTTCGGCATGAACGTCGCGGTGAAGCCGGCGGCGTTGGCCACGTTCTTGACGACGTACTTGTAGAGCATGAGCTTGTCGGCCATCCGCAACAGCGTGTCGAAGCGCATGTCGATCTCGGCCTGGCCGGCCGTCCCGACCTCGTGGTGTTGCACCTCTATTTCGATGCCGAGCTTCTCCATGGTGAGGATCATTTCGGAGCGGAGGTCCTGGAAGTGGTCCATGGGCGGAACCGGAAAATACCCCTCCTTGTAGCGAGGCTTATAGCCGAGGTTCGGGCCTTCGTCCTTCCCCGAGTTCCAAACGCCCTCAATGGAGTCCACCTGGTAGGAGGCCGAGTGCTGGTCCTGGGAAAAGCGGACGTCGTTGAAGACGAAGAACTCGGCCTCGGGCCCGAAGTAGGACGTGTCGGCAATCCCGGTCGACTTCAGGTGCTCCTCTGCCTTCCGCGCCACATGGCGCGGGTCTCGGCTGTAAGGCTCCAGAGTCAGCGGGTCGTGCACGAAGCAGTTCATGTTCAGCGTCTTGTGCGCACGGAACGGGTCGATCACGGCCGTCGAGGGATCGGCCAGCAGGATCATGTCTGACTCGTGGATCTGCTGGAATCCCCGGATAGAGGAGCCGTCGAAGCCGTTGCCCTCGCTGAACATCTCCTCGGTCAGCGCGTGGGCAGGAATGGAGAAATGCTGCATCAGGCCCGGGAGATCACAGAATCTCAGGTCGACGACCTCAACCCCTTCGTCTGCGACGAGGCGGACGACTTCAGTCGGGGTGCGCTCTTGCATTGGTTCTCCCTCTGATTCATCCCGTCGAGCGGCCGCCGGACGCCTGCTCGAATGCCGATCAGGTGCGTGCTGCATAGCACACGCCGGGCCGCGAAGCGCCGGAGGACCAGGTCGTGTTCATCAAGTCTTCACAATGGTTGCAGGCAGTCCGGACCGTCGGCGGCCGACCCGGGAGATCGTCGAAAGGGCGTGGTCCACGAGAACGCGAAGACCCGGTTCGTCGACGGCCTCTAACTCGCCGACAACTCTGCGCGGGCGAACGCCCTGGGTGGCCCGAACCCGACGGTGACCTGTCAGGCGCTCGCCACCCCACGGCGAAATTCCTTGTCAGCGGACTCGCCGGCGCCGTCTTCTCGACGACCGGCTCGCCGAGCCTCGCCCGACCCCTCCATCACGGCCGCCCGGGGCTCCGTCGCACTCTGAGCGGCCGGTCACTGCCGTCGCTACTGTCGACCTGGTGCCGTACGAGAAGGGGCTGCACGAGGTCGCGGACCGGGTGTGGGCCTACCTCCAGCCCGACGGCGGATGGGGCTGGTCCAACGCGGGACTCGTCGTCGATGGCGAAGACGCCCTGCTGGTCGACACCCTCTTCGATCTGCGCCTGACGGCAGAGATGCTCGAGGCCATGCGCCCGGTGACCGGGACTGGAGGGATCGGGACGGTCGTCAACACCCACGCCAACGGGGACCACTGCTTCGGTAACGCGTTGCTGAGAGACGCGGACATCGTCGCCTCGGCCCGCTGCGCCGAGGAGATGGAGCACCTGCCGCCGTCCACGCTGGCCGCCATGCTGCACGCCGCACCGACGCTCGGCGACGCGGGCGCCTTCGTGTCGCGCATCTTCGCCCCGTTCGACTTCGAGGACATCCCGCTCACGCTGCCGACGAAGACGTTCGAGTCCCAGCTGGACCTCCGTGTCGGCGACCGCCGGATACGGCTGATCGAGGTCGGCCCCGCACACACGGCAGGTGACGTGGTCGCCTTTCTCCCCAACGACGGCGTCGTGTTCACCGGCGACATCCTCTTCCACGGCGGGCACCCCATCGTGTGGGCCGGGCCCGTCGCCAATTGGATCACGGCGTGCGACCGGATTCTTGAGCTGGCCCCCAGTGTTGTGGTACCCGGGCACGGCCCCCTCGCCACGCCCGCCGCCGTCGCCGAACTGAAGGAGTATTTCGAATTCCTCACCCGTGAGGCGCGGCTCCGCTTCGAGGCGGGACTGACGCCGATGGAGGCCGCCCGGGACATCGACCTCGGTCCCTACTCGGGTTGGACCGAAGCGGAGCGCCTTGTCGCCAACCTGCACGCGCTCTACCGAGACTTCGGGTCAGACCTCCCGGCGGACGCTCTCACCCTGATGGGCGAGATGGCGCTTTTTGCCGGCTGAGCGCCGCTCGACAGCCGCGACCTGGGAGACCCCGCCGACACCTGGCCCTGGACTACGCACCCCGACCCCGGCGGGTACACACCAGGGATGCAGTCCGAGACAACCGAGAGGGTCGTCGGCGAGCGCTACCGGCTCGGAGGTGTCCTGGGCGAAGGCGGGATGGCGCGCGTCTACGCCGCCCACGATGAACGGCTCGAGCGCGCCGTGGCGGTCAAGATCTTGCATCGCGCCACGGAGGCCCTGCCCGGCATGCGCCAGCGTTTCGAGCAGGAGGCGCGCATCGCGGCGCGGCTGATCCACCCCTACATCGTGGCCGTCCTCGACTACGGAGAGGACCACGATGCGTGCTATCTCGTCATGGAGCGGCTGCCCGGCACAACTTTGCGTGACGAAATGGCGCAGGGGCCGATCCCGATGCGACGGGCCGTCCTCGTGATGATGGAAACCCTTACCGCGCTGGAGGCCGCACACCGCTATGGGGTGCTGCACCGCGACATCAAACCGAGCAACATCCTGCACCAGGACGACGGGCACACGAAGATCGCTGACTTCGGCATCGCCAAGAGCTTCGACCTGCAGGCACTCATGCAATCCGTCCCGGACGACGTGACACAGACGGGCATGGTACTGGGGACGCCTGGGTACCTCGCTCCGGAACGACGCGTCGGCGCGCCGGCGTCGGTGCGCTCTGACGTCTACGCCGTGGGCGTCGTCATGGTGGAGGCCTTGACGGGCACACGGCCGGGACTGGAGGCCGTCGACGTCGAGCGGGTCCCATCGCCGCTCCGGGAGGTGGCGGCCAAGGCGGTCGCACCGGACCCCGAGGCCCGCTTTACGTCGGCCGAACAGATGCTTCAGGCGTTGGCGACACTGCAACGCGATCGCCCACCGGTGCCGCTCGTGCGGACGTCGAGCGCACCGCGGACCCCGGCCCTGGGCGCAACCCAGCCCATGATCGGGACCTCGTCGCCGTCACCAGACGACGCAGCTCCCCACACCAGGGCGCTGCTCGTCGCTCCGCGGCCCGCGCCCACCCCCCCGCAGCGCAGGCACCTGCACCGATTGGCCGCATTAGCCATCGGCGGCCTTGCCGTTGCCGCCGTGCTCGGGGTCGGCGGCCGCGCTCGTGTCCTCGGGGAGCCCGGGACCGGCACACACTGCCGCACGCCCGGCGACGCAGACGAAAGTGCACACGAACAGCGTGCGCACACATGCCCCTACGGGATCCCAGGACCCCGTGGGCGCGCAACTTCGAGCCGCAGCGGCCACCCTCTCGGCCGGCACGCAGCCTGGGGACGCGCTCATGGCGCAAGCGCTCAACGCCGCCGCGGCGCAACCCGTCGGTGCGTCGCGCGTCGCCGTGGCCCAGGAGGCATTGACGCTCGCCCAAGTCCTGCGCGCCAGTCACGAGATCACGAGCACCGACTACCAGAACGCGGTGTCCGCGCTCCAGGCCACTGGCGCCTCGCCGGGCGCGGTGCCGCTCACCCCCACGCCGTCGTCGACCGCGGGCGGGACAGGGTCGACAGGGTCGACGGGGTCGACGGGCGGGACAGGGTCGACAGGCGGGACTGGGTCGACGGGGCCGGGTCCGGGGCAGGGGAGGCACGGACACGGCGCCGACGGCGTAACCGACTTCCAGGACTGAGCTGCCCGACCAGAAATCGTGCACTTGCTCTCACTTTGCGAGAGCTGCCCATAATGCCCGGGTGAGTCCCTCCTTCGCGCTGCTGCCCGACGGGAGGCGTCTCGCCTACGACGAATACGGCGATCCCGACGGGGTCCCGGTGGTCAATTGTCACGGCGGGCTGACCGGCCGGCGCGACATGGAACGCTGCGCCACCGCGGCGGCCACGGTCGGCGTGCGCGTCATCTCCCCCGACCGGCCCGGCGTCGGTTGCTCCGACCCCAAGCCGGGACGCAGCTTGACGGACTGGCCAGCCGACGTGACGGCACTGGCCGACGCAGTCGGGATAGAGCGCTTCGGGGTGCTGGGTTGGTCGGCTGGCGGTCCCTACGCGGCGGCCTGCGCGTTCGCTCTCCGTTGCCGGGTCACGGCGGCGGCGCTCGTGGCCAGCGCCATTCCCGGCGATTGGCCCGGCATGACGCACGAGATCAATCGCATGGACCGCTTCCTCATGCGCCTCTCTCAGCACAGACCGGCAACCGCTTCCTTCGTTTTCCGCACCATGGGTACCACGGCGCGGCGCGCGCCCGCCGTCTTCCGCCACCTTTCGGCGGTCTCTCTCGACCGACCGTCGCGCCGAAATTCTTGCGGCCGTTCCCGCCCACCAGTTTTCCGATCCGATCGCGGAAGGACTCCAAGTCCCGGCCGGCGTGCTCGCCGACTACGGGATCCTCGGCGCACCGTGGGGTTTCGACCTCGCGGCCATCGAGTGCCCGGTGACCGTCTGGCAGGGCGACTCTGATCGGCTGGTGCCCACGGCCTGGGGCGACCGCCTCGCTGCAGCAATCCCCCACTCCGACCTGACGGTCTGCGAAGGCCAGGGCCACTTCCTTCCGCCGTCGGTCTACGAGGAGATCTTCGCGGCCCTGATCACTCACTCGGGGAGGGTGTGAACGGACGTTCGAGCTGGTGGACACGGAGCGCGGTGCGCACGGCGACGAGTTGTCCAAGGGTTGTCACGAACAGGGTCGTCCGGCTCTACGCCGACCGTCGTCTGCAGGCAGACCATAAGAACGCGGGGCGGCGGCCGCTTTCGCTGCTTCTGGCGGAAACCTCCCTGGGAGGAAGTTGTCGGGGTGGTCGCCGTCCCTCGGCGGGTCCGGGGCAGCGAGGGATGCCTCACTGAGACGAGCCCGAACGACCGGCGACACAACGCCAATGCAGCCGGCCTGGGGACTCATGCTCCGGTTTCATCGTGGAGGTCTCGTGAGCAGGTCGCCGACGGCGGCGAGTCCAGGCAGATCATCCCCGAGCGCGATCGCGACGCGTTCGACGGGTCGGACACGCCGCTCATAGGAACCCAGGCGCACGGGTCTGCACACACCCGCGCACTGCTGAGTTCAGCAACCGAGAAGCCAGCGGACTCCGGCAGAGCCTCTCGCCGGCGATGGTGGGCCCGAGAGGAATCGAACCTGTGGCACCTTGCGCGTCATGCAGGCTTCGTCGTTCGCTCGCGGCCAAAGGTGTAGTTATCGTGAGTCGCTCAGCAGATATCTCGATGGGGCCGATTCGGGGTGGTCCGCATCGGCTGCAAGCGCCAATGGTTCCGTGGACACCGCCGCTCGCTCGGTATACGGGGCGTTCCCCTCGCACGGACTGGGATGCGGAGGACCGCGTGCTCGGGCCGCGTCAGTAGGTGTAGACGGGGGCGCCGTTGCTCCCGCTGGAGCCGCCGGTCGTCGTGGTGACCTCGATGTAGTACGTGCCGTTGTTCTGGCCGCCGCTGGGGACCGTGGCCGTCAGCTGAGTGGACGACTGGACCGACACGTTCGTAGCGTTCAAGGTGGTGCCGCCGCCGTGGCCGCCGCCGCTCGTCGGGACGAGCTGGACGGTCGTCTGCCCGCTGCCCACGAAGCCGATGCCGGTGATCGTCAGCTGGGTCCCCGAGCCGCCAGTGACGGGGCCGACCCCGGACACCACCGGGGTCAGGGGCTGGAAGGTCCATTCGTACGAGGCGTTTTGGGGGCTCGTGCCGCCGGGCGCCGTCGTGACGGTGACGAAGTACGTCATGTCAGTGGTCGTGATGGCCGGCGTGACGGCGGTGATCGTCTGCGTGCCGTTGGAGTACGCGCTTACCTTCGCATAAGGCGACTGCACCACGTTGCTGGTGTTGTTCACGTCCACGAAGTTGACGGTCGTCGAGTCCCCGGCGGCGGTGTCGAGGAAGCCCGTTCCGGTGATGGTCATGGCCGAGCCACCAGCCGCAGACCCAGACGCGGAGCCACCGGGGCCCGACACGCCGGTCACTTGGGGAAGCACGGACTGGTAGGTGAAGGTCGGAGACACCCCGGGCACGACGGGGCTCGTGCCGTTGGGCGTCGTGACCTCGACGTAGAAGCTTGTCGCCGTGGTCGACGGCGGCACGTTCACCGTCAGGCTGGTCGAGGAGTTGATTCCCGTTACGGGGGCGTTGAGGATGAGGTTCTGCGACGCATACATTGGTCGACACGAGGTTCACGGTGGTCCCGCTCGAGGCGAAGCCGGTCCCCGTCACGGTGACCGCCGTGCCGGCGTTCACCGGTCCGGACGTCGCCGAGAGCGCGGTGACGGTCGGCAGGTTCTGCGGCGTCACAGAACTGTTGATCGTCATGCCGGCGCCACAGGTAGTGGTGCACACGCCGGGGTTGACGGATGGGTTCCCCGTCGAATAGTCGTCGAAGGTGACGATGGTCTGCAGTCCGGGAGTGGCTGCGCAGGCCTGAGCGGTCACCGGGGCTACGCAGGCCGAGACCGTGACCACACGCGTGCTCGCCGAGGTCGGGTTCCAGACCGTGCTGCAGAAGACGTCGATGGTGGACCCGTTCAGAGTCACTTGGGACTGCTGGGGCGGGGTGGGGCGGTGAAGGCTCCCAACAGTCGTAGGGCGGGTTGGCGTTGAGCGTCTGACCCGCGCCGAGCAACGGGTTGTAGCGGATGTTCTGGATCGCCGTCTGCGTGGCTCCGTAGAGGGCGTAGTTCTGGCTGCGCGCGCTTTGGAAGTTGGCAGCGTTCTGCAGGCTGTTCCCGGTCCAGGCGGCCATCGCGCCGACCAACATGCCGACGACAACCATGAACACAAGAGCGAGCACCAGTGCGGCGCCGGTCTCGCCCGACGTGCGATCGTCGCGATCCTGGACGCGCGAAGCGACCACCTCCTAGCCCTCCTGGCTCTGCGCAGAATCGACGCCATCTTCATCAGCTCGACAGAGTCACAGTCAGATTCGTGGAGCCGCCGATGGAGACGGTCATGGTGGCCGTGACCCCCGGTCCGGAGCTCCTCACGAAGGTGAACGTGCCGGGCGTGGTCGTCGACCCGTTGGCCACAGACATCGAGCCACTGGTGGTCAACGTGCCCGTGTGGAACCAGTCGTCCTCGCCACCGTGATGGCGACGGAGCTCCCCATGTTGGTCCAGGCGTTGCCGTAGGAATCCTGCAGCTGGACGTTGGCAGTGACCGTCCGGCCGCCCGCGTTCCCGTTGCCGTTCAGGCTCCCCTCACCCGTCGAGGTGCAGGTCACGCTGCCCACGGCGCCGGTGCAGTTGAGGCTGGGCGTCGGCTGGGCGACGTTCGTGAGACCCACTCCTGCCATCGTGGCGGCGTTCGACACGGTGAAGGCGGTGGTCGAGCCGCTCGGCGTGCCCTGGGCGACCGTGAGCACGGCGCCGTTCTGGGCCTTGGTCAAGGTGACCGACGGCGTGGCGGCGCCGGCGCTGAAGCTCACCGAGGCGGGCAGGGTCGCGGCCGTGCTATTGGGCGAACTCGCGGTGGCCGTGCCGCTCCAGGTCAGTGCTTGGGCGCCGGTGTAGTTGGTGTCGGTGTTGCCGTATTGGTCAAGGGCGGTGAGGCCGACCTGGAAGGCGGTGCCCGCCGTCTGGGTGCCCGGGTTGGCCACCGAGAAGCTGCTCAAGGCGTTCTTGTTGGCCACGTTGAAGGGGCCCGTGCTGCCGCTCACCGCGCCCTGGCTGACCGTGAGCACGGCACCGCTTTGGGCCTTGGTCAAGACGATCCCTGAGGCCGTCGCCGCGCCGGACGTGAAGGTGACCGGGTTCGGCAAGGTGGGCGCGGTGTTGTTGGGCGAGCTGGCGGCCGCCGTGCCGCTCCAGGTGAGCGTCTGGGAGCCGCCGTAGCCCGTCGCCGTGTTGCCGTCTGGGTCGAAGGCGGTGATGCCGACCCGAAGGCCGTGCCCGCCGTCTGGGCGGCCGGGGTGGGCACGCTGAAGCTGGCCGCGTTGCCCGGGCTTACGGTGAAGGTGGCCGAGCCGGTGGCCGAGCCCTGGGTGGCCGTGAGCGTGAGGCCCGTCGCCGCCTTGGTCAAGGTGATCGAGGGCGTGGCCACGCCGGCGCTGAAGCTCAGCGAGGTCGGGATGGTCGGCGCGGTGTTGTTGGGCGAGCTGGCCGTGGCCGTGCCGCTCCAGGTCAGAGTCTGGGTGCCGGTGTAGCCCGTCGCCGTGTTGCCGTAGGTGTCGAGGGCGGTAACCGTCTCTGAGAAGGCGTTGCCCGCCGTCGGCGAGGGCGTCGAGAGGGTGAAGCTCTTGGCCGTGGCGGCCCCGTTGATCGTGAAGGCGGTGGTCGAGCCGTCGGCGTGCCCTGGGCGACCGTGAGCACGGCGCCGTTCTGGGCCTTGGTCAAGGTGACCGACGGCGTGGCGGCGCCGGCGCTGAAGCTCACCGAGGCGGGCAGGGTCGGGGCCGTGCCATTGGGTGAACTCGCGGTGGCCGTGCCGCTCCAGGTCAGGGCCTGGGCGCCGGTGTAGTTGGTGTCGGTGTTGCCGTATTGGTCAAGGGCGGTGAGGCCGACCTGGAAGGGGTGCCCGCCGTCTGGGTGCCCGGGTTGGCCACCGAGAAGCTGCTCAAGGCGTTCTTGTTGGCCACGTTGAAGGGGCCCGTGCTGCCGCTCACCGCGCCCTGGCTGACCGTGAGCACGGCACCGCTTTGGGCCTTGGTCAAGACGATCCCTGAGGCCGTCGCCGCGCCGGACGTGAAGGTGACCGGGTTCGGCAAGGTGGGCGCGGTGTTGTTGGGCGAGCTGGCGGCCGCCGTGCCGCTCCAGGTGAGCGTCTGGGAGCCGCCGTAGCCCGTCGCCGTGTTGCCGTCTGGGTCGAAGGCGGTGATGCCGACCCCGAAGGCCGTGCCCGCCGTCTGGGCGGCCGGGGTGGGCACGCTGAAGCTGGCCGTGTTGCCGGGCTCACGGTGAAGGTGGCCGAGCCGGTGGCCGAGCCCTGGGTGGCCGTGAGCGTGAGGCCCGTCGCCGCCTTGGTCAAGGTGATCGAGGGCGTGGCCACGCCGGCGCTGAAGCTCAGCGAGGTCGGGATGGTCGGCGCGGTGTTGTTGGGCGAGCTGGCCGTGGCCGTGCCGCTCCAGGTCAGAGTCTGGGTGCCGGTGTAGCCCGTCGCCGTGTTGCCGTAGGTGTCGAGGGCGGTACCGTCTCTGAGAAGGCGTTGCCCGCCGTCGGCGACGGCGTCGAGAGGGTGAAGCTCTTGGCCGTGGCGGCCCCGTTGATCGTGAAGGCGGTGGTCGAGCCGCTCGGCGTGCCCTGGGCGACCGTGAGCACGGCGCCGTTCTGGGCCTTGGTCAAGGTGACCGAGACCGTCGCCATACCGTTGGTGAACGTGGCGGACGTCGGCAGGGTCGGGGCGGTGCCATTGGGCGAACTCGCGGTGGCCGTGCCGCTCCAGGTCAGCGCTTGGCTCCCCGTGAAGCCGCTAAAGCGGTCCCCCAGCTGGTCGAAAGCGGTGATGGTCACGTTGAAGAGGGTGCCGGCCGTAGGTGTTCCCGTGGCCGGGCTCACCTGGAAGGAAGTGACTGGGCCGCGACGTTGAACGGGCTGCTGGTCGCCCCGGCGAGGGAAGTCACACTGGCCGCCAGGGTGTAGCCGTTTCCGGCCTGGTTGATGGCGCATCCGCTGAAGGTGACCAGGCCCAACACGGTCGTGGCAGAGCAACCACCCAGCGTGCCACCTCCGGGGTTGGTCCCGATGGTGAGCGGACCGCGTTGGCGGCGGTGGTGACCACATTGCCGCCGGCGTCCTCTATGGCGACCACGGGCTGGGTTCTGAAAGGGTCGCCGGTGACCGCCCCGGCCGGCGAAGTCGTGAACGTGAGCTGGCTCGGGGATCCGACGGTGATGTTGAAGGCGTTGCTGGCCACCGGCACGTTGAGGCTGTCGGCGGCGTCGGTGGCGGTCAGCGTGTAACCGGGGCCGGCCTTGTCGATGGTGCAACCGGTGAACGTCGCGACGCCGTTGACCGCGGTGGCGCTGAGCAGCCCGAAGCGTCCCGTTGCTCGGGTTGTTCCCTATGGCGAGCGTGACGGTGCTCTGGTCGGTCGTCACGAGGTGGCCCTGGGCGTCCTCGACCCAGACCTTCGGCTGGTTCCTCGGGGAGTCCACGGTGTGCCTCCCATGCCTCCAACAGGCTCCTGCGTGAAGACCAGCTGGGCCGGACACCCGCGGTGATCGGAAGGGGCCGCTGACCACGGAAGCGAGCCCGTCCGGTGGGTCACTGGCGGTCAACGTGTAGGCGGTGCCTGGCACGGCGATGGAACACCCCGAGAAAACGGTAGCGCCGTAGTTCAGGCTGGCCGCGCAGTTGTTCAAGGTGGCGCCTGCCGTTCCGGTTCCTGCCGTGATGGCCAACGTCACCGGTGAGGCGTCGCTCTGCACGATGCAGCCGGTCTTGTCTTCGACCGCGACCGAGAGGGGCGGGAACAACGCGGCGCCCGCAGGCTCGGAGCTCGGTGGTTGCACCCAGGCCAGCTGCGAAGCCCGGTACTGACACGGCGGCGCTCCCGAGGCGTTCGGCGAGATCGGATCCGCCACCACCGTCGTGATGGAGGAGCTGGCACTGCCTTTGGTGACGGTGATCGTGAGCTGCTCTGGGGGTTCCATCCGATGGTGTCGGGCAGGACGACGTCGGCTGGGAAGGGGGACGTGAATGCGCCGGTAGTGGTGTTCCAGTACGCCACGAGGCGATGGACGCCGTACGAGGCCGGAACCGGAAAGGACTGCCGGTTATTGATCTCACACGCCCCCGAGCAGGTTGCGAAGGACGACGCATAGGTACCCTGGAGTTGGGCGGTAACCTCGGCCGACGCCGTGCGCAACACGGTGTCGAAAGTGGCCAGGTTCCGGTGGACCCCAGTGCCCGAGATCGACGTGGCGAAGGCGAGCAAGATCGACAAGCGGGGCGAGGCCGATGACAACCATCGCGAGGAGCAGCTCCACCAAGGAATCGCCGCGCTCCGAAGCCCGCTCGGCGGCGCACGACGACGGGAACCCCTCCTCCTCGTAGGGGGACTCAGGTCGGAGGAATCGCTCGGAGAAAAACGTCATGACAAGAGCACCCCGAGGAAGGTGGCCTGCAGGCCACCTCCGTTCAGCGTGATGGTGAGGCTGGTCGGTGCGGCGGCCTCGAGCATGACGGTGCCCGTGTGGTCGGCCCCCGGGTCAGTCGGTGGGTTCGAGCACGTCACGGACTGGGAACCGAGTCCGGTAAGGTACTGGGCGTTGTACCCAGGAGCCGTGCTGTCGCAAGCGTTCCCGACGGGTGAGTTGGTGGAGTTGGCGAGAAGCTGCAGGTTTTTGTCCGAGCTCCAATTGATGCTCTCACCGTTGTCCGTCGACTCCGCGTCGCCCGTCACCAGATCCCAATTGGTTGGGCACCCCGGCCGCCGTCTGCAGCTGGATGTTGCTGATGGTGACAGTCGCCGTCGATCCCTCTTCGACTGTGTAAAGCGCCGGGTTACCAGAGATCCGGTATAGAAGCCGTTGTTGCCCAGGAAGGCCTCGCTCCCGGGCGGACAGGTGTAGGTAGGGAACGGGACCGCGGTGATGTCGTTGTAGCCCGACCTCGCCACAACGCCACAGACCACCCCGCCGACGTCGGACCGGGGGGGATCGGGTTGTTGCTGCCGTCGACCGCACTGACGCCGAGGCAGAAGGTCAGGGTAAAGGGCGTGTTGGCGACGGTTGGACATGGACAGGCCGCTGTTGGCGGCGCCGACGCTGGGGGTGCACTTCTGACTGGCCGGGGCCGAGCCGAAGTTGTTCCAGTTGGTGAAGTCCACGAAGCAGAGCGACGACGCATAGGTGCCGGTGGTGGGTAGCGCAAAGCCGCAGCCGCTCGACGAGTGGAGCACCGGGGCCAGCGTCGAACTGACCGAAGCGGCCGGGACGGCCGTGAGCGAGAACGAGTAGTTGCTCCCCGGCTCGACGAAGGCGAAGGTCACCCCCGTGATGCCAATCGTGGACACCCAGGACGTCGCGTAGGCGGCGTGCCACCGGTCGTCTGACACGCGTGGCCCCCGTCACGCAGGTGATCGTCACCGGGCTGGCGTGGAGTGCGGAGCTTGGGACGTCGCGGGCGACCACGTGCGACTGCATCGGACTAGAGGCGCTGCAGACGTTGCGGTAGAGGTCGTACGTGTTGGTGTTCGTGACCGCGGCGACGGTATAGGAGACCCACGACTGGTTGCCGAAGACCAGTCCAAGCACTTGATACTGCGAACCGCTCGCACAGGGAGCTGGGCTGGTCGAGTTGTTGGTGGTCGTTATCAACGCTGCGCTCTGCACGTCGGTCTGGAAGTTGGCGGATACCACCTGCGCGTCATTTTGGTCGGTGAGCTCGGCCGACACGGAGCTCTGCACGGAGAAAACCGAGATCATCGCAACCGCAAGGGCACCGAACACGAGGGGCATGATTGCGGTGACGACGATCAGCTCAATCAGCGTGAACCCCTCTTCGTGTCGATCACATCGACGTCGGCGCACAAGGTCCGTGACGGCGCGGGGCAGGCAGCGTTCGACCGCTACGACTCCCGCGTTGCTCCGCTTCGCCAATGCCCTCTCCCTCGAGTGCGCGGACCGTGACCCGCCGTATGCTCGCCGGGGAAAGCCGAGAGCTGCAGATCTTCAATAGGAATCGGCGCGCGTCCGGCGTCACTGAAGGAAATTGTTGTCCCCGCGTCGGCAGCTGCGAGTCGTCGGTCCGAAAGCGCCGGTGTGGGTTGCAGCGCAGTTGCAAACGAGTGGCGTCGACCTGTGCGTCCCCGAGTGCGGACATTTGGAACCCAATGCGGAGCTCGAGAACGCAATAGCCCCGCGGGGTACGCTACAGGGCGAGCACTACGAGCAGGAATAGGCACGCAAGCAGCGTCAGACCCAATCGGAGTGGCGCGACTGGAGCAGGGCACCTCGGACAATTCTTCACTCACAGAGGCAACTAACGGGTCCCTCATGTCCCAGTCGCGACCCATACCGTCGGTATCGACTGCCGTGGCGACGTCCTAAAGGCACCGGTTGGTTGTGCCACCTTCCCGGCAGCGATCTGTGACACATGGGGTCCGGAGCTTCTCGTGGTGAGCGCCGAGGAGGCAACACCCGTCCGCTCCGCCACCCCCTCGTTCGTGTACGCCCTACGGGGTCATCTTGTCTTCAAGAGTTCTTAAAGATGTTGACTCTTCGAACAGCTGGACGAGCGAAGACAGAGATCCCGACTTCTAGAGCGCTCGCCTTCGATCACCGGAGTCGATGTGATGGGCCCACGGAGCACCCGGAACAACCCTTCTATCCGGGGCGGAACATCCAAGGATGCGATTTCGTGTTCTGGGCGATTCAGCCAGATAGCGGTGATGCCCGCCTTATGGGCACCGGCGATGTCAGTGGCCAGACTGTCCCCGACGCACCAGGCGTCCTTTGGATCCACCCCCAGTTCATCGAGGGCCAACTTAAAGATCGCCGGATCGGGCTTGGCCACCCCATGCTCCCCGGAGATGACGACGGACTTGACCAGCTTGCCTACTCCCAGAGCGTTGACCTTGTCGCGCTGCAGATCCGTTGGTCCGTTGGTTATCACGGCGAGTGGCAGGCCTCTCGCTGCTGCGTGCTCAGGAAGACCTGAACGTCGGGGTAGGGTCGATAGGCAGAGCGGGCCCGCCGCTGATGCTCGGAAAATGCGAACTCAACCACCGTGTCTTGGTTACACCCGCACACCTCCAGGGTGCGGCGCCACGCCTCCCGGCTCACCGCGTAGCCGTCCAACTGACCCAGCCAGCACAAGTGCTCAACCTCGCGCCACAGCGCGGTCCAAGCTCGAGGCGTTGGCCTCCAGCAGCTCACACGGGTCCAGTTCCGGGCGTGCCCGGGCGACCGAAGCGCAAACTTCCTCGACGGCCGCCTCTTGTCCTGCGTGGTCCAGGAGGGTGCCATCGAGGTCAGCCAAGATAGCCCTCGGGCGGCAAAGCTCGACCCGTGGCCCATGAAGAACAGTCTGGCCGGAGGCCCGAGGCGCGCTTGCAAAGACGCTTCGAAGAGTTGTACCCTGAACTCGGCCACCTGAGCACCAGCACCAGGTCGTACCGACCCTGAAGGAGCTGCACGCTTGAGACTGAGCTGTGGGAGCGCCGCATACCAGATTGCTCCGCCCCGTGGTTGGGGGCAGTATTCAACAAGCCTCTCCGCCCTGGACGGCCTCACCACCGGGACAATGAAGGCCAGGAGCCAGAATTGCGCAGCCAGGACACTTCGGCAGGGGGGGTTGCCAGGTGAGTCCACCGATCAGGAACAGCGTGACCCCGAGGACCGGACCCAAGGCAAGACGCCAGAAGAGGCGGATGAGCACTAACCAGACAATTACCCAATTTTCTGAAGATCTGTGACTCGTGCCCTCCGTCAGGACACATAGCCACGGACGGGGTTGTCTGACTTGTGCGATTTCGGCGACGGCGACGACCCGACCCGCGAACCGGCCGATGGGTTCGGCCGGTTCACCCTCCCTCGTTTGATGCATCCGAGCAGGACGGGGTGTGCAATCCCGCTCAGGAGGAGCTCCCGAGACTCCAAAACAGGGGGTGGCGGGAACTTCCATGGTGTCGCGCCGACTGTCACGAAGTCCACATCGCCGCTCGATGTTGTCCGCCCGTTGTGTGAGACAGGCCCTTCTGGCTCTATCTCGGCGCTGGCCCCAGTCCTCACGATCATCGGTAGTCGGGGGGCGGTAACGGGGTAGCGCCGTGGGGGCACGACGGCGTCAGCAGAAGGCCGCCCCTCGACGCGAAACCGATCAGACGTCGCAGGAGCGACCCTGACCGCGGACTGAGGCCCCCCGCCGCAGCTCCCGCGCCTCCCGGCGTCGGCCCGGCTGCAGCTCCTGGTCGCGAACGATCCGCCGGGCGCCGGGGGTATAAGTAGGAACACCTGCGTCAGTCACGAGACATGGGTGCAGCGGCCCCTCCTCCACCCAATCGAGGGGCCGCTTCGCGTGGCAGCTCCAGACGTACGGTCGGTGCCTGTGGAACGGATGCCCCGCCCCGGAGACGTTGCCCAGGCATTGTCGCCGGCTGCTCGCGGTGTGGCGTACGACTGCGGCGGCTACGAACTGCCATGGGGCAGGTGCTGCGCTACCGACAACAGCTAGTCGCACGGGGTCTTGTGATCCAAGCTGTGATCGCCACTAGCCGGCAACCGGAGGACATGAGTTTGGGATTTGATCCGGTTTGACGGACAGATTCGCTTGTGTTGACTATGCCGCCTGAGGGACGGCCTGGTGGTGGATGAGGCACTCGTACTGGGCGGGGCTGCAGGTAGCCGAGGGAGCTGTGCAGCCGGCGGGTGTTGTACCAGCCCTCGATGTAGTTGAACACCGCCCGGCGTAGGCCAGCCGCGTGTGGGCCAAGCTCGGGGGTCGATGAGCTCGCGCTTGATGGTGGCGAAGAAGCTCTCGGCTACGGCATTGTCCCAGCATTCGCCCTTGCGGCCCGAAGGACAGGCACGACGCCGTGGTCCGGGCGAGGCTCCGCTGAAGTCCCTGCAGGTGTATTGACACCCGCGGTCGGCGTGGAAGATCACACCGGGCCCTGGCCGGCGGTTGCACGAAGGCCATTTCCAGGGCGTCGGTGACGAGCTCGGTGCGCATGTGGTCGGCGAGGGCCCAGCCGACGACTCGGCGGACTGGCCAGGTCGATCACCGTGGCCAGGTAGGCCCAGCCCTCCCAGGTGGCGATGTAGGTGATGTCGCCCACGTAGCGGGCGTCGAGCTCCTCGCACGGGCCGAAGTGGCGCTGGATCAGGTCCTCGGCCGCGAAGGTGTCAGGATCGACCGATCGTCGTCGTGCGCCAGCGCTTCTTGCAGCGGCCCTCGAGACCGGCCTGGCGCATGAGTCTGGCGCACCCGGCGCCGACCGCACTCGACGCCGCGCTGGACGAGCTCCTGGTGGACCCGGGGCGAGCCATAGGTGCCCTCGGACTCGGCGTGGATCGCCGTGATCTTCTCGGGCAGCTCGGCGTCGCTGATCTCTTGGACCGAGGGGAGGTCGCCGGCGGCGCTGGTAATAGGCGGACTTGGAGACCTCGAAGCAGGTCACAGCAGTGCTTGACGCTGTGACCTGCAGCTTCCTCCGCCTCGATGAAGGGGTCCATCTTCACCGGGTCTCCTTCGCGAAGAAAGCTGTCGCTCGCTTGAGCAGGTCGACATCGGCTTGGAGCCGAGCGGTTCTCCCGCCGCAGCCGGGAGATCTCCTCTTGCTCGTCGCTGGTCAGGCCCGCTCGCTGGCCGGCGTCGATCTCGGCCTGGGCGACCCACCTCCGCACCGCCGATCATCCGTGAGGTCGAAGTCCCGGGCCACTTGGGCGATCGAACGGTCACCGACGCGACAGCGCTCCGACGATCTCATGCCTTGAACTCCGGGGTGAACGACCGGCGGGTGACGAGGCTTCTTCTTGCTCCATGGTCTCCATGATGGGCATCCTTTCTGGGGCCGTTGCACCTGATGGTGGATGTCCGTCAAACCGGAGCAGGCCCACCCCGTGTCCAGGCGCTCTTGAGCGTCCTCGTCGTCTTTCGCCTCCTGCCCGTCGGGTTCTCGAACCGAGACCTACGCGAACACCTCGCGCCCTTGCTGGGCCTCGACCCGGCCCACATGACCGCGGGCAGGATGACCTACGACCTGCGACGCCTGCGCCTCCACGGGATCATCGAGCGGGTGCCGCACACGCATCGCTACCGGGTCACGCCCTTCGGCTTGCGGGTCTCGTTGTTCTTTACCCGCACCTACGCCAGACTCTTGCGCCAAGGACTTGCACTCACCTTCGATCCGGCGGCAATGCCGACGCCGCTGCGCAGGCAGTTCGACACCCTGGACAAAACCATCTCCGCCTTCGTCGACGAATACGATCTCGCCGCGTGAAACTTGACTCAAGTGTGCCGGCTTCGCCGGCCAGAGCTCTCTAGAAGACTGGGACACCGGTTCTGTACATCTCAGCCACCGCTGTCTGCTCGTAGCGCGCAGTCGGTTTCCAGAGGCAGCAACTAGGTTGCGTCGAGCCACTGAAAGGACCTTCGGAGTGGGCCGTAGAGGACTCGAACCTCTGACCCCTTGCGCGTCATGCAAGTGCGCTACCAGCTGCGCCAACGGCCCGGTCCTTCAGACCCTACCACCCGCAGAATTCGCCCCCCGGAGCTGTCCGAGACGCCGCACCGGGCCAGTCCGTACAATTGGCCCGTGAGGCCGACCAACCAGATGAACACGACGAGCCCGCTCCCCCACCTCGACGACCACCTCCGCCGGATCGCCGACGACGGCTACACCATCCTCCCCGATGCCCTGGAA
This sequence comes from uncultured Acidimicrobiaceae bacterium, assembly GCA_963808355.1. Taxonomy (GTDB): domain Bacteria; phylum Actinomycetota; class Acidimicrobiia; order Acidimicrobiales; family RAAP-2; genus Bog-473. The sequence goes on from CAWEFL010000002.1 coordinate 644,657, forward strand.
CCCGACCTCGTCGAAGAGATCGACGAGGCCCTGCTGAAACTCGAACACGAACTGGGTGTCGTGCCGGCCGAGAATCTCTTCGAGGGGTTGCACACGACCCGTGTCTACAACCTCTTGGTGCACGGCCCGACCTTCCAGAAGATTCCGCTACACCCGAACGTTCTGCCCGTCGCCGAAGGCGTGCTCGATCCGGGACTGCTCATCTCGTCTCTCTCCTCCATCGCCATCGGCCCCGACGAGAACGCACAACCCATCCACGCCGACGACCAGCTGATCCCGCTCCAGCGTCCCCACGTGCCGATCATCTGTAACACCATGTGGGCCATCACCGATTTCACCGAGGAAAACGGCGCCACTCGCCTCGTCCCCGGCAGCCACCTGCGGGACGAACCGCCCAACCCCCTCGAGCGCTACCAAGACACCATCGCCGCTGAGATGCCCAAGGGCAGCGTGCTGGTCTGGGTCGGCAGCCTGTGGCACGGCGGCGGCGCCAACCGCACCGACCGCCGGCGCGTGGGCATCGCCATGAACTATTGCGCTGGCTTCATCCGGCAGCAGGAGAACCAGCAGCTCGGCGTCCCGCCGGCGCTAGCCAAGACCTTCCCGCGCCGGCTCCAGGAGCTAATGGGCTACTCGGTCTACAACGGCCTCATCGGCCACATCGACAAGAAGCATCCGGCCAAGTTGGTCCTCGAGGAGAACGAGGGCGTCGACATGGTCTGGGATCTGCTCAAGGCCTGATGTCCGTCGTCTCCAAGTCGAACCCCAGCAGTTCGCCGCTCTGCCAAACACCACACGACGAACATCGCATCGGGATGTGACACGGCCGCGGAGGCGTCACATCGCTTCCCCACTCGACTCCGAACCTGATGACGGGCTGCTCGACGGATCACAAGACGCGGCATACCCTCGCGCACAATGAGCGCCGGCAAGTGAGGGCGCCGTTCGGCAGGACGCCAGCAGCCACACGGTTGGGCGAAACGGCCCTCTAAGCCCTCGCCTGTATCGGCGTCGAGGAAAACGGCGGTAACGTCGCAGCGCCCCGCGGACATTGCCGCCGACCGTGGCGGCCAACCGCCAAGACGTGGAGAGGCGAGGAGGGCCCGTGACGGACATGAAAGCGGTGCAGGTCACGCGACACGGTGCGCCCGGGGAGGTACTGGAAGTGCGCACCGTCGAGCGCCCGGAACCCGGGCCCAATGAGGTGCGGATCCGGGTGCACGCGGCATCCCTCAATTTCAATGACATCGACCGCTGCCGCGGCAACCTGGTCTCCGTGCCCACACCACCCCCGTTCACGCTCGGCATGGACGTCTGCGGCGTCGTCGACGCAGTCGGAGAACATGCGGAAGCGTGGTTGGGGAAACGAACCGTCGCCATCACCAAAAACGCGCTCGGTGGCATCGCCGAATACGCGATCGCCGACGCCGTCTCCGTGTTCGACGCCCCCCGTTCCTTCGACGACACCGAGGCGGCGGCATTCCTGTTGTCGTTCCAGACTTCCCACCTCGCACTGTTTCGGCGCGGGCGGCTCCAGCCCGGCGAGACCGTGGTGGTGCACTCTGCGGCGAGCGGGCTCGGCACCGCGGGCATTCAGCTCGCCAAGGCGGCCGGCGCTCGGGTTATCGCGGTGGCCGGCGGGACGGAAAAAGAAGCACTGTGCGAATCGCTGGGCGCCGATCTGGTCGTCGACCACACCCGCGAGGACTTCGTCGAGGCGGTGCTCGTCGCCACCGGCGGCGCCGGTGCCGACGTCGTCTACGACCTGACGGGAGGCGATTTCGTCGAGCGCTCGTGGCGCTGCACGGCTCACGGCGGTCGGTACCTTGCTGTCGGATTCGCCGACGACGACGCCAACGGCATGACGGGGCGACCACTGCGGATGGCCTGCATCGGCAACATCGACATCGTCGCCGTCATGCTGGCCTGGGTGGACTCGGTCGACCCCGGCATGCGTCTCTTCGGCTTCAACCCGTTCGGGCGAGACGTCGCTGACGAGATCCACGCCGACCTGTTGCGTCTGGCCGCCGAGGGCGAGATCCGCCCCGTCGTCGGGCGACGCGTAACCATGGCGGAAGCGGGATGGGCACTCGGCGAGCACGAGGCGCGCCGCGCCCTGGGGCGCACGGTGGTCGAGGTCGCCGGCGGCGGTGCCGGAGCGGACACTGCGACATGAGTCAGCTCGAGTACACGTGGCGCGACGCGGAGCTGCGCAACTGGCCGCTCAAAACGCTCAACTGGGTCGGGGCGCGGTTCCATGACCACGGACGGGATCTGCCATCGCTCCGCCCTTCGTCCGTCACGAAGGCCGCCGCCAAGCTCGCGGGGTCGGACGACTTCGGGGGCGTCTCCTTCCGGGAGCCGTTAGAGGTGTTCCTCCGCTCGTGCGAGGACGAAGCCGAGCTGACCACGTTCGGGCGCATCCTGATCGCGAGGATGCTGGCGTCCGCCCTAGCGAACCGCATCGCGCTGTACCGGTGGGCGGTTGACCATCCCGAGGTGCAGAAGGAGCGGATTGAACAGCCCTGGATCATCGTGGGCCTGCCGCGCACAGGGACGAGCGTCCTGTCCTTGCTCCTCGCGCTCGACCCGGTGGCCCGGCCCCTGCTCCAGTGGGAGGCGGCCCACCCGATCCCACCAGCCCCGCTGGAGGATGCGGCAGAGGATCCCCGTATCGCACGGACGGCGAAGGACCTGAACGGGTTGCTGAAGCTCAACCCGCCACTCAGGGCCATGCACCCGTTCGGGGCCACCCTGGCCGAGGAGTGCGTGTCGCTCTTCATGTACGACGTCCGCTCGCTCGCACTCGAAACGCAGGCCCACGTGCCGTCCTACGGCCGCTGGCTGGAGCAGGCAGACATGGCGCCTGCATACGAGCAACACTTTCTCGCCCTCCAGACGCTGCAGTCCCGCCAACCGACCGAGCGCTGGATCCTCAAGACGCCCAACCACCTATGGCATCTGGATGCGATGTTCGCCGCGTACCCGGACGCCCGGGTCATCTGGACCCACCGGGATCCCGGCCCGGTGGTCGCGTCGCTGGCTAGCCTGGCCAACGCCGCGCAACGGCCCCTGACGAGCCGGACCGACCCCCGTCCCACCGCCGAGGAGTGGAAGCGCAAATGTGCGTTCGCCCTCACTTCGGCGATCGCCTTCGACGACCGCAAGGGTGACGGCTGGTGCCAGCACCTCCACTACCACGCGCTGATGACCGACCCTGTCGAGGCCGTCCGCGGTCTGTACCATTGCTTCGGCGAGAGCGTTGAACCGCTGCATGTGCGGCGTATGCGGGCCTTCCTCGAGGATCGGCCCGCCGACCGCTTCGGCCGCCACCGTTACGACCCGGCCGATTTCGGTTGGACGTATGCCGGCCTCGACGAGGAGTTCGGCGACTACATCGCGGATTACGGCATAAGGACTGCACCCAGCCCTTAGCACCGACAGCCGGCACGAGCCCCCGCCGGCGCCGGCGCAAGTGACCGAAATCCACAGGCGCCGTCGACAATCCGCACGCCAGGTTGCTCGTGTGCGCCGCCAACTGGAACCTGTTCTACTGTCCCCGATGGACCGGATAGAGGACGTGGCGTACGCGCAGTTCCCGCGGTTGGACACACGGCGCAAGCAGTTGGCGGGCACACGCTCGGGAGGCGAGCAGCAGATGCTGGCCCTTGCACGGGCCTTCGCCACGGAGCCGAAGATCCTCCTCGATGCGTTGTCCGTTGGCCTCGCCCCCATGGTCGTCACCGAGCTCGACGACAAGGTGCACGAACTCGCGTCGGGCGGCCTCTCCGTCCTGTTGGTCGAGCAGTTCGCCCGCACGGCGCTGCCCATCGCCGACGCGGTCGCGCTCCAGGACGTCATCGGCCGCCAGGGCGCAACGGACGAGATGGGGGAGGCCCTGTCCGCCAGCAACCTCGGCGCATAGTCGTGGGCGTCCTTGGCCGCGTGGTGCTCTCCACGACGGGCGCGCTGTTTCTCGCCCTCACGGTGCCGTTTCCCCTTTCGACGGAACTGTCCGCGTTCGGTGAATCACCGCCTCCGTCCACCCTCACCGACGCGGCGGCCCTCGTCCATCCGCTCGACGGCACCGGCACCGGTCCGGTCAGCCCGGGCACCGTGGGCGAGTTCCCCGGTGCCGACGTGCCCTTCGGCATGCTCCAGTGGAGCCCCGACACCAGTCCCGACTCGGAGCAGTCCGGCGGCGGCTACGCCTACGCGGACAGCCACATCAACGGCTTCAGCCTGAGCCACCTGAGCGGCACCGGCTGTCCCTCCTACCAGGACGTGCCGATCCTGCCCACCGTCGGTCCCGTCGCGACCTCCCCGACCGCCACGCTAGATACTTTCTCCCACGCGGAGGAGCACGCCTCCCCGGGGCGCTACGCAGTGGAGCTCGGTCCCGCACCGATTGGCGTCACGCTGGCCGACACCACCCGGACCGGCATCGGCGCTCTCGACTTCCCCTCCAGCACCGAGTCCCACGTCCTCTTCAAGGTGGCCGACAGCGCCAACCCCACCAGTGCAGCCCGCGTGCGGATCGTCGGCGAGGACACCGTCGAGGGTCAGGTCACGAGCGGGGGCTTCTGCGGGACGGGCTCCAACTACACCGTGCACTTCGAGGCCCGGTTCGACCGGCCCTTCGCGGCCGCCGGCACCTGGGACGCTACGGGAGCGACCACGGCGCAGGAGTGCAGCGGGACGTCGTGCGGTGCTTACGTGACGTTCGACACCACCACCCAGCACGCAGTTCTCCTAAAGGTCGGCCTCTCGTTCGTGAGCATCGCCGACGCCGGGCGCAACCTCGCCGCCGAGAACCCGGGCTGGTCCGTCGCCCGCGTCGCCGACCAGGCCGCGACGGAATGGAACGCGCTCCTGGGCCGGATCTCCGTCCGCGGCAGCACAGCGACCGACCAGCACACCTTCTACACGGCGCTCTACCACTCGCTCCTCTTTCCCAACGTTGTCTCCGATGTGAACGGCGACTACGCCGGCTTCGACGGCAGGGTTCACACGGCCCGGGTCGGTCACGAGGAGTACGCCAACTTCTCCGAATGGGACATCTACCGCAGTGAAGTCCAACTCGAGTCCCTCCTCGCCCCGGGGCGGGTCAGCGACATGGTCCAGTCCCTCGTCGACGACGCCCGCCAGAACGGTTGGCTCCCTCGCTGGGCGATCGTGGCCGGCGACACGTCCCAGATCAACGGCGACTCCGCTGACCCGATCATCGCCGACGCGTACGCCATGGGCGCCCGTGCCTTCGATGTAAAGGCTGCGCTCGCCGCCATGGTGAAAGGAGCCACGCAAGTCGAGACCGGGCACGCGCTCGAGATCGAGCGCGAGTATCTCACTCAGTACTTGAGCCAGCACTACGTCAACGCGGGCTCGCTCGATCTGACCTCCATCGACTATTCCATCGGCGGGTCGGTCACCCTCGAGTACGCCGTCGACGACTTCGCCATTGCCCAGTTGGCGAGCGCCGTACACGACACGTCCATCGCCGCGGCCATGCTGCGCCGCGCCTCGAACTGGGAGTACCTCTTCAACCCGGCCACCGGGTACATCCAGGCCCGGGGCGAGGACGGCAGCTTCCCGCCCGGCCCGGCTTTCGATCCCTCCCAGTTCGAGCCGGGCGGCCAGACCGGCTTCGAGGAGGGCAACGCCGTGCAGTACACCTGGTCGGTGCCGCAGGATTTGGCGGCGCTGGCCTCGCTCATGGGCGGCGGCGCGGCGGCGACAGCCAAGCTCAAGACGTTCTTCACCGAGCTCAACGCCAGCCGGTACGCACCATACGACTGGTCGGGCAACGAGCCGGACGAGTGGGCGCCCTGGGAGTTCGACTGGTTCGACGCACCCGTCGAGACCCAGGGCACGGTGCGCGCCATCGTGGACACCGAGTACGCCGACGCGCCCGTGGACGAGCCGGGAAACGACGACCTGGGCGCCATCTCCTCGTGGTACGTGTGGGGCGCGCTCGGAATGTTCCCGGTGACCCCGGGTACGGGCACACTCGCGCTGGCGAGCCCCTTGTTCTCGTCAGTGACGATCGCGCTGCCCGACGGCCGCCGCCTCGTCGAGAACGCCCCGGGTGCGTCAGCGTCCCGACCCTACGTACACGAACTCTCGGTGTCTGGCGTGACCAGCCCTACCGCGTCGACCACCGCCGTTTGTGGCGCGGCGACGAGCCCATCCCGCGGCTCGCCCAGAGCCTGGAGCCTGCCCTGGCTGCCGGGCTCAGTTCTACGGAGCGGCGGCACCCTCTCCTTCTCGCTCTCGGGAAGCCCCGACCCGGCGTGGGGGTCCGCACCCGCCGACAGCCCGCCCTCCTACGACAGGGGAGCGCTCCCAGCCGTCGGGTTCTCGTCTCCGAGTGGCGGCGTGTTGGTGACGGCCGGCCAACCGACGGCGATTCGGATCGGCGTGGAACAGGCTGGCCTCACGGCCACGTCCGTCCACTGGCAGGCGTCTGTGCAGCCCTCGGGCCTGCAGGTCACGCCCCCCTCGGGGACTCTCGATGTCGGCCCGGCTCGGTCATTGGGAGCAGCGCCAAGCGCGTGCGCCTTACTGCATCCCGTGACGCAAGGGTTGACGGTCACCGCTGCCGCCGCGGGTACCTTCGCTCTGACGGTGACGCTCACGACGTCGCGTGGGGCCTCCCTCCCGCCGGTGGTGCTCGACGTCTCCGCCAACCTCTGACCCAGAGGCGGTCTGCCCAGAAAGACCGTCACCCGATTGACGGCAGCACCAACGTGCAGGGCACCATGCCCTGATGAGCTGGGTCCAGGGCGTTCAAGATGTCCTGGGCCGCTACGGGGTCGGACACGATCGACAGGTGGTCCGACTGATCGAGGGGACATTGATCTTGCACCAGGATGTTGTTCACGGTGATGCCGTAGGCCGGATCGTCGCAGCGCGGGTCGATGAAGTCACTGGTTGGCGGCCGCACCAGCTCGTCGTTATTGGTCGCGAGCGAGGTGTAGCTCACGCCGTCCACGGCTGCACCGTCGTATGGGCAGGTCGCTGCAGCGGTGGCGCTGGGAACAGCGTTCGGGGCGTCGAGTCCTTGCACAAAACTCGAACCCGAGAAGAACTCGGGGCAGGAACCGCACAGTGCATTGAGCGCTGCTGCCTGGCTACCGAGGCCGTAGGGTGCAGCAGAGTTGTAAAGGTCAGCCAGACCCCAGAAGGTAGTTCCATGAAGAACGCCACTGATGGACACAAAATGGGCGACCTTCTGCGAGCCCCCCAAGAACTTGAGGTAATAGTCCGGCATCGTCCCGCCTTCGGAATGTCCGACAATGTCGACCTTCGGCGCGTGAGTCGTCCCCAGCACCGAGTCCACGAAGGCAGCAAGTACCGAGGCACTTTGCTCCATCGGTGACAAACCGCCGATCTCGTCGAAGGGCCTGGGCAACGACCCGTCGTTGCCGTACGTCAAGGCAAAGACACAGTAGCCATTGTCGGCCAAGAACGGTGAGAGCTTCTGCCAGTTGTCATTTTCGTTCGCAGCCAGTCCGTGCACCAGGATGACTGGGTAGGGATGCGCAGCAGACGGCGTACAAGGGACATTGGCGCCAGGTGGTGCAACGTCAGGCCCGTTGGCCGTGGCGGCCAGCGCCGCCGATGGCAGAAACGACCAGGGGACCGGGTACTGGGTGGCACCTGCTGCCAACGTTTCACCGAGCAGACTGACCAACAAGAGCGCTGTCGCTCCGATGGCGACTCGAGCCACGCCTTTGCCCCGCTGAATACCTACAAACGCTGGTTTCATGTCACGCGTGCAGTTCGAAACCGGTCAACGATCCAGCCGCTTCTCGGTTCAAAGCTCTGAGCGCATGCCCACTACCCGGCGCTTGTTAACGCCAAACGACAGAGCTACGTCAATCCGTAGCAACCTTCCGAAGAGGCCTTCCTGCTCCCTGAGGCGGGGTGGGATGCCTCCCTCATTGCCGAATCCTCGCCACGCTGGCCCTCAACCCGGCCGCTTCGCGCCCCCTATCGCAGTTCATCAAGGAGGCAAACGCGATGGCGATACTCGAAGCACTGATCGTGCCCATGCGGTGCTGCATCAGCCTCAGTGTGGAGCAGGGAACCTCCCAATCCTCACGGCACTGCTCCCTTAGAAACGACCGCTTCAGCGTCGGGGTCTTCGGTCAGTGAGCCCAAGGCCTGAGCGATTGCGAGTTCGGCTGCACTCAGTCCCGAAAACTCCACGCCGACACGGACAACCACGCCGCGAAGAACGACCGTGTTTCTGACTACACCTCCGAGCCGAAAAGCCACAGAATCGCTCACTGCCGGGACTTCGACCGTCATACGGCGACCAAGCAAGTCATTTGGCCTGCTGTGGCGCATGGTCAGACCCAACCCGAGCATGGAGATATCGACGACTTGGCAGTCTCGCCACTGGGTGGCGCCTTCGCTGAGGCAGCGGGCTATCCAACCCACAGGCAGCCGATGCAGACGGCGGCGGTATCCCATGGCACGCCTCCTCCCCCTCGAAACCCGAACAGGCTGGCCCCCCACGTGCTACGTAACTAATCGGCGTTTGATGGGAAAGCTTGAGGTGGTAACCCAGCCCGGAGCTTTGGCCGGCTAAGACCGTCCCATACCAGCTGACAGCGGTTCGGTGAGGTATCTCGGCGTCCGCTCAGGGACCCCACATCCGCTGACACGCGCTGAATCTCGGCTTTACAACTGTCGGACCAGCGACCATCAGAGAGCGACGGATGGGTGACTCTTCCGGGTCTGATGAGGCGGCTCGAACTGTGATCAGTGCAAAATGACGTTGATCACAGAATCGGTTTCTGAGGTTGCTACACCCTCCGCGCTGCCCGGAGTAGCTGATTGCGGTGCTCCTCCGGCGTGAAGTTGCTGGGTTCTGTGGTCCGGAGGAATTCCACCAGGATCTCGACAAATCGGAAAGGCTCCTCGACGTGTGGGAAATGGCCCACCCCCTTCATGACCTCGAGGCAGCTGTTCGGAATGGCCTCGTGCGCCTGGTAGGCGTGGCTGAGGGGAATGATCTTGTCCTTGTCTCCCCAGACGATCAGAACTGGCAGGCCTGCGACCAGATACAGGCGATCCATAGCGCTCACTGCTTGCCCACCCGGTTCGATCACGGCCCGCATCGTCCGGACGAACGCGTCGCGATTGGATGCCTCGGTGAGGGAAGCGAAGGACCGCCACACTTCTGTTGCCCTGGTATAGCGAATCCCACGGTCTTGAAGGAACCGGATCATCGAGTCTCCGCAGTCGCGAACGGGCGCTGAGAAGAGGACGGGCAGCAGATATTCGGCACCCGGCAGAGTCACCAGACGGAGCATCCAGCTGACTTCTCTCCCGAGTCCCCCGGCGTCGACAAGGACCAGACGTTCGCAGCGCTCCGGAAACTGATAGGCGAACTGCATGGCCACGCCTCCGCCGTAGGATTGACCGACAACGGTCGCCCGCTTGACTTCGAGCATGTGAAGGAAGTCGCGGAGTCCGGCGGCGAGATTACCGAGGGAGTAATCACCCGGTGGTTTGGCCGAGCTCCCGTGGCCGAGAAAGTCAGGGGCGAGCACCGTGTAATCGCGTTGGAGGAGCCTCATGACGGGTAACCAGGTTTCGGAACTGCCAGCGATTCCATGCAACAACACGAGCACGGGTCCGTTGCCGGCCCTCCGGTAGGCGACATCGTTGCCATGGATGCTGAGGTGGTGGATGGGATACTCGTCTCCACCCATCGCTCTCATCGCTTCGTGTACCCGTTCTGATTCATGTGGCGAGATTCACGGTAGCCGACCGTGCCGAACGACTGGCGATCAAAATTGCTACTCAATGTAATCGCGGCCAACCTCGCCCTTAAACCCCAGTGCTTTCAGGACAAGCTTGGCAATCCGACTCGGCTGCTTGCGCTGCTGAGCTTCAATGGCTTCACGCTCCTGACCCTTTGTCACATGTACGGGAAAGTTGTCACGCTTCGGGTAGAAGGCTTTGATTTGTCCTCCACAGCCTGTCAAATGTAGCTCTCCTAGGCCGGAGTTCCCTATCCCTACCAGCGTCGGGTAGGTCACGGTTATCGGTTGTGACCCACTTACGGTCTAGGGGGACGAGGGACGTATCCAGTTAGAGGGTGCAGGAGTGGGGAAGGACCGTCACACGATTTCGCTGGGTGACGGTGACCGCTCGTAAGAATCACGGTGAGGCGATTCCGGTCCCTGCGTCCTCGCCGACTGCCAGAGCTGACTCAGCTAACTCTGTGTACCCCTTCGCCGTGGGGTCCTTCTCGGTTATTTGTCTAGTAGAACTGGTGGGGTCGGTTGCCTTGTCCCGGCGGTCCTCATCGTTGGCTTCAGCGCAGTGTCCATCTTCGAAATATCACCAGGAGTTATCAGGACGCAAGTCCCCAAGTTGCGCACTCGTCGTCAAGGTCGAGTCCTCCACTGATACCTGGTTGGGGTGACAACCTTCGGCACAACGGGGGCGGCTGTGGCCAGACGAACGTAGCTAAAGCCTCGCCGTACGTCCTCGCAAAACTGGGAGTCTCCTGACCCCCAACCCGCGACCCTGCCGCAAGTGCGACGCGCTACCCTGCCCGCGGTCATATAACGCGACTGCAATGTCGCCGAGATGAAGGGTGGGGGCGCACCCGATGAGATGGCACAGATCAGCTGGACTGTGGGGCCTATGCCTTGGCGGGGCGACGGCGACACTCCTGGCTTCATGCGGTTCCCTTGACTCAGCCGCAAGCGCACCGCTCGCGACATACCACGCCGACAACGCCCGGACCGGTTACTCCACAGACACAGCCATTACATCAGCCAACGTGTCGCAGCTCACTCAGAAATGGTCGCGGCAGGAGACTCGATCGATCTCAGCGCAGGCGACGGTGAGCGACGGTGTGGTCTTTTGGGGGGACTGGAACGGTATCGAGCACGCCACGACGATGGGCGGCAAGACGCTTTGGTCCACCTCCGTCGGACAGGCGCCCAAACCCAAGGCCTGCCCATTCAAGCTCGGTGGCATGGGCGTGACCAGCACCGCGACCATTGGAAACGCCAACGGAAAGAGGGTGCTTTGGGTTGGCGGTGGAGGCGGCCAGCTCTACTCCCTCAACGCCGCTACGGGGGCGGTTCTATGGAAGACGACGCTTGGACCGCCACCCGAGTACGTCCTCTGGGCATCACCTTTGCTCGATCGGGGGAGCATCTACGAGGGGGTGGCCTCTTGGAACGACTGTCCGGACACCGACGGTCGGTTCTACCGGGTGAACGCGGCGACCGGGAACATTCAGGCGACTTTTTACCCATCGGTTCCAAGCAAATGTGTTGGCGTCGGCATCTGGTCGTCAGCGGCAGCTGATCCTACTACGAACTCCATTCTCGTGGGTACGGGTCCGACCTACCGGAAGTCCGACCTGTCCAAGCCCTGTTTTACGCCCGACGAACAGGGCATCATCCAGCTCAACCCGTCATCGCTAACGCTCGAATCTCGCTGGCAACTGCCCAAGAGTCAGGCCGGATTCGACCTGGACTTCGGTGCGACGCCGACGTTATTTGCGGCCACCTTCGATGGCACGAATCTGGCAATGGTCGGGGCTGAGAACAAAGACGGCGTCTACTACGCGTTTAATCGTCGCAGCCTGGACTCGGGTCCTATCTGGACGTACCGGGCGGAGCCGAACGCGGCTCTCAATGGCGGCGACCTAGGCCCTTGCGGGGACCTCAACACGATCTCCTCGTCGGCCTGGGCTGGGCCTGGTGATCCTCTCCTCGTAGCCGGCATCGACCAGCGCGGCTCTGCGTGCATCGGATCGATGGCTGCGTTGAACCCGGCGACCGGGGTGCCTATCTGGCGGGTGGCCCTCCCAGGGGTCGTCCAAGGTGCCGTAACAGAAGTCCCTGGGCTCGTCGCAGTTGGCGCGGGCACCACGCTCGTCGTGCTGTCAGCGACGACCGGCGCCACACTGTTTTCCTTCACCGAGCCCACGACTGGTCGTTACGCCAAGAACGGCTTCGACCAGAACTACTACTTCTGGCCGCCTCCCACCATCTCGGGGGCTTACCTGTTCATCGGCAACGAGGACGGAAGCTTCAGGGCATTTGGCCTCTAGCTATAGCTAGGCAGCGCCGACCACGGAGTTCCCGCATGGACTTGCCGATGGCTCATCGAGGGGCGACTCACCGCTCGCGCCGGGCGAGAATGAACCTTCGTCGGCCTCCGTCGGATACGACCGCCCGGGCGCACGCATAGCTTCTGGCTTCAAGCGTCCCGAACCCCGGGTGCTCTGGGCTGCTCATTGGGGGTCCGCCCGCAGTGCTAAGGCAGTCGAGGCCCTCAGACGTCGATCAACTCGTTTCTCGGGTAATCCTCGTTCACGATGGCCTCAGCCTGATCTGCTCCGACTAGCGGTAGGCGGTCGGCGTCAAGGACGCCAATCTGAACGAGAAGCGATCCTTGATCCCAATAGATACGCTCAAAGGCGATCTTTCCGTTCTCAAATCCGACGACGGCGACATGGGGCAGCTCGACACGCCGACCAGTTGGAGCGAGTCCTGGGAGGATGGCATCCATAACGACATCGTGCGTGTACCGCACGATGAACTCGTCGATAACCATGTTCTCCGACATGGTTCGGGAGATCCGCTCGACCGAGAGATCGGCGGGCCATTTTCCGACGAAGTGATCTCTGTAGAATTCGTGCAGCGGGTCCTTGCCCCTGGCGCCCGTGACTACAGGCACATGAAGAAGGTTCGGCGCCTCAGTCATGGTCTCCATCGCCAGGTCGGCGTCTCGCAACTCAAACTCTGCCGCCATGTGAGCGTCGAATACGGCTCCCAAATCCACTTCCGCTCGAGCGTTCACGACACCTCCGATCACACCAATGTCCGGGCCAGGTCCTCGGGGATGAACGTACTGCCTCGTGGCTCGGACTATGGACTTGCTACCTTCGCACGATGGGACAGCCGCTGATCCGGTGGTCGGTGGCGCCCCTCAAAGACCGCTCGACATCCGATACACGAGTCGACAGGACGCTGCATTATGCGGCCCCAGAATCGATCTGACCGACCAGCTGGTTGGATCTAAGGGTTCAAAGGGTGGGGCCAATGGACAATACTCCGTGAACTGTAATGCCGCCTACCCCTTTGGCGGGTTTGGGAACAGTCCCCCCATCTCGATCACTGTGTCGAACTGACCTTCGTCGAACACAGTCGAAGGAACATGATGTGGTGTGTCAGGGGCGACCTTGTCAGAGCGTCCTTAAGCCCAACCGCGAGAACGTGAAGGCGAGGCTGGGCTCACGGCGGCCGGCTTTTCGGCTTTCTTGGTACCCAAAATCTGGTGCCCCGAAGTCGCGATGTGGCGCCACTCCCCTGCCCGCGAATGGGTGTGGCCGCAGGCTCCCGGGAAGTCGGGGCCTCCGCGTCAACATGCCTCGTTGGTTGAAGGTCACGCGGGTTGCAGACGGGCTTTGCGTCTAGGGGATGCTCGATAAACACGAGGGAGCCTGCCGCAATAACGGGGATGCCTGTCCCGTTGCCTTTGTGGCAGGCCCGGTACAAATGATGCAGTGCCTCGAGCTGCGGTAGCTGTTGGATCCGCCTCCGACATATACGTTACCCGGGCTGGGTGGGGGGGATGGCCCCTGTGGGACGTCGGGATTCCCCTTCTCCTTGTGGGGCCGGTCGACACCCCTACGCAACCTTGTCCCGTTGTTGTGACGAACTGCCTCTACGCCGGCTCCGCCCGGCACACCACACGAAGGAGGACGGCGGTCGCTTTCGCACCACTTTCGGTTCAACCGGCGCAAGTTGGCGGGGTGGTCGACGTCCCTCTTTTTCGGCTCGGAAGCGGTCGGTGATCAAACCCGCGACCTTCCGGACCTACCTTCGTTGTCCTGTCGCGAACCCGCCCCGCCGGTCACCCGTGAAGGGGAGCCGACGGAGCAGATCGCTTGGCGCAACTAGACCCGCCGAGCCGTTCTCGTGACTGTCCTAGAGCGACTCCTCGGGTGCAACAGTATTACCCCGCGGGTGCGGAAGAAACAATCGTTTGGCGCAAGCAGAACCAAATAAGGGCGCGTCCCAGACCACCTCGATTCGGAGGATTGTCGTTTGCGATCTCCACGTTGAACATCGGGTCGAGGCCTTCGACCAGGACGCCAAACAGGTGCTCGCTTTGTTGGACGGACGACCGCTCTCCATGCCAACGTGACGGCGTGAGCCACCAAGATGTGATCACGGCGGTATTGGGGGCCTCTGCGACCTTGGCCGGGCTACTGCTGGTATTCCTGGGGTTCATACTCAGTACCTCGAGCTCGCTCGCCGATGATGTGCCTCCCGCCGTCCACAAGTCGCTCCAGACAGTTCGTTGGTCCTCCTAATCGCCTTCGCGATCGGGCTCTTGGCCGTGCTCTATCAACGGCGTGGCTTGTCACCGCACCCGGCGACGACCCGCTCTATGACATTGCGTTGAGCTTGTTCGCTCTTCAGATCGCCGGTCTGGCGGGGGCAACCGCCTGGACCGTCCGAGGGCTCTTGTGGGCGGGGCGCCGTAAAAGGGAGAGGCTGCAGAGCCGGAGGTAAATGAAGGGAACCGGGTGTCCTAGTCGACCGGATCTGCGACGTGCCACACTGGGCCCGGACACCCGAAGAAGCTCAGTCCTACCCGCTTGCTCCGGAGACTTCTTGATGATGATGGCGCTAGAGCAGGATGTAAGGCTTGCCCGCGCGGGGACGGTGGCCGATCCTCCTGCAGCCCTTTCTGTGACAGTTGGACCTACGAACACCGTGTAGCACCCATGCACCCGGCACTGATGAGGGTGGCCCCACCCAAGGTCAGAGCCGAATCCGGACCGGAAGTGGTGATAGAGGTCCGGCCCCCGCGCGGGGTCCTAGTGGGAGCGCCCCAGCATCCTCCGCGTCCCGACCTCTATTCGCCGGTAAAGCGAAACTCCGCCTGCCAGGGACCGTCGGAGTGGACAACCTCCCAATAGCGTTCCGCGATCTTCTCGGGATCGAAGCCGGTACCCCCAACGATCTGCCCCGCGATCGTCAATGTCGCCACGCGAATGCCATCCGGCTCCAAGTCGGCTCCGAGCATCGTGGCGGCCGATCGGAGCGCGGCTTTGCCGATGGAAACGGTCGCGAGGGCTGGGATCGGATGATCTGCGAAACCGCCACCCGTCACGATGATCGTGCCGGAGCCGGCGGCCCGCATCGCTGGAGCAGAGACTTGTGTCACCACAATGGCGCCGATGACGTCCACCGCGTAGGCCGTCTGCAGGTGTTCGACGCTCGAGTTCAGGAGCTGGTCGGGAGCTCCCATGACTGCGTTGTAGATGATGAGCCCGGGCGCACCGGACTCGCTGTAGAGCTCAGCCATCCGAGACCCCAGAGCTTCGGGGTCGCTGGCATCAGCCGCGATCGTGTCAACCTGGGCGCCGGTGTCAGACAGGCTGTCAGCAAGATCGCGGAGCCCGTCCGTGCTGCGAGCCACCAAGGTCACTCGATAACCGCCGTCGCAGAAGCGACGAGCCACGGCCGCCCCAAGACCCGGCCCGGCACCGACTAGCAGAAGGCGACGATTATCGATCGAGGAGCCAGAGTCGGCCACCACTGATTCGTCGGGCATGTGCCTTCTTCCTTTCGCATCGAATCCTGCGAGGAGGTTGCCTTCACATCCTTCCGCGGCCCGGACGGGCTCAATACCAGGAAACATAGAGGATGTTCCGCGAGAGCGGGGTGCCCCGTAAACCGTTCAGTGACGCAAGGCGCCTACACCCTCTCGGACGGCGTAGAGCAGGAGCACGTACCCCGCCACTGGGTCGGCCCACCACCATCCGATGGCGGCGTTGAGGACGAGTCCGACGAGCACGGCAGTGGCGAGGACGCCATCGACAAACGTGACCCGTCCCTCGGTGCGAAGTACGGGGTTGCCGAGCGTGCGTCCAGTGGACTCCTTGCCTGTAGCGAGGACGAACATCACGGCAGCTGTTACGCCGGTCCAGGCGATGCCAAGGGGGCTGTGCCGGGGCTCGAAGCGAGCCACCAGCACGACGGTGCTCTGAATGGCCAGGTAGAACGCAAGGACGAGGAAGGCACTGCCGATGGTGCGCAGACCGAGTCTCTGGCGTTCCTCAGAGGAACCCGAAAGCTCCCAGATGACCACGGTGCTCGCCCCGATCTCGATGAGCGAGTCGAACCCGAACCCGCCGAGCGCCACGGAGCGGGCGGAAATGGCTGCGATAGCCAGTACCACCACGCCCACTACGTTCCAGCTCAGGGTGGCGTATTCGAGGATGAAGCCTCGGCGTAGCAACAGGGCACGGGATTCGGCTAACACCGCACCACCCTAGGTTCGCCACGCTCAATCACCGGGACCGAGGCAATCGAACGAAGCGCGGGTGTCCCTTCGCCTGATGACGTGAAACTGACGTTGGCCTTCGCTACCCTTTGCAGCTGATCAGGCGGCTAGAGAGAGTCGAGGTACAGAAGTGCGCAGACTTGTAGTGACATCGGCGATGCTCGTGGTGAGCTTCGTGGCGTCCGGAATCGTTGCCTGCACCAGCGTCGGGGTCACCCCGGCGGGCGCTGCAGTCCAGGCCAGCAAGGCTGCCTTCTGCGGTGCGAACGACTCGATCGACCGGGCAAGCGCGAACGTCAACTCGCAGGCAGGCTTTCTGGCGGTCCTCAAATCCCACAGCCACGACTTGGCGATCATGAAGAAGGACGCCCCCCCGGGGCCGTTGGGCCAGACGGTCCAAGCGACGATCAGTGCAGCCGAAGCGGCCGTCTCGTCCAACAACGTTAACGATCTCAACAACGTCCCCGGCGGTGCGTCCATCGACACCTACTGCGGTGTCGATGGAAGCGGGAATCGCTTGCCGGCTTACTTCGGCAAGGGGAAGGCGAGCGCCTTCTGTTCGACCTTCCTGCCGATTTTCCAGGCAGTCTCGAACGCCACCGGTCCTGCGGGTGTCCTCGCTGCTCTCACGTCCAATAAGGCCCAGGTCGACCAACTCGCTTCCGAGCTTTCGACGTTACCCAAATCAATCAAGGCCAAGGCCACGACCACGGTCGACAAGGCCCAAACAGCCATCACGACGAACAGCGCGGCGGCCATCCAGGGGAACGGCTCTGGAGCGGCGCAGTATGTCGCTCTCTACTGCGGGCAGAACGAGTAACCAACCTGCCGGGTTCCTTTCCCCCTTTTCCGACAACCTGTGAGTTCAGGGCGTGCGAGTACCGAGCACCTCGCCGACGCGCTGACGGGCTCCGGCGGTCCGGCAACCTCAGTCGTCGCTGACGCTGCGTCGAGTCGCCCAGGGTCCGCGGCGGGTTCGGGTGGCGCCGTGCGGCCCTCGGTCCAACCCCTCACAGAGGAGCTGAACTTCGGGCCGCCAGGGTGGCGCCGTCGACAGTGAGTCCCTTCCCCAATCGGCGCGCCTTAGTCTCGGCTGGATCTGATTTGTCGCCACGTTGGTGGTTGTCGGGCTGTTGAGGCGTGCGCCGGCTTCCGGGACATCCGCGCCGTGGTGGTGGTGGGATGCAGCCGCCGAGGAGTGAAAGGCTGACCGGAACATTCCGCGCTGTGAGAACGCAGAGCCGGACGAGATCGAGTGGTAGATCGTGACGCGGAAATGACGCGAGCTGACGCGGAATCCCAGTAAATCCGCGTCACTCCCGGCACACCACGGTGAAGTCACTGACGACCGCTGAACAGGGGAAGGGGAAAGGCAAGAGGCGGCGGGCGGAATCGAACCGCCGTACGGGGCTTTGCAGGCCCCTGCCTAAACCACTCGGCCACGCCGCCGTGCGCTCGACGACCTCGACCCATGGGAAGTCCCAGGAGAAGAAACACGAGGCGACGCACGAACGGGCGGCCAGCCTAACGGCCCGCGCGCGCCCGTCCCAGTAGCCCGAGCGCCGGGAGCGCCCGGGCCGTCAGTGCCGCAGCCGCGAAACCAGCCAGAACACCCCCGCGACGGCGGCGATGACGACGGCCACCTTCACGAAGAAGAAGATGATCCCGGCGATGCTGCTGAGGATCCAGAAGGCGACGAGGATCCCGACAACGCCCACCGCCGTCATGGCGACGGCGTGGGAGAACGTCATGGGGGTCTTGCCGCCTCGCTGCCTGCTCTCCACGTCTTTGCTCACGGACCCGATGCTACGTTCCGACCATGCCCGCCGAAGCGTCACTGCGGGACCGGCGTGCGAAACTGCTGGCCCAGCCAGGGCTGATGGGAGAGGAATTCTGCCGGCGCTACGCCGCCGAGGCCGACGCCTGGCTCTCGGGCCTGGCCGAACGGGCCGCCGGGGAGAGCAGGCGCCACCTCGCCCTGGTCGCCGTCGGCGGCTACGGGCGCAGCTCCCTGTGCCCCTACAGCGACCTCGACGTGGTGCTGGTCCACAACGGCCACCGCGACATCAAGGCGGTGGCCGACGGCATCTGGTACCCCGTTTGGGACGAGGGCGTCCACCTGGACCATTCGGTGCGGCGGCCGGCCGAAGTGCTGCATGCCGCCGCGGAGGACGCCCGGGTCGCACTGGGCCTCCTCGATGCCCGCATGGTGTGGGGCGAGGCCAAGGTGGCCGAACCCCTCATAGAGAAGGCCAAGGAGGCCTGGAGCGCCAAGCTCGGCGCGCGCTATCTGCCCGTGCTGCAATCGTCCATGGAGGAGCGTCGCGTTGCGGCGGGCGACGTGGCCTTCCTCCTGGAACCCGATCTCAAGGAGAGCCACGGCGGACTGCGCGACATCGCGGTCCTCCGCGCCGTCTCGGCGTTCGCGCCCTTGCTGGCCGACTACGCCGACCTCTCCTCGACGGAAGGGTCGGTGTCCCTCCTCACGACCATCCGTGTCGAGCTCCATCGCACGGCGGGGCGCGAGCAGGACCGCCTCCTCCTCCAGGACCAGGACCAGGTGGCTGCCGCGCTCGGTTTCCCCGACGCCGATGCGCTCATGCTCGCCGTGTCCACGGCGGGGCGGGAGATCGCCTGGGTGAGCGACGACGTGTGGCGGCGGCGGCGGTTGTGGGACCCGACCCCGCCGCCCAAACGACGTTTCCGCCGCTCCGCACCGGCCGTGCCCCCCGCGTCTCCCCCGCCGGACCTCGGGCCCGACATGATCGAGATCGCCGGCGAAGTCGCGCTCACACCGGTCGCGCCGGTCTCGGACGACGCGTCGCTGCCGCTCCGGCTCGCCGCGACCGCAGCGGAACTCGACAAGCCCATCGCCCGCGGCTCGCTGCACCGCCTGGCCGACCGCATGCCCCCGCCGAGCGACCCGTGGACGCCCGGGACCCGAGAGGCGCTGGTCGCGCTGCTCGGTCTCGGCCGGGACGCCGTCGACAAGATCGAGTCGCTCGATCAGCACGGCCTGTTGGTCCGCCTCATCCCCGAGTGGGCAGCCGTGCGCAACAAGCCGCAACGCAACGCGTACCACACGTTCACCGTCGACCGGCACCTGCTCGAGGCCGCCGCGCTGGCCGCCGAGCTGACCGACACCGTGGAACGCCCCGACTTGCTCCTCGTCGGCGTCCTCTTCCACGACATCGGGAAGGGCTACCCGGGCGACCACACGGCGACCGGCATGGAGGTCGTCGACGCATTGGCCACCCGCATGGGCTTTCCGCCCCGGGACGTGGCGGTCCTCGTCGACCTCGTGCGCTACCACTTGCTGCTGCCCGACACGGCGACGCGACGGGACCTCGATGACCCCACCACCATCGCCCGCGTCGCCCGCGCCGCCGGGGACCGTACGACACTGCACCTGCTCGCCGCGCTGACCGAAGCCGACAGCCGTGCCACCGGTCCTTCCGCCTGGGGCGCCTGGAAGGCGGGGCTCGTGGCCGACCTCGTGGAGCGCGTCGACAAGATGCTGCAGGGCCAGACCGAGCCCGTCGGCCCCGATCCGATCCTTAGCGCCCACCGCGATCTCATCGAGGAGGTGCGTCACACCGGGCTTCCCTCGGTGTCGTTGCAACCGCCCCAGGTCATCGTCGCCGCACCTGACCGCCGGGGCATGTTCTCCTCTGTCGCCGGCGCCCTGGCGCTCAACGGCATGAATGTGCGCGCCGCCAACGTCAGCGGCGAGAAAGGGGTTGCCGTCGAGGTGTTCACCGTCGAGGTCGTCCGCGGCAACTGGCCCGACACGCGCAAGCTGCGCAAGGACCTCGTCGCCGTGCTCTCGGATCAAGTGTCCATCGCGGAGCGCCTCTCCGAGCGCGAGCGGGTGTACCCCCTGCGCCGTGGCACCGCCGCCCACGACCCCGGCCGCGACGTGATGATCGACAACGAGGCCTCGGAGACGGCAACGGTGGTGGAAGTCCGGGCGCCAGACGAGATCGGTTTGCTGCACCGCATCACCCGCGCTCTCTTCGAGGCGGATCTCGACGTCGTCTCGGCCCGTGTCTCTACCTTGGGAGAGATGGTGGTGGACGCCTTCTACGTCCGGGAAACCACCGGGACCAAAGTCACAAATCCGGACCGATTGCTCGAAATAACCTCGAAACTGGGGGTTGAACTCGGGGTGTAGCGAAGGCCCGTGCAGGAGTGGCGACCGCGCGTGCAAGTAGAATGCCGACCGACATGTCGGGAGCACACGTCCGTCAACGGAAGGTCTCCCGGCTGTGGGTGGTCCTCGCGGCCTGCGTCGCCGCGCTGGCCCTCGCGGCCGGCGGCGTCATCGCGGTCCAACGCACCCACGATCAGGCCGCCGCGACACCGACCGCGCCCCCGGCGGCCCTCAAGGTGGTCTCCACCACGCCGACCGGGACCGGGGTCTCGGCCGGGTCCACCATCGCGGTGCAGTTCTCGACCGACCTCGCGCCCGGCAGTCCCATGCCGACGCTCACGCCGCCGGTCTCGGGCGCATGGGCCGTGCTGTCTCCGTCCCTGCTCCAGTACCAGGCGACCGGCGCGCTCGTCCCGGGTGCCACCGAGACGATCACCGTCCCCGGCGGCCCTTCCGGTGTCGTCGGCTCCCGGGGGCAGCACCTCGCGAGCAACGTGACCACGAACTTCACCGTGGCGCCGGGGTCGACGTTGCGCCTGCAGCAATTGCTCGCCGAGCTCGGGTACCTCCCGCTGACGTTCACCCCCGCCGCGCCGGTGACCTCGCCCGCGCAGGAGGTCGACGATCAGGTCGGGTCGTTCTCCTGGCGCTGGCCTGATCAACCGGCGCAGTTGACCACACTGTGGACGCCCGGCACCGACAACGTGATCACCCAGGGCGCGGTCATGAATTTCGAGAACCAGGACGGGCTCAAGACCGACGGTGACGCCGGGCCGCAGGTCTGGGCCGACCTCCTGGCCGCCGTGCAGACCGGGCACGGCAACGCCAGCCCCTACGACTGGGTCCTCGTCAACCAGTCCCTGCCCGAATCGGCCACCGTGTACTCGAACGGAGCGCCCGTGTACTCGACGCCGGTCAACACGGGTGTCCCGGGCGCGATCACCGAGAACGGGACCTGGCCGGTGTTCGCCCGCTACACGGTGACCACCATGAGCGGCACCAACCCCGACGGGTCCCACTACTCCGATCCCGGCATCCCCTGGGTCAGCTATTTCCACGGCGGGGACGCCCTGCACGGCTTCGTCCGGGCGCGCTACGGCTACCCGCAGAGCGACGGCTGCGTCGAGATGCCCATCTCCAACGCCCAGGCCGTCTTCCCCCTCACCCCTTTGGGCACCCTGGTCACCGTCGAAGCCTAGGCACACGCAAACAAAATCCCAGGTGACCCGGCGTGAGGACTAGCCCGTCCTAGAGTTTCTCCCCACATGCGCCGGGCGGTCGACATCATCGGGAGGGTCTTGATCGGGCTGGGCGTCGTCGTCCTGCTGTTCACGGCGTACCAGATCTGGGGCACCTCCATTCAGGAGGCCCACACCCAGTCCGCCCTGCGCAAGACACTCGTCCAGGAGACCAACAACGACCAGATCCGCAAGGCTCTGACCGATGCGGCGGCCTTGGCCAGGCTCCCCACCGGGCCACCGGTGACCGCCGCCCGCACGACGGCCCCGCCCGAGGGCGAGCCGATCGGTGACATCCAGATCCCCGTGATCGGCGTCAACCAGGTGGTGGTCGAGGGCACGAACACCCCCGACCTGCGCAAGGGGCCCGGGCACTACATCGGCACCCCTCTCCCCGGTCAGGGCGGCAACGCGGCTGTCGCCGGCCACCGCACGACCTACGGCCACCCCTTCTACAACCTCGATGCGGTCAAGGTTGGCGACCCCATCGTCCTCACCACACTGCAGGGGATCTTCGTCTACGACGCCACGAAGAGCGTGGTCGTGTCGCCTTCGGACACGAGCGTGATCCGCAACCAGTTCGCCAACCTGATCACCCTGACGACGTGCAATCCGCGCTTCAGCGCGTCGACCCGGCTTGTCGTGCAAGGCACGCTCGCGCACAGCCAGCTCTACGCGAACACGCTGCCCGTAGTCAAGAAGCTGCATGTCGACCCGGTGAGCAACGACCTGGCCGGTGACAACAGCGTGCAATGGGCGGACACCTTCTTCTGGGGCTTCCTCATCCTGGCGCTCGTCGCTGCCGCCCTCTCCCTGGCCCACCGATTCCGCCCCCAGCGCTGGCCCATCTGGATCGGCGGGGCGCTCGGCGGCCTTGTCCTGCTCTGGTTCTTCTTCGGGGCCGTCAGCCCGCTCCTCCCGGCCAGTTTCTAGTCCCGTGCTCGAGCTGACCATGCCCGAGCACTTCCGCGGGTTCGCCGCAGTGGTGGAGCGCGACGGCGGCATGACCTACGCGACCATCTGCCGCGGCGTGGCCGACGACGACGTCCTCTCAATCCTCGACGCCGCCCCGCCCGCGCAGCGGCGCCCCCTCCTCCTCCTCGCCGCCGTCCACTTCCTCCTCCTTTCGGGCGCCGAGCATCCGTTGGCCTCCCACTACGACACGGTGGCCACCCTGACGGGATCACCGCCCGGCGCCCCGACGCACGACGTCACGGCGGATTTCATCTCCTTCTGCCACGACTTCCGTCCCGAGCTCACCGCGCTCATCGCGACGCGCCGGACGCAGACCAACGAGGTCGGGCGCTGTACCGCGCTCCTCCCGGGGCTCTGCCACATCGTCGCGCTCCGGCCCGACGACGGGCCGCTCTGCCTGCTCGATCTGGGCACCTCCGCCGGCCTCAATCTCCTCTTC
Source organism: uncultured Acidimicrobiaceae bacterium (assembly GCA_963808355.1). GTDB lineage: Bacteria > Actinomycetota > Acidimicrobiia > Acidimicrobiales > RAAP-2 > Bog-473. The sequence goes on from CAWEFL010000002.1 coordinate 667,809, forward strand.
GACGACTACGGCTACACCTACCATGAGCCGGGGGCTGACGCCGTCCGCCGGGCCGGTGCACCGGGGGCCCGCGTGGCGCTGTCATGCACCGCCCGCTCGGGCCTCGGGTTCCTCCCCGACCTGCACCTGCCGCCCGTGGCCGCACGCGTGGGCCTCGACCTCTCGCCGGTGGACCCGCGCCTGGACGACGAGGCGCTGTGGCTGCTCGCGTGCCAGTGGCCCGACAACCCGCTCCGGTTCGCGAACCTGCGCGCGGCGATCGACAACGTGCCGCGCCGCGACCGACCCTCCCCGGCTGGTAAAAGGCGACATGGTGGAGGACCTCGCACGCGTCGCCGCGAGCGTCGCCGGAGAGGGCCCGCTCGTGGTCTTCCACTCCTGGGTGGCGGCCTACCTCGCCGAGGACCAGCAGCGCGCACTGGTCGAGGCGGTCCGCGCCGTCGGCCGGGAGCGCCCGGTGCACTACCTGTACGCAGAGTCGGCCTTCGAGACAGCCGGGCTGCCCACCCCTCCGTCGCCACAGCCGCGCCCCGGTCCCGACATGGCCACGGCCCTCGTGCACCTCGCGCCCGGGGCCGAGCCCGCCGCGGATCGCCGACATGCACCCCCACGGCTACTGGCTGCGCTGGTGGCCGCCTCCGGACTGATCGCTCCGGGTCCTCGCTACTCGTCCGGGCCCCACGGGGCGTCCCGCCGGGCCGGGACCTGCACGCCCTCCTCGCTGACCCGGGCCGCCGACCCCACCGCGGTGCGGCCGAAGCGTGTGCGGATGGCGTCCACCGCCGCCGTCACGTCCTGCCACGACTGCTCGACCGACATCGCGCCCGGCTCCCCCTCGCTCTGGCCGTCGCCCAGGTCGAACGAGAGCTGATCCGCCCCGCCCGGCATCAGGCCCGAGGCGCTCACACCGAGGAGGCGGATGCCGTCACCGGGGTCGATGCCGGCCAGGAGCGCCGCGGCCACCTGCCCGATGGCCCCGCCGGTCGCGATGGGCCGGCCGAGTGTGTGCGAGCGGGTCTGCAGCGAGAAGTCCTTGAACTTCACCTTCACGGTGATCGTGCGAGCCGAGGTGGAGCCGCCGCGCAGCATGACGGCCACCGACTCCGCCATGCGCATGGCGTGCCGTTCGAGCTCCGCCGGCTCGACGAGGTCCTGGCTGAACGTCTCTTCGTGCCCGAGGGACTTGGCCGGCCGGTTGGGCGTGACGGGGTCGGGGTCCTCGCCCCGCGCGAAGCGCGGCCAGGTGGCTGCCGCTCGCCTTGCCCAACCGGCGCACGATCGCGTCGAAGGGGAGGGCGGCCACGTCTCCGACCGTACGTACTCCGATGTCGTGCAGGCGCTTGGCCGTGGCCGGGCCCACTCCCCAGAGCGCCTCGACGTCGTGCGCGTGCAGGAAGTCGAGCTCGTGTGCCTCGTCGACCACGAAGACCCCGGGCCCCGGCTGCAGCCCCTCTCGTGTCGCCTTTGGCTTGGCGGCCCGGGACGCCAACTTCGCGATCATCTTGGAGCGCCCGATGCCCACGCTGCACCCGAGGTGGAGCTCCTCCCGCACCCGGTCACGGAGGTTGCGCGCGATGAGATCGGGCGGCCCTAGCAGCCGCACCGCGCCCGCCACGTCCATGAACGCCTCGTCCAGCCCGATCGGCTCCACCATCGGGGTGACGTCGTGTAGGACCTTGTGCAGTTGGCCGCTGACCTCGCCGTAGCGGCTGTGGCGGCCCGAGAGGAAGATGGCATGCGGGCAGAGCTGGCGGGCCCGCACCGACGGCATGGCCGAGTGCACGCCGTAGGCGCGCGCCTCGTACGTGCACGACGCCACGACGCCGCGGGCGCCGGCGCCTCCCACGATCACCGGCTTGCCCTCCAGGGTGGGGTCGTCGAGCACCTCGACCGAGGCGAAGAACGCGTCCATGTCGACGTGCAGGATGGTCGGGAAGGAGGCCTCAGGCACCGAGGATCAACCGGCGGAAACCCTCGGCGTAGGCCACGCCGGCGCGCCGGCCCTCCTCCGCCGCCCGCTGCCGTACCGCGTCGCCGGCCCAACCATCCTGTCCGGCGAATTGGGTGCGGTGGCACTCGACTGCGGCCGCCTTGTGGTCGATGGTGTCGGTGACGTCCACCCACTCGTCGGGTTCGAGCGTCCCCGACAGCAGCACGGTACCGACCTGGTGCGGCGGCCCGGCGTCGGGGAAGTAGTGCGGCAACGCGGCCGCCGGCGCCACGGCGTCGAGCAGGGCGGTGCCCGCGATCCGGTGGTCGCGGTGGTTGAAGTAGTCCTGCCCGAAGAAGACGGCGGTGGGATCGTGCCCGCACACCACGTCGGGGCGAAGCCGACGCACCCGCTCGACCAGCGTCCGACGGAGCTCGTCGGCGTCCTCGAGCTCGCCATCGTGCTGTCCCAGACAAGACACGCTCGACGTCCCGATCAACTCAGAAGATGCCTCCAGCTCGCCGGCCCGGGTGCGCGCCAGGTCTGTGGGGTCGACCTCCGGGTCGCGGGTGCCTTTGCCGCCGTCGGTGCAGACGACGAGGTGGACGGCGCTGCCTGCCTTGGCCCAGCGGGCGAGCGTGCCGCCGCAGCCCACGTCCGCGTCGTCGGGATGCGCGTAGACGGCCAGCACGACGCCGGGCGTCTCGTTCATCACCGGCGCTTCGGCTCCGTCGTCTTGGTCAGCAGCCCGGCCTCGCGTTGGAAGTCACCAGCCTCCTCGAAGCCCTTGTACACACTGGCGAAGCGGAGATAGGCCACGTCGTCGAGCGCCTGCAGCCGCTCGAGGACAGCCACGCCGACCTCCTGGCTCGTGGGCTCGGGCGCACCGGCGCGTAATGCGTCTTCCACTCCCTGCGCCAGTTCCTCCAGCTGCTCGTCGGTGACCGGCCGGTTCTTGCAGGCGGCCCGGACCCCTTCGATCACCTTGGCCCGATCGAAGGGCTCACGCGCCCCGCCGCGTTTCACGACCCACAGCGGGACGTCCTCCATCCGCTCGAAGGTGGTGAAGCGTCGCCCACAGCCGAGGCACTCCCGGCGGCGGCGGATGGCAACGCCGTCTTCAGCTTGACGGGAATCCACGACGCGATCGTCATCGACTCCGCACCATGGACAACGCACACCGCTGACGATACTCAGGGAACGAATACGTGCTCCCCGGGCACCACGACCGTGGAGCCCACCTCGCTCGCCAGCCGCGCTGCCAGTGGAGCGGCGTGCCCGGGGTCGGCCCGGGCCGCGATGGAGGCCACGCTGTCGCCCGCCTTGACGATGTACTCCTGACCCTGGGCCGGTGCGGCCTGGGCCAGGGTACTCCCGCCCATCTGCCGGAGGGGCAGGGCGAGCAGGACGAGAAGGAAGAGTACGAACGCGGCCAGGACCACCCGGCGGCGGCGCACCCGGGGGGAAGGTGCGAGCCGCGCCGGCTGGTCGGGGAGGGCGTACAGCCGCGGGCGGTACGCCTCGAACTCGAGCTCAAATGCGACCGTCATGGCGTCTCCCTGGTTCGAACACCTGTTCGCTTCTCCCACATTGGAACACGAACATCTGTTCGCTGTCAAGGCAACCGGCGAACGCCTGTTCGTGGACGTCCCCAAGGTAGACCGAGGGTGTAACAGGCCTCTGAACAGGGATAAGTCGCGCCGAGGCCGCCCGCATCACCCTTCGGGCGTGCTGGGCACGTCGCCCCGGCGGATCGCCTGGACCAACTGCGCGTGGTCCCTCTCGTTCTGATCGGCGTAGTGGCGTGCCAGCGCGGTCATTGCCTTGGTGAAGGCTGCGCCGGTCCCCACATAGGCGTCGATCGCGACGGGATCGCCCGAGCGGGCGTGCGCACGCGCCAGGGTGGCACCGCAAGCGGTGGCGAACCGGACGAGGCGCGGTGCGATGAGGTCGGTCGTCGGGATCAGCTTCATGTCGCGGTACTGACGTACGTAGAAGTCCCGTTCCCCCAACGCACTCCACCCGACGAAGATGTCCGTGGCGCTCTGGACCATCCTCTTGCCCGCGATGACGCGCTCGCCGTGGTTGCGCTGCGCCGCCGGACGCAGGTGCGCCTCGTAGACCGACGGGCCGGCCTGCTTGCACTGGAGGAAGAGCGGGTCGGCACCGGAACGGCCCTCGAGCAGCACGAGATAGACGACCATGCCCACGCTGCCAACACCCACCACCTGCCGGACCGTATCGGCCTCGGTGAAGCGGTCGAACAGGGTGCGGCGATCGTCTTGCAACGACTCGCGGTAGCCGGCCAGCAGCACGTCCACGATCTCGGCTTGCACGTCATCGGGCAGCGTGACGCGCACGGGCGGTTGCGCCGTGATGCGCGGCCGTCCGTGCGCCATGGCGGTCAGTTTCGGGAAGGCCCCGCGGCTCGTCTTCTTCTTCCTGCCCTTCTCTATGAAGACCTTCACCTGGCCGCGATCGGCCCGCTCGAAGTACTCGACGAAGTGTTCGACGCGCGTGCCCTCGTACCAGATATCGAGCTCGGGCGCCTCCGCGTAGCGGTGCATGCGGTGGCGGTAGGCCTCCACCGCGGCGCGCACGGCGGCTTCGGCTCGCGACGGCCTCAAGCCGTTCTCGCGCGCCGCGACCACCAAGCTGGCGGCGAGGCGGGCGACGTCCCACTCGAAAGGCCCGGGGAGTGTTTCGTCGAAGTCGCGCAGGTCGAAGTTGAGGTTGCGCTCCGGCGTGGCCCACAGGCCGAAGTTCAGGACGTGGGCGTCGCCGCAGAGTTGGACCTCCAGCCGACTGTGGGGACGGGAGGCGAGGTCGGCCGCCATGACCGCGGCGGCGCCGCGGTAGTAGTTCCACGGCGAGCGCGCCATGCGCTGCGTGTCTGAGGGGCACGACATCGGCGAGCCGGACGGCGTTCTGCGCCAGCACGGTCTGGAGTGCATCGTGGCCGCGGGCCGCCTCGTCCCATTCGCCGATCCCGGCGCGCGGTGCGGCGTGACGGGCCTGGCGCCCGGCTGCCCGCCGCTCGTCCAGCGTCGCCGACAGGTCGCGCGCGGGCCGAGAGTCGGCGGTCACGATCCGGGCCTCCGTCGCCATCGACCGAACCGTCAGCCCGAGGCCCCGACCAGTGCCCGCAGGTCTTCAGCGAGGTGATCGAACAGGCCGAAATGACCCTCGCCCGCCCGCATGGCGAGGGTGGCAGAGCTCAGGTGCTCGTGCAACCAGTGTGCGTGGGCGGGCGGTGCCATGCGGTCCTCGGTCCCGTACCAGAGCAGCACCGGGCAGGTGACCGTCCCCACGTCGAAGTCCCATGGGCCGACCCACGCCACGTTGTCCCACCCGCCGCCCAGGCGTCCTTGTCGCAGGGCCTCTCGCACGTCGGCGAGCAACGCGGCGCCGGTCACCGGGTCTGACGCGATCTCCTTGTCCCGGTCGCTGAGGACAGGTCCGAACCTCGCCAGCAGTGCGCCCAGGTCCGGGAGGTCGTCGCGCGTGGGGAACCCGCTGGCGAACTTCTCCGCGGCCCCGGCACGGTCCGCCCGCAGCAAGGACACCGCCTCCTTGTCGATGTCCGAGAGGTCGTCGAGCGCGCCGGGGACGTCCTGGAAGGGACCGGCGCCGGACGTCACGCCGACCGACCTGATCCGCTCGGGGGCGAGGGCGGCGACGGCCAGTGCGAACGGTCCCCCACCGGAGAGCCCGGACGTGGAGAACCGGTGCAGCCCGACCCGGTCGGCCACCTGGAGGGCCAGCCGGGCCAGGGTGGTGAGGCCGAAGGGCACCGGGGCCGACCCGCCGTAGCCGGGTCGGTCGAACGTGACGAGACGCACGCCCTCCGCCGCGGCCAAGTCCTCACCCCAGGCCAGCTCGAGCCGGCTGCTCGGGGTCCCGTGGAAGTGCAGGACCGGCGATCCGTCCGGGTCACCGGCTTCACGCACCCGCACGATGACGCCGCCGACCTCCATGTCCTGCTCTTTGCCGCCCACGCCGGCGCGCCGTATCGCCGGACCGGAGACACGATATCGAACAGATGTTTGCTTTCGCGTGCGCACCTCGCTATGTTGGCCCGTCACGAACTGATGTTCGCCCCCCGGGAACGGCCCGGCGGTAGGCCGGGTGGACACCAAGAAGGAGACGCCGATGGCCGAGGTCCTGAGCGGCAAGCGGTTGCAGATCCTCAACTTCATCGCCGACAGCCAGCGCGAACCGAGGGTACCCCCCCTCCGTGCGGGAGATCGGCGAAGCGGTGGGCCTGACCTCGTCCGCCACGGTCCACACGCACCTGGCCGTCCTGCAGCGGGAAGGGTACCTGTCGCGCGACCCGAGCAAGCCCAGGGCCATCCAGGTCCATTTCGACCCGGTCTCGACGAGCCGCCTCCCTGCGGGCCCGGTGCACAACGTGCCGCTGGTCGGCGATGTGGCGGCCGGCACCGGGGTGCTGGCCGAGGAGAACGTCGAGGAGCTCCTGCCCATGCCCGAGCAATTCACCGGCGCCGGTCCGTCGTTCATGCTGCGGGTGCGAGGGGACTCGATGGTCGAGGCCGGGATCTACGACGGGGACTATGTCGTGGTGCGCCAGCAGCCCGAGGCGAACAACGGCGACGTCGTCGTGGCCGGCATCCCCGACGGCGAAGCGACGGTCAAGACGTTCAGCCGGCGCGACGGCCGGGTCGTGCTCGCGCCGGCCAACGCGGCCTACGAGCCGATGGTGTTCGACCGGGGCGACGAGGTCACCATCTTCGGCAAGGTCGTGACGGTGGTGCGGCCGCTCGCCTAACGGGGGTGCCGCACCTCCCTCCGAGCCGATCGCGCGTTGGGCGGTGCTCACTTGAGCAGCCGGGACAGCCGGCGGTCGGCCAGCACTTTGCCGCCGGTCTGACAGGTCGGGCAATAGCTCATCTCGTAGGACTCGAACGACACGCGGCGCAACGTGTCACCGCACGGGGTGGGGCAGGGCTGCCCGAAGCGGTTGTGCACCTTGAAGCGTCCGCCGAGCTTGGCCTCGGACAGACCACCCTCCCGCCTGCGCTCGAGCTCGAGTGCCTCGGCCATGACGGAGTTGGCGGCGTCGATGAGCGCCTCGCGCTGTTCGGGCGTCAGTGAGCGCAGGGACACGAAGGGCGACAGCTTGGCCCGGAGCAGGATGTCGTCGCCCCAGCCCCGCCCGATGCCCGAGACGAAGTGCTGGTCGCGTAAGTCCGTCGTCAGGTGGCGCTTGGAGTCGCTGCGACGGATGAGCTCGGCGAACTCCTCGGTGCCAGGCTCGGGGCCGAGACCGCCGAGGGGTCCGTCGTCGCCTGGGGCAAGCACCCACCACGAGGCCTTGCGCTGGGTTCCGTGCTCGCGCACCAGGATGCCGATGCCGGGCCCGTCCAGGCCGTTGGGACCCGGGCCGAAGACGAAGCGGGCGACCGAGCCACGGGGTTTGGTCTTCTTGGGAGGCTCCTCGACATCGAGGCGGCCGGACTGGGAGAGGTGCACGACGATGCGGCCGTCGTCGTCGAATGTCCATACCAGATACTTGGCTCTTCGGGTGACGGCGTCGAGGCGGTGGCCCTTCCGCGCGTCGGGGCTCGGGTCGTAGGTCTTGAGCGAAGAGAACCCGAGGAGGTCTGCCCGGCGCAGCGTGCTCCCAGCGAGGAGCGCGTCGAGGCGCTCGGACAGCGCCTGCATCTCGGGCAATTCGGGCACGACACAATGTAGGCGTGACGTACACGCACGGACACCACGAGTCGGTGCTGCGCAGCCATACCTGGCGCACCGCGGAGAACTCCGCCGGGTACCTGCTCCCCCACCTGCGGCCCGGCCAATCGCTGCTGGACGTGGGCTGCGGGCCGGGCACGATCACAGCCGATCTGGCGCTGCTGGTGGCGCCCGGGGAGGTCGTGGGCCTGGACGCTGCCCCCGCGGTGCTGGAGCAGGCGCGGGCGCACGCCGCGGGACGGGGCGGTGGAGCCGCCAATCTCCGCTTCGAGGTCGGTGACCTCTTCTCGCTCGCGTATGCCGACGCCTCGTTCGACGTCGTGCATCTGCACCAGGTCCTCCAGCACCTAACCGACCCCGTCGGCGCGTTGGTGTCCTTGCGCCGCGTGCTCGCTCCGGACGGGCTGCTCGCGGCGCGTGACTCGGACTACGCGGCCTTCACCTGGGCACCGACGGACCCACTGCTGGACCGCTGGCGGGAGCTCTACTTCGCGGTGACCGGGCGCAACGGGCACGATGCTTCTCTCGGGCCCCGGCTGCTGGGGTTGGCGCACGAGGCCGGGTTCAGCGACGTCACCGCGTCCAGCTCGACGTGGACCTACGCCGAGCCCGAGTCCCGGGCATGGTGGGGTTCGTTGTGGGCGGACCGCATGCGATTCTCCCGGCTCGCCGAGCAGGCGGTCGAGTACGGGCTGAGCGACGCCGCCGAGCTCGAGGCGATCGCGGCAGCGTTTCTCCGCTGGGCCGAGTCGGACGACGCCGTCTTCGTCATCCCTCACGTCGAGATCCTGGCCCGGGGTTGAGGCTCACGGCAGTGGAAAAGGACACCGATCCTGTCCTCGCGTCGGTCGCGGCCTACAGCGCCCACAGCGACGCCTACGAACAGCGGTACGCGCCCAAGATGCTCGACCAAGTTCAGCGGTTCGGCCGCTCGCTGCCTTTTTCCTCGTCGATCCTCGATGCCGGCTGCGGCCCCGGCCGCGACCTCGCCCGGTTCGCTGCCATGGGGCACCACGTGCGCGGCGTCGAGCTGAACCCCACGTTCGCAGCCAGGGCCGCCCACCGGGCGCCGGTGGAGCAGGCCGACCTGCGCCGGGTCGCGTCCTTGTTTCCCGCGGGGACGTTCCACGGGGTCTGGGCCTGCTCGTCCCTCGTGCACCTCACCGACGCCGACACGGCGGACGTGCTGCGCCAATTCGCCACATTGATACGTCCGAGCGGACGGCTCTATGCCTGCGTCAACGCCGAGGGCGAGACCGGTTGGCTCGACGAAGCGGACGGGCGGCGCTGGTACACCATCTGGGAGTCGACGACATTCGCCCAGGCCGTCGCCGATGCGGGTTTCAACGTCGACGCAGTCGATACCGGACCGGTCGTCGAGGTCTGGGCGACGCGGACGGCCTAGGGCGAACGGCGCCGCTCCGGAACCGAGACGCTCAGTCGGTCCAGAGTGCGTCGGTGTAGGTGTCGCTGCCCGGGATGGTGGGGATGAAGGGCAGCGCGGCAACGACCGTGCCCTTGCCCGCCTCCTCCAGTCGGCGGCGGTGCTCTGCGATCACGGGCTCCCAGGCCACTTCGGGCGGCGTGTTGAGGAACCAGAGCAACACGGTCCGATTGTCGCGGGCCTTCTCCCGGGGTACGTCGCCCGGGGCGTCCACCTCGAGCGCGATCGGCGTGAAGGCGGCGACCAGGTCGGCGTCGGTGCCGGGCAGGAGCCCCGGCAGGTGCTCCGTGCGCAACCACGACCACAACTCGTCGTTGGAGATGGCATCGTCGCGGTCGATGAAGACGGTCACAAAGCCGCGGTAGGGGTGATCGAGGGCGAGCTCGACCGGCACCCCGTCGGCATCGCGGCGCTGCTCCCACCGGTAGTCGTAGAGGAGCGTGTGCACGTGGTCGCGCTGCGCGAACATCCGGCCGGCGGCGTGGAGCGCATTCACCTGGCGCAGGGCCCAGCGGTTCCAGACATCGTGGTAGCCGTCGAGCACCCAGTAGGCCGAGATGTACGAGCCCCGCGCCGGTTCGCCGGTGATGACCGACGGGTCGGGGTCGCGCAGTGCCTTCAGGGCGGCGGTGGCCACGAACCGCCGCCCGGCGAAGTTGTACGGCCCGACCATGCACCCGGAATAGAAGTGGTCCCGCTCGTACCAGCGGTTGTAGGCCACCTCATGCCCGCGGTGGGGCTCCACCAAGGTCAGCAACATGGAGCCGAGCTTGACCGGCTCGGCTTCGGCGAAGACCTCAATGGGGCGGGGCTTTTTGGGTTCGGCATCCTCCGGCACGAGGTGCGAACCTAACAGCTGGCCGGGAGGTCAGACCGTTCCCGTGGCGACGATGGGCGGTGTCGGGGCGACCGAGCCGCCGACCGGCTCCTCGGTGACGGCGAGCTGCGACGCCGTGGGCGCGCCGGACATCGTGAAGGACGCGGGGCCAGGCGCCCGTCCCAACAACCCGAGCGAGATGGGCCGCGATCCGACGATCGCCCACAGCTGGTACGTGTGGCCGTCGGACAGCGTGGGCAGTCTCGAATGCACGAGGAAGCCGCGCCCGTCGGGGACCAGGACGAACTTGGCGACCGGCACGCGCAACGCCGTCTCGAGGTTGACGATCCGATGACCGGGCGTCCGGAGCGCCTGCGCGATCGACTGCGGCGGGTGGACGGCCATCGCCTGTTGCAGATTCGTGACCTGGTCGTCGGCCCGGACCAGGTCCACCCCCAGCACGATCGCGACGGCGGCGGCGGCCACCGCGATCGCGCCCAGGGTCGCCAGGGCCGCCCACGTCGAAGAGCGGCGCCCCGGCGGTTCCGCCGGCTGGCGCGGCTCGAGCACCAGTTGCGGCATCGGTGGCGGCTCCTCGTCCTGACGCGGCGGGAGCCGGGCGGCGATGGTCGACCACAGGCCTTCCGGAAGCGACTCGACGGAATTGCCCATGAACCCGGTGACCTCGCGCAGACCGTCGAGCTCTGCCCTGCACCGAGGGCAGGTGGCGAGGTGCTCCTCGAGCTGCGTGTGCTCGTCGGGCTCGACTGCATCGAGGGCATACGCGCCGAGCAGCTCGCTGGCTTCCTCGTGCGTCATCACGCCTCGATTCCCCGCAGGTCCAGGTCCGCCAGCGCCGCCCGCATCCGGCGCATGCCGTTGCGGATGCGGCTCTTGACCGTCCCCTCGGGCTGCTGCAACAGCCGAGCCACCTCCCGGTAGGTGTGCCCGTCGAAGTACGCCAACTTAATGGCCCGCCGCTCATCCTCGGGCAGCACGCCCATCGCATGTCCGACCTGATCCGCCATCGCGAGGTCCCAGACTTCGTGCTGAAGGTCATAGGTCCCGCGGGCTGTACGGAGTGCGTCACGCGACTCGCGCTGACGCCGCGAACTGGTGGATCGAACCGCGTCGACCGCGCGCGCATGCGATTGGGCCAGGAGGAACGACCGCAGCGAACCGCGCGCGGGGTCGTAGCGGTCGGGCTCGTTCCACAGTCGCAGGAACACTTCCTGCGTGACGTCCTCCGCCTCGGCTGGATCGTTGAGCACCCTCCGCGCCAGGCCGTACACCGCCCCCCCGTGCCGCCGGTACACCTCCGCCAATGCCACCTCGCTATAGCGCGCGATCGAGGTCACCAGCTGGGCGTCGCTGACTTCCTCGATGTGCTGCATCTACCCTCTGTTCGGGGCCGCCCCCTCATCGGATGAGCGAAATCTGGCCCATCCGGGCGTGGCTTGTGCTCCGGATAGTAGGCGCAATGAGAACCACCATCGACACCTACAAGTCCCGGGCGGGCCGGTTGAACCTCGAAGGCATCGATTTCTCCGACTTCCAGGCACATCCGCTGCCACAAGACGCGTTGCGCTCCCTGCGTTACATGCACGACATTGAGCATCACACCGTGTGCTATCTCCGCGACCTGCTGCTGACCCCGGCCCACCAAGACCCGGTCATCACCTCCTTCCTGTCCTGTTGGGTGTTCGAGGAGATGTGGCACGGCGAGGCCATTGGCCGCGTGCTCGAGGCGCACGGGGAAGAAGCGGGTGTGCCCCGCATCGCCGCCTTGCGGCGCGGCCGCCGGCGTCGCGAGGCCGTCACCACGCTGAGCACGATCGCCACCGCCGCGTTCTCGGGCCGCGCCTTCGTCGCGCTCCACATGGCCTGGGGAGCGGTGAACGAGTGGACGACGCAGGCGGGGTACGCGCGGCTGACCGAGACGGCCGACCACCCGACTCTGCGCGAGCTTTTGCGGCGGATCATGAAGCAGGAGGGCGGCCACATCGACTTCTACGCATCCGAAGCGACCCGACGATTGGGTGCCAGCGCCAAGGCGCAACGCCTCACCCGCCTCGCGCTCACGCATCTCTGGCGTCCGGTCGGCTCCGGAGTCATGCCCAAGCGCGAGGTCGGCTTCCTCGTGAACTATCTCTTCAGCGGCGAGAAGGGCCGCCAGACCCTGGAGCGCATCGACCGCCGGGTCGACCTCCTACCCGGGCAGCAGGGTCTCCACCTGCTGACGCCGCGCCGTCGCGCGAGCGTCCGCCGCCTGAGCTGAGGTCCCGCGTCGACCCGCAGTCACCCTGCGGAGCTAGTCCGTGGCGGCCGGCGCGACGTCCCCCGGGTCCTCGAGGAGGCGCTCGTCGACGAGAACTGGCGCCGGCACGGGCATGCGCAGAGCCAACACGATCCCGTCGGAAGGCCGGCAGTCCACGCGCTCCCGGCCGCCCGGGGTCATGAGGTCCAGCTCGGCCAGGTAGTTGCCCTCGTCGCGCCCGACCAGGCGCACCGCGATCACCTCTATGCGGGCCCGCTGCAGCACCTGCATGAACAGCTCGTGCGTCATGGGCCGACGCGAGTCGAGCCGCCGCAGCGCCTGGGCCATGGCGGTCCCCTCAGCCAGTCCGACGGGGAACACGAGCGCCCGCATCGGCGGCGCGGTCTCCACCAAGGTCACGGAGGGATACGGAGCCGGCAGCTGGAGGCATACGTCCTCGACGTCCATGACCCGGAACGTCGCACCAACCGCCGCGCTCGACGCCTCCACCGCAGGCGCGGGGTCCGACCCGCCTGCGTCACCGGCGGCGGCGCCCGCCGCCTCCGCGGGCCCCGAGGGCGCCTCCCCGGGCCGGACGTCGGTCACCGGAGTCTCCGGCGTGCGCCGACGCTCAGAGCCAGGCCGATGGCCGCGAAGAAGACCAGGACGGCCGTCCCCCCGTAGCTGACGAAGGGCAACGGGATGCCAGTGATCGGCATGATGCCCATGGTCATACCGGCGTTCTGGAACGTGCTGAACGCGATGAACGCGAAGAGGCCCGCACAGACCAGGCGGCCGAAGATGTCGCGGGCCCTGACGGCCGCCCGGAGCACCCGCCAGGCAATGACCCCGAGAAGGCTGAGGACGCCGACGGACCCCACGAAGCCGAGTTGCTCTCCGACAGCGGTGAAAATGAAGTCGGTCTGCTGCTCGGGGACGTAGCCCGAAATTCGTCTGGGCCCCGTGCCCGATCCCCGACCCGAAGAGGCCGCCAGAGCCAATGGCGGTCTTCGCCTCGCTCAGGTTGTAGATGGCGGTCTTCACGTAGGGGTTGTTGCTCGTGCTGTTCGGGTTCAAGAACGCGGTGACCCGGGCGATCTGGTACTTGTGCAACAGGCCGCTCTCCACGGCCACGAACACCACGAAAACCGCCCCGACGATCAGCATCACGAGGATGCGGATCGGCAGACCCGCCACGGCCAGCATCACGAGCAACACGATGACCATGATCATCGCGGTGCCCAGGTCCGGCTGGACGAGGACGAGCACAATGGGGATCCCGGCCATGATCAGGAGGCGGAAGACGTCACGCCAGGCCAAGCCGTCTTCGTCGCGGCGCGCGCAGTAGGACGCGATGGCCAGGATCAACGCGAGCACGGCGAACTCGGAGGGTTGAAGCTGGAGGGGCCCGAAGCTGAACCAGCGGGCCGCACCTTGGGCGCTGCTGCCCACTGCGAAGACCCCGAGCAGCGCGAGGACGATCAGCCAGTAGGCGACGGTGGCCAGGGGTTCCAGCCGCCGGTAGTCGAACACGGCGAGCACCACCATGGTGATCAGGCCCAGCACCACGAAGAGGCCCTGCTTCTTCAGGAAGGTCTTGGGGTCGTCACCTTGCGCGAGCAGCGGGCCCCGGGTGGCCGTGTACACCATCACCACACCGATCGCCGACAGGATCAGGGTCGCCAGCGCCAGCACGAAATCGAAGGGAGGCACGTTGCGTCGGGCGGCAACGCTTGTTCGGGCCAGTGTGGTCATAGCGCGGATTCGGGGACAGAATACCGGCCATGACCTCCCCCTCCCTGGCGTCGCTCCCGGCCCAGGTGGGCGCGCTCCCCGAAGGCGGCGGGTGGCTCTATCACCTGTTGGTGAAGGTGGGCGTGAACCCCGACACCGCCTCGACGATCACCGACTTGATCGTCCGCCCGCTCAGCATCCTCCTCGTCGTCCTGGTGGCGCTCCTGGTGGCCCACGTCGGCGGCAAGGCGATCCGCCGTGTGCTCGGGCGCGTCGCCGACCAGACCGCCAACCGGTCCGGGTCCGCCCGCGCCGGAGCCCGGGTCAACACCATGACAGGTCTGGTGGCGAACGTGTGGCGCTTCTTCGTGTTCATCGTGGCCGCCGCCATCGTCCTCGGCATGCTGGGCATCAACCTCACGCCGCTCCTGGCCAGCGCGACGATCATCGGCGCCACGCTCGGGTTCGGTGCGCAGCAGATCGTGCGCGACTACTTCTCCGGGGTGCTCATGACCATGGAGGACCAGTTCAACGTCGGCGACTCCCTCACGGTCGGCGGCCTGACCGGCGTGGTCGAGGAGGTCACCATCCGCGTCACCCGCTTCCGCGGGGTCGACGGGACGATCTACACCATCCCCAACGGGGACCTCCGGCTGAACGGCAACCTGTCGCGCGGATGGGCGCGCGCCGTCGTCGACCTCGCCCTGCCCGGCAGCGCCGCGTCCGACCTGGAGGGGGTGCGACAGACCGTCAGCGAGGCAGCCCGGCGGGTCGCGACGAGCCGGGAGTTCCGGGGGCATGCGACAGAGCCGCCATCGCTGCTCCGTATTTTGAGCGCGGACGCCACGACCATGACGGTCCGGGTGATGCTGCACACCGTGCCCTCGCAGCGGGACACGTTGTCCACCGCCCTCCGAGAGGAGGTCGTCGTCGCTCTCGCCCGTGACGGCAAATGGCCCGCCGAGGTGGCGAGCGAGTGACCTGCTCGACAGCGTCGGGACCCTCCGTCTAGTCCGGCATCGCCGCCACGGCCGCCCGCCACATCGCCTCGACCGGAGGCGCCTGTCCGGTCCAGCGTGCGATCGCCGCCGCGGCCTGGTGGACCAGCATGCCGAGCCCGTCGACGGGTGTCGCGCCGTGTGCCGCCGCCTCGGCCAACCAGGGCGTGCGGCGCGGCACGTACACCAGGTCCGCCGCTACCTGGCCGGGGTGGAGCTGCTCGGGGGGGATCAGCCACTGCCTGGCCTGCTCCATGGCGGAGCGCAGGGTGTGGGCCGCTGCCATGCCGAGGGGGGTGGCGTTGACGATCAGGTCCGCCGCCCCGACGGCTCCGGCCAGCGCCACTGCGTCCTCGGGCGCCACGATGTCGCCCACCCGGCCGGCCAGCGCGGCGGCCTGGGTTGCCCGCTCGGGCGTCCGGTTGACGACGGTCACCTGTGCCGCCCCGGCGTCGGCCAGCGCGCGCACCACTGCCCGCGCCGCCCCTCCCGCGCCCGCCACGAGGCAGCGTCGCTCGGCGGCGTCGAACCCCGCGGCGCGGGACAACGAGGCCACGAACCCTTCGCCGTCGGTGTTGTCGCCGTACAGGGACCCACCGCGCTGCACGACGCAGTTGACGGCGTCCAAGTCGCGCGCCACCCCGCTCCGGTCGTCCACCAGCGCGGCCACGTCGGCCTTGTGCGGCATGGTGACGGACAGGCCCGCGACCTCGGCCTCGCGCATCTCGTCGAGGGCCGCGGCCGCCGCCCCGGGCGCGATCTCGAAGGCGAACGAGCGCCAGGTGTCACCCAGGCCCAAGGCGGCGAACGCCGTCTCGTGAAGGAGGGGCGACAGCGAATGGGCGATGGGGCTCCCGATGACGCCGACGAGCATGGTGCCGGGCGGGGCCTGGGCGCGGGCTTCGCGCATGCTGCGGGGCGCCGCCCCGTCAGGTGCTGCCGGCGGGTCAGGGGAGGCCACGTGACTTCGCCAGTTGCTCGTTGGCCAACTGTTCGGCGTAGGTGTCGGAGAAGGCGAGCGTCCCGTCCTTCGAGACGAGGACGAAGTAGAGCCACGCCCCGGCCGGCGGGTGGACCGCAGCCGACAGGGCGTCGGTCGAGGGAAGGCAGATCGGGGTCGGGGGCAGGCCCTTGGTCAGGTAGGTGTTGTACGGGGACTGGATTTTGAGGTCCTGCGACGTGACCGGGCCTCCGTCCTGGCCCAACGCGTAGAGCACGGTCGAGTCCATGTCGAGGTTGATCCCCTGCGCCAGCCGGTTGTAGATGACACGGGCCACATCGGGCATGTTCTTGGCGTAATAGCCCTCCTTCTCCACCACCGAGGCGACGATGATCACCTGGTAGGGCGTCATGCCCTGCGCGGCGGCCGAGGCGGGGCTGAGCCCGGCGGCGGTGGCTTGGGCGTCGAACCGAGTCACCATCTGCTGCACAAGCGTGAGGTCCGTTTCACCGGGAAGCACGAGGTAGGTGCCCGTGCCGAGCATGCCCTCCAGGTTGTTCGATCCCGGTGGTGAGAAGACGGAGTGCACTGCCCCGCTCGATGCCGCCTTTTCGAAGCTGGTCTCGGTGTGACCCGGCACGTTGGCCGCGACCTGCGATGCCACCTCGGCCAGGGTGTACCCGGCAGGAACGTCAACCGGGAAGATGTTGGGCCCGGCGGCGAACTGGGCGCGCACGTCCGAGAAGGACATGTTCTCGTGCAGCGCATACCCGCCCGGCCGAACGGTCGGCGTCCCGTGGAAGATGTTCGACACTCGAAAGGCCAACGAGCTCCCGATCACATGGTGGTCGCTCAACGACGACAGCACGGAGTCGAACGATTGGCCCTGTTTCACGGTGATGATGACGCGTGGCCCCTCCGGGCCGAGGGCCGCGGACTCGAGCTCGTACCAGAGGGTGAACCCGAGGATGACGACGAGCAGGCCCGCGCCGACCAGGCCCACGATGCGCCGGCGGCGGCGGACCCGGGCCGCCCTCGCCGCCCGCCGGCTGGCCCGGTCCGGCGCGTCGTCGCTCCCCGACTCGGGTCCGGGGGCTGGAGTCCTCTCCTCGAGCACCTCTCCCCAGGGAGACTCCTCGGGCACGAACGGATCGCGCGGCTCGCTCACGCGGGTCCAGCCAGGACTGCAGCAGCACCATGGCCGCGGCGCTGTCGATCACGGGCTGGGCCGACTTCGCGTTCCGGCCCGCCGCGCGCGCAGGTTGCGCTGTGCCTCCACGGTGGTGAGCCGCTCGTCGGCCGTCTCGACCGCGATCCCGAGCGGCTCGAGCGCCTCTCGCAACGACGCCGCTTCGTCCAAGGCCGCCCGCGCCGCGCTCCCCTTCTCGCCGGACAGCCCGAGGGGGACACCCACGACCACGGTCGAGGCCTCGACCTCGCGCACCGCCTCGACCACGGCCGCCCGGTCCCGCGCCGCGTCGCCGCTGCGCGCAATCACCCCCCACGGGCTGGCGAGCGTGCGCCCGCTGTCGCTGAACGCCACCCCGATGCGGCGTGCGCCGAGATCGAGCGCCGCCACCCGCCCCGGGCCGCGGCCGGGCCCGCCTCCGGGCGGGCGCCCATGCTCCTCCCGGGCCGTCACGCGGAGAGCAGTCGTTCCGCTTCGGCCAGCGCCGCGCCGATCTGCGAGGGGTCCTTGCCGCCCGCCAACGCCACCTCGGGCGAGCCGCCCCCGCCCCCGCCCACGATCTTCCCGAGTGCCTTCACCAGCTGCACCGCGTCGGGCGTCCCACCGGTCGCCGCCGCGATCGCCACCTTGGCGCCGTCGGGCGAGCCCCCCAGCACGACGGCCCGCACCCCGTCGTGGCGCAGCACGGCCTGGGCCAGGTTCTGCAGCGCTTTGGGGTCGACCTCGTCCCGACGCGCCACCACGAGCCCGCCCGACGCGGCCGCTCCCGCCGCCAGGGTGGTGGCGTCGGCCTGGCTCGACTGCTGACGCAACGAAGCCAGCTCCTTCTCCGTTTCGCGCGAGCGTTCCATCAGGCGCTCGATGGCCACGGCCAACTCGTCGGGCTCCGTCCGCAGCAGCGCCGACGGCCGGCGCGCACCAGCTCCTCGCGCTCCTTGGCTCGTTGCAGCGATGCCTTCCCCGTCAACGCGAACAGCCGCCGCGTGTTCGACCCGATGGACCCCTCCGACAACAGCGTGATCGGCCCGATCTGGCCCAGCGAGTCGACGTGCGTGCCGCCGCAGAACTCGAGCGACGACGGGCTAGCCCGCACCACCCGCACCGACTCGCCGTACTTGTCGCCGAAGAAGGCGACGGCGCCCATCTTCTCTGCCTCCTGGCGCGACGCCTCGGTCGTCTCGACTTCGACGTCGGTCAGCACGGCGTCGTTGGCCAGGGCGAACACCTCGTCCAGCTCCTCGCGCGTGGGCTGGGCGTGATGCGAGAAGTCGAAGCGCAGGTATTCGGGCCCGACGAGCGAGCCCTGCTGGCGCACGTGCTCACCGAGCACCGACCGCAGCGCCGAATGCAGCAGGTGCGTCGCGGTGTGGTTGCGCCGGATGGCCTCCCGGCGCTCGACGTCGATCGTCGCCAGCGCGTCCTGCCCCGCCGCCATCTCACCGCTCAGGCGCGCCTTGTGCGCCACGAGACCCGGCACCGCATACTGCGTGTCGTAGACATCGGCGATCCCCGACTCGGTCACGATGGTGCCGGTGTCGCCGATCTGGCCCCCCTGCTCGGCGTAGAACGGCGTCCGGTCCAAGAAGATCTCGACGGTACGCCCGCCCGCCGGCCCACCCGCGCTGGCGCTGTCCCGGTGGTCGCCCGTCCCCTCCAGCACGGCCACGACCCGCGCCGGCACCTCGTAGTTGTGGAGCCCCCGTCCCACGAAGGCGGTCACACCCTCCGCTTCGAGCAGTGCGCGGTAGGCGGCCTCGTCGCCGGCCCGCGTCGACTTGGCCGCGGCACGGGCCCGCTCGCGCTGCTGCGCCATGGCCGTGTCGAAGCCGGCGCGGTCGACCTCCACGCCGGCGTCGCGCGCGAGCTCCTCCGTGAGCTCGACCGGGAAGCCGTGGGTGTCGTGCAGGGTGAAGGCCACGTCCCCTCCGAGCACCTTCTCACCGGTGGCGAACGCCTCCTCCAAGCGGCTCAGCCCGGCGCGGAGGGTGCGGTCGAACCCGGCCTCTTCGCGCGCGACGACGTTGACGATGAGGTCGTGCTGCGTCTTCAGATTCGGGTAGGCCTCGCCCAACACGGCGGCGGCCGCCTGCACCAGCGTCGGGCCGATCGGCTTCTCACAGCCGATTCGCCGCGCCGCCATCACGGCGCGCCGCACCACCCGGCGCAGCACGTAGCCCCGTCCCTCGTTGGCCGGGAGGACGCCGTCGGCCACGAGCATGGACATGGCCCGGCCGTGGTCGGCCAGCACCCGCAGCGCGGTGTCGGTGCGCTCGTCGCTCCCGTAGGCGGTGCCGAGAATGGAGGCCGCCGCGTCGATGATCGGTGCGAACAGGTCGGTGTCAAAAACGGAATCGTGCCCCTGCAGGACGGGCAGGATCCGCTCGAAGCCCGCTCCCGTGTCGATGTTCTTCCGCGGCAGCTCGGTGAGGACGCCGTCCGCGTCGCGGTTGAACTGCATGAAGACGAGGTTCCACATCTCGACGAAGCGTTCGGAGCCACCGTGTTTGGGGCCGCCGTCGTGCCCGTAGGCCTCGCCCTTGTCGATGAAGATCTCAGAGTCGGGCCCGCAGGGGCCGGTGTCGCCCATGGCCCAGAAGTTGTCCTCGTCGCCCATGCGCTGGATCCGCGCGGGCGGCACCCCGATCTTGTCGATCCAGATCTGTTCGGCCTCGTCGTCGCTCTCGTGCACGGTGATCCAGAGTCGGTCGCCATCGAGCCCGAAGACCTCGGTGAGCAGCTCCCAGGCCATCGGGATGGCCTCGTCCTTGAAATAGTCCCCGAAGCTGAAGTTGCCGAGCATCTCGAAGAAGGTGCAGTGGTAGCTGTCGGTCCCGATGATCTCGATGTCCGGGGTCCGGAAGCACTTCTGAATGCTCGTGGCGCGCGGCCACGGCGCCGGCTCCTCGCCCACGAAGTACGGCTTGAAGGGCACCATGCCCGCGATCGTGAAGAGGACCGAGGGGTCGTGCGGGATGAGGCTGGCGGAGGGGACGACCGCGTGGTCACGCTCGGCGAAGAAGCGCGTGAAGGCCGCCCTCAGGCCGTTGGCGTCCATCGCCCCAGCTTACCGGCGTGAAATGCGGGTCCGAGAGGCGCTGGCTCAGGCCCCCGACATCCCGACGATGGGCTTGTTCAGGCGGATGTTGCCGGTCGACCCGTAGAAGTTCGCGTCGCCGAAGCTGAAGATGCCGCCGTCCGCTGCCGCCAGCCAGTAGCCGTTGCCGTTCCGGGTCGCCGCCATGCCGACGATGGGCTGGTTGAGGCGGCTGGCCCCCATGCTGCCCCAGAAGTTCGCGTTCCCGAAGGTGAAGATGCCGCCATCGGCCGCGACCAGCCAGTAGCCGTTGCCACCCGCGCTCGTGGCCATGCCGACGATCGGCGAGTTGAGGCGGAGTGCGCCCGTCGATCCGTGGAAGTTGGCGTCGCCGAAGCTGAAGATGCCGCCGTCGGAGGCCACCAGCCAGTAGCCGCCGCCGTCGGTCGTGGCCGCCATGCCCACGATCGGGCCGGTTCAGGTGCATGCTCCCCGTCGATCCGTGGAAGTTGGCGTCGCCGAAGCTGAAGATGCCCGCCGTCGGAGGCCACCAGCCAGTAGCCGCGGCCGTCGGGCGTGGCCGCCATGCCCACGATGGGCGAGTTGAGCGGTTTGCCGCCCATGGACCCGAAGAAGCGGGCGTCGCCGAAGCTGAAGATGCCGCCGTCCGCCGCCACCAGCCAGTAGCCGTTGGAGCTGGGGGTGGCGGCCATCCCGACCACCGGGCGCACCAACGGGATGCCGCCCATGGACCCGAAGAACGTGGCCTCGCCGAAGTCGAAGACGCCGCCGTCGGAGGCGACGAAGCGGTAGCCCTGCCCGCAGTCGGTGGCCCCGCCGAAGCCGTACTGGTCCGCCGACGAGGTGGCGGAGACGCCCTGGGGGTTGGTGACGGTGACGTCGACGCACTCGGGGAACGGGGCGTTGGGGGGGACGACGGCAATCGTTGTGGCCGTCCGCGAGACGATGGTCCCCCGGCCGGCCACGCCGAAGTCCACGGCGGTGGCGTCCGCGAGCCCACCGCCGGTGACGGTGATGGCGCCGCTTCCGGTGACCGGGCCGGTGGAGGGGTTCACCGAGGCGACGGAGGGACAACCGTCCCCGCCCTGGAGCGGGGTCACGAGGTTCTGGTACACGGGTGAGCCCAGGCCGCTGGCCGCGTCGTAGCCGGCGGCCGCGCCGAACAGGCTGCCGTTGGTATTCGTGAAGTCGTTGTTGCCCGTCGTGAGGTCGGTGTAGGTCCCGCCGCCGGCCGCGGCGTAGAGCGTGGGTCCGACGCGGCCCAGCGTGGAGAAGCAGCCCTGGTTCGTATCGGCGAAGAACCCGGCGTTGGAGGGGGCGGCGACGCTGGTACCGCCGAAACCGATCCAGGTACCGGCGAAGTAGGCGATGACTCCACCCTCTGTGGGGTTGGCGGACATGACGATGTCGGGGACGGCGCGGCAGCCGGTCGACGAACCATTCGGACAGGGGGTCGTGTTCGGGCTCGTCACGAGGGGCTGGCCCGGGTTGCGGGGCCACATCTCCGAGTAGCCCCCACCGCTGGCGCCGGCGTTGGGGGTGTGGGTGGCGCAGAAGTCGGCCACGACTCCGCCCTGGCAGTCGTTCCACACCAGCTGCGACGCCGCAGAGGCGGTGGGCATGCTGGTCCCGCCGGCGCTCACGAAGTCGGGCTGGGACCCGGGGTCGTCGACCCCGAGGTTGTTCGAGCCGTTGACGGGATAACAGTCCTCGGACCCCGCGTCGCCCGAGGCGGCGATCAGGGTCTGACCCTGCATCACCATCTGATCAAAGATCTGCTTCTCGCTCTGAAGGAAATTTGGTGTGGTCGCCGCGTCGGCTTCGCAGTCACCCCAGCTGGTGCTCACGACCTTCGCGACGTCGTCGGTGGCAATCCGTCTGAAGAGATCGAGGGCGGCCACGTCACTGTTGTTCGGTGCCTCGTACACCACTAACGAGGCCGACGGGGCCGTGCCGGCCGCCAGCTCCGTGTCCAACGCGGCCTCGCCCATGCCGTGGGAAGGCCCGGCCGGACCGCCGTCGACGACGACGTTTCGGATGGCGTTGGAGAGGCCGTAGCAGGCCTGAAACGTCGCGACGTCGCTCGAGGAGTACTGCTCGAACTCGACGATGGCGATGGTCTGCCCGAGGCCCGTCCGACCCTGGTCGAACAGCTGGTTCAGCGTGTAGATGCTGGCCATCTGCGTCGAGGTGTACGTGCCCGGCATGGTCGTCGCCGCCACGCTGGCCGCGCTGCAGGCCTGGGGCGGTGTGGCCTGGGCGGTGACGTGACTCTGGGACCGGGGTGCGGGGGTGGAAGGCGAAGCCGGGGTGGCCGACGGCGACCGGACCTCCTGCGGCGTGCGCGTGCGCAGCATGTCGTCCTCGTGGAACAGGCCGTCGAGCCCGACGACGCCCGTGACCTCGCCGGCCAACGAGGCGGGAACGGAAGGCGCCGCCGTGTTGACGATCGCGTTGGACGCCTGTCCCGGCTCGTGCACGGTCTGGAGCGTGGTCCCGAGGGCGGAGGACACGGCGGCCGCGGACCCGCGCACAGGCAGCAGCGTGCTGCCGGGGTCGGAGGCGCCGACGGTCAAGCCCAGGGCACGCAGCGCGGCACTCACCTGCGTGACTTCGGCCGCCGGCGGTCCGAACTCGGCCGCGAACTGCGCGCCGGTGAGGTAGTGGCGGTATTCGGGCGATCCCGGCGTCGAGACGGCATCGACCGCGGCGGCCAGGCCGGACGGATTCTGGCCGGCCAGTACCACATCGAGGTGCAGGACCGCGTCCGCGGGGGCGGTACCGAGTCGGATCACGTCGGACGGGAGGGAGGGCACGCCCTGGGGCAGGGTGAC
This sequence comes from uncultured Acidimicrobiaceae bacterium, assembly GCA_963808355.1. Classification (GTDB taxonomy): domain Bacteria; phylum Actinomycetota; class Acidimicrobiia; order Acidimicrobiales; family RAAP-2; genus Bog-473. The sequence continues at coordinate 690,722 of CAWEFL010000002.1, forward strand.
CCGGGGCAGGACGGCGGCGCCGACGGCGCCGCCGGTGCGCACTCCGGCGGCCGGCGCCAGCGCACCGACGGAGAGAACTGCCGCTCCGGCCACCGCCCCCGTCAGCGCGGACAAGCGTTGTGCCCGTCTCACGAATCGGCCTCCTCTTCGACAGTCGGGTCTATTCGGACTCTTCGGTCTCCGCCATGCCGTCTTCGGTCCCGGGCGGCGGCTCGTAGTACACGCGTCCCTCGAGCGCCCCCGGACGATACTGCTGGGACCGCGCCCCGGTGGGGTCGTCGTGCGGGTACACGTACCCCTCGCCGTGCCCGAGGGCGCCCGCCCCCTTGTAGTGGGCGTCGCGCAAGTGGGCCGGCACCTCCTGGTTCACGGCGGAGCGGACGTCTTCTTGGGCCCGGCCCAGCGCCACGACGACGGCGTTCGACTTGGGGGCCCGGGCCAGGTAGATGACCGCCTCGGCCAGGTTGAGGGCGGCCTCGGGCAGGCCGACGTGCTCGACCGCACGGGCCGCGGCCTCGGCGACCAGCAGCGCCTGCGGGTCGGCCATCCCGATGTCCTCGCTGGCGAGGATGATCATGCGCCGGGCCAGGAAACGCGGGTCTTCGCCGGTTTCGAGCATGCGGGCCATCCAGTAGAGGCCGGCGTCGGCATCGGAGCCGCGGACGCTCTTGATCAGCGCGCTGATCTGGTCGTAGTGCTCGTCCGCACCCTGGTGGAACAGTCGCCCGTCCCGGGCCCGGGCCATGTCCTCCATGGTCAGCGTCACCCGGGGCGACTCGCCGGCGCCGGCGCCGGCGCCGGCGCCGGCTCGGGCGCGGGCCAGCGCGGCCGCCACCTCCACGGTGGTGAGCGCCGCCCGCGCGTCGCCCTCGCAGGCGGCGACCACGGCGTCGACGGCCGCCTCGTGGGCGTCCACCTGTTCGATCTCGAGGCCCCGCTCAATGATCGTGCGCAGGTTCTCGGGCGTCAGGGGGTGGAGCCGCCACAGCGACGCGCGGCTCATCAGCGGCGGGTTCACCTCGAAGAACGGGTTCTCCGTCGTCGCGCCGATCAGGACCACGAGCCCGTCTTCGACCGCGGGGAGCAGCACGTCCTGCTGTGCTTTGTTGAAGCGGTGCACCTCGTCGATGAACAGCATGGTGCCCTGCCCCTGCTCCCCCAGCCGGCGCTCCGCCTCCGCCAGCGCCTCGCGGACGTCCTTCACACCGGACGCGGTCGCCGACAGCGTCACCATGTGCTTCGCCGTGGTGTCGGCGATGAGCCGCGCCAGCGTCGTCTTGCCCGTGCCGGCCGGTCCCCACAGGATGGCGGATCCCATCTTGTCGGCCTCGGCCAGCGTGCGCAGCGGCGCACCGGGTGCCACGAGGTGTTCCTGTCCGACCATCTCGTCGAGCGTGCGGGGGCGGAGCCGGACCGCCAGCGGCGCCTGGCGCTTGAGGCGACGGTCGGCGGCGTCGGCGAACAGGTTCACGGTGAGCGAGGCGGCGGCGTCATCTCCCCGGAGCCGGGCGACGCCGGCGAACCCGGCGGCGTCACGACGCGGATGCCGAGCTCGGCCAGTGTCGCCGGCGGCACCGGCGTCGGTGCCCCGGTCAGCGGGTCCGCGCCCGACTGTGTCTTGGGGTACGCGATCACCTCGCGGATGTTCTCCTCGCCCGCCAGGATCGCGGCTAAGCGGTCGATCCCGAACGCGAACCCCGCGTGCGGGCGGCGCGCCGTAGCGGAACGCGCCAAGCAGGAAGCCGAACCGCGCCTCGGCCTCCTCGGGCCCGATGCCCAGCGCGGCGAACACCTGCGACTGGATGTCGCGGCGGTGGATACGCACGCTCCCCGAGCCGAGCTCCCACCCGTTCAGCACCAGGTCGTAGGCCTGTGAACGCACGGCCAGGGGGTCGGTACCGAGCAGCGGTAGGTCCTCCGGATACGGCATGGTGAACGGGTGGTGGGCCGGCTGCGGATTGCCGTCGGCGCCGATTCCTTCGAACAGCGGGAAGTCGACGACCCACACGTAGCGGTGCGGTCCCTCGCCCACCGGAGGCGACCCGAGCGCGCGGCGCAGGGTGCCCAGTACCTCGCATGCGGTGCGATATTCGTCGGAGACGGCGAGGACGAGGTCACCCTCCCGCGCGCCGGTCTGCTCCACCACCGCGTCCGTCTCCGACTGCGAGAGGTGCCGAGAGAGGGGGCCGTCGAGGGCCAACCCACTCCCACCGGAAGAAGCGACCACCTCTCCCCGGACGACCTTGAACCAGGCCAGCCCAGCGGCACCGGCGCGCTGCGCTTGCTTCGTGAGGTCGTCCAGGCGCGAGCGTGTGAAGTCCGGGCTCCCCGTCACCGACAGTGCCTTCACCGTCGGCGACGAGAAGGCCTTCACCGTCGTGTGCTCGAACACGGCACTGAGGTCGACGAGCTCCATCCCGAAGCGGAGGTCGGGTTTGTCGGTGCCGTAACGGTCCAGCGCGTCCGCCCACGTGATCCTCTCAATCGGCGGAGGGTGGTCCCCGGTGGCCGCCGCGGCGGCCTGGAGCACGGCCTCGGAGACGTAGCGCATCACGTCGTCTTGGGAGGCGAACGAGCACTCCATGTCCAGCTGCGTGAACTCGAACTGCCGGTCCGCCCGCAGGTCCTCGTCGCGCAGGCAACGGGCGATCTGGTAGTACCGGTCGAACCCGCCCACCATCAGCAGCTGCTTCGCCAGCTGCGGGCTCTGCGGCAGTGCGTAGAAGGAGCCGTGGTGCAGGCGCGCCGGGACCGAGAATTCGCGCGACCCTTCGGGCGTGGGCGCCCACAGCAGGGGCGTCTCCACTTCGGCGAAGCCCTGGCGGTCCATGACCGCCCGGATGGCGGCGTTGACCCGGGCGCGCAGGCGCAGGTTCTGCTGCATGCGCGGCCGGCGCAGGTCGACGTAGCGGTACTTCAGCCGCACCGGTTCGTCCGCTTCGGCGCGCTCGTCCACCGCAAACGGCGGCGGCTCGGCCTCGTTGAGCACCTCGACCGTGCACTCGTGGATCTCTATGTCGCCCGTCCCGAGCGCGGGGTTCTCCATCCCCGCTGGCCGCTCCCGCACCGTTCCGGTCACCGCGACCACCCACTCGCTGCGCACATCGACGGCGCCGTCGATCACGCACTGGACGATCCCCGAGTGGTCACGCAGGTCCACGAAGGCCAGGTGCTCCCCGTGTTCGCGCCGGTGCGCCACCCAGCCGCAGAGCCGGACCGCGGTGCCGGCGTCGCCCGGCCGCAGCACGCCGCACAGGTGCGTCCGCATGGCGGTCGGCCAGTTCTGGGTGTCGTCGTGACTGCTCGTGCTGGTCATCGGGTCAGGACGTTTCGCCTTCGGGGTCGTCGTCGGGCGTCGGCGGTTCGGGTCGGTGCGGGTGGAGGTGGCGGTCGACGTCTCCCCCCGGGCCCTCGGCGAACGCCGCGTTGGCCAGGAAGCTCTTCAGCTCGGCCACGACCGCGTCCCGGGGGACGGTCCGCTGCTCCTCGCTGCTGCGCAGCGGCCGCAGCCCCACCGTTCCCTCGGCCACCTCCTGGGGCCCGACCACGAGCGCCACCAGCGCGCCGGATTTGTCGGCCGATTTGATCTGCGACTTCATGGACCGCCCGTCGAAGGCCCGGTCGGCCCGGAGCCCGGCCCGTCGCAGCTCGGCGGCGAGCGTCACGGCGGACTCCCCCCCGGCCGTGTCGATCACGTAGGCGTGGAGCGGCCGGGCCGCCGCCGCGGCCGCCGCCGCGAACACGCCCTCGGCGTCGCATGCCAGCAGCATCCGCTCCACCCCGATGCCGAACCCGATCCCCGGCGTCGGGTCGCCTCCGAGCAGCTCGACCAGGCCGTCGTAGCGCCCACCCCCGCCCACGCCGTTCTGGGCTGCGTCGAGCGCGTCGGCCGCGAACTCGAACGTCGTGCGCGTGTAGTAGTCGAACCCCCGCACCAGGCGGTGGTCGATGACGTAGGGCACGCCGAGCGCCTCCAAACCGACGCGCACCCGGGCGAAGTGCACCCGGCACGGGTCGCACAGGTGGTCCAGGAAGTGCGGTGCGTCGTCGGTGGCGGCGCGGCACTCGGGCGCCTTGCAATCGAGCACGCGCAGCGGGTTCTCCAGGTGGCGCGCCCGATGCGCCGGGCACAGCCGGTCGGCCCGCTTCGCCAGGAACGCACCCAGCAACGCCACGTACCCGGGCTTGCACACGGTGTCGCCCATGGAGTGCAGCTTCAGCGTCACCTGCCGCAGCCCCAGCGCCGCGAAGAAGTCGTGCGCCAGCGCCACGACCTCGACGTCGAGGTCGGCGTCGGCCACGCCGAGCGCCTCCACGCCCAGCTGGACGTGCTGGCGGTACCGGCCCTGCTGGGGGTTCTCGTGGCGGAACGACGGCGCGACGTACCAGGCCTTCCAGGGCGGCACCGGGTGGTGCTGCACGTAGGCCCGGACGATCGGCGCCGTGCCCTCGGGCCGCAGCGCCATCAGCTGACCGTCGCGGTCCTCGAAGACGTACATCTCCTTGCCCACGACCTCGCTGCCCTCGCCGATGCCGCGCCGGAAGACGCCCGCGTGCTCGACGACCGGCGTCAGGGTCAACCCGTATCCGGCGGCGCCGGCGAGGCCGGCGAAGCGCGCCACCGCCTCCTCCCAGCGGGCCGACTCGGGCCAGAGCACGTCGTGCATGCCCTTGGGCGTGCGTGCGGGACCGGAGTCCGATCCGGCTCCGGGCGCGGCCGAGCCCCCGGTCACGAGGTGCTCCGCACGGGCGGCGTCAGACTTTCTTGCCAGGGAGCTGACGATACGCGTCGAAGACCCCGTCGAGATGCTTCAACGCGCTGATCAGTGAGTGCAGGTGTGTCGGGTCGGCCAGCTCGACGTCGAAGGCCATCCGGCTGACCCGGTCGGGCGTCGTCGCCGTCCGCGCCGCCACGATGTTGAGGTGGTGCTCGCTCACGACCCGGCTGACGTCGGCCAGCAACCGAGCACGGTCGAAGGCCTGCACCTCGATCGTGGCGATGAAGACCCCTTCGTTGCCCCGGTCCCACTCGACCTCTATCAGCCGCTCCTTGGACCGGTCCGCCAGGGCCGTCGCGTTCGAGCAGTCGGCCCGGTGCACCGACACGCCCCGGCCCTGGGTCACGAAGCCCACGATCTCGTCGCCCGGCACCGGCGTGCAGCAGCGCGCCAGGTGGATCATGACGTCGTCGAGCCCCTCGACGTAGACGCCGGCCTTCGTACGGCGCCCGGCCCGCGGCGTGCGGGTCCGGGGCGCGTGCAGCGCCGTCGTCGGGAGCTGCTCGTCCGCCTCGCCACCCCGGAGCGCCTTGGCCAGCCGCTGCACGACGGAGTGGGCCGAGACCTGGTTCTCGCCGATCGTCGCGTAGAGCGCATCGAGGTCGGCCAGGTTCATGGTGTCGGCGACCTCCTGCAGCGCGGCCGACCCCAGCATCTTGTGCAGGGGCAGCCCCTCCCGGCGCAGGGCGCGGGCCAGCTCCTCCCGCCCGTTCTCTATGGCGTCCTCCCGGCGCTCCCGGGAGAACCACTGGCGGATCTTGTTGCGGGCCCGGGTGGAGGCGACGATCTGCAACCAGTCCCGCGACGGCCCGGCCGTCGGAGACTTCGACGTGAAGATCTCGACGGTGTCGGCGGAGTTCAGCTGCGTCTCCAGCGGCACGAGACGCCCGTTCACCCGCGCCCCGATGCAGCGGTGGCCGACCTCGGTGTGGATGGCGTAGGCGAAGTCGACCGGGGTGGACCGAGCCGGGAGCGCGATGACCTTTCCCTTGGGCGTGAAGACGTAGACCTCGTCTTGCTCCAGGTCGAGCTTCAGGGCCTCGAGGAACTCGATCGGGTCGTCCGTCTGGCGGTCGACGTCGGCGATGCGCTGGAGCCATGCCATTTCGGAGGAGTGGTCCTCCTTGGACTTGTAGCCCCAGTGGGCCGCGATGCCGTACTCGGCCCGATGGTGCATCTCCGAGGTTCGGATCTGCACCTCCACCGGCTTGCCGTCCAACCCGATGACCGTCGTGTGCAGCGACTGGTACATGTTGAACTTGGGCGTGTTGATGTAGTCCTTGAAGCGCCCGTGCACCGGCGCCCAGATGGCGTGGATGGCGCCGAGCGCGGCCCAGCAGTCCTTCTCGGTCTCGACGACCACCCGGATGGCGACCAGGTCATTGATGTCGTCGAACTCCTTGCCCCGCACGACCATCTTCTCGTAGATCGACCACAGGTGCTTCGGTCGACCCGTCACATCGGCGGCGACGCCCATCTCGTCGAGGCGCTGCCTGACGTGCACGAGGACGCGCTCGAGATACTCCTCGCGCTGCGGCGCCCTCGCCGCCACCATCTGCTCTATCTCCGCATAGCGCTTCGGGTGCAGCGTCGCGAAGGCGAGGTCCTCGAGCTGCCAGCGCACCTGCTGCACGCCGAGGCGGTGCGCCAGCGGCGCGTACACGTCGAACGTCTCCTGTGCGGTGCGGCGCTGCTTCCACTCGGGCATCACGGCGAGCGTGCGCATGTTGTGCAGCCGGTCGGCCAGCTTTATCAGCAGCACTCGCCAGTCGTCCGCCATGGCGACGAGCATCTTCCTGATCGTCGCCGCCTGCTGCGCCTCCTTGGAGTTGAACTGGAGCCGGTCCAGCTTGGTCACGCCGTCGACGACCCGGGCCACGCCGTCGCCGAACGTCGCGCGGATGGAGTCGAGCGTGAGTCCGGTGTCCTCCACGGCATCGTGCAGGAGGGCGGCGGCCACCGTCTGCGCGTCGAGGCCGAGCTCGGCCACGATCGTCGCCACGGCGACCGGGTGGGTGATGTAGGGCTCGCCCGAGCGCCGGAACTGCCCCTCGTGCGCGGCCAGGGCGGTCCGCCCCGCGCGTACGATCAGCCCGGCCTCCTCAGACGGGCTGTCGGGCCGGTTCCGCTCGAATTCGGCCAGGACGGGCGCGAGCAGATCGGCGAACGCCTGCTCACTCTGCGGCCGGGCGCCGTCGTCCTCGCCGCCGTGGTCGCGGGCGGCGCCACGAGCGTCTGTCACCCGAGCCAGGGCCACCATCCATACAGGCTACCCGCCAGGGGAAACGCGGGGAACGACGGCCCCGCCTCGACGCCGTCTCAGCGCTTGCGCTTGCGCTTGCTCTTGCGGGGCCGGGGCGCTGGCGCGCCCGGGCTGCTCGATCCCTGTGCGGTGCCGCTCCCCCCGCCGCCGGGCCGGTCCATGACCGCGGTTCCCGATCCCGTCTGCCGCGCCGAGCCCGGCCGTATGGGACCGCTGCGCTTGGACGAGGTGGACCTCTGCGCGGCAGGACCCGCGCCGGCGCCGGACCGCATCGGCTGCCCGCCGGCGGCCATGCTCATCTGGGTGTTCAGCTGGGCGGCGTCGAGGGCCGAGAACGACCGGCCCAGCTCGTTGCGCTGGCGCAGCCGGCGCTCGATGTCGCGCCAGCGGCCCTCGCGCTCCTTCATCATGCAGAGGACCGGCGACGCGATGAAGATCGACGAGTACGCCCCGGACAGCAGGCCGACGAAGAGCGCGAGGCCGTAGGACTGGAGTGTCGTGGCGCCCAGGAGCTGTGCGCCGATCAACAGGACCGCCAGCACGGGCAGGATCGCCACCGCCGAGGTATTGATCGAGCGGGCCAGCGTCTGGTTCATGGAGAGGTTGATCAGCTGCGGGTAGGTCAGGCGGCCACTCGTGCCGATGCCCTTGGTGTTGTCCCGGACGCGGTCGAACACGACGACGGTGTCGTAGAGGGAATAGCCCAGGATGGTCAGGATGGCGACGACGGTGTCCGGCGTGACCTGGAAGTTGAAGATGGAGTAGATGCCGATCGCAACCAGCACGTCGTGGATCATCGCGATGAATGCCGCCAGCGCCATCTTCGGCTCGAAGCGGATGCTGATGTAGACCGCGACCACGATGAAGAAGATGATCAGCGCCTTGATGGCGTCGTTCGTGACACCCTGACCCCACGTCGGGCCGACGGTCGTGATGCTGATCTTGTCGGCCGGGACCGTGGTCGTCGTCGTGGGCGCCGTGGTCGTGGTGGTCGTGGCGGCCGCCGCAGCGCCGGCCTTGGCGATCGTCGTGGTCGTGGTCGGCTTGCCCGTGGTGGTCGTGGTCGAGGGGGACGAATGCGACCCCGGGGGCCCGTGGGCAGCCGTGAGCGTGAGCATCGCCTTCTGCACGTTCCTGCTGATCTGGTCCTGGTTGCCCTGCGACAGCTTGTTCAGGTCGGACTGGACGTTCAGCGTCTGTTTGCTGCCCGAACCCAGCAGCTCGACCGTCGGGTTGACCAGGCCCGTCCCCTTCATGGCGGCCACCGCCTCGGCCTGGGTGACACCGGGCGCGGCGACGGTCCACTCGGTGCCGCCCTTGAATTCGATCCCGAGGTTCAGCCCACCGTGGATGACCAGCGAGATGATCCCGAGGACGATGATGATGGCCGAGATCGAGAACCAGATCCGGCGCTTGCCCACGAAGTCGAACCGGGTCTCGCCCCGGTAGAGGCGGGCCACCGGCCCGTGGCCGCGCTGCGGCCTGGCCAGCAGCGCCCGGGCGGCGTCGTCGAGCGTGACGCGCTCGTCCTCGTCGAGGTCCTCGACGTCGACGTCCTCCTCGAGGGCCTCGACCTCCTCCTCGCTCACGTCGTCCAGCGCGCTGTCGTCGAAGTCGCCGTCGCCGTCGCCGTCGAGCTCGTCGCTCACGCCCCGCCGCCTCCGCCGCCGGCGCCCGCCGGCACTCCCACCGGCACGCCGGCGCCTGCAGCGCCCCCGCCCCCTGCACTCCGCCGGCCCACGCCCAGCCCCGTGGCGATGCTGAAGGAGCCCTCACCGGCCAGGCGCTGGCTCTGGCCGAGCAGGATCACCAGCGGACGCGTATAGAACCAGGTCACGGCCATGTCCATGATCGTCGACAGGCCGAGGAAGAAGGCGAACCCCTTGACGTTTCCGACCGCGACGAGGTAGAGCACGATCGCCGCGATCAACGACACGAAGTCGGCCGCCCACACGGTCCGCCACGCACTCTTGAAGCCGCGGTCCACCGAGGTGCGCACGGAGCGGCCGGCCCGGGTCTCGTCCTTCAGGCGTTCGAAGTAGACGATGTAGGAGTCGACCGTGATCCCGATCGACACGATCAGTCCGGTAATGCCCGCCAGGTCGAAGCTCGGCGCCACGGAGGTGTGTCCCAGCCCCGAGATGATCGCCCACAGCATCATCGCCGTGAGCACCAGCCCCGAGATCACGACGAGGCCCAGCGCCCGGTAGTAGAGCAGCACGTAGAGCAGGACCAGGATCAACCCCGCGATGCCCGCGCCCAACCCGGCCACCAGCGCCGAATGGCCCAGCGTCGCCGAGACCGTCTCCGACGTGGCGGCTCGCAGCGTGATGGGCAGCGCGCCGTAGTTCATCGCCTGCGCGAGGTTTTGTGCGTCCTGCTGGGTCAGGCTGCCCGAGATCTCGCCCTTGCCTTGGAAGGACGACCAGCTACCCTGCGTCGGCTGGATGATCGGCGCCGAGTACACGTTCCCGTCGAGCTCGATCCCGAGGGGCAGGTGGAAGTTCTGCTCCGACACCTGGTCCCACTTGGTCGAGCCGGCGGAGCCGTTCAAGGTGTAGTCCACCACCCACGCCCCGGTTTGGTCCTGCGTGGCCTGGGCGCTGGCGATGTCGTGGCCGGACATCTCGCTCGGGCCCAGGACGCAACGCGCCCCGCCGGCGCCGCACGCGTTGGCCACAGCCGGCAGCAGGACGGTGCTGTTCTCGTAGTTCGGCTTCTCGACGCTGCTCGAGGGGGTGTCGACGTACTGCGAGTCAGGGGGCACGTTGTTGGAGGTGAACCCCGCCGCCACGTTGGAGTTCGGCTGCACGTTGAGCGACGACGTCGTGATCTGGCTCGATGAGCTGCAGGACGGCACCGTCCCGATCCCCCGCGAGGGCACGTAGTTGTTGGGGGCGTGCTTGGGCGTCGCCTCGGGGTAGGCGTAGCACTCCACCGGGCGGAAGTACATGCGCGCCGTCTGGCCGATCTGGTTCAGCACCTGCTGCGCGTCCGTCACGCCCGGGATCGACACCGAGATCTGGTTCTTGCCCGTCGTCTGCACCTGCGCACCCGACACGCCGAGCCCGTTCACGCGCATGTTCAGGATGTTGACCGACTCGCTCATGTCCGCCTGGGTCACGTTGTGGCCCACGGCGGTGTAGACCACCGCCACGCCACCCGCCAGGTCCAGCCCCAGCCGCGGTGACCACCTGGCCGCCACCGTCGCCCCGAACGAGCCGATCGCGATCGCGACGACGACCAGGACGCTGATGAGGAGGTTGCGTCGCTGTCGTCGCTGGGCCCGTCCCCCCGACTTCGGGCTCACGCCTGTTCGGCCTCCGATGCCGTGCCACCGTCGTCCTCGCGTGCCGGGCCCCGCCCGCCCCGGATGTCGTGGATGTCTTCGTCGTCCTCGTCGTCGACCTCGTCGTCGTCGACGGGCGGGTCCACCAGTCGGATGTCCTCAATCGGCTCGAGCTTCTTGGCGATGGCCTGGCGCACGAACACGATGCGGGTCGGCTGCGGCCCATCCAGATTCCCGTCCTCGGCCAGCGCACCCGTGAGCAGCGTGTAGCGGTCGCCGTGGATCTCGAGCACCGTGCCGATCACCCCACCGACGGTCTGCACCTCGTCCCCGACCTCTATCCCGGACTTCTGCTCCGCACGCGCGGCCTGCGCCTTGCGCTGCTGGGGCCGAATGAAGAAGAAATACCCGAGCACCCCGATCGCAAGCAGCGGCAGCAGGGTGATCAGCGGATTCGTGGAGGACTTCGAGGAGGAGGCGGCGAGAACGGCATGGATCAGCGCCGGGCTTGATGTCATGGGGATCCTTGGACCGGAAACGGTTGCGAATTGACACCCTAGTGCGTGAGTTCGCCGTTTCCGGGGCGCTCGGCTCGCTCGTCCTCCGCTTTTTCGGGCAAAGGGCCTCGGGGTTCTATGGCCCTCCGCGGCGCTCCGCCGTGCTCGCTCGCCGCCCGCTGTGCGACCGAAATCGGTTGTCGGCGGGGCGTCCCGAGCACTCGCCTCCCGGCGGGAATAACGGGGGGATCGTGGCCCTCTGGCGACCCAAAGGCTGGGCAAACCCGAATTAGGGGCGACGCAACCGAACTGCAACCCAAAACCTCCGGGGTTGCGACGGCCGTTGTTCAGAGTGTGCCGCACAGCAGTACAAACCCCACGGTGAAGGTCGTTCAGAGGGGGGCGACCAAGGTGGGAGTCCGGCCGAGAAGGGGAACGGATTCTCCAAAAGGGGGAACACCGCAGGGAGAAGGAGCAGCGAAGGGGTGCGCCGGCCTAGAGCCGTCGTCGGTCGGAGAAATCCGGGGGGAACCGATGACCCGGGCCGGCGCACCTTTCGCTCCCAGACTGCTCGCCCCTCCCAGCAGCTATCCACTCCTGGCTGCGGCACGCCCTTGCACCAACCCGAGTCCTGAGCGCGTCCACGGAGGCCGACGCCCCACCTCGAGCGATCCGAGGCGCAATTCCGGTGTCCGAGCAGGGATTACGGGTTTCGACTCGGGCGCCGCCGTTTCACCAATTCGGGCCGTTTGACCAGTACAGTTGCAAACCTGATGCGAGACGGCCACATCTCCGTGCTGGTCATCGAGGACGAGGCGGACATCCGCCAGCTCCTGCGCACGCTGCTCCAGCGGGAGGGCTTCACCGTCTCGGAGGCCATCGAGGGGCGTGACGGCGTCCGCCAGTTCCACCAGAGCCACCCCGACATCGTCATCCTCGATGTCGGCTTGCCCGACCTGGACGGCTGGCAGGTGCTCGAGAGGATCAGGGACATGAGCGACGTGCCGGTGCTCATGCTGACCGCCCTGGGCACAGAGCGGGACAAGGTGCGGGGGCTCAACGCGGGTGCCGACGACTACCTGACCAAGCCCTTCAGTCGGGTCGAGCTCCTGGCCCGGCTGCAGGCCATCAGCCGGCGCCAGGTCGCCCGGGGCGATCCGGTGACCACCTTCGACGACGGCACCCTCCACGTGGACTTCGCCCACCAGGAGGTGACGGTCGACGGGACGTCGATCGTCCTGACCCCGACCGAGTACCGCCTGTTGGCCACCCTGGCCCGCCACCAGGGGCAGGTCCTGTCCTCCGACCAGCTCATCGAGCTGGCCTGGGACGACCCGAGCGGTCTGGCTCCGTCCCGGGTCAAGTACGCCGTCCTCCGGCTCCGGCGCAAGCTCGGTTGGGACGAGGGGGACGACACCCCGATCGAGACGGTGCGCGGGTTCGGCTACCGCTACCGGGCTCGGAGCCGATGACCCCGTCGCCCCAATCCCGAATGATGCCGTCCGGCTGGCGCGAAGCGCAGCCGCCGGCCAGCCCGACGGCATCGGCACCCCCTCCCCCGCCGTCGTCGAGCACGGCGTTCCCGATCGGCTTCTCGGGCTCCATGCGGATGCGCCTCCCCCTCTTCGCGCTCGTCGCCGTCGGCACGGTGCTCATCGCTGTCATCCCCTTCCCGCACGAATCCCGGCGCGAGATCTCCATCGCCGGCTTTCTCTTCTTCGTCCTCGTCGCCGCGGCCTTCCTGCTGCCGTGGGAGCGGCTGCCCGACTGGGCGTGGCTGATCATCCCCATCGGCTACATGGCGGTCCTCGCCATCATCCGCGACGCCCAGGGCGGCAGCGACTCGGGACTCGTCGTGGTCTACCTGCTGCCCATTGTGTGGCTCTCGCTCTACGGGCGTCGGCTGCACCTGTTGGTCGGCCTGTTCTGTCTCGACCTGGCCCTGCTGGTCCCGCTCCTCATCGTGGGCGCGCCCAAGTACCCGCCGATCGAGTGGCGTCAGGTGCTCGTCATGGCCACGGTCACGACGATCGTGGCGTCCACCGTGTACGCGATGGTCACGCGCGACCGCGCCTATTTGAGCCACCTGGCCCAGCAGTCCCGTTTCGCCCGGCGCAACGCGCGCGAGGCCGACTACGCGCCGCGATCGCCTCGAGACGCTCCTCCGCGCCGCCACCGGCAGCGCCATCATGGGCGTCGACCCGGCGGGGACTGTCACCTTCTTCTCCGCCGGCGCCGAGCAGATGCTGGGCTACCGGGCCTCCGAGGTGGTGGGCGTCCGCTCCATCGCCGACTTCATCGACCCCGCGCAGATCGACGAGCGCCGTCAGACGATCGACGCCATGCGCACCGCGCTCTCCCCGGTCGACGCCGAGACCGCGGCGGAGGTTCCGTGGACAGCGACCCGCAAGGACGGCCAGCAGCGCCGCTGCGTGGTGCGGGTACGCGCCCTCCCGGTTCCGATGCCGGACCTGACCCTCGCCGAGAGCCTGGGCGAGGACGGCGAGGAGGCGGGGGACGAAATCCGCCGCGAGGATTACGGCGGCACTAACGGGGCGGCACCCTCAAGCGGCGGTTACGTCGTGGTGGCCATCGACGTGACCGAGCGCGAGGAGCTGGCGGCGGACCGAGAGCGGCTGTTCGCGATCCAGAAGGAGGTCACGCAGTCGCTGATCGAGCAGAACAACCGGCTGCGCGAGTTGACCCAGATGAAGGACGACGTGGTAGCGACGGTGTCGCACGAGCTTCGGACGCCGATCACGTCGATCCGGGGGTTTATCGAGCTGCTGCTCGACGAGTCGGCGGAGTTGACCGACGAGCACATGCGGATGCTGCGGACGATCGAGCGCAACGCCGACCAGCTCCAGCGAGTGGCCGAGGACCTGCTGGCCGACCCCGGGGCAGGGCACGGCCTGCGCGTCGCCTTCAACGAGCTCGACCTCAACCACCTCGCCGAGGAGGCCGTGCAGTCGATGCAGACTTCCGCCTCGGTGTCGGGGATCGTGCTGAGCATGGAGCCGGGTGGCGAGCTGCCGATCTTCGGCGACCCGACTCGGCTGCACCAGCTGATCGGCAACCTGCTGTCGAACGCGATCAAGTTCTCGCCGCGGGGCGGGCGGGTGCACGTGATCGTCGACAGCGTCGATGCCTACGCCCGGGTGCAGGTGCTCGACCAAGGTCCTGGGATCCCCGAGGGCGAGCGCGACCAGCTGTTCGAGCGCTTCTATCGGTTGGCGTCGTCGGACGAGATGGGTGTGCCGGGGACCGGGCTGGGGCTGGCGATCGCCAAGTCGGTGGCGGAGGCTCACGAGGGCTTCGTCGAAATTGTGGACACGCCGGAGTGGTCGACGACGTTCCGGGCGTACCTGCCGCTGCGGACGGCGGGGTCGTCGGGTCGGGTCGGGTCGCCCTCGGAGCCGATAGTGGCTCCGAGGGCGACCACGGCCGTGAACACCGAGGACGACCGGCTCCGCCTGGCCTGAGCGGCGTCGGTTCCGCGAGGGGCAGGGGCGTTGCTCTCTGCGGTACGGAGCGTGCGGAGCGACTCTCTCGACTAGGCCGCCAGGAACCCGCCGGACTGGTGCGCCCACAGGCGCCCGTAGACGCCGTTGCGCCCCGGCGCCAGGAGTTCGGCGTGGGTGCCTTCCTCGACGACCCGTCCCCGGTCCATCACCACGATGCGGTCGAGCCGGGCGATCGTGGCCAGCCGGTGCGCGACCACGAGCGCCGTGGTGCCCTCCATGAGGTTCCACAGCGCCTCTTGGACCAGGGCCTCGGACTCTGAGTCGAGTGCGGACGTCGCCTCGTCGAGCACGAGCACCCGGGCGCCCTTGGCCATCGCCTGGGCGATCGCCACCCGCTGGCGCTGGCCGCCCGACAGTTTGAGGCCGCGCTCGCCGACGACCGTGTCGTACCCCTCGGGGAGGCGCTCCACAAACTCGTCCACGTACGCGGCGCGGCCGACGCCTCGCACCAGCTCCATGTCGACGCGCGACTCCGGGGGGGCGGCGCCGTCGTCCGGGTCCAGGCCGTAGCAGATGTTCTCGGCGATGGTCCGGTGCAGCATCTGCGGGTCTTGGGGGACGTACGCGATGTGTCGGCGCAGCGAATGCTGCGTCACCCCGGCGATATCCTGACCGTCGATCTCTATCGAGCCGCCGTCCCGGTCTGCGAACCGGAGGAGCAGCTTCGTGAGGGTGGTCTTTCCCGACCCAGAGGGACCCACCAGGCCGACGTGCTCCCCCGCCTCTAACGAAGGTCGAGCCCGTCGAAGAGCGGCGCGCCGCCCCTGTAGGCGAACTTGAGGTCCCTGAACTCGACCCGGCCCCGTAGGACCGAGAGCGCGGGCGCGCCCGGAGCGTCGACGATGTCCGGTTCGGTCGCCGCGATGCCGGCGAACTTCGCACAACGCCCGATTGCCCGCGACATGAGCCGGATGAACTCGAAGGACTCCTCCAGGCTCGTGCCGACGAAGGTCGCGTAGAACAGGATCAGGTACACGACCGCCGCCGCCGCAACGTGGTGCAGCGCCAACGCGACGCCGACTCCTACGGCCGCCCAGTTGAAGACCGCCATGGCGGACTCCATCTGCAGGCGCGTCCACCGTGAAGACGCGCCGAGCCCGAAAGTCCGCGCTCGAGAGAGTCTCCGACGAGCGCCCCGACATGGCCCATCTCCCGATGCTCGGCCGCCTGGGTACGCACCGTCGTCAGGTTGGCGATGGTGTCGGCGATGACGCCCGTCGCCCGGGAGTGCGCGTCCGGAGAACTGCTTTTCCGCCGCGACGACCCTGCCCATGCGGCGGGTCAACACGAACACGAACACGCCGACGAGGCCCAGCATGACCAGCGCCACCGGCCACGCCACGACTCCGAGCACCACGACGGCGCCCAGGGTGGTGACGCTGATGCGGAGGATGCCCCACACCATGGCGTCGATCAGCTCCACGAAGGCCCATGTCGACGTCTCGAGGGTCGCAATGACCTCGCCCGAGGGCCGGTCGGTGTGCCACCCGTGGCTGAGGCCGATCAGGTGCTCATAGCCATTCGTGATGGCGCGCCCGAACGAACGCAGCGTGGCGCCCCAGTTGAGCCAGCCGCCGATGCGCCCGAACACCAGGGCCGCCAGCAGCACGACGGCGTACGCCACGATCAGAGGCCCGAAGGCCTGCCACAGGCCGTGGCCGGGACCGAGGTTGGCGATCCGGCCCAGCAGGGTGGCGAAGATCAGCGGCGCCGCGACGGCATTGGCCAGCGTGCCCAACACGATGGCCGCCGCGCTGGCCCCGAACGCGAGCGGTCGGGCCACATCTGACGCCAGCAGTAGTCCAACGTGGCTTTTGTGGATGCATTTGGGAAGAGGGTGCGTTCACCCATGGGAATCTCCTGGTGGGAGGCCGATTGGAGAAAATCGGTTGGGATTGGAACTGATCCGCAGGATCGCACTCGCCCCGGCGAGTGGGTCGGCGTGAACGAGGTGAGGCGGACGGCAACCGTGGGGTACGGCCGCGCGCCAGGCGGGGTACCGGCGAACCGGTGGGTGCGGTGCCGGCGTCAGTGGCCGGTGGTGCCGCAGTCGGGCCCGGCCATGCGGACCCTCCCTCCAGCTGCACCGAGGGACGCCGGCAGGTCCACGATGGCGCGCGCGAGGCTCAACTGCGTGCTGGACTTGGTTCCTGCCATCGGGTCACCTCGCTTCGGGCGTGGGGAGCAACGCCCGCAACGGTAGCGCACCGTGCGCGCGCGTGGTGAGAGAACGCACAGACCGAGCGCGCACGAGGCATCGTGAGCGGATCGCCCCGCCGGATGCCGCACGAATTCGGAATCGGAACCCAAACCGATTTCAGAACAGCGGAGGAGTGCCTGCCGGCTCCGGGGCGGTCGCAGGCCCCGGCACCTCGTAGCCCAGGTGCGCCCAGGCCCGCCGCGGTCGCCACCCGCCCCCGCGCCGTGCGCTGGATGAGGCCGCTCTGCAGCAGGAACGGCTCGTACGCGTCCTCGATCGTGTCGGGCTCCTCCCCCACACACTGCGACAGAGTGGTCAGGCCCACCGGCTGGCCCGCGAACCGGTCGCACAACGTCGTCAATATCGCCCGGTCGACCTTGTCGAGGCCCAGCTCGTCGACGCCGAAGAGCTCGAGTCCGTCGCCGGCCGTCGCGCCGTCGATGAAGCCCTCGCCTCGGACCTCGGCGTAGTCCCGCACCCGCCGGAGCAGCCGGTTCGCCACTCGGGGCGTCCCCCGCGACCGCTCGGGCGATCCGGCTCGCACCCTCGGCGTCGATCTCGACCTTCAGGATGCGGGCCGACCGTTCCACGATGGCCCGCAGGTCCGTCGGCTGGTAGAGATCGAGCCGGCCGACGAACCCGAACCGGTCCCGCAGCGGGCCGGAGACGAGGCCGGTGCGCGGTCGTGGCACCGACGAGCGTGAACTTCGGTAGTTCCAGGCGGATGGAGCGTGCGGTCGGCCCCTTGCCGATCAGGATGTCGAGGCGGCCGTCCTCCATGGCCGAATAGAGCATCTCCTCGACCGAGTGATGAAGCCGGTGTATCTCGTCGATGAACAGGATGTCGCCGTCCTGAAGGTCGGTGAGCAGCGCGGCCAGGTCGCCGCCCCTCGTTAACACCGGCCCGGCTGTGATGCGGAAGCCGGCGCCCATCTCGGCGGCGACGATCCCGGCCAGGGACGTCTTGCCCAGCCCCGGCGGCCCGGCGAAGAGGATGTGGTCGACGGGCTGGCGGCGCTGGCGGGCCGCCTGCAGCACGATTCCGAGATGCTCCACCAGCTCCGGCTGGCCGATGAACTCCGCCAGAGAGCGAGGACGGAGTCCGACCTCCTCGAGCTCCTCCTCCGCATTTGAGGGCGCGGGATCGACGACCCGCCCGGGCGCCACGTCCTCACCTTCGAACTCCCCCCGACCGTCGACGTCTTCGGCGGCGACCGCCAGGACCTCGCGCCGGGCCCGGTCGGCCCCGCTCACCGGCCGGCCAGCTCGCGCAGCGCCAGGCGAAGCATCTCCTCCACGCCGACATCGTCGCGTAGGCCGTCGAGCGCGCCGCGGATCTCGTCGGGGGCGTAGCCGAGCTCGCTGAGCGCAGCCCGCGCCTCGGATCGGGGGGTCCTGCCCGCCGCCATACCCGCCAGCCCTTTCGCGCCGGCAAGCCCTGACGCCCCGTCGCCGGATCCGCCGACCGACGCGCCGAGCATGTCCACCGAGAGGTCCGGCAGGTCGAGACGGCTCTTGAGCTCTATGAGCAGCCGTGCCGCCGTCTTGCGGCCCACGCCAGGCACGCTGCACAGCGTCTCGAGGTCGTCCTCGAGCACCGCCGTCGACAGGGCGGCCGGCGAGAGCACCGCCATGATGGCCAGGGCCAGCGCCGGGCCGACACCGTGCGAGCCCAGGAGCACCTCGAAGCACCGGCGCTCGTCGTCGTGCGCAAACCCGTAGAGCACGATGGCGTCCTCGCGTACATGGGTGTGCACGTACAGCGTCACGAGACTCCGGTCGCGGCCGCTCGTCAACAGCGCGGCCGCCGTGGCGGGGGTCACCGCCACCCGGTACCCCACGCCCGCCACGTCGATGATCACCTCGCCCTCTCCGGTTCGCAGCACCACCGGCCCACGCAGCAGTCCGATCACCGCCCACTCCTCACGACGCTCAAACTCGCGGGTCGCTCGGCCGCGGTCTGGAGTGCGGCGCTGACAGCTCGCTGGAACGGGACCGTGGTCAGATGGCACACGGCCAAGGCCAAGGCGTCAAAGACGTCGGCCGGACCCTCCAGCGGCTCCATCAGCAGCACCTGCTCCACCATCCGCTGCACCTGCTCCTTGGTCGCCCCGCCGTACCCGACGAGCGCCTGCTTGACCTCGTTCGGGGTGTACTGCGCGACATCGCAGCCGGCCGCGGCTGCCTCCGCCAGCGCCAGCCCGCTGGCCTGGCCCACCGACATGGCCGTGCGCGCATTGACTTGGAAGAAGACCCGCTCGACCGCCACGGCATCAGGACGGAACTCCCCCAGCAACGACCGCAGCTCGATCTGCAACGCCTGCAACCGCTCCGGCAGCGGCCGCGCCGGCTCGGTCTCGATGACCCCGGCCGCCTTGGCGTGCAACCGACCGCCTTCACCCCTCAACACCAGGCCGTAGCCGCAGCGGGACAGGCCAGGGTCGATCCCCAATACGAACATGCGTTCGTAGGCTACTCACCCGCCGTTCGCAGGTGGCGGATTTGGCTGAGCCGCCGCGCTGATCGTCGCAGCACCGACGCGGCGGCCTCCGGAGCGGCGTCAGCCTTCGAAGGAGGCGAGCACCTCGTCGGGGATGTCGGCGTTGGAGTGGACGGCCTGGACGTCGTCGTGGTCGTCGATCGCCTCGAGAAGGCGAAGGACCTTCTTGGCGTCCGCCTCGTCGGGGACCGGGACGAGCGCGGTGGGCTCGAGCGAGAGGTCGACTGACTGCGGGGTGATGCCGGCGTCATCGAGGGCCTGGCGCACGCCGTCGAGGTCGGTCGGTGCGCTGGTGACGACCCAGGCGACGCCGTTGCTCGACATGTCCTCGGCGCCGCCCTCCATGGCGATCTCCATGACCTTGTCCTCGTCTTGGTCTAGGGGCACGGTCACGATGCCCTTGCGCTCGAACTGCCAGCTGACGGCGCCGGGCTCGGCCATGTTGCCGCCGTTGCGGCTGAAGAGGTTGCGCATCTCGGCGCCGGTGCGGTTGCGGTTGTCGCTCAGCGTCTCGACGATGATGGCGACCCCGCCGGGGCCGTAGCCCTCGTAGTTGATCGACTCGTATCTCACGCCTTCGAGCTCGCCGGTTCCGCGCTTGATGGCCTTCTCGATCGTGTCGAGCGGGACGGAGGCGGCTCGGGCCTTTTGGAACGCGGTGCGGAGAGTGGCGTTGGCGTCGGGGTCGCCGCCGCCGTCCTTCGCCGCCACCTCTATGGCGCGGATGCACTTGGCGAAGACCTTGGCCCGGGCTTTGTCCTGGGCGCCCTTGCGGTATTTGGTGGTCGCCCATTTCGAGTGGCCGGACATATGGTGTTCGTGTTCCTCCCTGAAGCGTCCTTCGGTCCCGCATTTCGGCGGCGCAGTGACTGTGGATCGTCGCCCCTTCCGAACCCAGCTCTTGCTCCGTGCGGTTCGATTCGGAGATGACAATTGTACCGGAGGCCGTGGTCACCGCCCCGGAGCGGAGGGAGCACGCTCCTTGTGACCACCATGACAGCAGGCAGCTCGAAGCAGACCCGGTCGTGCCTCCGGCTTCGGGGCGCTAGGACCGGGGCGAAGTTGGCGGCGGCCGTGGTGAGAGCGCAGGCGGTGCCGATCCGTTTCTTGGACCAGGGATACGAAGGCGGAAGGGCACCGTCGGTCTCGGGAGCGCCGACGGTGGCGGTACACGGGTGCTGGAAATCGGCGGAGACCCCAAGCCCGAAAACCCTTGCGGTGTGGTGCCGGTGATGACGATCGGCAGCGTCACCTTGCCGTCGATCACTAGGCGATAGCGACCTGCCCCGCGGCTCCCCGCGGGCTGCCACGTCCCCGTTGTGGCGATCGTCAGCCCCGGAGCGATCGACGGTCCGACGATCATCGGGCAGCCGTAGGCGACGGGCCCGGGATACACGTTCGTCCCCTTCGCGTCGTAGATGGCGACGGAGAGCTCACCGCAAGCGCCGAGGAGGCCGGCGACGAAGTTCGGCATAGTTTGGCTTGTCGGAAAGGTCCGCCCTGGGGTTCCGCATGTGGCTCGGGACGGGTTGTGCAGGCTGACCCTGTAGGTCACCAACTGACCCGGAGCGAACGCCCGCGCCTGGATGGTGACGGTGAGTAGGACGGTCGGTGCCGGGCAGCTCAAGTAACCGATATGAGCCGAGCGGGTGACGTCATTCGAGGCCGGCGCTGGGAGTGACGTCGTCGTGGTGGCGTGAGCGTGAGCGGTTTGGTCCGTCGTGTGGTCTGCCGGGGCGGACTGGGTCGCGCCTGATCCGCTCGGCGAGGTCAGTGCCAGAAGACCGGTCACGACGGCCGACACGAGGGCAGCTCGGTGGACGAAGGATGTGGCGGGGCGCCGCATGTGTCTAGGGACGCTGCGTCGCCCGAAAGGGTTCGCGGGCGCTGGCGCAGATCGGCAGCGTCGGACTGGGCCTCTGAAACCTGAGTTGCCGGCAACCTAGAGCCTGTCGCAATGGAGTGGCTGACCTCCCAGTCGATGTGGGTGCTGGTCTCCGGCTGCTGAGCCGGGACTCTGGTTGTGGCCTTCATCAGCCGGGAACTGGTGCTGAGGGCCATGCCGGTGGAGGACCGCGCCGAGGCACACGCCATCGCATCCGCGCTGATGACTGCTTTTGCGGCCGCCTTCGTGCTCCTCACGGCTTTGACTCTCGCCAATGAAGTCGCAGCGTTGTCGTCGGCCCAGACGATCGTCAGCACGGAGGCGGCAGACGCCTCGATCCTGGCATGGTCCTCAACAAATCCCGACGTCGATACGGTGCCCGTTCAGCCGCGCTGCGGAACTACCTTCACGCCACCCGAACCTATGTGTGGCATGGCAACGCCGCTGCAAATGGTGACGACGCCGCCACCGACAATGCTCTCGCCAGCATGGAACGGACCGTACGGGCGCAGGCGACACTCTCACCGGTCGCCACGACCACAAGACGGAACTCCTCACCAATCTGGACGCGTTGACCGGCTAGCGTCGGCTTCGGCTCGCCGCCGCCGGTCATTCGATACCGGACTTCTATGCCGTCCTCGTCGTCGTAACCGGGTTGGCTCTTATCATGAACACGAGCGTGGTCGGCACCCGCGGCGGCCTAAGGGCGGCGCTCGTGACGACGAGTCTGACCGTTGTGATCGCGCTCAGCGTTGCCCTTCTCTTCGCGCTTGCGACACCATGGCGCGGAGCCATCCAGGTGAGTGGTCATCCGATCGACGCCGTCATAAACGACCTGAACACCAACTACTTCCACCGCTAATGCGCTCCATTGGTGACCTGCCCCCAACGGGATAAGCGACGAGTGCCCGGTCCGGATCGACACGCTGCCACGCGACGTCGCCGTCGTGTTGGAGAAGACCAACGGGCGCGACGCCGGGGCGCATGCTGCCGCTCGAGGACCCGGATGCCGTGAGGGATGAGTTCGCGCGGGGCGTGGAGAGCTGGCCGCCGGGCAGTTAGGGACTAGTGGTCAGAGTCGGCGGGGACGGCGGGCGCCTCATTTTCGAGGTGGCCGCCAGGTCGGTGAGGGCATAGAGAGCAGGACCCGCCCGTGCGGGCTGATGAAGCGGACCTCAGCCTGGGCGTCGCCATCCATCTTCCATCCGAGCTCATGCACCCGACTGTGGTGCGCCACGCAGAGCGTGAGCAGGTTCGAGAGCACGGTCGGCCCCTGCTTCGAGGCCCAGCGGACGTGGTGCACGTCCGTGACATTGCTCCATGTGCAGCCAGGAAAGCGGCACCCGTTGTCGCGGCGGCGGATCTCGATCCGCTGGGCCTCGGTCGGGTCGCGCTGCAGGGGCTTCTGGTCGAGGCAGGCGCCGTCGCGCGCATCGAGTGAGAGCGTGATGTCGGCGTCGCAGGCCAGACGACGGGCGACTTCGGCGGAGATCGGGCCCACACCGTCGATGGACGCCCGGCCGTAGCCGTCGCCGTGGAGCAACCGCTCCAGGTCGGCGTGCACGATCACGGTGGGTTGGCCCGGGCGGTCCGGGCCTGCTTCGAATCAGCGGCATCGTCGGAGCGGCGCGGCCGAGCGGCGCACAGCTCGACAAGAGCATCGGCGCAGCGGCTCTCGAACCGTTCGTAGCCTTCGTCCTGAGCGCTCGGATGAGCATGTAGGCGGGCCCGGCCGACCACGGCCGACTTCACGAGGGCGTACGAGTCCTTGGGCAGCTGCGCCCACAGCGAACAACGCTGGTCATCGAAGCGTAGGCAGCGCCGCGCCAATTCGGACACAGAGTCGGCGCGGGTGGCGCCCCGGACGTCCGCGGCCAGCGCCTTCGCCTGCCGCGGCGTCCAGCGCTCGGAGGCCTCGGCCAATTCCGCGTCGGACTGCCGGGTCGCCACGGCGGCCAGTGGCGCGAAGACGTCGAGGGAAAGCCGCCCCGCGGCGAGCGCCGCCGACAGTGCGGGCAGCTTCTTCCCTCGGCGGGCCGCGTCGACGAGGGTCCGGGCCCGGGGCGCGCCGACGCGACAGACCCCGACCAGCCAATCGGTCATGGAGAGATAGCCGTCGCCACGCCAGGCTTCGGATTGGTCGAACTCTGCGATCTCGGGCAGCATCGAGCCTTCGTGCTCGGCGATCGTCTGCAGGTGCCCGCCGATGCTCGATGCCAGCTCCGCCGACCGCGGGTCGCCGCCGTGGTCCCGGGCGAGGGGTCTGGCCCGCCGCGTCGACGAAGGTGGAACAGAGGCGGCAACCGGGCCGGAGGAAAGGCGTGCGGCGGGACGGGCTGGCACGGTCGGAAAACGGTCCGCACCCGGCGCGGGGGTGTCAGGGGAAGACGACGGTTTTGTTGCCGTTGAGGAGGACGCGGTCCTCCAGGTGCCAGCGCAGGCCGCGGGCGAGGACGGTGCGCTCGACGTCGCGGCCGACCCGACGCAGCTCCTCGGGCGAGTCGGCGTGGTCGATGCGGCGGGTGTCCTGCTCGATGATCGGCCCCTCATCGAGCGCGGCCGTCGCGTAGTGGCACGTGGCTCCTATGAGCTTGACGCCCCGCTCGAAGGCTGGTGGTAGGGGCGGGCGCCGGCGAACGACGGCAGGAACGAGTGGTGGATGTTGATGATGCGGCCTGGGCGGGCGGCGGTGAGGGTCGGAGGGAGGATCTGCATGAATCGGGCGAGGACGATGACGTCGGCGCGCTCGGAGGTGACGAGGCGCTCGATGCGGTCGAAGGCGGCGGCCTTGGCGGCGGAGTCGGCACCGGTCGGGAACGGGACGCAGTGGAACTCGACTCCGTGCCACTCCACCAGTCCGCGCAGGTCCTCGTGACTGGAGATGACGCAGGGGATGTCGCACTCGAGTTCGCCGCTGTGCCAACGGGAGAGCAGGTCGGCGACGCAGTGGTCCTCCCTGCTCGCGAGGATCACGACCGGCGTGGAGACGTTGGTGTCCGTCAGGTGCCAGTCCATGCGGAATTCGTCGGCGACCGGCTGGAAGGCTGCCGCCAGCTCCGCGGGACCGAAGCCGGGCGGGAGGCTGTCGGCGACGATCTCGATCCGGAGGAAGAACCGCCCCGTGGCGAGGTCACCGTGCTGGGCCGCCTCGAGCATCGAGCCGTCCCGGCTGGCGATCAGGCCCGTCACGGCCGCGACGATGCCGACCCGGTCCGGGCAGGTGATGGTGAGGACGTATCGACGCATGGGCGTGCGGCGTGCCGGAGCGGGTTTCTACTCCGGGTCAGGCGCCGACCCGTGCCGGGGCGGAATCGGCCGTCCGCGAGGACGAACTCCGGCACATCTCGACGAACATCCGGTGCACCCGGCGGTCCGGCGTGAGCTCCGGATGGAACACGGAGGCAAGCACGGCTCCCTGGCGCACGAGCACGGGCGCGCCCTCGAACGTTCCGAGCACCTCGACCTCCTCCCCCACGGCCACGACGAGGGGCGCCCGGATGAACACCGCCGGCAACGGGCGCTCCGGGCCCGCCCCGAGCGCGACCTCGCCCTCGAAGGAGCGCACCTGGCGCCCGTAGCCGTTGCGGCGCACGACGGCGTCCAACCTGCCGAAGGTGCGCTGGTCGAGGCGGCCGTCCAGGACCTCGCGGGCGACGAGGACCAGGCCGGCGCAGGTGCCCAGGATGGGGAGGGAGCCCGAGGCGACGTCGCCGTCGTCGCCCAGCCGCGCCGCGATCGCTTCGAACAGCCCGGTCGACTCCAGCAACATCGACAAGGTGGTCGACTCGCCGCCGGGCAGGATCAACCCATCAACCCCGTCGAGCTCTTCCGGACGCTTCACGAGTCGGGCGCCCGCGCCCACGTCGGCCAGTGCCGCGACGTGCTCTCGCACGTCGCCTTGGAGGTCGAGCACACCGATGCGCACCGGACCCGCTACCACCCCCGGTCGGCGAGATGCTCGCCGTACGCCGATGCCTCCAACCCGCGCATCGCTTCACCGAGATTGCGGGACACCTTCGCGACGTGCTCCGGATCCTCGAAGTGCGCCGTCGCCTCGACGATGGCCGACGCCATCCGCGCCGGATCAGACGACTTGAAGATCCCGGACCCCACGAACACCGCCTCGGCGCCCAGCTGCATCACCAGCGCCGCGTCCGCCGGCGTGGCGATCCCACCCGCGCAGAACAGAGGCACGGGCAGTCGCCCCGTGGCGGCGATCTCCTGCACCAGCCCAATCGGGGCGGACAACGACTTTGCCCACCCGTACAGCTCGGCCGAGTCGGCCTGCCCGACCGAGCGCAAATCGCCCAGGATCGACCGCAGGTGGCGGACCGCCTCCACGATGTTGCCTGTCCCCGCCTCACCCTTCGAGCGGATCATGGCCGCCCCCTCCGACAGCCGCCGCAGTGCCTCCCCCAAGTTCGTCGCCCCGCACACGAAGGGCACCGTGAAAGGCCACTTGTCGATGTGGTGCGCCTCGTCCGCCGGCGTCAGCACCTCCGACTCGTCGATGAAGTCGACCCCCAGCGACTGCAGCACCTGCGCCTCGGCGAAGTGCCCGATGCGGGCCTTCGCCATCACGGGGATGGTCACGGCGTCGATGATCCCCTCGATCAGCACCGGGTCGCTCATCCGTGCCACGCCGCCCTCGCGCCGGATGTCGGCCGGCACCCGCTCGAGCGCCATGACCGAGACGGCGCCGGCGTCCTCGGCGATCTTCGCCTGCTCGGCGTTGACGACGTCCATGATGACCCCGCCCCTCAGCATGTCCGCCAGCCCTCGCTTGACCGTGAAGGTTCCGGTGGTCATTGCAACAGTCTACGAGGGTGGGCGGCCGCCCCCCTTCACCACTCGCTCAGCGCGGCGGCCCGCACCGACGTCGCATCCAAGTCTCCGGCCAGAAGGTCCTCGCCGCGGTGCCCTACCGACGGGTCGATCCACACCCGGCGTGTGCCCCCGAAGCGGGGCGATGCGAAGACGGAGCCGGCCAGCGGAGGTGGAGCTTCCGACATGAGGCGGAGCGCATCGAGCAGGCCCCTCGGGTATTGGACGGTGGACGCGCCGACGAAGTCGGCCCGGTACTCGCGCGAGGCCCGGGCGCCCACGCACCGACGCAGCATGGCCTCGCCGCCGAAGAGGCTGGCCAGCGTGATGCCGATGGAGGAGACACCGTTGTCGCCCCGCTTCACGTGCGCCAGCTCGTGGGCGATCACGCCCTCGAGCTCTATGGGGCCCAGGGCGTCCAACAGCCCGGTCGTGACGACGAGATCGGCGGAGCGCGCGTCCCGGCCCAGCGCGCAGGCGTTGGGCACGGCGTCCTCGACGACGTGCAGGACCGGCATCCGCAGCCCGAACGTCGCGCAGAGTCCTTCGGTGACGTTGTAGTAGCGCGGGTAGTCGTACTCGTCGGCCGGGACGGTTCCGATTCGTCGCAGGGACACCCGGGGCGCCACCCGCCAGACGCCGTAGCCGAACACGAGCCCGACGCCGACCAGTCCGATGGCGCCCGCGACCAGAGACACAGAGACGAGAAGGAGCGTCCCGATCAGGACGGCGGGGATGACTGCCGTCCAGGCGCACAGCACGATTACCCGTCGCCGGTTGGCCGCCACCTCGCTCGGGAGGATCTGGGTCGCGCCCAGGCCGGGCCGCTCGAGCACTGCGTGGACCGGTAGCGGGGGCGCGGGAGTCTGCGTCCGCTCCAGCGCCCGAGAATCCGCCGTCCCGGCCGCTGCGCCGACCCTGCTCCGTGCGCCGGACCCGCCGGTGCCGGAACCTCGACCACCACTGCCGCTTCTCCCGCCGGCGGCGCGGCCGCCGCTTCCGCTACCCCGGGATCTGCCCGAGCGCTGCTGGCCGCCGCCGCGGCGGCGCGCACTCGATCCCGCCCGACCGCTGCCGCCGCCCGATGAGGCGCTGCCCCCCTTCGCCGGTTGCCGGGCTTGTCCCGACTGCCCGGCCTGCGCGCCCTGTCCGGAGGATCGATTGCGGTTCCGGTTCCGGCTCCTGCTGCGCCCGCCGCCACTTTGCCCCTGTCCGGAAGAACCGCTCGGCCGCGACCCACGGTCGGGGCTGTCGTTCGGCTCGGCCATGGGGTGGCCAGCCTACCGGCCGGGGCCACCCCCAAGCGGTGCCGTCATGGCTCCGCGACAGCGGCGTCACCCCCCGGCTCCGCGCCCTCGACGGATGGACCAGGATCGAACGGCGCGTCGGTAGACATCCACATAGGACACGGCCAGCGCATCCAGCGACCAGTTCTGTGCGTGTTCGACTGCGGCCTTACGCGACTCGGGAGACGACTGGCCACTCCCCTCGCCGGCGTCGGCCAACGCGACGCCCAACGCCCGTGCCAGCGCCTTGGCGTCATCCGGTGGCACGAGCACGGCGTGCCCTTCGGACGCTTCCCGATAGCCTTCGATGTCCGACGCCACGACGGCGCATCCGGCGGCCATGCCCTCGAGCAGCACCATGCCGAAGGACTCACCGCTGACGGACGGGGCGCACAACACGTCGGCACCCGCCAAACGTGCCGCCACCTCTTCGTCGCTCAGCGTCCCGAGCCAGTGCACCCGATCCGACTCCGGGTACCGCCGTCGCTGGACCTCTCCCGGCGGGTCCGTCTCCCGCCACCCAGAGCACGGCTGGGCGCTCGATCTGGGCAAACGCGTCCAACAAGACGTTGAGACCCTTGCGCGGTTCGTGCCGTCCCAAAAAGAGGACGGCCGGGCGACCTTGCCCGTCGCGGACCGGGTCGGCATTCGAGAACCGAGGGACGTCGACCCCGTTGAAGAGGACCTCGAACGAGCCTCCGCTCGACTTCTCCCCTGTCGACCTGGCCGCCTCCGACACCGCGACCCGGACCTGCATCCTCCGGCCGACGAGCTCGGCGAGCGGCTTGACGACCGGGACCCAGCGGCTGACGCCGGCCCGGTGATAGGTGCCCACCATCGGGACGGGGTCCGTCAGCACGAGCCCATAGGCGGCCATGGGCGCCAGCGGCTCGTGCACGTGCAGGACGTCGAAGCCGCCCTTGCGGACGACTCGCTCGATGCGGGCCACCGTGCGCGGCGAGAGTGCCACCGGGGCAACTGAGCCGTTGGAACGGAGATCGGTCGGCCGTCCCACGACGATGTGCTCGCCGGCCTCCGCCGGAACGCCCTCGGCCGTGTCCGCGGGCCCGATCACGGTCACGTGGTGTCCCATCCGCCGCAAGGAGCCGGCGAGCCCGATGCACTGACCTTGCACGCCGCCCGGACGCGACAGTGAATACGGCGAGAGCATCGCGATCCGCATGGGCGCCGAGGCGGTGGCGGAGCGCGGTCCGAGCCAAGGTCCACGTCCGGATGGCGGTCCTGGTCCTCAGCCGGACCGTCCGTGGCGGCGTCCGCGTTCACCGGGGGTCGCTGGGCCAGTTGGGTTGGTACATGTGCCATTGCTCCGGCCGGCAACGGATGTCGGTCTCGAAGACGGTGGCCAATTCTTGGGTCACCCGCGGCGATGTCCTCCCGCAGGGTTCCTCTGCGGGAGGCGTCGATCGGCGGATGCACAATCCCAGTGTGCCAAGTCCCCGGACCCGAGTAGACGACAACGGGAATGAGGGGAGCGCCCGTGCGGAGGGCGAGGGTGGCCGCACCCCCGGGCAGCGTCGTCTTCTCGCCGAAGAACTCGACCTCCACACCGTTGCCCACCATGTCGCGGTCGCTGACGAGACCGGCCAGGTGGTTGTTCTTCAGCGCACGGATCATCGCGGCGCTCGAGCCCTGGCCCAGGGCGACCGCGGTCAGGCCCATGCTGGCCCGCTGGGCCGCGAACCAGTCGAAGAGCTGAGGCGGTTCCAGGCGCTCCACGACCGCCGTCATCGGCATCCCCTCCAGCGCGAGGAAGTACCCGCCCCACTCCCAGCTGCCCACGTGGGGCAGGGCGACGATGGCCCCTTTCCCGTCGGCCATCGCGGCACGGAGGTGTTCGAGCCCTTCTTGCAGCCGCCATTTGGCCCGGACGCCGGCCTCACCGATGTAAGGCAGGCGTGCCCCGTCGGCCCAGTAACGGGCGTACGACGTGAAGGTCCGCCTGCTCCAGCGGCGTACGAGGGCTGGGTCGGGCTCGACCCCGTCGATGCACTCGCTGGCGAGGACGCGTCGCATGTGCCGTTGGTTCATGGCCAGCGCCGGACCCCGCGCCATGAACCGGGACACCCCGTCGGCCGACGCCGTAGGCGACGTACTCGGGGACGTGACCCATGGCGTACGCGAGGCCGCGGTAGATGAGGTACCGGGCGCTGTCACGCCAGCCGGGCGACGAAGGTCCGCCGGACGTGTCGTGCGTGTGCTCCGGCTTGCCCGCGTTGTCCGTCACGAGCATATCGAGTCGGGGGGCGGGCGCGACCGCAGAACGGGACGGGCGGTGCGCCGTGATCAGGACGAAGACGAACCAGGCGACTGGCGGTTGCGCCAGGCCGGGCCGTGGGCTTCGGCGCGGACGGCGCGGCGCCGTTCGCGCAGTGTCCGTCCCGAACGACTGCTCAAGGCCTCCTGTCGACGGGCCCGCCAGCGGCCCACCGGCGCGCCCGACGTGCGGGAGCGGGTCCGGGTCAGCTCTCGACGCGGGACGCCGCGTTCGCGCCCTTCGCGCCACACCCGCCAGCGGGAATCGACGCGGCCCTCGCGCCACGCCTCTATGCGGCGGCGGATGACCTCGTCCCTCCCGGACGCCGCGTTCCAGACCTTGACGAACCGGGCGACCGCAGTCAGCGTGATCAGTGCGAAGAGCACCCACAGGACCGGAACCAGGATGACCGCGCTCAGGAAGCCGACACCGAGCAGGAACATCCGCTCGCGCCCGCTCCATGAGACCGCCCTTGGCGGCCAGACCGAGTGATTCTGCCTTGGCCCGCTCGTAGCTGACCAGGGCGGTGACCGCCAATATGGCCATCGGCAGGAGGACGAGATGTCCCTCCTTGCGGTCGACGAGGTACCAGGCGACGCCGCACATGAGGACCGCGTCGGCAACGCGATCGGTGACCGAGTCGAAGAACGCACCCCGTACCGACGCCGTCCCGGCCGCCTTGGCCACGGGACCGTCAAAGAGGTCGTGCATCCCGGTGATGATGAGAAAGACGATGGCCAGGTGGAGATGCCCGGTCGCGGCCAACAGAGCCGTGATCGTCGCGGAGACAAGCCCCGTGGCGGTGAGGACGTCTGCGGTGATGCCTCGTCGGTGCAGCGCCTCGCCGACCGGACCGGTGGTCCTGTCGACCGCACTGCGCCAGCGGCCGTCGAACATGGAGCTCCTCCGAACGCGGACCCGAGTGGGAGGGTCACGCAGCGTTTGCAAAAGTTTACCATCCGGTCCCGTCCGGGCTCCGTAGGAGCCGGGGCCAGCTCCGGCGCGGTCCGCACCCTCGCTGGGTCGGGTAGCCTCGCCACCGGACAGGCCCTGCGATGACGACAAGGTTCGGCGGAGCCATCAGTCCAGGTGGGGCCACGTGAGGGGATGATGCCCGTGTCCGAGCGGAGGACCGCGGAACAACTCCCAGGCGCCGACGCAGGCACGGGCGCGGTGCTGCCCGAGCCGACGCTCGACGTGACGATCGTCGTCCCGTACTACAACCCGGGCCCCCGGCTGCGGGCGACGGTGGAGCACATGGTGCGGGTGCTCGACTCGTCGGGGATGACCTTCGAAATCATCGCCGTCTCGGACGGGTCGACCGACGGCAGCCACTTCACCCTGGAGGGTTTTCCCGAGAGCGTCGTCCGGCGTGTGGAGTTCGACCGCAACGTCGGCAAGGGGCACACGCTGCGGGCGGGTCTCGGCATGGGACACGGCCGGTATCTCGGCTTCATCGACGCCGACGGCGACATCTCGCCCGAGTTCCTGGCGCCCTTCGTCACCGTCATGCGGATCGAGCAGCCCGACATCCTCATCGGGAGCAAGCGCCACCCCGAGTCCTCGGTGCACTATCCGCCGCTGCGCCGCCTGTATTCGTGGGGCTACCAGCACCTCATCCACCTGCTCTTCCGGTTGCGGGTGAAGGACACCCAGGTCGGGATCAAGCTGGTGAGCCGCGCCGTGATCGACGACGTCCTGCCCCTGCTGCGCGAGAGCCGCTTCGCGCTGGACCTCGAACTGCTCGTCCTGGCCCGCCGGCTTGGCTACGACCGGATCGTGGAGGCGCCGGTGCGGATAGAAGAGCGCTTCGGCTCGACTATTTCCTCAAGGCAGTGTGGCTTCTCCTCGTCGACACCCTGGGCCTCTTCATCCGCTTCAGCATCCGGCACGAGTACGAGCCGGCGATCGCCGCCGGGTCGGCGGTGCCGAAGCGACACCGGGCTGAGGCGGTCCGGTCCTGCGACCCAGGCCACAGCGTCGGACCGCAACCGAAGGATCCGCCCTGATCCGACCCCCGGGGCCACACCCACCTGAGCGGACCGGGCGCCCACGGTCGTACACTCGGCTGTCGACGAGCCGGTTCAGTCCCGGCCTGAAAACGCGACAGAGGCGCATTGGGAGGGACCAGGTGCCACACGACCCGACCGCTATCCGTAACGTCGCCCTCGTCGGGCACCACGGTGCGGGAAAGACGACGCTGGCCGAAGCGCTCCTCGCCGCCACTGGTGCCATCGCCCGGAGGGGATCAGTCGAGAAGGGCTCGACCGTGATGGACTTCGAGCCCGAAGAGGTGGCGCGCCAACTGTCGATCTCGACCCGCCTGGCCCCGTTCAACGTCAACGGGGTCAAGGTGAACCTGCTCGACACGCCCGGTTACGCCGACTTCGCCGGCGAAATGGTCACCGCGCTGGCCAACGTCGACCTGGCCGTCCTCGTGGTCAGCGCCACCGACGGCGTGCAGGCCCAGACCAAGGACGCCTGGCGGTCCGCGGCCCGGCTCGGCGTGCCACGGGTCATCGTCATCAACAAACTCGACCGCGAACGGGCCGACTTCGATCGCACGCTGGCCGAGATCCGAGAGGCCTTCGGCGCGGGCGTCGCCCCCGTGGAGCTGCCGATCGGGCACGAGGCGGACTTCCACGGCGTCATCGACCTGCTCGATGACACGGCCACTCACTACGACACGCCGGCGGCGGCGGGCGCCGCCGTCGACGGGACCGTCCCCCCGTCCGGACACGAGGGCCCGATCCCCGACGATCTGGTCGACCAGGAGCACACCGTGCACGAGCAGCTCGTCGAGGGGATCGTCGTGGGGGACGACGACCTGATGGAGCGCTACCTGAACGGCGAGACCCTCGACTACGCCGAGCTGGAGAAGAGCCTCGCCGGTGGTGTGGCCTCGGCCAGCGTGTTCCCGGTGCTGTGCTGCTCGGCCGCGAGCGGAGTCGGGGTCGACCGGCTGGCCCGCCTCATCGAGGAGCTGTGCCCGACTCCGGCCTCGCGTCCGCCGCTCCTCGCCACCGCGGGGACCGAAACCGCCGAGATCCCGAGCGACCCAGGCGGACAGACCGTCCTCACGGTGACCAAGACCTTCAACGACTCCCACACCGGCAAGATGTCCCTCTGCAAGGTGGTCTCCGGGACGCTCCAGCCCGACGCCGTGCTCGTCAACTCGCGCACGCGGGAAGAGGAGCGTTTGCACGCCCTGCAGAGCATCGCTGGGCACGCGACGGCACCGGCCACCGGCGTCACGGCCGGCGACTTCGTGGCGGTCCCCCGGCTCAACGGGACACGCACCGGCGACACCCTGGCCCTCAAGGGCCAGCCCATCATGGTTCCGCCCGCCCGACCTGCCGGCGCCGGCGCTCCAGGTGGCGGTGAAGCCGGCCACGCGGGCCGACGACGACAAGCTCATGTCCGCCCTGCAGCGGTTGTGCGACGAGGACCCGTCGCTCACGGTCACCCGGGACGACGAGACACACCAGACCATCCTCGGGGTGAGCGGGGAGGTCCACCTGGCCGTCACCCTCGAGCGGCTCGACCGCAAGTGCAACGTCCACGTCGAGCGCGAGGACTTGCGCATCCCCTACCGCGAGATCGATCACCAAGCCGGCCCAAGCCGAGGGGAAGCACAAGAAGCAGTCCGGCGGGCACGGCCAGTTCGGCGTGGCCACCTCCGGCTCGAACCCCTCCCCCGGGGCGAGGGCTTCGCGTTCCACGACGAGGTCGTCGGGCGGCGCGATCCCCCGTCAGTACATCCCGGCCGTCGAGAAGGGCGTGCTCGAGACGTTCTCGTCCGGCGGCATCTACGGGTACCCCGTGGTCGACATCGCCGTCACCGTGGACGACGGCAAGGCGCACTCCGTCGACTCCAACGAGGTCAGCTTCAAGATGGCGGCCGCGTTGGCGGTGAAAGCGGCCATGGCCGAGGCGGGGCCGATCGTCCTGGAGCCGATCTCGCGCTTGGACGTCACGATCCCGGACGACTGCCAGGGCGACGTGATGGGCGACCTGCAGCTCGCGACGGGCCCGGATCGTCGGGACCGACCAGGCCGAGGCCGAGGGCTACCAGACCGTGACGGCAACGGTGCCGACGGCGGAGATCACTCGCTACGCCGTCGACCTCCGTGCGCTGACCGGCGGCCGCGGATCGTTCACCGCCGTGCACGACCACTACGACACCCTCCCCGAGCACCTATTGTCGTCTCTGCCCAGGGCGGACGCCTAGCCTCCGACGAGACGTACCGCGGCCAGCGTCAGAACGGGTGCGTGTGCTGGAAGCGCACCGGGAGCTTCGTCAGGATCAGGGTCCCCAACAGCTCGTTCCCCGGTGTCTTGATCACGGCGACGGCGAGCGTGCCGACCGGACGCCCCAAGGGCTTGACCACCGTGTACGAGGAGAAGTGCCCCGTATACGCGGCGATGCAGACCGCCTGCTTGGCCGGCACGGTCTTGGCCATTTGTGCATACAACCGCGGCGCGATTCCCTTGAGACTCGACATCTCGTACTTGCGTATCCCGACGAAGTGCGCACCGGGCCCGACCGCGTGCGCGGCGGTGGGCAGCGCGATGTAACACGTCTCGTCCGTCGTGCCGACATCGGTCCGGGCGGCGCTGCAACCCACCAGAGCCGAGCCGGCCAGCGCCAACCCTGCCACGGCTGCGCCCACACGACGCAGCCCTCGCCCGCGCCTCACTCGGTTCTCCCCTCCGACGCCGGCGTCGCCCCGGCCGGACCCACGCCCACAACCGCGGTGGCCGACTCCCGCTCGGCCGCTCCCACCTGTGACGGGTGCCGGTAGGCCACCGGCCCGGCTTCGACGCCAGCCGCCATCGCCGACCGGCTCCAGCGTCCTCGGCGCACCTGCAGGGCCAACTGGCCGATGAACAGCCACCCCAGCGCCAAGATGAACCAGAAGCTGATCACTCGGTACAACAGCACCGCGTCCACCGTGCTGCTCTCCGCGCCGCCGAACGCGACCAGCGCCACCGTGATGGAGCCCTCGACCACCCCCAACCCACCGGGGGTGATGGGCAACGTTGCGGCCAGTTGGCCCGCGCCGTACGCGAGCAAGAGACCCTTCCAGGGGATCGGCGCGTCGATCGCGACGAACATCATGGCGAAGCAGGCGCAGTCGAGCACCCAGTTGACCGTGCCCCACGTGATGATCCGCCCGATCTGGCCCCAGCTCAACCGGACCGCGGTCATCCACTTCATGATCCGGTCGATCTGTTCTGTCGTGTCCCCGCGGGGCCGCCCGGTCAGCTTCACCGAGACCTTCAGCACGCCGGAGACGACGGCATGCAGCGGGCGCTCGTAGACGAAGAGCGAGCCGATGCCGAGCATGATCGCGAACGTGCCGATGAGGACAGGAACGAGGTCGAACGACGCCCCCTCGTCCGCGGCGATACCAAGCCCGATCACCGCCAAGAGCGACAGGCTGACCGACGCCGCCACCAGTGTGCCGGCCAGCGCCCACACCGCCAGCGTGCTGTCCGCGCCGAAGCGACGGAACCAACGGAACCCGTAGACCGAGGCGACCGCGTTGCCTATCGGCAGTGAGTTGGTGATCGCCTGCGACGCGAACGACAACTTCACCAGCGGCGACCACGGAGCGCGCAGATGCCCCGCCCCCAACAGTTCGTATTGCATCGCGGCGAAACACAGATAGGAGCCGATCTCCGCCGCCAGCGCAGGCACGGCCCAGTACCAGTCGAACGTGCGGAAGATGGTCCCAAAACCCGTGAGCTCGGACGTCTTCGACGACAGCACCCACACGGCGATCCCGACCAGCGCGAACCCGAGCACCACCCGGAGCACGGGCCAGCCACGACGCACCCACCCCGGACCTCGTCCTTCGGCCAGGGCCGAGGAGGCCGCCACTGCGGCCGAGGTGGAGGCGGTCGGCGCAGCACCGTCCAGCGAGGACGGCCCCTCGGGCTTTACCTGGACGTCGACCGGGCCATCACCTCGGAGGGAGGACCCCGACCCGGCGGGCCCGTCGGGCGGCGTGCTACCCGGGCCAGGCGTCGGTGAGCCTCTTCCAGGACAGCTGCAGCGTTTCCGGCATCACCCGAGTCTCCGCCACGGATGTCATGAAATTGGTGTCACCCGACCAGCGGGGCAGCACGTGGAGGTGCACGTGCGCAGGCAATCCCGCTCCGGCGGCGCGCCCGAGGTTGGCGCCCATGTTCAAGCCGTCCGGGTCGTACGCCTTCTCTATGGTGACAACCGCCCGGGTCGCCGCCGACCACATCTCGGCGGACTCCGCTTCGTGCAACGCAGCAAGGGACGCCACGTGGCGCAGGGGCATGACCAGGACGTGACCGCTGGCGTAGGGGTAGGCGTTCATGACGACGAACGTCAGGTCGCCCCGCCACACGACGAGGTTCTCCTCCGACGACGGTCCGCTCGCGGCCAAGCGGCAGAAGACGCAGCGTTCTTCTTCGTGCGCGAGTCCGCCGGCCCGCTCGCGCGCCGTCGCCTCCACTATGTAGTCATGCCGCCACCCTGCCCACAGGTGCTCGAGGCTCACCCGCCGGCGCTCTCTTTTGCGGCCGGCGCCGCCGATCCCCCCGCTGGCGCCCGGTCCTCGGGCCGCCCCTTGCCCGCGACCTCTCCGGCCACCTCGGCCACCAGCGCGTCCGTTGCTACTCCCTGCTCGGGCTTGGTTTCCCAGCCGCGTCGGTTCACGCCCACCGTGCCCGCAGACGTGTCGCGGTCCCCGACTACGAGCACATAGGGGATCTTGAGCAGCTTGGCCCGGCGGATGAGCGCGCCCAGCTTCTCGCCGCTCGTGTCCAACGTCGCTCGTAGGCCGGCGGCCGCGCACGCGTCGACCACGGACTGCGCGTAGTCGACGTGTGCGTCTGTCACCGGGATCACCCGGACCTGCTCGGGACACAGCCACGTGGGCAATGCGCCCGCGTAGTGCTCAATCAGCACGGCCATGAAGCGCTCTACCGACCCGAAGAGCGCCCGGTGGATCATGATCGGCCGGTGGCGTGCGTTGTCCGCGCCCACGTACTCGAGTCCGAAGCGCTGTGGCAGCTGGAAGTCGAGCTGGACAGTCGACATCTGCCAGGTCCGGCCGATGGCGTCCTTGGCCTGCACCGAGATCTTCGGGCCGTAGAAGGCCCCGCCCCCCTCGTCCATGACGAGCTCGAGGCCCATCTCCAATCCGGTGGTGCGCAAAGCCTCGGTGGCCGCCTCCCATTCGTCCTCGGATCCCACCGCCTTGCCCTCGGGCTTGGTCGACAGCTCGAGATAGAACTCGTTCAGGCCGTAGTCCCGCAGGAGGTCGAGAACGAACCGGAGCGTCCGCACCAGCTCCTCATCCATCTGCTCGCGGGTGCAGAAGATGTGCGCGTCGTCCTGCGTCATGCCGCGCACCCGGGTGAGACCCTGAAGCACGCCAGACTTCTCGTAGCGGTACACCGTGCCGAACTCGAACAGGCGCATGGGGAGCTCCCGGTAGGAGCGCTGGTGGCTCCGGTACACCAGGATGTGGAACGGACAGTTCATCGGCTTGAGGTAGTACTCGGTGCCCCCGTCGAGCTCCATGGGCGGGTACATACTTTCGGCGAACCATTCCAGGTGCCCAGACTCCTCGAAGAGCACGCGCTTGGTGATGTGGGGCGAGTTGACGAAGTCGTACCCTGCCTCCACGTGCCGCTGGCGCGAATAGTCCTCCATCAGGCGGCGGATCGTGCCGCCCTTTGGGTGGAAGACGGCCAATCCCGATCCGATCTCGTCGGGGAAGCTGTAGAGATCGAGCTCGGCGCCGAGTTTGCGATGGTCGCGCCTCTCCGCCTCCTCCAATTGGTGGAGGTACGCGGCGAGCGCCTTGTCGGACTCCCACGCCGTGCCGTAAATCCGTTGGAGCTGTTCCCGCTTCTCGTCCCCGCGCCAGTAGGCGCCCGCCACGCGCATCAGCTTGAAGTGACCCAGCCGGCCGGTCGAGACAACGTGGGGGCCGCGGCAGAGGTCGATGAACGCGTCGGTGTTGCGGTACGTGCTCACGACCGAGCCCCCCGCGTCGACCTCGTTTGCCCCCGACTCGACGGCACGGATGATCTCCTGCTTGAAGGGTTGGTCGGCGAAGATCTCCAGTCCTTCTTCGAGCCCGTGCTCGTGCCGGACGAAGGATTGGTCCTCTTTCATGATCGTCCGCATCTCGGCGTCGATCCGCTCGAGGTCGTCGTCGCTGAAGTGGGCGTTTCCCGGCAGTTCGAAGTCGTAGTAGAAGCCGTTCTCGATCACGGGGCCGATCGCGTACTTGGCGCCGGGCCACAGCCGGCGCACGGCCTGCGCCATGACGTGCGCGGTCGAATGCCGGAGCACCTCCCGGCCGGCCTCGGAGTCGTCGGTCACGATGCCGACCTGCGCCCCGTCGAAGAGCACGGTGTCGAGATCGGCCTCGCGGCCGTCCACGGTGGCCACCACCGCAGCCTTGGCCAGACGGGGACCGATGGACTGGGCGAGCCCGGCGGCCGTCGTGCCCTCGGCCAGCTCCCGCTCTGAGCCGTCGGGAAGCACAACCGATATGACGCCTGCCATCGTTCACCCTTTCTTGTCGCTCGGCCGGCGGATCGCTCCTGGTCCGGACCTCCTTGTGGTCTCACAAGGCTACCGGACCGCCTCTCGCGGGCCGACCCACGGAGCTGAAAGGGCGGCTTTCTACAAGCGGATCCCGAGGAGCGCCGCCCCGGCGCCCACGTTGCGTCCGGCCTTCGCCTCGTGGTCCAGCGCGGCCAGCGCGCCGGGCGTGTCGAGGTCGTCGTCGAGGGCGGCGCGCACCGCTTCCAGTCCGGCTGCGCCGTCACCGTCGGACCCGCTCGACCACAGTGCCAGGCGGGCCGCTGCGGCTGGCATGTCCTCTCCGGTACGCCACTCCCAGTCTGCTCTGTAGCGGTGCGACAACAAGGCGAGCCGCACCGCCATGGAATCCCACTCCTTGCAGAGGTCGCCCACGAAGACGAGGTTGCCCAGTGACTTGGACATCTTCGTCCCGCCCAACCCGACCATGCCGACGTGGAACCACAGCCGGACGAACGGGCGTCCCGTCGCGGACTCCGATTGCGCGTTCTCGCATTCGTGATGCGGGAACACGAGGTCGCGCCCGCCCCCGTGGATGTCGATCGTCTCGCCGAGCTCACGGAGCACCAGCGCCGAACACTCGATGTGCCAGCCCGGTCGTCCTGCTCCCCAACGGGACTCCCAGGCCGGCTCATCTGACAGGGACGGCTGCCACAGAACGAAGTCGAGCGGGTCACGTTTGTTGGGGTCCTCGGGATGTCCCCCCCGCTCGGCCGCCAGGGCGAGCATCTCGGACCGACCGAATCCGCTGACGCGACCGAAATCGGAGAAGGTCGCCACACTGAAGTAGACGGAGCCACCGGACTCGTACGCATGCCCGCCCTCGAGCGCCGCCCCAATGAGCGACAGGATCTCCGGGATCGCCGACGTCGCCCGCGGTTCGGAGTAGACGGGCAGCAGGTTCAAGAGGCTCATCTCGGCGTCG
Source organism: uncultured Acidimicrobiaceae bacterium (assembly GCA_963808355.1). Taxonomy (GTDB): domain Bacteria; phylum Actinomycetota; class Acidimicrobiia; order Acidimicrobiales; family RAAP-2; genus Bog-473. The sequence goes on from CAWEFL010000002.1 coordinate 729,570, forward strand.
AAGCGCGCCATCTCCTCGGCCGCCAGGTCGAGATAGTGGACGCCGAGTTCCCTTGCCTTGCGCAGGATGTCATCGTCGACGTCGGTGACGTTCCGCACACAGCGTGTCTCGTGGCCGGCGTCTTGAAGCCGGCGCTGCAGCAGATCGAAGAACACGTACACGGCTGCGTGGCCGAGGTGCGCCGCGTCGTACGGCGTGATGCCGCAGGAGTACATGGTGACGAAGGGGCCGGGCTCGAACGTCACCACCTCTCGCCGCGCCGTGTCGTAGAGCCGCACCGCTAAATGCCGACAATCTTCAGCGTCGAGTGCGCTTTGTGCCGGATGTTGAGGGTGACGCAGACGGCGGTGAAGGCCTCGATGGCCGCGGCCTGGCCCAGGCTCCCCGCATCGAGCGGGCGCAAGCCGCCCATGCGCTCCACCAGGTCGACCGTGGTCGCCGTCGCCTCGGGGTGATCGGAGCACACGAGCACATCGGCTTCCAACTCTGATTCGAGGTCCTCCATTTCCGAGGCCGGCAGGTGGTGGAATGCGGCCGACACGAGTGACTCCGGCAGGACCGCCTGGACGGCGGCGGCCATGGAGCCTCGGGGCGGCATCAGGGCCAGCATTTCGCGCCCCTCTTTGACCAGCGCGTTGGCCATGGAGACGACAACCTTGCCTGTCAAGGGCTCCCGAAGCGACCGCACCGTCGCGACAGCGCTGTCCCAAGGCGTGGCCACGACGACCACCTCGGCCTCAGCCGCGCCGGCGTTCTCCGCACCCGAGATCTCGAGGCCCCTGCCCGGCCACCTTCCGACGACCTCCGCGGCGACGCCCGCCGCCCGCCCGGCGTCGCGCGAGCCGATGGTCACCCGTACGCCGGCCTCGGCCAGCCGGGCCCCGACGCCGCGTCCCGCGGGGCCCGTTCCACCGAGAATACCCACGTCCACGGCCCCTACCTTCGCATAACCTCTCCGGCGCAGTGGGACTCCTCGACGGCAAGCGGCTCTTGATCACCGGCGTCCTTACGGAGGCCTCTCTGGCCTTCGCTGTCGCCCGTCTGGCCCAAGAGGAGGGGGCAGAAATCGTGCTCTCCGGCGCGGGGCGGGCACTGAGCCTGACCCGCCGAACCGCCCGGAAGCTCCCCGTGGAGCCGGACGTGCTCGAGATCGACGTCACCAGCCCAGAGGAGTTGGCCGCGGCCGGCGAGGCGCTCCAGGCCCGCTGGGACCGTCTGGACGGTCTCCTGCACGCCATCGGATTCGCCCCGCCGGACTGCCTCGGAAGCGGAATGTTCGCCGCAGGCTGGGACGACGTCTCAGTGGCCTTCAATGTGTCGACCTACTCCCTGAAGGCGCTCGTGGACGCGTTCCTCCCCCTCCTGACCGCCGCCGGCGCCAACGGGGGCGCGTGCGTCGTCGGCCTCGATTTCGACGCGTCAGTGGCCTGGCCCGTCTACGACTGGATGGGCGTCGCCAAAGCCGCCTTGGAGTCGCTTTCGCGCTACCTCGCCAAAGAGCTCGGGCCTCAGGGCATCCGTGTCAACCTCGTCGCGGCCGGGCCCGTGCGCACCATGGCCGCCAGATCCATCCCCGGCTTCTCGGCGTTCGAAGACACGTGGGCGGACCGCGCGCCGCTCGGATGGGACGTGCACGACGCCGACGTCGTGGCGAAGGCGTGCATCGCACTCTTCAGCGACCTCTTCCCGATGACGACGGGCGAGATCGTCCATGTCGACGGGGGCGTGCACGCCGTCGGCGGTTCTGCGTGACGCCGGCGCTCCGGCAGCCACCTCCTCCGAACCGCACCAGTCGCACATCAGGGCGCAGGTGCCGGCGCTCGCCGCACGAGGGATCGCCCCGGCCACGCCGCGTTGGCCCTGTTCGCGCTGCGCTCCTTCTAGGAGTACCTGCGTTCTGAGGACCTCGTCCCCGTCCACCCCACCTCGAGTTGGAAGAAGGCCCGGCGCGCGCAAAGGCCCGCACCGTGGTCTATATCGACGCCGAGGCCAACCAGATCCTCCCCGGCGGCCGAGATCCCCGGCAACCCGGAGCGTGGACCACGCCGTCTTGGCCACTTGCACTACGCGTGTTTGCGCCGCAGATCTCGGGCCTGCGACTCTACGGAATGGACCTCGACGCCAGCGACTCTCCTTAGTGGGCAAGGGCGACAAGCCTCGGCTCGTACCTGTCGCTTTCCCGCTCGTGCCGGTCCTCAACGAGTACCTCGGATCGGTGCGCTTGAGTTGCCTTCCTCGTGTTCTTCTTCGCCAAGCCGAGCTCGCGCCGCTGCGACCCCAATCAAAGAAGGCTGCGCCTTCGTGCGTGGCCAACATCGTCCGGCGCACCGGAACCGAGGCGGGTGTGTCCGGTCGCCACTTCCCTCACCACCTGCGCCACGCCTGCGTCACGAGCTGGGCCGCGGGGTGGACGTCCATGTCCTCCAACGACTTATGGGCTACTCGAACATCGCGACGACGATCCGCCGCCTGCACCTCTCCGACGCCGACGTCTAACGAGGTGGAGCAGGCCTTCCCCGCCGAATGAGCTACTCCCCCATCCACATCTGGGGTAGGCGTCGACGAGCAGTTCGAAATGCTTCCGGTTAGATGTGGTCCGCGTGTTAGGTCGAACAGTCCGCCCAATCCTCAGCCATCGCGCCAGGGGTGACTGCGTTCTACAATAGCGCCGCCGTGTAGTTCCGCTAGCGCCTGACCACCTCGGGTCGGAGTTCGTCGTCTTCGCCGAGTAGTCGAGCAGACCTCGTCAAATGGAGTCGAGATAGGCAACGGGGAACTCGCTCACGGAACCAGTTTCGCGAATGACGTCATAGTGTCCAGCTACATGCGAGGAGGAGGAGGCTGGCTGGCCATGGCAAGTGATGTAGGCGCTCTTGCGCCGAAGGCCGCCGCCAGAGCCGCCGCGGCACTAGCCACGGGCACCACGCCGCCGCGTCTTGGCCCGAACCGCTTCGGCCGCTGCCTCAGCGACTTCCGGGCGGCTCGACCGGGTCAGCGGATGCATGGCCCGGGCGCAACGTGGCGGCCAGAGGATCGTCGTCCTTGACGTGGGCACCGCTGACTGCGTCTGCCAACGCGTCGTCCTCGATGAGCTGGGTCTCCCAGGCCGCGCCGGCAAGGGGGTCGTCGGCTTTGATGTGGGCGCCGAGGACTTCGGCGGCGAGGGGGTCTTCCTTGCGAGCGTGTGCACCACGGACGGTGGTGACGGGCTCGCCGGTCGCCAGGCTCTCGGTCGGCACCGACGCAGGCGCAGCGACGACCATGGGGGCTGCCACGGTGTCCTCGGCCGTCATCCGAGCGTCCTGGAGAGCTGCTGGAGCCACCGCGACAGCGGCAGCCGGAGGCGGAGCGAGGGGACGTTCGCGTAGGGATGGGCGCCGGGGAGCCGCTCCCCTGGCCCGGTCCCAGTAGCTGGCTGCCGGGTCGCCAGCTGGCTGCTCGTCCTCTGACGAACGCGGAGCTGTGTCGTCGGATCGGCGTCGAACGGCGGCGAGCGGCGGAGGCGAGGTCTTGCCCGTGGCCCTGGCCCAGTAGTCGTCACCGGGCCGGGAAGCCGGGGCGTGGCCGTTGGTCGAAGGGTTGGCCGTTGCCAGCGGCTCGGTGCCACCGCACGGCGGGGCTTGGGTGATCGGGTCGGCCGGAGCCACCCGGTCGGTCGGCACCATCTGTTCGGTGTCCAGGCCTCTCTTGTGCGGGCTCATTGCGTCACCGCTGTCGCGTCGTCACCCATCGGCGCTTCGGGAGCGGCAGCGCCGATGGAGGCAGCCTTGCCAAGCGCGCGCTCCCAGTAGCCGCTATTGGTGGTCCCGGAGCCCCCGGACACAACCGTCGCACTGAGGACCTCTAGGTCCTTCTCAGACTTGACCATCTCCACCGGTGCCAGCGCGTCGAAGGGGGCCGTGCGAAGCCGCTCGGGGTAGCTGTGGCGCCTCATGCTGTCACAACCGTGCATTTGTAATCGTGTCGTTGCTGTTGCTTGGTTTTGCACCTGCGGCAGCCCATCCGGCGGCCTCCCCATTGGCATTCGGCCGGCGAGACGAGGGCCGGCCCTGACGTTGCTTCTGACCAATGACGACGCTGTCTTTATTGTTCGTCTCGCCGGCAGAGGCCGCCAGCTCACAGTCCGTCGATCCCCGCCCGGCTCGCATCTGGAGAAACAGACCCGAGATGAGCCATATCACGGACAGATCCAAGATCGAGAGCCATGCCCAGGGTTGCTGTATGGCGCGGTCGGGGCTGAAGAAGTAACGAGAATCGAGTAGGTGCAGCGCGAGGCCGAGGACACAAAACGTAACGAGGGACATAAAGAGAGCAACTACGAGACTGATGCACGCGTCGCGCAGCGTCCCCTGGTCGTTCTCCTCGACGCTGCGTGGACTCGTCGAGACGGGCACGACGGTCATGCGGCATCCGCCATCCGAGCCGTACCAACCGACAGAACCACCGCCGATGCCGTAACGCCGCAGCTGCAGGGGCACAACCTTGAATACCGACAATCTGATCTACCGCCTGGTCGTCAACTTCTTGATTTGAGACGAAACATAAATCCAACGGCTCTCGTTCTGCCACGGCCATTAGTCATTGAGTGCGGTTTGTTGTGAATCCGTTGACACGACCGACAACTTCCCGGAATCGTTTCTGGTTTGGGGTGCCACCACCCTCAACCAGGTCTTGTCAACGTTATGTTCACTCGCCTTAGAGGCGGTAAGAAACTGGGCCGGATTGAATCAGCTGAATCGCTGTGCCGCGAGCCGAGTCCTCGAAATTTAGGGCGCCAAGGATGACGCCCGCCTGTTGAATGGAAAGAGAGTGAAGGGCGGTGGTTCGCATGAGGAAGGAGGGGGCCGGGAGGACGTTGGGCGGTCGACCGTGGTCTGACGGGTGGCGCGAACGGCTAGGGGCGTGGGTGCCGCTTCTCCGCGGAGACGCGGCTGCCGTCTTCAGCCGAGCTGAGTTTCGCCGGAGCACAGGCCAACGGCGCTCGACGGCATCAGCGGGTACGGCGGTCGGGGACGGTATGGTTCGCCGCCATGGCATCGAGGGCAGCGGGCTAGTCGATGCCGCCGCTCGGCGTGCTGATCCTGCTCTGCGCCGTTTTCGGCCTGGCCGTGGGATCGTTCCTCAACGTGGTCATCTACCGGGTGCCACGGCACCAGTCGATCGTCTCGCCCCCGTCGGCCTGCCCGACCTGCGGGACGGCGATCGCCGCACGAGACAACGTTCCGGTCATCTCGTGGCTGTGGTTGCGAGGCCGGTGCCGGCACTGCGACAGCCCGATCTCCGCGCAGTACCCGTTGGTGGAGCTGGCCACCGCGGCCTTATTCGCCGGGCTAGCGGCGCGCTTCAGCTACGACTGGGCGCTGCCCGCATATCTCGTGTTGTTCGCTGGGCTTCTGGCGCTGTCGTGGATCGACGTCGAGCGGTTGCTGCTGCCGAAGGCGATCGTGTACCCGTTGCTGATTATGGTGGCGGGCCTGCTGTTGATACCGGCCGGCGTGTACGACGCGTGGCACATGTATTGGGTGGCGTGGGTCTTCGCCGGAGGGTGGTTCGGGGTCTTTTTCTTGATGAACTTTGCAAGCCCTCGTTTATTGGGGTTTGGGGACGTGCGGCTCGCGCCGGTGTTGGGGTTGGGGTTGGGGTGGCTCGGGTGGCGCTACGTGATCTTGGGGTTCTTTGCGGCCAACCTGATCGGCGCGGTGGTAGGGATCGCCCTCATCCTGACGAAGCGCCTAGAGCGTCAGGCGCGAATCCCCTATGGCGTCTTCCTGGCCCTCGGAACCGCGGTCGCGGTTCTCTTCGGGCAAGGGCTGTTGCGACCGTTCCATCCCGCATAACGCCAGCGGTGTTCCGAACGCGAAGGAAGAGGCCTGCCGCGCGCGCTGAGCGTCATGTGGCGCGGGCCCAAACCAAGTGTGCCGGCCGGCTTCAGCTTGGTGAACCGGCTGCAGGGTTCTCGCTGGTCCTTCGAGATGGCTTGACCTTCACGGCGCCCCTGTGAGCGCCACGCAAATTCAGATGCTTGCGGGCGCTGACTCCGTCCTAAGCTCCCGGACAGAAGCAGTCCTTATAGCGGTGAGGTCTCCCGCTGTGCGACGCATATAGCTGATCAATGGCCAGCCCGCGAGGGCAATGCCAGTGGGCAGCAAGATGAGTTGCCACGTCCAGTGGTGAAAAGGCGGCCGGAAGGCATTGCTCCAGCTCGGCCACGTCTGGGTCCATGGAGGCCACCGGGCGAAGGCACACACGGCGATGACGAGCCAGGCCACGAGGTACCAGCGGATGCGACGGCGTGCGGCATCCCGAATGACCAGGGCGAAGACGATCGCCATCGCAATTTCGGGCAGGAGTATCGACGCACGCTCTCCCCAAGAAACGGCGTTGTATGCGAGGCCGAACGGAATGGCGTTGTACGCGACCACGACCATAGCCACCCATGCGAGCAATTCTCCCCGTAGTCGGCCGTCGATTGCCTCGAGCAAGACAAGCATGACGGCCATAGCCATGAAGTAATAGCCGAACATGTTCTGCTCGAAGACCAAGCGCAAACTGAGGCAGATGGTCATCAGCGAGACAAGAGGCACAGGTGCGAGTACCTCCTCACCAAGCTGCCTGAGGAGCCACCATGCCAGAGCAATTGCAACAACGATTGGGAGCACCCGCGACACCAAGACCAGCGGCGTCCCGCTGAGATGCAAGAAGCGGACCCAGGTGCCCCCGTACGAGGGGAAATTTCCCGTCCCGATTGTGATCGCGTTGAAAGCACGCCGCGAAGTCGCAATGAATGGAAGTGCGACGACGATCGCGGCTGACACTGCGCCGACCGCAACCCGCCATCGCGCACGTCCCGTGGCCACAACGAAGAGGGGCGCGAGTGCCAGCAAGGCGAACTGCTGAGAGGCCACCGCCAGGCCCATCAATATGCCCGACCAAAGCCATGAGCGGCGGAGAGCGCACGCTAAGGCCCCAAGCAAAAGGCCCAGCGCCAGAAGGTCCTGGGGGTGGTATTCGTTCATGAGCGCGTCCCACGCCGGAGGGAGCAGAGCAATCAGGATGACGCCCGCCACCTCCCACCCGGTTCGGCCCCGGCCTGCGGCGCGAAGAAGGGCGACGGCGCCGGTGAGTAGGGCGAACCAGCTGACGTACCCAAAGCCGATCGTTGAGTACAGAACCCGAGTCGGGTGGGCCCAGTGGTACATGGCGGCATAGGCGTGAGAACAGTTTGGGCCGAGCTCAGCTTGCGTGGGGAAGGGCAGAGCCTTGCCTAGCCCTGTGACGGCAGCGAGGCCACCCGAGATCAAAGGCCACAGAGGTGGCGAATACGGACCAGGGGCGTAGTTCGGATAGATCTTGACCTGCAGCGAAAGCGGCGGTGGGTACGCGCATGAGAAGTCCCCATGCTGGACGGCCCATGTCGAATACATCGATTCTTGTGCGTCATTCGTCGTCGGCCCACCGAGAAGGACGACCATCCCAATGAAGACCATGGTGGCGGCCACCCACCCCAACACACATTGACGCGCAGGTAGCCTGCGGTTGAGCAGTCGACTGAGGCGCTCACTGCGCGGATTCTCGACCGCCGGCTCCGTCAGATCCATTCCGCCTAGTCTTGCTCACCAACTCGCCCGAATGGTGTTTATCGGGGCACATTCAGCGGACCAGTTCCATCCTCAAACCTGACTCGTCCCACTCAGGATCCTCAGGGATTCGGTTGGCAGCCTTGGCGAAGACACGCCGTGCTGTCCACAAGAACGCTGCCACGTCGAGCATGTGCGGACGGGGTACGCCGCGTAGCTCGGCATCCACGATACGGTCCACGCCGGGAATCTTCTTCGCTAACAGCGCGAAACGTTCTTGTTGCCCGGCCTCGGTCCGCTTCGGGTATTTCAAGGCGTGGTTTTCGTTGAGCTGAAAGAAACTCAACTCGGCGTTGACCTCATAGACTTGACGCTGTCGGTACGGGGCCATCTCTGTCGCCATCTCGCGATAGCGGGGCATCAGTTTACGAGTGACGGCATCCAGACCCGCGAGCGACACACCGGCGTCACCCTCCACTTGGTCCCGGACCGGAGCGCTCCGCACTGCCGCCCCGCGCCTCGGTCCTAGAATCGTGCGTGCTTCCCGATCGCATTGCCGCCCTCCGCCGACATGCATTTCGAGATACCCGATGGGCGCCTCGATGGCGATCACAGCGAAGGTGGGGCGCTGGTCGAGCACATCGACGAAGGTTTCGATCACCCGAAACTCCTCGGCCGCGAAGATCGTACCGTGCAGCTTGGCGGACGCGAGGAGCCAACCTCCCGAACAGGGCTTGACTCCGGCGATGAGCTCGTATGGGAGTTGGGGTCCGCGGTGCGGGTCAGGCGTCAACCGGCGGCCGCCGTCGATCGCGCTTCATCCACGATCTGCATCTGGCGAGTGAGCATCCGGTCCAGCTCTTTGGGATGCACTGACACCTCCAGAGCGTCGTCATAGGTGATGATGCCTTGGCTGATCATCGAAGCCAGGCTCAGCTCGAGCGGTTGCATGCCCTCGCTCAGGCTGGTCGACATGACATTGAGCAGCTGATTGGACTTGTTCTCGCGAATGAGGTTCCGAACCGGATGGGTTGCCACCAGAATCTCGAATGCCGCAACTCGGCCGCCACCGACCCGTGGCAGCAGGCGTTGGGCAACGATGCCCGCCAGTGAGGCAGCGAGCTGCACCCGGATCTGGTCCTGACGCCAGTCCGGAAAGACGTCGATGATCCGGTCGATGGCCTGTGGCGCGTCGTTCGTGTGCAGCGTCGCGAAGACGAGGTGTCCCGTTTCGGCCATCGTGATCGCGACCTGAATCGACTCCGGATCGCGCATTTCTCCCAGAAGCATGACGTCGGGGTCCTCTCGCAATGCCGAGCGGAGCGCGCGGTCGAAGGAGGGGCTGTCGAGGCCGACCTCACGCTGGCTGACAGCGGCGACCTTGTGCCGGTGTATGTACTCAATCGGATCTTCGATTGTCAGAATATGCAACGATCGCGTCTCGTTGATGCGGTCAAGGATAGAAGCCAGAGTCGTTGACTTCCCGGATCCTGTCGGCCCCGTGACCAAGACGAGACCAGCGCGGCAAACCCGCAATCCACTTTGCCACCGGCGGCAGACCCAGCTCGTCGAACGTCGGAATTTGCGTCGGGATCATACGGACGGCCAGAGCGGTCAGGCCACGCTGGGTAAACACGCTCGCACGGAGCCGAGCCTTGTCCTCCCACGAAAATGAGAAGTCGACGTCCATGTACTCGTCGAATGTCTTGGCTTGCGCTGGATCGAGCAGAGATCGGACGATCTGATCGACCTCCTCTCCTGTCATTGGCCCTTCGCCGTCGACGGGTCGCAATCTCCCGTCCACACGGATCCGGGGTGGGCTGCCACCGCTGAGTAGCAAGTCGGAGCCGCTCTCGTTCCACAGCATCTCGAGCCATTTGGAGATCGCTTCGGTGTTCGTCACCTTCACTGCCTTACGTCCTTTCGTGCACGAATGATCGGCCTCACCAAACGAGAAGTGCCCGGCCGAGGGATCGGCCGGGCACTTCTCCTCACAACAAGTGTGTTCAGCCGCCGTGTCCGGCTTCGATCACTTCACGCTCCCGCACGGGTTGGCGGTAGTCGTAGTTGGCTGCTGGCTCTGTGGTCTGAGCAGTCGAGCTGTTCGGGTTGACGTACACGTTGCCGCTGCTGTCTCATGGTGACCGCGTAGTGGGTGCCGTTGCTCGGCCACTGACGCAGGTAGGTAGTAATCAGCGAGGTCGAGTTGACGGGCCAAGCCCCGTTCTGTGAGTTGTACGCTGCAACGGCGACTTCAACGCTCTTGGCGTCGGCGTTGCATGCCGACTGAGCGCTCTGACTGGTCACGCCGCCCAGGGCGAAGATGACCACCGCTGCCAGAATGCCGAGCACGACAATGACGATGAGCAATTCGATGAGGGTAAAGCCGGTCTCGATGAGTCCCGGTCGCTTGCCCTCTGCGCGCCGCCGGTCGCGGATCTGTTGGAATGTGTAGCGCATACGGCTTTTGCCGCCTTTCGTGAAAAGGGCCCTCTCCGGGTTCCCTAGGTTTCGCCGAACAATTACTGAATGCCCCTGTTCGCCAATGCCTACAAGGGCGGTACTTACTTCAGATTTATCGACACAGACGGCAAGCAACTTTAGACCGAAAACTCTCTCTCTAGGACGATTTCACCCCTATTACCAGCGCGTTGTCCTGCTAGAAGCGCGATTTGTTGCACCAGGGCTCATTGACTCGGGCGCCGGTCTAAAAACAAACAACAAGGCCGATTACAACCTCTCCTCTTTCGTCCGATTCAAGCCTCGCGTTAGGTCGTCATACTCAACTCGACGACCCAGCTTTAGACCGTCATGCTGCTCCCGCATGTCGTCTGTGCGCCCAACGGGTTGCGGTCGTCGATGCTGGAGCTCGAGAAGTCGTCGAAGTAGACGACGGCTCGCTGGTAGTTATTGCCTGAACACGACGTCCGGCACGCCGACAAGCATGTACTTTTAGGAGCTGGTTCCCAGTCAGTTGCGCCGTCACGCCCAGCGTCACCCGGAGATGCCGGCGGTAGGCGTCCAGCGGGCGGCGGCGTTCGGACACGAAAGACCCGTACAGGAGACACCGGTGATCAGGGGGGCCAGGTTGCTCGGGACGTCTCGCGAGTGCACGCGCATCGTCGCGGGCGTCGTGGCGGAGTTCTGGCACAGGGACCGGGACCAGCCCGTACGTCGACCCCCATGGCTGCACCAGGTAGGAACTGACGTCCAGCGTCGCGCCGGCCGTCCACTGCAGGCTCAAGATGGGTGCGGTCGAACCGCACGAGGGCGGAGCGGTCACTGTGCTGTCCGTGGTGATCGCCGAGGCTCCCTGGACGTCCTGGACGAAGTTCGCCGAGACCGTCCCTGCCTGGGAGTCCGAGACCTGTTGGTCGTCGGGTTCCCATTCTGCACGGTCGTCAGCGGGCCGACCGCGATCGCTCCCACCGCCAACGGCAGGATGGCGAGCACCACCAACCACTCTATAAGTGTGAACCCCCCTCCCGGTTGTTCCGGGAATTTGTGCGTCGGGCCTCCATCCACCTCGGGATGCGAGCACTCTCACCCTCTGCGTTGGGGCAAGTTCACCTCATGTCACGTGCACCTGGTGGTAGATCCCGTACATCGCGGAGACGAGCGCCACTGCAACGAAGCCGACGATCACACCCATGAAGATGATCACCGCCGGCTCGAACAAGCTCGTGAAACGCTTGACCCGGATGTCCACTTCTCGGTTGTAGTAGGACGCGGCCAACTCGAGCTGCTCGTCGAGCGTTCCCGTCTCCTCGCCCACCCTGAACATCTGGCGGGCCGCGCCGGGAAAGAGACCCGTACGTGCGATGGGATCGGAGAGTCCCTCGCCTTCCATCATCTCCTCGCGGACCTCGAATAGCCCCCTCTTGTACACCGCGTTGTTGGCGGCGGCTGCCGTCACAGACATGGCCTCGGGCAACGCCACCCCGGCGTGGATCATGGACGAGAGGATCCGACAGACTCGCTCCAGTATCACCGCCTGGACCATGTCCCCCGCGACCGGCAACCTCAAGATCACCGAATCGAGCAACGCCCTGCTCGAGTCGTTCCGTCGCATCGCCATGAAGCCGGCGACAAGGAGGAGGATGAGGGCAAGGATCGCCCACCACCAGTTAGAGATGAAGTTCGACACGCCCAGCATGATGCGGGTGGGAAGCGGCAACGTCGCGTGAAACGAGTCGAAGAAGGTCTTGAAGCGAGGGAGCACGAACGTTGCAAGGATGATGACGGTCACGATCGCCATGACGAAGACCACGCCAGGGTAGATGAGGGCTCCGGTGACCTTGGATCTTGCGTCGATGTCGCGCTCGATGTACTCCGCCAGCTGATCGAGCACCACGTCCAGCGTCCCCGTGAGTTCGGCCGAACCAAGGATTCCCAAGTAGTAGTCGGGGAACGCTTCGGGGTGTGCCGCTGCCGCCGACGCGAAGGTGTCGCCCGCCTGAAGGCGGTCGATCATGTCGATGATCGTGGCCTTGAGGACCTTGTCGGTGGTCTCCGTGCCGATGACCTCCAGCGCCTCCATGATGGGGATGCCCGCCTTCACGAAGACGCCCAGCTGCCGAGAGAAGTGCATCAGGTCCTTGCGGGCCACCTTCTTCTTGGTGATCTCGAACCGAAGGACGCTCTTTTGCTGGGAGATCTGCACCGATTGCAGACCGCGATCGAGCAGTGCCAGGTGAGCCGCGCTCTTCGTCGCAGCGGACTCGACTCCGGAAATCTTCTTTCCAGAATCGTCCAGAGCGTTGTATTTGAACTTGTTCATCGCTTACCCCCGCCCTGGGCTACGGCTCGCCAAGGCCGCATCAGACGACATAGATGCTGCGTATTACTTCGGAAATAGTCGTGATGTCTTGAGCAACCAGGCTGATCGCCTCCTCACGGAGGGTGCGCATCCCCTGCTTCTGGGCCAGCCGCCGGAGCTCATCCTGGGTGGCCCAGCCCACAATCAGCCTCTTGATCTCCGGGGTCATCTGGAGCATTTCGTAGACGCCGATCCGGTCCTGATAGCCGGTGCCCCCACAGAAATTACACCCGGTCCCGTGCCAAAAGTCCTGCTTGGGAGCACCCCCACCCTCTTCGTAGAACGCCAACTCCTCGTTCGTGGGCTGGTACCGCGTCTTGCAGGAAGGGCAAATTCGCCGCACGAGCCGCTGGCCCACAATGGCGATCACCGACGAGGAGATCAGGAACGACTCGATCCCCATGTCCAGGAAACGGTGGAGCGCCGACACCGAGTCGGTGGCATGGAGAGATGACAGCACGAAGTGCCCGGTCAGGGCGGACTGGACCGCGATCCTGGCTGTCTCCACGTCACGGATCTCGCCGACCAGGATGACGTCGGGGTCCTGCCGGAGGATTGCTTTCAGGCCGGTCGCGAAAGTGAGACCAGCCTGCTCATTCGTCTGGATCTGGTTGATGGACGGGAAGATGAACTCGACCGGGTCCTCGATGGTCATGACGTTCCGTGAGGGGTCGCTGACCTCCGTGAGCGTCGCGTAGAGCGTCGTCGTCTTGCCACTCCCCGTCGGCCCGGCGCACAGGACCATGCCGAACGGAGCCCGGGTCAGCTTGGAGTAAGTGTCGTGGGTGTCCTCGGGCATGCCAAGGTCACCGAGGCGGAGCACCGAGCGGGTCTTGTCGAGGATCCGCATGACGCACTTCTCACCCCAGATGGTGCTGGCTGTGGCGACGCGCACGTCGGTGCTGACCCCGTCGATCTCGGTCGTCAACTGACCGTCCTGGGGACGCCGGCGCTCGACGATGTTCATGCCGGCCATGATCTTGATGCGTGAGACCAAGCCCAAACCCATGTTCGCCGGCAGCATCAAGATGTCCTTCAAGGCGCCGTCGATCCGAAAGCGGACCCGGACGACATCCTGCGACGGCTCGATGTGCACGTCCGATGCTCGGTCTCGTTGGGCCTGGGTCAGGATGCGCGCGACGACCTGGACCACCGGGGCGTCGTCGTCGACCATCTCGGCCGCGCCAGTCTCGTTCTCCTTCTTGCGCTCGAGCTCGACCGCCTCGAACGCCTCCACGAGACGGTCCACCCCACCGATGGCCCGGTACCTGCTGTCGATGGCCCATCGGATGTCCGTTGTCGGAGCGAGGACGAAGTCGACCCGGTGTCCGGTCTGCTCCCTGAGCAGCTCCCGCAGGTCGTCGCTCGGCACGTCGGGCACCGACACCTGCAAGGTGCCTTCGTCAAGTCGTAGCGGTACCGCCAGGTGACGACGAGCGACGTCCTCTGAGACCAGCGCGATGGCATCGGGTTCCGGGTTCTGCCGTCGGAGGTCTACGACGGGGAGCTCGAAGACCATTCCGAGCGCTTCGGCAAGGTCGCGCTCGCCGATCACGCCCCTCTCGACAAGGATGTCGCCGAGTCTCCCGCCCGACTCGTCCTGGTGGATCCGGGACTGACTGATCTCGGACTCGGAGGCGCGCCCGCTCTGAAGCAGTACCTGCGCGAGCGCCTGCTCGGTCGTCGGCTGGCCCGCGGAGGGCGTGACCGAGCCTTCCGCCGCCTCCCGCGCGGCATGTCGGCCGCGGCGCGAACGAGTCGGTTTCTCCGGCGCCGGGGCCCCATTGCCGGACGCCGTCGGGACGCGGTCCGCGGGGGCGGTATCGGCCGCGGGACCCTTTCCCCGCCCGGTCAGCTTCAGCGCCATGTCACTGGGGTTACGCCGTTGATGCCAGGGCAACGCCATACCGGCAGGGGAATACCGAGTATTTCGACAATCTGATCTACCGCCTGGTCGCCAAGCCTTTTGGGTTGAGACGAAACATATATTCAACGACCGTTGTGCTGCTACGGCCATTGGTCACTGAATGCCGTTTGTTGTGAATCCGTTGCGATGGCAGACACGACCACATCATGTGCACCCGCCTTAGAGGCGGAAAAGGGTCGCTCCCGATCTCCCGATCACGAGTCCCGTGTAGGGCGCCGAGAGTGTTGGACGCAAGGGAAGCCCCTGGGTGGTACCGCCCGGCGGGAACGCGCGAAGGCGACAGTAGGTTGAGGCCGTGGCAATGCGGGGTCATGGGATGGGCCGGGGCGGCTGGGGCGGGATGCGCTCCGTGCGCCAGGACCGGGCCGTCCTGCAGCACCGGGTCAAAAAGGGCACGGCGCGGCGCATGCTCACCTTCGCCGTCCCCTACCGGAAGATCCTCGCTATCTTCGTCCCGGTCGTCATCCTCGATGCCGTGATTGCGGCGGTGAACCCGCTCATCCTCCGGAGCCTGATCGACAACGGGATCCTGAAGAAGGACGCCCACCTGGTGATCTGGCTGGCCGTCCTGGTGGCCGGGTTGGCGCTGGCAGACGGCGCGTTGGCGCTTACCGAGCGGCGGATCTCCGCCTATATGGGCGAGAGCCTGATCTACGACATGCGGTCGAAGGTGTTCCGGCATATCCAGCGCATGCCGCTCGCCTTCTTCACTCGTACCCAGACCGGCGCGCTCGTGAGCCGGCTCAACAACGACGTCATCGGCGCGCAACAGGCCTTCACCGATCTTTTGTCGAACGTCGTCGGGAACCTCGTCACCGTCGTGATCGTCGTCATCGCCATGTTCTTCCTCAGCTGGCAGATCACGCTGGCGGCGCTGCTGCTCGTCCCGTTGTTCCTGGTGCCGTCGCGGTTCGTCGGCCGCCGCATCGGCGCGCTCACCAAGGAGGGCTACGACCTCAACAGCGAGATGAACATGGTCATGCAAGAGCGTTTTCAGGTGGGCGGAGCGATGCTCGTGAAGCTGATGGGCCGGCCCGAGGCGGAGGCGGCTTCGTTCGACACCAAGGCGGCCCGGGTGCGGGACATCGGGATCGCACAAGCGACGTACGCGCGGATCTTCTTCGTCTCGCTGACGCTCACGGCGTCGCTGGCGACGGCGATCGTCTACGGGGTCGGTGGCGTGGCGGCCGTGCACGGGGCGCTCGCCGTCGGGACCGTCGTCGCGCTCACCAGCTACCTGACCCGGTTGTACCAGCCGCTGACCCAGCTCTCGAATTTGAACCTGGACGTCATGACAGCGCTGGTTTCGTTCGAACGCCTGTTCGAGGTGTTGGACATCGTGCCGGTGATCGACGAGGCGCCGGATGCGGTCCCGGTGCCGCGGGGGTCGGCGTCGATTGAGTTCTCGGACGTGCGGTTCACCTATCCAAGCGCGGAGGAGGTCTCACTGGCGTCCCTGGAATCGGTGGCGGTACTGGAGTCAGGCCTGCGCAGCGAGGTCCTGCACGGGGTGTCGTTCCGGGTGGAGCCGGGGACCATGGTGGCGCTCGTCGGGCCGTCGGGGGCGGGGAAGACGACGATCTCCAACCTCGTGCCGCGCCTCTACGACGTCTCGGGCGGCGCGGTGCGGATCAGTGGGATCGACGTGCGGCAGGCGACGATGGCGTCGCTCCGTGACGTGGTGGGCGTCGTGACCCAGGACCCGCACCTGTTCCACGACACCCTGCGGTCGAATCTGCTGTACGCGCGGCCGGAGGCCACCGAGGCCGAGGTGATCGAAGCGCTCGACCAGGCCCAGATCGGCCACATCGTGGAGGACCTGCCGGATGGGCTCGACACGGTCATCGGCGAGCGCGGCTACCGGCTTTCGGGCGGAGAGAAGCAGCGGGTCGCGTTGGCTCGGCTGCTGTTGAAGGCGCCCGACATTGTGGTGTTGGACGAGGCCACCGCACACCTGGACTCGGAGTCGGAGGCCTCCGTCCAGCGGGCATTGCGGGAGACGCTCGCGGGACGGACGTCGTTGGTGATCGCCCACCGACTCTCGACGGTGCGTGAGGCCGACGAGTTGTTGGTGATCGACGGGGGGCGGATCGTGGAGCGGGGGACGCACGCCGCGCTGCTCGCAGCCGGCGGGCTCTACGCCGAGCTCTATCGGACCCAGTTCGCCGATCAAGAAGACGAGGCAGGCGTATCTGCCGGCGAGCCGGAGCTGGAAGAGACGCGGTGGGCCAGCGCCTGACCGGGTCCCGCCGGTACGGTCCGGGCGGAACCGGGCGGTTACTTCCCTTCGAATTCAGCCTGCCGTTTGTTGGCTTTCGCTGCGTAGCCGGCCGGCATGTCGTCGGACACGAACTCGACAGACGCGCTCATGGCCTCGAACTTGAGGGCCTCGGTCAGGCCGCGGTAGGCGAACGCGTCGATGGTCCGCTTGATCGACTGGACGGCGAGAGGTGCGTTGGCCGCGATGTCGGCAGCGATGGCGGTGGCACTCGGGACGAGCTCGTCGGGCGTGGTGACTTGTTGGACGATGCCGAGGCGGTGGGCCTCGTCGGCGGTGATGCGGCGGCCGGTGAGGGCGAGGAGCTTGGCGTGACCGGCACCGACCTCGTGGGCCAGGCGGAGGTCGCCGCCGGCGTCGACGGACACGCCGACCTGGGCCTCGGGGAGCGCGAAGACGGCGTCGTCGGCCGCGACGCGGATGTCGCACATGAGGGCGAGCTCGAAGCCGAAGCCGAGGCAGTACCCGTGCACGGCGGCGACGATGGGCTGGGGCAGCTCGTAGAAGACGCGGAAGCGCTCGTGCACCCAGCGGATGCCTTCGTAATAGTTGCGGATCTTCTCGGCGGGCGAGCGGCCGGTGACGCGGTCCTCGGGCAGGCCGAGGTCGATGCCGGCGCAGAAGGCGCGACCCTCGGCCTTGAGGAGGAGGACGCGGATGCGGTCATCGAAGCGGGCGCGGTCGGCCAAGACGCCCAGCTGCCGCGTCGCTTCCCAGGACCACGCGTTGAGCTTCTCGGGATGGTCGAGGGTGAGCGTGCCGATGCCCGAGCCGTCGGTGGGCGGCTCCAGGCGGAGCTGCCACTCGTCTTCGGGGAGGACGGGGTCGGTGCGGATGGGCATGGGTGGTCGTCCCTCCCTCGTGCGGCCGGTACTGCGGTCCTGCGGGACCGAGCGGACAAAAGTAGAATCTGTTCTAGTAGCGGGCGGTAGGCTGGGCAACCAGGTCACGCATGCACCATTGCAATGAGCCGGCCCGTCCCGATCAGGAGGGATTCCCCGATGCACAATGAGCTCTGCGAACGCCTCGGGATCGAGTTCCCGATCTTCGCCTTCACCCATTGCCGCGACGTGGCGGCTGCGGTGTCCAATACCGGCGGCCTCGGGGTGCTGGGCGCCGTCGGCTTCAGCGCCGACGAGCTCGAGGTGGAGCTGGCGTGGTTGGACGAGCACGTCGGAAACCGTCCCTACGGGGTCGACATCGTCATCCCAGGCAAGTACGAGGGCATGGACGAAATCGACCCGGTCAAACTGGAGGCCGAGCTTCGGGCGATGATCCCCGATGAGCACCGCACGTTCGCCAAGAAGATCCTCGCCGACCACGGTGTGCCCGAGTTGGAGGGCGGCCCCCGGCGCGAGCTGCTCGGGTGGACGGCGGCGACTGCAGCGCCCCTGGTCGAAGTCATCCTCCGCCATCCGAAGGTAAAGCTGGTGGCGAACGCGTTGGGGACGCCCCCCGACGACGTCATCGCCCAGGTGCACGACCACGGGATGCTGATGGCGGCGCTGGCCGGCTCGGTGAAGCACGCCCTGAACCACAGGGCGGCGGGTGTGGACATCGTCATCTGCCAGGGCTCCGAGGGTGGCGGCCACACGGGGGATGTCGGGTCGATCGTGCTCTGGCCCGAGGTGATCGACGCCGTGTCGCCGTTGCCGGTGTTGGCGGCGGGCGGCGTCGGGTCGGGTCGCCAAATGGCCGCCGCCATGGTCATGGGCGCGGCCGGTGTGTGGACGGGGTCGCTGTGGCTCACCGTCGAAGAGGCCGACGTGCCGCCCAAGCAGATGGAGTCGTACCTCAACGCGACGTCGCGGGACACGGTCCGCTCGCGCTCGTTCACGGGCAAGCCCTGCCGCCTACTCAGGAACGACTGGACCGATGCCTGGGAGGCGCCGGACAACCCGAAGCCGCTCGGTATGCCGCTGCAGATGATGGTGGCGATCGACTGCGTGTCCCGGGGACACGCCTACCCCGAGGAAGCCCGGGACGTGAACTTCAACCCGTGCGGGCAGATCATCGGCCGGGCCACGTCGGTGCGGCGGACGAAGGACGTCGTGCTCGGGATGGTCGAGGAGTACATCGACGCGATCGAGAGGCTGCGCCTGGTGAACGAGGCGACGACGGCCTGACGTCTTCGACATCGTCGCGGGCCATCGCTTGGGTGCGACAGTCAGGGAGGGCAACTGACGGCTCCAACCCCATGGGAGTCCTCTCCTGTGGGGTCTCGAGAAACCAGGAGTCCGCGCAGGACAGGCCGATCGGCCCGTTGAGTTCGCCGAAGGGAACTGGGATACTGCCTTAATCTTGGCGGATTGTAAGGCGGTAGGTGTCGGGCTCCCTGTGCGGGGTCGTATGGGCGCGTGGTTGGACACGCCCATATCAGACCTGTCGTGCGTGTTGGGCTGGTGCATGGCCACCTCGTTGTTCCTCCTACTCGTATCCGCGTTCGGAGGGATTGGACAAAGCGACACCTACGAGTCGGTCTTCAGTACCTGGGCCATCGCCCATGGGCTGACGTCGTGCGCGTTCCCACGTGGCTACAACATCACGGCGCCCCTCTACCCGCTGCTGTCCGGGGGTGTGGCGGCGCTCGCCCACATCGGTCACTCAGTGCCATTCCCGCAGCGGTCTGCGATGGGTCCACACTGCGAACAGGGCTTCGTTGCCATCAACTTCTGGTCGCTTCAGAGCGGGGCCATTTACCGCACCGTGCAGATCGGCTTTCTCGGCTGGTTCGCCTTGCTCGGCGGCGCCGTGGGCCTGCTCCGCGCCACCGGGCGCGGACGCCGCCGCTGGGAGCCCATGACGTTGGCTGTACTGGCCTGCGTCCCGACGGTGGGGGCCTGTTTACAGAGCACCTTCCACCCCGAGGACCTCTTGGCTCTCGGGCTCGCACTGGCCGCCGTTGCCACCGCCATACGGGATCGGTGGGGCTGGAGCGGCCTGCTCATCGGGCTGGCGGTGATGTCACAGCAATACACCACGCTGGTCGCCGTACCGCTGTTCTTCCTGGCACCTCGCGGGCGGCGCGTCACCTACAGCGCGACGGCGGGGCTGGTCGTTGCCGCAGTAGGCGGCACCTTGATGGCGGTGACATCTGGGGGCGCAGTGCGCGCCGTTTTCCTGGGAACCGGCGATTCCCGAGGTATCGGCGGCGCTGTGGTCTCTGGGCTCCACCTCCACGGCGCCCCGCTCGTTCTTCTGTCGCGCGTCACGCCGCTCGTGATCTCGGCCCTCCTGGCGATTTGGGTCGTGCGTCTTTTGGGCGAGCGCGCCCGAGGCTCCGCCGCGATGCTCGCCTTGATCACGTGCTCCCTCGGGCTCCGGCTGGTCTTCGAGCAGCAGATCTTCGAGTACTACTTCATGGGACTCATGGTCGGATTGGTGTTGCTCGATGTGGTGGCTGCCCGACTGCGTGGCGCGTTGGTCGCCTGGATCCTCGCGGTGTCCACCGTCGACGTACGCCAGATCTACATTGCCAATCACCAGGCCGATTTCGTCCGCCTCTGCGTTCTCGCTGTCGCGGCCGGAGCACTCGCTTGGAAGCTCCTGCTGGGCAATCGGAACTGGCAGGCCGTGCCGTGGGTGGCGCTCATCGCCTGCACGTTCGCGTCTTGGCCAAACGTCGACCCATTTGGTGTTCCCGCCATGTGGGTTTGGCAGATGGTGCTGGTTGGCTGGGGCATGACGCTGTCGGTCACGGCGCTGGTTCGCGTCGTCCGAGCCGGGATGGCGACGGCGCCATCCCGATGGGAAGGACGTTCCGGCCCTACACGCCTGACGCCAGCGTCATTTCGTCCAACGTATCCGCTTTCGGGCACCCGAAACTGGTACAAAACCACGCAAGAGCACCCGGTTTAGCGGAACCGTGTCGGTCGGTCCGACGCAACTCGGGGACATCGGCTGATCCGAGAGGTCTGCGACGTCCGGCCAGCGAGTCCCCCAATTGATGGTTGTGGGGACTCCCTGCGAGCCGGCGTGATGGACATTCGGCACCGCGGGCATGGCCCAGACAGAGCTCGACCGGCGTTGCAAACCCGGTTGGACCAGACAGATCCCGGGGGTTCTCAACTGCATCGAGGTGACGGCCGAAGTGACCTGAGATGGCGTCGCGCACCCGTGCCCCGAGATGACACCGTCGCGACCAACGTCGGCCGTCAGCTCCTATCTCGACCGGCCCCTGTCCGCGGGATGGTGCGTCGCCGGCTGGCTCGTCGCCACGGCGCTCTTCGTGGGGCTTGCCGCCGCCACGGGTGGGCCCGGAACCATCGACTCGTCGGAGTCGATGTACTCGACCTGGGCCATCGCCCATGGGCAGCTGGCGTGCGCCTATCCCTCGGTGACGCTGCCGCACGAACCGACGATCGCACCCGTCTATCCGCTCTATTCCGGTGCGCTGGCCGCACTCTTCCACGTCGGTCAATCCCTGCCGTTCCCGCCCCGCGCCGTGGGCCCGCACTGCGCGGCAGCGATATCCGCCATGCGGCCCTGGGCGTTCCATTCCGGTGCCTATTTACCCACACGTTGGATCGGTTTCACGAGCTGGCTCGTCCTGATGGCGGGCGTGGTCGCTTGGCTGCGCGCGGCGGGCAAAGGGCGCTGTGGCTGGGAGCCGGTGACCCTCTTGGCGCTG
Organism: uncultured Acidimicrobiaceae bacterium; assembly: GCA_963808355.1. Lineage (GTDB taxonomy): Bacteria > Actinomycetota > Acidimicrobiia > Acidimicrobiales > RAAP-2 > Bog-473. The sequence goes on from CAWEFL010000002.1 coordinate 750,801, forward strand.
GCCTGCCTCCCGCCGATCTGGATCGCGGTCTCCTTTTATTTCCACCCGCAGGATCTAGTCGCCCTGGGGCTCGCCCTCGCTGCCATGGCCTGCGCGGTCCGTGCCCGATGGCTGGCCGCCGGTGGCTTCCTCGGCCTGGCCGTGCTGTCTCAGCAGTTCGCTCTTCTGGTCGCCGCTCCGCTCTTCGTCCTTGCACCTCGGGACCAGGGCGGGCGCCCGCGCCTTGCCGCAGGCGCCCTGGTCGCCGCGGCGGTTGTTACTGCACCTTTCCTGCTGACGGGCGCGCCCGGCGTGCTTCGCGGCGTCGCCCTCGGATCGGGGAACACGATCACCGTCGGTGGGACGATGGCGTGGCACCTGACCCACCACGGTGCCACTGTTGTGCTCGTCTCCCGAATCATACCCGTGGTCGCCGCGATGGCGTTGTCCGCCTGGACCGCACGCCGCCTCGGTTCCTCCGCCTTGACGCCACCGGCCGTCGCTTCACTGGTCGCAGCCTGTGTGAGTCTGCGGCTCGTTTTCGAGCAGAGTCTCATCGCCTACTACTTTCTAGCGCTCGTGGTGACCCTCGTCTTGGCGGACGTGGTGCGCGGCCACATCCGTGGCTCGCTCGTTGCATGGATTGCCGCGATGCTCCTCGTGTTCTTTCTCGACGGCTACTTCCTGGAGGTAGACCGGCGAATCCTTGGAGAGGACATCCTCCCCCCACTCGTCATCCTTTTCACGCTCGGACTCATTGTGTGGAGCGTCACTCGGGGCCGATCGTGGTCACCATGGTCGCTCCTGCTTTGGTGTGGCGTGGCGGCCTGTGCGGCGATCACCTGGCGAGCAAAGGTCAACCCCTTCGACACGGCTCTGCCTTTCCCGGTCTGGCAAGTCGTCTTCGTCTGGACCGGGTTGCTTTTGGCCGTCGGACCGCTGCTCGACGCAATCCGGAACAGGCCGGCCAACGTTCCTTTGGTCGCGCCCTCGGGCCGTCCTGACGACCCCGCACGCACGGCGACCTCATAGGAACAGTCCTCCCAGCAAGAAAGCACCGCCCCCGCCCATTGTCCTGTTGGACACTGGGAAATAGCGGCTTCGTGCGCCGGGACCACCCGGCCTACAGTCGGGCCGTATGGATCTCCACGAGGCCTTGTATACGACGCGCGCCATGCGCAGGGTCAGCTCCGAGCCCGTCCCCCAGGAGGTCCAGGAGCGCATCCTCGATGCGGCCATCCGCGCCCCCTCCGGCGGCAACCAGCAGAACTGGCGCTTCCTCCTCGTAGACGACCCCGACAAGAAGGCCGCCCTCGCTCCCCTGTACCAGCACGCGATGGGCGAACTCTGGAAGACCATCTACAAGGACCAGATCGCCGCCGCCCACGCTGACCCCGACAACCCGGACTCCGTTCAGATCCTGAAGGTCCAGCGCTCGGCCCAGTGGCTGGCCGACCACTTCGAACACGTCCCGCTCTTCCTGTTCCCCTTCAGCCAGCACGACCCGACCGGGGGCTCTATCTATCCGGCCGTCTGGAGCGCCATGCTTGCGGCCCGCGCCGAGGGCGTCGGCAGCTGCCTCACCGCGCTGCTCCAGTTCTTCCACCCGGCCGAGACGTTCGAGATCCTCGGCGTCCCGGCCGACGAGGGCTGGATCCTCTCGGGCACCGTGAGCTTCGGCTACCCCACCGGCACCTGGGCCATCGCCTCGCGCATCCCGGTCCACAAGGTCTCGTATCGCAACACCTGGGGCAGCCCCGTCGGGTTCGAAGTACCGTACCCGATCTGGCAGGGTGACTGACCTCGTCGCCTCCTTCGCAGGCACCGTCGTCTCGATCGCGGTGGCGCCGGGCGACGCCGTCTCGGGGGGAGACGTCCTGGTCGTGCTCGAGTCCATGAAGATGGAGCACGTCCTCCAGGCTTCCCAGAGCGGCGTCATCGACTCCATCGCGGTCTCGGCCGGGGACGCGGTTCAAAACGGCGAGGTCATCCTGACGATGACCGTCACCGACCACGAGCCGCTTCTGTCCGCCACCGAGCCGACGCCCGAGTCGCTCCCGCTCGGCTCCGGAGTCCGCCCCGAATTGGCCGAGCTGCGGGCCCGCGTCGCCCAAACGCTCGACGCGGGCCGCCCCGAGGCGACCGAGCGTCGTCACGCCGGAGGACGTCGGACGGCGCGCGAGAACATCGAGGACCTCTGCGACCCCGAGTCCTTCGAGGAGTACGGCGACCTGGTTGTCGCCGCCCAGCGGGCGCGCCGCAGCGCCGAGGACCTGGCCGCCAACACGCCGGCCGACGGCCTGGTCACGGGGATCGGACGGGTCAACAGCCATCTTTTCGGTCGCGAAGGTTCTCGCTGCGCCGTGTTGTCGTACGACTATTCCGTCTTGGCCGGGACCCAGGGTCAGATGAACCACCGAAAGAAGGACCGCCTGTTCGCGCTCGTGGATCGCCTTCGTCTGCCCGTCGTCCTCTTCGCCGAGGGTGGCGGTGGCCGGCCCGGTGACACCGACATGGCCGTCGTGACCGGGCTCGATACGGAGGCCTTCGCGCTCTTCGGCGCCCTGAGCGGGAAGGTGCCGCTCGTCGGCATCGTGTCGGGACGCTGCTTCGCCGGCAACGCCGCGCTTCTGGGATGCTGCCACGTCATCGTCGCCACCCCCGACGCCAACATCGGCATGGGCGGCCCCGCCATGATCGAGGGCGGCGGGCTCGGCGTCTTCGCCCCGGAGGACGTGGGACCGGTCTCGGTGCAGGTGCCGAACGGGGTGGTCGATGTCCTCGCCGCCGACGAGAAGGAGGCCGTCGAGGTAGCCCGCCGGTACCTGTCCTATTTCCAGGGGGACGTGGCGGAGTGGTCGGAGCCGGACCAAGCGTTGTTGCGAGACGTCGTGCCTCCCGATCGGCGGCGTGTGTACGACGTCCGCAGGGCCGTTGACGGTCTGGCCGACGAAGGCTCGGTGCTCGAGCTGCGCCCGTCCTTCTTCCCAGGAATGGTGACCGCCCTCGTCCGTCTCGAGGGTCGGCCCGTCGGGGTGATCGCCAACAACCCACTCCATCTGGCCGGCGCCATCGACGCGGGGTGTGCCGACAAGGCGGCCCGCTTCATGCAACTGTGTGAGGCCTTCGGGCTGCCGCTGCTGCTCCTGTGCGACACGCCCGGGTTCATGGTGGGCCCCGAGGCAGAGGAGACCGCGCTGGTGCGGCGAGTCAGCCGGATGTTCGTCGTGGGGGCGTCGCTCACCGTGCCCTTCGCGACGGTGGTGCTGCGCAAGGGATACGGGCTCGGGGCGCAGGCGATGGCGGGCGGCTCGTTCCGGCGGCCGCTCTTCACGGTCGCCTGGCCGACGGGCGAGCTCGGCGGGATGGGCCTGGAGGGGGCGGTGCGGCTCGGGTTCCGGCGCGAGCTCGACCGCATCGACGATCCCGGCGAACGGGAGGCGGCGTTCTCAGCCATGGTGTTCCGCGCCTACGAGCACGGCAAGGCGCTCAACGTGGCGGCGCACTTCGAGATCGATGACGTGATCGACCCGGCGGCGACCCGGTCGCGTTTCGTCCATGCGCTGGAGTCGGCTGGGCCCGCTGAGCACTGGTCCACCGGCCGGCGCCCGGCGCGGCCTTTCGTGGACACCTGGTGACGGAGAGGAGGCTGGGATGGACGACATCGTCGGTCAGTTGACGCTGGAGGAGAAGTGCTCGCTCACGGCGGGTGGGACGTGGTGGACGGTGCCGGCGGTGGAGCGCCTGGGGATCGAATCGCTCAAGGTGTCGGACGGGCCGTCGGGGGTGCGGGGCGAGTCGATGATCGGGCGCCGGTCCCTGTCCTTCCCCTGCGGCATGGCGGTGGGCGCGACCTGGAACCCGGCCCTCGTCGGTGAGCTGGGTGCGGCGCTGGCCGGTGAGGCCAGGAGCAAGGGCGTGCACGTGATCCTCGGCCCGACCGTCTGCATCGTGCGGACACCGCTCGCCGGCCGGACGTTCGAGTCCTTCTCCGAGGACCCGTTCTTGACGGCACGTCTGGCGGTGGCGTACGTGCGGGGGGTGCAGGAGGGAGGGGTCGGGTGCTGCATCAAGCACTTCGCCTGCAACGACCAGGAATACGAACGGATGACGATCTCGGCCGAGATCGACGAGCGGACGCTGCACGAGATCCACCTGGTGCCGTTCGAAGCGGCCGTGCGGGAGGCCGGTGTCTGGGCCGTGATGACCGCTTACAACAAGGTGAACGGCACCTGGTGCGGGGAGCAGCCTGACCTGATCCGGGGTGTCCTGCGCGACCAGTGGGGCTTCGACGGCCTGGTGATGTCGGACTGGTTCGGGACCCATTCGACGCGGGAGGCAGCAAGCGCGGGCCTGGACCTGGAGATGCCCGGTCCGCCGGTCTGGCTGGGGCCGGTCCTGGCGGAGGCCGTTCAGGAGGGTTTCGTCGGCGAGTCCGTCGTCGACGAGAAGGTGCGGCACATGCTCCTGCTCATGCAGCGGACGAACGTGGGATCGGCGACAGGTAGGAAAAAGGAAGAGGAAGAGGACGACCCGGGGCGGCGGGCGGTGGCCCGGCGGGTGGCGACTGAGGGGACCGTGCTCCTGGTGAATGACGGGCTGCTGCCGCTCGACCCGACGGCAGTGAGGTCGGTCGCGGTGGTCGGCCCCAACGCGTCGCAGCTCGCCATGGGGGGCGGCAGCTCGGAGGTGACCCCCCACCGGCGGCGCAGCATGGCCGCGACGCTGGCCGAGCGTCTCCCGGACGCGACGGTGGCCTTCGAGGTGGGGTGCCGACTCGACAAGGGCCTGGCACCGATCGACATGCGCCTGATCGGTGGCGGCGGGGGTTTCCTGGCCGAGTACTTCGACAGCCCGGAGCAGCCCGCTCTCGACGGCACGGCGGCGCCGGTGGAAGCGGAGCTCACGCACGCCGCCCGCATGCTTTGGGTCGGGCCGCTTCGCCCCGGCTTGGACGCCGGCACGTTCGCCGTCCGAATAGGGGCGACGTTCACCCCCGACGTCAGCGGCGTTTGGCGGCTGGGGCTGGAGAGCGCCGGGCGGTGCATGCTCCGGCTGGACGGCGACGTCGTCGTCGACAATTCCGACCCCGCACGCGGGGAGAGCTTCTACGGCCTCGGCAGCGATCTCGTCGAAGACGAGGTGACGCTGACGGCGGGGCGGTCCTATGCGCTGACGATCGAGCTCTGGCCTCGCTCGGCACGGCTCCCGCTGCTCGGGGTACGGCTGGCGGCAGCGCGGCCGCCTGTCCATGACGAGTTCGAGAGGGCCGTGACGGCCGCCCGGGAGGCGGACGTGGCCGTCGTGGTGGTCGGGTCGAACGGACAATGGGAGTCCGAAGGGCGCGACCGTCCCGACCTCTCGCTGCCCGGACGTCAGCGCGAGTTGATAGAGGCGGTGCTGGACGCAAACCCGCGCACGGTGGTGATCGTCAACGCGGGCTCGCCGGTGGAGATGCCGTGGGCGGAGCGGGCCGGCGCGGTCCTCATGACCTGGTATCCGGGCGAGGAGGGGGCGGACGCACTGGCCGACATGCTGGTGGGGCGGTCGGAACCGGCCGGGCGACTCCCCGTCACGTTCCCCGTCCGCGTGGAGGACGGGCCGACCGGGTCCGACAAGCGCCTCTATCCAGGCGTGAACGGAGAGGTGTTCTACGAGGAGGGATTGCTCGTGGGGTACCGGCACTACGAGACCGCCGAGGTTGCGCCGGCGTTCTGCTTCGGCCACGGCCTCTCGTACGGCGACATCGTCTACGACGAAGTGGAGGTGACGGCGGACAAGGTGCGGGTACGGCTGGTCAACAAGGGCGAGCGGAGGGGTACGGAGGTGGTGCAGATCTACGTGCGCGCGCACGACTCCCCCGTCGACCGGCCCGACCGGGAGCTGGCGGGGTTCGTGAAGGTGGAAGTGGATCCCGCCAAGCCGGAAACGGTCGAATGGGAACTTGACGCTGCCGCCTTCCGCTATTGGGACGTCACCACGAAGGACTGGAGGTCTTCGCCTGGTCTGTATGACGTGCTCGTGGGCGCGTCGGCGCGGGACATCCGGGCGGCGGTGCCGATCGTGTGGAACGGGGCCGCCTCTTGACGGACGAGGCGGAACGGCCGTGGACCTGGACGTGGGACCGGCTTTTGATAGAGCCGAGACGTCCACAGGTGGTGCGGGAGCGGTCGGACGCCCACTGGTTTGCCGTGGCCGCCGTGTGCGTGGGCGCCTTCATGGGGCAGCTGGACGCATCGATCGTGACCGTCGCGTTGCCGACGCTGCAGCGGACATTCGACGCGTCAGTGGGTGCGGTGACGTGGGTGGGGCTCTCGTATCTCCTGGTGTTGGTGGCGAGCGTGACGGCGATCGGACGATTCGCCGACATGTGGGGGCGCAAGCTCTTGTACGTCTACGGGTTCGTCGTGTTCGTGTTGGCATCGGTGCTGTGCGGGCTGGCACCGAACCTGGGTGTCCTGTGCGGGGCGCGGGCGGTGCAGGCCATCGGGGCGGCGATGCTGCAGGCGAATTCCTTGGCGATCATCGTGCTGGTGGTTCCGCGACGTGCGCTCGGGCGGGCCATCGGACTGCAGGGGGCCGCGCAGGCCTTGGGGCTGGCCATGGGCCCGACGGTGGGTGGGTTGCTGCTGGCGGCCGGCGGGTGGCGCTGGATCTTCTTCGTCAACGTACCCTTCGGGCTGTTCGGTGCAGTGGCGGCGGTGGTGCTGGTCCCTCGCTCCCGGGATTTGTCGGCGCGAGTACGCTTCGACTGGGCGGGGTTAGCGCTGTTCTTTCCGGCAGTGGTGGCGCTGTTGTGCGGGATCAGTTTCGGCGCGTCGCTGGGGTGGAGCTCTGCGGTGATCGTGTTCCTGTTCGTGGCCGCGGGCGTGCTCGGCGTGGTTTTCGTGTGGTGGGAGCGCCAGCAGCGGGACCCGATGTTGGACCTGGGTCTGTTCCGTGACGCGCGCTTCTCGTCGGGGATCGGCAGCGGGATGGGGTCCTACCTGGTGATGTTCGGGGTGCTGCTGTTGGTGCCCTTCTACTTCGAGCGCGGATTGGGGCTCGGGACGGCGCGGTCGGGTTTGGAGCTGATGGCGATGCCCCTGGCCTTCGGCGTGGTGGCACCTTTGGCCGGAAGGCTGGCCGACCGGGTGGGGGCGAGGCCGCTGACGGTGCTGGGGATGGGCGTGGTGGCGGGGGGGTTGGTGGTGCTCGGTGCGTTACGTCCTTCGACGGGGTGGATCCTCGTCCTGCTGGCGATGGTCGGGGCGGGAATGGGCCTGTTCACGTCACCGAACAACGCCTCGATCATGGGCGCCGCGCCGGACCGGCAGGCGGGCGTGGCGTCCGGCGTCCTGAACATGACGCGCGGGATGGGGACGGCGTTGGGGCTGGCGCTGACGGGGTCGGTGTTCGTGGTGGCGGGCGGCGACGTGCTCCCGGGCGGGCCGACCGGGTCGGGTGCGGCACACGCCTTCACGGTGACGTGCTTCGTGCTCGCAGGGGTTGCCGCCGCGGCCGGCGTGGTGTCGGCGCTGCGCTCGAACGGGGCGCTGGCCTCGGCGAGTTTGTCGTCGGTGGAATGAGATCGAGATCTGAGTACGGAATTCTCGTGGGGAACGTCGCGTGACGCCGGGTGGGTTGGGACCGTTCTGTGGACGATGGCGGAGATCCCGGATCCAAACCTCGTGCTGCTGGAGCCGCTCCTCGGCCCGGTCGTCGTCGCGTCGCTGTCCAACGAAGAGCTCGGCCAGTACCTGGACGCGCTCTTCCGGCTGCGGGCGGCGGCGGATGGGCGGATCGTGGAGATGCTGGGAGAGGTGGGGCGGAGGGAAGCCTTCAGAGACGAGGGCGCGACGGCGACGGAGTCGTGGACGGTTGAGCGCTTCGGCGTCTCCCAGCCGACAGCCCGGGCTTACGCCCACGTGGCCGAAAAAGCATGGGACCTCCCCCACCTGACGGCGTCGCTGTGCGAGGGCGAGATCAGCTTCGACAAGTTCCGTACGGTGATGGCTGTCGCGACACCGGAGACCGACCAAGGGCTTCGGGAGCAGGCCAAGGCCTGTTCGGTGCGAGAGCTGGCGGAGTTGGCACGGACGGAGCGGGGTCCGGCCCTGGAGCGGCGGGCGGAGAAGGACTACGAACTGCGGTCGTTGCGCTTCAACGACACCTTCCGCACGATGACGGCCCAGCTGCCGCCCGAGACCTACACCGAGACGAAGTCGTGGTTGGAAGCCCGGGCGCGCGAGTTCCCGTCCGACGGCGAGACGCCGTGGGATCACCGCTTGTGCGACGCCTTCGTCCAAACCATCCGGGGTGACAGCGGGGGCGGCGGTGGGTCGTATGTCGTCGTGGCCCATGTACCGCTGGCGGCGCTCGTGGACGGAGCGGGCGAGACGAGCGAGCTGGCCGGCGACCTGGAGCGGGGCGAGCTGATCAGCCCGGAGACGGTGCGGCGCATCGCCTGCGACGCCACCGTGGTGATCGCGGTGGACGACGACCAGGGGCACACGATGTACGAGGGCAGGGCCCGGAGGGATCCGACTGGGGCGCAACGTCGGGAGGTGATGCGCCGGGACCGACATTGCCGCTTCCCGGGCTGCACCAACGTCACCTTCACGAACGTGCACCACATCGTGCCGTGGAAGACCGACGGGCCGACCGATCTGGACAACCTTGCGTTGCTGTGCGAACACCACCATCGACGGGTGCACTCGAAGCAGTGGACCATGTCGGGGGATGCGAACAAGGAGCTCACCTTCGTGGGGCCGACGGGCCGTGCGATGGTGTCCCGGCCGTCGCCGATGTGGACCGCCGCGACCGATGGGGGCCAGCATCGGGGGCGGGGCGGCGATCCCGTGAGGGGATCGGGCCCGCTCGAGCCTCCAGCATCTTGATGGCATTTCCGAGCAGGAGCTTGTGGGCCTGCTCAGGGGCGAGACACAAGTTCGGTTTTTCGAGCCGCTAGCGGCCTCGGCCACCTTCTCGCGCCATGCGGCGGCCCTCGGCGGCCTGCCCAGGACCGCACTCCCGTACCATGGCTCCCGGTGACGCCCCATTTACGCGACGAACCCGGGCCGTCCGCGCCCGAAACGATCTCCATAGAGGAGATAGAGGACGCCGTCGTCGACGGTGACAGCCCGGTTCCCACCCGGCAGGGCACGGCCCGAGCCGCCTTGTCCCACCGCACCTTCCGAATCGTTTTTCTGGGTGCCTTCGCATCGAACATCGGCACCTGGATGCAAAACGTGGTCCTCGGCGCGTACGCCTACGACCTCACGCACTCGAGCACGTTCGTCGGCGTCATCATCTTCGCCCAACTGGGGCCGACGCTCGTGCTGCCGATGTTCGGCGGGCTACTCGCCGACAAGGTCGACCGCAAGCGGTTCTTGATCCTTTTGTCGCTGGAGCAGCTGGTCTTCTCGCTCGGGGTGGCTCTCGTCGTGCTGTCCCCGCATCCGTCGCATGTCCTGCTCGTGTTGATGGTGCTGCTCGTCGGCTGCGGTAGCGCCATGTTCGGGCCTGCGTACTCGGCCATCCTGCCTGGCCTCGTCGGCAAGGAGGACCTGCAGGGGGCGATATCACTCAACTCGGCACAGATGAACGCGTCCGCGAGTCATTGGCCCAGTGATCGGGGGTGTCCTCTACTCGCTCATCGGGCCGGCCTGGGTCTTCGCCGGCAACGCGGCCACCTATCTGTTCGTCGTGGCGGCGCTGTTGATGGTGACACTGCCGGCGGTCCCCCAACCGCCGCGGGCGGCCAGCCGTTGGCGCGAGCTCACCGCGGGCATCACCGTCGCACGCGAGGACCGGGTCGTCGAGCGCTGCCTCCTGACGGTGTTCCTGTTCTCGCTGCTGGCATTGGCGTTCATCGGACAGATGCCGGTGGTGGCGGCGCACAACCTCGGCGTCAACCTCTCCAAGTCACCGGACTACGGCATCCTCTATGCCTGTTTCGGGGCGGGCGCCCTAGCGGGAGCCATCTCCATCGGGACCATCTTCGCCCACACGTCCAAGCCATTGCTGGTGCGCATGTGCTTGGTCGGGTACTCGCTGACACTGTGTGCCTTCGCATTGGAACGCAGTCCATTACCGGCGTACCTGAACGTCGCGGTGACGGGAGCCTTCTATTTCGCATTCATCACCGTCGCTGAACACCACGCTCCAGGCCCGTCTGGCGGAGAACGTCCGGGGCCGGGTCATGGCGCTCTGGATGATGGGCTTCGGGGGGACGGTAGGGATCGGCAACCTGCTGGTCGGCCCGGTGGTGGCAGCCGTCGGCATCACCAACGTCCTGCTGTTCGGTGCCGCGGTCGCGCTGGTGCTGGCCTGGTACGCCGATGTGCGCAGCCCCTCCGAGGTTCAGGTGGTGCTCGGCGCCGACTTGGCCCAGTAGGCGTCGCGGAGGACCTTCTTGTAGAGCTTCCCGTTCTCGCCTCGGGGTAGCTCCTCGGTGAACTCCACCGTGCGCGGGCACTTGTAATGCGACAAGTGTTCGCGGCAGAACGCGATGATCTCGCTGGCCAGGCTGGGGCTGGGCTCCACACCGGGCGCAGGCTGGACGATCGCCTTGACCTCCTCACCCATTTCGGGCTCCGGGATCCCGAAGACCGCCACGTCGGCCACGGCGGGGTGCAGTACGAGGACGTCCTCTATCTCCTGGGGGTAGATGTTGACGCCGCCCGACACGATCATGAACAGCTTGCGGTCGGTCAGGTAGAGGTAGCCCTCCTCGTCGAGGTGGCCGACGTCCCACAGGGTGCTCCAGCCATGGGCGTTGAAGGTCTGGCGCGTCTTCTCGGGGTCGTGGTTGTACTCGAAAGTCGGCGGTGCCGGCCCGGGCGCCGAAGTAGACCACGCCATCCTCCCCCGACGGGACCTCTTCGCCGTCGTCCCCGCAGACATGCACCTCGCCCCAGATGGGCGCGCCCGACGGAGCCGGGATGGGTGAGCGCCTCCTCGGACGTGATCCAGGTCATCCCCAGGCCCTCGGTGCCCGAGTAGTACTCGTGGATGATGGGCCCCCACCACGTCGATCATCCGGCGCTTGACCTCGGGCGCGCAGGGCGCCGCCGCGTGCACGACCGAGCGCAACGAGGACACGTCGTACGCGGTCCGTACGTCGTCCGGCAGCTTGAGCATCCGCACGAACATGGTCGGGACGAACTGCGCGTGAGTGACCTTGTGCCGCTCTAGCAGAGCCAGACACTGTTCGGCGTCGAAGTGCTCCATGACGACCGCCGTCCCTCCCATGCGGATGAGCCGTCGAGGACCACACCAGGGGGGCCGAGTGATAGAGCGGCGCGGGGCTCAGGTACACATCGCCCTCTGTGAAACCCCATGATGTGGGAGAGCATCGGCACCAGGGTCCCGGATGTCCCGAACGGCTCTCCCGTCAGCGGCGCGCCGAACGCCTTTGGGGTGGCCGGTGGTGCCCGAGGAGTAAAGCATCGGGAACCCCTCGACCTCGTGCTCGAGCGGCTCGCCCGGGTACCCGGCGACGAACTCGTCATACGAGGTGTAGCCGTCGAGGTCCGACTCCTTCGCCGACCATCAACCGCAGGTCGACCCCCGGCGTGAGGGGCGTCAGCTCGGCGGCGAGAGGTGCCAACGTCGACGAGGTGATCAAGACGCGTGGCACCGCAGTCCGACCACGATGTAGGCGGCCTCCTCCGCCGCAAGATGCGTGTTGACCAATGGTGTAGTAGAGGCCGGACGCGCTGGAGCCCGAATGCCACCTCATGGGTACGGTCGTCGTTGGGCAGGACCACCGCGACGTGATCGCCGGGCCGCAGCCCGTGGGCGAACAGCGCTTGGGCCAGCAGGCAAGACCGCTCTTCGAACTCCGCGAAGGTCACCACCCGCCCGGTCGAGGTGATGACTGCCGGCCGGTCGGGGTCGGTGGCGGCGTACGTCGACGGCTTCGGCGTGGCGGGTCGTTCGACTGTGCTCACGGCACTCTTCTAGCCGAACCGGATGCGGGCGCGCCGGTCCCCAATACGGGCTCCGCTCTAGGTGGATGACCAGGGGCCTTGGTGTTGCAACACGTCTCGGCAGACGGACATGGCAAGCCGGCGCTGGACGGCTTCCCCCTTTCCGCACCGACAGGAGCCATGGCCTCGACGCCGTCCAGCATCGGCCGCACGCAGTCCACTCCGTCGGCTCGTGGTCGACGCTGGCCTGACCAGCTGACCGTCAGCCCCGCTTGGGTGACCACTCCCACCGGCGCAAGCTGACGTAAGCGCCGGCCGCGCCCCAGACCGCCATCACCAGTAAGTCGTTCCAGGGCGACGTGCCCGGGACGCCGTTGAAGGTGTCCACAGAAGCGGTGATCAGGTGCCGGATCGGGAAGAAGTCGGTGAACGTGGCCAGCCCGGAGCCCGCCTTGACCGGGAAGTAAAGCCCCGAGAGGGCAACCAGGATGAAGAACACGAGGCTCACGATCGGGCCGGCCGCAGTCGGCGTTCGGGCACCAGGGTGCTGACGCCCACGCCCAACGCGGTGAAGCGCGAGCATGCCCACGATGAGCACCAGGACGAAGAGCAGTGCATCGTGGGGGCCGTGCACCCCGTAGCCGAGACGCCCGACCAGCAGCACCAGGACGATCTGGATCATCGCGATGATCATGGAGTTGACGAAGATGGCAGACAGCAGGATCCACGTGGGTAACGGGCTCAGGCGTTGGCGCTTGAGCAGTCCCATCTCGCGCCGGTTCACCAACTGATGGCCAGGATGTTGAAGCACGCCGCCATGACGCCGTACGCGGCGAACGCCGGGAGGTAGTACTGGCCGAGGTTGATGTGCGCCAGGAAGCTGACTGTCGAGTGCCGTGAGGTGGACTCGAAGATCACGATGAAGACGACCGAGAACCCGATCGTGATCGATGGCGCCGATCGGGTTCAGCCAGAAGTCAGCTGCTCGAAGCGGACCTGGCGCGCCACGAGCGGGAGGTCGCTGAGCCCTCGAAACGAGCCTCTGGAGCGGGCGTTCGGCGCCGGCTCCGAGCTCTGCCGTCGTCACTGCGCCCGCACTTCCGACTCCGACGCCAACGGCACCCCCGAACGCGAGCCCTCGCCCCGCGTCAGGTCCGAAGTAGATGTCCTCGAGCGACACGCGCAAGACCGACAGCCCCTGCAACGGATGCCCGCCGGCCAGGGCCCAACCTGTCAGATCGTGCAGGACCCGGACCTCGTCCTCGGTGTGGATCTCGACGAGCCCGTCGGTCGCCCACCGACGTCGCCGAGACCGGCAGCTCCCCCGCCACGACCCCGTCGGGCAGCCGGAACCGGATCGTCACGGCGCCCAGATCCCGTCCGCCGATGGAGCCGGGCGTGCCGAACGCCACGATCTCCTGCCCGAAGAGCACGGCCACCCGGTCCGCCAGCGCCTCCACTTCGTCCATGTAGTGCGTCGTCAGCAGCACCGTCGTCCCCGCTCCCGCCAGCAGCTTGATCAGCTCCCACGTGTCACGTCGACCCGATGGGTCCAACCCCGTCGTCGGCTCGTCGAGGAACAAGAGCTCCGGGTTGCCGATGATGCCCAGTCCGACGTCGAGACGGCGCTGTTGGCCACCCGACAGGTTCTTGATGCGGTCGTCCGCCTTCTCGGACAGCCCGATGAGCTCAATGACCTCGCTCGACCGGTCGCGGGTTCGGGTAGTAGCCCGCGTTGCGCGTCAACACCTGGCGCACCGAGTAGTACGGCTCCACGGCGAGTTCCTGGAGCACGACGCCGATCCGCGTGCGCAGCCAGCGCTGCGTGCTGTGGTCGGCCGGGTCGACGCCCAGCGTCTCGACCCGCCCGCCGCTGCGCGTCGCGGAACCCCTCGAGGATCTCCACCGTCGTCGTCTTGCCTGCGCCGTTCGGCCCGAGCAGCGCGAACACCTCGCCCTTCTGCACCTCGAAGCTCACGTCGCGCACGGCGACGGTGTCGCCGTAGGACTTGGACAGGTGCTCCACGCTCACCGAGGGCATCGCTGTCTCCGTCGCGGCCACGGCACGACGATATCGGCGCCGCTACGCCGTCAGCGCAACCTCGACCGGCTTCAGCGGCTCGAGCCTCGCGTATTTCGCCTGCGGCGCCACCGCCTCGGCCTCCGACCGGCTCTTCCGCGGCGGCGGTCCGCGGCGAGGACCTTGTCGAGCAGGTCGCGCAACTGTCGCAGCTCCGCCCGGGTCAGCGCCGCGAACGCGGCGGGTGGCACGGACAAGATGTCCTCGATCTGCTTGGCCAACGCCCGGCCCGCGTCCGTGAGCACGATGATCTTCACTCGCCGGTCGTACGGTGCCGGCTCCCGGTGCGCCAGCCCACGCCCGTCGAGGTCATCGACCAGCGCCGTGATGTACGAGGGGTCGCAGCCGATGCTCCGGGCCATGTCGCCCATCGATACGCCATCTTCCTTGGACAGCCGCACCAGAGTCTTGATCACGCCGGGCGACAGCTTCATGCGCACGCCGAGCGCGGCCATGCGCTCGACGTGCTCGCCCTCGAAGGCGACCCGGCGCAGGCGCTCGAAGGCGTCTTCGGCCATGCCCACGGGTGCGATTGTCGCACTCCCGAAACTCTTTGACAAGTCTCTATCTTTGATTATCATTAACTATTCCCATGGCCCGTACTGCCGCCCCCAGGTACACGCTGACGCCCGAGCTCCGGCGCACCTCCACCGTCGTCGTGCTGGGGTCGATCATGTCGATCCTCGACACGACCATCGTGGCGGTGGCGCTGGCCACCCTGGCCCGGGACTTCCACACCTCGGTCACCACCATTCAGTGGGTTGCCACCGGCTATCTGCTGGCACTGGCCCTCGTGACCCCGGTCAGCGGCTGGGCGGTCGACCGCTACGGCGCCAAACGCGTCTGGATGCTCTCCACGTTCCTCTTCATCCTCGGCTCCAGTCTCTGTGGCCTGGCCTGGTCGGCCAACTCGCTGATCGCCTTCCGCGTCCTTCAGGGCATCGGCGGTGGCATGTTGCTCCCGGTCGGCCAGTCCATCCTCGCCCGCGCCGCCGGTCCACAGCGCATGGGCCGCGTCATGAGCATCATCGGTGTGCCTATGGTCATGGGACCGATGCTGGGACCGGTGATCGGCGGCCTCATCGTCTCCAACTACAGCTGGCGCTGGATCTTCTACATCAATGTGCCGATCGGCATCGTGGCGTTGATTCTCTCGAAGCGGTGGCTGCCGGCGTCCGACAGCGACGAGCGGTTCCCCTCCGCCTTCGACCGCCTCGGGTTCTGTCTGTTGGGGCCCGGCCTCGCAGCCCTGCTCTACTCCCTCTCGGAGGTCGGGACGACGGGCTCCTTCACAAGCCCAGCCGTGCTTGTCAGCTTCGTTCTCGGCCTTGGGCTCATGGTGGCGTTCGTTCTTCATGCGCTCCACATCAAGAACCCGCTGGTCGAGCTTCACCCGTTCAAACACCGGAACTTCGCCATCGCCAACGTCTGCATCTTCGTGATCGGCGCCACCCTCTTCGGCTCCATGTTCCTGTTGCCGATCTACTACCAGGTCGCCCGCGGCCAGGAAGCGTGGCAGGCCGGGCTACTGATGGCGCCGCAGGGGCTCGGAGCAATGTGCATCATGCGCTGGGCCGGGAGCGTCACCGACCGTGTCGGGCCGCGACGCGTCGTGCCGTTCGGCATCCTGCTCATGGCGGCGGCCACTGTGCCGTTCTGTTTCGTCACCACGTCGACGAGCGAGGTCCTGCTCGCGGTCACGCTCTTCTTCCGCGGCCTCGGGCTCGGCCTCTCCATGATGCCCGTCACCGCAGCGGCCTACTACGACCTGAACCACGCCGAGATCCCCAAAGCGTCGACCCTGATGAACATCGTCCGCCTGGTTGGCGGTTCCGTCGCGACCGCGCTCTTCGCGGTCGTGTTGGAGCGGCAGATCATCGCCAACCTCGGTGCGCTGGCGCACAAAGCCGGTGGCAGCGCCGGCGTCATTTCGTCCACGGTCAGGCTGCCGCCCCCGGTGGCCGATCCCGTGGCCGCGGCGTTCGCGCACACCTTCTGGTGGTCCGTGTTTGCCATCCTCATCGCCTTCGTCCCGACCTTGTTCCTGCCGAATCATGCTCCTCAGGCGGTGCCGGCGGTCGCGGACTCCGCTCCAGGCGGAGGGGTGGCTGCCGCCAACGCCGGCAGCTCCGAGCCGGCCAGGGTGATGTCGGACTGAGCACCTCGACGCCTGCGTCAGGCCGCGGGCCCGAACGCTCGGCGTTGGCCGACCGGCTGGCCCGCGCGGGCTTCGTCGCCGCAGAGGAGGAGGCTGCCGAGCTCCTGGAGGCGACAGCGACCGGCGCCGCTCCCCTGGAGGATCTCGTCGCCCGCCGCCTGGCCGGTGAACCGCTGGCGTGGGTCGTCGGACACACCGCCTTCGACGACGTGGACGTCTCCGTCGCGTCCGGGGTCTATGTCCCACGCTGGCAGACGGTGCAACTGGCCCGCCGCGCCGCGGCGATGCTCCCCGCCACGGGGACGGCGGTCGACTTGTGCACCGGGTCGGGTGCCGTTGCCTTGGCGCTGCAGCGGGCGCGGCCCCAGGCCAGGGTGTTGGCCACCGACATCGACGCCGACGCCGTCGCCTGCGCCCGGGGCAACGGCGTCGATGCCTTGCTCGGCGACTTGTTCGATCCGCTGCCCCCCGGCCTGGCCGGGGCGGTCGACGTCGTTACCGCGGTGGTCCCGTACGTGCCCACCCCGGCGCTGGGTCTCCTCCCCCGCGACACGCTCACGTTCGAGTCATCCGCGCACTACGACGGCGGGCCCGACGGGACCGACTGCCTGCGCCGGGTCCTCGTGGGCGCGCCTGGCTTCGTGCGACCCGGTGGCGCCGTCTGCTTGGAGCTCGGGGCCGGCCAGCCCAAATTGCTCCGAGAACAGCTGCAAGGCCTTGGCTATGTGCGGGTGGAGACTTGGGCTGACGAGGACGGAGACGTCCGCGGCCTGCGGGCCGTCCGTCCTGACTGACGCCGGGTCAGGCTTTACCCGCGCGGGCGAAGACCCACGCGACCGCCGTCCGGTCCACGACGTGCCAGCGGGGATCGTGGGTCAGGAACTCGAAGAGCGCGGTTCGGGGCGCCCAGACCACATAGTCGACGCCGTAGGACTGGAACACCGGGTCGGGGTCGATGGAGAGGTTCGTGATGTCGAAGAACTCCGTGAGTACCGGCCCTTCGAAGAGATCCGTCCTGCCGTCCACGAACGTCGCCCGGTGACGGGCGACGGAGTAGTCACCCCACGTGTACTCGGTGAAGATGCGGCCTGAGTGCGACGACAGGTAGTCGAATGCGCCGACCGGCAGCGAGGGTGACACCGAGCCCGCGGGAACCGACGGCGCCGCCAGGATCGCGATCCCCATGACGACCAGACCTGCCCCTGCCCAGCGGCGCGCCGTCGTGCTCCAGGCGGCCCTGGCCGGGAGGCTGGCCGCCAGGCCGACCGCGACGACCATGAGGTAGATGACCAGGCGCTGTGTCCGCAGGGCCTCTATGAACAGCAAGCCCGCGAGCGTGCCTTCCAAGACGGGAATCCGCCGGTTGCGGATGCACAGCACGAGGACGGCCAGTGGCACCGCGTACGCCAGCAGGACCATCCACGAGTGGAAGTCGGGCGAGTTCCACTCGAGGATGTACTGCGCGATCTGCCCGTTGGTCGTGACGCCGACGTCGTACGTCACCAGGCCGTAGCCGTAGGGGGTCATGCCCGTCGCGAGGAGACACACGAGCAGGGTGAGCGCCAGCGCGCCGGTGTGTTGCGAGCGGCCTGTCCCTCCGACACGGACCGCCCACGCGGCTGGCACGAGCGACCACCCGAGTTCCACGCCGAGCACAAGCAGCCCGATGAGCACCGACCCGTGGGTGTTCACCCACGCAACGGTCAGTGGAGGCAGTGCCCACAACCAGCGCGGGTTGGAGCGGGCCCTCGCCAGCACTAGCAACTCGAGCGGCAGAAACACCAGGGAGAAGTCGAGCCCCCGGTCGCCGGCCACCACCGCGGCGATGCCGATGGCCAGCAGCACGACAATCGCGGCGACCCGGCCGCCCCGGGCACCGAGTGTGCGGGCGTACGCCATGGAGGCCAGCAGGCTCAGCGAGCCCAGGATGATCGCGTACAGGTTGTACGCCGCGGCGCCAAAGGCCCGAAAGAGCGCGGCCAACGCGACCTCGGAGCCCCATTCGTCCGTGATCCAGCGTCGGTGCGACTCCGTGTAGCTGAAGGGGTCCAGGCCCACGACGGCGTGATGGGCGAGCATCCACTGGCCGGCCGCCAACTGCCAGAACTCGTCGTTGGAGAGGGAGCGCCCGAGCGTCACCGACGTGATGACGCCGATGCCGACGGCCAGACCGATCAGCTCAAGGGCGCGCTGGGGCAGGCGTCGCCGGCTCAGTCCCGAAGAAGAGTCTGCGCCGGGAGCGTCCGGATGGCTGCCGACTGATGTCGTGACGAGGGCATCCGCCGCCTGCGGTGCAGTGGCGGCGGGTCCGGCCGTGGACACTCCGGGTGTCTCGACGGCACGGACGCTCGCCTGCACTGCTCCCCCCTCACACCGGTTCCCCCTGCCGGCGCCCCGTTTCCAGGCACCGTACAACCCCAACCGCGAGGGAAGGGTCGCAAGCAGGTTGCGTTTTCGTGGCATCTGCCGGGACGGTGAAGGCCCGTCCCGTCCGTAAGACAGCTGAGGATCGGCGCGGAAGCGCGGGACCGTGACCGTGCGCAGGTCTGGGACGGCACGAGTAGCCAGAGTCGGCCAGCTGAATACCCCGTCCGAACGCACTGACGGGTTCAGGTCGAGGAACGAGGAGACGCCGCGTCGCCGCGACGACCGCTGTCATGATGCGCGCCCGCCACGCCCGGCGACATCGTCGCGATGTGTCCCCGAGGCGGCGGGATAGCATGGACTCGTGCGTTAGAGCCTGAGACAAGCCGCATCGGTGCCACCCCGCCCTTTAGGGCGAAGGCAGCGCACCGCCACCCGTCCTCGTCGCCAACACCGTCTCGGAGCTCGACCATGCCTTCCTCTGTTCCGCGATCCGAACGCCCCACCGACGCGTCGCCTGTCGTCCACGCCACACCGGCCACCCTCGTCGGTCGTGACCTGCGCGCCGAGCGCGGCGGCCGCGTCGTGCTCGATGGGGTCACCGTCACCGTGGCCCCGTCGACCTGCCTCGGTGTCGTCGGCCCGAATGGCGTCGGCAAGTCCACGCTCTTGCAGATCCTGGCCGGCCTCGTCCCGCCGGAGTCGGGCACCGTGCGTGTCGATCCCCCCACGGCCACCGTCGGCTACCTCGCGCAGGAGCACACCGCCGTGGGCGGCGAGACGGTGCACACGTCGCTGGCCCGGCGTACGGGCGTCGCGGCCGCGGAGCAGGAGCTCGCAGAGGCGGCAACCGGCCTGAGCGCCAACGCCGATACCGCCAAAGCCGAAGAGCGCTACGCCGTCGCCCTGGCCCGTTTCGAGTCCCTGGCCGCGGGTGACCTCGATGCACGCCTGGCCACGACCCTGGAGCAGGTCGGGCTCGACCCCGCTGTGGCGGACCACCCGGCGTCCACCCTTTCCGGCGGCCAGGCGGCGCGGGTCGCGCTGGCCGCGATCGTGCTCTCCCGCTTCGACCTCACCCTGCTCGATGAGCCCACCAACGACCTCGATTTCGACGGCCTCGCCCGTCTGGAGCAGATGGTGGCCCGCCGCCGGGGCGGGCTGGTGATCGTCTCGCACGACCGCGCCTTCCTGGACGGCACGGTGACCGATGTACTCGAGCTTGACGAGCACGCCCGTAGGGGCCGTGCCTACGGCGGCGGGTGGGCCGGCTACCTCGCGGAACGCGAAGCCGATCGGGTTCACGCCGCCGAGGCCTACGCCGTCTACGAATCCCAGCGCAACGAGCTGCGCCGGCGCGCCCAACGCGAACGCCAGTGGGCCACCACCGGCGTCAGCAAGGAGAAACGAGCGCCCCGCGACAACGACAAGGCGCAGCGCGACTTCCGGATCAATCGCACGGAGAAGCTGGCGGCCCGTGCCCGACGCACCGAACGCGCTCTCGACGGGCTGGAGCCGGTCGAGAAACCGTGGGAGGGCTGGGATCTCCGGTTCACGATCGGCGAGACGGCCCGGTCGGGAGCGGTTGTAGCCCGCCTGGAGGATGCGGTGGTCGACCGGGGCGGTGGTTTCCTCCTGGGCCCGCTCACCCTGGACGTCGCGTGGGCGGACCGCGTCGCGCTCGTCGGCGCCAACGGCACAGGCAAGACGACGCTGGTGGAGGCGCTCCTCGGGCGGCTGCCGCTCACGGCGGGGAGCCGGCGCATCGGCCCGAGCGTCGTCGTGGGCGAGTTGGCGCAGGACCGGCGCCTGCTGGGGGACGCGGCGCCGTCGCTCGTCGACGCACTGGTCGGCGCAGTCGCCGGCGGGGTCACCGTGTCGCAGGCGCGCGCGCAGTTGGCCAAGTTCGGTCTGGGTGCCGACGCGGTCACACGTCCGCCCGCGTCGCTGTCGCCCGGCGAGCGAACGCGGGCCGAACTGGCGGCGTTCGCCGCGTCAGGCGTCAACTTTCTGGTGCTGGATGAGCCGACGAACCACCTCGACCTTCCGGCGATCGAGCAGCTGGAGTCCGCACTCGACGGCTACGGAGGCACCCTGCTGCTCGTCTCGCACGATCGCCGGCTGCTCGAGTCGGTCGAGGTCACACGCCGCATCGTTCTCCCGGCTCGGGACGATGCGTTCCGGGGCCTCCGCGAAGAACGGTAGGTTCTCGCTCGGTGGCGGACTCGGATACCCACGCGCCCGAGCCGGGTGCGCCGGCGGGGCGTAGGCGCGCGCAGGCGCGCGAGACCGGCGCCGCCACCGTGGCCGCGGTCCGGCACGCCACGGCAGGCAAGGTGGCCGCGCTCATCCGCAGCGACCCGGAGAACGCCGCCTCGGCACTCGAGATGGGGCTCGTCGACGAGGCGTGGCTCACCGCGCCGTCGGAAAGCCCGATCTCATCGAGCACGCCGACCTCCATCCTGCGGCGCTTCCTGGAACGGACGGTGAAGACGCGCCCGTCGCTGCTCTCATCGCTCGGCCTGACCGCGGTCCAGCTGCTGTCCTCGGAGAGCGACGACGGCGACTCGGTCGCCAACGTCCCCGGCAAGCCGATGACCATCGTCTTCACCGACCTCGAGGGCTTCACCGCCTACACCGACGCCAACGGCGATGCCGCCGCGCTCGCCGTGATCGACGCGCACCTCGGCCTGGCCCGGCCCGTGGTGCGACGGTGGCACGGAGAGATCCTGAAGCATCTTGGCGACGGCCTGCTCTGCACCTTCCCGGACCCGACCGCAGGCGTGCGTGCCGCCTTGGACCTGCTGGCCACCGCGCCGGCCCCGCTGCGCCTGCGCGCCGGCGTCCACACGGGCGACGCGGTCGCACGGCGCGGCGACGTGGTCGGCCATGTCGTCAACGTCGCCGCCCGGGTCTGCGAGGCGGCCGCTGGCGGACAGGTGCTCGTCAGCGAGGACGTGCGCGACGCGTCCGGTGAGCTGGATGGGGTGCGCTTCGGGCGGACCAAGGCGCGGCGTATGAAAGGCGTGAAGGACCGCGTGCGGCTGTGCGATGCGTCGCCGGGGTAACCTCGTCGCGCCGCGGCGGCACCCGGAAGGAAGAAGGAAGGCGGGACGCGACCGTGACCGACGCCAGCGAGAGCGGCACGAGCACCCGACCCGGTCCCCCACCAGACTTCCGCGCCCTTTTCGAAGCCGCGCCCGGACGCTGCCTGGTGCTCAATCCGGACCTCGTCATCGTCGCGGTGAGCGACGCCTATCTCAGTGCGACCATGACCTGTCGCGAGGATCTCGTCGGCCGGCACATCCTCGCCGCGTTTCCCGAGAACCCCGCGGACGCCGGCGCCGAGAACGTCGAGGCGGTGGGTGGCTCCCTCTGGCGCGTGCTGGTCACCCGCAAGGCGGACTTCCTGCCCGAGCAGCGGTACGACATCCGGCGGCCGCCGGCCGAGGGGGGCGAGTTCGAGGAGCGCTTCTGGAACCTGCACAACGCGCCCGTACTCGGTCCCGACGGCGCCGTCGTCTACATCATCAACCAGGTCGAGGACGTCACTGTCTACGTGCAGCAGGCGCGCCAGGCCGAGACCGAACGTCAGGCCGCGGCCGACATGCGCTCGCAGCTGAGCGACATGGAGCACGAGGTGGTGCACACCCTGCTCGGCGCGAGCGACCGGGAGCGCATCGCACGGGACCTGCACGACCTGGTCATCCAGCGCGTGTTCGGCGCCGGCATGCGCCTGAGCTCCATCCTGCCGTCGGTCGACGACACCACGGCAGCCACGCTGCACGAGGTCGTGGTCGAGCTCGATGCGGTCATCAGCGACATCCGCACCACCATCTTCGACCTGCAGTCGCCCATGGCCGCCAGCCGCGGTCTGCGCTCGGGTGTCCTGTCCCTCGCCAACGACGCGACCGACGGCCTCGGATTCAAGGCGCGCGTGTCGTTCGACGGCCCCGTCGACACGGTGGTCGACCGCGAACGGGGCGACCAGCTGCTAGCAGTGCTACGCGAGGCGCTCGCCAACGTCATTCTGCACGCGCGGGCCGGGTCGGTCGACGTGGACGTCGCCGTCGGAAAGGACCTGGTCCTGCGGGTATCCGACGACGGGACCGGCCTCGCCGACGGCCCTGTCCCACGGCCCGGTCAGGGATTGCACACCATGGCGGCGCGGGCCGAGGGCCTCGGCGGCACCTGCACGGTCGGGCCCCGCAGCCCCCGGGGGACCGCGGTCGAGTGGCGGGTCCCGTTGCGTAACGCCCCGGCCACCTGACGCTCGATGCACCGCGATTGCAACCCGGCTGCCCCGCAGCCTCACCCCCGCCGCCGCACACTCTTGCGCAGACGTAGTTGATCGCCCGGGCCGGGCCGCTGGGGAGTGAACGGAGAGCGGCCCTCCGTGGAGCGGGCGAGCAGCACAGGGGGGAAGCCGATGACCGACACAACGAGGGTCGCCGAGCAGATGCTCCGGCACCTGATCGCCGAGACGAACCGCGTCCAGAGCGACGCCTGGCGCTACGAGCTGACGAGCGAGGTCGACAACATTGGCGTGGTGTCCAGGCCGGGCACCCACACGCTGCGGATCCACCCGTGCTGGCTGCGCTACGTGGTCGCCCAGGGCGACTTCAAGTCTTGTGTCGCGGACGAGATCGACGCCTTCTACCTCTTGCGGCACCTGACCGCCTGGGTCACCGCCGCCGCCTGACCGCCGCACGTCGACGCGGCGGGCTTCACCACCATCGTCCTTCCCCGGGGGAAGGAATAGGCGGACCCCTTCTCAATCCGAAAACGTTACCCATATCCCGACTCCAAGGAGAACCGCTCCCGCAGCGCCGTCTCCGCCGCCAGCCGACCGCACATCCCGTGCACGCCGCCCCCCGGCGGCGTCGAGGCCGAGCACAGGGAGACGCCTTCCACCGGCGTCCGGTACTCGTTCCACTGCGCCACCGGACGCAACAGCGTCTGCGCGCCCCCGTTGACTTCGCCCCCCAACAGGTTGGGGTTGTGCGACTCCGCGAGGCCGCCGTCCGCACCGACCGAGCCCGCACCAGGTCGCGGAAGCCCGGCGCGAACCGCGCGATCTGCGCCTCCATCCGCTCGCTCATGTCCACGTCCGACCCGTTGGGGACGTGGCAGTAGGCCCACAGGGTCTGCTTCCCCGCCGGCGCCCGCGTCGAGGTCGACCACGCAGGGCTGAGCCACCAGGCAGAACGGACCCGGGCGGCGTCGGTCGTCGTCCGATAGTGCACCGACGGCGCCCCCACCACCGCGAAGCGCGCCAGGGCGAGCGGGTCCTTCGGCACGCTCCGCATAGGGCCCAACACGTAGGCGGCAATGCGGTCGAGCCACTCGACCAGCGCCCGGTAGGCGGCGCCGTCGCCACCCAGATGCGAAGCCGTCTCCTCCACCGACCGGTACGCCGCGGCCGCCCGGCCACCCCCCAGCGGATGGGCGAAGGCCACCTCGGGCTGCCGCAGCACCACCCCGAGAGCGGCGAGGTCGAGTGAGCGGAAGAAGGGCGAGGCGACCAGCGTCGGGTGCACGGAGGAGCAGACATCATGGCGGAAGCCCTCGAGCGTCAGCGCCTCGGTCGGCGTTCCGCCCCCGACCGTCGGCGCCCCCTCGTACACCTCCACCCCGAGCCCGCCCCGGGCCAGGGTCAGCGCCGCGGCCAGTCCGTTGGGCCCGGGACCCCACCACCACCGCGTCCGGCCGCTCCACGAGTGGTGGACGTTATAGGTTGCAAAAATAAGAAAATAGTAAGTCCTATGGCTGACATCCATGGCACCTGCGATTCGCGCTTCGACGCCGTCCGCACCACTCTCTCCGACCAGATCGACTCCGGCGCCGACGTCGGCGCGTCCGTCGCGGTCTTCCTGCGCGGCGAGCCGGTGGTCGACATCTGGGGCGGCTGGACCGACCCCGAAAAGACGAAACCCTGGCAGAGCGACACCCTCACCAACGTCTGGTCGACCACCAAGACGATGACGTTCCTGTGCACGCTGATACTGCACGACCGGGGCGAGCTCGACTACAACGCCCCCGTCGCCACCTACTGGCCCGAGTTCGCTGACAACGGCAAGGACAACGTGCTCGTCCGCCACGTCATGGGCCACACCGCCGGCCTCGCGGGCTGGGAGGAGCCCCTCGCCCTCCAGGAGCTGGCCGACTGGGAGCTGTGCACCCAACGCCTCGCCGCGCAGGCGCCGTGGTGGACGCCCGGCGAGGGCTCTGGCTACCACGCCGTGACGCAGGGCTACCTCATCGGCGAGATCGTGCGCCGCATCACCGGCGAGTCCATCGGGCAGTGGTTCGCCCGCGAGGTGGCCAAGCCCCTCGATGCCGACTTCCACATCGGCCTCCCCGAGTCCGAGGACCACCGGGTCTCCGACGTCATCCCGCCGCCGCCGATCGACCTCGCCGCCATGCGGGACCAGGCCACGGAGCTGATGGCCAAGACCTTCCTGAACCCGCCGCTCGATGCGTCCGCCGCCCACCACGCCTGGTGGCGCCGCGCCGAGATCCCCGCCGCCAACGGCCAGGGCAACGCACGCTCGGTGGCCACCATCCAGTCGGTGATCGCCGGCAAGGGCCAGGCGCGCGGTGTCCGCTTGTTCTCACCCGGGACGACGGAGCGGATCTTCGAGGAACAGGCCAACGGCGTCGACAAGGTGCTCGGCGTGCCGCTCCGCATGGGCATGGGCTACGGCCTGAGCAACCCGCCCGACATGCCCATCGGCCCGCGCGCCTGTTACTGGGGCGGTTACGGCGGCTCCGTCATCGTGATGGACACCGAGGCCGAGCTCACCATTTGCTACGTGATGAACCGCATGGAGTCGGGCCTCGTCGGCGACCTGCGCGGCATGAACCTGCTCCTCGCCGCCGTCATGGGGCTGGCCTCTTAGTCACCGCCCTTCGGGCACGACCGCCTCGGCTTCGATCTCGACTCTCCAGGCGGAGTCCAACAACCCCGCCACCACGACCATGGTCGCCGCCGGCCGCACGTGGCCGAGCAGCTCGCCGTGCACCGCACCGACGGCATCGGCATCCCCGGTCCTCGTCACGTACATACGCGTGCGCACCACGTGTTCCATGGACGCACCGGCTCCCTCGAGCGCCGCCCCGATGATCTCGAAGCACCGTCGGGCCTGCAGCCCCGCGTCGTCGGGACACGCGTCGCCCTCGGGGAAGACGGGGCCCGTCCCCGACACCACGACGCGGCTTCCGACGCGGACCGCCCGGCTGAAACCGATCGTCGGCTCGAACGGCGAGCCCGACGAAATGCGCGCGCGGTCGTCCACACCGACGAGTCTCCCATCCCTGGGACGAGGTCTGAGCACGACGCCGTACGGGTTCGTCCGACGACCAACATCATCAGCTCGAACCCGGGCCCGCGCCGGTGGCGCGAGTGCCCCCGGCCCCTCAGGCCAACTCGTACTCGTCCAGGTCGGGCTCGCGGTCCGCGACCAGTAGGACAGCAGGTCGAATGGCCAGTTCTGGGTCACCCGGCCGTTTTTGTTCTTGTACCAGGTCGGTACGTCGGCCGCGCCCCACACCATGTGGGTGTTCCCTTCCTGCATCTCGTCGGCGTAGCGCGCGTGCACGTCGCGCCGGCACGACATAGTGCGGTGCCCCGACTGCAGCAGCTGCCCGATTGACTCCACGATATAGCGCGCCTGGCACTCGACCATGACGAAGATGCTCCCGTTGATGACGAGGTTGGTGTTGGGTCCGTAGAGCATGAAGAAGTTGGGGAACCCTGGCACCGTGATGCCGAGGTACGCACGGGCGTCGCCCGCCCATTCCTCGTTGAGCTCCGTGCTGCCTGTGCCGAACACGCGCATCGGGGTGACGAAGTCCGAGGCGGTGAAGCCGGTGCCGTAAATCAGCACGTCAGCCGGATGCTCGATGCCATCGCTCGTCCGCACACCCTCTGCCGTGATCTCTTCAATCGGCGTCGTCACGACATTGACATGCGCGCCGCTCAGCGCCGCCGCCCACCGGCCGTCGTCGCGCAACGCCCGCTTCGCGAAGGGTGGGAAATGGGGGACCATTTTCTCGAACAGCGCGTCGTCGCTGACCTGTGCCCGTAGCACGTCGACCAGCATCGCCCGAATGAAATCATTGTCCGCGCTGACCGACTCTCCCTCCTCCGACTCCCAACCGGGATCGACCCGGGCCGCGGTGAGCAGGCCCTCGTGGAGCATCCAGAACTGCGAGAGGCGCTCCCAGCGCCCGTAAATGGGCAGCAGACGCAGCAGCGTCGTGGAACTCGGGCGGGAAGGGGTCGCTGTAGTTCTCGGTGGGCAGCATCCAGGGCGGTGTGCGCTGGTAGAGGTCGAGGTGCCCGACCTCGTCCGCGATGCAAGGCACGAACTGTGCCGCGCTGGCGCCGGTCCCGATGACAGCGACCCGCCGGCCGGCCAGCTCGACATGGTCGTCCCACGCCGCCGAGTGAAACGACGGGCCAAGGAAGCGATCCCGACCCGGAATGGCGGGGAACGACGGGCGGTTCAACTGGCCCACCGCGGACACGACACCGTCGAATGTCTCCGCGGTCGTCGTTCCGTCCGGGGTCCGGACCTCCAGACTCCACTTCCCCGTCGTGTCGTCGAAACGGGCTTCGGCGACCTCGCGGCCGAAGCGGATGCACTCGGTGAGCTCGAACTGGCCGGCCACACCCTGGAGGTAGGCCAACAGTTCGGGCTGGGCCGAGAAGCGGGCGACCCAGTCGTTCGTCTGCGCGAACGAGAAGCTGTAGAGCTGATTCGGGACGTCGACGCGGCAGCCGGGATAGATGTTCTCCAGCCAGGTGCCGCCGACCTCGTCGTTCTTCTCGAACACCGTCACCTCCACGCCCGCCTGGCGCAGGCGATGCGCCGAAACGAGGCCGGAGGCGCCGGCGCCGATGACCGCGGAACGGAAGCTGCCGCCGATCTCGTCGAGCCGCCACGACGGTGCCCGGGGGTCCGAACCCGGCAGCGCGAGCTCCTCGACGAGGAAGGTCTCCCAGGCACCGGTCGACTGTGGGCCCACGAGGAAGTCGAGGACCCGGCGCAGCTCGCCCGCGGTCAGCTCGTGGTCGGGCGCCCCCGACGCCGCACGGGCCTGCAGCGCCTCACCGGCCAGGCGGCGGGCTTCGGCCTCCTGTTCGGGACCGAGGCCCCGCCCCGGGATGAAGAGCTGTGCCTGGTCCGGCGCCCATTCCTCGCGCAGCAACGAAAGGTCGCCGGTGACCTGCGCCACGGCGCACAAGAGCGGGTGCACGTCGGCCGCGGCGAGGACACCCTCCAGTCCGGCGGGGTCGAGGCCTCCCCCGGTCGTCTCTGTCGCGGCAACCCCATCCATGGCACGAAGCCTACGCAGGAGGTGCGGTCCGCCCGGTCACGCCCCGCCCGTCAGCGGCCCATGTGCTGGACCAGCTGGGTCATCTGGCTGTTCACCTCGACGGTCCGCGGCAGCGTGTCGATCGCCGAGGCCAGGGTCTCCGCCGTCCAGCGGTCGTCGGTCTCCACGCTCTCGGCGATCGACCACCCCGCGTAAATACCGACAGAGCCCCCGTACACGCTGAACACCTGCCCGTTGAAGGTGCAGGTCTCGGCGGCCAGGACCGCCACGAGCGGCGACACGTTCTCGGGGTCGAACAGATGCTGTTGCATCGACTCGCCCATGCCGGGGGTTTGCAGCGTCAGCCGGGTCCGGGCCACCGGGGCGATGCAGTTGGCCCGCACCCCGTAGCGGTTGAGCTCCATGGCGTTCACGACCGTCATCGCCGCGATGCCCGCCTTGGCGGCGGAGTAGTTCGTCTGGCCCACGTTGCCGTGCAGGCCGGCGCCCGAGCTGGTGTTCACGATGGCGCGGTCCGTGACGGTGCCGGCCTTAGCCTGCTCGCGCCAGTAGTCGGCGGCGTGGCGAGTCACGTTGAAGGTGCCCTTCAGGTGGACGGCGATGACATCGTCGAACTCCTGCTCGCTCATGGAGACGAGCATCCGGTCCCGCAGGATGCCCGCGTTGTTCACCACGACGTGCAGGTCGCCGAACGAGGAGACCGCCTGGTCGACGAGGTCCTTGGCCCCGCCGAAGGAGCTCACGCTGTCCGTGTTGGCGACCGCCTGCCCTCCGGCGGCGGTGATCTCGTCCGCCACGGCCTGTGCGGCCGAGGTGTCCGCGCCGGAGCCGTCGATCGCCCCGCCGAGGTCGTTCACCACGACCTTGGCGCCCAGCGACGCGAACAGGAGGGCGTGCTCGCGGCCGATACCCCGCCCCCCTCCGGTGATGATCGCCACTCGGTCCTGCAGCATGGTCCAGCCGTCCTTTCGATCGATCAGCCGTCGCACCAACACCGGTCCCACACCCGAGGGGGTCGCCGGTACTGCGAACGGACCGGGGAACGATGGCAACGGCCCCCGCCACTGTCAAACCCGCTGTTCGTCCAGGCGGCGCGCCAAGAACCGGCGCTCTGCGTCCGTCCGAGCCAGCGCGAGCGCCTCCCGATAGGCCACGGCCGCCTCCTCTCGTCGGTCCAGACGGCGCAGCATGTCCGCCCGCGCCGCGTGCAGGAGGTGGTAGTTGGTCAGCGCGCCCTCCTCGGCGAGCCGGTCGGCGATCGCCAGGCCCTCCTTCGGCCCAACGGCGAAGGACACGGCCACCGCTCGGTTTAGTTCGACCACCGCCGATGGAACCATGGCGGCCAGACGCTCGTAGAGCGCCGCGATCTCCACCCAGTCCGTGTCGGCATCGGTGGGGGCCTGCGCGTGACAGGCGGCGATGGCGGCCTGCACCTGATAGGGGCCGGGCCGGCGGAAGCGCAGGGCGGCATGGAGAACCTCCGAAGCCGCCGCGATGGCCTCGGTGTCCCAGCGCAGCCTGTCCTGCTCGTCGAGGACCACGATGTCTCCCGCCTCGTCGACCCGACCCTCGCGCCGCGTGTCGTGGAACAGCATCAGCGCCAGCAACCCGAGTGCCTCAGGCTCGTCCGGCATCAGCACACACAGCGTGCGGGTCAATCGGATCGCCTCGGCGCTCAGGCTCTGCCGCACCAGGTCCTGCCCCGCGGTGGCGGAGTAGCCCTCGTTGAACAAGAGGTACAGCACGGCGAGCACGGCGCTCGTGCGGTCGACCAGCTGGTGGGCCGGAGGAACCCGGAACGGGATGCCCGCGTTGTGGATCTTCTTCTTGGCCCGGGTCAGACGCTGGGCCATGGTGGGCTCGGGAACGAGGAAGGCGCGAGCGATCTCCGAGGTGCTCATCCCCGCCAGCGTGCGCAGCGTGAGAGCGACCTGTGCCTCGAACGAGAGCGCCGGGTGACAACACGTGAACATCAAGCCAAGACGGTCGTCGGGCACCTGCGCGTCTCCTTCGTCACCGACCACGCCAGCCAGATCGCCGGCCGCGTCCATGGTGGCCACCTCCGCCAGCTTCCCTGCGCCCAGCCGCGCCCGTCGCACGGCGTCGAGCGCGCGGTTACGGGCCACGGTGGTGAGCCACGCGCCGGGACGGCGCGGGACGCCGTCGCGGGGCCACCGCTCCGCGGCCTTGGCGAAGGCATCCTGCGCGCACTCCTCGGCGAGGTCCCAATCACCGGTGAGACGGATCGCCGTCGCGACGACCCGGCCCCATTCCTCGCGGAAGGCGGCGGTGATCGCGGCCTCGACCGCGCTCCCGGTGACGGGGCTCACATCTCCCAGATCGGCCTCACCTCAATGCTGCCGTAGCGTGCGCCAGGGATCTTGGCTGCCACTTCGATCGCCTCGTCCAGGTCCTTGCAGTCGACGAGGAAGTATCCCGCCAACCGCTCCTTCGTCTCGGCGAAGGGCCCGTCCGTCGACAGCACCTCGCCGTTGCGGACGCGGACCGTGGTGGCGTCGGCCACCGGGCGCAGGCGCTCGCCGCCCTGCAGGAGGCCACGGTCGGTCATCGCCTTCATCCACGCCCCGTACTCGTCGAGTGTGGCAGCGTTCTCTTCGGCGGGGAGCTCGGATTGGGCGTCCTCGTCGCCCGCGATCAGCAACAGGTATCGCATCGTTCCTCCTTGTCGGGGATCACCAGGATGGTGTCGCTCCTACGACGATCGAGATTCGGCCATATCGACAGCCCGGACGAGAAAATACGGCGGAGCGCCGCACGTCGCATCCCCCGACGAGACGTCAGGCGTGACCTCCCGGCTCGTGCTCGAGGTGCCCCGCCGCTTCGAATTGCAGCGTCGAGTGGGCGACGTCGAAGTGGCCGGAGAGGCAGCCCTGCAGGTGGTCCAGGACCCGCCCGGCGTCGCCGCTGCGGAAGCACGCGTCGGTCACGACGACGTGCGCCGTGAGGATGGGCAGCGACGAGGTCAGCGTCCAGGCGTGCAGGTCGTGCACCGACTGCACCTCGGGCAGCTCAATGAGGTGGCGCCGCACCTCTTCCAGGTCGATGTCCTCCGGAGTCGCCTCGAGCAGGATGTGCACAGCGGGCCGGAGCAGGCGCACCGCGGCCCCCAGCATCAAAAGGACCACGACCAGGGAGGCGACGGCGTCGGCCCGATCGAAACCGGTGGCCACGATCACGATCCCGGCGATGAGCGTGCCGGCAAAGCCGTAGAGGTCGGTGAGGATGTGCCGGTACGCGCCCTCGATGTTCAACGACTTGCGGTTCGCCCGTGACACCGTCACCGTGGCGGCCAGGTTGACGGCCACCCCGACGGCGGCGACGACTATGAGCACGGCCCCGTTGACGGCCTCGGGATGCGTGAGGCGCCCGACCGCCTCGAAGGTGACCAGGGCGGCCACCACCAAGAGCGCGATGCCGTTGGCCGCCGCGGCCAGGATCTCGGCCCGTTTCAGGCCGTAGGTGTGTGACCCCGTCTCGGGCCGGGCCGCCAGGTTGATCGCGAGCAGCGAGCAGGCGATGGCGCCGACGTCCACCAACATATGGCCCGCGTCGGCGAGCAGCGCCAGCGAGTTGGCGAAGACGGCGGCTCCCACTTCGAACGCCATGAAGGCGACGAGGAGGACGAGCGCGAAGAACAGTGACCGCCGGTCGGCGTCGGCCGAGCCGTGGCCGTGGCCGTGGCCGTGGCCGTGGTGGCCCTCACCCATGAGCCGTCACGTGGTCCGCGTGGGTGAGCACTTCCAAGACCAGACGACGCACGTGGACGTCGTCGATCACGTAGAAGATCCGCGTGCCCTGGCGGCGGCTGCGGACCAGCCGGGCCAGGCGCAACTTGGCGAGATGCTGTGAGACCGCGGCCGCTTGCGCCCCCACCAGCTCGGCCAGTTCGTTGACCGAGTGCTCACCCTCCATCAAGGCCCAGATGACCCGTAGACGGGTCTCGTCCCCGAGCAGCTTCAGCATCTCGACGGCCGAGTGGAACTCCCCGCCCGACGGCTCGGCGGTCGCCACCACCGCCCGTTCTACCGCTACCTGCGTAGTCACGCAAGTAGCATAGCAATGGCGCTGGTCCTGCGCTCAGCCCCCCGCGGGTGCCGACGCAAACACCGAGGCCGGCGGCGCCTGCACCGAACACGACTGCTGCACCGATCCCTGCGGCAGCGCAGCCTCCATCACGGCCCGCACGATGGGGCCGGCCACCTGGGCACCGTCGGTGCCGATGTATTGGTAGGGCACGACGACCGCAACTGCGATTTGCGGGTTGTTCGCCGGCGCGAACCCGATCATCCAGTCGTGATTGACCCCGAGACCGGTCTGCGCCGTGCCCGTCTTGACCGCTGCGCACAGGTAGGGCGGGAAGATCCCCGCGGCCGTCGCGCCGGGCTGGGTGGCCACGCCCTCCATGAGCGACGTCACCTGCTGGGCCGTCGGCGCCGACGCCGACCGGGGCATGGCTGAGGGCGTGTACGTCGTCACCAGGTTGCCCAGCGAGTCGTGGATCGACGACATCAGGTGGGGGGTCATCACCACGCCGCCGTTGGCGACCCCTGCCGCCACCATCGCGTTTTGCAACGCGGTGTCCTGAATGAACTCCTGTCCGATGGCGGTGTAGGCCTGGTCGATCTGCGCCGTGTCCGGAAGCGTCTGTAGCTTCGATGCGATGACGCCCGGCAGGTCGATTCCGGGTACCGCGTTGATGCCGAACATCTCGGCCTGTTGGCGCAGCGTCGACACGCCCTCCTGCACTCCGAGCTCGCCGTAGCCGGGGTCGCACGACTGCGGCAGCATCACGGTCATGGTCCCGCCGCAGGGCCCGCCCAGGTCACAGAGCAACTTGGTCGAATCGGAGAACTTCTGGCACTGCTGGACCGGGTAGTCGAAATTCGCCAGGGAGGGCTTGAGGTTGTAGGCGGCGGTGGACGTCACCACCTTCATCGTCGAGCCCGGTTGGAAGAATTCGCGGGTGGCGATGGGCCGCAGCGGGAAGAAGCCCTCGTGGTCCTTCTGGGTGTAGTTGAAGTAGGCCTGCTTCTCCTCCGAGATGGACGTGCTGGCCAGCGTGTTGGGGTCGTAGGTGGGGTTGGACACCATGGCCAACACGGCGCCCGTCTTCGGGTCCAGCACGACGACGGCGCCGTCGTTGTTCCCTGCCGTGGCCGTCAGCGCGTTCCATGCGACCTGCTGCAGCTTCGGCTGGATCGTCAGCGTGACGTTGTCGGTGATCATCGGCTGCTTCTCGCGAAAGAGCAGCTGGCTCAGGGACTGCGGCGACTGACTGTGCGCCCGCAGATAGGAGTCGTACTGCTCCTCGATGCCGTCGTCCCCGTTGATCCCGTAATAGAGAGAATCGGCGTAGCCCGTGATGCCGGCGTAGAGCCCGCTCCCTGGGTACTGGCGCACGTACTTGTACGGATCCGAGTTCGAGGCGGAACCGGGCGTGGGCACCGACTGCGCGAGCACGGCCCCGTCCGACGCCAGGATCTCCCCCCGGTCGTTGTTGTCCGCGAGCACCGCGATCCGCGGGTTGTACGGGGAGTTCGCCAGCGCCTTGCCCTTCACCAGCTGGATGTTGACCAGCTGGACGATGACGAGGCCCAGGCAGACGACCATGACGGCGCCGAGCCACCGGATGCGCCGCCCCATTCAGGCCCCCTGCTGCGGCTCGGAGGGCCTGGTCATCCCGGACATGGCGCAAAAGGTTAGGTCGCCGCCCCTGAACCACTACGTCATCCCCGGCGGGCTGCATCCTCCCGCCGGACCGCCGCGTCCCACTGGCGGAAACACCCCCGTTCCGTACCTGAAATCCCCCACGGGCCGTTCAAGACGGGTTCGGGCGGTGCCGATGGAACCCACTGAGGGCACAGGAGGCGCGTCGTAGCGCGCCCATCGGGTGATGACTCGGGCGGTGGGGCGCCGCGGTCCGGCACAGACGGGGGGAATCGATGGGGTACCGCGTGACACGACGGACTGGCAGGGCGGGCCTCTCGGCGGCCGTGACCGCGGCCGCTGCGGGGCTCGCCCTGGCGAGCGTCCTGCAGGTGGCACCCTTCCTCACGTCGACGCCTGCGGCGCAAGCCACCGAGATCGCCCACGGCTTCACCCCCGCCCTCAAGTGGAGCCAGCCGCTTGGTGACGGCGGCGGGCCGATCGCGCTGTCCTCTCCCAACGTCGCCAACCTGGACGGCCAGCCGGCTGTCGTCGTAGGCGACAGGGCCGGGTACGTCTGGGCCTTGCACCTCAACGGCGGCACGTCCGTGGGCGGGTGGCCCTTCCACTCGGGCGTACCGATCGACTCCTCGCCCTCGGTGGCACCGATCGACGCCAACGGCACAAACACCGTCTACGTCGGCATCGGCAACGCCAGCACCCCCACTGCGGGCGGTTACCAGGCCATCGCGCCGAACGGAGGCAACCAGTGGTTCATGCAGGAGTCCAACCCGCCCACCGACGCCTCCGACCCGCATTCCGGCGTCTCGGCGTCTCTGACCGTGGGCGCTTACGCCGGAGGCTACGGCGTCGAGGGCGGCTCGCTCGGGCAAAACACGTATGCGCTCACCGCTTCGGGCGGCGTCACGCTGGGTGGCTTTCCTTGGTTCTCCGCTGACTCCGTCTTCTCGACGGCCGCGGTGGCGGACCTCTACTCGGACGGGAACAACGAGATCATCTCGGGCGGCGACTCCAGCGCGGGACTCGCCTACGGGGAGACCTACTCCAACGGCGGCCATGTCCGCATCCTCTCTGGCGCGGGCAACGCCGGCGCCGCGACGCCGAACGGCGGCCTGCTCTGCCAGTTCGATACCAACCAGAACATCGACCGCTCCTCGCCCGCCGTCGGCCAGTTCCTCTCGGGCGGCGGCGTGGGCATCGCGATCGGCGACGGAAGCTTCTTCCCGGGCGCCTCCGACACAGACAAGGTCTTCGCCATCAACACCGGCTGCGGGCTCGCCTGGAGCGACACGTTGGACGGCATCACGGCCGATTCGCCCGCGTTGGCCAACGTGCAGGGCACCGGCCAGCTCGATGTGGTGGAGGGGACCCAGGTGGGGAGCGGCGGCACCATTTACGTCCTCAACGGGACCAACGGCGCCGCGGTCTGGTCCGCGGGCACGACGGGAGCCGTCATCGGCTCGCCGGTCACGGCCGACCTGACGGGGGGCGGCTACCAGGACGTCATCGTGCCGACCACCAACGGCATCGACATTTTCGACGGGAAGTCGGGGTCCCTCGTCGACACGCTCGGAACCGGCTACGGGTTCCAGAACTCGCCACTGGTCACCGACGACCCCGACGGGCACATCGGCATCACGGGGGCGGGGTACTTCGCCGTCGGCAGCACCCTGGAGGGTGACATCCTGCACTGGGAGGTCGACAATACGAGCGGCTCTGGTTCGAGCGTCAACGAGCGGGGTGCCTGGCCGCAGTTCCATCACGACCCGCAGCTGACGGGCGACGCCGGGACGCCGCCGCCGACCATTGAGGTGCCCTGCAACGCACCCGCGGGCGGACCGGACGGCTACGTGCTCTCGGCCTCCGACGGGGGCGTGTTCGACTACGGGAATATCCCGTTCTGCGGAAGTACGGGCAACATCCACCTCAACCAGCCGGTCGTCGGCACCGCGCTAACCGAGGACGGCGGCGGCTACTGGGAGGTGGCCTCCGACGGTGGCATCTTCGCCTTCGGCAACGCGGCCTTCCACGGGAGCACAGGCAACATCCAACTCAACCAGCCCATCGTCGCCATGGCGGCCACGCCCGACGGCGGGGGTTACTGGCTGGTCGCGGCAGACGGCGGCATCTTCAACTTCGGCGACGCCGGCTTCTACGGCAGCACGGGCGCGCTCCATCTCAATAGGCCGATTGTCGGAATGGCGGCCACTCCCGACGGGAAGGGGTACTGGCTGGTGGCCTCGGACGGCGGCATCTTCTCCTTCGGCGATGCGACCTTCCAGGGGTCCATGGGCGGTCGCCGCTCAAGCGCCGATCGTGGGCATGGCGGCCGACCACCAGACGGGCGGCTACTGGGAGGTGGCCAGCGACGGCGGCATCTTCTCGTTCGACGCGCCCTTCGACGGGTCGACCGGCAACCTCCACCTCAACACGCCGATCGTCGGCATGGAGGCGAAACGCGACGCGTCGGGCTACCGGTTCGTGGCGTCCGACGGCGGCATCTTCTCGTTCGACGCCGCGTTCTTTGGATCGATGGGCGGGCGGCCGCTGAACAAGCCGGTCGTCGCCATGGCCGGCGCCTGAGCGTTCAAGGTGGAGGTGGCCGTTCGATGCCACGCGCGCGGCCCCGTCCTGCCGCCGGAGCTCGCAGAGGAGCGGCCGCTCACACCCCTAACGCCGCCACGAGCTTCTTCGGCGCGGTGAGGTAGTAGGACTCGACGAAGAGCTCGCGGACCTCGGCCCAGTCCACCGGCGCCCGGTCCAGCCAAAGGCCCACCCAGCCGCGGTGGCCGAGGTAGGGGGGCACGTAGAAGCGGTCGGGCTCCGAGCCCACCAGGACGCCCTGCTCCCCCGGCGGCGCCTTGACGATCAGCCCGAGACGCCCGTCGCCATGGTGGTCGTCCGTGAAGTAGGAGAAGGTCCTCCCCCGCACGGTGAACGCGACGTGGCGGGAGCCTTCGCCACCGCGTCGCTGCTCCACCTCAAGAAGCGCACCCGAGAACTTCTCCAGTGCCGCGATGCACTGCGCGCTCGACGGCCGCCCGGCCATGGACGCCACCCTATTCCGTGGGCTGCGGCCGATCGATACAGTCGATCGTTCCCCCACCGTCACCCCTAGGAGGTCGAAGTGCCCTTCTCTGCTGCGCTGCAGAGCCAAACGCGAGGACTCCCACGATGAGCGAGCCCCAGGCCGAGGTCGTCACCCGTCGACGGGAGGGTCATGTCCTCGTCGTCTCAATGGGACGCCCCGCCAAGCGGAACGCCATCGACCGTGTCATGGCAGACGCCCTTGACGAGGCGCTGAACGAGCTGGACGACGATGCCGACGTGTGGGCCGGCGTCCTCACCGGTACGACGGACATCTTCAGCGCAGGAAGTGACCTCACCTCGCGGGGCGACTATGTGACGGCGCGCGGCGGTGAGTACGGGATTGTCCGACGAGCGCGACGCAAGCCGTTGATCGCCGCCGTCGAAGGCCCCGCGTTGGGCGGTGGTCTCGAGATCGTCCTTGCCTGTGACCTCGTGGTCGCCTCGACGGCGGCCACGTTCGGTCTCCCCGAAGTCACGATCGGCGTGATCCCCACATGCGCCGGGCTCTTCCGAGGCCCTCGTGCCCTGCCGCTCAACGTGGCCAAACAGCTCATCCTGACCGGCCAGCCGATCGATGCCGGCCGGGCCCACGAGATTGGCCTCGTCAACGCTCTCGCCGAGCCCGGCGCCGCCGCCGACAGAGCGCTCGAGCTGGCACAGCAGATCTGCTCCAACGCACCGGTCGCCGTCCAGCAGTGCCTTGTCGCCGTCGATCGGATCGTCTCCGCCGACGATCGCTTGGGATGGGACCTCACGAGCCACGCACTCAGGGCGGTGATGAGATCGGAGGACGCACACGAGGGCGTCAGCGCGTTCCTTCAGAAGCGACCCCCCGCCTGGAGTGGCCTTTGAGGCTGGGTCTCGCCGTAGCCACGTTGGACGAAGCCTGCCGCCTCTGCCCATGCGTCCTTGAGGACACCATCGAGATCGGGTAAACCCCAACCTGAAGGGCATCGGTCCAGCGATAGAGCGGCGAGATTGGGCGTTTCGGCCATCTGCGTTCTCCCACGGTTCGGTACTCCCCCATCGCTACACTCACGACGCGTGCGGATCGGTGTGCTGACAGGTGGCGGAGACTGCCCAGGTCTGAACGCGGTGATTCGCGCCGTGGTGCGCAGGGGCGTTCAGGCTCACGAAGACCAATTCGTGGGATTTCGCGACGGTTGGCGTGGACCGCTCGATGGAGACGCCGCCCCGCTCGAGATTGCCGATGTCCGCGGCATCCTGCCTCGTGGAGGCACCATCCTTGGCTCTAGTCGTACGAATCCGTACGGCTCCGATGACGGCGAGCGCCGCGTTCTCCAGACGGTCGAGCGATTGGGTCTCGATGCCCTCGTCGTCATTGGCGGTGAGGACACCCTTGGCGTCGCGACAAAGCTCACGGCCGCCGGTCTGCCGATCATCGGGGTGCCCAAGACTATCGACAACGACCTGAGGGGTACCGACTACACGTTTGGATTCGATACAGCCGTCACGATCGCCACAGAAGCCATCGATCGCCTTCACACGACGGCCGAGAGCCACCACCGCGTGCTCATCGTCGAAGTCATGGGCCGTCACTCTGGCTGGATCGCGGTGCACTCCGGCATGGCCGGTGGGGCGAACGTGATCCTGATTCCCGAACGGCCATTCCAGATAGAGGAAGTATGTGGATTCATTGAGCGGCGGTTCGCCAGCCAATATGCCCCCATCGTCGTGGTCGCGGAGGGTGCGAAGCCAATCGAAGGCACGATGCCAGCCCGGCCGCGCGAAGTCGACGCGTTCGGCCATGAGCGGCTCGCTGGCATCGGGACGTTCCTGGAAGAGGAGATCGCCCGTCGGACCGCGAAAGAGGCTCGTGCAACCGTTCTGGGTCACGTGCAGCGAGGCGGAAGCCCCACTGCGTTCGACCGTGTCCTTGCCACACGCTTCGGGCTTCATGCCGTCGACGCCCTGCACGACGGCCACTCCGGCCAGATGGTGGCCCTTCATGGAACCGCCATTGACCTGGTGCCCTTGACCGAGGCCACCGCCGATCTCAAGCTGGTCTCACAAGAGAGGTTTGCGGAAGCCGAGGTGTTCTTCGGCTGACTTCACGGTCAGACCAGAACGCATCGCCATGTCCCAACCCATGAGGTCCGTTTAGCGTGGCTAGGAGATCATTGAGTCAGATTGAGACGGGCACCCGATGACTACACTCGAAAACCGACCGAACACCGCACTCCTCGTTGTTGACGTGCAAAACGGCGTCGTCGAGGGCACATACGAAGACTCGGGGGGGGCGCCATAGGCAGCGACGCATGGAACATCGTGCCTGAGTTGCTTCCGGACGATGCCGAGCCCTGTATCGACAAGAAGTATGGAGATTCGTTCGAGGACGCCACCCTCGAGTCAATACTCTCGGACCTCGGGGTCGGGAAGGTAGTGGTCGTCGGCGCGCAAACCGATGCGTGTATCCGTTCGACCCTCCACGGTGCATTCGTCCGGGGTTATGACACGACGCTCGTAAGCGACGCCCATACGACCGAAGATCAGACCGCTTGGGGTGCACCGCCTCCCGACCAGGTCATCGCGCATACGAATCTCTATTGGCGGTACCAGGCGGCGCCCGGACGGGCGGCCGAGGTTATCGAGAGCAAGGACCTCGACTTCGGCGCCTAACACGACGAGACTCTGCGCGGGGTGCGCTTACCGATCGTTGAACGGACCTGCTTTGGGGCTTGATTCGATCCGTGGATCAATATGTCGAATCGACCCGACGGACAACGTTGCCCCGTCCGTCGTCGACGACAGTCCGCCGGCGAGAACTGTTCGCAACAATCATGACGATGACGGAAACGATCGCTCCGGCAACGCCCACGATCATGAGGATTACCCCAACCTTGTTGATATTGAAGCCATGCTGATAGGGCGATACCGTGACTGCCCAATCAAGAATTGCACCGACAGCAAATGCAATGATGCTGACGACTAGTCCACCTGCGCCGATCATGTAAATCCTTTCTTCGGTGGCAACAGGCGTACCCGAAGTGGCCAAGTCCAAACCGCTTCGCGGATTCCTTGCATGAGTTGACGCTTATCTGTGCGTCAGTTCCCACACGAGTGACCCTGAAACGTGAATGAGTTGTGTTCCGAATCGCTACCAACGTGGGCTACAGCTGACCCTGCCATTGCGGCCACGCGGGGAGCGTCTCGCATTCACACACCGTCCGGCTCAGCGTTGGAATGCGTACAAAGCCGAAACTGGGATCGCGACGCTGTCGCACCGACAAGGTCGACGATCGTTCGAGGGGGGTCGCAGGATGGGAGTGATACCGCGCCGCCCCGAACTGGCGGGGGCGGCGACCGCCCCGCCAACCTCCTCGTAGAGAGGTCGCCAGAAGTAGCGCAAGCGGCCGCCGTCCCGCCTTCGCATGATGCGCCCGTACACGTCGGTGGGCGTAGAGCCGGACGGTTCGATTAGTCACAACGGAGGAACAAACTCGTACCATGAACGAGGCACCTGGCCTCTGGTTAAGAGACAAAAACGAGGCGCCCGACATACCGCTGACCCTTGAGGACTTGCTCCAGCGCTCCAAATGGCACGCCCCCGCAGTCCGTCGGGGTACTCGGGTCGCCGACAGCGTCGAGGCGCCGTATGCGGCCCGGAGAGCAATCTGGGGAGGCTGGGCCTGTGAGCAAACCCTGCCTCGACTTCACCTTGGCTGACGCGAGCGTCGTGGGCGCTTGGAGCGGCGCTCACGACCTGAAGCGGCGGGAGCTATGGAGTCGCCGTCCGGTGGCGTGACGCGCACTAGGGTTCTGCACGGTGCGCGGGATGGACGGTTTAGCCAAAGAGCGGAAGCGCCTGTGCGTCGCTCGTAGCCGGCGAGAGCAGCGCGCTCGGGTATACGCGTCCTCACTGGAGCATGGCCGACAGAGGAGGACGTCCGGCACCTGCGACGGAGGACGTAGCCTGCACCGATGTCGACGGTGCCTTCGCCGAACCCCGTCGTCTTGCCGCAATTTGTATTGGAGTGGCGCGGCGGTGGGTTTGCCCGAGCTTCGGCGCATCTCGCTGTCGGTTCCCGATGAGTGAACTCGCGGACGCAACGATTCCGACGTATCGAGCGACCTGTGGACGAAGTCGGCGGCGCGAACGCTCCCTGCAGACTGTCGGAGGTGGCGGAAAAGCTCGTCGTGGGCCATCAGCCAGAGCGTGAGAGCCTCGTTCATGGCGGCGAGGTTGTTCCTCCGTTGTCATAATCAGATCCGTGCGGCTCTACGTCGGCCCTCGTCTGCTGGCACATCATGCGAAGGTGGGGCGGCGGCCGCTTTCGCCCTTCTAGCAACCTCACGGCGGGGTGGACGCCGTCCCGCGGCGGGTTTCGGGCGGCGCAGACTCACCACTATGCCGCGACCACCCCAAAGTA
Organism: uncultured Acidimicrobiaceae bacterium; assembly: GCA_963808355.1. Lineage (GTDB taxonomy): Bacteria > Actinomycetota > Acidimicrobiia > Acidimicrobiales > RAAP-2 > Bog-473. The sequence goes on from CAWEFL010000002.1 coordinate 791,811, forward strand.
CCGTCGACCCCACCTGGGCCGGTTTCATTGTCGAGCCTGGCCGATGGCGAAGCGCTGGACGGCTACAAAGGCTGTGATATGGCGGAGGCGACAAGCGGCCCCTACCCCATGTGGTCAAGCACCCCGTCGAATCGGAACAGGCCGGCACTCGCGATGGTTCTCGTACATGAGCTGTGCCACCTCTCGAGACGCCACTGGAGTATTGATGCCGACGGGGGTCGCTGATTCGCGATCCCTCTCGCAGTCCTCACAGACGACCAACCAGTGGCGGTCGGACCGCTGGACGATCTTTGGATGATGAACCTTTCGCACGGCTCCGTAGACTCCTCTTTGCCGAACTTCCGAGTCGGACGGCGACGCTATCTACTCCTTTGGGCGGCTGCATAGAGTCGCGGCCGCCCAGTTCGTACGCGATCATCTCGTGAACTAGCGCCATAGCGGCTGGCTCACCTTGGGTCACCTTTACCCCGCCGCCACAGGTCCCGCCGAGCACTACGGACACCGCGGCGTACGAGCTCCGGTGGACCACTCCGGCTCGCCGCACTTCGTCGACGCAATCTGAACGGCATTGGTAATGGCGGGAGCCAGCGTCAGCAAGCTGCTCGTCGCAGTCAAGCATTTGGGCAGCTTGGGCCTGTGCGATCAATGAGATGAAGATCACCTGACAGGCGACAGAGTTTCCAGTACGCGATGAGGGACAACTGGGATGCCCACACAACGAGGTGTCCCGTTGTGCAGATGCTGGCATCAACGTGGATATGAAAAGTCGGTGAACCTCTCGCGACACCCCTTGCACACTCTGTTGCTGTTAGTGAAAATCGAATTGCAGCGCCACTGAAGTGCTATACCGCCTTACCGGTACATGGCGGCGGAGCCGGAATCGAATTCGCGGAAGGGGCGCAATGCTGACCTTTAGTAAAGGGCTCCTGTTGTTGACAGCTTGCAATCGCTCCCACGATTCGGGGGACTCAGCAAAGCTCAGCTGCGAGATATTGCCCGCCTTGCCGAGCATGTCACAGTTGCGAAGGGTAAAGTGCTGATCGAAGAGGGTGGGTTCAGAACGGAGTTTTTTTCTGATTCTCGCCGGCACGGTCGGCGTCACGAATAAAGCCCGGCCGCTGAGAAACCTCGGTTCCGGTGATTTCTTCGGTGAACTGGCGGCACTGAACCACGGACGCCGAAATGTAACCGTCACCGCAGTGACTGACGTCGAACTCCTCGTCATCGGAAGACGTCAACACAACGCAATACTCGAAATCCCCGAGTTCCGGGGCGCCCTGTTGCAAAAGATGGCCAGCCGGTTGCAAACCGTCGACGCGCTGCTTGTCGAATGGGAGGATCCCTAGCGATGGCCGACGCCGTTGCCGAAGCCCGAGACGTGGCAGCGGAGTACCGCGAGTTCCCTGACGACCTCAAGCGTGATGCTGCGGCGTGGACGGCGTGAACCCCCGCGGGTAGCGAGCGGCTCCGGCTCGCGCGAGTCACACAGGGCGGTGGAGCGGGTCCAAGAGCGTTGGGGATGTGGGTCTGCTCTGGCGCAATGAGCTAGGGCGGGGCGCCATTTCACTCCGTGAGATTTGCGCACGGACGCGCTTGCTCGATCCTCCTTTGGCGCCAAGGGCAGGGTCGTTGCGCACCAGAGCCACGTCAGCGTTGGAGGGACTCGTCGGCACCGCCTCATGGCCTGATGCAGCTCGCTGTTGACGGATGGGTCATCAGGGTCCGATCCAAGTGGGCAGACCTGCACTGCTCCCACCTGGTACGTCCTCGCCCTGAGATTCGAGAGAGCGTCCTCGCTCTGCCGGGTAGGCGACATCGGTAGGATCCGAGAGCGGCACGATGTGGGGCAGCCCCAATGTCCTCGGCTTCCGCGGTCCAACCTTTCCCGGTTGCCGAGAGGTGTTCCGTCAAGATCCGAGATGGCCAGGGTCCCCGTGCGAGGATTTGTCGATGCCGTTGGTTTGGGTGACCGGCAGTTCAGGAGTGGGAAAGTCGACAGTCTGCACCCTTCTGAAGAGCCGAGGAGAGTTGGCGGTCGACGCAGACTTTGAAGGGTTCAGCCACTGGGTCGATCGGAGGAGCGGGCAGATCATTCCGGATCCGCCCTATCCAACGCCGGGTGGCTGGCTGAATCGCTTCGCTTGGAGAATCAGTCGAGCAGACGTCCAGACCCTTTCGGCCAGGATGCATGACAAGACCGCGTTCCTTTGCGGATCAGCTGAAAATGAGGTCGCTGTGTGGGATCTGTTCGACCACATGGTCTGTCTCGTCGCTGACAACGAGACGCTGCGGGACCGTCTCGGAACCCGCACTACTAATGCGTTCGGCCAGCATCCGGAAGAGTTGGCTGCGGCGCTCGCATGGAATGAAGACGTTGCGATCAAATACCGACGCCTCGGCGCGACGATTATCGACGGTCGACAACCTCCGCCGGAGGTTGTCGATTCGATCCTCGAAGTCACCGCGAAGATCGTCCCAGAGCAACCTCGGGGATGACCATCTCATATAAGGGCAGAGCGACAGGGACGTAACGGTCATGTGTCGGGCTGGCTGCTCTAGTGTTCGGAGGCAGTCCTCAGCGCTCGGAGGTCTCCACAGACGAACCCGAGACCTAAAGCCGCTGCGAACAACGAATCTCGTCTCCCGATCGACCGCATTGCCGCCAGGCTGAAAACGGTGTCGAGCGCATCGCTGGCCAGAGTTGCCTTGAGCCATGCATCGGATCGATCATTTGATGCTGCCGCGGACAGTGTTCCCAGACCGAGCACGAGATCCCGGATACCTATTGTCCTCATCAGAAGTAGGGCGCCAGCCGTCGACGGTTCAACACCGGCGAGGCGCATCGGAGCGCGCGGGTGCCACTATCAGAGCAATCCCTACTGACGTGCGGAGCCATCCCATCGTCTCTGCCTTGATTTTCGGCACCCACAGAGCGTAGTTGTGTGATTACAACTGGCAGCGACGGCGTTAGCTATTCGCTGCTTGCCATCAAGCAACGTGCGCTAGACCAGTTCACCAAGCGTTCTGCCGTGATCGTTGGGGTTGTCCGCGGCGATGTAGCGGCAGGTCATCGAGTTCTGGTCTTCGTGTGAGTGGTGGTCGGTGCCGTCGAGGGTGGAATAACGCAGGGCCTGGAACCGTGCCTCGATCCGGTTCATCCGGTTGGTGCTGGTGGCGGATCACTCGGCGCAGCGGATAGGCTCAGTCCCTTCGGGCGCATATGATCCGTGGCGCCCTGGCGTCAACCTCGAATCGGTGCATGCGGTCCCCCGCACACGGCTCTCCCCGATACAGTCGATCGTGCGGTATTTCGCTATGCCAACGGCGTTGGCGGTAGACCCAAGCGTCGCTCACAGTTGGTAGACGACATCGCCGAGGGCAGATGGGTTGATGGCCCTAGAGTGAAACCCCACGCTCGTCTCTGGTTGCTTCGCACACCTGGCGAGAGGCCCTTCTTAGTCGGAACTACGCCTCGACGCTGATTTCGATGCGGGGTGGTCCGCTCACGCCCGCTCTAGCCATGGCGTCTCTCAGATCGGGATCGTCGGCGAAGGCGTGAGCTTGATCGACCGAGGGGAACCAATGCAGCCCCGTAATCTCATTCGGATCGTCTGCATTCCGAAGGACGGTGGCGTCGGTGACACCGTGCTTGTCACGTATCGGTTGCGCCCTGTCATATTCGATCCGCCAAGCGTCAAAATCCTTCACGGGATGCTGCACAACCATCAATACCCTTGCCATCTGATGTTCCTCTGTGTTGCTGATCAGTAGAGATCTCCACTTCCAGACTAGTCTCCGATCTACCGCAGGGACGCACCCCATCCCGGCGTGCGGGGACACCGTTCAGATCGATCGATAACAGCACTTATGCACTAAGGAAGTCACGGGCAGCGCGCTTGGAGCGGAGAATGTACAGCACCACATGGTTCCCGTGTTGCGACAGGTTTCTGAGTTCTAATTCGCGCTCAGATCGGCGGACTCGCCATATGCGCCAGATCAGCGACCATTCTTCGCTCAAACGTCGTAAAGCCGACTCGTCACAGCCGTCGGGCAGCTGGAAGCCAACTGGACGCTTGCGAATCCCGCGGACGAACGCTCGCCGGGCACAGACCCACCAGGGCGTATCGAGAAGCACGACCGTATCTGCGCGCTCAAGCCGTAGGTCGAGTGTGGCGCGGTAGTTGCCGTCGGCGATCCACTCGTCGCCGGTGAGCAGGCCTCGCTGCTTCTCGCACCATTCCTCCTCAGACGGCTCCACCCAGCCCGGTTTCCAGAAGTAAGCGTCGAGATGGATGACGGGAAGGCCAGTCTCGGCTGACAGCGCTCGCGAGAACGTGCTCTTGCCTGCTCCGGCTATGCCAGTGACCACAATGCGTCGTCCGAGAGAAATCCCGGATGGGATGTCCCCTGCAGATCGAAACTCCGTGAACCCCTCATCCGGCACCAACGCATCTTGCCGGATACGGAATGGACGAGGAGGCATTCCGCACATCCAGCGGCCATTTGGACCTTGGTGAGTTGTGTGGAGTATCACCAGGAAGGCACCCCTTTCCCGGCGCCGTAGGGGAAATCCAGGGACACCGTCGGGTATCGGCACGATGCGCGCCCGAGGTTGTTAGAGTCGCGCCCTTGCGTGGCAAGTGCTCGCAGTCGCGATATTCGATCAGGTAATGGCACGCCCTCGTCCAGAGGCCGTCGAGGTCGCTCTCCGAGCTGACGTATACCCGAATTGACGGTTCTTGGTCTGGGCCACTCGATCTTGAAGATGCGTGACCTGATAAGAGCTTGCCCTCCATGCGAGCGGCCCGTCATTGCTCTGTCCGCGGTCTTCTACTCAGAAATTCGCCATTCAGGGGCTTGACAAGTTCCGTAGGAGCGTCGCATAGGGGCGTCAACATGCCGCCTTGGGGCACCCGTCTCCATGTAATAGCGGCCAACCAAAGCCAGCCTTCCGCATCGGCTGTCCGCGCCTGGATAATGTCTTGCGAACCCGGAAGCCCGAGGGCATTCTTGCGGGTCCCACACCACTGATGGCCACCACGACCACCAACGTCAGCAGAGGCGAACCTTCGCGTCAGCCAACCGCATGGCCTGCCGCCTTCACGTTCGAGCGGAGCCCATGGCGGCTCGTTTCGCTGAGCATGCTGACGCTCTTCCTCGAGCTCGCGCTAATCCGCTGGACGGCCGCCAACAACGTCCACCTGGCGAACATCCCAAATTTTGTACTTTTGGCGAGCTTCTTGGGAATCGGGGTGGGGTTTCTGCGTGCCCGTTCGTCACGGAATCTGTTTCCCCTGGCGCCGGCGACCCTTGCGGTCTTAGTCGCGTTCGCCCTCATCTTTCCCGTAAAGCTTGTCACCCTGCGCGGCCCCCATGAGTTCGAGGGGCTCTCGGGGCACTATCCGCTGTCGCAGTGGGTAAGCCTCCCGGTGATCTTCGCACTCGTCGTCCTATTGATGGCGGGTCTCGGCCAAGCGTTGGCACGCTCCTTCGCGCAGTTCAAGCCGCTCGACGCATACCGATACGACATCATCGGCAGCATAGGCGGGATCGCGCTTTTTTCGGTGCTTTCCTTCCGCGGGCTCCCACCTATCGCGTGGGGTGCGGTCGTGGCCGCGCTGTTCATTCTGCTTCTGGGCATCAAGGCGCGGTGGTGGCAATGGGGCATTATCGCCGCCGTGGTTCTTATGCTTCTGGCCGAATCGCTCTCGAGCGTCGATCTCTGGTCCCCCTACTACAAGATCACCACGACCGTCGCCGGGCATAGGTACAACGGGTTGCAGGTCTCGGCCAACAACATCCCCTACCAGACCGTGTACTCGATCTCCACGTTGCACAAGATCGAGTCTTTCTACTTCTTTCCCTACCGGCACGTGACACGCAGCTCTCTCTCCGACGTGCTCGTGATCGGAGCCGGCACTGGCAACGATGTCGGCGTGGTACTTGCGGAGGGGGCTCGGCACGTCGACGCTGTCGAAATCGATCCGGAGCTCGTGGCTCTCGGGAAGCAGTACAACCCCGAGCACACGTATGAGAGTCCGCGCGTGAACGTCTATGTTGACGACGGGCGGGCGTTCCTCCAGGAGGCGAAAAACCGCTATTCGCTGATCCTTTATGCGCTGCCCGATTCCCAGACGGCGCTCACGGGCCAGTCCGCGCCTGTCGGCCTAGAGAACTACTTGCTCACTATCCAGGCCATTCAAGTTGCGAGATCTCACCTGGCCCCCGGTGGCACATTCGCCATGTACAACTATTACCAGCCGTTCCTGCTCGACCGCTATGCGACGACCCTCGACGATGTGTTCGGTTCGCGTCCGTGTGTTGAGGTCGGAAACACCCTGAGTGGACGCGATCAGGCAGTCCTCACGGTCGCGCTCCACGGCAATACTCCGAACTGCTCGAGCTTTTGGAACGGAGATGAGGTGGCGCCCGTCTCAGACGACCGTCCTTACCCGTACCTGGCTGTCCCATCGATCCCGAACTTCTACCTCTTGGTCCTCGGTTTGATCCTGGCCGCGTCTCTGCTCGTCGTGCGGATTGCGGGAGGGCCGCTCAAGACGATATATAGATTTGTAGACCTGTTCTGGATGGGCGCGGCGTTCTTGTTGCTCGAGTCCAAGAACATTGTACAGTTCGCCCTTTTGTTCGGAACGACTTGGTTCGTGAACTCGCTCGTGTTCGCCGGCGTGTTGCTAAGCGTCTACGCGGCGGTCGAGACAGCGCGACACATAAGGCTCCCGCGCCCGATGTTGCTGTACTTTGCATTGCTTGCGTCACTGGCTGTCTCATTTTTCGTCCCGCAAGAAGCCTTACTGGATCTCCCAGTCGTATTGCGCTTCGTGGCGGCGACACTCCTTGCGTTTGCTCCGATCTTTATTGCCAACCTTGTCTTCGCCCAACGCTTCAAGGATGTCGGTTCCATCACCACGGCCTTCGGTGCAAATCTGCTCGGGGCGATCGTCGGCGGAGTCCTCGCGTACCTCTCGCTGATCACGGGTTTCCGATTCCTTCTCGTGGTGGTAGCAGTCCTCTACGGCCTGGCTTTTGCCTTTGGCCGCCGCCATATAGCCACGCGCTTCTACGACTAGACCGCCAGGGAAAGGACTTATCGAAGAAGGCCCACTGACCGTCGTCGTTCCGAAGCCGCCCGTTCTAGACGCCAGTCAAGAGGTTTACGACCGCAGTGGTGTCGGATAGATCGTCGAGCACGGCGTTGGCTCCAATGCCCTCCAACGAGTCGGCTGTATAGCGACCTGTCCCAACGAGCAGACACCGGACACCGCCAGATCGGGCACAATCACGGTCTCGCGGCGTGTCACCGATCACCCACAATTGATCGGGATCAGCCCGCCAGCCGGTCTGCTCCGCCACCCGCGACGTTGCACGGGGCAGCAAGAGCGTGCGATCGGGATCATCGCTGCCGTACGCGCCCACGTCAAGGTCGAGCCACTTGTTAGACCGAAGGCTGTCACTTTGACGACGGCGGCGTTGGAGTAAACCTTCCCAGTGACAAGGTTGGAAAATACGGACGGCCGGGAGGCGAGCTCGGCAAGGATTGCGGCAACACCCGGACAGGCCCTGCCCTCGGCGGCGAGGAGGCCTGTGGCGGCGACAGCGGCTAGCTCCCCTCTCGATGTGGCCCAGCAGGACCTCGATCAGATCAGGCGTCTCTTCGATATCCATGTCTGACAAGCACTCGCGCACGATCTGTGGATCCGTTTTGCCGCTCATCCTCACGCGAACCTCAGGCCGAATTCCGAGCACACGATCCAAGGCGTCGTCGAACACGGCTGCGCCTATCCCGCCGGTCTTGACCAATGTCCCGTCGACATCCCAGAGCAGGACCCGACGGATCATTGCGCAACCGTACAGGTCGCCACCGGTGCGGACGAGCGACCCCTATCCCCGATCACCGACGGGAGGGGCGTTTGCCGCCCTCAATCTCAAATCGGCCTGAGTTTGCACCAGGCACCCGTTTACAGACGCGATACACCCGGCTAGACGACAGACGACGGCAAGTAGATGACGATCGTGGCATTGACGGCAGGACTCGTTCCGGTTACTCCATCTGAGTAGGAGGACACGCTCTGGATTGAGATCGGAAACGAGAAGCCAATGCACCCGCTACACGGTTGACCCCCGGGTTCGACGTTGATCCAGCCGTAGATAGTGGGGGTGTTGGGGAACGTCTCTGTTATCCCATTCGCCGTCTCCTCGAGCGAAACCTGAGTCACGCCGGGCGAGGCGAGCGCGTCGATGACATAGCCCTTTGAGGTATCTAGAGTGGCACCGCTCGACGGGATTATGACTGTGGTGCTTGGGGGCGGGTTGTTCACGGTTATGGTGACCCGCGAGCTGCTCACGCTGCGGCCGCCCGACAAGGAGGCCACGCTCTGGAGGCTGTAGGAGCCGTTGGCCACCGTCGTGCTGTTCCACTCGGCGATCCAGCCGTAGTAGGTGGGGACGGCCGTAGCGACGACTAGATCGTTCAGGTTCGCGGGTCCACCGCTGACCTCGAACTGGACCTGGGTCACGCCCGCAGAGGCGCCGGCGTCGAGGATGACCCGGGCGCCCGAGACGGTAGCGTTGTTCGAGGGAACCAGGACGGCCGTGCTCGGGGACTCTGCGCTCGCCACCTGTGCTGGCAGCACGCTCATCGCTGCCGTCAGGCTCAACGCAGCCGTGACAACGAGGACCCTCGATCGCCGCATGGCGCACCTCCATCCGGGCAAGGACCGAACCACGGACACTTTTGACGACGGTATAACACAGCAGAGTAATCAGCTCCGCTCCAACGTTCGCGTCGGCAGCACCGGCATCAGTGGGCGCGACAGCGACCGTCCCCGATCCCCGATCAAATGTGGGCGTAAGCCTGTACCGGCTCCTGGGACTCGGACCTAGCGGCGTGGTCAAAATCCTCTCGACGCCTCGGATTCCCACGACTTGGTACGTACGGAGAGAGGACGGAAGCCAGATCGCCTATCGGGTGTGCCGGCGAAGGGCACTCGATCTCGTATATCTCACGGGTTCCATACGCCACGTCGATATGCGGTGGGAACACCCTCCTAGCGTGCTCTTCCTCAATCGATTGGCCTCATTTGGTCGCCTTATGCCGTTCGATAAACGGGGCGTTGGCGTGTCCGACTGGCTTCCGAGCGATGGTCACCCAACTTTCGAGGAATGGGCGGGATTTGCTGGTGGTCTTAGATGCCGTGGATTCAAATCTGCGGCGCCAATCGCCATTGCAGAATCGGATATTGACGGGATCGCGGCGCATAGCGGCACGAGAGTCGCAGCGGCAGCGGGGCCCGGCGAGATCCTTGTTTCAAGGACGGTAACTCACCTCGTCGCGGGCCGAGGCCTTCAGTTCGGGGATCGGGGTGAACACCAACTCAAGGGAGTCCCTAACCCTGGAGGTTGTTTGCGTTCGTCGGGTGACCGGCCGGTTGTCTCCTGCCCGCCAACACCGGGATGGGGGGCGCATAAATGGGAGTCCGGGCCATCCCGAACACGATGTCTTACCTGGGGGCGCAGCTGTTCCTGGCCGACGGCGAAGGGACGGCGTCTTCGTCGGAACGGCGTCTTGGACGCGCAAGCACTATTTGAATAGAAGCGACAGCAAGTACCAGGACTGTCACGACCCGCTCACTCTTCCCAATCTCTTTGAAGATGGCCGTGATCTGGATGGCGATGGCCAACGCCTGAGCGATCAACGCGAGCGCAATGGCGCGCATTCCAGTGACCTGGCGGTTGTCCCGGTGCGCTGTCGGTGATCGGACCCAGGCTGCGTAAGCGATGAAGAGCCGCGCCGAGTGTCCATACGAAGTCGTAGTGGCTGGTTTCCACCACGCCGCGGGCCTGCTCGACGGCGAAGGCGGCATCGGCAACGGTACAAGCGGCGATTCCGCAACCGATGAACAACCACATCGCGTCAGGCTTCCATCCCAACAGTCCGTAAACGCCCAAGAGCGCGCCGATGAGCAGGACGTCAAGTACCGGATAGCCAAAGTCGACGACGGTGGCAACCCAGGAGTGGCTGGATCGGTCCGCCAAGGGTTGAACGACTAGACCGAAGCCGGCCACCAGTACGAGAAGCATGACTGCAATCCCGTCCATCCATCGATAAACCTCGAACTTCTTGAACCGGACCCGTATCAAGAACACCATGCCGAGCACCATGAAGGGATACCAGAGGAGCCAGAAAGCGTCCGCGAACGAAGGATAGGGCGGATTTACTTGGTTCCCGTAAGCCACGCTCCACGAGATGGTCCCTACACACCAGAGGGCCATCGCAAACCCGAAAGACAACCAAGCCCGCCGAGCGATCGGCTCGACAGTGGCGCGGGCGAAGATGAGCAGGCTAGCCGCGACGAGCACCGAATCGTGGATTCCTTGTTGGTAGAGCGCGGGAGGTCCCCCGATCGAATGCAACTCGTCCAGCGCTTCCAGCGCAGTGAGTGCAAGTAGAACCACCCAAGCAGCTAGGAGCCACGACGGTGTGTTTGTGAGCTCACCTTCGGAGTCCACTCGAAGGTGAGCCCCTGGTCTCCAGCAGGGCATCCTCATCAGGTCATTATCGGCTGAACCGAGGCCCATCAGGCTCGGGGATGCGGTCTCCCGAAGGACCGTGGTGGCGCCACTTGGAGGCACCCCCGACCATAGGATCGGCGGCGCTGTGCAGCGATCTCTGGCCTACGAAAGCCCGAGGCGATCGGCCACGCTCGGACCGACGATCGCGACGTCGAATTCGAGGTTGAGCCGTTCCATGGCCTCGTGATCGCCCCTCGCGGCGAGTTGGTCGATCTGACTTATGTAGCGATCGAAGCCCACCCCCGGTGTCAGTAGGTTGACCACCCGACATCCGCTCTGGTCAGCGTGTGCGTTCGTGAGGCTATGCGGGACGCCGGGCGGCGCGGTCGCAAAGTCGCCCGGCCCAAGCTCGACAACGTCGTCCCCCAGCTGGACGGTGAGCACACCGTCCAAAACGAGGAAGGAGTCTTCAAACGTCTTGTGGAAGTGCAAGGGTGGGCCCGCCCCATACGGGAGGTGCTCTATAACCAGGAGGTCAAAGCGTCCGTCGTTGTCGCGCCCATTCGCCTTCCACGTCCAGCCTGGCGCATCCCGCAATACATACGCTTCCACGTTCATGCCTTTCACGCTTGTGAGCGTCCCGGCAGCACACAGTAGGGGAAACGACCTGGCAGCTCACTGCGCCAAGATCACCGGTTCGGGGAAGATCGGTGGACTCTCAATGTTCCGCGTCGCGGCCCCGATCAGCTTACGCCCATCGTACCCCGCCTCGTTTGCGGGCACTCAGAGGCCCCGAATGAAAGGGGGGTCTCGCCGGCTTCTCTCCTACCTCCAGGCCTGGCGTCCGCCGTCCCCGTGCGTAGCCCTTTGGCAGGACTGGTCGCCATGACCCCCGAGGGGTCCCGGTAAGCAACGCCCGGCAGAGCGGGGGGGGCCGCCCCATTCAGTGTCGGAGCAGGTATCCGTGAGCCCCGCAGGTCTGGGGCTTCAAGGAAGCTAGCGGGAGGGCTCCAGTCCAGGATCCGTCTCCTGACGCGGCTAAGCCCACAAGTCTTAAGGTCCCCCCGTGACCTCGGCCGACGTGACGATCATTGTCGCAGTTATAGCGGGTTCAGCCACGGCCGCTTCGGCTTGGAGGGGCAGGTAGCCCACCTCGTCGATGACGAGCAACCTCGGTCCGGCGAAGAAGCGCATGGTGGTGGCCCAGCGACCCTCGAGCGCGGCCCGGTGGCAACGCGCGGCGAGATCGGCGGCCGTCGTGTAGTAGGTCCGATAGCCGGCGTTGATCGACGCCCGGGCGAGGTCCACGGCCAGCATGGTCTTGCCGACCCCGGGCGGCCCGATGAGTAACACGTTGGTGGCGTCGTCGAGGAAACGCAAGGTGCCGAGCTCGTTCATCAGCTTCTGGTCGACCGAGGGCTGGGCGCTGAAATCGAAGTCCTCGAGTGTCCAAGGAGACGGCAGGCAGGCGAAGCGCTCGAGCCCGGCGCGGCGGCGGATCTCGGTGGCGCTGACTTCGATCTCGAGCAGGCGGGCCAAGAAGTCCGAGTGGCCGAGTCCCTCTTTGCGGGCATGGTCGAGCTCGCCCGGCAGCGCTTCGGCGGCGGCACCGAGGCGCAGGTAGGCGCGGTGGCTGCGGATCTGTTGATAGGTCGAGGACTCGCTCACCGGGCCACCTCGTCATAGACGGAGAGGTCGACAATGGGCTCACGTCCGATGGGCCCGAGCAGGCGGGCTGCCTCTTCGAGTGCCGCCCGGCCCGGTGGACGGTTCGCCTCTTGTCGCACGGGCGAGCGGTGGTGAAGGCGCTCAGCACGGCAGCTTCGAGTGCCTCTTTGTGCTCGACACTGCGCACCAGGGCGCCCGATCCCGCTGGGGCCAGGCGATGGGTGACGAGGATCGCTCCCGAGGGAGCAACGACGTCGATGGTGGGAGTCGACAAACGGTGCCGGACAGGAATGTCGTGCCGGCGAGTCCGGGCGGCACCGAGTAGCGGGCGCCCCCGAAGGACACCGTTGCGTTGTCGGCGACGATCGCGCGAGACCTCGGTGGTGGCTGGGAACGGCACCGCCGGCAGCTCGAGCAGTGGTTCGGCGTCCGCCAGTTCGCCGACTGTGGTCCGTTCACCGTTCGGACCCCGGCGCTCACGCTCGTCACCGGTCGTGGCGCAGAAGACGTCGAGGGAGCGCTGGGCCTCCTCGGGGTTCCTTGCCGACATGGTGCGCCACCAACGACCAGACGTGAAGCGCACGGATGATTCGACCGCCCCTTTGCGGTTCCCGCGCCTCGGCGGACAGGGCTCGACGACGGCTCCATAGTGCTTGGCCACCGGAGCGAAGGAGGGCTGCACGTCGCGGGTCCCCGGCACGATGACCGTCGCCAGGCGGTCGGTCCGCCATACTCTCGCCGTTCCGCCGAGACGACGCAGCACCACCTCCATCGCTTCGATCAGGTGGGCCTGGTCCATCTTCTCGGCCAGCACGCCGCGCACCTTGCCCGAGTGCGAGAGCGTGCCCAAGAGCACGTGCGCGCCGGTGAGCTCGGTGCCCTCCGCGACGACGCCGTCTTCCGCCTGAGCGGGATCCATTGGCTCCGCATCCCCGTCGGCAAGCTCCACAACGACCGCAACGTCCCGCTGCACCCGGTGCTGGTGGAGTTGATCGCGGACTACCGGGCGCAGAGGGGTCCGAGTCCGTCGGGGTTCTTGGTGCGTGCGCGACGACGGGCAGCCCTTCGACCGTCGCACCATCCATCGCTACGTGGCTGCAGTCGCTCGACGGGCCGGCACCGGGCACGTCCATCCCCACCAGTTGCGCCACACGCTCGCCACCCAGCTGCTCAACCGGGGCATGAGCCTCGAGGCCATCGCCGCTCTGCTCGGGCACCGCTTGCCGCGCATGACGCTCGTCTACGCCCGCATCTCAAACGACGTGGTCGCCGAGCAGTACTTCGCGGCCACCCCAGTCGTCGAGGCGGTCTCGGATCCCGTCCCGATCGATGGTGACGCCCGGGTGCTCGCGCAGGAGCACCAGCGCCTGCTCGGCAACGGTCGCTGTGTGCGGCCGGCCCAACTCGACTGCGCCTATCAGACGATCTGTGAGGGCTGTGGGTTCTTCGAGACGGGACCCGAGTTCATCCCGATCTTGCGCCGCCAGAGACAGAGCGCGATCCGACAGGGCGACTTCGAGCGCGAGCACATCTACCAAGAGCTCATCGATGGGCTCACGACCGACAAGCCCCTCGGAGCGAACAATCGGCCCGCTCTGTCGCCCCGACCCCATCGAGATCGGGGCTGAGAACGCAACACAGAGCCCCACTTCTCACCCGGCAGACACTGGACAAGACCACACGCCCATGGTTCCATGATCGACAGCCGAAGCCTGACGGATCACCCGTGTAACGGCACAACGGGGATACCACCCGAGCGGCTGCTGCCCTACATTATTGAGTGGCTGTGTCGGGCCTACTGTCTGGCCATGTGTAGGCGGAGCTCGGCCTCGGGGTCTGTGATTAGCTCGCCGCTGAGATCGATGGTGACTCGATGAATCGTGCCGGTGAACCGGAACGGCCCTTCGTAGTCCTCAACGACTGGTGAACCCGGGTTGGCGCCACAGGTCAGAAGGCCGGGATTAATCGCGAGAGGAACCGTTGTCGGAGCCTCGGCGTTGCCCACAAGCGCACCGTCGATGTAGAGCTGCATTCGGCCTGGTGCGCCCTTGCCCTGAAGGAAGTCCGTTTCTCCCGTGGGTTCGAACTCAAAACGCAGAGAGTGCGTGCCGGACGGTACGGGCGAATCGGCCGTGACGCGGTAGATCGCCTTACCGAGATAGTTGTGGGCATAGTGCATGAGACCACCCTTGACGAAGAAGGTGTATCCCCCAGCGGCGCTTCCCTGTGCAAACAAGACGCCTTCGGCGCCATCGTCGGGAACCTCCACTTCTGCGGTGATGCTGTGAGGGCGGTTCAAGACCCTCGGCCCGGCGAAGAATGGTACTGATTGGGTATCGGGGAAGAAGACGTAACTGTCACGCGGGGGAGCGAGAAGGGGCTTCTCGACTAGGACACGTGCGATTCCGCTCCCGTCGACAGGTAGCACGTCATGCTTGCCAGCCTCCGCGTACCAGGTTGCGACCATGGCGATAAGACGCTCCCGGTTGTCGGCTGCCACGTTATGGTTCTCAGCGAAGTCGTCGTCTACGTGGTAGAGCTCCCAGCCGGTGGCGTCAAGCTTTGAGAGGGTCTCGGAGCTGATTGGTTGTCCGAAGCCCACCCCGGCTTCAGCGAAGGAGGGGCCCGGCCACGGGCACACTGCTCGCCAACCGTCGTGGTAGAGGGATCGGTGTCCGAGCATCTCGAAGTATTGGGTGTGATGGCTGCTCGGAGCCGAGTCATCGTCGAGGGTGTGGGCGAAGCTCACTCCGTGCATCGCTGACTGGGTCACGCCCCGAATCGCCTCAGGCGCCTCGATGCCCAGTAGATCCAGAACCGTCGGGACCATGTCGATGATGTGCGCGTACTGGTGACGGACCTCGCCCTTCGCTCTGATCCCCTTGGGCCAGTGGACGATGAACGGGTCCGACGCTCCGCCGCGGTAGGTCTCGCGCTTCCATCGGCGAAACGGCGTGTTTCCGGCCCAGGTCCAGCCCCATGGGTAGTGGTTGAAGTGCTTGGGACCACCGATATCGTCGATAACGGCCAGGCTCTCCTCCAGGGTCTCTGGGGCGTTGTTGAAGAACGTTGCCTCATTGGTGGTTCCGTCCACCCCACCCTCGGCGCTCGCCCCGTTGTCCGAGACGAACATCACGATGGTGTTCTCGAACTCGCCAATCGAGCGCAGGAACTCCAGGACTCGCCCAATGTGGTGGTCCGTGTGGCTGAGGAAGCCGGCGAACACTTCCATCATCCGACTGGCCAGTCGCCTGGCGTCGGGTGAGAGAGAGTCCCACTCGGGCACATCGGGGTCGTGGCGCGATAGCTCGGCATCCTGGGGGGCTATGCCAAGCTCCTTCTGCCGGGCAAAGGTCCGCTCTCGATAGGCATCCCAGCCGTCGTCGAAATGGCCCGCGTACTTGTCGGCCCACTCCGTAGGCACATGGTGGGGGGCGTGGGTAGCACCGGGACAGAAGTACAAGAAGAACGGCTTGTCGGGGTCGACTTGCTTGGCATCGGCGATGAAGTGGACTGCCATGTCGGCGAGGTCCTCGCTGAGGTGGTACCCCTCTTCGGGCGTCCGCGGCGGCTCAACCTGGTGGTTGTCGTAGACGAGATCGGGATGCCACTGACTCGTGTCGCCGCCCAGGAAGCCGTAGAAGCGCTCGAAGCCACGCCCGAGAGGCCAACGGTTATAGGGACCTGCACCGGTCTCCTGATCGGCGGGGATCAAGTGCCATTTACCTACCGCATACGTGCTGTAGCCGCGCTCGACGAGGATCTCGGACAGATAGCCGTTCTCGAAAGGGACATTGCCGTTGTATCCCGGATAGCCGGTGGAGAACTCGGTGATACATGCCATTGCGTTGGAGTGGTGGTTTCGGCCCGTGATGATGCAGGAGCGGCTCGGCGAGCACAGTGCCGTTGTATGCATGTTGTTGTAGCGGAGGCCGTCTTCGGCCAGCACGTCGAGATTCGGTGTCTCGATCGGGCTACCGAAACATCCCAGTTGGCCAAATCCCGTGTCATCCAGCACAATGAACACGACGTTGGGCGAGCCTTTGGGAGCTCTGGGAACGGACGGCCAGGCCGGACTTGACTCATCCGCCGTCCGGCCGACAACTCCAGTAAAGCGGCTACCTTCGGGATATTGCTTTAGCGTCATGGCAATGACCTCCCGGAAGCAACCTATCAGCGCGATCTTCGAGGGTCCGTGGGGCCGTTGCGGGTCCGAAGGGTGCCTCTGCCAGTGACCCGCGGGCTCGACAGACTGGTTCACCCCGTCTTGGTGGATCGGATCATTTACGCCACGATCACGATTATGAGCGTGCTCATCATTTACGACGGATGGCAACACCTCAAACTGATTGACGTTGCCGGGGCAATCATCGGACCGGTGCTCGCAATGTTTCTTGCACATGTGTTCTCGGCGGCGATGGCCCAACACGTTAAAGCTAGACGCATACTTACTGGCAAAGAGTGGCGAGCGGTCGTGAGGGTCCAAGCTCCATTTCTCGCCCTGTGCGTCCCTCCACTCGCCATCGTCTCGTTGTTGTACGCCGTCGGGGTTTCGCTCAGCGATGGGATTCGAGTCACTCTATGGGTGGGGACGGCCTCTCTCGGCTACTGGGGACTCGTGGCGGGCCGGCGGGCAGGGTTTCGTCGGTTGGTGACTGGTCATGGTCGTCATCGCTGGTCTCCTGATCGGGGTGGTCATTCTGCTGATTCAGGTCCTTCTTCAGCCCGGCAGAGCGTTTTCGGGAGGAGTTGCCTAAGAAGCAGCAGCTACCTGTGGCCCCCGTTAAGGCCGTACGCCGGGACGGTGGGACACTCCGGCACCTCTCGGGCAAGAAAATGTTCAGCTCCGTCAGGATTGGATGAAGGCCAGCAGATCGGCGTTGATCGTCTCGGCCTCGGTGGTCGGCATCCCGTGTGGGAAACCGGGGTAGGTCTTCAACGTCCCGTTCTGAACGAGCTTCGGCGGAGAGGGGACCTGAGTCGGCGTAGGGGACGATCTGGTCGTCGTCTCCGTGCATCACGAGCACGGGCACAGTGATCTTCTTGAGGTCCTCGGTGAAGTCGGTCTGAGAGAAGGCAACGATGCCGTCGTAGTGTGCCTTCGCTCCTCCCATCATCCCTTGTCGCCACCAGTTCTCGATGATCGCCTCCGAGGGCTCGACGCCGGGCCGGTTAAAGCCATAGAAGGGTCCCGACGGCAGGGCCCGGTAGAACTCCGATCGGTTGGCGGCCAGCTGGGCCTGCAGATCGTCGAACACGCTCTTGGGCAGGCCGCCGGGGTTGGCGTCGGTCTGCACCATGAGCGGCGGTACCGCAGCTGATAAGCACCGCTTTCGCCACGCGGCTCTCGCCGTGCCGGGCAATGTAGTGGACGACCTCGCCACCGCCGGTCGAGTGGCCGACGTGTACGGCGTTGTGGAGATCGAGATATGCGGTCAGGGCGGCCAGGTCATCGGCGTAGTGGTCCATGTCGTGACCATCGCCGGTCTGCGAGGAGCGGCCGTGCCCACGACGGTCGTGGGCGATCACCCGGTAGCCATGGTGCAGGAAGAACAGCATCTGGGTATCCCAGTCGTCAGCAGAAAGCGGCCAGCCGTGACTGAACACGATCGGCTTGGCCCGACCCCCAGTCCTTGTAGAAGATCTCCGTGCCGTCGGTGGTGGTGATCGTCCCCATTTAAAGGTCCTCCTATCCGGAAGTGATGTCCTTGACGGCTATTCAGTCTGCTCCTCGCCGCTGTAGCTCCTCACCCCACATCCTCCCCTTGGACCGGTCCGTGATCAACCTCCGGGGTGCCGCCGATCGCCGGGAGGGGGTGCTACCAAGCAGCACGGAGTGGGACACCCTTCGGCCTGTTATCCACCTTCGGTGATCCGGATGATCGTCTTGCCGGGGGTGCGCCGGTCGGGGGCGAACGCAGCAGGCGCTTCGGCGAGCGGCCGTACTGCCCCGACGATCGGCTTGAGCCGTCCGTCCCTGAGCCGCTGTGCGAGGTCCGCGAGCTGGGAACGGTCGGCTTCGACGACGAAGAAGATGGCGCGCCCGTCCTTGGGCTGGACCGTGGGTTCCCTGATGGTGGTGACGAGCGTGCCGCCGGCGCGCACCAGCGCAGCCGAGCGGTCGAGGATCTCGCCGCCGATCACGTCGAACGCCACGTCGACCTCGCCGGCGTCTTCCAGCTTGTCGGCCTCCAGGTCCAAGAAGGCATCTACTCCCAAGCCGAGGGCTGTGTCGCGGTCCGCTGCCCGGCCCGGTGCCGATCACGACGGCTCCGACCTCGCGGGCGAGCTGCACGGCGATCGAACCGACACCGCCTGCGGCGCCGTGGATCAGGACGGTCTGGCCTGTCGTGAGACGAGCGTGGTCGATGAGCGCCTGCCATGCGGTCAGCCCGGAGATCGGCAGGGCGGCGGCCACGGTGTGGTCGATGTCAGCCGGAAGGGGAGCGAGGTTGCGGGCCTCCACCGCGGCTGTACTCGGCCAGGGAGCCGTTGCGGGTCCAGTCGATCAGGCCGAACACCCGTTGGCCGACGCTCAGGCCGGTGGTCCCGTACCCCAACTCGACGACGACTCCCGACAGCTCGTGGCCGGGCACGCTCGGCGTCCGGTCGCGCCCGGCGCGGTCGACCCAGGTCGATGACCAGTCCAGTTCGCCGGGGGTGAACCCGGCGGCATGCACGCGCACGATGACATCGTTCTGGGCGGCGTGCGGGTAGGGCACGTCCGTCAAGGAGAGTCCACCGACGCCGGCATCGCGGTCTCGAACGGTGATGGCTTGCATGGCAGCTCCTTTCTCTGACGGGATTTGTCGATGTGTGCTCGGTGGGCCGAAGCCAAAACTAGGCCGTCGTCCGATGGCCTTGTCGCCCTATCTCAAGAGTGTCCCCGTTCGGCGGCAAGGTGGCGGCCTAAGTCCAGCTGGGCGGATTACGCAACTACGGTGCCAGCGACGCTGGGCGACATCTACCCGGTGAAAGCACGTTGTCGCAGCTATTCGTCAGACGCCCGAGGACGACCCAGTCAAGTCCGCAAAGGCGACAGCCAGCACGGCACTGAGTGGCCCCACAACGGCTCGGGTGCGGACTGACGTGTGGGTCTGGGCCACGGTCTCATAGAAGGAGAAGGACTCGTCCGATGCGGTGACAGTGAAGCTAGGGACATCGATCTTGTGCCAGCCGTCGGCCAGCTGAACCTCCGAAACTTGGTCTTCGTCGATGCTCGCGAGCCACTCGATGCTCATATGCGGCGTCCTCCAGCCAGGGTTTGAGTGCCTACCGTACAACTGATGGTCATGCCTCGACGCGGTGCTCAAAAAGCGGCTGCACCCCGCGCCTCATCGTGCCGCGTCGCCGTTCTCTCATCCGACCGCCTGATTGCCCTTAGTGGATACTTACGCAAAACGACCGGCGCGTTCACCGCCGCGCTAGCCGCTTCGCTTGAGAGAGGCAAGGTGCCCCGTACGCCGGGAGTGTGCCGCCTCAACCTCCGGACTAATTGCCTCGTAGCCGTTGCAAGTGCGCAATATCCCGAAGCCGTGTTTGAGCGATGAGCCATTCGCTCGATCGCTTTTCTCGACCTTCTTGGAGGACGTGGCGCACCCCCTCAGGGCTTTCCGTACGCGCTCCACACCGTCTGCAGACTGGTATTCGGCCGTTCGTTTCGGGCGCATGGTGTTCGTCGAGTTGAGCAGCAAGGTGCAAAAACTCAGAAGAGGTCATGGTCCTCCTTGGGGGTGCATCCATCGGTTCGCAAAGCCGGTACGATCACTCCGGGCCTGCAGATGAGCGCATGCTTCTCCCGCACTCACCCTACGCCCAGGGGAGAGTTGCCACAGCTTGCCCCACTACGCCGGCCCGGCGCACCCGAAGAGCCGTACAGAGACCCTCTGACAGCGAGGGGTAGGGATGGCTCGCCACTGTGAGGGTTGACGGGATCCCTTACTTGGGGCACCAGAATGGTGAAGACCCTAAAGAGGAGGATGCTCTCATGCCTGGTGTCTTCGTGGTCACCGACAGCTCTTGCGACTTAGAACAGGACGACATCGACTCCGTTCAATATCGAGATCGTGCCGCTCGACGATCCGATTTGGGAGCGAGGAATTTACCGACCGCCAGGACCTCAGCGTCGAAGACTTCTACCAACGAATGGCGAACACCGAAGACCTCCCCCAGACGGCCTGCCCGTCGCCCGGAGCGTTTGAACAGGCCTTTCGCAACGCAAGAGACGCTGGCGCTGAGGCGGTGGTTTGTCTCACCATCTCGAGCGACTTGTCAACCACATTTCAGTCAGCCCGCACCGCGGCCGCCGCGTGCGAGGGGCGGATTGTCGTCCATGTGATCGACAGCCGGACGGTGTCGAGCGGGCTCGGCACTCTTGTAGTTGAAGCCGCCAAAATGTCCGCCGGAGGGGCCGATGTCGGCGCAGTAGTGCGTCGAGTCAGCGACCTCATCCCTCGCACGCACGTGCTGGCGGCTCTGAACACGTTGGAGAACCTGAAGAAGGGTGGGCGAATTGGGGGCGCGACGGCAATGGTGGGGTCACTGCTGTCGATCAAGCCGGTGATCGACCTTACCGGTGGCGTCGTCCACGAAGCCGGTAAGGCTCGGACCCGCAAGAGGGCGCTGCAGATGCTCTCCGAACGCATGGGCGCCGCCGGGCTGATCGAAGACGTTGCAGTGATGCATTGTGGCGCACCTGACATCGACCAGTTCCTCGACCTCATCGCTCCCCGCTTTCCCCGAGAGGCCATTCGGATCGGCACGTTGGGTGCCGTCGTCGGCGTGCACGGCGGCGCCCAGATGATCGGTGTCAGCTGGATTGCCACTGCATAGGGAATCTGGGTGCCCCTTATCGCCGTACATCAGTTCGGGGGACGAGCGACACGCCGTTCTTCGACCGCCCCGCCCACACGACTACCTCCCCGCCGAGGGCAACCCCCACCCGCTATCTCCGGTGTGCGCTTTTGTCCCCCCAGAGGGCTGTCTGTCCTCCTTGCCCCCTCTGACCTGGTGGGCGCTGCGGTCTGAGGATCCATACTTCCTGGGACACGATGTGTCAGCAATTCTGGGACACCCGTTCTGAGGCGGTCCCATGGATCTGGCCAAGTACTGCGTCAACGCCGTGCTCGTCGAGGGCCGCTCGATGCGGGCCGTGGCGGCGGCGACCGGGCGCTCGAAGTCCTGGGTGCAGCGCCACGTCGCCCTCTACCGAGAGCGGTGGCGAGGAGGCCCTGGTCCCGCGCAAGCGCGGGCCCAAGGTGCCGGCCAACCTCACCTCGGCCGTCCTCGAGGACGAGATCGTGGCCTGGCGCAAGCGCCTGGCCGAAGACGGCCTCGACGCCGGGGCCCGGACGATCGCCTGGCACCTGAGCCGAGAGCCGGGGCCGCGGTGCCGGCGCTCTCGACCATCCACCGGATCCTGCGTCGCCGGGGCTTCGTCACCCCCCAGCCCCAAAAGCGGCCCCGTTCGAGTTGGATGCGCTTCGAGTCGGATCTGCCCAACGAGACCTGGCAGTCCGACATGACGCACTGGCACCTCGAAGACGGGCAGCCGATCGAGATCATCAACTTCATCGACGACTACTCGCGGGCGGTGCTGGCCAGCGTCGCCGTGCCGGTCGCCACGGCAGCCCGAGGTGGTGCGGATCTTCTTCGAAACCGCAGCCATCTACGGGCTTCCGGCCTCGGTGCTCTCAGACAACGGCGCCATCTACACCGCCGCCTATCGGGGCAGCCACACCGGCATGGAGATCGAGCTGGCGACCCTCGGGATCACCTTCAAACACGGCAAGCCCTACCATCCCCAGACGCAGGGCAAGGTGGAGCGCTACCACCTCACCTTGAAGAAGTGGCTGCGCAAGAAGCCGGCGGTGGCCACCCTGGCCGAGCTCCAAGCCCAGATCGACCGCTTCGTCCACATCTACAACGAGGAGCGACCGCACACCGCCCGGGGGTGCCCACCGATGCACGCCTGGCGAGCCCTCGACAAGGCCACCATCGAATCGACGGGCAGCCGCTCTTGGCGCACACCAAGGTCCGCCGACGACCGCATCGACAAGACCGGACGCTTCACGCTGCGCTATCGCTCCAAGCTCCACCACGTCGGCGTGGGACGCGCCCACAAAGGCAAGCGAGTCCTCATCTTGGTGGCCGACCTCGACGTCCGGGTCATCGACGACGACGGCGTCATGCTCCGACACCTCGAGCTGGATCCCTCGGTCGACTACCAGGGACGGGTCGGAGATATCCTCTGAGGGTTCATCTGTCCCAGAAAATCTGCGACATCACATGGTGGGCGCTGCGGGACTCGAACCCACGACCTCAGCCGTGTGAAGGCTGCGCTCTAACCAACTGAGCTAAGCGCCCAGGCGTAATTCGCCGGCCCACAACCGTAGCCTGGGCCTAGAACCATTCCCTGCAAGCGAGCAGGGATTTCGAGGCCTCCTGTGGACGCCGGTACCCTAAGTTCGTCATGAAGAACCTGGTTCCGGAGGATCGCCCGGGATGGAGTGCGCGCCTCTCTGAGCTCTTCTCGAGCCCGCCGAAGTCGACGAAGTCGGCCTTTCGCACAAGCCGCGCGCCGGCGCCCGATCCTGAGACAGGCCCGGAACCAGGAGACATCATCCCGCCCGAGCAGCGCAAGGCCGCCATGGCGAGCCTCGACGCCACCGAGCAGAAGTGGTCACTCGGCGCCCTGATACTGGCCACGGTCGCCGGCATCGTCATTCCGGCGTACATCCTGGTAACCAACAAGGTCACCAAACACGGCAAGAACTCCATCGCGGTCGCTCCTGACGCCGCGTTGCTCGGCGGCGCGATCCTGCTCTTCTGCCTCATCGGATTCCTCGCTTTATGGAAGCGCAAGCGGACCATCTTGACCTTCGATCTCTTCCTGGTGGGTTTCGGCTTCACCCTCTTCATCGGGCTAATCGGGTTCGTCTTCATCTTCCTGGGCGGCTGGCTGATGCTGCGTGCGTGGCGCATCAATCGCTACGGGACCACCAACGCCAGGCTGATCCGTGAGGTGGCCTCCCAACCGCGGGACCGCGACCGTAATAAGACAGCAAGGTCAACGGGTGCCAGACGGGGGTCGAAGGCCACAAAGACGACCGGCTCGGCCACCGCCGACCGCAAGACCCCAACGGCCAACAAGCGCTATACGCCGAAGTCACCGCCCCGCAGAAAAATCCCCAAGCCAGCTCCGGATCAGAGCGGGTAGACCGCGGGCGCCCCGATCCGCATCGATTCCGAGCGAGGGCCGGCGCCGTCTACGCGGGTGGCTCGATCAGGAGTGCGGATCGCAACAGTTGGAGCACGTCGGTGCGGCGACGGACCAGGGACCGGGCCGTGGGCTCCTCCCCCAGGGCCCGCATGACCTCGACCTCAGTCACCATTCCGATGACGGTCGAGTAGATCGCGAGTAGGAGCAACCGAGGATCGTGCCGACGCATCGTCCCCGCATCCATCTCCGTCTCCAAGAAGTGGGAGGCCCGCTGGACGAGCGGCTCGAGCGCGAGGGTCATCTGTGTGGCGGCCGGGGGGCCGAGACGCCCCACCTCACGTAGCAAGCCCAGCAGCTCCGGCTGGCGCGCCGCGAGGCGAAACACAGAGCGGACGACGGCCTCGACGCGTTCCCAACCCTCCCCCGCTCCTTGCAGAGCGGTCTCGAGAGCGGTGGAGAGATCAGCTGCGCTCCGGGCGATGACAGCCTTGAGCAGCGCGTCCTTGGAGGGGAACCAGTAGAGGATCGACTGCTTGGTGATCTCGAGCCCTTTGGCCGTGGCGTCGAGGGACGTGGCCTCGTAGCCGCGGCGGGCAAAGGACGCCAGCGCCGCATCGAGGATGCGGTCCTTGGTCGAGAGGGGGCCGACCTCGCCGTCGACGCCGGATCAGCAGGCTGGGTTGAGGAGGCCTGGGAACTGGGCACTTACCAAATGGTAGACAGGTTCGGGCGGCGGTGGTAGACAATTTCGATGCCCATCGAGCGGGACCTGCGGGGGAAGCGCTTCTTCATCACGGGCGCCACCGGCTTCCTGGGCACGGCTCTGGTGGAGCGGCTCCTGCGCAGCATCCCCGAGGCCGAGATCACCGTCCTCGTGCGCCCGGGGCGCCGGTCCGACGCCGCGGCCAGGCTGGCCCGGGAGGTCATCAAGAACGACTGCTTCGACCGACTTCGCAACGAACTGGGCGACCGGTTTCCGCAGGAGGTGGCGCGCCGGGTCCGGGCGGTGGCCGGGGACGTCGGCCAGGACGGGCTCGGCCTCGACGAGGACGGGCGCGACGCTCTGCGCGAGGCGGACGTCGTCATCCACGCCGCAGCCACCGTCTCGTTCGACGCTCCCCTCACCCAAGCCGTCGAGATCAACCTCCTCGGACCGTCGCGCGTCGCCGGCGCAATGTCCGATTGCGGATCCGGTGGGCATCTCGTCGCAGTATCGACCGCCTACGTCGCCAGTACGCACCAGGGCGAGGCCAAGGAGGAGCTCCTCAGCGAGAACCGGTTCACGCTCGACGTCGCCTGGGAAGGAGAGGTCAGTGCGGCCCGACGCCTGAAGGACGACCTCGAGGATGCGTCACGCCGGCCCGTCACGCTGCGCGGCTTCAGCAAGAAGGCGCGGGCCGAAGTCGGCGCCGCTGGTGACCACCTCATCGCGGAACGAGCGGAGAAGCTGCGAGAGGAGTGGGTCAGCGACGAGCTCGTCGAGGCCGGCACGGCGCGTGCGCTTTCCCTGGGGTGGCCGGATGCCTACCCCTTCACGAAGGCCCTGGGCGAGCAGGCGCTGGTCGACCGGTGGGAGGGCCGGGTGCCCCTCACCTTCGTGCGGCCGTCCATCATCGAGTCTGCGCTGGCTGAGCCCCGGCCGGGCTGGATCCGTGGTTTCCGCATGGCCGAGCCGATCATCGTGTCCTACGCCCGCGGCCTGCTGCGCGAGTTCCCGGGTGTGCCCGAGGGCATCATCGACGTCATCCCCGTCGACCTGGTGGTGGCGGCGATCCTCGCGGTGGCAGCGCGGGGTCCGGAAGAAGGCCGCCCACGGGTGTACCACGTGGCCTCGGGGGTGCGGAACCCCTTGCGTTACGGGCGACTGTCAAGAACTCGGGCAGGACTTCTTCAGCCGAAACCCGCTCTACGACGACCGCGGCCAGCCGATCACGCCCCTGCGTGGTCATTTCCCGGCCGTGGGCGCGTGCAGCGCCAGCTCAGGCGCGCCGACGCCGCCATGACGTTCGTGGAGAAGCTGATCACTGCCTTGCCGATCCGAGGGAAGCAGGCGCAGCTGGCCGCCCGGATGGAAGACCGCCACGCGCTGGCAAAGCGGGCACTCGGCTACGTCGAGCTGTACGGCGCCTACACCGAGACCGACGCCCGCTATCGGGTCGACAATCTCATGGAGCTGTGGGCGACGTGCGACGACGCCGATCACGAGGCGTTCGGGTTCGACCCGGCCGTCATCGACTGGGACCACTACGTCGATGAGATCCACTTGCCGTCGGTGCTCGAGCACACACGCGTGCGCACCAAGCCCGGTAAGTCCGTGGTGGACAAGCGCCCAGAGCGGATGCGCAAGGCGATCCTGTCGCCCGACCGGCATCTCGCCGTGTTCGACCTCGAGCACACGCTCATGTCGTCCAACGTCGTCGACACCTACGCCTGGCTGGCCAGCCGCCACCTGTCGCCGGCGCGGCGGGCGCGCTTCGTGGCGGACCTCGTGCGGCAGGGGCCGTCGCTGCTCGCGCTCGACCGGCGCGACCGGGGCGACTTCCTGCGCTCGTTCTACCGAAGCTTCGAGGACGCGCCCCTCGCGCAGCTGCGACGAGGACTCGTGGGAGCTCTTCCACCGCCAGCTGCTGACCCGCTCGTTCCCCGACGGCTTCGCCCGGGTGCGTGCACACCGGGCCGCCGGTCACCGGACGCTTCTGATCACGGGGGCGCTGGACTTCATCATCGAGCCGATCCGGCCGCTGTTCGACGACATCGTCTGTGCGTCGATGGAGGAGCGCGACGGGCGGCTCACCGGCCACCTGACGACGCTGCCGCCGATCGGCGAGGCGCGGGCGCTCGTGCTGGCCGACTACGCCGACGAGCACTCGCTCTCCCTCGAGGAGTCGGTGGCCTACGCCGACTCGGCCAGCGACCTCGCCATGCTCGAGGCCGTCGGCTTCCCCGTCGCCGTGAACCCCGAGTCACGCCTCTCCGCCATCGCGCGGCGGCGGGGCTGGCACGTGGAGCACTGGGCCAAGGCCGAGGGCGGCTCGCACCGGCCGCTCCCGCTCGGGCCCGTTCGACGTGAAGGCGCCCAAGGCGGTGATGGGACGATGAGCACACTCTTGTTCGAACGCTCGCTCCCCCGCTTCGCCGCGGCGCGCGTCGTGTCCTCGTTCGGCTCGGGACGGGGCGCGGGCATCGGCCCGCTGCGCCTGGTCGAGCGGGACGCGCCGGACGGCGCCGGCGGCGGGCTGGGTCCACGTCGACCCGATGCTGTCGGGGATCTGCGGCTCCGACCTGGCCACGCTCGACGGGCGGAGCTCACGCTACTTCGAGGACATCGTCTCCGTTCCCGTTCGTGCCGGGCACGAAGTGGTCGGCACGCTCGCCGAGATGCCACCGGTGCCGAGGGCGTGCTGCCGCCGGAGCCGCGTCGTGCTGCAGCCGGTGCTCGGGTGCGCGGCCCGCGGCATCGAGCCGATGTGCACGGCCTGCCAGGCGGGCCACGTGGGCAACTGCGGCTCCCTCGCCTTCGGGCACATCCGGCCCGGCCTGCAGACCGGGTTCTGCGCCGACACGGGTGGGGGCTGGTCGACGCTCGGGACTGGTGGCGCACTAGAGCCAGCTCTACGCCGTGCCCGACGCCCTGAGCGACGCCGACGCGGTCACGGTCGAGCCCGTGGCGTGCGCCGTGCATGCCGTGCTGGCCGCGCCGATTGCGGAGGGCGACGTCGTGGCCGTGGTCGGCGCGGGCACCCTGGGCCTGCTCGTCACCGCAGCGCTGTCCCACCTGTCGGCGACGGGGCGGTGCCCGTCGCCGTCGGTGCTGCTCGTCGGCGCCAAGTACGCGCACCAGCAGCGCCTGGCCCGCGAGTTCGGCTGCACCGAGGCGCTGCCCCCGGACCAGCTCGCCGCGTGCGGTTCGGCGGCACTCGCGCTCGCTGTCGTACGGCGGGCGCTTCGGGCGTCACCGCCACGCTCTCGGGCGGCGCCGACGTCGTGATCGACTGCGTCGGCAGCGCCGAGTCGATCGCGCAGTCGCTCGCCATGGTGCGCCCGCGGGGCACGGTCGTCGCTGGTCGGCATGCCGGGGCAAGGTGACCCTCGACCTGGCGCCGCTGTGGCACCGCGAGGTGCGTCTGGCCGGCGCCTACGCCTACGGGACCGAGGACGTCGGCGAGCCGGGGCGCCGCGGCACGACACTCACCTTCGAACTTGCGTTCGAGGTGGCCGCCGCGATGGGCGTGGGGCGGCTGGTGTCGGCGACCTACCCGCTCACCCGCTTCGAGGACGCCGTCGCCCATGCCGGCGCGGCCGGCCGCCGCGGCGCCGTGAAGATCGCATTCGACGTACGGAAAGGACACGACCGATGAGCCGCCGACCCGGCTTCGTCCTCGAGGTGGACAAGTCGACGCCACCGACCCTCTTCTGGAACGGCGAGGGGTTCTGCCTCAGACGCTGCCCGAGGGCAGCCGGGTGATCTACGCCCCGGAGCCGATGAAGGCGATCGAGGACCCGTACCGGGCCATCCGCCACGCGCTGCTGCACCCCATGGGCGACCGCGACCCGCTGCCGGCGCTGCTGCGCCCGGGCATGAAGCTGACGATCTGCTTCGACGACATCTCGCTGCCGCTGCCGCCGATGGAGGCGCCCGACATCCGCCAAATGGTGATGGAGACCGTGCTCGACATGGCGGCCGACGCCGGCGTCGACGACGTGGTGCTGATCGCCGCGCTGGCGCTGCACCGGCGCATGACGGAGGACGGAGCTGCGTCATGCCTTGGGCGACCGCGTCTACGACGCGTTCGCGCCGCACGGCCTGCTGACCTACAGCACGACGCCGAGGACCCCGACAACCTCGTCTCACCTCGGCGAGACCGATCACGGCGAGGACGTCGAGATCAACAAGCGGGCCGCCACGTCGGACCTGCTGGTCTACGTGAACATCAACCTGGTCTCCATGGACGGCGGCCACAAGAGCGTGGCCACCGGCCTGGCCAGCTATCGCAGCCTGCGCCACCACCACAACCCCCAGACCATGCGGCACTCGAGGTCCTTCATGGACCAGCCGTCCTCGGAGCTGCACACGTCCAACTGGCGGATGGGCCGGCTGATCGCGGAATCCGGGGTGAAGATCTTCCAGATCGAGACGACGCTCAACAACGACACGTTCCCCTCCAACTTCCAGTTCCTGCAGAAGCGGGAGTGGGAGTGGACCGTGCGGGACCGCGCCACCTACGCCGCCACGTCGGCCGCGCTGGCCAAGACGCCGTCCCGGGTGGCCCGGCAGATCTTCCACTCCATCAGGCGCCCCACGCGCTGACCTCGGTGCAGGCGGGCGAGGTGGAGGCCGTGCACGCGCTGACCACGGCCAACGTCTGGGCGCAGCAGGGCGTCGACGTCGAGGGGCAGACCGACATCCTCACCATGGGCCTGCCCTACATCTGCCCCTACAACGTGAACTCCATCATGAACCCGATCCTGGTGGCGTGCCTGGGGCTGGGGTACTTCTTCAACATGTACCGGGGCCGGCCGCTGGTGCGCGAGGGCGGCGTCGTCATCATGCGGCACCCGACCCGGCCCGAGTTCCACCCGGGCCACCACCCGAGCTACATCGACTTCTACGAGCAGGTGCTGACCCAGACCCTCGATCCAGTCGAGATGCACAAGGAGTTCGAGGAGTCGTTCGCCACCGACCCGTGGTACGTCCACCTCTACCGAACCGGGCACGCCTATCACGGCGTGCACCCCTTTTACATGTGGTACTGGTGTGCCCACGGGCTGCAACACGTGGGGCGGGTCATCGTCGTCGGGGGCGACGCAAAGGCGGTGCGCCGGCTGGGGTTCTCGCCCGCCAGCTCGCTCGACGACGCGCTCGAGATCGCGTCGGACGTCGTCGGGCCGTCCGCCACGCTCACCCATCTGCACAATCCGCCCCTCCTCATGGCGGACGTGCGCTGATGGCGGGGTCGCTGCTGTGCCAAGGTCCGCACCGCCCGCTTCCCGCTGGCGGCACCCTCGTGGCCGACGTCGATCGACGCGTCCCGACCCCGAGCGCAAGGTGGGCCTGGACTACGACCACGAGTGGTCGCGCCGCTACCCCGTGCGCCTGGCCCGGGCCATGGTGCTGGACAACGTGACGCGGCCGGCCGCACGGCTCGTGGCGCCGGCGACGGTCCGGGGGCTGGAGCACCTGCGCCACGTCGAGGGCCCGGTCATCTTCGCGGCCAACCACGCCAGCCATATCGACACGCCGCTGCTGCTCACGACGCTTCCCGTCGAGTTCCGGCACCGCACCGTGGTGGCGGCGGCATCGGACTATTTCTTCGACCGGACCTGGAAGTCGGTGCTGTGGTCGTTCGCGCTGGCGGCCATTCCGATCGAGCGAAGCCGGGTCAACCGCAAGTCGGTCGACACGGCGGCCGAGCTGCTGCAGGACGGATGGAACCTGGTGCTCTTTCCCGAGGGCGGCCGCTCGCCCGACGGGTGGACCCAGCCTTTCCATCCGGCGAGCGCGGGGTATCTCGGTAGGCGCACCGGGCGCCCGGTGGTGCCGGTGTACCTGCACGGAACCCGGCACGTACTGCCCAAGAAGGCGGCGGCGGGGGCCCGGCCGCCGGGGGGCTCGGGCAGCGAGTCGCGTGCGGGTGGACGATTGCGGCGCTGCCCATCGCCGTGCTCTTCGGTGCGCCCATGTCGCCTGACGAGAGCGAGAATCGCGCGGCGCTTCTCCGACCGGGTCGAGGCGGCGGTGGCCACGTTGTCGCGCGAGGTCCACTCGGACTGGTGGCAGGCACGTCGGTCGGTCAGCGCGGCGGCGCCCGTCGAGGGTGCGGAGTCGGCGCACCGGGGGCCGGAGGCGTCGGCGTGGCGACGGGCCTGGGCGCTGGACGAGGCGCCCGCGCCGCGCAGGGAGTGGCCCGACTAGGACGTATCGGACTGAGACGAGGGCCGCTCGTGTTGTTGCAGCACGGCCAGGAGCTCGTCCTCCCGGAACGGCTTCTCTATCAGCGCTGCCGGCAGGGTCCCCGAATCGACGAAGGCGTCCCGGGCGTAGCCCGTCATGAAGACCACCGCGATGTCGGGACGCTCGACCCGGATGGCGTCAGCCAGCTCCGTCCCCTGCATGCGTGGCATCACCACGTCCGTCAGCAGCAGGTCGATCGCTCCCTCGTGCTCGCGGCTGAGCGCGATGCCCGACGGGCCGTCCGCCGCGACAAGGACCGAGTAGCCGTGCCGTTCCAGCATCCGCCGGATGACCTCTCGCAGCCCAGTCTCGTCCTCGACGACGAGCGCGGTGTGCCCTGCACCGCGGAGGTTCACCGGATCGGGTGCGACCACGCCAGCCTCGTCGCACTCCGCGGCCGAGGGGAAGAGCATCTCGACGTCAGTCCCCTCGTTCGGCTCCGACTCGAGGCGGATGCCACCGCCCGCGCCCACGACGATGCCGTAGATGGAGGAGAGGCCCAGCCCGGTTCCCTTGCCCGCTGGCTTCGTCGTGAAGAAAGGCTCGAACGCGTGCTGGACCACGTCGGGCGTCATGCCCTGGCCGGTGTCGCGCACCGAGATGCGCACGTATTCCCCCGCGGGCAGTCCCCAGCCCTCGGTCGACTCCTGCTCGCCCAGCTGCACCACCGAGGCCTCTATGGTCAGGGTCCCACCGGTCGGCATGGCGTCGCGGGCGTTGACCGCGAGGTTGATGAAGACCTGCTCCATCTGCCCCGGGTCCACCACCACCATCGCCGCGTCGTCCTGCACCAGCGTCCGCAGGTCAATCCGCTCCCCGAGGGAGCGACTGAGCAGACGGCGCACCTCCTCCACGACCGTCTTGACGTGGATCGGCCGCGGCGACGCCTTCTCCCGGCGCCCGAACGCCAGCAACTGGCGCGTGAGATCGGCGGCCCGGTTGGTCGCCAGATCGATCTGATCCAGGTCGGAGAAGACCGTGAGCGACCCAGCGACATCGGCGTCGCCGTCACCACCGCTGTGGGTTGTCACCCACTCGCGCACGAAGGCCAGATAGCTCATGACCACGCCAAGCAGATTGTTGAAGTCGTGCGCCACTCCGCCGGCGAGCTGGCCCAGGCTCTCGAGGCGCTCGGTCTGCACGATCTGGCGCTGCATGCGCTCCCGGTCGGTCACGTCTTCTGTGATGAGGAGCCTGGCCTCTATGGCGCCGAAGACGATGTTGCGGCACGAGACCATGACCTCCGTCAGGGATCCGTCCCTCTTGCGGTGCCGCCACGGGCCCGACTGCTCCAGCGGGGCACCCTCCTCGAAGGCGGCACGCACCTCTTCGGGTATCTCGTCCACCCAGACCGAGTCCACCCGCATATACGGGATCTCCTCCCGGTCGAAGCCGTAGAGCTGAATGGCCGCCTCGTTGACCCCGAGGAGGCGGTCCGGCTGAAAGACCCACATGGGCAGCGGGCTCTCGTCGAAAAGGGTGCGGTACGCCCGTTCGGACGCCCGGGCCTCTGCCTCGGCCCGGGTGCGCTCGGTCAGCTCCCGGTGCACCGAGTCGCGCAGCGTACGGACCGCCTCGCCCAACGAGGCAATCTCGCGCGGCCCGTCGATGTCGACGTCGACCTCGGGGGCGGTGCCGCCCGCACCCGCGTCGTCCAGGGCGACGTCCGTGGCCGTGACAGCCTCGCTGAGCTGTCGCAGCGGGCGGGTGATGCTCCGATACACGAGCAATGTTCGCGAGGAGCGCCAGCACGAAGCCGCCGAGGACGATGGCGAACTCGCGCACCTCGGCCGAATTGACGCCCGCCAGCGCGGTCGACTCGTCAATGCCGGTGAAGAGGATCCAGCCCGGCCCTTGTATCCGCGCTTCGCCCCAGATTCGGGGGACGCCGTCGAGGCCGGGCCGGCTGGCATCGGACCGGTTGCGGAAGAAGGCGGTGGTCTCGACCTCGCGGCCGACGTAGCGGCTGGAGTCGGACGAGCGCGACACGACCTGCTGCCCGTTGGCCGTCGTCAAGAGGAACTCATAGGGCTGGGCCGCTGAGTACGTGACCGACGCCAGCTCCGCCAGCGGCGCCGTGCTCACGAACTCGGCCAGCACGCCCGACCGGCCGACCGGAACGGCGACGACGAGGGCCCACCCCGCACGCGGGTCGTGATAGAGGCCGCTGATCTGGACGTCATTCCCGCCCGGCCGGAACCAGCGCGCGCCGGCGTAGCTCACCGCGCCGGCAGGGCTCGACGTGCACACGTCGCGGCCCTGCTCGTCGAGCAGGTCGAGATGGCCGGTGTCGCCGTGGCTGATGGCGTCGTACTGCAGCCGGCAGCCGGCCGGCGGCGCGGCCAGCAGCGACGCCATCGACGGAGTGCCCGCCATCGTCTGGAGCTCGGACACCCGGGACAGGAACACGCTGTCGATCTGCTGCGCCGACCCCATCGCGGTCCGTGCGCTCGCCGTGGCCGCCGCCGCACTCACCGCATTCTTCGCCTGATCGGACGCGTACAGGCCCACGAGCACGCCAACCGCGAGGATCACGACCAGCAGCAGTCCCAGGTACACGCCCAGCGGGTACCGAGAGCGGTTCCTCATGGGGACGTCCGCACCCCCTGGGAGGGGTCAGTGAGCCGGAGCGTCCCGGCGTGCGCGCCCCGGACCGTGGCGGCGAGCGAGTTGTGGATACCCGACGTCTTGGCCAACACGGCCTCGCACCCGGCGGCCCGCGCCCGGCTCAACATGTATGAATCGGCGATGTCGCCCGTGAGGATGAGCGTGCGTACGCCAGGTCGCAGCGCGGCGGATCTTTTCCGCCGCGTCAATGCCGTCGGACCCGCCGAGGCGGTAGTCCATCACCACGACGTCCACTTCGTCGGCGGTCGCGACCGCGACGGCCTCCTCCTCGGAGGAGGCGACGCCAACGACCTCCAGATCGGCCTCCTCACGCAGGATGCGCACAAGGCTTTGCGCGACGAGGTCGCTGTCGTCGACGATGAGGACGCTGATGCGGTTCCGCGAACCCGGTCCTGACATGTATGGGTCGGTCTACCTTCTTCGTGCTCGGTGCCACGTCCGAGCCGCACCGCACGGCGATGATAGTCCCAGGGCATCGGCCGTTCCCTGCCCCGACCAGCCCCGACGTGCGCGCCCGGCGAAGGTTACGTTGGTGCTGCAATGAACGTCGCTCGGGTCGGAGGATTCACCCTCGGGTGGGGCGAGAGCGTGGTCTGGGACGACCGCGCGGCCCGCCTCTACTTCGTGGACTGTGCGGCGCGCACCCTGCACTGGCTCGACGGGGGTGAGGGTGAACTGCGCACGCTCGCGCTGCCGTCCATGGGGGCCGGCATGGTGCCCACCGAGAACGGCTTGCTGGTCGGCGCGCTCGAAGACGGCCTCCACGTCATCGACCCCGACGCCGGGACAACCCGGCTGCTGAGCCCCTACCCGGACGGTCTCGGGGGGCGGGCGAACGACGCGAGCGCCGACCTCTCCGGCAACCTCATCACGGGCACGCTGAACCTGGTCAAGGCCCCGGGCTCCAGCTGGTGGTTCTCGGCGCGGGACGGCTGGCGCCTCCTCGACCCCGACATCTCCAACACCAATGGGCCGACCGTCGCCGTCCTGGACGGTGCGATGACGCTGGTCATCGGCGACTCCTCGGCCAACTACTTCTCCTACAACTACGACGCGGCGAGCGGAACGGTTGGTCCGCGCACGGTGTTCGGCGACACGTCCGGGCTCGACGGCGTCCCCGACGGGGCGACGTTGGACGCGGCGGGTGGCCTGTGGTGCGCGCTCATCGGCGGCGGCCAGCTGGTCCGCTTCACGACCAGCGGACTCGATCGCACGGTGGAGCTGCCGGTGGCCAACCCGGCCGACGTCACCTTCGGCGGTCCCGACCTGGACCGGCTGTACGTCGTGACGGTGCGGCCGGGCGCGGACGCGGAGGCGCTCGACGGCGCGCTGCTCGTCGTGGACGGCCTGGCGGCACCGGGACGTCCCGAGCCGCGGTTCGCCGCCGTCTAAGGGTTACGACCTCCGGCGGGCATCATGGGGCGATGGGAACCCGAGCTCCCGACGATCTTGTCCTGCGCGATCTGACGACCGGCGCCGGTGCCGTGTGCCGCAGCATCCTCGCCGCGCTCCCGACGTGGTTCGGCGTCCCGGCGTCGGTCGAGGACTACGTCGCCGCCGCGGAACGCAACCCGACCGTGGTGGGCTCGTGCAGGGACGCCGATGTCGGGCTGGCGACGATCGTGCGCCACAGTGAGTACGCCGCCGAGGTCTACGTGATGGGCGTGCTGCCCGAGTACCATCGCCGCGGCGTGGGTCGGGCCATGCTCCGGCACGTCGAGGCCGCACTGGCCGCTGACGGGATCGAATTCCTGCAAGTGAAAACGCTGAGCCCCTCTCACCCCGACGAGGGCTACCGCAAGACCCGCGCCTTCTACCTCGCCTACGGCTTCCGGCCCCTGGAGGAGTTCCCGACGCTCTGGTCGCCCGACCAGCCCGCGCTGCAACTCGTGAAGACGCTCAGCGTCCTCAGAACCTGACGCCGCCGGCGACGGCGCGGGGGTCGTCGGCCGAGACGATGTCCTTACCCAGCGGCGCGACGGACACCGGGATCAGCTTGAAGTTCCCGAGACCGAGCGGGATGCCGATGATGGTCACGCAGAGGAGGATCCCGGTGAACAGGTGGGCCAGCGCCATCCAGAGCCCCGCCAGCACGAACCAGATGACGTTGCCCACCGTCGATGCTGCCCCGGCATCCGGTTTGCGCACCACGGCCCGGCCGAAAGGCCAGAGCGTGAACGCCGCCAGCCGGAACACGGCGATGCCGAAGGGGATGGTGATGATGAGAACGCAGAGCACGAGGCCGGCGACGGCGTAGCCGATGGCCAGCCACAGGCCGGAGAGGACGAGCCAGAGCACGTTCAGGACGATGCGCACGGCGCCCGTTCTACTTGGTCTGTCTCGTACCTGCGCCGACGCTACGAGTGCCTGTCCCTGTGCCGGCGCCGGCGCACGCGACGCCCGCCCCGTGCGCCGAGGCGCTCCGCCCGCAGGCGTTCCGCCGCCTCGTCGTCGAGCGGCGCGAGCTCGGTGACGCCCACGCCGAGCGCCCACGAGAGCAGGAGGTCGGCTAGCGCCGGGTTGCGCGCCAGCACCGGGCCGTGCAGGTACGTGCCGACGATGCGGCCGGTGCACCGCGCCCTCGGTGCCGTCGCGGTCGCCGTCGTCGCCGCCGTTGCCGATCCCCGCGGTCACCCGGGCCAGCGGCACCACGCCCTCACCGAGCGTGGTCCGCCCCCCGTGGTTCTCGAAGCCGGTCAGGGTCGGCAGGTCGGCGCGCCCAGATCGCCGGCCGGCTCCGACGACGCACCTCGCCCACCGCACGCGAGCCCGTTCCCTTCGCCGTCTCGATGTCGAGCAGCCCGACGCCCTTCGTGCGGCTCGCCGTCCGCGCCGGGGAAATGTCCGCCCGACGATCTGGAAGCCGGCGCAGACCGCCAGCACGACCGCGCCCTCGCCACGCCCGGCGGGCCAGCGTGCCGTCCTCGACCAGCGCCTGCGCGGCGCGCGACCTGGGGGCCGTCCTCCCCTCCGCCCAGGCAATAGATGTCCGCCTCGGGCAGCGGGCGGTCCGAGGCCGCCTGCAGCAAGCTCGACGTCGCGGCCGCGCCATTCGGCCCGCCGGGCCAGGACCAGGCCGTTCCCGCCGTCGCCGTAGGTGCCCAGCAGGTCCGGGTAGACCACCGCGACGCGCAGTGGCGCTCCGTCATGCCGCGCCCCGAGCAGGTCGTGGAACGCGGTGTAGTTCCCGATGACGTCGACCACGCCGTCCGACCGTCGGCTTCCGACGCGCGGCTCCGGCGGCGACGGCGCACGCACCGCGTGCTCGGGGTCCGCCTCGGTGGCGTGGGTCACGCCGGCGTAGTGCAGGCGCACCGACAGGTCGCGGAAGCGGTCGCCGGTGGCCACGACGATGCGGCCGGCCAGGCGCTCGAAGGGCACGTCCCACAGCCAGCTGGGGTCGGCGCCGTCGGCGACCCGCGCGTTGATGCTGACCACGAGCGGGCCTCCGACCCGGCCACCAGGTCGAGCAGCTCGTCCCAACCGGCCGGGTTCTTGGCCAGCATGAGCCGCGCCCGCACGGCGCCGAACGGCGCGCACGGTGAACCGACCCGCCACCTCGTCGACCGCCGCCATGGCGGCCAGCGCTTCCAGCGGCGTCGACGCCGCGAGGCCTCCGCGGCCACCGCCGCCATCAGCGCGTTGGCCTGGTTGAACCGGCCGGGCAGCGCGAGCTCGGATCGGGAGCGGTCCGCCCGTCCGCCCAGACGCGCGGTCGCCGTGCCCATCGGCCGCCACGCAGAGCGTCGCCTCGGTGCCGGGGCGGGCGAAGCCGCACCCGGCCACGCAGGCCCACGAGCCGTCGTCCGACGAAGTCGATGCGGCCTTCGCAGGAGGGGCAGCCCACGGCATCGTGCTGCCAGCGCAGGCCCGGCGCCGACCCAGTGCACGTCGCGCGCGGCGCCGGCGCCCCACACGACGAGCGGGTCGTCGGCGTTGGCCACGACGTGCGTGTGCGGCGCGGCCGCCAGCGCGGCCCGCCAGCGCCCGGCGACCATGCGCACCTCGTTGGTGCGGTCGAGCTGGTCCCGCGAGAGGTTCAAGCAGGACGACGGCTGGCGGCCGCCGTGGCCGCCAGCACCCGCGGCAGGTAGATCTCGTCGACCTCGAGCACGGCGCGGCGCGTGCGCCGGGCCCGGCGAGCGCGGCGACGTGCCCCGGCGGCATGTTCGACCCGTCTCGTTGCTCACCACCGCGTCGCCTCGGCGCACCGAGCGCCGACCGTGAGCAGGCGCGTCGTGGTGGTCTTCCCGTTGGTGCCCGTCACCAGGGCGACCTGGCGGCCCGCACGTGAGGTGCTCGAGCAGCTTGGGGTCGAGCCGGAGCCCGGCCCGGCCGCCGGCCACCGTGCCCTGGCCGCGCCCGAGGCGGCGCGACGCCGCATTGACGGCACGCGTGGTCGCGCTGGCGAGCTGGGCCCTCACCGAGGGGGCTTGCGTGCGCGCCAGCTCCTCGGCGGTCGGCTCGTGGCGCACCCGCGCCTCGGCGGGCAGCAGCGCGCTGATGGCCTCCATGATGGTCGTGCGTGTCCGCCTTGGCGTCGGTGAGCGACAAGCGGCAGCGGGTGGCCCACGCGGACCGTGACCTTGGGCGGGTGGCGCACCAGCGTGAAGTCGGGCACCCGGGCCGAGCGGGGCCAGACGTTCTCGGTGCCCCAGAGCCCGACGGGGACCACCGTGGCGCCGGTCGACGCCGCCAGCCGCGCGGTGCCCGGTCTTGCCGTGCAGCACCGGGTCGAAGAAGTCGTAGCCCCGCGGGATGGTGCCCTGCGGCAGGACGATGACCACCTCCCCCGCCTTCAGCGCGGACTCGGCCGCCCGCAGCGGCTCGCCCGACCCGCTGCCCCGGTCGACCGGGATGCCGCCGATGGCCCGGGCGATGGCCCCGACGACCGGCGCGTCGAAGATCTCCTTCTTGCCGAGGAAGCGCACCGGCCGCCCGATGTCGCGCGCCACGAGCGCCAGGGCCGCCACGTCGAAGTAGCTCCGGTGGTTGGAGGCCAGGAGCACGGGCCCACGCCGTGGCACGTGCTCGACGCCGGCGATGTCGAACCGCGCGTAGGGAAAGGACAGCTTGCGGACGAACGGGCGGAGCATGTGGTAGGGCTCGAGCCCGACGACGCTCGGGACGCCCGGGCGGCCGGTCCCAGTGCTCGACGGGCCAGCGCCGCGCCGTGGCCACGACGGTCAGCGAGGGGTCGGGGTTGACCGCGTGCGGCGAGCCGACGCTCGAGAGCAGCGGCACGTCGAAGATGCTGTCGCTGCAGGCGTGGCAGTCG
Organism: uncultured Acidimicrobiaceae bacterium; assembly: GCA_963808355.1. Taxonomy (GTDB): domain Bacteria; phylum Actinomycetota; class Acidimicrobiia; order Acidimicrobiales; family RAAP-2; genus Bog-473. Next base: position 830,088 of record CAWEFL010000002.1, read on the forward strand.
GCCAGGTCGACCCCGTGCTCGTCGGCCCAGTCCCGCACGGCCCGCAGCTTGCCCGTCCCCCACACGAAGCCCTCGTAGAGGCGGCCGGTGTAGCGGCCGTCCTTGGTCTCGTAGGCCGTGGCGATCAGGTCGTCGAAGCCCATGGCCTCGGCGAAGGGGGCGATCATGTCGACCGGCGTGGTGGTCGACGAGCACCAGGCGATGGCCGTCGGCCCGGAAGGCGGCCAGGTGCTGCGGGGCAAACGGGGCGACGATCTCGCTCAGGTGCGGCGACGGCGCGGCGGCCGGCCGCCTGGACCTGGTCCTGGTGCCAGCCCTTGGCCACCCTGGCGGCCGCCCGCACCAGGCCCATGGAGAACAGGTTCTCGCCCAGGCGGTCGTTGACGGCGTAGAGGAGCTTGTCGCCCGGGAGCGAGCGCCCCTCGGGCAGGACGCCCTCCTCCACCAGGGCCCGGTTGAGGACCTGGCCCGAGGCTCGGCACAGCAGCGTGCGGTCGAGGTCGATGAAGACGGCGCTCTTCGCCACGGACAGGGAGCCTAAAGCAGATTGCCTGGTCCGCTGGGGCCGGTCTGCGCTCCGACAGACGTCGTCGTCGCCGGACCCGGAATTAGGAGAAGGGATCGCCGGGGGGGAGGGCGATCCCTTCTCGAGACTCATCAGGGTTCGGAGGGGGGGCTTCCGATCCCCTGCGGTCTGAGAGTCATTTTGCCGGTATCTCGGCAATCAGTCAAGCGGCTTTGAGAGATACTTACTATCAGTTATAGATGATTCTGACCGATAACTGCTGCAAGCGTTCAAGGCAGGAGGCGATCAGTGGAACTGAAACACCTGCAAGCGCTCTTGGGCATCGCCGACACGGGGAGCTTCTCCGCCGCGGCCGCCTCCATCGGCACCGTGCAGTCCAACGTCTCGGCCCACGTGGCCCGGCTGGAGCGCGAGCTCGACGTGCAGCTGGTCGACCGGGCCTCGGGCCGGCTGACCGAGGAGGGCGAGGTCGTCATGGCCCGGGCCCGCCGGGTCATGAACGAGCTCGAGGCCATGGTCGCGGACGTGACGGCCCTGCGCGAGGAGGTGGTCGGGACGGTGCGCCTGGGCATGATCGGGACGACGGGGCGCTGGCTGGTGCCCCAGCTCTTCGACCTGCTCCGGGTGCGCCACCCCCACATCCACCTGAACGTCGCCGAGGGCTCGAGCGTCCAGCTGGAACAGCAGCTGGCGTCCGGCCAGCTCGACCTGGCCGTGGTGACCTTCCCCCTCAGCGGCGACGAGATCATGGCGGCCCAGCTCTTCGACGAGGACCTGGTGGCTGTGCTGCCGTCGGGTCACTCCCTCGCCCGCGAGCCCTCGCTCCCCCTCGAACGCCTGCTCGGAGGTGGAGCTGCTCCTGCCCGCGCCCGGCACCGCGCTGCGGGCCGAGATCGACGGCGCCACGGTCCCCGCCCGGGTGGCGCTGCGGCCGGCCATGGAGCTCGACGGCGTGCGCCTGATCGCCTCCCTGGCCTTCGACGGCTACGGGCCGGCCATCCTCCCCGCCACCGCGGTCCCGGGCCACCTGCGGGGGCGCTTCTCGGTTCTCCCGGTGACCGGGCTCCCCCGCCGCCGGGTCGGCGTGGCGCAGCGACGGCGGGGCCTGCCGTCGGCGCCGGCCCGGGCGGTCATCGACGTGTTGGGCGTGGTCGTCAACGACGCGCTCTCCATGCCCGAGGGCATCCACCCGACCTAGGCGAAGCGGACGCCTGGCGTGTCGGCGTCGACCGGGGCATGAACGCTCAGGCGCTCCCCGGGGCTCCCGCCACATCGTCCAGATCGGCGGCCCGCCGTCCGGCAGCGGCACCTCCTGCGACGACCTCGAAGCCGTGGCGCCGGTAGAAGGGGACGTTGCGTTCCTTGGACGACTCGAGGTAGCAGGGCAGGCCCTCGGCGTCGCAGTGCTCGAGCACGGGGCGCAGCAGCGCGCCGCCCACGCCCTTGCCCTGCTGCTCGACCGCGGTGCCCAGCGTGGCCAGGTACCAGTGGGGCTCGTGCGGGTGCATCGCCTCGACGGAGTTCAAGAGGCGCAGCGTCGTGACGCAGGTTGGTCGCCACGTAGGGCAGCACCGGCAGCATGGTGAGCATCCCCGTGAGCCCGCGTCAGGAGCGGCTTGCCGGCCGGCGCCCAGACGGCGGAGCCGGCGTAGCCCTCGGTCGTGTAGCAGCCCCCGAACGGGAGGTAGTCGGCCCGCATCTGGGTGCCGAAGTACGGCGCGCAGGCCGGCCTCGCGCCGCGGGCCCGGGGGAAGATGTGGCACGTGACCGGATCGTCGCAGAACGTCCTGGCCAGCTGGGCGGCCATGGCGTCGACGTCCCTCGCCATCGCCCGCCGGACGGCCGGCACACCCGCCGCACCCTCGGCGGAGCCCTCTACCGGCGGGGCAGGGTCGAGTACCATGACGGCGTCGATGGTGGCAGAGGTCCCGGCCACCCGCCACCGGGCGACGACGCCGCGTGGGCTGCCCAAGGGACGCCGCCGCCGACACGAGCCGCTCCCCCACGATCAGACCCCCCCCGATGAGTCGAGCAGTGCACCCGAGGCGCAGCGCACGTTGACGCCCCCGATGGCCGCCGCGGACCTGATGGCCGGGCGAGACCTCGCGATGCAGCTCATAGAGCGTCGGGCGCCGCGGTGCGTTAGCGTCCGTGCTCATGCCTGCCCGGCCGCAACCGTCCGCACGCACTCGCCGAACCTTCGGCCGAACACCGTGGCGCGACGCGTGAGCGCCGCGTGCTGAGAATCGGGATCCTGGGGGCGGCCCGCATCGCCCCCGCCGCCCTGATCAAGCCGGCCCGAGCGCACGGGGCGGGCCGTGGTCGTCGCCGTCGCGGCGCGTGACCGCGACCGAGCCGAAGCCGATTCGCCCGCAAGCAGGGCATTCCCCGTGGTCCTCGACAGCTACGACGACCTCGTCGAGGACCCCGACATCGACGCCGTCTACAACCCGCTCCCCAACGGCCTGCACGGCCACTGGACGATCGCCGCCCTGCAGGCGGGCAAGCACGTCCTGTGCGAGAAGCCCTTCACGGCCAACGCCGACGAGGCCCGGGCCGTGGCCGAGGCCGACAACGGCCACCCCGGCCTGGTCGTCATGGAGGCCTTCCACTACCAGTACCACCCGCTCACCAAGCGCCTGGTGGAGATCGTCCGCTCGGGCGAGCTGGGCAACATCGCGCAAGGTCGACGTCGCCTTCTCGGCGCCGCTCTGGAAGAAGGGTGACATCCGCTACCAGCTCGGCGCTGGCCGGGGGCGCCACCATGGACATGGGGTGCTACCCGGTGAGCCTGCTCCGGCTGCTTGGCGCCGGGCCCACGGGTGATCAGGCCGAGGCGAAGCTCTCCTCCCCGGGCGTCGACCGCGCCATGGACGCCCACTTCTCGCTCCCCGACGGCGGGAGCGCCCACATCGGGTGCTCCATGTTCTCGTCCTCGGTCCTGCGCCTCCACGCAGAGATCACGGGCGACAACGGCAAGATCTCCGTCTTCAACCCCTTCAGCCCCCAGTACGGGCACCGCATGAAGGTCACGACCTCGCTCGGGCACCCGCAAGGAGCGTTTCAGCCGGCAAGGCGACTTACGACTTCCAGCTCGAGGCCTTCGTCGCCGCCGTCGAGGAGGGGGCCTCCTTCCCCACGACGGCGGCCGACGCGATCCGTACGATGGAGCTCATCGACGCCATCTACACCGCCGCCGGGCTCCCCCTGCGCCAGCCCACTCCCGTCCTGATGCCCCTCGCCGCCGACGAGCTGAGCGCACTGGCCGACGCCGCGCTCGACGCCGCCGGCGGCTGCCAGGCGGCCGAGCTGCGGGTCGAGCGCATCCGCAGCCAGACGGTCCGCCTGCACGACGCCCATCCCGAGACGACGGCCGACGACACCGACTTCGGCATGGGCGTGCGCGTCGTGGTCGACGGCGCGGTCGGGTTCGCCGCCACGGTCGACGTGCGGCCGGAGGAGGCGGCCGACCTGGTCCGCCGGGCCGTGGACATGGCGGGGGTCACCGGCCGGGCCGGAGGCGGCCGCGTCGAGCTGGCGCCCGAGCCGTCGCACGGCGACGTCACCTGGTCGAGCGCGTTCGAGATCGACCCGTCGACCGTGCCGCTGGCCGACAAGGTCGCGCTGCTGAGCCGAGTGGAGCCGCCGGCTCGGCGGCCCACGCCGTCGTCTCCCACACGACGGCCTCGCTGCTCGCCGTGTCCGAGCAGACGTACCTGGCCGATCTGAACGGGACGCGGGCCACCCAGCACCGGGTGCGCCTGCAGGCCGCAGCTCGAGGCGCTGGCGCTGTCGGACGCCGGCTTCGAGACGATGCGCACGCTGGCCCCGCCGGTCGGCCGGGGCTGGGAGTGGATCACGGCCCGGCGGCCGGCGACGGGTGGGACTGGGACGCCGAGCTGGCGGAGCTGCCCGAGCTCCTGGCCGAGAAGCTGGCGGCGCCGTCGGTCGAGGCGGGCACGTACGACCTCGTCGATCGACCCCTCCAACCTGTGGCTCACCATCCACGAGTCGATCGGGCACGCCACCGAGCTCGACCGGGCCGTCGGCTACGAGGCGGCCTACGCCGGCACCTCGTTCGCCACCTTCGACAAGCTCGGCTCGCTTGCGCTACGGCTCCCCCGTCATGCACGTGACCGGCGACCGCACCGTGGAGCACGGCCTGGCCACCGTGGCCATCGACGGCGAAGGCGTGGCGGCCCAGTCGTTCGACCTCGTGCGCGACGGCACGCTCGTCGGCTACCAGCTCGACCGCTCCATCGCCGCGTCCATGGGCTTCGAGCGCTCCAACGGCTGCGCCTTCGCCGACTCGCCCCTGCACGTGCCGATTCAGCGCATGGCCAACGTGTCGCTGGCCCACTCCGGCGACGACGGGCCCGAGCACCGACGAGCTGATCGCCGGCGTCGACCGCGGCATCTACATCGTGGGCGACAAGAGCTGGTCGATCGACATGCAGCGCTACAACTTCCAGTTCACCGGGCAGCGCTTCTACCGGATCGACGGCGGGAAGCTGGCGGGGCAGGTGAAGGACGTGGCGTATCAGGCCACCACCACCGACTTCTGGGGCGCCCTGGAGGCGGTGGGCGGAGCGTCCACCTGGGTGCTCGGCGGCGCCTTCAACTGCGGCAAGGGCCAGCCCGGGCAGGTGGCGCCGGTGTCCCACGGCTGCCCGTCGGTGCTGGTGCGCGGCGTGCGGGTGCTCAACACCCGCGAGGAGTCGGGGCGGTGAGCGACCAGTGACCCAGGCCGTCGACGTGATCCCGGCCCAGGAGCTCGTCGAGCAGCGGCATCGCCACGGCCGACGCTGCCGGCGCCGACGGCTGCATGTGCTGGTCGAGGAGAGCAGTCACGCCGACGTCCGCTTCGCGCTGAACACCACGACCACCAACGGCGTGCACCGGGCGCGCACCGTAAGCGTCGTCGTCATCGCGGGCGCCTCGGTCGGCACCGCCCGCCGCAGCGGGGTGGTGGGCGCGGAGGGTGTCGAGGAGATGGTGGCCGCCGCGCTGGTCCGACGCCAAGGCCGCACCGCCGGCCGAGGACACGTTTCCCCTAGTAGACGAGCGATTCAGGCTCGGCGGGTTCGTTCGGACGCGGCCCCGAGGAGACCGACGCCTCCGTCCTCGACGACGTGCTGTCGTCACTGTCCGGCGCGTTCGAGCGCGCCCGGTCCCGCGACGCCGTGCTGGCCGGATTCGCGGAGCAGGACGTGGCCACCGCCTATCTCGGGACGTCAACCGGGCTGCGGCTGTCGCACGTGCAGCCGACCGGCGCGGTGAACCTGGTCGGCGCGGACGGCCGACGGCGCCGGCTCGGCGTGGGTCGGCGAGCCCACGATCGACCCGTCAGCTCGAGTCGATGGAGGAGGCGATCTGGCGCCGGCTGGACTGGGCCCACAAGACGGTCGCGCTCGATGCCGGGCGCTACGAGGTGATCCTGCCGCCGTCAGCGGTGGCCGACATGATGGCGACGCTCGCCTTCTACAGCATGGGCGGCCAGGACGCCGAGGACGGCCGGACCGTGTTCTCCCGGGACGGCGGCGGCACGCGCGTGGGCGAGGGGATCAGCCCGCTCCCCTTCACGCTCTACAGCGACCCCGCCGAGCCCGGCATTGAGTGCACGCCGTTCGTGGCGACCGGCGCCTCGAGCTCGGAGGTCTCGGTCTTCGACAACGGCCTCCCCCTAGAGCGGACGGACTGGATCCGCGACGGCGTCCTCGCGCGACTTGCGCTACCACCGCGCCGGCGCAGCGAAGTCCGGCGTGCCGGTGGCGCCGTTCGTCGACAACCTGGTGCTGCGGTGTGACCGGCAGGACGGCGGCTCGGTCGACGACATGGTGGCTCGCACCGAGCGGGGGCTCCTCCTGACCTGCCTCTGGTACATCCGCCAGGTCGACCCGGCCACCGCTGTTGGAAACGGGCCTCACCCGCGACGGCGTCTACCTGATTGAGCAGGGGCGGATCGTCGCGGCGGCGAACAACTTCCGCTTCAACGAGAGCCCGGTCGACCTCCTGGCCCGGGCCACCGAGGTCGGCACGCCCGTCCGCTCCCTGGGCCGCGAGTTCGGCGAGTACATGAACCGCACGATCATGCCGGCGCTCCGCATCCCCGACTACAACATGAGCTCGGTGAGCCAGGCCAGCTGAACCCTCGGCGTGGCCTAGGGCGTGTTGCCCGTGCTCCCGGTCGTCCCCGTGCTCCCGTTGCCCGTGTTCCCGACGATGTTCGTGTTGTTCGTGTTGTTGTGGCGGAACGCGCTCTGCGCTGCATTCTGGCCCACGAACAAGACGGAGCCCCAGACGATGGCAAAGATCATCCATCCTCGGGTCGCACCCTGGACGACCAGCGTTCCCCACGGAGGAAGCTGTTCGCCGCCGCCGAACGCGACCCGTTCCCCGGCACTCGGAGGGGGCATCACTGGCGGCATAGCCGGCGGGGGCACGGGTGGTGGGGGCATGGGCGGCGGCATCGGTTGGACTCCGCCTGGTGCACCGGACTGGGTGGCTTGTCCCGCCGGAGTCGGCGGCGCTGCGGACGGCAGGCCAGGCTCACCCGTGGGTGCTTCTCCGGCTGTCGCAGATGGGTAGGCGTACGGCGGCGCGGCGGGCGGGGCTCCCTCCGGAGGCATGGTCCCCCCGGGCGCTGGGAATGGTCGGGGCCGGCGGCAGGGGTGCGGAACCGGCTGAGCGATCGCCGAGCATGCCCCACGCGTACTCGGAGGTGAGCAGGAAGAAGTACGTCGACACGCGGATGTCGAAACGCAAGAGTGCGGCGTAGGCCACATAGAAAGTCGGCGGCATCGTCCCTGTGATCAGGACGACGAACCACATCACGATCAGGATCGGGAAGGTCAGTCCGTACCGCACGATCTGGGCATAGACAGCGGCGGGGATGACGAGGATGAATCGGAAAAGCACAGCCCAGCGGTTGAGGGGACCCGGCGGCGGAAAGAACGGACGCACCGGATACTCGACGTCCTCGAACGTAAAGGGTGGATAACGATCGGTGAGCAGGAACAGGTAGGCATCCACGCGGGCGGTCCATCGCAGGACGTCACTGACGAACGTGTGCGCCCACAGAGGGAACCTGGCAGTGAAGAGCGCGCCGAACCACCCGACGACGACGACGAAGAACAGTGCGATGTAGAGAAAGAGCAGTACGAAGAGTTGGGGAATCGCCATGAAGATGCGGAGCAAGACCGTCAACCGCCGTTGCGATGCAGTTCCGCTGAACCACACGTCCATGCGCCGTGATGGCAGAGCCATCGCTGAGTGCATCGTCTCCCCTTCCTCGGTCAGCGCCATCGGGCCGCCGATAAGGCACGTTAGGACACGTCACTGATCGATGCCGGGATCCTCGCTCAGCCCGGCCGGTGGGCCTCTATCAAGAACCTTTGAGCGTGGGAGACGAACGACCGCTCGCGTGTAATGAGGCGGTGCATGGCCCGCAGCCGTTCCTCGTAACCCTCAGGCGTGAATCCGGGCACCGTCCAGTGCACCTTGCGCAGAAAATGGACGACGGCGCCGACGTCGAAGAACTCGACGCGGAGCGCACGGGCTCGCAGGGCTACCACCTCGAGCCCGGCGCGCCGGGCGCCCTCTTCCGCGCGCGCTCCGGGCTGCGGGCCGTGCCGACCGGCTGCGGCCCCATCATGAAATCGGTCAGCTCGCGGTTCGAACCCGGCCCGATCTGTTGGGAGAGATACGTCCCGTCCGGTTGCAGAACCCGCGCGATCTCATCCCACAAGACGACGACCGGGTGCCGGCTGGTGACCAGGTCGAACGACGCGTCCCGGAAGGGCAACGTGGGGCCGTCGGTGCAGGCGACGACGTGCCCGTGGCGGTCGCGCAGCCGATCGCGCGCCACCGCGACGTTGGGCGGCCACGATTCTGTGGCGACGAGCAGCTCGGGCCAGCGCGTCGCCGTGGCCAGCACCTCCCCGCCGCCGGTCTCGACGTCGAGGGCGGACCGCGCCGCAGCCAGCCGCTCCGCCATCAGGCGCGCGTACCCCCACGGCGGGCGTTCTTCGGTGGCCCGGCCGTCGAACCACGAAAAGTCCCACCCCTCGAGCGGAACGGCAGCTCCCTCCGCCACTAGTTCCTCGAACGACCTCCGCCGCTTCGAACGGTGGGCCGGGGCGGCACGGCTTCCCATGGCGCGGTCCAGGCTATGGCGGTTGCGTCAAAGACAGCGGTACACAGCGTCGATCAGGGCGCGGTTACGCGTGCTCTGCCAGCGTGGGATCACGTGGTTCATCGCATAGCCGAATGCGACCCCGGCAGTGGGGTCGGCGAACCCGACTGCACCCCCGGTACCGAAGTGGCCGAAACTTCCGTGGTTGGGACCAAAGGGTCTGCGCGGCGTGGTCGGCTTGAAGCCCAGCCCGAACGTCACGTCCTCGTGCAGGATCGGGCAATATCCCTCCGACTGCGCCGAGGTCGCCTCCGACAGAAGGGCCACCGAGAGAACTCGACCGTCCTCGATCAGCCCCGCGTACACCCGTGCGATTCCCGACGCCGTCCCGTGACCGTTCGTCGAGGGGATCTCCGCATCGCGCCAATCCGACGTGTTGACGACGCCGATTGAGGAGTATCCGGGCGGGTTGAAGTAGCTCATCATCTCCATCCGCGCGTCGCCCGAGAGCGCGTTGAAATCGACTGCCTCCGTTGGATGGGGAGCTTCGAAGATGACGCGGGCACACCGGTGCCGCTCCCCTGCCGGCACACCGATGTGCACGTCGGCGGCGAGCGGTCTCACCACGGCGGCGAGCTGGCTTCTGCATGAGTTCGCTGTCACCCGTCGCACGACCTCACCGACGAGGTGGCCATATGTGTTGGTGTGGTACGCGTGACGCGTGCCCGGCTCCCACCACGGCTCCGTGGCGGCGAGCGCCGCGGCCATCGTGTCCCATTCCCACAGGTCCTCGTTGGTCAGCGACCGGCGGATCGCCGGGACGCCCGCGCGGTGGCACAGCGCATGGCGGAGCGTCACCGCCTCCTTCCCTCCCGCACCGAACTCGGGCCACACGGCGACGAGTGGATCGTCAAGCGCGAGGCGGCCCTCGTCGACGAGCTGGAGGGCGAGCAAGGCGATGAACGCCTTTCCCACCGAATAGAAGTTGACCAGCGTGTCGGGACGCCATGGCGTGCGGTGATCGGGGTCCGCCCATCCGCCTGCGAGGTCCACCACCGTCACGCCGTCGACCAGCACACACACGCCGGCTCCCACCTCGCCCCGTTCCGTGAAGTTCCGGGCGAATTCGTCGCCGACCTCCGCGAAACGTTGGTCACAGAACCCGGAGATCGGCACGTTCACGAGTGTGACTCTGTCGTCGTCCGGACGCTGATGGCAACCTCAGACGTCGGCGAAGTACACAAGCGGTGCACCACCCCGGTCGAGGAGGAACACGTGCTGATAGGAGAAGTCGTAGGCGGACGGGCCCATCACCACCTCTATCGAGTCCCTGACGAACCGGCAGCGGTCGCGAAGGCCACGACACCAGCGGCCAGGCTGGTGAGACCAATCAGCACCGGACGCATGCAGCGACCCACGATGCGCATGGTGCCAGCACGTGGGCCGCGTCGCGCGGTCAGACCCCACGTCCGATGTGGTCCGCCGCCCGGAGCATCTGCCCGGCCACTGGATCCAGGCCGACTTTCGTCCCCAGCAGTCCCGTCGACACCCTCTCCACCACGCCCCACTCCCAGATGGCCGTCGCACCGAGCCCGCTGAGGTTGGCCAGTCGGCGCGCCCGCTCCATCGGGTCCCCTTCGAGCAGTTCGACCGGGTCCTCGCGCATGATGATGCCGAGGTCGTACTCCGGCTCCGCGACGAGCCCATCCGGGTCGATGAGCTTGAACCCCTCAGGTGCCCGCAGCGCATTCCACTGGTGGACGTCGCCGTGCACGAGGACCGCTCGCTCGGGATGGTGGGCCGCTTCCCGACGGTCCGCGCAGGCCAACGCATAGGCCACGGCAGCCTCGGAACAGGGACGGTCCAGCTCCTCCCACCACCGCACGATCGCCTCCTTCAGCCAGCGTGCCTTCTCCGCCCCGTCGGGGAGATCGACACCGGGCACGGCGCGCCAGACCCGTCGCGCCGTGGCGCAGAGGACCTCGTGGCGCCGCGCCGCCGGCAGGCCGAGCTCGCGCAGTGACGGCCCCAGGCGCTCGACGAGCAGCGCGGCACGGCCGACGTCGATGCGCAACAGCGCCGCGCAGCCCTCGCCCGCGCACAGGCGCAGCGTGGTCATCTCCCGCCGAACGGTGGCGTCGTCCTGCGGTACGACCAGCTTCAGCACCGCCGGCGTGCCGTCGTGCTGCATCACCTCGGCCACGAAGGCCTCCGTGGCGTCGGAGAAGACACGGCCGACCCGGATGGACCACGCGTCCTCCAGTTCGGCGATCAGGTCGGGCAATTCCTCCAGCCACGCCTGTGCTCCCGCCGCCAGCGCCTTGTTGCGGACGACCCCCGGGATCTCCGGCACGCGGGTGGATTCTTCCAGGTCCCCCGGCTCCAGCGGGGCGGGGGAAGGGTTAGGAGCGCACGCCGGACCGCTGAATCGTCGCCTTGACGATCCCGAAGTGGGACTCGATCAGCGAGGAATGCTCTAGCACCTCAGGCGGAGTGCCCTCGGCGGACATCCCTCACTACGAGTTCGGGAGCAAAACGACCGCTGAGGCGTTTCCCTACGGGTAGTCGCAGCTTCTTTGTGCCCGCCGTGTGACCGTACCCAGCCGGGCTGTCTCCGAACTCGGTCGAGCCCGGTCCGACGAGCGCAACTAGCAATTAGGCCGTCGCCGCTCCGACCTCCGCGCCCGCCTCCCGCTGCGCCTCGGAGACCCGGCGCACGACGGGCACCCAGTCCGACAGACCGGGTGCCGCCAGGCCGTCGGCCTTGCCGTTGTCGTCGGCTCGTCGCAGCCGCACGGCGTCGGCGGCCAGCGGGTGGGTCGCGAACAGCGCCGCCTCGCCCTCGGACAGGGCGCCGCCCTGCTCACGCAACGAGGCCACACTGTCCTGCGCCAGCACGTTCCCGTAATCGGGCTCGGTCGCCACGAGATACCGCTTGGCGTCCACGTGCAACTCGACCAGGTCCGCCACCCGGGCACCCAACGTCTCCCGGACGCGCACCGCGGCGACCGTGGCGTGCTGGTCGTCGCCGACCCCGGGCAGCAGATGGCCCAGGTCGTGCACGAGCCCGGCGACCGCCAGCTCATGGTCCTCGGGGCACTCCGCCCGCAACAGCGCGGCCGTCTGCAGAGCGTGGTCCAGCTGGGTCACCGCCGCGCCGAAGCGCAGAGGCCGATCCGCGCCCGTCGCGAGAAGCTCCAGGATTTCGTCGACGCTCAAACTGGGTGCGGCCGGCTCCACCCGGCCATTATCACCCGGTATCGCCCGTAGCCGTCGCGCCCGTTGCCGCTACGGTGGCGCCCGGTGCCCTGGGCCCCTCCGCCGCGTAGCCCGTGGACAGAGAAGATGATCTCCCTTGGGCGCGGCCTGGGTGACGACGGGCGCTCGGTCGTCTCGCTACGGCCCGAGGAGTTGCGGGCCGCCGCCGTCGCGACCACCGGCCTCGACGATTTCGGCGACACGTGGTGGGAGGAGCCCTTCCAGCGGCTCTGCACCTCGCTCGATACCGAGTCCCGGCTCCACCTCCCGGGCCGCCTCCGCGCCCGCGGCGAGCTCCAGCTCGTCCTGCAGAACCGCCTGCGTATGGTGGACCTCTGGAAGAAGGAGCCCGCGGTGCTGCGCCAGGAGGTCCGCGCGCCCATCGTCGTGACCGGCCTCGGCCGCTCCGGCACGACCCTGCTCCACGAGCTCCTCGCGTGCGACCCGGACAACCGGCCACCGCTGCTGTGGGAGCTGCTCCATACCGTCCCCTACGAGGACCGGTCGGGCGACCTGTGCGACGACGAGATCAAGCTCATGGACGACATGGTCCCCGCGTTCACCTCCATGCACGAGAACGGCGGGCGGCTGCCGACGGAGTGCATCTTCGCCTTCGCCCACCAGTTCTCGAGCGACATCTTCACGGGGCTCTACAACGTGTCGGAGTACACGGTCTGGAGAAGCGGACAGGACCAGGCCCCGATTTACCACTGGCACAAGCGCCACCTGCAGACGTTGCAATGGGTGAGCCAGCGACCGATGCCCCGATGGGTCGTCAAGGCGCCCTCACATCTTTCTGCACTGCCGTTGCTCTTCGCGACGTATCCGGACGCCCGCGTGGTGATCACCCACCGCGACCCGCTCCGCGTCATCGGGTCGCTGGCCGACCTCATGGCCACGCTGCACTACATGCATTCGGACCACGTCGACCACGGCGTCCTGGTCGAGTTCATGGCCATGGGGCTGGAGCTCCAGATGGACCACGTGGCGGCCGAGCGCGACGCCGGCGCAGTCCCGAACCTCCAGATCGCCGACGTCATCTACCAGGACCTGGTGGCCGACCCCGAGGGGGTCATCGAGCGGCTCTACGCCGGCTGGGGCCTGCCGGTCACGGACGCCTTCCGTGCCGCACTCACGTCCTATCTGCCGCGCCCGGCACACCGGCCGGGCGTCCGCGCACGACTACTCCTTCGCCGACACAGGGCTCGACCTGGCGACCCACCGCGCGCTCCTGAAGCCGTACCAGGAGCGCTTCGGGGTGCCGTCCGAGGTCTGAACGCTCCGCCTCGGAGCGCGTCGAGTCAAGGTCGCACCAGGTACGCCGCCAGGTCCGCCGCCTGGACGACCTCCGCCGTCGGATGCGGCGGCACGTCCGCCAGGATCCAGCGGACGAGCATGTAGCCCTGAAGCCGACCGCCGGTGTCGAGCCAGTTGTCGACCCCCGGTCCCGGGTCGTCAGGTGCGATGACCAGGCGCCACGACCCGTCGGCCGAACGCGTGGCCCGCTTGTTGTTCAGGTTGGTCGTCGTGTAGCGGTAGTCGAAGCTCTCCATCCACGACGAGGTGAGGGTCAGGCCCCAGTACAGGAACGGCGTGTCCGGCTCGTGCACGGTGACGACGAGCGCCTCACCCGGTTCGAGTTCGAAGCGGCCCCCGTGGTACGTCATTTCGGCGTTGGTGTGCGTGCGTACTTCGTCTTCCTGTGCCGCCACGTGCGCCGCGCCGGCCTGGCCGCCGAAGTTGTTCTTGTTGGTGGCCGCGTCGTGCCACATCTGCTGCGCGGTGGCACCCACGAAGGTGAGGAACATGGCGGCGAACTCGAGCTGGGGCGCCAGCTCCTCGGTCGAGAGCATCGGCGGCGGCACCAACTCTCCGGGCGCCGGCACCAGCTCCATGCGCAGGTCCGACAGTTTCTCGTGCTGCTTGTCGAAGTGGGTCTCCCGGAACGCCAGCTGTCCCGTCCCCGGCTCGAGCACGACGGAGTTGCGCGGCCGGGGGCTCGGCATTTTTCCGGCCGGTGCGATGAGGATGTCCACCTCGCCGTTGGGGCCGAGCTCGAACTCGTCGAGGTGGGTCTGGACCTGCGTCCCGGTGCGGCCGCCGACCTGGCCCTGCCCGAACGGCGTGCCGAAGGTCATGCCGACATAGGCGGCGTCGCCCCGGGACCCGGTGAGCCGGTAGGCGTGCTGGTCGTCGAGGACGCAGAACAGGTAGTGGGTGTCCGGGTTGTCGACCAGCATCTTCAGGTACTCGTCCTGGAGCACGAAGATCGAGGGATGGAGCGGATCGGAGTGCTCCACGATCCAGTTGAGGGCCAGGCGGGTGAGACGGGTCACCCACCGGTAGCCCTCGGCCAGCTCGACGTCTGTCTCGGGCACGCCGGTGGCGTGGTGGACCACGTCGAGGGCCGCCTGCTGCGCTGCCACCCAGGCGTCGAACGCCTTGTCGAGCCGTTCATCTCGCATCCGGCCGACGCTACCGGGGCCCGCCTCGGGGCGCCGGGCTCGGGACGGCGCGGACTCCGAATCGCCCCCGCGGGGCGCGCCCGGTAGTTTTCCGAAGGTGACCGACACCGCAACCGAGACGACCGGCACCGACGAGCTGCTCAGCGACCTGCGGTCCTGGCTCGCGTCGACCTGGGACCCCGACCTCACGGTCGCCGAGTGGTGGGAGCGCCTCGGCCTGGCCGGCTGGTCCGCCCCTGGGCTCCCCGCCAACGCGTACGGCAAGGGCATGGCCCGGTCCGACACCGTCCTGGTCCAGCAGGAGATCTCCAATTTCGGGGCGCTCGGCGCGCCCGCCGGACTCGGGCTCCTCCTGGCCGCCCCGACGATCGCGGCCCACGGCACCCAGGAGCAGATCGACCTCTACGTCCGCGACATCGTCACGGGGCAGAAGGCGTGGTGCCAGCTCTTCAGCGAGCCCCAGGCGGGCTCGGACCTGGCGGGTCTGCAGACCCGGGCGATGCGGGACGGCGACGAGTGGGTCGTCAACGGCCAGAAGGTGTGGACGTCGGGCGGCCAGCTCGCCGACCTCGGCATGTTGCTGGCCCGGACCGATCCCGACGTGCCCAAGCACCAGGGCATCTCCTACTTCGCCTTCACCATGCTCCAAGACGGCGTCGACGTCCGGCCCCTCAGAGAGATGACCGGGCGCGCGCTGTTCAACGAGGTCTTCATCACCGACGCCCGGGTGGCCGACTCCGCTCTCATCGGCGGCGTGAACAACGGGTGGGCCGCAGCCAATACGACGCTGGCCAACGAGCGGGCCGGCCTCGGCTCCGGCGGGGGCAACGCGGCGGGCGGCGGGGGCGCCTACCCGGGGACGGTGATGGGCGTGCTCCCCCAGCGGGCGGGCGACTTTGCGGCCCCGGCGGGCAACGGCGGCGGGCGACGGCCGGGGACCGCCGCCTTCGGCGCCATGCGGGGAGGCGCCACCATGCTGATCGGACTGGCCCAGGCCCGCGGCGTCAACGGCGACCCCGGCGTCCGCCAGGACCTGGCCCGGCTGCACACGCTGGGCGAGCTCGGCCGCTTCAACGCCCTGCGCGTCAAGGCGGTCAAGGAGCAGGGCGGCGACATCCCCGGTATGCCCAACATCTCCAAGCTCTCCATGAGCCAGATCGTCCGGTTGTCGCGCGACCTCGGGCTGCGCATCAGCGGGCCGTCCGGCATGCTCCACGCCTACGCCACCGAGGACAAGGACGCCCTCAAACAGATGACCGGAGACCCCTTCGCCGGGAGCGTGACCGAAATGGCGTTGTTCGCGCAGGCGCCGCCGATCTACGGCGGGACGGACCAGGTGCAGCGCAACATCATCGGAGAACGCGTCCTGGGCCTGCCCAAGGAGCCCAACAACGACCGGGTGACGCCCTTCTCCGAACTGCCCAAGAACGCGTAGCCCGCCACAGGCGCGATCGGGGCTCAGGGCCGGGGGTCGGGAAACGTGGAGCGGGTGGAGCGCACGCTGCGCGGCGCGGCGGCGATCGTCGGCGTGGCGGACGACGTCTCCCCCACCGGCGAGCTGAATCGCACCGGGCGCGCGCTCGAGGTCGCCATGGTGCTCGACGCGCTCGACGACGCCGGGCTCACACTGGCCGACGTGGACGGCGTGTGCCACCCCGAGTCCGCGGTGGCCTTCGCGGAGTACCTCGGCGTCCACCCGGTCTTCACCGAGTCGACCATGACCGGCGGCTCCAGCTACGAGGTCCACGTCGAGCACGCCGCCGCCGCCATCGCGGCCGGGGTGTGCGACGTCGTCGTGAGCGTGTACGCGGCGACGCCGCGCAGCGATCGCACGTTGGGCCGCTCCGGCGGACGGGGCCGGTACCAAGGGGGGCCGAACCCCATGATGGAGTGGGAGCTGCCGTACGGGCTGCGCATGCCGATGGGCCCCTATGCCCTCGCCGCGACGCGGCACATGCACGAGTTCGGCACCACCTCCGAGCAACTGGCACAGATCGCGGTCTCCACGCGGGAGTGGGCCGCCTTGAACCCGCGGGCCCGGTACCGCGACCCGCTGACGATTCAGGACGTGCTCGACTCGCCGCTGCAGGTGAGCCCGCTGCACCTGCTCGACTGCTGCCTGGTCACCGACGGGGCCGGTGCTTTCGTCATGACGAGCGCAGCCCGGGCGCGCACGCTGCCGAAGCCGCCGGTATTCGTGCTCGGCGCCGCCACCGCCTCCGACCACATGATGATCGACCAGATGCCCGATCTGACCACGACGCCCGGCGTCCGGTCGGGCACGCGGGCCCTCGCGATGGCCGGCGTGACCACGGACGACGTCGACGTGCTCATGGGCTACGACAGCTTCACCATCACCGCGCTGTTGCACCTGGAGGACCTCGGCTTCTGCCAGAAGGGCGACGGCGGCCCCTTCGCCGCCGAAGGGACGCTCGGCCCCGGGCGCGGGCGACCGGCCATGAACACCAACGGGGGCGGGCTCTCGTTCACCCACCCGGGCATGTACGGGATGTTCCTGCTCACGGAGGCGACGCGCCAGCTGCGGGGCGAGGCGGACGCACGCCAGGTTCCCGGGGCCACCGTCGCGGTGGCGCACGGCTCCGGCATGGTCCTCTCGGTGATGTCGACCGCCGTGCTGGGCACGGAAGCGGCACTGTGACGGGGACTGGCCCCGCGGCGGCGCCCGAGCGACCCGCCCGGACCCGCCTGGAGCCCCCCGTGGGTGCCGAGAGCGGCCCGTTCTGGGAAGCCACCCGCGAGGGGCGGCTGCTCGTCCAGTGGTGCTCGGACTGCGACCGTGGCGTCTTCTACCCGCGCGCCTTCTGCCCCCACTGCGGCGGCGGACGCTCGGGCCTCGAGTGGCGCGAGGCCTGCGGCCGGGCCACGGTCTACGCGGCCACCGTCGAGCACCGGCCCGCTCCCGGCGGGTTCTCCGGCGGGGAGCCCTACTGTGTGGCCCTGGTCGACCTGCACGAGGGGGTGCGCATGATGACCAACATCGTGGGCTGCCCGCCCGCCGACGTCCGGAGCGGCATGGCGGTCATGGTCACGTGGGAGCCCTTGACCGATGGGCGCAAACTGCCGCTGTTCCGGCCCGCCGAACAAGATGGGACAAGAGGAGCGACCACATGACGCTGCCCGACGACAAGCGGGAGGCGGGGGCCCGGGGGATGCTGCACGCCTGGTGGGCGGCGCGCATCCCCGACCGCCTGGCCGTGATCACGCCGCACGGCGACCGGACCTATGAGGACCTCAACGCCGACATCAACCGGCTCGCCCGGGCGTTGCGGGCGCGGGGGCTGCGCCAGGGCGACGCCGTCGCGCTCATGTGCACGAACCGGCCCGAGTTCCTCGAGGTGCTGTACGCGGCGTCAGCGCGTCGGCCTGCGCCTCACGCCCATCAACTGGCACCTCACCGGTGAGGAGGCCGGCTACATCGTCGAGAACTGCGAGGCCAAGGCGTTCGTCTGTTCGGCCGACCTCGGAGAGAAGGTGGCCGTCGCCGCCGAGGGGGGCGGGCCGGGCATGGTGAAGCTCAACGTCGGCGGCTACGTCCCCGGCTTCGAGATGTACAACTCGGTGGTCGCGGCGGAGGACAGCGCCGACATCGAGGACCCGGTCCTCGGTACCCAGATGCTCTACACGTCGGGGACGACCGGGCGGCCCAAGGGCGTACACCGCGAGGGTCAGGCGCCCTCCGCCCTCGCCGCCGTGAACTTCTGCGGCTACGACGAGGACTACCGGACGAGCGTGGACGCCCATCTCCTGACCGGGCCTCTCTACCATGCGGCACCGCTGGCCTTCTCCGTCGCCGTACCGTTCCTCTACGGCGTCCCCGTGGTGATCATGGACCACTGGGAACCGGTGGAGACGCTGCGGCTCATTCAGGAGCACGGCGTGACGCACACGCACATGGTCCCGACGATGTTCCACCGGCTCCTCGCGCTGCCCGACGAAGTACGGGAGCGCTACGACCACTCCTCGCTCCGCTTCGTCATCCACGGCGCCGCGCCCTGCCCGGTCCCGGTCAAGCAGCGCCTGATCGAATGGCTCGGGCCGGTCGTGTGGGAGTACTACGCCGCCACCGAGGGCCTGGGGACCCTGGTCGACTCCAAGACCTGGCTGGACCACCCGGGCACCGTCGGGCGGCCCATGGTGCCCGGCCTGGTCAAGGTGGCCGACGACGAAGGCCACGAGCTGCCGCCGGGCGAGGTGGGCCTCGTCTTCCTCAAGGCCCTGGCCGCCACGAAGTTCGACTACTTCCACGACGCGGAAAAGACGGCCGGCGCCTACCGGGGCGACTACTTCACCCTGGGCGACATGGGCTACCTGGACGACGAGGGGTTTTTGTTCCTGACCGACCGCACCGCCAACCTCATCATCTCCGGCGGGGTGAACATCTACCCGGCCGAAGTGGACGCCGTCCTCTTGGAGCACCCGGCCGTGGGCGACGTGGCCACCATCGGCGTGCCCGACGAGGAGTGGGGCGAGGCCGTGCTGGCCGTGGTCCAGCCCGCCGACGGCGTGGAGGGCAGTGACGCGCTGGCGGCCGAGCTCATGGACTTCTGCCGCGCGCACCTGGCCCACTTCAAGTGCCCGCGCCGCGTGGACTTCGTGGCCGAGCTGCCGCGGGAGGATACTGGCAAGATCTTCAAGCGGAAGCTGCGCCAGCAGTACCGGGCGGCCGTCGGCCGCGGGTGACGGATAGAGAAATCAAAGGAGCGCAACGTGGGTATCTGTGACGGTCGTGTCGTCGTCATCAGCGGGGCCGGGCGCGGCATCGGGCGCGAGCACACGCTGGCCTTCGCCAGCGAAGGCGCCAAGCTCGTCATCAACGACCTCGGCGCAGAGATCGACGGCACCGGCTCGTCGACCGGCCCGGCGGGCGAGGTGGTCGACGAGGTGCGCGCCATGGGCGGCGAGGCGGTCGCCAACGGCGACGACGTCTCCGACTACGACGGCGCGGGACGGATGATCCAGACCGCCATCGATACGTTCGGCACGATCGACGTGCTGGTGAACAACGCCGGCATCCTGCGCGACCGCATGCTGGTCAACATGACCATTGAGGAGTGGGACGCGGTGATCAAGGTGCATCTGCGCGGCACGTTCGCCCCCACCCGCCACGCCGTCGAGTACTGGCGCAACCGCACCAAGGACGGCGAGACCAACGACGCCCGCATCATCAACACGACGTCGCCGTCGGGCATTTACGGCAACGTGGGCCAGACGAACTACGGCGCGGCCAAGGCCGGTATCGCTTCCTTCACCATCATTGCGGCCATGGAGCTGAGCCGCTACGGCGTCACCGTGAACGCCATCGCGCCGGCCGCGCTCACCCGCATGACCGAGAACCTGGGCATGGGCGCGGCGTCGGCGGAGAAGAAGCCCGAGGAGTTCGACCCCTTCGACCCGGCCAACATCGCGCCGCTCGTGGTGTGGTTGGGCAGCCCGGAGTCCGCGGAGATCACCGGCCGCGTCTTCAACGTCCAGGGCGACCACATCAGCGTCGCTGAGGGCTGGGTGGCCGGCCCGGGCGCCGACAAGGGCGACCGCTGGGAGCCCGCCGAGCTGGGCAAAGTCATCCCCGATTTGGTCGCCCAGGCGTCGCCCAACGCCAACATGGGCGGCCGGCGGAAGTAGTGTCGTTGCCGATGGTGGCCGACGTCAGCCCTCCGCTGCCGAGCCGGGGTGAGATGGACGAGGCCGTCCAAGTAATTCACGACCACGCGGAGCGCCTCTTCCTCTGGGACTACGAGCGTGACCGCGGACAGCTCGTCACGCTCTACAACAAGGCGATGGGATCGCAGTGGAACAGCGTGAAGGACCTCGACTGGTCCATTGAGGTCGACCCCGAGCGCCTGGTGGCCGAGCAAGAGACGCCGGTGCTGAAGGTGGCGCGGGTTGCGGGCACGCTGCCGGGCTCGCCCATGGCGAAGTGGACGGAGAAGGAGTACGCCCAACTCGGTATCGAGTTCTTCAAGGCCAACCTGTCACAGTTCATGCACGGCGAGCAGGGCGCCATGATGACGGCGGCCAAAATCGTCGAGACGGTGCCGTGGATCGACGCCAAGTACTACGCCTCGACACAGACGATGGACGAGGCGCGCCACACCGAGGTCTTCGCCAAGTACCTGCACACGAAGCTCGGGGACGCGTACCCGATGAGCCCGTTCCTCAAGGCGCAGATCTGGGGGCTGCTCGAGGACTCGCGCTGGGACATCGCCTACCTGGGAATGCAGATCGTGATCGAGTCGCTGGCGCTGGCGGCGTTCGGGGACATGCTGCGGCGTATCAAAGAGCCGCTGCTCACGAAGCTCCTGCGCTACGTGATGTCCGACGAGGCGCGCCACGTTGCCTTCGGCGTGCTCACGCTGTCGGAGTTCTACGGCGACCTGAGCGAGTCCGAGCTGAAAGAGCGCCAGGAGTTTTTGGTGGACGCGACGCTGAACCAGAGGGCCCGGGCGACGACGCCCGAGGTGTGGGAGCGCCTCGGCACGACGGGCGAAGCCGTATTCCCCTTCCTGATGCAGGCGGCCGAGCAGATGAAGACGAACCTGCTGGGTGGCTTCGCGCGGGGGTTCTTCGCCAAGCTCGTCCCCAACGTGCGCAAGCTCGGCCTGCTCGACGCCAACAACGGGTTTCTGCGCGAGAAGTGGGGTGAGGCGGGTCTCTTGGAGTTCGAGTTCGCCGACGACACGGGCTCGGACTACGAGACGTACGACGCCGTGGCCGCGGACCGGGCGGCTGCAGGTTCGGAGGGGTAGCCCGACCCCCGAGGCGGCGCGACGCCGTCGGCGCCGGCGGAGGGACCGTTCAGCGGGACGGGACGAGGCCGGTCAGGACGGCGTCCATGTTCTCGCTGTAGTGGACTCCGCTCTGGGTCACGCTGACCAGCTCCTTCTCGCGCACGATGAGGCCGGTCGAGGGGACGATCCAGAAGTCGATGGGGTTGGTCCCCTGCGCACCACCCCGATAGGTGAAGGTGAGCCGCGTGTGCTCGACGTTCACCGCGGCGCCGCCGACGGTGAGGGTGGCCGGCCCGAGCACCTCGCCAGAAACCGCCACTTTCTCGGACGGGTTCGACAGGGTGCACGTGCCGCTCCAGCGCTGCCCCGCGACGGCACCCGCCGGCAGGAGGTACGCCGTGGCGGGGCACGTCAGGGTCGTGGTCGTGGAGGTGCCGGCGATGTCCTCGTACGTCACGAGCTGGGGCACGCGCAACGCCCCGCCCGTCGCCGGGCAGACCATCGTCGACTCCGTGTGCTGGGTGATGGGGACCCAGCTGACATTGGCGCAGCGGCCGTCGGTCACGATCATGGACGTCTGGGACGGGAAGCCCCGCGCGACACCGACGAGGTTCAGGCTCTCGCCGCCGCTGGTGCGGTAGCTGTAGACGCCGGGCCCGGGCAGACGCGAGCGCAGGGAGGTGAGCATGCGCTCGGTCTGCTCCTTGCGGTACATGCGCAGCGCCTCGCGCAGGCCGATGGGCGAGGAGACGGTGCGGAAGACCAGCGCCCAGGCGGTCCCGCCGGCAGAGCTCACGATAATGAATGCGAGCACCAGCACCGACAGCCACCGATGCTGCTGGACCCAGTGCCAGACGAGCACGGGAGGAACTCTACCCGCCACCGGCCGGGGCAAACGGTCGTTCGTTACGGCTTTGTGACAAACGCTGATCCGCCGGGGCCGGACAGGTCCGGCCCAGTTCAGGCCGGGTCGGGCACCCAGTTGCCGTGGAAGCCGGCGGGCACGCGCTGGGGCAGCCGGACGACGGCCTGTGGCTCACCCATCATGTCCTGCGCATTGAGGACGTAGAGGGACGAGGAGTCCGACGTGGCGTCGTAGACGAGGGTCAGGACCCAGCCGTCGGCCTCGCCCGCGTCCGGCGCCCGCGGCACGAACACGGCCTCCCCGAGGCTGGCGTCAGGCCCGAAGGAGCGGACCTCGCTGGTACCCCGCTCGAGGTCGTGGCACACCAGCGCAGCCTCCGTCCCCACGATGTCGCCGGCCCGCGCCACGCCGACGGCGTAGCCGTAGCGGTGGGGCAGGCCGACCAGGCGCTCGTCGACGCGGGGAACTCCTGGCCGCGGTCGTCGAGGCGCTCCTCCTTGACGGGGGCGCCACGACCATCGAGGTGCCACCGTTCCAACGACGGCGTGCCCTCGGCCGGGCCGAGGAGCTGGGTCCGGAACATAGAGGGGTGGCGGACCACGTCGAGCACGATCCCGTCGCCGCCGGGCTCGTCGTAGGCGTTCATCGGGTGGAACACGTAGCACGGTTCGACGTCGTGCCAGACGACGTCGGTGGAGTCGCTGTCCCGCGGGAGGAGCCCGACGCGGGCGTGGTACCCCTCCTGCCAGCGGTACGGGAAAGAAGCGCCTTCGGCGATTGCGTCCATGCTGAAGGTGACCGGCAGATCGAGCAGCACCACGAAGCGCTGCGTGATGGCGCAATCGTGCACGCTCACCGGGCCGCCCATGGCGACGCGGCGGGCCGAGCGCACTTTGCCGTCGGTACCGACGACGGTGACCTCCACGTCGTCGCCCCAGCCGAAGAAATAGGACACCGCGACGAGCTCACCGGTGCCCGGGTCGCGCTTGGGGTGGGCCGTGTAGCCACCCGAGAGGGTGCCGCCGAAGTCGGAGGGGCCCACCGTTTCGAGCTCTTCGGTCAACTCGTAGGGACACGAACCCGCCTCGACGATGGCGAACGTGCGCCCGGCGTGGCCGATCACGTTGGTATTGGGCGCGAAGTCCATGTCTGCGTGCACCGGTCCTGGGCGCGGCTGCTCGCCCAAGGTGCGCGCGACCTCGGCCGAGCGCACCCAACGATTGCGGTACCACTCCGCACGACCGTCTCGCAGCCGGATCCCGTGCACCATGCCGTCGCCGGTGAACCAGTGGTACGTCGAAGGCTCGGGAGGCGTCAATGGATTGGGGCCGTTGCGCAGATACCTGCCGCAGAGCGACCCGGGGAGCTGCCCGACCACTGGGAGCTCCGTGGCCGTCACCTCCTGCAGCACCGGTGCGAAGTTGCCTTGCAGATACGGGTTCGTCGTCACGCTCACGGTTGCCTCCTCTTCGGGACGGCCACCCCCACGCTACGCACGAACGGGCCGGTGAACAACAGGTGACCGATGCGCGGGCGGTCGTGGAAACCACACTTGCCCCGGCGCGCCGCGCTAAGGTTCCCGTCCCGAGGGCACCACCAGCAATGCTTTGGAAATCCCTCTGGCTCGCAAGAGCTACCGGCCATGGCCCCCAGGACAAGGGCCAAATCTGGGCCAGGAGAGGAGTGGATTTTCAATGGCAACTGGTTCCGTGAAGTGGTTTAACGGTGAGAAGGGCTTCGGCTTCATCACTCAGGACGGTGGCGGCCCCGACGTATTCGTGCACTACAGCGCGATTTCAGGCACGGGCTACCGCAATCTCGAAGAAGGCCAGAAGGTCGAATTCGAGACCAATCAGGGACCCAAAGGCCTTCAGGCCGCCAACGTGCGTGCCATCTGACGGCTGACGCGCACCGCGCTGCCGGGTCTCGCCGGCAGTGGAGTACCCAACCGCAGGACCCCGCCTCCCCGTGAGACGGGGTCCTGCCAATGCCGGACCGGCTCCTACCAGTAGGGCCGGCGCTGGCGGGTGGTCACCTCCAACACGGCGTGCGCGTACTCGAGACGGCACACCGTGAGATCCGGGAGCCAGGCATCGGGGTCGCCGTACCGGAGGGGGGACCCGTCGAGCCGGCTGGCGTGGAGGCCGGTGGCCGTCGCCACTGCCACCGGCGCGCCCGAGTCCCACTCGTACTGCCCGCCGGCGTGGACGTAGACGTCGGCCTGGCCGAGGATGACGGCGGCGATCTTGGCGCCCGCCGAACCCATCGGGATCATCACGCCGCCGAGCGCCTCGGTGACGTCGTAGGCCACGTCGGGCGGCCGGCTGCGGGACACGACGACGCGCGCTGGCTCGCCCTCGGGCCGGGACGGCAGTGGCGGCGGCTCGCGGTGGAGAGCACGAGGTCCAGCGCGGGGAGCGCCACCGCGCCCACCACGGCGACGCCCCCGAGCGCGAGCGCGACGTGCACTGCCCAGTCGCTCCGGCCACGCTGGCGGAACTCGCGGGTGCCGTCGAGCGGGTCCACGATCCAGAGGCGGCCGTCGCCGGACACGTGCTCGAGCCCCTCCTCGGAACGCACGTCGTCGTCGGGGTAGAGCCGGTTCAGCTCGCCGACGATGAGACGGTGGGCCAGCCGGTCGCCGGCCGCTCCGATGTCACGGGCGTCGGACGGCCCGGTGCGTAGCTCCATGAGGGCCCGTCCGGCCAGTTGGGCCAGCCAGGCCGCGTCGCGGTGCTCGTCGGCCAGCTCCCCGGACATCGCCCCTTGTTCTAGACCAAGCGCCTGTCCGTGGCCCACCTGGTCAGCTCGTGCCGGGTGGACAGCTGCAGCTTGCGCAGTACGGAAGAGACGTGCGACTCCACCGTCTTGGTCGAGATGGTGAGATCGCGCGCCACTTCCTTGTAGGTGTAGCCGCGGGCGATCAAGCGGAGGACCTCGCGCTCGCGAGGGGAGAGTTGCTCCAGCTCGGGGTCGACGCCGGGGGAGGGCGCGGCGCCCTGGGCGAACGCATCGAGCACGAAGCCGGCCAGCCGCGGCGAGAAGACCGCGTCGCCGGCCCCGACGCGGTAGACGGCTTGGAGCAATTCCGGGCCAGATATCGTCTTCGTGATGTACCCGCGCGCACCGGCGCGGATCACGTCGATCACGTCCTCGGGCGCATCCGAGACGGAGAGCGCAAGGAACTGCACGTCGGGGTGGTGCGGCAGCACGCCCCGCAGCACGGCGTGTCCCCCGCCGCCCGGGAGGTGCACGTCCAGGAGCACGACGTCGGGGAGGCGCTCGTTGATCATCTCGACGGCGGCGGCCGCCTCGTCGGCCTCGCCTACCACCTCGACCGCGTCGCCCAGCTCGGCCTTGACCCCGGCGCGGAACACGGCGTGGTCCTCAACGAGGAAGATTCGAGGTCGGCGGGAGAACTTGGGGGCGTCGCTCACTTCACCCGCTCCTTGCGCGGTATGGAGAGCTGAACCTCGGCGCCCTCCCCCGGCGCGGAGCGAACGACCGCGGTGCCGCCGAAGCGGGCCACCCTGGCCCGGATCGACTGCGCAATGCCCTGGCGCCCCGCGGGCACGGCGTCCGGGTCGAAGCCCTGCCCACGGTCGCGCACGTAGAGCATGACCGTGTCTGGCTCCACCTCGGCGTAGACCGACACCTGGTCCGCGCCGGACCATTTGGCGGCGTTCACGGTCGCCTCCTTCGCCGCGTCGAGGAGCGCGCGCAGGGCGTCGTCCAGCTCGCAGTCCCCCACCAGCACCACCTGGACCGCGATGCCGTGGTCGGCCTCGACCTGCCGCTGAAGGACGGCGACGCCCTCCCCCAGCATGGCGGCGTCCTCGCCCACCGCGCCCGGGAGGCGCCCCTCGAAGAGCCAGGAGCGCAGCTCGCGCTCCTGGGCCCGGGCCAGCCGGACGACGTTCTGGGGCTCGTCGGCCGAACGCTGTATCAGGGCGAGCGTCTGCAGCACGGAGTCGTGCACGTGGGCCGCCATCTGGGCCCGCTCCTCGGCACGGACGCGGGCCTGGCGCTCCACGATGAGATCACGCACCAGGCCGAGCCACCAGGGCCCGAAGATGACGACCGCGGCGGCCACGACGAGGGCCGCACCCCCGACCGGGCGCAGCGCCGCAGCGGTGGTGTGGCCCTTGACCAGCAGCCAGATGCCGCAGGCGGCGATCGCCAGGCCGGCCACCACGCGGATGACGAGCCATCGACGTCCCTGGCCCTGCGAGTCGGCGCCGATGAGCGGCACGACATCGGACTCGATGAACGCCTTCTCCGGTTCGTCCGCGTTGCGCCAGACGAGCCAGAAGACGCACGCCGCCAGGACGGTCGGCCACCCGATGAAACCGACGAAGGCGACATGGAGGGTGCTGATGACGACTTGCATCACGATGAGCACGGGGATGCCCACCGCGGCCACAAGGCGGATCCCGCGCTTGTCGGCGATCGCCCGGGAGAAGATGTTCGCCGACTCCCCCTCCAGCGGGACCAGCAGCCACGCCAGCGCGTAGACCAACACCATCACGCCGCTGCCGATGGAGAGCAGCACGAACGCGATGCGGACGATGGTGACGTCGATGCCCGTGGCGGCCGACAGCCCGCCGCAGACCCCGCCCAGCACGCGCGTCTCCCGGCTGCGGCGCATGCAGCGCATCCCGCGGAAGCGGTGGTGGTGGCGGCCCCAGTGCCGGTCCCAGCCCGCGCGGGGGCGGAGCCCAGTCGCCGCCCGCGAACCACGATGGCTCGGTCGGGCGAGTCCCGTCGCGGCGGGGACGCGTGCGCTGCTCAGATGCCTCTGCGATCCCTCGATGATCGCGCGCCCCACCGAGGGTGGCTATCAGGGACAACCCTGAGGGGTCGGGGTCGCGCTCAGGGTCCTACCAGGGAGTTGCCCGATGTCGCTCCGGATCGGCCCGGTTCAGGCTGGGCCTATGGCTACCGACGAGCACGAGACCGATCAGAACGAGACCCCGGGGCCGGCGTCCGCCTCACCACACCGCCCTCCCCCTGACGCCGCCCGGCCCGCCCAGCCCGGCCAGGAGCAGCGCCTCCACCGCGGCGGCGGCCCGCGCATGCTGGCCGGCGTCGCGGTCGGGCTGGCGGACTACTTCGACGTCGACCCGACCATTGTGCGGATCGGCTTCGTCGCGCTGGCGTTCCTGGGCGGGCTGGCGTTGCCGCTCTACCTGGCCGGCTGGCTCCTCATCCCCGACGAGGGGACGGACCACTCCATCGCCGAGGAGCTCCTCGAGCGCGAGCGCACGCGCACGACCGGGTTCGCGCCTACTGAGCCGCCTGGCCCAGACACATTCTCAGCCCAGCCATACACACAGCACTACACACGACCTGAGAGGACACCCGATGCGTTACCGATGGGATCCCGTGTACCCGGGAGGACGGCGTGACTCACAGGCGCCCGACGAGGCGCTGCGCGCGTCAGATGAAGAGCGCAACGCGGTGGCCGACAAACTCTCCCGTCACTTCGCCGAAGGGCGGCTCGATCAGCCCGAGTTCAAGACTCGCCTCGACACCGCCATGTCGGCCACCACGCGGGGAGAGCTCAAGGGGCTCTTCCATGACCTCCCGCGCCTGCCGGCCGACCCGCCGCCGCCCGTGCCGCGCCGGCGCCGGCTCGTGCCCGTCCTCTTACTGGTGGCGTTCGCCGCCATCGCGGTCGGCGCCATGGTGCCGTCGTGGCCGTACTGGCACGTGCCGTGGGTGCTCATCGCCATCGTCGCCTTCTTCGTGTGGCGTCGCTCGAGCTGGCACCATCACCACCACGACGGCGACCGCGCGCACAGCGCAAGGACGGTGTACTGAGCGGTGCCGGTGGACCCCACCCACGACCCGGCCGGCCCGCTCCGCGCCCTAGCGCTCTTCGCCGGCCTCCCCGAAGACGAGCTCCGGGAGATCGCTGGTCGCAGCGACCTGGCCACGGCCCACCCCGGACAGATCCTCCAGGCCCAGGACGTCCCCGTCCGGCGTTGGCACGTCATCGTGAGCGGGCACGCCGTCGTGCAGCGTGACGGGATGCCGATCGGGCTCCTGGGGCGAGGGGATTCGTGGTCGGAGCACTCGCTGCTCAACCGTCAGCACTCGCCCATCACCGTCGTGGCCTTGTCGCCGTTGACGCTGCTCACCATGGGTGAGCGCGCGTTCTTCGCCCTCCCCGAGCACCACCCCGTCCTGGCGGGGCGCCTCGTGGCCCGCTCGGCCGCATCGGCCGACCGCCTCGCCCTGCCCGTGTTCAACGCATTGCGCCACCTGGAGCGGCGCGGCGCCTGAGCCGGCCGACCTGGGGCCGGCCCGGAGGCAAGTACGATTGGCCCATCCCCCCGGGGCCCGCGACGCGGGCACCCGACGTCCCCGAGGAGATATCCCGTCATGCGCACCCTGGCCGGGTGGTGTGTCCGTCATCGCCGCAGCGTGATGCTGCTGTGGGCGGCCATTCTCATCGCGTCAATCGCGCTCGTCAGCGCCTTCCATGCTGACTACACCAACAACTTCACCTTCCCGCACACCGAGTCCGCTGACGCCATCAACCTCCTGAAGTCGGTCGCTCCGGGCCACTCGGGTGACACGGAAGAGGTCGTCTTCGGTACCGCCGGCGACGCACGCCTCACCGATCCGGCCGTCGGGCAACGCATCAACACCATGGTCGACAAGATCAACGCGCTGCCCAACGTCACCCGCGTGACCAGCCCCTACGATGCCGCCGGTAAGCTCGTCAACACCGAGAACATCAACGCCGACCGCACCGTGGGCTTTGTGCAGGTCCCTTTCGCCAAGCTGCCGCAGAACCTGCCGCGCAACGAGGCGACGACGTTCGTGAACACGGTGACCCACACCTCGGGTGATGGTCTCACAGTCTCGGTGACGGGCCAGCTAGCCGAATTCGCCAACAACCAGTCCTTCAGCAGTTCGGGGCTGGGCGTCCTGCTCGCGTTGATCGTCCTGCTGATCGTCTTCGGCTCCGTCTTCGCCGCCCTGTTGCCCATCATCTCGGCGCTGTTCGCGCTGGGCACCGCCATCGGGGTGATCGGGTTGCTCAGCCACGCCATCGGCATGCCGGAGTTCTCGCCTGAGCTCGTGCTGCTTATCGGCCTTGGTGTCGGCGTGGACTACGCCTTGTTCATCGTGACCCGGCACCGGCAGGGGCTGGTGGCCGGGCGCGACACCGACACCTCCATCGTGAACGCGGTCAACACCTCGGGCCGCGCCGTCCTTTTTGCAGGGATCATCGTCTGCATCGCCTTGCTCGGGATGTTCGCGCTCGGGGTGAGCTTCCTGTATGGCCTGGCCGTCGCGGCGGCCATCGGCGTGGCCTTCACGATGATCGCCGCCCTGACTCTGCTCCCGGCGATGCTCGGGTTCATCGGCCCCAAGGTCATGAGCCGCAAGCAGAAGCGGAATCTGGCAGCGAACGGCCCCCGCATCGTGGGCGCCGACAACAAGGGTTTTTGGCCGAATTGGGCCGACCGGGTGCAGAAGTACCCGTGGGTCTCTTCCCTCGTGGCGCTGGCGGTGATCGTGGTGATCGCGTTGCCCTTCTTTTCCCTTCGCCTCGGCTCGGCCGACCAGGGCACCGACCCCGCCGGCACCCCGACCCGCGTGGCGTTCGACACGCTGTCGCGGGGCTTCGGCCCCGGGTTCAACGGGCCCTTGATGCTCGTGAGCGTCGTGCAGCCCGACCAGCGGCCGGTCATCGACACGGTCGTGCAGCACGTGTCGCAGCAACAGGACGTCGCCCGTGTCGCGCCGCCGATCTACATCCCGAGCAAGACGGGCAACGGCGACGTGATGCTGCTCAACGTGTACCCCAAGACGGCCCCGCAAGACGCGGCGACGACCGACCTCGTCAACCACCTGCGAGCCGACACCCTTCCGCAGGCGGTCGGCACCTCAGGCGTCAAGGTCCTCGTCGGCGGCACCACCGCCATCTTCATCGACTTCTCCAACGTCCTGTCCGCCAAACTGCCGCTCTTCATCGGCCTCGTGGTACTGCTCTCGTTCCTGCTGCTCATGACGGTGTTCCGCAGCTTCGTGATCCCGCTGACGGCGGCGGCCATGAACCTGCTCTCCATCGGCGCGGCCTTTGGCATCTTGGTGGCCGTGTTCCAGTGGGGCGACGGCGGGAGCATCATCGGCCTCACCGGCACGAGCCCGATCGAGGCCTTCCTGCCCGTGATGCTCTTCGCCATCCTCTTCGGCCTCTCCATGGACTACCAGGTGTTCTTGGTGTCGCGGATGCACGAGGAGTACATCAAGTCGGGTGGCATCAACCGCGTCGCGGTGCGCAACGGCCTCGCCGCCACGGGCAAGACGATCACGGCGGCCGCGGTGATCATGATCCTCGTGTTCGGCTCGTTCATCCTGGGCGGCGAGCGCGTGATCAAGGAATTCGGTGTCGGTCTCGCGGCCGGCATCCTGGTCGACGCGATCCTGATCCGCATGTGCATCGTTCCGTCGCTGATGATGCTGTTCGGGAAGGCCAACTGGTGGTTCCCCGGCTGGCTGGACCGGATCCTGCCGAAGGTGTCCGTCGACGCCGACGACCTGGCCGTGCACACGGCGGAGGAGCCATCCGAGCCCGAGCCGGAGCTGGCCCGGTCGGGGTCGCCCTCGCGCTGAGCCGCGCCGCTCGGGCGTTACAACGTCACCAGGCGTAGTCCTCCGGCGCCGTCTTGTAGCCCGGGAAGATCTCGTCCAGGCGCGTCAGCACCTTGTCGTCCAGGGTCACGTCCACCGCGCGCACGGCCGACTGCAGGTGCTCGGACGTGCGCGGCCCCACGATGGGGCCGGTCACGGCCGGCCGCGTGAGCAGCCAGGCCAGGCCGACGGTGCCGGGCTCCTCGCCGATCTCGTCGCAGAGGTCCTCGTAGGCCTCGAACTGCGGGCGCTTCGCCTCGACCCTCTGCTGCAGGTGGTCGGCGAGGCGGCGGCTGCCCTGGCGCTCCTTGCGCACAATGCCGCCGAGCAGACCACTGGCCAACGGCGACCACGGGATCACGCCGAGCCCATAGGCCTCGGCCGCGGGCAGCACCTCCAGCTCGATCTTGCGCGTGAGCAGGTTGTAGTGGGACTGCTCGCTGACCAGGCCCATGAAGTTGCGCCGCCGCGCCGCCTCCTGGGCCTGCGCGATGTGCCAACCCGCGAAGTTCGAGGACCCGACGTAAATGATCTTGCCCTGGTCCCGCAGCACCTCCATCCCCTCCCAGATCTCGTCCCAGCCCGAGCCGCGGTCGATGTGGTGCATCTGGTAGAGGTCGATGTAGTCGGTCTGCAGCCGGCGCAGGCTGGCGTCGCACGCGCGCCGGATGTTGAGCGCGGACAAGCGGCCGTCGTTCGGCCATTCGCCCATGTCGCCGTAGAGCTTGGTGGCCATCACCACCTTCTCCCGACGCCCGCCTCCCTGGGCGAACCAGCGGCCGACGATCTCCTCGGTCGCCCCGCGCCCTTTGGAGCGCCCGTAGACGTTGGCCGAGTCGAAGAAGTTGATCCCGGCGTCCAGGGCCGAGTCCATGATGGAGAACGAGGTGGCCTCATCCGTCTCGGGCCCGAAATTCATGGTGCCGAGGCAGAGGCGGCTGACGGTGAGTCCGGTGCGGCCGAGGTGAGTGAAGCGCATGACGCCGAACCTACCGGCCGGGCGGCGATGGTGCACCGGGGGGGGCCGGATTTGCCGGCTCCGCCAAAGCCCACGGTAGTTTGAGAACACCGATTTTCTGACCCGAGCTTGGGGGCGTGATGGCGCAACAGATTCCGCTGGTCGACTACCTGGTGCTGGGCGACCCCCCGCACCTGGAGGCCAGCGAGTGCACCTCGTGCGGGGCCCGCTTCTTCGACCGCCGCAACGCCTGCGCCGCGTGCGAGTCGACCCAGTTCAAGAAGGTCGACGTCCCCACCACGGGCGAGGTCCGAGCCTTCACCATCGTCACGTTCGCAGCGCCCGGCATCCCGGTCCCCTTCGTGGCGGCCGTGGTCGACTGTGAGGGCACGAGCGTGCGGGCGAACCTGATCAACGTCGAGCCCGACCCCGAGCACGTGAGCCTGGGCATGAAGGTCCAACTGGCCACCGAGGTGATCGGCACCGACGACGAGGGAACCGAAGCGGTCGGCTTCGGCTTCGAGCCACTGGGAGGTTGAGCGCGATGGCATCTGCATCCGAAGAGCTGTGGATCGTGGGCATCCACATGACCAAGTTCGGGAAGCACCCGGACAAGGACCTGGTCGACCTGGCGTCCGAGGCCGTGCGGGGCGCCCTGACCGACGGCGGCGTGACCATGAAGGACATCGGCATCATCGGCGCGGGCAACCTCATGATGGCGATGGCACCGACCGGGCAGATGGTCCAGAAGCAGCTCGGCCAGACCGGGATCCCCGTGTACAACGTCTCCAACGCGTGCGCCACCGGCGCCACCGCGCTGCGGGTGGCGGCCATGGCCGTCAAGGCCGGCGAGGCCGACATGGGCCTGGCCTTCGGCGTGGAGAAGCTCGCCGGGGCCGGCTTGCTCGCCGGCGGCAGCCGCTCCTCCGACTCCAACACCTGGGCCCCCCACGGACGCTACGGCGCCGTCGCCGCGGTCGACGGCCGTATCGGCACCGAGACGATGCCCGGCGTGTTCGCCCAGATCGGTATGGAATACGGCCACAAGTACGGGGGCACGAGCTTCGAGCTCTTCGCCAAGATCAGCGAGAAGAACCACGCGCACTCAACGCTCAACCCGCTGGCGGCCTACACCAAGAAGATGAGCCTCGAAGAGATCATGAACGACGTCATGATCGCGTACCCGAACACGCGGCCGATGTGCTCGGCCAACTGCGACGGCGCAGCGGCCGCTGTGGTCGTCTCGGGCTCCAAGCTCAAGACGCTGTCGCTGGAGCAACAGAAGCGGGCGGTCAAGGTCTCGGCCTCCGTCCTCACCACCGACCCGTGGGAAGAGGCGTGCCAGGTCCTGCCCAACGTGAACACCCTGACGCGCAACGCGGCGACGCAGGCCTACGAGCAGTCGGGCGTGTCCCCCGCTGACCTCAACCTGGTGGAGCTGCACGACTGCTTCGCCACGGCGGAGCTGGTCCACTACGACAACCTGATGCTCTGCGAGGAGGGCGGCGCGGCGGAATTCTTCAAGTCGGGCGCGACGTGGCGCGACGGCAAAACCCCGGTCAACGTGTCGGGTGGCCTGGAGTCCAAGGGGCACCCCATCGCCGCCACCGGCATCGCCAACATCTGGGAGGTCGCGACCCATCTGCGTGGCGAGGCGGGCGACCGCCAGGTCAAGGGGGCCAAGGTGGGGCTGACGCACGTCATCGGGCTGGGGTCGGCGTGCGGCGTGCACATCCTGGAGAAAGCCGCGGCATAGGCGGCCGGGCGCGGCGACGGCCATGACGACCTCGCCCCGTTACGACGCGATCGGCCGCAATTACACGGCCCATCGGCGGGCCGACCCGCGCTGGGAGGCGACCGTGGCCGCCCAGCTCGGCGGTGCGCAGCGCATCGTCAACGTCGGGGCGGGCACCGGCTCCTACGAGCCGGCGGGCCGGGAGGTCGGTGGCGCTCGAGCCGTCGACCGTCATGCTGGCCCAGCGCCCGCCGGGCGCTGCGCCGGCGGCCCGGGCGAGCGCGTCGGCCCTGCCGGTGCGGACCGGCTGGGCCGAGGTGGCCATGGCCGTCCTCACGGTGCACCACTGGGGGGACGACTGGGCCCGCGGTCTGGACGAGCTCTGCCGGATCGCTCCGCGGCGGGTGCTGCTGGCGATCGACTTCGATCGTCACGCTGACTTCTGGCTGCTGAGGGAGTATCTGCCCGAGGTGCGCGCGCACACCCTCCGCTGCAGCCCGGCCGCCGACCGGATCGCCGACGCCATCGGGGCGACGGACAGCATTGCGCTTCCGACGTATCGGGACCTGCAAGACGGCGTCCTCGGCGCGCACTGGTGCCGGCCCGAGGCCTACCTCGATCCGACCGTCCGGGCCAACAACTCCGGCACCGCCTTGGCCGACCCTGCGGCCGTGGCCCGGGGGATCGCTCGCCTGCAGGCCGACCTGGCCAGTGGGGCCTGGCACGAGCGGCATGGCGAGATGCTGAAGCTCGAGTCGATCGACCTCGGCTACCGCCTGCTCGTCTCGGGCTGATGGTCGCGTTGCTGGGGCTGCGGGACATGGAGCCCGACGATCTCGCGTTGGTCGCCCGCTGGATGGCGGAACCGCACGTGGCGCGCTGGTACCTGGCGGGTTCGAGCGTCGAGGAGGAGGTCGACCATTTGCGCCAGAGCGTCGCCGGGGTCCAGCAGGTGCACGCGCTGCTCGTGCTGGAAGACGGGGCGCCCGTCGGTTGGTGCCAGTGGTACGGCTGCGACATCGACCCCGAATGGGCGGCGGACATGGGTGCCGAGCCCCGCGACGTCGGCGTGGACTACGCCATCGGCGAGCCCGACCGCGTCGGCCGCGGGCTGGGGACGGCGCTCGTGGGCACGCTCCTCCGCCTCGTCCGGACCGAGCGACCGGACGTCGCCTTCGTGTCGGACCCCGACGCTCGCAATCTCGCGTCGCGCCGCGTCCTCGAGAAGAACGGATTCCAACTGGTCAAAATCGCGCCGCTCGCGTCCGAGCCGACCGACGACCCGATGGCGGTCTATCGACTCGCGGCCGGCGCCGCCCTATGAGGCCCGCGACGCCAGTGGGACCGGGCGGGCCAGGCTCCAACTGAACGTGTCCTCGATGTCTGCGAGTTCGAGCGGCGTGGCCAGGTCGGCGACGGTCGGGCCGACCCGGTCGGCCACCTCCTGGAGGAGCGCGCCGTCGAAGCCCCACAGTTCCACGGCGTTGCCGCCGAGGATCTTGCGCAGGTCCGGCTCGGGAAGGCCTCCGAGAACGTAGCGCAACGTCTCGCGGTGCACGGGCGCTGCGCCCTCCAGGTGCGGGTAGTCCGCCCCCCACATGAGCCTGTCGATGCCGATCTCGTGCCGCATCTCGGCCTCGTAGCGCTTCATGAGCGAGCCTCCGAGCCACACGTGGTTTTCGAAGTACTCGCGGGGGCGCCTCTTGAGATACGAGCGCACGGGGGCACCACCGTGCGTGTCGAAGAACGACTCCATGTCGCGGATCAGCGATGGGAGCCACTGCACGCCGTTCTCGGTGACGACCACCCGCAGGTTCGGGTGGCGGTCGAACACCCCGCCGAAGACCATGAACCAGAGCGGGCGGCGCGTGAAGACGAACACCTCGTAGAGGCCGAGCATGCCCCCGTGCTGCGGGTCGTAGAGGAACTTGGAATCGGTCGCGGACCCCGAGGCGCCGGTGTGCAGGGTGACCACCATGCCGTGGTCCTCGCATGCGCTCCAGAAGGGTTCGTAGTACTCGTCGGCGTACCCGGGGAGTTTGGAGCCGACCGACATGGCGGGCATCATGACGCCACCGAAGATGCCGTGCGCCCGGGCCCAGGCCACCTCCTCCACGGCGCGGTCCATGTCGTGGAAGTCGATGGGCATGCAGCCCGCCCTCCGACCGGGCGCCGCCGCGCAGAACTCGGCCAGCCAACGGAGATAGCCGTGCAGCGCCGGCCAGACGACCTCGAGACCCCTGTCGGTCTGCGAGCCGAGGTACATGGCCGGCGAGAGCCCGCCCGCCAGGATCGGCCCCGGCAGGGTGACCTCGGCGTGGATCCCCTGTTCCTCCAGGAACTGGAGGCGGCGGCCCCCGCCGTCGCCGGGGATGACCCAGTCCGTCCCGTAGTGGGCCAGCCACCCCCGCGCCGCCTCGACGTCCACCCCCATGCCGGCGAGCCGGCGCGCCGCCGTCGCCCGCACCGGGTCGGCGTCGTCGATCTCGCCCGGGTCGAAACCGCCGAACATGGTGATGGCGAGCGAGGACAGATCGCCGAACCCGGCGACGGCCTCCCGGTGCTGCGGGTCCACGTAAGAGAGGAAGTGGTCGAGGTCGTCGGGTGACGCGTGGGTGTCGGCCGACACGACGACGTAGTTCCTGCCCGTCGCGGTCGCACCGGCCCCGGCGGCGCCTCCGTGCGCGCCGTTCCTCATTGCACCCGTCTCCCTTCACCAGAACCCCTGGTCAGTGGTCCGCAGACTACCCCCCGTCCCGGGTTGCCCGACGCCGTCGCACCAGGCCGATAATTTCTGCGCGGGTCCCGATGCACACTTCGTCCACGCTCGTCCTCGTCCTCGCCGTCTTCGCCGCCAGCCTCGTCGAGATGGTGGAGGCGTTGACCATCGTGGTCGCCGCCGGGGTCAGCCGGGGCTGGCGGTCGGCGTTGGAGGGCGCCGCCGCGGCGGCCCTGCTGCTCGGCGTCCTCGTGGTTGCCGTCGGAGTCCCGCTCATCCGCTACATCCCCATCGACGCGCTGCGGGTCGTCGTGGGCGCCCTGCTGCTGGT
Organism: uncultured Acidimicrobiaceae bacterium; assembly: GCA_963808355.1. Classification (GTDB taxonomy): domain Bacteria; phylum Actinomycetota; class Acidimicrobiia; order Acidimicrobiales; family RAAP-2; genus Bog-473. Next base: position 866,480 of record CAWEFL010000002.1, read on the forward strand.
GCTCGGCCTCAACTGGCTGCGCAAGGCCATCCTGCGCACCACGGGGTTCAAGGCGAGGCACGACGAGGACGCCATTTACGCCGAGACAGTGGCCGAGCTGCGCCCGGCCGACGGAGCCGCGCGGCCCGGGGCGCACGACGGTGTCGGGTTCGCGGTGGCGTTCAAGGGGGTCTTCCTGGAGGGCACCGAGGTGGTGCTCATCGTGATCAGCCTCGGCGCCGCCCAGCACCGGCTCGGCCTGGCCGCGCTGGCGGCGGGGGCGGCGGTCGTGCTCGTGGCGGTCGTCGGTGGCCTGGTGGCCCGGCAGCTCCGCGAGGTCCCGGAGAACACGATCAAGGCGGCGGTGGGCGTCATGCTGACGAGCTTCGGCGTGTTCTGGACGGGCGAGGGCGCCGGCGTGCACTGGCCCGGCGGTGACCTGGCCCTCCCGGTGCTCGTCGTGTTCTTCGCGGCAGTGTTCTTCGTGTACAGCGCCCTCCTGCGCACGCAGCAGGCCGCTCCTGCCGTCGAGGAGGCGCCGGCGTGAGGGCGGTCAGCCGGCTGGTCCGCGCCTTCGGCCACTTCTGGTGGGACTTCCTCGTGGGTGACACGCCCGAGCTCGCCCTCGCCACCGGCGGCGTCGTGGCGGCGGCCTTCCTGCTGGACGGGACCCGTTGGCTGGGCGCCCTGTTGCTGCCGGCGCTGGCGGCGGGGTTCCTGCTGCTGAGCGTGCTCCGCGCCAGTCGCAAGGCGCCATCGAGAGGGACCACCGGGACATAGCGGGAGGAGCGCCCATGGGACAAGAAGTGCGCGGCGTGGTGGCGAAGGAAAAGGGAGCACCGGTCACGGTCGAGACGATCGTCCTGCCCGATCCCGGCCCCGCGGAGGCGGTGGTCGCGCTGCAGGCCTGCGGCGTGTGCCACACCGACCTGCATTACCGGGAGGGCGGCATCAACGACGACTTCCCCTTCCTGCTCGGCCACGAGGCCGCCGGCGTCGTCGAGGCGGTCGGTGCCGGCGTGACCGACGTCGAACCGGGCGACTTCGTCGTCCTGAACTGGCGTGCCGTCTGCGGTGCCTGCCGCGCCTGCCGCCGGGGCCGGCCCTGGTACTGCTTCTCGACCCACAACGCGGCGCAGAAGATGACGCTGGCCGACGGCACGCCTCTCTCGCCGGCGCTCGGCATCGGTGCCTTCGCCGACAAGACGCTGGTGGCGGCGGGCCAGTGCACCAAGGTCAACCCCAAGGCGCGCCCGGAGGCGGCCGGGCTCCTCGGCTGCGGGGTGATGGCGGGGCTCGGCGCCGCGATGTTCACCGGGCAGGTCGGGCTGGGCGACTCGGTGGCCGTCTTCGGCTGCGGCGGTGTGGGGTGTGCCGCCGTCGCGGGGTCGAAGCTCGCGGGGGCGGCCGTCATCATCGCGGTCGACCTCGACGCGAAGAAGCTCGATCTGGCGCGGTCGTTCGGCGCCACCCACACGGTCGACGCGTCGGCCGCCGACGCGGTGGAGACGATCCGTTCGTTGACGGGCGGCAACGGCGCCGACGTGTGCATCGAGGCGGTGGGGGATCCCGCGGTGATGGAACAGGCCTTCTTCGCGCGTGACCTGGCCGGCACGCTCGTGCAGGTCGGCGTGCCGACGCCGGCCATGCGGATCGACCTGCCGATGATCGAGTTCTTCGGGCGGGGCGGCGCGCTCAAGCCGAGCTGGTACGGCGACTGCCTGCCCTCGCGCGACTTCCCGGTGCTCATTGAGCACTACCTGGCGGGTCGGCTCGACCTCGACGGCTTCGTGAGCGAGACCATCGGGATCGGGGACGTGGAGGCCGCCTTCGCCCGCATGCAGCGCGGCGAGGTCCTGCGGTCGGTCGTGGTCCTCACCGCGTGACGCTGCCTCTGGCGCCCTTCGCGACGCGCACCGGCCGGCGCGGCATGGTCGCGGCGGCGGACCAGCTGGCGGCGGGCGCCGGGGTGGAGATGCTGGCCCGGGGCGGCTCGGCCGCCGATGCCGCCGTCGCCGCCGGCACCGTGATGGCGGTCGTCGGCCCGCACCTGTGCGGGATGGGTGGCGACGTGCTCGCCATGGTCTCGGAAGCCGGCGCGGCGCCGGCGGCGCTCCTGTCGGTCGGGCGGGCGGGCGCGGGCTCGGACGCGGCGGCGCTGCGGTCGGCGGGCCATGCGGCGATACCCCTGCGGGGCCAGCTGGACAGCGTGCCGGTGCCCGGCGCCGTGGACGGCTGGCTGGCGCTGCATGCACGCTACGGCCGGCTGCCCCTGGCCGAGGTGCTCGGCCCGGCGGTCGCGCTGGCCGAGGACGGGTTCTGCGCGTCGGTGATGCTGGCGCTGGCGACGCATCTTGTGCACCGGCTGCCCGGGGCGGGCGAACTGTGCCCGGACGGCCCGCTGGACATCGGCCAACGGGTGCGCCTGCCCGGCGTCGCCCGGACGTTGCGCGCCGTGGCGGCCGGGGGACGCGACGCGTTCTACGGCGGCGAGTTCGGGCGCGGGTTGCGCGCGCTGGGCGGCGGCCACTTCACCGAGGACGACCTCGCGCAGCCGCTGGCCGAGTGGTGCGAGCCGGTGCGCGCACCGGCCTGGGGGCACGAGCTGTGGACGGTGCCGCCGCCGTCGCAGGGATACCTCACGCTGGCCGGGGCACGCATCGCCGAGGCGGTCGGGCTGGGCGACGACCCCGACGACCCGGTCTGGCCGCACCTCGCCGTGGAGTCGGCGCGGGCCGCCGGGTTCGACCGGCCGCACGTGCTCTTCGACGGGGCGGACGGGTCGGCACTGGTCGCTCCGGCGCGGGTGGACCCCGCGGCGGCGCGGGTCGAACGCGTGGCGGACGGCCGGGCCCGACGTAGAACCAGGTGGTGGTGGTGCCGGGGGTGCGGCGGGCGCGGCCGGGGCCGTGGCGAGGATCGGAGACGGCGACACGACCCACCTCTGCGCGCTCGATGCCGACGGGCTCGGGATCTCGCTGACCCAGTCCAACGCGCTCGACTTCGGTTCCCACCTGATCGAGCCGTCGACGGGGGTCTTCCTGCACAACCGCGGCGTCGGCTTCTCCCTCGTCGAGGGGCACCCGGCCGAGCTGGCGCCGGGGCGACGGCCCCCCCACACGCTCTCCCCCATGCTCGCCACCACCCCCGACGGGGCGCTGACCCACCTCGTCGGCGCGATGGGCGGCGACGCCCAGCCGCAGATCCTCCTGCAGCTGCTGGCCCGGCATGCTGCGTGCCGGCCAGGACCCCGCCGCGGCCGTCGCGGCACCGCGGTTCGCGCTCGATGCGCCGGCGGCCGGGCCGTTCCGCCTCTGGTGGGGTGAGGGCCTCACGGTGCTCATGGAGGCGCATGCCCCGTCGGCCTGGGCCGGCGGGCTGGACGGAACGGGGTCACCGGGTGCGCGCGATCAGCGCCTTCGACCCGGTGGCCGTGGGCTGCGCCCAGATCATCACGGTGGTGCGGGACGCGGCTGGGGTGGCCGACCACCAGGCCGGCGCGTCTGACCCCCGCAGCCCGGAGGGTGCGGCGCTGGGCCGATAGCCGACCCCGGTCGCGCGGTCTCGGGGCGCGACGCCCATCCCGTAGCGTGGGAGCATCGAACGCTCCACCCCTCCGCCGCTTCACGTCCCGACGCCGCCAGAGGTCTCCGGTAACGGCGACGGCACGCCGGCTGGTCGGGCGCATCGGTGGTCGCACCCCGACCCGGCCGAGCCGTTGCCCGCCGGCTACAAGTGGGAGGCGCTCTTCATCTCGACGCTGGGCATGCTCATGGCGACGATCGACGGGTCGATCGTCCTGATCTCGCTGCCCGACATCTTCCGGGGCATCGGGCTCGATCCGCTCGAGCCCGGCAACAGCTTCTTCCTGCTGTGGATGATCCTCGGTTTCCTCGTCACCACCAGCGTCCTCGTGGTGACCCTTGGACGACTGGGCGACATGTACGGGCGGGTGCGCACCTACAACCTCGGGTTCGCCGTCTTCACCTTCTTCTCGCTGGCGCTGAGCGTCACCTGGCTGACCGGCCCCGCGGGCGGCGTCTATCTCATCGTGATGCGCATCTTCCAGGGCGTGGGTGCCGCCATGCTGATGGCTAACTCGGCCGCCATCCTCACCGATGCGTTCCCCGAGGACCAGCGCGGGCTGGCGCTCGGGGTGAACCAGGCGGCGGCGTTCAGCGGCTCCTTCATCGGCTTGATCCTCGGCGGCATGCTGGCCCCCATCAACTGGCGGCTGGTCTTTCTGGTGTCGGTGCCCATCGGCTTGTTCGCCACGGTCTGGGGCTATCTGAGGCTGCGCGAGCTCGGCACAGCGGCGCACCGCCCACTCGACTGGCCCGGCAACATCACCTTCGCGCTCGGCCTCATCCTGATCATGGTCGGCATCACCTACGGGATTGAGCCCTACGGTGGCCACGCCATGGGCTGGACCAACCCGCTCGTGCTCGGCTGCCCTCGCCGCCGGCATCGTGCTGCTGGTCGCGTTCTGCTTCGTGGAGCTGCACGTGCGTGAGCCCATGTTCACGCTGTCGCTCTTCAAGATCCGCGCCTTCACCGCGGGCGTCGTGGCCAGCTTCCTCGCCGCCATCAGCCGCGGCGGCCTCATGTTCATGCTGATCATCTGGCTCCAGGGGATCTGGCTCCCGCTCCACGGGTACTCCTTCGAGACGACCCCGTTGTGGGCCGGGCATCGCCATGATCCCGTTGACGGTGGGCATGCTCATCGCCGGCCCGGTGTCGGGGATCCTCTCCGACCGCTACGGCGCCCGGCCCTTCGCGACCGGGGGCATGATCGGCGCCGCCGTCTGTTTCGCTCTGCTCGAGGCGCTCCCGATCGACTTCACCTACTGGGAATTCGCCATCATCCTGTTCTTCACCGGAATCACCATGGCGTCCTTCGGCTCGCCCAACCGGACCGGGGTCATGAACAGCCTGCCTCCGGAACACCGGGGTGCCGGGTCCGGCATGAACACCACCTTCCAGAACTCGGCGCAGGTCGTCTCCATCGGCATCTTCTTCACGCTGATGATCATCGGCCTGGCCTCGGCGCTCCCGCACAACGTGTCGGCCGGGCTGGCCGCGCACGGCGTGTCGCCCGTCGTGGCGGACCGGGCAGCGCACCTGCCACCCATCTCCACGCTCTTCGCCGCCTTCCTCGGGTACGACCCCGTACAGCACCTCATCGGCGCTGCACACTTTCGCGCAGCTCCCCGCTGTGCAGAAGGCCGGCGCTCGGGCCGGTCAGCTTCTTCCCGAGCCTGATCGCCACGCCGTTCCAGGACGGGCTGCACGCCGCCTTCGACTTTGCGATCTTGGCCAGCCTGCTCGCCGCCGCGGCTTCGTGGACCGCGGCGGGCGCTACGTCCACACGCCGGAGGCCGAGGAGCAGATGGACGAGCTCGTGCTCACCCGGGCCGGCTCCGCGTGACCACGACGACAACGGCACGCCGCCGCTGCGGATCGCGGCGTTGATCAAGCAGGTGCCCGTCGCCGAGTCGTTCCAATTGGGGCCGACCGGCCGAATCGTGCGCGACGGCGTCGAATTCGAGATGAACGCCTACTGCCGGCGCGCCGTCGACGAAGGGGTGCTTCTCGCCCGCGCCACCGGCGGCGCCTGCACCGTGATCACTCTCGGGCCGCCGAGCGCCGAGGACGTGCTGCGCGAGGCCGTCGCCTGGGGGGCCGACGACGCGCTGCACCTGTGCGACGACGCGTTCGCCGGCTCGGACACCCTCGCGACGGCGCGCGGCCCTGGCTGCCGCGCTGGACGGCGCAGGGCCGTTCGACCTGGTGCTCTTCGGCCGCAACTCCATCGACGGCGAGACGGGCCAGGTGCCGCCCATGGTGGCGGCGCTGCTCGACCTTCCGTTCGCGACCGGGGCCCGCACGTGGAGTGGGTGAGCGGCGCCACACTGCGTCTGGAGCTCGAGCTCGACGACGGGCATCAGGAGGTCGAGGTGGCGCTACCCGGCCGTGGTGTCGGTGGCCGAACGCCTCTGCGAGCCGTGCAAGGTGGGGCCCGAGGGCCGCGCCGCCGTCGCCGGCCGCGGCGGATCCGCCGCGTCACGGCCGCCGCTCTGGGCCCGGGCCCGTGGGGCCAGGCGGGCAGTCCCGACCGGGTGGGCGAGACCCGGCCGCTGACGCACAACCGGGCCGGCCTGGTGCTCGACGGACCGCTCGAAGCCCAGGTGGCGCGGGCGGTGCACGGAGCTCGAACGGCGGGGTGCGCTCCGGGACGCCGGTCCCGCGGACGGGTCCCTGCGGCGGACCCGACGACCCGCCCGCCAGGGCAGGCGCAGCGACAGCGGGCGACGGCGCCGCACCCGACCGGGGGCCGGCCGATCGCGGTGCTCGCCGAGCAGGGCCGCCCCGAGGTGACGGCCGAGCTGCTCGCGGCGGCCGCCGGCCTCGCCCGGCAGCCCGGGCGCGGCCGTGCACGCGCTCTCGACCGGCGCCGCCCCGGCCGCGGCACTCGGCGCGGCGGGCGCCGATGTCGGCCGTCGAGCTCGACGGGTGCACGCTGCGGCCGAGGACGTGGCCGAAGGCGTGGCGGCCTACGTCGACGACGATACGTCCATGGGCGCTCCTCGCGCCGAGCACCGCCTTCGGCCGCGAGGTGGCCGGCCGCGTCGCGGCGGACGACCGGGTCGGGGCTCGTCGGGCGACGCGGTGGGCCTGTCGCATCCGTGACGGCCGGCTCGTGGCGGCGAAACCGGCCTTCGCCGGGGCGCTGGTGGCCGACATCACCTGCGACAGCCCGACGCAGATGGTCGACCGTACGGCCCGGGCGTGCTGCCGACGCCGCTGACCGCCCACGGAGCGATGGAAGCGGACGTCGCGCCATGCCCCGCCGCGGTGCGGACGCTACCAGGCGGGCCGGGTCCGCGTGCTGTCAACGAGCGCCGCGACGACGACGTCGAGACCCTGGCCCGTGCCCCGGTGGTGATCGGCGTCGGGACGGGCGTCGCGCCCGGACGAATACGAGCAGCTCGGCCCGCTTGGCCGCGGTCCTGGGCGCCGAGCTGGCGGCGACCCGGAAGGTGACCGACAAAGGCTGGGCGCCGCGCTCACGCCAGGTCGGCATCACGGGGCGCGTCCATCGCGCCCCGCCTGTACGTCGCGCTCGGGCTGAGCGGAAAGTTCAACCACATGGTGGGCGTGCGCGCCGCCGGGACGATCCTGGCGGTCAACGAGGACCGCGGCGCCCCTGTGTTCGGACACTGCGACATCGGCATCGTGGGCGACTGGCATGAGGTCGTCCCGCTCCTGTGCGAAGCGTTGCGCCGGTACGCCGTCGCCGACGACGTGCCGGTACACGCCCCCCTCAGCTGACAGACGAACCGTCCGCCGTCGCCGCCGCGGCCCTGCGCACCGCGGCCACCACTTCCTCGTTGGAGGCACCCGGCCCGAGCACGGCGGCCACGCCCTCGCGCTGGAGCAGGGGGATGTCCCCCGGTGGCACGATGCCGCCGAGCACGACCGGCGTGTCGCAGGCCGGCGGCGCGCAGCGCCCCGACGACCAGCGGGGCCAGCGTGAGGTGCGCCCCGTTGTGCATGGAGACGCCGACCACGTCGACGTCCTCTTGCGCCGTCATGGCCGCGATGGTCTCGGGCGACTGGCGCAGCCCGGCGTAGATCACCTCGCAGCCGGCGTCGCGCAGGATGCGGGCCACCACGCGCAGACCGCGGTCGTGCCCGTCCAGGCCCACCTTGGCCACGAGGACCCGGAGCGGCTTGCCACCACTCCCGGCCGCAGCCGCGGCCACCTCCGGAGTCGCCACCTCAGGCGACGTGGCGCTCGTACCAGAGCCCGAAGACGGACTCCAGGGCACGCATCGACTCGCCCACCGTGACCATGCTGCGGGCGCCTCGATGAGCGCCGGCATGAGGTTCACGCCCGGGTCGGCCGCCTCGGACGTGAGGTGCCCCAGCGAGCGCCGCACGGCGTCGTCGTCGCGCGCCTGCTTGACCGCGGCCAGGCGCGCCAGCTGCTGGGCTTCCACGGCCGGGTCGATGGACAGCGTCGGCGGGGTCGTGTCCTCGGCCTCGACGTAGCCGTTCACCCCGACCTGGATCCACTCGCCCCGGGCGATCTTGGACTGGAACGCGTAGGCGGCGTCGGCGATCTCCGACAGAACCACCCGTCCTCGATGCAGGCGATGACGCCGTCGAGCATGGAGCCCGCGCCCGCCGCCTCGAGATGTGCTCGAAGACCGCCTCGGCCTGCCGCTCCATCTCGTCGGTCAGCTCCTCGACGAACCACGACCCGCCCAGGGGGTCGGCCACGTGCACGACGCCCGACTCCTCGGCGATGACCTGCTGGGTGCGCAGGGCCAGCCGGGCCGCGTGCTCGGTGGGCAGCGCCAGGGCCTCGTCGAAGGAGTCGGTGTGCAGGCTCTGGGTGCCGCCGAGCACGCCGGCCAGCGCCTCGATGGCCACCCGGACCAGGTTGACCTCGGGCTGCTGGGCGGTGAGGGAGACGCCGGCCGTCTGGGTGTGGAAGCGCAGCTGCAGCGACCGGCCGTCGGCGGCGCCGTAGCGCTCGCGCATCCAGCCGGGCCCAGATGCGGCGGGCGGCCCGGTACTTGGCGATCTCCTCGAAGAAGTCCATGTGGGCGTTGAAGAAGAAGCTCAGCCGCGGCGCGAACTCGTCGACCGCCGGTACCCGCCGCCAGGGCGGCCTCGACGTAGGCGAACCCGTTGGCCAGCGTGAAGGCGAGCTCCTGGGCGGCCGTCGAGCCGGCCTCGCGGATGTGGTAGCCCGACACCGAGACCGGGTGCCAGCGCGGCAGCTCGGCCGAGGCGAAGCGCATGACGTCGGTGACCAGCCGGACGCTCGGGCGGGGCGGGAAGACGTACTCCTTCTGCGCCTGGTACTCCTTCAGGATGTCGTTCTGGATCGTCCCCGACAACGCCGCCCGGGCCACGCCGGCTGCGTCCGCCGACCCCGACGTACATGGCCAGGATGGGCGCGGCGGGCGAGTTGATGGTCATGGACGTGCTGACGTCGCCCAGGTCGATGCCGGAGAAGAGCGTCTCCATGTCGGCCAGGGTGTCGACGGCCACGCCGGCGCGGCCGACCTCGCCCTTGGCCAGCGGGTCGTCGGAGTCGCGGCCGAGCAGGGTCGGCATGTCGAAGGCGGTCGACAGGCCGTCGCCGCCCGCGCGCAGCAGCTCCTTGAAGCGCCCGTTGGTGTCGGCCGCCGTGCCGAACCCGGCGAACTGGCGCATGGTCCACAGCCGGGACCGGTACATGGAGGCGTACGGGCCCCCGGGTGTAGGGGTACTGCCCGGGCAGCTCCGCGTCCGTCGGGCCCGTAGACCGGCTCCAGCGGCACGCCCGACATGGTCTCGAAGCTGGCGGCGCGGCGCGGCGACGGTCGAATTCCTCCTGCCAGGCGGCACGGTCGGCCATGGCGCCATAGTACGCGAGGGCCGCGGCACCCCCCGCCGTGCGTCAGCCGACTCAGACCTGCGTCTCGCTGCGTCCCTGGTCTCGTTCCAGCCGGTACTGCCGCCAGCGGTGCCAGAAGATGACGGCCACCGCGACGACGGCGAGGGCCGCCAGGACGTAGCCGGCATAGCTGAACGCCTTGAGGACATGGTTGTAGCTGGCCCCAAGGCTGTACCCGATGGAGACCAAGGCCGTGCACCAGATGGCGCAGCCGATCACCGTGTAGGCGAGGAACTTCGGCAACGCCATCTCGCCCAGCCCGGCGGCGAAGGAGACGAACGAGCGCAACAGCGGGATGAAGCGGCCGAACAGGACGAACGGTTCGCCCCGGCGGGCGAACCAGGCCTCGGCCCGGTCCAGGTCCTTGTGGGTCAACAGGACGTACTTTCCCACTCTGTCGACGAGGGCCCGGCCCCCGAAGCGACCGATGGCATAGCCGGCCAGCGAGCCCAAGACCTCGCCGGCGAGCGCCACGAGGATGACCACGACGAAGTTCAGCGGGTTGGTCGGGTGACAGGAGCCCGACGTGACGCACGCCCCGCTGGCCAGGACGCCACCACCGATGATCGCCAGCTCGGAGCCGACCGGCAGCCCCATGGACGAGATGAAGCTGAGCACGAAGACCGCGGCGTAGCCCCATGTCTCTAGAAAATGCTCCACGGCCTACCTGTCTCCTGTCCGGCCGCCATCCGGCCGCCGGTCATCATCGGCGCTGCCAGCGGTGATTGCAACTGACCCAGAGGATGAAATCGCCGCCCGTCGCGGCATCGGGGTAGCGACCCGGCAGCAGTTCTTAGCCGATCCTTAGCCTGAAAAGGGGGGATTGGTCATCGACAGGTCACGCCCGCCCGTACCCTTTGGGATGGCCATTTCGGGCCCGGTCCATCGCTGCGCCAGAATGGTGCGGGGGGGGAACCCACGAACTCGCCTGGTATGACTCTCAGTCCACCCTCCGACGCCGAGCTTCCACCGTGCTGAGTCCACCGTTGGACGATCTCGACGTCGAACCGGGGCACCCTTCCCGGCGTCAGCGGCGCGGGTCGTGGTCGCGCGCGAGGGTGCACCGAAGGCGGCGGATCCTGGCCGTCGTCGGAGCGGTCCTCGCCGTGCTCCTCGTCTGGCTCGCCGTCTCCATCGGCGGCGCGCTCGACGAACCCCGCCCTGGGCAGCTCGGCGGGGTCCCGGCTGGCCGAGTGGTTCCGCGAGCACGGCGGGGCCTCCATCGTCAACTGGGCTGAGAACGAGTGGTACTCGCACCACCAGCCGAAGGTGGGCGGCGCCCTCCCGGCCGGCACGATCCACAAGCCGAAGACCGTCACCACCATTCCGGCGGCGGCGACGGTGTCCCATCTCCCGGCGCCGGGCCCGATCGTCCCGTTGGCGAGCCCTCCGGTCGCGGGCGAGGGCCAGTGGTCACCGGCGGGCCGCCTCGTCGACGGTGTCCCCGCGGTCTACGAGACGCTGATCCGTCCCAGCGCGATCCATACGAGCTACGTCGTCGGTATCGCCTGGATGGACCCGATGCTCCTCAAGGCCACGCTCTACTCGGGCAGCCAGATCCCGGGCGGCGGACCATTCACGCACACCGCGCCCGTTTCGGCTGCCGACTCCACGTCCCTGGTCGCCGCATTCAACGCTGGCTTCCTCATGTCGAATGCCGATGGCGGCTATTACACGGACAGCAGGACGATCGTCCCGCTGCGCACCGGGGCGGCCTCATTCGTGATCTACAACGACGGCTCCTTCGCGCTCGGACAGTGGGGACGCGACGTCTCCATGACCCCCAGCGTCGTCTCTGTGCGGCAGAACCTGGTCCTGCTCGTCGACAACGGGCAGATTGCACCGGCCGCGTACGACGCCAACTCAGCCGCCTGGGGCGCGACGCTCGGCGGCGGCCTCTACGTGTGGCGTTCCGCGATCGGCATCACCGCCAACGGCGCCCTCCTCTACGTGGGCGGGCCCGGCCTGGACATCTACAACCTGGCCAACATCATGGTGCGCGCCGGTGCGGTTCGAGCGATGGAGCTCGATATCAACACGGACTGGGTGAACTTCAGCACGTACCAGCCGTCGACGCCGAACGGACCGGCCAGCGCCGCCAACGGCTCGGAGTTGCTGGCGGGCATGACCGGGACCCCGGGCCGCTACTTCGAGTCGTGGTGGGCCCGGGACTTCTTCACCATGTCTGCGAGGACGAAGACCCCGTGACCTTTCCGAACCCCTCTCTCCAGCCCGACGACGACTTCGTCGCACCCATCGCGCCAATCACTCCAGCGTGGCGGCGCACCACCTGGTGGCTCGTCGTGCGCAGCCTTCGACCGCGGCAGTGGATCAAGAACCTGCTGGTCTTCATGGCGCCGGCCGCCGCCGGCGTTCTCGGGCAGTGGGTCACGACCTTCCGCGTCGTGGCGGCCTTCTTCGTGTTCTGTGCCGTTGCCTCCGGCACGTATCTGATCAACGACGTCATCGACGCGCGAGTCGGACCGGCACCATCCGGTCAAACGCCGCCGACCCGTTGCGAGCGGCGACTTGAGCACGAACCTCGCTCTGGGCATCGGTATCGTCCTCATAACGCTGGGCATCGCCGGCGCGCTCGTCATCGGACCATGGGGATTCGGTTTGATCGTGGGCATCTACGCCGGCCTCAGCATCGCCTACAGCCTGCGCCTGAAGAACGAGCCCGTCGTCGAGCTCGCGATCGTCGCCGCGGGGTTCGTGCTCCGGGCGGTGGCGGGCGGAGTCGTGGCCGATGTGCGCCTCTCCAACTGGTTCCTCGTCTTCACCTCGTTTGCCGCCTTGTTCGTCGTCACTGGGAAGCGGTACGCCGAGCACCACCGGCTGGGCGAGGAACGGGGCTTCCACCGCCAGGTGCTCGACGAGTATTCCGAGTCGTTCCTGAAGTCGACCTTGACCATCTCGGCCACTGTCTGTGTCGCCTCTTACTGCCTCTGGGCCTTCGAGCGAACGGGACTCCTCGCGCAGTCCCGGGCACCACGTCGTCTGGATCGAGTTGACCGTCATCCCTCTCGTGCTCGCCGTGCTGCACATCTTCCGGCTGCTCGATGCCGGCAAGGGCGGCGAACCGGAGCACATCGCGCTGCACGATCACACCCTGCAGTCGTACGGAATGCTCTGGCTCGCCTTCATGAGCATCGGCCTCTACGCGTGAGCAGCGCGACGGCGACCGAGTCGCGGTCGCTCGGCGGGATGGGGCCGGACGACACCCACCCGTTCATGGGTGGTCACGGCCAGAGGGCACCACCGCGGTGGAGGAAGCACTGCGGAGCGCCACGACAGCCACTGATCGCGAGGGGCCTCGGACGTAGTTACGGCGACGCAGCGCAGTGCGGGGGGGGCCTCGTCCTCGACACCTCGTCCCTGTCCAGCATCGGGTCCGTCGACGAGCAGGGCGTCGTGGAGGTCGGGGCCGGCGTGAGCCTCCACCGCTTGATGCAAGAGACGCTCCCGTCCGGGTGGTTCGTCGCCGTGACCCCCGGCACGCGCTACGTCACCGTGGGCGGTGCCATCGCCGCCGACGTGCACGGCAAGAACCACCACCGCGATGGGAGCTTCGCCCGTCACGTGAAGCGGCTGACGCTCGCCACTCCTGCGGGGGCCTTCACGGCGTCACCCGAGCAGGACCCGGAGCTGTTCTGGGCCACGGCCGGCGGCATGGGCCTCACCGGTGTCGTCGTGTCCGCGACGCTGCAGCTGATCCCGGTGGAGACGTCGTGGATGCTCGTGGACACCGAGCGGTTCCGGCGACTGGACGACCTCATGACGAGGATGGAGTCGACCGACCACGAGTACCGCTACAGCGTGGCCTGGCTCGACTGCCTTCCGCGCCGCGACGGGGCACGTCGCTCCGTGCTGACCCGGGGCGACCACGCTCCATCGGCCGTCCTTCCGGACCGCCTGCGCACCCGTCGTCGTGAGACGCCCGGCGAGCCCGACGCTGCCGCGTCCCTCGCCCGGTCCCCGGGCGGCTGGCCAACCGTCTCACCGTACGAGCGCTCAACGAAGGGTGGTTCCGAGCCTCGCCGGCCACCCGAGGTGCGCTGCGGCCGCTCGCCGGGTTCTTCCACCCGTTGGACGGCGTCGAGAACTGGAACTTCCTTTACGGGCCCAGCGGGTTCGTGCAGTACCAATTCGTGTCGCCGGACGACCGGGCCGACGTCGTGGAGGACGCAGTGGGGACCATTGCCGGCTCGGGGCTGCCGTCCTTCCTGGCCGTGTTGAAACGCTTCGGGCCGGGCACACCCGGCCCCCTCTCCTTCCCGCAGGAAGGCTGGACGCTCGCCCTCGACTTCCCGTTCGGGCCGCCGGGACTGCCCGCCCTGCTGGACCGGCTCGACGACGTGGTCGCCAGCGCCGGCGGACGCGTCTACCTGGCCAAGGATGCCCGGCTCCGTCCGGAGCTGCTGCCGGTGATGTACCCGCGCCTGGCCGAGTTGCGCGGGGTGTGCCGGAGGGTCGACCCGGACGGGATCCTGGCCTCGGACCTCTCGCGGCGTCTGGGGATCCTGCGGTGAACGATGCATTCGGCCACCCGCAGTCCGTGGTGGTGCTGGGCGGCACCTCGGACATCGCGCGAAGCCTGATGGTGCTGCTGGCCCGCGAGCGCTGCCGTTCCCTCGTGCTCGCGGGTCGGGACGCCGCAGGCCTCGAGTCGGTGGCCGCCAGCTTCCGTCCGTCCGTGGCCCGGGTGGAGACGGTCCCGTTCGACGCCGACGACGCTTCCCGGGCCGAGAAGACGGTCGACGCGGTGCTTCCAAGCGGCCGGAGAGCCGGTGGACCTGGTGGTCATGGCGGTGGGTGACCTCGGGGACCCCGAGACGGACGAGGACCACCCCGACCGCGTGGCCCACCTCCTGACGGTGAACGCCACCTGGCCCGCCTCCGCCCTCAGCGCGGTGGCGGCGCAGCTGCGCGTCCAGGGCCACGGCCGGATCCTGGTGCTCTCCTCGGTGGCCGGATACCGGGTTCGGCGCGCCAACTTCGTCTACGGCACGGCCAAAGCCGGCCTTGACGCCTTCGCCATGGGCCTCGGCGAGGCGCTGCCGCGGTTCGGGCGTGGCGGTGCACGTCATCCGTCCGGGTTTCGTGCATACGAAGATGACGGCGGGCCTGCCGGCCGCCCCGTTCGCCGTCGGGCCCGATCGGGTGGCGGCGGACATCCTCCGCGGACTGCACAAGGGGGAGGCGGTGGTCTGGTCACCCCCCTTCCTGCGCTGGGTCTTCTCCGCTCTGCGGCTGCTCCCGCAGCCCCTGTGGCGCCGCCTCCCAGGCTGAGGCAGGCGTTCGAGACGGTCCTCCTCCCCGGTACGATCACCCTGACGGACTGAGTCACCGAACCCGAGTGGCCCGCTTGTCAGTCACGCATCAGGCGTCTCGGCTCGGCGCCTCGGTCCGTTCTGTGAGACCGATTCACCAAGCTCGTCAGTCGGAACGTTGGACTCGGCGGTGTCCCGTGACAGATCCACCGATCCCTTGTTGGCGTCGGCAGCGCCGTTTGGTCCGAAATGCCTCGGGTAGGGACCGAAGTGGTCGGATTCATCAGTCAAGGGGACCTGGCCCGTCACGTCCCGGCTGCGCAAGCGGGCGACCTCGTCGCCGCGGTCAGCGGTTGAGCTGCTTCCTTTCGCGCGGCGCGTTACCGCTTCTTCACGGCCCGCGGGAAGTCCCGTAAGTGGTCGTAGACCGTCATCACGCGAGACACCAACGGGGCCCGTTCATACCAGCGCGGACCGGCTGGATGGAGGCTCGTGGGCGCATGCTTCGTCACGTGATCGGCGCTGCTGAGATCGTCGTCGGACTCCGTCTGACGGACCCACGCCCGCACGGTGGGGACTCCTTCGCCGAGATCCCACTCGATTTCGGTGCCAACCACCTGCATCAGTTCCTGCAGGACCCCGTCGAAGTTCTGCCCCGTGTTCAGGTTGATGCCCTGAACCCCGCGTGACATCTTCTCGGCCTGGTTGAACAGGGACCGTCTGGTGGAGGCCTCGGCCTCGAGCCGTTCGGCGACGTGCCGCAAAACGGGCGTGTCTCCCGCCATTCGAGAGATCTCGGAGAGAGACGCCTCCCGCGTCGCAACATGGCGAATGAGTTCTTTTGCCACGTCGCCATAGACTGCGCGGTCCTCGACGGAGGGTCCCCGAGCGTTCTGGATCTCGTGAAAGAGGCGGCGCAGTTCGAGGTCCTCGCTCACCAAGAGGTCGAGCGCGTCGCCTGTCTTCTTCGTCATGAACCATTCCTCCGTGTCGAGTGCAACGTTCCTGTGTGGGGAAATACCCGGACCGGGAGACGAGAAACGATGCGACACGGACGTTCCCGTTTCGGCCGCCGGTGTTCGGGAACCCATACACGGGAGGGCCACTTCGGACTCGACAGCCGTGGCGTTGTGGGGAACGAACAGAGTTTTAGGAGGACTAGCGATGCCGCAGGAGGCGTGGAGCGACAAGAGAGAACGCCAGTACGAGCACATCAAGTCGGGGCTGGAGGAACGCGGTGAGTCCGAGGACGTCGCCGAAGAGATCGCAGCGAGGACGGTCAACAAGGAACGGGCTCGGAGCGGCGAGGCCCGGCAACAGAGCGCGACGTCGACCCGTGACATCTCATCGGGCCGTCGCGGTGGGCTCCGTTCGCACAGCGGACCCGGCGGCCGGACCAAAGCACAGCTGTACGAGGAAGCGAGACGGAAGGGCGTCGAGGGCCGATCGAAGATGACCAAGGCCCAGCTCGAGAGCGCGGTTGGCCGCTAGCACTGCTCTCATCGGCCATCGCGGAGCGCTCACTCCGCCCGAACCCCTAATGTTCGATCATGACGAACACCACCGCCGTCCCAATCCGGCACAACGACCGCTTCTTTATCGGCGGTTCCTGGGTCGAACCGTCTTCGGCCGACCTCATCGAAGTCATCGATTCGGCGACGGAGGAGCCCTATTTCAGCGTTCCGGAAGCTCGGGAAGCCGATATGGCCCGCGCGGTCGACGCTGCCCGTGAGGCATTCGACCGTGGACCCTGGCCGCGGATGTCGCACGGCGAACGGGCCGAGTACCTGCGGGCGATCGGCGAGGGACTGCGCGGCAAGGCTGACGAGGTCGGCCAGCTGTGGCCCCGGGAGTCAGGCGCCCTCTTCGCCATCGCCCGGTACACGGCCGCCGGCATGGCTGGTGTCTTCGACTTCTACGCGGGTCTGGCTTCGACGTATCCCTTCGAGGAACGGGCGCAACCGACGATGGGCGGGGAGTACGGCCTGCTCGTCCG
The DNA here is from genome assembly GCA_963808355.1 of uncultured Acidimicrobiaceae bacterium. Classification (GTDB taxonomy): domain Bacteria; phylum Actinomycetota; class Acidimicrobiia; order Acidimicrobiales; family RAAP-2; genus Bog-473. The sequence continues at coordinate 883,182 of CAWEFL010000002.1, forward strand.
CGAGCCGGTTGGTGTGGTCGGCGCCATCATCCCGTGGAACGGACCACTCAGCCTGATTTCCTACAAGATCGCACCGGCACTGATCGCGGGCTGCACCGTGGTCCTCAAGTCCTCCCCGGAGGCGCCCGGCGATGCCTATCTCGTCGCAGAGATAGCAGAGCAGATCGGTCTGCCACCGGGTGTTCTCAACGTCGTGACCGCGGACCGCGAGGTTTCCGAGCTTCTCGTACGCAATCCCGGCGTCGACAAGATCACGTTCACCGGCTCGACAGCTGCCGGTCGGCGCATCGCGTCTCTCTGCGGTGAACGGATCGCGCGCTGCACCCTCGAACTGGGCGGGAAGTCGGCGGCCGTGATACTCGACGACATGGACCTCCAGGCGGCCGCCGGCGCCATCTCGGCCGCGGAGTGCTTCCTCACGGGCCAGGTCTGTTCCTCCCTGACCCGCATCATCGTAAATCGGTCCCGCCACGACGACCTGGTCGAGGCATTGGTCGGTAACCTCTCTCAAGTCAGGGTCGGTGATCCCTTCGACTCGCAGACCCAGATGGGTCCTCTCGCGATGGACCGCCAACGTGATCGCGTCGAGGGCTACATCGCGAAGGGCATCGGCGAAGGCGCCACCCTCGCCACTGGTGGTGGACGCCCCAAGGACCTGGAGCGCGGCTACTACATCGAGCCGACAGTCTTCGCCAACGTCGACAACAATTCGACGATCGCCAGGGAGGAGATCTTCGGGCCAGTGCTCAGTGTGATACCGGCCAATGACGAGGATCACGCCGTCACCCTCGCCAACGACACGATCTATGGCCTCAACGCCTCCGTCTTCACCAACGATGTCGAACGTGCCCGCGAGGTCGCCGGCCGGCTCCGCTCCGGAACGGTCGGCCACAATGCCTTCCGCACCGATTTCGGTATGGCTTTCGGGGGCTTCAAGCAATCAGGGATCGGTCGCGAAGGTGGGATCGAAGGCTTGCTTCCCTTCCTCGAGACCAAATCGGTCATCTTGAACGCTCAACCTGCCAGTTCCTCTTAAGGATCCTGGTTTTGGCGTCGCGCTCGGCCCAGTGGCGCCCCGGATGGGGCTGGAGGTTGAGGGGGCCGAACTCGTCGTAGCAGATGACGACGTCGGGGTCGCCGGCCTTGGGCTGGGCATTCCCATCGGCGATGTCGTAGAGCTCGAGGACCCGGTTCTTCTTGACTTCGAAATCGGGGTCGTTGGACTGCTTCCAGGTCTCGATGGCTTGAAAGGAGACACCCTCCTCGCGGAGAAGCGCCCGGAGCCCTCGTGGCTGATGTCGTCGACCACCCCCTTTCGCACCAGGTGGTCGGCCAGCTTGGTGAGCGACCAGGTGGAGAACGGCTCGCCGTGATCGGTGGGTCGTCCGAGGGCGATCTTCTTGATGGCGGCCCGTTCGGGCAGGGTGAACTTGGGCGGCCTTCCCCCGCGTACTTCGGGGCCAAAGAGTCGAAGCCGTCGGCGTTGAAGTTGTGGATCACCTCTCTGACCCGGTCCTCGGAGGTGAAGGCGATCTTGGCGATGGCCACTAGCTTGGTGTCGTGGGTGAAGACACCTGGGCCAGCTTGGCCGACCAATTTGCCGATGAGGCGTACGCCTCGGTCAAGGGATACGTACGAACCTATGTGATGCATCAGCACCTGCTGGAGCACCTGCCGCCGCCTCCAGTGTCTGTGCTCGACGTCGGTGGCGGAGCCGGCCATCAATCGTTTCCCCTGGTCCAAGCCGGCTATGAGGTGACGCTGCTCGACTCGTCCCCGGCGATGCTGGACAAGGCACAGCAGCGACTCCGCTGGCTGCCCGATGAGGCACGGCGACGGGTGACGCTCGTGGAAGCCGCCGGCGAGAGCGCCGAAGAAGCAGTGAAGGGCGAACGCTTCGCCGCAGTGTTGTGCCATGGCGTGCTCGGGTATCTCCAGGACCCGGAACCGATGGCCGATCAGGTCTGCCGGTGCACTGCCGCGGGAGGCATCGTGTCGATCATGACAGGCAATGCGAATGCGGGGGCGGTGCGACCGGCCCTGGAACGACGCTGGGAAGACGCGCTGGCCTCGTTCGATGCCCGAACCGAGATCGGGGTGCTGGGAGTGGCCGCCCGAGGAGACACGGTGGAAGAACTCAGCGACATCTTGCGGCGTCACGGCGTCGAGCCGCTGCAGTGGTACGGCGTGTGGCTCTTCGTCGACTGGCTCGGATTCACCGGTGTGGAATTGGACGCAGGCGATGTCGCACAGGTCGCCGCGACGGCCGCGGTCGAACTCGAAGCAAGCCGGCGGGACCCTTATCGCCAACTCAGCCGCGTCTTTCACCTCGTAGGACGCAGGGGTACCGAGTAAGCGGTTCACTTGCCATCCACACCGATCTGCCGGTCGTCGCGCGGTCTACGATCCCCGAACAGCTAGGTTCATCTCCACCCCTTTCGCGGAAGTTCGGAGGGCGCACGGCACAGTTCGCCGGAGGGAGAAATGAAGGTCGCCATAGTCGGAACGGGTGCGATGGGCTCAATCTACGCAGGCCTGTTCGGCAAGGCGGGGCCATGAGGTGTGGGCGATCGACATCAGGGAGGAGCATCTCGATGCCATCGCCAGATCCGGACTGACGGTCACGGGCGCCAGCGGCAGCTTCGTCGTCGAGCGCATTCATGTTGGAAACGCACCGAAGGACGCGGCACCGTGCGACGTGTGGGTCATCGCCACCAAAGCAGCTGCCGTCGACGACGTGGCCGCACAGGTTGCACCGCTGATGGAGCCCGGGAACGTGGTGATGGCGTTCCAGAATGGGCTCGGAGCCGGTGAGCGGGTTGCCCGCCACATCCCCGAGTCCCAGGATCGGGATTGCCGAGGGATTCGGCTCGTCGATACCCGAGGCCGGCCACGTCCATCACGAGGGAATGCGGCTCATTCGAATAGGCGAAATGAACGGCGGCATGACCGAGCGTGTCCAACAAATCGAGCGGCTCTGGCTCGACGCCGGGTTCACCGTCCGGGCCTTCGCAGACATCAACTTGATGATCTGGGAGAAATTTCTGTGCAATGTGACGCTGCGCGCGCCCTGTGCGGTGTTCGATGTGAGTGTGGGTGAGCTGATGACGGACCTAAGGGCCTGGAAAGTCGCTCTCGGATGCACGGCTGAGGCCTATCGGCTCGGCGTTGCCAAGGGAATCGAGTTCCCCTTCGACGATCCCCTTCGCTACGTGTCCGAGTTCGCAGCCACCATTCCGAACGCTAGCCCGTCAATGCGTCTCGACCATCTCGCACGAAGACGCTCTGAGATAGACGTGATCAACGGTCAGGTCGTGACCCTCAGCCATGAGATCGAACTCGACGCTCCTTACAACGAAACACTCTGTGCCATCGTGCGCCGGCGAGGGTCGCGCTTCGCCTGAAGGCCAGCGGCCGCAGTCACACCGAGAAGGCGGTTCTCAGGAACGGAAGGCGGGATTCGAAGCCCCGACCCTCCGCCCTGGGCAAGGGGGCCGAGTCCACGGCGCACACGCTCGTCTTCCGGACTCGTCCTCCGTCCGCCGACTGTCCATCCAGACTTCCCAACTTCAGCGCAGTCGTAGAGCGGTCTGCTCGTCCTCAAGCGAATCTCGGGACCCTCAAGTGACCGCGGGACACTTTCCGGCCGCTGCAGCAAGAGACAGGCCTTGACCGTCAGCTCGCCGCGCGTAGAGTCAAGCGATGACCTCCCCCAACGGCCCCACCCACACCGTCTATTCGGCCCCGTGGTGCCCGCACTGCAAGCGAGTGAAGAAGTTTTTGACCGCGCACCGTGTCCCCTACGACGTTGTCGACATCGACGAGAACCCCGCCAGCATCGAGCGCCTCAAGGCACTCCAGGACGGAGGGCAAATCATCCCCACGGTCGTGTATGCGGATGGGACCCACGATGTGAATCCAAACGACGAAACCTTGGCCCGCCGCATCGGCCTTACCGTCGAGGCTGATCGGACCACCTACGATCTCGTCATCGTGGGTGGCGGCCCAGCGGGGTTGGCGGCCGCCATCTACGCCGCTCGAGAAGGCATTGATGCCATCGTCGTCGACGCGAATACTCTGGGTGGCCAGGCCGGTATCAGCGACCGAATTGACAACTATCCGGGGTTCCCCGAAGGAATATCCGGGGCCGAGTTGGCCGAGCGATTCGTGACCCAGGCGCGTCGGTACGGCGTAGAACTCCTTTCGGCCATGTCGGTCGCCACGCTCGAGACAGACGGCAAGAATTTGGTCACGTCACTGTCCTCTGGACAGCAGATCAGTTCTGCCGCAGTGATTGTGGCCACGGGGTCGAAGTATCGCCACCTCGACGTTCCGGGCGAGGACGATTTCATCGGCAGTGGCGTGCATTTCTGCGCCACCTGTGATGGTCCTTTCTACAGAGGGGCTGACGAAGTCGTCGTGATCGGTGGCGGTAACTCCGCCTTTGAAGAGGGACTCCATCTGTCCGAGTTCGCCACACGGGTCCGAGTGCTCGCACGCTCCAACCTCTCCGCCTCGTCTGTTCTCCAAGATCGCGTCCGCTCCGATCCACAGTTCACTGTCCACACGGGCATGGACATTCTGGCGCTGGAGGGTGAGCAAGGCCGATTCTCCGCTGTCGTGGCCCGCGACCGCGACAGCGGCGAGACCCACCGCTACCCCGCGGCTGCCGCATTCGTTTTCATCGGCCTCAAACCGAACACCGAATTCCTCGGCGGTGCGGTGGAGCGGGACGCCGGCGGATTCCTCGTGACCAGCGCCACCATGGAGACGTCGATGCCCGGCGTTTTTGCTGCCGGCGACGTGCGTGCAGGCTCGACGAAGCAACTGGGATCGGCGGTGGGTGAGGGCATCGCCGCGCTCCTCATGACGTGCCGGCACCTCGAGGCAGTTCGCTATAAGGCGGTTTCTCTGGTCGACGCGTGACCGGACCGCTTGAGGATCGAGTTCTCTCGTAAGGACAGCTCACAAAGCTGGTAGCCCGTGCGGCGGTGGATCTCAGGTGTCACCGCTCGGCGTGACCTTCGGGATAGGGCCACCACGGAGCGCCGTATAGGCCGCAAGACTGCGCCTGCGCTCCTCGTCGTGGTCGACGATGGGAAGAGCGTAGCCGAGTGGGCTGGGCGAACGCCAAGGTTCGTGCACGTACCGAACCGGGACTGCACGGAGCTCGGGAACCCAACGACGGATGTAGTTGCCCTGAGGGTCGAAGCGCTTCGACTGGGTCACGGGGTTGAATTCCGGAAGTAAGGCGATGCGTCAGTGCCCGTCCCCGCGACCCACTGCCAGCCGTGTTGGTTGCTGGCCAGGTCGCCGTCGACGAGATGGCGCATGAAGTGCCGGGCGCCCCGGCGCCAGTCGAGGTGGAGATCCTTCACCAGAAACGAGGCGACGAGCATGCGGACTCGGTTGTGCACCCAGGCCTCGGTCTTCAACTGACGCATCCCGGCGTCGATGATCGGGTACCCGGTCCGGCCCTCGCACCAGATCTCGAACAGGGCGTCGGCGTCCGGTCCCTCGTCGACCGACAATCCGCTCATGCAGGCATCGAAAGATGTGCGGGCGCTCTCTGGCCAAGACCACAGCACGGCGGCATAGAACTCGCGCCACGCCAGCTCGGCCATGAAGCGTTCGTCGTCGGGCCCGAGGGCCGAAACGAGCGTACGGGGGTGCAGGACTCCGAGGTGCAGGTACGGCGAAAGGCGAGAGGTCGCGTCCAGGTCGGGCCGGTCGCGCCGACCGGCATATCCGGGAAGGTCCTCCGTTCGAAAGCGCCACCACGCCTCCCGTGCCGCGTCCTCTCCGGCCGGTGGGAGCTCCAGATCGGGCGGAGGCGACGGCTCGTCGTATACCTCGTCACTGTCCGCGCCGATCCACTCGATGCGTTCAGCATCACTTGACACTGGAGCGGGCCACCCGTGCTGACGCCAGGCCCGGAAGTACGGCGTGAACACCTTGTAGGGCTGCCCGGTCCTCGTGACAGCCGGTGCGGGCTGACGCCGTACGGCGAACCGGTCTTTACCAGCGGTACAGAGCCAAGGGCCGCGGCCACGCGCTGATCACGGGCGCCGCCGTACGGGCCGAAGTCCGCACTCACGTGCACCTCGGTTGCCGGCGCTTGTCGTACCAGGTCCGGCACGACTTCTTCGGGCCACCCCCGCCGCACCGAGCTGTGCGCCCATCGCGCGCAGACGTTCGTCCATGGCATGCAGCGTGCCGACGAGGAATGCTCGCCTCGGAAGCCCGGCCGGTCGCATGAGCGCAGGGTCGATCACAAAGAGGGCGAGGACCGAGCCCCGGGCCGCCGCCTTGGCCAGCGCCGGCTGGTCGCGGAATCGCAGATCGCGTCGGAACCAGAGCACGGACACGGGACCCTTCATCGGCTCGCCGCGATCAGCTGCGCCACTGCGCCGGCATGCGGAGCCCACCCATCAGCACCAAGTGACCGTGCGCTTTTCTCGTCGGGGAGGGCAGGGCCCCCGGCGAGGAGCAAAATCCCCGGAACCGCTCCGCGAAGGTTCGTCAGGACACGAGTCACCGCTCGCCTGTGCCGTCCAGCGCTCAAAGAGATGCCGACTGCCACCAGATCGCTCACCGCTGAGGCCCCGTCCACGAAAGACTCGAGCGGCACATTGGCCCCGAGATCGACGACGCGAAATCCCTCCCAACGCAGGACATCGGCCACCATCAGGACCGGCAGTTGGTGTGGGTCGCCGGGGGCGCCCCCTAACACGACGGTGGCTCGGCGGCGGCGTCCGGCGCGGAAGCCACGCGCCCCCAAGCTGCCGGCAAGGCGAAGGGCCGCTGAGCTGGCGCGATGCTCCGAGTGAACGCTGCGCACGCCGGACGCCCATTCGTCGCCGACCTGCCGCAGCACGGGGCCGAGGAGTTCCACGTAGAGATCGACCGGAGGCCTTCCCGCTCGGAAGGCTCCCTCGAAGATCGACCAGGCGCCGCCGACGTCACCGTCGTCCAATCGGCTCAGGAGTCGTTGCCGAAGGACACGCCAGGGCGTCGCTTTCTCGTCCGACCCCCGGCGTGCCCTCTGATCGGCCAGAGCATCGACCGCGCTGGCCTTAATCCACCAACGCCCATTCTCCTGATAGGCAGCGACTTGGCCCAATCGCACGTAGCGGTAGATCGTCATGTAGTGGACGTCGAGTCGTCGAGCCGCCTGTTCGAGTGTGAGGCGTTCCCGACCCGGACGTTTCACTGCGACACTCGGCGTGACGTGAACGCGCGGGTGATCTGTCGGATGTCGTGCGCAATGCCAACCGCGGCAAGGAGCAAGAGCACCCGGTACGTGGGATCGAGCTCCCAGGGCCGCCGGCCTTGGCGAGCGGCCTTGGGGAAATGATGAAGATTGCCAGGTGGCATCCCCTTATTTAGCACTAAATAGACGCCCCGGCTATAGTGGAGCCACGACCTGCTGTCCTCCCGACTGGGCCGACGAACCGACCAAGGAGCAGCACGGTGGGAATCACCTTCTCGAGCCTGATCGAAGCACCTCAAGCAGAGACGTTCGCCTGGCACGAGCGCCCCGGCGCGATCGAGCGCCTGACTCCCCCCTTCCAACCGGTGCGCGTCGTGAGTGAGGCCGAGCGACTCAGCAACGGCAGAGCCGTGCTGCGCCTACCCGGGGGACTCCGTTGGGTCGCGGTACACGAGGACTACGAGGCGCCGATCCGCTTCACCGATCGCCTGGTGTCATTACCCCTTCACTGGCGTCACACGCACTCTTTCGAGGCGCGGAGCAAATCCTCGACCCTGGTGACCGACGAGGTTGAGACCCCCCTGCCCGAACGACTCCTTCGGCCAATGTTCGTGTACCGACACCGCCAATTGGCAGAGGACCTCACGAGCCATCACGCTCTGCGCCAATTCGCGCCGACCACGCTCTCTATTGGCGTGACCGGGGCGTCGGGTCTCGTCGGTCAGTCCCTATGCCCGCTGCTCTCCACCGCCGGCCACCACGTAATCCGCTTGGTGCGTCGCGCGCCGGCCAGTCCTGATGAGCGGTCTTGGGATCCCGATGAACCCGACCCCTCAAGCTTCGAGGGCCTCGACGCCGTCGTCCATCTGGCCGGTGCATCGATCGCCGGAAGGTTTAGCGAAGCCCATAAGAGAGCGGTTGGGGAAAGCAGAATCGGACCAACCACCAAGCTTGCTAAGGCACTCACACGCACCGCCGGCGGACCCCGGGTCTTGGTCAGTGCGTCCGCTGTCGGTTTCTACGGGTCGACGAGGGGGAACGAAGAGCTCGATGAGACAAGCAAAGGGGGTGACGGATTTCTCGCGGGGGTCGTCCGCGACTGGGAACAGGCGCTCTCTGCCTCGGAAGAAGAGGGCATCCGGACAGTGAGGATCCGGACCGGCATCGTGCAATCCCCAAGCGGGGGCGCGCTCAGGTTGCAATGGCCGTTCTTCGAAGCGGGCCTCGGCGGCCGACTGGGGGACGGCAATCAGTGGCTCCCATGGATCGACGTTGATGACCTGTCGGACATCTACTTCCGCTGCATCGTTGACGACCGATGCCGCGGAGCGATCAACGGGGTCGCACCGAATCCCGTGACGAACCGGGAATACGCGAGCACACTGGCACGGGTCCTGCGACGTCCCGCCAAGCTTCCGGTACCCACGTTTGGCCTGAACATCGTGCTCGGGCTCGAAGGCACCCGTGAGGTCGCCATGGCGAGCCAGCGTGCCCTACCCAGGGCCTTGATCGATCTGGGCCACGCGTTCCGCCGGCCTGACCTTGAGGCTTGCCTACGCCACCAGCTCGGACGCTTCGCCGCTACCGAGCCTGGCTAGCGGTCGAATGGGTCCGACAGCTCCACATCGTTCCCCCTCGTTGGAAACACAAATCACCTCGCCGCGCTCTTTTTGATTAGCACAATGTCTTGCCAGATCAAGGTGACTTGAACGGAATTCGAGCTCGCGACCCTCGCTTTGAGCCGGAGGGCCTCGCCCCCGTCCGGCCCCCTTTTACGCCGCGTAACTCTCCCCGCCGATGTTGGCTGCCACGACGTCGCCCTCGTGCTCCCCGATCTGGGTCAGGGGCCGAGTGCCGTTGACGTCACGGGTGGACCAGGTCTTTCGCCGGCACGTAGGTGTTCGTCGACCAGGATCCCGTGTCAGGTCGGCTTCTTGGCCGCCTTCTTGACGCCGGTGGCCTTGCGCCGAGCCGTCGTCGTCCGCTTCTTGGCCGCCTTCTTGACGCCGGTGGCCTTGCGCCGAGCCGTCGTCGTCCGCTTCTTGGCCGCCTTCTTGACGCCGGTGGCCTTGCGCCGAGCCGTCGTCGTCCGCTTCTTGGCCGCCTTCTTGACGCCGGTGGCCTTGCGCCGAGCCGTCGTCGTCCGCTTCTTGGCCGCCTTCTTGACGCCGGTGGCCTTGCGCCGAGCCGTCGTCGTCCGCTTCTTGGCCGCCTTCTTGACGCCGGTGGCCTTGCGCCGAGCCGTCGTCGTCCGCTTCTTGGCCGCCTTCTTGACGCCGGTGGCCTTTCCTGATGCCACTCCCCTGCGTCGCTTGGCCACCCTTTTTGCCCTCTTCACGGTTCGTTTGATCGCCTTCCTTGCTGGATCCAAGCTGTCCTCAAGGGCGTCGACTACTTCAGATTGGCTCACCGCAGAGGCGGCTTCGTTGAGTCCCTGCCGCGTCCTCGCCCCGATGATTGCAGTCGCCCCTTCAGCAGTCCCAACTGCTTGTCCGACCAATTCTGCCGCGCGATCCAATCTCTTCGTCGTTGCCATTAGGTTTCGCTTTCTGTTCTAGGTGGACGTTTGGGTGACAAGGCCATGGTGCGAGATACCTGGTTAGCCGAGGCGATCGCCCAGCTTCGCCAATGTCTGACCAGCACGATCAGCGCCTATGTGGACGACGGTTTCCGCGAGCGGTTCAAGCTGGCGGGTGGCATTCGCCACGAGCGACCCAGTCTGTTGTACACCGTGAGAAACGCTACCGCCAGACTCTCGGGCGGTAGCCGCCATGGCCTCGCGGGCGCTTCGCACTCCTTCGCCGGCATGGGCCGCCTTCTGTGCCACATCCAACCCGGCGTCCTTCATCCGACGCCGAGCCCGACGACCGGCGCGCCGTGCTCGTCGAGCGCCTCTCGTCGTGCTCTTTGAAGCAGCCCCGGCTGCGGCCGAAACTCCGGCGATCGCGGCTCTCGACTTCGACCCGAGATCCAGGGCGCCGGCCTCGGCCTTCTTTGAGAAGCGACCCGTCTCGAGTGCCTCCCATCTGCGTCTGGCGCGCCAGCCGAGAGACGGCTCTCCCTCGGTGTCAGCGGCGGCGAGGATGAGGCCACCCAAAAGCCCCAAGTTCTTTACGAAATGCATCCTCTGCTGGGCACGCGCAGCGTCATCAGTCTCCTCCCAGAATCGGTGACCCGCGTACGTGGTCGGAACGATGGAACCCATCAAGGCGAGGCAGGCCACCCGTCGGAGCTTTCCCACGGCCAACAAGATGCCGGCTCCGACCTGCACCCCGGCATTGATTCGTATGAGCGTCTCGGTGTCGAGGTCCGATGTTGCTGGCACTCGTTCGCGTAGAGGCTCGGTCACGGCCTTGGCCTTCCTGGACTTTCCCGTCGGATTCCTTAGTGCGTCGAGACCTCCGACGACGAAAATCGAGGCGAGCAGAGGGCGGGCTATCCGTCGAGTCAGTGCCATTGCTCTTCTCTACCCGTATTGCCCGAAGGCACGCATCTGCCCGATACCGTGCCTCCCGCCAGCGTAGCGCCCGAACATTGCGGAAGGCTTGTGAACGCATTGTCGGCGTCAGCCGCCGCTTCGTCGCATCATGGCCTCCGAACCCCATCCCGATCACCTGATCATTCGGTCGACGCGTTTGAAGGGCGAACCTGGCAGCGAACCTGGCAAGGACCTAGTGGCACCGGTGTCGCGGTGGTGCCAGTCAAGGCGCGGTGGCACATCTGAATACGACCTATTAGTGCATGACCCGCGGGCATCGTATCGTCTGCGCTCCCGGTTCAACCGCTATAGAGACGAAGGCTCAACCGCTCTTCGAGCCACGCTGCCGTTCTTCTACATGTTGGATCGTTTCATCGGACTCCTCCTCCAACATGATCAGCGAGCTCTCGGCTTCGGGGACCGCACGTAGGAGTTCGTCGAGCTTCCGTTGCGTCGCCGCTTGTTCGCGTCCTTGGGTGTGCTGGATAATCGTCACCATGATCAGCGTGATGCTGGCCGTTCCGACTTCGAAGCCAATATTCCAAGCCGTAGGAAAACCCAACGCGGCTCCAACAACTACTGCGACAAAGAGCATGAGGCCGAGAAAAAGCGTCGCCCATGGCATTGAGGTGTAGTGGTCAATGCTGTGCAGCAAACGACTGCTTGGTGTCAGCTGAGTAGTCCTGGACGCTAATCGGTCGCGGGAACCGCGCGCTTCCCTCAGTCTCATACCCGTTCCCATCGGAAGGACCAGATCTGCGAATCGCTCAAATTGGAGCTTTGGTCAGCCACATTCATCCGGTTCTCCGACACAGTGGGTTGTTGCCTTGCATTCCCTCAGGCATAGGCGACGTTGCACAACTGGCTTGACCTCTGCTCCATTCGCGCTCTTTTCGCGAGCAAAGACCGACGCAACGAGTCCAATCAGGCCATGATCTGAAAATTGGTTCCGGAGTAGTAGGTCGGAGTCGCCGCCGCCTTTCGCTCACTGTGGCCTCATCGGCCATGGCCGTTTCTGTGGGACCACTCATTCACAGATCTCGACCCTCCGCACCGGCTCTCCTTCCGGCAGATCGGCGGCGTCGCCACTATCCGCTTGAGACCTAGACCTTGCTCCCTCGCTTGGCTCGGGCACCGTCAACTCCAATCCCTCAGAGTCTTCGGTCAAGTATCCGCGCCTTCGGAACTCGTCTTCGTGCATCGGGCTCTGGTGAAATCGACTATGCACCTCTTGTTCGGGGCGCATCTGGTTCTGTATCGCCAACAGAGCCATTGAGTGTTGGTCCGCCTCGGTGAGTGGCGGCTGGACGATGGCCCGAGGCCACAGGCGATAGCTCAGCACTGGATTGATGAAGGCCGCATACAGGGTGATCTGCGCTCCAAGAAATATCCATGCCATCAGACCGAGCACCAACCCAAAGGTGCCATAGAGCGCGCTTGACCCTCGGAGATCGTGTCCGACGATATAGGTGCCGAAGATCTGGAGAATCGTCCAGGTGATCCCGCCGAAAATCGCTCCCGGTAGCAATGCTCGCCATGCCACCTGCTTGGGAGTCAGCACACGAAAGGCAGTGCAGTAGAGCACAACATTGATGACAGCTGCTGCCAGGCCACTGAAGACACTGACGAGCCATGTATGGCCACCGAAGCCACCGAGAGCAGTGAGAACCGTCGTGAGGGCCAGCCCGAAAGCCATAAGCAGCAGAAAGGTGACGCTTCGCCCAAGTCGAGCAACAAAGTTGGGACGTGTCGCGTTGGGTATGTTCCACACCTGGGCCATGGCATAGAGACCCGACTGAGCCAATTTGGTTGTGCCATAGATCAGCCCAATTAGCCCCACGGCCAAGCCGAACAGCGAACTGCGTTTCAGCGCGTGGATGTTGTGTGCGAACTGCTGACCAACGATCGGAAACTCACCAAACGCAGAGTTCACGACCCGTGCGTGCCACGACGGGTCACCTGCAAGCACAATGCTGAGAATGGTGATGAGTAGTAGTAGTAGGGGAAAGACCGTCATGAACATCGAATAGGTCAACTGGACGGCCAGCGCTCCACCGTTGTTGTCGCCGTACTTTTTGACGACGCCCATGACGAAAGAAGGGAGCACATGGTTCTGCTGAAACTCGTCGATCCGCCTGAAGCTTCGTTCAACGAGGTTCATCGCCCATACCGTCCCCAGGGTTACCTCCCCTAAAACGCAGCTGCGATACTGGTTCCCGAGCAGGGGCTCCCTCGTAGGACTTAGGCGGAAGCCAAGGCGGTTAGGAAGGGCTACACGTGGGTATACCTATATTCCACACCCACGGAGGAATGTTGATGGCAACGGCCGATAAAGCAAAGAATAAGGCTCAAGAAGCGAAGGGTCACATCAAGGAAGCCGCCGGCAAGGCAACCAAGGACCGCTCGCTGGAGGCTGAAGGCAAGGGCGACAAAGCTAAGGGGAACTTGAAGCAGGCCGGCGAAAAGGTGAAGGACGCCTTCAGAAAGTAGTAGGAGAGCGCATACGGATCGCCCTGCGCGGACGCATGGTTCAACTCAAGACGAACTTCTCTCAGAGCGGAAGGCAGGAATTCGAACCCGCTGCTCTCAGCTCGGCGAGGTGGTTTATTGGTCCAGCCGGTTCGTTGCCCTTGACCCACCTGCCCCGTCCATAAGCCCTACCACCAGTCCGCCTGGATTGTCCCTACAGGAGAGCCCACTACTACCCGAAGGACCGCCTGTTGTTACCCGTGAGCGTTGCCTTGCCGGGAAACGGAAATTAGATCCTGACGAGGCTTCCGGGTGTCGTCCTTCACTACTGTTCGCCGTATTCGGACGCGAACAGGTAGCTCACGGCCAGGCTCCGGTACGGCCGGCAGCGATCCAAGAGTTCAATCAGCTCTTCGTCGGTCGGTAGATGGTCCAACGCATACTCTCGCCGGATCGCTCGCCTTAGGGCAAGGTCGCCAGAAAGGAAAACGTCGGGCCGGTCAAGGCTGATAAGTAGGAAGCCGCGCGCCGTCCACGAACCAATCCCGAGGACCTCCGTGAGGCCGCCTCGACTTCTTCGTCGGACATGGTCGAGAAAGCTTCGTCGCTCAGGCGTCCGTCGACGAACCTTTGCGCAAGCGCTCGCAATGTACCGCTTTTTCGAGCCGAGAAACCGCTTTCCCTGAGCACGTTCGGATCAGCCGCCAGAAGCTCGGCCGGCGAAGGCACATGGCCCCCAAAATGCTCCTGCAAATGCAAGATGATCGCCCGAGTTGAACGGACGGAAAGCTGCTGGCCCGCAACCTGAAAAACGAGCGTCGCGAACGCGTCGAGCGGGGGGAGCTCGTCCATCCACGACCGAGGACGGAAGTCCGGCCGCGCTTCGATTAGGCGAGCGAGTACCGGGTCCGCCTTCCGAAGGAACTCGCGTGCGTCCGGATCGGCAATTGCGGCTCGTTTGCGCGGCGTGGCGCCCACGGTGTTCCTCTTCCTACTGCTTCCTCCTCGAGCAGATCGTGGGCCGCGGCGGCCGCCATGATCCGACTCGCTTCTAGCCACCTTTGGTATCCGGTGGCGCGTGGCCACGTAGCAGAGCCCAACATGAGACGGTCACACCACGCGCGACAAGGATGGCGAATCCGAATACTGTGTTGGCGATGCTCGCCCCTTGATCGAGTGCCATCCCCGCTCTGACCACCGGAATAGAGAGTCCCACGTACAGGACGACGAGCAGCCTCGAACTCAAGAACAGGCGGTCTTCGGGTGCGGTGGCTTCGAGCACGATACCCGTGGTGCCCTTCAACACCGCCCCTACCCCGGCGACGATGACTGCACCCGAGACCAAGAAGAGCGCGAGGTTCGGAGTCGACAAACGGACCGAAGCCACCAGAAAGACGAGGCCGGCGACCATCGAAGCCGTGCCGAGGGCAAGGACCCGCGACGCGCTCAACTTCGTCGTGGCCACCTGGGGAGATCACTCCACAAGAGAACACCAAGAGAGCTCGGAAGCACAAACCCTCTTTGGTTCCTGGGAGTGCCCGCTTTCCCGTTGCTGCATGGGGTGTTCGTTGCCCCGGTTGTGCTAGTCAACCTCGCCGAGCGATCCTTCGAAGAGGAGCGCCGCCACACGAAGGTGATCCCTCGGCTCATGAGCGAGAAGGCGACGATGAAGCTCGCCTTCGCCACCATGATCCGCTCAGCCCAGCGCTGGTGTCGGGTGTCGATCACCGACATCGAGCGTCATCAGCTCAAGCTGTTGCGGGCAGAGCTTGGTCTCGACCCGCCGCCGGCAGAAGATCAAGCGACCCGAAGAAGGAGAGCATCAGAGCGCAGAGCAGCATGAAGCCCAGGCCGACGATTTACAGGGCGCTCAGGACTTGACCTCGCCAACCGTTCCTGAGCGACAGAGCGTCGGTTGGGATTGTGCGCCGGATGCTCTGCCAGCCTTAGGTGCCACCAAGTCACCACCGAAGCGCCACTCACGCTTGTGAGGAGGAGAGTTAGACTCTAGACAGCGGTTCCCTCGTGATGGTCGGGGAATCACTGAGCGCTGATGGTCAGAGGGGGTTGATCATGTTGCGGGCATTTGGCGCTATGACAACCGCATTGATCGCCTCCGTATGCCTCACTCTCGCAGGTGCGTTACCGCCCCTAAACGCCGCGGCTGGAACGGCAACCACCAGCACGAGGTGGTCCCAGATGCCCGCGCCCACGCCGCCACAGCAGGACAACGACCTCTTCGGACTTTCGTGCGCCAGCGCGACGTTCTGCATGAGCGTCGGCCCCTTGGATAACGACGGATCGGGGGCACGCGCCTATGAGTGGAATGGTTCCAGTTGGGACCCGACAGCGGTGCCCGACGGGACGAACAGCGAACTGTTCTCGGTGTCCTGTGTAGACGCGAGTTTTTGCATGGCTGTCGGCGGTGGTCTCGACGAGAGCGGAAATGGCAGCGAAAGCACCGAGGCTTACGAATGGAATGGCTCGGCATGGTCCGAGATAACGATGCCCGCTGGAGCGGGCGGCTACCTCCAAGACGTGTCGTGCGCGAGCACGAACGACTGCGAGGCGGTGGGGTGGTTGAACGGCGACCCAAATAGTGCCCTCATAGAGCATTGGTCCGACTCGACCTGGTCGGTCGTGCCGAATCCCGATTCCGGGGTCGCAAGCTATCTCTTCGGAGTGTCCTGTGTGCAGTCGGACTCCTGCATCGCTGTCGGCGCTGGCGCAGTCGCAGGGAGCAGCACGGCGTCGTCGCTCGTCGAGCAATGGAACGGGAGTCAATGGGCTCTCGTTTCAAGCCCCGGCAACGAACTGGAGGCGGTCTCGTGCTGGAGTGCCAGCTTCTGTGTCGCGGTAGGTGAGACAGAAGACAGCAACAGCAACACGGCGGCACTGATCGACATGTGGGACGGCCAGAGCTGGACGAACGTTCCCAGTCCTGTATCCGGGCCGGACCAGACCCTCGAAGGGATCGACTGCTATGCCCAAAGCGCTTGTTGGGCGTCGGGTGCAGTGGGACCCGCGAATCTGTTGTTGTCCTGGGATGGCAGTGGGTGGTCGGTGGACGACGTACCGGGGATAGCATCGGCGGACAATTACGGACTGGCTCCGGTGAGTTGTGTAAGCGGTTGGGCCTGCGTAGTCGAAGGCGCCGACTCCACAGGTATATTCTTCGCCGATTCGTCGATTGCCGCCGTCATGCCTTCCACGACGACGACTGCGAGCACCAACATCAATGCGGTGGCGCAGGGTGCTCCTGTGACCTACCAGGCGGCGGTTCGCGGTGACAACGAAACCCCCGCCGGCTCAGTGTCCTTCAGCGTCGGCGCCACGACGCTGTGCAGCGCAGCGCTCTCCGCCGGCAGGGCGTCATGTGTCGCGTCTAATGCTCCAGTGTCGTCGAATGACACGGTGACCGCGTCCTACTCGGGATCGGCCACCTATGCGACCTCGACGGGCACGACAACGCTCTCGGTCACTCCGGCCGATCCCGCTGCGCCCGCCGGCGCGACGGCGTGGGCCAGCGCAGCCTCGGGACCTAACGGGATTGCGAGTGCGGCGAGCGGGAACATTGCCGGATCAGGTTCTGGCTACGGCTCCTTGACCGTCGCCTCCTACGGTTCCAATCCGACCGGCACCTCGGTCAGCCATGGAACTGGGACCTACTACGACGTCAAGGTATCTGCGGGCTCTGCCTTCACCGCTTTGACCATCACGGTGTGCGGCCACGGGTCTGCGAACTCGCTCGCCTGGTTGGACGGGAGCACATGGCGGGCCTTCTCCGACCAGTCGACCTCGCACGGGTGTCTCGTTGCCACCGTGACGCCCTCGACCACGCCAACACTGGCGCAGCTCACCGGCACCCCGATCGCTCTCGTCGACATGCCACCCCCGCCCGCAGCCACGCCGTCACACGGCTACTGGCTGGTGGGTGCCGACGGCGGGATCTTCTCCTTCGGCTCGGCCCAGTTCTACGGATCGGCGGGGAATCTGCACCTCCAACGCCCAGTGGTCGGCATCGTGCCCACCAAGGACCGCGGCGGGTATTGGCTGGACGCCTCCGACGGTGGGGTGTTCAGCTTCGGCGACACCCAGTTCTACGGCTCGATCCCGGGCCTCGGCCTCCACCCGGCCGGATCGGGCCTGCCCAACAGCCTGGACGCCCCGATCGTTGGCATGGTGGCCAGCCGCGACCAAGGGGGCTACTTCATGGTGGCGTCTGACGGCGGGGTCTTCGCCTTTGGCGACGCCACGTTCGCCGGCTCGTGCCCCGGGATCGGCGGTTGCGCAGGTGCGGCGGTCGCGGTCATGCCCGACGCCAGCGGCAATGGTTATTGGCTGGTGACCCAGACCGGCCGTGTCTACGCCTTTGGCGACGCGCCGAGTCTCGGCGCCCCCGGGCCCCCAGTCGTCGGCGATCACCTCGGCGGTCGCGACGCCCTCCGGGCACGGGTACTACATCTTGGACGCCGACGGGCAAGTGTTCACCTATGGCGACGCAACCGGCGGCCTGGGCAACGTCTCCCCCGGAACCTCTGATGGTACAAACCCGGCCTCGGCCATCTTCGTTACTTCCGACGGAGGCGGCTACTGGGTCTCCGACGCCCGAGGCGATGTGTACACCTTCGGTGACGCTCCCAACGACGGCTCCATGGCAGGCACTCACCTCAACGGCCCGATCATCGCCGCAAGCGGGTCGTAGCCATTTCTGTATCTGCGTTTGGAGGCTGACGGAACTACCTGAGTTCGGCTCCCAGCAGCAGCCCTCAACCAGAGTGCCCCGAACGCACCAGATCGGGGGGATGGCTTGCCTGCGGTGCGGCGCCACGGAGAAGTGGGCAAAGCCGCGGCGCCGCACCGCGGCGACCACACCGGGTCGGGTGGAGACAAGGCACCCGCCGAGTCGGTGGGTCAGATCACGCGAACCTGGCGGCGATGGCCGTCGCCAAATCAGCTGTGGATGCCTTAGCGAGGTCGGACTCGGCGGCGTTGACCCGTGCGGCGAAGTCCTCCGCTGCTTCGTAAAAGCGGAGCCCTTCGGCGTCGAGCACTCGGCGACTTCCAGAGCCCTGCGGGCGGCGAGTTCAGTCAAGTGGTGTTCCGATTGAAGGGCTGCGCGGTGGCCCCACGGTAGAGCGTTCCGGCAACGTTGCGTATCGGTAGCGGGCTTGCGTTGGTGATCCACAGTTTCACCCTTTGGTATTCGGGCATCGGCTGAGCGCCACCCGGCACTGCGGGGCGGGAACGTGATGTGGCCGCCGACCTGACGCGCTTGTGCACTGATTTGGTCTTCATGGCGCTCGCGGGCGATTCGATTCAGATCGTCACGACGGTTGACTCGTTCGCGATGGAATCCGAACAAGAACCCACCGAACGCGGCAGCGCTTACGACGACGGCCGCCCAACTCGACCAATCGCCCGGCGGAAGACCCCATACCGTCCCGATTTGCATCGGTACCTTTCTAACTGGGACGGACAAAAGATGGATGAAGTTCGGATTTCATCCATCATGGCGGCACCGCGCGAAACGTAAAACTGCCACCTGACCTGCTACTTGAAATGGAGCGGAAGACGGGATTCGAACCCCGCGACCCTCACATTGGCAAGGTGAGGGTTTTGTCGCTCTGATCCCACCTGTTCCCTCACGTGCTGATCAGTCCAGCCAATTTCCAGCCCGTCTGCTGCGTCCGCCCTGTAGTAGACCCGTCTACTGTCGCCCGCACCTCAAAGTTGCGTGGATCCGGTCGAGAACCGAGCGGCGAGGTCCCCGTTTGGCAACCTCAAATGGCTAGTTCCAGAGGAGGGCGGCGCGGATCTGCCAATAGCTGAATGATTCCTGAGTGGATGGTGTCGAGCAGCCGCTCGACTAGTTGCGGCTCGAGTTGGAACGCGAGGGCGCTGAGGTTGCTCTCCACCTGTTCCACGCTGGCAGCACCGCTGAGGACAATGTCCGCCCACGGCTGGGCGAGCACCACGGCGAGCGCCAACGCGTCGGGGGTGCTCCCGGTGTAAGCCGCCGCGTCAGCGAGCTCCGTCACGTCGCCACGTGCGGTTAGTCGGCCGTTGGCGAGGGGCTCTTTGACGATCACACCAATTCCCGCAGCGTGGGCTGCTCTGAGAGCAGAACTGGCATCACGTTCGAGCAGGTTCCACGTCGCCTGGACAGTGTCGAAGCCGCCGACCTCAATGGCCCGCTCGATCGTCTTCGCTTGCCTGGGGCCGGTCACGGTGAGCCCGATCGACACGCCGCTGGCCCGCAGCCGAGCCAGCTCATCGAGCACGGCTCGGTCCTCGAGCACTCCGCTCTCTAGCGTGGCGGAGTGAATTTGGTAGAGGCGCAGATTCGCTCCGAGCACATCGCGGCTCTCCGCCAGCTGGCGACGAAGCGCCCCAATCGATAGATCCTTGTCCTCGTTTAGGGCTGCGTCGGCTCGCCAATCCGCCGTATAGGTGTAGCCCCACTTCGAGCCAACGCTGACCTCACCAGGTCCCAGTCGGCAACGCTTCAGCCATGCCGCCAAGAACGCCTCCGCAAACCCGTACGAGCGCGCCGCGTCGAAGTAGCGCACTCCCCTCTCATAGGCGGCGTCCAGAACCTGGTGCGTCAATCGCTCCAACGACGCCACCGGCGTCCGCCCGGCGAGATCCGAGGCGTGTCCGAGGTTGATATAGCCGGGTCGGCCGAGCGCGGCCAGCCCGAGCCCCATTCGACTGACCGCCAGATCCGAGCTATCTAGAACCGTAGGCACCGGGCGGGAAGAGTAACCGTCGCCGTGCCCGGATCCCAACGCCGCGTGGCTTGCCACGCGTCGACAAGGGTGGCGACCATGACAACTCTTCGCGACCGCGTGTTCTGATCGACTGGACCCGTCTCGACCCAAGTCACTCGGATCTGCGGCGGCGCACTCTTACCTCCTCTCCTGATGGAGGCGGGTTGTCCCGCTCCTCAGAGACTCAAGGGTGGCTATCTCACTTGGCCGCTTGGGTCACTCGATGATGAAGTTGCAAGATTCGGAGTGAGGCCACTAGACCGGCAAGCAGCAGGCCACCGATCACTGCAAAGAGGAGTGCGACGCCGACAGGTATGGTCCCGCTCAGAGTGAAGAACGTGATCTTCACCGATCTCATGTTCTGAAGAATAAAGATCAACAGGAGCACTAAGACCAAGGCCGTGGCGACCACGCCGAACCAGGCGGCTGAGATTCGAGTTCGCCCCGCGTTTGGTGCAGAGGTGCTCTTGACTGGGACGAACTCGGTCGGTGCCTCTTCCAGCACGGATTGTCCTTCGGGCTGGGTCGCAGTCAATCACGACGTCACACCTCCTTCCGATTCGTGGGCGCCCACACGGGAGTCCCAGATTTCCCACCGGGATCGGAACCGCTCAACTTGGGCCACTACCACGGGGACGTTCGTCAACTCGACTTCTCGTCGTGCCTGAGGGGATTGCTGCTGCCATGAGTTGGCGAATGCGAACAAGCACCGACTGTTCCATCTCCAGGATCTCGGAGTAGATCCTTCTCCAGAAAATCGCTTCTTCCACGGACGCGCTGGCGGGGTCCGTCTCGTCGTCCATACCCAACGTGTCGTCCCCGCCTCTCGTGGCCGCGACTATGTCGGGCCGATCCGGGCATGCTGTTCCTAGGTTCATAGACCAGTCCTACACCCGGTCGCGTAAGAAGTTCAGCAACAGCGACGCTACCGAGCGACCATATAGTGGGATCTGTGGCGTTCGACCATCCAAAGGAGCCGGTCCAGGGTCCGCTCGAAGGGGAGGACATCGCGACAGAACACTGGGAGGACGCTCGCCATTGGATGAGCATCTATGACGATCTGATTCGCTTCAAACTCGGCCTTCTGCAGCGGGTCAAGCGAGAGTTACCCAAGCTCCACCCGGTGGCACAACAGGCCGCCGACGTCGATGTCACCTTCATCGAGACCCAGATGGAGGGGTACCACCGACGTCTTGATCTCTGGTATCGGCGTGTTTGGCAACTTCAGGGGCTGTGGCTCGATCCAGACGGTCGCGTGCTGCGCCACAAGGGACAAGAGGTCGTTCTGACGAATCGTGAGTTCGAGTTGCTCCAGTTCCTTCTTGACCATCCTCATCGTTTCTACACCTCGTCGCAGATCACGGGATATGCATGGTCTGACTCGGCTCTGTTCCCAGAAGAAGTCCGTAACTACGTCTCGAGGGTGAGGAAGATTCTCGCCCGGTTGGAAATACCCTGTGACCTGGTCAACCGTCCGGGTCGTGGCTACTCGCTCACGTTTCGCAACGAGGACTGAGGGGGTTCCTTCCCGCGCACTCGTCGGTTGAATGGCTGCGGGCGGCGAACTGGTGGCCGCACTTTGAACGTGTTGCTGCGTATGTTGCGCCCCGACAAGCACACTGGTAACTAGCTCGTCCTGAGCACTAGCCCTCCCGCTCCCGGGAGGAGATCGGCGGGGACATGCCATGAAGGCGCTCGTCTACCAGGGTCCCAACGACACACGTCGCGATATTTCACCTCATTTCGTCACGAATGGAGTCGATACGCAATCGTCTTCACGACCACTTCTTCATCTGAATGGCCACCACCGGGAAACCATCTCGCAGATCCTGCAGCACCCGGTTGGTCACAACATCGACTGGCGGGCAGTCGTCTCGCTGCTTCAGGCGGTGGCCAATGTCGAAGAGACACACAACGGCCGGCTTCTCGTGACCCTCGGAGACGAGACAGAGACCTTCGAGCGGCCCAGGCACAAAGGCATCGACGCCCAGCAGGTGGTGGACTTGCGCCGAATGTTGAAGGGTGCCGGATACGGGGTTGAGCAGTAGAGAAACTGTCACTGCTGGCTGCTTTCCGGTTCGCCTCCCATGCCTGGTGTCATCGATTGCCGGCCTGGGATTCGGAACGGTGCCGATCTGGAACCAGTTGCGACCCGAGCACGCGCCGGAATCCTGCTCCTAACAGTGGCCAAGCCGCTCATCGGCCGGCGAGCCAACGCCATCGGAGGTGGATCGTCCTTCCCACAGCTGATCCGGGACACTCGCCTCCTGAGCTCTGCCGTCGAGTGGACTTGATTTAGCCGAGCTCACACCGACACGTCACAGCAAGTGTTACTGCAATTGTTGCCGTTCGAGGATCAGACTGGTTCATCGGTCAGTTGTGGCCGAAAAAGACGTCATTTAAATTTAGAAAGGGAGGTCTCCCAATGACCCCTAGATCGTCGGAGGCTCGAAGGATCTCCTCTTTGCTTGTTGAGCGCAGGGTTTCCAGCACCGCAATGGTGGGTGTCCTTTCTCTAGCCCTGCTATTCGGCCTGGTCGGATTCGCCTTACACATGTTGTGGGTTGTCGCAATCCTCGTGATCGCCCTCGGGCTCGGCTATGTCGTGGCGAACGCCCGTCAGGACCGCAAAGACGTCCTCGATCGTCGTTAAGACTCGGTGATTGGCAGAGACACGTGGTGCATTTGCGTCGCCCCTCCCCAAATACCAACCTCCCAGACAGCGAGCGAAGTGTTCCACCAAGAGGAGCTAAGTGAAGATTGCTAACAAGCGAGCCGCCGACAAGAACGCTCATGAAGCCCGGGAACGCAAGTCCAAGTTCGTAGAGACAGTGGGCTCGCCGGATGACGAGGTCATCGCCGGCGAGGCACGCGAGAACGTAGAGAACGTCGAGAACGTTCCGTGCAAGCCCGAGCGAGCCAGTGAACCTCCGACGTTGCCTAACCGGATGAAGAACCGCCCCTGACCTGCTAGAATCGAGCGGAAGACGGGATTCGAACCCGCGACCCTCACCTTGGCAAGGTGATGCGCTACCGCTGCGCCACTTCCGCGTTGGACGGGCAGTTTATCCGTCCTCGAGCCACCGATCAGGCCGGCAGCCTGCTCGTAGGGATACCCTTTTCGAGCGCCCCGCCCGCGCGACATCGGGGCGAATGGGTAGATTCGGAGCCCGTGCGCCAGGACGAAACGACGAAGATCCTGCGCAATGCCTTCGGTGAGGTCGCCGGAGCGTACGACCGCCTCCGTCCCGGGCCTTCAGCCGAAGCGCTCGATTGGCTGCTCCCACCCGGGGCTACCGAGGTCTTGGAGATCGGCGCCGGTACCGGCATCCTTACTCGGCTTCTAGCAGAGCGGGTCGCCCACGTCACGGCCGTCGAGCCGGACGACCGCATGCGAGCCCTCCTCACCACAACGCCGGGCGTCGAGGTCCTCGCCGGTTGGGCCGAGGCCATTCCCGCCACCGACGCCAGCGTCGATACCGTCATCGCCGCCTCCGCGTGGCACTGGGTCGACGAGGAGCGAGCTGTGCCCGAGGCCGCGCGGGTGCTGCGCCCACGAGGGCGCCTCGCCCTGGTCTGGAGCGGTCCGACCGCTCGGTCGATTGGATGCGATCGCTGTGGGCGGGCGGCACCGAGTTGTCCCGCGACGAGACGATCGCCGTCGACGCCCGTCGCCGCGAGCGCCACATTGTGAACGTCGTGCTGAGCGGCCGAAGTCCTTTTGAGGCTCCCGAGTCCGCGCTCTTCCGATGGACGCAGCCCATGTCGAAGGGGGATCTGATAACCCTGGCGACGACCTACAGCTCGGT
Source organism: uncultured Acidimicrobiaceae bacterium (assembly GCA_963808355.1). Lineage (GTDB taxonomy): Bacteria > Actinomycetota > Acidimicrobiia > Acidimicrobiales > RAAP-2 > Bog-473. The sequence goes on from CAWEFL010000002.1 coordinate 906,924, forward strand.
GATCACAATGGCCGGCGATACCCGTGACGCCCACCTCACCGCGATGACGACCTACCTGGACGGCCTGGACGAGTTCGTAGGCCAAGATGTGCTGGACGTTCCCATGCGCTCGTACTGCTGGCGAGCCGCCAAGCGCGCCTGAGCCCGGACAAGCCCGACCCGCGGCCTCGGTGACCACCGCTTCCTGAGAATCGTCACCCGTTCGCAAGGCAACTCCACCCATTCGCCTAATGCGCTGTGCGATTGGCCACAGGTCCGGGGCGCACGCTGAGCAGTGCCCTCCGAATGGAGGGGGTTGCACCAGAGACGAAAGGCATACCTCCTATGCAACTCCGCTTGCGAAACGTGCTCGCCGTTGGCGCGTTGACGACCGGTCTCCTCGCCGGCGGCGCGTTGGTCGCCAGCGCGGCCACCACGTCGAGTTCGACCCCGAGTACCAGTTCCGGTTCCAGCTCGAGCACCGGCGCGTCGACGACAGCACCGTCGTCGTCCGGTTCGAGCACGGGGAACACCGGCAGCTCCAGCTCCAGCTCGGGCTCCTCGAGTTCGGGCAGCTCCAACTCGAGCTCCGGCTCCACCAGGAACTGCCCCAACATGGGGTCCGGCTCGAACGCCCACGGCGCGCCACCGGCCGGGAGCGGCTATCCGGCACCGAGCGGTTCGAGCTCGGGCGCGACCTCCGGGTCGTAACCGCTCCCCACACTGTGCCACCGAGGTAGGCGGCGCGGGTCGCTCCCCGTCCCCCTGGCCCGCGCCGCCACCTCGCGGGTGTCCGGACACGGGCCGGCCTCGCCGCGCGGCACAGAAACTCCTCTACGCCGTCGCGCCTCGGGCGTCGAGGGCACACGCCACCAGCTCGGCCAACGCTTCGTCGACGTGGGACGCCAGGTCGTGCAGCTCGGGCAACAGCCTCCGGCAGGCGAACAAGCCGAAGTGCACCGGTCGAGATACGACAGCACAGTCACATTGATCCCGATCCCCTCGGCGATCGGCCCGACCGGGAACATGTCCACCACCCGACTCCCCGCGCAGAACAGCGAAAAGTCGGGGCCTCGCACGCTCGAGACCACCACGTTGAAGGGTGGGCGCACCTTGTCGAAGAGCCGCGTCCCCGCCATGGCGCGCGCCAGCCGCGGACACGAAGGCCGGCAGCGCCATCTGGGCCAGGTCGCCAACCAGCCGCCCGCGGTGGAGCTTCTCTTGCTCCTTGGCCACCCGGGACGACTCCGCGATGGCGTCGAGGCGGGCCACCGGGTCGTCGACGTCGGACGCCAACGACACGAGCATGCCCGAGATCTGGTTCCCGAGCTCCTCGCCCTGACCGGCCGGGCGCGTCGACACCGGGACCATCGCGACCAGCGACGCGTCGGGCCGCTCGCCCCGGTCCTCCAGCAGGCGGCGCAGGCCGCCCGACACAGAGGCCAGGATCACGTCGTTCACCGTGGCCTCGTACGCGCGGCCGCACCAACTTGACGTCGTCGAGCGGGACCGTGAGCGAGGCGAAGCGCTTGCGGTTCGACACGGCGCCGTTGAAGGACGCCCGCGGCGCGGAGAAGAACCCGGGCGGCGGCTGCTCGCCGCGTCCGACCAGCTCGCGGTTGTGCATGCCGAGGTCGGCCACCGCGTCCACCCCCGCCTGCACCGTCCCCAGCGCGACGCCGGGCTGGCGGGCCAAGGAGGAGGCCGCGTGGAGCAGCATCTGGGCGTTGGACGGCAGCGCCGCCGGATCCCACGCCGGCGGCAGCGCGACCACGCGCGCCCGCGGCGTCAGGTCCAGGAAGGCAGCCAAGCACGGACGCCCCGCTGACGCCGTCGAGGATGGCGTGGTGCACCTTGGCGATGAGCGCCGTCCGCTCCCCTTCCAACCCTTCGACGACGTACATCTCCCACAGCGGCCGGTCCGGGTCGAGGCGGCGGCTCATGACCGCCGCCACGAAACCGTCGAGCTCGGCTGCGCCACCCGGCGAGGGCAGGCTGGCCCGCATCAGGTGGTCGTCCAGCTCGAACTCCGGGTCGTCGACCCAGACCGGGTGGTGCAGCCCGAAGGGGACCCGGACGGCACGCTGCCGCAATGGGCGCCACCAGGTGCAGCCGTTGCTGCGATCACCCGTCGGATCTGCGCGTAGCGGGTCGTGGGAGAGAACAGCGAGCGCGTGCCCTCGGGCGGGTCGAGCAGCAGCACGACGCCCACGTGCATCGGCGTCGTCGCCGTCTCGAGTGACAGGAACGCCGCATCCATGCCTCCGAGCGGCTGCATCACGGCCCCTTCTTACCCGCTGTGCCCAAACGCCGTCATGTGCCGCCGTCAGGTGCCGGTGTGCCCGAAGCCGCCGCGTCCCGCGCTCCGCCGTGCCCAGTCCGTCCAACGGCACCAGGTCGAAGGCGACCTCCTCGACCCGCACCACGACCAGCTGGGCGATCCGGTCCCCCCGCGCGACCGTGTAGTCGTGTTCGCGGATCGTGGTTCACCAGCACCACCTGGAGCTCGCCCCGGTACCCCGAGTCGATCAGTCCCGGCGTGTTCAGGCAGGTGACACCATGGCGCAACGCCAGGCCGCTGCGCGGCAAGACGAGGCCGGCGTGCCCCGGCGGGATGGCGACCGCCACCCCCGTGGGCACGAGCGCCCGGCCGCCCCGCGGCGCCAAGACCGCGCCGTCGCGGGCGATGAGGTCGACGCCGGCGTCGCCCGCGCGGGCGTAGGCCGGCACCGGGAGCTCTTCGTCGAGCTGGTGCAGTGGGACGCGCAGCATCGCCGGACAGTACCCGGCGTCCGGCGCCATCTTTTGCCGCTGCCCCACGCGTGCCGCGACCGGCCGGTAGCATGCCGCCGGTGCTGGCCTGGATCGATCTGGAGATGACGGGGCTCGATCCGGCCCGCCACACCATCCTCGAGATCGCCTCGCTGGTCACCGACGACGACCTGCCCTCGTGGAGGAGGGACCGGACCTCGTGGTCCGCGCCACACCCGCCCAGCTGGCCGCGATGGACGAGTACGTCCGCGCCATGCACACCCGCTCGGGTCTGCTGGCCGCGGTCGAGGCGTCGGCACTGACCCTGCGCCGACGCCGGGGCGCAGACGCTCGAGTTCTTCAAGACGCACATCCCCGAACCGGGCACGGTGCCGCTGGCCGGGAACTCCATCGGGACCGACCGGCGTTTCCTGGCCACCAGCTCCCGGACCTGGAGGATTTCCTGCACTACCGCTCGGTCGACGTGTCGACGGTCAAGGAGCTCTGCCGGCGGTGGCGGCCCGACGTCATCAAGGCGGCGCCGGACAAGAAGGGCGGGCACCGCGCCCTCGCCGACATCCGGGAGAGCGTCTGCGAGCTGGCCTACTACCGCGACGCCCTCTTCGACCTCGGCCCGGATAGCGGAGCACCGGCCGGGGACCATGACGGCGTCGCGGAACCGAGGAGCACCCATGACACAGACCGACCCGACGGGCAAGGACACGCCCGCCATGACCATGGCCGAGGCCAACGCCCAGTTGACCGCAGCGGGACAGCTCTTCGAAATGGAGGAGATCGACATCCGCGGCGTCCCGACCCGGCGTGGAAGCATGCGCCGTCCTCGCTGCGCGCGGTCATGGACATGTCGCTGGCCCATGGCGACGCCGTCTTCCTCGTCTACGAGGACGAGCGCACGACCTTCTCCGAGCACTACCGGATCGCCTGCACCCTGTCGCACCGCCTCCGCGACACGTTCGGGGTGGCCCAGGGCGACCGGGTCGCCATCATCATGCGCAACCTCCCCGAGTGGGTCATGGCGTTCTGGGCCGCCGCGCTGGCGGGCGCCGTCGTCGTGCCGCTCAACGCATGGTGGAGCGGCGAGGAGCTGCACTACGGATTGGAGGACTCGGGCTCGAAGGTGGCGTTCGTCGACACGGAGCGCGCCGAGCGCATCCGGCCCTTCCTCGGGGGGCCTGACCGAGCTGCGGCGCGGTGATCGTGGCCGACGAGCACCGCACCGAGAGCTCCGTCCCGCTGGCGGTCCGCGAGCCGCCGGAACGGGCGCGGCACCCGTGCCCGAGTGGCCGTTCCCCCTGGCCGTCGGGGACGTCGACGCCGCCGCCGCGCCTCCCGACGTGACCATCGACCCGGAGGACGACGCCACCATCTTCTACACGTCGGGAACCACCGGACGGCCGAAGGGCGCGGTGGGCACCCACCGCAACATGTGCACCAACCTCATGAGCCTGTTCTTCCTCAACACCCGCGGTGGGCTCCGGTTCGGTTCCACCCTCGTCCCGACCGACGAGACACCGCCCGAGGCGCGCGTCCAGCCCGCGATGCTCCTGTCGGTCCCGCTCTTCCACGCCACCGGTTGCCATTCCATCATGGTCAGCAACATCGCCGCCGGAGGGAAGATCGTGATGATGCACCACTTCGACCCCGAGCGCGCGCTCCAGCTCATAGAACGGGAGAAGATCGGGACCTTCGGCGGCGTCCCCGCCATGGTGATGCAGGTGCTCGATTCCCCCAGCTTCTCCAAGTTCGACACCTCGTCCATCCGCGGCGTGTCCTACGGCGGCGCGCCCGCGCCGCCCGATCTTGTCCGCCGTATCCGCGAGGCATGGCCCATCGGCCAGCCCTCCAACGGCTACGGCCTGACCGAGACGTCGTCGGTCACGTCCATGAACTCGGGTGGCGACTACATCGCCAAGCCCGAGAGCGTCGGGCCGGCCGTGCCCGTGTGCGACGTCGCCGTGGTGCCCGAGGGCTATCCGGGCGAGGAGCCGGACGACCTGGCCCCCCACGGCCGCCAGGTCCGCGGCGAGCTCTGGGTCAAGGGGCCCAACGTCGTGCGCGGCTACTGGCAGCGGCCGGACGAGACGGCCACGACCTTCACGCGGGGCTGGCTCCACACCGGCGACGTCGCCGAGCTCGATGAGGAGGGCTTCATCTACATCGTGGACCGCGCCAAGGACATGATCATCCGGGGCGGCGAGAACGTGTACTCGGTGCAGGTCGAGGCCGCACTCTTCGAACACCCCGCGGTGGCCGACTGCGCCGTCATCGGAGTGCCCGACCCGACCCTGGGCGAGGAGGTGGGCGCCGTGATCGTGCTGCGTCCGGGCGCCAAGGTGACGGCCGACGAGCTGGCTCTGCACGTGAAAGCCCGGCTGGCGGGCTTCATGGTCCCCACCCACATCTGGTTCCGCTCCGAGCCCCTGCCCCGCAACCCGCAGGGCAAGGTGCTCAAGCGCCAGCTGCGCGACGAGCTGGTCCCGCCCTCCGACTGACGGACCCGGGGCTCGCAGGCGGCGGGAACACGCCCATGGCGCGCCACACGTCTGCGTACGGGCTGACCGCTGGGGCGGCGCAGTCAGCGGTTCGGCTGTGGCGTCACCCGCAGGTAGGGCTTCAGGGCCTTCCAGCCCTTCGGGAACTTGGTCCTTGGCGTCGTCGTCGCTGATGGCCGGGGACGATGATCACGTCCTCGCCCTCGTTCCAGTTGACCGGCGTGGCGACCTGGTAGTCGGCCGTCAGCTGCAACGAGTCGAGCACCCGGATGATCTCGTCGACGTTGCGGCCGGTCGACGCCGGGTAGGTCAGCGTCAGCTTGACCTTCTTGTCGGGCCCGATGATGAACACCGAGCGCACCGTCAGGGTGTCGTTGGCGTTGGGGTGGATCATGTCGTAGAGGTCCGAGACCTTGCGGTCCTCGTCCCCGATGAGCGGGAAGGAGAGCGCCGATCCCTGCGTCTCCTCGATGTCCCCCGCCCACCCCTTGTGCGACTCGACCGAGTCCACCGAGATGCCGATGAGCTTGGTGTTGCGCTTGTCGAATTCGGCCTTGGCCTTGGAGAACGCACCGAGCTCGGTCGTGCAGACCGGCGTGAAGTCCTTCGGGTGGGAGAAGAGGATCCCCCAGCTGTCGCCGAGCCACTCGTGGAAATTGATCGTGCCCTCGGTCGTGTCGGCGGTGAAGTCGGGGGCGGTGTCCCCCAGGCGTACTGCCATCTGTCCTCCTGATTGGTGATGCCGTTTCTTGCGGCTGTGACCTTACCGGTTGCTCCCGCAATTGTCGACATGTTTGGTCATCTTTTGGCGGCAGCCGCCCCCGCGGGCCCGAATCCGGACCCCCACCAGGGCTTCCGCCCCCGCTCCATGTGCGGAAGGCCACCGACCCCGTGCGAGAATGCCGTCATGGCTCCCCCGCCGCCCGCCGCCTCGTACCTCCCCTACAAGACCGACACCCTGGTGGTCGAGCACGACGGCCCGGTCCTGGTCGTGACGATCAACCGGCCCGAGCGGCGCAACGCTGTGGACAGCCTCTGCGCCGACCACCTGCGCGAGACCTTCGAGGCCTTCGACCAGCAGGCCGCCTACTCGGTCGCCGTGCTCACCGGCGCCGGCGGCACCTTCTGCGCCGGGGCCGACCTGAAGGCGATCGCCGAGGGCGACCAGCGCCCCATCCCTGACCACGGGCCCGGGCCGATGGGCCCCACCCGCCTCACGCTGTCCAAGCCCGTCGTCGCGGCGGTGGAGGGCTACGCGGTCGCCGGGGGCATAGAGCTGGCCCTGTGGTGCGACCTGCGGGTGGCGGCCGAGGACGCGGTGTTCGGCGTGTTCTGCCGGCGCTTCGGGGTGCCGCTCTGCGATCTGGGCACCGTGCGCCTGCCCCGTCTCATCGGGCACAGCCGCGCCATGGATCTCATCCTCACCGGTCGCGCCGTGGCCGGGCCCGAGGCCTTGGCCCTGGGGCTGGCCAACCGGGTCACGCCCCCGGGCGAGGCACTGGCCGGGGCGCTCGCCCTGGCCCACCAGTTGGCCGCGCTCCCCCAGGTCTGCCTGCGCTCCGACCGGATGCGCGCGCTGGAACAGTGGGGCATGAGCGAAGAGGAGGCCGCACGCAACGAGGCGCAGCGCGGGGCGCGACGTCGTCCGCAGCGGGGAGACGCTGGCCGGAGCGGCCAAGTTCGCGGGAGGTGCCGGCCGCGGTGGCGCTGCGCTCGACTGACGCGATGGCGGAGCGTGGCGGGCCGCCGGGCCGCGCCACGGTCGCCGCGTTCGACTTCGACGGGACGCTCACCGACGCCGGGAGCGCGTTCCCGTGGCTCTTCGACCTGCGCGGCCTCTGGCCAGTGCTGGCGACGCTCGTCCGTTACGCGCCGGCGCTCCTGCGCGCCGCGGTCGTGGGCGGGACGGCCGCCGACGACGTCAAGGAGAAGATCTTCATCCGCTTGCTGGGGGGCCTCCCCGCGGCGGAGGTCGACCGCCGCTCGGCGGCGTTCGCCGCCCGGCACCTGCGGCGCCACCTGCGCGAGGACGCCCGCGCCCGCCTGGAGTGGCATCGCCGGCGGGGCCACCACACGGTCGTCGTCTCGGCGTCGCCCGAGGCCTACGTGGGACCGGCCGGGGAGCTACTCGGCGTAGACGGTGTCGTGGCCACGCGCCTCGCCGTCGGCGGGGGCGGGCTGCTCACCGGGGGCTACGAGGGCAAGAACTGCCGCGGCGCCGAGAAGTACGCCGCGCCTGGTCGTCCACCTCCGCGCGCAGGGCCTGCTGTCAAGCAACGGCGCCGCACAACCCGTGCTGTGGGCCTATGGGAACAGCCGCGGTGATCTGCGTCTCCTCAACGCGGCGGACCACGGTGTCGACGCCGGAAAGTTGGGACCCCTCGGCCGCCTGCGCCGGTTCCCGCGACTGCGCGACGTGGCGGCGTCGCCGTCGGCCGACGCTTCCTAGCCTGGCGTGACGGTGATGCCGACGGCGTGTCCTGCATAGCCAGGCACGGCGGTGGTCACGTCGCCGAAGTAGGGCGCGTCACCGAACGCGAAGACCCGGCCCGACCCGTCCACCGCGTCGAAGCCCTGCCCGCTGAAGTCGGGGATCATGGCCGTCATGGAGCTGGTCAGCACCGACAGCGGGGGTGACGCCGCGCTCAGCGAGGCCGACGCGGCGTCGCCGAAGGAGTGGGGGGTGCCGCTCGCCTCGAGCATCCAGTAGCCCCCTCCGTCGGGCGTCGGGGCCACGCCCACGATCGGCGTGGGCGGGGGCGACGCGCCGAGCGAGCCGTGGTAGGCGGCGTCGCCGAACGCAAAGAGCCCGCCGTCGGAGGCGATGAGCCAGTAGCCGCCGCCGTCGTGCGTTGGCACGATCCCGACCACCGGCTTGTTGAGCACGAGGTTGCCCGTACTCCCCCAGAAGTGCGCGTCGCCGAAGCTGAAAACGCCGCCGTCGGACGCGACGAGCCAGTAGCCACCGCCGTCGGGGGTCGTGGCCATGCTCACGACCGGTTTGTTGAGGACGATGTTGCCGGTACTGCCCCAGAAGTGCGCGTCGCCGAAGCTGAAGACGCCGCCGTCAGTGGCCACCTCCCAGTAGCCCTGCGCGTCATGGGTGGCCGCGATCCCGACGACCGGCTTGTTGAGCCTCATGTTCCCGGTGCTCCCCCAGAATTGCGCGTTGCCGAAGCTGAAGACACCGCCGTCGGTCGCGTTGACCCAGTAGCCGCCGACCCCGCCGCTGCTGCCAGCGAAGGAGCTGACGTCCGCGAGGCTCTGTAGCTGGGCCGGCCCGTAGTAGTGGTCCACGATTTGGGTGTAGGTCCAAGTGCCGTCGCCGTGGTCCTGGCCGATGGCGTACCCCAGCGCACCCCACTGCCCCATGCCGATGCCATGGCCCCAGCCCTGGCCGGTGATGGAGAGGGTGCCGCCACTCGTGGAGTTGACCGTGAAGAGGTCGGATTTGAGGCCGAGGTCGACGTAGAACTCGGTCCCGGGCACCGTGACGCTGCCAGACGTTCCGTCGATCGTGATCGAGTCCATCCGCCCCGCGGCGGGGAAGTCGTAGGGACGGCCCGGGTCTTCCACCGGGTTGGAGAGGCCGGTGAAGGTACCGATCGTCGGCCACGCCGACTCCACCGCTCCGTAGCCGACCGACGTTGTCCAGTGGTGGTTCGGGTTGCAGGCGCCCGACACGCACACGGCGTCACCGTCGTCGGGGACCGCGTTGAAGGGCGACTGCTGGTTGGAGCTCGAGGTGTACCCGCCGGTGGAGGCCGAGTACTCGGTGGTGGCGATGGAACCGTTGGGCATCACCATGACCTGGCCCGCCGTGTCGTTGGCGGCCGCGATGCTGGTCGCCGTCTCGTACGCCCTGCCCCGGTAGTTCTGGCAGGAGAGATCGCAGGTGTCGGCGTAGCCGCCGTAGCCGCCCTGGTTGGAGAGCACGTAGGACCGGACGGCGACGGCCTGGGCCTCGAGCTCTTGGAAACCCCAAGGCATGCCCTGGGGACCAGCGCCGCCCAGGCTGCCCCAGCTCGACTCCGACTCCCCGGGCACCGTGTCCGCCACGTACTGCTCGAGCGGCAGCGTGTTCACCGTGCGCGCCTGGTTGGACGAGTTGTACAGCGCGCTCAACGTCCCGCGCACGGTCGGACTGCCGCTGGCGACGCACAGCATCAGGAGCCCCCCGCCGGTCGGCGAGGCCGTCGGCGTGGTCTGGTTCGTCAGTACCGGCGAAGACCACGGGCCCGCACACCCGGGGCCGGTCTCGACGGCCCAGCTCCCTGCGGTCTGCTGGAACCGAACGGCCGCGGCGCTGGTGACGCCCGGCGCCGAAACCTGGCCGCCGGAGCCGGCCACGATGACATCGAGCCCGTCGTTCTCTGTCATGGCGATGCGGACGTCCGTGCTGTCCGGAGGGATCGCGCGGGGCTGAGCGGCGTCGACGTGGGCCGCCGCGGGGACGGCGGGGACGACCAGGGCGGCTGCCATCCCGAAGAAGGGACACGCACACGCCGACGACGATGACGTGGCCCACGCGGGTGATGCGGCCGACACGGAGGTGACGCAGGCCGCGCTGGTCGGAAACCGTGCCACACGATGCGGCCAATGCTACCGACGTGACGTGCTCGTCTGGGGCATGGTCGGCCCAATGGAGGAGCGGGCGCACCGGTACACTGCACGCCCGATGCGCGTCGATCAGGTCATTCCGTCGCTCGCCAGCCGCGACGCGATCGGGGTGCACACGCTGAACCTGCGCGACGGTCTGCGCGGTGTCGGCATCGACTCCGAGGTCTACTACGGCACGTGCACGCCGGACGTGCAGCAGGAGGGTCGGCCCGTCACCGAGCTGGGCCGGGCGGGACGCGGGCGGTGGCTGCTGTATCAAGCGTCGATCGGGAGCCCGGTCTACGACATCCTCTCGGCGCGGCCCGAGCCGAAGCTCGTCAACTACCACAACATCACGCCGGCGGCTCTGCTGCGCGACTGGGAACCGGACGTGGCCTACGAGGCCGCGCTGGGGCGCACGCAGCTGGCTCGGCTGGCCGCGCAGAGCCGTTTCGCCGTGGCCGACTCCGCCTTCAACGAGTCGGAGCTGCACGGGCTCGGCTACGAAGGCACCGCGGTGGTGCCGCTGCTCATCGACATGCACACGAAGAGCGACGAGCCCGATCCGGTGCTGGCGAGGTCGCTGGCCGAGCGCAGGGCGCGCAGCGGCGGTGCTGACTTGTTGTACGTGGGCAAGATCTCGCCGCACAAGGCACCGCACGACCTGGTGAAGATGTTGGAGGTCGTGCGCCGCATCTATGACCCGGCGGCGCGGCTGCACCTCGTCGGCTCGCCACTGGGCGAGACCTACGAGCCGGCGCTACGTGGGTTCGTGGCTGAGCTCGGGCTCAGCGATGCGGTGTTCCTGCCGGGCTCCGTGACGGGGCCGGAGCTCGAGGCGTATTTTCGCGCGGGCGACGTGTTCGTGAGCGCGTCGGACCACGAGGGGTTCTGCGTGCCGCTGGCCGAGGCCATGGGCCACGGCGTGCCGATCGTCGCCTACGGGGTGACGGCCGTGCCGGAGACGGTGGCGGGCGCCGGGCTGGTGCTGCCGGACAAGGCGGCGGTGCCGTTCGCCGCCGCAGTGGGGCGGGTGCTGGGCGACGAGCGGCTGCGGGGGGAGCTGGCGGCGGCGGGGCTGCGTCGGGCCGCGCGGTTCGACCTGGGGGTGTCGACGGACCGATTCGTGTCACTGGTCCGGCAGGCCGTCGGCGCGTGACGGGCGGGCGCTCCGGGCGCCTCAGCGCCGGAGCGCGGCGATCTTCTCGACGGCGCGGTGACCCGCCGCATCGAGGCCGAGCGTCGCGACCTGCCGAGCGCCAGCTTCGAGCAGTGCAGCCCGGTGTGCATCGTCCGTTCGCAGTCGCGCGATGGCCCCCGCCACTTCGTACGGATCGCGTGCGTCGACCAGCACGCCGCCGTCGCCGACTACGTCGGGCAGCGCCCCCGCTCGGTTGGCCACGACGGGGAGGCGGGCCGTCATCGCCTCCAGAACCGGCACGCCGAAGCCCTCGTGCTGCGAGGCCACCACGAGCACGTGCGCGCGTGCCATTGCTGCCACCAGCTCGCCGTCGCTCATTGTGCCCCGGAAGATCACCGCGCCGCGTAGTCCGAGTTCGTCGACGTATCGGTGCAGCGCGTCCGTGTAGGCGGAGACGACGGAGCGGCCCACCACTTCCAAGGTGGCGTCCGCGTCGTGGTGGGCGCGGAACACGAGCAGCGCCATCGAGCGCGAGCTCTATGCCCTTGTTGGGCGCCATGCGGCCGACCATGAGCCAGCGGGCACCGGATCCGGCCTCGGGCCCGGGCAACCGGGCGTTGTCGTCGACGGCAGCGCCGGCCGGCATCATGGCTGCCGGCGGCACGACGGCCGTGCGAACGAAGCCCGCCTCCCGCAGCTCCGATTCGTTGAAGGCGGAGACCGCCAGGCCTAGGGCGGCGCGAGGCGCCAGCTGTCGCAATTGAATCTGTGCCTCCAACTGGTGCCGGGCCAGAGGGTTGTCCCAGGCCGCGTAGTACTCGGGCGGCGTGACATTGTGCGAGTTGACGACGAGCGTCTCGTGCCGTTGCGCCAGCCAGGACGCGAGGCCCGAGGCCGTCGCGTACTGGTATACGAGGACGTCGCCCTTTTGCGCATCCTGTGCGTACTCGGAAAAGGGGCGCGTCTCGGCCTCGGTCTCGGGGTCAACGAGCTCGACGTAGATCCTCGACTCCAGACCGCGGGCGACAAAGAGGTCCCGCAGCGCGCAACGTGTGCCGGCCGACCGCGTCGGCCCGGTGCAGCATGGGGACGAACTGATGGATGCGGCTCATCGCCGACTCCTCTGGCGACCTCGCGCCGCCTCCTCGTCCCGGAGAGCGCAGAGCAGGCCGGCGAAGCGCTCTGCCGCGCCCGCCAGATCGAGGTCGGACCACCGCCGTTGGGCCGCAGCCGTCACGGCAGTGCGACGCGGCGCCTCGGCCAGCAGCGAGCTGATGGCGTCGGCGAGTTCGTACGGATCGCGCGACCGGACGAGGGTCCCCGCGTCCCCCAGCACCTCGGGCAGCGAACCCTGCTCCACGGCCACGACCGGCAGGCCGGCGGCCATGGCTTCGACGACCGGGACGCAGAACCCCTCGTGTGCCGAGGTCACCACGAGGACATCTGCTGACTCGTACGCCGACGCCACCGTCTCGTCGCGCGCGTGGCCCGTGAACGTCACGGCGCCGGCCAGCCCGAGCTCCGCCGCATAGCGATGAAGTGCCGCGTCGTAGGCGCCCGTGGCTGGCTTGCCCACGACCAGCAGGGTGGCCCCGGGGTCGGTGTGCGCCCGCGTCACGGCGAGCGCCGCGAGGGTGTCCTCAAGCGCTTTGTTGGGAGACACCCGCCCGACCGCCAGCCAGCGGGCGCCGCCTCCTTCATGTTCGCGTCCTCTTGGCCGGCCGGCCGTGCTCCCGGTGACAGACGCCACGACACTGTCGTCGACGGCAGCGCTGGGCGGAATGACCGTGGTCGAGGGGAACCCTGCCGCCACGAGGTGCGTCTCGTTGTAGGCGGAGTCCGCCACGGCCAGGGCCGTGCGCGGCGCCAGCACCCTGAGGTCGCCCTGCGCCCGGAGCTGCCCCAGCGCGAGATGGTGGTCCCACGGCGCCATCAGCTCGGGCGGGGTGATGTTGTGGTAGTTCACCACGAGCGTTTCGCTGCGACCGGCCAGCCAGGGTGCCATGTCGGACGCGGTGGCGAACTGGTAGACGACGACGTCGCCCCGCCGCGCCGCGCTTCGGCATAGGAGGCCGCCGGCTTCGTCTCGTCCGCGGTGTCCTCCTCCGCGAAATCCACGAAGATGTCCGACGGGATCCCTCTTCGCCTGGTCGCGTCACGGAGGCGCAGCGTGTGCCGCCCGACGGCATCGCCACGGTGCAGGACGGGGACGAAGTGGTGTATGCCGCTCACCAGGAAGGCGTGACCGCCGTCAGCGCGAACCGGTCGTCCCGCCCCGGGGCTCCGGCCAGTGGCGCCACCTCGGCGAAGCCGACGCGGTCGAGCAGCAGCTCCCAGGTCGCCTCGTGCAGCGGGCGTCCGGCGATGAGGTCGGCCGCCGGCGCCTGGCGCGATGCCGCCGCCGCCACCGGTTCGGAGACGATCACGATGGGCGCGCCGTCCGCCAAGGTGCGCCGGCACTCGGCGAGCAAGGGCAGCACCGCATGCACGGGGAGGCGGTCGACCACCCCGCTGAGCACGACACCTCCGAGCTCGCGTGACGGCAAACCGACCAGGTACTCGTGCGCCTCTGCCATGGCGACCGCGTGGCCGTGCTCCAGCGCGTGCAGCGCAACGCCGCCACGCGGCTCTACCCCGAGCGCGTCCAGGCCGCGGTCCGACAGCTCCTGCAAGAGCGCACCCTCGCCGCAGTCCGCGTGCACCACGGTGCCACCCGGTGTCCGCGCTGCGACATGGGCGGCGACCGGTCCCGCCCAATCGCCGAGCTCACGCGCCGGCGTGAGCCACGCCGCGCCGTCGACGGGGACGTCCTGTGAGGCGAGACGGGCCTCGAGCGTGCTGAGACGTGCGGCGAGAAAGCGGAGGGCTTCCACCACCGGGCCCATGGCCTCTTCGACCTCCGACTTCTCGCTTTCGGAGTCCGAAGCGCCGGTCCCGCGGCGGCGGCCAGGCCGACCGGCCCGACGGTCAGGCGTGCGTCCGGACTCCTTGATCAGGTCGGCCAGCACGGACGCCCCGGGCTGGTACGGGCCGTAGCGGTCGCCCAGCTGGGTGAAGGCGCCCATGAAGTTCCACTCGTCGCTCCCCTGGGGCGCCAGGCGGGCGAACGCCACGCGAAGTGCCTCGCCCGCCCGCTCCTGGTCGGACGGGGTGCCGCCGCCGCTGCCACCGTCGTTGTCACCCCCGGGATGGGCGCCGGGCGAAGGGAGAATGGGTGCGGACACGGCGGCCGATGCTATCGGCCCTGCTCGCGGCGCCCCCCGGAGGGGCGCCCTGACGGTGGCGGGAGGGGCCGATAACTTCGTGCCGGCGGCCCCGGGAGACCAAACGACGACTGTGACGCACGTTCCGAGTATCGAACACGCGGCCCCTGTTGGCCGCCATTGCACTGGCCGCGACGACGTTCGGCCTGACGATCGGCGCGACGACGGCCGATTCGCCTCGGGCCGCTGCGGCGTCTCCGCTCACCGTCCAACTCAAATGGTCACATTGGCTTGACGACGCGCCATGCGGTGTGGCGGAGTCCTCGCCGGTTGAGTTCAACCCGGATGGGTCGCCGGCGGTCGAGTTTGGAGACCGCGAGGGTGACCTCTATGCGTTCCACCTCACGGACGGAAGCGTGCCGGCCGGCTGGGGGAACGGGCAGGGACAGGACGTGGGATCCGGCCAGGGCTGCGGGTTGACGCACACGTCCGGGACCACGCCGAACCTCGGGTTCCGGGGCGACGCTGTCCCGGGCAACATCCCGATCGACTCGACGGCCTCGGTCGGCGGGAATTCGTCCGTCTACTTCGGGACGGGCAACGCAGCGGATCCCGTCAACGGCGGCTACTACGCCTACGGCCCGAACGGCGCGCCGCAGTGGAACCAGGTCGTGGCGAACCCCCCTACCGACGAGCGCGCCGGATGGCGGGGTCCAAGCCTCGCCGTCCATGACTTCCGACGGCTCCGTCGTCGAGGCGGGCTCGCTCGGGCAGGAGACCTACGCTCTTGGCACCGGTTCGGGCAACCCCGTGGCCGGCTGGCCGCAGTTCTCCGCCGACAGCGTCTTCTCCACCGCGGCAGTGGGCGACCTGTACGGCACGGGGGAGGACGACTTCGTCGTCGGGCGGCGCGTCCTCCGCGGGCTTCGCCCTGGGGACCCACTACTCAAACGGCGGCCACGTCCGCATCTACAACGACCACGGTGGGCTTGTCTGTGAGGCCAACACGACCGAGGAAGTCGACTCCTCCCCCGCCATCGGGGCGTTCCTCGCCGACGGTGCCTACGGCATCGCCACCGGGACCGGGAGCTTCTTCGGAGGCGGCGACGAGGACACCGTCAAGGTTTTCAACACGCGGTGCAACCCGGTCTGGAGCGACAAGGTGAACGGGACCACGGGCGGCAGCCCGGCGCTGGCCGATGTGCAGGGCAACGGGCGCACCGCCGTCGTCGAGGGCACAGACATCCGGAGCGGGTCGGGCACGGTCTACGCGCTCGACGCCGCGACGGGCGCCACCATCTGGCAGACGAACGTCATCGGCGCCGTCATCGGCTCCGTGACCACCGCCGACCTCACCGGGAGCGGGGCGCAGGACGTCATTGTGCCGACCGACCGGGGCATAGAGATCCTCGACGGCCCCACTGGCCAGGAGGTCGCCCACTTCGACGACGGCACGAATGGCGCGGGCGAGGGTCGGGATCACCCTCGGCTTCCAGAACGCGCCACTCGTCACCCCCAACCCTGACGGCTCCATCGGCATCACCGTCGCCGGCTACGGCGCCGTCGCCGGCCCCACCGGCGTCGCCCAGGGCACCGTGCAGCACTTCGACGTCCTCGGCTCGTCTTCACCCAACGCGGATGAGTCCGGGGGCTGGCCGCAGTTCCACCACGACCAGAAGCTCAGCGGGTTCGTCGGAGGCGGGAACCCTCTCGGCGGCTGCCACCGGCCGCCCGCCGCGAGCAACGGCTACCTCACCGTGGCGTCCGACGGCGGGATTTTCGCCTTCGGCCAGCAGTTCTGCGGCAGCACGGGGAACTTCGCGCTGAACAAGCCGGTGGTCGGCATGGCCATGGCGCCCGACCAGGGCGGCTACTGGCTCGTGGCGTCCGACGGCGGGATTTTCTCCTTCGGCGACGCGCAGTTCTACGGGTCGACCGGAAACTTGCACCTCAACGCGCCCGTCGTGGGCATGGCGGCCACACCCGACGGGCGGGGCTACTGG
Organism: uncultured Acidimicrobiaceae bacterium; assembly: GCA_963808355.1. Taxonomy (GTDB): domain Bacteria; phylum Actinomycetota; class Acidimicrobiia; order Acidimicrobiales; family RAAP-2; genus Bog-473. The sequence continues at coordinate 923,113 of CAWEFL010000002.1, forward strand.
CTCGTCGCGTCCGACGGCGGGCTGTTCTCCTACGGCGATGCACAGTTCTTCGGGTCCGCTGCGTCCGTGCCGGGGCAAGACATCGTCGGCATGGCCAGCACGCCGGACGGACAGGGTTACTGGGAGGTGAGCACGACCGGCCGCGTCTTTTCTTACGGTGACGCCGTCTTCGCCGGCGACACGTCGGGCCTGCACCTGAACGGATTCATGGTGGGCATGACCGCCGACCCCGTCACGGGCGGGTACTGGCTCATCGGGTCCGACGGCGGCGTCTTCTCCTTCGGCGCGCCGTTCTTCGGCTCCACCGGCAACATCAAGCTGAACCAGCCGGTGCTGGCCATGCAGGCCACCGACGACGGGCAGGGCTACTGGTTCGTCGCATCGGACGGCGGCATCTTCGCCTACGGCGACGCACCCTTCAAGGGGTCCATGGGCGGCCGGCCCCTCAACAAGCCCATGGTGGGGATGTCCGGGTTCTAGAAGAGCCCCGGAACGCCCCGCCCCCGAGCCGCCACCGAGTCCAAGAAGCGCGCGTAGCGCTGAATCAGCACCGGCCACGTGAAGTGCGCGTCCACGTAGACGCGGCCCCGCGCCCCCAGCAGCGCCCGCAGCTCCGCGTCAGCCAGCAGCCGGTCGAGCACCGCTTCGAACTCGGGGTACGAGGTGAACCACAGGCCGCCACCCGACTGCTCGCAGTGCTCGCGGGTCGGCCCGCAGGCGCCGTTCACCACGACCGGCACCCGGTCGACCCAGGCCTCTATCACGACCAGCGAGAAGGACTCGAGCGCCGACGGCGACACGGCCACCAGCGCGTCGCGCACGATGTCCCACTTGTCCGGCTCGCTTACCGTGCCGGTCGTCACGATGTCGGGGTGCGGGTCCAGCTGCGCCGAGACCGGACCCACCAGCACCAGTGCCAGCGGTCCCGGATTGCCGCTCCTTGTAGGTGGCGAAGTAAGTGGCCAGCATCTTGGACCCCTTGTGCTCGTCCACCCGGCCCACGCTCACGACGTAGGGGCGGTCCCCCAGCCCGGTCAGTTCCGCGCCGGGCCGACCTGCGCCCGCCGATTCGCCGACGCCAAGCCCCAGCACGATCTGGGGCCGTTCGGCCACCGGGTACGCACCGCTCCACCAGCTTGCGCTCGGAGGCGGTATGGAAACAGAACGCGTCGGCGTCGCCGAAGGTGCCCCGGAACACGGGCAGGTAGAGCGCCGGCTCGTCGTGCGCGGCCGGATGCAACACGGCCGGCGCCTGCACCTTGCCGATGGCGGCCACCGTCGGGTGGTACAGGTACGGGTAGAACGCGACGACATCGGCGTCGGACGCGCCGACCGCATCGATCAGCTGCGGGCGAGACCGGGCCGTTGTAGTCGACCCAGCGTTTCGCCTGGTCCATGGTGGCCGTCCCGGGCGCCAGGCGGAGGAGCCCGTCGAGCTCGTAGAAGTCGCGCAGCCGGCCGTGCGCCGACGGGTGGCGGTGCACCGGCACGCCGTTGACGATGGAGGTCCCCGGCTCCAATTCGTCCGCCCAGGTGATGCGCATCGAGCGCGCAGGTCGTGTGCACCTCGGCCTCCCAGTCGGTGTGGGCGAGCAAGTGCTCGGCCAACTGGCGGGCGCCCGTCTCGGCGCCCCCCATCACCTGGGGCCCGTAACGCGGCGTGACGAACGCGACCTTCACGAGGACGCCCCGGCCACCGAGGCCACCGCGGCCACGACCTGTTCGGCCACCGCATCGCCGGAGACCGCGGCGACGCGACGGTGCCCCTCCGCCACCAGGAAGCGCGCGCAGAGCCCTCGTCGGTGCAGACTCGGTGCAGCGCGGCGGCGAGGTAGGCCGGGTCGCCCGCCTCCAACAGCAGCGCAGCGTCCCCCACCGTGCCGGCCACCGCCCCGACGGCGCGCGCCACCACCGGCACGCCGGCCGCCATCGCCTCGACCAGCGGCACCCCGAAACCTTCGTGGACCGACAGCGAGAGATAGACGTCGGCGGCCGCGAAGTGCGCGGCCAGCGAAGCGTCGGTCACCTCGCCGGTCAGGCGCACCGCGCCGGCCAAGCCAAGGTCCTCGACGAATCCTCGCAGCGCCTTGAGGTAGCCGAAGCTCGATGTGCCACCGACCAGATGAAGGCGCGCCGCGCGGTTCGTAGAGCCGGCGGTAGGCCCACAGCGCCTTGACCAGCTCGTGCTGTGCCTTCGAGGGCACGATGCGCCCGACGAAGAGGATATCCGCGCCCCCCTCCGCTTTCGCCGCGGCCAGCTCGTCGGCCACTCGCGCGATCGGGCGCGGCGGCCGACGCGGTGGTAGTCCACCAGCACCGGCACCACCGCGTGTTCCGGCACCCGGCGCGCCGCAGGCCGCGCTCGTTGAAGGGGCTGTCGGCCAACCCCAGTGCGGCCCGAGGGGCCAGCCGGGCCAGCTCGTCGGCCGCGAGCGCGGCCCGCCGGACCGTATGGGGCTCCCAGCCGGCGAAGAGCTCGGGGCCGGTGAAGTTGTGGAAGTCCAAGATGAGCGGCAGCGATCGCTCCTGCAGGTACCCCGCCACCGCGGACGAGGTCGAGAACTGGTAGATGGCGACGTCGCCCGGCGCGGCGTGGTCGGGGTACATCCAATGCTTGTACGCCTCGGCGGCCAGATCGTCGTGGATCGCCTCGGCGAAGATCTCAGATCGCCATCCGGCCGCGGCGCAGCACGTTGCGCAGCAGGAGCGTGTGCGTGCCCGTGGCATCGTGCGGGTTCGAGCGTCGGGACGAACTGGTGCACGGCCGCCGGCGCCCCGTGCGGCCCGGCGGCGGCGCTCATCGCTCGGCGGACGAATCAGGGCGTGACGACGGCGGCCCGCACCGCGGTCACCAGATAGTCGGCACCCGCCGGACCATGATGAACCACCGCCTCGTACCCGCTCTGATTCGAACAGGCGGCACCACGCCTCGGGCCGCAGCGGCCGGCCGGCGGACAGGTCGGCCTCGTAGGGGGCGTCGGCCGCGTCCCAGGCCTGGCGGGACGCGGAGTGCAGCACCAGCGTGCCGCCGGGGGCGAGACAGGTGCCGACGAGCGTGAGGAGCTGGGCGCGCTCGACCCGGCGTCGATGCCGTCGACCAGGCCGCTCAGCACGAGCGCGCCCAGGCCGGCCGGCGCCACGGCGCGCAGGTGCGCCGGCCAGCTCCTCGCCGCGCAGGTCGAGCACGCCGAGCTCCGCGCGATCGATGATGTGGGCGCGCGGGTCGACCCCGTAGGCGTCGCCGCCCGCCTTGTCGACGAGGCGGACGAGCCAGCCGTCGCCGCAGGCGGCGTGCAGGATGCGGCCCGGCACCTTGGCCACGGCGGCCACGGCGGTCTCGGCCCACCAGGCGCCCGGCCCGTGCTGGCCGGGAAACTCGACGACGCCGGTCCCGGGGACCCGCTGCTCCTCGACCTGGCGTTCCAGGTCGTTCAGCCGGGTGTCGACGATGTGCAGGGCGCGGCTGACGGCCGAGGCGAACTGGCTGATCTGGTGGGTGATCCAACCCACGTACCAGAGCAAGACCGACCGCATACCCCGCTTGACGACGGCGCCGGCTGCTCGCTCGGACTCGACCGGGACGACGGGGTCGATGAAGGTGGCGGCGTCGACCATGCGCAGAGCCTCGCCCAGGTCGCCGCCCCGCCCGGCCACCGGCGAGTGCGCCAGGAACAGCTCGTCGAGCTCCCGCTCGAGCTTCGGGCGGCAGATCGCTCGACGCCCGGCGCAGGCGCACCTCCTCGGCGATCTCCGCCATGACCTGCTGCCACATAGGCCTGGGGGTCGTCGGGTGCGGCCTCGGGCTGAGCCTCGGGATCTGGTGTGGTCACGCGGCGGCCTGCTCAGCGGTTTTGCGCCAACGCGGCGGACGGGTCCGACAGGTTGATCTCGTTGGAGATCAACGCAGCATGCACCTCCATGCGCATGATCCCGGTCGTCTTGCCGGGGTTCATCACCTCGAACGTCCCCGCATCCTCTTGCCAGTCATAGAGGATGCCGCTCCGGCTCTGGATCCCGCAGGCGTACGAGAAGGTCCCGTCGAGCAGCGGCATCCGTCCAATCCCGAAGTGCATCACCCCGGGACCCGGAGGAGCGTCGATCGTCAGGCCGATGATCGTTGTGTCGGTGCGCATGAAGGTGTTGCCACCGTCGTCCCGGATCTCCAGCGAGAAGACGACGTCCTCCGTCGGCGTAGAAGGCGTCGTAGTCGACAGCGACCGTCAGGTCGTCACCCGGTGCGCATGTAGGGCACGGAATTGTCACCGGAGAAGACGTGGTGCACATTTCGGAAGCGCACCGGCCGCTCCACGTCGGGAGCGTCGGCGCGAGACGCCGGCGATACGGTCGGAACCGCAGCGACCGCTTGTTCCACGATGGACATGCCGGAGCCTTCTGCCATGCAGGCCCTCGCGGAAGATCCGGATCGATCTCCCCCGGCTTCCCCTCGGCCACGAGCCGGCCGTGACTGAGCACGATCCCGCGGTCGCAGATGCTGCGCACCTTGTCGGGCGAGTGCGTCACCAGCAGAATCGTCCGGCCCTCCTGTTGGAACTGGTCCACCCGGTCGATGACACTTGCGCTGGAAGCGCTCGTCGCCGACGGCGAGCACCTCGTCGATGACGAGAATGTCGGGATCGACGTTGACCGCGACGGCAAAGCCCAGCCGCACGTACATGCCCGACGAATAGAACTTCACCGGGCCGTCGATGAACGCCTCGAGCTCCGAGAAGTCGACGATGGCGTCGAAGACGCGGTCGACCTCCCGCTTGCTCATGCCGAGGAGGGACCCGTTGAGGTAGATGTTCTCGCGGCCGGTCAGGTCCTGCTGGAACCCGGCGCCGAGCTCCAGCATGCCGGCTAACTTCCCCCGCACGGCGACCTCGCCCGAAGTGGGTTGGAGGATGCCGCAGATGCACTTGAGCAGCGTCGACTTCCCCGAGCCGTTCCGCCCCAGGATGCCGACAGTCTCACCCTCCTTGACACGCAAAGACACGTCGTTCAGGGCCCAGAAGTCTTCGGTGACCTTGCGGCGCCCGCCGTGGATGAGCCGCTCCTTGACCGAGTTGTAGCGGCCCTGGACGATGCGGAAGCGCTTGGAGACGTTGCGGACGTCGACCGCGAAATCGCTCATGCGACCAGCTCAGAGCTCCTCGGCGAAGTTGCCCTCGAGACGGCCGAAGACGGCCAGGGCGACGAGGAACAGGGCGCTCGCCAGGAACAGCACCCCGAGGTCGAGTCCGACGTACCAGAGCATCCCGTCGGGCGGCAGGATCTGCTGGGGGACCGGATTCGTGCCGATGTGCACGACGGTGTCCGCATAAATGCAGCGCTGGAAGGACAACACCACGGGCACCAACGGGTTGAGAAAGTAGACCCAGGTCAGACCCCTGGGGCCGAGCCTCTGTTCGATTTGCAGCTGGAACGAGTACACGATGGGGCAGGCCCAGAACCACGCCGTGAGGATGACCTCTATCAGGTGTTGCGTGTCTCGCAGGTACACGTTGATGGCGGAAAGGAGCACGGCGATCGCGCCGGCGAGGACGATCCCGGTGACGAGAGCCAAGAGCAGCACCGGCAGGTACGACCAGTCGGGACTGTGATGCAGGACGATGAGGAAGAGGACCATCACGATCGCCTGGAAGAAGAAGAAGACGCAGGCAGAACCCACAGCGGCGAGGGCCAGGATCTCGCGCGGGAAGGAGACCTTCTTTACGATGCCGGCGTTGTTGACCACCACACCGGTGCCCGAACTGACGCCGAACTGGAAGAGGTTGAACAGGAGGAGCCCGGCAAACAGGAAGATCACGAAATTCGGGATTCCGTTCTTGAGAACGACCCCGAACACGAACCAGTAGATGACCAGCGTCATGGCCGGGGCGACCATGGACCAGATCAGCCCGAGCACCGAGTTCTTGTACTTGACCTTGATCTCGGTGCGGACCAGAGTAGATCAGGAGCTCACGGGAGAGCCAGATCTCGCGCAGGCGCTGGCGGACGCTGATGGTCGGCGTGACGATCGCGCGTGCCGTGAGCCCCTGCCGCGCCTCGCGGGCGCCCACGCCGGCCGCCCGGGCGGCCATAGGTGACTGGTCGGCCACGCGCTCTTCGGCGGCCTCCTCGGTTCGCTGCGCTGCGTCCGACGAGGAAGCCGGGACGTCCAATGCCACGCCTATGCGTTCCCTGCCGGTGTCACGGAGCGGTCGATGACCTGGTCGATGAACCCGTACTCGGAAGCCTCCTCGGCGGTGAACCAGCGGTCGCGGTCCGAGTCCGTCTCGATCCGCTCGACCGTCTGCCCGGTGTGGAAGGCGATCCGCTCGGCCATCATCCGCTTGAGGTAGATGATCTGCTCGGCTTGGATGGCGATGTCGGCCGCCTGGCCCTGCATGGCGCCCGAGGGCTGGTGCATGAGGATCCGCGAGTGCGGCAGGGCATAGCGCTTGCCGGGAGCTCCGGCACACAGCAGGAACTGGCCCATGCTGGCGGCCAGGCCGACGCAGATGGTCGAGATGTCGGGCTTGACGTACTGCATGGTGTCGTAGATGGCCAGGCCGTCGGTGACCGATCCTCCGGGTGAGTTGATGTAGAGCGAGATGTCCTTCTCCGGGTCCTCCGCCTCCAGCAGGATCAGCTGGGCGCAGACGAGGTTGGCCGTCACCTGGTCGATCGCGCTGCCGATAAAGACGATCCGCTCCTTGAGGAGCCGCTGGAAGATGTCGCCTGTGGGGTCCATGCCCCCGCCGGGCCCGGCGGCCACGATGGTGGGGGCTTCGAGTGGGTTGGCCATGGCCACGAGGCTAGTTGGCGAGCACGGCACACTCAGGCACACGGCCGTACACTCCCTGATCACCCGCCGTGCGGGACCGCCGCGGGCGTGGCGGAATTGGCAGACGCGCCGGGTTTAGGTCCCGGTCCCCAGAGGGGGTGGAGGTTCGAGTCCTCTCGCCCGCACTCCCCGATCAGGACCCTCCCCGCTGGGCTCCGTCAGTCGCCCGGCACCCGGCACAGGTAGGCCAGCAGGTAGCAGTCCTCTATCTGGTGAAACAGGCCACGCGCCTTCGCCACCTGATCCGTGTCGAACGCGCCGGCGGCCAGGCTGGGCCCCGCGTGATTGAGCCCCCATGCGCCGACGACCTCGAAGCCGGCCGCCGTCAGCTTCGCCCGCAGCTGGGCGTCGGTGTACTCGTGCTCATGATCGGGATCGATGAACTCGGGCTGCTGTAGGCGGGTGACCCGGGCATTCGGGGTGTCGAGACCGAGATACCCGCCGGGCCGCAACACCCTGCGCACCTCCGTCAACACCGTGTCGGCCACGTCGACCGGCACGTGTTCAATGGACTGCCCGCTGTAGACGAGATCGACCGAGTCGTCGGGGTAGCCGGACAGGTCGACCATGGAGTGGTAGCGGTAGCGCACCGGGCCGAGCGCCGTAAGCGTCACCTCGTGTGCGCGTCGACTCGCGGTACAGCTCGTTGCGTTCGTCCGAGGGCAGGTCGATGACCACGAGCTCCTCGAACGGGTAGGGGTACCCCATGAGCACCAGCGCACCGGTGGGATTGCCGAGGGCCGTGCCCCCGAGGTCGAGGATCCGCCGCGCCGGTGGGAGCGAGCGTACAAAGACCATCCGGCTGAAATGCAGCGACTGCCCCAGTCCGCGAAACGGCGTCACCGACCACCACTCGCCGGAGGCGACAGCCCAGTTGGCCAGGTCCTGGGGAGTGACGGCACCTGTCTGCAGCGGTCCGACATAGCCCGCGACCCGGACGGGTCGGGCTCGCGCGCCAGCACCAACTCGTAGACCAGGTCGAGCACGTCCTCCGCCGGCCGGCCCGCGAGGGCCCGAAAGCCCTGGGTCCCGGGCATGGGCGGCGGCGCACCACGCAGTCGCCGCAGCGCGCCCTTCAGGGTTGCCATCCGGCTCAAGCTAACGGCTCGGCCCGGGGCGGGTGTCCGATCCACTTGACGGAGGCATGACATACGCTCTCGTGTATCGGGTTTGCTCTAGTAAGAGCAAGCCAAACAAGTACCTTTGACTACTTACTTTGGAAACTGAGTAGGCAAACCTACTGATTCGTGCCGAACCGAGTAGGGCAATCCCGAGCCACTCGGCGGTGACTAACCAACGGGCCGTGCTCGCGGGGGCCGCAGTAACTTCGTCGCCGTGCCCCACCTCGTCGCAGCGCCCGACAAATTCCGGGGCACGGCCACGGCAGCCGAGGTGGCCGCGGCCGCCGCCGACGCCGCCGCGAGGCAGGCTGGACGGCCGACGAGGTCCCCATGTCGGACGGAGGCGAGGGCCTGCTCGACGCCCTTGGCGGCACCCCCCGCCACACGACCGTCACCGGCCCTCTCGGTGCCCCGATCGAGGCGGAGTGGCGCTTGCTCGATCTCGATCCTGACCCCACCGCAGCCCACAACACGCCCACCGCCGTCGTCGAGATGGCACGGGCCGCCGGACGCGCCCTTATGCCGCATCCCCGCGGCAATGACCCCGTGCGCGCCACGACCACGGGCGTCGGCCAGCTCTTGCTCGCCGCCCGGGACGCGGGCGCCGGCGCGCATTGTGATCGGTTGTGGCGGCTCGGCCACGACGGACGGGGGCCGGGGCGCCTACGACGTGGTCAGACAGTCCCCCGACGCGCTCAAAGGCATCGACCTCGTCGTCGCGTCCGACGTCACCACGCGCTTCACCGACGCGGCGAAGCTCTTCGGGTCACAGAAGGGCGCCGGCCCAGCCCAGATCGAAGAGCTGACAGAGCGACTGATAAGCCTGGCCGCGCGCTACCAGGACGAGACCGGTGTCGACGTCACGACCGTGCCCGGTGCCGGCGCCGCCGGCGGCCTCGCCGGTGGCCTCCTCGTCTTCGGAGCCCGGATCGAGCCCGGCTTCGACCTCGTCGCCGCCCTCGTCGGTCTGGCCGCCCGCCTCCGCGACGCCGACCTCGTCGTCACCGGCGAAGGCCACCTCGATCCCCCCTCCTTCGAGGGCAAGGTCCCCGGCGGCGTCCTCGACCTAGCCCGCGCCCGCGCCCGCGCCGACGCCGACCCACCCAGCCGGCCCCTCCCCGTCCTCTGTATCGCCGGCGCCGCCGACCGCCCCCTGTGGACCTCGCCGCCGGAAGGCATGGAGATCGTCAGCCTCACGCACCGCTTCGGCCGCGAGCGCGCCCGGGCCGAGACCACCGCCCTGATCCACCAGGTGACCGCCGAGGCGCTGAGCCGGTTTTGCCCCTGACCCCGGCGATCAGCCACACTGCCTGGCCGCGCGCCCGTACGGGACACCTGCAGTCCGCGAACCTGGCGGCGCGCCCGACCTCCGGGAGGCACAGCACATGGGACTGCTCGATGGCAAAGTCGCGGTCGTGACCGGCGCCGGCCGTGGCATCGGGCGCGAGGAAGCGCTCACGCTGGCAGCCGAAGGCGCCAAGGTCGTCGTCAACGACCTGGGGGCAGGCCTTCACGGCGAGGGCGGCGCCGACGTGCACCCCGCGCGAAGAGGTCGTGGACCTGATCAAGAAGGACGGCGGGGAGGCCGTCGTCAACGGCGACGACATCAGCTCGTGGGCCGGCGGCAAGAACTTGGTGGAGCAGGCCGCCGACACCTTCGGCTCGTTGGACATCGTCGTGAACAACGCGGGGATCCTCCGCGACAAGATGTCGTTCAACATGGACGAGTCCGATTGGGACGACGTCATCCGCGTCCATCTCAAGGGGCACTTCGCGACCACGCACCACGCCGCCGTCTACTGGCGCAACAAAGCGAAGGCAGGGGAAGAGATCACCGGGCGGATCATCAACACATCTTCGGAGGCGGGCCTCTTCGGCAACGCCGGACAGGCCAACTACGCCGCGGCCAAGGCGGGCATCGCCGCGCTGACCGTGGTCGAGGCGCGCGAGCTCGGCAAGTACGGGGTGACCGCCAACGCCATCGCGCCCCGGGCGCGCACCCGCATGACCGAGACGCTCTTCGGGGGCGACGGCATGAGCGCGAAGGAGGGCGAGTTCGACCAGTGGGACCCCAAGAACGTCGCCAACGTCGTGGCCTTCCTGGCCGCGCCGGAGTCGGCCGACGTCAACGGGCAGATCTTCGTGGTATTCGGGGCCGAGATCTACGTGATGAGCGCGTTCAAAGCCGTGGGCCAGGTGACACGTGACGCGGCCTGGACGCCGTTGGAGCTCGTCGCCGCCAAGGGCGACCTGTTCAAGGGCATCAGCTCGGGCGTCCCGCCCTTTAGCTTCCTCTAGGGCCGGCCTCCACAAGCGACTTGAGCCGGCCGAGGTCCGACTCGAGGTCTGCCGTGCGATCCCGATGGGCCCGCATAGCGAACTCGAAGATCCGCTCCATCGCCTTGGAGAGCTTGAGGATCTGGAACGACTCTGTGACTCGGGTTCCGGCGCTGTCCTCGGCGAGGCTCAGCTGCCACTCGGTCGAATCGAGATACGGGAAACGCGAGAGCGTGTGCCACACGAAGGAGTGAGGCGGTTCCGCTCGAGTCACCTCGTTCACGCGCGTCCAACGCATGGAGCCCCGGCGGTTTCGACCTCGGAACCGAGCACCCGGTACGGCCGAATCGGCTCCCCCAACCCACTCGCAACCTTGGCACTCCCCGCTCCACTCTCCGACGCGCGTCACGTCGGTGACCACGTTCCACACCGTATCGATCGGAGCCCCGACCACGGTGCTCACCTCACAGCTCCGGCGCATAGGACCTCCCAATCCGCCGCTTGCCGAAAGAAGCGTACAGGCGCGGGAGGAGCCTTACCCGGTCTTCGCACGGTCACGCGACGCGATCACCGTTCAGGTGGTCGTGACGCGGTGATGGAGGTGGACCACGCCGTTCCCGAATCGATGCTCGTCGAGCAAGTCGAGCCGCGTCCGCATGCGGCTTGGTAAGGCCGGCTTCCCGCCTCCGACGATGATCGGATTCACGAAGAGGTGACACTCGTCCACCAACCCGGCCGAGAACGCCTGCGCGGCGAGCGCGGGTCCTCCCGCAGACAGGTCACTGTCCGCTGCTGCCTTCATCGCCCGGATCAGGCCTGGTTCCAACGCCCGCACGATCGTGGTCCTGGCGCTCCATGCAGCCTCCAAGGTCCGGGAGAAGACGATCTTGTCCGCGGCCCGCCAGATCGATGCGAACTCCACCGCGACGGGTTGCCGGTCACCGATGAACTCCTCCGTCTCCCAGCCGGCCATCGTCTCGTACATCCGGCGGCCGTAGAGGTAGGTCCCGATCGGGCGCACGAGGTCGTTGATGAATGCGTGCACCTCTTCGTCCGGAGCGGCCCAATCGAAGTTGCCCTCGTCATCCTCCACATAGCCGTCGAGGGATGTGATGGCGGAGTAGATCAGTTTGGCCACCGCAACAGGCATCGTACAACGCCGGTCCGCCGTTGCAGCCGGGAGACGCGCTACGGTCGCCCAGCAGCATGTCGGCGAGACCATGACAGAGTCAAGCGACAGCATCCGGCCGGCCGGCTCGCAGACGGGCTCGCCTCCGCCGCGCCGCACCCGCTCCCCTCTCGGCACCTTCGCCGAGTGCCCCCGCTGCGCCGGCCCGCTACGGCCTGAGCACGCCCACTTCCGCTGCCACGGATGCGGGTGGCGCGACTCCTGCTGCGACTGAGCCCCTACCGAGCACGGGCCACCCCGGCTGGGGCACGATGTCGGTGTGCCGCACGACCGGAAGTTCCGTTTCGCCGCGCAGCTGAGCAAGGCGCCCGACGGGTCCGCCCAGTCCTGGCTCGAGCAGGCTCGCAAGGCCGAGGATCTCGGCTTCAGCGCGCTCCTGATGCCGGACCACTTCGGCGACCAGCTCGCCCCTGTGCCGGCACTGGCGGCAGTCGCTGCGGCCACCACCACCTTGCGCATGGGGGCGCTGGTGTTCGGCAACGACTACCGCCACCCGCTCGTGCTGGCCAAGGAGGCCGCCACCCTCGACGTCCTCAGCGAGGGACGCCTCGAAATGAGCCTCGGGGCCGGCTGGATGCGTACCGACTACGACCAGGCGGGCATGCAGTACGACCACCCGGCCGTGCGGGTGGCCCGGTTCGAGGAGTCGGTCAAGGTCATTCAAGGGCTTCTGCGAACCGACGGCCCGTTCTATTTCCACGGCGACCACTACGAGGTACTCGGGCACACCCTCACGCCGAGGCCGGTGCAGAAGCCGGGGCCGCCCCTCATCATCGGCGGCGGGGGGCGGCGCGTCCTCTCCACGGCGGCACAGCACGCCGACATCGTCAGCATCAACGTCAACCTACGGGAGGGCACCGGCGGCCCCGAGACCGCGCCCGACGCGTCGCCCGCCCGCACCCGCGAGAAGGTGGGCTGGGTCAAGGAGGCAGCAGGTGCCCGTTTCGACGAAATCGAGCTGAACGCGCTCATCGGCTTCGTCATGCTCACCGACGACGCCACCGCCGTGGCCGACGCCATGGCGCCGCACTTCGGCATCGACCCGACCGACGCGCGGCACGTGCCGCTGGCGCTCCTGGGCACCCTGGACGAGATGGCCGACGAGCTCGAGTGGCGCCGCGCCGAGTACGGGATCTCGTACTGGTCGATCGAGTCGGACGCCTGGGAGACCCTCGCCCCTGTGGTGAGCAAGCTGGCCGGCACATGAGGACGGGCAACGTGAGGACGGGCACGTGACCATCACCACGACGTCGGGGTGGAGCGCCATCGGCTCCCGGCGCGAGCTATCTGGTCACGGCGTCTTCACCATTGACGTACCGGCCATCGGGCCCGAGGTCCACGCGCCGCTGCTGGTGCTGCACGGGTTCCCGACATCGTCGTTCGACTACGCCGCGGTCCTCGACGGCCTGCGGGCGGGACGGCGCGTGCTCCTCGTCGACATGCTCGGCTACGGCCTGTCGGACAAGCCGGACCAGGCCTACACCATGGCCCTGCAAGCCGACATCGCAGCAGCGTTCGTGGCGCATCTGGAGCTCGACCGGATCGCCCTGTTGACCCACGATATGGGCGACACGGTGGGCGGCGAACTCCTGGCCCGACGCGCCGAGGGCTCCTGGAGCGTCGAGATCACACAACGGGTCGTGACCAACGGAAGCATCTACATAGAGCAGGCACACCTGACGAACGGGCAGCTGCTCCTGCTCGGGCTGCCCGACGAGATGCTCGCGCCGGGGATCCCCATCAACGAAGGCACGCTCACCCAGAGCCTGCGCGACACGTTCAGCCCGGCAACACCGCTCGTCCCTGCGGGATGGCCGGAGGACCCGGTGCCGCCGGCGGCGGCTCAGGTTGTGCACAACGACGGCCACCTCGTGTTGCCGCGCCTGATCCGCTATATCGAGGAGCGACGCGCCAACGAGCGGCGCTTCACCGGGGGTATCGAGTCCGATCCGTCGCCTCTGCACATCGTGTGGGGTCTCGACGACCCGGTCGCGGTCCCGTCCATGGTCGACACGTTGCTGGCGGCTCGGCCCGACGCGACCGCAGTCCGCATGGAGAACGTCGGCCACTACCCCATGGTGGAGGCGCCGGATCGCTTCCTCGCCGCGGTACTGCCCGGGTTGACCTGACGCGGCCCGGCCACGACGCATCAGCGCCAGTCGGCCAGCGCGTCACGCGCCCGGGCAACGACGCCGGCCAGCGTCTCGCGATCCGTCTCGACGCCGAGCGTGCAGTCGGGTGTGAAGTTGATCTGCGGCGTCGCCCCTTCCGCGTACACGTGCACCTGTACGACGGCCTGTAACGGGCCGCGCGCGCGGTGCCGGTCGATCATGGTGTGCCGGGTCCTTTCGCGTGTCTCGGGCGGCAGGTCGACCCAGGAGTCACCCGTCCAGCTGATCCAACCACTCCGACCGTCGTTGCTCGTCGATTCACCCATCCGCCCATTGTGCGCCCCCGGCAGGGCAGGCGGCAGGCGAACGCCTCAGGCGGGCGCCACCACCTTCAGGTGTCGCACCTCGGCCGGCAGGCTGTCGTAGAGGTCCGCCACCAGATCGTCGCGGCGGGACCGGTAGGCAGAGTCGTCCCACAGGTTCTCGAACTGGTGCGGGTCCTCCGCCACGTTGTAGAGCTCGCCCGTCGCGATGCCGACGCCGCCCGGGCCTGTCTGCGACCGCTCGTAGACGACGGGGCAGGGCCGCAGCACCGCGTCGCCCCACGCCTCCTCCAGCCCATTGGGCTGCCCGGCGGTCGACGGCTCGTACACCGTGCAGAGCCAGCCGTCGCGGTACACGGATCGCAGGTGCATCCCGTAGCCGGGGAACTGGCTGTCCCACTCGCACAGCACCCGGTCTCGGCCCGGCTCGCCGTCGGCCGTGGGGAGGGGGCGGCCCTGCATGAACTCCGCCGGCTCCACCCCCGCGATGGCACAGAAGGTGGGGGCGAGGTCGACCTGTCCGACCGGATCGTGGATGACCGCCGCGTCGATTCCGGCGGAGGGAGCCGGCCGCCACACAAAAGGCAGACGCATCAAGGCGTCGATGTGATACGGCCCCTTGTAGAGGAGGCCGTAGTCGCCTTGGAGCTCGCCGTGATCGGTGGTGAAGAAGACGTCGGTGTGCTCGAGCCAGCCCCGGGCCGCGACGGCGGCGAGGACGCGCCCGCAGGCCTCGTCGATCAGCTCGTTCATGACGTGGGTCTTGGCGTTGACCTCCCGGATCTGGTCGTCCGTCAGCCGGGCCGGGACGAAGTTGGCCGGGCCACCCTCCTGGTTGGGAAAGGACCCGTCCCAGTAACCGAGCCAGTGCGCGGGCTTGCGTTCCAGGATCTTGCGGATGGCGTCGTCGTCGCCGGGGTGACCGGGCGGCAGGTCGAGGTCTGGCCAAGGCACGCGGTGCAGCTCCGAGGCCGGCGGATCCCAGGGGTGGTGGGGATCGGGGAACGACATCCAGCAGAACCACGGGTCCTCGGCGGCCAGCGAGTTGAGCCAGTCGACCGTGAGGTCGGCCACCCAATCGGTGTGGTACCACTCGCGCGGGATCGGGTTGTTCTTGGTCTCGGGCGCTCCGGTGTCGCCGCCGGGGGCGCCCTGCAAGAGGCCGGCGAAGCTGTGCCGGTGCTCGGGGTGGTTCTGCCGCAGCCACCGGCCGTAGTGCGCGATCGGAGTGTCGCCCCAGGCCGCCGCGTGCATGGCCTGCTCGGCGCGCTCGAAGCCGCGCCAGGGGCCAATGTCGCCGCGGGCGGCGCGGGCGTTCTCCTCGAACTGCAGCTGCAGGTCGAAGCCGGGCTCGAAGTGGGCCTTGCCCAGGAGGGCGGTGCGGTAGCCGGCCTCGTCGTGCAGATATTGCGCGATAGAGGGGGCGTCCTCGGGCAGAGGGACGCCGTTGGCCACCACGCCATGGGTGCGCACGTACTGGCCGGTGAGCATGGTCGAGCGCGCCGGCATGCACACGGTGTTCTGGTTGTAGGCGCGTTGGTAGTTGAGTCCTTCGGCGGCGAGACGGTCGACGACGGGGGTGCGGGCGATCGTCCCGCCGTTGCAGCCGAGGCTGTCGAAGCGCTGCTGGTCGCTGGTGATGAAGAGGATGTTGCGTCCGGGGCGTGGGTTACCGTTAGGCGGGCGGTCCGGCACCTCAGGCACCGGCGGACTCGTCGCGGTTCCGCGGGTCGAGTGTGTTCAGCAGGGGCTCGCAGGCGAGGAGGACGGTGCGATCGAGCCCGCGCTCGCGGTGGGTGTGCGCCTCCTGGTACGACGACGAGGTCACCATGTCGATGAACGCGGCGCGGCTCGGGTACGAGACCAGCGCGACGAGGTCCCAGCCGTCCTTCTCGCTGTCCCCGATGAGCACGTTCTCGGGGCGACCGGTCCAGATGACCTTTCCTCCCCGGGCCTCGACCATCTTCACGACCTGGTCGCTGTAGTCGCGGTAGGCGCCGGCGCCAGTGCTCGGCGTTGTGGGCTCGGCGGCGTCGGTATCGCGCTCGGCGAAGTGCAAGAGGTTGATCATGACGATCTCCCCGTCGCGGGTGCCCTCCGCGAATTCGGTGAACTGCTCCCTCGTCGGTGTGATGGCCATCGTGTCTCCCTCGTCGGTCTGTCCCCGGCTCTGTCGAGCCACGCGCAGAACCGTCCGCAGAACTCTTGCAGGATCGCCGGGCCTGCGTGTTGCGTGCCGTCGGGCTCACGCCCGCGCCCACCTGGCGCTACTTGGCCAGGACGCCCTCAATGAGCAGCCGAACCACGCGTCCCGACGACGTGATCGACAATCCCTGGATCCGTCGGAGGTGGTCCCATGTCTCCCAGCTGGCGGCCACATCGATCGCGCTCAGCGCGTCGGCACGCCGTACCCGGGAGATGCGGGAGAGCTCGCGGCCGAAGAGCTCGGCCACCTGCATCTGCAGGATGTCGTGATGGAAGGCCAGGCCCTGCGTGATCTGCGGCGAGCTCTCGGCCAAGCGCTCGGCCACACGCCGCGCCGGTGCAATCGCCTCGAAGACCCTGGACCGGTTCTCGACCAGGGTTCGGATGCGGGTGGCGAGGCTCCCCGTCGCGGGGATCTCCACGTACAGGTGGGCGGTGCGCTGAATCTGGCGCTCGATCGCCGCCGCGTGCAGCTGCTCGATGTCTTCGGTGAGCCGGAACACCGTGCGCACCGATATCCCCGACTGCTCTGCGATCTGCTGGGCGGTCGGCGAGGAATTCCCGGACTCTATGAGGTCGAGCAGGGCATCGACGGCCCGGTCGAAGGAGTTCAGGCGCCGGAGCGTGCGGCCGTCCGGCGGCTGCGGTTGCTGCTCGGGCGGCTCGTTCACGTGCTTCGTCAAGTCCTCAACCGTCGCGATCATCCTGGTCACTCTAACCTTTTGGCATTTTGAGTGTCAATATGTCAACGGAGCCACAACGCCCCTCCGTGTATTTGTCTATCTGTAGCGCACCCAGTTGTCACCCCGGTGTGTGCAGCCACTGGAGATCGAGCTCGAGGTCGTCCATGAGTCGGCCCAACAGGCCGAGCCGGGCGGCCGTGCCTGTGGCGACGAGCAGCCGCTGCGCGTCGTAGGTGGTGACGGGCGCCGACGCGCAGAGCCGCCAGGTGGCCGCCTCCGGATCCTCGGGGTCGAAGGTCTCGTCGGGAGGCAGCGCCGGCGCGCCGCCGTGCTCGGCCAGCAGGGCGCGGGCGCGGCGCAGCCGCTGCTCGGTGTCGGTGAGCGCGGGGGTGAGTGTTTCGGAGTCCGAGTCGGCGTCTGTGTCGTCGTCCGTGGCCTGGGTCGGCCACTCGGTGACCAGCGCCCGGGGATAGGGGTCGTCGGGCAGCCACTCCTCGACGGCGATCCTTGCCTCGCCCTGCACGCGGAGCAGCCAGCGGCCGTCGGGCAGCGCAGCGGCATGGGTGATGACGCCGCGCGTGCCCGCGTCCGCTCGCTGGTCTCCTCCCCCGACCTCGGAGCCCCGCTCAATGAGGACGACTCCGAAACGACCATCGCCCTCGAGACAGACCCGGGTGAGCTCGCGGTAGCGCTCCTCGAACACGTGCAAGGGCATGGACGCATGGGGGAAGAGGACCGCCGACAGGGGGAACATCGGCAGGAGCGACGGCGTCCTGGACATGACTTACCTTGGCACGCCTCCCGCCGCTTCGCCGTGCTTGGTCGGCGAGGTCAACGCCGCGCCGTGACGCGAGAAGGACCGGCCTTTCGGCCGGTCCTTCACTTGTAGTGATTTCTCTTGTTCCACAGCCCTTGGCCCCAGCCTGCGACGTAGAGGTGCGGGGGCCGCCTTACCGGCCGGCCGGCACACGCACCGGCTCGAGCGCGGCCACAGTCATACGCCGGGCTTCCTGCCAAGTGGCTGCTTCTGGTTGGCGTCACCAAAGCCGACTTCGGTGACGCAGACTCAACCCGGCGGACCTGCCTCCTCGGTCGAGCATGTCGATGACATCGGCAGCTCCTTTCCGTCAGGGGCAACTGCGGGTGCTCCGGTTGCCGTTCGCTTTTGCCCAGTATCCCCCTCCGGCTCGGCGGTGTGAACCCCACGCGAACTGGCGATTCGCGAAGACCCAGGTGGGGCTGGCGACGACGCGCGAACTTCATCCAACTGTGATCCGACGGGGGCCGACGCGCCGATTTTCACGGCGATGCGGCTCACCTACGCTCTGATCCATGGCACTTCCAACCCCCAAGGAAAACACCACCGCGATCGTGACCGGCTCCTCCTCCGGCATCGGCGCCGAGATCTCGCGCCAGCTGGCGCGCCGGGGCCACGGGGTCACCCTGGTCGCCCGGCGGGAGGACCGGTTGAAGGGGCTCGCCGACGAACTGGCACAGACCCACCGGGTCCGGACCGAGGTGATCGCCGCCGACCTGACCGACGAACGCTCCCGGGGCGAGCTGCCCGGCCAGGTGGAGGCCCGGGGCCTCACGGTCGACGTCCTCGTCAACAACGCAGGCTTCACCACCATGGGGCCGGTCCACAGCGCCGATCGCAACGCCGAACTCGCCATGATCCGGACCGACGTCGAGGCCGTCGTCGACCTGTGCACCCTCTTCCTCCCCGGCATGGTGGCCCGGCGCCGCGGGGCCGTCCTCAACACCGCCTCGACCGCCGCGTTCCAGCCGCTGCCGGGCCAGGCCGGCTACGGGGCCTCCAAGGCCTTCGTCCTTTCTTACAGCCGCGCGCTGGGCGCCGAGCTGCGCGGGACCGGCGTGACGGTGACGGCGCTGTGCCCCGGGCCGGTCGAGACCGGCTTCGCCGAAGCGGCTGGCATCACCGACGAAGAGGCAGGCGAGTCCCTGCCCAAGTTCATGTGGGTACCGGTCGCTGACGTCGCCAAAGCGGCGGTCGACGGCCTGGCCGCCGGGCGCCCGGTGGTCATCCCGGGGATGGCCAACCGGGCCGCGGCCGGGCTGGCCCACCTGGCGCCCAAGGCGCTGATCCTCCCGCTGCTCGCCAGCCAACACCCCGCGTTGAAGGAACAGCCGGGCACGTCGTCGCCCAAGGGCTGACCGCCGCGACCCGGTAACCTCATCGTCGACTCCCATGCCGCAACTTGTCTCCGAGCTCGAGCTCCCGTATCTCACGACCGTCGGGCTGGAGCGCCACGACGCCATTGCCGCCATCAAGGCAGCCCGGGAGCAACACTGGCTTGCCCGCACCGACATGGGCTACTCGGTCGTCGGGCTCGCCGACGTGACCGCCGTACTGCGCGACAAGCGCTTCCACTCCGCGCTCTCGATCATCGATCGCAACCCTGACCTGGCGGACACCGACTGGGCGCGCGGACGACGCCAGTCCATCCTCACCATGGAGGGCGAGGACCACGCCCGCCTGCGCCGGCTCGTCGCTCCGGCCTTCACGCCGGCGTCGGCGAACCGGCTGCGACCGACCATGCGGGCCGTCGTCGGAGAGCTGGTGGACCAGGTGACGCCCAAGGGCGAGTGCGACCTCGTCGCCGACGTCTGCGAGCCCTACCCGATCCCGATCATCTGCGAGTTGCTCGGGGCGCCGCCGCAGGACTGGAAGCTGTTCTCCTCGTGGGCGACCGACATCTTCCGCATCTTCAACAACAACCTGGTCGAGGACCTCCCGCTCATCATGCGGGCCGGCAACGAGCTCACCGAGTACGTCACCGAGATGATCGCCGAGCGCCGGGCCGAGCCCCGTGACGACCTGCTGAGCGACCTGATCGCCATTGAGGAGGAGGGCGACCGGCTCTCGACCGAGGAGATGACGATGCTCGCCCAGGCCGTCCTCATGGCCGGCACCGACACCACCCGGAACCAGCTGGCCTGCTCCGTGGCGCTGTTCAGCGAACATCCCGAGCAGTGGGCACTCCTCGCCGAGAATCCCGAGCTGGCGCCCCACGCGGTCGAGGAGTCGATGCGCTACCTCGGCGCGGTCCGGGGGACCGCCCGCATCGCGTCGGAAGACATCGTTTTCCGCGACCTGCTGTTCCCCCAGGGGACACTGGTATCGACGTCGCTGGCCGGCGCCAACCGCGACCCCGAGGCCTTCGTCGACCCCGACGTCTTCGACATCACCCGCGAGCGTGAGACGGCGCAGATGACGTTCGGGGCGGGCATCCATCACTGCATGGGCGCCGCCCTGGCCCGGGCCGAGCTCCAAGAGGCGCTCCCCCTGCTCGCCCGGCGCATGCCGGGGCTGACCCGGGGTGGCGAGATCGAGTGGAAGCCCTCGACCTTCGGGATCTGGGGCCCGGCACGGCTGCCGCTGCGGTTCGAGGCTGGCTGAGAGCCCTTTTCGAGCTTCACCTTCAGCTGCCGGTCAACCAGCTGCCGGTCAACCCGCCGGCCAAGCCCGCCGGCCGAGCCCTCGGGCCGGCTCAGTTCGTCGGCGGCACGTACCGATAGAGGAGGGTGGGCCACGAGGGGGCGGCGTTGGCGACCCACGCCGGGGCGCCGGGACAAGTCACCACGAAGTCGATCTTGGTCCCCGCCGTCTCGCTCCGGCAGGAGGCTGTCCTGCGTGTCCTCGTTCTGGCCACGGTCGGCGCCGGCGCCTGGTTCTGGCTGTGGTGGCTCGCCGCGGGGCACGGCACCTGGCGAAACCCGCTCGTCGTCGTCTGCACCCTGCTCCTGGCGTGGGTCTTCTTGACGCCGCTGTACTTCTTGTTCTTCACCTGCCGCATGACCCGGCCCGATCCGCGGGTCCCGGTGCCCGACCTCCGCGCAGCGATCATCGTGACGAAGGCGCCTTCGGAGCCGTGGCCCGTCGTGCGCACCACCCTCGAAGCCATGCTGGCGCAGGATTACCCCGACCCTTACGACGTCTGGCTGGCCGACGAGCGCCCGGAACCCGAGACGCTGGCCTGGTGCGCCGAGCACGGCGTGCACGTGTCGTCACGTTTCGGCGTCGCCGACTACCACCAGCTCACCTGGCCCCGGAGGACGAAGTCGAAGGAAGGCAATCTCGCGTACTTCTACGACACGGTGGGCTACCACGACTACGACGTGGTGGCCCAGCTGGACTGCGACCACGTCCCGGCGCCGACGTACCTGGCCGCCATGGTGCGCCCCTTCACTGCGCCTGGTGTCGGCTACACCTGCGCACCGAGCATCTGCGACTCCAACACCCAGGCCGGTTGGACCGTGCGCGGCAGGCTCTACCGCGAGGCGACCCTGCACGGTCCCGTGCAGGCCGGCTCCAACGACGGCTACGCACCGGTGTGCATCGGGTCGCACTACGCGGTACGCACCGCAGCCGTGCGGGACGTCGGAGGCCTCGGGCCTGAGTTAGCGGAGGACTACAGCACCACCCTGTGGCTCCAGTCCGGAGGCTGGGACGGCGTCTTCGTCCTCGACGCCGAGGCCCACGGTGCGGGACCGGCGAGCGTGGACGAGATGATGACACAGGAGATCCAGTGGTCCCGCAGCCTGGGCACGATTCTGACGAAGTGGCTCCCAGGGCGGGGGTCTGCCATGCCGTGGCGAGCGCGCCTCCGCATGGAGTTCTCGCTCGCGTTCTACCTGCTGATGGGCGGCATGCTCACGGTGGCGTCGGTCCTGCCCGTGCTGGCCGTGGTACTCGGGCACTCGTGGGGTCATGCGACCCTCGTGCAGTTCTACGCGCATGCGTGGGCGTATTCGCTGCTCGCGCTGACCACCGCCCTCTACGTCCGCCACCTCCGCGTGTTCCGGCCTCACGACGCAAAGCTCTGGTCCTGGGAGGCCATGCTCTTCCAGCTCCTTCGCTGGCCTTGGACCTTCGGATGCTTCGTGCAAGGCATGTACTTCGGCTGGCGCTCCCGCACGAAGTCGTTCAAGGTGACCCCGAAGAGCGCCTCCGATGAGAGCCTGCTCACCGCCCGGTGGCTACTCCCGATGTTCCTGCTCGGGGCGATCCCGGGCTGGGTCGTGTGCGTCATGCCATCGGCGGACCTTGTCTTGGGCCCGGCCCTGATGTGCATTTTGGAGAGCGCGACCTATCTGGTGGGACTCCTCGCCATCATCGGCCTGCACATCGGCCGGAACTACCAGTTGGCAGCGCGCGCCAAACATTCGAACGTCGTGTGGAGGCGGCACACCGTCACGTTCGGCGTCACGATCCTGTTCCTCACGAGCCTGGTGACGCTGGCCGAGGTGATCGTGCGGATCGCCCACGGACTCGCCTGAGCCTGCTCGTTTGAGCTCCCGACGCTAGGTGTGGAGACGATCCTCCGGTGGTGCGACGGCGTCGTCGACGACGGGGATAAGCGCCGGCCGCTCCCGGTGTCGGCGGGCCAGTCCGGTCAGCAAAATGCCGGTCAGCACCAGCAGGGCCCCGAGGAAGCCCTCGAGGGCGAGGTGCGGCGCACCCGTGAAGGCCAGCACGCTGGCCATGGTGGAGACGCCGGCGTTCGGATCAGCCACCTGGTTCGCGCCGAGACCGACCACGGCGCCAACCGTGGAGCCCGCCGTCACTGCAGAAACCGTCATCCTGGTTTTCTCCTTCACGAGGGCACGCACGCGGTGAAGGACCCCGTGTCCTTTGAAGTTCCGAGCACGTACCGCGTGCCCGACGCCTATGACCGCCTACCCAGTCCTGTTTGGTCCGAACTGCGGCCCTTGCAATGTACGTCTCCACGCAGGCTGACCAATAGCGGCGAAAGTAACGATCCGGAGCATCCGAAAGTCACGACTTTGTTGTCCGGGCGTTTTTGTTCGGCGCAAGGTGAGGCATTCCAACAAGCACTACAGACGCACAACGGCCCTTGGTCTCCCGGTCCGGCGCCACTCGGAGGCATGGGTCGAGGGACCTCAGGGCAGGGCGGCCGTGGCCTCCCCAACCAGCTTGTCCTCGCCCTCGCCGTTGGCCAGCGACACCGCCAGGTCGACCAGCTTCTTCCCGCCCTCCTGGCGCTTGCCGGTGACGACGATTTTCGAGGACAGCACCTCGTCGGGCCACGTCTGGCGGGCGAAGCGCACCTGGTAGCGCGTAAGGTTGCCCACCCCGACGTAGTCGGTCACTGCGGTGCCGAGCATGCCCATTGAGAACATGCCGTGCCCGAAGACGCTCGGCTGGCCGGCCGCCTGCGCCGCCACCTCGTCATGGTGCATCGGGTTGAAGTCGCCGGAGGCCCCGGCGTACTTGACCAGGTCTGTCCGCGTCAGCTTGTGCGAGACAACCGGCGCCTCGTCGCCGACCTTCACGTCGTCGTAAGACAGCTTCTTCTCACCCATCTTGTCGATCTCCCGCTGTTCGCTCGTCCAGACCCCTCACGCCCCGAACAGGTGCAGCCAGTGATCGATCGACCACGTGTTCCAGGCGTGCGTGCCCAAGACGACCACCGAGGCCAGGATCATCATGTAGTTCTGCCCCTGCTCGGCCCAGTCGGAGATCATCAGCACGAAGTACATGAGGTTCAGCAGGATCCCGGCGATGGCAGCGATCGGGGTGAGGAAGCCCAGGATCAGCCCCAGGCCGATGGCCAGCTCTCCCAGCACGACCACGTACGCCATGACCTTGGGCCGGGGTGCCACCACGGTGTCGAAGCCCTGCTTCACGAAGGGCCACTGGTGCTTCTCCGCCACCGACTGGCCCCAGGCGATCCCCGCGCCCCGCTTGAACCACGCGCCCTTGTCCTTGTGCCGGAAGCTTTCGAACCACCACAAGCCGAGGCCGATGCGCAGCACGGCCAGCCATTCGGCGGCCGTCAGCCATGTCGTCCCACTCGTTGCCAGCGTCATTGAGCCGCTCCGCCGGCCTAGGCGCGGTGGATCAGGTTGAAGCGGGTCGTCACGACCGGCTCACCCGTCTTGTCATCAGACCAGTTGGTCTCCTGCACGATGAACGTCATGGTGCGGCCTTTGGACTCCTTCTGGTAGGCGTCGACGATCTTGCCTTCGCTGACAAGTACATCGCCCACCTGCACCGGGCGGTGGTAGATGAATTCCTGTTCCCCGTGCAGGATGAGCCCGCCCTTGGCCATCAGCGGGCCTACGGCGGTACCGAGCGGATTGCCCGTCGGCGCATCCTTCGGCTGCAGCTCCTCGAACTTGCCTGAGAACTCCATGGCGAACGCAAACGTCGGCGGTGCTGGAATGGCGTCGAAACCGGCCGACTTCGCTGCTTCGGGGTTGTGGTAGACGGGGCTGGAGCTCAGGACGGCGTCGGCGAAATGCTGCACCGTCCCCCGCTCCACGAGCACCTTGGACTTGCCGGTGGGTTGTCCGATGATCCCCTTGAGCACGTCTTCTATCGATGCGGCGTCCTCGTCCACCGTCAGCCTCCTGTCCCCCCCGCCCCTCGGTCTGGACCACGCCGTCTCGGCGGGCACCGGCCCCCCTGGGCCGATGCAGCGCCAAAGGTAGCGGGTCACCTGGGCGCCGCCCAATCCGAATCGGAGCCAGGCGCCCACGGGCCGCCCGGGCATACGATCCGCCGCCATGCCGGACTTCTTCGAGGTGGTGCACACCCAGCGGGCGGCCCGCACGTTCCTCCCCGACGACATCGATGACGAGGCGGTCACCCGCATCCTCACCGCGGCCACCCACGCACCGAGCGCCGAGAACAGCCAACCGTTCGTCTTCGTCGTGGTGCGCGACCAAGCCCTACGCGCCTCCATCGGCGACCTGACCGCCCGGATCTGGCAGGGCGGCGCCCGGGCTCTCGAAGAAGACCGCCTCTCCCCTACGCTGCTGGCCGACGTCGATCGGGGCGCCATGGGCGGCATCGCCGCCGCTCCGGTGCTGGTCGTCGTGTGCGGCGACAGCCGCCTCACCAGCCCCCAGGCCCTCGAGTCGTCTGTGTTCCCGGCGGTGCAAAACATGCTCCTCGCTGCGCACGCCCTCGGGCTCGGATCGACGCTCACCACGCTGCCCGTGATCGCCGGCGACGCACTGAGCGGCCCCTTGGGCCTCCCGCCCGAGGTGATCCCTGTCGCCGTCGTCCCGCTCGGGCACCTCGCGAAGCCCCTCGGACCACCCCGGCGTCAGCCGCTCTCCGAGAAGGCCCACCGGGACCGCTACGGCACTCCCTTCCCCTGAGTCCGGGTCGCGGGCCGGCCGATAGGGTGAGCCCGCCATGCAGGAACACCACTACCACGTCGACATCGACGCCACGGTCGACGAGCTCTGGCAGCTCTTCTGGGCCCGAATCCCACACACCGAGACCGGCGAGGTCACCATCGACATCCTCCATCCCGGTGACGACGTCGGGAACGGCCTCGTCCGCCACTGCACCTTCCGCGTCCCCAAGTACCTCCTCAGTGGGGGCAAGGGGCAGTCGTGGGAGTGGCTCACCGAGGTCACCCCGAAGATCTCGTGGAAGTACAACGCGGTCGGGCGGCCCCTCTACTCCGAGGCCGAGGGACGCACGCGCCTAGAGGACCTGGGCGAGGGCCGCACCCGCGTCCACTTCTCGGAGACGTACCACGCCTTCAACCCACTCCTGCGCACCCTGTTCGAGAAGCGTGTCCACACGTTCATCTCGAAGGACAACGACCGCTTGATCAAGCAGTCGCTCGAGAACGGCGTGAGGCTCCTGCGGGCGGCCAAGGCGAAGGCAAGGGCCACGGCCGCCGAGAAGCCCGCCGCGAAGAGCACCGACGCCCCGGCGGCACCCGCCGACACGTGACGGCGTAGTGCCGATGGATCTCGGGCGGATCGGCATCTGGTGGAGCGGCTCGTGGCACCTGGCCGACGACCGTGCGTTCGACGTCCCGGCCGCGCTCGAGGAGCTCGGCTACGGGGCGCTCTGGTCCTCGGGGCGCTTCGACCCCGGGCTGTCTCCGCACTTCGGCGAGATCCTGACCGGCGCCTCGCATGCTCCGGTCGCCAGCGGCATCGTGAGCATCTGGGCGGGCGCGGCGGCCGACGTCGCGGCCGGCGTGGCGGACCTGGAGCGGAGGTTCCCCGGGCGCTTCCTCCTCGGCGTCGGCGCCAGCCACTCGCTCGTGGTCCAGGACTACGCCCGCCCCTACGCGCGCATGGTCGCCTATCTCGATGCGCTCGACGCCGCCGAGGTCCCGGTCCCGCCCGAACGTCGCGTCCTCGCCGCGCTCGGGCCCCGCATGTTGGACCTGTCGGCGCAGCGGGCAGCCGGCGCGCATCCCTACTTCGTGCCCGCCGCACACACCGAGCGCGCCCGGGCACGGCTCGGTCCGGCGCCGCTCCTGACGCCAGAGGTGGCCGTCGTCCTCGGCACGGACCGCGCCGACACCAGGGCGTTGGCCCGCGAGTACGCCAGCATCTATCTAGGCCTGGAGAACTACACCAACAACCTTCGCACGCTCGGATACGACGACGCCGACTTCGCCGACGGCGGCAGCGACCGCCTCATCGATGCGTTGATCCCGTGCGGCGACGCGGCCGCCGTGGGGGCAGGCGTGCACGAGCATCTCGCGGCGGGCGCGGACCACGTATGCGTCCAGGTCGTCGCGAACATGCGCGCCTTCCCCCTGGACGAGTACCGGGAACTCGCCCCCGCCCTGCTCGGGTCGCTGAGTCCTATCGGCCGACACCGGTCGTTCAGCCGGTCCGTTCTCCGATCCTCCGCTCCGCCAACCGCGCCGCCAGCGCCCGAAACGCCCGCCCCCGGTGCGACACGGCGTCTTTCTCCACCGCCGTCATCTCTGCGAAGGTCCGCCCGTCCCCGCCGTCCCCGCCGTCCCCGCCGTTCCCCCCTTCGTCGTCCCCGTCCGGCACGAACAAAGGGTCGTAGCCGAAGCCCGCCGAACCACGCGGCGCCCGCGCGATCGTCCCCTCGACTGCACCTTCGGCCCAGATCTCGGTGCCGTCGGGGAAGGCCGCCAGCGCCACCGTCCGGAAACGGGCCCGCCGCGCGCCGCCCGCGTCGGCCAGCGCGGCGAGCGCGCGCAGCACCTTGGCCACGTTGTCCGCGTAGG
This sequence comes from uncultured Acidimicrobiaceae bacterium, assembly GCA_963808355.1. GTDB lineage: Bacteria > Actinomycetota > Acidimicrobiia > Acidimicrobiales > RAAP-2 > Bog-473. Next base: position 949,861 of record CAWEFL010000002.1, read on the forward strand.
TCGCGTCCTCGCCGGCGTAGCGGGCCGAGAACACCCCGGGCGCGCCGCCCAGCGCGTCGACCTCCAGTCCCGTGTCGTCGGCCACCGCCGCGACACCCGTCGCGGCGACCAGCGCCCGTGCCTTGAGCCGCGCGTTGTCGAGCAGCGTCTCGCCGTCCTCGACCACGTCGGGCACGTCCTCGGGCCGGGGGAGCAGCGTGACGGCGAGCGCCGTCGACAGGATGGACGTGATCTCGGCGACCTTGTCGGGGTTGGCCGAGGCCAGGACGAGGCGGAGCGGGTCTGCCGCGCTCACCTGGGGGCCGGCGGGTCGGCCAGCACGGCCGCCTGCAGGCTCGTGAGCTCCTTGATGCCGGCCTCGGCCAGTGCGAGCAGGCTGTCGAGCTCGCCCCGCGTGAAGGCCATGCCTTCGGCCGTGCCCTGCACCTCGACGAAGCGGCCGGCGCCGGTCATGACGACGTTCATGTCGACCTCCGCCGTCGAGTCCTCCGCGTAGGGCAGATCGAGCATCGGGACGCCGTCGACGATGCCGACCGAGACCGCCGCCACCGAGTCGGTGAGCGGATGCGTCGCGGATGGTCCCCGCCTGCTCCAGGCGCGTACACGCATCGTGCAGCGCCACATAGGCCCCGCAGATGGAGGCGGTACGCGTCCCGCCGTCGGCCTGCAGAGCGTCGCAATCGACCGTGATCTGCACCTCGCCCAGCGTCGCCAGGTCGCACACGGCGCGCAGCGAGCGGGCGATCAGGCGCTGGATCTCCTGGGTCCGTCCGGACTGCTTCCCCCGCGCGGCCTCCCGGGAGGCGCGCTCGGGCGTCGAGCCCGGCAGCATGGAGTACTCCGCCGTGACCCAGCCCCGACCGGTCCCCCGCATCCAGGGCGGGACACCGGTCTCGACCGACGCCGTGCACAGCACCTTCGTCTGCCCGAACGTGACCAGCACCGAGCCGGGCGCCATGACGGTGTAGTCGCGCTCGAAGCGGACCGGACGAAGCTCGTCTAGGGCACGTCCGTCGTGCCGGGCCGTGTGGGCGACCTCGCTCACCTGGTCTCCTCCCCTTGCGCTCCTCTCACGACGCAGGGATCTCCAGCGCCGACGCCATGTCGGGGTACGTCTTGATCTCAATCACGTTGCCGCTCGGGTCGGCGACCTTCGCCTTGGTCTGCTCCAGCGGTGACCCTTCGTGGTCGGTCGACACGGGACTGACCCAGACGCGTCGCGCGCCTCGAGCCGCGCCACGACGGCATCGAACTCGTCCCGCTCCAAGGCCACGCCGAAGTGGCGGCACCCGCTGCCCCCCCGACCCGGCGTCTCCTCGGGCCGGTAGTGGAGCGTGACCTGCATACCGTAGAACCAGACGTCGACGAAGACGTCGCACTCCCGCGCCGGTCTGCAGCCGAGCGCGCCCACGTAGAAGTCCTTCGCCTCGCCCAGATCCCGCACGGGAAGGGCGAGATGGAGAGTGGGTGGCGTGGTCGGCGGCACGGTCGGCGGCACGGCCACACACTACGTGGCGCCCGTCCTCCCTACACTCGTCGCGTGTCGATGGTGCGCGGGTCGCTGCGCCGGCGCTGCGCCGTGGTGGGAGCGGGTCTCCTCGGGCTCGCCGCCGCCCGCGCCATGGCCCGGCGCGGCTGGGACACCGTCGTCTTCGAAGCGGCCGATGCTCCCGGGCACGACCGGTCCGGGTCGAAGGGCGACGCGCGCATCTTCCGGCTCGGCTACCCCGATCCCATCTATGTCGAGATGGCGCTCTTGGCCCGTGCCCTCTGGCGCGACCTCGAGACCGCGACGGGCGCCCGCCTTCTTGCGGAGACCGGACAGCTCACGTTCGGGTCGGAAATGCAGACCATCGCGGCACGCGCTGCGTGCGGCCGGCGTCGCCACCGAATCCCTGTCTCCGAAGGTTTCCGCCCGCCGCTTCCCTTCCATCGACGCGGCGGGACCCGTCCTCTTCGAACCCGACTCCGGCGTGCTGGCCGCCCACCGTTGCCTCCGTGCGCTGCAGGCCACCGCCGGCGGGCGCGTCCGGCTGGTCGGCGGCGTCGAAGTCGTCGGGCTCGAGGACGACCTCCGGGCAGACCACGTCACCGTCGTCCTGTCCGGTGGCGCGCCGCCCGAGCGGGCCGACGTCGTCGTGAACTGCGCCGGGCACCGGGCGCTTGCCCTCCTCGGCGATCCCGTCGGGCCGGAACCGTCCCTCCCCCAGGTCGCGTACTTCGCGCGGCGCGACGCCACGGAACCACTGCCGCCGGTCTTCATGGAGTGGGGACCGGACATGATCTACGGGCTCCCGGTCCCCGCCGCCGGAGGCGGACCGCACGCGGGCTTGTACAAGGTGTCCCACCACACGACCGGCCAACCGTTCGACCCGGCCGACCCCGACTCCGCGCCCTTTCAGGAGGACGACCCCGCCCTCCTGGCGCGCCTCACGGCTGCGGCGCACCGGCTGCTGCCCGGCCTCGACCCTGCGCCGGTCGCGACGGAGCGCTGCGTGTACGACAGCACCGCCGACGGCGACTTCGTCCTCGACCGGCTCGGCCGCGTCGTCGTCGGCTGCGGGACGAGCGGCCACGCCTTCAAGTTCGGACCGCTGCTGGGCGAGCTCCTGGCCGACCTGGCCGAGGGCAGGAAACCGGGCGTGGACCTGTCGCGGTTCTCGCTGGCCCGGCTCCCCCGATAGGTTCGGGCCGGTGCCCCGCTACGTCGCCCTCCTGCGCAGCGTGAACATCGGCGGCCACGGCCGCGTCGCCATGAACGAGCTCCGCACGTCGTTCGACAAGCTCGGCTACACCGACGTCGTGACCTACATCCAGTCGGGCAACGTCCTCTTCGACGCCCGCTCCAAGAGCGAGCCGACCATCGTGTCGGCGATCGAGGAGCGCCTGGCCCAGGACTTCGGCGACTCGCCGGCCGTCATCCTGCGGAGCGTGCCCGAGCTGCTCCAGGTCGGCCGCAGCAGCCCCTACGCCAAGAAGGGTGCCGACCCCGCCCGCCACCACGTGACCTTCCTCGCCGAGCGTCCGGACAAGAAGGTGGTCACCGCGCTCGTCCTGCCGCCCAGCGGCCGCGACGAGCTCGTCGTCGACGGGCGCGAGGTCTACGTGTACACCCCGGAGGGCTACTCCAATTCCAAGCTGACCGGCACGCTGCTGGAGCGGCGCCTCGGCGTCCTCAGCACGACCAGGAACTGGAACACCGTCACCAAGCTCTGCGCGCTCGCCGGACGCCGGGTGACGGGAGCGACCGGGCGCTGACCCCGCCGTGACCTATTCCATCGTGGCCCGTGACCCCGAGTCCGAGCAGCTCGGCGTTGCCGTCGCCACGCACGCCCTGGCGGTGGGCGGGCTGTGCCCGTGGGTGGCGCCTGGGGCGGGCGCCGTCGCCACCCAGGCCATGGTGGAGGTCGGTTACGGGCCTCGCATGATCGACGCCTTGCGCCAGTCCCGGCCGCCCGAAGCGGCTCTCCAAGAGCTCCTCGCAGCGGACCCGGCATCGGAGGTCCGCCAGGTGGCCGCCGTCGACGTCGCGGGGCGCGTCGCCGTGCACACCGGAGCCCAGTGCATCCCGGTGGCCGGCCACGTGACCGGGGACTGCTTCAGCTGCCAGGCCAACATGATGCGCGACCCCGGCGTGCCCGAGAGCATGGCCGAGGCCTTCGTCGCCACGACCGGGCCCCTGGTGCACCGCCTCCTCGCCACCCTCGAGGCCGCCCAGGCCGCCGGCGGCGACATCCGAGGCCTCCAGTCCGCCGCGATCAGGGTCGTCGCGGGCCTTCCCGGGGCCGAGCAGAGCGGCTGGCTCCTCGATGTGCGCATCGACGACCACGACGCACCCCTCGCCGAGCTCACCCGCCTGGTCCTGCTGCACGACGCGGCCAACGCAGCAGCGGAGGGGCAGGCGGACCCTGACGCGCCGGCCCGCGTCGCCGAGCTCGGACGAGGCAATCCCGAAGGGTGGTTCTGGTACGGCGTCAGCCTCGCCAATCAGGGCCGGGTGGAAGAAGGGGCGGCTGCTCTCCAAAAGGCCTATGCGGTCAGCGACGACTGGCGGGAGCTCCTCGGGCGCATCCCGCACATGCTCCCGGGCGATCCCCTCGTCCTCGAGCGGCTCCTTCAGGGCTAGGCCGCCTCAGGCCGAGTAGATGCTCCGCATCACCTCGGAGATCGTCGTGGTGTCCTGCATGACGAGGTTGATGGCCTCGTCGCGCAGCGTGCGCATGCCCTGCTTCTCGGCCATGCGGCGCAGTTCATCCTGCGTGGCCCAGCCCACGATGAGGCGCTTGATCTCCGGCGTCATGTGCAGGAGCTCGTAGACGCCGATGCGGTCGAGGTAGCCGGTGTCGCCGCAGAAGTTGCAGCCGGTGCCGTGCCAGAAGTCCGACTTGGCTGCACCGCCGTACTCCTCGAAGACGGTGAGCTCCTCGGTGGTGGGCGTGTAGCGAGTCTTGCACGAGGGGCAGATACGCCGGACCAGCCGTTGCCCGACGACGGCCACGACGGACGAGCTGATGAGAAAGGACTCGATCCCCATATCGAGGAACCGGTGCAGCGCGGAGACCGAGTCGGTGCCGTGCACGGACGAGAGCACGAAGTGGCCCGTGAGCGCCGACTGCACGGCGATGCGCGCCGTCTCGACGTCTCGGATCTCGCCGACGAGGATGACGTCGGGGTCCTGGCGCAGGACCGACTTCAGGCCGCTGGCGAACGTGAGGCCGGCTGCCTCGTTCGTCTGGATCTGGCTGATCATCGGGAAGACGAACTCGACCGGGTCCTCGATCGTCATGACCTTGCGCGACCGGTCGCTCACCTCGCTCAGCGTCGCGTAGAGCGTCGTCGTCTTGCCACTGCCCGTGGGGCCGGCGCACAGCACCATGCCAAAGGGCGCATGGACCAACTTGGAATAGTCCTCGTAGGTGTCGGTCGGCATGCCGAGCTCCTCGAGGCGCAGGACCGAGCGGTTCTTGTCGAGGATCCGCATGACGCAGGTCTCGCCCCAGTAGGTCGCGACGGTGGCGACGCGGACGTCCGTGTCCTTGCCGTCGACACTCGAGGTGAACTGACCGTCCTGCGAGCGCCGCTTCTCGACGATGTCGATGCCGGCCATGATCTTGATGCGGCTCACCAGCCCAATGCCCATGGCCACGGGGAGCTCGAGCACGTCCTTCAGCGCGCCGTCGATCCGGAAGCGGACGAAGACCACGTCCTGCGACGGCTCGATGTGGACGTCCGACGCCCGGTCGCGGATTGCCTGCGTCATGATGCTGTCGACGACCTGCACGACCGGCGCGTTCTCAGCCACCGATGCCGGCTTCTCGGCCGCCTTGGTCGGGCGCTTGCGCGTGCCCTCCACCGCCTCGAACGCCTGCACCATCTTGCCGACGCTGCCGATGGCCTGGTAGCTGCGGTCGATGGCCCACCGGATGTCGCTCGCCGCCGCGAGCGTCAGCCGGACCGAGTGGCCGCTGGCTTCCGTCAGCGCGAACCGGAGGTCGTCGCTGGGCTGGGCAACCGCGACGTGCAGGACGTCCCCGTCGACGTGGACGGGAATGATGAGGTTCTCCCGGGCCACCGCCTCGGGGAGGAGCGCCAGCGCGCCGGGTTCGGGCGCGTTGCGGCGCAGATACGTGACCGACAGGCCGAAGAAGTCGGCCAGCGCCTCCACGAGGTCCCGCTCCTCGAGCGCCCCCAGGTCGACCAGGACCTCGCCCAGGCGCTTGCCCGAGCCCCTCTGGTGCTCGAGCGCCGCCTCGATCTGTTCGTCGGTGACGAGCCCGCGCCGCACCAGGACCTGGCCCAGCATGCCCTTCCGGGTCGCGGGCGGCGCCGTCCCGTTGCTGGGCGGCGACCCGTTCTCGGACGCCCCGAGCGCGGGCATGGCGTCGAGCGGCCCAGAGGCGACGTTCGCGTCGACGCCCGGCTCCGGTGCCGGCGGGGTCTCGGCGTCTTGGACCAGGAGGTCCCCGTCGGCCGGCGCGCTGTCCTTGCGTCGAATCTTCATGAGAGCTCCGATCGTTCTGCCGGGGCAGGCGACGCGGACGGCCGGCTCCCCCTCTGCCGCTTTGAATCGGCAACAAACCCCGGGTGCTTGAGCCTCCGTTGTGCGTGGCCGGGCCCGCCGGGAGGCCTGCGACGCCTCCCACCTGCACCGATGTCGCACCTATGGTGGGTCCATGCCCCTGCGCCACCGCACCAAAGGACAGCGTTTCGACGGCCGGGTGGCGGTGGTGACGGGCGCGTCGAGCGGCATCGGCCGAGCCGTCGCCCTGACCCTGGCCGCCCGTGGCGCCACCGTGGTGGGACTGGCCCGCCGCCAGGACCTGCTCGATCAGCTGGAACCGGAGCTGGCGCAGGCCGCACCGGGCAGCACGACGGCGACGTGCGACGTCGGCGACGCCGACCAGTTCCGTCACACGCTGACCCAGATCGAAGCCGACCACGGCCGGCTCGACATCTTGGTCAACAACGCGGGCATCGACCTGATGTTGCCGGTGCCCGGTGGCGACGAGGCCACCGTGCACCAAGTCTTCGGCGTCAACTTCTTTGCGACGGTGGCCGGCACCCTCGCCGTCGTCCCCGGCATGGCCGACGCGTGGCTGGGGCGCGATCGTCAACGTGTCGTCGGACACCGCTCGGGCGCCCGAGCCCAGACAGGGGGCCTACGCGGCATCGAAGGCGGCGGTCTCCGCGTTCAGCGAGTCGGTCGCCCACGAAGTCGCGTCACGAGGCATACACGTGCAGGTGCTGTACCCCGGCTGGGTCCCCACGGCCATGGGGTTGTCGGGGAACGACGAGGGCGGGTCGCTCCCTCCGAAGGCCGTCCGGCGCACCGCCGAACAGGTCGCCACGCTCGTGGCCGACCGGATCGGCGACGGGCGCGTCGACATCAACGCGGCACGGTTGCCGCTCCTGGCGCCCATCGCGCGCACGCTCGCGCCGCGCAGCTACCAGAAGGCCATGCGGCGATTGGCGACGACCTGAGCCGCAACTTCTTCCACGGGCGCCGAACTGCAGCCCCTAGAAGTAGATGATCCCCTTGGCCCGCTCGGTGACCTCGTCGAGGTCGTCCGTCCACGCCCCCGTCGACAGGTACTTCCACCCACCGTCGGCCGACACGACCACGATGGAAGCCTCCTCACCCTCGGCCAACGACGACCGCGCACCTGGCCGCCCCCGCCAGCGCGGCGCCCGTCGAGATCCCGGCGAACACCCCGACCGAGGTGAGCCGCCGCGTCCACTCGATCGACTCACGGGGCCGCACCACGGTCTTGCGGTCCAACAACTCGGCGCCGCCGAGCTCCTCGAAGATGGGTGGGATGTAACCGTCGTCGAGGTTGCGCAGCCCGTCCACCATCTCGCCCGCGGGCGGCTCGACCGCCCAGATCTCCACCGCCGAGCCCAGCTTCTCGCGTAGGAACCGGCCCACCCCGAGCAGCGTGCCCGACGTCCCGAGCCCCGCCACGAAGTGCGTGACCGCCGGGCAGTCGCGCAGGATTTCGGGGCCGGTGCCCTCGTAGTGCGCCTTCGGGTTGGCGTGATTCCCGTACTGGTAGAGGAAGACCCACTCGGGGTGCTCCGCCGCCAAGCCACGCGCCATTCGGACCGCACCGTTGGACCCCTCGGCGCCCGGCGACTCGATGATCTCCGCCCCCCACAGCTCCAGGAGCTGGCGCCGCTCCACCGACACGTTCGTCGGCATCACCGCCTTCAGGTGGTAGCCCTTCACCCGGCACACCAGGGCCAGCCCGATGCCGGTGTTGCCCGACGTCGGCTCCAGCAGGACCTGGTCCGGCCCACCGGGCACCAGCACGCCGCGCCGCTCGGCGTCCTCCACCAGCGCCAGCGCGATCCGGTCCTTGACCGACCCGCCCGGGTTCTGTCCCTCGAGCTTCAGGTACAGGCGCGCCGCGGGGTTCGGGCTCAGCGCGCTGACGTCGACCAGCGGCGTGTTGCCGATGAGGTCGAGGACCGACGGGTACAGCGCCTCGACTCAGCCCCCGGCGACGGCGGGCAGGATCGACACCTCGGCGCCGTCCGGCGACGGGCGTGTCGAGGCCCTGCAGGTACCGCACGTCGTCGTCGTCGACATAGATGTTGACGAACTTGTGCAGCGCGCCCTCGTCCGTCAGAACCTGGCCCGACATCCCGGGGTACTCGGCCACGAGCTTGCCGAGCACCTCGCCGATCGTGGACCCATCGACGGACACCACGGAGGCGCCGCCGGCGTGGCTGCGCAGGACGGTCGGTAGGCGGACTTCGACGGCCACGGGCTCCTCCATTCGGGCGGTTGGCGCCCGGCCAGGGCGCTCGGTACGGCACCGGCCCCCTCAGAGCCGGCCAGGGCTGAATGTTGACTGAACTGGTAACGATTCTATAAGGAGCGCCTACCAGGAGCGGCCCAGACCCGGCACCTCCAGGCCGGGCACCTCGACCGGCTTCCTCGGTGATCTCCCCGTCCACGATCCGGTAGCTGCGCAACGACGGGGTGGGTGTCCCGCAGCGAGACCAGGACGTAGTGCCATCCCGGGTCGGTCGCCTGCGCCACGTCGGTCGGCGAGGGGTAGGCGTCGGTGTGGGTGTGCGAGTGGAAGACGCCCATGATGTCGGCGTCGAGCTCACGGGCGGCCCGGTCGACCCGCAGCATCTCCTTGGGGTCGATCTCGTAGAGCATGGCCGAGGCCGCCGCGTTGGAGGTCGGGAAGAGGTGGGTCGCCTCGTCTCCCCCGTACGACCCCACCAGGAGGCCGCACGCCTCGTCGGGCAGACCGGAAAGGCAGTGGGCGACCATCTCCATGTACATGTCACGGGGCAGCCGGAGCATCCGTCCACGGTACCCTCGTACCCCTATGGCCAGGGCGAAGAAGCAGATCGCCAAGCGGGCGGCCGCCCGCGAGGACGCGCAGCGGCGACCGCGTGGTCGCCACGAACCGTCGCGCCCGGCGCGAGTACGAGTTCCTCGAGACGCTTCGAAGCCGGCATCGTGCTCCAGGGCTCGGAGGTCAAGTCGCTTCGCGAGGGCAAGGCCCAGCTGAACGAGGCCTACGCCCGGGTCGACGGCGGCGAGATCTGGCTCTTCCAGATGCACATCCCGCCCTGGCAGTTCGCCACCGGCTTCGGCGCCCACGATCCCGAACGCAAGCGCAAGCTGCTGCTGCACCGGGACCAGATCGACGAGCTGATGGGCAAGACCCAGCAGCAGTCCCTGACGCTCATCCCGGTGTCGCTGTACTTCAAGGACGGCAAGGCGAAGGTGGAGCTCGCACTAGCCAAGGGCCGCCGGCTCTACGACAAGCGCAACCTGATCATGGCCCGGGACGCCGAGCGGGAGGCCGCCCGGGCCACCAAGGAGATGAGCCGCTGGGGCGGACGGCTCAGGCCTTCCGACGTGCTCTCGACCCCGTAGAATGGTCGGGCCGATCAAAGCGGTCGGCAACCCACGACATGGGGGTGATTGGTTTCGACTTCGGTCGTCAAGGTAGGAGAAGCGAGCCGTGGTCTCCGGAGCCACGTTAAAGAGCCGGAATCAAAAACAAACGCCGAGCCTCAGCTCGCGCTCGCTGCTTAGGTAGCGACGTCCGCCGGTCCCCGCCCTACGGATCGGATCTTGGGCGTCATTCAGTAGGGCTTACTCGGCAGTTCACACCGACTGAACGCTGGGGACATCTTCGTTGGCTACGGGGCGGCATCGCCGCCGGCAGCAGTGCCGCCCCCGACAATCTCACTGCCGGCTGCGCTCGGAGAAGGCCTACTGCGGCTCCGAAGGACGCGGGTTCGAATCCCGCCACCTCCACCAGCAACGAGGGCATGTTCATGAAAGAGCACGTCGAGTGTTCATGAAAGTGCCCTGTTGGAGGTGGCGATGAGTTCAATAGCTCGTCCGCCACCCCATGCACGACGAAACCGCCGGCCTAAAGGCCGGCGGTTTCTGGTCGATGCTTTTCGATTCTGTCCCGCGTGCACGAAATTGTGTGGCACGTCGCCAAGCGGAAATGAAGGATTTATAGACGTGGTGCGGGGGGTGGTGCCTGTGGTCTCTCTTCGATTATCTGAGTCCAGGTCCCACGACGACGCTTCTTTCGTGGAGAACTTCGCCGGCGACGTCTTGGACCGATTCGTCCTCTTCGAGGTCATGCTTGGCCCGAAACGATCGGATCCGATCGAGATTGAAAGCCACAAGGGTGAAGCCAAGCAGGACGGATGTCTTCACCCGCCCGAAGACCCGGAAGAATCCCCTGCTCAGGTCGACGAAGGATCCCTTGAGCGCCGCGTTCACAGACTCGACAACCTGGCGCCTTCCGATCGAGATACGCCAGGCGGTCGTGAACCGCCCTGGGTTCCTTGGAGGCTCCTGACCTTGGAAACGAGGATGGAGTCATGCCACAGCGAGAGGTCGCCCGGGAAGCCGACTACGCGTCGGTACACCCCGGCGGAGAAGGAGCAGGCCGTCCGGCTGGTCCGCCAGTTGCGTAAGGAGCTCGGCACCGACGCAGGGGACGGTCGCAGCGGGTGGCCGGGCAGCTCGGCTACGGGGTCGAGTCGGTGCGGGCCTGGGTCAAGCAGGCCGACATCGACGACGGGGTCGAGCCCGGGCTGACGACCACCGAGACGCCAGGCGGATCAAAGAACTCGAGCAGGAGGTCAGAGAGCTGCGGCGGGCGAACGAGATCTTGAAGCAGGCGTCCGCTTATTTCGCCCGGCGGAGCTCGACCGCCCACCGAGGTGATCGTGGCGTTCATCGACGAGAACCGCGACGAGTTCGGGGTCGAGCCCATCTGCACGGCGCTGCAGGTGGCTCCGAGCACCTACTACGCGGCCGAAGAAGCGGTCGCCCTCGGCCCGGGCGCGTGCGCGACGCGGTGATGATGCAGGTCCTGCTGGCGCTGTGGGTCGCCAACCGCAAGGTCTACGGCGCCCACAAGCTGTGGAAGGCGGCCCGCCGGGCCGGCCACGACATCGGCCGGGACCAGGTCGCCCGGCTGATGCGCCAGCTGGGCATCCAGGGCGTGACCCGGCTGCCGCAAGAAGGTCTTCACCACCCGGCCGACCCCGACGCCGTCCGAGCGCCGACCTGGTCAACCGGGACTTCACCGCGACCGCGTCCCGACGCGTTGTGGGTGACCGACCTGACCTACGTGCCGACAGGTCGGGCATGGCCTACGTGTGCTTCATCGTCGACGCGTTCAGCCCGGCGGATCGTCGGCTGGCGGGTGGCGGCGAACATGAGCACCGACATGGTCCTCGACGCGCTTGGAGATGGCGCGGGGCTCCCGCGGGGCCGGCCGGCTGGTCGGCCTGGTGACACATTCGGATGCGGGGTCGCAATTCACGTCGGTGCGCTTCACCGAACGACTCGACGAGATCGGCGCCCGGCCCGCGATCGGGACCGTCGCCGATTCCTACGACAACGCCCTCGCCGAGACGACCAACGGGCTCTACAAGACCGAGTGCGTCTACGGGCCCGACACCACCGGCTGGGACGACGTCGACCACCTCGAGCTCGCCACCCTGTCGCTGGGTGCACTGGTTCAACGAGGACCGCCTCCACGGCCACTGCGGCGACATCCCGCCAGCCGAGTTCGAAGCAGCGTTCTACGCTGCCCAACAAGCCGACCCCCCCGGGGTTGGAATCCAATAACCCGAGCCTCCATCAGACCCAGGGCGGTTCAGTCGTGCCGTAGGGAATGCGCTGAGCCAGAGGAAGCTCAACCGGTGCCGCTGAAAGGATCCCCGAGCAGCGCTTGGACCCTTGGCCACGTCCGAGCGCGTGGTGTAAGGACCACTACCACACACGCGCTCGGACGTGGCCCAAGCATCTGGCGATCGGAAAGCCCGACGTCTACATCTCCTCACGCCTGCAACATGGCTCCACCTGTCTTGCAAACAGCGAGAGGCAGCGACGACTGGGACCCGCGTTGTTACAGCCGTAACCGCCTCTCCAATCAGGATGCTGACGTCGCTGTGCACGTCAAAATAGAGCCGACCGAACCGAATCTTCACAACGTGCCCACAACCCTCGTCCGAGGTGGACGAGCTAGGCGGCGATGATCAGGTCCGACGCGAGCCGAACTTGCGCAGCCCCAACTTCACCCGGAGATTCCGCTGTTCCACCCCGCAAGGCACCCGGAGACCCAATCGGACGTTTCAGTAGTTCCTGTGGCGTCTTGGCCCTCGTGCGTCCGACCCGCCGTGAGATCGTTATGGTGCCAATCGGTTGACCGCACTCAGCCCACTCCTGGCCCCAGGTGAAACCAGCGGAATACGCAGGGAGGTTTGGTGCGGGGGTGGGCCAGGTCGACGCGGTCGTTCGGAGTGCCGTGATGGTTTCCTGCGGAACCTAGTGCCGTGACCGGCAACGTTGAGGGGGCGCGTCCACACGCGCCGGTCGCGCAAAGTGGTGCCATGGCAGAACGTGTGCGGGTCCGAGAGATCACCAACGAGGAGGGCAACAGGCTCCTGCGCATCGTGCGGCGGGCGTCGGGCTCGGTGGTGCGATGGCGGCGGGCCCAGATGGTGCTGTTGTCGGCCCAGGGCATGGACGTGGCCGCAGATCGCCAAGGTGGCCTTCACCTCCGCAGGACCGGGTCCGGGAGGTGATCCACAACTTCAACGCCGACGGCTTCGACTCGCTTGGCTCCCAAGTACTCCGGCGGGCGGCCGCCGAAGTTCACCTTGCCCGAGCGCCAGGAGATCAAGAAGATCGCCCTGTCCCGCCCGGCGGATCACGGCCTGCCCTTCTCGACCTGGAGCCTGTCCAAGCTGGCCGACTTCCTGGTCGCCGAGGGGGTGGTCGACGACATCAGCCACGAGGGCCTGCGGGTGCTGCTCCGCGAGGAGGGCGTCTCCTTTCAAGCCATCAAGACCTGGAAGCACGAGCAACGACCCCGACTTCGAGGCCAAGAAGAACCGGGTCCTCGAGCTCTACGACATCGCCGACGGCAAGGCCACAGCCGGGCAGGGCGATCCCGAGCGTCGTCATCTGCATGGACGAGTTCGGGCCGCTCAACCTCCAGCCCCATCCGGGCAAGCAGTGGGCGCCGAGGCGTGAACGAGAACGAGCGCACGAGCGGCCCACGCCGACGGCGTCGGCGGGCCACCTACAACCGCACCCACGGCGTCCGCCACTCCTGGCCGCCTACGACCTGACCACGGACAAGCTCTACGGCCACATCAAGACCAAGAAGGGCCGCACCGACGTTCCTGGAGTTCTGCCGCTACCTGCGCAGCCTCTACCCGCCCGAGGTCCGCATCGCCATCGTGCTGGACAACTTCAGCCCCCACCTCTCGACCAAGAAGGACGACCGGGTCGGCGACTGGGCCGAGGCCAACAACGTCGAGCTGGCCTACGTGCCGACCAACGCCAGCTGGCTCAACCGGATCGAGGCCCAGTTCACCGCCCTGCGCTACTTCACCCTCGACGGCACCGACCACCAGCCCACGACGAGCAGAACTCCATGATCCGCCGCTACATCGTCTGGCGGAACCGCAACGCTCAGGACAAACACTGCGTGAGCTGGTAAAGCGCGATTGCGGTAGGGACCGCCCTTGCGGGCGGCCCCCCGCACAGATCCCAGCGTGCAGAATTACCGCACTGGGCTCTTGCCTCGGGTTCTGGCGTCGAAGCGCACCTCGGGAAAGGGATGCATGCATGCGGGCAGGTGGTAACCATCGTGTGGCGATACGGTTCATCCGTTTCCAATTCAGGCGGTGACGCTGGCTGCGGCGTCGTAACGCCTTGAACCAATGTCGGGTCGACCTGTGTGCGGAAGGCTGAGACCGCATCTGTGTTGCCAGGCACGGCGTAGTAGGCGAGATGCCCTCGCACTACACTCCCAAGCCATGTGCCCTTGTCGGGGATGGGCTGATGCCGGCGTCGCTTCAACTGGTCCTTGACCTCATGAAGTTTCGCCCGCATCCTCTTCGAGATGGTGATGCGCCTGAGCCAGAACCGGCCGTTCCTGGTCTTCCCGCAAATGTGCGTGAAGCCCAGGAAGTCGAACGTCTCCGGCTTCCCGACGCCTCGTGCCGCTGCGGTTCGGGCGGCGAAGCCGTCCGAATTCGATGAGACGCGTCTTGTCGGGGTGCAGCTCCAGTCTGAACTTCGCAAGTCGTTCACGGAGTTCTGCAAGGAACTGTCGGCGTCACCTCGATGCTCGAACCCGACGATGAAGTCGTCGGCAAAACGCACGATGATCATGTCACCGTGCGCCTGCCGCGTTCTCCATTGCCGGGCCCAGAGGTCGAAGACGTAGTGGAGGTAGATGTTGGCGAGCAGCGGTGAAACCGTTGCCCCCTGCGGTGTCCCTCCTCGCTCTCCGTCCACTTCCCATTCTCGATCACCCCTGCGTTCAGCCATTTCTGGATGAGCCGAAGGATCCGCTTGTCCGCAATCCGGTGCTCGAGGAACTTCACCAGCCAGTCGTGGTCGAGGCTGGTGAAGAAGTCGCGGATGTCTGCGTCGAGCACCCAGTTCACCTTCTTCCGCTTGATTCCGACCGCCAGCGCATCCAGCGCATCGTGCGGGCTGCGCCCCGGCCGGAATCCGTAGGAGAAGCCCAGGAAGTCCTCCTCGTAGATGGCGTTCAGCACCTCGACGACGGCCCGCTGGACGATCTTGTCCTCCAGCGTGGCGATGCCGAGCGGCCGATGCCGCCCGTCCGCCTTCGGGATGTACGCCCTCCGAGAGGGCTTCGCCCGGTACGCCCCGCTGTGCACGCTGTCGATGCAGGTCCTGGAGATTGTCTTCCAGATCCTCGCCGTAGGCCTCCCACGTCACCCCGTCGACTCCCGGCTGCCGCCTTCGGGTTGATGGCCTAGTAGGCCGCCCGCAGGCGATCGAGGTCGACGTGGTGCAGGAGCGCAGTGAACCTGCATCTCTTGTCTCTTCGTGCTGCTTCACGCACACGGTCGAGCGCACTTGGCACGTCTGGTCCGGCGCTGCGTCCGGGGCGCGTTTTGCTCGTCCGTGTTCCCCTTGGCCAGCCCCCTTCCCTCCACCGCCTCCGCGGCCGGTACCCGGCCTTGTTCGGCGGCTTCGCAGGTACTACGGGGCTGTCTGACTTCCCATGGTCGTGCATCTCCGGCTTACGGCCTCGGCCTTCCCGGAGCGGTCCGCCGGCATCAACCGCGACGGGCGACCATGGGATATCCCGGTTCTCGCGCATGGAGATTCCGTACATGCACAGGTTCTTCGACTGCGCAGGGTCCGCTGAGGGCTCGCGATAGCGCTACCGGCGGTGTTGCCTTCCGCTTCTGTCACAGCGTCGGCACCCCGAACTCAGTGATTTCGCAGCTCAATAGCCCGGCCTGCACGTACCCCTGTCCAACGCTTCGCCGCCGCCCTTGCGGACGCCGACGCATGACTCGGGGCCATCGTGGGTCGCTACTCCTTCGATGTAGAGCCTCTTTCATTCTCCTTCTCCATGCCGGTTTATCCCGGCGCTCCAAATGTTGCCTGACACGGCACTAGATCCGCATCTCCCGATGAACACGACGTCAGAGCGGTGGCCAGAAGGGCGACGGTCAAGGCCAACAACGTCTTCTTCAGGTGACTGAAAGCAGCGCCGCGATGCTCACGCGACACAACGGATTGCACCTTCGCATGATGCGACTGCGGACGAGGGTCGGCGAGGAGCCGGACGGCTCTGTTCGTCAACAGTGGGACAAACTCGCCTGTCGGGACGCGGCGGTGTTGGTTGACGCGAAGCAGCCGCAGAAGAGGTTGTGTGAATCCGACCGGCGGCCGCTTCGTCCCCCGTTGCCCCGGCGGGCCTCGCTCCCGCTCGGGACTGCGACACAGCATGCCACCAGGTTGCCTACTTTTGCATCCCGGTTCAGTCATTACTGAAACGCGAGACGGACGAGCGGGGCCGGCGGGTCCTGCAGCGCAGCGTGGCGAAGGTCAGTCGGGTTCGCTCGTTCCCTCCTCGGGCATTTCGGGCAGCAGTCCACGGTTCTCCTCGACCTTGGTGATCACCAGACCGACCACCTGGAACAAGTAGCGGCTCAGGGCCAAGAGCTCTGCGTCGCGCGCCTCTTCGATCTCTGGGACCTCTACGCCCTCTCCAGCTGCCATGCGGGTGAGGAGAACAGTCACGCGCCTGTTGGCGTCGGTCCAGGTGCCCATCGCGTTCTTGAGGCTTTCGGATCTCCCACCCTCAGCGTCCGACATTCGGATTCCAGCTTACGCCGGCCGTGCGCCCCACTTGACAGGGCGAATCGTGGTCAAGAGGTGGTGCCTTGCTGCGGCCCTCGAGGACCCGTCGACCTTGGCAATCGCCCGAATTGAGCGCTCAGCGTTATTCCGAGCCGGTTACCGAACGGGACTTCCTTGGCTCGCAGGACTATCCGAAGAGTGCCGAACCGTCCCACCTTCCCCACCATTGGTGTATGGGGCACCTCTATCCCGGCGTAGGGAGGCGCAATTTCGCAGGTACTTCAAGGTCGGTCGCCAGCCGGATCGGCTGTGCCACGGAGTCGCAGTCGATACACAATGAACCAAGGAACGCCCATGACTTGAGTGAGGTCGTCGGGGAACCGATCAGGTGCTTCTACTGAGGGCTGAGCTTCGACGATCCACTCGACCACAAACCCATGGTCGGCCAAAGCTTCCATCACTGCCGACAAGGGTCTTCTCCAGTACCACTGAGTCACCACGACGTCGGCCTTGGTCCAGGTGTCACTCACTAGTTCCGTGTCGAAGTAGCCACCTTTTTGTGACGGAAGTCGTGGTCCAAAGGGATGCTCAAGTGAAACCACAACCCAGCCGTCAGGTCGGAGCGCTTCAGCGAAGGACCGGAGAGGCACCGTCCAGTCCTCGAGGTAGTGCAGTGCAAGCGAGCAGGTAATCCCATCGAGATTGCGGTTCGAGTGGCAACGGCTCGGCGAGATCCGCGACGAAGAAGCGGCCCCGTCCCGAACAGCGACGCCAAGCCTGTTCGACCATTCCTGGGCTCAGATCGAAGCCCACTACATCCGCTCCGTTGTCCAGCAGCCATTGCGCTTGGGCTCCCGAGCCGCACCCGGCATCGAGGATCGTGAGGTCCGAGAGGGGGTAGGGATCAGGCTGCGTACTGCCGGACGCTCCAACCACTCGTTGAATGGACCGTCGTCGCTAACCTTCGACCACACAGGTGCCAGTCGGTCGTAGACCTCCCGTGTGTGTCGGGCGTGATCAGCTTGGTTCGGAAACTGAGCTGACATTGTCCTGCGATTGTGCCGCATTCCTCATGCGCCGTGAAGGGGCATCCGTAACCCGGTGTACCGGGCCAGTTCCGAAGGCTCAGGGAGTCAGCGCTGCCACAGTTTGGGCGGTGTCCTCTGTTCCGCGATAGAAGGCGATCTTTCCGTTCTCGAACCGGAAGTAGTGATGCAGATCGTGGTCGATCGCCTTGCCAGTGGTCCGTGACGTGGCTCGACAGTGCACGACGGTATGGACCTCTGTGTCATTCGCAGCGAACGCGTACGGCTTGAACTCCTGGACTTCCATTGTCGAGCCAAACGCCTCGAAAAAGGAGGCCACACCGTCCTTGCCGTGGCGGACGCCGTACCAGGGCGCAGCGGTAGAGGAGGTTTCGGTGGCCCAATCGACATCGTCTGTCACACCCTCGAGGACGGCCTGGACATCCCCCCTCCCGAAAGCCTCGTAAATCCCCTGGATCGTCGTGATGTTCTCGTCCGCACCCATTATCTGCTCCTTTTCGACCAAGGACTTCCCGAAGAACCTAGATCACGACCATCTTTGGGATCAGCCCGGACTGCCACCATGGTGCCTGCTTGAGACTTGGTGCAGGCGCTGAGGTTCGTCCGTAGCGTTTAGAGGCCCTGACGGGGTCACTCTCGTAGTGCCTGCCGCCGGCATAGCCGGCTGGCTTTCGTTCGAAGAGTGTCCCGTCCGGGCTTCGCCCCGGAGTGGCTCAAAAGAGGATCGAGCACAAACAGTCCGCAAGCAGGAGTGCCCTCCGTGGTTCCAACACGACCAAGGAGGCAGTCATGCAAGTGGTGATCGGCATCGATCCGCACAAGGCATCGCACACAGCGGTGGCGATCGACGAAGCAGAAGACGAGATTTCAAGCGTCAAAGTGCGGGCCACCCGGCGCCAGGTGGAACAGCTGTTGGGCTGGGCCGAGCCCTTCGAGAAGCGCACCTGGGCCATCGAGTCGGCCGGCGGGCTGGGCTACTTGTTGGCCCAACAGCTCGTCGCTCGGGGCGAGAAGGTGCTCGACGTGCCGGCCACCTTGGCCTCTCGCATCCGGGTGCTCGCCACCGGGCGCTCCAACAAGAACGACCCCAACGACGCCCTCTCAGTCGCCATCGCGGCCTTTCGGGCTCCGAACCTGCGCAGCGTCGAGTCGGCCGATCATGCCGAGGTCCTGCGTCTCTTGGCGAAGCGCAACGGGGACCTCGGCAGCCATCGCACCCGGGTGGTCTGTCGCCTCCATGCGCTCTTGGCCGAGCTCGCAGCGGGCGGAATTGCCAAGGAACTCTACGTTTCTGACGCCGAGCGGCTCATGGCCAAGATCACGCCGCAGACCCCGCCCAGCAGATCCGCTACGACCTCGCCCTCGAGCTCCTCGACGATGTGCGCCGCCTCGATGCCCAGACCAAGGAGTCGCACCGGCGGATCCGAGTCGCCGTCAAGGCCTCGGGCACCTCGCTCACCGAGCTCTACGGGGTCGGCCCGATCGTCGCCGCGCAGCTCATGGGATACTGCCGGCGACGTCCGCCGCTTCGCCAACCGCGATGCCTTCGCCTCCTACAACGGCACGGCACCCATCGAGCTCTCCTCGGGTGGCCGAGTGGTCCATCGGCTGTCACAGCGTGGGAACCGACAGCTCAACCACGCGCTTCACATGGCCGCGGTCACCCAGATCCGCAATCCGGGCACGGAGGGCCGCATCTACTTCGAACGCAAGGTGGCCGAGGGCAAGACCAAGAAGGAAGCGCTGCGCTCCCTCAAGCGCCAGAGCTGAGCAACGCCGTCTACCGACAGCTGCTTCTCGACGCCCGATAGGGGGTCCGGGAGGACACTCAGGGACGACTCACATGCCTGCGTGACCGGCTCTACACCCTGCGCGACCGGCTCTTCGGCGAAGTCACTCCCGAACCCAGAAAAACCCTACGCCGATGCGTCCTTCAATGACGGCTCGATTCGTCGCGCCTGGAACTCAGAGAAACAGGGGTCTTGACTCAAAGAGGATTCGGTAGGGGATAGATCGCTGTAAGTCAACCTTTCTCGTTACGGCGCCCCGCATGGTGGTAGCGTAAACACTGTCCCCCCTTGGGAGTGACGCCTTGTTCAAGTTGGACGACCCATCTGTGGTCGTCCCGTGCAGGCTCGACGCCTTCTTCTGAGAACTCATGAAGGAGGCCGTAACATGGTCCAAGGCACTATGAAGTGGACGAGTCCCACAAGGGAGTTCGGCCTGCTCACACCAAACGATGGGAGCCGCGACATCTTCGTACGGTTTGCGTCCGTCATCGCATCCACGTGTACCCCGGATGAACGAGGAAAATCTGCCGTCAAGGATTTAGTCGCACCAACACGGTCGCGACACCAGGTAGCATCGAGCGTCGAAGTCCGGACTAGGTAGCTCTGGCCGGCGAAGCCGGCACACTTGAGTCAAGTTTCACGCGGCGAGATCGTATTCGTCGACGAAGGCGGAGATGGTTTTGTCCAGGGTGTCGAACTGCCTGCGCAGCGGCGTCGGCACTGCCCCCGGATCGAAGGTGAGTGCAAGTCCTTGGCGCAACAGTCTGGCGTAGGTGCGGGTGAAGAACAGCGAGACCCGCAGGCCGAAGGGCGTGACCCGGTAGCGATGCGTGTGCGGCACCCGCTCGATGATGCCGTGGAGGCGCAGGCGTCGCAGGTCGTAGGTCGTAGGTCGTCCTGCCCGCGGTCATGTGGGCCGGGTCGAGGCCCAGCAAGGGCGCGAGGTGTTGGCGTAGGTCTCAGTTCGAGAACCCGACGGGCAGGAGGCGAAAGACGACGAGGACGGAGAAGCCGATCTCGCGGAGAGCCGCGAGATTCTGGAGCCGCTTGCCCACGGAGAAGTCGTGGGCGTCATTAATGGTGGTCTCAGTGCGAAGGGCCTGGCCCAGCTTGTGATACTGCTTGATCTTCGAGCGCTTGTAGTCGACGTGGAGCGACGGGACGACACCCTCGGTGAGCACCGGGTGCGAAAGCTCCCCGGGGTGCGCCGGCTGACACGACGATCGAAGATCAAGGCGATCTGATCGGGACGTCCGAGATCGAGGTTGTCACGGATCACCTCCTCGAAGAAGACCCGCCCCGCAAGGGGCCGGTCCAGGGTCTGGGTGAGGGAAAACTCGGCCTGGAGGACCGAGACGTCGTAGCGATAGCCCGCCCGGCGGTCCGCCCCGCTGAAGGGGTGGGGCAGCCTGCGCAGCCACTTGCGCACCAGACGGTCGATCTGGTTGGGGCCGACGCCGGCGCAGATGCGGTTGAGCGCGGTCGGGGTCTTCACAGCGCAAGAAGCCGTTGTCGAGAGGCTCGAAGGCGATGCCAGCCATGGTGGCCTGGCGCTTGGCCCATCGTTTCCGTTGCAACACAGCTTCGCGTTGTAGGGAACGTACGAACAGAACTTGATGAAGAAGGGACCGAAGTCCCGATCGAGGCAGTAGATGTAGTAGTGGTTGACGAAGACGGTGGTGCGCACGATCCACGGATAGGGCTTGGCCGTCACTGGGTTGTGGCGCTTCTCGGTGCGATAGGCGGTCGCCTTCTCCTGGGCCTTGCCCACGAAGAGCACCCCTTCGTCAGCGTCGAAGTCGGCCAGGTAGGCCAACGCGACGTCGTCTTTGCGCTGGCCCTTCTCGAAGGTGACCAGGTCGACACCCTCCTCGTCGACGAAGCGCTCGATGTCGGCCACGAAGGCCCTGGTCATCGGGTCCATGAGTGCCGACGAGGCGAAGGTGGCCCCCCGGTGGCCCTTGAAGAAGCCCACGACACCGGTGTCGTACTGGAGCTTGGGGACGTAGAGGTTCAGATACATGCGGTCGATGCACTCGACCTCCAAGGTCACGTGGCCGTCGAGTACATCGGCCACCGAACGGGGTACGGTCATCTTCGGGCTCCGGTCGACATGGCCCTAACAGTCGGGCAACCAACCGCTTCGGGCGGTTCAAGGCGAGGCCCCTGTGGCCCCGCATCTAGGCTCGGCCGGAGCCCCCTTATCCGTCAACTGGTCTGCGCGGGGCGTTCCCCGGGGACTTTGCCCCAGCCCCTCACCCGCGAGCACCGACTCGTCGGGCTGGGGCGAAGCCCCCTTAGATGTCTGCCGGGGCAGTGGGCAGGTGGTTACGAGATTGCTCAGGTAGTTGAGTTGGGTTACCGAATACGGCGCCCGGGGTCGCTGGAAACGATGCTAGACATCTTTATGCCAGATGATGTGCGGCATGCAGGCGACTGATTTTAGCTGACCGCGGTTAACCCGCCGGCCTCAGCCTCCTTCCGACGCAGGGCTAGTCAGCTTCGGCGCGTGCTGTTGACACGCCTCCGCGTACCGGCTGCGCGCCGTCCTGATGCGATCGAGGGGCGGGGCCTCCGCCCCTCGTGAGATCCGAGCATGCTCGGTCTTGCAAAAAGAAAAACCTCGAAAGAGGAGGAGGCCCCTACGGAACGACAGTACGTCGGAATCGTGTGGGTGCCGAAAACCTCATCCGAGGGCTTCACGCAGCCAGTTCGTATTCGTGAATGAGACCCATAGCCCGCCTGACCTTTGTAATTGATTCGCATCCGGAAGGTGATGCCAGCGGTGGCGCTGGATGCATCGAGAGCGGAGCCGCCTGCTCGCGGGATCGGTGTGGCCGATGCGTGTTGTAATGATCCACGTACTCGGCCAGGACGGCTTCGAGCTGACGTCGGTGGAATATCAGCATCCGGTGAGACTCTCGACGGACGGTGCCGACGAAGCGCTCTGCGAAGGCGGTGGCCCGCGGGGCTCGGAATGGCGTACGGATGATCTGGATCCGTTCAGACCGGAAGACTTCGTCGAAACCAGTCGTGAACTTGGCGTCTCGATCCCGCACGAGGAACCTGATGGGTTGAGCACGATCGATCATTACCATGGTCAGGCTGCGCGCCTGTTGTACGAGTACGCTCCGACGGGGTTAGCGGGGACTCCGGTCACGTAGACCTGCCTGGTGTCGATCTCGATGAAGAAGAGCACGTAGAGACTCCGGAGCAGCACCGTGTCGACGGTGAAGAAGTCACAGGCCAACATCGATTACGCCTGGCTGCGGAGGAATTCGGTCCAGCTCGGGCCGGTTCTGCCCCGTGATGGGTCGATGCCGTGGCGACGAAGGATGGCCCAGACACTCGATGGAGCGGGCCCGATGCCCATCGTGGCCAGCTCGTCGTGGATCCTGCGATATCCCCAGATCGGTTTCTCTCTCGCCAACCGCAGGATTATCTGGACGGTGTCGGCGGGAACGCTCTGTCGACCAGGACGATGGGCATAGGTCCATCGGCGCCGAACCAGGTCCCGGTGCCAGCGAAGCAGGGTCTCGGGATGGACGAAGAACCTCCCGAGGCGCCGACGGCCAAGGAGCCGGCTGAACCCGGCGAGCGACGCCCGGTCACTGGGTCGCAGCGCCGGGCGGTCCACCTGACGCCGGAGCACCGCCACTTTGTGGCGGAGCATGCCGACTTCGATCGCCAGTTCTTCGTTGTCACGCCGAAAGAGCCGGAGTAACTGGAGCATTCGGACGAACGCCAGGTAGAGGAACGACAGCGCCATGATGCAGCTTCGTCGCGAGGCTCACACTGACGAGAGTCCACTGAGCGGGTCCAGATGAGATTCTCGGCACCCATAGGGCCGAACTGATGGACCCGCGAAGTTCGGGACCTGGTTCGAGTTTGAGGACCTCCCCGTCGTTGACATCGGCGACGGTGTGGCACAGCTGGAGGCTGCCATCAAGTTCCGCGAGTCAGTCTGAATCAGGGCCTGTTACCCGCTCCTTCTGTTAGGGATGGAAGCGGGCGAGCGCCGGGCGGACTTACTCCTGGACGCGCCGCTGGTTGTTTCAGTCATGGCTGAACGAAAGATGCCGAGAGAGGCGCCTTCTGGCAAGCTGACCGATAGGTGGACCGAGCGTGGCGCGCCGGCCACCCAAGGTTGGCGACCCTGATGGACGTCTGATGACGAAGCTTGCGGTTACCGCCGTAGAGGGACTTGGCGAGGTATTCCCAGCCTGGGACGACCTGGTGGATCTCTGTCAGTCCCCCTCTCCCTTTGTCCGATCCTGGTGGGTCGAAGGCATGGGCGCGGGCCCGGGCGGGAGGCTTCGAATCCCTCTGGTCTTCGACAAGAGACAACTGATCGGCGGGATTCCACTCGTCCGGGACCGCCTTGAGGGGACCTTGCCGCGTCTCCGGTCGATCGAAGGATCCGACTATGTCGACGTGGTGGCATTGCCAGGCCGCGAGGTTGAGGTCGTCGCAGCGCTTCGCGATTGGTTGCGGAGTCAACGAGCGGTGATAGATCTCGCGTGTGCGGTTCCCGGGTCGTCGGCGATCCATCTCGTTCCCTTCCCGAGATGGATAATCTCCCAAGAGCCTTCCCCATACCAGGACCTACCCGAAACCTACGAAGCATACCTAGCGAGCCTGTCCAGCCGGTGGCGGGCCAACGTTCGACGGGCACAGCGTGCCGCAGAACGACAAGGATGGACGATCAGATGCGTCGATCGAAGCGACATCGGTGTGGCCTTCGAGCGTCTTGCCGACCTTCACCTGCTCCAGTGGCGACAGTCAGAGTTCGCCAAACTGCGCGAGCGTTTCACTCACACTGCGAGCATGGGTGCCGCCCAGGGGGAGCTGTTCATCTTCGAGCTGCTCGATGGCGACTCGACCATCGCCAGTCAGGTTTGGTTCCAGGTCGGAGGCTGTGCCAACTACTACCAAGGCGGCCGTGTTCCCGATGTGCCGTCGGCGGGAACGATTCTCTTCTCGGCTGCGATCGAATATGCCTGCCGTGGCAACCAGCGCAGGCTCGATCTTCTTGGCGGCGGGACTCCGTACAAGGCTCATTGGGCCCACCAAGCCCGTTGCTTGCGGTACGTACGCGGCGCCACGGGCCATGTTCTTCCCCGCGTCGTCGCCGCTCTGGCGACTCGGCGAGATTGGGTGCCGTGGCGAGGTGGTGAGGCGCCAGAGCCTCCACCCTGGCCTCCGGTCTGATGATCGCGGCCGACGACGTGCGTCGCCGGCGCGATGCATGTGTCTGTCCGGCGAGAAGCTCGAAAGTGGTTGCAGGGTCCTGAGCAATGTGTGGACAGCCATCCGTTTCGCGTCGAGACCCCGCACAGTGAGGTAACGCCGGCTGTGACCTAAGTGTGATGGTGCCCCATAACCGGGACAGCGACACTGTCCGATAGCGACTTATGGTTCATCATCGAGGGGTGTGGCAGGAAGCTAGCGGTGTTTTCCAACCACCGAGACCGGAGAAAGGGTAGGGGGGCGACTGCGACCAGGTCGTCCCGGGCTGGCGTAAGGGCACCCATGCTCTCCCGTTCGACAACAGACACGGGTCGGGCGATCAGGGTCCGCGACTTTCAGCGATCCTCTTGCGCAGGTTCCGCGCTGTCCTCGCCACACGGTGGATCGCCAGTTTGACTGCGTCAACGACTTTCCACCTGTCGGGCGGGGATGGTGAAAGGCCGAGTTGGCGCAAGTGGTAGTTGACAAGATGCAGATTCCCTCGACGAAGAATTTCCCTGGTGTGAAATGTTATCGATAGCGAAACGCAAGCGATACCTTCGTTGGTCACCCAGTGCGGCGCATGTGATGGAACGTAGATTCCCCTGCCGGGCTCTAGGCCGAACACATCGGCCTCTTCGGGCATGTGCCCAATGTTCCGATGGCCTCCGCTGTAATAGCGCTCGAGCTCTAGCTGACTTTTCGTCACGGTCGCGAACTGACCTATGTGCATCTGCTTGACGCCATAGATCTGGAGCAGAAAGTTGTGTTCAGGATCGAAGTGAACCGGTGTGAGCGATGCTGCGGAGGAGACGAAGACGAAGGCCTCCCTGCGACACATTCCGCCTTCGCGATCACCCAGCAAGGCGTCGATTGGATCTAGGATCTCGTCCAACAGTGCTTTGTACCGGGGGTCGTGCTCGACGTTCCAGAGCACCACCCAGTCATTGCTGGTCTCAATGCCGCGCACGAGGTCGCCGGGCGACTCCACTCCCCCTCGGGGGTTCCCTCCACCGGGAAGGACCACGTCCAGGTCGGTCCTCTGGCGCTCGATACGCTCGGGCCGCATGCTGTCGGCGAGCGCCCCGAGCGCCTCGAGGCTAAGAAGCGGGTGACCCACGAGTTGGTGGCTGACCCAAAGTGGACGACGGCCCAACGCGGACAGGAACTCTTGTGGGTCAATGTCGAGTCGTGTGCTCATCGGTGACCTCCGATGGGGCTCTTGCGTCTTTAGCCCATTTTCGCAGAGCCAGGATAGGGCGAACGACTGCCTTAGTGCTTCGAGAAGAGGGCACCAGCACGTTGGCGAGAGTTCGGCGGCCCGGCCAGAGACGGTTGATCATCGAGTTGTGGGGGTCGGTGCAGGAGTCCGCCCACGAGCGCCCCTCAGCGGCGAAGCACTCCATGTCACGAACCTCCAGCTGGAATCCGGGGCAACTGGAGGCATACCGCTCGTCGAAGGCACTCTTGAAGCAGAACACGACGTTTCCCGAGATGAGGCTGCACTTCATGGCCACCGGTCTGCCGAAGACCTCGAGGCTTCTCAGCAGTAGGCAACCCCTGGCGGCAAAGTCCGCGCACACGTCCCTGAAGAACTGTGCGTCTTCTTGCCTGGACGCCAGGGCCGTTCCATACGCCGCCTTCCATCCGCTGGCCTCCAGCTCTAAGAAGTCATCGATCGCCGCAGGTTCATCGCCGCGTTCGACGACGACGGCAGGAGCCCCCATCTCCCTTTCAAGGCGACGACCGAGCCTGGAGACTTCCCGGCGAACGCGGCCGCCGAGTGCGCAGCCGTTCTCGTCTTGATAGAGGACCGCCCGCTCAAAGGAGCTCCCAATCACCGGCTTGTGGTGGCGCGTGCTCATGGCCTGGTTGATGGCCGATTCCGCGGGACCTCCGGTACCCAGAAGGTCGAATGCAAGGATCCTCTGGCGGCCGGCCCAACGAATCAACTCATCCAGCAGTCCCTCGAGAGCACCCAACGGTTGGTAGGCGTCCAGCATGGGAGTGCCCAGGTAGCAATGGCGATGGACCCAGTTGCGAACCACACAGGGTCCCTTCCCCCGCCATAATCGCCTCGAGTACACCGGGAGCGCCGCTTTGAGGTTTCCGCCCTCAACGAAGACTGCGAGATAGACGCTCGACGATTTCAGATGGCGTGCTGCCGCGAGGACGAACCCTGCCTCGAAGAAGGCGTTTGGCTCAGCCGCCCGGCACGCCAAATCCTTCCAGGCCTCAACCAGTTCGCTAGATCCATTAGGGAGTTCGACCACTGTCGTCTGCATGGCACCCCGGGTCACACCCACGCCGCTGGCGGTTCTGGAACATGCCTCGCTGTTGAAACGGGAGTGTAGCCCAGTTGAAACGGGAGTGTAGCCCATGCCCTGGGCGAGAGATCGGGGGACGAAGCCCACTTGTCCGACACATTGCGCCCTGTGGCCAAGCTGGGGCCATTTTGCGTGCTGCCAAGAGGCACGCACGAGCCGTCATTGATACGTCAACGTCCGAGCGCCTGCCTTGCCCGCTGGTTCCCCGACTCAATGGCCGCCTCCACCTTCTCGAGGTCGAGGAGGTCAAAACGCGGTCCGAATGTCTCCGAGGTGGTGCTCGGTCTTGACGGCCTCCCCTACTGAACCTGTGGGGGCCCCCTTTCCACGATCCTCTCGACGGTTGCGGCAGGCGGTTCGACCGGTCCGAAGCTTTCGAGAATCCATGTCACGCCGGCTTCTTCGAGTGCCGAAACGGTGTCGGCCACGCTGGCGGGCTCCTCCAAGGAGAGCGCGGCAGCGAATGACGAGGTCGATATCAGGGCTCGCTCCGAGGTCGTCGAGCACTCTGCGGATCGCCGCGATGTCACCGGGTTCGGGTGGAGGCGGAGGCCCATTGACGGGGAAGATGGGGAAGCAGCCCTGCAGCTTGGCCGCCCGGGCCAGAGGTCTGAGGTGGGGCCACCGGCAGGCTCCCCAGATCGGGAGTGGCACCTGTAGTGGCCTGGGGAGCAGAGCACTCGTGTGCACCCGGTAGTGGCGACCCTTGTAGCGAACAGCTTCTCCGGCGATGAGACGCTTGAGTAGTTCCAGTGCCTCATCGAGCACTTCCCCGCGAAGAGCCGGATCAACAACCTCGCCGAACGAACTGAACTCGGCCCACCCGTCGTCGCCGAGGCCGATCCCGGCAACGAGGCGCCCGGCGGCAAGACGATCCAGTGTCGCCATCTGACGGCCCAGCACCCAAGGGCGGCGTCGGGCTAGAGGGGTGACCAACGCGCCGAACCTCAACCGAGTCGTCACGGTCGCGACCGCAGCCATCGTCACCCAGGGGTCGGCGACGGCTACTCCAGGGTCAGCGAGCATATGGTCCCAGAGGAACAGGCCATTCCAGCCAGCATCCTCAGCTGTCCTCGCCAAGGCCATCACACGCTGTGGTTCGGCGAACTCCTCAAAAGGTGGAAAGAAGAGCCCGAAGCGCACAGCGCGATTATGGACCCATTATCGGCCACGGGGGAGTCCATCCTGCAACGGCTTATCTCGCAATCCTCGGGTGACGGGAACCTAGGAAGCAGTGTGGTCCAAGTGACCCCTCGAAATGTCCTCGATCGCTGCCGGGACGGTGGGACAGTTCGGCTCCATGGGAATACTCGGTCATGGGCAGTGTGTCCGTCATATCGCGCGAAAGATGGAGCTGGCACCTGTGGGGCCAGGGCGACTCGGTTTCAGGGCTTCCTAACACTGATGGCTTGCCTTTTTGTTGGTAACCAAAGGAGTCTGGCGATGAAGGCAAGGCTTGGCCGGCGTAGCCCGTCGCCTCCCCCATCGTTCGTGGCAGCAATTCCATTGAGAGGTGCGGGGTTTCGATAAGGCGTTTTGGCGCTGCTCAACTAGCTATCTGGGGTCGGGAACAAAAGTAAGCGAGCCAGTCATCCGTACAGTTATCCGCGACCGGTTGTTCGACAACATCTCCGCACAGGTCGTAAACCGTTACGGAATCAAAACCAACGTCAGCAAGTTGCGAGAGTACCTCATTTGGATCGGCGTAATATGTGCTGAGCCTAAATTCATGTATCCCGTCGTTTACCACTGCGTGCTGCTTGCGGAGAAGGTCTCGGAGGGGTGGATTAGCTGCCCGAAGCACTGCCCAGATGAGAATGCCTGTCAGCTTGCGGTACACACCCTTTTGGTTGGCCCGCGCTGAGTCGTACACGTGGTCGAGTGACCACATATTGTGTGAGGTAAAGCAAAAGATGCCGCCGGGCGCGCAGACACGATATATCTCACGCAGAGCTTTCAGACGATCATTCTGGTCCATGGAATCGATGCCGTTGTAACTAAAGAGCACGAAGTTGAACGATCCATCCTTGTAGGTTAGCTGGCGAACGTCGCTGACACAGAACTCCAACGGTACCGTTGAACTCGCGAAGCGTCTCTCACACGCCAGGATCATTGCAGGTGAGTAGTCGATGCCAACGTACCGGCTCGCCTGTTCACTAAACGCGGTCGTCGTCCGTCCACCGCCTACGCCGATGTCCAGCACCGACGGTCCATGCATCAGGTGGCGCAACCTATCAAGGGCGACTACTTCTGAAGGGTAGAGCTCTGCCAGTCGAGCATAGTCAGCAACGATATCGGGTCGGTTGTAGGTATCATAGTTGTGTGGCTTCCGAAGGATGGCCTGAAGCATTGCCTTAAGCACAGCTAGATGACGTCTAAGACGACTTCTCGCGCTATTGCCGGCCTTACGCATCTTTCGAGCGTACGTCCTGAGGGCTTCCGATGGTCTGCACCGCCCGGGATGATGGTGTTGTGAGGATGTCCCGACTCCTGTGGGATTTCGGTGACAGTCCCACAGCTGTTCAGGCGGCAGCCTGATCGTACTTGGAGGGTGTGTCAGCACCTCCTTCGTCTTCGGCGAGACGTCGTGCGACCTCGGCGTGGACGGCGTCGACGAGTCGTTGCATGTCCTTGCACCCCTTGACTGCGGCGGAAGGAACGTTCGCGCTTCGATCATGCCGGTGCCGACCCAGCGCCGCACCATCGCCGGGTCCCGCCAGCGCTTGACGCCTGAGGAGACCAGTCGCACGGTCGAGATCATCGACTCGACCGCGTTGGTGCACGAAAGCGACCGGGCGAGGCGGTCCGACGCCCCGAGGCGGCGCACGGTGAACATATCATCGAGCCCCTCGCGCAAGGACGGCCGCCGCCTCGGGTGCTCGCGCTCGAGCTGAGCGGCGAGGCCCTTGGCCACCTTCAGTCCCCGTGCGGCGTCGGCGTCGTTGAAGGCCGCCTTGAGCTGGCGGTCGATGCGCCGGGCCAGCTCGGGCGCGAGGTAGTCAGCGACGTCGCGGCGCTTGTGCAAGACGCAACGCTGCACGACGGCGTGCTTGCCGAAGACGCGCTTCACGCCCGCGGCGAGGGCCTTGCCTCCGTCGATGACGACGAGCAGTCCCTGCTCGAAGCGCAGGTTCCGGGCCACCAGGTCGGCGAGGAGGTCGCTTGACCACGGTCGTGTTCTCGGTGTCGCCCTCCCACACGCCCACGGGGATCTTGGTCCCGTCAGCCGTGATGAGCAGGGCGATCACGCAGCAGCACTCGTGCGAAGACGATGCCGTCGATCATAGAACCGCGGACGTCGTGCTCGGAGAGGTCAGCGGAGAGCAGCTCGGCCAGCTTGGCTTTGGTGGCGGCGACGAAGCGTCGCGAGACGCGCCGACTTGGAGTCGCCGCGGGCGACCTCCTCGAGCTCTTCGCCGATGGGCTCGGCCACCAGGGCGTGGCGTCGGGTGGCCACGCCGGCCAGTATGCGCTCGACGGCGACCTGGCTGAGCAGGTCCCGCTCGGAGAACACCGCGTAGGTGTCGAGCTGCACCTCGCCGCCCTCGGTTCTGGACGCTCGTGGCCGGCGCACGGCACGGTCCGGCCGCCCGAGCACGACCGAACCCGGCGTCGAGCCGTTGCGCGTAGCGACCCGCTCGGGATCGTGGCTGGCCCTTGGGCCCGACCTTTGCGGTCATCTCCTCTTCCATGAACTGGGCGACAATGGCGAGCCCGGCCGAGCAGCAGAACGCCATGAGCCCGTCCTTGATGCCCGCGGCGACGTCTCCGAGGGCGAGCGTGGCCTCCGCTGGCAGGTCAGCGATGCGCGCAGCCTCGTCCCTCTCCGCGACAGTGACAACAGGTAGCTTCTTCTTCATTGGTGGTGGTCCCTTTCCTGAGGTGTATTGGTTTGGACGCCTGAACACCTACCAGCCGGAAGGCATCAGGCGGGGGACCGCCACCACTTCAATTCCCACAAGGGCCGGGACAACCTCCTGCAAAGAGTTCAGGCATTTAGTTCCGGACTGGCTCGCCACACCGAGATGTGGTCGGTACTAAGTGAGTCAAACGGACGACAATGCCAATCGGCCCATCGATCCTCGAGGGTCATTCCACAGATGCGAGCCATGAGGTCGAGTTCAGCGGGCCACGCATAGCGATGCACAATGGGAAAGCTTCGAGTTTGACCTGCCTCACCGATAACGATTTGGATCGTCGACAGGATCTGATGGCGGGCATCGTGGTCCTCGATGACCAAACCCGCGAAACCACCACCCAGGCGTCGCGCCTTCAAGCGGAGATCCTCGCCTCGTGGTGGGTCGGGAACCCAGGCCTCGATGACAAAGCGTCCACCCGGCGCGAGATGATGGGCTGCATTGGCGAAACACGTGATCTGATCCTCCTGGGTTGGCATGGCGTAGATCGTGTTGACCAAGAGCAGCACGAGATCGAACTTGCCGTCCGCAGTTGAGGTCGCGAAGTCCCCACAGATAGGTGTGACCTTCTCGCCGCCGGGTTTATCTTGAAGGCGTTTGAGCATGTCCGGTGAGCCGTCGATGCCCCAGACGTCAAGGCCTCGCTCCGCCAAGGGAATGGCGATCCTCCCGGTGCCTACCCCGAATTCGAGTACCCGGCCGCCTGCGGCCAAATCAACGAGCCGATCGACGGCTCCTTCAGTATCAAAGGCGCCTCCGTAGATTGCGTCATAGTCATCGGCGAGCTGGACGCCGTAAGACACGGGGTCATTGCCTTCGCTCACGGCGCACACAATGAGCTGAGGCCGCTCGTCCAGGCAGAGACGACATGGCTGGCAAAAGCATTTTCGATCAGGCTGACCGCTCGTGCGCCGAACATCACCGCCGTGGCCTGTTCGGGCTCACTTTCCAGCAGGCCGCCTACGAGTTCGTTGACAGCAAGATACTGGTGAACTTCATCAGCTATGACGTGGGCATCGTAAAATCGACGACCGTTGATGGGTATTCCAAGCGATTCGAGCCACGAACTGTAGCGGCCCATAGGACGCACCGAGTTCATCTCGAAGCTCGCAAGATGCCCCACAAGAGCGCCGCGGTGGCGGCGGTGCAGACCGAACATCGAGATGAGATTCGTCGTAGCCAATGTCACTGCCGGCAAACAATCGATATAGGCACCGTAGGTGGGATCGAGACCCAGAGCGGCCATCGCGTCAGCGAAGAGAGACGAGTGCATCGATGATGCAACCCCGCCGCCATATTCATCTGACTGAATCATGACCATTGCCGCCTTTGCTCGACCACGAAGGCGGGGTATCCCCCAAGTGTGCGGATCGGCCTCCTTCAGTTGATAGGCAGATCGGTGGATGGCGATTTCCTCTGCCTGGAACCGATTTCCATGGGCCAACAGCCATTCTGAGAGCGAGAAACCTCCCCCGCGACTGAGATCCCACAGTGCGTCGGGTACGTCGGCTGCGCCAACGTCCCAGAGGTCCGGAAGCGCTTCTCGCAGTTGCCGTTCGAATGCCGTTTCCAGCTCAATTTCGCAGTCTCAGGAGGGATGGCTCCCACTCCCAATCCTCCGAGACGCCGGCGAAACCTTGATAGTGCAGTTCGTAGCAGCAATACAGGGCCAATTGAAGGTCATCATCGGCAATCGCATCCGCGGTCGCGATCAGCGGCACGTCCACCCTGCCTGGGCGCCCAGCAAGCGCCGCCATCACTTCGTCGCTGATCGGTCCTCTGGGGGAAGGGAGGTGAGGCTTTATTTCGCCATGTCCGTAGTTGGCTGGACGGTGTCCGCATGGGAACTCCACGCTTCGCCCGCAGACTCGCCGAAGCGATTGCCCTTCGGTGCGTCCTCTCCTGGCCGTCATCGTGGCGGGTTACCCTTCACCACATTGCCGCTCATTCGCGTCATAGCTCCGTCCCAGAAATCAACCATATGTAGCTCCCGCCATGGACCGGGGTCTGGGGACAATCGCGGTATGAGCCTGACAGCGCTCTACCCTCTTGTGGACCGACGAAAACCAATGGTATGGGTTGGCGCGCCACCGACGCTCACTCGTCGCTCCGTTGCGACCATTGATACGACGAGAGATGCCGAAGGCGAGCGAGAACCGACGCACTGCTGTGGCCCCAGCATGGCCTTGACGCGCCGGGAGGTATCAGAAAAAAAGACGACATTGGCCGAGACCGAGCCAACCGGGCTGGCCTAGATGCCTCCCAGTCCAGTCCTCGATCGACACTGGCTCCCCAGATCCGAACGTCGAAAAAGGGGCGGGATGTAACGGAGCATCAGCGCCGACCATGTCACGTGAGTCAGAACAGGGGCCAAGACTCCGCCAGACCTCCGACGTTGCATCGCGAACAAGGTCCCCATTGCCGCCGAAGCGAGCACGAGAGCAGGATTCCGACTGGCGCTGGTGGCGAGAATGTACGCTGACGTCGACACCGAGACTGGATTGTGGACTCCAAGCGCTGAGAAGAGAGCGCCACGAAAGAAGACCTCTTCACCGATCCCGTTTGCGACCGTGGTCGCCAGCACCCACGGATCTGAGCCGCCATGTGCATAACTCAGGACCGAGGTGAGCGACTCGTTCAGCATCGGTATGCGCCTGGCGACGACCGCCGCCCCGAAAAACGCACCGAACGCGGCGGCTCCGATGAGGACCGACCCCACCACGAGACGCCAAGTGGAACGTTCCTCGGCGTAATTCGGCCGCAAGAGCACCGGATCCGAGATTAACCCGCCCACCAACCAGGTACCGGCGACCGCGAAGGTCAGCGAGTAAAACTCTTTCGAATCGGGCTCAGTGGAAAACGACGCCCAAAGCAGCCCCGTACCGGTCAACGCTGCCCCGGCAATCAGCCGACGGTGCTGGGTCGCGGTGCCGTTGCGCCAACGTTCTTTGAGGCGCCTCCTATCTTTCCGCGACATGGCCCAACTCGCTCCAGAAAGTGCAGATGAACTTCCAGTGTGATTCTGGTCACTCTCGCCCATCATTCCTATGTGCCTTCGCGCGTTCACCGAGAGCTGCGAGGACTGCGCTGTCATAGTCCATCGGCTCGAAGGGAACGAGAGAGCGAATATCGGTGTCGCGCACGATAACCTCATTAGACATCGAATCGATCAGCGCGCGGCCAGTCGCGACATCGACGTTGGTCACAAGCGCGAGCCAACGCGCCGACAGCGACGGAGTCAAGAGGGGCACGGGTACGATCAGCTGGGGTCGACCTTCGATCGCGGCAACTCGGCGCATTAGCTGCAGGTACTCCAGGGCCTCGGGACCACCGATATCGAATACCCGACCGGTTGTCTCGGGCACTCCGAGTACACCGACGAGGTAGCGGGTCACATCGTCGGCAGCGATGGGCTGCGTTTTGGTGTGAACCCAACGCGGGGTGATCATGGCCGGCAGGTGCTCGACCAGCTGACGAGTTATCTCCCACGAGATTCCGCCGTGGCCGACGATGATCCCAGCCCGTAGGACGGTTACGGCAACGCCGGCCCGACCCAGCAGGTTCTCGACCTCACGGCGACTGCGCAAATGTTCAGAGAGGTCGTCGGCGCTGTTGCCGAGGCCGCCGAGGTAAATGATGCGATCGACCTCAGATTGCGCCGCAGCTTGACCGAATGCGGTAGCTGCAGCAGCGTCGGCACGAGCAAAATTCCTCTGGCCTAGCTGGTGCACGAGGTAGTAGGTCGCCGAACAACCCTTCATTGGCATGACTAGCGAGTCCGGATCCGCAACGTCGCCTCTCACCGGTTCGCCCGCACCGCGGTAGCCCTCGGGGTGACGGGTCATCGCCACCACCTCGTGGCCCGCAGCCATCAACGCCGGACACAACCGGCGTCCGACGAACCCGGTTGAACCAGCGACCAAGACTCTCATCTAGTGCTTCGATCTCACCGCAACGAGTAGTGAGGGTCGTTCCACCGCCTCAGCCAATGCACGAGTGCGGCCTCAGGACCGCTTCCTCAGGTTTGATCCGCGCGCTGCTCGGCTTCACGAGCCTCAGCTTCCGCTCGAGCCTTCTCGGCTTCCGCTTCCTTGACGGCAACATCGCGCTCAGCCCTCGCCTTGTCCTGCTGTGCTCTTCCCTCGTGGCGAAGTTCGTCTTTCCCGGCAACCGCCCCAGCTGCCTCTTTGACCTTGCCCTTCACATCTTCGACGATCCCTTTCGCGCCAGCCTCGGGACCAGTGTCCTTGTTCTCACTCATATGGTGAACTTCCTCATCGCTCGTTGTTCGTAGACCCTCACCTACCCTGGAAGCGAAGTGGGAAACAGGGAGCAGCTGAGCGACGCGCTGGTCCCGGCCAAATATCCGCGCTGGCCCTTCGACCTGGTATTGCACCCCCGAGTGGAGCCAAGGAGAGAGGCTCGCCTCGGGAGCACCTGTTGTGGGAGATCGCTTACTTTTTGTGCTCACGGCCGGTGTCGCCGGCGTATCAGGAGGTCACACGCCACGCCCTTTCTCCTACTCTCGTCGGGCGGATTGCGGGAAGAGGCGAGACGATCCGGGTCGACGCAAGGGGGCCCGGGTCACTTCGCGTTGTCAAGATCCTCCGACAATCACCTGATCGGGTGATTTGAAACCCGCGCACGGGCCATTGTCGTGGCTGGCCTACGCCGCCGTAGCCCCGTCGGACCCCGGCTGGTCGACCGTTGCTCTGTCAGCGCATCGAGGGCGGCTTCTGTTCTTTGGGTTCGCCGAAACCGCCGGAGCGCTCTGACGACGCAGAAGTAGAGAACGCCAAAGCCGTGTTTCGGCGTCATAGCCATTCCAGGAACGTCCTGCTCGCAAGCCCCGGATGACACTCTCAGCACCCACACGATCTCTGTTTGCGCGCAACTGGGGTTGGTGCAAAACTCCCCTCGCAGGCCTCCGCACGGCAGCGGAGGTCCAGCTATTGACCCAAATCCCGTCCGTCCCAGCCTGGTCGCCGGGGCCGGCTTCGTGAGATCCGAGGCGACATGGTGTCAGCCACCCAGAACGTCACGGTGCTCTTCACCGACCTGGTTGGGTCGACACAGCTCGCCACCTCGCTGACACCCGAAGTCGCTGACGCGGTCCGCCGCGAGCATTTCTCGACCCTACGTCGCGCCGTAACGGAAAACAGCGGGAGCGAGGTCAAGAACACCGGGGACGGGCTCATGGTGGTCTTCTCCACCGCGTCGGCCGCACTGACGT
The DNA here is from genome assembly GCA_963808355.1 of uncultured Acidimicrobiaceae bacterium. Classification (GTDB taxonomy): domain Bacteria; phylum Actinomycetota; class Acidimicrobiia; order Acidimicrobiales; family RAAP-2; genus Bog-473. The sequence continues at coordinate 985,556 of CAWEFL010000002.1, forward strand.
GCGCGGTAGCCATGCAACAAGCCGTCCACCGCTACAACCTGGCGTCGGGCCGCGCCCTCGGCGTGCGCGTCGGGCTGAGCAGTGGTGAGGTCACCCCCGACGACGGCGACTACTTCGGTGACTCGGTGGTCGAAGCGGCACGGCTCTGCGCCCTCGCCGAAGGCGGCCAGATCCTCGCGGCCGAGCTGACGAGGCATACGGCCGGCAGGCGGGCGCCGTACGGGTTCCGGCCGCTGGGCGAATTGAGAGCTCAAGGGTATTCCGGAGCCGGTTGCGACCATCGAAGTCGGCTGGGAGCCACTCGCCCCGGGCGAAGGCGAAGGAGAAAATGCAGAGCTTCCCGCTCGATTGTCGTTGGCGCCCGCGGTCGGGGTGGTCGGGCGTCGCGAAGAGCTCGACATCCTCCACGCCGTGTTCAAGCGGGTATCCGCGGGAGAGGGGCATGAGGTTGTCCTGGTCGCCGGCGAGGCCGGGGTCGGCAAAACGACGGTTGCCTCGGAGTTCGCTCGTAGTGCTCATGGGCAAGGTGCGACCGTGCTCTTCGGACACTGTCAGGAGGAAACAGGCGCCCCATACCAGCCCTTCCGCGAGGCTCTCGGCCACTACGTCAACCACGCACCTGACACGGTGTTGACGAGCCACGTCGAACTATCCGGTCCACACTTGGGACTGATGATCCCGGCTCTGGGTTCTCGGCTGGGGTTTACTCCGTCGTCCACGACCGCGGACCCCGAAGCCGAGCGCTATTTGCTCTTTGCCGCCGTCATCGACCTGCTCACACGGGCGTCTCAGGACCAAGCGCTCGTCATCGTCCTCGACGATCTCCAGTGGGCCGACAAGCCGAGCCTCCAATTGCTACGACACGTCGTCGCCACCATCGACCCTTTGCACACGCTCATCGTCGTCACCTACCGCAACGCCGATTTGGCGCAATCCGACTCCCTTGTGGAGACCATGGCCGCACTGCGCCGGGAGCCTGGTGTCAGCGGAATTGACCTGAAGGGTTTTAGTGACGCTGAGCTCGTCACATTTCTCGAGCGCAGCAAGGGCACGGAGCTCAGCGAGGCTGATTTGGGCCTCGCCCGTGCCCTCTATCGGGAGACCGACGGGAATCCCTTTTTCGTCACCGAAGTCCTCCACCACCTTGCCGACATCGGTCAACTCGGAGCCGATATGCCCGACGTCACGAGCGAGGAGCACCATGGGGAGGCCTGGCTCTTGCCCGATAGCGTGCGTGAGGTCGTCACAGCCCGGGTTAGCCGGTTGGGCGAACCGGCCAAGCAGGTGCTGGCACTGGCAGCGGTGATCGGGCGTGACTTCGACCTGGAAGTCCTGGCGTCGGTCTCCAACCGCACCGAGGACGAGCTGCTCGACCTTCTCGATGCCGCGTACTCCGCGTCCCTCGTCCGCGAGGTCAGCGACGTACCCGGCCACTATGTCTTCACCCATGCGTTGATCCGTCGAACCCTCTACGACGACTTCAGGCGCGACGCGCCACGCCCGGGCCCACAGGGCGATTGCCGAGACACTCGAGGACCAGCGGGCGCGAGCCCTCCACGGCTGCAGTGCGCGACCTCGCGTACCACTGGTTCCACGCCACCCAGCAAGTCGACATGTTGAAGGCGATCGAGTACTCAAAGCCGCGCCGCCGAGGCGGCCCTCGAGGCGCTGGCGCCCGACGAGGCCCTGCGATACTACGGCCAAGCCCTCCAGCTCCACCCTCAGGTGGTGCATCCGGACCCGGTGCTCGGGGTGGACCTGCGTATCGGATTGGGGACGGCCCAGCGTCAAATCGGTGCGGGCGAGTACCGCAGCACGCTCCTAGAGGCAGCCGCCGAAGCGGAGCGCCTAGGCGCCACGGACCGGGTCGTGGCTGCCGCCCTGGCCAACAGTCGTGGTTTCTTCAGTGCCGTTGGTGGCGTAGATCACGAGCGAATCGTGCAGCTCGAGCGGGCTCTCGAGGCGCTCGGCGAGGAAAGTGGTGCCACCCGGGCCCGACTGCTGGCCCTGCTCGCTCAGGAGCTCGCGCCCGCCGGTAACCTCGAGCGCCGGCTGGTTCTGAGCGAGGAAGCGGTCGAAATCGCGCGGGAAGTTGGCGATCGTCAGGTGTTGGTCGAGGTCCTGAACCTGCGCTTCAACGCGATCCTCGGGGCCGAGATGCTGCAGGAGCGTCTTGGAGTCGCGAGAGACGCGAGCGCGCTAGCAGAGGAGCTGCGTGATCCGGTTGCCCGGCTCTTCGCCTCCATGTTCACGGTGTTCGCCAACCTTGACACCGGCAACCGACGGGAGGTCGACAGGGCCTCCGATGCGGCGATGACCCTGGCGGAGCAGATCGGCCAACCCACGCTTCGCTGGATCGCCATTTGGACCCGTGTTCTGCGGAGCTGGCTTGACGGCGACCTTGAAGCCGCCGAGACCTGGACCAACGACGCCTTCGCCCTCGGGTTCGAGTCCGAGCAGCCCGACGCCACCGTCGTGCCGGGGGTGCTGCTCATGTTCCTTCGCTGGGCCCAGGGCCGCCCTGAGGAGATCGAGCCGGTACTGACACAAATGCTCGTCGACAACGTGCAACTGCCTGGACTGAAGGCCGGCCTTGCCACGATGCACTGTGAAAACGGGAACTTCCAGGAGGCTCGGGCAGTGACAGCGGGTGAGGTTGCATTGCAGTTCTCCGGCATCGAGGACGATCCGTACCGGCTCAACAGCATGGTGCTGTGGTCCCATGCAGTCGCCGACTTGCGCTACGAGGAGGCCGCGAGCATCTTGCTGCCTCGGCTGGCGCCGTACAGGGGGGACGTGGGTGCCACGTCGGTGGTGACGGGAGGCACCGTGGCGACGGCGATGGGTCAACTCCAAGCCGTTCTCGGCATGCCGGCCGACGCGGTGGCATCCTTCCGAGCGGGCCTTGACCGCTCCGAGCGACTGGGTGCGCCGTTTCTCGTGGCGACAACGCATTACTGGTGGGCCCGCTGCCTTCTTGACGCCGGTGACGGGGCGATCGGCGACGCCGAGGAACATCTCTCGGCCGCGCTGGCCCTGGCCCGGACCTACGGGTACCAGGGGATTAAGCGGAAGATCGCCCGCCTACAGGAAGCGGGTCTCACCGCCGGAAACGTCGGTCCCCGCTTACAATGAGCCTGCACGCACAGCGATGTTCGCACGATGAAATCCTCGGCCGTGGGGGTCTAGCCGAGACCTGCACTGTTTCGGGCCCGCCGAGCAATGTTCATGTAACCGTGCTTCTCGGCCAGCTCGTGGGCACACGTCAGCATCTCTCGTGCCAACCCGGCATCCATCTTCCTCCGCGCTGGTGAGCATCGTCCCCCACGACAGCGAGGTGCGGGCTGCGAAGAACCAGGCTCGCGCGTCATGACTCGCCGTCCACGCGCGCTCGAAGTAGTCCGCAGCCTCGTCGTAGCGGCCCAAAACGGCGGCGAGGCCTCCGAGCGATCTCGATAGTGGACCAGCAGCGGCGATGTCCGAGTAGTGCCATTGGCCGTCGTATTGGCGGAGTTGTTCCATCAGCGCGGCCGCGGCGGCGCGCGTCGTCGATCTGTGAAGCCGCCTCGGCGTACGCGACCATCCCGGTCAGCCAGGTCACCTCCATGGGTAGCTCGTAACCGGTCTCCCCGAAACGGGCGAGGATTTCCCGGGCCGGACCGGGACGGTCTCCCTCGGCGTGAGCCATGGCCAGCACACCCTTGAAGAAGGGTAGACCCGGATTGTCTGCGAGGGCCCCCTCTATGAGCGGCACCATATCGCCCAGATTGCCGCGCCACAGCTGACCATCAGCATCTGCGCTCCGTAGACGATGAACGCGTCCGGCTGTCCGCTTTCGGTCCCCACCTGAAACGCCAAGCCGGCGAACCGCTCCGCCGAATCCGCATCACCTGCGATGAGCGCTCTCGTCGATCGTTGGAGCGACTCGACCCATACCATGAAGGGCTGGTCGAGCTGCTCCACCAGCGGCTTGGTGATATCGAAGCAACGGTCCATCTCGTCGATATCGCCCTCGCAGCCGGCACTGTAACGTCGGCTACTTGCCGAGGCTCGTAGGAGAGCGGGGTCTCCGACGCGCCGCGCCAGCTCGAGTGCTTTCGAGCTCCGGGCGACGGACGTAGCCAAGAGGGGTGGTACAGCCAAGGGAATCTGGAGGTGATTGAGCACGAGCGTCGTGACCGCGTCGTCCCCGTGGGCTTCCGCGATAGCGAGCGCCTCCTCGGCGAGTTCCTGGCGCTGCTCGAGCGGACTGCCGACAGTGAGCTCGGAGCACTGAAGGGCGAGCAACAGGGCGCGGTTCCGGTCGTTCTTGGGCAAGTGCTCGATGGCCAGTTCAAGGATTGCGACCTTTTGGTGGTCCAGCTGGCTCACGGTACTGAAGGTTCCTTGGTCGTTGGCTAGTGCCGCGGCGACGAGGCGGTCGATGTCCCCGAGTGCCTCCGCCATTGGCGTCGCCCGACGAGAGTCCGGCGGAACCGTACGTCGCCGCTCTGGCGCTGTGCCGTGCCGAGGCCGATGGTGAGATCGACCTGGAGCGATTGGTCCGTCTCGTCCAACGCTCCTGGAGGTCCAGTGCCTGGGTGTAGTACCCGACTGCGTCGTCGGGAGCCAATCCCGCCAGCGCTGCGTCGGCCGCCTGTTTGGAGTAGTCGATGGCCTTCACCAGGTCCACCATCTTCGTGGTGTTCACCCAGTGACGGGCTAGCTCGCTCACCCGGAACCCGGTTGGTCGCCTCCCAGTGCCTCTAGCGCCTCCCCAATGACTCGGTGATACCGCGCCTGCCGAGCCGATCCGAGCTCCTCATAGACCAGGTGCTGGATGAGGGGATGCGTGAAGGTGTACCTCCCGTCGCCATCGGGATGCTCGCGGATGAGCGCCACGGCTCGGGCAGCGTCCAATAGATCGAGCAGCGTGTCATCCGGGATGTCGCTCGCCACCGACAGCAGGTCGAGATCGAACTCGAGGCCGATCACCGACGCCAGCGAGAGGATGTGTTGCGAATTGTCCGCGAGCCGCACGACCCGTGCCCGAACCACGTCGTGGACGCTGTCGGGAAGGGACTTTAGGTCCAGGTCCGACCTGGCCGACCACTTGCCAATGGCGTCCTGGTAGATAACACCTGTCTCGGCCAGGTGTCGCAGCACTTCCACAACGAAGAATGGATTGCCGTTGGTCTCGCGACTCCACGGCACTGGCCAGCCGCAAGGCGGCGGGCTCGAGCGTGTGACCGGCGAACTCCTCCATGAGCAGAGCAACGCCGGCGTCGTCGAGGCCCGACAGTTCGATCCGGGTCGTTTCGACGTTAAGCCGTCGCAGCGCTCCGAGCAGCTCTACTAGTGCGCTCGAACTCTGTAATTCGGTGTGCCGGTAAGTCCCGACGACCAGCAACCGTGAGGCGTGTTCGGAAACGGCGACGTGCCTGAGTAGCTGCAGGCTCCCCTTGTCGGCCCACTGTAGGTCGTCAAGGACCAAGATGACGGGTTGTCGCTTGCCCAGCGTGGTGAGGAACGAGACCACTGCGGCGAACAGCATGTAGCGCTCAGCGTCTGCGTCTGCGGCCTTTGAGGGCGCCAGATCCTGACAACGTTCGGTCAGGTTGGGGATAAGGCGTACGAGTTCGGACGTGTAAGGGCGCACCGTGTGCATCACCGACGGCCCGTCCGCATGGCGGGCGTAGTGGCTGAGGGCTTCCGCGAACAGCTGGTAGGGCGCTCCGAGATCCTCGTCGCAATGTCCGAAGAGCACGCAGGCACCGGCTTCCCAGCTGGCCCTGGCGGCTGCAGCGGCCAACGTGGTCTTGCCCTGCCCGGCCTCGCCGGAGATCAAGACCAAGTGTCGTCCCTTGTCTTCGGTCGTCCGATGAAGTGCGTCGGCAAGCTGGGCCAGTTCCACGTCGCGTTCGACGATCCGCATAGTCGAATGGAGTTCCAGCGTCCGGGGTAGCGGAGCTGGTCCGCCGACGGCATGAGCCAGTCGATCCCACAACACCTCGATGGTGGGGACCGGCTCGGGCAGGCCCTTCAGTTCCAGGGGTCCGACAGACCGGCATTCGTGGCGGCAACGCCGCCCCGCCATGATGCGGACGATCTCGGCGGCCAGGATTTGACCGCCAACGCACTTGGCACAGAGCCGCGAGGCCTCGACGACCGGGTCGCCGAAGCAGTCACCCTCGTCCCGGACGACGTCACCCCCGCTCAGCCCCGTGTGCAACTTGATCGGGTGCGGAGAGGTGCGGTTCTCCCGCTCGGTGCCCTGTTGCATCGCGACGGCACACGCAATAGCTCTGGCGGCCGAGCTGAAGAGGATCATGATCCCATCACCCAGGTTCTTGATCTCCTCGCCGCCGTGTTCCGCGACAGATTCGCGGAGGACCGCGAAGTGCTGGCGGCGGATCTCCTCGGCAGCGTCAGGCGGCATACCGGTCATCAGCCGAGTGGAGTCGACGATGTCAGTGAAGAGAAGGACTGCGCTCTCGGACGCCCCTACCGGCATTGCACCTGGTTAAGAATCTTTTCGGAAGAGGATCGCATTCAAGACGGACTCGATTCTGGAGCCCGCTTCGTTCGTCGTCGATACGCACCCACTCGCACGAAATGACGCAGGTCGTTCTGACCCTCGGTCAGCCTTCACCTGTCCTTGTTCGCCAAGCCTTTGAACACGGGGGCACATGGCGCGCCGCCGGGAGCTGGCGGACCAGCCAGACCGGGGCGGTGCTCTCCGCGCTGCGGTGCTCCCAGCAACCCGAAGCCCTCCCACTCGGCCACTCTTGCCTCCTCGCTGCGCCCTCAGGGTGCTCCCAGCCGAGGCTCCTTCTACTGCCTTCGCTTGGTCATGATAGGCAATCCCCGGTGCCCCAGGTTGGTGCGATGCCCGTGCGTCAACGACCGTGCTCGACCCGCCTCATCGGCGGCGGCGGTGGGCCGGGCGGTCTCTCCGGAGACCGCCACAGACCGTTTCCAGCCGGCACCCCGGGCAGCGAACTGTCCCCTGGGATTTCAGCGCACGTACGGCCGGCCACGCACCGACGCGTCAAGCTCGTCGGCCGGCGCGGCCGCCCCCATGGCTGGATCGATGGATTTGCTGGCGGTCGAGGGTTCCCTCCCGCGAAAAGGACGGGATGCCCTGCCCGTAGACAGGTCCGCTCAGTCATTTCTTCCTTTGAACAGCGACTATGCAGCTGAACAGCGACTATGCAGCGCTGTGGTCTCCTCACGGGAGACACGAGCGGACACCCCCCTTGCACCGTTACACTCTGTCGCCCTTTGCTGAGAGCGAACTGGGGGTTTACGCATGCTGGCAGTGACGTTTGCGGACTTACGGTTCAGGGCGCGCCAGTTCGCCATCGCTGTTGTCGGAGTAGGACTGGTGCTCGCGCTCGCACTGGCCCTCAGCGGGCTCGCCGACGGGTTCCGTGCCGAGACGAGTGCCACGGTCTACGGGTCCGGCGCCTCCTCGTGGGTGATGTCACGCAGCGCACACGGCAGCATTATCGCGTTTGGGGCGTTCCCCGCGGCCGACGTGTCCGAGGTGGCGCGACAGCCCGGCGTCCACCGCGCGTCGCAGGTTCTCGTCGCGCCTGGGCAAGCCGTCCTCCTCACCGGTGCAGTCGGACCACAGTGGGTGGACCTCGTGGGCGTGCAGCCCGGCGGTCTGGGCGACCCCGCGGTGGTCGCGGGACACCGGCTCAAGGGTTCGGACCAGGTCGTCGTCGACTCGAAGCTGCAGCCGAGCCCACACGGCATGCTTTACCTGGGGGGACACGGTTATCAGATTGTCGGCGTCGTCGACGGGCGGACCCTGACAGGGGGGACCCCTCTGGTGTACATGCCGCTAGCCAGCGTGCAGCAGGCCGTAACTGGGGGAAAGCAGCTCGTCACCGCGGTCGCCACGGAGGGAGTCCCGCCCCGCGCCCCGCGGGCCTCGTGGTCTTGACGCCCGCAGCGGTGGTGACCGACACCGTCAGTGAATTCGGCTCCGCCGTGTCGAGCATCGAGGGAACGCGCTGGTTGATGTGGATCGTCGCCGCAGCCATCGTCGCCTTCATGCTTTACGTCGCCGCACTGGACCGCCGACGCGACTTCGTGGTGCTCAAGGCTCTGGGGGCATCTTCGGCGTCCCTGTTCATGAGCTTGGCGATCGAGGCCGTGGTCGTGACGCTGTTTGCGGCCGTTTTGGCCGAGGTCTTGGCGAGCCTCTTGAAGCCGATCTTCAGCCAGGTGGTCGACATCACTCCCGACGCGCGGCTCGTCCTTCCGCTGGTCGCCGTCGCGGTGGGGGTCCTCGCCTGCTTGGCTGCCCTGCACCGGGTGACCGGTGCCGACCCGGCAGCGGCCTTCGGATGAGCGGTCGGCTCGCCGTAAGGGACCTCATGGTCAGCTTCGATTCGGGCGGCTACGTGATCAAGCCCCTCGACGGCGTGAGCTTCAGCGCCGAGGATGGCGAGTTGGTCGTGGTTCTGGGGCCCTCGGGGTGCGGCAAAACCACGCTGCTCTCGTGCCTTGCGGGCCTTCTCTCACCGAGCTCGGGGCAGATTCGGTTAGGAGAAATCACGGTCACCGACCTCCGCGGCGGTCCCTTGGCCTCCTACCGCCGACAGACCGTCGGTGTGGTGTTCCAAGCGTTCAACCTGATCGCAAGCTTGAGCGCGCGCGGCAATGTGATCGTGCCCATGCGCCTATCCGGCATGCCCCGCTCCCAAGCCAAGGCACGGGCCGGCGAGCTCCTCGGACGGGTAGGCCTGGCCGAGCGCGCCCATCATCGGCCGTCCCAGATGTCCGGCGGGCAGCAGCAACGGGTGGCTATCGCGCGGGCCCTCGTCTACGACCCTCCGCTGATCCTCGCCGACGAACCGACGGCTCACCTCGATCACATCCAAGTGGAGGGCGTCCTTCGGCTCCTCCGCGAGCTTGCCGCCCCAGGGCGGATCGTGATCGTGTCCACCCACGACGACCGAGTCACTCAGCTGGCCGACCGTGTGATTGAGCTGGCACCGAACCTTTCGGATGCGGATGCGGATCGTGAGCCAGAAACGGTCACGCTCGCTGCCGGTGAGATTTTGTTTCGACAGGGTCAACGGGGCGACCTCATCTACCACGTCGAGTCTGGCCTTCTCGAGGTGTACGGGGAACGATCCGACGGCGGCACGGAGGTCTTGGCTCATCTCGACCCCGGCAACTACGTCGGCGAACTCGGCCCGATTCTCAACCTTCCCCGGAGCGCGTAGGTACGCGCCGTCGAGGACACCGTGGTCGTCGGTTACACCGTGCGTGCCTTCCGCAAGGATCATCCGCACCGTGTGGTAGAGCAGCAGGCCTACCGGTAACGAGATTCCCGACGCCCGCGACCCCCTGCTCGCCGGATTCGCTCGACTCGTCCGCCGGCAGCGCCTCGGGCGCTCTTCGTCAAGTCGGCAACGTCGCTGCGTCGGCACCTGCTACCAAGCGCTGGGCCTATACGCGCAGCCGTCCTGGCGGGTCCTCAGGCAGGCGCGCGAGCGAGCATCGTTGAGGTGCCCAGATCGCGCGGCGGATAGTGGGCTTTAGGCGGAGTGGATTACGCGGTGACGGACCCGCTGCGGCGTGGAGACAACGCGGCGAAGCCGTCTCCGGACCCCGTGGCCCAACGTCCAGTGGGCACAGAGGACCTTGATGCGCCGCGCTCTGCCGTCTGTGACGCTTAACGCGTACCCGAGCCGGGAACCGGGTACCACCGGATCGGTCAGCGGCCAGGTCCCGGAGAGCAGCCACTGCAACGTCGCGTGTCGCCTGCCGGGCTCGGGCTGTGAAAACCTAGGAGGTGCTTCGACACCGGCCCGACGGGCCATGGCGAGCGCCAGGCTGAGGACGGTGACACAGTGGGTCTGCTCGGCGACAGGACGAACGGCGCTCCAGGCAACCGGCGTGCCACGCTCCGCGGCGTCGCCCACGATCATGGCGAAGTCGGCGATCCAGACGAGTCGAACGAACCGGTGATGGACCTTTCCGGCATGTGCGGCCAGCATGACAAGCTCATCGTTCCGTGGGAGACCAAAGGCGGCCGTGCCCGCGCAGACAATCGTCTCCCGGCGCTTCCACAGCGACAAAGGGTCCAGCCCCGTGAGCCGCACAGCCCTGCGCTCTGGGCCGTAGTGGAGCTCCAAGCAGACAGACGGCACTTTGGGTGGGTGAGCACGGTGTCGTAGAGGTCGAATGCGGCACTCCGCGCACGAGCAACCTGCCAACCAGCTCCCTGCAGTGCTTCGATGGCCTGGACGTACTGCCCCTTCGGCAAGAGCACGTCGATGTCCTCCATCGGGCGCAAGCCCGGCTCGGGGTGCCGGCTGGCTAGTACAGGGCCTTTGAGCAGGACCGGTTCGAGCTCGGCGTCCGTGAGCGGCCGGAGGGCCAAGGCGATCGCCGGAGGGTGGAGGAGCACAGCTTTCATCCGGAACGCATCGGCTGCCGTTTCGAGGGCATCGCGCTCGGAGCCGAGAAGGTCCTGTGCCCGGCGCCCGCGGTGCGCCAGAGCAGTGGCACACGGCGATGGTTTACGGCCGCGGCAGCAGCCCAGCGCAAATCATCTGCCCCAGCGTCCAGGGCTGGCCAGACGACATCGGGATCAGGATTTCGGCGGCAGGCTGCCCAGAGCAAGCCTATACACCCTCACGGTGTCTTCCGATCGCCGGCGGTCCATCTGATCAGCCATTACTGAGCGCATCCGCGTCCAAATTGGCGACTTTCCCAGGTGCCCAACCCTGATTTGTGTTTGCGAGCGGTTGTTCGCTTCGGTATTTCAAGATAAACAAATGAACAAATTTCACTGTACGGCGCGATCAGGGTCATAATGAGAGTGGCGGCCCTGTTCGCCCTGGGCAATGTCGGGCCCTCCCGGCGACGAAGGCGTGGCATTTCATGGGCATCGAAGGCATTCAGCATGGCGAAGCGTTTCCCCAGGACCACGAGGGGAGCGCTGGCACCTCCGTGCCACGGCTGTCGAGGCGCGCCGTCCTCGGTCAGATCTCTGTTGGCGGCGCCGTGGGCGCTGCAGCTTGGGTGGTGCCTCAGATTCTGATCGCGAAGCCAGCGGCAGCCTCCACACTGTCGGGTGCGCCGGTCGCGTCGGGGGGAGGGGGCTCCACATCGTCCCCGCCAGTCGCGTCGGGGGGAGGAGGCAGCACGCCCTCCCCGCCAGTCGTGTCGGGGGGAGGAGGCAGCACGCCCTCCCCGCCCGTCTCGTCGGGAGGGGGCACCACGCCGTCGCCGCCCGACTCGTCGGGAGGGGTTGCCACTGCGCCGTCGACCAACGAACCAGGCGGCCCGATTGCCCCTTCTCCCGTATTCACGCAGCAGCCGCCAGCCGCCAGCCAGCAGACATCCTCCACCCCGACAAGCTTGGCGGCCACAGGCATCGACCTGCGGGGTGAAGCAGAGATCGGGGCCATCCTGCTGGTCGCGGGCTGGGCGACCCACCGGTGGGCCAGCCGCATGCCGTCCAAACCAGCTACCGAAGACACCGAAGAGTAAACACACGGAGCACACGTCCACTCGGTGAACCTGGTGAGGACTGGAGCCCGCTCACAGGTGCTACGGGCGAGGTTGCTTCGAGGAGCTACCGACGACGATCGCACGTCGCCCCACCAGGGCGAGCTGCCGGTCAGGCGTTGACTGCCTTGTTGTCCGGCGGCCCCGCCAGAATCGTCGGAATGTATTCGAGGAGTTGGATGCGACCGTCGAACGTTCGACTGCTGATCATGTCGAGAGCGACGTCGGGGTATTCATCGTAAATCCGTTCTCGGCCGCTGCTTCCGGTAATGACGGGAAACACAACCACCCGGAAGCGGTCTACAAGACCGGACAAGAGGAAAGACCGGCAGAGGGTGAGGCTGCCGATGGTGCGCATCGACTTGGAACCTCCCTGCTTCATCTCCCGCACTGCCTCAACCGGGTCTTGAGCCACAAGCCGCGAGTTCGCCCAAGAAAGGGGCTCGCTCAGTGTGGTCGAGAAGACGACCTTCGACATGTTCGCCAGCGCATTGGTGCCGGGCTCGCCTTGAGCGGCGAACCCGGACATGACGCGGTAGGTCGTTGCGCCCATCAAGATCGTGTAGTCCGCTTCGGGTTGCTCGCCCAACCAGGTGAGGTACTCGGGTCCTTCCAGCCCCCACCAGCCCGGCCAGCCCTCGGCAGCCGCATAGCCATCGAGCGAAGTGATGAAATCGACTAGAAGTTCGGTCATCGTCGTCCTTGTTCTCGGATCTCAGGCACTTGTCACTTCGCTACCACGAAGACACACTGTCATCAATCACATTCCGCCCGCTTGTGCCGTATATCCGGCCTTCCGGCAGGTCAGAGCTGGTGTCGACAGACCTGCGAACACGCGTGCACGGTGCCGCGTCGGGTTCGAATCCCGCCATCTCCATGGGTGTTCAGGCGTGTGCGGGAGCACCGCTGGAGGTTGGTCTTCGTCCTCTGTGGCGACCAGCGGTTGACCGAAGGGTACGCAGTACAATCCCGCCGTGTCCGTGTCACCACCATCGGGCACGGTGACGTTCCTGTTCACCGACATCGAGGATTCGACCGGACTCTGGGACTCCGCGCCGGCGGACATGGCGGCGGCGGTGCGTGCCCACGACCTCATCGTCCGCTCGGCCATCGAGCGTCATGGTGGATACGTCTTCGCCACCGGAGGTGATGGCTTCTGCGCCGCGTTCTCGTCCGCGACCGAGGCTGTCTCGGCGGCCGTGGAGTGTCAGCGGGAGCTCGGAAACGACGGCACCCTCCCGTTCGACGTCCGGATGGGGTTGCACACGGGCGAAGCTGTCGAGCGCGACGACAACTACTTCGGCGCTGAGGTCAACCGGGCGGCGCGCTTGATGGCCCTCGGCCACGGAGGCCAGGTGCTCGTGTCCGACACCGTCGAGGTCCTGGTGCACAGCCGGGTCGCCCTGCGGCCTCTGGGGGATCATCTCCTTCGGGGGCTCCGAGGCACCATCTCGGTGTCCCAGGTGATGGCCGAGGGCCTCTCATCGGAGTTCCCCGTGTTGCGCAGCGTCGACCCCTTCGAGGGCAACCTCCCACACCAGGTGACGTCACTCATCGGGCGTGATGCCGCGGTCGATGAGGTCGCCATGTTGGTGCGGTCTCAGCGTCTGGTCACCTTGACGGGTGTCGGGGGTGTCGGCAAGACGCGGTTGGCCGTCGAGGTCGGCGCGGAAGTCGCGGGAGAGTTCAGCGACGGGGTCTGGATGGTGGAGCTCGCTGCGGTCGGTGACCCCGACGCCGTGCCTTCTGCGCTCGCCACGGTGCTCGGCATCACACCACAGGGTGACGTTCCCTTGATCGACACAGTCGCCGAGACGATCGCCGGTCGTCAGATGCTGCTCGTCCTCGACAACTGTGAGCACCTGCTCGGTTCGACGGCCGCCGCAATCTCAATGGTCCTCGGCCGAGCTGGGCACGCAAAGGTGTTGGCGACATCTCGCGAGCCTCTCGGTGTGATCGGCGAATCGGTGACCGCCGTCTCACCGTTGGCGACCGAAGGCGGTGTGACCTCAGATGCCGTCACGCTGTTCGTCGAGCGAGCCCGCTCCGCTCGTTCCGACTTCGAGCTGCAGGACCCGGCGACCGCGGCAGCGGTGAAGAAGATATGCGAGACGGTCGACGGCCTGCCACTCGGAATAGGCTCGCGGCTGCACGAATGGCGTCAATGAGTGCGATCGAGGTCCGCGAACGGCTGGCCGACCGGTTTCACCTTCTGCAGCGCGCCGCTCCCAGTCCGGAGCGTCAGTTCACGTTGCACCACACCGTCGAGTGGTCCTACGACCTGCTCACGAAGAGGAGCGCTGGCTGCTGCGCCTCGCATCGGTGTTCTCCGGTGGGTTCAACCTGTCGAGTATCTGTGTCGTCGCCGAAGATACCGACGAGATCAACGTGCTACGGAACATCGACTCTCTCGTGCGCAAATCGCTCGTCGTCGCCGATCACACGGCGACAACGACGCGCTACCGCGTCTACGAGACAGTCCGGCAGTTCGCCGAGGATCGGCTCACAGATGCCGGTGAGCGTGAGCAGGCACGTGACACTCATGCCGCACACTTCGGGCGCCGGGCCGTTTCGGAATGGGAACGCTGGAACGGGCCGGGATGGCGGGACGCCGTCGATTGGGTGGAGCTCGAGCTCGGCAACCTCCGCGCCGGGTTCAGGTGGAGCGCCGAACGCGGCCAGATGGGCGTGGCCACCGACATCGCCGCGCACGCCGCGCTCATGGGTTTCTCGGTGCAGATCTTCGAGACACTCGCTTGGGCCGAAGAGCTGCTGGAGTCCGCGTCTGCCGCTGACGTCCCCCGACTCCCGCGCCTGTACACCGCGGCGGGCTTTGCGTGCTTTGTCGGGCGGCCGGACGCGGCCCGACGGAACGCCCACCGTGCCACCGAACTCGAGGCTGAGGATCACTACGACCCGTGTGAGCCGGGATACTCCACCTTCATCGAGGCGCTCGGGCAGGTGTACTGCGGCGATCTCGACCGTTATGTGGAGCTCACCGGCGAGGTGGCAAAGCGCTACGGCGCCGAGCGCGGGTACGGCTTAGCTTCCTACGTCGAGGGGCTCCAGTCGGCGGGGCGCGTCGAGGAGGCTCTGGCGCTCACAGAGCAATCGGTCGACGCGGCTTGTCAACTGGGCAACCCGTACTGGGTCTCGTACGCCCTGTGGATCGCCGGCATGGCCTTCTCGCGGTCCGACCCCCGACGGGCATTGGCCGCGTGGGAGGAGGGCGTCGCGTACGTGCGCGAGCACCGAGTGCACTTCTTCGAGGGCTTCCTTGCCCGCGACGCGGCACGCTTGCATACGTCCGAGGGTGAGCCGGAGGCGGCGTTGGTGCTGTTCGGAGACGCAATTGAGTCCTTCCGTCGCGCGGGCAACGTCCCGCAGCTCATCATCACACTCGCCAGCGTCCCCGCACTGTTCGATCGGCTCGAGCGCTTCGAGGCGGCCGCGATGCTCTTCGGAGCAATGTCACGCCACGAGTCGAGCTTCCATCACGTCCCGGAGCTGGCCGATCTGGAGAATCGGCTTGCCACGAGCCTCGAACGTACGCGGACCCAGGAACTCGTCGCCGAAGGGACCACCCTCGACCTTGACGCCGCGGCCGCGTACGCTCGCCGGGAGATCGACGCCGCACGCCGTGACCCGAGACCACGCGTGCGGGAGGAGCGTCCTGGTGGTTTGAGCCGGCGCGAACTCGAGGTGCTCCGCCTCGTCGCCGGCGGTCGGAGCTCGGCTGAGATCGCCGCCGAGCTTTTCATCTCGACCCGCACGGCCGAGCATCACATCCAGAACATCTACACCAAGATCGGCGTCTCCAATCGTGCCTCGGCGACCCGCTGGGCCGTCACCTACGACGTCGTCAATTCCTGACGTCGACCACTCGATCCCGGCCCCCCGGGACCGGCCCCTCACGACTACCCAATGGAAATGGGTAGTTCCACCGATGCCCCCACCAGTCGCTTTCTCGACAATTGCCATTGCCCGCCGACCGGCAGGTGACCCGATGGATCCGACGTGATCCGTGACGAAAGGAGACCGTGATGATCTTGGCAACAACGACAGTCGAGGACGTCGACCGATTCCTGAAAGGTGTTCAGCACCAAGGGCGCCGACAAGCGCGCGCTGCACGGCTCGAAGGGCTCGACGGTGTTCCGCGACCCCGCCGAGGAGAACCGTGTCTGGGCGCTGTTCGAGTGGGACGCGCAGGGCTGGGCTTCCTTCGTGTCGGACCCCGAGGTCCCGCCGATTCTGAAAGAGGCCGGCCACCTCGGCAAGCCCGAGTCGGCGACGTTCCTCGGTACGTACGAGGCGTAAGGGGCGACCATGACCAACACCATTGATCGCCCGGCCCGGGTCGGGGTCATCACCGATCAGACCGGCGCGCTGTCCTTCATGGGCATCGCCAACGTCAACGTCGCTCGCATGGTAGTCGACGACATCAACTCGAAGGGAGGTCTGCTAGGACGTCCGGTCGACCTGTTCATTGAGGACAGCGCCACCGATGACGACGTCGCGCGGGCCGCCGCAGCCCGCCTCGTGCAGGCCGACGTCGATGTCGTCGTGGGCGGCATCTACAGCTCGACCCGTCAGTCCATCAAGGTACCCGTGGTTGACGAAGCGGAGAAGCTCTATCTGTACCCCGAGCAGTACGAGGGCCAGGAGTGCCACCCGCTCATCTTCTGCACCGGGCCGGTCCCGGCCCAACAGGTCGAACCGTTCTTCCCCTGGTTGATGCGAGAGTCCGGGGCCAACTCCTTCTACATGCCCTCGGCTGACTACATCTGGCCACACACCATGAACAAAAAGGTTCGCGAAGTCGTGACCGAACGGGGCGGCGAGGTCATTGGCGAACAGTACTTTCCGCTCAATCACGTCGACTACAAGAACGTGGTGGCTGACATCATGGCAACCGGAGCTGACGTCGTGTTCAACACGATCGTGCCGCCCGGTCTCACGCCGTTCCTCGCCCAGCTCTACGACGCCGGGTTCATGGCGCGGGGCGGGCAGCTGGTGTGCACCTACTTCGACGAGAACTTCCTCAACCTCGTGCCGGCTGAGCACGTCGAGGGGCTCTACGGCTGCCTCGACTACTACCGGGAACGTCCAGGATCGGTTCAGTGCTGAGCTCCTGAACCGGTACGAGGCCCGTTATCCGGGCAGCGCGCTGTTCACGGCCGGCTCCGCGTGCACCGGCACCTACCGGGCACTGAAGATGTGGGAGACCGCGGTGAACGAGGCGGGCTCGCTCAAGCAGCACGACGTCATCGCCGCCCTCGACCATGCCCGCATCCCGCAGGGTCCGGGAGGTCCCGCGGAGATGGTGCCGGGCCAACACCATGTGCGCATGAACATGTACATCGCCCGTTCTGCGAACGGAACGTTCAAGGTGGTCGAGAACCTGGGCCACATCGATCCAAAGGAGTGCGAGGTCCCGCTGGGCTGACACGGCCCGCCATGTCCGAAACACCCCTGACGGCTGGAGCGCCGGCGCCGGCATGGACCGGCGCCGGCGTGGCCGCGGTCCGCAATGGATTCGCCGTGCTTCGGGAGGTGGTGATCCCGGCGATCAGCCACTGAACGAACGGTCGGTTTCGTGTGTCCACGGCTCGGTGAAGACCAAGGGGAGGACATTTGGGGGCGCTCTTGCGGCACAGGAAAGTTGGAGCGAGGATGAGGTTGCGACATCAGCCACCGCAGTCAGCGTGGTATGGGAAGAACACGGGGTGATGGTGGTTCAGCGGCTGCGGCGAACAATGAGAATGCTTGGACGTCGGGGACTCCAGGCACGACGTCTGGTCCTGACGCTGCTCGTCGCCATGCTGGTGGTAGTCCCCACCACCTTCTCCTCGCCGTCAATCGGCGCGACCACGGTCTCCGTGTCCCAGGCCAGCACCAGCACGCGAGGAGTCACGGCGACCACGATCAACGTGGCCTTTCCCGTTACCAATTTGAACGCCCTGGCCTCTACCTATGGGTTCGCGGGGGACGTGGAGTACACCGAGCAAGCGAAGGCCATTCATCTCTTCGTCAACCAGATCAACGACAGCGGGGGAATCAACGGCCGCAAAATCAATCCGATCATCACGAACTACAACCCTGCGAACGACGCCAATATGCAGGCGCAGTGTACGAACTGGACCCAGGGCAATCCGGCGGTGTTCGCGGTGCTCGACGGAGTGGGGACGTATACCGGACCCGAGCAGCTCTGTGTGACGCAGCAGGGCCACACGCCGTTTCTCAGCCAGTGGACGTCAGTGTCCACCTTCACCCAGGAAGGTGCGCCGTATCTGTGGTGGACCGGGCCCGACGACGCGGCCGTCCTGCAGGCGCTGGTCGACTGGGGCCGGTCCCAGGGCACGATCGGTGGCAAAGCAAAGTTGGGCGTCGTCGTCGGCGACCGGGCCAGCGACCAAATCTCGTGGCACCAGTACCTCCTCCCCGACCTCAGACGCATACACGTCTCGCCCGTCGTCGAAACGATCCCGGCCCAGACGTCCGAGGGTGCCGCCACCGCCAGCGACGCCACCCTGATCGTCGAGAAGCTGCGGGAGGCCGGCGTGACGTCGGTCATCCCGCTCATCCCGTTCAATGCGTTTCTCCCCATGCTGTCGTCCCAGACCCAACAGCAGTACTTCCCGCGGTTGCTGTTGTCGGATTACGAGGAGTCCATCGAGTCCTCCCTCGGGCTCATTCCCATCCCCTTCGGCAAGGCTCTGAACGGACAAGAGGGGCTCACCACGGAGACCCTTGGCGGCATTGACGACCCGCGGCCGTACTCGCAGGGCGGCTACGACCCGGGCGTGCGGAGTTGCTGGACTGTCTGGCACGCGACCTATCCCCAGATCCCGAAGGGGAACATGAACGACGACATCGAAGAGCAAGGACCGGTCCAGGGCTGGTGCCAGGAGATCCACCTCTTCGCCCAAGCGGCACAAGCGGCCGGGAAGAGCCTCAACCGCCGGACGTTTGCGACGGCGATGTCCCAGATCAAGAATTTTCCCGGCGGGTACTCCCCGATCCTCACCTACGGCCCCAACAAGTTCTACGGCCCAACCCAGTACCGAGTGGTCCGTCTGCACGTGAACTCGCCACCCAGCAGTCAGTGCCACCGGCCCCCTCTGAACATGCCGCCCCAGGGCGTCTGCTGGACGCCCGTCCAACCGTGGAAGTCCCTCCCGGCTCCCTGATGATTTGCGTGGCCGGCGCCGGCCTCAAGGCGCAATGGGAGGACGACGGGTGGTGCCTGCTGGAGGATTTCCTGCCACGCGAGACCGTTAAGGCCGCGCAAGAACAACTCGAGCTCGAATTCCCGAGCGCGGAGGACTTCGCGACTGATCGGGAGCCCGAACGCAACGCGCCCTTCCGGACCGACTCGCACACCGTCATGCCGAGGTTTCCCTTCGAGCGCGCCGCCTTCAACGACCTGGTCCTGCACGACCGGCTGATCGACCTGGCAGAGGAGTTTCTGGGCCTCACCGACCTCCGTCTGTACCAGGCGATGCTCAGCGCCAAGTACTCGGATGGCGCCCAGTCGGATGAGCAGCTACTCCACGTCGACTACGGAAACCACACCTTGGTGGTCCCGCGGGCCGAAATCGGATATCAGCACCTCGAGCTGTTCGTCTACCTGAGCGACGTCACCGCCGAAACCGGGGCGACCCGAATGGTGTCGCGAAAGTCGACCGGTCACGTCCCGATCGAACGCACGTATCTGAGCCCGACGGACTACGGCAACCTCTACGAGGCGGAGGTGCCCGCCGAGGGAACGGCCGGGGCCGTGTTGGCCTATCGAGCGGACGTGTACCAC
This sequence comes from uncultured Acidimicrobiaceae bacterium, assembly GCA_963808355.1. Classification (GTDB taxonomy): domain Bacteria; phylum Actinomycetota; class Acidimicrobiia; order Acidimicrobiales; family RAAP-2; genus Bog-473. Next base: position 1,004,886 of record CAWEFL010000002.1, read on the forward strand.
CGGGGCGTCCGGATCACCGCGCCGGCAGCAGCCCGCTTCATGGCCCACGTCTCGTTCAAGCCGGCCAACACGGACTGGCTCGGCTCACAGGCCTGGCCCGGAGCGGCGGAGGGACTGGCCTGGCACCGCTTCGCCAATAGGGCCACCGTGCGCCAGTTGTCCTCGTTGGGCTTTCCGCCGCCGGGCCATCCCTACTGGACCGAGCAGACGCTGGCGGGGGTTGCGGCCCGCTATCCGGGTCTCGACCTCACGCCATGGATCGCGGCAGATGAAGCGCAGCGGTTGATCTCCGAACGTGCCAGACAGCCCGTCCTGCATCTCCCGTGCAGTCTCGCGCTTTGTATGGTCCGAGAGGCGGAGGCACGTGTGCGCGGATGCGAGTCGTGCACATGGGAATTTTGGAAGGTCAAGCCCGACGCTGATCCGGCGATGATCAAAAACGCTCAGGACAAGGTGGCTCGATTCACCGAAACCGTCCCGAGCTAATGGCTAGGAGTGCCTGGGGGGCTCGCTCAGCCAGTGACAGACCTGTCAGCGTACGCGACGTTCTTCGTCGAGGGATCGTAGTGCACCATGTAGACGGGTCCGAGTCCATAGGGTCGGCCCGGCCCGAAAGAAATGGGTGCACCGGTCCCCGGGAGGGCTAGGTTCTTCAACCCGTACCCGGCGTGCACGAAACTCTGGACGGTCAGATTCTTTCCGGCAGCCTTGGCGATGTCACTGAACAGCGTCATGTCGGTGCACGCGAGCTCGACGCTCATCCAGGTTGCTTCCGACTCGGGCAAAGAGGCGTTGAACACGTTGATCTGATCCGAGGGGTAGGCCTTCTTGACGGTACGGACGCACTGCTGGGTCCCGGCGTTGTCCCAGATCTCAGTGGGGGGGGTGAGCGCGGTTGAGGTCACGACGTTCGAGAGGTAGGTCGAGCTGTACTTGCCGCCCACGGCACCAGTGAAATTGCTCTCGTTCTCTGCTCGCACCGGCGCCATGGACGTGGGAGCATCGGTCTCGTGGCCACGTTCACCGGCTTCGACGGCACCGACATGTACTACGTAGAGGAAGGGGTCGGATCGCCCGTCGTCCTGCTCCACGGCCTCAGCGTGGATACTGCGCAGAACTGGATGTCGCCCGGGATCTGGTCCAGGCTCGTCGAAGCGGGGCACCGAGTAGTCGGCTTCGACGCGCGGGGCCACGGACGCTCCGGAAAGCCGCACGACCCCTCGGCCTACGAACACGACGCCATGGTCAAGGACGTCTCGGCATGTTTCGACCGGCTGGGCCTGGCTGAGGCCGACCTGGCCGGCTACTCCATGGGTGCCTCGACGGCCCTGCAGTTCGCGGCGAGGGACGATCCGCGTCCGCCGGCTGGTGCTGGGCGGGATCGGCGGCGACCCCAAGCAGTGGGGCGCCGCGGACGATCGGCGTGCCGCCATGCGGAAGCAGTGGCTCGCCGCGATAGAGGCCGCCGACCCGGACGCGCTCGAGGACCCTGTGGCGCGGACAGCCCGGAGGGTCTTCGAGGCGCGCGGCAACGACCTCGACGCGATCGGCGCCTTACTGCGCGCAGACCGCCGTCATCTGTCGCCGGATATGGCGTCGGCGGCGGTCGAGTGCCCGACTTTGGTGGTGTGCGGGAATCGGGACGCCTCGCCGACGGAGCTGGCGGCGGCGCTGCTCAAAGGGGAGGCCCTGGTGGTGGAGGGCGATCACGAGACGCGGTGCGCAACCCCGAGCTCGCGAAGGCCATGGTCCGCTTCCTCGTCGACTGATTCAGGGCCGGTACGGCGTCGTTCCGTCGTCGAAGGTCTACGCGGGGCGCCTGGTCAGCATGCTGAATGGACCTCCGCGCCCGAGTGTTCGAGGTCGCGGGTGGCCGTCACCGCGACGCGGCGGCGCGTCGACTGCGCGGAGCCGGGCCAGCGACGAGGTCTTGGCCCACTCGTCGATCGGTGCGTCCGCTTCGACGATCCCCCACGACCAGAGGCAGTCGAGCAGCACACGGTGGACGCCGGGCTCGCCGCGTCGTCGTCGACGCGCCGGATCTCGACTCGAGGCCCGGACGATCGGCCGGCGGCGGGCATCAGGAAATGACCATGGCCGTGCGGTACGGGAACAGATCGATGCCGGGGTAGCGAGCGGCGACGCCCGCCAAGGTCTCCTCGGTCCAGTAGGGGTCGCCGGGGCGGGGGAAGCCGAACAGGTCGCGCTCGCGCACGGTGCACTGCGGGATGAACTTGGCCCAACGGTCGGGCGACTGCTTGGGCCACGCCATCTTGCCGCCCCAGGTCGTCCCGCGAACCTGGTAGTCGGCGAGGATGGAGAAGCGCGAGCGACCGGGTGCGCCGAAGTCCGAGCCGCGGTGGAGGATGTCGGTCCGGTAGAGGAGCAGTGACCCCGCCGGGCCGACGCACGGCACCTCGGAGGCGGCCTTTTCCCCGAAGGGGATGTACAACGGTGTCCAAGGGACGTCCTTGCCGTCCTCGTAGGGGACGATGCACGTGGGGCCGTCGACCGCCGTGACGTCGGAGAGGTAGACGAACGTCGTGAGCTGCTGGTAGCGCGGCTCGGGGCGGGGCACGACGAGGCTGTGGCTGCCGTAGTCGCGGTGCAGCGGCTGGTCGTAGTCGACGGCTCCGGCGTACTTGCCCCAGAGCTCGATCTTGTAGAGGTGAAGCTCTGTCGTCTGGAGGTAGCGCTCGGCGGCATGGACGAGGTCGGGGTGGACGGCGAGGCGGTTGAGGTCCCAGGAGCGATGGGGGAACTCCTCGACCCCGGCGAACTGGCTGGCTGCGTATCGAGCGTGCGGGGGTGCGTCGGGGTCGGCGAAGTACTCCTCGGGGCGAGGGAAGTGCTTCCACAGCGCGTCCTGGGCGTTGGCCAGCTCCTCGTGGCCGAGGAAGCCCTCCATGAGCGCGAAGCCGCGCTCTCTGACCTGATCGAGCGTGGCGTCGGGCACCCGCATCGGACCTGACCTTACGGCCCTGGTGTGGGCCCACGCGGGGAAGGCGCGGCCTACGCTCCCGATGTGCGCGCCGTGCTCTTCGATATGGCCGATCCGGAGTTCCCGGCCTCGCTGGCCGAGGTCCCCGAGCCGGAGCTACCCGGGCCGTCGTGGGCGCGGATCGCGGTGACCACGGGGGGGATCTGCGGCAGCGACCTCCACCTTTTCTCGCACAACACCGGCCCCTCGCCGACCCTGGCCTCAGCGGCTGCGTTCCCATTCGTGCTGGGACACGAGACGGCCGGCCGGGTCGTGGAGGCCGGACCCACCTGCGGGGTGGCGGCGGGGACGCGCGTCGCCATCGATCCGTGCATCCCCTGCCTCCCGCGTGGCATACAGCCGCCGTGTGCCAACTGCGCGCGGGGTTGGACGTCGTCGTGCCTGAACCTCGACAGCCGGGTCGTGAGCTCGGGCCGGTCGCTCGGATACACGCAGGACCTCGGCGGCGGGTGGGCCGATCTGGTGGTGGCGCACGATTCCATGCTCCACCCCCTCCCCGACGCGATCCCCGACCGCGGCGCCAGCTTGTACGAGCCCGTGTCGATCGCGTGCCATGGCATCCTGCGGGCTCCGCCGCATGACGGCGACCCGGTGCTCATAGTGGGCGCGGGCATCATCGGGTTGGCGACGCTCGCCGCCCTGCGCGGGCTTTTCCCGGAGTGCCCGGTGACCGTGCTGGCGCGGCACGACCACCAGGCGGCCGCGGCGCGCGCATGTGGAGCGGGAGAGGTCGTACTGAGCGACCCCGACGGCGGCCAGTGGGACGAGCTGGCCTCGCTGTCCGGAGGGCGCGTCGTCGGGTACAAGAGGCACAAGATGCTCATGGGCGGATTCCCGTACGTGGTCGAGGCCGTAGGCGCCCCTCAGTCGGTCACCGAGGCGCTGCGCGCGGTTGCGCACCGAGGGACGGTCCTCCTACTCGGCGCGGCCGGCATCAGCGAGGTCGACCTGACGCCCATCTGGTACAAGGAGGCGGCGTTGGTCGGATCGATCGACCACACGGTCGACGCGGCTGGGGCGCCCGGTCTGGCCGGTGGGGTGGGTCGGCACTCGGTCGACCGGGCGCTGGACGTACTGGCGGCGGGTTTGTTGCCCGATTCGGTCGTGGTGACGCACGAGTTCGGGCTGGAGTCCTACCGGGAGGCCGTGGAGACGGCGGTCCAGCGCGACCGGTCGCACGCGATCAAGGTGGTCTTCCGCCCCACTGAAGGCGACTGAATGGTTCAGGACTCCGGCGCCACGCCCAGAAGACGATCGACGAGAGCCGCCGGATACGACAGCGCAGCCAGGTGTCCACCAGGAACCACCTCCACCTCGAGCCCCAGCCGCTCGCCCGCCACCCGGCGCTGGAAGTCCAGGGGGAAGAAGCGGTCCTCGCGCCCAGCGAGTACACGCGTCGGCACGTCGGGCCACCGGTCCAGCGCGAAGGGCTGGCCGAACGCGATCTCAGCTTCGTCCCGGATGTGCGCCGCACCCGAGGCAGCGACCTCTGCCGGCACATCGTGCAGGAAGTGGATCTCCGGGTCGAACTCGGTCGCGTACCCCCCTGCCTCGGCGGCCCGCACCCTGGCCTCGGCGGCGCCGGTGGCGCCCCACCACTCCCCCGCCGTCTCACCCGGCAGCGGGATCATGGCGTTGAGGAGCACGAGCGACTCCGCGGAACGGCGATCACAGGCCAGCGGCGCGCTCGAAACCCCCCATGGACTGGGCCACCACGGCCACTCGCGGGTGGTCACCCATCGCCGCCACGATGGCGTCGGCGTACTGAGGCAGGCCCGCGGCCTCGTCCGCTCCCGGCAAGTCGACGGCGACAGCGGCATGGCCCCGCGCCTCGAGCTCGGGGACAACGCGATGCCAGTACCAGGCCACCCCGCCCGCGCCGGGCACCAACACGAACCTGATCGGGTCCTTGTGCGCCACGCTCCTCGCTCCTCGCTCCGCTCGGCCCTTGGCCACCACCCCCCCAGAGGGGAGGCCCCATGCAATCACGCGCCACCCCGCGCGGGATGGCATGGACCGAACGCCCGTTGTGACGCCGCCGATTTCGCAGCAGAATCGCGCGGTGCTCACCCGCAAGACCGGCTACCTCACCCTCCGCTCGGGACGGGTCCCCCCCGCCACCACCCGCCTCCAAGAAGAGGGCTACGCAATCCTGCGCCGCGTCTTCATCCGAGAGGAGGTGGACGCACTCAAGACCGAGGTCGCCAGAGTGTTCGACGAATACCCGCCGGACGAGCGCAACAGCCGGTATTCGCCCGAGCACTGGGGGCCCTTCCGCTACGAGATGCTCAACCGCAGTGCTCTCGTGCAGCAGGCCGTGGCGAAGCCGCGCATACTCAAGACCATCGAGCCGCTCCTCGGCGAGGACTGCCACGTCATCGCCAACACGGCCTGGTGGCAACCGCCGGCGGAGAACACGCACCTTGGACGGTTCTGGCACATCGATGCCGGCCCGCACGTCCCTCGTCCGCCGGGCGTGCCATGGGACCCGCGCATCCCGTATCCCGTCTTCGCCGTGGCGGCGCACCTCTACCTGCACGACTCCCCGCTCGAGTCGGGGCCGACCGGGGTGATCCCGGGGAGCCACACCTCGGGCCAACCCCCGCCGTCCGACCGGCTGGCCGACGACGACCTGGAGTGGGAGGGGCGAGGCGCTGTCCCCATCGTGACCAAGGCCGGCGACGTCGCGCTCTTCGTCTCCGACGTGTGGCACCGTCGCCTGCCGACGCTGCCGGGCGACCCCGGGCGCATGTTCGTCCAATGCCACTACGGCCGGCGCGACCTGGCGCAGCGCATCCGGCCGACCGCCGCGGTGAACCACCTCTCCGAGGACGCAGTCACCCGGGCCACGACGGCCAGGCAGAAGACGTTGGCGGGATTGCACCGCACGGGGTTCTACGACGGCTGACCCCGACCGGCGGCCACACCCCGTCGTGACCGCCCTGCTGGCGTCCGTCACGTCCGCGCTGCTGGCGTCCGCACCAGTGGCATCCGCGCCGGCCGCGCCGGCCACCTCGCAATCAACTGGCACCGAAGGACCGGCGCCCCAATACCAATGCACGCTCAACCTGTCGACCGACGCCTTCGCGGGCGCCGACGCAACCGCCTCGGCCGTCGGGTGGCTGGGCGACCACGACAGCGTCGTCACCTGTCTGGGCGGGACCTTCCTCCTACAGGACGGGCCGGCGGGGCCCTTCGTCAACTACGGGTTCGGGATCTACGGCGGACAGCGCACCACGTGGACCCTGGCCGACGGATACCTCCCCGCGCAGATCACCGCATTCGCCACGAACGCCGGCGCCGCCGTAACGATCACCGAGTTCGCCGACCGCATCGTCCTGGGTGGCCACCCATACGTCGCCCTGTACAGCCGCGTCCACGTGACCAACCCCACGAACGACGCAATCGACGCCGACCCGCAGGCCTCACCCGGCCTCGTCCCGCTCGATCACGCATCGAACACCGTCGCGCCGCACCACTCCGTCGAACACGACTACGTCGTCGCCTCCGACCGCTTCGGCGGCGCGTACCCGTGGCCCAGCACGACGGCCCTCACCGGCGCGGGCACCTTCGACGCGCACTACACCCACATGCAGACCTTCTGGAACACCCAACTCCGCGCCATCGCCCAAATCCAAATCCCAGACCCGACACTCTTCAACTCCTACAAAGCAGGATTCGTCTACACACAGATCGCGCGCAGCGGCAACGCCTTAGACACGGGAATCAACGGCTACGAGAGCGAGTTCAGCCACGACGTCATCGGGATCATGACCAACCTCTTCACCCAGGGCTACCTCGACCGGGCCCAAGCACACGCGCTCCTCACCGAAGCGCGCAACGTCGTCGGCGCCCAGGGCCAGTACGTCGATGGCCTCTGGACCTACACCGTCCCCTGGGCGGTCTACCTCCTGAAGACCGGCGACGTCGCATTCGTCAAGGCCGACTTCGCCACTCCCGGGCCCCAGGGCGCAGCCGCGCAACCCAGCCTCATGGACGCCGCCCACGCCATCGCGGCCGCGCGCACCGGCCCCGCCGGCACCATGGAGGCGACCGACGACATCGACACGCAGGGCTACTGGACGGTGGACGACTACGAAGCCCTCCTCGGATTGGCCGCCTACCGCTACATCGCGGGCCGCCTGGGCAACGCGACCGAATCCACGTGGGCGACCACCGAGTACGCCAGCCTCCTCGCCGCCGTCAATACAGCTCTCTCCCAGACGGTCGGCGCCAACCACCTCGACTATCTGCCGTGCTCGCTGTTCCAGCCGAACACGTCGAACCGGTGCGTCAACCCGGAGGACGCCAACTGGACCTCGCCCTTCGGCTTCGGCGACTGGGCCTGGGAGGGCTCCCTTCTCGGCGCGCCCCTGAGCGGCCCTGGGCTCACGATGATCGGCGCGACCTACGCCTACGGCTTCGACCGGCTGCGCGGCATCCTGCCCCCGGACACCACGGGCGGATTCCCCGGCGACTACTACGTCAGCGGCTACAACGCCGCCATGGGCTCGGCCGGCCTCGCCAGCGCCGGCAGCGCCTACCGGGACCAGGGGATCCGCGACTACCAGTTCATGATCGCCAACGACCAGAGCGGCCCCCTTTCGTGGTGGGAGAGCTCGAGCGGCCCGGGGCCGAGCCCCTGGGTCGGGAACCATCCCGTGTCCGGCCAGGGCGCCTCCCCGCACGCGTGGGGCATCGCCGGCGCCAACAAAGTGCTGCTCGATTCCCTCGTGGCCCAACGCGCCGACGGCACCCTCGTCGTCGGCCGCGGCGTCCCGGCCGCCTGGCTCCGCCCCGGCCTGACCATCGCCGTCTCCAACTTCCCCACCACCGCCGGCCGGCGTACCGCGCTGCGCATCACCGCCCGCGGCCGCGCCGTGACCCTGACGTTCCCGTCCGGCGCGCCGGGACCCGTGCTGTTCCAGCTCCCGTCCTTCGTGGGCAACCTGTCCTCGGCCTCGGCCGGGAACCTGGACAAAGCGAGCGGATCACTCACACTCCGGCCCGGCACGCGGAGCGTCACCGTGCTCTTGGCACGACCGCCCGCTCCTGGCTCCTGACCGACCGGCGCGTACCAAAGTTGCCGCAAACCGAACGGCGCCGGCGTTACTGTGGCCGAAATGACAGCCACGTCCGAGCAACCGCCCGCCGGCTTCGTCGTCACCGAGGAGTCGACCGCACCGGACCGCGCGCCGTTGGTCCTCCTCTCGCTCATCCTGGTGGCGGCCGTGGCCAACCTTCCACTCGCCTCCGCCAACGTCGCACTGCCGAGCATCGGTTTGCACTTCAGCGCCTCGCAGACCCAACTGAACCTCGTCGCCGTCTGTTATTCGCTGGGGCTCGCCGTCTCGGTGCTGTGGTTCGGCGCCGTCGGAGACCGCTACGGCCGCAAGCAGATGATGCAGCTCGGCGTCCTGATCTCTGCGCCCGCATGCGTCGTCATGGCCTGGGCCCCCAGCATCTACGTGCTTATCGGCGGCCGCCTGCTCGGCGGCGTGGCGGCGGGCATGGCCTACCCCACCACGCTGTCGCTCATCACCGCACTCTGGAGCGGCCCGGGGCGCACCAAGTCGATCGCCCTGTGGTCGGCCGTCGGCGGCGCCATCTCCGCGCTGGGCCCGCTGCTGGCCGGCCTCTTCTTGGCGCACTGGTGGTGGGGCTCGGTCTTCCTCATCACGCTGCCGCTTATCGTGGTCGCGCTGGTGCTCTCGCAACGGCTCGTGCCGAGCCACGTCCACGAGACCACCGAGCCCGTCGACCACTTCGGTGGGGCGCTCGCCGCACTGCTGGTCGGCGCCATCATCCTCGCCATCAACTTCGCCGTGGTCCCCGACAAGGGCGCGCTGGCCGTGAGCCTGGCCGTTATCGGGGTGGCCGCGATCGTCGCGTTCGTGCTGCGCCAGCGGCGCGCACCCGAGCCCCTGTACGACCTGCACGTCGCCAGCCGGCGCATCTTCTGGGTCGCGGCCTGCGCCGGCATCATCGTGTTCGGCAGCCTGATGGGCGCGATGTTCATCGGACAGCAGTTCCTGCAGAACGTGCTCGGCTACTCCACCATCGACGCCGGGCTCGCCATCCTCCCGGCGGTGGTGTTCATGGTCATCGTGGCGCCGCGCTCGGCCAAGCTGGTCGAGTCCAGGGGCGCCCGTTTCACGCTCCTCGCCGGCTACGCCTGCATCTTCTTGGGCTTCCTGGATATGGAGATTTTCTGGAAGGAGGGGATCGGCTACTTCCACGTCGGCCTCGCCTACGCCCTGATCGGCGCCGGCGTCGGCTTCGCGGGAACGCCCGCGTCCCATTCACTCACCGGTTCGGTCCCGGTGACGCGCGTCGGCATGGCGTCGGGCACGGCGGACCTCCAGCGCGACCTGGGCGGCGCCATCATGCAGTCGATCATGGGTGCGCTGTTGACTGCGGGCTACGCCGCCGCGGCGTCCAAGGCAATATCCTCTTCCCCCAACGCGAACCAGGTGTCCAGCAGCGTGCAGAGCGAATTGACCAAGTCGTTCGATGGCGCGGTCGACATCGGCAAGCAGTACCCCCAGTACCAGAACCAGATCGTCTCGGCCGCCAAGGAGTCGTTCATCCACGGGCAGCGGTGGGCCTTCGCCTCGGGCATCATCGCCGTCGTCCTCGGCGCTGTTGTCGTCGGGGTGTTCTTCCCGCACGCCAGGCGCGAGAAGGAGCTCCTGGCCGAGTACCAGCGCCTCGACGCGGCCCGGCCGGACCACGCGCCGACCGGCACCTCCCCGGGGAGCTGACCAACGCACAGGCCACACCACCAGCCCCACCTGCGGCGCTACCCACCTCGGCCGGCGGCACGCTCGAAATGGGTCCTTTGGTCCAGCAAGTCGGGCGAGGCGGGACCGTTCTCCGCCCGATGAGAACGAACCGCAGCGACCGCCTCGCCGGGCATGACGGTGTCGTCGACTACGCCACGCTCTACCTGTGCCGCCACGGACACACGTGGGTCGTGGTGCTGGAGTCACCGCGGGCCGGCGGGGTGCTGTGCCTGCACGACGCGAGCGACGACTCGTTCGGCGCGCGGATCGAGCTCCTGTCCACGGCTCGCCGCGCCTGCCCCCAGGCCACCATCCTCAGCATCGACGGCGCGCTCGAAGGGGCGGACTACGAGTTGCTGCTCTGTGTACGGGGCGCCGTCGCGCACACCGGGGACATCGGTACGGCACTGCACCGGGCGCTCGCGGCGGACGAAACCCGGCACCCCGGACGCCGCCGCGACGAGCGCCGCCTGTCGCACCGCTGCCACTGGGGCCACTGCCCGCCGGTGTCCGGCCGGCCCCTCGCCTTCTGAGCAGCGGGCCGGCCGCCACTGAACCCGAGCCGAGGCATGCTCGTGCGCGCCTTCACAAGCCTTGGCCCCCCACCGTGGTGCGTCATGCGCATGGAATCGACGCACACCCCCGTTGTATGACGAAAAGACCACATTTCTTCACGCCGAGAAGCGCACGCCTAGGTATGGTCTTGAAACTGCAACACAGCTGTAAAGAAAAGAGCATCTTCGACACAGGGCCCGATGCGCAGTCGCAGCGAGCCCGTCGGAACGGGGGGCTCGCACAAGACCAAAGGAGACACAGTGCGATTGAGCAAGGCAGGCATGTTCGGGGGAGTCACCCTCGCCGTGTCGGCGATGCTGGTCGGCATGGTGGGCGGTGAGGCTTCGGCCTCGCTCGCGGCCAGCACGCCGTCCAACGTCTCGACAAGTTCCTTCACCAACAGTTTTACGATCATGAGCCAGTTCAAGTCGCTGGCGGCGTCCGGGCACGGCAAGGTGGCGGCGATACTGCCCGACACGGTGAGCTCGACCCGCTATGTCGAGTTCGACGCACCGGACATCACAAAGGCGCTGACCACGGCCGGCCTGAGCTCGTCCCAGTACGTCGTGCAGAACGCCCTCGGAAGTGACGCGACCCAGCTGACGGACGCACAGACCGACATCTCAAACGGAGCCACGGTGCTGCTGGTCGACCCGCTCGACTCCGGCGTCGGTGCACAGATCGAAAGTTATGCCAAGGCGCGGGGCGTGAAGGTGATCGACTACGACCGCTTGACCCTCGGGGGTACGCGGGCCTATTACGTGAGCTTCAACAACGTGCTGGTCGGGAAGACCATGGGCCAGGGGCTCGTCAGCTGTATCGCAGCCTGGCACGTCTCGAATCCCCAGGTCGTGGTCATGCACGGCGCGGTGACCGACAACAACGCGACCCTGTTCGCGCAGGGCTACGACTCGGTGATCAACCCGTACTTCAGCTCCGGCAAATGGAAGGTCGTGGCACACACTGCAGGGACCTGGGACCCGCCGACCGCCGAGACCGAGTTCCAGGCCGCCTACACGTCGCACTCCAAGACCAACGCGGCGCTCATTCCCAACGACGAGACGGGTGCACCGATCATCACGTACCTGCAGTCATTGCACGTGAAGCCCAAGACGTTCCCGACGACGGGTCAGGACGCCACGCTGACCGGATTGGACAACGTCCTGGCCGGGTATCAGTGCGGCACGGTCTACAAGCCCATCTACCTGGAGGCACAGGCCGCGGTCACCTTGGCCCTGTACCTGCGGGCCGGGAAGACACCGCCGAAGTCGCTGGTGAACGGCACCACCAAGGACACGAAGGCCAGCGTCAACGTTCCCTCCGTGCTCATGACGCCGAAGTGGGTGACCGCGGCCAACATGAACTCGACGGTCATTAAGGACAACTTCGTTCCAGCATCGCAGCTGTGCGCGGGCAACTACGCCAGCGACTGCGCGGCCGCGGGTATCAGCTCGTCGTAGCAGTCCTTGGATCGCCACGCCCAGCTGGGTAGTGTCGATCCGAGAAGGGACAACGCGTTCCCCACCGGCCCCGCCCCCGATCGGGCGGGGCCGGTGACGGGAGCGACACTGCACCGGATCCGCCAGTCTCGCGACAGGGGTGCCGACGTGACAGAGAGTGCACCACTGCTCGAACTGCGGGGCGTGAGCAAGGTCTTCGGTGCCGTGCGCGCCCTCAGCGACATCAACATCTCCGTCCCCGCGCAAAAGGTCACCGCGCTGACCGGGGACAACGGCGCGGGCAAGTCGGTGACGATCAAGACCATCTCGGGTCTCTGGGAGCCGACAGACGGTCAGATCCTCTGGGAGGGCCGGCCGGTCCGACTCCACTCGCCGAACCACGCCGAGTCGCTCGGCATCACCACCATCTACCAGGACCTCGCGCTGTGCGACAACCTGGACATCGTTCAGAACATGTTTCTGGGCCACGAAACCCTGCGCCACGGCCTCCTGGACGAGACCGCCATGGAACTGGCCGCCCGCAAGACTCTGGCCGACCTGCACGTGACCACCGTCCGGTCCATCCGTCAACCTGTGGCTTCACTCTCGGGGGGCCAGCGCCAGTCGGTCGCGGTGGCCAAGGCCGTGATGCAGGCAGCCAAGCTCGTGATCATGGACGAGCCCACGGCCGCGCTCGGTGTGGCGCAGACGCAGATGGTGCTCGACCTCATTAGACGGCTCTCGAGCCAAGGGACAGCGGTCATCTTGATTTCGCACAATCTCAACGACGTCTTCGAGGTGGCGGACCGGGTCTGCGTCCTGTACCTGGGACGCACGGTCGCGGAGGGGCCGTCCAGCGGATTCGATCGCCAAGTGGTCGTCGACTACATGACCACCGGGCAGTCCACCCGGAACGCAGGATGACCGTCCCATGACGGACACGGTCGACGGGCCCGGCGTCCCCGAGAGCAACGCCGGCGAGGACGCGGCAGCGAACGTTGCCGACGCCGGAACGCCCGGCGCGGCGCTCGAACCCGACGCCCTCGTCGTCCTGGCACCCGACGTCCTGGCCGACTCCCTCGGCGACTACCTGCGCGCCTGGTGGAAGCGCGTGCGCGGGGGCGAGAGCGGCGCGCTGCCCATCATCGTCGGCCTGATCGCCATCTGCATCTTCTTCGAGGTCCAGTCGAGTGCGTTCTTCACCGCCACGAACATCGTGAACCTCTTCGTCCAGGCGGCCTTCATCGTCCTGCTGGGCATGGCCGAGCTCTACGCGCTCCTGTTGAGCGAAATCGACCTCTCCGTCGGTTTTGTGGGCGCGGTGGGGGCCGCCATCGCGATGGCACTCATTGGCGCACCGCAAAATTGGCCCTGGTGGGCCGGCGTCATCGTAGGCCTGGCCGCCTGCGCAGTGATCGGCGCGTTCCAAGGCACGATCATCACCAGGCTCAAGATCCCCTCGTTCGTGGTGACCCTGGCCGGACTGCTCGGATGGCAAGGCGTACTCATCTATGTCTTTGACGTGGACAAGGGAGCCGTCGGGGGCGTGATCACGATCTCGAACAACGTCATCGACGATCTCGTGAGCGGCAACATGACCCCGGTCGCCGGCTGGGTCCTGCTCGTGGTGCTCGTCGCGGCTTTCGCCGTCTCTTCGCTGTATCGCACCGCGCGTCGTCGTCGCGCAAGGGTTGAGCGCCCCACCGCTGAGTATCACCTTGCTCACGATCGGGGCCGTAGCCGTCGCCGGCATCCTCCTCGTCTACACCTGCAACCTCAATCGCGGCTCCCTCACGCCCGTCCAGGGGGTGCCATGGGTGATCCCGTTCGTCCTGCTCATCCTGCTGGCCCAGACGTTCCTGCTCGGCCGGACCCGCCTTGGCCGCTACATCTACGCCATCGGCGCCAGCCCGGAGGCGGCCCGGCGGGCCGGCATCAACGTCTCGATGATCCGGACCGCCGCCTTCGCGCTCTGCAGCTTCACGGCCGGCCTGGCGGCGATTGTGTACGCGTCCCGGCTGGGGTCGATCTCGGTCGGCTTCGACGGCGGAACCTACGTCCTCTACGCGGTGGCGGCGGCGGTCATCGGCGGCGCCAGCCTGTTCGGAGGGCATGGGAAGCCCATCCACCCGCTGCTCGGCGGGCTCGTGATCGCGACGCTGACCAACGGCCTCGCGCTGTTGAATATCACAACCGCTGGAACGGACATCGCCACCGCGGTCGTGCTCCTGGTGGCCGTGGCGGTCGACGCGACGCTACGCCGACGCGGCCGAGCCGGGACCTGACACCGCGGGCCCGACCGGCACCGCCCCCTTCACGCTCGTCCGGAACATCTCGCGCCGCACGCCCGAGTAGTCGTTCAGCGCGTTGTGCATGGTGCAGCGGTTGTCCCATATGGCCAGCGTCTTGACCGACCAACGCAGGCGACAGGTGAAGTTCTCGTTGATGCTGTGCCGGTGCAGGTGCGTAAGCAACGCGGCAGACTCCTCCTTCGACCAGCCCTCGAAGCGCACCGTGTACACCGGGTTCACGTAGAGCGACGCGCGACCGGTGACCGGATGCTGAACGACCACCGGGTGCACGTTCTCGGCGTACGCCTCCTCCGACGGCGCGATGGCCATGGAGGTGAAGTCCTTGAACTGGTCGAGCAGACCCCCGGTCCCATAGGCCATCCCGGCCGAGTGCACCGCGCGCAGCCCCGCCAACGTCGCACGCAACCCGCCCGACAACGTCTCGTACGCGAGATACTGGTTCGACCACACCGTGTCGCCCCCGTGGTCGGGCACCTCCCAGGCGTGCAGCAGCGTGAAGGCCGGCGGGGCCAGCAGATACGACAGATCGCTGTGCCATGCGTTGGCGAAGTTCAACGCGTCCTCCGGCTCCTTGATCACCCTGATCACGAACGGGCGGTCCCCCAACGGGTCGACGAAGGGCGTGACGTCGCGGCCGCCCAGCAGGTCTGTCACTCGCTCCAGGTCGTCCAGGGAGAGGTCCTGGTCCGGCAGGAAGACCACCAGGTGCTCGGCCAGCGCGGCCCGCAGGCCCGCGAGCTGCTCCGCCGCAGAGACCGCCCGCAGGTCCAGCCCGGTGACCGTCGCCCCGAGCGCACCCGCGACGGGCTCGACCGTCAGCGAACCGACCGAAGAACCGACACTCCCCACTACGCCAGGCCCAACAACTCGGCTCCGTTCCGCCAGAAGAACCGCTCTTGCGTCTCCGCCGAGAAACCGGACACCGCCTCACCGAACAACTCGAACGGCCGCCGGCCGCCCTCGGGGTGCGGGTAGTCCGTCGAGAACATGAACAACTCGGGCCCGCATTCGGAAATCAGCCACCGCGTGTCCTCGAACGGGAAGGGCGTGAACCGCACCTGCCGCCGTAGATACTCCGACGGCGCCAGAGGCAGATCCTGCACCGCCGGCTCGTTCCTGCCCACGTAGCGTGCCGCGTAGTCGACGTTGCGCAGCATCCCCGGCACCCAGGTCGCCCCGAGCTCTATCGCCGCGCCGCGCAGTCCCGGGTGGCGCTCGAACACACCGTCGAGCGCCATGCAGCACAAAAAGCGCTCGGGCGAATGGTGGACGACGGGGAAGTCCTTGGCCCGCAGATTCTCACCGCCCCCGAGCCAGTCCTTCGGCCGCGGCAGGCCGTTGTCGTGGAACGCCTTCGGCAGCAGCTTCCCGCCCCCGATGTGCAGCACGAACGGTACCCCCGCCGACTCCAGAGCACCCCACACCGGGTCCACCTTGAGGTGCGCCGGCGAGAAGTCACCCGGCGCGTCCGACGGCACCCACATCGCCGCCACCCCGTTCGCCAACGCCGCCGCCAGCACCTCCAGCGCCCGCACCGGGTCGTTCAACGGCAGGTACCCCACCGGCTTCAGCCGGGCATCGCCCCGACAGAAATCCGCCATGGCCCGGTTCAGCGCCTCGGTCCCGCCGTACAGCACGTCCAGATCCTTCGAGCGGGTGAAATGCCCCAACGCGAACGTCGGGAAGACCAGCTGCGCCGTTATCCCCAACGCGTCCAGCACCCGACTTCGCACCTCCCCGTCCAGCGCACCAGGCGCCATCCAGCCCTTCGGGCCCTTGATCACCTCAGGCCCGATCTCCAGCTCCCGGTGGCTCTGCCAAAGCGCCGGCAACCCGGCCATCAGCTCGGCGGCCCCCGCCCCGGCCCCCTCGAGCCCGAGCGGCGCCAAGCGGTCCCGCAGCCCTTCGTCGGCGTATCTGACCAGCCAGTCCGACGTCTCCATCAGGTGGCTGTCGGCGTCGAAAACGGCGAGTTCCACAATGCCCCCCGGTATCACGAATCCGCAGTCAGCGTAGACCCGCGCCCAGCGACCCGCCGCCCGGTATCCCGCCGCACGCACACCAACCCGCCGTCCCGCTGGGCCCCCAGACAACATTTATGCGGCTCATAGATTCCTGTGATCTGGCGTACAGATCCGACCGGTGGAATGGGACCCGGATGCAGCCCCACCCATCGGGGCTCCGACGGAGGAGCGATGACAGAGGAAGAGAAGGACCCGATGGCCGGGGAACCGGCCCAGAGCCCGGAGACAGGGCCCCACACCCCGCCGCTGGGCGCCTCGGCCCAGCCCCACACCCCGCCCCTCGGTGTCCCTGCGGGTGACGCTCACCAAGACGAGGCCCCGACCGGCTCTTACGCCATGGGCGCCCTCGCCGGCAATCCCAAGCTCGGCACCTCGGACGCATCGTCCACCGGGTCCGGCCAACCTGGGACCGGCGCAGGCACCGGCGCCCACGGCACACCTCCCCACGGCGTCCCTCCCTATGGCTCAGCCCCCTACGGGGACCCTTCCGCCTACGGGTGGGCAGCGCCGTCGGCCCCTGCTTCCACCGATGCGGGCGGCCAGCACCGGATGCGCACCGCCGCCCTTGTCGGCGGCGCGGCCCTGGCCGCGCTCGGCCTCGGCGTCGGCCTCGGCCACCTCACCTGGGGCAACCCGACCAGAAGCTTGAACGCCTCTCTGCCCGCCGGCAGCCGGGTCCCTTTCCGCAGTAATGGAAATGGAAACAACCCCTTCGGCAACGGTTCGCCGTTCAACGGCGGCTCGAACAACTTCGGATCGGGGAACTCGGGCAACACGGGCAACTCGGGCGGCTCGGGGCCGTCCAGCGGTGGCTCGGGCCCGAGCGACGCCAGCTCCATCGCGCAGAAGGTCGACGGCGGTCTGGTCGACATCAACACGACGCTCGGCTACTCGGGCGAGCAAGCGGCCGGCACCGGCATCGTGCTCACGTCCAGCGGCGTCATCTTGACCAACAACCACGTGATCGACGGCGCGACGAGCATCAGCGTCACCGACGTCGGCAACGGCAAGACCTACAGCGCGACGGTGCTCGGCTACGACCGTAGCCATGACGTCGCTGTGCTGGCGCTGCACAACGCGTCGGGTCTCCAGACGGTGTCACCCGGCGACTCCTCGAGCGCCTCCGTGGGCGAGGACGTGGTCGGCGTCGGCAACGCCGGCGGCACTGGCGGCACGCCCAGCGCGGCCGGCGGCACCATCACGAACCTGAACCAGTCGATCACCGCCAGCGACGAGGGAGACGGCACCTCGGAGCAGTTGACCGGCCTCATCCAGACCAACGCGGACATCCAGCCCGGGGACTCGGGCGGCGCGCTGATCAACGACCAGGGCCAGGTACTCGGCATGGACACCGCGGCCTCGTCCGGCACGACGTTCCAGATCAACGGAAACCAGCAGGGCACCCAGGGCTTCGCCATCCCGATCGACACGGCGCTGAACATCGCCCACCAGATTGAGGGCGGCCAGGCCTCTTCGACCATCCACATCGGGACGACCGCGTTCCTCGGCGTAGAGATCAGCTCCAGCGGCAACGCCTCGGGCAGCGGCAACAGCGGAGGGAACGGGAATGGCTTCGGACCCTTCAGCGGCGTCTTCGGCAACTCTGGCAACACCGGGTCGGCGAATGTGTCAGGGGCGACCGTCGCGGGCACCGTCACCAACGGTCCGGCGCAGGAGGCCGGCCTGGCTCAGGGCGACGTGATCACCTCGCTCGGCGGCAAGTCGATCGGCTCGGCCAACGACCTCACCAACGCCATGGCTGCGTTCCACCCGGGCAACAAGGTGACAGTCGGGTGGACCGATCAGAACGGGAACACCCACACCGCGACGGTCCAGCTGAGCTCCGGGCCGCCGCAGTAATACAGCTCTGCCCGGGGGTCTCGACCCCACCGGTGCGCACACGTGCCGGGCAACTGCCGACGCCACAGGGACGTTATTCGAGCCCTGAGTTTCGGAAATTGCCACGAGAGCCGCGATACACGCCGCGCCGAGGACGAGGATCGCGCCTCAGCACCGCCGCAACGCGGCCGCAGGGGGTGACCGTCCGGACCTCCGCGGGTCGTGCCCGGGACGAGGAGGGCGCATCGCGTGTCAGTGCGTCACGTGCGCCTTCTGTGCGGGATTCGTTCCTGCGAGGGACCAAAAGGGGGCGCAAGCCGCCGTTTTGTCAGCCGGCGGCACGCGTGGCCCGATAGGCTAGGAAAAGTCCTGACGCGCCCGGTTCGACCCTTATTCCCCCTCCGTCGAATCATGGCGCGTCGGGCGCGTCTGGACGCCGGTTCGTCCGGTCCGCTCCGTCCACAATGGTGTCGTGTCCAGAGGCAAACGTGAGCGGAGGGTGAGGCGCAACGTCGCCTCCCGTCCCGCGTCGCTGAGCTTGCGTTCTCATTGGCGCGCCGACGGCGCGGCCAAGACACCCTACCTGACCCGAACCGATGCGCTGGTGGTCGCCGACGAGCGCCGTCAGGCGTCGGGGGTCGTGTTGAACGTCTACCGCTGTGAATTCTGCTCGGCGTGGCACCTTGGCAACGCCGACGGACCAGAAAGCTGAGGTGACTCGGGGTGACCCGAGATCCGGACTATGTGAACCCAAGCCAGTGGGGACGGCGCAGCGGCCGGTGCGCGGAGTGCCATTTCGACTGGGCCGAGTCTGACTACGAGACCCTCGTTGGGCAGTGCGTGCGCAACGTGGCCGTCTTCGGCGAGGTCCTGTCGCGCATCGACCCAACCGAGGCGGTGTCGCCGGGGTTGTGGTCAGCCAATCGATACGTCTGGCACACGGTCGACGTGCTCCGGTTCGGCACGGAACGCCTCTGGACAATCGGCGCGGACCCGTCCTATGGGGTGCCTTCCTGGGACGAGAACACCGTGGCGGACTCCCGGGGCTATGACGGATTGTCGCCCGTCGTCGGTCTGATCGCCCTGGTCGAAGCCGCCCGAACGTGGCGGCAAGCTGCGCTGGAGGCGCCGCAGGACGCCGTCACCGCGCATCCTGAGGCGGGCAAGATCTGTGCCTACGACATCGTCCAACGAAACGCGCACGAGGTGTGCCACCACCTCTGGGATGTGAGGCGCAGGCTCGACTGAAGGGGATCGTGTCGACAACGGGCTGCCAATTCTGCGACTTTCTAGGCCGTTTGTCCTATACGCCCGCCGAGCCACGTCGAATACGTTTTCTGAGCGAAGAGCGCGGTCATTCTGGAAGGGTGCGCGCGAGGGGGAGGGGGGTTCAGCGACGATGTACTCGGACATGTTTGCCGATCAGGATGACCAGCCCTTCGAACAGCGCCGGGATGAGGTCGTCGCGATCGTGAACTCGGCCCTCGACCTGGCGGGAATCGACCGGGGCCTCGTTGCCATCTTGCACCGCCTCACCATCGCCGCCGATGAGAACGAGTTCGACGAGGCGCTCGACAAAATCGTCACCGGCATCCGCGAAACGACGCCCCAGCTGCCCGCCCTCGCTTGAGGGTCTCCCGAATCGTCAAGATGCCCCGGAGGCGAGTGGCGGACACCGCCACGACATGAGCCGCGAGCCCTGCCTGACCCTGCGAACATAGGCCGATCACGGACCAGGACGACCACACGACGAACGGGCACGGCGACGACGAGCCCGACGAGAAGGCGGAGGGCGGCTTCGAGCAGTGGCGGCGGGAGTCGGCCCTCGGCGCCGTGGGAACCGGCGTCGCCAAGGGACTGCGGAACGTCTTTGCTCCCACGGACGACCACCAGGTGATCGTGGCCGAGGTCCCGGGCGACCCGCCGGACGTCGGCCAGCGGGTGAGGGTCATCCTCGACCCCGACGACCCGACCAAGTCGGTGGCCTACGTGCCCAAGCCCGCCGAGGAGTCGGATGAGAGCTCGCCCGACACTCCTGTTGGTTGACCGGGCGGGCCATCCTACTTAGCATCTGAAGAATCGGACAGCCTGTCTGATTCAGCAGAGGAGTTGCCTGCGTTATGAGCACCCTGACGGACGTGACCCCCGTCGACCTCTCCGACTCCAGGTCCTTCGTGCCCGGGGTCCCCCACGCCTGGCTGGCCTGGCTGCGCCGGCACGACCCGGTCCACCGGCAGGACGAGCCGGGCGGCCCCGGCTTCTGGGCCGTGACCCGCTACGAGGACTGCGTCACTGTGAACCGGGACTACGAGCGCTTCAGCTCGGCGGCGCGGGGGACGATGCCGTTCGAGATGCCGGACGCGGACATCGAGCAGCAGGGCCTGATGATGCTCAACATGGACCCTCCGTTGCACACGCGGTACCGACGGCTGGTGAACAAGGGGTTCACGCCGCGGATGGTGCGGGACCTGGAGGCCGGGATCCACCGGGCGGCCGACGCCATCCTCGACGGGGTCATCGAGCGCGGTCGGTGTGATTTCGTCACAGACGTCTCGGCCGAGCTGCCGCTGCAAGTGATCGCCGACCTTCTGGGGGTCCCCCAGGGCGACCGGCATCGCATGTTCGAATGGTCGAACCGCATGGTGGGCAACGAGGATCCCGAGTACCAGGAGGCGGCCTCGGCGGAGGCGGCCTTGGTGGCGGCAATGGAGCTGTACGGGTATGCGGCGTCGCTGTTCGGGCAGAAGCGCCTCCATCCGCACGAGGATTTGATGAGCGTGTTGACGACGGTCGAGGTCGAGGGCGAGCGGTTGTCCGAGCTCGAGCTCGAGCTCTTCTTCCTGCTGCTGACAGTGGCCGGGAACGAGACCACGCGGAATTTCGATGTCCGGCGCCATGCACGCCTTCTTCCAGAACCCCGAGCAGTGGCAGCGGTTGGTCGCGGATCGTCGCTTGCTGCCGACGGCGGTCGACGAGATGCTGCGGTTCGTGACGCCCGTGATGAACTTCCGGCGGACGGCCATGTGCGACGTGACGTTGAGTGACACGGAGATCCGGACGGGCGACAAGGTCGTCTTCTTCCACACTTCGGCGAATAGGGACGAGTCGGTGTTCGGCCTTGATGCGGATGTGTTCGACGTCGGACGCGATCCCAACCCGCACATCGCATTCGGGGGCGGCGGCCCGCACTTCTGCCTCGGCGCCAATTTGGCCCGCATGGAGATCAGGGTGATGTTCGAGCACCTCTTGGACCGGGTGCCCGATATCCGCCAAGACGGCGACGTGCAGCGCCTCCAGTCCCAGTTCATCAACGGCGTCAAGCACCTTCCCGTGGCCTTCACCCCATCCACCCCCGTCCCCGCCGTCGTCGCCTGAGCCGGCCTGGCGCGGACCGAGACCCGACCGGTACCCGCACCGTGGCCCGGCGCGCACCCGATGCGCTAAAGGAGGTCATCCGGGACTTCCGGCGCGACCAGATCATCGAGACGGCGCGCCGGCTTTTCGGTGAGCGGGGAACCACCGAAGTGCCGGTCGACGAGATCGCGGCGGCGGCAGGAGTGGCTCGGTCGACCGTCTATGTCTATTTCTCCAACCGGGACGACCTGCTCCAGGCCTGCGTGGCATCGATGTACGAGCAGTTCAAGTCCGCCGTGGCGGACGTTCTGTCGGACTCTGCTCCCCCGGCGGTCCGGTTGCGCGAGCTCGTAGTGGGACTGCTTGAGCGGATCGACGAGAGCCCCGCCTTCTTCCGGCTGGCCATGGCCGTCCAGTCCACGGACAGCGCCGCCGGCTCGGCCGCAGTGGGCGGGGCCTTGATGATCATCGGCCTCGACATGATCCAGGTCTTGGAAGAGCTCGTCCGGGCGGGCGTGGGGGCCGGGAACTTCCGGGCTGATGTGGACATCGACCGGGCGGTGGTGCTCATCGGCCAGCAGATCTACGGTGCTCTGTCGGTCCGGGCAGGCGAGCCCGACCCGTTGCCGGCGGGTGTCGCCGCCGACGAGATCTGCGACTTCGTGCGCCGCGGGCTCGGGGGGTGGTGGTGAACGTGGTGAAGGTGATGAACGTGGTGAAGGCGGTGAACGTGGTCCAGAGGATGAGGCGGTGAAGTTCGACCTGTGGGTGCCGACCGCCAGTCCCATGACGACGCCGGCGCTGTTGGATGCCCTGGCGGTGGAGGCGGAGGAACGCGGGGTATCCACGGTGTGGGTCGGCGAGCACGTCGTCCTCTTCGAGAAGTACGCCAGCCAGTATCCCTACGCGGCGGACGGCCGGATCCCGGCGCCGTCCGGGACCGGGTTGCTGGAGCCGATGGTGACGCTGTCCTATGTGGCGGCACGCACGACGACGGTTCGGCTGGGAACGGCCATGCTGCTGTTGCCGCAACGCAACCCGGTCTACGTGGCCAAGGAGGTCTCCTCTCTGGACTGGCTCTCGGACGGCCGGGTCGACCTCGGGGTCGGCGTCGGCTGGCTGAAGGAGGAGTTCGACGCGCTCAACGTGCCCTGGGAGCGCCGGGGCCGGCGCACGGACGAATATCTCTCGGTGTTGCGGGCGCTCTGGTGCGACCCGACCTCGTCGTACCACGGCGAGACCTACGACCTTCCCGACTGCGAGATGTACCCCAAGCCGCTGCAGCAGCCGCATCCGCCCATCCACATCGGGGGCGAGACGCCGGCCGCCCTGCGACGGGCCGCACGCCACGGGCAGGGCTGGCACACGTTCAACCGCTCCCCCGAGGAGCTGGCGGCCGGCCTGTCGGAGCTGGACGGCTACCTGGCGGAGGCCGGGCGTCGTCGTGACGAGCTGCGCATCACCGTGTGTCCCTACTTCAACGAGCTCACGCCTGAGGGGGTCGAGGCGTACGCCGAAGCGGGTGCCGACGCGGTGGCCGCGTTGTTCTTCGCCTTCGGCGCGGACGAGGTGGAGCAGACGCTCGACGGGCTGGAGGCCTGCCGCCTGGCCGCGGCCCGGACAGAGGGCTAGTTCGCCAGGTCTATCGAACCCGGCCGCCTCCCCCAGCCACCGGCTCGTCAGGCGGTCGAGGGATTCTTTTTCTCGGCGTATACACACACGTATACACACATCCTGCGACGGATGAGGAGCCAAGACCGCCTCGGGCTCGGCGCGCGGGCGCCCGCGACCAGCCCCGGCGGCGGCTCCCGGGCGACGCGAGGCGCGCCGCATGCTCGGGGCGGAACAGCTCGCTCCCTCGCGCCGCCCGAAGGCCTTCCCTGGGACCGTACGGTCAGACGGCCGCGCCGGACACTGGCCGTAGGGATGAACCCGCCCGGACGGTTCATCCCAAGGGATGACCGCCCAGGCACCGACCCGGCGGTACACAAGAAGAATGCGGCTCGTCTTTCACGAAGGCCCAGCTCAGCGGGCACTACGATTGTCTTCGAGCACGGGAACGAGAGAACCGATGTCCCCCAGCAGCCGCCACCTCCATCCGGCCTGGCTCCGGTCCGGGGCCTCGGACGGTGCCGCCCACGACGCTGGCCGCGACGCCGACATCGGGCCGGGGCGCGAACTCGACGGCGCCTGGCGGGTGTGGGAGCGGCTCCGGGCCTTCGACCGCCGCTACGCCTTCTGGGTGGACCTGGTGGTCGCCATTGTGCTGTTCGTGCTCAGCTCGGGCTGGCTCGGGCAACACGAGGTCCACACGATCCACGCCGGCGATCTGTGGTTCGTGTCCCTCCTCACGCTCCCGCTCGTCTTCCGCCGCCGGGCCCCCATGGCGGTGTTCTTCTTCATCGCCGGGGTCGCCCTCGTGCAGTGGCTGGTGACCGGCCCACTCCTCGCCGACTGCGCGCTCCTGGTCGCGATGTACACCGTCGCCGCGGAGTGTGAATGGCTCCTGGTCCTCGCGGCGGCGCTGATTCTCGAGGCGGGCGTCCTGATGGCGACGGTGCGCTGGACGATCGGCGGCAACGACCTCAAGTCCTTCGTCTTCCTGAGCGGCCTCGCCTTCGCCGCGCTCCTGGCCGGCGTCGTCGTCCGCGCGTTGGGCAGCCAGCTCGAGTGGCTGGCCGAGCGGGCCCAACGGCTGGAGTTCGAGCGCGACCAGCAGGCGTCGCTGGCCGCGGCGGCCGAGAGGGCCCGCATCGCCCGGGAGATGCACGACGTGGTCTCGCACAACATCCAGGTGATGGTGACCCTGGCCGACGCTGCAGCCGCGGCCTCGGCCCGGGACCCCGAGCAGGCGACCGAGACGATGCACGAGGTGTCGGGCACCGGGCGCCAGGCGCTGACCGACATGCGCCGCATGCTCGGCGTCCTGCGCGAGGAGCCCGCGTCGGACGCTCCGGTCCCCTACGCCCCCCAGCCCGGCTTGGGCGAGCTCGGCGCGCTGGTCGAGCGCGTGCGGGGCACCGGGCTCCCCGTCTCGGTCGAGGAGTCGGGCCGGCCCTTCGTCGTCTCGGGTGCGGCCGGGTTGACCGTCTACCGGATAGTGCAGGAGGCGTTGACGAACGCGCTGAAACACGCCGAGCACCCGGGCTCGGTGGAGGTACGGCTCGAATACCGCGACCCCGACCTGTCGGTGCAGGTGATCGACGACGGGCGGCGGCGGAGCGGCGGCGGCGGCATCGGAGACGGGAACGCCGTGCAGGAGGACACCCAAAACGGGTCGTCGCCGGAGGCGGACGGGGGACACGGAGTGGCCGGCATGGCCGAGCGGGCGGCCTCCTTCGGGGGCACGCTCGAAGCGGGCCCGCGCCGCGCCGGCGGTTGGCAGGTGCTCGCCACGCTGCGCGACTGCCGGGCGCCCGCCGGCGTATGACGGTCCGCGTCGTCCTGGCCGACGACCAGGCGCTGCTGCGCAAGGGCTTTCGCATGATCCTCGAGGCCGAGGACGGCGTGGAGATCGTGGGCGAGGCCGCCGACGGCGCCGACGCCGTCCGACTGGCGACGCTGTACTCCCCAGACGTCGTGCTGATGGACGTGCGCATGCCCCTGATGGACGGGATCGAGGCGACGCGCACCATCACGGCCTCTACCGACAAGACGCGCGTGCTCGATCCTGACCACGTTCGACCTCGACGAGTACGCCTTCAACGCACTGCGCGCCGGCGCCAGCGGCTTCCTGCTCAAGGACGTGGTCCCGGCCGACCTGGTGGCCGCCATTCGCACCGTCGCCCGCGGCGACGCCGTCGTTTCTCCCCGGGTCACCCGGCGCCTCCTCCAGGAGTACGCGCACCAGCTGCCCGACCTCTCGAACAGAGGGGGCGACGGGACCGGCGGCGCCAACGCCGACCTCGTCACGCCGGTCCCCCCACCCGCCGGCCTCACCGAGCGTGAGCTCGAGGTGCTCCTCGCCGTGGCCGACGGCCTCTCCAATGCAGAGATCGCCGAGCGCCTCTACGTCTCCGAGACCACCATCAAGTCGCACGTCGGGCGCCTCCTCTCCAAGCTCGAGCTGCGCGACCGCGTGCAGGCCGTCGTCTACGCGTACGAGACGGGCCTGGTCAAGCCTTCGTAGGCGCGACCGGTGTGCGCGGAGGGGCGGCCCTACACTCGGTTGACGTGGCGTCCCGTGATCTCGCGCTCGGCGCGTTCACGGAGGACGGGCCGTGGGAGGTCGGCCTCGACGGACTGGCCTGGCTCGGCGGCCTCGACAAGGTGCGGGCCGACCTGCACGCCTCGCTCCCCCACCTGACCCGCCGGCGCACCCTCCCGCCCCTCCCCCGCCTCGGCACGGTCGTACGCCATCTGGGTGCCGCGCTGGTGCCGTGGTACCTGGGCGCCCGGCGGCGGGGTGGACCCGAATCGGTGGCCGACGTCTCGCACCGGCTCCGGCTCGCCTTCGAGCGGCTCGGCCCCACCTACATCAAGCTGGGCCAGATCATCTCGGCGGGCGAGGGCATCTTCCCCGCCGAGCTGGTCGCGGAGTTCGAGTTCTGCCGGGACCAGGTCCCGCCCGAGCCCTGGCCAGTGGTGGAGCGGGTGCTGCGCGAGGAGCTGGCCCGGCTCGGGCGCCCGCTCCACGGGGTCTTTGCCTCGGTCGAGCACACCCCACTGGCCGCAGCCTCCATCGCCCAGGTGCACCCGGCCCGCCTGGCCGACGGCACCGACGTCGTTGTGAAGGTGCAGCGGCCCGCCGTGGCCAGCCTCGTGCGGCGCGACCTCGCCGTCATGTCGTGGCTGGCTCCTCTGCTGGTAGGTCGCATCCCGGTGGCCGCGCTGGCCAATCCGCCGGCGCTGGTCGACCTGTTCGCCGAGACGATCGCCGAGGAACTCGACTTCCGCCTGGAGGCAGAGAGCATGCTCGACATCGCGCGCATCTACGCCGAGCTCGGCCAGCGCGACTTCGTCGTGCCCCGGCCCCACTCGGCGCTCGTGACGCGCCGCATGCTGGTGATGGAGCGGCTCGACGGATTCAACTTTGCGGACGTCGAGGGGATGCACGCGGCCGGCATCGACACCGAGGCGGTGGTGCGCAGCGGCATGATCGGCTTCATGGAGGGGGCGCTCTTACACGGCACCTTCCACGGCGACCTCCACGCGGGCAACCTGTTCGTGCTGCCGTCGGGACGGATCGCGCTGCTCGACTTCGGCATCACAGGGCGCCTCACCGAGACGAAGCGGCTCGCGCTCCTGTCGCTCATCGTCGGTGCCATCAACGGCGACCTCACGGCGCAGGTGACAGCCCTGCGCGACCTCGGCGCGCTGCCCGAGCACGCGGACGTGCAGGAAGTGATCGACCAGCTCGGCCTCGAGCGCCCACCCTTCGATCCGGTCACGCTGACCGCCGACGAGCTCGTCGCCGAGATGCAACGCTCCGTCAAGGCTCTCCTCGCCCTGGGCGCCCGCATGCCCAAGGAACTGATGCTGTTCGTGAAGAACATGATGTTCCTCGATGGAGCCATCGCGACGCTGGCACCCGACCTCGACCTCTTCGCCGAGATCGAGGCGATCGCCCTGATGTTCGCCCAGAAGCACGGCGAGCGGATCATGGCGCAGCTCGGTCTTCCGGCGGAAGCCGACTGGGCCCCGGACATGGCGTCGGTCAAGGCCGGCTTCGGCCTCGACGAGACGATCGAGCACCTGACCCACCGCGAGCTCCAGGCGCGCCGGGCCGAAGTACGCGAGAAGTTCACGGGACGGCGACGTTCCCGCTCCGGCTCCCGGTCGTGGGCTCGGCGCCCTCGCCCCTAAATCCGTCGCCATGCACGACGTCGCAATTCAAGACCGGCTGCGTGACAACTTCTGCTGGGGCTGCGGGGCGGACAACCCGGACGGGCTACACCTCAAGAGCTACTGGGACGGCGGGGTCGCCGTGGCGACATTCGTGCCTGCAGACATGTTCGCGGCCGGCCCGCGCCATGTGCTGAACGGCGGCATCGTCGCCACCCTGCTCGACTGTCACGGCGTCTGCACCGCCATGGCCCAGGCGTACGACGCCGAGGAGCGCGCGATCGGAAGCGACCCCGACATCTGGCACGCCACGACGTTTATGGAGGTCGCGTACCTTCGCCCGACGCCGCTCGGCCAGGAGCTCGCGCTGAACGGGCGTGTGCTCGACGCCGTGGCCGACCCCCGCGCTGCGGGCCGGGAGACGTCCGTCGAGTGCGTGCTCTCGTGCGGCGGCAAGGAGCGGGCCCGGGCGACCGTGCGCTCAGTCCGTGTGCCCGAGGAATGGCGCCACGGATTGCGCTGAGCGCGTACGACCTGGTGCTGCTGACTCAGGTCCCGCCGGGGGCGGCCACCAGCTCCACGAGCTCCCGCGCCACCCAGTACTGCGTCGGCCTCCCTCGACCCTTGTCCGCCGGGCGGTAGCGCTCGACGATCCCGCGCTCGGCCAGCGTGTTGAGGGCACCCTGAATGGCGCGCACGGTGAGACTCATTCGATCGGCCGCCACCGAGGCCGAAAGGACGGGCTGCTCTATGAACTCTTCGAGGAGCCGGCGCGTCGACGAGTCCGAGCGGACGCCCGCGAGGCGGAAGCGCCACTCCTTGCGCAATTCCTCTGTCCCTGCCATCAAGTCGATCGCCACCTTGCTGCTCCGCTCCAGCGCGGTTGCCATCCACTCGAGCCAATTGTCCAACCGCCCCATCCGGAAGAGCGTGAGCCCGGCCAGGTAGCCGCCGGGGTCGCGCGCGATCACGGTGCTCACGGGTGGCGGGACCGCGATGCCGAGACGGTGGGACAGGACCCAGCCGATCAGGACCCGGCCGATACGTCCGTTGCCGTCGCCGTAGGGATGGATCGAAACGAACTGGGCGTGCAGCACCGCCGCCTGCGTGACCGCGTCGAGGCTGTCGTCGTTGGCGAACGCGACAAGGTCGGCTATCAACGTGTCCACGTACTCCGGGGGCGGCGGAACGAAGGCGGCGTCGCGAGGCGACGTGCCGCCGATCCATGACTGCTCCGTCCGGTAGGCGCCGACCAGGCGGTCGGGAAGCTGCCCTCCGGATTCCATGAGGCGCCGATGCCAGACGTGGAGGTGTTCTTCGCTGAGAGGCTGCCCCGGCGATCCGAGCGCGCCGACGACCGCGCCGAGGTTGTCGGCCACGTACGTGGCCGCCGCGCTCAGGGTCCCTCCGACCTCAGCCGCCGCCACCTCCGCGAGCGGAGCTCGGACTCCCTCGATGTAGGACGAGGCCACTCCCTCGGAGCGCAGGAGCAGCGTGGCGACCGGCCCGAAGCGGGCCGACCGGTGGCCGGCCTGCGTGACTGCGGCGAGGGCATGCTCTTTGAGCCGGACCGTACGGGCGCCGAGATCGAAATGTTGCGCGGCGAGCGGCGTGGGCACCCAAGCCCGAACCGGGGTCCCGTTCCAGACGATCTGGAGCACCCGCCCCCTCGCTTCGGCCGCGTCGTAGCCTTCCGAAAAACGGGCCACTTACGGAAGGATATCCGAATATCCTTCGTTAAATGGGTTCTTTCCGGAAGGCTGTGGGCCCCGCTGTCGGTCGCCGCTTCGAGCGGCTGTGTGCCCGTGCCGACGGCTTCTTCGGCCTGCTCGCGCTCGACGATGCGGGGCGGGGCATCGGGATGGCCAACTGCGTCGTCCACCCGTCGACCTGGTCGCGGCAGCCCACGTGCTGCCTCGAGGACCTGTTCGTCGCCCCGTCGGCGCGGGGTCACGAGGCCGGGCGCGCGCTCCTCGACGCGGTCCGCCGGGCCGCCGACGAGCGCGGCGCCGACCGTGTCTACTGGCACACCCAGCGGGACAACGGCCGGGCGCGGTCGCTCTACGACCAGGTGGGACGGTCGACGTCCTTCGTCGTCTACGAAGCCGATCCCGGCTGAGCGTCTCCTGTGCCGTCGGTTCCGCTGCTGGTGGTCGGAGCCGGACCCTATGGGGTCGCCGTGGCGGCGCGGGCCATAGAGCGGGGGGTGGACACGGTCGTAGTCGGACATCCGATGGGATTCTGGACGGACCACATGCCCGAAGGCATGTTCCTTCGTTCCGGCATCGACTGGCACCTCGATGCCTCGGGCGTCGACACCTTCGAGGCCTTCGTCGAGGACCGCAGCGTGTCCGCCGCCGACCTCGATCCGGTCCCAATCGACGTCTTCTTGGACTATGCCGCGTGGTTCCAGGCCCGGAAGCACGTGACGGTTCGCGAGCAACATGTCGCGCGTCTGGAACGCACCGACGGCCGTTTCGTGGGCCGGCTCGACGACGGGACCCAGATTGCCGCCGATGTCGTCGTCGCCGCCCCGGGAGCGGCGCACTTCCGCCAGTTCCCCGAGTGGGCCACCCGGATCCCGGGGGACATCGGGGCGCACACGTGTGATCTCGTCCGCTTTCACGAGATGGCCGGGGCGCGGGTCCTGGTCGTCGGAGGGCGGCAGAGCGCCTACGAGTGGGCTGCCCTCCTGGGCGAGCACGGTGCCGAACGGGTCGACGTCGTCCACCGCCACGACGTGCCCCGCTTCGAACGGGTGAGCTGGAAGTTCCTCGACCCCTACCTGGACGCGACGATCAGTCGAGGCGGCTGGTGGCGCTCACTTTCGGCCGGCGAGCAGGCAGCGATCGCGCAAGAGTTCTGGGAGGTCGGCCGGCTCACTCTCGAGTGGTGGTTGACGCCACGCCTGGCCGACCAGCGCATCCGCCCTTGGCCGGGCACGCATGTCGTGGACACAGCCGTCGGAGAGAGCGGCACGGTGGCGGTCACGCTCTCGAGCGGAGATCGCTTGACATGCGACCGTCTCGTCTTCGCCACGGGATACAAAACCGACCTTCCTCGTATCCCATACCTCAACGGGCTGACTGGGCTCGCGGGCGGTCTCGACGTGGTCGACGGCTCTCCCGTTCTCGACGAGGCGTTCCAGTCCTCCATCGCCGGCCTCTACATCGTCGGGTTCGCGTCCACGCGTGACTTCGGACCGTTCTTCGGTTTCACCAGAGGTTGCCCCACGGCGGCCACGCTCGTCGTCGACGACGTGCTCCGCGGCCCGTGACCGCGTCGGGGGGGCCGCGCCGATCTTGCCGTGATGAGCCAGTGGTCACCCCGTCCCTAGAAGGGCTTGAGAGACTCGTTGCGAGCGCCGTCGTCGCTCAGGATGTCAGGTCAGCTCGACGGGTACCACGTCGACGTCGACGACGCGATCGCCGCGCAGGACGCGCAGGTGAAGGGCACGTCCGATGGCTCCGGCCGTCATGCGGCGCTGCAGCTCGCCGACATCCTGAATCGGCGCGCCGTCGACGGTCAGGATCGTGTCGGTCGGCCTGAGCCCTGCCCGCTCGGCGGGGCTCCCCTGCACAACCTCGTTGACGCCGATGCCACGCTGCTGGCCGAGCTCGTCGACCCGCCGTGGCGCCAGGGGCCGGCTGCCGCCGACCACGCCGAGGTACGCCCGCACGACCCGGCCCTCGCGGATGAGCGTCGCCACCAGCTCCAGGGTCGTCGGGTTGACGGGGACCGCCAGCCCGAGGCCGACGCCGGCCAGGGCGGTGTTCACTCCGACCAGGCGGGCTCGGGAGTCCACCAGCGCGCCGCCGGAGTTTCCTGGATTGAGCGCGGCGTCGGTCTGGATCACGTTCTCGACGATGCGCCCGCCCGAGGGCAGCGCACGGCCGAGCGCGCTGACCACGCCCGCTGTCACCGACCCGGCGAACCCGTGCGGGTTGCCGACGGCGACGACGAGCTGCCCCACCTGGAGGTTGTCTGCGTCACCGAGCTCGACATGGCGCAGGTCGCCCACCCCGACGCGCACGACGGCAAGATCGGAGAGCGGGTCCCGTCCGACGAGGTCGAACTCGGTCTCGCGCCCGTCGGCGAAGGTGGCGGTGCCGCGCTGCGCTCCCGCCACCACGTGCGCGGAGGTCAGCAGGTAGCCGTCCGCGGTGAGGACGACGGCGCTGCCTGCGCCCTGTCGCCCGGACGCAGCGACGCCCAGGGCCGCGACCGACGGGACGACGCGCTCGGCCACGGAGACCACGACGGACGAGTAGGTATCGAGTGCCTCGGTTTCATCGAGCGGAGGCAGGTCGTCGCGGTCGTGCAGGAGATCGGTCATAGCAGCGTCGGTCCTTCCGTCCGCACCTGGGCCACGCCGACGAGCGCCTCGCGCAATTCGGCCAGCCACTCCCCTTCGTGGCGCTCCACCAACTTCACGCACCACGCCAGAGCCTCGCTGCGGCTGCGCGCCACGCCGGCGTCAATGAGGGTGTCGAGCACCTTGCGCTCGCGCAGACGCAGGCGTGTCATGACGGGCGTGTTCTGCGTTGTGAACAAGGTCGTGGTGCCGTCGAGCTCGACGCCCCAGGACACGCTGCGTCCGAATCGACGTTCGGCTTCGGAGGCGACGGCCATCCGGGCGCGCCGCGTGCGCTCGCGAAACTCGTCGACGGCCGTTCCGGGCGCCAGCACCCCGACACAGAGAATCTCCTCGGAGTCGGACTCGACCATGGGCGATGCGCTGAACCAGTCGTGAGGGACGTTCTCGGCGAAGTACGCCCGGATGCTCCCCTCGGTGTTTTCGTCAGTCATGATTACGAGATTACACTCTTACCGTAGAAGGTCGATCCGGGGCTGACCAGGCGCTTTCGAGGCTGGACCGTTGTGGGCGCCCTCCGGGGCGGGGTGTCGCAGCCTCTCCGTAGGGTGACCGCCGTGCCTCGACGCCACCCGAGACGCCCCCTCCCGCGCCGCCTCCGACACATCACCGGTGGCACCGGGGCGGCTGGGTAGGGTTCGGGCGAGTCCATGTCGCCACGCCGTCGCACCGCGACCTCCAACTTCGGTGTCGGCCGCCGCGAGTCGCACGTGGCCGACGCGTTCTACGAGCGCTTCGAAGCACCGGAGCTGAGCGCGGACGAGCACGTGACGCCGCACGAGCCCGGTGTGTCCTGTGTGGAAGGTGATGCCCGCCGGATGGATGCGGTGGCGGACGACTCGGTGGCCCTCATCGTCACCTCGCCCCCGTACTTCGCGGGCAAGCAGTACGAAGAGGAGCTCGACCGCGAGGGGGTGCCGGGGTCTTACATCGAGTACCTGGAGCTGTTGCGCGACGTGTTCGCCGACTGCACGCGGGTGCTCGAGCCGGGCGGCCGCATCGCGGTCAACGTGGCCAACCTCGGGCGCAAGCCGTATCGGAGCCTGGCGTCCGACGTCACGACGATCCTGCAGGACGACCTTCGGCTCTTGCCGCGGGGCGAGATCGTATGGCAGAAGGGCGAGGGCGCCAGCGGCTCGTGCGCGTGGGGGTCTTTCCGCTCCGCCGCCAACCCAGTGCTGCGCGACGTCACCGAGCGGGTGGTGGTGGCGAGCAAGGGGCGCTTCGGGCGGGCGCTCAGTCCGAAGGACCGGCGGGCGGCCGGGCTGCCGTTCGAGAGCAGCATCGGAGCGGACGACTTCATGTCGTTGACGCTCGACGTGTGGGAGTTCCCGCCAGAGAGCGCGGTGCGGGTGCGGCATCCGGCGCCGTTTCCCGTGGAGCTGCCGCTGCGTCTGATGGAGCTCTACACGTATCGAGGGGACCTGGTGGTCGACCCGTTCTGCGGGTCCGGTTCGACGCTGGTGGCGGCGCTGCGCTGTGGGCGTGACGCCCTGGGCTACGACCTCGACCCGTCGTACGTTGCGATCGCGGAGGCCAGGGTGACGCAGGAGAAGGCCGCACAGGCGGGCGGGGTGGTGCCGGCGGAGGGGTCGGACGGGTCCGAAGGGTCGGACGTTGCTGCGGCGGACGGGATGTCGGCCGCAGTGCTCGCTCGGCAAGCGCTCGAGGTGGCGGGATTCAAGATGGTGCGCCCGAACCGGCGCCTGCGCGGGCTCGGCATGGCGGTGAGCTTCTCGGCGGAGGACGCGGTGGGGCGCCCGTGGTACTTCGACCTGGCCGGGGTGAACTCGGCGTATCGAGGCGGGATGGCTCGGTCGGAGACGGTGTGGCGGACGCTGGGGCGGGCGCATGTCCTGTCGGCCAACGGCATCGGACCGCTGGTGGTGCTGACGACCCAGCTCCCGCGGGCCGGCACCGAAGCCGACCGCGCGTTGCGGGCGGCCGGGCCGGGTGGGATCTTCGACGCGGTCGACCTGCTGTCGCCGGCGGCGTGCAAACGGCTGTCCCTCTATGCGGCTGGGAGGCCGGGTGCGCCGCTGCCCGGGTTCTGGTCGGCGTCGGACCTGGCGCCGGGCCGGGTGTGAGGACACTGCGGGTGCTCGCCGAGGCGGAAAGGCCCGGGTGAGCCCACTCGTCGCGTGCGCCGTGGTACGGGACGACCCGCCCCGCGTGTTCGTGGCCGAGGACATGGACACGCTGCACTGGGTGCTGGCGTGCCGGGTGGTGGCGGCCACGCCGGGCCGGGACCTGCCGGCCGGCGAGCGCGAGGCGTTGCGCCAGGCGTTGCGGGAGGAGCGCTGGGGCGACGCGGTGTTCTCGTACATCTCGCGGACGGGAGTCGCGGTGGACGTCTACGAGAGCACGGAGCTCTACGCACCGGCCGATGCGGCGGTGGCGCCCGTTGAGCTGCAACTGACGCCGTTGTTCGGCGGATAGACCGTTCCCTCACCGGCCGCGGGTGGCCGACGGTGGTAGGCGGTCGTGGGCGGTCGTGGAAGGATGCGAGAATGCCCAGTGAGCGCACCATCGTCACCGAGCTCGGCACGGCGCTCGGCATGCTCGGGCTGGGCGGGATCGACGCGGCGGTTCGCTCCAGGACCCCGGTCATGCACAGCCTCTCGCCCGAGATGTGGGGCCACATGGCCCGGCTACGCGCCGGCGGCGCATACGACGCCGAGTTTCACGCGGCGTGGGAGAACGGGCGGGCGTTCCTGGCGGCACACGACGGACTGCGGGGCCGGCTGCCGGCGGTTGTGGAGTGGAAGGGCACGGGGCGTGCACCCGGAGACGAGGTGGCGCCCATCGACCTGCGGGTGGACCACGTCTACCTCGTGAGCTGCAAGTACCTCTCGAACATCTTGTTCAACGTCTCCCCCGCGCACGTCTTCGACGATCTGCTGACGGGCGGGTCGGCCCGGGCCCGCGGTGGGCGGAACGGATCCGAGCCAGGGCCGCGGCCTGAGGCGGCGGGGGGCGACTGGTACGCCGAGGTCGCACCGCGTGAGTACCAAGAGCTCTACGACACGGTGCGGCGCGCGATGTTGGAGCTCGACGGCGGGGCGGCGTCGCGCGGTCCGGCGTCGCGCGGTCCGGGCCGATCGTCTGCGGCGGCGCGGGGCCGACCTGGAGTGGCCGTGTCGGGCGCGTTCGCCCTGCCGGGTCTGGACGACCAGCCCGAGGGACTCGCCGGCGCGAGCGCGGTCGGGATGTCCGGCCGGAGTGCCGTCGGCATGGTGTCCGCCCCTCGCGCGCTGCCCGAGCGTGCGTCGGAACTGACGACCGACCAGCGCGACGCGTTGGGCGCGTGGCTACGAGCCGGATGGCCGGACGGCGCGAAGGCCGCCTACGACCGGCTGTCGGCTGCGGTCGCCTCCACCTCGGTCACGCGGTGGGAGGCCGCAATGGACAAAGGGCGGGGCGGGGGCGAGTCGATGTTCTGGCGTCTCCTGCGCGTCGGGAGCGCGCCCTATTTCGTGCTCGGGTCGTCCGCGGCGCGCTCCCTCCGGTTGCGTATCGCGACGTCGTGGGACTGGCGCCAGCGGTACCTGCTCGCCGCGTTCACGATCACGCCGCAAACGGGTGGCCAGCCCCGTGTCGGCTGGGCGGCGCGGGTCCGCGACCGGACCACCCGCGAGACCCACGAGGTGGCTGGGCACATCGAAGTGCGCTGGAGCCACGGCCGTTTCGGTGGCCCCCCCGAGGCCAAGGGGTACCTCGACACGCCGCATCACCTCGTGCCGGGGTATTTCACACTGGCGTGACGCCCTTGCGCCGGTTCGACCCGGCCGACTTCGGCCCACCCCTGCGGGTTCCCGAGCTCGCCTGCGGGCTCGTGGTGCTGCGGCCCTACTCGGTGTCGGACCTGACACTGGTGCGACAGGCCGCCGCCGACCCGTTCATTCCCTCCATCTCGACGGTGCCGCAGCGCTACACGGACGACCTGGGCAGGGCGTTCATCGAGCGCCAGCACTGGCGGGCCACCGAAGGCGACGGCTACTCCTTCGTCATCGCGGATGCGGCCGACCCCGCCACGGGGATCGGCTCGATCGGACTGTGGCTCCAGGAGATTGAGAGTGGACGGGCCTCGGTCGGCTACTGGTTGCTCGAGTCGGCCCGCGGCCGCGGCCTCGCCGCCGAGGCGCTGCGCGGGGTCGTCGCTTTCGCCTTCGGGGAGCTGGCCATCCCGCGCCTCCATCTTTTCGTGGAGCCGTGGAACGTCGCCTCGGCGCGGACGGCCGAAGCCGCGGGCTTCCGCCGCGAGGCCCTGCTGCGGGCGTGGGAACGGATCGAGGGCGAGCAGCGTGACGCCGAGTGCTTCGCGTTGCTGTGCGAGGGTTGGGGCGGCGCGGGAACCGCTCGGGGCGGTTGAGGATCGGGGACTGCGGCTGGCTGAGCCGGAGGCGGCCGGCGGGACCAGCTGGGAGACTGCCTCGGTGTTCCGGCACGACCACCGCGGCGAGGATGTCCGCGAGCGCATCGATCCCTGATGGCGGCAGTCTTCGTCCCGGGCGACGCGGAGTGGCGAGCACGCCTGGCCGAACACGTGGCACCCGAGTTCGTGTACGTCGGCCCCGACGGTGTCTTCGACGGCGCCGACGGACTCGGTGACGCGTTGGCTGCCTACCGAAGGCTGGGCCTTCGGCTCGCTGGACGATCGCGGGCCATCCGGCGCGTCGTCGTCTTCGAGGGTCTGGCGCCCGGCCGTTGGGCTCGGTGAGACTCACCGTGAGACAAGTGGGGAGGACTCGCCGATGCTGATCCTGACGGAGGTCGCCGACGAGGTGGCGACGGTGACGCTGAACCGTCCCGAGGCGCGCAACGCCCTGTCGGGTGCGCTCACCAGTGAGCTGGACGACGTGATCACCGAGCTTGACGGTCGAGAGGACGTGGCCTGCATCATCCTCACCGGGGCCGATCCGGCGTTCTGCGCCGGGGTGGACCTCAAGGCGCTGTCGAGCGAGCCGCGCGCGGTGCAGCGGGAGCGCCAGAGCGGCCCGATGGCGCACCGGGGCTTCCTGCCCCCGCACGAGACGCCAGTCATCGGCGCCATCAACGGGCCGACGGTCACCGGCGGCCTGGAACTCGCCTTGTGCTGCGACTTTCTGATCGCTTCGGAAAGGGCGCGCTTCGCCGACACCCACGCGCGTGTGGGGGCGATGCCGGGCGCGGGCCTCACCATCCGGCTGCCTCAGCTCATCGGCCTCGACCGCGCCCGCCGGATGAGCTTCACCGGCGACTTCATTGACGCGGCGACGGCGCTGGCCTGGGGCCTGGTCGCCGAGGTGATGCCGCACGAAGCCCTGTTGCCGCGGGCGCGGGAGCTGGCGGCGGCGGTGGTGTCGATCCCCTCTGACAACGTGCGCGAGATCCGCCGCATGTACACGGCCATGAGCGCCTTGACGGACGAGGAAGCGTGGACGGCCGAGGCCGCCTGGTCGCGCCGGTGGATGGCCGAACGCTTCGACCAGTCGCGACTCGTCGGCGAGCGCGAGCGCATCATGGCCCGGGGGCGGGCGCAGAACACCGGGCTCGACGGTGCTCCGGGGTGAGGGTCTACGCGGGCATGGACCCGCGCCTGTCCCTACCCGACGTCGTCGCGCGTGCGGCACGGGTCGAAGCCCTCGGGTACGACGGCCTGCACGTGGCCGAGACCGTGCACGACGCGCTCGCCGTTGCCCTGCTCGTGGCGGAGCACACAGAGCGGATCACAGTGCGCACGAGCGTGGCGCTCGCCTTCATCCGCAGCCCCACGCTGGTCGCGTACGCCACCTGGGACTTGGCCAAGCTGAGCGGCGGTCGGTTCCAGCTGGGCCTCGGGACGCAGATCCGGCAGAACATCGAGGACCGCTACGCCGTGCCTTTCGGTGAGGACCCCATCGGCCGACTGGGCGACTACATCGGTGCGGTGCGGGCCTGCTTCGACTCGTTCGCGTCCGGCGAGGCCCCCGACTACCACAGCGCGCACTACCGGGTCACCCGTCTGCAGCCCTACTTCAACCCCGGACCCGACGACGAGACGGTGCCGCCGCCCGTGTACCTGGGGGGCGTGCAGCGACGCGCCTGCGAGCTGGCCGGCGCCGTGGCCGACGGCTTTGTGAGCCACCCGACCAACTCGAATCCGTTGTACCTGCGTGAGACGTGCCTACCCGCCCTGGCCGCGGGGGCTGCGGTTGCGGGACGCGACCTGAAGACGTCCGGTTTCGAGACCGTCATTGGGACGCCCGTGGTGACGGGCGCGTCGGCGGGCGCCGTCGCAACCGAGCGGGAGCGCCAACGCCGGCTCCTCGCCTTCTTGTACTCGACGCCCGCCTACGCGCCGACGCTCGAGCTTCACGGCTGGTCCGACGTCGGGCCTCGCCTGCGCGCGCTGGTCCGCCACGACCGCTGGAACGACCTGGCCGACGTCCTCTCCGACGAGATCCTCGACACCCTGGTGCCGTGTGGCACCTTCGACGAACTCTCCGGGATTTTGCTCGAGCGCTTCGCAGGGTTGGGCCAAGGCATCGTGGTCAATCCGCCGGCCGACCCCGCCGACGACGGGGCGTTCCGTGCCGTGGTGGCCGCGCTGCGTGAGGGCTGAGCGCGGTCTGCGCGGTCTCTCCGCCCGACAGGTATATCGATGGCCACAGGCCCAAGGTCAGCGCGGCATCGGGAAGATCAGCTCGTCGCCGGCCATAGCGTCGACGGCCACCCTCCGTTCCTCCTCGCCCAAGGGGCGGTAGCGCTCGGCCGACGCCAGCACCCGCGGTAACAGGGCCCTATCCCCGGGCGTGCAGAAGGCGTGGACACCCGGCGTGGAGAGCGCGAAGTGGATGCCGCGGTCGAGGTCGTCGTCGGACGCGGCCGGCTCGTACCACGAGTCGGCCCAGCGATCGGACGTGGCCGGGCTTCCGTCGACGGCATCGGCGAGGGGCCGTCGGTCGGCCCAGGGCCGGTGGGCCGCCGCCTTGATCACCATGACACCCAGATCGCGCTGGGCGCACAGCGCGAGCAGCTCCTCGGCCGGTTCCCGGTACTCAGGACGGGCCCACAACGCCGGGTACACCGGGAACATCACGGTGTCGAGATCGAAGCGCCGCAGCGCCTCGAGGTGCGCCACCGGGACCTCCATGTCGTGGCCGGTGATGCCGGCGAAGCGGGTGTGGCCGGCGTCGCGCAGTGCCACGATGCGCTCGATGGCGGCCGAGCGCCGATCCAGCTCGGCCAGCGAGGTGACGGCGTGGGCCTGGTAGAGGTCGAGCACGTCGGCGTGCAGCAGCCGGCGGGTGTTGTCGAACTGATCCACCACGCCTTCGGGGTTGGCCCGGAGCGTCTTGCCGGCAATGAAGAAACCGTCCGGCCGCGTCGCGAGATGCGGCCCCACGACGGACTCGGCCGCGCCGTATTGGGGCGCGATGTCGAGGTGGTTCACCCCTTGGTCCAGTGCCGTCTGCAGCCAGGCGCCGGCTTCGTCGACCGTGGCGGCCCAGCAGGCCGCACCGCCCAGCACGGCCACGCTGCTCTCGTGCCTTGTCCGCCCGAGGCGGCGGCGCTCCATCGGCGTCGTCAGGATTTGAGAGTGAGGACATTGAACACGGCACCGACGTTGTCGGCGATGACCGCGAAACGCCCCGGCTCGATGTCCGTCGGTCCCAAGAACAGCGCGCCGCCGAGCTCCTTCGCCTTCTCTACCGTCGCGTCCGTGTCGGAGACCGCGAAGTACACACCCCAGTTGGGAGGCATCTCGGTGGGCATCTGGTCGTTCTTCAGCATCATGCCGCCGACCGAACGGTCAGCCAGCTTCCATTCCGTGTAGGCCGGCGGGCCGCCGGGAGGACCCTGGTCGGCGGCGTCCCAGCCGAACACCGTCTGGTAGAAGGTCTTCGACTTCTGGAGGTCGGTCGTGATGAGCTCGTTCCAACACAGTGCACCAGGCTCGTTCACCAGCTGCGCGCCGGTATGCTGGTTGGGCTGCCAGAGCCCGATCACTGCGCCCAGCGGGTCAGCGAAGATCGCCATACGGCCCGCTTCCATGACATCCATGGGCTCGACGAACACCGCGCCCCCATTGGCCTTCGCCTTGGCGATCGTGTCGTCTGCGCTGTCCACGTTCACGTAGGACATCCACATCGCCGGCATGTCCGGGTTCATCTGCGGGCCGAGGCCGGCGACGGACTTCGCGCCGATGTCGCACACCGAATAGCCGCCTGCCTCTGGCGGGCCTTCGGGGCAGTTCCAGCCAAACAGCGCGCCGTAGAACTCCCTCGACTTGGGGAGATCAGGACTGCTCAGGTCCACCCAGGACGGGACGCCGTTGTCGTAGCGCTCCATCTCCACAATGCCACCTCCTCGTACAGGTGCCGACGAATCCGACCGTACCCGATCGGTCGCCCATCTGCACCGGGCCAAGTGGAATGATCACGGGAATGACACGCAACGGCCGGTTGCCATGAGTCCTGGTCCCGTCGGCTCCAGGGTGGAGCAGCTGGCGCAGGCCCTGGCGGAGCGTATTGTGCCGTTGGTCATCGACGCCATCGACATCGACGCCATCCTCGACCGGGTCGACATCGAGAAGCTGATCGACCGCGTGGATGTGGACAAAGTGATCAGCCGCGTCGACATCGAGAAGGTGGTCGATCGGGTGGACATCGCAAAGCTGGTCGATCGGGTCGACGTGAACGCCATCGTCAACGAGATCGACATCGACGCGTTGGTCGAGCAGACCGAGCTCGGCTCCATCATCGCCCGCTCGACGACGGGCATCCTGACCGAGATCCTCGACGTGATCCGCAGCCAGGGCGTGGGACTCGACGACTTCATCCTGCGCTGGGGCAATCGCCTGGTCGGACGCCGCAAGCGGATCGCCGACTGGCCCGAGGGCCCGCCGCTCCTGGTGAAGCCCGCGGTGACAGCGTGAACAACGGCCCGAAGGACAAGGGGTGAGGTCATGACGACGGTGCCCATGCCCCCGCCCGAAATGACGGTCGGTCGCCAGGGCCACTACGCGGGAGCTGTCAGCAGGTTGGTGGCATTCGCCGCCGACGTCGGCGCCTCGTGGGGGCTCTACCTCCTCGGCACGGCGTTGCTCAACGTGGCCGTCAAGCTGGTGTCGGGCCATTCCTACACCTTGACCAATCATCGGTTCGTGGCCTTCATTGTGCTGGGCGTGTGGGAGTTCCTCTATTACGCCTACCAGTGGGCGGTCAGCGGCAAGACGCTGGGGATGGCGATCTTCGGCGTGCAGGTGGTGACGGTTCAGGGGGGACCGATCAGCCCACGGCAGGCCATCCTGCGCACGGTCGGCCTCGGGCTCACGCTTTTGACCCTGGGGATCGGGTTCCTGGGCATCGTGTACCAACGAGAGCGGCGTGCGCTCGACGACTTCGTGGCGGGAACCGCAGTGGTCTACGACTGGGACGCCAAGGCGGCGCGGCTGCGCTGGCTGGCTCGGACAGAGTCCCACCACGGGGTCTCCCATCAGCGTTCCCTGGTCGAGACGGAGCAGGCAACGGAGGCACCCACGTCTCCAGTCACGCGGACTGCCTACGCGGACGAGGAGCGCCCGAAGACATAAGCATCTGGGCCCCAAGGTGGGCGCCTCTACGATGCCTGCCATGTCCTTCGTTGAGATCACCCGGCCGCATCGGGGCGTCGCCGTCGTCACGCTGAACCGACCCGAGCGGATGAACGCGATGGCGTTCGACGTCATGATCCCGTTCCGCGACGGGCTGCGGGAGGTGGGGCACGAAAACGAGGCCCGGGTCGTGGTCATCACCGGTGCCGGCCCCGGCTTCTGCTCGGGGGCCGATCACGAGAACCCGGGCACGATCCCCCACACAGAGGGCCTGACTCTGCCCACCATCGCGCTGCGGTCGATGGAGATGCTGGACGACGTCATCGCGACGATCCGGCGGCTGCACCAGCCGGTGATCGCGGCGGTGAACGGCGCGGCCATCGGCGGCGGCTTCTGCCTGGCCCTGAGCGCTGACATCAGGATCGCGTCGGAGGACGCGTACTTCCGGGCCGCCGGCATCAACAACGGGCTGACCGCCGCTGAGCTCGGCCTGAGCTACCTGCTGCCCCGGGCCATCGGCCAGTCGCGGGCCGCCGAGATCATGCTGACGGGGCGAGACGTCGAGGCCGCGGAGGCAGAGCGAATCGGCCTGGTGTCGAGGGTGGTGCGGGGGCCGGAACTGTTGCCGGCCTGTGTCGAGCTGGCCGACCGGATCAACGGGTGGAGCCGCGCCGGGGTGGAGCTGACGAAGCGCCAGTTGTGGAACAGCCTCGACGCCAGCAGCTTCCAGTCCCACATGGACGCGGAGGGCACATCTCAGCTGTTCGTCCGCTGCCTGACCCGAAACTTCGAGGAGTCAGTGGCTGCGCGCAAGGAGGGGCGACGGCCCCGCTTCACGGACTGATCAGAGAGCGTTGACGAGCGTGTTCGCCGCCATTTCGAGATAGGCGCGCAGTTCGTCCGCGTCCGTCTCTGAGATACGGGACGCCGTCTCGAGGCCGTCCAGGGCCTCGCCCATGTGACGGAGCCAGGCGTCTCGCTCGGCGGGACCGATGACGAACGGTGCGTGTCGCATGCGCAGGCGCGGGTGCCCACGCTGCTCGCTGTAGGTCCCCGGTCCGCCCCAGTACTGCATGAGAAAGAGGGCGAGGTGGGCCGAGGACTCGCTCAGATCGTCGGGGTAGAGGGGGCGCAGGAGAGGGTCGCCTGCGACACCGAGGTAAAAGCGGTCCACCAGATCGCGGAAGAAGGCTTCACCCCCAACCCGATCGAACAGTGAGTCCACGGGGTCGAGAGTAGAGGACGTAGACTGCGCGCCCGTTCGCGGCCGTAGTTCAATGGTAGAACCTCAGCCTTCCAAGCTGATGATGCCGGTTCGATCCCGGTCGGCCGCTCTCTCAGAATCCCCTGCTGGTTTCCAACGTTGCTCTTCTAACTGCCAGGACACGCCGGAACACCGGACCCGTCGTCTGGGTCCTGAGCAACGAGCCACCCGACGCGTGCGGCCCCAATGATCCCGATAGAGCCCCCACCTCAATACAAGGCATTTGTTGCCACCGCCCTTAGTCAGGTGGACGTCAAGCACCGTGGCGCCTGTCCGATCGGCCATTTCCGAGAGGGGTCGCAACGCACCCCTTCCATCCTTCCTAAGACGGGCAAACAGATCCGCGCACGGATAGCTGCCTCGGAGGTGGCGAGAAGCGGACTCCTCCGTCTCTCAGGGCGTAGAAGACGAGGGTCACCAGCTTGCGGGCCACCGCCACGCGGGTCTTGTACTTTCCCCGGCGCTCGGCGATTCGCCGATAGTCGGCCTGGAGCTTCTCGTTGCCCTTGGCCCGGTAGTTGCCGACGGCCTCGATGGCGGCCCAGCGTACGAGTCCCGAACCCTGCCTGGTGATCGACCCGGCGGTGCACCACCGTGTCTGACTCGCGGTGCTTGGGGGTGAGCCCGGCCCAAGAACAGCGCTTCAGATGAGCAGAGCCGTCGCGGCGAACAACAGAAGCGCACTAAGCCA
Source organism: uncultured Acidimicrobiaceae bacterium (assembly GCA_963808355.1). GTDB lineage: Bacteria > Actinomycetota > Acidimicrobiia > Acidimicrobiales > RAAP-2 > Bog-473. Next base: position 1,047,865 of record CAWEFL010000002.1, read on the forward strand.
CTCCTCCACGTCGATATTGAAGTGGACCGTGTGCGCCAGCGCGACGACTATGAGGTTGGGAAAAACGATCCGGTTGTCCGTATGCGGGCTCCACAGTGAGGACCAATCAGGAAAGTGCGCAAAGTTGGCACGGATGACGTCGACGTCGTTCCATTGATCGGCCACGATCGTGTTGACCTGGTAGTGCGCCAGCATCGCCATGTAGGCGACCGCGGGGAGGGCGAACGCCAGGAGTGTCAGGACCTTGACGACCCGTGGATCCCACGCCCCGATCTTCCAGGTACCAGAAGACTTGGCCCTTCCTCCGCGGGAGCGTCCTGGACCGGGGCGCCAGGCACTGACGTCGTCACCGGAGAAACCGCTCCCCTGGTCGATGCCGTCCGCCGCGCCGGGCAAACCAGCCATTCGAGGGAAGATACCGCCCCTACGGTCGTGGTCCCCGCTCAGGACCCGGATGGCCGCTTGGGCACATTCAGAAACTGCTCACGTGCCACATAGCCTCAGCTCTGTGCGCACTCGTACAAGGCGTCGAACGCAACGAGGCAGACGGCCCTGGGCCTATGTCGGGGGCCCGGAACGAGCTGGACATCCACTCCAGCCTCCGCAGGCCGCTGGTGCCGCACCTGCGGATGGCCGCACCCGTTTGAGCAAGTCGGCCCACGGTGCGCGACCGATTGTCGATGCATCCGTGCCTCGACTCCTCAGGTCCGGTAGAACGCCAAAACATCTTGCTGGATGGCGATTACCGTGGCTATGAAGCCAGCCAAGGGAAGCAGAAGGCGAACGTAAACGGGCCATCGCTCGAGGGCCACAGCGACCAGTCCTGCAAACGCGGCGACGCCGACGAATGCGTAACGCGTGTTCCAGGTGGCGGTTTGCGATGCTGCCGTCCAAACGCAGATGAGTGCCGAAACCGTGATCAGCCCGAGTACGAGAAGCACCTTCGGCTGTATCCCGCGTCGAATGAGCCCAACCGCGAGCAGCGTAATCACCCCGAGAGTGACGAGCAATGCGACCCGGAAACCCCAGTCGAAACGACCCGATTCGTACCAGATCGAATCGATTACGCCCTTTGGCACAAGCACAAAAAAGTAATGAAAAGGATTGGCAACACGATACGGCGCGCCGAGGAAAGTGCCGAGACCGCCGTTCGCTTGCAGATATTTGGTTGAAGCCGTAAGAGCAAGTGGATCTCCGTAGCGCACAGTGTTCTGAACGAGATACCAGCCAGCAGCGCACGCAACTGCCGCCAGTTCTGCAAGAAAGAACTCGGTGCGAAGTACCCAGCTGCGAGTCAGGATGAGCGGCAGACCAACCACCACCAAGCCCATCGGCAGCGCGGTTAGCTTGGTCGCGAGAAGTAACCCGAAGACCAATCCGACGCCGACAACGGGCCAAACGCTCATACGTACGATGGCGCGTACCGCGAACAGCGTCAAGGCGGCTCCGAGAAGGGTGACGAGGTTGTCATTTGTGACCACCGCGGAAAGGAAGACGAAATGGGGGATCGACGCAGCCACCGCTGCGGCGATCACAGGCGTCCACTTGTCTCTGGCGAACTGGCGGACGGCGAAGAATGTGATCAGGATTGTGAGCGCGCCCAGCATGACGTTCGGGAACCGTAACCACAGGATGAATCGATCGTCTGCCGCGCTGTGATGGAGGTAAAGGCCGCCGATGCCTGCAGGACTCCGCCGAAGATGGAGTGCGACAAGCGCGCGTGGGTTCACGGGTCCAGGCCTTGGATTATCTATCGACACGCCTGCGGTCTTCTGCCAGGCGGCGAGCAGCAGGTAGTAGAGCGGCGCCTGCTGTGCTTCGAGGTTGTCGCACCGCTTAGTCGCTGGATAGTGACAGTGCGTGTCGATTGCGTACCAATGGCCGCTAACGAGAGTCTCGATGTTGAGGACGTGAGCTGGCTCATCTGGCGATTCCCAAGCCGGCGTCTTGACGGCAACGACGCTAGCGAGGACCAGGTAGAGGACAATGACGACAACGAGTGCGATCCACGTCCAGCGGACGGACCTTCTGCGCTCGGATATAACGCTGTCTGTGGCCGGCGTGTGTGGTTCGCCAGGTACGCCGGTGGTCCCAGCCATAGTGGGCCGGAATACTAGTTGCGTAACCGCGGACGCTTCAGACCTCCGATAACCGGCAACCGAGCGAGGCGTCGCCCACTCGGGGACGCGAGACGGCGCACACATTGATCTAACCGCTGGGTCGCCGGGGATAACGCTCATCGCGCGAATCGCGCGGACGTAGAGAATCGCCGTGGTTCGCAACGGTTCGGCGAAGCATCCTGACCTGCCGCTATTGATCGTCGGCGTTCGCTTCAGACCGCTCTGGCGAGCCTTCCAAGCTGATGATGCCGGTTCGATCCCGGTCGGCCGCTCTCATCGAACTCTGTGTAGCCCGGTCTCAGCGAAGAAGCCTCCTCCCAACCCCCCACGTCCATCGCGCGGATACCGCGCGCACGACTCGAACGCGGCGCCGACTCCGCCTCTTTGGCGCTTCCCCATAGCGCTCGAGCGAGTGCCGCGTCACGGTCCTGGCCCAGACTTCCTAAGGACATTCCAGGCACCACCTCACGCAGCCGCGGATGGCACCACGCCGCCAGCCAACGGCGATCCGCCACGGATCGGGCCAGTTGGAGCTGATGACCACATGGTGCACTCCTATGTAAGGATCGGGCGTTGCACATCTTGTGACGGAGAGCGACCACGGGGAGGAAGAATGCAAGCTGCGGTTGTCCCAATCAGGTCGGCGTTGCTGGTCGTTGCGCTCGCAATGTTCGGACTCTCTGGCTTTGCTGCGGACGCCGGAGCCTCCGCGCCTCCAACGACGTACTACGTGGCGCTCGGGGATTCGCTGTCGACTGGTGGTGGAGCAACTCCGGGTCACTCCTATGTCGACGACGTGTATGGCCACGAGGAGTCGATCATTCCGGGACTCCAACTCAAGAACCTTGGTTGCGCGGGAGACTCGACCACGAGGATGATCCACGGTGGCCTCTGTACCGACTACACGACCGGGAACCAGTTGGGGGACGCCGAAGCGTTTTTGGCCTCCCATGTCGGCGAAGTCAAGTTCGTGACCATCGACGTAGGCGGAGATGACGTGGATGGATGCGCTCCAAACGGCGTCATCAACGAGACCTGCGTGCAGAAGGGGCTGCAAGCGGTGGCGACGAACATGCAGACCATCCTGGCGGGGCTGCGCGCCGCCGGCGGCAACGTACCGATTGTCGGCATGGTGTACTACGACCCGTGGCTGGCCTTCTATCTGAAGGGCGGAAGTGGGCAACAGGCGGCCACGGCTTCCTTGAGCCTGCTGCACCAGCTCAACTCCGAGCTACGCAGTGCGTACAAGCAGCACCAGGCTCGGATCGCCCCGGTACAGAAGGATTTCGACAGCTGGGACATGGCGCTCACCGGGTCGTACAACGGACAGACGTTGCCGCAAGACGTGGCCAACATCTGTAACTGGACGCACATGTGCGAGACAAGCCCCACCGTCCACACCAACGACACGGGGCACGCAGTCCTCGCCACCGCCTTTGAGGCCCGGCTGAAGCTGGTGCGCTGACATCAGACTGGCCCCCCGAGTGGGTGTCCGATCCGATCTCGTGGTTGGCACAAAGCCAAGGGTCGTCTCCCTATCACCCATGTTGCGGGAGCGTTTGAGTGGATTGGTCACCGACTCGACACCCGAGCAACAGCCGAGGCAGTCTGGATCAGTGAGCAAGTCCTCCAGCGCCGAGGCCGTCGTACGGGACTTTATGGCGACCTTCACCGAAGCTTGGCCGATGAGAGACGCCACGACTCTGCGCCGTTTTTTCAGTGAAGGATGCGAGTACCGCAACGGCCCTACTGAACCAGTCACGGGACGCGAAGCCATCATCGCCAACCTCGCCGCAATGATGGCTCTAGGTGGCGAGGTCGATGCCGACATCATCCACATGGTTGCTCACGGCCCCATCGTGATGACCGAGCGAGTCGACTACGTGAAGCTCGGCGGGAAGACAGCCGGCCTGCAGATTGCAGGTGTCTTTGAAGTCCACGATGGCGTCATCACCGCATGGCGGGACTACTTCGATTCGACCGAGTTCGGTTCGCAGCTATCCACCAACTGATCTAATCGGGTTGCGCCGCGAGCTTCGCAATCGCATGGGGCGCGGGCTTCAAGACCTCACCAATCAGCGTCCCGGTTGCCATCGCAGTCGCGGAACTGACCCAGTCACTTCGCTGGCCGTCACCGAGCCGCGCTCTCCCGCCCCAGAAAGATGACGCTGCTCACCAGGACGAAGAGCAGGAGCAGCACGAATCCGATCAGGTCGAGCACCAGGCCAAACGATGCGATGACGCCGCCCAGGCCGAAGGCCTGCAGGAAGAGCAGGGGCGCGGCGAGGATTGAGACCCACGCAAGCCACCGCGGCAAGACTCCACTCCTGAACACGAGCACCCCAGCAGCGAACGCGAAGAGACTGCCGAAGACGTCCGCGACGCTGTCCAAGGCGTAGGTCAACAGGTAGAGCGTGTAGGAGACGCTGTGGTCGTGTTGCGTACCGAACGTCGCGAGCTTCCCGTCGAGCACGCCGTAGATCCCGATGTCGCTGACCGCGTGAAGGGCGACAAAGACCACGCCACCGACCAACAGCAACGAGCCGAGGGCACGCGAGCCCTCGGCATCCGTGTGCAGGAAACGGTCGTACAGCTTCCACAGGTAGATCGGAAACATGGCGGCGTAGACGACACAGAAGCCCTCGATCACCACCAGTCGGTTCCTGTGATCGGCGAGCGTGTTCGCGATCTTCGCGGCCGAGTCGTTCTGGTTGATGCCGACCCCGAGGCCAATCGCGGACTCCGCCAGGACGGCAAGAACGAAGAGGATCCCTGCCAGCCAGGCATAGCGTTCCCAGCCGGCTGCGGCCCGCCTGGTCGCCCGCGAGGTTCCTGCATCAACGATGCTGGTCGCCATGACGTCGTCCTTCCTTGGCGGCGTCTTGCCAAGGCGTCGTCAATACCGTGGACCCTGTCGTCGAGTCCTCACGGAAGACCGTACACCCCTGAGTTCACTTCGTGCGGGGAAGACGTTGCTACCCGACACGGCTATCAAAAGGGGCGGTGCCCACAACGTGCGTGTGCACCTAGGTCTCTGAGTGACGCCGGCAGCGGTGCGCTCACGCAGAGCATCCAGTACTCGTCCCGGGTGCAACGGTTCCGGAGGGCTTCGACGCGACGAACAGCAATTCCACCGTTCCCGCAATGTATGGCCGCTTAAGATGCGCCTGTGACGCAGCCCAGCCTCGCTCAGCAGGAGCGCAATACTCTTTGCGACCTTCTCGTCGAGCTTGGACCAGACGCACCCACGTTGTGCCAAGGGTGGCGCACGGTCGATCTCGCTGCTCATCTCGTTGTGCGTGAGCGACGCCCCGACAGCGGACCCGGACTGGTGTGGCCCAAGCTGGCCAACTACACCGACAAGGTGCGGCGAACCGTGCGCGATCGGACGCCGTGGGAGACACTCGTGGAGACCGTTCGGCGGGGGCCGCCGCTGCTCCTCCGGCCTTTCGACGGGCCGATGAACACCATCGAGTTCTTCATCCACGTGGAGGACGTGCGCCGCGCGCAGAACGGCTGGGAACCTCGTGGGATCTCCTCGGAGTTGGCCGAAGCACTGTGGAAGCGCGTCGGGCCGGGAGGGATGGCGAAGAGCGTCGGCGCCACAATCGTGATCACCTCGCCGGGGCGGCCCGTCAAACAAGGCGGCACCGGGCCGCTGCTCACCGTTGCCGGCGACCCCGGCGAGCTCACCATGTTTGGCGCTGGCCGCCAAGATGCAGCCATGGTCGAGATCACCGGCGATGCCGCGCTCGCGGATCAGCTGCGCGCCGCAAAGCTGGGCATCTGAATCGCGACGTTCCTGGCTCCCGGGCACAGGGTCATCGTCACTTCGATGCACCGCCTCGACTCCTGCCATGTCCATTGCAGCCGCGGCAGTACCACGCGTCTTGGTAGCCAGAACCCGATCGGGGTCCGTGGACAACGAAAGAGCCACGATCCGGGCCTGTGTCACCGTGGACACGATCCGATGAGCGACGTCGGAATCGACCGAGTCCCAGGTGTCGATGCCCTCGTCGAGCACGACGCCAATGCTGTCCGGCCCGAGGCGGTCCACGTCCGCGGCGTCCTCGGTTGTCGTGATGCCGTAGATCTGGACGAACACGAGTTCCATCCTTTCAGTAGGGCCACGTCGGCTTCACGCGTGATGTGAGGTGTCGGGCTGGCCTTCGGCTTCAGGCGCGACCGCGCCGGGATGCAGCCGGAGCAGCATTCCCCCAAGGCGCAACGGTCTCGCACCCGTACTCCTCCGTACACCTGCTCGGTCGGTGGCTCCACGACCCGCGCGCCGGACACGCGGGCCCGCTCGAACTGCACGTGGACGTCGACCACCCGGACCTTCAGAGTGTGGGTGACCCGGCCCGCTTCGGGCGGTTGCTGGTCGCCTCGGACCTCAGCCACGATGATGGCACCGTCGTCGCCGATGCTCATCTGCGCCCGGTGGCCCTCGCCGATCCGGACCCGTTCAGCGAATCCGAAGGCCGCGGTGAGCCAGTCGACGGCCTCCCGCACGTCCGGGTACACCAGAACCGGGATGACGGTGGCCGGCGGAATCTATCGATTGGGTTTCCGGCTCATACGTGTTGGCGGCCGACCATACTCTGACGTGGCTATCCGTCCTCCCGTCCGCCTCTGGGTCGACTCCGCTCTCGTCGTCGGCCCCTCTGCCATTGAGGGGTCCGGGCTCTTCGCCGGCTCCGACCTCGAGGCCGGGCGCGTCCTGATCCGCCTCGGCGGTCGCCTGGTCGGCACGGACGAGCTGGCGCGCCTGATCGCGGCGGCCAACGCGGACCCAGCCCACCCCTATGTCGACAGCGTGAGCGTGTCGGAGGAAGTACACCTCGTTCTGCCCCCGGACACCGTCGCGCACTTCGGCAACCACAGCTGCGATCCCACCATGTGGCACGACGGGCCCTATTCCATCTCGGCTCGCCTGGACGTCCCCGCGGGCGAAGAGCTGACCATTGACTACGGCACCCACTCCGCCGCGCCCGGATTCTCCATGTCCTGCCGCTGCGGCGAGCCCCTGTGTCGGGGGGTCATCACGAGCGAGGACTGGCGCCTCCCCGAGCTGCAGGCCCGTTACGAAGGACACTGGGTGCCGGCGCTCCAGGAGCGCATCGTCGGAAGTCGATGAGGACGAGCACCCCGACCGGAATCACATGGCGGGACATCCCGAACCCACGCCCGAGCGGAAGCTCTCATGGCATCGTTGCCGGAAGTGGCGCCGTTCAGTCGGCGGACTCGGACGTGTCCTCGGCCTGAGCCCCGGCCTGACGCGGCTCGTCGTGCCAGAACCACCACGCGTAGGGCGGCGTCTGGGGATAGCCCTCGGGCGAGTCCTCCCACGTCTCCTGACGGCCCAGGGCGGTGAGGTCGAGGTAACTCCACGTGCTCCCCATCGACTCGTCACCCCTGTTGTTGATGAAGTAGGTGCGGAACACGGAGTCGCCGTCGCGGATGAAGGCGTTCGTCCCGTGCCACTCGTCCACGCCATGGTCCAGGTCGAAGTCGTCTGTCATCGTGAACCAAGGGATGTCCCAGCCCATGCGCGCCTTCACGCCGCGATGTCGGGCTGGGATGCTCGCGACGCGAACACGAGCGTGGTATCGCGGGCGTTCAGGTGAGCGACGTGGGCCACCTGATCGGCCACCATGGAGCAGCCAACGCAGGCGTGCTCGGGCCATCCGTGCACCCCAGGCTCGAGAAAGGCACGGTAGACGATCAGCTGGCGCCGACCGCCGAACAGGTCGAGCAAGCTCGCCTTCCCGCCGGGCCCCTCGAACACGTACTGCTTCTCCACCGCCAGCCAGGGCATCCGTCGCCGCCGTGCCGCGAGTGCGTCACGCGCCCGCGTCACCGCCTTCTCCTGCACGAGCAATGCCTGCCGCGCCGCCTCCCACTCGTCGGCCGACACGATCGGGGGTTTCTTCATGGCTGATCTCCCTTTCTCTCCTTGAACGTCCGTCCTTCATCGCTGCCTTCTTGCGCGCGTGCGCCGCTTCGCTGAGCCTTTTGATGCGGTCGAGCCGCCGGTCCCACTGCCGGGCTTGCTCTGCCATGGCGTGCGTGGCCTCGTCCAGGCGGTCCACCTCGACCCGGTAGAGCACCTCGCGGGGCGCCCGGCGGCGGCTGATGAGCCCGCTCCGCTCCAGCACAATGAGATGCTTGCTCACTGCCTGGCGGGAGAAGGGGACCGACCTGGCCAATGCGCTGGCGCTCGCTTCGCCGCCGTCCACCAGGAGGTCGAGCACGCGGCGCCGAGACGGGTCGGCGATCGCCGACCACAGCTCGTCGTCCGATGCAGTCTTCATTCCCTCGGCCGGTCGGCCACGAACGCGACGAGCCGTCCGAAGAAGCTGGCCCAACCCTTGTTGTGCTCTCCCGCGTAGCGCTCCTTGTCGGCGTCCGGCCAGGACAGCTGCTCCAGGCCGCTCTCGACGACGCGCAGGCGGGTCCGTTCGTCGCCTTCGGGGACGAGCGTGAACTCGACGAGGACCGAGTTGCCGTCGCCCGGGGTCTCCCCGGCCGGGTGGTTCCAGCGGTACGAAAAGCGGGTCGGCGCGTCCACGGCCTCGACCACAAGGGGGCCGCCCTCACCGGCTTCGCCGAAGTACATGGCGCCGTCACCGCCCGGCTCCAGGACCAGCTCCACCCGGTCGGCGAACCACTGGCTGATCTGGTCCGGCTCCGTGATGGTGCGCCAGACCACCTCAATCGGCGCGTCGATCACGACCTCCTTCTCGATTTCAAAGCCAGCCATCGCGCCTCCCGTCTCGTCCGTTGATCTGCAACCAAAGGTAGCAGATGGGTCACCCATATGCAACCATTTGTTGCAGGTACCTCGACGGGACGCCCTTCCTATGATCGGCGCGACGTCGGTCGGGGAGGGCCATGTCGACTGAGACGCAAAAAGCATTCTCCGAGCTGCTCGCCTGTGTCGAAGAGACGCATGGGCGCATGCTGGAGCAGCTGGCCGACGACGAGACCACGCTGCTCGAGGCCCACAAGTGGATCCTCTCCATCCTGCAGGTCGGTGCCCAGGTGCAGCTGTGGGCCGACACCGCCCGCCCACGCTTCGTCGAGATCGTCGGGCCCTACATGAAATGGGGAGGCGACAACGCGGACGCGTTCTACGGCTACGCGCCCGTCGATCCGGCGCGCACCTACCGGATCACCATCGAGCCGGGGGATGCGGTCTACTTGTCGCTCACCGTCTACGGCGGACCCGACGACGGCCGTTACTCCACCCGCATCGTTGGCACCGTCAACAGCCACGACGTCCCCCCGGGGCCCGACCGCGCGATACACATCGTGCTCTCCGCCGACGACCCCGAGGGCCTCGGGCCCGGCGTCGCCTTCATCCGCCTCGAGGGCGACGCGGTCGCCGTCATCACGCGCGACTACCTCAACGACCCGGTGTCGGGCCGCCGGGCCACGTGGCACATCGAGGCGGACGACCCGCCCGCCACCTATCGCCAGGACGACGCCGACCTGGCGCGCCGCCTCCGAGCCATGACGACCTGGGTGCGCGAGCAGGCGACCATCGTTCCCATCCCCCTGGGCGCGCCCAACGCCTTCGACCCGCCCTACCCGGTTCCCACGACCACCTTCGGCTGGGCGGCCGGCGACGCCGCCTACGCGATGGGCGCGTTCGAGCTCGAGGACGACGACGCGTTGGTCATCCGCGGCCGCTCCCCCGAGTGCGTGTTCTGGAACATGTGCCTGTGGAACCGCCTGCTCCATACGTACAACTACGACTACGAGCGCGTCAGCATCAATGGCGCCCAGGTGCACTACGAGAGCGACGGGTCGTTCATCATCGTGGTGTCGGCCCGGCGCCCGGCCCACCCCAACTGGGTATCGACGGCCGGCCACCGCAGCGGGCGCATCTGGTTCCGCTGGTTCCTGCCGGCGGAGACGCCCGAACAGCCCCAGGTCGAGGTGCTGCCGGTGGAGACCGTGTGAACGCCACCACGCGAGAGGCCGGGCGCCCGCCGCGGGTCCGGATCGACGACCTGACCGAGCCTCGATACACCGAGGCCGCCCGCGCCATCCTCGACTTCATGGAGGAAGCCGGCAGCCACCTCGCGCTCGAGCCACAGCCGCTCATGGATGCCGCGGCGGCCGAGACCGGGCTACATGACTTCGGCCCCATGGAGTTCACCGAGCGGCTCCAGGTCCTCTGCCGCGCCATGCGGGAAGAAGGCGGCTTCAACGGCGCCGGCGTGCTCCAGCAGCACACGTTCCTGGTAGGTCTGCTGAAGAACCGCCTCCTGATCGAGGACCTCGTGCGCCGGCACCCCGAGATCCTGGAACAGCGCATCGAGGCGCCGATCGTCATCTGCGGCCTCCCCCGGACCGGCACGACCCACCTGCACAATTTGGTCTCGGCGGACCCCGCGCTGCGGTCACTCCCCTACTGGGAGAGCCTCGAGCCCGTGCTGGCCGACAGGGAACGCCCCGGCCCGGGCGAACCCGACCCGCGCCTCGAACGCACGGCGGCGGCCCTCTCCTTCCTCCATGTCGCCATGCCCTACTTCAATCGCATGCACGAGATGACGGTCGAACACGCCCACGAGGAGATCCAGCTCCTTGCCATCGACTTCTCCACCATGCTCATGGAGACCACCGCGCCCATGCCGACGTGGCGCGACTACTACCTGTCACACGACCAGCGGCCCAGCTACGCCTATCTCCTCAAGGTGCTCAAGGTGCTGCAGTGGCTCCGCGGCGGCACCCGCTGGGTGCTGAAGTCGCCCCAGCACCTCGAGCAGTTCCCCGGGCTGGTGGAGACGTTCCCCGACGCCACCTTCGTTGTCACGCACCGCGATCCGGTCTCGGTCACCGCGTCCATGGTGATGATGCTCGCCTACAGCGCGCGGCTGACGCGCGACACCGTCGACGTCAAAGGGATCGGGAGCTATTGGGCGGACCGCCTCGCCCGCATGCTCCACGCCTGCGCGGAGGGCCACGACGCCCTGCCCGACGCCCAGACCATCGACGTGCACTTCGACGAGTTCATGGCCGACGACATGGCCATGGTGCAACGCGTCTACGACCTGGCGGCGCAGCCCATGGACGACCGTTCGCGCGCCGCCATGGCCTCCTTCATGACAGAGCATCCACGGGGCCGGCACGGCGCCGTCGTCTACGACCTCGCCGAGTTCGGCCTCGACCCCGCCGAGCGGCGCGAGGCCCTGTCCTTCTACACCGAGCGCTTCGGCGTGACGACGGAGGACTGACGCTCAGCGGATGACCGAACGGCGGCTGCGGCCCCACCGCCGCGCCACGTGCACGCAGAGGTACGCGAGGAGCACGAGCGCGGCGGACACGTGCCACCCGATGTCACGAAACGGGATCCCGACCGAGCGAGGATGGAGGATCACCCGGTTGCCCGTGGCCGGTCGTAGGTCCCGGAGACCAACACGTTGAGGGTCAAGAGGGCCAGGACCAGATCCGACCACGCCAGCCCGCGCGCCACGGCCACCTCGCCCGGCTGCGACCGGGATCGTCGCACACGGTCACGGCGCTCTACTCCATGGGCTGGGTGGCGATCCCCTTGGGCTCCCGTCCCGCCAGCACCCAGCCGATGGCCATCGCGGCGATCGGCATGGCGAGCACGATGAGGAACAAGTTGCTCCACGGGACGTGGTCGTAGATGTCCGAGAGGCCACCCTCGAGCTGGTTCGACCGGAACCATCCGACCAGGCCGATATAGGCGGCCACCGTCCCGAGCAGCGCACCGAGGAACGCCAGGCCGCCGGCGGTGACCGCGGTCAGGGTGCGCCGGGTGCGGGGGCTGGCACCGGTCGCCGTCAGGGTGCGCAGATCGCTCGCCGTCTCGCTGCGGATCAGGCCGATGCTCATGGCGAGGATGCCGAGGGCGAGGGCGACGCCGAACGCGGTCGCCCAGTCGACGATCTCGTGTGAGCTCGGGGCATCGTTCTTCGACTCGATGCTCAGGTCGTTCGAAGCCGCCAGTGCGTTGGCGTTCGTGATCTGCGGAGTCGTAAACGCGTTGTTGGAGAGGAGCATCCAACCGTTCAGGGTGTTCTGCGACTCCAGGCCCAGCCGGCGCAACGCGCTCTCGGTGATGACCGTGTTCGGGGCCGAAGCACCCGTCGGCAGCTGGCTCTCCTCCATGACAACCGGGTGGGCGAGGCACGAGCCGGGCTGACACTGATTCGTGTTACCCGGACCGCCACCGGCCGGGCCACCCGGGCCGAGGTCGACCGGACCGCTGGTGCTGCCGCCCTTGCCCCCGCCCCAGGTCATCTGCACGCCCGAGCCGTCCAGCCCGGCGCGAGAGCTGAGGATGTCGACGTTGGAGGGAATGGAGGACGGATTGATCCCAAAGGCCCGGAGCAGTGCCGGCGTCGCGACGTAGACGGGCCCGTTGAACTGCCTGCCGTTGCCGCTGGGGTTCTGCAAGTTGACCGCGGGCTGGTCAATTCGATCGTGTCGGTGGCGCCGACGGCCGAGGCGATGGCGTGGACGGTCGCCTCCTGGGACGAGAGGCTCGGTGGAGTCGGGGCCGTGCTGTTGCCACTGCCCGGATTGAAGGTCGGGGTCCCTGCGGGCGGCGGGCTGTACACGTTCATCTGGTTCGCCGTCATGTTCGGCCCGACGTAGTCGAAGACGTTGCTGTAACGGGCGACGGCGACGGCGCAGATGATGACGGCGATCATGATGCCGAGGCTGATGGCGGAGAGTGCCGAGCCGGAGCGGGCGCGGTAGCGCGCCAAGTCCCGTAGGGGCAGGCGGATGGCGATGGGTGCGCGCCGCCCCACCCGGGCCAACGCGGCCAGGAAGAACGGCGACACCAGGATGATCCCGACGATGAGCGCGACCAACCCGGGGATCAGCCACGTGATGCCGCCGCCGTGCCCCGCCGCGCCCGAGAGCGAGAAGAAGACGAACCCGATGCCGAGCGCGATGACGCCCGGAATAAAGGATCGGTGGATCTGGCGCGGCGGAGCCGGCCGACCGGCCAGGGCGGAGACGACCGGAACGCGCGCGATGGCGCGGGCAGGCCGGTCGGCCGCGAAGAGCGTCGCGACGACCGCGAGCACCATGGACGGCACGATCACTGCCCACGGCAGGGCGAACATCGGGATGAGGTGGTGCGCGTCCTGCTCGTTGTGCGGGCGGTAGGCCAACCACACCAGCACGCCCAGTGCCAGACCGACCACGGCGCCCACGACGCCGACGATGACGCCGTTGGCCCGTATGACGAGCCGGACGTTGCGGTCCGTCGCCCCCATGGACTCGAGCATCCCGAGAGCGCGCATGCGGCGCTGCGCCAGCACGGTGAACCCGCCGATCGACACGAGGGCGATGAGGAGCATGCCCACCGTCGCCACCGCGAGCACGATCGTCTCGGGGTTGAACGCGTTGTTGTTGGCGACCATGGCCGGGGTCGTCACGTTGGACCCGATGCTCGTCGGGTCCACGCCCGGGGCATTGAAGAGGACGTTCACCTGCGTCGGGTTCGTCACCTGGCCCGGCGCGACCAGTGCGAACTCGTCGAGGAGGCTCTGGGGGTTCTGCACCAGGCCGACGACGGTCTTGCCGCCAGTGGGCCAGGTGTCGCCCACGTGGAGGTTCAGCTCCGAGGCCACTCCGGGCGTCACGGCGATCTGGTCCGGTCCGGTCGGATAGTGCCCTGAGAGGAGCTGGAGCATCGGCCCGCCGTAGGGACCGTGGGGATCCTGCGACCGGATCTGGTAAGTCTGGTTGCTGCCCGGGACCTGGGCCGTCTCGTTCTCAATGACCTGGACCGTGCCGAAGCGGTGTTGCAGCGACGCGATCTGCGCCGCCACGCTCGACAGGCTCTGGCCCGCCGACTTGCCCGTGCCGGTGCCCACGTTGAAGGTGGCCAGGTCGCCCGCGGTGCCGAACCCGGCGTTCGACGGAGCCGGCGTGTTGACCGCGACGGCCGACCCGACGACGACGGCAGCCATGGCGACCACGACGAGGAGAAGGATGAGGAGCTGCTGGCGCCATTCGCGCTTGAACAGGCGCCAGGCCCAGCGGATCATGGCCTGCCGGGCGGCGACGCCGCCGGTGGTGGGCTCGGGGGCCGACTGGGTCGCCGGCCGTTCGAGGACGCCGACGCTCATCGGTTCGGGAGTTCGGCCAGGAACGCCTCGGGGCTCTCGGCCGGAAGCGTCTGGTCGACGATGCGCCCGTCGCGCAGGAACACGACGCGGTCGGCCCACGAGGCGAGCTGGGCGTCGTGGGTCACGACGACGGCGGCCAGGCCGCGGTGGCAGGCGGCCAGGATCTGCCGCATCACCGCCTCGGCATTGGTGGAGTCGAGGGCCCCCGAGGGCTCGTCGGCCAGGAGCAACTGTCGCCCACCGACCACGGCCCGGGCGATGGCGACACGCTGGCGCTCGCCGCCCGATAGCTGGTCGGGATAGTGCTCGGCGCGGTCCTTTAACCCGAAGTCCTCGAGCGCCTCCATGGCGGCGGCCTGCGCCTTGCGGGCCGCCACACCGTCCAATTCCAGCGGCAGGGAGACGTTCTCCACCGCACTGAGCCCGGCCAGCAGGTTGTAGTCCTGGAAGACGTAGCCGATGGACTGCCGGCGCAGCCGCGCCTTGCCGTTGCGCGACAACGAGGACAGCGGACGGCCACCGACGTAGACCTCGCCGCTCGTGGGGTCCTCCAGGCTGCCGGCGATAGTCAGCAAGGTGCTCTTGCCCGAACCGCTGGCGCCCATGACAGCCACCAGGGATCCGGCGTCGACCGAGAGGTCGACCCGCGTGAGCGCGTGCACCTCGGCGGCCCCTTCTCCGAAGACCTTCGTGATGTCGCGTAGTTCGAGATAGCTCATGGCCGCACTCCCACCTTGCGCCGGGTCTTGGGGAGCGGGAACGACGGTGGGGCCGGCGCAACCCCATCCACCTTCGCTCGCTTCAGGCGGCCGTCGACCGTATCGAGCCACCGGATCAACGCATCGAGACGGAAGATCTCCGCGTCGACGACCAACGCGAAGTTGAGGTCGAGGCGGGACTCGTCCTCCTTCAAGTGGGTCCACTGCTGCATCAGCTCGACCAGGTAGCGGCGGTGCACCTGCACCACCTCGCCGACGTCCACCCCGGGGAGGCCGACGGCGACCAGGACTTTGATGACGAGCTCGTCGCGGGGAGGGGAGGAGAAGTCGGGCGGCGTGCGCAGCCACTCGGCCAGCTCGGCTGCGCCCTCTTCTGTGATGCGGAAGCCCTTCTGGGGGCCTTCCTCGGCTGAGTCCTCGGACTCGACGAGGCCGTCGCGCTCCAGCCGCTGCAGCGTCGTGTAGACCTGACCGACGTTCAGGGGCCAGACGTCACCCGTCCTCGACTCGAACTCCTGACGCAACTGCAGGCCGTACTTGGGACCCTCACTCAGCAGGGCCAACATGGCGTGGCGAACGCTCACGTCCGCTCCACCCCGTCCTCAATCTTCGGTAGCATACTGAGTATCCTACCCAGAATCTGATGAGAGAGCAAGGGGGTCCCGTGCCCGGGGCGGCCGGCACGGGAAGTTCCGGGCCGGCCGCCTCCAGGCGGGTGGGAACCGACGTCAGCCCGCCGGAGGGGCGCTGGGCAGGGCCGACCCGGTCTCCAACAGCGTCTTCAGGCTGGCCATGACGGCGGGCCACCCCTGCGAGACGCCCTGGCGCTGCGGGCTGCCGGCCCGGAAGCCGTCGTGCACGACGGTCAGCTTGACGACCCCGTCGGCGGCCTCCTCTATGTCGAAGGCCACCTTGGAGCGGGGCTCGGCGGCCCACTCGGCGCGCTGGGCCTCGTCGAACCCGTGCGCGGCCGCCCACTCCGGCGTGTAGGTGTGCCAGGTGTAAGCGAGCCGGCGAAACGGGTCGGCCTCGAGGACCAGCTGCTCGGGGTCGCTCACGACGAGCCCGGACTCGTCGTATTTCAGCTCGTAGGCCGAGCCCTTCTTCCAGTCGGTGCGCATTTGCACGCCGCCGGCCGTGGGGTGCCTCCAGTACTGCCTGGTGAAGGCAGGGTCCGTGAGCCCGTGCCACACCTTCTCGGCCGGGGCGTGGATGTAGGTGGTGTAGACGAACGTTGTCTCGTCGCTGTCCATGGGGGGAGCCTCCAGTGCTCGCTTGAGGTCGGCCAGGGCCTCGGCCCGGGCACGGTCGTAGTGGTGGATCCAGCGCTCGGCGATGTCGTTGATGGGGGCGGCGTTCAGGTAGTGGAGCTTCTCCCGACCCTGGCGCGTCGTCGTGACCAGATTGGCCTCCTCGAGGACGGACAGGTGCTTGGTCACCGACTGCCTGGTCATGCCCATGCCGGCGCAGAGCTCGGTGAGGGTGAGCCCGTTGCGCTCGTTGAGCTTGTCCAGGAGGCGGCGCCGGCCGGGATCGCTCAGTGCCTTGAAGACCGCGTCCATGTGTGTCGCTGTATCTCTCGCTTCGTCGCTGGTGTGCATTAGGCAACTATGCGGTTGCCTTTTTTCAGTTAAGCAGCCAGTCGGCTGCATGTCAAGGGGCCCCTCGAAGTTCCAAGGCGTCGTGTGGCTCTGTCGTGTGTGTATGGATGTGTGTAGACGCGCGAACGGGTAGTCGACATGGAGACGTCGCCGGCGTGCTCGCCGTAGAACTTGGCGAAGTCGATCTCGCCCGAGTCGGTCCAGGGTGCAGGTGGACAGCGCGCCCTGCACCTCTGAGAGATGAGGCTGCCGCCCGAGAGCGAAGGGACGGCCGCTACAGGGCGGCCAGGACCTCCTCGGCCGAGCTGACGTTGAGACCCGGGCCCGGCTCGACCGCGAGCCAGGAGACGACGCCGTCCCGGAGGATGGCCGCGTAGCGCTGCGAGCGCGCCCCGAGCCCGAAGCCGCTGCCGTCCATGGTCAGTCCCATGGCCGCGGTGAGCTCGCCGTTGCCGTCCGCCAACATCACGACGTTCTTGCCGACGTTCTGGTCCTGGCCCCAGGCCTCCATGACGAAGGGGTCGTTGACCGAGACGCACACGATGGAGTCCGCGCCCTTGGCGCGCAGGTCGTCGGCGCGCAGCACGAAGCCGGGCAGGTGATGGTCCGAGCAGGTGGGCGTGAACGCGCCCGGAACGCCGAAGAGGACCACCGTGCCATGGCCGAGCACCTCCGCCGAGGTGACAGACTCCGGACCTTTGTCACCGAATGTAAAGACCTTGACATCTGGGATCCGGTCGCCCACTGCGATGGCCATTCGCCCTGTCCTCCTCGGTTTCCTCGGCTCCGTTGCGGCGCGCCTGCCTGTTGCCCTCGTTTTGGTGCGCCTGCGCCCGAGCGCTGCCGCCCGGCTGCGGCCCCAGGTTGCCATACCCCCGACCGCCACCCTCAATCGGTCACGGAGTTGTAACCTGCCGCCAAGCCGCCACGGCGGCCCTGCCATTGACGTTCACTGAGTTCATTGAAAATCGGGACCTTGGGGGTTTGCGATGTCGCACGCATTCGATCGTCGGTCGTTTCTTGCCGGAGGGCTGGCCCTGGGAGCGGGAGCGGCGCTGGCCGGCCTCGTCCCCGACGGGATCGCCGGTGCGAGTTACACCAACGGGCCCGGCTTGAACGGCATCAGCACGAAGACGCCCAAGCGGGGGGGCTCGGTGACCATGGGCATCGACACGGAGGAGAGCGGCTTCAACCCCTCGACCGCCCGCTGGGACGAGGGTGGCTTCCTGTACGGACGCACCGTCTTTGACCCGATCGCCATCGTGACCGCCACCGGCGAAGTCCAGCCCTACCTGGCCCAGTCGATCACCTCCAACGCCGACTACACCGAATTCACCGTCACGCTGCGGCCCAACATCGTCTTCCACGACGGGACCCCGCTGAACGGCGAGGCGCTGTACAAGAACATCGAGGCGGAGGCGAACTCCATCCTGACCGGGCCCGCCTTCGCCACCAACATCAAGGGCGCCTCGGTGACCGGGCCATTGGCGGTCACGATCACCTTGAAGAACTCCTGGGCGCCGTTCCCGTATTACCTGGCCCAGGCGCAGACCGGCTACGTGGCTGCGCCCTCCATGCTCAGCGCCCCCAATGGCGGCACGTCCAACCCGATCGGCACCGGGCCCTTCGTCTTCGAGGACTGGGTGCCGAACAGCCACATGACGGCGAAACGGAACCCGCACTACTGGCGCAGCGGCTACCCGTACCTCGACTCCATCACCTTCAAGCCGATCCTCAACGCGACGTCCCGCGCCGACGCGCTCGAAACGGGCGAGGTCGACATCATCCACACCAACGACCCCGACGGCATTCTGCTTTTCCGTGGCAACAAGAAGTACGCGTACTACGACAACAGCGGCCAGGTGGTCGGCCAGCCGACGGTGCAATGCGTGCAGATCAACACCACGGCCGCGCCGATGAACAACCACGACCTCCGCGTCGCCATGGCGAAGAGCATCAACCGGACTCAATACACCAAGGTGATCGACAAGGGAGTGAACACGCCCATGAACGGGCTGTTCCTACAGGGAAGCGAGTACTACACCAAGACGACCTACCCCAGCTACGATCCCTCGGGCGCGGCGTCGCTGGTCAAGAAGGTCCAGCGGGAGACCGGGAAGCAGCCCTCCTTCACCCTCAACTCGCTGAGCGATCCCGAGGTCCTGGCGGCGGCCGAGTTCCTGCAGCAGGCGTGGCAGACCGCCGGCATGAAGGTCAACATCAACATCATCGCCCAGACGACCATCATCAACAACGCTCTGGCGGGCACCTACCAGGCCACCCTGTGGCGCCAGTTCGGCTCGGTGGACCCCGACCTCAACTACGTCTGGTGGACGACCCAGCTGACTTCGGGCCCGTTGGCGCTGAACATGGCCCGCAACTCCGACCCCCGCATCCAGACGGCGCTGCTGGCGGGCCGGGAAACGAGCGTCAAGGCGAACCGCATCAAGGCCTACCAACAGGTCAACCAGTACCTGGCCGAGGACATCCCCTACCTGTGGTCGCCCGTGACCAGTGGGCTGTGGTCGCCAACCCGAAGGTGCAGAACTTCACCAACCCGAAGACCTTGGACGGCACGCCGGCCATCGGGTTCGACGAGGGCGTGCTGTGGCCGACGCAGATCTGGGTGGAGTAGGCCAAGCGGCCGTCGCCTAGCGCATCTCCACGTCGTCGAGATACTCCTCGCGCCAATGTGTGAAGCGCTCCTCGGGCAGCCGGAGCGCGTAGGTCGGGCGCAACGCCTCGACGAAGCCCCGTTCGTGGCTGACCACCACGAGCGTGCCCGGCCACGCACCGAGCATGGCGCCCACCGCCTCGATGGAGCTCGGGTCGAGGTTGTTGGTCGGCTCATCGAGGAGCAGCAGGTTGGCCTCGCCCGCGGAGAGCATGGCCAGACCCAGCTTCGCCCGTTCCCCGCCCGAGAGCGTCGCCGGCATCTGGTCGGCCGCCTTGGAGGGAAGCCCGAACGAGCCCAGCAGACGCCCGCCGGTCCTTCTCCATTTTGAGCACGGCGTCACTCACGTTGGCCAGCGCAGTGCGGGCCGGGTCGATCTGCTCGTGCTCCTGCGCGAAGTAGCCCACGGTCACGTTGACGCCGACCTCGATGACGCCGTTGGACGGCTCCTGCTCGCCGGCCAGGCAGCGCAGCAACGACGACTTGCCGGCGCCGTTGCGCCCGATGACCACAATGTGGTCGCCGCGGCCGGCGTGGAACGTCACGGCGGTGAGCACCTCGTTGCTCCCGTAGCGCACGCCCACCTTCGCCACCTCGAGCGGCGTGGCCGCCGAACGGGGCGGGACCGGCAGCTTGAACTTGCTGGCCGCTCGCGCTTGTCGACGCGGGTTCGCTGTGACTGGAGGCGCTCGACCCGCTTGTCGAGCGCTTTCGCCTTGCGGGCGCGCTTCTCGGTGCTCGCCCGCATGGAGTCGGCCAGGGTGGAGAGCCGCTTGATCTCGCGCTGCTCGAGCGCAGACGGCGCGCTCGCGCTGGACCTGGTCCGCCTCGCGCAGCGCCTCGAACTTCGTAGTAGTTGCCCTTCCACTCGGTCAGGCGCTGGTTCGAAATGTGCAGCACCTTGGTGATGGCGTGGTCCAGCAGCTTCAGGTCGTGGCTGACGACCAGGAGGGCTCCGGCGAACCGCCCCAGCTCGTCGAGCAGCCAGCGCTTGGCCGACCGGTCGAGGTGGTTGGTCGGCTCGTCGAGGATCATCAGCTCGGGCTCCTGGAAGAGGACCCGCATCAGGTCGACCCGGCGCCGCTGCCCTCCCGAGAGCTCCTCGATGTCCTCCAACAGGAGCTCTTGCCGTAGGCCCAGCCCGTCGGCCAGCCGGGCCATCACCGACTCGGCCTCGTAGCCGCCGTTGTCCTGGAACTGCTCCTGGAGGTCCGCGTACAGCTCGATGTTCTCCTCGCTCGGCTCGTCACTCATGGCAGCGCGCGCGGTGCCGAGCGCGTCGTCGAGCACGTCGAGGCCGCGGCGCCGAGAGGACGTGGGAGAACCCGGTGGGCTCGAGCCCGAGGCCGCGCCGGATCGGCGCCTGGGGCAGGTAGCCGTACGACCCGAGCACCCGGACGTTCCCGCGGTGCCGCAGGTGCGGGACCGGCTCGCCCACCAGGACGGAGATGAACGACGACTTGCCCGTGCCGTTGCGGCCGACGAGCCCGGCCTTCTCGCCGGCGCCGACGACGAACGAGGCGTCGGCGAGCAGGACCCGGTCGCCGATCTCCATGGTCAATCCCGAGCCGACGATCACGGCACATTGTACGGGGTCCTGCACCGGGTCCTGGTGCGCTCTTATACACTCCGCCCAATGCCATCTCTGGAGCGCAAGTGGTGGACCCTCATCGCCGTGTGCACCGCGACCTTCATGCTCCTTCTGGACATCACCGTCGTGAACGTCGCGCTGCCGGACATCCAGCGCGAGCTGCACTCGAGCTTCTCGGACCTGCAGTGGGTCGTCGATGCCTACTCGCTCACCCTCGCGGCGTTCCTCCTCACGGCGGGCGTTCTCGGCGACATCTATGGGCGGCGGGTCATCTTCGGCATCGGGCTGATCATCTTCTCGGTCGCGTCGCTGGTCTGCGGGCTTTCGACGACACCCTTAATGCTCAACCTGGCCCGCGCCGTGCAGGGCGTCGGCGGCGCCGTCATGTTCGCGACGTCCCTGGCCCTCATCGCGAGCGCATTCATCGGCCGCGACCGGGGCACGGCCTTCGGGCTCTACGGCGCCGTGATCGGCGGCGCGGTGGCGGTCGGTCCCCTCATCGGGGGCGCCATCACCAGCGGCATCGGGTGGCGCTGGATCTTCTTCGTGAACGTCCCCATCGGCGTCATCGCCGTCCTGATCACGTTCGCCAAGATCGCCGAGTCGAAGGACCCGCGCACACGTCGGATCGACTGGGTCGGGTTTGTGACCTTCTCCGGCAGCCTCTTCGCACTCGTCTTCGCCCTGGTCCGCGGCAACACCCTCGGCTGGAGCAGCGCCGCCATCGTGGGGCTCTTCGTCGGGTCCGCGCTGCTCATGGTGGCGTTCTTCGTCAACGAGATGCGCACGCCGGACCCCATGCTCGACCTCACACTCTTCAGGACGCCCGCGTTCGTCGGCCTGTCGGTCGTGGCGTTCACGCTGGCGTCTTCCATCTTCGCCATGTTCCTGTACTTGACCCTCTACATTCAGGACGACCTCGGCTACAGCCCGTTCCAGGCCGGTCTGCGCTTCCTGCCGCTGACCCTGGTCAGCTTCTCCGTGGCGTTCTTCGCCGGCCGCCTGACGGTCCGCGTCCAGTCGCGCTATCTGCTCGTGCCTCGGCATGATCCTGGTCACGGGAGGGCTTCTCTTCATGGGAACGACGGCGCCGACCTCCGCCTGGACCGTGTTGTTGCCGGGTTTCATCCTCTGCGGCTTCGGGATCGGCACGACGAACCCGGTGTTGGCGTCCGGCGCGGTCTCGGTCGTGGAGCCCCAGCGGAGCGGCATGGCCTCGGGCGCCAACAACACCTTCCGCCAGGTCGGCATCGCCACGGGCATCGCGGTGCTCGGCGCGATCTTCCAGAGCCAGATCGTGGCGCACACCTCTGCCACGCTGGCCAAGTCGCCCTACGGCCAGGTGGTGCTCCACCGGGGCGGCGCACAGCTCGACGGCGCCTTGGCGTCCGGAGGGGTCCGCGATGTGGCCTCGGCCCTTCCCGTACCGGCCCGCCAGGCCCTGCTCGATGCCTACCGGGTCGCCTTCTCCAGCACACTCAATCACTTGATGTTCATCGGGGCGGCGGTGGCGTTCGTGGGGGTGGTCGGCGCCATCACGCTGGTGCGCCAGCGGGACTTCGTGGTCCCGGGGGCTGGCGGGCCGCCGGGTGGGGCGCCACAACCGGGGGCCGATGCGCCCGCCGGCGCCGGCGTTCCGGCCGCCCACGCCTGAGCGGCCCGTTGTCTGAGCCGCCCCTGCAGCCGTTCGTGCTCGAAGGGCGCGTTCGTCCGCCTGGAGCCTCTGGCCGAGGCGCACATTCCCGCTCTCGTGGAGGCGGCGGCGCTCGACCGGAGTCACTACCAGTGGGCTTACGTCCCCGAGGGGACGGCACCCATGACCGACTACGTCCGCAGCGCGTTGGACAAGGTGGCCTCCGGTGACCACGTGGCGTTCACGACGGTGCGCAAAGGGGGTGACCGCGACGGCCACGCCGACCAGGTCGTCGGTTCGACCCGCTATTGCGAGGTCTCCTACTGGCAATGGCCACCGGGCGCCGTCCACCAGCGTCACCGCGTGCCGGACGTCACCGACATCGGGTTCACCTGGCTCGCCGGCCCGGCCCAGCGAACGCCGGTCAACACCGAGGCGAAGCTGTTGATGATGGCGCATGCCTTCGAGGTCTGGGAGGTGCACCGGGTTGCCCTCCAGACCGATGTGCGTAACCAGCGTTCGTGGGCGGCGATCGAGCGCATCGGGGGCCGGCTCGACGGCATCATCCGCGCCGACCGGCCCGGCTCGGACGACACGGTGCGGACGTCGGCCCGTTTCTCCATCTTGGTGTCCGAATGGCCGGAGGTGAAGGCCCGGCTGCAGGCCCGGCTGGAGGACGGCTCCGGGAACTAGGCGCGGGCGATGGTCGCCGAGATCTTCCGCAAGTGGAGGGCGTGCACCGCCGCTTCGGCCTCGTCCTTGGGCCGCACCGCGACGGCGGCCTTGCCGGTGCGGTGGATCCTCCAGGCCAGCTCGTCGGCCCGCTCCACGGTGTGACCGAAGATCTCCACGAAGGCCTTGATCACGGTCTGGAAGGTCGTCACGTCGTCGTTCCAGACGATGACCGCCCAGAGGTCTTCGAAGTCGTAGAACGCGTCGATGTCCCCGTCGTCGAGAACGGGCCCCTCGAGGGTCTGCGGAAGGTCGAGTGTCTGCGGCATCTGGAAGAGGCCGATTTTTGGCCCGGTGCAGTCTAGTCCCGACGCTGTAGCGTGCGGATTTGTGCGAGCGACGGTTTTACAGGGTCCGCGCCAAGTCACCGTGGAGAACGTTCCTGATCCCGAGTTGCCCGGGCCCGAAGGGGCCATTGTCACCATCGAGCGCACGGCCATCTGCGGATCCGATCTGCACCTCTTCCACGACACGCCGACCGGGTCCGGCGTCCGCCTCGGCCACGAGGCAATCGGCACCGTCGCAGAAGTCGGACCACATGTCCGCGGCCTTCGGTCGGGCGACCGCGTCCTCGTCTCAGGTGTCATCGGGTGCGGCACCTGCGGCCCGTGCCTGGCGGGCCAGCCCAACCTCTGCCTGAACGAGAAGACGGCCGCATTCGGCACGGTGCCCGACCTTCCCGGGCGGTCAGGCCGAGGCGATCGCCGTTCCCTTCGCTGACACGTTCGCGCTCCCCATCCCTGAGGGCGTGACCGACGAGGAGGCGGTGCTGCTCACCGACATCCTCCCGACGGGCTACGTCGGTGCCGTCCGCGCGGGCATCCGACCCGGCTCCGTCGTCGTCGTCGTCGGCCTCGGACCCGTCGGGATCATGGCGCTCCGCGCCGCACATGTTCGGACCGGCGCGCATCCTTGCCGTCGACGTCGTTCCGGACCGACTGGCCCGGGCCGAGGCGCTGGGGGCCGAGCCGGTCGACGCTCGCACCGCGCCCGGCTCGGCGCAGGTGATGGAGGCGACCGGAGGCCGGGGCGCCGAATCGGTGATCGAGGCGGTCGGGGCGGACGCCACCGTGCTCGATGCCGTCTCGTGCGCCGCCACTGGCGGCGCGATCTCCATCGTCGGGGTCAACCTGTCGATGGCGTTGCCCTTCCCGATGGCCCTGGTGCTCTTGAAGAGCCTGAGCGTCCGGGCCGTCTTCGCGCCAATACCGGGCACCTGGTCCGCCCTGGTCCCCTTGATCCAGTCCGGCCGGCTCTCCGGCCTGGGCGAGACGTTCACCCACCGCATGGGGCTGAGCCAGGCCCCGGAGGCTTACGAGTTGTTCGACTCCCGGTCCGACGGCGTCCTGAAGATCTTGTTGACGCCGAAGACCTGAGCTCCCTGCGGTTCGTCCGGGGTGCGGTTGAGGATGAGCGGAAACACCATCTCACCGAACTCAGGCCGTGCGACGAACCAGGGAGCGGGCGGAGGAACGATGACCCGCGGTCAACGCATCGACGATCCCCTCGTAGTTGACACGCCAGCCCCGGAAGTTGCGCCAGGTCTCGTCGGCGTCCCGTTCCATGGGAAACCCGACCGCTTGGAGGCGCGCAACTCCCTCGTCGAACTCGGCACGTGTCAGCCGCACCGGGTCCGTCGGCAGGGGATCAGGATTGAACGGGATCCTCAGCGCACTGGCCATCGAACGCATACAGTTCATCCCCATCTGCAGGCAGGTTCGCGCCTCGCGCGGCGTCAACCCCGGACTGGCCGCGTGGTACAGCGCTGCCGAGTCCATCATGGACACGAGTCCGACCAACCAGCTGCGGAGCGGTGCGGGTGAGCGGAACCACATCAGCGCTGGATAGTTGGCGTGGCTCTCCGAGACGGCGGCCGCCCACCGCTCCCATGACGCGTAGAGCGGCGGGAGCTCGTTCATCGTGTCCAGCCAATGGTGGCGCGCCAGGATCTCGGGACCCCAAGCCGGCGTCCCGGAACGGGTCGCCAGGAGCGTGACCTCCGTCTCGCGAACTGCGAAGGCGTTGTAGAGCGCAGGCAGATAGGCGATCTCGAGCGCGATGACGAGCAGGCCAAATCCCGCGGCGAGGATCTCGATCGTGTGGGCGCCGGCGTCGCTCGCCGACGCGATACCGAGGGTGAACACCGACGAGCCGGCGATCCCGATCGCCGTAGCGAAGTCGATCCCCGAGTTCCACCATTCGATCAGTGCGAAGCCGAGGATCAGGAGACTGATCCACACGATGAAGAGCGCCACCATGCTCGCGGGACCGATGAAAGAGAGGAGGCGGTCTCTCGCCTCGTAGTTCGGCAGCTTGGGTGCCAGCGTCCTGGCCGCATGGCCCAGGGTCCGCCCCACGATGGTCTGCAACCGGGAGGAGGACGCCCGCGGGACGACCAGCGAAGAGAAGACGCTCCAGAACGTGAGGACGACGATGAGGATGCCCGCGACGAGCGCGAGCACGCGGGCGGCGGCCTCCACGGATCAGCGCCCCACCGGTGCAGAGGCGGGCACCTCCGCGGAGACGGCGGCCCAGCGTTCGGCGGGCCGGCCCTGGGCGACCAGCGAGCGCGGCACCTCGACATGGCGCGACCGCAGCAGCTCGCCGAGGCCCTTGGCCTGCGTGTCGAGGCGCAGGTTCGACGCCACCCCCCAGCCGAGGATGCCGTGGACGACGAAGTTCACGGCCCGCAGGTTGCGCAGCGGGTACCGGCTCACCTCGAACGGCGCCGCCTCGGGGAGCAGCGTCCTGAGGGCGTCGATGGTCAGCGATCGCTGCAGCCACGCCGCGACGCCGTCGTCGTCGGCCCACACCCCGATGTTGGCGTCACCACCCTTGTCGCCCGAGCGGGCCCCGACCAGAACGTGGAGGGGGACGCGCACGAGCTCGTCGACCGGAGCCACAGGTCCGGTCCCGGCGGCGGACGCCCCTGCGGACGACCCGCGGCCACCACCGTCGGCCTCGGGCACCGCCGTTCCCACCGGACGGAGCACCTCGGCCCCCCTGGGCACGACCTCCTCCCCGTCGCAGAGGATCCGGGGGCACACCGCCGAGACCGACACCGTGGTCGGCCAGTAGCGCGCCACGCCCTGCGCGCCGGAGGGTGCGGAGGTGAAGAAGGTTCCCGGGTAGCTCGAGAGGCTGGTCTCCACGACGGCACCCGAGAACGCGCGGCCCACCGCCTGTTCGTCGTCGCCCCGCACGGCCAGCCGGAGGTACGCCATGCCCCCGCCCGAGATGTCACCGGTGAGATCCTCGGACGACTCGGCGTAGGCGGCGCGCCCGCCGGGGAGGCCCGCCCACACCGCGTCGGCGGCGAAACGTGCTTTCTCCTCGACCTGCGCCCCGGTGAGGGCCAGCGTCATAGAGTTGCGCCAACCGGCATGGAGGTTGGCCGTCACCTTCAGCCTCAAGGGAGGGTGCTCGCCGCGCACGCCGGTGATTCGGACCCGGTCGGGCGCCTCTTCGCGCGAGCGCAATCGTGTCGAAGCGCGCGATGGCGTCAGGGCTCAGGTAGCGCGGGCCGCCGATTTCGTAGAGAAGCTGCGCCGTCACGGTCCCCACGGTCACCGCGCCCCCGGTGTCCGGGTGCTTCGTGATGACGGACGACCCGTCGTCGTGCAACTCGGCGATCGGGAAGCCGATCCGCGCCGGCCCGGGATCTCATGGAAGAAGGCGTAGTTACCCCCGCAACACTGCGCGCCACACTCGATGACATGCCCGGCCACGACTGCCCCCGCAATGGCGTCGTGGTCCTCGTCCGCCCACCCAAAGGCGTGCAGCGCCGGGCCGACCGCGAGGGCCGCGTCGGTCACCCGTCCGGTGACGACGACCTGGGCCCCGGCGGCCAGCGCGTCCGCGATGGGACGCGCCCGCAGATAGGCGTTCGCGGTGACGACCGGTGCGGCCTCGGGCAGCGGCTCCCCCGTGTCGACGTTGACGAAGCGCTCGCCTGCACCTCGGAGGTCGCCGATCCGAGCTGTGATGTCGTCCCCGGTGACCGAGGCCACGCGCACGTCCACGCCCTGGCGCGCCGCCAGCTCGCGCACTGCGTCCGCCAGGCCCTCGGGGTTGAGGCCGCCGGCGTTCGAGACGACCGTGATGCCGCGCTCGATGCAGGAGGGCAGTACCTCTTCCATCTGGCGCAGGAAGGTGCCGGCGTACCCACCCGAACGGGAGCGGGTCTTGTGCAGGATGTACATGGTCAGCTCGGCCAGCCAGTCCCCCGTCAGCACGTCGATCGGACCGCCCTCGACCATCTCACGCGCCGCCGAGACACGGTCGCCGAAGAACCCGCTGCAGTTGGCGATCCGAAGGGCGCCGGTCTCCCGGCCCGTGTCCGTCATGCCCGATCGCCCATCGGCTCGAGCTCGACGAGGAGGTCGCCCACGTCGACCTGCTGACCCGGCTCCGTGACGATCCGGCGCACCGTGCCCGCGCCGGCGGCCCGCAAGGTGTGCTCCATCTTCATCGCCTCCAGCACGACCAGGCCCTCTCCCTCGGTCACGGTGTCGCCGAGGGCGACCAACACCTTGGTCACCGCGCCGGGGAGCGGCGCCCGGCACTCCCCCGCCACTCCGCCACGGTCGTCGGGGTCGTCCTCGGCGCGCAGCGCGAAGGTCGACTGGCCCTCGGGCCCATTGACGTGGGCCCAGTGCCCTCCCCACGCGTGGCGTACCCGATAGCGCCGCCGGAGCCCGTCGGACGGCGTGACGAGGTCCACCGTCGTTGCTTGGACGGCCCTTTCGGCGCCCACGTCGGCGTCGGCGGGGGCGCTGGTCACGGTGCCGACGGTCTGCCACTCCCCGTCCGACAGCACGGACGCGGGAGCCCGGGGCGAGGGCAGGCGCACCGAGAGGACGCCGGTGACGTCGCTGAGCTCGTCCGCGTGCAGGGCTGCGCCGACGTTACGCCAGCCGGAGGCCGGGACCGGCACCAGACTGCCGCGCCGCCCGTTCCGGCAAGAGCGCGCCGGCCACGGCCACGGCATGGCGTCGGCGGACCTCGTCGGACGGCGCGGCGTCACGCAGGTCCGGGCGGCGCTCCAGGAAGTGGATGTCCGCCTCGCCGCGGCGATACGCCTCGTCGTCGAGGACCGCCTGGAGCAGGTCGCGGTTCGTCTCGAGTCCGTCGAGCTCGAGCGAGCGCAGGGCGCGACGAGAGTTTGCCGATCGCCGCCGCGCGATCTCCCCCGTGAGCCAGCAGCTTGGCGACGAGTGAGTCGTACGCCGGGCTGACCACGCTGCCCGATTCGATCGCCGAGTCCGTCCGCAGCCCCACCCCCTCGGGCCAACGGACGTGACAGCGCCGTACCGGGTGTCGGCCGGTAGTCCTCGCGAGGACGCTCAGCGCAAAGACGGACCTCCACCGCGTGGCCCGACGTCGCAAGCGACTCCTGGGCGAACGACAAGGGGTGCCCAGAGGCGACCGCCAGCTGCAGGCCCACCAGGTCGAGCCCGGTCACCAGCTCGGTCACGCCGTGCTCGACCTGGAGCCGGGTGTTCATCTCCAGGAAGTAGTAGCCGTTGTCGTCGACGAGGAACTCCACCGTGCCCACGCCCTCGTACCTGACCGCGGCGGCCGCAGCGACCGCCGCCTCCCACATGTGCTGGCGGATCTGCGCAGGCACCAGGACGGCCGGCGCCTCCTCCACCACCTTCTGGTGGCGTCGCTGCACCGAGCACTCTCGGTCGAAGAGGTGGGCGACGGTGCCGCGGCTGTCGCCGATCACCTGTACCTCCACGTGGCGCGGCGTCGCCAAAAAGCGCTCCAGGAACACCTCGTCCGAACCGAAGGCGGAGGCCGCCTCGCGCTGGGCCGCCGCCACCGCGTCGGCCAGACCCTCGTCCGACTCCACCAGGCGCATGCCCCGGCCGCCGCCTCCGGCGGATGCCTTGACGAGGAGTGGGTATCCGACCGCTGCCGCGGCCGCGGAGAGCCGCGCGGCCGGCGCTGCCGGCTGGCACCACGGCGCTGGGGAGGACCGGCACGCCCGCGCCGGCCACGACGCCTTTGGCCCGCGCCTTGTGGCCCATCGTCCGCATGGCCTCGGGCGGCGGGCCCGACCCAGATGATGCCTGCGGCATGCAGGCCTCGGGCAAGGCGGGGTTCTCGGAGAGGAAGCCGTAGCCCGGGTGCAACGCGTCGGCGCCGGAGCGCTGCGCCGCCTCGACCAGCGCCGTCGGGTCGAGGTAGGTCTGCGCCAGCGAGTCCCCCGGCAGCAAGACGGCCGCGTCGGCCTCCCCCACGTGCGGACTCGCCGCGTCGTCGGCCGCGTAGACGGCAACGGCGTCGCAGCCGAACTCGTGCGCGCCCCGGATCACCCGCCGTGCGATTTCGCCGCGGTTGGCCACGAGCACGCGGTGCAACGTCCGGGTCGGCGGCGACTCCGATGCCATCAGTGCCGCACCACGCCGAAGATCGCCGTACCCCGCACCGGAGCCGAGTGCACCGCCGCAAGCGCGATGGCGAGCACGATGCGCGTGTCCTGGGGATTGATGATCCCGTCGTCCCAGAGGCGTCCGGTTGCGTAGAGCGCCGTGGACTCCTCCTCAATCTGCGACTCCGTCGCCTGGCGGAGCTCCTCGTCGGCGGCCTCGTCGAAGGGCCGGCCCGACGCCTCGGCGGCGTTGCGTCGGACGATGGAGAGGACGCCGGCCAGCTGCTTCGGACCCATCACCGCGATGCGGTGGTTGGGCCAGGTGAAGACGAAGCGGGGGTCGTAGGCCCTCCCGGCCATGGCATAGTTGCCCGCACCGTAACTGGCGCCGACCATGAGGGTGAGGTGCGGCACGGCCGAGTTGGAGACGGCGTTGATCAGCTTGGCGCCGTCCTTGATGATCCCGCCCTGTTCGTAGCGGGTCCCCACCATGAACCCGGTGATGTTCTGCACGAAGAGGATCGGCGTGTCGGTCCGGTTGCAGAGCTGAATGAACTGGGCGCCCTTCTGCGCCTCCGGCGAGAAGAGGATGCCATTGTTGGCGAGCATGCCGACCGGGAAGCCGCCGATGGAGGCCCACCCGCAGACGAGCTGGGGCCCGTAGAACTCTTTGAACTCCTCGAAGCGCGACCCGTCGACGACCCGGGCCAGGATCTCGCGCACGTCGAAGGGCACCCGCACGTCGACCGATGCGACGCCGAGCAACTCCTCGGCCGGGGAACACGGTGGTCGGCCGGGCCGGTCGGACCCGGGCCTTGGCGTGGCCAGTGCAGGTGGGCGACGACGCGCCGCGCCATCCGCAGCGCCTCGGGCTCGTCATGGGCCAGGTAGTCGCAGAGCCCCGACACCCGGGCGTGCATGCGCCGCGCCTCCGAGCTCTTCCTCGTCGGCGTCCTCGCCGATGGCCATCTTGACCAGGGGGGCCCGCCCAGGAACACACGGGCGCGGTCCTCGACCATCACCGTGTAGTCGCTCATGCCCGGCAGGTAGGCGCCGCCGGCGGTGGAAGACCCGAACACGACGCAGATCGTGGGGATGCCCAGCGCCGACAGCTGGGTCAGGCGGCGGAACTGCTCGCCGCCGGGGACGAAGACGTCGGCCTGGCGGGGCAGGTCGGCGCCGCCGGACTCGACCAGGCAGAATGACCGGGAGCCGGTTGTCCTCGGCCACGTCCATGGCCCGCAGACAGCTTGCGAATCGTCGTCGGGCTGGTGGTGCCGCCCCGCACCGTCGGGTCGTTGCCGATCACGAGGCACTGGGTGTGCGACACCTCGGCCAGGGCGGTGACCACGCCGCCCCCGACGGGGTCGCCGGTCTGCACCCCGGCGAGCGGGCAGAGCTCGAGCACCGGCGTGCCGGGGTCGACGAGGGCCTCGAGGCGCTCGCGCACCATCATCTTGCCGCGGGCCCGGTGCCGTTCGACGTACTGCGTTCCGCCGCCGGCCAGGACCTCGTCGTGCAACGCGCGCACCTCGTCGACGAGCGCGCGCATGGCGCGGGCGTTCGACGCGAACTCCTCGCTCGTCGTCGCCAGGTGGGTGCGCAGCGGTGTGCTCATCGCCCGCTCATGAGGTCGTGTCCCAGCGGGGACGGCGCTTCTCCAAGAAGGCAGTCATACCCTCGGCAGCCTCGTCGCCGGCAAACAACTCGGCCGAGTGCGTCGCCGCCTGGGCCAGGCCGTCCTCCCAGCCGGCCGCGCAGCGACCGCAGCAGCTCCTTGGTGGCCCCGACGGCGCCGGGGGCTGACTTCCGGATCTCGTCCGTGCGCTCGGTCACCCATTGGTCGAGCGTTGTGGCGTCCGGGACCACGGCGGACAGCAGGCCGGCGGCCATCGCCTCGGCGGCGCTGAACCGCTCCCCGGTCAGGGTCATGCGGGAGAGGAAGCGGGCGGTCGACGACGCGGAGCGCCGGCACCAAGATCATGGCGGGCGCCACGCCGACCCGCACCTCGGTGAAGGCGAACGACGCCGCTTCGGGCGCCACCGCCAGGTCGGCCGCGGCGATCAGGCCCAGACCGCCGGCGCGGGCGTGGCCGTTGACGCGGGCGATGACCGGCACCGGACTCTCGACGATGGTGGTGAGGATCTCCGGCATGACGTTTGGCGCGCTGACCGTGGTACCGGACGCCGCAGTGCGCTCCGACAGGTCGGCCCCGGAGCAAAACACCGTGCCGGCGCCGGTCAGCACAATGGCGCGCGCGTCCGGGTCGCGGGTCGCGTCACGCAATCTGGCGGCAAGGTCGTCGAGCAGGCGGGCCGAGAGCGCGTTGCGATTGGAGGCCGAGTCGAGGGTGAGCGTCCAAACGCCGCCGTCGTCTTGCGCGCCGACCAACGGATCTGCCACTGGTAGTCAGGGGCGCGGTGCCGTTCCGGCCCGTTTCCCCATCCCCCTTTCAATCCGTACGTGCGGTTTTCCCGCATACGGCTTACCGACGGTCTTCTAGACATGGTTACGCAGCTTTCGGGTAACGGATGGTGCCCATGAGCTGATGCAGGCCCTGGTCATGGAACCAGGTGCGGGTCCAACGGTCCACCTGGCCCGCCCGCAGGTTGCGACCCCGCTTCTTGATGAGAAGGCGGCGGAGCCGCCATTCAACATAGCGGTCCATAGCCCGACGAACTTGAGAGCCGCATTCCCGGTGCGGAAGTAGTTTCCCCAGCCCCGAAGGAACCGGTTGAGACGTGCGATGACGTCTTCAAACTGCTGTCCGACCTGGCTTCGAGCGGTGAGGGCCTTGACCCTGTGCTCGGGCACGCTTCATGGAGCGCACGGACGGCCAGCGGTGCAGGTAGTAGCGGACCACCCGCTTTTGCTCCCACAGCTTGCCGGACATGCGGGCACGGAAGTGGCACCCGAGGAAGTCGAAGCCCTCCTTGCCTTCTCGGAGGTCGACCACTCTGGTCTTGTCCGGGTGAAGGCGCAGACCGAGGTCACCCAAGATGGCGGTCGCTCGCCGCTGGGCTTGCTCGGCCTGTTGCTGAGATCGGCACAACACCACGAAGTCGTCCGCATAGCGGACGACTTCTCCGGTGCCACGCTCGGCCCAGGCCGCATCGAATGCGTGCAGGAAGATGTTGGCCAGAAGGGGTGAGATCTGGTCCAGTTTTCAGGACGCAACACGGATGCGCAGTGTAGGGGGCAGTCCCCGGCAGCCGAAACGACGGCGGGAACCCGAAAGTGCGCAAAAGGGCCGGTGGTAGGGTGCCGCGGGTGATCGAGACCGACGAGCACCAGCTGTTCCGCAAGACCCTGCGGGACCTCTTCGAGCGGGAGATCGAGCCGCACGTGGTGGAGTGGGAGGCGGCGCGCACGTTCCCGGCCCATGACCTCTTCCCCAAACTCGCCGCGGTCGGCCTGTTCGGGCTCGAGTACGACGAGGCCTACGGCGGCATGGGCGCAGACCACACGTTCTCCTTGATCGCCGGGGAGGAAATGGGCCGCATCAGCTGTGGAGGCGTGCCCATGGCGATGGCGGTGCAGATGGCCATGTCGACGCCGGCGCTGCACCGGTACGGATCGCACGAACTCAAGGAGCAGTACCTGACTCCCGCCATCCGCGGCGAGGTCGTCACCTCCATCGCCGTCACCGAGCCCGATGCCGGAAGTGACGTCGCCGGTATTCGGACGCGGGCGCTCCGCGACGGAGACGAGTGGGTGATCAACGGCGCCAAGCTCTACATCACCAACGGCACGCAGGCCGACTGGCTCTGCCTCCTCGCCCGTACTTCGGACGACCACGGTCCAGGCTACAACGGAATGTCGCTCATCATCGTGCCGACCGCCCTTGACGGCGTACGTCGTCTCACGCAAGCTCGAGAAGCTCGGCATGTGGTCGAGCGACACCGCCGAGCTGTCGTTCACGGACGTCCGGGTGCCAGTGTCGAACACCGTCGGCGACATCGGCCGGGGCTTCCAACAGCAGATGGTCCAGTTCCAGGCCGAGCGGCTCATGACGTTCTACAAGCAGGTCGGCTCCATTGAGCTCGCGCTCGAGCGCACCCGGGGCTATCTCCGCGAACGCCAGGCCTTCGGCGCCCCCCTTCTCGCAAATCAGCACCTCCAATTCGTCCTGGCGGAGCTGGCGGCGCGCCACGACGTGCTCAAGCACTACGCGCGGACCACGGCCGATGCCGTGCTGCGGGGCGAGGACGCCACGCGGTACGCCACCATCGGCAAGCTGTTGGGATCTCGGTTGCAGCGTGAGGTGGCGGACACCGCGGTGCAGTTCCACGGCGGCATCGGCTACATGGACGAGACCTGGACGTCGCGCTACTTCCGAGACACCCGACTCGATTCCATCGGGGCCGGCGCCGACGAGGTGATGCTGCGCATCCTGGCCCGGATGGACGGGTACACGGCCGACTAGGGATGGAGCTCGTCTTCCCGGGGTTCCGGACGCGCAACTCTGCCTGTAGATAGTGACAGGGGACTGAGGAGGCCTTCGGTGGAACCGCAGCCGGGATGGGACAGCGTGTTGGGGCTCAGGATCGACGAGATGACCCCCACGCGGGTCGTGGCCTATGTCGACATCGACGAGCGGCACCAGCAGGCCTACGGCATCGTGCACGGCGGGGTATGGGCCTCCATCGTCGAGTCCGTGGGGAGCCACGGCGCGGCGATGGCGGCCAACGAGGTCACCGGCAACATGGCGGTCGTGGGGGTGGCGAACGCCACCGACTTCCTCCGTCCCCATCGCTCCGGTCGGGTCAGGGCGACCGGCACGCCCATCCTCACCGGGCGGACGCAGCAGATCTGGCTCGTCGAGATAGAGCGCGAGGACGACGGCAAGATGGTGGCGCGGGGACAGCTACGGGTACAGAACCTGCCCGCCCCGCCGGAACGGCGAGAGTGAGGTGTCCTTGCCCGCATCCCGTGCGCGACGGATGTCGGTGATGTCGCAGAACGACCGGTTGGTCGTGGCTGGACCGGACGGACCGATCGAGGTCGTCGTCTCAGGAACGGGTCCGTCCGTCGTCTTGCTCGCCTCGCTCGGGCGCGGCGCCGACGATTCGCTGACCGTGCCGCCCGTCTGGCCCTGCAGGTTATTGCGCCCTGGCGCCAGAACCAAGGGGGTCGGGGCGAGCGTCCGCTCCTAGGGGTGACGATGGCGGACCTGGCCGAGGATGTCGCCGCGGTGATCGGGGCGCTGGCCGAGGGAAGGGCCACGGTGGCGGGTCACGCCTTCGGGAACCCGCGCATGGTCGCGACGAGGCAGCCGCGTGGTCGAGGGCGTAGTCCTACTGGCCTGCGGCGGGCTCGTTCCGCCCACTCCGGAGGTGACTGCCGATATGGCCCGGTCTTCAACGCCTCCCTCGAACCCAATGCCCGACTGGACGCGATCGCACGGGCGTTCTTCGCCCCGGGCCACGACTCCTCACCGTGGGAAGGCGGCTGGCACGCCGCCACGGCGGCCGCGCAGGTCGCAGCGACCGCGGCCACACCGGTCGAAGAGTGGTGGACCGCAGGCTCGGCCGATGTGCTGATGATCCAACCCGCCGACGATGTGGTGGCCGTGCCGGAGAACGCGGCGGAGTGGCTGGCGCGGAGATGCTGGAAGGACGCAGGCAAATCTGATCGCCAGTTTGGGTGGTCCACCACCCCTCAGAGGCTACGTGCCTGTTTCTTCCTGACTGCGATGAGCTTCTTGACCAGCG
This sequence comes from uncultured Acidimicrobiaceae bacterium, assembly GCA_963808355.1. Classification (GTDB taxonomy): domain Bacteria; phylum Actinomycetota; class Acidimicrobiia; order Acidimicrobiales; family RAAP-2; genus Bog-473. The sequence goes on from CAWEFL010000002.1 coordinate 1,083,154, forward strand.
ACTTGGGCAAGGGCCGATCGATCGGGAACTGCAGGGCGCCGGTCGACGTCTTGTACCTGGCGAGCTCATCCTTCAGCTCAGGAAAGACCGATCCGCTGTGCGGGAGGTAGCTCAGGTGGTTCTTGAAGGCCGCGAAGCCGGCGACGACCTTGCCCTCCAACCTGAATGCCGGCATGCCGTACGACATCCCTTCTTCAGCCTCAGGGATGATTTCGAGGATCGTTCGGCGGAGCGTCTCGAGCGTGCTCCGCTTCGGGTCATCCAACGAGGCCAGATAGGCGTCTATCTCTCTCTTGGGCATCTCAGGCATCTTCGCGGACGCTTCAGCCCATCGTCTTCTGCCCGTCCAACGTTTCGCGCAGGATGTCTGCGTGGCCGGCGTGCTGCGCCGTCTCCGCCACGATGTGCAGGAACACCCGCCGCGCCGACCTGCGTGTATTGGGCGGAAACCAGGGAGCCTCTGGCAGGGGATGCGAGAGGTCGAGGGAGGGAAGGCTCGCGACGAGGTCATCGGTCCGCTTCGCCACCTCTTCGTACTGGGCCAGTACTCCGGACAGCGTCTCTCCCTCGAGCATCCGGAACCCGTCGGCGCGGGCGGCCATCGCCGACTCGTCGAAGCCGCTCATGGCGCTCGGACCGTCGAGAACGAAGCGAACCCAACTGGCCTCCACCTGGGTGACGTGTTTGATGAGCCCGCCCAGACATAGCTCGCTGACAGTGGTGCGCTGCGCCGCCGCCCCGTCGTCAAGGCCCTCGACCGTGTGCCGCAGGAACCGGCGATGCAATCGCAGCGTCTCGATGATGTCGGCCCTCTCCTGATCCGGGTTGCTCGGCGAGGTGCCGGTCTGTGCGTTGGTCATATTCGGCCTCCTTGGGGGATAGCAGACACGTTGCACCGCGAAAGCGGTCATGTAATGGCCACTTTTCGACTTTCTTCTTGTGTTCAGTTCACTGACTTCGGTCGGAAGCTCTCGAACTGCGCACACCGTTGATCTCGAGGCCGTTGTATGCAGTGGCTTCCCCCGTGATTGCACACTTCTGATCCGGAGAAAAGACGGCGCTCACCTGGAAGACGCTGCCAGTGCGCCTCTGGCAGAATTCGCAGTGGCACGTCGCGACGGCAAGCGGTTCCTCCTCGACGGTCACCCGCAGTCGTCCACACGCACACTCGGCCGTCCGCGACACCGGCTTCAACTTCGCGCATGCCAGCTGCGATGGCAACCCTGAGCGCCCCAAGGCCTATCATTCGGGGTCGAGGTGGACGGATGAGCGAGCAGTGCCACGCCTACGTTTTCGTCCCTTTCACCGAGGCACGGCGCGGGCGACGACGGTGCAGGAACCGCACGACCCACCACTCAGGACTGTGTTGGTTACATCGGAACCCGAGCATGCCCGACGATGAACGTCAGGACGCGTGATCGATGGCGGTCAATCCGCTGACGGGCCTCGCTGGCCGCCCCAGCCGCGTGGTTCATACAGGTTCAGCATCGTTCCACTCGAAAAGGTGGTCGTGGCCGTGAGGGTCAAATGCAACGCATCGGGGAGGTCAACCACGATGGCGTATTCGTCGATGAGTCCCGCCCTCGCCAGCGCCTGAGCGAAACCGGCACCTCCCCACGCGATGATGTCGCCACCCAGCTGTCCCTTGAGCGCAGCGTAAAAGCGAGGCCCCGATTCGACAGGAGTGGGCGGGACTCATCAGCCCCCGAGCACCGGCCTACATCCTGCGAAACACCGCCTGCCCTCCCCCGCTGGCCACGAGCCGGCGTTCCCGCGACCACACCCGCCCCGTCCATGACAGGAGGCCGGCGGCGGCGACGGGGGAATGGGCATCGAGCAGGAGCCAGCCCGAGCCGGACCCGAGCTCCGTGAACGCCGCATACAAGTCCAGGCTCGGCGCGATGAAGGCGTGCTCCCGGTACGCATGCGGCCGGGAGCCGGCGGGCCAGCTCCCGACGTCGAGCACGACGAGGAGGCGCGCCGCGTCGACCCACGGGTCGGGCGCGGCCTCGTCGGTCGCGACTCCCGGCGTCCCTTCGGTGTACCGCACCCACGCCCGGTACACCGGCGGCAGCGGCTCCACCGGCGGCCATGGCCGGACCCAGTTCAGCGGGCGCTGGTCGAAGTTGTCCCAGAACGCGTAGCGCGGCCGGTCCTCGCCTGGCTCCGGTGGGGGCTCCGGTGGCGGTGGCGGCAGGTCCTCGGGGTCGGCCACGTCGGGCGGGACCAGATCCTCGTGCGCCAGGCCCTCGACCTCGCCCACCGACCAGACCATGGCCTGGAGCACCGGCCGACCCTCCTGCGTCATCTCCACCCGCTGGGCCAGCACCGTGCGCCCCGACCGGAGCGGCGTGACGACCAGGTCGACCGGCGCGAACGACGCGACCGAGAGGTAGTGGCAGAAGAAGCTCGCCGGGCGGGCGAACGGGCTCTCCGTGCCGGCGGCGCGCAGCGCGATCGCCGCCACGTACCCGCCGCACGGCCCCCAGATCTCCCAGTCCCGGTGCACCATGGCCGAGTAGCGGCCGTCGTCCTCCAACGTCACCGCCGTCTGGTGGGCCAGGTCACCCATGGTCACCCACGGCCCTGCGGCTGCTGCGGATGCTGCGGCGGCTGGCACCTGCATCAGCCGCTCCTCCCACCGGGCGCGGGTCAGCTCCGTCACCACGACCTCCTCGCCCCGTGGCGAGGTCGTGGTCGTCAGCCAGTGGGTGAAGCCGAGCCGTTCCATCACCTGCCCCGACGCCACATTGGCCGGCTCGTAGATGCTGACCACGCGGTCGAGGCCGCCCTCTGTGAACCCCCACCCGAGCGCGGCGGCACCGGCCTCCGTCGCCAGACCGCGCCCTCGCGCTGCCGGCGCGAGCCGCCATCCCACCTCGACCGCCGGCAGGACGTCGGGCAGGAAGTGGGGAACGGCCAGACCGGCCCAGCCGATCATGGCGTCGCTCTCGCGATCGAGCAGGGCCTCCACCCCGAAGCCGTCGCTCTCGTAGCGGCCGATGACTCGCTCGAGGAACGCCTCGGTGTCGTCCCGGGACATCCCGCGGCGCAGCGGATACCACCAGAACGACTCCTCCGCGTGAAGCGGGGCGAGCTCGTCGAGGTCCGCCGGTACGAAGGGGCGCAGAACGAGGCGGTCGGTCGTCAGAATCGGGATCGCGGCACAGCGTCACTCCAGCGGCAGGCCAGGCGCGTCGGACAGCGAGGGGTCGCGCCCCGGCCGGGCCGAGGGTGCGTAGAGCTGGTCCGGGCGGAACGAGCGCACGGCGCGGTCGCCGGCCCGGCCCCCGACGACCTCGACCCAGGCCTCGCCGGTCTCGCAGTTCGTGACGTGGGCCACGAAGGCCCAGGTCGCCCCGCGCAACCGCGTGCCCTCCACCTGGACCGGGTCTCCGGGGTTGAGCCCGGCCCACTGGGTCCTCCGTCGGAGCTCAGCCATGAGCGCCTCTTTCTACTGCATGGGTGTGCGTCGCTTTCCCGTCGGCGTCCGCCGCCCGTGCATCGGCCTCCGTGTCACGCGCCGGCCCTATCCTGACGCCATGGCGATCGCTCCCCCGCGGACCCTCACGCCGTCCAAGGCGTCGGACTTCACGTCGTGCCCTTTGGCGTTCCGGTTCGCGACGATCGAGCGGCGGCCGCAACCCGCGTCACCCCACGCCCTCAAGGGCACGCTGGTCCACGCCGCGCTCGAGCGGTTGTTCTGGAACCATCCGGCGGGTGGCCGGACGCCCGAGGCTGCCTCGCACGAGCTCGGCCGGGCGTGGGAGGCCGTGCGGTCGGATCCGGAGTTCGTGGAGCTGGCGCTCGGGCCGGAGGAGGCGGCGGAGTTCCTGGCCGACGCCGAGAAGCTCGTCTCCAACTACTTCCGCCTGGAGGACCCCGACGCAGTCGACACGGTGGGGATGGAGCTGGGGGTCGAGACCATGGTCGACGGCATGCGCCTGCGCGGCATCATCGACCGGCTCGACCGCGCGCCCGACGGCAGCCTCATCGTCGTGGACTACAAGACCGGGCGCGCGCCCTCCGAACGCTACGAGCGCGGCAGCCTGGGCGGCGTGCAGACCTACGCCCTGCTCTGCGAGAGAGTCGTGGGCCGGGCCCCCGCCGAGGTGCGGCTCTTGCATCTGAGAGAACCCATCGCCATCTCGACGGTGGCCACGGAGCAGACGATCCGCGGGCAGCGGCGGCGGGCCGCGGCGATCTGGACCGCGATAGAGCGCGCGTGCGACCGGGAGGACTTCCGCCCCCACACCGGCCCGCTCTGTGCCTCCTGCGCGTTCAAGCCCGACTGCCCTGCCTTCGCGGCGTGACCAGCATCACCATGAGAGAAGCGGGCGAGCTCGACCGGCTGGACCAGGCGATCGACGCCGCCTTCGAGCCGCTGCGGGGCCGCCGGGAGGTGGACCGCGCCGCGACCGTCCTGTCGAACCTGGCGGACTACGGGTTCGTCTGGGTGGCCTTGGCGATGCTCAAGGCACGCCGCCGCGGGCCGGGGCGGCGCCGGGCCGTCGTCGCGCTCGCCGCGGCCGGGTTCTCGTCGTTGTTCGTGAACCGCGCCGTGAAGGCCGCCGTGGCGCGGGAGCGCCCGGAGGACCATCTCGACGTGGCGGTGCGGGCACCGACATCGAGCAGCTTCCCGAGCGGGCACACGCTGGCTGCCTTCTGCACCGCGTTCGTGCTGGCCGAGTCGGACGCGCAGACAGCCCTCAACGTCGGCTTTGCGGCCTCCGTCGCGGCGAGCCGCGTCCACTTGCGGGCGCACCACCCTTCCGACGTCGTGGGGGGTGCCGTCATCGGCTCCGTGCTGGGGCTGGGGTTGCGGCCGCTGGTGAACCTCGTGGCGCCGGGGCGGCGCGGGCGCCGTGGCGGAGGGCGCGGGCGGCGGGATGCCCACGCGGGCCAGCGGTCGCGACCCGGCCGCCGCGCTGGCCGCCACAACCTGGTGACCCAGCGCCTCTGATGTCGGAGCGGCTGGTCCGTCCGAACTCAGGTCAGACCGCGAATACCGCAGCTCCTCGACTCCGATCCCCCACACTTCGGCCTGGCGCTGGATGCGGTCGCTGGACCAGCCGTCAATTCGATAGAGCCGTTCGGCTCGCTCGTTTCCCACAAGCACCCATAGGACGGCCCGACTGCACTCACGGTCACGCAACCTGTCCCGGGCTGTGGCGATCAACGAGCGGCCCACTCCGGTCCCCCAGAAGGGTGGATCGACGTAGAGGCCATAGAGCTCGCCGGTTTCGTCCGGCTCGTCCGCGCGGGGTCCAACGGTCGCGAACCCGGTGATCGTCTCCGGACCGTCCACGGCTCGGCAGCGCACTCTGTCACGGGTTTGGGGCGTCCCGATCGTCTTCGACCCGAATGTGCAAACCGGAAAACACGCCGATGGCAAGTGGGAGAACTTGAGAGCTGTCAATGACGACGTCCCGCAGGTATTCGCCGCCCTTGAGTTCCAAGAGGACCGACCCGTGAAAACGGGATCCTGGGAGTTTCGCCTTCGCCACGTCGGCACCGGTCAGATCACAATCGAAGAAACAGGCTCTCTTCAGATGCGCCGAGTAGAAGTCCCCGCGGACCAGGTTCACGTGATCGAAGAAGACCCGCTCGCCCGTGCTCATTCGGAGGTTCACGTCGTCCAACCTCACTTCGGTGAAGGTGACATCGCGCAAGTGCGTCCGCGGGATCCGCGCCCCCGACATACGACAATCCTTGAACGTCACCCGCACGAAAGACGCCTCTTCCATGTCAGCGCCGGAGAAGTCACTGCCCTCGACCACGACATCGACCAGGCTCAGGCCGTTGAGATCAGTCGCGGTGAACGACGAACGGACGATGCGTGCGTCCTCAATGACCAGGCCCTCGAGGCGGCTCTGTGAATAATCGCCCTGGATGGTGACGCCACTGATCTCGTCCCCTGCGGTGAGCCGTCGATTTTGCTCCCGAGGCAGTTCGGGAGGAAGGCGCGGCGGAGTGGGCCGTTCATCTCCGGTACGGGCCATTCACGTGAGCATAAGTGTCCGCCAGAGGGTGTCGCAGACCCGGACCGGTCGGATGTAGGTTCCGGGTGCGCGAGCCACAGGACCGAACGACCGACGGTGACGTAGAGTTGTAGTCAGCGCCTCAAGGAGGATCGGAATGAGCGTGGACATGCGCACGCGGCCGATCAACGCAGAGGGACCGGCCGATCCCGCAGAGTTCTTCGAGGTCGACTGGCCAGACGCCGTCGCTCGAAACGGCCCCCGTGCCGCGGCAGACGCGGCGCGGCTCGCCCTCGGCCCACTCGCCATCCGGGTGGAAGACGACGCCTGGACGATCCAACCGAGAGACGAGACCATCGAAGTGGTCCGCGGGCCCGTCGAGACCGCGCCGTGCGTCTCCCTCGATCGTCCTGCGTTCGCCGATCTGTTCTGCGAACGGCGCACCGCGCTGGGACTGGTCATTGGGGCCCGGCTCGGCGGCGACCCCGCCTCACGCGACGCCGTTTGCGCGTGGGATCCGGTGCTCCGGTCTCTCCTGGATGGACGCCCGGTCTACCAGCCCGGGATGGTGACGCTCCGTGCGGCTGACGGGTCCCCGCTCGAACTCGAACAGCGGTTTCGGCTCGGTGAGACCGAAGAGGCGGCCCATTTCCTGGCCGAGACCGGCTTCTTGCTCCTGAAGGACGTCTTCACCGAAACCGAGATGGACGAGGTCGACGCCGACCTCGCCCGCGCCGTCGCCGCGGCCAGAGTCGAGGACGGCGCGTCCTGGTGGGCGTCGACCCGAACGGGCGAGCGTTATCCCTGCCGAATCCTCGATCTCGCGCCCAAGTCGCCGGCCGTGCGAGCGCTCATGACCGATGGCCGGTACATCGCCATCGGCGACCTGCTCGGCGACGGCCACCGCCCGGGAGACCCGTTCGGCGAACACTTCGCCAAAACGACAGCGGAAGGGCTCGTCAAGCGAGTCGATTCGGTCGATGGCCTCGTCTGCTTGCCGTGGCACAAAGACTGCGATCGTGGGGGGCACTCGATGTTCTGTGCCGGTCTCACGATCGGCATCTGTCTCACGCCGGTGGACGATGCTCATGGCGGCCTCGATGTCATGGCCGGCTCGCACCGGGCGAACATCGCCCGGGCGCAGATCGCCGAGTCGCTGGACCTGCCCGTCGTGACCCTGCGCGCCGATCGCGGTGACGTCACCGTGCACATGTCCTGCACGTTGCACCGCTCGACCCACCCGATCACCCGGGAGCGGCGCGTCGTCTACAGCGGCTTCGCACTGCCGCCACGACCGGGCGACTTGCACCCCGAGGACGCGCAGTCGAGGTTGCGACGCGAGCGCGCGGCCATCGGCGGTCTGAAAGGCTGACGGGGCGAGAGCAGCGCCCTCAGATCTCGCGGCGTGAGCTTGGCGTGGCCTTGAGCTTCCGTACCCCCTGGGTCGGGATCCTCTGAACTCTGGGGATCGGGTATTGCGCGGCCGTCGGGTTGAGCTCGAGGATCTGGTCTCCGCTGCACTCCGTGCTGATCGGCGGCACCGACTCCTTGTCGGACACAGCGAGCAACTCTGGCGCCTCGGTCACCGGAGATCTGAGTGTGGCCAGCGTGGTCGTGAGATCGCCGACGGTCGAGCGCCGCCAGCTCGAGACGTTGGGGGCGTCTACCCCGAACAGGGTCTGCAGGAACAGGAGCTGGGAGGTGTGGTCGAACTTGTCCGAGCACACCCATCCCCCGACCGAGAAGGGTGACACGACGATCATCGGCACCCGGACGCCCAGCCCGACGGGACCGGCAATCCCGTTGGCGGACGACGGGAGCGGGTCGGTCGTCAGATATTCGCCGTCGGTGCCGGCGGGGGCGGACGGTGGCGGGACGTGGTCGAACCAGCCGTCGTTCTCGTCGTACATGATGAACAGCACAGTCCTGGCCCACACGGTGGGGTTGGACAGAAGCGTGTTGAGGATTTGCAGGGTGTACCACTCACCGAGTTGGGCGGGTGCCGGTGGGTGCTCGTCGTAGCTGTTGGGAGAGAGAATCCAGGACACCTGGGGAAGCGTGTTCTTGGCGACGTCGGCGGCAAAGTCATCCGGGCCGCCTGACGCGGTCAGACCGCCGGCCACATTCGGCCCGTAGTAGCCGAAGGCGTTCTGGTAGAGCGGCGAGGTCCGCTCAGAGTACTGCTTGAAATAGAGCAGCACGTTCTTGTTGATGAAGGTGCTCGACCCGGGCTGGTAGAGCGGACCGTACGGGTTGTAGCACTTCCAGGTGACGCCGGCGGCCTGAAGGACCTCGGGCATGGTCTCCCACGAGCAAGTGAACCTGTTGCTGGTCTGGTCCGAGTTGGTCACGAGGATCGGCCCTCCAGCGACGCCGGCCGGATCGATGCTCCCCGTCATCTGCATCAACCGGTTGGGGTGGGTAGGGCCGAGCACTGAACAGAAGTACTGATCGCAAATAGTGAAGTGTTCCACCAGGTCGTAGTAGAAGGGGATGTCGGCCCTCTCGTAGTAGCCCATGGTGTTCACACCCAGCGCACCTTCGTAATCGCTCGAGGTGTGGGTCGGCACAAAGGCGTTCATCGCGCCGTTGTTCCACGACGCGTGCTCGGCGGGCCACGAGTGACTGAGGTCGTACGTACACTCGGCGTCCTGCACCTTCGTGTTGAGGTGGAACGGCAGGAGGACGGGCCGGTTTCCGCCGGGCCACGCCTGCCTGAAGGCGCTCCTGTTGCGGGGGTCGTCAAAACCGGCCACACCCCCGAGCGTGCCGAAGTAGTGGTCGAAGGAGCGGTTCTCCTGCATGAGGAACACGACGTGCCGGATCGCGTCCAGGTCGCGCCCGGCGGCCTTGATGGAGGCGGCCCGGCGCAGTGTTTCGGCGCCAGCCGCTCGAACGTGGGCGGCCTGGCCCAGCGAGACCGCGGCGGCCGCGCCAAGCCCCCCGGCGAGAATCTGCCGTCTGGTGTACCTGCGGTTTGTTCCCACCAGGAGATGTTTGCATAAAGTCGTTGCCAGGGGACCGGCGTAAGGCAGCGCCAATCCGCGCGCCGCGCGGGACGAACATCGTCCGCGTTCCGATCTGCTCCGGCGACGAGAACGCAGAGGTCAATCGGGACTCGCAGGAGCGGGCGCGGGGACCACAGGTCGACAACACTGAGGCCGAGCCGGGCCAGCATGCGCCGCAGCAGGGGCAGCGACAGCCGTCGGCGATCTCCCCTTCACTCGGAGTGGCGAAGTGGACGACGGTGGCAGCGACGTCCTGCACCCGCTCCCCTGACCGCGTGTCGATCAGGCAGTGTCCGGTATGGAGCGTGCGTCGTTGCCGGACAGTGTCCGCCACATGTCGGCCGCCGCGGCCCGAGTCGGAGGCTTGCCCAGCGCGCGGCCGTCGACGTCGAGCATGGAGTCGCATCCCAGCACCAGCGCGTCGCCGAAGTCCGGTCCGACCGTCTCCGTCTTGCGTGCCGCGATCACCAAGACGGCGCGCTCGGTCGGGAGGTCCCCGAATTCCTCGTCGGCGCCGCTGGGCACCACCACCGGGTCGAAACCGGCGTCACGCAAGACGCGCAGGCGGGCCGTCGAAGACGAGGCCAGGACCAGGCGCGGCGCGCCCGGAGCCACGAGCTGATTCGGGGCCCTGGGCCTAGGCGCGGGCCAGCTCGCGCAACAGTGCAAGCGTCCGGGACTGCTCCTCACCGCTCCCCGCGTTGGCGGCCACGAAGTCGGTCGCTCCGGCGGCCGCCAGCCGCCCGATGGACGCTGCCACCGTCTCCTCGTCACCGATGAACGACACGTCGGCCGGGCTCTCCGCTCCCTCCTTGTCCAGCATCGCCTTGTAGGAGGGCAGGTTCGGGTAGATGGCCAGGGCCGCGTTGATCCGCTCAACCGCCCCCTCCCGGTCGGCCGTCACCGCGACGGGCAGCGAGACCATCACCCTGGGGTCGGGTCGGCCCGCCTCCTCGGCGGCGGCGCGGAGCGACGGCACGATGTGCGATTCGATCGTGTCGATCCCCGTCATCCAGGTGATCGTCCCGTCGGCCACCGTCCCGGCCAGTTTCAGCATCGTCGGTGCCAGGGCGGCCACGACGACCGGGGGCGGCTCTACGTCGGGGATCCCGATCGGCATGAACGCGTGAGTGGTCACGACCTCGCCGCTGCTCTGCACCACCTCACCGCGTAACAGCGGCAGCAGCGATGCCAGGTACTCCTTCATGTAGCGGGCCGGGCGCTCGTAGCTGTAGCCCCAGATGCCCTCGACGACGACCTGGTGGGACAGCCCGATGCCCAGGAGCAGCCGGTTCCCCGTGGCGGACTGCACGGAGAGCGCCTGCTGCGCCAGCACCATGGGGTGCCGCGGGTAGACGGGGACGACCCCGGTCCCCAGGGCGATGCCCGGCACCTGGGCGCCGGCTGCCGCCAGGATGGTCAGCGCGTCGTGGTCGAAGATCTGCGACAGGAACGCGTGCGCCAGGCCGGCCTCGGCGAGGCGCTGCAACTGCGCCACGGTCTGCGTGAAGGACTTGTCGGCATCGAGTAAGGCCCCGATCCGCAGTGGCGTCGTCATGTCCGTGCTGCCTCCTCGCCTATTCTGCCGTTTGTGTCCGTTGTCCCCGTGGTGCCCGCCGTCCGGTCCCGCAGGAGGCTAGCGACCTGAGCAGGCACCACGTCGGGTTCGTGGGGGCCGGCCAGCTGGCTCGCATGGCCGGCGAGGCGGTGAGCGCCCTCGGTCTGTCGATGGCGGTCCTGGCCGAGCGCGCCGACGACGCCGCCTGTGCCGTCGCGGCCGAGGTGGTTCTCGGGTCCCCCTTCGACGCGGCAGCGCTGGGCGCGTTGGCCGAGCGCAGCGAGGTGGTGACGTTCGACCATGAGCAGGTCGACCTCCACCTCGTCGCCGGACTCGTCGCGGAGGGCAGGGTCGTGCGTCCCGGACCCGCTGCGCTGGAGCTGGCGGTCGACAAGGCCCACATGCGGCGCACCCTGGCCGCGGCCGCGGTCCCCGTCCCCGAGCACACCATCGTGGACCCGGGTGCGCCCGGCACGGACGCCGCCGCCGCGGTGGCCGCGTTCGCGGAGGCGTACGGCTGGCCCGTCGTGCTCAAGTCCGCCCGAGGCGGGTACGACGGCAAGGGAGTGTGGCCGGCCGCGGACGCCGACGAGGCGGGGGCTGTGCTGGCGACCGTGCCCGGCCGCCTGGTCGTCGAGGAGATGGTGCCTCTCCAAGCCGAGCTGGCCGTCATGGTGGCCCGCCGTCCGTCCGGCGAGTGCCTGGCCTGGCCCGCGGTGGAGACGGCGCAAGTGGACGGCGTCTGCCGGGAGGTGCTCGTGCCGGGCCGCCTCCCGGCCGAGATCGTGCGGGCCGCGTCGGATCTCGGGCGCCGGGTGGCCGACATCGCCGGCGCCGAAGGCGTCATGGCCGTCGAGCTGTTCCTGACTGACGGCCGCCTCCTGGTCAACGAGGTGGCGACCCGGCCCCACAACTCGGGGCACTGGACGATTGAGGGAGCGGTGACCTCGCAGTTCGAGAATCACATTCGGGCGGTGCTGGACTTGCCGCTCGGCCGGACCGAGCCGCAGCACTCGCAGGTGGCCAGCGTAAACGTGTTCGGCGGGCCCTCGGGTGAGGACCCGACCCGGCGGCTGGGCCCGGGCCTGGCCTACGAGGACGTCCACGTGCACCTGTATGGCAAGGGCCCGAAGCCAGGACGCAAACTGGGGCACGTGACCGTCTGTGGGGCCGACGCCGAGCAGGTGCGCGCCCGGGCCTGGGCGGCCGCGCTGGCGCTCGGCACGCCCGTCCCCGCCGGCGTACAGATGCCCGAGGGGATCGGCGCACGCGGTGCAGTTCGCGAGGCCGGCCCGTGACGCCGGTACCCCTGGTGGCCGTGGTCATGGGCAGCTCCTCCGACCTCGATGTGATGCAAGGTGCCGTCGAGATGCTCGAGCGTTTCGGCATGCCGCACGAGGTGCGCGTCGTCTCCGCCCACCGCACGCCCGACGACATGCTTGCGTTCGGTCACGGCGCCGCCGCCCGCGGCCTGCGGGTGGTGATCGCGGGTGCCGGCGGCGCCGCCCACTTGCCGGGGATGCTGGCGTCGGTGACCACCCTGCCGGTCATCGGCGTGCCGGTCGCGCTCTCCCAGCTGGACGGGCTCGACAGCCTTCTCTCCATCGTCCAGATGCCAAAAGGTGTCCCCGTGGCCACCATGGCCGTCAACGGCGCCCGCAACGCCGGGCTGTTGGCCGTCCGCATCCTGGCGGTCGGGGATCCGGTCCTGACTGCGAAAGTGGAGGCCTTCCAGAAGGAGATCGCATCGGACGCCCGTTCCCAGGACGCCACGGTGTCCGGGGGAACGAACAAGTCCGGAGGAGCGGAAGGCGATGGCTGAAGAAAACCTGGCGCAGCGGCTCGGCTACCCGGCCGACGCGAAGCTGGTCATCATCAACGCCGACGACCTCGGTTCGTGCCACTCGGCCAACGTCGGCGTGTACGAGTGCCTGGCCACCGGGACCGTCACCAGTGCCACCCTCATGGTCCCGTGCCCCTGGGCCCGGGAGGCCAGCAGCCGCTACCGGGGCGAGGACGTCGGGGTCCATCTCACCGTCAACGCGGAGTACGAGCTCTACCGGTGGGGCCCGATCACGCACGCCCCGTCGCTGCTCGGCGGCGACGGCGGGTTCCCGCGGACGGTCGAGGACGTGTGGGACCACGCCGATCTGGACGAGGTGCGCCGTGAGTGCCGGGCCCAGATTGAGCGGGCGATCCTCTGGGGCTTCGACGTCAGCCACGTGGACGCGCACATGGGGACCCTCCAGCTGCGGCCCGAGTTCTTCGACGTCTACCTGGAGCTGGCCGTGGACTTCGGGCTCCCGCTACGCATGGTCAGCCCCAGTGTGGAGCGCTACCTCGGGTTCCCGGCGCGCACCGTTGCCGCCGACGAGGGTGCGGTCTTCACCGACTACCTGCGCACGGTGCCCGGTGGCGTGGGGACGCGTCGGGTGCTCGAGAAGGACCTGAGGACCCTGCGTCCAGGCGTGACCGAGTTCTACCTCCACCCGGCCGTCGACAGCGCCGAGCTGCAGTCCCTGGCCACCGACGACTGGGCGGCCCGGGTCGACGACTACGACATCATCTGCAAGGAGGGCTGGATCCGGCGGTCCCTCGAGGAGGCGGGCGCCACCCTCATCGGCTACCGCGGCACTGCGCGAACTGGCGCGGGCGGGAGGGTCACGGTGAGAGCGCTGGCGTGATCCGCCTGAGCTTCCTCGGCCCCACGGCCTGAGCCGGTCTCAGTCCAGCCGCACCCCGGCGAACAAGTCATCCTCCGCCACGTCGGTGCCGCCGACGCGACTGCGGGCCAGGAGGAAGTTTTCCGTCGCATTGATCTCGCGCATCGCGTCGGGCGGGAGCCCGAACCAGAACGGCGAGTTGGGGTCGACCTGGGTGGCGTGGGCCTTCAACGCCTCGCCGCGCACCTGCTGGAAGCCGTCGATCCCGATCGTCGTCGTGTAGACCTCGTCGTGCTCTATGCGCGCCAGCCACTTTTCGTCGAAGGGCGACTCCATACCGAGCTCGAGGTACTTGGCGTGGATCAACTTGAAGCGTGAGGCGGGCCAGACGGAGTAATAGAGCTTGGCCGGAGCATACGGAGGTCCGGCCTCCGGGAAGCGGTCCTGGTCGCCCGCGGCGTCGAACGCCAGGATGGAGATGTCGTGCACGCGGATGTGGTCAGGATGTGGATAGCCCGTGTGGTCGTCGCCGTAGGTGATGATGACCTGCGGGCGTTCGCGGCGGATGACCTCGACGAGGCGCTCGACCGGCTCCTCGAGGGGCGCCTGGGCGAAGGAGGCGGGGTTCTTGTTGGCCTCGCTGTCGGGCATGCCCGAATCGCGGTATCCCAAGAGGATGGTCTCGTCATAGCCGATGATGTCTGTGGACGCCTTGAGCTCGGCCATCCGGATCCGGCCGATGTCCGCCCGCACCTCGGGGGTGTCCATGGCGGGATTCAGGATGTCGCCCTCCTCACCCCCGGTGCAGCACACCAGCACCGTCCGTATCCCCTCGGCGTGGTACTTGGCCACCGTCGGAGCCCCCTTGGAGGCCTCGTCGTCGGGGTGCGCGTGGACGGAGAGCAGGCACAGACGATCGGGCACGCAGCGACCTTAGCGGGGCCCTGGACAGGGCCTCCCGGTGCCACCGCTCCCCCGCGGGGCCTTATGCTCGGTATCCATGGCAGGTACGTGGAGCCGGATCAAGGACATCTTCCGGTCCAAGGCCAACAAGGCCCTGGACAAGATGGAGGACCCGCGCGACACCTTGGACCTCTCCTACGAGAAGCAGGTCGAGCAGCTGACCAAGGTCCGGCGGGGCGTGGCGGACGTCGCAACGGCGCGCAAGCGGATAGAGCTACAAGCGCAGGCACTCCAGAAGCAGGCGGACAAGCTGCAGGGTCAGGCCAAGGCGGCGTTGCAGCAGGGCAACGAGGACCTGGCCCGAGAGGCCCTGTCCCGGCGGGCGGCGTTGGGCGAGCAGCTCGGCGAGCTGAAGACCCAGCACGGCCAGATCACCGACCAGGAACAGAAGCTCGTGCAGACCTCGCAGGAATTGCAGACCCGGGTCGAGCGCTTCCGTACCCAGAAAGAGACGCTCAAGGCGAGCTACACCGCGGCCGAGGCGCAGACGAAAGTTGGCGAGGCGGTCTCGGGCATCTCGGATTCCACACGCTCGGCCGGGGCCACAATGCAGCGGGCCCAGGACAAGATCGCCTCCATGCAGGCGCGAGCGGGCGCCATCGACGAGCTGCTCGAGTCGGGTGCGCTGGATGATTTGACGCAACCCGTGGACGACATTCAGAAGGAGCTCGACAAGGTGTCGTCCACGAGCCAGGTCGACAACGAGCTCGCCGCGCTGAAAGCCGAGCTCGGGACGGGGTCGGATGGGGCCGGAACGGCGGCGCTGCCGGCCGCCGAGGACGCGGAAGAGGTGCCAGACGGGGCACCGGCGAAGGACGTGAAGGACGTGACCGAAACCGCCGATGTGAGGGGCGAGACCGTGGGGGGGACTGGAGGCGAGAGCGCCTGATGGCAATCTCACGCAACATCAAGCCGGACCGGGGCCTGACGACCCGGATGCTCATGACCGGCTTCTTCCTCGTCGTGCTCTACGGCGCGTTCATCGGCATTTTGTTCGCCGTACTGCACAGCCTGGTGCTGATCCTGGTCATCGCCTTCGGGCTGCTGTTCTGCCAGTACTGGTTCAGCGCCAAGATCGCGATGTACGCCATGCACGCCAAGGAGGTCACGCCCGAGCAGGCGCCCGAGCTCCACGGCGTCGTCGACCGCCTGTGCGCGCTGGCCGACATGCCCAAGCCCAAGGTGGCCATCGCCACCACCGACATTCCCAACGTGTTCGCCACCGGCCGGAGCCCCAAGGCCGCAGTCGTGTGCGTCACGACCGGCCTGCTGCGCCGGCTCGACGAACCCGAGGTCGAGGCCGTGCTGTCGCACGAGATCTCCCACGTGGCCCACCGCGACGTGGCGGTCATGACCATCGCCAGCGGTCTGGGCATGATCGCCGGGCTGCTGACGCGGGTCATGTTCTACTCGGAGATCTTCGGAGGTGGCCGCGGCAACAACCAGAGCGGTGGACAACTGGCCCTGGTCGAGTTGATCGTGATGCTTGTGTCGATCATCGTCTACTTCGTCAGCTTCCTGTTGACGATGGCCCTGTCGCGCTACCGGGAGCTGGCGGCGGACCGTTCGGGCGCGCTGCTCATTGGCCGTCCCTCGCTGCTCGCCTCGGCGCTGGTGAAGATCACGGGCGAGATGGGCCGCATCCCGACCAAGGATCTCCGAGCGGCCGAGCCGTTCAACGCCTTCTTCTTCACGCCGGCCGTGGCCAACAACGCCACCCAGGGCGGTGGCGGCGGGTTCAGCATCGGGAACCTCTTCCGGACCCACCCCACGCTCGAGGTCCGCCTCGCCCAGCTGGACGCACTGGAGCACCAGCTCGGCCAGGCCGGCTGAGCCAAGCCCAGGCGGTCCCGGCGGTGGGACTGTTGGACACAATCCTCGGGCGTTCCAAGCCCGTCCGGGCCAATCTCGACGCCCTGTTCGTGCTCCCGACCGCGGCGTTGACGTTGCAGAGCGCCGGCGGGCTGGTGTCGTCCGGCCATGCCGGCATCTGCTGGAAACCCCCGCCGGGTCAGGGCGCAGCAGACGCCCAGAAGGAGATCGCCGAGCTCGTGGACGAGGAGTTCCACCAGACCTTCGATTCGTTCGACTACGGCTGGCTGCTGCTCGACGACTCCGACCTCGAGGAACTGGTGACCAAGGTGCACATGGCCAACTCGACCCTGCAGGACAACGGGTGGTCGCCGCAGCTGCTGTGCTCGGTGTTCGGGTTCGTGCCGGGGACGGACGCACCGCCGGACGCCAAGCCCTTCCGCCTCGTGTACCTGTTCAAACGGGGCACCTTCTACCCGTTCGCGCCGACCGACGCGGAGAAGGAGCGTCGGGACACCGAGCTGGAGCTGCGGATCCGCACCATGGTGGGAGTCGACCTGCCCGTGGAATCTGACCTCTCCCGCTGGTTCCCCATGTGGGATGTGCCGGTGTCTTGAGCCTTAGCTCCGGCGGGCCCTGAGCTGGGGCGGCACACACTTTCGTCTCGTAGTCCTCGGCGGATCTTCCTTCATTTGTGTATCGGGGTTCCTCTACTACTTTTCGCCGAAACAAGTAGGCAAAGCTCATAACTTTCGAAAGCAAGTAGTCAGAACTACTAATACGCCGGGTTTCCAACAGGGCAGTG
Organism: uncultured Acidimicrobiaceae bacterium; assembly: GCA_963808355.1. Taxonomy (GTDB): domain Bacteria; phylum Actinomycetota; class Acidimicrobiia; order Acidimicrobiales; family RAAP-2; genus Bog-473. The sequence goes on from CAWEFL010000002.1 coordinate 1,099,944, forward strand.
CCGATACAGAGGGGGCGAGGCAGGACGACGTGACCGAGACCGAAAAGGAAGCCGTTGAGCGCCTGATCGCCCTGGAGGGGGCGGTCAACTTCCGCGACCTGGGCGGGTACCCGGCCGGCGACAGACAGCAGACCCGCTGGCGACTGCTGTTCCGGGCCGACGGGCTGGGGGATCTGACCGAGGCCGACTTCCAGGTCATGCGTGCGTTGGGCATCCGGACCGTGATCGACCTGCGCTCGGGCGAAGAGCTCGAACGGGGCCGCTTCGACGTCGAGGCCCATCCGGTGACGTTCCACCACTTCCCCATCATCGAGAAGCTGCCGGACGCCGCGGAGTTCGACCGCCGGCCCGGCCTCCTCGGCACGCAGTACCTGGAAATGGTGCGCGACGCGGGAGCAGCGCTCGTGCGCGCGCTCGGGGTCCTGGCCGGCCCCGACGCGCTCCCCGCCGTCTTCCACTGCACGGCGGGCAAGGATCGCACCGGCGTGCTGTCCGCACTGGTCCTGTCCCTCCTGGGTGTGGACGAGGAGACGGTGGTGGCCGACTACGCGCTCAGCGGCGCCGCCATGACGCGCCTCCGGGCCAAGATCATGGTGAAATACCCCGACAGCCGCGCGACCATAGAGAACATCTCAGAGGTCTTCTCGGCTGAGCCGGCGCAGATGGAAGCGCTGCTCGACCACCTGCGCGCCGAACACGGTTCGGTGGACGCGTACGTGCGGCGCCTGGGTGCCGGGGACGACCTGACCGCGGCGCTGCGAGCGGCATTGTTGGAGCCGGTGGAGTCCGCCGGGGACTAGGGAGGCGGAGCCGGGGCGGTCTCGTTCAAGGGCACAGCCGGTCGATCTCCGCCGCCAGCGCCAGGTCGAACCTGGTGAGCCCGCCGGCGTCGTGCGTCGTCAGGGCCAGGTTCACGGTGTTCCACCGGATGTCGATGTCGGGATGGTGGTTGGCCGCCTCGGCGGCAGCGCCGACGGCGTTCACGAATTGCAGGGCGGCGGCGAAGTCCTTCAGCTTGACCGACGTAACGAGGACGTCCCCGGCCCGGGTCCACGACAGGTGCTGCTCGGCCAGGGCCGCGTCGACGTCGGCCGGCGAGAGGACGGGCTCGCTCACGGGTGTGTCATGTCTTCGGGGCGCACCGCGGCGTCGAACTGCTCGGCGGTGAGCAGCCCGAGCTCCAAGGCGGCCTCCCGCAGAGTCTTGCGCTCAGTGTGCGCCTTCTTCGCCACCTTGGCCGCGTTGTCGTAGCCGACGATCTGGTTCAGCGCGGTGACAAGCATCAGCGAGTTGCGCAGGTGACGGTCGATCTGCTCATAGTCGGGCTCCAGGCCATCGACGCAGAATTCGCGGAAGCGGCGGCAAGCGTCGGTCATCAACGCAATGGACTGCATCACGTTGTAGGCGATGACCGGCTTGCAGACGTTGAGCTCAAGGTTGCCCCGGCTCCCGGCTGTGGTCACCGCGACGTCGTTCCCGATGACCTGGATCCCGACCATGATCATCGCCTCGCTCTGGGTCGGGTTGACCTTGCCCGGCATGATGGAGGAGCCCGGCTCGTTCTCGGGGAGCCGCAGCTCGCCCAGCCCGCTGCGGGGCCCCGAGCCCAACCAGCGCAGGTCGTCGGCGATCTTGATCAGGGACACCGCCAGCGTCTTCAGCGCGCCGTGGGTAAAGACGACCGCGTCGTGTGCCGCCAGGGCCGCGAACTTGTTCTGCGCCGTGACGAAGGGCAGGCCCGTCATGTCCCCGATGACCCGGGCCACGCGCTCGCCGAACTCGGCGTGGGTGTTGAGCCCGGTGCCGACGGCGGTGCCGCCCAGGGCGAGCTCGTACAGGCCCGGGAGGGTCAGCTCAATGCGCTCCAGGTCGGCCGTCAGCTGCGCCACATAGCCCGAGAATTCCTGGCCGAGGGTCAGCGGCACGGCGTCCATGAGGTGTGTGCGCCCGATCTTCACCACCTCCGCGAATTGCACCTCCTTGTCGTGCAGCGCTTCGCGTAATGCGGAGACCGAGGGGAGCAGCCGGTGCACGATCTCCTCCACCGCGGCGATGTGCATGGCCGTCGGGAAGGTGTCGTTGGACGACTGTGACATGTTGACGTGGTCGTTGGGGTGGATCGGCTGCTTGGAGCCCATGACGCCGCCGGCCAGCTCGATGGCGCGGTTCGAGATGACCTCGTTGGCGTTCATGTTCGTCTGCGTGCCGCTGCCCGTCTGCCAGATCCGTAGCGGGAACTGGTCATCGAGGGCACCCTTGGCCACCTCGGCCGCCGCCTGCTCAATGAGGGCGGCCCGGTCTTCATCCAGCTTGCCCAGGTCCCGGTTGACTATGGCCGCCGCGCCCTTCAGGATCCCGAACGCCCTGATGAGGGGCTTAGGCATCGTCTCGGTGCCGATGTCGAAGTGGTGCAGCGAGCGCTGCGTCTGGGCGCCCCAGTAGCGGTCGGCCGCTACCTCGATACGTCGCCCATGCTGTCGCTCTCGATGCGCGTCCCGGTCACGTCCGCCAGCTTACGACGGGGGCGCAGGGCCGGCTTCGGGCTCGCCGGGTGGTTGTCCGGGCGGGCGCGGGGCGGGTTGCACACGCTCCACCATGCAGCGATCCGGTTCGTTTGTGGGGAGCAGGATGATGTCCGCCGCGTCGGCGAGACCGGAAGGAGGCGCGGCGGTCTCCACCTCAGTTCCCATCGACCCGTTGACCGGCGCCGTCACCGAGCGGGTCGTGTCAAGCGCGATGAGGGGGCTGCCCTCGGTCGGCGGCCGGGGACGATTGACCGCGCCCTCCACCACGTACTCCACCCCGCCGTGCTCTGCGATTCCGTCGCGCCACAAGGCCCGGCAGAGGGCAATGGCCTCGGCGGTGGCGTCGGTGAAGGGGGGCAGGAAGGTCAACACCGTCCGGCCACCGCAGATGTGGTCCAGGGAAGTGGCCTCGCGGGCGAGCAGGGCGGGATGGCGCTCGGCGGTGGAGAGCCGGACGCGGACACCGAGGAGGGGCGTGGTGACAGCGCTGCTCAGGCCGGCGGCCAGTACGAAGGGGTCGCCGAGCGGGCCGGGCCCGAAGAACACGGCGCCGGCGCCCTCGGCCTCGGCCCGGGTGGCGGCGGGGCGCAGCGCATCGAAGTCGTCCCCCTGGAGGAAGCGTCCTTCCACGGCGACGACATTAGGGCGCCCTGGGGTGGTGGCTGCCGTGAATGCAGGTCACGTAGGGTCTCGGGTCTTGAGCCGGCAGAGAGGGGCGGGTATGGCAGCGCCGAAGGTCGTGTTGATCACCGGGGCGTCGGCCGGCATCGGCCGGGCCTGCGCCGACCGCCTGCACGGCGCCGGGTGGACGGTGGTGGGGGCCAGCCGGCGTGTGGGCGCGAGCGTGGGAGGTTCGGGTATGTCCGCCGGCTGGCAGGTGCTGCGGATGGACGTCGACGACGACGCGGAGGTGCGCCGGGGAGTCGGGCGCGTGCTGGAACAGCACGGCCGCCTCGATGCCGTCGTGGCGTCGGCCGGCTTCGGCGTCGCCGGACCTGTCGAGACCACCCCGATGCATGACGCGAGAGCACAGCTGGAGACGAACTTCTGGGGCGTCGTGCGCGTCGTGCAGTGCGCGCTGCCGTCCATGCGGCAACAGCGGAGCGGCCGCCTGATCCTGATCAGTTCCATCGGCGGGGTGATCGCGCTGCCCTTCCAGGCCTTCTACAGCGCGAGCAAGTTCGCGTTGGAGGGCTACGCCGAGGCGCTGGCGTACGAGGTCGAGCCGTTCGGGATCGAGGTGACGCTCGTCGAGCCCGGGAACATTCGCACGGAATTCACGGCGCGTCGTCAGAAGGTCGGCAGCGGGGCTCCGGGCGGTGATCGCCTTGCTCGCGGTGATCGCGGCGATGAGGGCGACGCCGCGGGCGCCTACGCAGCGGCGGCGGACAAGGCCATCACGCTGATGGAACGCGGCGAGGCCAACGGCGCCCCGCCCGACATCGTGGCGGCCGCGGTCGAGCGTGTGTTGTCGGCGAAACGGCCGCCGCGGCGGGTGTCGGTGGGGAAACTGGGGGAACGGGTCGGCATCCCGGCCAAGCGGCTCCTCCCCCACCGCCTCTTCGAGAAGGCGGCGGGGTCGAGCCTCGGCGTGTAGGGCTTGGACTGCGGCGGCGCGTCAGGGCAAATGGGCGGCACCGCGGAGCGCCCAGTCCTCCCACCAGGACAGCTCGTCGCCCGGCCCTCCGAGCGCCTTCTCCCAACCGAACTGCACCATACAGCCCAGCAGCTCGAGCGCGACCGCCTCGTCCCACCAGCCGACGGTCTCGACACCGCGGCGTTCCAGCGCGGTGCGGTACGTCTGGAGCACCGCATCCTTCGGCTCGGGGAGCAGCGCGGCGTTGAGGGCGAGGTACCACGAGAGGTCCGCGAGGGGCGATGCTTCCCCGGGCGCCTCGCCGAAGTCCAACAGGACGGTCCGCCCGTCTGGGTGGGTGCCGAGGTTGGCCGCCTTCCAGTCCCCGTGCACGAGGGTGTGGGGGACTCGGGCCAGCGCGTCGACGAGGGGTGCCGGGTCGTCGAGCAGCGGCTGGAGGCCCGCAGCCAGGGCGGGCGCCACCCCCGGGAGACGCTGCCAGCCCTCGGCGATGACCGCCGGCACCAGCGCGTCGCTACCCCGTGCCACTTCGGCCGCCGCGACGGCGGGCGAGAACATGAGGTAGCGCTTCGCGAGTGGCGTGAGGCCGACCTCGTCGCGCCAGTTCCAGAACTGCGCGTGCAGTGCGGCCATGTGCTCCATGAACCACTCGTGCTGCGCCGGCGTGAACGGAGTGTCCGGCGTGAGCAGGGCGTCGCGTACGTCGCGCAGCAGCACCATCCCGACCGTCCCGTCGAACTCGGCCGCCACGACCGCGTGGTCGAGGACGTCGGGGAGCCGGTCGAGGAGGCCGCTCTCCCACAATCGGACGTAGGACGTACCCTCGTCGCCGGCAGCGCGCAACAGCCAGTCGTCGCGCGGGTCTTGGTACTTGAGGACGAACCTCTCGCCGTCGATCATCAGCCGTTCGAACCGCGCGCCCGACTTGGTGTCCTCGGGTTGCCATGGCGCGCGCTGCTGTGCCCTCTCGAGCAGCGCCGCCAGACTCGCCCGGGAGTCAGCCACCCTTTGCCATCTCTGCCATGAGCGGGGCCGGCCACCGGCCGCGGCAGCACAGCTGGTCGCGGACGGCCGCCGCGAGGAACCGTCCGAGCAAAGCCTCGAGGACCTGGTTCGCTTCGTCCATCTGGTGTGTGCTCTTGTCGTCCATGCGCGTTCTTTCGTTCTGCCAGGGTGCAGTATGACGCTCGACCTCGCACCCCGCCCGCGGGACGGTCAGGTCCGCACCCACCAGCCCCCGAGATCACGGGCGAACCCCGCTTGCGCGAGCCGCTCAAGTCCGGCGCACAGGTCGGGAAGCCTGAGCTTCGTCCGGTGGAGCAGATCGTCCAGCGAGGTTGGGTCGTAGGAGAGGGCCTCGAACACGGCGCCGTCCTCGCCGGGGTCGGGCGCTCGCGACGACACTGAACTCCGAAGGTCGACGGGTACGTTCTTGCCCCTCAGCGCGAGGCTCACCAGCAGATCGGCGGTTGAGCACACGGGGAACGCTCCGACCCCCAGCATTGCATTGGTGTCCTCGGAGGCCGCACTTCGAATGGACCCCGGGACGGCGCCCACCGGGACGCTCCGCGCCAGGGCGGCCTCGACGGTGTACCGAGCACCGCCGCCGTGACGGCTCTCGACCACAACGACCACGTCGCTCAAGGCGGCCATCAAGCGGTTTCGAACGGGGAAGCGCCACTTCTCGGTAGCGACGCCGGCCGGGGACTCGGACACAACGACACCCCGCTCCGCCACTCGCTTCCACAGGCGGGCATGGCGTCTCGGATAAGGCTCGTCCAAGCCTCCGGCCACGACCCCGACGGGCGGCGCGCCTTCGGCGGCGCACGCGCCCTCATGGGCCGCTCCGTCGATGCCCAGCGCCAACCCGGACACGACGCTGACACCCGCGGCCGAGAGCTCCGTCCCGAGTTGCGCGGCGACTCCGAGTCCGTAGCGCGTCGGGGAACGGGTGCCGACGATCGCCACCGTCGGAGTGCTCCCGCTCAGCGCAGTCGGGTCACCGAGGCAGAACACGACTGCTGGAGGCTCGGGATCTGCGACCAGCCGCGGCGGGTAGTCAGGGTGTTCGGGCAGAAGAACCGAGATGCCGAGGCGGGAGTGCAATTCCCACCCGCGTCCCACGTCGGTCTCGGTCCCGGTTCCTTCCCGCCGCCACACCGTCGACGGGGCGTCGCGGTCGAGCCATTCGCGCAACTTACCGGGGCCGACACCCGAGAGGGAGGCCAAGGCCACGGCGTAGGCCTCTTCGGGCAGGTCCGGCGTCCGTGCGCTCACGGCGCCACGATTCGATGGCCCGCTCGCAACGAAAAGGCCTCGGACACGTGGTCACCGGAGACCGTGCCTTCATCGGAGAGGTCCGCCAGCGTACGCGCCACGCCGGACACCTTGCGTAGCCCGCGGGCGCTGAGTTCGCCCACGCGAAGCTTCTTCTCGAGCTGCGTTTCAGCGGCCGCCGAAAGCGGGATCTCGTCCATCCCCGTTGATCGCCGTGCGGCAGCTCGGGAACGCGCGAGGGCGACGCGGCGCGCCACCTCCACGGAGGACTCGCCACGCGGGCCATGGAGGAGATCATCTACGTGAGGGCGGTTGAGCGGCACGACCAGATCAAAACGGTCCAGGAGCGGTGCCGAGATCCGGCGGCGATATCGGGAGCGCATGGCGACCGTGCACGGGCAACTCCCCTCGAACACACCTTCCCCGCACGGGCACGGGTTCATGGCAGCGACGAGAAGGAATTCCGCCGGAAAGGTGGCCGTCCCGGTAGCACGGCTCACGCGGATCACACCCTCTTCGAGGGGTTGGCGCAGGGCCTCGAGCGCGGCGACTGCGAACTCCCCGAATTCGTCGAGAAAGAGGACGCCGTGGCTGGCGAGGCTGGCCTCACCCGGATGCAACGACCAGCTGCCGCCGCCGATCAACGACACCACGGACGACTGGTGGTGAGGGGCTCGAAACGGCGGTCGCTCTATCAACGAACCCTCGGACAGCACCCCGGCGGCAGAGTGGATGCGCGTGACCGTGAGCGCTTCGACGAGACTGAGCGGTGGCAATATCCCCGGAAGACGCTCGGCCAGCATCGTTTTGCCCGAACCGGGCGGACCCACCATGAGCAGGTGATGGGATCCGGCCGCGGCCACCTCGAGTGCGCGCCGACCCACCTTCTGGCCCCGCACCTCGGAGAGGTCGGGTGCATCCACGACGACCGACGGCGCGGGCGGCGCCGGAGGAACCGGCCACTCGGCGTGCCCGCGCAACACCCCGACGAGCTCGGCGAGGGTCGCGACGCCCCGGGCGTCGTCACCGCGGACGAGGGCGGCCTCGCGCACGTCGCACAGCGGCACCACCAGGCCAGGCGTAGGCGCCGCATCGGCCAACGCAATCATGCCGGGCACGTGGCGAAGCGACCCGTTCAGGCCGAGTTCGCCACAGAACGAGCGCCCTTCAGTGCATCGGGGCTCGAGTTCCTGGGTCGCCACGAGCAGCCCAACTGCGATCGGTAGGTCGAGGCCGGCGCCGGCCTTGCGCACCCCCGAGGGAGCCAAATTCACCGTGACCCTCCGCATCGGCCACGGCAGCCCGCTCGACAGCAGGGCGGCCCGCACGCGGTCCCGGGCCTCACGGACGGCAGCATCGGGCAGGCCCACGATCGTGAACCCCGGCAGGCCGCTCGACACGTGGATCTCGACCGACACGGGCGTGCCGAGGGCGCCGCTCAGCGTGGCAGAAGCGATCGATGCCAGCATCGGGAATGAACGGTCGTCGCTCCCGATCGGGTGATTCGTTCACATCGTTCGACTTCGAGTCCCAGGAAGGCCGGAACAGCTCAAGCGGGCGATCCCGATGGCGACTTCTCTTCGAGCGACTCGAGCGACTCGAGCGACTCGAGCCCCTGGGATGGCCCCTGCTAACCCGCTCAGTCGGTCGGCGGCAGTTGCTTGGCCGGCGGCGCGGCGGGGGTCGCCGGTGCAGGGCCGTTCGTGGTCGCGTCGCCGCCGAGCGGATCCGTGCGCAGCGTCGACAACAGGACCTCGGCTGCGCCCATGAGGCTCGTTGCTTCGTAGGGCACCACGACCTTCGCGTTGTCGGAAGCCGCGATGTCCTGCAGGGCGCGCAGCTGCAGCACCGCTAGCGTGCGGGGGTTGATGGTGGCTGTGTCGATAGAGGTGAGCCGCGCCGCCTCTCCCGCGCCGCGCAGCTCGAGCGCCTTCTTCTCGCCCTCCGCCTGCAGCTCGAGCACCTTCATCTGTGCCTCGGCCCTCAGGATGGCAGACTGCTTGGCGCCCTCAGCCTCGAGAACGGCTGCCTGCTTGCGGCCACCGGCCTGATTGATGGCCGATTGCTGCTCACCCTCGGACTTCAAGATGGCAGCCCGCTTGTGTTGCTCAGCCTCCTTCTGCTCCGACATCGCCTGGATGACGTTCATGGGCGGCGTGATGTCAAGGATCTCGATCCGGTTCAGCCGTACTCCCCATTTCGCCGTAGCGTCCGCCATGTGGTCCTGCATGCGGCTGTTGATCATCTCGCGCTCGCTCAGCGCCTGGTCAAGCGAGAGCTCCCCGAACACCGCCCGCAGCGCCGTACGCGACAACTGGTCGACCGCCAGCTGGAAGTCGTTGATCTCGAAAAGCGCCGACTTCACGTCTATCACCTGGCAGAAGATCGTCGCGCTCACCTGGAGTGACACGTTGTCCTTGGTGATCACCGCCTGCTGGTCTCCCGTCATCGGGAATTCGCGGACGTCGACCTTCTCCATGCGGTCGACGAACGGCGCCAAGATGTGCATGCCCGGCTGCATGACGGCCTTGAACTCGCCCAGCCGCTTGACGACTCCCACGCTCCCCTGCTGGACGATCTTTATGAACCGCGATGCGAAGAGGGTGACGATGCCGACCGCGGCCAGGGCGGCGACGATCACTACCCCCAATATTTCTCCGGCCGATGCGAACATGGGGTACCTCTCTTCTAAGTGTCGACGGCATAGACGACGAGAAGGCCTCGCTCTACGTCGGCGACGACGACGCGTGTGCCTACGACGATAACCTCGTCCGGGTCGAGCGGGATTGCGAGCCACTCCTCGCCGCGGGCCCGGATGCGCCCCGGGTGGTGCGCGCCCTCAATCGCCTTGGTCACCAGGGCAGTCTCACCGATCATGCCTTGGACGCCGCTGAGCACGCCTCCACTCTATTGGCGCCAGTTCAAACTGGTTAGCGGCCGATGAAGACGGGGTCCCGCTTTTCGGCGAACGCAGCCATCGCCTCCGCGGTGTCCTGTGTCGAGAAGTTCAGGGCCTGGCAGCGCGCCTCGTCCTCCACTGCCTGCTCCATGGAGGCCATGGACGACGCGTGCAGCAGCGTTTTGGTCATGCTCAGGGCCAGCGGCGGCCCGGCGGCGAGGGTCCTCGCCCAGTCATCGACGAACGTATCGAGCTCGTCGAGAGGGAGGACCCGATTCACGAGGCCCATGGCGGCCGCCTCCTCGCCGCTCCACATGCCACCGAAGAGCGCGATCTCCTTGGCCTTGGCCATGCCGACCAGACGAGGCAGCAGCCACGACGCCCCGTTGTCGAGCGCCAGGCCTCGCTTCGAGAAGATCATGGACAGCTTGGCGCGATCGCTGCAGACCACCAGATCACAGCCAAGGGCGAGCGACAAGCCGGCGCCGACGGCGAACCCGTCCACTTTCGCAATCGTGGGCTTTGAGATGTGGTGAAGAGCCAACGCGACGTCGCCCAGCCGGCGCATCCGCGACAGACCCGAACGCGTGGGGTCAGTCGCCGGGCCGCTCGGATCGGACAGGTCGGCGCCAGAGCAGAACGCGCCACCAGCGCCCGTGAGCACCATGCACCGGTCGTCGGGGTTGTCCTCAACTTCATCGAAGGTCGCGCGCAGCTCCCTGAGCATGGCGCCGTTGGCTGCGTTCTTGCGCTGGGGACGGTTCATCGTGACCGTGACCACGCCGTCCTTGCGCTCGACAATCAGGGTCTCCATGGACTCGACCCTAGGCCGGGGAGCTTTCAGAACGCACCCTCGAGGACTTCCAGCTCGTTGCCGAGCACCGCCACCACGTCGAACCGGAGCTCGGCCCAATGCACGGTCTGGGCATGCAGGTAGAGGAAAGCCAGGCGGTGGAGGCGGCGTTGCTTGGACGGCGTCACCGCTTCGAAGGGGTGCCCGTGCGTCAACTCGGTTCGAGCCTTCACTTCTGCAAAGACGACGGTCCTCCCTCGGGCGCAGACCAGGTCGATCTCACCGGCCGCGCAACGCCAATTCCGGTCGAGAATGGCGAAGCCGTGGGCCCGGTACCAGCGGCGGCACGATCCTCACCCGATTGTCCCAGTGCCACCGCGGGTTTGTGCTCGGCATGTGGATGAACGGTTGGACCGTCGTCCGGATGTGCCTTCGGAGAGGGGGTAGAAAGGATGCACGAGCGTGTTGATACTTTTTGGAAACCACATGGCGGGCCCGGCCGACGGCGGAGGCTCCGACCCTCAGAGCTGGCGCAGCTCCTGTTCGGGCAGCCGTTCGATGTTCACGTCACGAAAGGTCACGACCCGTACCTCGGGGACGAAGCGGGCGGGCCGGTACATGTCCCAGACCCACGCGTCGCGCAGCTCCAGCTCAATGCAGGCGGGCGTCGTGTCCGCTCGCACGTTGAGCGACACCTCGTTGGCCAGGTAGAAGCGCCGCTCGGTCTCTATGACATAGGCGAAAACGGGGAGGACAGCCCGGTACTCCTGAACGAGACCGAGCTCGATCTCGGACTCGTAGCGCTCGAGGTCTTCCTCGCTCATTGCGCGCCGTTCTGCGCCGGACCTACGCGTCTGCGGCCTCCTCGGCAGCTTCGTCGACCTCATCGACCCTCTCAGACTCCGCCTCGACCTGGCCGTCCACAACCTCGTCGACCTCGAGCTCCTCCAGCTCCTCGACGTCAAGTTCCGCGTCGACGACGTCGGCCGGCCCCACATCGACAGCGGCCGCAGCCGGGCCGACCCGGACGCCGCGCCGCTCCTTGATTTTCGCGGCCTTTCCATGACGCTGGCGCAGGTAGTAGAGCTTCGCCCGCCGCACGTCGCCCAACGTCGTCACCTCGATCTTCGCGATCGTCGGCGAGTGCAGCGGGAACGTGCGCTCCACCCCCACCCCGAAGCTCACCTTACGAACGGTAAAAGTCTCGGAGACCCCGCCCCCTTGGCGGCGCATGACCGCCCCCTGGAAGACCTGGACCCGCTCCCGGTTCCCCTCGACGACGCGGACATGGACCTTTACGGTGTCGCCGGGCCGGAATGGAGGAATGTCGGAGCGCAGGCTGTCGCGGTCGATCGTCTCGGTCGGATGCATCGGATGCGTTCCTTCGGTCTCGGCTTCGGGCCCTCCCTGGCTCAACCCGGCTCGAGCGCTCCGCGCCGGACGGAACATCGTAGCCGTGTTCGGCCAAGACCCGCACGTCGCGAGCGGTGAGCGCCGACGCCCTGACCAGCCTGTAGAGGAGGTCCGGCCGCCGTGCGGCGGTGCGGAGAAGCGCCTGGGTCCGGCGCCATTCGTCCACGGCATCGTGGTCACCCGACCGGAGCACCTCGGGAACCGACCAGCCTCGGAATTCGGCCGGCCGGGTGTATTGCGGAGCCTCGAGCAGGCCCCCACCGAAGCTGTCGTCGGCCGCCGAGTCCTCGTTGCCGAGCACGCCCGGCAGCAGACGGGCCACGGCCTCTATGACCACCAGAGCCGCCAGCTCCCCTCCCGCCAGTACGTAGTCGCCCACCGAGAGCTCCCCGTCGGCCAGGTGGTCTGCCACCCGCTGGTCCACCCCCTCGTAGCGCCCGCAGAGCAGCGAGAAGCCGCCGCCGCGCGGGGCTTGCGCTCGCCGTCACCACTCGCGGCCAGCTCGGCCGCCACAGCCTGGTCGAAGCGCCGCCCGCCGGGCGACAGCAAGAACAGCGGCCGCGGCAGGTCCTCGACCGACTCGACGGAGCGAAACAAGGGTTCGGCCATAAGGACCATGCCGGCGCCGCCGCCGAATGGGCTGTCGTCGACCGATCGGCGCGGGTCGTCGGCTCCCTCGCGCAAATCGTGCACCCTCACCTCGAGGACGCCCGCCTCGCGAGCCCGACCCAGGATCGATGCGCCGCAATAGCCATCGATCACGTCGGGGAAGATCGTGAAGACGTCGACCTCACTCACCACCTCACAGCTCCAGCAACCCATCGGGAAGTTCGACCTCGACCATACGTGCCTCGTCACTCGCCTCCACCCGAAGCACGAATCGCGCCGGGATCAACACCCCCGACTCCAGCACCAGAAGGTCGCTGGCAGGGTTGGCTTCGACCGCGGAAATCCTCCCGAGCTCCGCACCCGACGACGCGTCTCGCACCGAAGCGCCGACCAGTTCGTGGACCCAGAGCGCCCCGGGCAGGTCCAGGGCCTCGGCCGAGAGATCGACACCCCGCAGACGCTCCGCGCCCACCCGGTCGGCCACACCGTCGAACCGCACGAGGTAGCGGCCCCGCTCACCGCTCAACGGCCGGGAGGAGACGACCGTCAGAGGACCACGCTCAGAGGACAGGACCGACCCAGGCGCGAGGCGCGCCAGCACGTCGGTCCACAAATGGACGACGACCTCACCCCGCAGGCCATGGGCCTTGGTGACCCTGCCGACGGTGAGCAGCTCGGGCAGGTCCGTACTACCGCCGGACCCCGCCGACTCAGTCGTCGACGATGTCCACGGTCGCCTGGACGCCGTCCTTGGCGCCGGCGACGTTGACGAGCGTGCGAATGGCTTGGGCCGTCCTGCCGCGGCGGCCGATGACCCGCCCCATGTCGTCCGGGGCCACATGGAGATTGAGGCGCAGGCCGTTGCGCCGCTCCTCGGTCTGTATCACCACTGAGTCGGGGTCGTTCGAGAGCGCCCGCGCCAGAAATGTCAGCACCGCCAGCGGCGTTCCCCCGTCGACGGCCAAGCGCCGGTTCGCCTCGTTCCCTTCGTCCTCGTCGACATCCAGGTCCTCGACCTCGTCTAGGTCGTTCACGTCCCCGCCGCCCGAGCCCCGGTTGACCTGGTTGATGTCGCCGGCCTCGTAGAGATCGGTCACTTGGCCCTCGATGCGCTCGCCGCCGCGAACTCGTCCCACGCCCCCGACGTCTTCAGCAGGCGCTCCACCCGGTCCGTGGGCTTGGCGCCGTTGACGAGCCACTTCACGGCCTTGGCGTTGTCGATGTTGATGACTGCGTCGGGCTCGGCGGTCGACGCCCCTCGGGGCGCATAGGTGCCCACGATCTCGAGAAAGCGCCCGTCACGGGGCGACCGGCTGTCGGCGGCCACGACCCGGTAGGTCGGCTGCTTCTTCTTGCCCATCCGCACGAGGCGGAGCTTCACTGCCACGGCTTGATTCCTCCCAGCCTTCCGGCGGTCTTCCGGGGGTCTCCGGCAAGTCCGGCGATACGGCCGACCATTCTGACAGACGGCGTGCCTATCGGCCTTTCGGCGGGGTGACCCGGCCACCCTTCTTCTTTTTCTTGGTGCCCTTGTTGACGCTGACGACCGGCTTCGTGGGACCGCTCGCCGGCGGCCCGGAGAGCGATGCCGGCAGCTCACCGCTGTCGCCCATGAGCTGGGAGAGCATGTCGAAATCGGCCCCCCCGACACCACCGGCCCCGCCGACGCCCGCCCCGGCCGCGCCGAGCCCCCCCGCCGCTGCCTGCTGGGCCAGCTTCCGAGCGGCCCGTCCGCTCATCCCCGACATGTCGGGCATCCCGGGGAGGTTGGGCATTTTGCCCGAGGCCATCCCCTTCATCATCTTCTGCATCTCCTTGAACTGCTTCAAGAGACCGTTGACGTCCTGAATCGAGGTTCCCGACCCACGGGCAACCCGCGACCGACGCGACCCGTCCATCAAGGAGGTGTCGTTGCGCTCGGCCGGAGTCATGGAACAGACGATCGCCTCCACTCTGGCTACCTCGCCGTCGTCGATTTGCCCTGCCGCCTGCCGCATCTCTTTGGACATCCCCGGCATCAGTCGCATGAGGCCACCGAGAGAACCCATCTTCTTCACTTGACGCAGTTGCGACAGGAAGTCGTCGAGCGTGAACTGCCCCTGCATGAGGCGGCTCGCGCTCTTCGCGACCTCGTCGCCGTCCATCGTGCGTTCCGCCTGCTCAATCAGGCTCAGCACGTCCCCCATCCCCAGAATCCGGTCCGCCATCCGGTCCGGGTGGAACAGGTCGAAGTCGTCCAGCCGCTCACCGGTGCTGCCGAACGCGATGGGCCTGCCGACGACACCCTTCACCGACAGGGCCGCGCCGCCCCGCGCGTCGCCGTCGAGCTTGGTCAGGATGACGCCGCTCAGCTCGAGCGTGTCGTGGAACGCCTTGGCCGTGGCGACGGCGTCCTGGCCGATCATGGCGTCGATGACCAGGAACGTGTAATGCGGCTCGGTCGCCACCGAGATATCCCTGATCTGCTCCATCAGGTCGGCGTCGATCGTCAGCCGTCCCGCCGTGTCGATGATGCAGATGTCTCTGCCGAGACGCCGCGCTTCTTCCAATCCGGCTTTGGCGCAGCGGACGGGATCGGTCGGCTCAGAGAAAACCGCGACGCCCGCCTGCGCACCCAGGACGCGCAACTGCTCCACCGCGGCGGGCCGTTGGAGGTCCGCGCCCACGAGCAGCGGGTTGCGGCCCTGCCGCTTCCACCACAGACGCGAGCTTGGCCGAGGTCGTGGTCTTGCCCGAGCCCTGGAGGCCGGCCATCAGCACGACGGTCGGCGGCTTCCCCGCATACGTGACCTTGAGCGACTCCCCACCCAATACGTTGACCAGCTCCTCGTGCACGGCGCGCACGACCTGCTGGCCCGGGGTCAGGCTCTTGGAGAGCGCCTCGGTGCTGACCCGGAGGCGGATGCCGTCGCAGAAGCGGCGGGCCACGCCGAGCTCGACGTCGGCCTCCAACAGCGCCGTGCGTATCTCACCGAGCGCGTCGTCGAGGTCCTCGTCGCTGATGCGACCCTTGCCCCGCAGGCGCGTGGAGATCCGCTCCAGGCGGTCGGACAGGGCATCGAACATGAGGTCTCAGGTTACCGGTCCCGCCCCTACGCTCCTGTCCGGGGCGCCCGCTTCGCCCGACCTGCACTACGTCCCCTATGGCGACCTCGCCGGCTCGCCCACGTCGTCTCCGATGGGTCACCCGCCGACGGCACGCTCCTGTGCCTGTCGCACTGGCCCGGGATCGGCTCGCCCACAGAGTTGACGGCCGATCTGTCGGCCGAAATGGCCTTCCTGTACCTGGACGCGTTCGACCGTCACCCCGGTGCGACCGCGGTGTCGAACAACCACTTCGATCAGGACGGGTTGGTCGGCGTGTTCGCGCTCGCTGCACCCGACGAGGCGCTGGCCCGTCGCGCGCTGCCGGCCGACTACGACGCGACCACGGCACTGCTCTACACCGAGATGCTGGGCCGCCTGACCGAGCTGTGCGACCATCCCAACCGCTCCCGCGACCTGTGGGCCGAGGAGGATGCCACGCTGCAGGCGAGCGAGGACGCCATCACGTCGGGCCTCGTGAAGGTGGAGGAGGCGCCCAACCTCGATCTCGCCATCGTGACCGTACCCGAGCAGGCACCCAGAGCGGGCGGCCACCGCTTCGGTGGCGGGTGGGTGCGCGGCCTGCACCCGATGGCGGTACGCAACGCGACAGAGCGAGGCGCACTGCTGACCATGGACGGCACGGAGAGCAGCCTCGCGCCCGAACGGTTCGTGTCGTTGGTCGAGGCCCACCTGCGTGTCGCACCGGCCGCATGGGATCCCTACCGCGTGACGTGTTGACTTAGGTGCCATCGGCCCGGCGCGGGGAGCCGATAGCGTCGCGTGTCATGGCGCCTCACCTCCGCACCTGGTCCCTCGCGGCCCTGATTGGCCTCGGGGGGACGATCGGCCTGGCCTCCTGCGGCTCTGGGGGCGCTCCGCGCGCATCCGGTGCTTCCGGCTCGACGAGCACGACGCACATCGCCGGCGGCGCGCTCGTCGCTGTCGGCACCATTCCCTCCATGGACCTCTCGCCCGCCGGCACGGCGGGCACGGCGCCCACGGTGACGGTACCGAGCGGGCCGCCCCCGACCCAGCTGGAGAGCGCCGACCTCATCAAGGGCACGGGCGCCAACGCCACCATCGGGCACCAGGCCACCGTGCAGTACGTGCTGGCCACGTATTCCTCGCGCAAGGTGATCCAGTCGTCGTGGACGAGCCAGCCCTTCACCTTCGTCCTGGGAGAGGGCCGGGTCATCCCCGGGTGGGACAAGGGCGTCGTCGGCATGAAGGTCGGAGGCCGGCGCGAGCTGATCATTCCCCCCAGCCTCGGGTACGAAAATCATTCTCCAGGGCCCGGGATCGCCGCGAATGACACACTCGTGTTCGTGATCGATCTCCTCAACGTCGGCTAGGAGCTGACGGAAGGTCTGGCGGCCACCCGATGGACGTCTTCGCCCACATCGACTCCCTGCGCGCGGAGGGGACGCGGCTGGCTGCCGCACCCGCCCTCGCCGGACCTCGTGTACCACCAGGGCGGCGTGCACCCGTTGGGCGACAACCTACGTGGAGGGCGGCCATACCGAGCCGAGCGCCGTCGGCTTCTCGTCCGCCCGCGGCCCGTTGCCCCGATCTGTACCTCACGTTGTGGCGCCGTCGCACACCGGAGACCTTGACCCTCGAGGGGAACGGCGACGCGCTGAACTGCCTGCTGGAAAGTATTCGAATCTGAACCCGAGCTGAGCCCGGGGCGCCTTCGGGCGCCCCGGAGCCGCTGTCATCGAACGGTAACGTAATCGGATGGAGAGGCGCCGGTCCGCTGACCTCGTCGCCGACGCGGCACCGGGCGACCGCCTGGTTGACAGCGCACCCGGATGGGCCATCGCGGCCCTCGCTACGGCCGGAGTGTGGGCCTACCTCATCGGTACTTGGGGTGGGCGGCGCATGCCCATCACCTATTACGTCGATCTGCAGGTGTACCGGACCGCCGGCCATGCGCTGTACGCCGGGACCTTCTCGTACAACAACTGGTACGGGATTTACGCTCACCTCCCCTTCACGTATCCGCCCTTCGGACTGCTTGCGATCAGTCCGCTGGACCTCGTGCCCAAAGGCCTCGTGTATGAGCTGTGGTGGATGGCCAATGCGGCGTCGCTGTTGCTCGTGGTCGCTCTCTCGCTCTGGCGCGTGTCGAACTTGCGAGGACTCCGGCTCGGCGTCATGAGCGCATTGGTCGCCGGCCTCTCGCTGTGGTTCCTCGAGCCGGTCAACAGCAACGCGTACTTCGGGCAGATAGACATGATCCTGATCTTGACGATTCTCCTCGACACCACCTGCGTGAAAGGAAAGTGGCGGGGCGTTCTGGTCGGACTGGCTTCGGCGATCAAGCTCACGCCCCTGGTGTTCGTCGCGTTCTTCCTCGTGCAGCGCGACCGCCGCGCCGCGATCACCAGCGCAGGTACCTTCGCCGGCGCAACGGTGGTCGCGTGGATCGTGCTGCCGTCGGGGTCGTCGTGGTTCTGGCACAACGGAGTCCTGTCGCCTGCGCATATCGGCAACCTCGCCTACCTCGGCAACCAGAGCTGGCGAGGCCTGATTGCGCGGATCAGCATGGCTCCACAGCTGGCCACCGCGTTGTGGCTGGTCGCTGCCGCGGTCACCCTTGCTACCGCCATTGTGTTGTGCCGCTTCCTCCTCGCCGAGGGGCGCGTCGTCCCCGCTGTCTTCGCGCTCGCCCTCGGCGAGCTGTTGTGCAGCCCGATCTCGTGGACCCACCACTGGTCGTGGCTCGCCGTCGCCCCTGCGGTGGCGTGGTCGGAACGACACCGCTTGCCGGCCGTGTCGGCGGCCCTGGTCGGCCTCTTGGCCCTTGCTGTCTGGAAGCCCTACTGGAGAGCGACCCATGATGGCTGGTACTTCCTCAAGGGCAACTCGCTCGCCCTCGTCGGTGGTCTGGTGCTGTTCGGATGGACCTGGGCCGAGTGGCGCGTGGCCTCGCACCGGGCAAAGCCTCTCGTACCAACTGCGGTTGGTTCCCGGACGACCGGATCCGATGCTGACCAACGCTCAGCGGTACCCCAGGTGGGGTAGGTAGGTTGCCGCCCATGCGTGAGGACTCCGATGCGCTGGTGAACGGCGCGCTCGGGGGGCACGAGCGGCGGGCATCGCTGACGGTCATGCGGCCGCTGCCCGATCGCGAAGAGGCGCGGGAACCGGACTACGGGGGGCGCCGCGGATTGCGCTACGTCCTGCATGCCTGCCGGCCGGCGCTCCCCGTCCTCGGCATCGCCGCTGCGGCGCATGTGCTCGTCCTGCTCGTCGCGGTTGCTGCGACCTACGACTCGCACATTCCGGTGCAGCGCGCACTCTATGGGTGGGACGCGCAGTGGTATCTCACCATCGCCCATTCGGGCTATCCCCACGTCATCCCGCAGGGTCAGGGCGATCCCGCACAATCCGCGCTCGGTTTTCTCCCGTTCCTCCCCGCGCTCATCTGGGTCATGTCCGAGGTCCTCCGGGTCGGCGCCGGGGTGGCCGGCCAGATCGTCACCACACTGACGAGCCTGTCCGCCGCGGTGATGGTCTGGCTCTTGTTCCGCGACGACGAAGGGGACGAGAGAGCCCGCCAAGGCACCACCCTGATGCTGTTCTGGCCGGGCGCCTTCGTCCTGGCCATGGTGTATTCCGAGGGCCTCTTCATCACGGTGGTGGCCGGAGCACTCCTCGCCCTGCGCCGGCGGCGCTGGGTGTGGGCGGGTTGCCTGGCTGCACTCGCCCCGATCACCGACCCGGTGGGCATCGCCATCTTCGTACCGTGCATCTTGGCGGCCGTTGTCGCCATCCGTCAGCGCCGTGACTGGTCGTCGCTGGCGGCGCCGCTCCTCGCTCCCGTCGGGCTGGTGGGCTTCATGGCGTTCATGTGGTCGTGGGCGGGCACACCGTTCGCCTGGTACATCGCCCAGAAACGGGGCTGGCAGTACGGGGCGGCACCGTTCTGGGGAATACCGCGCCAGTTCGTCGAAGCGGTGCAGGACCACCTGCAGAACCCGAACCCGGACATCAAGGCCGTGAGCACCCTGGTCGTGCTCGGCCTTCTCATTTACATGATCAGGACCCGTCCCGATCCGCTCTACTTCGCCTACGTCCTCCCCGCCCTCGTGCTCGGCGCATCCTCGGGCGTGATCTCGTGGTCACCGAGGCTGGCCCTGCGCGCCTTCCCGCTGATCGTCTTGGCGGGCGCACGGCTCCCCCGGCGGTGGGCGACGCCGGTCATCGCCACCTCGGGGGTCCTGATGGCGGTGGTGGCCACCCTCGCTTTCGGGAATTCGGCCAACCCCTTCACGCCCTGACGCGCCTCACGCCATGAGCCCCCTCGTGGGCTGAGGAGTCAGCGCTCCCTTGCGGTCCGACGCCGGCCGATCGTCCAGTAGGTCATTGACCCTGTCGTGTTGAGCAGCGACCATGTCCGCCACAGCCGCTTCGGTCCCCGCACTGCTGCGGCCGGGCGGCGGCGGAGGTCCAGCCAGGTGACCTTGGCCAGGATCAGATGGGCCGCCAGCACCACCAGGAGGACCCGCTTCTGTTTGTCGGTCAAATTGAGTGGGCCACGGCCTCCTTCGCTTCCCCTCTCACCAGCGCCGCCGGTCACTGACGCTGCCGTTGCCTTCGACGTGGTCGGTCCTCGCACTCTCGAGGGTCTCGTTCTGGCCACCCCTCCCACCGTTCGATGCAACCGTCGTGCTCATCGTCGTGCTCCTTTCGTCCCGCGAGGGACGCTATCCACGCGTGTGGGCACGCGGGCCTCGAGGTCCTCCCGGCGCGACGGTCAGTCGACGGCGAGCAACGCGTCGACGAACGCGTCCGGCTCGAAGTCGACCAGGTCGTCGGGCCCTTCGCCCAGGCCGACCAGCTTGACCGGCACGAAGAGCTCGCGCTGGACGGCGATCACGATGCCGCCCTTGGCGGTCCCGTCCAGCTTGGTCAGCACGATCCCGGTCACGTCCACCGCGTCCGCGAACTGGCGCGCCTGAGCCAAGCCGTTCTGACCGGTCGTGGCATCGAGCACGAGCAGGACCTCGGTCAGGTTGCCCGGGTCGCGGTCGGCCACCCGGCGAATCTTCTTGAGCTCCTCGACCAGGTTGACCTTCGTGTGCAGGCGCCCCGCGGTATCAGCCAGCACCAGATCGTTGCCGCGGGCGGCCGCGCGCTGCACGGCGTCGAACACGATGGCGCTGGGGTCGGCGCCTTCCGCGCCCTGGACGATCTCGGTCCTGGTGCGTTCGGCCCACAGCGCCAACTGGTCGCCCGCGGCGGCCCGGAACGTGTCGCCGGCGGCGAGCAGCACCGTGCGCCCAGCGCTCGTCTGGCGACGGGCGAGCTTGCCGATGGTCGTCGTCTTGCCCACTCCGTTCACACCCACGAACAGCCAGACGTCGGGCTGCCCGTCGCGCCCTTCGAAGTGCAGTTCCCGCGAGCCCGCACCCTCGAGCAGCTGACGGATGGAATGGCGAAGCGCCTCCAGCAGATCGTCCCCGCCCTTGACCTCCTTGCTCGCGACCTTGGCCCGCAGTTCGTCGAGGAGCACGTTGGTCGTGGAGACCCCGACGTCGGCCCGGATCAGGGCCTCCTCCAACGAGTCCCATGTGGCTTGATCGATGCGCCCGGACCGCAATGCGGAGACCGCGCCGCTGAACAACCCGCGGACGTTGGCCAGCCGGCTGCGATAGGTGGCGGCTTCGCCCTCGCCCTCGGCCTCGACCTCTGCCTCGCCTCGACCTCGACCTCGGTGGCGGGTACAGGCGCTGTCGCGATCGAAGGCGGCGCCTGCGGCGGCGGTGTCGGCGGCGCGCCCTTGGGTGGCGCGGTCGGTGCGGCACCACGGCGACCCCGCCGCGAGCGCGTGAGGGTGACCGAGGCGGCGGCCACCGCCAAAACGACCACCACAGCGACGATGATGATGTACGTACCGACGCCGGTCGCGAGGAGCAGCGCGGGGGCGCTCACGCGAGCTCTGGCTCCGGCTCCTTCGCCACCTTCTGCGAGATGACCTGTGACGAACCGCCCGGCGCCATGGTCACGCCGTAGAGCGCGTCACCCGTCTCCATCGTGCGCTTCTGGTGGCTCACGATGAGCAGCTGTGCTTCGTCACGGAACTCGTGGACGAGGGCGAGGAAGCGCGTGAGGTTGACGTCATCGAGCGCGGCCTCGACCTCGTCCATCATGTAGAAGGGCGACGGCCTGCTGCGGAACACGGCGAAGAGGAACGCGAGGGCGGCCATGGAGCGCTCGCCGCCCGAGAGCAGCGACACGCGTCGGATGTTGCGGCCGGCGGGGCGAACTTCGATCTCGACGCCGGTATTGAGAAGGTCGTCGGGATCCGAAAGCGTCAGGCGCCCGGTGCCGCCGGGGAAGAGCATCGCGATCAGCGCGGAGAAGTGCTCGTTTACGTCGGCCGCGGCGGCGGCGAACGACGTCATGATCTCGTGGTCGAGGGTGCGCACCACCTCGTGCAGCTCGCGGCGCGCGCCACGCACGTCGTCGACCTGTGCCTCGAGCTCCTTGTGCCGCTCTTCGAGCGCCGACAGCTCCTCGAGCGCGAGCGGGTTGACCGGCCCGAGCGCGGCGAGCTTTCGCTCGAGCTCGTCGGCGTGTTGTTGCAGCGTCGTGCCCTCGGGCGCGTTCGGCACCTCGGGCTCGGGCAGGCCGAGCAGCTCCTCGGGCGCCGCGCCGAGGTCGCGATGGATGTGTTCGTGCAGGGTCTCGGTGCGCAGCTCCACCTCGTTGGCCTCGAGGTCGAGGGTGCGGGTGCGGGTGCGGACCGCATCGAGCCGCTGTTCGGTGGTGTGGCGGTCGTGACGGAGCTGTTCGAGCTTCTCGCCGCCGGCACGCACGGCGTCGATCTGGTCTTGGTAGTCCCGCCGAAGCGCATCGAAGATGCCGTCGAGACGTTCTTGTTCCCGGGTGACGACCGCCTCCAGCCGGGCCAGCGCCGTCCCCTCGGCCTCCAGGCGTTGGCGCCGTGCCGCGGCGGAGGCCCGCTCTTCCGCGTGGCCCTGGAGCCGTCGCTCGACTTCGGTGTGCCGCTCGGCCAGGACCCGGCGGCGCTCGGCCAAGCCGGCCTCCCGCAGGTCCAGCTCCTGCCGGCGGCCGGCCAGAGCGCGACGGCGGTCCTGGAGAGAGCGCCACTCGGCCGCGGCGGCTTCGAGTCCGGGAAGCGTCGCGTCGAGCCGCGCCGCCTCGGCGGTCACGTCGGCGAGGCGGTGCTGGGCGTCGGCGACGGCGGTACGGGCCTCGGCCAGCTCGTCGGCCAGCCGGTGTTGCTCCTGGGCAGCCCGGGCGACGTCGGCCTGCGACGACTCCCTGGTGGCGACGTGACGGTCGGCGGCTCTCTCGGCGGCGGCCCGCGGCGTCGCGGCAGCGGGCCAGCGCGATCCGGCTGTCGGCGAGGGTCGCCCGCGCCAGCTCGGCCGTGGCGGCGGCCTCGGCGGCTCGCCGACCCGCCTCCTCCACCGCCGCCGCGGTCACGACGCTCGTGGCAGACCGCACGCGCCAACCGGTGGCCGCGAAGCGGTCGCCCTCGGGGGTCACGACGACGAGATCCTCGCGGGCCAGCGACAGGTCGATCGCCTCCTCCCACCCGTCGACCCGCACGGCCCGGCCGACGAGGGTGTCGAGGACGGACTCGGCGACGTCGCCGCCGTGGCGCGCTCGCACGCGGGCGCGCACGGGCTGCGCGCTCGAGCCAGCGGGGAGGACGTTGGCGTTCGTGCCAGTGCCCGTGTCAATGCCCGTGCCGGCCCCGCCCCGCTGGCGGGGCGCCAGTACAGCCCCCGTCACCCCCTGCTCGCGCAGCGTGGCCAGCGCGGTTTGCGCCGAGCGGCGCCCGTCCACCACGACTGTCGCGACGCCCGCACCGGCCGCCGCCTCGAACGCCGCCTCCCATCCGGGGTCTATCTCGACCAGGTCGACGAGGGAGCCGACGACACCGTCGACGTCGCGCAGGATCTCGCGCCCGCCGGCCCCCTGCAGGTCGGCCAGCGCGCGTTCCAACGCCTCCGCGCGGGCGGCGGTGCGGTGGCGCGCCTCTTCGGCCGCGTCCGCTGCGGCCTGCGCGGCTTCCGACGAGAGGACCGCCGCCTCCAGATCGGCGGTGCGCGCCGTGAGCTCGTCGTGCACGCCCGCGGCGGCACTCTCCAGCTCGGCTGTGGCACTGGCCACCAAGTCGGCGCGCACCGCCGCGGCCGCGTTGCGGCGCTCCAGCGCCGCCACACGTGAAGCCAGCGCGTCCATGTCCTGCTGTTCGCGCCGTGCGGCCCGCCCGAGCAGCTCCACGCGCGCCCGCACTGAGGTCACCGCCTCGTCGGGAGTGTCGGCGTCTGTCACCTCGCCCTCGGTCTGCGTCCCCGCCCCGGTCCCCCAGCGCTCCCGTAGCGCCGCCTCCTCGTCCTGCCACGCGGCGAGCGCCGCGTGCAGCTCGGCCCGCTCGGGCGCGGCCTCCCCGGCGGCCGTCTCGGCGTCGGCCGACGCGATCTCCGACGCCAGCCGGGCGGCCTCGGCCTCGAGGGTCGAGACGACGTCGATGTCGGCCGCGGCGTCTAGAGCGGCGAGGACACCGCGCCCACGCTCGCGCAGGACGCCCTGGAGCCCGCGTGCCCGCTCCACCAGGCCCTGCACCCGGCCCAAGGCGTTGGCCAGGTCCTCCTCGCGCCGCGAGGACAGCTCGGCCGTGGTGGAGCTCGCCTCCTCGTCCAGGCGCTCCAGTGCGTCGTGGAGGTCGCGCTCCTCGTCACGGCAGACGGCCAGGTTCTGGGCCGCGGCCCGGCGCCGGGCCCCGAGCTCGGCGAGCTCGGCGCCGGCCAAGTACCGGCGGATCGTGAGCAGCTCGGAGGCCACGGCATCGTGGGAGCGGGCGGCTGCCGCCTGGCGCTCCAGGGGCCGGATCTGCCGTCGCACCTCGCGCACGAGGTCGCCCAGGCGCTCGAGGTTCTCGGCGGTCGCGGCCAAGCGGCGCTCGGCCCGTTCGCGCCGGCGGCGGTGCTTCAGGACGCCGGCCGCCTCCTCAATGATGGCCCGCCGGTCCTCCGGCCTCGCGTTCAGCACCGTGTCGAGCTGGCCCTGGCCGATGATCATGTGTTGCTGGCGACCGACACCCGAGTCTGAGAGCAGCTCTTGGATGTCCAGCAGGCGGCACGGCGCCCCGTTGATCGCGTACTCGCTGTCGCCCGAGCGGAACAGCGTGCGCGTGATCGTCACCTCGGCCAGGTCGATGGGCAACTTGGCCGACGCGTTGTCGATGGTGAGCGACACCTCGGCCCGCCCGAGCGGGGGCCGGGAGGACGTGCCCACGAAGATGACGTCCTCCATCTTGGCGCTGCGCAACGAGCGCGGCCCCTGCGCGCCGAGCACCCAGGTCACGGCGTCGACGACGTTCGACTTGCCGCTGCCGTTCGGGCCGACCACCACGGTGATGCCGGGCTCGAACTCGAGCACGGTGGGGTCGGCGAAGGACTTGAACCCCTTCATGCTGAGCGACTTCAGGAACATTTCGAGCGACCCTACAAGGTGCCTGGGCGCCCGGTGGTCCATACCGGTCCATCGGAATTCGTGCCGGACCGCCGGGGCTCAGACCTGACAGTGCTCGCAGAAGAAGGTCGACCGCCCGCCGGTCTTGACCCGCACGATGTTGTTCCGGCAGCGCCGGCAGGGCTGGCCCTCCCGGTCGTAGACCTGATGCGACCCCTGGAATTCGCCGATCTCGCCGAAGAGGTCCCGGTACTGCTCGTCGGCCAGTGACGAACCCCGGTGCTTGATGGCGTCGGCCAGCGTCTCCACGATGGCCCGGTACAGCCGTCGCACCTCGGTCGCCGACAGCGAGTCCGCCGGCCGGTCGTAGCGCAAGCCCGCCTGGTAGAGCATCTCGTCCGAGTAGAGGTTCCCGATCCCGGCGGTGAAGCTCTGGTCCATCAGCAGCGCCTTGATACCCCCCGAGTGCTGGTGCAGCAGGTAGCCGAAGCGGTCCCAGCTCATGAGGTCCTCGATCGGGTCGAAGCCCAGGTGGGCCAGCTCGGGCACCGCCTTGCGGATGGCCGCCCCGTCGCCGCCGGCGGTGCCCGACACCGGCGACAAGGGCGTGCCGTCGGACTTCAACGGCGGCGTGGAGACGAAGAGCTCCCCGAAGGTGCGGGGATCGACGTAGCGCAGCTCGCCGCCCTGGCTGAAGGTGATGACGACGTGGGTGTGCTTGGGCTTGGGGTCCTTGACCGACTTCACCCGCAGCAGCTGACCGCTCATCCCGAGGTGGACGACCAGCGTGTCCCCGTTGTCCATGGTCAGCAGCAGGTACTTGCCGAGCCGCCCCACCGACTTGATCGTCCGGCCCTCCAACAAGGCCCGGAACGCCTTGGCCGACGGGTGCCGGCGCACGGACCGGCCGTTGGCCACCGACACGGACTTGATTTTGCGGCCGACCACCTCCCGCGCCAGGTCCTGGCGCAGTGTCTCGACCTCGGGCAGCTCAGGCATCGGCCTCCACCTCGACCGCCTCCCCCGCCAGCAGCAGATCCCACGCGTTCCGGGCCGCGTCCTGCTCGGCGTCCTTCTTCGACCGCCCTGTCCCCATCCCCCGCAGCTCGCCCCCCACGAACACCTCGGCCACGTAGGCCCGGTCGTGGTCCGGACCCGAGCCGGCGACGGCGTAGCGAGGCGTGCCGTGCCCGTCGCGCACCGCCTTCTCCTGCAGCCGGCTCTTGTGGTCGAAGTCGTCGGGCTCCTCGGCGGCCTGGGCGATCGCGCCGCGGAGCTCCCGCAGCACCAACGCCTCCGCGGCGGCCCAGCCGCCGTCCAGATACACCGCACCCAGCACCGCCTCGAACGCGTCGGCGAGGATCGACGCCTTCCCCCGTCCCCCGGACCCCTCCTCGCCCCGGCCCAGCAGCAGCACCTCGCCGACGCCCAGCCGCAGGGCCACCGACGCCAGCACGCGGGTGTTCACGACGGCCGAGCGCACCTTGGCCAGCTTCCCCTCGGGGAACTCGGGGTACTCCTCGAAGCAGTACCCGGCCACGACCAGTCCCAGCACGGCGTCGCCCAGGAACTCGAGGCGCTCGTTGGAGGGCGCGCCGCCCTCCTGCTCGCCGCACCAGCTCCGGTGGGCGAGGGCGTGCGACAGCAGGCTCAGGTCGTCGAAGTGGTAGCTCAGCCGGCTGGCCAGGGCGGGCGCGCCTTCGGCCCCCTGGGCCGCCTGGGCCCCCTCGGCCCCAGGGTCAGCCCGCCTCGAGCTTGGCGTAGACGTAGTCAACGGCGTCCCGGACCGTGCGCAGGTCCTCCAGGTCCTCGTCATCGATGCGGAACCCCACCGTCCGCTCCCCCAGCTCCTCTTCGAGGGCCTCCACGAGCTCGATCAGTGCGAGCGAGTCCGCATCGAGGTCCTCGACGAAGGAAGCACCCTCGGTGATGGTCGACGGGTCCGTCTCGAGGATGTCGGCCAGCTGGTCCCGGATCAGCTCGAACACCCCGTTGCGGTCGAGCGGCCCCTGGTTCGTGTGCGTTTCGGCTGGCACGTCCGGCAGTTTAGGGCTTGACAAGGCGGAGCCGCTCGTTTATAACCCCTGACCTGGCCTTTCAGGCGTTTCGGCGGAACGCACCGCGGCCGCCACCTGGTCCACCAGCCCCCGCATGGCGCACTCGTGGGCCACCAGGACCGCGTTCACCATGGCGGTGGCGTTGGACGACCCGTGGCTGATGACGCAGACCCCGTCCGTCCCCAGCAGCATGGCCCCGCCCGTGTTCTCCGGCTCGAACTGTGCGGCCAGCGGCAGCAGATGCGGCAGCAGGACGGCCGCCGCCTCCCGCGTGGCGTCGTCGGTCCCGAAGACCCCCAGCATCGTGTCGAAGAGGAAGCGCAGCGAGCCCTCGAGGGCCTTGAGCGTCACGTTCCCGGTGAACCCGTCCGTCACGATCACGTCGGCCGGCGAGGGCAGCAGGTCCCGCCCCTCCAGGTTCCCCAGGAATTCGAAGGGAGCAGCCCGGTCGTCCTGCGCCGCCTCGTCCAGGAGGGCGTGCGTCTCCTTCACCAGCGGCGTCCCCTTGGACGGCTCCTCCCCGATGGAGAGCAGGCCCACGCTGGGCGACTCGGTACCGAAGCGGGCCGCCACGTAGGCGGCGCCCATCAGGGCGAACTGGACGAGCATCTGCGCGGTGCACTCGGAGTTGGCCCCGGCGTCCACCAGGACGGCGGGGGTCCGGCCCAGGCGGGGCAGCGGGGTGGCGATGCAGGGCCGCACCACGCCGGGGAGGCGGCCCATGCGCAGCAGCGCGGAGGCCATGGTGGCCCCGGTGTTGCCGGCCGACACCATGGCGCAGGCCTTGCCGTCGCGGACCAGCTCAGCGGAGCGCACCAGGGAGGAGTCCTTCTTGCGGCGCACCCCGCCGGCCGGGTCCTCGTCCATGGCGATCACCTCGGTGCAAGGCAAGAGCTCCAGGCCCTGGGTGTCGCCCACCTGCTCGGGCGGCCCCACGAGCACGACGGCGACACCGTGCTGGTCGGCGGCCCGGCGGGCGCCCTCAATGATCTCTGCCGGGGCCTTGTCGCCGCCCATGGCATCGACGGCGACCGGGAGGGTGGCCAGCGTCTCGGGCGAGGGACGCTCAGCCCGGCGGCTCAAGTCAGTCGACCTCGATCGCTTGGCGACCCTTGTACCAGCCGCAGCTGGGGCAGACGACGTGCGGGGTCTTGGCCGCCTGGCAGTGCGGGCACACGCTGCGGGGCGGGCGTCCCAGCCGCCAGGCCGCGGCCTGGTGGCTGCGGCCCTTGGCCTTGGACTTCTTCTTCTTCGGAACGGCCATGGACGGTCTCCAGCGATCGCATCGAGGTGGTTCCGGAGCGCGCCGGGCGGGGCGGAACGGCTACCGGAGCACGTCGAGGTTAGCCCACCGGGGGTCCCGTGGGGCAACGCAGCCGCAGTCGCCCTCGTTGCGGTTCGCCCCGCACTGGGGGCACAGCCCCGCGCAGTCCTCCCGGCACAGGGGCGCCATGGGGAGCTCGAGCACGAGGGCGTCGCGCGCCAGGGGCCCCAGGTCGATGTGGTCGTCGACGATCGGGTAGAAGTCCTCGTCGGCCGTGGCGCCGCCGGCGGGGTCGCCGAAGCGCTCGTGGACCTTGATCTCCAAGACGCCCGACACCGGTTCGGCACAGCGCCGGCAGACGCCCTCCCAGGGCGCCCTCACGGTGCCCACGGCCTCTAGCCCGCCCTCGAACGCCGTGAGGGTCACGTCCACCTCGGCCTCCACGCCGGCAGGAACCACGCTGCGGCCCGGGTCGATCCCGGCCTCGTGCAAGGGTCCGGCGAGGGCGACCTCGCCGCGGCGGATCTCGTGCTGGGTCTGCGCGTGCGCGTGGGACCGGCGCAACTTGGCGACCGGGACGACGAAGGGTTCGATGACCATGACGACTCCTCCTTCACGTTCGCTCTTACGGTGGCGATGGCGGTGGCAGCAATCAGGACTGGTCCTGGTCGAAGAAGCCGTCCTCCTCCGGCCCGGTGCTCTCGTCGGCCGCCGGCTCGACGAGCGGCGCCGCCAGCTTCGCCCGCCCGGCCTGCACGGTCCGGGTCAAGCGGTCCAGCACGATCTCCATTCCCGCCAGCTTCTGGTCCACGAAGTCCTCGGCCTGGTGGCGCAACGTACGCGCCTCCTCGTTGGCGTCGTCGAGGATGTGCTGGGCCACCGCGTTGGCCTGGCGCACGATCTCGGTGCGCTGGACCATGTGCTCCGCCTCGCCGCGCACCTCGTCCATGAGCGCCTCGGCCTCGCGCGTGCGCTCCGCCATGAACTCCTCGCGCTCGCGCAACAGCCAGCGCGCTTGGCGCAGCTCCTCGGGAAGACTGTCCAACGCGGCCTGTACGAGGGAGATCACTTCCTCGCGCGACACCATGACCGACGAGGACAGCGGCATCGACTTGGCCGCGGCGATGAGATCGAGCAATTGGTGCAAGACCGACTCGACCCCGACCTCCTCCGCGGGCGGGGCGACGTCTTCCTCGAGATAGGGGTCGCTCATCGGGCCGTCACCCGGCGACGTCGCCCGTGCCGAACTTCTCCACCAGGCGCTTGGCCACGACCGGGGGGACGAAACTCGAGACGTCGCCGCCGAAGCGCGCCACCTCGCGCACGAGCTTGGAGGCGATGAAGGAATATTTGGCGCTCGTCGGGATGAAGATGGTCTCCACGCCGGAGAGCTGGTTGTTCATCTGGGCCATCTGCATCTCGGTCTCGAAGTCCGAGACGGCGCGCAGGCCGCGCACGATGGCCGACGCCCCGACGTCGCGGGCCACGTTCACCAGCAACGTGGACACCGAGACGATGCGCACCGAGGGGAGGTGCAACGTGACTTCCTCCAGCATGGCCTCGCGCTCTTCGAGCGTGAAGAGCGGCCCACTCTTCTGCGGGTTGCGGAGCGCGGCGACGACCACCTCGTCGAAGAGGTGGCTGGCCCGCTCGACGATCTCGAGGTGCCCGTTGTGGAAGGGGTCGAAGGACCCCGGGAAGAGCCCGACCTTCACGAGCCGGACCGGCTGCGCTGGACCACGGTGACGAGCGTACCGCCGTACCGCCGCTCCCTCATGACCACCCAACCCCCGGTGAGGGGGATCGGGGCCCCTGATTCCATGACGGCGACGTCGGCCCGCAGCGCGCCCAGCAGGGCCGCCCAGTCCTCGAAGTCGTAAGGAGGGTCGCACAGCGCAAGGTCGAAATCCGGGACGCGCGACGCCTCCAACCAGCCCGGCAGCCCGGCCCGCACGAGCGTCGCAGGCTCCTCCCGCAGGCCGACCGCCGCGAGGTTCTGGCGCACCGCATCGAGGGCATCCGGGTCGCGGTCGACGAACGTGGCCGATGCGGCGCCCCGGGACAGCGCCTCGACACCCAGGGCGCCGCTCCCACAGAAGAGGTCGACCACAGACAGTCCCTCGACGCCGCCCTGGGAGCCCAGGATGTCGAAGATCGATTCGCGCACCCGGTCCGAGGTCGGCCGGACGGTCCGCGGGAGCTTGGCCGCCAGCCGGCGCCCCCGGCTCCGGCCTCCGATGACGCGCATCGGCCCCACACTACGGGCGGGCCGCCCTCACTCAGCTCTTGAAGAGGTACTCCCCCTCGTCCTCGCTCAGCAGCAGCTTGACCTCGTCGGCCAGGTCGGCGTGTCCCGCCAGGACCGGGTCCCGGTCGACCAGGGCGGTGGCCACCCGACGCGCCTCCTCCAGGAGCGCGAGATCGCCCTCGTCGGTCAGCGAGGCCAGACGCAGGTCGCTCTGCCCCTTCTGGCGGGCGCCGAGCAGCGTGCCCTCCCCGCGCAGACGGAGGTCGGCCTCGGCCAGCGCGAAGCCGTCGGTGGAGCCGGCCACCGCGGCCAGGCGCTCGTTGCCCTGCTCGCCGCCCAGCAGGTAGCAGTAGCCGGTGGCGCTGCCGCGGCCGACGCGGCCGCGCAGTTGGTGCAGCTGCGCCATGCCGAAGCGGTCCGCGTTCTCCACGACCATGACCGTGGCCTCGGGCACGTCGACGCCGACTTCGATCACCGTGGTGGCCACGAGCACCTGCACGTCGCCGGCACGGAAGCGCGCCATCGTCTCCTCGCGCTCGGCCGCCGGCATCTGCCCGTGCACGATCCCCACGCGCCGGCCGGCCAGCTCGCCGCCGTCGGCCGTCAGGCGCTCGAACTCCTCGGTGGCCGACTTGGCCTGCACGCGCTCGGAGTCGCCGACGAGCGGGCACACCACGAAGGCACGGTGGCCGGCTGCCACCTCGGTGCGCACGGTGTCCCAGGCCTCCTTCACGTCGGCATCACCGGGCAGCCAGACGGTCGTGACCGGGACGCGGCCGGGCGGGAGCTCGTCGAGCGTCGTGAGGTCCAGGTCGGCGAAGATCACCATGGCGGCGGTGCGCGGGATGGGCGTCGCGGTCATGACGAGCAGGTCGGGGTCGCCTGGGCCTTCCGCCCCCTTGGCCCGCAGCGAGGCGCGCTGTTCGACACCGAAGCGGTGCTGCTCGTCTATGACCACGGCACCGAGCGACGCGAACGACACCTCCTCGGTCAACAGCGCGTGCGTCCCCACCACAAGGCTCAAGGCGCCGGTGGCCAATCCCTCGAGCACGGCGGCCCGCGCCTTGCCCTTGACCCTGCTCGTGAGCAGCTCGACCCGCACCTCCCCGCCCGCCAGGCCGCCGGGGCCCTCCAGGTCGCCGAGCAGGGCGCGCACCGCCGAGAAGTGTTGTTCGGCCAGCACCTCGGTCGGCACCATGAGCGCGCCCTGGTGCCCGCTCTGCACGGCGGCGAGCAACGCGGCGAGCGCGACGACCGTCTTGCCCGAGCCGACGTCGCCCTGGAGGAGCCGGTGCATCGGGAACGGACCCGCCATGTCGGCGACGATCACCGCCAGCGCCTGGCGTTGGGCGCGGGTGAGCTCGTAGGGCAGGCCGGCGAGGAATCGCGCGACGAGGGTCCCGGACACGGCGCCCGACACCTCCCGGGGCGACACGTCGTGGCGGAGCGCCCGGGCGTCGGTCTCGAACGCGCGCCGGCGCAGGACGAGTGCGAGCTGCAAGCGGAACAGCTCGTCGAACACGAGGCGCCGCCGGGCCCCGTCGCGGGCGTCGAACGATTCGGGCAGGTGGATGCCGTGGAACGCATCGGTCCTTCCCCACAGGTCGAGCGAAGTGCGCCACTCCTCGGGGAGTGGATCAGCAAAGTCACCGGCCCGCTGGAGGGCTTCTCCCACGAGTGAGCCGATCTCCCAGCTGGTCAGCCCCACCTTGTCCGAGGCGGGGTACACGGGAAGGATGCGCAGCGTCCTCCGGCCTGGTGTGGCACCTGCCACCACGTCGACGACCGGGTTCGCCATCTGGCGTTTGCCCCGGTACTCGGTCACCTTGCCGAAGAAGATGGCCTCGGTGCCCGCCTCGAGCTGTTTGGCGCGCCAGGGCTGGTTGAAGAACACGATGTCAAGCCGGCCCGTCTCGTCGCGTACGACGACGTCCACCATGGCCCGCCCGGTGCGGGCCCGGCGTCCGCGTGCCGACTGCACGGTGGCAAGAACGGCGGCCTCGTCGCCGACACGGAGGTCCGACACGTCGGCCTGGCGGGTGCGGTCGATGTAGCGGCGGGGGTAGGTCGTGACCAGATCGAGCACGGTCTCGACCCCGAGCTCGGCCAGCATCTTCGCCCGCCGCTCCGACACGCCATGGAGCCGCGACACGTCGATGGCGCGCAGGGCGCTGAGCGCGCGGCCGCTACTCAATCCCCAGCAGGTAGGGGTAGAGGGGTTGGCCGCCCTGGTGGACCTCGAGAGCCACGTCGGAGTACTCGTCGGACAGCCACTCCTCGATGCTTCGGGTGTCGCCGATCTTGGCCCCCTCGCCCTCAATCAGCGTCACCAGCTCGTGCGTGTCGTTGAGCAGCCGGCTCAGCAGGATGCGGGCGCACATCACGACAGAATCGGCGACGGCGATCACCCCGTCGCGCGAAAGGCCGATGTAGTCGCCCTCGTGCACCTCGCCGGCGTCGGTCGTGGTGTCGCGCACGGCGTGGGTGATCTCGGCGGGCACCACGCGTTCGGCCGACTCGGCCATGGCGGCGACGTTGGCCTCGGCGTCTGCCGCGGGGTCGTAGGCCAGGAGCGCGGCGAAGCCTTCGACGATGGAGCCGGTCGCCAGGACACGTACCGTCTTGTCGCTCAGCGCGTCGACCTGCTCGGCCACGGGACGGATGTTCTTGTTGTTCGGCAGGATCACAACTTCTTTGGAGGGCACCGCCTCGACGGCCTTGACCAGGTCTGCCGTGGCGGGGTTCATCGTCTGGCCACCGACCACGAGGTGGTGCACCCCGAGCGAGCGGAAGATGCGGCCGATGCCGTCGCCGGTGACGACGGCGACGATGCTCGTGGTGGGCGGCGGCCCGGCGCCCTCGAGACTGGGTCCGGCACCCGGCGCGCCCACGCTCTCGCGCACCCATCGCTCCTCTTCGACCTGCTCGTCGAGGTCGGTGACGCGGATGCGCTGTGGGCGTCCTGCGTCGAGAGCGGCCTCGATGGCGGCACCGATGTCGTTGGTGTGGATGTGGCAGTTCCACATGCCGTCCCCGCCGACCACGACGATGGAGTCGCCGATGCCGGCCCACACCTCCTTGAAGGCGTCGATGGCCACGTCGGGCGCAGTGAGCAGGTACATGACCTCGTAGCGCAGGTCGCTCACGGAGGCGACGGAGGCGGTGGCGTCCGTGGCGTCAGCGTCGTGTTCGTGGCCCGAGCGCCACGACCCCGACCCGTTGCCCGCCGCGACCCCGGTCAGGCCCGAACCCTTCGGCGCGGCGACGCCCGAAGGCTCGGGGAGGGGGCGGCCGTCGAGGACGAGCAGGAAGGCATCGAGCAGGAGCAGGAGGCCGGCGCCGCCGGCGTCCACCACGCCGGCCTGCTTGAGCACCGGCAGCAGGTCAGGCGTGCGGGCCAGCGCGTCGGCGGCCTCGCCGCGTGCGCCCTCGATGACACCGACGAGACCCGCGCCGGCCGCGGCGCCCTCGGCCGCCGCGGTGGCCACCGTGAGAATGGTGCCTTCGACCGGTCGCACGACGGCGCGCCGGGCCAGCTCGGCGGCGTGGGTGATGGCGTCGGCCAGGAGCTCGGGCCCCACACCCGGCTCGGGTGCGCCGCCCATGCGCTCGCTCATGCCGCGCAGGATCTGGGAGAGGATCACGCCCGAGTTGCCCCGGGCACCCATGAGCGATCCGTGGCCGATGGCTTGGCAGACCTCGAACAAGCCTGAGCCGGCCTCCACGCCCTCGAGTTCGGTGACCACGGCCTCGAGGGTCAAGGCCATGTTGGTGCCGGTGTCGCCGTCGGGCACCGGGTAGACGTTGAGCCTGTTGATCTCGGCCTGGTGCAGCCGGAGCGCGTCGCGGTAGCCACCCATCACGGCGCGGAGGTCCTCCGCGCCGAGTCGCCAGGGAGGCCATGCATGGGGATGCTAATCTTCAGGGCCGTTCTCGAAAGCCTGGCCGGCGCCCGCAGCGGCGCTTCCACGGGCTTCGGTAGGAACGTTCTCCCAGGCTCTCCGAAAGCTCCGAAAGGTTCACCCATGGCATCGGTGTGCGACATCTGTGGCAAGAAGCCGTCGTTCGGCATGAATGTCAGCCACTCCCACCGTCGTACCAAGCGGCGCTGGAACCCCAACGTGCAGCGAGTCCGAGTCGTCGTCGACGGCGCGCCCAAGCGCCTGCACGTGTGCACGTCGTGCATCCGGGCCGGCAAGGTGACCAAGCCGCCGCGTCGGGTCCGGGCGACGGCCACGGACGTCGCCTGACTAAAGCCATCTGAGCCACCTCCCGCCCATCTCCCGCGGCGGCACTTCACCCCAGCCGGTGCTGCCACCCCAGCCGCTCGAGCTCCTGGTCGCCCAGCAGCCGCACCTCTGCGTCGGCCAGGAACGTGCCGACATGAAGCGGAATACGCAAACCCTCCGCATCGAACCGCTCGAGGAAGGCCGACAGTTCGCCTTTGCCGACGGCAACCAGCAGCTCGTAGTCCTCTCCTCCGCTCAGCGCCTCGTCCAAGGTCGCATCAGCTGCCACGGGAACCTCGTCAAGGCGGAACCCGACGCCAGACGCGTCGGCGAGGCGGTGCAGGTCCAGTGCGAAGCCGTCCGACACGTCGATCATGGCGCGCGCGCCACACCGTCGAGCGAGCGCACCCTCGCACAGCCGGGCCACCGGGCGGCGGTAGGCCAACCCGGCCGCCCCCTCCTGTGCACCCCGGCGCAACTCGCGCAACCCGGCCGCCGACGCACCGCACGGCCCGGTCACGAGGACGGCGTCACCCGCCGCCGCGCCCGAGCGTGGGACCGGACCGGCGCCGTCTCCGTCGCCTTCGGTGTGGCCGACCGTCCCGAGCACCGTGACCGCGACGACGAGCTCGGGCGATGACGACACGTCGCCTCCCACCACGGGGCACCCGCTGACCTCCGCCGCCTCGGCCACGCCCTCCATCACCCCGAGCGCCACCTTGCCATCGCCCGCACCGCCGGGCACGCACAACGCAATCAGTGCACCCAATGGCGCGGCCCCCATGGCCGCGAGATCGCTGAGCGCCCCATGAGGGCCTTCCACCCCACGTCGCCGGGGGAACACACGGCAAGGTCGACATGGACGCCCGCCACGACGCTGTCGACCGAAACCACCAGCTGACCTGCGCCTGACACGTCGACGAGGCCCGCGTCGTCACGCAAGCCAAAGGCCTCAATTCCGTTTTTGACGAGCCGCGGATAAACTCGACCAACTCGTCTTCCACAAAAGATGACATGCGCCGAGGTTTGGGGGATCCCACGGCACATGCCTAGCATTGGACCCCACCGAACCGGCTGGACGAAGGAGCTGACTTCACCCGACATGGCGCCGACGAAGAACCCGAAACTCCTGGCCTGGGTCGAAAGGGCGGTGGCGCTGACCACGCCCGACCGCGTCGAGTGGTGCGACGGCTCCGCTGACGAGTACGACCGGCTGTGTCAGGAGATGGTGGCCGCCGGGACGTTCACCAGGCTGGCCGACGCCAAGCGGCCGAACTCCTACTGGGCCCACTCGGACCCGGGTGACGTCGCCCGTGTGGAGGACCGCACGTTCATCTGCTCGGAACAGGAGATCGACGCCGGTCCGACCAACAACTGGCGTGAACCCGGCGAGATGCGCGCCTTCCTCGACGGCTTGTTCTCCGGTTGCATGCGCGGCCGCACGATGTACGTCGTGCCCTTCTCCATGGGACCGCTCGGCTCCGACATCGCCCACATCGGCGTGCAACTGACCGACTCGCCCTACGTCGCCGTCTCCATGCGCATCATGACCCGCATGGGCAAGGGCGCCCTGGAGGTCCTCGGCGACGACGGCGACTTCGTGCCGTGCCTGCACTCGGTCGGGGCACCGCTCGAGCCCGGTCAGAAGGACGTGCCCTGGCCCTGCAACGCCGACAACAAGTACATCGTCCACTTCCCCGAGACGCGCGAGATCATCTCGTACGGGTCCGGGTACGGCGGCAACGCCCTCCTGGGCAAGAAGTGCTTCGCGCTGCGCATCGCCTCGGTCATGGCACGCGACGACGGCTGGCTGGCCGAGCACATGCTGATCCTGAAGCTCACGTCGCCCGAAGGCGAAACCCGCTACGTCACCGGCGCCTTCCCCTCTGCTTGCGGCAAGACCAACTTGGCCATGCTCATTCCCACCATCGACGGCTGGAAGGTCGAGACCGTGGGTGACGACATCTGCTGGATGAAGTTCGGTGCCGACGGTCGCCTCTACGCCATCAACCCCGAGGCGGGCTTCTTCGGTGTGGCACCCGGCACCAACACGACGACCAACCCGAACGCCATCCTCACGCTCGACGGCAACTGCATCTTCACGAACACCGCGCTCACCGACGACGGCGACATTTGGTGGGAGGGGATGACCAAGACCCCGCCCGCGCACCTCACCGACTGGAAGGGCAACGACTGGACGCCCGAATCGGAGACGGCGGCGGCGCACCCGAACGCCCGCTTCACGGCGCCGGCCCGCCAGGATCCCGCGATCGCGCCCGAGTGGGAGGACCCGAAGGGCGTCCCCATCAGCGCCATCCTCTTCGGCGGCCGGCGTGCCTCCGTGGTGCCGCTGGTGTTCCAGTCCAACGACTGGGAGCACGGCGTGTTCCTCGGATCCATCATGGCCTCGGAGACCACCGCCGCCCAGGCTGGCGCTGTGGGCAATCTGCGTCGCGATCCCTTCGCCATGCTGCCCTTCTGCGGCTACAACATGGCCGACTACTGGGGTCACTGGCTACGTATCGGCGCCACGGCGCCGCAGACGCGACAAGCTGCCGAAGATCTTCTACGTCAACTGGTTCCGCAAGGACGCCGACGGCAAGTTCCTGTGGCCCGGCTACGGCGAGAACTCACGGGTCCTCGAATGGATCTTCGACCGGGTCGGCGGCAAGGCAAACGCGGTCGACACGCCGATCGGTGCCGTGCCGACGGTCGAGGCCATCGACATCGACGGGCTCGAGGTGTCACGGGCGGACATGGAGGAGATGCTGCGGGTCGATGCCGACGGATGGCGCGACGAGGTGCCGCTCATCCGCGAGTACTACGCCAAGTTCGGCGACCGGCTCCCCGGTGAGCTGTCCGAGCAGGTCGATGCGCTCGAGAAGCGCCTGGGCTGACCTGCCCGGCCGCTAGGCCGAGCCCCCCGCCTCTCCCATATCGCCGAGGTCCCGCATGTCACGGACGTCGCGCTCGTCCCCGCCCCGGAACTCCCTCTGCACGAACCGAGGCGCGTGGGCGGCACGTCGCCCCGACACGTAGGAAAGGCCGCCCAGTGCCGCCAGCACCGCCATGGTGGCGTCGCCTTGGGGCAGGGTGAACACGATCACCAACGGGATCAGGGAGCCAACCACCCACACCAGCTGCTGGCGCATGCCGAAGCGGGCGAAGGCGCGCCCTTGGGCTGACAGTGGGATGTAGCGCTGCGTCATGGCGTCGAAGGACGGCTGAGCGACCGCTCCGCACAGCCCCACCATGAAGGCGAGCACGACCTGAGCGAACAGGGTGCCCCACACGGCGCAGCCGGCCGCCGTCGCGGCGATGAGCCATAAGGAGGAGAGCAGGAGCTGCTGCTCAGTCATCCGCTTGCGCAGGCGTCCGACCAGGACCAGCCCCACGATGGCCCCCACACCCGTGCCGGCCAGAACCAACCCGTACCACCAGAGACCGACACCCTTCATGCGACGCAACCCGAAGGCCAGCATGAAGGTCATGAAGCCGGTGAGCCCCCGCACGATGCACATCGCCGTCAACCCGAGCAAGACCTCCGGATTCGCGATCGGCTGCAGGCGCAGCAGGTCCTGCTGCCGCGCCAGCGGCTCGCCGGGCTGGCCGAACTCGCGCACCCGGGTCTCGGGCTCGGACCAGAGCCGCTCCGCCTTGCGCCCAGAGAACACCGGCAGCCGGGCCCCCGCCACCGCGGCGCCGGCGAACACGATGGTGGCGAGGACGAGCACAGAGGGCGAACCGGCGAGTTTGTAGAGGATGACGGCCGGGACGGAGGCGACGAAGCCGGCAATCGTGCCCAGCAGCGTCAGCCGTGCGTTGAGCGTCGCGTAGCCGGCCCGCTCGCTCTCCGCGTCGGACCCGCTCAACGCAGCCATCTCAGGAACGAGCGCCCCCTTGGTGACCACGTAGAGCTTCTGGCACACGAGCACGAAGAACGCGAGGGGGAAGAGCAACAGGCTGTGGAGGTGCGTGGCCATGAGAGGGCACAGGACGACCTGTCCGATGGCAGAGGCGACCACCATGAGCCGGCGCGCCCCCTGCTGCGGTCGATGAGCGGTCCGAGGAGCGGGGAGACGACGGCGAAGGGCGCGATCGTGAAGAGCAGGTACAGCAGGACCTTGTGGTCGGCCGCGCTGGGCGAAATGGAGAAGAACAATGATCCGGCCAGCGAAATCGTGACGACGGTGCCACCGGCGAGCATGGCGCATTGGACGAGCGAGAGACGTCCGATCGGGTGGGCCTGGTCGAAGAGGTCCTTCTGGGCCTGCCGGGCCATGTCCTTGAACTGCTCGATCCTGGAGGACATCGCCACTCGGCCAATGTACGGTGTGTCGTGACCGTTCACGCGTACGTCCTTATCCAGACCGATATCGGCAAAGCGGCCCAGGTGGCCCAGCAGGTCAGCGGCATCGACGGCGTCCTGACCGCTGAAGCGGTGACCGGTCCCTACGACGTGATCGTCCAGACCGAGGCGCCCTCCATGAACGACCTCGGGCGCATGGTGGTGCGCGATGTCCAGCAGGTAGAGGGCATCACTCGGACCATCACCTGTCCCGTCGTCACCATCTGACTCAGTCGGTACCGGATGGGCGCGCGCAACCGGGGTGAGCGCCGGCTGTTGAACGAGGCGTCGAAGGAGGATCACGTCGCCCCGATCCTCGACCCAAGCGTCACCTGCCGGTGGCCGTACCCATGCGTCGGCGGCAGGTGTGACGGCCTCCCCTCAGCTCAGCTCCGCTCCCCTCAGCTCAGCGCCCCCGATTTCCGCAGCTTGGCGACCACGTCGGCGTCCACGCCCCACTCGACCAGCCCCGACTCCGTGTCGGCCCCCGGCGGTGACGGCGGCGAGGAAATGACGGACGGCGTCCGCGAGAAGCGCGGCGCCGGTCCCGGCTGCACCGCGCCAGCGACCTCCACGAACGTCGAGCGCGCAACGTTGTGCGGGTGCAGGTGCGCCTCCCAGGGCGACAGCACCGGCACCACACACGCGTCCGTCCCGTCGAACACCGCGGTCCACTCGTCGCGGGTCTTCGTCCGAAAGACCGCAGCGAACCGCTCCTTCAGAGAAGGCCACTCGTCCCGCGCCATCTGGCCCGGCAACGACGCGTCACCCTCCAGCCCGAGACCACGGATCAACTCGGCGTAGAACTGCCCCTCGATCCCCCCCACCGCCATCCACTGTTCGTCCGCCGTCTCGTAGACCTCGTAGAAGGGCGCGCCCGTGTCGAGGATGTTCGTACCCCGCTCGTCGTTCCACAGGCCGTTCCGGCGGAAGGCGTGGATGATCGTCATCAAGGATGCGGCGCCGTCCACCATGGCGGCGTCCACCACCTGGCCCTCGCCCGACCGAGATGCCTCCAACAGCGCGGCCACCATGCCGAACGCGAGCAGCATGCCCCCGCCCCCGAAGTCGCCCACGAGGTTCAGCGGCGGCACCGGCTTGTCCCCGGCCCGCCCGATCGACCACAGCGCCCCTCCGATCGCGATGTAGTCGATGTCGTGTCCCGCCATCTGCGCCATGGGCCCGTCCTGGCCCCACCCCGTCATGCGGCCGTAGACCAGTCGCCGGTTCCGGGCCAAGCAGTCCTCGGGCCCCAGCCCCAGCCGCTCGGCCACCCCGGGTCGGAACCCCTCGACGAACCCGTCGGCCTGCTCGGCCAGGCCGAGCACCAGCTCCAACGCGTCCGGGTGCTTGAGGTCGATCCCCACTGACGGCCGCGACCGGTTCAACAGGTCCCAGTAGGACCCTTGCCCCGACGCGGCGAACGCTTCCCCCGCCTCCACGGCGCCCTTGGGCGCGCGCTCCAGCCGGAGCACGTGGGCACCGGCGTCGGCCAGCATCATGCAGGTGAAGGGCGCCGGACCGATCCCCGCCAGCTCGATGATCTTGATCCCCCTCAGCGGTCCACTGCGCTCTCCGTCGGCCATGCGCAGGATCGTCCCCCGCCCCGCCCGCGACGGTCAAGCTGGTGGGCGTGCCGACGGCCCGGGCCCCCGGACGCGTGACCCTCATCGGTGACCACACCGACTACAACGAGGGCCTCTCGCTGCCCCTGGCCATCGACCTGGGCACCGAGGTCACGTTCACC
Organism: uncultured Acidimicrobiaceae bacterium; assembly: GCA_963808355.1. Taxonomy (GTDB): domain Bacteria; phylum Actinomycetota; class Acidimicrobiia; order Acidimicrobiales; family RAAP-2; genus Bog-473. The sequence continues at coordinate 1,140,496 of CAWEFL010000002.1, forward strand.
CCGAAGCCCGACAGCTTCCTGGTCGGGGTGGAGTCGGACCAGTTCCCCGGCCTGTCCCTGGAGATCCCCCTGACGGGGACGACCGCGTCGGTTCCGCCCAGGCCCTCCTGGCGGCCGGCCTCTTGCGCCAGTGGCCACCTCCCACCGGCGGCGCCATCACGGTGAAGAGCACGGTCCCGGTCGGCGCCGGCCTCTCGTCGAGCGCCGCCTTCTCGGTCGCCTTCCTGCTTGCGCTGGGACACCCGGCCGACCCCATCACCCTGGCCCGGGGCTGCCAGGAGGCGGAGCGCCTGGCCGGCGCGCACGTCGGCCTGCTCGATCCGATCGCGATCACCGCCGCCGCCCCAGGCCACGCGCTGCACATCGACTTCGCCACGCTCGAGACGCGCCAGGTGGCGATCCCCGACGAGGCCGCCTTCGTCGTCGTGCACAGCGAGGCGCCGCGGCTCCTGACCGACTCTCCCTACGCGACGCGCCGGGCCGAGTGTGAGACCGCGGCCAACATGTTGGGCCGGCCGCTCGGCTTGTGCGACCTGAGCGACCTGAGCGAGCTGGCCGACCCCGTCCTGCGGCGGCGAGCCCGCCACGTGGTGACCGAGTGCGCGCGGGTGCGCGAGGTCGAGCGCCTGCTGGGCCGGCGCAACCTGGCCGGCGTGGGCGCCGTCATGACCGAGGGCCACCACAGCCTGGCCGGCGACTACAAGGTGTCGGTGCCCGTCGTGGACGAGCTGGTCGGCGACCTGCTGGCGCGGCCCGGCGTCCTCGGCGCGCGCATGACGCGGCGGCGGGTTCGGCGGCTGTGTCCTCGCGCTGTGCCGGCCGGACTCCCCCGCGCTCGACCCGCAGGAGTACGCACCGCGGCGAGCCTGGCGGGTCAGTCCGTCTGCTGGCGCGGCGCTGCTTGGGACGTAGCGACCAGCGCATCCAGCACCCCGAGCGCCCGCCCGCTGTCGAGCGACTCCGCCGCCAGCGCCATCCCGGCCGCCAGGTCGTCGACCCGGCCGGCCACCATGAGCGCGGCCGCCGCGTTGAGCACGCCGATGTCGCGGCGCGGGCCGGCTTCGCCCTCCAACACGCTGCGGATGACCCGCGCGTTGCACGCAGCGTCGCCGCCTTTGAGGTCGGCCATGGTCGCCGGCGCGATCCCGAGGCTGGCGGGGTCGACGCGCCACCGACGACACCTCGAATTGCCCCGAACCGTCGCCCCTCACCTCGAGCACGTCAGCCGGTGAGGTCACGCTCAGCTCGTCCAGCCCGTCGTCGGCGTGCACGATGAAGGAGCGCCGGCTGCCGGTGGCGCCGAAGACGCCGGCCATGATCGGCGCCATGGCGGGGTCGCTCACCCCGACCAACTGGTGCCGCGTGCGGGCCGGGTTGGTGAGCGGGCCCAGGAAGTTGAACACCGTCGGCACGCCCAGCTCCTTGCGCACCGGGCCCACGAAGCGCATGGCCGGATGGAAGCGCTGGGCAAAGCAGAAGCCCATGCCGGCCTCGGCCACGCACCGGGCCACGCCCTCGGGCCCGACCTCTATGGCCACGCCCAGCGCCTCGAGCACGTCTGCGGTCCCGACCGACGACGAAGCCGCGCGGTTGCCGTGCTTGCACACGGGGACCCCGCAGCCCGCCGTGATGAACGAGGCAAGCGTCGTGACGTTGATACTGGCGAGGCGGTCGCCGCCCGTGCCGACCAGGTCCACGACGACGGTGCCCTTGTCGGATGGGAGCGGACACGGCACCGCCGCGTCGACCATGGCCCGGGCCAGCCCGGTCACCTCATCGGACGTCTCACCCTTGGCGTGCAACAGCGTGAGGAACGCGCCGACTTGCGCCGGCGTGGCCTCGCCGGCGAGCACGACGCGCAGCGTGTCCTCGGCCTGCTCGGTGGTCAGCGACTCCCGGCGCGACAGGGTGGCCAGGACGTCGGGCCAGCTCAATCCCACCAGAGGTCCCGGTCGAGCACGCCGCCGGGCGATGAGCCCGAGCTGCACCTGCGAGGTGCCCTCCACGATCGTCAGCTGCTTGGCGTCGCGGTACCACTGCTCGGTCGGGTGGTCCTCCATGTAGCCTGCCGCGCCGAGAAGCTGCACCGCCAGCGACGACGCGCGCACGGCCAGCTCGGTGGCGTGGTACTTGGCCATGGAGAGGTAGGGCACGTACTCCTTGCCGAACTTGCCCTCGTCGGCCAGCACGGCGGCCCGGTAGGTGAGCAGGCGCGCCGCCTCGATGTCGACCGCGCACTTCGCGATCTCCCACTGGATCCCCTGGAAGTCCGCGATGGTCTTGCCGAACGCGGCCGCGTTGCTGCACGTACTCGGTGGCGTACATCAGCGCGCCCTCGGCCAGCCCGATGCCGCGGGCGGCCACGATCGGGCGCATGGCGTTGAGCCCGAGCATGGCCAGGCGGAAGCCGCCGACCTCGCCGATCACGTTCTCGGCCGGGACGTGGACGTCGGTCAGGAGGAGCTCGCCCGTATCGACGCCGCGGACGCCCATCTTGTGGTCGGTCCTGCCCACGTCGACGCCTTCCCAGGCCGCGCTCGACGACGAAGGCCGTGACCGAGTCGTGGGCGCGGCTGGCGGGCTCGGACGTCTTGGCGAAGACGGTGTACCAGTCGGCCTCACGCACGCCGGACATCCAGCACTTGGTGCCGTTGAGCACCCACCCGCCCGGGACAGCGGCGCCCTCGTCGGGCACCGCCCGGGTACGCATGCCCATGACGTCGCTGCCGGCCTGGGGCTCGGACAGCCCGAAGGCGGCCCGCTGGGTGCCGTCGCAGATGCCGGGGAGGTAGCGCTTCTTCTGGTCCTCGGTGCCGGCGATCATGACGGGCCCGGTGGGCAGGCGGGTCAGCAGGAGCATCAGCGCCGCCGTGTTGGAGTACTTGGCCACTTCCTCCACCGCGAGGCCGAGGCCGAGGATGCCCGCCCCGGAGCCGCCGTACTCGGTCGGGATGCACAACCCGAGCAGCCCGGCGTCACGGAACGCCTCGAAGAGGTCCTGCGGGTAGGCCGACTCCTTGTCGATGGCGCGGGCCCGTGGCCTCACCTTGTCCTGAGCCAGACGGCGCACCGTGCTCTGGAGGTGGCGCAGCTCGTCGGGCAGGTCGAAATGCACGGGGCGCAGGCTATCGGACCCCCCGGCCAGGTATTTTCTGGCTTCTTGAGTGACGACGAGCCCGAACAGCTCCCCCGTTCCCCGCCGCCGCCGGGGCGGCCGGTCCCGCCGGTGCGACCGCCGACGCCGAGGGCCCGCACGTCTCCACGCGGTCCGAGCTCCAGGCCCAGCGGCGCCAGAGCGCCAAGAAGGAGCGACTGCACCGCCACCGCTGGCGACGGCGCGCCCTGTGGGCCCTGGGCAGCCTGGTGCTCCTCGCCGCGCTCGGCGCGGGCGGGCTGTACGAGTACGTCAACTACCGCTACGACCAGATCAAGAAGATCCACTCCAAGCACTTGGTGTCCCAGGCGCCGTCGGGCCACCCCTTCACGATCCTGCTGGTGGGGTCCGACACCCGTGCCTTCGTGGAGAACTCGGAACAGCAGAGCGTGTTCGGCAGACGCGGCGGACCAGAGCGGCCAGCGCAGCGACGTCACCATGCTGGCTCGCTTCGTCCCCGCCACCAAGTCGGTGACGATCCTGTCCGATCCCACCGCGACCTGTGGGTCGACATCCCCGGCAACATGAGCGGCATCTCGGGTATGAACCGCATCAACGCCGCCTACAACAACGGCCCCGACCTCCTGATCCATACGATCGAGCAGGACCTCGACGTCCCGGTCAACCACTACATGGCCGTCGACTTTCCCGGCTTCCAGGGCATGGTCGACTCGCTCGGCGGCATCACCATGGACTTTCCCGACCGAGGTCAAGGACCAGTACACGGGCCTGCGCGTCACGACGCCCGGGTGCCAGGTGGTGAACGGGACGACCGCGCTCGCGCTCGTGCGGGTCGCGGCACCTCTACTACATGCAAGGCGGCGGGTGGGAGTACGACGGACAGTCCGACTTCAGCCGGATCCAGCGTCAGGACGCCTTCTTCCGGGCCTTGCTGGACAAGCTGGACTCCATGAGCCTCAACCCTTTGACGATCAATGCCTTCATCGGCGCCGCCGTCGGCAACTTCACGATCGACGACACACTGAGCAAGGGCGACCTGTTCGACCTCGCCACCCAGTTCCGGGGGTTGCCCTCGTCGCACTTCGTCACCGAGACCCTGCCGACGACGGAGTACGACACGTCCGGGGGCGCCTCTGTGTTGAAGATGGCCGAGCCCTACGCCTCCGAGATGCTCGAGGGCTTCAAGAACCTCGGTGCGGCCCCGCCCAAGGCGTCGCCCCATCCGCCGACCACGACCACGACCACGACGACGGTGCCGACCGAGGCGCACAGCCTGGTCGACGTCCAGGTGCTGAACGCGTCGGACGTGTCCGGCATCGCGCGCTCCACGGCTGCACGCGCTCACGGCGCAGCATTTCACCGTGAGCGGCGTCGGCAACGCGGCGGCGCCGATCCAGAGCGGTGGCGCGTCGCAGATCCTCTACGGGCCCTCGGGGTCCCAGGCGGCGGCGACGCTGGCGTCGGTGCTGAGCGGCCCGGTCACCGAGGTGCCCGACTCGAGCCTGACCGGCCAGAACGTGACGCTGCTGGTGGCGGGGTCGGAGCTGAGCGTGACGGCGGGCGGGGGGGCGGCGGCCCAAGGGACGACGACCACGACGGTGCCCGCCTCGACCACCACGACGACCATCCCGGCCGACGTCGTCACCAACACCCAGCCCGAGCCCTGGAACCCGACCCCCTGCACGCTGGGCGCGCCGACCCGGGCCTCACGGGGCGGGACGACGACGACGACGGCGCCGGGCGCCAAGGCGCCGGCGAGGAAGGGCTAGCTCAGGCTGACTTGCGGCGCTGCCGCACGATCCGGCGGCGCTCCCGCTCGGTCGTGCCGCCCCAGACGCCCTCACGCTCGCGGTGGGCCAGCGCGTGCTCCAGGCACGCCTGGCGGACCGGGCAGATAGCGCAAACAGCCTTGGCCTCGGCCGCGTCGGCCTCGTCCTCCGTGACGGGGTAGAAGATCTCGACGTCGAGGCCCCGGCAGGCGGCTTGCTTGCGCCACGTGGTGGCGATCATGGGAAACACTTCCTCAGGTAGCGGCGGACATGGACATTCGCCCTGCTCGGGGGCCCATTCGGCCGCGAAGCCGCCGGCGCCGATCCCGAATTCGGCGAACGACGAGTATGGCCTACGAGCCCCGTGCCTGTAAAGGCTTGCGCACAGAATTGTCCCTGGTCAGCCAAGGGGGAGTGGCTTTGTTGTCCCTTCCAGGTCGCCGAGCAGCTCCGCCCGCACGGCCGGGAGCAGGGGCGCCGAGGCCTCGTAGTCGGGGTGGGTCGAGACCAGGACGCCTTCGGGGGTGGCGGCGAAGGCCGCCACCTGGCCCTCGGAGAACCCGAAGCGGAGGTAGTGCACCGCCGGGGTGACGCCGTCCCGGGTCAGCGCGGCAGCGTGCTCGGTCTCGGGGACGGACGCCACGTGCTCGTCGCCGAAGCGCAGGGCGACCTGGCGCTCGATCCCGACCAGCTTGGGCAGCCACTCCCGCAGCGCCGCAGCGGACGTGAGCTCTATGAACAACGTGGCCGAGAGCTCCCCCGGCGCCGGCAGCAGACGGTTGTAGACGTCGAGCTCGACCTGCATGGCCTGGTCGCTGATGATCTTCTCCACCCGGGCCATCTCCTGCACCTGGAAACGCACGGTGTCGAAGGACTCGAAGACGAGCGTGACAATCGGCCCCAACCCGACGCGGCGGTTGCGCTTGCGGGCGATCACCCCGGCCCGGTACTCCTCGCGCACCCGCTCATAGGCGCGCACGTCGAGCACGTCATGCAGTGTCAGCGGTTCCACCCGGTCACTCGTTGACCGTCTCGAGACCCTTCGTGAAGCGCCCGGCGTGCGACTTTTCGGCCCGGGCCAGCGTCTCGAGCCACTCGGCGATCTCCTCGAAGCCCTCGTCGCGGGCCGTCTTGGCGAAGCCGGGGTACATCTCGGTGTACTCGTAGGTCTCTCCCTCTATCGCCGACCTGAGGTTGTCCTCGGTGGCGCCGACGGGCACGCCCGTGACGGGGTCGCCGATCTCACGCAGGAAGTCGAAGTGGCCGAACGCGTGGCCGGTCTCACCCTCGGCGACCGAGCGGAACAAGGCGGCCACGTCGGGATAGCCCTCGACGTCGGCCTTCTGGGCGAAGTAGAGGTAGCGGCGGTTGGCCTGGCTCTCGCCGGCGAACGCCTCCTTGAGGTTGGCCTCGGTCTTGCTGCCCTTCAGTGCTGCCATGGCTGGTAGGTACCTTTCTCTCTTGGGTCGGTTGCGGTTACTGCGAAGTCTGCGCGCCCCGGCACTCGTCGCACCGGCCCCGGAAGACGACTTCGGCGCTGTCGACGGCGAAGCCCTGGGCGGCCCGCCGCGACACGATGAGGCCGGGGAAGTCGGCCGCCAGGTCGCGCACCTTGCCACAGGAGCGGCAGACGAGGTGGTGGTGCGTCGTCTCGACGTTGGGGTCGAAGCGCACCGATCCGGTGCCGACGTCGAGCACCGAGATGGCGCCGAGCTCGGCCAGGTCGTTGAGGGTCCGGTACACGGTCTTGAGCGAGACGTTGGGCATGTCGCGGCGGACCTTCTCGTGGACCCGTTCGGCCGAGGGATGCGTCACGTCGCCCTTTAGGGCGCGGAAGATGCACTGGCGTTGGGCCGTGATCTTGCGGCCGTTCGCGCGAAACAGATCCGTCAGTGCCTCGGGTGACTGCATGGCGACGCCACCCTAGCGGCCCCGCCACCCTTTTTGACAACGATTGTCGAAATCAGGGCTACGACCTGCGACTGGGCTAGGACCCGTCCCTTTCATCCTCCGGGATCTCCTCCCACCATTGGCACCACCAGTTCCCCCCCACCAGGATGCGGAGCTTCGGATGCCAGCAGTACGAGAGATCCTTGTACGGCTCGAGGTAGTAGCGGCAGTTGTCACATCGCTCGGCCCCCGAGGGATGCCCACGGAGGACCTGATTGTCCACCAGGTGGCCGAGCTCGACAGAGAGTTGCTCGTCGATCTCCTTCGGCTCCGGTTCTGGGATGGTGTAGTCGGACACGGCGCCGTCACCCTAGCGTCCTCGCACGCGATTCTGACAAGCGTTGTCAGAATGGGTGTCCGCTCGCCTCAGCTCCTCGCCTGCTCGGCTTCACCGGAGCGCCCAAAGGGCTCAGGGGCCACTCGGGGGCGGGCAGGGCAACCATGTCTGTCCGGGCTTCGCTCGTCCCGCTCTCCCGCTGCGCCTCAGCGCCCGGCCGCCGCCTCGAGCTCGCGCATGCGGAACAGCGCGGTCAGGCGCACACCCTCGCTGGCGGCGACATCGGCGCCCCCGCCCTCGCGGTCGATGACGCAGAGCGCGTCCTCGACGACGGCACCTTCGGCGCGCAGGTCCTGCGTCGAGAGCACCAGCTGGCCGCCGGTCGTCACGACGTCCTCTATGACGAGGAGACGCTTCCCCCCGACCTCGCCCCCCTCGCAGATCCGCTCGGTGCCGTACTTCTTCGGCTCCTTGCGGACGAAGAAGACGGGCAGCCCCGTGACGGACGAGAGCATGGTGGCCAGGGGAACGCCCCCCAGCTCCAGCCCGGCCAGGCCCTCGGTTCCGGCGGGGACATGGGGGACGAGGGCTTCGACGATCTCCGTGAGCAACACGGGATCCGACTCGAAGCGGTACTTGTCGAAGTAGTGGTCGGCGGTGCGACCCGAGCGCAGGACGAAGGTACCCGTGAGGTGGGATGCCGCGAAGACTCGGTTGGCCAACGTCACGACCCCATTGTGCCCGCGGCCCAGGAGGAGCTCCGCGGACCGGTCCTCGTGGCTCTTACGCCGCCCCGTCCCCGCCGATGTCCGCGTGCCCGAGCCGGAAGCGCAGGTGCCCCCGGCACAGCATCGTGTCGCCCAGAGCCCAGTTTGCACTGACCATGGGACGGTCCAGGGTGGCGCAGTCCACGCAGAGGAGGCCATGGATCCCGTCGACTTCGGCGATCAGCCGCGTCAACTCGCCGAACTCGGCGTTCGTGACGGTCCCCGCCCGGCAGCGGTTCCACAGCTCGCTGAGGCGCATCTCGGCACGCAGCTCGGCCTCGGCGCTGCGGTCGGCGAACAGGACCGGTCGGGTTCTCGCCTCTTCGTCACGCGGCACCGACCACGTCGTCTCGGAGAAGAAGCGGCGCTGCAGCTCGGGCGGCACCACGCTGAACGGGAACGCCTCCTCGGCTTCCTCGGTGTCCTCCCGGCTGTCGTCGAACAGCTCCATCGCGGTCGTTCCCCTCATGCACCCGGTTCCGGCGCGCCACTGGCGCAGAGCCGGTCGTGTGCTGCCCAGTCGGCCCGCCCCGAAAGCCGGCCGCTGGTGGGATCATCGGCACGTCCGGGCCGCGCCTGGAGCGCTAACCGGTGGCTGAAGGGTGGCGGAGTGCCCGGAGCACCCGCACCGACCCGGCTGCGGCCAGCGCCAGGCCGGCGAGCATGAGGAGCCCGGCCGCCAGCATGGTGGGCGGGACGGTGTCGGAGGCGAAGACGACGCCGTTGCCGATGCCGTTGGCCATGACCGAGGGCGCGTACGCGGCCTCGGCGGCCCACCAGGCGACGACGCCGCCGAAGATCAGCAGCAGGGCCGCGGCGACGCCGAGCGCCAACAGACCCAGCGCCCGCACCGTGCGCCCTCCCAGCTCCGCCTGCCGGGCTACGGCGACGGCGGCCGCCGTCCCGAGCGCGATCGCTGCAAGCGCCGCGAGGCACAAGACGACGAACAGGTCGCTGTAGGCGGACAACCCGCCGTTACGGTCGTGCACACTCAGGTGGCGCGACCAACCGACGGTGCTCCCGAAGAACGCGGCCGCCACGACCCCCGCCAGCACCGCACGCACGACCGGTCCGCGGACCTCGCGCCAACGCCCGCCGCGCACCAGCCGGACGAAGGCGGGCACCACGAGCACCGCCGCCAAGAGGACGAGCGCGCCGGCCACGACGGCCGCCACGACCACGATGTCGAAACCGGCGGTAGGAAGCGTCAGATCGTTGCGCGGCGTCGCGCCCGACCACTGGTCCGTGAACTTGGCGAACATGGCGCCGCCGGCCACGAAGAGTGCGAACGCGCAGAGCACGAGCAGCGACCCGCCCCGCACGCGTCCGCCCGGCCCGCCGGCCGGGCCGACCGCCCCCGCCGCGCGCGCCCGCTCCTCCAGGCCGGCCCGCACCAGCCCCAGCCGGGCCCGCAGCGGGATGCTCCCCGCCGCCCCATACGTGTCGTGGAGCAGGGCGGCCATCTCGTCGCCGTAGCGGGCCCGCCACCCGGCCGGGTACCAGCGCAGCAGGTGCTCGTCGTCGCGGCTCACGAGGTCGCCCCCAGTGTCCGCGGCGCGCCGGCGCGGCGCGGCGTCCGCCTCGGAGCCCGGGCCCGGCCCGCGCCGAGACCCAGCCGCGCCGCGCCCTCGTCGGCCAGCGTCCGCATCTCACGCACGGCCGCCTCCAGCGCCGCCCGCCCGGCCGCCGTGATCCGGTAGGGACGGCGGCGCTCGTCGGTCCCCGAGCGCTCGAGCTCGATCAGGCCGCGCTCCTCGAGCCGCCCGATGGCGCCGTACAGGGCACCCGGGCCCAGCGTGACACCGGCGAACTTCTCTATGTCCTTGGTCAGCGCGTACCCGTGCTTGGGCCCGTCGGCCAGGGCGGTGAGGATGAGGACGGGCGGCTCGTTGCTGCGACCGAGCCCGTTCGTGGTGGCGGATCGTCGTGGCACGGACCCCACACTACTACGTCTCACGTAGTAGTGTGGAGCGCCGCCCACCCGAGCACCACGCGCCGCTCCCCGTTGCAGGCAATGATCTCCCACGCGTCCGGCGTCCAGCCGAAAACCGCGTCCTGCCCGTACCGAGCCCCCAGCGCCATGGCCTCCACCTCGGACAGCCGGCCGACCGCGACGCCCTCCTCGCGGCGCCCGGTCTCCGGGTCGACGCCGACCGCGTCCCACCTCGCATCGGTGAGGCGGCGTACGTCCTCCCGCAAGGACGCCTGGCGGCGCCGGTTCTCCTGACGGCCGGGGCGTTCGTCGCCCGGGTCCCAGGCCGTCAGCAGGAACAGCGCGTCCGGCGTCTCCCAGGGCCACACCCCCACCTCGCCGGCCCGGGCGCCGCGCACCGTCAGCGTCCCCCGCGGCCCTGCGATCTCCACGACGGTCCGGGCGTACCCCGCCCAGGGGTCGTACGCCGGCAGGAGCGCGCCTGACATGCGCCGCGCACCCTGACGCGCCGGTTGTGGGCCTCCTCCCGAGCCGTGAACATGGGCTCGTGCCCGACGACCCGCCGCTCTCGGTGCTGCTGTCCCAGGTCCTCGTCGCCTACACGGTCGAGCTCGACAACCTGGCGGAGCTCAGGCTGGACCACACGACGACGAGGGAGCGCGCCGGCCACGACGGAGCCGCCCGTCCGTCGGTCCGCGGTCCGTGGCTCGTCTCGTGGTCCCTGTGGGCCAACGTGCTGCAGTACGTCGGCCCCGAGGGCATCCGCGTGGACGAGCTCCACACCCGGGCCCGGACGTCGCGCTCGATGCTCGGGGGCCTGCGCCGGTGGCGCTACGTGACGATCGAGCCCCCGGCGGCCGAGCCCCTGCGCACGCCGCTCCAGGCCGCCGCCGTGGTGCGCGCCACGGCGGCAGGACGCCGCCGCGCAGGAGATCTGGCGGCGCTCCCGGGAGAAATGGAAGGGCGCTGGCGCGCCCGGTTCGGCTCGCCTGCGCTCGGCCGACTCTCGGGTGCGCTCGGGACCGTGTACGCCGCCCTGCCCCTGGACCCTCCGGCGTACCTGCCCGTTGTGTTCCCCACGCAGCACGGCAGGGCTGAACGCCCCCCGGCGGCGGGCTCCCGGACCCACGACCGCCCCGCCGACCTGGCCGCCCTGCTCTCGGGCGTCCTGCTCGCGTTCACCCTCGACGTCGAGGCGGTGTCCCGCATCTCCCTGCCCATCGGGGCGAACACGCTACGCGTCCTCGACGGGGACGGCGTCCGCGTCCGCGACCTCCCCGTCCGCACCGGCGTCTCCAAGGAGGCCAACGCCATGTGCACCGGTTGGCTCGAACGTCACGGCTGCGCCGAAGTGGTGCCGGAGCCCGGCGCCGCCCGCGGCAAGGTGGTCCGGCTCACCGACAAGGGTCGCCGCTCCCGGCACACGTTCGCGCAGCGTCCTGCGCCACACCGAAGAGGCCTGGTGCACCACCTACGGAACGCCCGTGGTCGCCGAGTTCCGCGACGCGCTGGCCGCGCTGACGGGCGACGGAACGACCATCGCCTCTACCCCACTCGCGCCCGGGCTCGAACCCGCGCCGCGCAACTGGCGGGCCCGCGTGCGCGCACCCGAGACGCTGCCGCACTACCCGATGGTGCTGCACCGCGGGGGTTACCCCGACGGCAGTTGAGTGGCGCGACGCGGCGCGGCGTCTGAGCTGCCCAGATGGGGTCAGCGGCCGATGTGGCAGTCTGGACCCGTGCACCCCTTCCGCCGAGACGACGCGCTGCGTCGGCTCGCCGACGAGAAGTTCGACGTGCTGGTGGTGGGCGGCGGCGTCACCGGCGCCGGAGTCGCCCTCGATGCCGCCAGCCGGGGCTTGCGCACGGCACTTGTCGAGAAGGGAGACTTCGCCTCGGGCACGTCCTCGAAGTCATCCAAGATGGTGCACGGCGGCATCCGCTACCTGCAGCAGCGCGAGCTCCGCCTGGTCTACGAGAACCTGGCCGAGCGCCAGCGCCTCCTGGACAACGCGCCCCACCTCGTCTCGCCGCTGCCGTTCCTCATACCGCTCTTCGGCCGCGACGGCGTGGTGTCGAAGACGGTCGCCCGCTCCTATTCCAGCGCGCTGTGGCTCTACGACCTCACCGGCGGCTGGCGCATCGGGGAACGCCACCGCCGGATCGACAGGGACCAGGCGCTCGAGCACCTGCCCACGCTCGACACCGATCATCTCGTCGCGGGCTTCCTCTACTTCGACGCGCGGGCCGACGACGCACGGCTGACGCTCGCGCTCGCCCGCACCGCGGCCTACGAGTACGGCGCCGCCGTCGCCAACTACACGCCGGTGGTGCGCCTCACCGGTGGCCCCGGCGGTGGGGCGCGCGGCGCCGTCGTGCGGCCGATCCCCGGCGTCGAGGCGTCCGAATTCCCCGTGCGGGCCGGCGTCGTCGTGAACGCGACCGGCGTGTGGGCGGACGCCGTCCGCGCGCTCGACGAAGGGGGACACCCCAACTCCATCCGCCCGGCCAAGGGCGTGCACGTGACGGTGCCGGCCGACCGGCTGCCGTGCGACATCGCCGCCGTGATCCCCGTCCCCAATGACCGGCGCTCTATCTTCGTCGTCTCGTGGCCGGGGACCGACCTCGTCTACCTCGGCACCACCGACACCGACTACACGGGTCCGCTCGACGACCCGGCCTGCACGCCCGAGGACGTCGACTACCTCCTGGAGGCGGCGAACGCCGTGACCACGTCGCGCCTCACCCGGACCGACGTGACGGGCGTCTGGGCCGGATTGCGCCCCCTGCTCGCGCCGAACGTCAAGGGCGGCCAGTCAGAGCGGACAGCCGACCTCTCCCGCCGGCACACGGTCATGACCTCACGCGAGGGCGTGGTCACCGTGACGGGGGGCAAGCTGACGACGTACCGCAAAATGGCGCAAGACACCGTCGACGCCGCCGTCCGCGTGCTCGGGGAGTCGCCCCGCCACCGCCGCTGTGTGACCAGGTCGCTCCGCCTGCTCGGGGCGACGACACGCACCCGCGACCCGGTGGCGCAGGCCCAGCCCCAGGCGCGGCTGCTCGGCCGCTACGGCACCGAGATGGCGGCCGTCGAGATGCTGGCCGACGAGCGCCCCGAGCTGCGCGGCCCGCTCGTCGAGGGCCTCCCCTACACCGGCGCCGAGCTGCTCTACGCGGCGCGGGAGGAGATGGCCCAAACCCTCGACGACGTGCTGAGCCGCCGGACCCGGGCGCGGATTCAACGGGCACACGCGACCATGGCGGCGGCGCCGGCGGCGGCAGCGCTCCTCGCACCGGAGATGGGCTGGGACGAGCGCACCGCGGCCGACCAGGTGGCCCACTTCGTCGAGTCCTGCCAGAAGGAGCTCCTGACGGCGGGACTCGACCTGCAGTGACGGCCCCCACCCCTGTCACCCCGGTCGACCCGACGCCGGAGGGGGTGACCGACAGGCTCGGCGGGAGCGTCGTCGACGTGCCGGCTGCACTGGCCGACCGGATCGCCCGGACCGGCGCCGCGGTCTCGACCGATGACGCCGTCCTGGCGGACGCCGCCCGCGACTGGTGGCCCATCGCCATCGACTGGGCGACGGCGGGCGCGGTCCCCCGCCGGCCCGCGCTGGTCGTGCGCCCGGCGTTCACCGCGCAGGTGGCCGCGGTCCTCGCGGCGTGCAACGAGGCTTCAGTGCCGGTGACCGCGATGGCGGGCCGCAGCGGCGTGTGCGGCGGGTCGGTGCCGGTGCACGGCGGGGTATCGCTGGACCTGACCGGCCTGGAGGGCCTCGTCGACGTGGACGAGATCTCCCTCACCGCCGACGTGCGCGCCGGGACCTTCGGGCCGGACCTGGAGGACGCGTTGGGAAAGACGGGTGCGGGCTACACGCTCGGCCACTGGCCCCAGTCCATGGACCTCTCCACGGTCGGCGGCTGGCTCGCCTGCCGCGGGGCGGGTCAGTACTCCACGCGCTACGGGAAGATTGAGGACATGGTCGTCGGCCTGGAGGTCGTGCTCGCCGACGGCCGGGTCGTGCGGACCGAGGGCCACGGCCCCCGCGCCGCCACCGGTCCCAACCTCACCCAGCTCTTCGTCGGCAGCGAGGGCACGCTCGGCGTCATCACCGAGGCGCGGCTGCGCATCCACCCGAGTCCGGCGGTGCAGGAACGCCGCTCCTTCGGCTTCGCGACGTTCGCGGACGGCCTGGAGGCCTGCCGCCGCATGTTGCGGAGGGGCGCCACCCCGGCCGTCCTCCGCCTCTACGACCGCACCGAGTCTGAGCGCAACTTCGACCTTCCGGACACCAACGTTCTCATCGTCCTCGACGAGGGCGACCCCGATGTCCTGGCTGCCACCGTGGCGGTCGTGGACCAGGAATGCGCGACGCCCGCCAGCGTCTCCCCGCTCGACGTGGGACTGGTGCAGCGCTGGCTCGGGCACCGCAACGACGTCTCCGCGCTCGGCGCCTCTCTGGCGCGCCGGGATCGTCGTCGACACCGCGGAGGTGTCCGGGCCTTGGACCGTGCTCCCGGCCCTCTTCGACGACGTGGTCAGTGCCCTGAAGGGGATCGACGGCACCCTCGCCGCCTCGGCCCACCAGTCGCACGCCTACGCCGACGGCGCCTGCCTGTATTTCACCTTCGGCGGACGCGGGCCTGAAGGCGACGCCGCCTGGCGCGAGCGCTACTACCGCCAGGCCTGGGACACCATCACCGAGGCGACGCTGGCGCGTGGCGCGGCCATCAGCCACCACCACGGCATCGGCCTGCAGCGCGCCCGCTTCCTGCCCCGCGCGCTCGGCCCCGGCTTCGACGTGCTCGCCGCGCTGAAGCAGGCGCTCGACCCGGTCGGCATTCTCAACCCGGGCAAGCTCGGCCTGCCTTCGCCGTTCGGGCCCGTGCCCTGGCCGTGAACGGGCGCGGCGGGAGCGTCCTCGTCGTCGACATCGGCACCTCGGGTGTGCGGGCGGCCGTCGTGCGCCCCGACGCCACGATCGAGCATGTCCACCACGCCCCGGTGCTCCCGGACACGCCGGCGGCGGGGCTGGTCGAGTTCGACGCGGCGCGGATGGCCGAGGCGGCGCTGGCCGTCGCCCGCGACGCGCTCGGCTGCAGGCGGCCCCGTTGCGGCGGTCGGGATCGCCAACCAGCGGGCGTCCACCATTGTCTGGGAGCGGTCTACGGGCCGGCCGGTCGCGCCCGGCATCGGGTGGCAGGACCTGCGGACCGTGGGCACCTGCCTCGTCCTGCAGGCCGAGGGCATTCGCCTGGCGCCGAACGCGTCCGCCACCAAGGTGATGGCCATCCTCGACGAGGTCGACCCCCAGCGGGCCCGAGCCGAGCGCGGCGAGCTCTGTTTCGGCACCGTCGACACGTGGATCGCCTGGTCGCTCGCTGGCGGGAGCGACGCCGGTGCGGACGCGCTGCACGTGACCGACGCGACCAACGCCGCCGTCACCGCGCTGGTCGACGCGGCCACGATCGACTGGGACGCAGCGCTGCTCGAGCGGCTCCGCATCCCGGCCGCCATGCTCCCGCGGATCGTCGACTCCTCCGGGGCCATCGGCGCCGCGGGCGCCCTGGCCGGGTCGCCGCCCATCTGCGGGATCGCCGGGGACCAGCAGGCCTCGCTGGTCGGGCAGGGCTGCACCCGGCCGGGGCTGGCCAAGGCGACCTTCGGCACCGGCGGCATGCTCGACCAGTGCACCGGCGCCGGGCGAGGCCCCGTCACGGCCTCCCGCGGCGCGGCCGGCACCTTCCCGATCGTGGCCTTCCGCGTGGACGGGGAGGCCACTTGGGGCAACGAGGCCGTCATGCTGTCCGCCGGGTCCTGTGTGGAGTGGCTGCGCGACGACCTCGGCCTGCTTTCCTCGTCCGACGAGTCCGGCCCGGTGGCGGCGCAGTGCGCCGATTCGGGGGACGTCTGGTTCGTTCCCGCCTTGCTCGGTCTCGGGACCCCCGTGTGGGACTTCGGCGCCCGGGGCGCGCTGGTGGGACTCACCCGGGGCACCGGCCGGCCCGAGATCGTGCGGGCGGTCCTCGAGGGCGTCGCCCATCGCGGGGCCGACCTCGTCGAGGCGTCCGAGGCGGACAGCGGCTACCGCATCGAGTCCCTGCGGATCGACGGGGGCATGTCCGACAACGAGGTCTTCGTGGCTGCGCTGGCCGACGCCATCGGCCGGCCCGTGGAGATCTCGCCCGTCCTCGAGGCGACCACGCTGGGCGCGGGCCTCTTGGCCGGGCTGGCTATCGGCACCTACAAGACGACAGACGAGCTGGCCGGCACGTTCAGCCCCCGGCGCACCGTGGAGCCGTCGGACGGCGAGGCCGCCCGCTGGGCCGCACGGGAGCGCTGGCTGCAGGCCCGGGTCAAGGCGGAGGGGACGATCCCGGAGCTCTCAGGGATCTCCTTCTGAGCGACCCGATGGCCGCCCAGAAGGAGTCCCGCCCTTCCCCGTCTACCGCCCGCCTGTCAGTCGGATGAGCCCGCCCGGGCTTGGCGGCGGCGGCGTGCCAACGCCACCAGACCGAGGCCGAGGAGTATGGCGGCGCCACCGATGATCCACTCGTCGGTGAGCCGGGCACCGGTGAACGCTATCGCCGGGCTCGTGACCGGCGACGCCTTGGGCGTCGTGGCCGGCGTGGCCGGCGTGGTCGGCGTGGTCGGCGTCACAGTTGCTGCATTGGTGACGACAGGGATGACCGGGTTGGACACCGTCGACGAGCAGCCGCTCGGCGTGTTGCACGGGTCTGTGATGCTCGCCGTGTTGGCGATGGTCCCGGTGGCACTCTGGGCCACGGCGGCGCTGAAGGTCACCGTGGCGCTGTGCCCGGCGGCCAGGCCCACCGCGAAGGTCCACGTGCTGCCCGTGGGGTTGGCCACGCTGCACGTGTCGGGGGCGGTCACGGCGCAGGCCGGCGTCCCCTTGACCGTGAGCGACGACGGCACGACGTCGGTCACGGTGGCGGTTCCCGCTCCGTCGCCTACGTTCTTGGCGATGATGGTGTAGTCGATCATCGAGCCCGGCGCCACCGAGGTGCCGCCCGCCGGGACGCCGGTCTTGGTCACGGTGAAGTCGGGTACCGGGTTGGTCACCGTCGAGGAACACTGCAGCGGTGCCACGGCGGCTCCCTTGTCCGACGACTGCTCCGGCTGCGTCGGGTTGCAGATCCCGTCGGTGATGGTCGCCGTGTTGACCACGTCGGCCGTGTCAGTGGCCGACAGCTTGGCGCTGAATGTCACCGTGGCGCTGTTCCCGGCCGCCAGGCCGGCGGTGAAGGTCCACGTGTTGCCTGTGGGGTTGGCCACGCTGCAGGTATCGGGTGCGGTCACCCCACAGGACGGGGTTCCCTGGACGCTCAGGGAGGAGGGGACGACGTCGGTCACCGTCGCCGTGCCGGAGCCGTTGCCCTCGTTGACGATCGTGACGGTGTAGGGGATCGTCGACCCTGGCACCACGGGGTTTCCGTTGCCGGGGACGTCGGTCTTGATCACGTTGAAGTTGGGCGTCGTCACCAGGAAGCACTCGTTGGCGGCCGGGGACGCCTCGTGGTCCACGAGGTTGTCCGTCGAAGACTGGTAGTTGGAGTCCGCGTCGGGCGAGTACACCGAGGCAAAGCAGTACGTGCCGACCGCGTTCGGCGTGAACGACGCCGAAGTCGCCGTGGACGTGTCGGTCTTCTTCACGGGCGTCAAGGAGACAGACGAGCCGACCGGGTTGGCCGTGGTGCAGAGCATGGACGACGAGCCGGGGCCGCACTCGTAGAAGCGGACCGACCCGGTCGGTGCGCCGCCAGACGTGTTGCCCTGAACGGTTGCCGTGTCGGTGACGGACTGGCCGATGACAACGGTGCCGAAGCCCTCCGACGCACCCGACTGCTGGGTGACCGTCGTCGACGACGGGCGGTCCACCTCCACGGGCTCGGAGCCACAGCCGCTGTTGGTGCCGTGATTGTTGGAATCACCCGAGTAGACGGCGAGCCAGTTCCAGGTCCCCGCTTCGTTCGGCGTGGGTCCGCCCGAGGTCGGGCCGTAGTAGCCGTTGCCGTTGACGCTCACGTGGGTCGAGAAGGTGGCCGACCCGAGGTTCGTGGTCGAGCAGCTCGTGCCCGGGGCGAACAGGTAGAAGGTGATCGTCCCCGTCGGGTTGACCCCACCACCGAGGTGGGCCGAGTCGCTCAACGCCGTCCCACCGACCGTGGTCGACGTCGGGTTGGCGGTCGTGGTCAATGTGGGAGAGACGGCGTTCACCGTCACCTGCTCGGAGCCACAGCCGCTGTTGGTGCCCTTGTTGCTCGAGTCACCCGAGTACACGGCCAGCCAGTTCCAGGTGCCTTGGCTCATCGGGGTGTAGCCGCTGGGCGTGCTGTAGTCGCCGTTGCCGCTCACGCTCACGTGGGTCGAGAAGGTGGCCGACCCGAGGTTCGTGGTCGAGCAGCTCGTGCCCGGGGCGAACAGGTAGAAGGTGATCGTCCCCGTCGGGTTGACGCCACCACTGAGGTGGGCCGTGTCGTTGAGCGCCGTCCCACCGACCGTGGTCGACGTCGGGTTGGCGGTCGTGGTCAATGTGGGAGAGACGGCGTTCACCGTCACCTGCTCGGAGCCACAGCCGCTGTTGGTGCCCTTGTTGCTCGAGTCACCCGAGTACACGGCCAGCCAGTTCCAGGTGCCTTGGCTCATCGGGGTGTAGCCGCTGGGCGTGCTGTAGTCGCCGTTGCCGCTCACGCTCACGTGGGTCGAGAAGGTGGCCGATCCGAGGTTCGTGGTCGAGCAGCTCGTGCCCGGGGCGAACAGGTAGAAGGTGATCGTCCCCGTCGGGTTGACGCCACCACTGAGGTGGGCCGTGTCGTTGAGCGCGGCCGCGCCGATGGCTGCCGACGTCGGGCTGGCGGTCGTGGTCAAGGCGGGCGACGCCGTCCCGACGGTCACCTGCTCGGTCCCACAGCCGCTGTTGGTGCCGTAATTGTTGGAGTCACCCGGGTACACGGCCAGCCAGTTCCAGGTGCCTTGGCTCATCGGGGTGTAGCCGCTGGGCGTGCTGTAGTCGCCGTTGCCGTTGACGCTCACGTGGGTCGAGAAGGTGGCCGACCCGAGGTTCGTGGTCGAGCAGCTCGTGCCCGGGGCGAACAGGTAGAAGGTGATCGTCCCCGTCGGGTTGACCCCACCACTCAGGTGGGCGGTGTCGTTGAGCGCCACCCCACCAACCGTGGTCGACGTCGGGTTGGCGGTCGTCGTCATCGTGGGCGTGACCTTTTGAGGGACACAGCCGTTCGACAGGTTCGCGAGGTCGTAGTTCGCGGTACCGGTCGTGTGGTAGTTGTCGCCCTGCCAGGTGGCGCTCCAGCTGAACGTGATCGTCGGGTTTGATGCGAGCGCGGCTGCGAGCGAGGACGCACTGAACGTCTGAGTCACCGTCGTCGTGAAGACCTTCGACGGATAGTTCGGAGACGCATTGATGTTGAAGTTGCCCCCGTTGGTGAGGATGCCGCCACCGGTGGCGGACGATGTCCCCGACTCGTTCTCGTTGTAGTCGTTGGTAATGGTCCAGGTAAGCGTCGCACCCGAGCCGAGCGGGCTGACGCACGATGCGGTCGGCGTGACGTAGTTGTTATGCGCTGAGGCCACGCCCGCGAACGCGACAAGGCCCGCCACTGCGAGCACCGACGCCAGGACGCCTTCGACAAGGCGGCGCGCGACATGGCGCAGACGCCCCGTCCCACGAGCGCTTCGAGAAACGTTTCGATTCAGCCAAGCCGATCGCATACCGCCTGATCCTTCCGTTGTCGCCGATGTGGTCCCGCCCACAGGAAGCATGTGAACGAGGTCCGGAGGGGCTGCACCGAAGCTGCACGACCACCATTCCGCCGGGTTCCGCAGACTCTTTCCGAATCGCGGCACCCCATCGGTCCCCCGTTGTCTTCTGTCTCAAGCAAGGTAACGCGAGGCGTGGCGGTATGGTTAGGGCTGACCGGCTCCACTTTGAGGGGGCCGTTCGGCACTAACCCGTTGACCGACCGTTGACCGACCGTTGACGTTCGTGACGCAATCGTGCTCAGGGACGACCGTTGCGCCGCATTCGAGTTCAGAGGCGCGCGCTGCGCTTTCTAAAGACGCCATAAGACTCCTTTTAGGTCCCCGCCGGCGTCACCCCGTCGCTCGCCGCGTGTGCCAGCGCGTCGTCCCAACTACAGCCGTCCTGGAGCAGCGGCCGGTACCCCATCAACTGTCGCGGCCGGCCGATCCCCATCGCCGCGCGAAGGCGACCCGACCGGCCGAACAGCGCGACGAACTTTCCTTCCGCGAGGGCACCGTCGACGACCTCGACGGTGTCGTGGCCGCCCGGGCTCCCCAAGACCTGGAACCGGATGCCGAACTGGTCCGACCAGAAGTACGGGATCGGCGCGAACGAGGGCGGCATCGGCGCGGCCCGCCAACAGGCTGCGTGCCGCGGCGACACCCGCCTCGGCCGCCACCTGCCAGTGTTCTATCCGGATCAGCTCCTCTCCCCCGTCGTGACGCCAGGCCCATCGAGCGAGATCACCCGCGGCCGTGATCCCGTCGGCGGCGAACAGCCGGTCGTCGCAGACGACGCCATTCTCCAACGTCACCCCGGAGCCCTCGAGCCATCCCACAGACGGCGCCACGCCGATGCCGACCACCACCACATCGGCCCCGAGCGTCTCGCCCCCGACGAGCTCGACCACTAAGCGCCCGTCGTCCCACCCATCACCCTTGCGGACCCCTGCCACCCGGGTCCCGGTCCGCAGCGTGACGCCGTTCGCACCGTGCAGCGACGCGCAGTGCGCGCCGATCATCGGGCCCACCACGTTAGAGAGCGGGATCTCCATCAGCTCGAGCACCGTCACCCGGCAACCCATGCCCGTGCACGTCGATGCGACCTCGGCACCGATAAATCCCGCACCGATCACGACCACCCGTGTTCTTTCGGTCGCCGTGACCGCAGCGCGCAACGCCACGGAGTCGTCGAGAGTCCGCAGTGTGAAGAGGCCATCGCGCTGCGTCAGGGCCTCTGTGTCCGGCAACCGGCGCGGCGACGCGCCAGTCGCCAGCACGATACCGTCGGCCTGCAACACGGAACCGTCGTCGACCTCTATCTTGCGGCCGTCGGTGTCGAGCCGGACCGCGCGGCGGCCGAGAACCTCGCGCACGCCCAACGCGTCGGTTCTCTTCGTGTCGGCCAACACCACCTTCTCGGGCGGCCACGTGCCGGCGAGTACCTGCTTCGACAGCGGTGGGCGGTCGTACGGCAGGTGCAGCTCCTTCCCGAGGAACGTCAGCTGCCCGCGGAACCCTTCGGCGCGCAGCGTCTCGACGGCGCGCCAACCGGCGAGCGACGCGCCCACGACCACCACCGTGCTGTCCGCCGCGAGACCGCCTCCCGCCGTCACCCTCCGAACATGGCCATCCACTCCCGCGCGGAGCGTGGCCGGAAGACGTAATTCCACTGGCGGGTCTCTCCCATGCTCTGGGACGGCTCAGGCGAGTAGAGGTGGCCGGGGAAGAGCACGGCGTCGTCGGGCACCCGGGCCAGCCGGGTGTGTATGGACTCGTACATGGCGAGCGGATCGGCGCCCGGGAGGTCGGTGCGGCCGCACCCCTCCAAGAACAGCGTGTCGCCGGCGACGAGCCGGCCATCAACCAGGAAGCATTGGCTGCCCGGCGTGTGGCCGGGGGTATGGATCAGCTCCACGTGCACCTGTCCCACGCGCAGGACGTCGCCGCTGTCGTGGCCGACGAGGTCTGCCGCGCCGACGCCCGTGGTGCGCTCGACCCAGGGGACCTCATCGCTCTGCACGTGAATCGGCACCTGCACCCGCTCCAACAACGCACTGATGCCCTCGAGTGACCAGCCGGCCATCTGACCGCCGACGTGATCCGGGTGGTAATGGGTGCCGAGCACGCCGACCAACCGCATGCCGTCGGCCTCCACGATGTCGAGGAGATCCTGCACCGCATAGGCCGGGTCGACGACCATCGCTTCACCGGTCTGGCGGTCGCCGATGAGGTAGACGAAGTTGACCATTTGGCGCGCCATCATGTCGCCCTGGGCGAAGTCCCGACCCGAGAGCAGCTGCCGGAAATAGACCCTGTCGTCGGTCGCCGCGGGACCGTTACTCATCGCCGCCCCCGTCACCACTTCCCGACCCGCCACCGCCGGACTCGTCGGCCAGCTTGTCCAGGCGGGGCACAAGCTCCTCCACCTGAGCCCGGGTTTGACGCAGCCGCCTGTCGAGCTCGTCGATCAGTGCCGCGGCTCGCTCCAGCCTCGTGACCAGCACGTCGACGTCCACCTCGCGCTGCTCAAAGAAGTCCACGATGGCGTCGAGCTCACGGCTGGCCTCGGTGTAGGTGAGCCCCTCGACCGGGGCGGGCGGGTCGCTGTTGCCGCCGTCGGCCGCCTTCGCCGCGCTCACTCGCCCTCCTGCCTCATCTCGGTCGCCTCCACCCGGCTCCGCACCGTTCCGTCGGCGAACCTTGTCACGATTGCTGCGTCGGGCGCCACGTCGGAGGCGCTCCGGACCAGGGCGCCGTTTGGCCCCAGCGTGAGCGTGTAGCCGCGCTCCAGCTGGCGCTCCACGTCATAGGCGGCCACCAGTCGGCGCCACCCGGCGACCTGTTCGTCACCGCGCCGAACGTGCCCAAGCGCCAGCGGGCCCAATCGTACGGCCTGGGTCCGCACTCCCGCTTCGAGCAACTCCACCTGCCCCGGCGCGGCACGCCGCACCGAACCGGCCCCGCCGGCTAGGTGGCCTCGGTGATAGCGCAGCTGGTGGCGGGCGGAGGCAACAAGGTGCCGGCGCGTGGCCGCGTCCCGTTGCTCGGCGGCCGCAAACAGGGAGGGGATCCGCCGGGCCAGCACCGCCGCGGGCGACGAGACCCGGTCACTCCACCACGCGCCGACGCGCTGCACGATCGCCTGACCACACTCCGTAGGTGTGATGCACACCCGGTTGGCCACGACGTCTGCCACCGTCTCGTCCCCCGTGTGCCCGATCCCGGTCCACACCGGCACATCGGAACCGGCTACCGCACGGGCCACCAGCTCCGAGTCGAAGGCCGCGAGGTCTGTCCGGGCGCCACCACCGCGAACCAGCGCGATGAGGTCGCACCCGCTGCGGCTGAGCATCCGCAGGGCGCGGGCCACCCCTGCCGGCGCGTCGGGGCCCTGGACACGCGCCTTCACGAGGCAAACCCGGAACCCGAAACCGGACCCCTGGAGCTGGCCGAGGAAGTCGTGGTACCCCTCGGTGCCCGGGCTGGCGATCAACCCGACGAACAACGGGAGCTCCGGTACCTCCAGCCGGGCATTCCGGCGCAAGAGCCCCTCTGCCTCCAGCGTGCGCAGCAGCCGGGCCCGCTGCGCGGCCAGGTGCCCGAGCAACGCGGTCACGTCGACCTCGGCCAGGATGAGGCTCACCTCGCCCTTCGCTCGATACAGGTCGAGCGTCCCCCGCAGCTCCACCACCATCCCCGCCGTCAGCGTGACGCCCTCCTTGGCCAACCGATGCCGCAGCGGCGCCCAATTCGTGCGCCAGCACTTGACGTGCAGGGTGGGCACGCCGCGCCCACGTCCGGCTCCGCTGCTGCCGCCGGCCTCCGGGTCGACCAGGTCCATATACAGGTGTCCGGAGCGGTGGTCCGAGATGCTGTGGATCTCTCCCCGCACCCAGAGTTGCCGGGTGCGGGGGAAGGCCCGGACCAGCGCACCCTCCATCTCCTCGTAGAGGCCCCTAATAGAGAGGACACCCTCTCGGCCCCGGTCGGCGCCGCCCGTCATCCTGTTCGGGAGAGTCCCGAGGCGGCGCCTCGGGGTCGAAGAGCTGGTTGGCTCCGTCGGCCATCCCCGCAACCCTAACGAGGTGGTGTCTGGCCCCCGGCCCGGCCCGCGTTGCCGCCGCGTCCCGTCACCGGCCGTTTCGCATCGATGACACAATTGACCGTGACGGTGAGTCGGCCGGGTGGCCGCGGCACGGGCCCTGCGGCACCGTGTCGAGGAAGGTCGGGACTCCGCAGAGCAGGGTGCTGGCTAACGGCCAGTCGGGGTGACCCGCAGGACAGTGCCACAGAAAGGATACCGCCGATGGCGGGCTCACTGCCCGCACAGGCAAGGGTGAAACGGTGCGGCAAGAGCGCACCAGCGGCGGGGGTGACCCCGCCGGCTCGGTAAACCCCACCCGGAGCAAGGCCAAGCGTGGGAGACGGGCTGCTCGTCCTGCTCCTGAGAAGGAGCGCTCCCCGGGTAGGCCGCTCAGATGGATGGCCACCCCGGCTTTCTGCCTCTCATCGGAGGTGGGAGACCGGACAGAATCCCGCCTACAGGCCGGCTCACCGTCACAGCGACCCGCCGCACCTCCGCGATTCCACTCTCGGTAAGGGGGCGCGTCCAACTGGCCCTGGCGGCGACCGGCACGGTTCCATTCCGTCTTTCCATGTCGGACCAGGTACACCTCTGCCTTCGGAGGGGTTTGCACAAGTGGTCTATTAGTGCAACGCCACGTCAAGTGCCGTCATTCCGGCGACGCTCCTATCACTTGTCAACCCCTCTTTCGGGGCTCGGGAGTGAAAACAGCGGACAGAACATTGATGAGTCACTCGAGATGAGGACAGGCTCTTATTAGGTCACGCGTTTTCGAGATCGTGGGCCCGAGCTGAGGGTCGGCGTGTCGCTGGGTAGTCAGCCCCGGAGGGCGACAGTACTGGGGGGAGCCAGACCCGCAGCCCGGGGATTCAGCCGCGAGGCAGGTGGCGATAGACCTCGCGGGCGACGTAGCGCTTCAAGATGCGGATGACCTCGTGTTTGGTGCGGCCCTCCTTCACCCGGCGCTCGAAGTAGAGCTGGGTCTCGGGGTCGTGCGCGATGCGGACCATGACGATGCGCCACAGCGCGCTGTTGGCTTGGCGGTCGCCACCGTCGTGGGGGCGGACCTTGCCGCTGTTCTTGCCCGATCCGGTCGGGATGGGTGACACACCGCAGAGGTGGGCCCAGGCCGCCTCTGAGTGGAGACGTTCGGGGTTGTCGCCGGCGGCCATGACCAGTGCGGCCGCGGTGTCGGGACCGACGCCGAAGAGGTCGAGCAGATCGGGCACGGTGGCAACAAGCAGTGCCTCGATCCTTTGGTCGAGCTCGGCGAGCTCGGCGTCGAGGGAACTGATCCGGTGCGCCAGCGAAGACAGCGACGCCTTGGTGGCCGCGGTCACCGGATCGGGTGATCGCGTGGGCCGCAGCTTGGTCCCCTCGGCGACGAGGGCTGGCACTGAGAGGCCCTTTGAGGCGGCAGCGGAGCTGCTCAGGCGCGCTGTAGCCGAGGTGGCGCATCTGGACGAGGGCCTTGACCCGGGCCTGGCGGGCCGAGCGCTTGGCGACGACGAGCACCCGGATGGCCTCGACCGCACCGTCCCTGCGACTTGGGCTGCCGCTCGCTCGACCGCTCGAGCGCGGCGCGGGCGGCCTCGACGGCGTCGAGGGGATCGGACTTGCCGCTGCGACGGCGCTCCTCTCTGTTGGGTCGGTCGACCTCGATGACTTCGACGCCGGTTCGACGCAGGTAGCGCGACAACCCCGATCCATAAGAGCCCGTGCCCTCAATGCCGATCTTGGTCACGTTTCCGAATGTCTCGAGCCAGCCCAGCAGCGCCTTGTAGCCGGCGGAGTTGGTCTCAAAGTGCTCCGTGCCGAGCAGCCCACCGAGCGGGTCGAGGGCCGCAGCCACGTGGACGTCGAGGTGCGTATCGACGCCACCGGTGACACCACGCGCAGCTTCTACGATGGTCATGGTCATCCCTTCTCTCAAAGTGTTGAGGGATGGCACGGCCGTTCCGGATCGGAGCGACGGGCGGTCCGGGTTGTTGCTAGCAACCCGGACCAATCACCCCAACTTCGAGACGGGACGTGCCCGTTTCAATGTGCGGCTGGAGGTCTCGGTCGACGACGTCTTGCAACGTCACAGGACTCCAAGTCAGACCGGACTCGCCAGCACTCCCGAAGCTATTGAGGACCAGCAGTCAAGCGGTGGACCCTTAGAGAAGTATCAATGTACTGGGGCAGGCCGACTCCAGATCCTGCGTCGAATACATTGACCCTGTGACGACCGTGCGATTGGCAACGCTCAAGGATCTTCCTCAGATAGCCCATGTCCAAATGCGGGCATTTGAGGACGACCCGTTGATTACATGGATGCTTCCTCCCGACGACTTTGACCGGCGGGCCACGCTGTTGTTCGACTGCTTGATTCGTGCATCCATGATCCACGAAAGCATCTACACGACCGATGATGGTGTTTGCACGGCGGTGTGGGCACCACCGGAAGCCTGGGCCTTATCCGAGGAGCAGCTCGCGATGATGGCTGAACCATTCGCTGAGGCAGCGGGTGAGAGGGTTGACCGTGCCCTAGGCGTTCTGACCGAGATGGCAGGGGTGCACCCATCCGAGCCCCACTGGTACCTCGAAGGTCTGGGCACACATCCCGACTGGCAGAGGCGCGGATCGCGACAGAAGTCCTGGCCCCGGTCCTGGGCCATTGCGACGCAGACGGTCTTCCCGCCTACCTTGAGACGCAGCTGGAGAGCAACGTCCCGTTCTATCGTCGGCATGGGTTCGAGGTCATTGGTACGAAGCAGCTCTCGAACGGTGCACCGAATATGTGGCTGATGTGGCGGGAGGTTAGACCTGTAACGCCACCCATCGACGGCCGATGACGTCGATCCGGTAAGGGCGAAGACTGGGGACAACGGTCAGATGTCTTGTCCAGCAGCCTCGCTCCCTTAGCCGGAAAGTGCCGAAGTGTCCCACCTACCCGGCGTTGTGGGCTACGGCATTCAAGGTCTCCATGTAGGGCTCCGCCCGAACTGGCGCAGCCGGTCAGTCCGTCGAGGTGCTCGGGACACGCCCGCTCACGCCACGGTCCCTCAAAGGCGGGAAGCCCGGGTTCGGTCAAGGCTCGCGAAATTTTGGGGTGACGCGTGACGAGCATGGCGGGGTGTGTCGCCCAGCAACACCCGCAACCGACCGGCAAGGGTGAGTGCGACCGATTTGCTGTTGAGCCCGTCAGCTGCGGCGGCACGTGGCACGCCGTAGCTGTCCAAGATGACGTTCGATAGTTCAACCTGCTCGCGCAACCACATGATCTCGACGGAAGCGGGGACGGTCGCCGTCGAGCGCTGGCGAAGGTAAGGCCTCTGCTGAGCCATAAAACCCCCTCTTACACTGGCAAGGCCACACGAGCACCCCAATTGCACGCTGTCAAATGGCTTGCGTGCATCAGTGCGCTTGTTGTTCTTGCGTTGTGTGAAATCTCGGACGCGGCGTTCCGATGTGTCGGCGAAGGGGGCGCATCATCGTGCGCTTGCCTAGGCCCCGGGTTCAGAAAGGGTGCCGCCGGATGTCGGGAGTCCTGTCAGCTCGCCCCGGTGGGCATTACTGCTCCACACAAGGAACCGACGGTCACCCTTTGGTGAGCGCCACCGACCCGTCGAGCTCGGTCGCTCAGCGGCGGGGGTCATGGCGACGAGCCCTGGCTCAAGTGTGGCCTGCAAATGCGCCAAATAATCGCTGGGTCCTCCGGACGCCTTCCGAGTGAGTCGCGCCCCCGAACCGGCGGTAGGGTGCACCCTTCTCGGCGGTGAATGCGCTAAGTCAATGGGACTATGCAGACGTCGAGGACTGCGCTTCTGCGACCAGCCGATTGACGCAGCGCAGGAACAAGGAAGACGGGGAGGCAGGCGACGGCGAGACGTTGCTCGCTCCACTCTCGGGGCGGCATCGGTTCAACGAGGACATCCACGTAGAGCCTGTGTACGGCGAGGATGTTGAGGTACGTGGAAACCATTCGGTGATTCGCTCCCACCTGCCGCCGCAGGGAGGATGATCGGCCGTCGGCAGCCCACCATCCTTCGTCGTAATAGGTCTCAGTAGACGGCCACGAACCGCTCACTTCTCCACCACCTGGGAAGCAGGGGTGAAGAAGTGAGAACACGAAGTAACCACCGGGCCGCAAGAGCCGGGCGACAGTGCTGATACAGCCATCCAGATCGTCGATATCCGAGAGACCGAAGCTGCAAACGACCGTGTCAAAGATCTCGCCCTCTAGCAAAGAGTCGGACGCTGCGTCGGCTTGCACGTACTGGATGCCAAGAGGTTGTCGCTCCTCATCAGCTCGGGCCTTTCCGAGCAGAGCCGCTGACAGATCAACTCCGACTACGTCAGCCCCCCGTCCGAGCGAGCTCTCGAGTGATACGGCCATGCCCGCACGCAATGTCCAAGACGCGGAGGTCAGCTACCTTCCCGAGGAACTCGAAGAAAGCCTCAGAAACCGGATCCTCATATGCGTCGGTCCACCCAGCTTCATAGAAGTCGGCGACTGCGTCGTACCGTGCTCCGGTCACGTCACTAGCCTACGACCGAGCCCGTCTACGACATCGAGCACGGTCATCACCCGCTTGTCCAGGGCGCAACGGGTATCCCCATGGTGCCGTACTAAGGCAGGGGTCGTGCCCGCGCCTTGGACTACGTCTTTCGCCGGCTCCCGAACTGACGTAGGCCCGTCAGGCCGTCGAGGTGGTCAGGACACGCCCAGACACGCCACCACTGGTCGCCTCGTGGAGAGCGCCACCGTCCGGTCCATGCGGGCGACTCGGCGCAGTGTGTCGCCTGAAGGTTCCGGTCG
This sequence comes from uncultured Acidimicrobiaceae bacterium, assembly GCA_963808355.1. Classification (GTDB taxonomy): domain Bacteria; phylum Actinomycetota; class Acidimicrobiia; order Acidimicrobiales; family RAAP-2; genus Bog-473. Next base: position 1,168,985 of record CAWEFL010000002.1, read on the forward strand.
TAGACCATGCGCCAGCAGCGCATCGACCAGGACGACCGACTTCCCATCCGTAGCCGATATTACGGCGCCGGTGGGGGTATGCCGGTCGCGTCGGCCGGAAACAGCAACTTCATTCCGGGATAGATCAGGTTGGGATCGACCAGGGTGTACCCGTCAACCTGGGAGATCCCCCTGTTCAGCGCGAACAGCTGCTCATAGCGGAGGGGGTTTCCTAAATATCGGGCCGCGAGAGCCCAAAGCGTGTCTCCGGGCTGGACCACGTAGATGTGGGTCGCGGGGGGCTGGGCTGACGGGGGCTGGGCCGTTGGCGGCGGCTGCACGACCCGGCGCGGCGGAGGAGCGGCCGCGACAAGCTCGTGCAGCAGCGACGTGTAGTCGGACGTCATCCGGCCCCATTGCGAGACCACGTCTCGGGTCCAGGCGGCGACCGTCGCATCACTCTGGTGATTCTGGCTGGCGGCCTTCGCGAGGGCGCCCTGAAGCGAAGCGGTGTCGGCTAGCAACTTGGCAGTAACGGCGCGGGCACGAGCGCCCGGCAGTCCTACGTTGACGAGGTGCTGAAGTGAGACATTGAACTGCCTGAGAGCGATCAGCTGGGGGTTTGCCACGGCCAAGATGGCGCTCTTTGCGTGGCTGAAGACGGCTAAGCGTAAGACGGCTGAGCCATAAATCCCGTACCCCTTCAAGAAGGCCGCATCGGCCCGGACGAGGGACGTCCGGAGCACGGGCGTCAGCCTGTCGTGCACCAAAGTCGGGCACAGAGACCCATGAGGGCCGCGCTCGACGAGGAGCCAGCCGCTCCCTAAGCCGCTCCCTAAGTTAATGGGAATGTTGGGAAGTGGGTCGCCGTCCGGGATGTAGACCCTGTCGCAATAGCCCACGACGAACAGCCGGTCCGCGGGTGCCCAGTTGGGCAGCGCGTAGCCCAGCTGAACATTTTCGGCCAGGGGATGGCCGGTCAGGTCGCTCACCCGTTGCTGGGCCTCGACGTAGTGAAGCGTCTGCTCCGGCGACCAGGTGTCGGCGGGCGTCACCGCCAACGCGGTGTTCGCCACGACTTCGAGCAGTGCCACGCCCACGAACAGGCAGGCGACGACCACCCGGGCCCGGCGTCGTCGGTCCCGTAGGCAAGCCCAGATACTGACGGCGCCGACGGCCGCACCCACGATGAGGAGATGGAGGAAGTCCGCCAGGTACCGGTTGTTGAGGTATCCGAAGATCAGGGTTGCTCCCGTCGCGACGCCCGCGGCGATCAGCAGAAGACGGATTGCTCGCAGCTGGCTGACCGCTCGTGGTCGAAAGGCGATGATCGAGCCCCAAAGAGCGAGGAGGAACAGGAGCGGCATGGTCGCGGTCAGACTGGCTGGCCGTTGGCCGTACACCGAAGCGCCTCCGACTCCTTGGGCCACCTGCGCCGGGAGCGTGATGAACGGGAAGACTGGGCGTGAATCGGATCGCGTCGGGCCTCAGGTAGGCGGCGAGCGTGCTCGGCAGGTACCGAAGGCCGAACTCTGGCCCGCCGTTCGGACCTCCAAAGTAACCATTCGGCCGTCCGAAGGGCACGCCGAACTTGGCCATGTTCACGGCACAGCCGACCGCCAGCGGCACGATCCCCGCCGCCAGCACCGGCGCCCACCACCGCCGGTTCTCTGCTCCGCCTTGCCCCGAGGCGAACCAGATGGCGACCAGGACCGCACCGATCACGCAGGCGTAGCCGGTCGGAGCTCGGGTGAGGCTGGCCGAAAGGATCAAGACGCCACTAAAGACGACCCGTCGCCTCGAAGGCCGCTCGAGGACGCCCAGGAGGGCAAAGAGGCTGCCCAGCGTCAGGGCCACGCTCCAGGCGAGGTCCTCTGAGAACACATTGGGGTTCGCGGCCAAAAAGACGAGCACCGATCCACCCGTCATGGCCCCTACGACCGCGCCCAGAGCCACGGTCTCGGCTGCGCCAAGGGGGACCTGGCCCCGGGTGAACACCCGCACTCTCCAGATCAAAAGAGGAGCGAAGAGCGCAGTCACCAACCAAGCCGCGAGCATCGACAGGGCCGTCAGCCGACCATCGAGGCTGTGGGTGACGACCAGCACAGGGATCCGCAGGAGAGACGGGAAGAGACCGAAGTAGGTGTAGGTCCGCCCGTCGTGGATGAACGCCTCGATCAGTAAGGAGCCCGTCGGGACAGAGAGCTTGCCCGCGAGCATGGCGCGAGCTTGGAGATCGTAGAAGTTGCTCGCGTACCCGTTCTCGGACGCGGTTCGGAGCAGACTCGGTGAAGAATTCCAGAGGTCGGTGAGGACCCAGAGATACGGGAGGGCGGTCGCTGCGACAGCAATCGCCGCCGCCCGACGGAATGGTCGGGGATCAGCTCCGAGGCCAACGCCTGAAGCCGGGGCTTGAGTTTCGGTTTGTGGCACCGACACGCCTACGCCCATAGGTTCCTGGCAGTCTGACATCTGTGAACACCTGGATCATCCGAAACCGCAGGTAAGCTGCCGTTTCGGCCGAACGGGCGCAGAGGACGGGCTTATCCATGACCCCTCAGCGCCGCCGCCGGCCGAACGCCCGTGAGACCCTGGAGGTGGTCGGGACACGCTGATATTGATCCCTCCGATGCCGTTTCGCCCCGACCCCCAAACGCCTGATCGCGGGGGCCAAGGGGCTGGTCAATGAGCGAAAGCGAACAGGATGCTCTGACCAGCACATGTATAACGAGGTTGCCAAGCGAATCTTGCGACTGACAAGCCGCCACCTCTTCGACATAGACGCAGATGATCCGCACGCACGACGGATCAACAACGACGGTCCAACCGCGCCGCGCTACCGGGCCGTACCCTCAAAGGTCGGTGAACGCAGCCCTCCTGACCTGGCTCATGGCCCCTGGAGCGGAGGAGTTCCCGTCGCTCCTACAGCGCCTGAGTGGCACCAGCGAGCGGCTTGCCGTGGCGTCGGCCCGTCTCACTTCATGGAGGCCGGGGCCCAATACGAGGCGTCGAGGCGATTCTGCGCCACCTGCCCGGTACGCACCGAATGCCTAAGAGACGGCGCTGGACGACCCGACGGCGTCGGGGTTGTGGGGTGGCGTGCTGATCGTGCGCGTCCGTCTCCGACCGCCGCCGCCGCCGACAAGTCGGGGCGAGGTCTACGACGACGAGGATGAGCTATGGGCCCATGAGCGGGAGCGCCGCCGTGGCCGGGTGGCCTGATTACCGATTCTCTACGCATGTTCTCATGGCGTTCGCAGGACATAGTGAGAACCCACCCCGCAAGTGTCCAGGTCAGCGCGCTACAACGTCCTACGGCTAACGCCAGCGTCCTACTTAGCTGCATCCCGCCTACAGGCCGGCTCACCGTCGCTTATACCTCTGACCAGGATTGTGTTCGCTCGGTCAGAACCGTGTCCCTCTGGTGTCCCTCCCGCACGACGGACCGAGGGAAAAACGGGGCTTCTGAACCCAGAATCCCGCCCCACGTCTGCCGCAGATGAGGGCACTAAGCGGTCACAACGTGACGCGACGGACGGGGAGCAAAGCGAACGGCAGCGGTTGTGTCCTGTCCGTCGGGCTCTGCGTCGTGGGCTGGCCGTCGAGGCGGGAAGCGCTAGTCGATCCCAATGAACAACAATGAATCGGAACCCGGTCGATCCCACGGCGCCGAGTTGTTCGCCCTTAGGGTCAATAACGACACCACCGCTTACGCTTGGTCCTGCACCCACTGGAAGAAGGTTCTCGCTGAAATGTGTCAGTCGAGTGGAAGTGTGAAGCTCACAAAGATCGGTAGGTGCCGCTCTGATGATTTGTCGCAGGATCTCCAGTGGCAGTAGGTCCGCCTGCTCTGCCTTTAGCACCAGTACCCGGAGGGCTCTCGTGGTGAACCAAGCGCCGCGAGCATGTGCTGCATGAACGCTGTCCTGGACGTCGAGGAGCGGACACCGTGGTCCGGGATCGCAACGAGGTTGTTACCTCATCGACGCGGGCTCATGATCGAGGCCTTCTATGCGCTGTTCGTGGTCGCTGCTGCGACCCTGGCACTGTCTCCCGTCCTTCTTCGCTCTGGGTGGCCGTTAAACTATGGCACCCCGGCACCACTCCTGCTCGTGCAGATATATGCCGCACACCTTCGGCATCTCGACTTCTTCCCGGTCTGGTCGAGTACCGATGGTGACGGCATGGGTTCCCCGGTGTTGCTCTTCTATCACCGCGTCTTTTTCTACACCGCAGGCGCCTTCTTCGCCGTGGTCGGGAATCTCAAATTTGCAGTCGTCACGACGATCTTCCTCTTTCTCGTCGTTGGCGCGTACGGCATGCGATGTGCTCTCGGCTTGGTAACAAATAGAAGGCTCTTCTCTACCGTAGGTTCGCTCGGCTTCCTCTTCACCAACTACGTGTTCACGGATTGGCTCGACCCACGTGGAGACTTGGCTGAATTTTCTGCGTTGATGATCGTCCCATGGTTGCTCTATTGGTGCCTCAATCTCGTCAAGAACGGACGAGTGTCATTTCTCTTGATTCCAATCATGGTGGTGCTGGTGAACGCTCACAGCGCGATCGCCCTGACCTCTCTGTTCTGTCTTTTTATTTCGCTTGTCGTGTTCTGGATATCCCGCGGCTGGCTCGAGCTACGCCGCGACTCAAACGACTCTTCGCGGTGGCCGGGAGCATCGTCGTTTTGCTGCTTCCTCTTCTCATAGCAGAATATCGCTTCTTACATTCGTACGATCCTCAGACGAAGAATGTTCTCTTCTTCAAGGTCTCGGAAGGCTTCGTTGACTTCGGGAAGTACTTCTACGACGGCTCCCATCGTTGGTACGCCGCCGACCAATTTCCCCTCTCCACAACTTCGTGCAGATTGACTTGGCCGTTTGGATTCCACTGGCGGCCATAGCTGCAGTGCTCTTGGCGAGTCGCATTTACGGCTTTCGTCGCGGAGGCCGGGTCGGTTCCTGGAAGTTGGTGACACACGGTAACCGCTGGACCATCTTGTTCCTGCTGACGAGCTTGGCCCTGTACTTGTTCCTTCAACTACACATCTCTTACTTCGTCTACCAATTGCTTCCACCTCTTCAGATCATCAACTGGCCGTGGCGAATGCTCGCCTTCATCACACCCCTCGCGATACTTCTGCTGATGGTGGCTGTTGACAGTCTGGCATCGCGGTATCCCAACCGAACGCTTTGGTTTGTCCTGAGTATGGGTTGGATCATCGCCTTGATTCTCCCGTCACCGGTGACTGCAAGCGTGCCCAATTTCTACGAAGTTGTCATCGGGCCAAATTTCGTCGCCACGCCAAAGCTCGTTCCAAAGCTCGTTGGCACGCCAGGAGAGTACGCTCCCCTAAGCCTGTTCGAAGCGCCGAGCTCCATCGACTACCAAACGTTCCGTGGCTTTGTGATTGTTCCGCCGCATTGGTCCGTGGGCCCGCTCTTCAGCGTTTTTCTTCCGAAGGTGTTGAATAGGCAGGGTGATGAGATCGGAGACGACTCTGACCTGTATGGAGGGCTGAACAGAAGCGAAAGAGAAGCAGCGTCCATGTCACAAGTGCGTTGCAGGGTCGTCGGACCAGCGCAAGCCGCCTTCGAGACGTCGGAACTTACATTCCACGTCGATTGTGCTGGGCCAACCAGAGTGGCATTGCCCATCAGCTTCAATCCGTTTTCGAGCGTCTATCTGATCACTCCGAGGGGCGCACACCAGATTCCCTATTACCATGTCGCCACTGACCCCAGGATTGTGGTGCAAGTCGATTCCTCGCACCCCGAAGTTATGGATGTCCATCTCCCCACTCTTTGGAGCACCCTGTTCTGATGCACCAGTGGCTCGGAGCTCGTCGGACGGGGCCTCTCCAAGACACCACTTGGCCAGCAGCCGGTGGCGTGAGTGGGGTGAGAAATCCTCAGCCCGTAACAACTAATGAATCTCGCTCACGGGAACCACATACCGGGTGTTTGCTGGGCCTGTGGAAGGCTGACCGTCTGCGGACCTGCTTTGTTCCGGAGGCCTTACGCAAGGATCAAGGAAAGACTCGTTAGGGCGTCGGGTTGTCCAGAACCTGGTGGCATCCTTCACCGCAGTCCCGGGCGGGAGCGAGGCCCGACGGGGCAACGGGGGGGCGAAGCCGCCGCCGGTCGGATGCACACAACCTTCACGCGGCTACTTTATTGCCACTCGAGTTTGTCCCGGCGTTGTCACGGACCGAGCCGTCCGGCTCTACGCCGGCCGCCGGCCGGAAGCGCATGATGCGAGGGCGGGACGGCGGCCGCTTTCGTCCTGGGAGCAGTCTTCGCGCCCAGGGCGCTTCTCTCGATCGGGCCATGAAAAGCAAGCATCCCCAGCATGCCAAGTTGCCCAAATGGGCGGATTCGTGGGGCGAGGAACTGTGCCCCTGCGGGAGCAGGACCGCGGTGCAGAAGATCCGTGTCAAGAACTTGGTGTGTCTCGGCTGCACCTTCACGGCGCGCGGTTGTCTGTGCCGGAAGGGAACTGCTAGCCAAGCCGACAATCGAGGGATGGTCCGAAGCGTACGACGCCCCAGAACATTCGGCGTCAGCCGGTAACGGTCATATGGCCTGGACGGTCAAGCCCCCATTCGACGATCCCTGGCCCAGCTTCATCGGCACGAGTTTGTTCCTCCGTTGTCACAAACAGATCCGAGCGGCACTACGCCGCAGCCGCCGTCAGACACATCATCCGAAGCAGGAACGGCGAAGCCTTGGGGCAAGGCGTCGGTGGTGATTGCCGTCGCTCTTTGAGCTCGGGGACCGCGGTATCCCAACCCATACCGAGGCACTTCCGAACCGTGTTCTGAAAAATGGTGATAGGCGCGAAAAAGTACGTCAAAGAGACGAAGCAAGCCGCCACGCTGCTGGAAGAGGCCATGGATCGATTCCAGGCGCTATTCGTTGAGACAGTGCGTGGCAAAATCGGAAAGGCGCCGCCCGTCAGCAACGACGAGTTCCGTCGTCGCGCGGAGGATGCCCATGCCCTCCGAATGCGTGCCGCAGCGATAGCAAACCGGCTGGAAGCCAGAATGCCTCAGAGCGACGTGGCTTCGCCGAAGATGCGTCGTTCCGCCTTCTATCCGTTCTACTTAGCGTCCCGGCGCGCCCGGGCGAGGCAGTTTTCAGCAGTGGACATAATGCACTTGGCGTCCAATCTTCTCGGTGCGGCCGAATATGAAGACGACGCGGAGCTCGCCGCAAAGACCGGGGAGGTGGCGAACGAACTCGGTGCCCATGCGCTCGTCTTGCTGCGAGCCGCTTCGACGCTCAGAACGGACGAAGCTTCCTTCCTGAGAATGAAGTTCCTTTTCGGCTCGGTAGAAATGTATTACCAACAAGCGATGGACTACCACGCACAGGCCCTCGCCGCGCTCAATCGTCTTGCGAGGTTCACCGAAACGGGCAATTCTGCCGAGCTGGACCGGGCGGTGGCGCTCACCGAAGGGCGACCGCTGGCGGCACGTGTGGGCATGGCACTATCCACATCCGCGAACTGACGGGACCGAGGCGGGCATATCCGGACCGGGACCGTTTCGTCGTAACCGACACACCACGCGCCGCCCCGTCCGTTCAAAGTTGTCGAGTTGTCTCACTGTTGTGACGAATCGAACCGTCCGGCTCTACACCGACCCTGGTCCACAGGCGCATTGTGCGAAGGCGGGGCGGCGGCCGCTTTCGCCCTTCTAACGACCTCTTCGGCGGGGGTGGTTGGCGGCGTGGCCGCCGCCCCTCCGCGTTCGGGACGGCGCGGTGTCACCCCAAAACTGCCACCCTTCCGAAAGCCGTCACGACGAACCGGACGAGGTACCGCCTTCGAACACCGGGTCGGCGATATTCGCGGGGATAGTCAAAAGTTCGGAATCGACGCATCCCGTTGGAAGCCCGACCGAATCGCAGCAAAGGCGTCGTCGAGGTCAGCAGAGAGTTCGGCGGGAAGTTCCGAAACCGCCAGCCCCGCCTTCAGAGCCTGCCTAAAGCGGAGTCAGCGTGGACCACTGGGTGCTGGTGAGAGGGCCCGGCGTGGCCTCCCTGACCGATCGGCAGGACAACCTCGCCCCGGAACCCTAGGACGCGGAGGAAGAAGACCCCAATCCGGTTCGGGCGTTTGTGCACTGTGCCGCCCCAGCTTCGGCCTCGTGGCCCGTAACGCACACGGCCGCTCACGCTCTGAACCCTAATGGGACTCGACCTCGCCTGGCGAGAGGCGAGCTGGCCCCCGAGCCATATGGCGTGAACACGAGGCTGACCCAGAAGACCCGGATGGGCCCCATGCGGTCGATCAGGTCCAGCGGGACATGTGGCGCTGAAACGGCAAGACTTTGACCCATGGGCGACCTGGTAAAGCTGCGGCCAGTGGAGGAGGCCGATCTCTCGAACCTGGTCAGGTTGTTTTGGGATGCGGAGGCGTCTGGTGAGTACCAGTGGTTCGGCTTTCGCATGGCCGACGTTCGCGAGGTGGAGCAGCGCTGGCGGGAAGACGGCCTCGTCGGAAAGGAGCGCTCGTTCCTTGCCGTCGAACTTGAGGATGGCACCTGCGCTGGGTGGGTCGTTTGGCGCACGAGGGGCAACTTCGACAACTACGAGATCGGTATCGCCCTATTTCCTGAGCACCGAGGCCGCGGGATCGGCACCGAGGCACAGCGACAGCTCGTGAGCTACTTATTCAGAACTACCACGGTCCACCGGCTTGAGGCGGGAACCGAGATCGACAACCTCACCGAACAGCGAGCATTGGAGAGAATCGGTTTCCGGCGAGAGGGCTTGATGCGAGGCCTCTATTTCCGAGACGGGTCGTGGCGAGACAGCGTCGTCTACGGCCTGCTCCGTGACGACGAGTGTTGAGCAGATCGCCGGAAGGCGTCATATTGCCTCCTCGTGATCCAGTCTTTCGATTCGCCATTCAAGCGATGGAACTCGATGATCGTGAGGCAGTGATCTCAGCAGCCCGCCAAGCGGAGGACTTCGGCTACGACGAGTTTTACTCTTACGATCACCTCGGGACTGTTGATCCCTTCAGCCCTCTGGTTGTCGCAGCAGAGGCGACGTCCCAACTCCGCCTCGGACCTCTGGTATTGAACAATGAGTTCCACCATCCGGCACTTCTAGCCCGCACTGCAGCCACCTTCGATCGGATGACTGGAGGCCGGTTGGTGCTGGGAGTCGGAACGGGATACGCAAAGTCTGAACATGACGCAGCCGACATCGAGCTAAGGACACCCAGCGAGCGTGTCGGGCGATTAGGAGAGAGTCTGATCGCGTTGAGGTCTTTGCTCGACTCGGGGACTATCGAGATGGAGGGACGCCACCACCATCTGTCGATCTCCAACTTAGGTATTCGCCCTGTCCAGGACCATGTCCCGCTTTTGGTCGGTGGTCATGGTCAGCGAGTGATCCAAATCGCCGCGAGAACGGCTGACATCTTCCAGTTCACCGGGCTTACCCATAGCCCTAGCGGCAGACCCGAGCCTGGCGGCTTCGCCTTGGACGATTTCGCCGTTCGGACGCGTTGGCTGAGCGAGGCCACCAATGATCGCCCGATCGAGCGGTCCCTTCTCGTCCAGCGAGTTGTCATCTCCGATCGCACCGAGGCCGCTGTCGGGCAAGCCAGTCGGCGTCTCGGCCTATCGCGCGAGATAGTCGAATCGACGCCGTTCCTGCTCTTCGGCTCCGTCACCCAGGTGGTCGAGCGCCTCCAATGGCTACGTGAGGAGTTTGGAATCTGTCACGTGGTCGTCCGAGAGGCGGTTGAATTCGCGCCAGTCGTCGCTGCTCTGTCCGTTCGGTAGCATGGGGTTCCCCAGTGATCCGTTAGAGCAGCGAGGCCATCCCCTCCCACCGTGAGGCGCGCGATGTCACCCTTCGTTCCGCAGATCAACCTCCTCGCCGACTCGTAGCACCGCGAGATCCTCCTCGGTGGCTCGCTGCCCGAAAGAACGTCTGGACATTGTCGCCGTTTCCGCCTCAGGCTCGATAGGCGCCCATACCACCGGATCTCGGCGCTATTCGAGATCAGCAAGCGTCGCCAGTATGCCGCCATCGGCCGCCTTCGCCGCCGCCGCCGTAGTTCGGGCCGACAAATCAACGAGCTCGTCGATGGCGCCCTTCAGTTCATCCCCGGTCAGAAGACGGAGTTTTGTGCTCGTCCGATCGTCCGATGGTGCGGTGCATCGGTGCCAGAAGTCTCTGAACTCGCGCAACAGATCGGATGTGAGGCATGGCTTCATCCAGACCATTTGTACGTGGTCGTCCCACGCCGTCTGAAGGCGTTCCTGAAGTGGCCGTTCGCTGCTGGCCAACGACGCTACGGCAGCAGTCAAACAGTCCGATGCGTATTCGAGGCTCACGGTTGAGATTCTCGCGCAGCGCGCGGCTACCCGAGCCGAGTCGCGGTGATCAGGACGGTCTCGAAGTTCATGACGAACGAGCCGCCATAGTCGTCGATGGCCACGCCGATGCCGGCCAACAGACGATCTAGGACCTCGGGCTTGATCCAGACCTTCAGCCGCCGGACCGAGCAGCTCATCGATCACCGAATCGGGATATGTCGGCCGGAACCGGTCGTAGGCCTCGGCTTGCTGGTCGAACAGCCTCGAACGTTCCCGGGCCAGAGGTCGCGCTGGCATACGGTCGCGTTCGTCGCTGGCATCCACGGTCGCCAGCCTGCCCCAGACCGCCTGTCAGTTCAGCAGATGCGCGCTCGGGGCGTGCGCCGGCGCTCCGGGACATTCCCAACCCGGGACACCGACGGCGCGCGCGGCGTGCGACGCCGGTCCTGATGGCTTCGCCCCATGTCGGCCGCGCTCCCGCCTCGATCGTTCGTGTTTCAGTAATGACTGAAAGTTCAGACCGTTCCACCTACGGCGACCCTGGTTACGCGCGTGAGCGTTTGGCACGACCCGTTTTAGAGGCACCAGTAGGCATTGGAATACCACTCCCATTGCCTATCTAACTTTGAGGGCATGGCTCTGCTCGGTCGCAAGAAGATCAAGTTCTCTTACAGCGAGACCCAGTTCCCTGAAATGGGCAGGATGCTCATTCCTAACAACTCCTTGATGCAGCGTACGGCAGATCGCGAAATGATCGCGGGTATCGCTTCGACGGCGCACGAATACATGCTAAGTGCGCTTCAAGATCGAGACTCGCTGAGTCCCGCTCTGAACTCCCTCGACCAATGCCTCGATGCAGTTCTAGATTCGCCCGAGTACCACACGATCGTGCTGATGGCTTCCTACCTCGGGTATGTCATCGGCCAAATGGAAAACGTCGCGGACGGTGTTACCGAGGGGCTCTCGGAGAAGCACTATCTGACAGCACTTGCCATTGCTTTCATAAATCTCCCGGACAAGGTGACGCGATCCGTCTATAGCGATTTCATTCGCGACGCAGGGTACGTGTTGGCGCGCTCCTACGATTCTGCACTGGCGACTCTTTGCGAAGTTGCTCGTACCGACTTACGGGCCTTCCGGACAAGAAATCCCAGTGCATTCTGAGGTCGGGAGAACCTGCTCCGACCGGTGCCGGTTTGGAGATGCCGAGCAAGCGGTCGCCATAGGCGGACATCGTGTCTCATCAGGTCGTCGCGGAAGCCTTCGCGCCCCACGTGAAGGCGTTTCCCGTCGGACCCACGACCTGATCTTCATCAACGCCAAGGGCGAGCCCATAGGCGCACGGGTTCTCTGACATCTGGCGCACCGCAGCCCGCGCCGCTGGGCTCTCAGAGGGAACAGGATTCCATGCCCTGCGGCGCCACTAGAACACGAGCCTCCTCATCCGCCATGGCGAGTCCGTGAAGGTCGTACAGGCCCGTCTGGGGCCCGCCGACAGCCACCGAGACCCACGACGCCTACTCGCACTTGTGGGCCGCCTCCGAGGACCTCACCCGCGAGCGGGTCGACAGCGTGCTGCGCACCGATTTTGCACAACTTTCACTCGTGACCGAAGTCTGACGGCCACCGCCGGGACGTGACACAAAAGTGACGCGGGAGGCTGGCCAAACGGGGTAAGCCCGGCCGGGCGAAATCGCAGGCAGCGGAGGGTTCTGCGATTCCTGCCGGTGGCGCGCTTGGCGTCGACTGAATCGCCTACAGGCCGGCCCACGGTCACTCCTTGGCCGAGCGGGCTGAAAACAAACGCACAACTCACGGCCAGCGGGTGGCAAGCGGTGAAGCCGTCTGCCGATGGCAAGAAGGTGGCCCTGGCACGACGGAATCTCGTTTCCCGAGGTGCCACTGTCCTGACGATCGCGGTCGTCTTGTCGTGTTCGATTCTCGGATTGGCCTCGGGTCCATCCAATGCGGCCAGCGACGATGGGCCTCGATCGGCCTCGGGCTACTGGCTGGTGGCCTCGGACGGGGGCGTCTTCACCTACGGCGACGCCGGCTTCTACGGCTCACCCGGCGGCTCGGTCCTGAACAAGCCCGTCGTCGGGATGGCCGTCACTCCCGACGGCAAGGGCTACTGGCTGGTGGCCTCGGACGGGGGCGTCTTCACCTACGGCGACGCCGGCTTCTACGGCTCACCCGGCGGCTCGGTCCTGAACAAGCCCGTCGTCGGGATGGCCGTCACTCCCGACGGCAAGGGCTACTGGCTGGTGGCCTCGGACGGGGGCGTCTTCACCTACGGCGACGCCGGCTTCTACGGCTCACCCGGCGGCTCGGTCCTGAACAAGCCCGTCGTCGGGATGGCCGTCACTCCCGACGGCAAGGGCTACTGGCTGGTGGCCTCGGACGGGGGCGTCTTCACCTACGGCGACGCCGGCTTCTACGGCTCACCCGGCGGCTCGGTCCTGAACAAGCCCGTCGTCGGGATGGCCGTCACTCCCGACGGCAAGGGCTACTGGCTGGTGGCCTCGGACGGGGGCGTCTTCACCTACGGCGACGCCGGCTTCTACGGCTCACCCGGCGGCTCGGTCCTGAACAAGCCCGTCGTCGGGATGGCCGTCACTCCCGACGGCAAGGGCTACTGGCTGGTGGCCTCGGACGGGGGCGTCTTCACCTACGGCGACGCCGGCTTCTACGGCTCACCCGGCGGCTCGGTCCTGAACAAGCCCGTCGTCGGGATGGCCCCGATGTCATCTTCGGCGGCAGAGTTTTTGTCCACCACGACCACGGTCGCCGCGTCCGCCGACGGCCCACGCACGTCCGAGCACTACACCGCCAACGGGAGTCTGTCGGGATCGACCTACCTGCCGGGCGCGGACGGGTTCGATCTCGCCGACGTGTCGTCCAATGCGGAGACCGAGGCGCTGCCGGCGGGCGTCAAGGGACTCGAGTGGATCGGTTCGTGCGCGGGGGCGACGCCTTCTTTCCGTTCGAGCATCGAGAGTTTCATCGGAGACCCCAAGGTCTTTGGGTTCTATCTCATGGACGAGCCGGATCCGTCCTCGTGCCCCGCGGCGAACCTGCACGCTGAATCTCAGTGGATTCACAGCAACGATCCGGGGACCTACACCTTCATCATCGAACAAGACCTCTCGAGCGCGACCCACCCCAGCTACGAGGGTGGCTACACCCCGGCCAACAGTGGCATCGACCTCTATGGGCTCGACCCGTATCCGTGCCGGACAGAGAATCCGGCGTCGGCTCCGTGCACCTATGGGTGGCTGGGCCTGGCGGTCAGCGCCGCCGAGGCAGAGGGGATCCCACTGGCCGACATCGTTCCTGTGTATCAAGCCTTTGGCGGGGGCACCTGGGTCGACGACGGCGGTGGCTCCTACCAGCTCCCCACCGCCGCCCAAGAGGCCCACATCCTCTCGACGTGGGCCTCGTTGGTCCCCACCCCGGTCTTCGACTACGCGTACTCGTGGGGATCGCAACGCAGCGATCAGAGTCTGAACGCGAGCTCTGCGCTCCAACAAGTCCTGTTGGCGCATAACCAGAACTGATGTCACCAGAAGTGTCATGAAGTCCGCGTCTCAGAGGTTCCGGCCCAAAGGCCGGCTCGCCGTGAGCAAGAAACGGGCAGGTCGCAAGGTTGTCGAGAAGCCCTATGGAACCCGGTAGGGATCGGCGCACGTTCGGCGAAAGATTCCTTGGGGAGAAGTGGCGGTATCTTCAAGAAGTGAACAAGTCTGGGACGGCCTGGCTGGTCCGTCATATCCCCAGGGTCGGTCGAAAAGTTCCAGTTGTTCGAATTTTTGACCAACGTAGGGCCGATCGGCCCTTCCGCAAAGGTGGGGTCCGCTGCAATCGTCCTTGGCAGCCGAGCTGTTTCGAAAGGAGTCGGCCGGCGCCAGAAGGCGTGAGGCGGAACAAATGGTTAGGCCAGGGGCAGTTTCACCATCCGAACGCGAATACGAGGACGTCGTTGGTGCTTCAGACACCCCGCGCCCCAACCGGCCGAGGATCCTGATCATCGATCGGCATCTGATGATTGCCGAGAGCCTTGCGTTCTGCCTCAATCTGGAGGGATTTCAGGTCGATCTTGCCGTACCATCCCCCGAAGGTGACCTTGAAGACATTCAGCTTTCGAGGTGGGGTGTCGTCATTCTGCACATCGAGCTCGAGACACAGGATGACATCCAACATGTCGTGCCGTTGCTCTCAGAGCGCGGACCGGTCGTGGCGCTTACCGCCAGGACTAACCGTTTGCGTCAGGCTTGGTGTGTCCAAGCTGGTGCCGTCGGTCTGGCCGACAAGGAGCAGCCCGTCCGAAGTCTCATTGAAATCGTCCACCGCATTCTCAACGGCGAAAACACTCTCAGGCCGAAGGAGAAGGATGCGCTCCTCGAGTTGGGACGACGGCACACTAGCGAAGTACATCGCCGCCGAGCTCCATTTTTGGACCTTACCGAACGTGAGCAAGTCGTTCTTACCCACCTTCTGGACGGACAGCCGGTGCGCACGATTGCCCGATTGTCAGGCGTGACTGAAGCGACTATTCGGTCGCACATCCGCTCTATATTCCGGAAGCTCGGAGTGAACTCCCAACTTCGGGCCGTTTCGCTCGCTCGTCAGGTCGGTTGGAGTGCCACTCGTCCTGCGAAAAACGTCCAGACCGGCAGGCGACGGCCTACGTCGCGTTGACACTCAGTCCCAGTACGGAGATGAGGTCTGCGGCGTGAGCTGCTTCGCGCAGGGGTGGCACGCTGGCGACCTCATCGATCAGCCGGGTCAGCGAGAAGTGATTGAGCGCCTGTCGGGCGATCTTGTGTGACACACCGGGATCCAAGATAACAAATGGCACCTGTTCGGTCGTTTCTCCCTCGTCGAACACCACGACGATGGCCAACCGCCCGTTGCGCCAATCTGGGCCGGCGGTGAGTACGGGTACCCGAGCGCGCAGCCAAGCGTCGGCCTGGGCCAAGGACCCGTCATGGCCGTCGTGGACGAGATTGGGGGAGACTTCCCCCACGGTCGGGAGCGAACCGTTCCGGACATTCCTGAGGAGGGCGCCGGCGTGCACGGTTCCAGCTGGAACATCGTTCGCTCGACAGAGCACTGATTCATCGGGAAAGTAAGCCCACGGATTGTGATTGACGTCGTAGTAGCCACTGTCACTCGAGTCACATGGCTTCGGCATGGACTCTTGATACGCGCGTGCGGATGCACCGCGGGCAACTGCCTGACCGAACACAGAGGGTCCCGCATAGGAGCAGCCGACGGCCGGCAAGCAGTCTTGGGGATCGTTGAAGGCCGATCCTCCGAAAATCGCAAGGTAATTCGGCAGGCTCGGGTGGCCGACGTCACTCCACGACGTCGCTCGCCCGTACTGTTGAGCGAGTCTCCAGAGATATGGCATCTGAGAGGGGAACACCTGTCCAATGCTGTGGTTCTCTTCCATGATCACCAAGATCTTGGAAATCATGGGCGCTTGATAGCGTAGGGAGCTCGTTGTCACCATGGAGGCGACTGCAGGCGTATTCGATGCGGTTGCAGCGACCACGGCGCCCAGCATCAGTGCGACGAAAACGCTGATCGAGATCTGATGACGTAACGCGGGCATGTCAGCGAGAACGGGTGAAGCGCACCCGGAATTCAATTTACGAGGTCACGCAATCGCGCGGTTCACCCAATTCACACGGCTCGACGATCGAGCTCGTCCTTTGGAGACTGCTGACTCGCCATTTCGGGCGAAGGCTTCAAAATCTCCCTGAGCTCGGCCCGGGACTGCATTCCGAGCTTGTGATACACCCGTGTGAGGTGTCCTTCCACCGTCTTCTCGCTAATGAACAGCTTCTCGGCGATCTGGGCGTTGATCAGCCCGTCTGCCGCCAACGCTGCCACCCTTCGTTCTGCGGGCGTGAGCGCATCGGAACCCATGAGAGCCAGGCGGCGCGGTCTCGCTCCGGCAGCGCGTAGCTCCTTGGAGGCTCTATCAACGAGAGGCTGCGCACGGCAATGGAAAGCCAGGTCGGCTCCGCGACGAAGAGTGCGTAACGCCTCGTCTTGTCGACCTTCGATGGTGTGTACGGACCCGAGCTCGATAATCGCCTTCGCGTATTCGAGTGAGGCGCCGGACCGTTTGAGAACGTCCACCGCTTCCTCCAGCAGGGCCATCCGCTCGGCTGGGTCTCCAACCTCGGCTGCCGTTCGAAGCGCCTCTCCCAAAGTCCGGGGTGCTCCGAATCCCCGAGCCAGTTCGAGATTCTCAGCTGCCAACTCGCGTGCCTCGCTGAAGCGTCCCAGCTGACTCAGAGCGGCGGCGGCAATGCCTCGCCACGCCGTGACGGCCGGATTGCTTATTCCGAGCGCTTCGGCGCCCTCCTTCACGATAAGGGCGTCTTCCAGAGCCTCGTTCGGGTGCCCCTCGAGCAACCTCAGCTTGGCCCGCTGCTCGAGTGGAAGGAGTTCACCGTACGACAGGGCGCCCCGGCCGGGAGCGATGGCCTTGAGGGCTGACGCAGCATCCATCGTTCTGCCAGCTTCCATGAGGTTTGCGGCGAGGATTCCTATTCCGAAAGGGCGCGCGGCCCAAGTGACGCCTTCCGTCGCGGCAAGGGCCCGGCGACACTCGGCCTCTGCTTCGTCGAGGTTGCCTTGGAGGAAATGAGAGAGCGCAAGGACGGTTGAGAACTCGGCCACGCTCGTAGCGTGATCATGGCTCAAAGCAGCCTCTTGCATCAGCTGGCCGACTCGATCAACGAGGTCGAATCGTCCCGTCCGCGCCAAGGTGACCAACGCACGAGCGATCACGACCACGGCCGTGCCGTCGTCAGGCTGGAAATCACCCGGGTGGAGCGATTGCTCGGCCAAAGTTGCCACGTAGTTGGCGTCGAGGTGCTCGGGAGCGAGGGTCTTCACGTGCGAGAGGTGTGCTAGAGCCATTCGGTCTCGCCGGCTGCGCTCCAGTCGCTTCTTGGCGACGATCGCTTCCACGGCCGCTGTGTCAATTTGCCGTCCGCTCGACGGCGGTCCCCAAGTGGCCAAGACGATCTCGATCCATATGCGGAGTTCGTCGTTGTCTTCGCCTAATTGGCTCTCCAAGTGGCGGAGGGTCACGACGGTGTCGGCTGGGTACACCTCCTGTGCGTATGCCTTGAGACACCGGTACGTGGCGTCGGCTAACGCAACCGGGTCTGCTCCGAGGTCAGCGGCCTCCCGTAAAAGTGCGAGGGCGCCAGGCCGGCCGATCGCAGCCTGCGCTGAAGCGAGGGCGAGGAGTCGGCGGGACCGCGCAGAGGCAGCAGTGGACTGACGTAGAGATCTCGACAAGCACTGCTCTGCGCTCTCGAATTGGCCACGTTGTGAATAGAGCTGGGCGGCTTGTTCGAGCAACTGAGCGGACCACTCGTCGTCTGAGGTTTCGGACATCAACAGATGACGGGCCACATGTTCGAGCGGAGCGTCGTTCTGATCGAGTACCCGTGCAGCCTCAGCATGCGCTCGCGCACGAAGAACTGGGTCGAGCTCGCCGTAGACGGTCGAGCGCTCGAGCGGGTGCACGAAGCTCAGTAGGCGGCCTTTGCGGAGTAGGTGAGCTTCGGCCAACGAGTTGGCGATGTCATGACCAAATGCCGCATCGATGCCGGCCAGTTCCGCGACAATTCGGTAGTCGGATCCGTCTCCAAGCACTGCTGCTGCCCGCAAGAACGCCTGTGCCTCGGGTGGAAGTGCGGCGAGGCGCGTGAGTAGAGCACGAGCTACCGGTGGCGGAGAGAGAACGGACAGACCTTCATCGGAGACCTCGGAGTGGATTCCTTGCAGGCGAAGTGCGATAAGCAACGAGTGCAAGAGGAACGGATTGCCACCGGTCACGCGGAGACAGGTCGCCACGAAGGATGCTTCGGGCTCTACGCCCATGTGGTTACAAACCAATTTCTCCACCGAGGGTGCAGCCAGAGGTCGCAGCGAGATGACTCTGGTCGAGGGCTCGGCCACGATGTTGTCGACCGGACCAAGCGCTGTTCCCGTGACCCTGCACAATGACGTTCCGACGAACAAAAGACGACCAGGCTTGAGTCGTCGTACCAAGTGCTGGACCCACCACAACGACTCAATGTCCGACCAGTGCAGATCATCGACGGCAATGACCAGCGGTTGGCGGGACGCGAGACTCGACAGAGTCAGGTAAACGTCATGGATCGCCTCGAAGGGCATGGGCCGGCTGCCGTTGCCCTGGTTGGAGGCCAGCTGCTCCCACAGTTCGCGCTCGTTTGGGAGCAATTCATGTTGGATCGGTTGCAGCAATTGGCGAACTACCCCGAACGGCGCCTCGGTTTCGAGCACCCCGCCTCTGGCGCGCAAGACTTCATACCCGGCGTCCGTCGCCAATTGGCAGGCGGCATTGAGCAATGCCGTCTTGCCCACGCCTGGTTCGCCTTCGATGATCACTGCAGAGGGTGGCAACAAGCCTGCGAAAGCCGCGGCGAACTCGTCCTGCCACTCGTCCCGTTCCAAGAGACGCCTGACTGATGTTCCGTTACGTTGCCGTCGCTCGAACGCTCGAACCGGCTCGCTACCCGCCAATGTCACCGCCACATGATCCGTCGGGGCTGCGAGCTGCCCGTCCCTCCGTCTCTGACCCTCCGTCAACACAGCCGCCTCCGACCGAAATTCCGATTCCAACGCTTAATGAACGTTGCGCCGTCAAAACATTCCTTTTAAACGGGGGTTAGGCGCAACCCCAAAATTGCGCATAAGCAGAACTGCGCGCACACAATTATTTTCCAGCACCAGGGAGAAATGGCCCTTTTCCACCCAAGATTGGTCGATCAAATCAGGGGGTTAGAGCCGGCCGAAGCCCAAAAACAGGACAACTAGGCAAATTTGGAAGGCGAGGGCGACTGCCCCGATTGACGATCGACCTGCCGCGCGGCTTCAGTTCCGTGTCCTACTCCTGCCGTCGACGCACTCCCGGCTATTCGGCTCCGACGTGCGCAGCGGCGGGACGCTGAGCCGGTCCCCCGATCACCTCGAAAGGCTCGCATTGGCCAGATCTCCGAGGCCGCACCGCGTGCGACCGATGTCACGGTCTGTAGCAAAATGTCCATGTCGGCCGGACCCGCGTCGGGGTAGTAGTCGAGTTCGACATGCAGTTTTAAGTGCAGTTGAAGTTCGACAAAGTCCTCTTGAATAGATTGTGAGATCGGTGGCGAAAGAATCGATTGGTCGACTGCTTTTCGTTGGCGCGGTCCACGAGGCGGAACCGGCTCTCGCGGCTGTCGTCGACAGTCCGGTCGACGTCGTCGAGGTCCTCACGGTGCCCGTCCCACAAGGGTCCGCCCCGTCCGGCTACGTGGATCTGGAGCCGTTCGCCGCGGCCTACAAGATTCCGGTTCGCCGGACCGCCAACATCAATTCGGCGGAAGAAGTCGAGCACATCAGGCAGCTCGCCCCGGACGTGATGGTCGTGGTCGGTTGGAACCGGTTGCTTGGCGCCGACGTGCTCGCCATCCCGCCAAGAGGCTGCATCGGTTTCCATGCGTCCCTTCTCCCGCGTTTCCGCGGCCGCGCCCCAGTGAACTGGGCGATTCTCCGTGGGGAGCACGAGACGGGGAATACCATGATGTACCTCAACGCTGGCACGGACACGGGCGACATCGTCGACCAACATCACGTCACCATCGAACCCAGTGACACCTGCGCGTCGGTCTACAACCGCGTGGCTGAGGCCGGGGCCACCATGCTTCGCACGCACCTTCCCGCCATATTCGAAGGAACAGCTCCCCGGCGCCCTCAAGAGCGGTCGCACGGCGACCTGCTCCCGAAGCGCACTCCGGCCATGGGCATCACGTCTTGGGATCGGCCTGCCCGTGCGGTCCATGACTGGATCCGCGGATTGACTGCTCCGTACCCTGGAGCGTTCGCTCTCTGGGGAGGTCACAAGGTGATGCTTTGGGCATCGGAAGTGCCGGACGACACTGGGCGACTCGGCCATGCCGGTGAGGTGATCGCCCGCGACGAAGGAGGCGTTCGTGTGGCGACCGCGGACGGGAGCGTCGTTCTGACATCCATGTCAATGGAGGGGTCGGCACCCCAGGCGGCCTTCGCCTGGGCCCACGAGCACCGGATGGAGCTGCACGACAGCTTCGAAAGCGTAGATCCGAGAACGGCGCGATGGGCGCTCGGCCTCGAGGCTGCTCCGCCTGAGCTCCACCCCGGTGAGGCGTAAGGAGCCGTGGTGGGAACTCGGGTCGTGGTGCTCGGTGCGCACCCGGACGATGAGATCCTCGGCGCCGGTGGAACCCTGGCACGGCACGTCGTGGACGGGGACGAGGTGCACGCCATCGTCGTGGCGGACGGCGCGAGCAGTCGGGCTTCGGACGAAATGAGGATCGCGCTGGAGAAGGATGCGGCACGGGCGGCCGAAGCAATCGGTTTCACATCCATACGACTGGAATCTCTGCCCGATCAGCGGCTCGACACGGTGCCCTTCATCGACCTGACCCAGATCATCGAATCGATCCTGAACGACATCGAGCCCCATGTCGTGTACACCCACTTTCCCGGAGACGTCAATGTCGACCACGGGCTCGTCGCCCGAGCGACGTGGACCGCATGCCGCCCCTACGCTCGGCCTCAGTTGCGCAGGTTTGCCGTCTTCGAGACGCCTTCGTCCACAGAGTGGGCCTGGCCCGTGAACGACAGCAGCCTCCAGCCGAATCATTTCGTCGACATCACAGAAACGTTGGACAAGAAGATCGCGGCCATGGAGTGCTACCGGTCCGAGCTGCGTGAGTATCCGCACCCGCGCTCGAGTCGATCGCTCCGCGAAAGGGCCGCCTTCTGGGGGAGCCAAGTCGGACGGCTCGCTGTGGAGCCGTTCCGGATCCTCAGGGACGTTCAGTAGCCAAGGCCGACCTTCAAAGTTCCTCGAGCACCCCCTGCACTGGAGGGGTGCCGAAATCGGAGAGCGTCATCTGGCGCTGCCAGCTGCACGAAGCGCAGCGACAGGGACTCGCGGTCGCCGGTTTCGCGCCGCCGTGTGACCCACGGAAGAACATCGTGATGGTTCGCAGCAGCACGCTCATGTCGACCCACAAGCTGCGTCGGCGGAGATAGTCGAGGTCGAAACTCAGCTTCGGGTGCAGTTGGAAATCTACGTACTCCTGCTCCGGATCACCCGATTGTGTCCTATCCGAGGCTTGCACCTCGGTATAGAAGATCTGACCCGGACCGGTCAGTCCCGGCCGGACACGTAGGATGCCGAGTTCTTCGGGGGTGTACCACTGCAAGAAGCGATCGACCTCAGGTCGTGGACCGATCAGCGTCATGTCCCCTTTGAGAACGTTGAAGAGTTGGGGTAGCTCGTCCAGTTTGGAAGCACGGAGGAGCGCTCCAACCTTGGTGACCCTCGGATCAGACGCTCCCGTGACGAGTGGGCCCGTGCTTTCCGCGTCCACCACCATCGATCGGAACTTGAACATGGTGAACGCGTGACCCGACCGTCCGGCCCTGACCTGCTTGTAAAACACCGGACCCCTGCTCGTGACCTTGACGACCATTGCCGTGACGAGCAACACGGGAGCCAGGAGCATGAGGGCGGCAGCTGCCATCAACGCGTCGATCAGGCGCCGGATGGGTGTGTCGAGGCGGACGTCACCCGCTGGCGTCTGATTGGCCCCGAACTGTTCAGGGTGCCTCTGGCGGCCTACCCGATAGGCGATGCCGGTGAGCGTCAGGGTCGTTGCCGCATAGGTGATCGCCGACGTGATCGCACCCCCGACTGCCCCGTACCTGGGGATGAGAATGAGGTCCAACGTCACGGTGATGGTTGCGCCCACACCCATGCCGATGGAGTTGAGCCCGGGTCGACCCATGCCCAACAGGTAGGCGGAGGACACCGCCGCCGCCCCTTCGATCGACAAACCAAAGATGATGATCTCGGCGGGAACGACTGCACCCTGGAACGCCGGCCCATACAGCAGGGCGGGACCTACGTAGGCCATGACGGCCACTATGGGAGTGAGCACCAGCGTCAACGCAGTGGCTTGCGGCCACAGCCGACGGCCCTCGGACGTGGCTTCCTCCGATCCGAGGTTGGCGAAGCGCGGATACAACACGTAGTTGATGGCGGTCGGGGCGAGCCGCAGAAGCTCGGCGAACTTGGAGGCCACGGCATAGATGCCGAGCACGGCAGGGCCGGCAAGCGCACCGAGAAGCACGAAATCGAAACGCAAATTGGTGAGCCACAGCATGTTGCCGAGCTGACCACGAGCACCATACGCGGCGATCTGTCGCGCCATCCTGGACGACGGCGCACCCCAAATGCCGAAGAAACCTGTCCGGGCCAGGCGCCAGATGCCGGTGAGCACCGCCAGCGCCCCCGACACAATGAGGGCAATGATCACCGAATCGATGCCTCGGTTGCCGACCGCGACCAACACGACCGGGTAGACGAAGACGAACCAGAGCTCTTCGGCCACGATGACCAGGTTCGCACCGGTGATGTCGCGGTTTCCCTGGCAGCAAGCCTTCGCTGTGACCGTGACCAACTGCGTGATCACGAGAACCCCGGCGAGCGCGACCCATCGAACGGCCATCGCCTTGAAGAAGACCGCCTGGAATAACTCGGCACACAGCAGCCACGCCAACGCGCCGAAAACCGAGCCGCCCAATGCCATGACACCGAGCGTGGGACGAACGCTCCTGTCCTTGCGGTGATCCCCCGCCAAGAAGAACGCCGACGCCGTCGGCAGTCCACAGGAGAATACGACGCCGAACAGCCAAGGCAGGACACGGAGCAGGGCGTACTCCCCGAGCACTGTCGGTCCGCCCGCTCGGGCGACCATGAGGCTGGCCACCGATACCGCAGCCAGCGCACCTCCCTGCGCACCCAGATTGGACACGGTGGCGCGGTTGATCACACCCCCGACCTTGAACTTCCCACCGCCACGCGCCAGGTCAAGCACGTGTCAGTGCCTTTGCGTCCTTGCCCAGCACGGCCACAATGGCGAACAGCGCCCACAAGAAACGGAAGTGCAAGACCTCCTCGTAGAAGGCGATCACACAGAGGGCGAGGAGTCCCGCTACGAGGCCGGTGGGGCGCGGCACTGCGGCCGCAAAGCCCGCCGAAAGGGGTCTTCGGGCCAGAGGCACCGCCCACATGGCGACCGCTCCGACGAGGAGTAGCAAGCCGAGAAGGCCCACCACACCGCGTTCGGTGAGCGCGCCCAGGAAGTCGTCGTGCGCTTCATTCGGATAGGGAGCGTTCTGGGAGGTGAGAATTGGCTTGGTACTCGCCGGACCGAGGCCGAGGACTCCATCGCTCTGCTGGTAGAGCTGGAGCACCTCGCCCACCAGTTGACCCCGCTCGGAGGTGCTCTGTCCGCTACGCCCGATGGAATTCACCAGGAGGGGTTGCCCGCTGTTGAGAGCATCCTGCCTCATTTTGTTGATCGGAAAGAACGTGAGGACCGCGCCGACGGCCAGCACGACGACCAGGACTACGGCCAGAGATCCAACTAGTCCTCGCTTCCGATAGGCCCTGACCGACAACAGGAAGAGAACTCCAGCGCTAAGGGCCAGGACTCCGCCATTGGACTCGGACAAGATGAGGGCCCACGCCAGAAGCAAGTAGCCGCCGATTCTCATCCACCTCGCGGTCGGGGTCCGAGCGGCATAGACGACGAAGATCGTGGAGACCCAGTAGGTCGCGGCATAGTTCGGATCGCCGAAGGTGAACAGCACCCTGTTTCCTTCGGCCGCCTGCAAACCCTCCAAGCCGGTGAGATGGCCCATCCAGGCAACGGCAACGACGGCAGCCCAGAAGATCCCCGCCCAGCTCCATGCCACTATCGCGTATCGCATTGCGCGGGGCGAGCTGAGCATGTTCACGATGACGGTGCACCAGGCGAACAGCAGCAGGTCCGTTACAAGGGTTGACAAGGCGAGCCCTGGTAGCGCACTGACGAGTCCAGAGGCCGCACCCGCAGCGATCAGCAACGCCACGGGAATGAAATACGGTGCGCGGAGCTTGTGGTGACCGCTCCGGGCCCACACGGCTCCGGTGACGATCGAGGCCAGCAACAAGATGTCGACCGGCGAGCTATTGGAAGGCCCGGTCGGATGGAGGATCGGCTGGAAGATGAAGGCCGCAATGAGCGTCACCACGGCGGTCCACTCGGCATTTCCGCGCTGTTTGCCCCATCCCTCTGTGGACGGTGGCGTGAGGTCAGGTAGCCGCTCCACCTCGGCGCTTCGCGTCAGCGTGCTAGTCATGGTGCGTCCGTCGAGGCCAGCCGCCGCAAAAGACGCAGATGGCTCTTGGCAAATTCGGAGTCATCCGCTTCGGCAGCAATACAGGCGACTTCGGCCCTGATCACATCGTCAGCGCAGCTGGGATCGACACCCAAGCGCTGCAGGCCTTCGGCCATGAACTGGTGCACCAGTTCCGGGTACCAGCCGCTCCCTTTCATGGCGTATTCGAGCCCGGCACCCCAAGTACCGGCGCGTAGCCCGCCGTGACCCGGCACTCGCCGACCCGCACGGGTATGCCGGTCGAGATAAAGAGAATAGGCAATGGCAAAACGAGCCAAGTCCCGAGTGAGGAGGCCATCGGGCCGAGAGTTCTCCCAGTCGATGACTCCACTCACCTGACCGTCAGTGATCAACAGGTTGCCGGGCCAAAAGTCACCGTGCACCAGTCCCTGCCCGACCCGATGCCCATCCAACCGGTCGTGAAGAGTCACAAGGGCCTCGACGTCTCCCGTCGTGAACGAGTCATCGCCGAACCGCCGCGCGAGTTCGGCGGCGACACCGTCGGTCGCCCCCGCTAGGTTCGTGTCCGGCATTACTGTCTCGCGCTGGAACTCCGTCAACCAGCGCCCCGCCGCTTCGAAATCGTCCCTGACAGAGAGAGGCCGCGCCGTGTGCCGCCATTGGTGATACGAGGCAAGCATCATTCGTCCGGGGAGCGCCGTCGTCACCAACACCGGCCAGCCGGTGTGCTCGACCACCTCCGCCACCTCAGGAATGGTCCCGCTCACTGCGCCAAGCCGCTCTCGGTCGAGCGACGCCAGCACCATCGCTTCGTGCCTCACCCTCCCGGCGGCGGCAAGAGTCGTGGGTACTTTCGCCGCGTATCTCGGTTGGTCCTCCCCGGGTGCGAAGAGAAGGATCGTCACCTTTGCGTTTGGGTCCTTTGACATG
The DNA here is from genome assembly GCA_963808355.1 of uncultured Acidimicrobiaceae bacterium. Taxonomy (GTDB): domain Bacteria; phylum Actinomycetota; class Acidimicrobiia; order Acidimicrobiales; family RAAP-2; genus Bog-473. Next base: position 1,194,507 of record CAWEFL010000002.1, read on the forward strand.
GCCAGACACACGACTCGGCCCTCAGAGTCATGGACCACGTCGGACAGCGTCCGACGAGACATCACCGCCGTCATTCCGATTTCCCTACGAGCACGGTGCCGGCGGCTCTCACAACCGATGCGAAGGTCCACATGATTGGCCGGCGCAACATACGCAATGCCGACGTGAAGATCATGCTCGGAACGCGTCCGGCCCCTGGTGGGACCGACAGTACGGAATTCGCGACGTATCGAAGCACCGCGGCATCCTTGCTGGCAATCACGACCGGCATCTCACGTGGGTACGTGACGTAGGAATGAACGACCTGTGCGTTGGAAGTCGTGCCCGCGGGCGGATTGTGCCCGTGAGTCCAGGGAGCTCCAACCATCGTCCATGTCCGACCCTCCGGCACGGAAACGCCGATGCGTCGGAACCGTCGCGCACCCCCATGCCCGCGGCCCGCCAACCGGACGGTGTCGTCAGGCAGCAGGGCCGACCAGGCGGGCGAGTCACCGAGGGCGTTTCTCACGTCAAAACGGCAAAAGGTCTCATTCGCGCGACCGGCCGCACGAGCCCATGACCAGTGAGTATCCCCAGGGCCTCGTCGACCCCATTGTCGTCGAGGTGCGGGACTTGTGCCGGTGCGGCGCCGTCGTACCGATATTTGGCCGTTGTCCGACCAAGCGGATCGGTGGTCGAACGACCCGATTTCTCGAACTCCGAGATGATGCTGCCAGACCCGTGGCAGGCGGTGTAGAGGCTGCGGTCTGCGCTGACTCCGGGGATGCAGAGATACGACGAAGTCCGGTTGGTGCCGGGCAACAACAGAGGTTGCCCCGTCTCGGCGAACGCCGGATGATCAGCCATCATGTCCGCCGGAAACGCACGGCAGGCGTTGTGCCGGTGCACGAAAGCCGATTGGCCGCCCACTTGTTCCTCGTAGACCGAGTTGTGAGGAGAGTCAACGAGCAATTGGGTGGTCGCCCCGAACGATGCTTTGGCGATGCTGCGCAGTGCGGCATACGTCGCCATCCGGTAGGCGAACCCATAATTCATCGAGAGGCGCGTCGCGAGCAGGGCGCGCCGTCCGTCATCACCGGACATCGGAATGGACGGGCAGCCCTCGGCGAAATAGTTCGACAGTCTGCTCTCCAGCTGTCGGCGAGAACGTGCGGTGGCCAGATGGGTCAGCGGCTTTTGCACCAACATCTCGGTCCGGAGCATCCGTGAGGCGCTCTTGCGCTTGGCGTACAAGGCGCCGATCTGACCGGTGAGCACTCCGCCGCCATTGTGGAATTGGAGGGTCACTTGCCCAGCCTGTATCCCGAGGCGTTCGGCCGCTTCGGGATCGAGAACCTCCTCGACCTCCTGCAGCTCGAGGAAGTGGGTGCTCGGGCCAATAGAGCCGAAACGCAGGCGGCCCATTTGCCGGACGACCCATGGAAGCTCCTTCTTGGCTCGCCGCGGCCCTCCGAGCGAGTCGATCTCCATCCGACCCCGTTCCTCAATCCGATCGAGTTCGGTATCGCTGAGGTCGTAGCGTTCGGCGGCAAAGTCGGCGCCTTCGGTGGCGGCTCTGAGTACCTCCGCCGACGTAAGGTCTCGATTCCAGTTGGGTGGACTCGGAAACCGTTCCGCAACTTGCCGGTAGAAGTCCGTCACCGCCGCGGCGTTCGGACGTTCGACGTCGAGCGTGACCAGTGCCATCCCGCAGTTGAGCGCAGCGTCAGTCAGCGTCGGCCGGATGGCTCCCTGGGTCGCGACGGCAATGCTCGATGGCATCTCGGACTTCTCCTTGTGGCAGAAGTCCGGTAGCACGACCGGCGGAGCCGCCAGATCAGTGCCCTCCGTGCCTTCGCCGAGTCGTCCGATCAGCCCCGTGTCGGCCGGCATCGACTCGCTGTCGAACACGGTGAACGTACCGTCGCCGACCTGGCGTGTTTCCGGTCGGCTGAGAATATTGATCTCCAATTCGGAGGTTTCCATGACCTTCCTTTCGAGGTATGGCCGCTACTGGTTTGCGAGATCGCGCAGTGCCTGGCAAACCTGTTCGACGTCGTCATTGGACAATCCGGGATGTAGTGGCAGCGAAAGCAGCTGAGGGAACACAGCGTCGGCTTCCGGTAGGTGTTCACACTCGTCTGCACCGAGCAGCCGACGGAAGTACGGCTGGTGGTGCACCGGAATGAAGTGAACCGACGTGCCGATGCCACGTTCGGCCAGCGCGCCGACTACCGCATCACGATGCAGTCCGAACTCGTCCCGGATCCGCACAATGTAGAGGTGCCACGCATGCCGTTCGCTGATTGGCCTTGGCGGTAGTTGGATTCCAGGGATGTCCGCAAGTTGCTCGTCGTACAGAAATGCAATCTCAATGCGACGTTTTTGCCACCGGTCGAGGTGGTGCAACTGGGCGCGTCCGATGGCGGCTTGAAGATCGGTGAAGTTGGCCTTTATGCCACGTTCATCGACGCTGTAACGCCAGCTGGCCCCAGGCTGGTACCGCCGCCACGCGTCCCCACTCATTCCGTGCAATCGCATACGCCGCAGCCGATCGGCCAGCTCATGGTCGTTTGTGGTGACGGCGCCGCCCTCCCCGATGGGAAGATTTTTCGTCGCGTAGAAGCTGAAGCAGGCGGCGCGGGAATTGCTACCCACAGGCCGGCCCCGCACACTGGCGCCAAGGCCATGGGCGGCATCCTCGACGATATTGGCCGCTGGAATTCCGGCAGCGACGCTGAGTGCGATGCCGTCCACGGGATACCCCGCCATGTGTTGGATGACCATGGCTGCTGCTCCACGCTTGGCGGCGGCTGCCGCCACTCCTTCCTCAGAGACGGTCAAGGTGCTTTCGTCACAGTCGACCAGCACGGGTCGCAGGCCGGCGTGGACAATGGCCTGGACGGCGCCGCAGAAGGTGAGTGTCGGCGTCAAGACAGGCGATCCCGGAGGCAGACCGAGGGCAGTGAGCGCCATCTCGATTGCGGCCGTGCAAGAGCTCACCGCTACGGCGTACCGAGAACCCGTCCAGCTGGCGAATTCATTCTCGAAGGCCAACGTTTCCGCGCCCATCGTCACCCAGCCACTGGCCAGGATCCGTTGCGCCCCGACCTGTGCCTCGTCGGTGATCCGAGTGCGACAAAAGGGAATCTCGGCAGAGGGGAGCGCCTTCGGCTCAAGGTGCAGGGTCACAATGACAAGACCTCCAACTCGCCGCGTCGTCTCACGCGCTCTCCGATGGGCTCCGCTTGATAGGTCTCGTCGAGCACCGCACCGAGCGCAGCAGGGGACAATTCGTCGCTGACGTGCGCCCGGCCGGACCGACCGAGGCGATCCGCGACCGCAGGATTGTCAATGAGGTAACCGAGCGCACGGCTGAGGAGATCGGGCCGCCCCGGGGGAACCAACAGTCCCGTCTCGCCAGAAACGACCACGTTCGGGACCGAATTGACCGCCGTCGCCACCACGGGTCGCGCTGCAGCCATGGCCTCGACGATGGCGCATGGCAGTCCTTCGTAGCGACTCGCCATGGCGAATACATCGAGTCCCGGAAGCAAGGTGGCCACATCATTCCGCTCGCCCAGGAACGACACTCGCCCGGTCAGGCCCCGACGTGCCGCCAGCTTTTCCGTCTTCGCTCGGAGCGGCCCGTCTCCGATCCAGACGCCATAGACATCGTTCCGCTCTAGACGGGCCAACGCGTTGACGAAGTCTTCTGGGGCTTTTTGAAAATCCAGGCGTCCGACTGTGCCCACTACCCGCATCCCGGGGGGTATCCCCAGTAAGCGGCGCGCCTCCGCCTGGTCGGAGAGATCCGGGGCACGACCGTTGCTGACCGCCACACCGATGGTCCGTACGCGTTCGGGTGGCGCGATTTGCCTCAGGATTGCCTCGGCCGCTACCGCCGGCCCGACAGCCAAGAACGCATCGGTGAATCGTCCGAGCGACTTCTCAATGCGGATGTAAGTGCGCCGTCGAATGCGTGACTGGAAGGCGTGAAAGGGAAACCCGTGATACGTGTGGACGATTCGACCAACGTGTGCGTCGTGCGCCGCGAGGCGGCCGAGCGCGCCTGCCTTGGCGCTATGGGTGTGAACGACGTCGAAATCTCCGGTACGGCAGATCGCCTTCAAATCTGCGAGGGCCGCTCGGTCGTGTGTCAGGGAAAGTTCACTACGCAGGTGCTCTTGGATCACCACCGTGAACCCCGCGTCCCGTGCTTCTTGGATGAGACGGTTGCCGCTTCCGATGATGAACATGACTTCGTATCGGTCGGGGTCCAAAGCCAACGCTCCGCGTAGCGCCACACCCCCGGCGCCGGCCATGAAGCGTGTGACAACCTGAGCCACTCGGAGGCGCCTGGTCACGAGCCCACTCCGTCGGCGAAGGTCGGCGTGAAGAAGCTTTCGAGGGGTGCGATCGGGCGTTCGCCCAGCGTGAGCTCCCAACACGGGAGATCGGCGGTCAGGGTCCGAGCGACTTCATCCACTTTGGGATGGACTTCGCCCACTCCGGTCCCGAGAGCCAGCGTTGACGCAAAAGCCCAGAAGCGGCGCAGCTCGCCGGCCATGTAGGTACCGGCCACGAGTGACTTGGTCACCTGATCCGGGTCACAGGGAACGCACGATGTCCTCTTTTCCGCTCCCCGTCGGAGGACGAGAACGAGTCCGGGAATGAGCTCGTCGACTCGTCCCGTCCACGGAGCCTCCCTGCGATCGTGCGGCATGCGGCGCCCACGCGTGGTCCCCTTTTCACCTGCGGGCACGCGCCTGGGCTCGAGGAGGCCCCAGGCCGAGCGTCCGTCGCTCAAACACACGTTGTCGCTGGTAGCCACAGCTCCATGCTCCAACTCCGCGTTGACGATGGTCGACTTGCCGATGCCGCCCGGCCCGGCAATGAGCACCGATCGCCGAGGGTCTGCACCAATGCTGCAAACGGACGCGTGCAACGGAGCTCTTCCGCGTTGTTGGCCCCACCAGAGCACCGGGTACTGCAAGAGAACGGCGCGAATGAGCAGTCTTGACCGCGACCGCAGGATTGCAGCGGCCGCCCGCCCCACCGGAGGCGGCCGCCAACGAGCACGAATCTCCAGACTCGGCCCGGCGATCGCTACCAGCAGATCGATGCCCGAGGAGCATGCATCACGGATCAGGACCTCGCCGGGTCGCCGCCACGCATTTCTCGTCAATACGTCCCAATCGTGGGTGTCGAACGGCCGGGTGCTTTCTTCTACCGTCACGCGGATGTCGGGGCGACTGGCCGGAACCTGGGTCTGCTCGCCGACAAGCCCTTCCCTCAAGACCTCCGAAAGGAAGCCCTGCCGGCAATCCAGGGCAATTTGTTCACCACCACTGCTAAATGCGGCCCGCATCAGAATTCATCTGGGTAGGGAGTGGAGAGGGCTGAGCGAAGCTCCTCGGCAGTCGTTGGTGCAGGCGAATACTCGGGCATCAGATCCTGGAGCAGCGTACGCACGACGTCGTCCTCACCTTTTGCCGCCGCGGTGTACAGCTTCTCCAAACGGCCGGTGAAATCGTCGGGCAGGCGGACCGGTCGGGTCGCCCATATGGCTGCGTCAACGGTGGGCAGCTGCTCCTCCGAGTCACCAAATAGGGACTCATGAAGCTTTTCGCCGGGTCGAAGTCCCGTGAATCGAAGCTCAATTTCGGGTAGATGAAGCTGCTCGGCGTAGCGGTTCACCAGATCGACGATTCGGACCGGGTCGCCCATGTCGAGCACGAAGGTCTCCCCGTATTCCGCCATGGGTGTCGCCGAAAGCACGAGCCCGACGGCCTCTTCCACCGTCATGAAGAATCGCGTGACCTCGGGATCTGTCACTGTGATCGCATCGCCCCTCTCGAGCTGGCCTGCGATCGCCGTCAAGAAGGATCCCCGGCTGCCTAGGACATTGCCGAATCGGACCGAGCACATCCTTGTGCTTCGAGCCGCATGAGACTGCAAGACCATCTCGGCGAGCCGTTTAGTTGCACCGAGAACGGACTTGGGGTCTGCCGCCTTGTCGGTCGAGATGAGCACGAACCGGCTGACGTCGGCTTCCAGTGCCGCCTCCACCAAATGTTGAGTCCCCTGCACGTTGGACTTGACGCCCTCGCACGGATGCCGTTCCAACAGAGGCAGGTGCTTGTGAGCGGCGGCGTGAAGAACAACAGTAGGTCTCGTCGCCTGAAAGACCTGGCTGATGCGGGCACGGTCGCGGATATCAGCGATGATCACGTCGGGACTATCGAGGAGTGCCTTGCCATCGAGCTCGAGTTGCAAGGAGTGCAAATTCGATTCGTCGTGGTCCAACATGTGGAGCGAGGCCGGGCTGCAGCTGCGGATTTGGCGGCAGAGCTCTTGTCCGATTGAACCGCCTGCACCCGTCACGAGAACACGCTCGCCCCTGAAGGCGGCCCGTGCCGCCGACGGCGACCCGCGATGCTCCCGTCGACCGAGCAGGCTGTTGAAGTCCACGATGCGCATGTCGGCGGCCCGCGCCACTCGCTCCAGTGCTGACATAAAGGAGGGAAGAAACCTGACATGGGCCCCTGTATTGGTGGCCTGGCGAACGAGTTCGCTCATCCTTCCCGGTGGGAGAGACGGGATCGCGATCACGATGGCTTCGACATCGTGATTACGAACGACCTTCGTCAGATCGTCGAGCCTTCCCAGCGTCGGAATACCCGAAACCGATCGGAGTCGCGGATCGTCGTCGAGACAGCCAATGAGACGGAGCCCATAGTCGGGCGATCGACGCAGGTCCCGAGCCAGTGTCCGGGCCGCGGCTCCTCCTCCGACCAGCAGTGTCCTCAATCCGCCGCTCTCCATCCTGTCCCTGTTCCAAGGCGAAGCAGGACGCTCGCGGTCGTAACCCGTGTAATTCTCGGCCTTGAGGATGCTCACTGTGCTTGCCCCTGTGAATCGGTTTGTCTGGGCAGGAACACCTCGTGGTAAGGCGCCTGCGTGGGTGTGGTGATCTTCGGCGGAAGCGACGTGCTCGGCAGTGGGGTCTCGCGGCTCTCAGCGCCGCGTGCTCCGATTCGCGACCTCAGCCTCTTCCACACTCCATGAGTCCCCTGCTTCTGCTGGACACCCACGACCCCGAGAATGGGCCAGCCCGTCGTCTCGCCGAGGTCTGCCACACGGTCCAGCGACGCCCTGGGCGCAAATCGACGAAGGACGACGAGAATGCTCGGAGCTTCTGGCCGGTTGTTCAAATTCAGGTCCGACAAAGCGTGCACTTTCAGCGTGGACAAGGCGGAGCCAACGGCGAGCGCAGGAGCCTTGACGACAGAAGATCGACTGGTCTTGCGGCCGTTCCGGCCTATGGCCGCCGCAGTCGCCACCCTTCCGTTCGTTTGTGCCGGAACTTTGAGACCAACGGTGCCGTTGCCGTCGGCCGGCGAGAGACGCCGGTTCGCCACGGTTGCGAGTTGCGTCAGCTTCTCGGAAGAGATCGGGCCCGTGAGGACAACGGTCAGGACACCGAGCCGGTCTGCCGCCAGGCGCAACCTGGTCACGAGATCGCCGTCCAGGGCGATCAGCTCCTTGTCGCCGTTCTCCCCTTCGGAAGTCTCTGCACTGCCAAGAAAGACCACGCCGAGTTCTCGTGCGCCCGATTCAGCGTCCGCCACCGTGGGTCGGACCAGTTCGTCGATCGTCGCAATGAGCAACCCGATGATGAGTCCGAGTAGCCCCGCGAGAGCGGCATCGGTCACCACGCCCCGAGAACCTGCCGTCGTCGTGGCGAGCGTGGGCTCGCTAATGACACTGGCATCCACGTTGGCATTGCTGTCAGAGAGGATTTGTTCTTGGGCCGTCTCATTGGCTGTCAACTGTGCGTTGACACCGGCCAGTTCGGTGATCGATGCCTCTACCTTGGGATCAGTGGTCCCTAATCCGCTTCCTTGGTCGGCGTTCAACTGGGCCAAGAGGCTCTTTTGGGTTGCGTTGAGCTGAGCCTCCTGGTCGGTCAGAGCTGTCAGCTGCTGGTTCGCCGCGGTTCCCGGGGCGTTGAGTGCGCCGACGACGGCGCCCGCGAGCGCTCGGGTTAGCTGGGTCGCGACCTGACGGTCAGGATCTTTGACGGTCACCGCCACGATTCCCGAGCTATCGAGCGAGGTGGTGCTGACCTGGTGTTTCGCGACCTTGATCGCATTTCGGTCGACTTTGGCGGCATCTATGGCCTTCTGCACCACCGCGGGGTCGGTTGCCGTGGCGGACACTTGACTCAGGATCGACGACACCTGCGTGCTCGCCGAAGGCGCTTGCGCCTGCGTTTGCACGTCGGCGGTCGCGCTGTAACTCACCGATTGGGCGAGGCGTGAAGGGAGAATGACTGCGATGGGCAGCACGACCAAGATGACGAGCAGCCATCTGTGCCGCCACACAATCCGAAGCATTACCTCATTGGCTTCCACTGCGTTCGTCTCCTCCTTGGTCGTCCGGTCAGACGCACCCCTTGGTCGGCTGAGGGGCCGACCAAGGAGCGCATGTCCCACCCCCTTCCCACCTCGCCTCTGTCGTCACGTGCTCTTCGCCAAAAGCACATCTACAGCCGACGACGGAGGAAGTGACCGAAACGGTACGGCACAACTAGGAATGCAAACACCCTGGAAGTTGACTGCTGTCGACCCCTATGCCTGTGGACAACACCCCTCTGCCGGAGACGAGCACCCCCTCATGCCAACGATGCACACCCCTTTATGCCAGCAACGGGAACCCTTACGATTGTCGAGGCGCCTCTTGTAATAGCCGAACCGAACACCATTTTTGGCCGATCGGCTTGCGGTTTGGCCACGCCGTCACCACCATTGCTTGATGGCTGCATTCAGCGCGTCGCGGACGCTCGCAGTGGAATGCCAGGGGACCTCCGGAGAGGAGAATTTCGTGAGGCTCTTCACCCGCGACGCACCAGGACTCTGGTGCCGCGCCACGGGCCGTGCTGCGATCGCTCTCGTTGCTCGGGGTACCGGTGAATGGACCGCGGCGTTTCACACTTTTGCGAAACCCGCTCGCGCACAGCTGAGCGCGCATTGGCGTCGGCTAGTGCCCCAGGCGGGTCTGGCTCCATGACCGCACCGCGAGGCGAAACTCGCAGGTCACGTCGCCGTTCTTGGATCGGCGGGCTCTCCGTTGCCTCCCTCATTGGTGGCGTCCTCTTAGGCCTCCCGCCAACGGTCGCGCAAGCGCAAACGGTGAACGTCGCGTGTCAAACGTCCAGCCTGATCTCTGCGCTCGCCGCGGCATCGTCTGGGACGACCACATTGGCGTTGCCGTCGGGCTGCACTTACACCTTGACGTCCGTCAACAATTCGAGTGACGGGGGCACCGGCCTTCCCGCGATCACTGCGAATGTGACGATCCAGGGGAACGGCGCAACGCTCACGCGTTCAACCGCCTCCGGTACACCTGCCTTCCGGCTTCTTGACGTGGCTTCGGGGGGTAACCTTACGATCAGTTCGCTGACGTTGAACAATGGACTTGCGAACGGGGGTCAGCAGGGAGGCGGCGCCATCTTTAGTCATGGCACCCTCGCGGTTTCAGCGAGCACCTTCACCAACAACTCGTCTCCTTCGACGACGGGTACCTCCGGCGGCGCGATCAATAGCAGCGGGACATTGAACGTCACGACCAGCCTCTTTACCGGGAATTCAGCCCAGGAAGGAGGCGGGGTGTTTAACCAGAGCCTGGCCACCATCACCAACAGCACATTTTCCGGGAACACCGCGACAATTTACGGGGGCGGTGCCCTCCTCAACGCGGCGGGGAGCGAGACGGTCGTCGGCGACACGTTCGTATCCAACACCGGTCCGGGTGGCGGCGCCATCGACAACGACACGAGCCTCTCGATCAGCGACAGCACGTTCAACGGGAACACTGGGGGGGGCAACGGTGGTGGCGCGGTTGAGAACTTCGGGCACACGACAATCACCCAGTCCACGCTCGATGCGAACACGTCGCCCTATGGCGCCGACATTTTGAATTACCGCGGGTACACCCTCACGATCAGCCAGAGCATCGTGGGTGACGGCTTGCGGGGGGCCAACTGCGACGCGTCGGCGCCCATCTCCGATGGGGGCTACAACATCGACACGGGCTCGTCCTGCGGGTTCTCCACGGCGAATCATTCGTTGTCGAACACGGCGCCCAGACTCGATGCCCTGGCGTCGAACGGCGGCCCGACGCAGACGATGGCCCTCGCGGCGGGGAGCCCGGCGCTCGACCTCATCCCGCCGAGCGTCACCGGATGCTCGGGCGGGACGGACCAGCGTGGCATCGCACGGCCGCAGGGGTCGGGGTGCGACGTCGGGGCGTACGAGCTCGTGGTGACGCGCACCGACACCCTGCCACCCACCGTGCCGACCGGGCTCACCGCCACGACCGTGACGTCCAACTCCGTCGGGCTCAGCTGGTCGGCCTCGACCGACCCTGACGGCATCGTGGTCGGCTACACCGTCTACCGCAACGGGGTGGCGGTCGGGAGCACCGGCGGCGCGACGACCTACTCCGACCTGGGCGTCTATCCGGGAACCACCTACCAGTACACAGTCGATGCCGTCGACGGCGGCGGGAACCACTCGGCGCAGTCCTCTCCGGCCCTTTCGGTGACGACCTCCGCCTCCGGCCCGATCGGCTTCGTCCAGGGCGCCTCGGTGAGCACCGGGTCCCAGGTCACCAGCGTCACCCTGCAGCTCGGTCAACCGGTCGGGGCAGGCGACCTCTTGGTCGGCTGGTTCGGGCAGTACAACTCCAGCGGCCAGGTGAAGGTCTCCGACAATGTGAACGGTGCCTGGACCCGGGTCACCACGGCTTCGACCACCTTCGGCAGTGCCGGGGACCTGGCCTTCTCTTACCTCCAGAACGCCAAGCCGTCGTCCGGGTTGACGATCACCATTTCGGCGACATCGGCCACCTACCTCCAGGGTGCGGTCTCGGAGTTCTCGGGCGTGGCCACCACCGGCGCCTTCGACCAGGCCGCAGCGGCGAGCGGCAACAGCACGTCCGTCGCCACCGGCGCGACCGCGGCTGTCGGCGCAGGCGAACTCGTGGTGGGCGGAATCGTCACCGGCGGGTCACCGGGCACCGTCACACCGGGGTCATCCCAGGGCCAACCGTTCGTCATGGGCACCCAGACGAGCTCGGGTTCGGCCGACTTGGAGGACATCGTCTCGAGTGCCGCCGGGACCCAGAACGCCACGGCCACCTTCACGTCCTCGACCGACTGGCACGCGGGGGTGGCGGCCTTCCATCAATTCTCGTCCTCGAATCCGCCCCCGAGCGTCCCGACCGGGCTGAGCGACCCCACCGACACGGCGAGCTCGGTCGGGCTCAGCTGGACCGCCTCGACCGGGGGTGCGACCGGCTACACGATCTACCGCAACGGGACCCAGATCGGGACCTCGACCACCACCACCTACACCGACTCGACGGTCAGCCCCTCGACCACCTATCAGTACACGGTGGACGCCTACAACGGGGCCGGCACCCACTCGGCCCAGTCCTCACCGGCGCTCTCGGTGACCACCCCGGCCGCTGGCCCCCCGAGCGTCCCGACCGGGCTGAGCGACCCCACCGACACGGCGAGCTCGGTCGGGCTCAGCTGGACCGCCTCGACCGGGGGTGCGACCGGCTACACGATCTACCGCAACGGGACCCAGATCGGGACCTCGACCACCACCACCTACACCGACTCGACGGTCAGCCCCTCGACCACCTATCAGTACACGGTGGACGCCTACAACGGGGCCGGCACCCACTCGGCCCAGTCCTCACCGGCGCTCTCGGTGACCACCCCGGCCGCTGGCCCCCCGAGCGTCCCGACCGGGCTGAGCGACCCCACCGACACGGCGAGCTCGGTCGGGCTCAGCTGGACCGCCTCGACCGGGGGTGCGACCGGCTACACGATCTACCGCAACGGGACCCAGATCGGGACCTCGACCACCACCACCTACACCGACTCGACGGTCAGCCCCTCGACCACCTATCAGTACACGGTGGACGCCTACAACGGGGCCGGCACCCACTCGGCCCAGTCCTCACCGGCGCTGTCGGTGACCACCCCGGCCGCTGGCCCCCCGAGCGTCCCGACCGGGCTGAGCGACCCCACCGACACGGCGAGCTCGGTCGGGCTCAGCTGGACCGCCTCGACCGGGGGTGCGACCGGCTACACGATCTACCGCAACGGGACCCAGATCGGGACCTCGACCACCACCACCTACACCGACTCGACGGTCAGCCCCTCGACCACCTATCAGTACACGGTGGACGCCTACAACGGGGCCGGCACCCACTCGGCCCAGTCCTCACCGGCGCTGTCGGTGACCACCCCGGCGGCCGCTGCCCCCCCGAGCGTCCCGACCGGGCTGAGCGACCCCACCGACACGGCGAGCTCGGTCGGGCTCAGCTGGACCGCCTCGACCGGGGGTGCGACCGGCTACACGATCTACCGCAACGGGACCCAGATCGGGACCTCGACCACCACCACCTACACCGACTCGACGGTCAGCCCCTCGACCACCTATCAGTACACGGTGGACGCCTACAACGGGGCCGGCACCCACTCGGCCCAGTCCTCACCGGCGCTCTCGGTGACCACCCCGGCGGCCGCTGCCCCCCCGAGCGTCCCGACCGGGCTGAGCGACCCCACCGACACGGCGAGCTCGGTCGGGCTCAGCTGGACCGCCTCGACCGGGGGTGCGACCGGCTACACGATCTACCGCAACGGGACCCAGATCGGGACCTCGACCACCACCACCTACACCGACTCGACGGTCAGCCCCTCGACCACCTATCAGTACACGGTGGACGCCTACAACGGGGCCGGCACCCACTCGGCCCAGTCCTCACCGGCGCTCTCGGTGACCACCCCGGCGGCCGTGCCCCCGAGCATCAAATGGATCCAGGGCGCCTCGGTGAGCACAGGCACCCTGGTCGCGAGCGTCACCCTCAACTTGGGCAACGTGACGGCCGGTGACCTACTCGTCGGCTGGTTCGGGCAGTACAACTCGAGTGGCCAGGTGAAGGTCTCCGACAACGTGAACGGTGCCTGGACGCGGGTCACGACCGCCTCCACCACGTTCGGCAGCGGTGGCGACTTGGCCTTCTATTACGTCCAGAACGCGATCGCGGCCACGAGCCTCACGATCACCATCTCGGCGACCTCGGCCACTTACCTCCAAGGTGCGGTCTCGGAGTTCTCCGGCGTGGCCACGAGCGGCGCCTTCGACCAGGCCGCAGCGGCCAGCGGCAACAGCACGTCCGTCGCCTCCGGAGCGACCGCGGCTGTCGGTGCTGGCGAACTGGTGGTTGGCGGCATCGTCACCGGCGGACAGCCCGGCACGGTCAAGCCGGGATCGTCGCAGGGCCAGGCGTTCGTCATGGGCACCGAGACGAGCACTGGTTCCACGGATCTCGAGTACATCGTCTCGAGCACCGGCGGGACTCAGCAATCGGCGGCCACCTTCACGTCGGCCACCGACTGGCATGCCGGCGTCGCCGTCTTCAAGTAGCCCCAACGCCACATCCGACGGGCGCGGACGCCCTCATACCGTCTCGCCTTCCAGCGGCTGAGGATGCCGGACAGCGTCCCAGAGACGCTCCGCGGGACCGGGGTTGCTGTAGAAATACCCCTGCACCGACTCGCACCGGATCGCCCGGAGCGCCCGTGCCTGCTCTGCGGTTTCCACCCCCTCCCCCACCACGGTCAGGTTCAGGGAGTGTCCGAGATCGACCAGCCCCTTCACGATGGCGGGGCCCCGGTCGTCACCGGAGTCGAGCGTCGTGACAAAGCGACGGTCGATCTTGATCCCGGTGATCGGCAGGTCCTGGAGCCACCAGAGGTTCGAGTAGCCCGCACCGAAGTCGTCGAGAGCGAGGCTGACGCCAAGGGCGCGCAGGTGCTTCATGACTCCCGTGGCCGCCACGACGTCAAGCAGCGCCTCTTCGAGGATCTCGAAGCCGAGGGCTTCGGGCCGAAGGTTGTGCCTGGTCAAGGTGTCCACCACGAGCTGAGGGAACGAGGGGTCGGCGAGTTGCTTCGGAGAGACGTTGACCCACAGTCGGAAGGGGTCCGGGAGGCGGCCCGCCTGGGTCCATCGGGCGAGCTCTGCTGTCGCTTCTTCCAGGACCCAGGCACCGATGGGCACGATGAGCCCGCAGTCCTCCGCCACGGGCAGGAACCGATCGGGACGCACCATGCCCTGTCCGGGGCGGTCCCAGCGCAGGAGCGCCTCGGCCCCCACGATCGCCTCGGCTCGCGTGTCGAGGATGGATTGATACTGCAGCCTCAAGCCCCCGGTGGCAAGGGCGATGGGGAGCCCGCGCTCGATCTCGAACCGTTCGATGACCTGAGCGCGCATTTCATCGTCAAAGAGCTCCCAGCGACCCCGGCCCGCCTCCTTGGCCCGGTACATGGCCGTATCAGCGTTGCGCAACAGCGTCTCGGCTGATTGCCGCCGACGTCCCGGCACAGTGACAGCAATCCCGACGCTCACGCTGATCGAGTGCTCGAAGCCATCGATCTCCATCGGTGCCGTGAAGCCCTCGAGGAGGTGGGCGGCGAACACACAGGCGTCGGAGGAGTTCCTGATGTCAGTGCAGATGATGACGAACTCGTCACCCCCGAAGCGCGCCACGCTGTCGGTCTTCCGGCACGAGTTCAGAAGGCGATTCGCGACCTCTTGCAGGACCTGGTCCCCGACCTGGTGGCCAAAGAGGTCGTTGACCACCTTGAAACGGTCCAGATCGAGGAAGAACAGTGCGAGCGACGTCCCCGTTCGCTGGCTGATGGCCAGGCTCTGCTCCAGGCGGTCGTCCAGGAGGGCGCGGTTGAGCAGACCCGTGAGTGGGTCGTACATGGCCTGGTACACGTTGATCCGGGTCAGGCGGTCGACAAGGCTGCGGTTCTGGTTGATGAGGCGTCGCCGGGTCAGCGCGTTGGCGACGCTCTGCCGCAGCTGCTGTGGAGCGACGGGCTTTATCAGGTAGGCGTCGAGTCGCCCCACTGCTGCCACCGCCGTATCAAATGTCGCGTAGCCCGTCAGCAGGAGCACCGGAAGCTCGGGGTCATGAGCTTTGACCTTTTTCGCGAGGTCGATTCCGCTGCCGTCTGGCAATTGGTAGTCGACGACCACGACGGCCGGCTTGTGCAGCATGACGAGCTTCAGCGCCTCATCCAGACGTCCCGCTGTGATCGTCTCGATTCCCTCGAGGTCCAGCAACTCGACCAGGGTCTGGCGGAGGTCCTGGTCGTCGTCGACCAGCAGAACGAACTCGTGGGTGTCGGGCGAGTCGGCGGCTGACTTCACACTTATACGCTTGCACTCATGGCCGGCTCTCGACGTCGTCGAATAAGCGGCGAAGGCGCCACTGGCTTCACCTGATGGGAGAGGACCTTGTGCCCAACGCTGCCCTTGTCCTCTCCTACGAAGCGGAAGGCCGCCGTCAGGATCACATGCTGCGCGGCGTTCATTCGGGCACTCCCCGGGAGGCCAGCCGGAAGGACCACCATCGCCGGGTAACCGCTGGCGACGAGGAGGGTTTTGCCGTCATGGGCCTGGACCAGCCGCGGCGCGTTGGGCCGGCCCATACCTGTGTTGCTGCTCGTTGTCGGGAGAAAGAGCTTGAACACGCGGTTCATGGGTGCGGCCGCCAATGGTTCTTCACTGGCGGATTATGGCGTCTCGCACCGCCGAAGGCGGCGCCCCACGGAGCGCAACGCCATTGGCAGGCCGGACCAGCGTCATCTGCGTCACCCCCCCAATAAGACTCTCGCGACTCGGGAGCCGCTAGCTCTTCCCGCCCGACAGTTTTGCACACTGGTTGTCATAGGTTTTCGCGCGCGAGCCAAAGCGGAAGAAGGACGTTCGTTTGCCACGGCACTCAACTAATCACCGACAATTTTTTGTGATGCCCTACTCCATGCGAGGCCGACTGACCCCGCCTGTCTCAGACCTTCCCCACCGCCCGGAACCACTCGAGCGTCGTCGCCAGACCCTCGTTCAGGCTGATCGGGCTATAGCCGAGCCGCTTATACGTTTTGGAATCTTCCAGGCTCTTGCGCTCTGGGGTCTGCCGTGCCGCTTTCTCCGCGATGGCGATGAGCGTCGGACCGAAGACCCTCAACAGCTCCGGGTCGTCGGACGGCTCCACGTCGGCGACGTCGCGATCCAATCCGGCCAGCCGGCCGATCCGGGTGCATGCGTCGGCGGTGCTCACGACGTCCTCGGGCCGGCCGTCCAGCATGTAGCGCTCCCCTGCCACCCCCTTGTCCAGTGCCAGCAGGCACCCCCGCGCGATGTCCTCGGCGAAGACCCAGCTCACGGGGAACTTCAGATAGCGCTCCACTCGTCCCCGCGCCGCCGAGAGCAGCACCCGGTTGAAGCTCGTCATGCCCAACGCATTGCTCGCCACGGGAGACGGCCCGTAGATGGCACCCGGGTGTGCGCTCACGACGTCCCGCCCCTTCTCCGCCCGCGACATGGCATCTAGGAACGCGGCCATCTTGGTCACGGTGTAGGGATCCTCGCTCGGGTGCTTCGCAACGGGGGCGTCCTCCCGGTCGACCCCGCCCGCGGTGTCGAAGAAGGTCCCAGTGCTCACCGCCACGACACGCCCCATGTCCAGGACTTCTGCCGCGTCCAACACGTTTTTGGTCCCGCCGACGTTGACGGCCTCGAAGTCGGACATGTCCTGGCTCGCCCCGCCTAAGAGCGCCGCACAGTGGATGACCGTCTCGCTGCCGGTCGCGGCGCGTCGAACGGCTTCGGCGTCGGTGACGTCTCCTGTCACCACCTCCACCCCGAGTTCCTTCAAGGGCGCCGTGTCCGCCGTCTCCCGCGCCAGCCCCCGCACCGCGTCGCCCCGCTCCACCAGCAGCTTGCAGACGTTGGCGCCGGCGAGTCCCGTGGCCCCGGTCACCAGGACGGTCTGGCTCACGTCGGCGTGGCTGCGCGCACCGGGGGCGCGTCGAGCGCGGCGTCGACCTGGTCAGCACTGTAGGGAATGACAGGGGGCGCGTCGCCGAACACATTGAGCGTGTGGATGAAGCGGTGCAGACCCATGGAGTTGGCGCACGCGAACCCGAGCTCAATGATCTGCGCGGCCGTGAAGTGCTCACCAAGCCGGCGGTAGAAGTCGTCGTCGATGGCGTGGTGGTCAGCCGAGAGGAGGTCGAGGAACTCCACCGCCAGGCGCTCCTGGTCGTTCAGCTCCGAACCTCCCGGCGACACCAGGCATGCCACATCTTCCTCGGTGATGGAGTCGTGCTTGCGCGACTGCATGCAGGGCTGGCATTCACCTAGCTGCCGCGCTGCGGATCCGCAGGAGCTCCAGGATGCGGCCGCCGAGAAGGGATTGCCGCCCCCAGGTGGTGCGGGCCGCGTTCGTCATCAGGATTTGCTGCGTCTTGTAGGCGAAGATCTGGAGCGGAATCGGCGTGGCGTATAGCCCTTCGGCCACCCCCTCCTCAATGATGCGGCGCGGCTCTGGCGCCAGCTCCTCCAGTGGAATGGGCTCGATCCTCGGCACAGCACCCCCTGACCGCCCCCGGCATGACCCGTGGGCTCTCTCATTCGGCGACGTCGTCGCTACTGTACTGTCCCCTCGTGCCGCTCGAACCGTTGTCCGTGCTGCTGACCGACCGCGTCGCGGTGGTGACGGGGGGCGGCTCGGGCATCGGCCGCGGCATCGCCAACGGGTTCGCTCGCTTCGGGGCGAAGGTCGCGATCTGGGAGCAGCACCCCGACACGGCCACCGCCGCAGCGGAGGAAGTGGGCGGCCTCGGCATCACCACCGACGTCCGGGACTCGACCCAAGTCGACGCAGCGCTCGAGCGCACCGTGTCAGAGCTCGGCCCGGTGAGCATCCTGGTGAACAACGCCGGCGGTGTCTTCATCTCCCCATTGCTCGAT
This sequence comes from uncultured Acidimicrobiaceae bacterium, assembly GCA_963808355.1. GTDB lineage: Bacteria > Actinomycetota > Acidimicrobiia > Acidimicrobiales > RAAP-2 > Bog-473. The sequence continues at coordinate 1,212,398 of CAWEFL010000002.1, forward strand.
ACGACCGAGAACGGCTGGGACGCGCTCTATCGGTCCAATCTCAAGCATGTCATTCTCTGCACGCAGCGGGTGGCGCGCGTCATGGTCGAACACGGGATCGGCGGCAGCATCATGAGCGTGACCTCCATCGAAGGGGTGCGCGCCGCCCCTGGCTACGCCGCGTACGCCGCCGCCAAGGCCGGTGTCATCAACTACACGAAAACGGCGGCGCTCGAGCTGGCGCCTCACGGCATCCGGGTGAATGCACTCGCCCCCGACATCACCTGGACCGAGGGGCTCGCCGCGATCATGCCCGACTCGACCGGCGTCCAAGAGCGATTCGGGTTCACCGTGCCCATGGGCCGGGCCGGGCATGTCGACGAGATGGCCGGCGCTGCCATCTTCCTGGCGTCCGACCTTTCGAGCTACGTCACCGGCCAGACGCTTCACGTCGACGGCGGGACGCAGGCCGCCAGCGGCTGGTACCACCACCCCGAAACGGGCGCATATTCACTCGGCCCTCAGTGACCGCTCCATTACCAGCGGCGGCGTTGCTCAGCCGTCTCCGCCCAGCCCGACGTGCGCCGACATCCCGCCGTCTACGGCGATCATCTGCCCCGTGATATAGCGGGACTCCTCCGAGGCCAAGAACACCACGACTTCTGCGATGTCATCCGGCTGGCCCACGTACGGCGTCAGCGTCGCCTTGCCCAGGCCGGCCAGCATGGCCTCGTCGAGATGGGCGCGGACGGCATCGGTGAGGACGAGGCCCGGCAAGATCGTGTTGGCCCGAATGCCCTTCTTTCCGTGGCTGGTCGCCACGTACATGGTGAGTGCGTTCACTCCTGCCTTGGAGACGCCATACGCAGTGCGGGTGCGGTCGCCTTTGAGCGACGCGCCCGACGACATGTTGACGATGGAACCGCCGCCTCCGCGGACCATCATCGGCACGGCGTGCTTGCACATGAGCATTTGGCTGCGGAGGTTTACCGCCAACGTCCGCTCCCAGACCTCGAGCGACAGCTCGGTCACCGAGGTGTCCCCGTGCAGGAAGTCCGAGTCGGTCAATGCTGCGTTGTTGTGAACCACGTCCAGGCGGCCCAAGCGGGAGATGGTGTCCTCCACGAGGGCGACCACCTGTGCCTCGTCGGACAGGTCGGCCCGCCACGCGGCCGCGTTGCCGCCCGCCGTCCTGATTCTCTCCACCACCTCCGCCGCAGTCCCCTCGTTTATGTCCACGACCAGCACCGCGGCGCCCTCCCGGGCCAGCGCTTTCGCCGAAGCTCCCCCGATGCCTCCACCGCCTCCGGTGACGATGGCGACCTTGCTTTCAAGCCGCCCCACGCTCACCCCCCTGTCGCGTGTGGCAGATGATCAGGGTGACAAACTTGCGGGCCGAGACCGGGTGCGCATGCGTGAGGAGCTGGTTCCATGCGCTGCGCATCGCTGTCGCACGCTACTGCAACGGGATCTCAAATCTGTCCCCCGGCACGCGCCGGCCACACCACTACGCCGTTGGTGGTCGACTGCGACGCCGCACCCCGTCGCACCCGACCCCGACTGTGCGACTGCAACGCGAACAGCCCTGTCTTTCTGCCACCTATCGACGCGAGAGCTTCCACCCTCAACCCCTGGCTAGGGTGCACGGAACCGGCGCGGGCGGGGCCGGACGGACGTGAGCGAGGAGGACTCGTGCGCTTCATCCTGCAATACCCCGAAGCCAGTGGCAGCGGAATCGATCTGCTCGACGCGGGTGCGATCCCCGAAATGGCTGCGGCGGCTGAGGCGACGGGCTGGCACGGCATCGCGCTCACCGAGCACCCCGCTCCGAGCAGCCGCTGGCTGGAGACGGGGGGCCACCAGAGTCTTGACCCCTTCGTGGCCCTGGCGGCGGCCGCCGGCGTGACGAAGACGCTGGCGCTGGTTACGAACTTGACCGTCGTGCCCTACCGAAACCCTCTGCTGCTGGCCAAGAGTGCCGCCACGCTGAACCGCATGTCCGAGGGCCGCTTCTACCTGGGCGCCGGCGCGGGGTATCTGAAGTCGGAATACTTCGCACTCGGCGTCGACTTCAAGGAGCGAAACGCACTTTTCGAGGAGGCGCTCCAGGTCATGCAGCTCCACTGGAGCGGCGATCCGTTCGATTTCGATGGGCGGCACTTTTCTGCCCGCAGTATCCATGCGCTCCCGTCACCACGCAATCACCGCGTCCCGATCTGGATGGGCGGCAACTCGGACGCTGCCCTCAAACGGGCCGCCCGGTACGCCGACGGCTGGATGCCGATGACCGCCCCCGCTTCGGTCGCGAAGACGGCACGCACTCCCCCCGTCACAACACCTGCTGAGCTTCGGGAACGCCTGGCAGCCTTGGAACGCTTCGCCGGCGATCGTTTCGAACAGCTCGAGTTGATAGGGGGCTTCTCGGGCCCGAGCCTGGCTCATTTCGAACGGAACGTGGAGGAGGTACGACACCACTTCGGCGCGTTGGAGGAGCTCGGCGTCGACTGGACGTTCGTCGGCCCTCCGTGGTCGCCCGCACCCGGCCCCGTCGAGTGGGTACAGGCCTTCGGCGGGACGTTCCTGAGCGGATAGGTACGACCGGGCCGAATCCCCGCAGGTCGAAGGACCAGATTCCTGCGGCCGCTCGAGCTGGCCGGCGCAGTGGGGTGCAGCGCGCTCGCGGGCCTGGGATCGTTCCTTGGTACGACCCGGGCCCTCGTGTTCCTGAGCGAACCGTCCGTGGTCCCACCACTGGTCCATCTCGTGGCTGGAGCATCTGCGTCCGGAACCCCCACGGGCTCAGATCGGACCTCCGGAACGGATACGGCGGCGCATGTCCCAGAGGCACACATCGAAGGGCAGCGTTCGTAGCGGACGCGGCGTGAGGGCGTTCACGGTGCGCAACAGGCGGCCGTTGAGCGCAAAGACCCACTGCTCGCGCCGGCCCCAGGGCAGTCCGAGCGCATTTCGGAACGGCTCCTCCAAGTATCCGGCCGTGATGGTGCGGTGGTACCACCCGAAGAGGCCGGGGAAGGGCCAGGGCAAGAAACCCAGCCCCACGAAGTCGTAGAGGTAGGCACGCGTCACGTCGTCCATCTCGATGCGGGCCACGGCGTCCGTCCAGTAGCTCTCGAAGGCGGCACGGTCGACCGGCCACAATTCCGCGGGGACCTGCAGCGTGGTAGCGAGTCGCGCCCCGTGGCGGTAAACGGTGCTGAACAGGTCCGGCGGCGCGGGTCCGTACAGCAGAACGTACCCGTCCTCCATGCCACGGTAGATGCAGGCCGCCACCCAGAGCTGAAGCTCGGGATCGAGGGCGGTGTAACGGACGGGGTCACCCGGAATGGACCGGACCTGCCGGTGCACCTCCGTCACGGCAGCCCCGAGCGCCTCTCGTTCCGCGTCGGTGCCGAAGACCGCAATCATCACGTAACCGAAGGTGGAGCGCGCTCGTTTGATCGGATGCTTGTAGAGGTTGCCGCTGTCCACCGCGCTGTTCGCGACAGCGCGGCCGATCGGCAATTGTGCCAGCTGCATGACGACGTTGGCGCCCGCCAGCGACACGGTGGCGGGGGCCAGCATGTCGTGCAGCTCCTTCGGGACGGCGCCTTCCGGCCCGAGGTGCGTGATCGCGCCCACCGCCACCACCGCTACAGAGGGTACAGCCTACGCAAGAGTCAGCGAAAACTTGTGCCGCCGCCACCGCGCTCAGACTTGGTTACGCCCGCCTGGGCTGCCGCGCGAGCCGCTTCACGAGCGACTGCAGCAGCGCCCACGCCACATCCGGGTGATCCCGGACGAAGGGACGGAACTGCCATGCCGCCAGTGTGAAGCAGGTCAGTTCGCCGTCCGCCCTGACCTCAGCGGTCCGAGGACCCTCGTCGATCAGGGCAACCTCTCCGAAGTGATCGCCCGCCTTCAGTACCTCAATGGTCTTACCGTCGACCGAGACCGTGGCCGAGCCGTCCACGATGAGGAAGAAACCCACGCCGGGCTTCCCCCGCTCCATGATCACCGTCCCCGCAGTGAACTTTGTCTCGTGCAAAGCAGACGCGAGTTGCTTCATGTCGCGCTTGGACAGTTGCGCGAAGAGGGATGCGTTCCGGACGGCGTCCCGCACGTCGGACATGCTCGAACGGTACACGTCCTGCGTAGGCCAGACACGTGCGGATTGAGCGTCGCTCAGGTGAGCACCGGTTGGGGAACGGGCTGGGGCCAGCGCCGCAGGGTGAGCACGAAGCGCGACCCTCCGTCTGCCGACGTCGGCGACTCGGCCCGGATGGTCCCGCCCATGGCGGCGGCGAGCTCCGCCACGATCGCCAGTCCGAGCCCCGAGCCCATCCGGCGGTTGGGCCCCCGGTCCGCCTGGTAGAAGCGCTCGAACACCCGGACGAGGTCGCCCTGAGCTATGCCGGGACCGTCATCGTCGACGGCGATCACGCACTCGCCGACGCTGTCGGTGACTGTGACGCTCACGGTGGCATGGGCGAAGGTGATCGCGTTTTCCAAGAGGTTCGCCAAGAGCTGTGCGAGGCGATCGGGGTCGGCAGCCACCGGGGCACCGGAGCCGTGGCCGGGCAGTGTGGTGAGGATCCGCAGGCCGTGCCGCGTGGCAGCCGGCCGAAAGCCCTCGGTCGTGGTCCCGGCTACCTCGGCGGCGTCGGTGGGGCGCAAGTTGATCGACATTTGGCGCGCCTCGAGCTTCGTGAGGTCCAGCAGATCGCCCACGAGGCGCTCCAACCGACGCGACTCCGCGATGATGACGTCAGCTGCCTCGTCGTCGTTCTCAATGGCGCCGTCCTTGATGGCCTCTGCAAAGCCGCGGATTGAGGTGAGCGGCGTGCGCAAATCGTGGGAGACGGCCAGCAACAGGTGGCGCTCCCGGGCCCGCCCATCCTCGAGGCTCTGCGCCATGTCGTTGATGGAGCCGGCGAGCCTCGAGAACTCGGAGTAGTCGCTGCGGCGAATCGGGACACGGCTGTCGAGCTCGCCCGACGCGATGCGGCCGGTCGCCTCCATCGCCTCGACGAGAGGGCGCGCCATGCGCCGGCTCATCTGCCAGGCCACGACTGCGGCGATAACCAGTGCCGCTCCGCCGGCGGCGAGGAAATACCCCCATTTCGGACCGAGTCCGCCCACGTTGGTCGTGAAAAGGATGGCCAAGGTGCCCTCGAAGTTCTTGAGGTGTGTCCGCTCGATGACCGAGAGCGGCACCGGCGCGGCCGCGTACACCAGGTTCCCCTTGCGACCTGACACGGTCTGGCCCGACTGCAGCGCGGCAACGTCTAGGTCCTCGGCGGACAGGCCGTCGGGCAGTGACGAGCGGACGTTTCCGAGGCGATCGATCCGCACGAAGTCGGCGTCCTCGAGCTTCAGGACCTTGCGGACGGCGCTGAGCTCCCGAAGCGTCTCCGTACCGTTACCAGGCGAGGTGAGCGATTGCACCTCGGAGACGAGCTGGTTCTTGGCGTCGTTGCGCGCCGCGTTACGCGTGAGGATCAGCCCCCCGGCGCCCGCGACGACCAGGCCGACCGCGACCAGGCCGACCATGGCCAGCATCAGCCGGCGTCGCATCGTTCAGCCGAACCGGTAGCCCACGCCCCACACGGTGGCGAGGGGGAGCACAGGCCCCAGCTTCTTGCGTAGCTGGGCGACGTGGACATCGACGGTCCGTTCGTCGCCGTACCAGTCCGAGCCCCAGACACCGTCGAGGAGCTGCTGGCGGGACAGGGCCAGGCCGATGTTGTTGGCCAGGAAGGCCAGCAAGTCGAACTCACGCGTGGTGAGCGCGACCACGTCGCCCGCACGGCGCACCTCGCGCCGGCGGAGGTCGACCTCGAGGTCCTCCACGGCGACGACCTCCCGGGGCGGTGGGGCCTCGCGCGTGCGGCGCAGAATGGCCCGGACTCGGGCCACCAGCTCGCGCGGTGAGAAGGGCTTGACGAGGTAGTCGTCCGCCCCCAGCTCCAGCCCGAGGATGCGGTCGACCTCGTCGTCGCGGGCCGTCAAGAAGAGGACGGGGACCGAGCTCTTGGCTCGGATCTCGCGGCACACCTCGAACCCGTCCTTGACGCCGGGCAGGCCCACATCGAGGATCACGATCCACGGAGCCTCCTGTGCGAAGAGCGCGAGGCCCTTCTCGCCGTCCGGCGCCAACAAAACGCGGTATCCGTCGCGCCGGAGGTAGAGGTCGACGAGGTCCGCGATGTGCGGGTCGTCCTCCACAACCACCACCGTCCCGTTCTCTGTGCCCACGCTCATTAGCCTCGCACCTCCCGCACCCCGAATTGCCGGATTGCGGCCTTCCCTTACAGAACCCTCACGTCTGGCGAACACCGCCTTCACGGTCCGCGCTCAGCATGCGCACCGGTGACCGCATACAGCGGCCGCAAAGAGAGGAGCACAGATGGGGACAGTGCGGACACACCTCTTCCGCGTGGGGGCACTGGCGGTCGCTTCCGCCACGGCGCTGGGCGTCGGCTGGGGCGTGGCCGGCGCCGCCACCCCCGCGACCGGGAGCACCGGCACCAGCGAGCCGAGCAGCGCCCCGCCGGCCAGCCTGTCCGGACTGAAGGCAAGGGCGGCCGAGGACGTCAACGACCGCGTCAATGCCCTCAACGCCGCCATCGATACGGCCAACGCGGCGAAGGGTCTCGGGTCGGGCCAAGAGACTTTGGTCGCCTACCTCGGCAGCGACATCACACCACTGCAGCAGCTGAGCGAGAAGATCCAGAACGACAGCGACGACAAGGAGGCGCTGACCGACTTCCAGGACATCTTCACCAACTTCAGGGTCTACGTGCTGGTGCTCCCGGCCGCAGCCTTGGCAGGCGACTCGTTCCACGCGACCACCACCGTGATCCCGAACCTGACGACTGCGAGCACGAAAGCGCAGGCGCACCTGACCAACAACAACCGCGGCGTGCTGCAACCGCTGATCAACGATCTCAACGCCCAGATCGCCACGGCGACCAGCGCGAACAACGGCCTGGCCGCCACCGTCCTGGCCTTCACGCCAGCGCAGTGGAACGCCAACCACGACCTGCTGTCCCCCGCCCAGGGCCAGCACCAGACCTCGGACACCGCCCTTCAGAAGGGCCACGCCGACGTGCAGGACATCCGGCAGGTGCTGCGGGGCTCGACGAGCAGCGCCGACAGCGGTTCGTCCACGGCGACGAGCTGAGTTCAGTTCAGCCCAGCGGGCCCTGGAGCGGTGAACCACCTGGCGCTCGCTGAACTCGGCCAGGCCCCAAGGCACGTTCTCGACGCCGAGCCCGCTCCACCTGAAGCCGCCGAAGGGTTGCCGGGGTGCCAGGGCCAGGTGTGTGTTGACCCAGACCGTCCCGCGCTCGAGCTGCACGGCGACCTCGGCGGCGCAGGCAGCATCGAGCTGCTGGCGGGTGCAGTCGGGCGCCTGGGCGAAGGGCTCGCCGGTGGCGGGGTTGACGACGTCGAACGCCTTCACGGTCGGTGCGGCTCTTCGGGGCGCTACCCGAAGAGCTTGGTGAGGAAGGCGTCGACCGTCCGTGTGACGGCCTCGCGTCGCGCCCGGTTGAAGGGTGTGGCGGCGATGATGGAGGCCGCCTCGTTGAGGAGGCCGAGAAGAAGGGCGGCTGCCACCGCAGGATCCCCGGGCACTTCCATGCCCTCTTCCTTGGCCCGGGCGAAGGCGTCTTCGAGGAGGGGAAGGCAGGCCTCGGCATCGAGGGCGCGGCAGGCGGCCACGCCGAGCACCGCCGGTGCGTCGACCAGGATGCGCGCCACAGTGGGGTCGGCGCAGGCGTCCATGTAGGCCCGGCAGCCCCGGTGGAGCTGGTCGCGGACGTCATGCCCGTCGCGGGCGGCGGAGACGACCCGGCCGACCAGCTCGGTCTCGAGGTCGGCCACCACCGCGGCGGCCAAGGCTGTCTTCGTGTCGAAGTGGTGATACAGGGCGCCCCGGGTGACGCCGGCCCGGGCGGCGATGGCGTCCCGGCTGGTGCTGGCGAACCCCCGCTCGGCAAAGAGCTCCCGGGCGGCCTCGACGAGGGCGGTGCGGGTCCGGGCCGAGCGGTCGGCCTGGGTGCGGCGAGGGGGCCGGCCCCGGCCGGCGGCGATGCCGGTGGGGGCGGCGGCGCCGGTGGGGGCGAGGCTGTTGGTCGGGCTGGGGGGCATCGAGTCTCCTGCGGGCCGATTTACATGCGTGCAGCACGCATGTTAGCATCGAATTGTACCTGAGAAGGGAGTACCGATGAGCCCGACCGCGATGGAAGCCGACGTCTGCGTCGTGGGGGCCGGCCTGGCCGGGCTGACCGCCGCCCGCCGCCTCTCCCAGTCGGGGCGCTCCGTCGTCGTGCTCGAGGCCCGAGACCGGGTGGGCGGCCGGGTCTGGACGGAGACGTCGGACTCGGGCGTGCCCGTCGACATGGGGGGCTGCTTCGTCGGGCCCGGCCACGACCGCCTGCACGCGCTGGCCAAAGAGATGGGCGTGGCGACGTTCAAGACGTTCGTCGACGGGGACAACGTGCTGGCCACCGGGGGCAAGGTGCGGCGCTACCGGGGCGACGTCCCGCGCGTCAGTCCGGCCGCGCTCCTGAGTGCCGGCCAGGCCATCGCCCGCATGAACCGGATGGCCAAGACCCTGCCCGTCGATGCACCGTGGGACGCGCCACAGGCTGCGGCCTGGGACGCGGAGTCGGTGCGGTCGTGGGTCACGTCGGCCCGGGTGCCGACGCGGCTGGCCCGCGAGCTGGTCGAGGCCACGGTGCGGGCGTGCCTGACGGCGGACCCGTCCGAGATCTCGCTACTGGCGTGGCTGTTCCTGGTGCGGGCGTCCGGCGGCGTCGAGTCGCTGATGAACATCGCCGGCGGCTACCAGGACTCCCAGTTCGAGGGCGGCGTCGGGCGGATCCCCGACGCCATGGCCGCCGACCTCGGCGATGCGGCGGTACGCGAGGCGCCGGTGAGCGCTGTCATGCAGGAAGGGGAACGAGTCACTGTGGTGTCGGAGCGGGCAACGGTGACGGCACGCCGGGTCGTGTTGGCGCTGCCGCGGGCGCTGGCCGCCGGCATCCGCTTCGAGCCGGCGCTGCCCGGGGACCACGTCGCGTTGCTGCACACGGTTCCGGCCGGTTGCGAGGTGAAGACGGTGGTGCTCTACGAGGAGCCGTTCTGGCGCGCCGAGGGGGTGTCCGGCGCGACGGTGGCGACCGACGACCTGATAGAGGTGACGCTCGACACGACGCAGCCGGGATTCGGGCCTGGTGTGATTGCGACGTACTCGGCCGGGACGCGGGCCCGGGCCCTGTGGTCGCTGTCGGCGGCCGACCGGCGGGCGGCCGTGGTGAAGATGCTCACGACACGGCTGGGGCCGAGAGCGGCGTCACCGCTCGAGGTGATGGAACGCAACTGGGCCGAGGAGCGCTGGACGCGGGGGTGCTCGTGCGTCCACTTCCCCACCGGCGTGCTCACGCAGTACGGACGGTTGCTGCGCGAGCCCGTCGGGCGGGTGCACTGGGCCGGCACGGAGACGGCGTCGACGTCGTTCGGCGCCATGGACGGCGCGGTGCGCTCGGGCGAGCGGGTCTGCGAGGAGATCCTGGCGGCGGGATGAGCCGCCGCGCTCGACGCACGCCCTAGGGCCCCATCCCATCGGGCCGTGGCCCGGGTCCGGTGCCCACGCCCAGGTTCTCGCGGAAGAAGGCCAGCGTCTTGTCGAGGGCCGCCCGGGTCGGCGTGCCCTCCTGGTCGACGAGATGGTGGGTCAGCACCGAGTGCGCGTTCTTGGGATGCCCGTAGGGGTTGCCTGGTGCCGAATCGATCTCGACCGCGATGAACCTGTCGCCGAGCTCCCGTCGCAACGTCTCGAAGCGCGCCTCGAAGCAGAAGGGGTCCCTCGTGAAGCGCAGGCCGAGGACGCACTGGCCGGCCGCGGTGCGTTCCTTCACGCGGGCCAGGTCCGTGTCCGAAATCCCGATGTCCGCCTTGTGCCGCTTGGAGATCGGGAAGGGCTGCGAGGGCTGGCTGAGCACCGGAGCCAGCACGAAGTCGTCGACCATCATCCCGAGGGCGAAGCCCCCGGTGAAGCACATGCCGACGACGCCGACGCCCGGGCCGCCACAGCGTTCGTGCTCGGACTTGGCCAACTGGCGCAGCCACGAGGTGATCGGGCTCGTGCGCTTCAGGGCGAAGCAGGAGAACTCCCGCGCAATGCAGGCCGGTCCGAGCGAACGCATCGCGTAGCCGCTCGTCATGGGCCGGCCGTTGTCACCGAACAGGCTCGGCATGACCGCGGTGCATCCGGCCGCCGCGACGCGGCGCCCGAACACGGCCTGCTCAGGTGTGATGCCGGGTTGCTCGCTGCAGACGATGACCGCCGGACCACTGCCGAACCGGAACACGTCGCGCCGTTTGCCGTCCGCCTCGAACGATTCCTTCGTGTAGTCCGCGAGCGCGGCCTCCCATTTGCCTGCCTGCGTGGTGGCCATGCGCCCGGACCGTAGCATCGCTCTCCGTGCCCGCACCGCTTCGCTCGCCGGATCCGCACCAGCCGGTCCTGGTGGGTCTGGGTGCCGCGTCCGACAGCGCGCCCGCCGTCGAGCTCATGACCCGGGCTGTGCTCGCAGCGGCAGACGACGCGGGCGCGCCGGCGCTGCTCGCGTCGCTCGACCGCGTCGTCACGTTGCAAGGGTCGGGGGCCTTGACGGATCCGGGGCGCACCGTGGCGCGGCGGGTCGGATCGCCCGGCGCGCGCACGGTCCGTTGCGAAATCGGTGTCTCTCAGCAGGAGGCCGTCAATGCGGCGTTGGGGGTCGTCGCGAGCGGCGCGAGCGGCGCGATCGTGGTCGTCGGCGGCGAGGCCCGGGCCTGGGCGCGAGCCGAGGGGCACGAGCCCGACGAGGAGTTCGCGCCACCCGACGAGGTTGCGACGCGCCCGCCGGACTTCGTGGCGCCGATAGAGCGTGCGGCGGGGATAGTGCTGCCCCCCGTGGTGCAGTACGCGCTGATTGAGAACGCGTTGGCCGCCGCGGACGGGCTCTCGCCGGCGACACAACGTGACGAGATCGCAGCGTTGTGGGAACGCTGCAACGTCGTCGCGCGCTCCAACCCGGCAGCCGCCTTCCCGGCGCCGATGTCCGCGGCCGAGATCGCGACCGCCGGGCCGGGCAACCGCCCGCTCGCCTTCCCCTACAACCGGTGGCACGCCAGCCAGTGGACGGTCGATCAGGCCACCGCGCTGCTCGTCTGCTCGGCCGGCCGCGCCGCCGAAGCGGGCGTCCGCGCCGACCGCTGGCTCTTCCCCCACGTGGCGTTGCACTCCTCGCAGGCGGTGACACTGACCGCTCGCCGCCACCTGCACGCGTGGGCGGGGATGGGTGTGCTCGGCCGTGCCGCCGAGGCCCATCTCGGCCGGCGCCTCAGCGACCTGCCGTTGGCGGAGCTCTATTCGTGCTTCCCCTCCGCCGTGCGAGTGCAGCAGCGTGAGCTCGGCCTCCCTCCGGACGGGACGCCGACGCTGACCGGTGGGATGACCTTCGCCGGCGGCCCGTTCAACCACTTCGTCCTCCAGTCGATGGTGACGCTGGCGAGCCGGCTGCGCGCCGACCCGTCGGCCCTGGGCATGGTCACCACCGTCTCCGGGATGCTGTCCAAGCCTGGGCTCGCCGTGTGGGCCGCGGCGCCGCCGCCGTCGGACCGACCGCCCATGGTGGCCGACCTCGGGCGCGAGACGGTCGCCGCCACCGAGGTCGTGCCGGTGGTGGCCGAGGCGCCCGCCGAGGCCGGTGCCACCGTCGTCTCCTTCACCGTCACCTACGGCGGGCCTGACGGGACCGACCCTGTGCGCACCGCCGTGGTGGCGGATCTGGCGGATGGGGTCCGCACCGCTGCCACCTGCGAAGATGCGGCCACCGCCCGCCTCGCCCTGACGGAGGGCCTGATCGGCCGGGACGTCCGCGTCGAGGGGACGACATTCGCCTTGTGAGCACGATCAGCACCACCATCCCTGCCGACGGCGCGCCGCTTGGCCCGACCCCGCCTCGCCTGGTCGACCCCGGGCTGGCCGCCCGGGTTCCAGGGCTGTGGCGCGCCGCCGCGGTGGCACTGGCGGTCGGGGGAGCGACGGCCGTCGTCGTGGTGGTGCAAGCGATCGCGTTGGCCACGGCGGTCGAGCGATCGCTGCTCCATCACGCGCCGTTGCACGACGTGCTCGTCTACATCGTCGTCGTCGGGATCGCTCTGCTGGTGCGGGTAGCGCTGACAAGCGCAGGCGACCTCTATGCCCACGGCACCGCGGCGCGCGTCGTGACCGACCTGCGCCGCGAGCTGCTGACCCACGCGCTGACCCTCGGCCCGGGCTGGCTGGCCGGCGAACGGCCCGGTGAGCTTTCGCTCACCGCGACGCGGGGGCTGCGCTCCCTCCACGCGTATCTGGCTCGCTACCTCCCGCAGGCAGCCGCCGCGGCGGTCGTCCCGGTCATGTTGCTGGCCTGGGTGGCCACTCAGGACTGGCTGTCCCTGGTTGTCGTCGTGGCTCTCGTCGCGGCCGTGCCCGTCACGATGATCTTCTTCGGCCGCGAGGCGACGCGGCGTTCGGAGCGCCAGTGGCGCCGGCTCGCCTCGCTGGCGACACGGTTTTTGCAACTGGTCGAGGGCCTTCCCACGCTGCGCGCCTTTGGCCGTGAGGGGCAGGGACGGCGCGAGGTGGAGGCGGCCACCGAGGGCGTGCGCACCGCCACCGTGCGCACGCTGCGTGTCGCTTTCGTCTCTGCGTTGGCCATGGACATGATCGCCGGCTTCGGCGTCGGGCTCGTCGCCATGGTCCTCGGCCTGCGGCTCCTCTGGGGACAGCTCGGGCTGCAGACCGCGATGGCGGTGCTGCTGGTCGCGCCCGAGATCTTCATTCCGCTGCGGCGCGCGGGCGCCGAGTTCCACGCGAGCACCGAGGGCCAGGCCGCGGTCGCCCGTGTGCTCCATGTGCTGAACACGACTCTCCCCGCCGCGGCCGACACGAACGGGGCGGAGGCGGCGTCGGACGCGTCGGGGGCAGCGGTTCCGTCGGAGGCGGAGGGACGGCCCGCACCCGCACCCGCGGCCGCGCTCCGGATGGCAGGGCTCCGGGTCGACTACCCCCACCGGGACCGTCCCGCCTTGGCGTCGTGCTCCTTCGACCTGGCCGCCGGTGCCCGCCTGGCCCTGACCGGCCCCTCGGGCGCGGGGAAGTCCACGGTGCTGGCCGCTCTGCTGCGCTTCGTCGATCCCGTCGCCGGTGAGATGTCCTTCAGCGGTCGCCCCTCCACGGTGCTTTCCACCAGAGAGTGGCGCGCACTGTTCTCCTGGCTGCCGCAGCGCCCGCATCTCTTCCACACCACCCTGGCCGAGAACCTCCGGATCGGCGCGCCCCACGCCGCCGATGGAGACGTGGAGCAGGTGCTGGCCGCGGTGGGCCTGCACATGCTGGTGGCCACCCTGCCCAATGGACAGGCGACCGTGGTGGGACACGACGGCCTCACCCTGAGCGCGGGCGAGCGCCAGCGGGTCGCGCTCGCCCGCGCCCTGCTGTGCCCGGCGCCTGTCCTCCTGCTCGACGAGCCCACCGGGTCGCTCGATCCCTCCACCGTCGCGGGACTGGCGCCCGCCATTGAGCCGTGGCTGAACGGTCGGAGCGTCGTGGTGGCGGCGCACGAGCCCGTTCTGCTGCCTCGCTTCGACGCGGTGCACACCCTGGAGGCACCGGCGTCCCTCCCCATGGTGGCCTCGCCGTGAGGAGCCGGTCGCTGCGCCGTGTCCTGGCCGAGCCGGGCACCCCCTACGCCCGGCTCACCCTGGCCGGTCTCCTCGGCCTCGCCTCGGCTGCCGCCACCATCGGGCTGCTGGCCGGCTCGGGCTATGTGCTGGGACGCGCCGCCTTGCGCCCGGGCCTCTCCGCCATCGCCGGCATCCTCGCCGTCATAGAGGTGCTCGCGTTCCTCCGCGGGCCGCTGCGGTACGCCGAGCGCCTGGTCGGCCACGATGCCGCGCTGCGCGCACTCACGCGGTGGCGCCTGTGGCTCTACGACCGCCTCACGCCGCGCGTGCCGGCCGCGCTCGCCGGCTGGCGCAGCGGTGACCTGCTCGCCCGCGGCGTCGATGACGTCGACAACCTCCAGGACCTCTACCTGCGCACACTGCTCCCGGTCGCCATCGCGGTCGGGGCCAGCGTCGTCGGCGTGGTCGCCGTGGGCGTCATCCTTCCCGTGGCCGCCGTCGCTCTCGGAATTTCGCTGGCCGTCGCGCTCGGTGCTCCCCGCACTGCTCACCTGGCGCCGCAGCGGCGACGACGAGATGGCCGCCTTGGCGGGGGCGCTGTCCGCACGGGTAGTCGACGACGTGCGGGGCGCGCCCGAATTGCTGGCCTTCGGCGCTGACCTCGCCGCGCTGCGCTCGGTCGACGAGCTGGCCGCTCGGACCGACGCGCTGGAGCGGCGGCACACACGCCTGGCCACGCTCAACGGGGGGATCATCCAGCTCTGCCTGGCCGCCGCCGTGACCGCGGTGCTCGCGCTCGGAGTCGACGCCGTCCACACCCACGCGCTGGGACAGGTCATGGTCGCGGTGCTACCGCTGGCCGCGCTCGCCACGCTTCGAGGCGGTGCCGGGAGTGCATGTCGCCGTGGCGCGCGCGCTGACGGTGCGTGCGTCGGCCGACCGGCTGTGGGCGCTCGATGCGGTGCCGGTGCCGGTGCACGACCCGGCTACGCCCGAGTCGCGCGGCGGTGGTGTGCCCGGGGTCGTTTTCGAAGAGGCCACGCTGCGCTACGAGCCCGGGCTCCCTCGCGCTCGACGGCGTGAGCCTGGAGCTGGCGCCGGGGTCGACACTGGCGGTCACGGGAAGCAGCGGCGCGGGCAAGTCGAGCCTCGTCAATGCGCTGCTCCGCTACTGGCCGCTCGAAGACGGCGCGCTGGTGCTGGGCGGTATCGATGTCACCCGGCTGGCCGCCGCGGACGCCAGGGCCGCCTGCGCGCTGGCCGACCAGCGGGCCCACCTCTTCGCCGGGACGGTGCGCGCCAACCTGGTGCTGGGGCGGCCCGACGCGTCCGACGTCGATATCGCGGCCGCGTTGGCGGCGGCCCAGCTGGCCGGGTGGGTCGCCACGCTGCCCGAGGGGCTCGAGACCCCGGTCGGCGACGACGGCGTGGCGCTCTCTGGGGGCGAGCGGCGGCGCCTCGCCGTCGCACGCGCCCTCCTGGCGCCGGGGCCGGTCCTGGTCCTCGACGAGCCCACCAGCGCGCTCGAGCCCGCACTGGCCGATCGCGTCGTCCGCGGCGTGCTGGCGTCGGCCGCTGAGGCGGGGCGGAGCGTGTTGGTCGTCACCCACCGCCAGGCCGAGGCGGACCGTTGCGCCGGGGCCGTCGCGCTCGAGTCGGGCCGGGTCGTGGCGTCGCGGCGCTAGCCGGGCTGGCGAGGAAGCCCTTCGAGGCGGAGGGGGGCGTCGGAGGGGGCGGCCGAGGCAGAAGGCCGTGGCGGGAGGCCTTGAGGCTGCGTCCGGCGATATACACACACCTATACACACATGATGCGCTGCCATAAGGCCGCCAGGCGCCAGCCCGTGACCTGCACCGATCGTGCGTTCAGCGGTCAGGCACCGGACCACAAGGAGAGGCCGGAGACCCGGCACGGCGTGGAGGCCCGCGCCGCCCCTGCGTCTGCCGGTTCCCAGCTCTTCCCGCCCGCCCGGCCCCGGGAGGGGCTCCCGGTCGACCGCAACCGGGGTAGACGCTATACCTGGGGGCAGCCGCCGGCACGGCAGGACGGACAACGGAACGACACCGCGCTCACGAATCGGGCGTCGCCGCGAGCACCGTCCCAGCCACCGACGGCGCCCGACGCATGCGAGAGCCGATTCGGTGCGTCTTGGACCGGAGACGAAAGAAACCTCAGATTGCCGACTTCCCCACTGTGACGAACCCAGAGGTGCCCCAAGTGATCTCCAGCTCCAGCTCCACCGCGTCGAGCGGCGGAGTGGGCGAGGCCGGCTCGATCTCCGACCCCGCCCTGCGCGCATCCCCGACCCCGGCTGACCTGGCCAGCGTCCTGCCCTGGCCGGACGAGCCGGCGACCGACGGGCGACTCGCCCGCGGCCAGCGCACCCGCCGCAACGTCGCCGACGGCCTCGTCGCCCTGCTCCGGGAGGGCGATCCCGAGCCGACGGCCCGCGATGTCGCCCGGCGCGCTGGTGTGTCGTTGCGCCTCGTGTTCCACCACTTCGCCGACCTCGATGACCTCTACGCCTTCGTCGCCGCGCTCGAGTTCCGGCGCCAGTGGTCCGAGACGCCCCGCCTCTCCCCTGACCTTCCGCTGTCCACCCGGATAGAGCGCACGGTGGCCTACCGCGCCACCCTGTTCGAAGACGTCTCACCGGTGCGGCGGGCGCTGGCACACCGGGCTACCTCTTCCCACGACGTCGCCATGGCGCTCGCCTCGTGCGATGCCCTCCTGCAAGAGAGCCTGATCGCCACCTTCGCCCCCGAGCTCGACCGCCTGCCCAAGGGAGTCCGCGCCGAGCACCAGCACGGCATGGACACCGTCGCGTCCTGGGAGGCCTGGGAGCGCATGCGCCGGTCGTCCCGTCTGCCCGCCCGCGTCGCCCGCAAGGTCATGGCTCGCGCGCTCGCCGCTCTGTGCGTGCCGCCGCCGCCGGCGCCCGGGGTCGACGAACCCCTCGCCGACGCCTGACGACACCGACGCCTCGCACTCCGACACGCAGCTCGCGGTGTCGCTCCCCGCAGCGGTCGCCGGCGCTCTGACCTACGGACGCCCTCCGGCCGGCTCAGCCCTGGCTTCGTCGCCGCCCATCCTCCGTCGCACCTCGTCCAGCGCCGGCGCCGGGTATTCGAGCTTGCCGGGTCGCCACCCCAGCGCGAGCTTCTGCAGCCCGGGGCCGTCCTCCGCCCACACGTGGCACGTGTTGGCGAGGAAGTCGAGCCGGCCCTCCCCCGTCGGGTACTGCCCGTCCCCCTTCTCGACCCGCCAGGCGGCCGACGAGGTGACCGACTGCACGACGACCGGCCCCAGTGCGCGGGCGAGGAATTCGAGATGACTGCAGCCGCGCTGACGACCGAAGCGTTTCTGCACCGCGTTCGTGTATCCCCGCGCCACGGACAGGCCGATCAGATCGCGGAAGCTCGGCTCAATGGCGGTGCACTCCGCGTGTGGGAAGGACTTCATGTCGGCCGCCGCGTCGACGATGCACAGATCGGCGCGGCGGACCACGACTCCCAGCTCCATGACGTGCAGGTCGCGCGGGCCGAGCGCGCCGCCGGCCCAGGGGCGCTGGTCGTGCAGCGTCCCGACCGCACAGAAGTAGTCGTCGCGCAGGAAGACCTCCATGCTCAGGGTGCGGCGGTGCACGGGGTCCTCGTCCGATCCCGGGGGCGGGCGCAGCGCAGCGAGGGTGGGCTCAGGCACCCGGTGATTGTGGCGTCGCCACGGCGGAGGGCGCCAACCCCACCTCGTTGAACCCGTGCAGGATCGGCGCGTCGCGGTTCCATCCGATGCGCGTGACCGAGGCCGTGCGCAGGTGGAGGCGCCAGTACAGGTCGACGGTCCCCAGGGCCCAGGCCACGGCCGCCTTGATCGGCGTCACGTGGCTCACCACGACGACATCGCCGTCGCGCCGGCGGGCCGCGCCGCCTTCAGCGAACAGCTCCGCGCAGGCGACAGCGATGCGCTCGTCCACCTCCGCCAGCGACTCGCCTCCCTCGGGCCGGAAGCCGCGGTCGCGCTGCCAGCGCTGCCAGACCTCGGCCGGGATGCGGCCGAGGGGCTGGCACTCGAACTCGCCGTAGTCGATCTCCACCCACCGCTCGTCGACGGTTGCCGGGGTACCCAGGCCGAGCAGCTCGGCGGTATCACGGGCCCGGCGGAGCGGGCTCGTACGAACCTCGGCCACGGGGTCGCGCACAAGCGTCCGGGCCGCCGCGATCTGCGCGCGGCCGAACTCGGTGAGCTCGGCGTCCGTGCGGCCTAGCAACAGGCCCTGTGCGTTGGCCACCGACTCGCCGTGACGAACCAGGATCAGCACGGCGTCACACCGGGACGAGGATCCGCCCGCACTGCTCGCACGTCGCCACCTCTCCAGCCGGCAGGGCGCGGATCTTCTCGACCTCCATCGAGGACAGCTGGAGATGACACCCGTCGCAGCGACTGCCGATGAGGCGTGCTGCACCGGTGCCCTTGAGGCGCGCCCGCAGCGCCTCGTAGCGGTCGGACAACACGGCGGGCAGCTGCTGCGCCTCGGACGCCCGCTGCCCGGCGGTGGTGGCCATCTCCTCGTCGATCGCCCGGGTCGCCTCGCCGACCTGGCTCCGGAGTTCGCCGGCCTGGGCCTGCAGCGGGCCCATCCGCTCGTCGAGCGCGGCGAGCTCGGCGTCGATGGGGTCCTGATCCAACATCGCTGCCAGCTCGAGCTCCTCCAGCTCGGACCGGCGCTGCGTGAGATGGCGCACCTCCTCGCTCATGGCTTGGAGGTCGCGGGCCGAGGTGCCGCGGGCGGCGTACATGCGCTGTTCGAGCATCCCGCGGCGCTCGCTGATCCCGGCGATCTGCTCCTCCAGGTCCTTCTGGCTGTCGGCCACGAGGGCCCGCCGGGTGGCGGCGTCCCGCCTCTGGGCCTCGAGTGCCGCGATCTGAGCCTCCACCGCGGACAGGCCGCTCGTCTCGGCGAGCGCGTCGCGCCGGTGCTGCAGCTGCGTCAGCGCGATGTCGAGATCCTGGACGGCGAGGAGGTGGTCCAGGGTCTCGGTCACGCCAGCCCCTCGTAGGCGGCCCGTGCCCGGCGGAGCCCTTCGGAGAGGGCACGGTCACCATCGATCAAGCCGAACGCTTCGTCCCAGCCGCACCAGCGCGCGGTCGGGGCTCTCCCCCGGCGGTGGCTTCGGGTCGGTGTCCTCACCCAGCAGGAGGTAGCGCAGATCGAGGTGGTAGTGGCCCAACGCGGCGTCGTGCACGTCGACCTGCAGGAGCCGGGGCCCGTCGGGGGGGTGAGCGATTCCGAGGCCGAGCTCCTCCTGTGCCTCGCGCCGGGCCGCCACGTCGGGGGTCTCGCCGGTATCGATGTGTCCGCCGGGCTGCATCCAGGTGCCGAGGCGCTTGTGGCGGTGGAGCACGGTGCCGCGCGGCCCGACCACGATCCCGGACGCGGTGACGTGGGTTGCGTCGGCGTGCTCGTCACACGGCGTCGCCAGCCGGTCCAGCTCGGCCAGGATGCGCCGCCGGGACTCCGCCTCGCGGGGGGACGCGGCCTCGTGTCCCTCGACGAGTGCTCGCAAGGCCGCCGTGGTGGCGCGCATCGTGGTGACACTTAGCACAGGTGCCCCGTCAGCACCGTGGTGGCGTGGCCGGCGATGCGGACCCGGTCGCCCTGGGGGCGCACCTCGAAGCGTGCGCCGCGCTGGCGACAGCTGGCGGGCGACGAGCTCGCCACGACCGAGCTGTGCGGCCCAGTACGGCCCCGCCACGCACTGGGCCGACCCCGTGGCGGGGTCTTCGGGGACGCCGACATTGGGGCCGAACACCCGAAGCACGTAGTCGGCCTCGGCGCCGGCGCCGCCCGCGGCGCTGAGCAGCAGCGCGTTGGCGCCCGTCGCGGCGATGGCGGCCAGGTCCGGCCCGTACGCGCCCACGGCGTCGGCCGAGGAGAGCACGACGAAGGCGAAGAACTTGGTGCGTCCCGTCTCGACGACGTCGGCCGCGGGCCACTGCCCGGCCAGCGAGTCAGGCAGGGGCGACGACGCGGGCGGGTCGGCCGGGAAGTCCAGTGCGACCAGGTCGCCGTCGAAGGACGCACGCAGCGGCCCACTGCGCGTGTGGAAGGTGAGCGTCGTCGCCCGGTCCACCCGCCCGGCCTGGCGCAGCGCGTGGGCGGCGGCCAGGGTGGCGTGGCCGCACAGGTCGATTTCGACCGTCGGGCTGAACCAGCGCAGGCCGAAGACAGCCGGATCCTCGGTCGGGGTGAGGAAAGCGGTCTCGGCGATGCCCAGCTCGAAGGCGACGGACTGCATCCGGGCGTCACTCAACCGGTCGGGGTCGTCGGGATCGGCGGGAAGGACGCAGACGCCGGCGGGGTTGCCGCCGAACGGGACGTCGCTGAACGCGTCGACCCAGGTGATCGGGATGCTCATGGTGCCCACGATGCTAAGCGGACCAGTGCGTCGCGCAGCACGTCGTCGCGCTTGCAGAAGGCCCAGCGCACCAGGGAGGCGCCGGCATCGGCGTCGGCCCGGTCGTAGAAGACCGAGCTGGGCACGGCGACGACGCCGCAGCGCTCCGGCAGGGCGAGGCAGTACTCGAGGGCGCGCGTCCCGGGCGCCACGTCGGTGACGTCGGTCGTGGCGAAGTAGGTGGCCGCCGGGCGGTAGACGGTGTGGCCCAGCGCAGCCAGGCCGTCGCAGAGCAAGTCCCGCTTGGCCGCCAGCGCCGCGGCGAACTCGTGCATGGCCTCGGGCGGGTAGGCCAGGCCCGCCGCGATGGCGAACTGTAGGGGCGCCGGGCTCGTGTACGTGAGGAACTGCTTGGCTGCGCGCACGGCCGCGACGAGTGGGGCCGGGCCGGAGACCCAGCCCACCTTCCAGCCGGTGAACGAGAACGTCTTGCCGCCCGAGGAGATGGTGAGGGTGCGCTCCCGCATGCCGGGGCGCGTCGCCAGCGGTACGTGGGTGCCGTCGAAGACGAGGTGTTCGTAGACCTCGTCGGTCACCGCCGCGACGTCGTGTGTGCGGCAAAGGGCGGCGATCTCATCCAATTCCTGCGGCGTGAAGACCTTGCCCGTCGGGTTGTGCGGGGTGTTGAGGAGGAGGAGCTTGGTGCGCGGGCCGACGGCGGCATGGAGCGCGGCCGGGTCGTAGGACCAGTCGGGCGGATGCAGGCGCACGAGGCGGGGCCTGGCACCGGCCATGGACGCGCAGGCGGCGTAGGAGTCGTAGGACGGCTCGAACATGACGACCTCGTCCCCCGGCTCGCACAGGGCGAGCAGCGTGGCGGCGATGGCCTCGGTGGCGCCGACGGTGACGAGGATCTCGTCGTCGGGATTCAGCTCCAGGCCGTACCAGGCGCGCTGATGTGCCGCGACGGCGCGGCGGAGCTCCGGGATGCCGTTGCCCGGAGGGTACTGGTTGTGGCCGTCGCGGATGGCGGCGACCGCCACCTCGCGCAGCTCCTCGGGTCCGTCGCTGTCGGGGAAGCCCTGGCCGAGGTTGACCGCGCCGGTCCGCGTGGCCAGCTCGGACATGGTGGCGAAGATCGTCGTCGTGAACGGCCGTAGCCGCGGGGCCACGACCTGGTGCACCTGCGCGGCGGCCACCGCGCCGATCGTACCAACGGTGCCCCCAGTGGCCCTTGTCCGGCGCGTATCGTCTGCGCCGATCGTGCTCACCATCGTCAACTACAACATGCACTGCGGGATCGACGGGTGGGGCAGGCCCTACGACTACACCGCAGCGATCGAGTCGTTCGGCGGGGACGTGATCGTGCTTGAGGAGGCATGGACGACCTTCGAGGAGGAGGGTGGCGAAGAGGGCGGCGACAGTCAGGCGGACCGGGTCGCGGCGCGGCTGGGCTACCAGGTCGTGTCGTACCCGTACGGCGAGGGGCGGCGCATCCAGCCCCAACAGGACGCGCCGGACTCGTGGCGGGCCCGACGCTTCTGGGCGAAGCACAACATGGCCCTCTACATGGACGGGGTGCGCGCGCTGCCCAAGCGGGTGCAGACCATGGACCGGTGGCGCCAGGCCGAGCCCGGGTCGATGAGCGTGGCCGTGCTGGTGCGGCCGGACTGGCCGTTGGAGGACGTCCGGGTCCTGCCGATGGGCGTGCTGCCGGCGGACATGGTGCGTCGGGTCGCGCTGGTGGTCGACCTCACCGTGGAGGGGCGACCGCTGTCGGTGGCGGGGACGCACATGGCACACATGCAGTTCGGGGCGCACCGCAACTGGGCCGAGCTGCGGCGGGCGCTGCGGTCCTCGGTCAGGGAGGACGCCATGCTGGCGGGCGACATGAACACCTGGAGCCCGGTGGTGAAGTTCTTCCTCCCCGAATGGCGGCGCGCGGTGCGGGGGCCCTCGTGGCCGGCGTGGCGGCCGCACAGCCAGATCGACCACATCTTGCTGCGGGGGTCGGCGCTCCGGGTCGTCTCGGGAGAGGTGCTGCCGCACGCGGGGTCGGACCACCGGCCGGTCTTGACGAGGTTGGAGGTGCGATGAGCAGGTCGGGTCTGGGTGGGCGCCGGACGGGAGCAGCGGTACTCGTGCTGGTCACGGCTTCCGGACTCGCGGCTGCGTCCTGTTCGTCCGGCGGTGGCGGCTCGGCGTCGGGGTCCTCGACCACGACCAGCACCACGCATGCCCCGCCGCGGGTGCCCACGTCAGCGGCGTCGACAACCACGTCGGGGGCGGGGCGGTCATCGACCACGACGACCGGGGGCGCGGCGAGCGGTGTCGAGCCGACGCTCGGGGTGTCCGGCGCCTTCGGGCCGTCCGGCGTGGGGTTCGGCGCGATGCGCCCGACGGAGATCTCGCTCGGGGGTGACCCCACGGGCATCCTGACCGGCATCTCATGGCAGTCGTGGGGCGGCGCCAGCGCCACCGGCTCGGGCACGAGCACCTACGTCGCGCCCGGCCAGTCGGTGGCGCAGGGGACGCCGGAGACCGCGACCGTCGTCGCCTACGGGCTGGGGACGTGCAAGGGTGCGCCCGCCTACCAGCAGGTCGTGTGGTACTTCCCCCAGCACGGCCAGACCCCGGCCGACAACGGCGGGAGCCCGATCGAGGCCTGCACCGGGCCGTAGGGCCGGGTTGGGCCGGGCCGGTCAGGATCGGTCAGGCCGGCGAGGCCGGCGGCGCGTCGGGGGCGAGCGCCGTCACCGCCTCGTCGACCGACGCGTAGAGGTGCTCCGGGCCGATGCGCGCGGCCAAGCCGGAGCGTTGGAGGGATCGGCGCGCGTGGTCGCCGGTCCGGGCCAAGGCAAGCGTGATGTGGTCGCGCTCACACGTCTGGAGGACGCGGCCGAGGGCACGGGCCCCGGTGAAGTCGAGGTCCGACATGCCGATCGTGTCGAGCACGAGCACGCGCAGGCCGTGGGGCGCCCGGGAGAGAGCCTCCGCGACCTCCTCCCGGAAGTGCACTGCGTTGGCATACCAGAGGGGCGTCGCGAACGATACGACCAGGACGCCCGGCACCTGCGACGCCGCCGGGTTGGCCAGCGGCGCCCAGCTGGTGGTGCCGGCGATGCGCCCGAGCACGTGCAGCTGCGGGCGTGCGGTCAGCCGGATCCTGTCGATGATGGCGAGGCCGACGGCGACGGCGATCCCCTGCTCCACCCCGATCAGCACGACGGCGGCCAGCGTCACCGCGGCCAGGCCGAACTCGAAGAGGTCGAAGCGGAAGATGGCGATGAGATCGTCCACGTGGAACAGGCGCAGCGCGACGTAGATCAGGATGGCGGCCAGCGTCGCCAGGGGGACGTCCTTGAGGATCCCCGCGACGGGAATGAGGATCACCACGATGAGCGCTGCGCCCAACGCTCCCGCCTGCGTCCGGCCCCCGGCCGTGGCGACGGCGCCGGTACGCGGCGGGCTCGCGTTGACGGGGAACGAGCCGGCGAGACCCGAGACGACGTTGCCGGCGCCCACTGCGAGGAAGTCGCGCCCGGCATCGACGTCGTACTCGCCGAGGTCGGCGAAGGCGCGCGTCGTCGCCGCGGTCTGGGTCAGCACGACGAGCGCCACCACCGCCGCCAGCGGGGCCAGGTCGTCCAAGACCGACCACGAGAGACCGGTCAGGCCGAAGTGGGGCGCTTCCGAGTGGATGGTGCCGAGGAGCGGGACGCCGTGTGCCTGGAGGTCGAAAGCGACCACGAGCAGCATGGAGCCGATCAGCGCGATCAGTGCGCCCGGGATGCGCCGGTCGATGCGGTGGCTGACGAACATGACGCCGAGCACACCGAGGCCGATGCCGAGGGCCCAGCCGTTGACGTCGTTCAGGTGGTCGACCACGTACGCCACGCGGTGCGGGTCCGACCCGGTCGGCGCCGCCAGCCCGAGGAGGTCAGGCAACTGGTGGATGATGATGATGACGGCCACGCCCGCGAGGAACCCCGTGACGATGGGGGCGGAAAGGAAATCGGCGACCCAGGCGAGGCGGAGGAGGCTGACGATCAGCAGCATCAGACCCACCATGACGGCCAGGATCTCGACGAGGTCCACGTAGCGCGGCGATCCCGTCACGGCCAGGCCGGCCACTCCGGCTGCGAAGAGCGGCGCAATGGTCGAGTCCGCGCCGACCGACACCTGCGGGCTCGAGCCCAGAAGGGCGAACACGACCGTCCCCGCGACGAACGCGTAGAAGCCGGTGATGGGCGGCATGCCGGCCAGGCGCGACGTCGCCAGCTGCTCGGGGACCACGATGACGAGGAGCGTGAGGCCGGCGACCAGGTCCGCCGTCGCCCACTCCCGGTGGTAGCCGCGCAGCGACACGAGGAGAGGCGGTCCCGGCACGTGGACAGTCTCGCCGACGGGACCGTTCTGACCATTGAATAGTCTCGGGCCGATGAGTGAGTACCCCTACGTCGACCGCTTCGCAGTCCACCGCACCCTGCCCGCCGCCGGGACGTCCCGGGAGGGCGTGCTGGCGCAGCTGCACGCCATGGCCGAGGAGGAGGACGCCTTCTGGGAGACCGGCAAGTGCTCGGGCACCATGTACTGCGGCGACCACGACCACTACCGCTTCATGAACGAGGCGTTCGGCCTCTTCGCCCACGTGAACGTGCTCCAGCGCGACATGTGCCCGAGCGCGACCAAGTTCGAGGCCGAGATCATCTCCATGACGCTCGGACTGCATGGCGGCGACGCCGCGGTGGCCGCGGGCGACGACCCGTGCGGCCTGGTGACCACGGGCGGGACCGGGAGCATCATGCACGCGATCCTCGCCTACCGGGAGCACGCGGCGGCTCGTGGGGTGCGCGCGCCGAACGTGATCAAGCCCGAGACAGCGCACCCGGCCTTCGACAAGGCTTGTCACTTGTTCGGAGTGGAGCTGCGGCGGGCACCGGTCGACCCGGTGACGACGGAGGTCGACATCGAGTGGGTGCGCGAGCACACGGACGACCGGACGGTGGCATTGATCGGCTCGGCCTGTAACTACGGCTACGGGACCATCGACCCCATCGGCGCGCTGTCCGAGCTGGCGCTGGAGCGCGGCATCGGGCTCCACGTCGACGGCTGCCTGGGCGGGTTCATCCTGCCCTTCGGTCGCGAGCTGGGCTACGACATCCCGATGTTCGACTACCGCGTGCCCGGGGTCACTTCCATGTCGGCCGACACCCACAAGTACGGCTACGCCTTCAAGGGGTCGTCGGTGCTCACCTTCCGCTCGAAGGCGCTGCGGAACGCGCAGTACTTCTACCTGACCGACTGGAGCGGCGGGAAGTACACCTCCCCCGGCATGGAGGGCTCGCGCTCCGGCGGGCTGATCGCGGCCACCTGGGCGGCCATGGTGCAGCTGGGCCACGACGGGTACCTGCGCTACGCGAAGCAGATCTTCGAGACGTCGGTCGCCATGCAGGAGGCCGTGCTGTCGCACCCGGAGCTCCGGTTGGTGGGCCAGCCGACGTTCCTGTTCTCCTTCACGTCGGACGAGTTCGACATCTACCACGTGAACGACTTCATGCGCGGGCGGGGGTGGCGGTTCAACGGGCAGCAGTACCCGAACGCACTGCACATGGCGGTGACCCGGCCGCAGACCCAGCCGTCGGTGGTGCCCGCGTTCGCGGCGGACCTCGACGACGCCGTCGCGTACGCGAAGGAGCACGCAGCGGAGGCGCCGCGGTCGGGTGCGATCTACGGGGGCGTCGCGGGCGGCATGACCGAGGAGGCCGACGAGTTCATCCGCGCCGTCATGGCGGACATGCTCGACGCACAGTCGTCCATCCCCGAGAAGTGAGCACGCTGTCGGCAGGGGCGCCCGAGGCCTGGGTCGCGGGGTGCGTCGCCGCCCAGGAAGCGTTGGATACGGCCTTGGTGGGGCTGCACGACGAGAAGGCGCGTGCACCCTCGCTGTTGCCGGGATGGAGCGTCGGGCACGTGCTCACGCACATCGCACGGAACGGCGACAGCCTCGTGTGGCGGTTGGAGGGCGCGGCACAAGGCGAGCTGCGCGATCAGTATCCCGGCGGGCTCGAGCAGCGCCGCGCCGACATAGAGGCCGGGGCGGCCAGGCCGGCATCGGAGCTCGTGTCGGACGTGGCACGAAGCTCGGCCGCAGTGACGCGGGTGATGACGACCCTCCCGGAGGCGGCCTGGGACGCGCCATCGCGCACATCCATGGGGATGCAGGAGCCCTCCCGTGACGCCGTCCTGGCCCGGTGGCGCGAGGTCGTCGTCCACCATGGCGACCTCGGACTCGCGTCGGTGCCGCTGCCGCCGGACCTGGTCGCGGTGTGGCTGCCCCGGGAATTGCCAGGGCTGGGGTCACGGACCGATCCCGTGGCGCTGTTGGGCTGGCTCATCGGGCGGGGAGGGCCGCCGGAGCTCGCTCCTTGGCACGTCCCCGAGGCCGGTCGCGGCGGGGCTCCCTGAGAGGGCCTCGCTACCCCGAGACGAAGGCGCTCCCGGCGCGGTCCACCGCCACGCAGTAGGTGGTGGTCGCGCAGGAGATCGCCGTCAGCGCGTGCCCCTCGTCGATCAAGGTCCCGCTGCTCCAGGACGACCCGTTATAGGCGAAGACGCGCCCGCTGGAGTCGACGGCGCGGCAGAAGGTCGGAGTGGGGCAGGAGACGCCGGTCAGGCCGGAGGCGTTGGTGCCGGCGATCGGCTGCTCGGTCGCAATGGGGGTGGGAGCGGAGAAGCCCTGGCCGTTCCAGGTGAGCACGGCGCCGGCGCTGTCGACGAGGACACAGAAAGTGGTGGTCGCACACGAGACGGCGTTGAGCTGGCCCTGGGGATCGGCCTGGTTGGGCTGGGTCCAGGTCTGCCCGTTCCACACCGACGGCCCGCCCTCGGCGGCGACGCAGAAACTGGGGTTCACGCAGGAGACCTGGTTGGCCGCGCCCCAGGCGCCCAGGTTGCCCGACCAGCCCGAACCGTCGAAGGCGAAGGAGTTCCCCTCGCCGTCGATCGAGATGCAAAAGGTGGGCCCGGTGCAGTCGATGGCGGTGAAGCCCATGGCGGCGGGGATGGTCGCGGGCGTCTGCCAGGTGGAACCGTTGAACATCGCCACCTGGTTCTGGCTCGGTGCAGCTGCGCAGAACGCCGGGCTGGCGCACGAGAGGTACGACGCGCCTTGGGGCGACGGCGAGGGCACCGGCGGGCCGAGCGACGCGGGCGTCCCGTTGGCGAGCCGGTAGGTCTGGCCCGCACTCGAGCCCAGGAGGCAGCTGCCGGGGCCGGGGCACGACACGGCGGTGAGGTCCCCGCCCGGTACGACAGCGATCGCCTTGGACCACGGGCCGACCGGTGACGGTTGCGTCGTCGTGGTCGTCGTGGTCGTCGTGGTCGTCGTGGGCCTGATGGACTGGTGCGCGGCGGGCGTCGTGCTGCACGACGCAGCGGACAGGGAAAGCAGGACGACAAGGGCGGCCGCGAGCGCGAGCGTCGGCAACCGACCGCGCACTACCGGCTCGAAAGGTCCGTTTCCAATGCCCGGTGACGGGACCACGTGTCCAGGACGATGAGCGTCTTGGTCCCGGTGACCCGGCCCCGTCGGCGGAGCTGCTCGATCACATGGCCCAGACGCTCGACGTCGGGCACCTGCAACCACACCAGCGCGTCGGGGTCGCCGGCCGTCGTGAACACAGCCTGGACCTCCGAGAGCTGCATGGCGGTCTCTTGGATCTCCTGGAGGTCGGCGGTGCCGGCGAACCGCACCTCGGTGAAGGCTTGGATGGGACGGCCAGCCTTACGATGGTCGACGACGACGGTGTAGCCGGCGATGACACCCGTGCGCTCCAGCCGTTCGATGCGGCGGGTCACCGCCGAGGCCGACAGCGACACCTGCTCGCCGATGTCCGCCATGGTGCGGCGGGCATTGTGTGACAACAGCTCGATGATCTGATGATCGATCGGATCCAGTTCCTCAGTTCCCATGCGCAGCAAGAATAGTGAACCCGGCTTCTCTCGCAGATTCGGTGCACGCATGGGGTGGACAATTCCCCTTCCGTTGCGTAACCACCCGGGTTGCGGGCCGTGCCTGGGCCGATCGGTGGAACGAGGGAGAGCGCCGGTGCACACCGTCTCCGAGTTCCCCGAAGCAGGAGAAGGTGGCCTTGCCGGACCTTGCCGCTGTTGACCCCGCCGGCGAGCCATCGGAGGAGAAGAGCGACTTCGGGGGTGTCGTACACGTCTCGACGGGAGCCCTGCGGGCACCAGGGTTGCGGTTCTTATGGGTCTGTAGGGTGGCGTTCGATGTGCCTCCTGGTCGTGGCTTTCCGACTCGTCCCCGACACTCCTCTCGTCGTGGGAGCCAACCGCGACGAAGTGCTGGAGCGGCCCTCGACGGCGGTGACCGTGCTCCATCCCGGACCGCCGCGCGTCCTGGGCGGACGCGACGAGCTCTCGGGTGGCACCTGGCTGGCCGTGAACGAGCGGGGCGTCTTCGCCGGCCTGACCAACCAGCCGCTCGGTGAGGCCAAAGACCCCTCGAAGCGCTCCCGGGGCGAACTGCCGGTGGCCCTCGCCCGCCACGAGACCGCGGACGCCGCCGTGCAGGACTTTCTCGGCCGCTTCCGTCCGGAGGACTACAACGGCTCCTGGCTCCTGGTCGGCGACCGGGACTCCCTCTACTTCATCGACTTCACCGGACTGGTCGAGCCGGCCGCCGTCCCTTTGTCGCCGGGACTCCACGTCCTGGAGAACCGGCCCCTGGGCGATCCGTCTCCCAAGGTCGACCTCGTCGTGAAGGCCGTCGGAACGCCGCCCGACGGCGACGCCGTGCTGGCGGCCTTCCGGGTGGTGCTGGGCGACCACCGGATCCCCGAACATGACGAGCGCCCGCATTCCGCCAACTGCGTGCACCTCGACGGGTTCGGCACGCGGTCGTCCTGCCTGGTGCGGGTGTCGCTCGAGTCCGGGCCGCCGCCGCAGCTCTGGGTGGCGGACGGCCCTCCCTGCACGGCGCCCTTGGAGGACGCCGGCGCGCTGTGGAGAGCCGACGTCGCCGCCGCTCAGTCGCGTACCAGCGGCTTGTAGCGGATGCGATGCGGCTGGTCCGCGTCGACGCCCAGGCGCTTGCGCCGGTCCGCCTCGTAGTCGCTGAAGTTCCCCTCCCACCATCGCGTCACGGAGTCACCCTCGAAGGCGAGGACGTGCGTCGCGATCCGGTCGAGGAACCAGCGGTCGTGGCTGATCACCACGACGCAGCCGGGAAAACCGAGCAGTGCGTCCTCCAGGGCGCGCAGCGTGTCGACGTCCAGGTCGTTGGTCGGCTCGTCCAGCAGGAGCACGTTGCCGCCGCTGCGCAGGACCTTGGCCAGCAGGACGCGGTTGCGCTCGCCGCCCGAGAGCTGGCCCACCTTCTTCTGCTGGTCGCTCCCCTTGAAGCCGAAGCCGGCGACGTAGGCGCGGCCGTGCAGCTCGCGGTTGCCCACGACGATGCGGTCGGCGCCGCCGGTGATCTCGTCGAAGACGGTGGCGGCGGCCGAAAGGGTGTCCCGTGACTGGTCGACATAGGCAAGGGCGACCGAGGGCCCGACCTCGAGCGTCCCCGCGTCGGGCTTCTCCTCCCCCAGGATCATCCGGAAGAGCGTCGTCTTCCCCACGCCGTTGGGCCCGATGATCCCGACGATGCCGCCCGGGGGCAGCATGAAGGACAGGCCGTCGACGAGCAGGCGCTCTCCGAAGCCCTTCACCAGCTGCTCCGCGTCGACGACCCGATCCCCCAGCCGGGGCCCGGGCGGAATCATGAGCTCGACCCCGTCGGCCCGCCGCTCGGCCGACTCCGCCTCGGCGACCAGGTCGTTGTAGGCGGTGATCCGGGCCTTGCCCTTGCTCTGGCGGGCCCGGGGCGACATCCGGATCCACTCCAGCTCGCGCTCCAAGGAAGCCTGCCGGGCGCGGTCCGCCTTCTCCTCGGCGGCGAGCCGGGCCTGCTTCTGCTCGAGCCACGACGAGTAGTTGCCTTCCCAGGGGATGCCGGCGCCGCGGTCGAGCTCGAGGATCCAGCCGGCCACGTTGTCGAGGAAGTAACGGTCGTGCGTCACCGCGACGACGGTGCCGTGGTACTCCTGCAGCGTTCGCTCCAGCCAGGCGACGGACTCGGCGTCGAGGTGGTTGGTGGGCTCGTCCAACAGGAGGAGGTCCGGCGTGGAGAGGAGGAGGCGGCAGAGGGCGACCCGCCGGCGCTCACCACCCGACAGCGTCGACACATCGGCGTCGCCCGGCGGCAAACGGAGGGCGTCCATGGCGATCTCGAAGGTGCGCTCGAGCTCCCACGCGCCGGCGGCGTCGATCTTCGTCTGGAGGTCGGCCTGCTCCGCGAGGAGGGCGTCGATGTCGGCGTCGGGCGACCCGAACGTGGCGCAGACCTCGTTGTAGCGGTCGACCAATGCCTTGGCCTCGCCCACGCCCTCGGCGACGTTGCCCGCGACGTCCTTGCTCGCCTCGAGCTGGGGCTCCTGGGGGAGGTAGCCCACCGTGAAGCCCGGCGTCAGCCTCGCCTCGCCGGTGTAGCCGTCGTCTTCGCCCGCCATGATGCGCAGCAGCGAGGACTTCCCCGACCCGTTGCCCCCGATGACGCCGATTTTGGCGCCAGGGTAGAACGACAGGTTGATGCCCCGCAGCACCTCGCGGTCGGGCGGGTAGAAGCGCTTCAGAGCGCGCATGGTGTAGATGAACTGGGGCGCCATGCCGACCAGTGTGCCCGATCGGTCCCGAAGCTATGAAAACCCGCCACAGCAGGCTGTGGTCTGGCTCCAGACGAAGGCCGCGGTTCGCTCAGAACCCGGTGGCGGCGATGATTGACCCGTTGAGCGCGGTGCCCGCCATGGAGCCGTCGTTGGGCGCATCGCCGTAGGTGTAGACGGCGCCCCGGGCGGTGGACACCCAGTAGCCGCCTCCCCCGTTGTCGGTGAAGATGGCGGAGGCGGGGTCGGACCCGCCGACGCCGGAGGGGCCACCGCGGGCGACCGCGTCGCCGTAGGAGAAGACGGAGCCGTTGGCCAACAGGATGAAGTAGCCGTTGCCGTCGGAGGTGCGCACGGCGGACGTCACCGCTGCGGTCTGAGGACCGGGACCGCCAAAGGCGACGGCGTCCCCGAAGGCGTACACGTGGCCGCTCTGGGTGACGAGCCAGTAGCCGTTGCCGCTGGCGTCGGGCACCACCGACACCGCCGCGCCACTACAGCCGCCGATCCCCGGGCACGAGCCCTCGAACCGGGCGTCGCCGAAGGCGAAGACGCCGCCGTCGGAGGCGACCATGAAGTAGCCGCCGCCGTCCGCCGACGGGACCATGCCGACGATGGGCGCGTTCAGGGCCGGCGGCAGCCCCGACCCGGCCGGATGGAGTCCCTGGCCGGGGAGGGAGCCGTAGAAGCCGGCGTTCCCGAAGGCGAAGATGCCGCCGTCGGAGGCGACCAGCCAGTACCCGCCCTTGTTCTGCGTGGGCGTGATGCCGACGACGGGTCGCTGCAGGCGCATGTTCCCGGTGGACCCGTAGAAGCTGGCCGAGCCGAACGTGAAGATGCCGCCGTCCGACCCCACCAACCAGTAGCCGTGGGGGCCCGGGTTGATGCTGATGGTGCCGCCGACGTAGCTGATGTTGTAGTTGCCGTCGGCCGCGCTGCCGCACGAGGTGGGTTGGGGCGACGCTGACACCGGTGTCGAACTGGTTGCGGGAGTCGAGCAGATGGCCTGTCTGCTCAGGTTGGAGGGCGTGTTGCCGTTGACGAAGCCCGAGTACTGCGGGGCAATCGTCGGCACCGTGCTGCCGTACGTCATGCTCGAGCTCGAGGCGGTGATCGTGAGCGGGGCGCGGTTGACGATGAAGTCGCCCGAGTTGCTTGTGTACTGGACGCCATAAGTCCCCGCGTTGGGTCCACTGAGCGTGACGCCGGTGCACGAAGTGTTGAGGATGGTGTAGCTCGTGGCCGCCAGAGTGGGCGCGATGGGAGTGGACGACCCAACCATCGCGCAGCTCAGGCCGCTCGTGTTGACGGTCACGCCCAACGGCGGATTGGCCGATCCGCTGAAGGTCGGCGACCCGCCGTAGGTCTGGAAGCCGGAGACCGCCACGGGGATGGGCATACCCCTCACTGTCACGCTGCCCGCCACGTAGCTGATGTTGTAGTTGGTGTCCGCCGCGCCGGTGCAAGACGAGGGATAGGTAGGTGGTGACACCGGGCTGGAACTGGTCGCTGTAGTCGAACAGGTCGGTTGCGGGCTCAGGTTGGAGGATGTGTCACCGTCCACGAAGCCCGAGTACTGCGGCACAATGGTCGGCACGGTGCCGCTGTACGTCATGCTCGGGCTCGAGGCGGTGATCGTCAGAGGCGCGGGGTTAATGGTTATGGTGCCGCCGACGTAGCTGATGGTGTAGTTTGCGTCCGCCGCGCTCCCGCACGAGGTGGGTTGTGGCGACGCGGACACCGGTGTCGAACTGGTTGCGGAAGTCGTGCAGATGGCCTGCGTGCTCAGGTTGGACTGCGTGTCGCCGTTGACGAAGCCCGAGTACTGCGGCGCAATCGTCGGCACCGTGCTGCCGTACGTCATGCTCGGGCTCGAGGCGGTGATGGTCAGCGGCGCGGGGTTGACGATGAAATCTTCGGCCGCCGCGGTGTAGTTGACGGCGTAGTCAGATGAATCGGTGCCGCTCAGAGTGGCGCCCGAACAAGAGTTGGGGATCAACTTGTAGTCGTTGCTGCTCACAGGCACCGTCGGCGCAATAGTCGTCGCCACTTCGAGCGTGGTGCAAGTGAGGGCGGCCGTGCTCACCGTGATCCCCGGCGGCGGCGAGCCCGTGCCGCTGAAGGTTGGCGACCCGCCGTAGGTCTGCGATCCGCTGACGGCAACGTTGACAGGCGCAGGATCGACGGTGAAGTCGTTGGACGTGCTGGTATAGGCGATCGTGTAACTCGATTCGTTGGTACCGCTCAGGGTGGCTCCGCTGCACGAAGAAGGCAACAGGGTGAAGGAACCCGCGGAAAGAGTCGGGGAGATGGAGGTGGACGATCCCACCGTGGTGCAAGTCAGACTGTTCTGGTTCAAGGTGATACCCGACGGGGTGGTGGCGGTGCCGTGGAAGGTCGGTGGCCCACCGTACGTCTGGGAGCCGGTGACGGCGACGAGAATGGTCGTGAGCCCGCTCGCCAGTGCAGAGGCCACGGGCGTGCCGAGCCCGGTCGCCATGTCGTACCCGCTCATCGCCGGGTAGGAGCCACCGTTGGCGGCATTGAAGTCGTTCGACCCGGCCGTGACGTCGTTCAGGTAGTGCCCCGGCGAGTTCTGCGCCAGGTAATACAGGACCGGGTTCAGGTCCCCGAAGCCGACGGTCACACCCTTGGACGACGCCGCCACCGCGGTGACCGCTGCCCACAGCGGTGCCGCGCCGCTCGTGCCGCCGACTCCGACCCAGCCACTCGTGTTGACCGTGTCGTAGACGATGTATCCGGTGTTGGGGTCGGCGTCGGCGGAGACGTCCGGCACTTCGCGGCAATAGCCGCCCGAGTTGCCGCAGGGTGTCCCGTTGCTCCCGGTCACCACCCCGCCGGAGGACTGCTGGTAGGACGGCATGGTGAAGGTCTGCGAGATGCCACCGCCGCCCGCGCCCTCGGAGAAGTTCAGCTGGTCGTTCCACGTGCTCTCAATGGGCGGAGGTCCCAATGAGCCGGGCAGCGAGGTGCCCCCGACGGCGGTGACGAACGGCTGTGACGCCGGGTCGGAGACGGCGAGGCTCAGGTTCTCGAGGACGTCCCCACCGTTCGATTCATCGGTGATCCAGACGTAGTCGCGGGAAGCTGCCCCGTCGCCCACCAGCTGGCCCATGGTGTCCTCGCCGGTCTGGAGATTGGCCGTGGCGGTGATGACGTTGGTTGACGTGTTGACCGTCGCCAGCACGGCGGGCAGGACGGTGGGCGGGACGGTTGGCAACGAGAGTCCGTTCAGGACTGCAAGCATCTCCTTGCCGTCGGGCGACAGCCCGATCGACTGGACGACGCCGGTCCCGTCGGAGCCCGCCGTGTTCGTGGTGGAAATCGTGGTGGTGACGGCGTGCGGCGACGTGAGACCAACGACTGAGATACCGCCGGCGCCACCCCCGTTGGCGACGTACAGGCCACCGGCGCTCACGTCCACGGCGAGCGCCACGGGGTCGGTGCCCACGCTCACGGTGCTGGGCGTCGTGCCACAGGTGGACGTCGTCGTCGCGTTGCAGGTCGTCGCGTTGAAATACTCGACCCGGCCGTTGCTCCCGTCGGCGACGTAGACGAAGCCGTTCGTGGCGTCCACGGCGAGGGCTGTCGGCACCGTGCCCGAGCGAAGCGTGACACTGGCCACGAAGCGGTTCGTCGATGCGTTGTAGATGGCCAACGTTCCATTGCCATTTGCTACGTACAGAGTGGGACCAGAGAGACCATAGAAGGCCAGGGCGCTAGGGCTCGAAAGATGTCCGCCCGACGAGATGGTGGTCGGAGAACCGCAGCTCGAGGTGGCGGTGTCGTTGCAGGTACTGGAAGGAAACTCCGTCAGTGAGCTGCCGGACGAAATTCGCCACGAACACCTTCTGGTCGGTCGCGTCCAGGGCGACCGCGTCCGGAGCCGACCCGGTGCTGACGGACGCAGCCGTGGTGTTGTTGCGGCCATCACCCTCGCCGTCCACGGTGACCGTGTTGCTGTTTTCATTAGCCACATAGAGCGTGCCCGTGGAGGGGTCGACGGCTTGCGCCACGGGTTTGCTTCCCGTGCTCGCCGAGGTCACGCCGTTGACGTTGCAGCCCTCGGACCCCTGGTCCCCCGATGCGACGAAGACGGACTGGCCTTCGGTCGCTGCGGCTTGCAGCATCGTGTTTTCCAAGTTCTGCATGCTGGTGCCCACATAGGCCTCGCAGCCATTGGTCCAGCTGACGCTCACGATCTTGGCTGTGTCGTCACCGACGATTGCTTGGAGCACGCTGTAGATGTCGTCCGACGGGCCGCCTTCGTACACCTCGATGTTCGCCTTCGGGGCGAGGGAAAGCGCCGTCTCGATGTCCAGCTCGGATTCGATGGTTCCGCTTCCGGTGCCACCCGCGCCCGAGCTGACGCGCTTCGGGGTGACTTGGCTCCCATCTGGCGTGATCCCATAGCAGTCCGCGAAATTCTCGATGTCGCTCGGGCTGTAGCCGGCGTTGTACATTTCCACGAGGGCGATCGTCGTGCCGGCGCCGTAATTGTTCCCGCTGTACAGATTCCCGAACGAATACGCCTGCGCCAGCTGAGGCGCGTCGAGCGAGCCGCCGGTCTGCCAGTTGGCGATGGCAGAGCTACACGAGGAGCCGGGCGAGGGCTGCCCCGGTGCGACCGCGGGCGACGCCGCCGGGACACCCGATTGCGCGACCCCGGGAGACGCCTGTGGTGCGCTCATTTGTGGCTTCGGCGGTGTCAGCGTGTCGAGCCCGAGGACACCCTCTATCTGCGGAGCGACCGTGGCCGGGACTCTCGGCGGGGCATCGTTGTGGTACCCCGCCTTGCCCGAAGAGAGCTTGTACTTCGTGATCGGCGTCGAAAAGGCGGACTCGGCTTGTCCGACCGTGCCCGACACGGGGAGAGACAGGCCAAGGGTGGACGGCGGCCCGACGGTCAGGCCTTCGTTTTCGAGCGAGGTGGTGACCGAAGAGATGGTCGCGGCAGTGGCACCGAACTGCTTGGCGAACTGCGCCGGCGAGAGGAAACGGCGGTAGTCAGGAGAGCTCGGGTCCGACACCGCCTGCGCATACGCCGTCAGTGCAGCCGAGTTCCGAGGTTGCAGCCCGACGGTGAGCGGCAAGGTGTCGGTCGTCGGAGCTGGTCCGACGGGCGTCGCCCCGGGCGGTACTGGTGCCTCGTTGCCGTACAACGCACGCATCGCGGTGACGACGGCTCCTGCCGGCGCCGCCGCGCCGAGGGAGAGGCCTATGGTCGAGGTGACAGCGAGGGCCGCGCCCAGGAGTCCGAACGCGCGAAAGCGCCCGCGACCCACGTCTTCATCTCCCTCCAAGCCCTGGTCACCCACCGTACCGACCCCTGCGTCAAAGGCTAACTCCCGCTGTATCCCATTCCGTGCCGGGGTCGCCTGTTCACACGTCTAAGACAAATTGTCGGCAGCCAGGGTTACGGGGTGTAGCCCTTTGGTCGATTGCGTTCGCGCCGCGCGCGCTCAGGACCAGCGGATTTTGTCACGACGCCGTGGGGTGACAACCCCGGTGTCGACGAAAAAGCGGGCCGACGCCTCCAGGGCCTGCACCGCCGGCCGGGGGGTGTAGCCCAGCTCGGTCCGCGCCCGTGTGTCGTCGAACGACATGGTGGAGGTCGACATCCGCGCGGCTTCCAGGGGAATGGAGGGATGGCGGCGGAGGACCCTCCCCTCCACCAGCTCCGAGACGCCAGCGACCGCGAGCGAGACCGTCCGCGGGACCTTCAGCTTCGGCCTCGGCAGCCCCGTCATCGACGCGAGCTCAGCCAGCACGCGCTCCAGTGGCACGTTCTCGCCACCCAAGATGTAGCTGCGGCCGGTGCGGCCCTTCTCGAGCGCGAGGACGTGTCCCTCGGCGACGTCGTCGACATGGACGACGTTCAACACGGTGTCGACATAACCCGGGATCCGCCCGTCCAGGAAGTCGAGCACGAGCTTGCCGGTCGGTGTCGGCGCGCGGTCACCGGGTCCCAACGGGAAGGTCGGGAGTGCGAGGGAGATCGACATGCCCTGGGCGGCGGCGCGGAGCACCTCGTGCTCGGCCACGTACTTCGACCGTTTGTAGGGCCCATAGAGGTGCTGGATCTCAGGAAACGACTGCTCGTCGGCCGACAGCGTTCCCGACACCTGTTCGAGCCCGAGCGTCCCGACGGTGCTCGTGTACACCAGACGCTCCACCCCCGCCTCGGCCGCTGCGGCCAACACGTTTCTCGTCCCCCCCACGTTGACCGAGTAGAAGTCGCCCGGGTCCTTGGCCCAGAAGCGGTAGAGCGCGGCGACGTGGAACACCGCCCGGCACCCGCTCACCGCCTTCTGCACGCTCGCGAGCTCGCGCAGGTCACCGACCACCTGCTTGACGTCCACGGTCTCCAGGTTGCCCGTGTCGGCTCCCGGCTCGACCAGCGCGACCACCTCGAGCCCGCGGTCGAGGAGGCGGCGGGTCACCGCGGAGCCGATGAACCCGCCGGCTCCCGTCACGAGCACCCGGTCACCGGATTGGAGATTCACAGCCGGCGCCGGTGCAGCGTTCCCATGGCCATCGTCTTGCCGAACTCGAAGAAGAGGCTCGACCCCTGGCGCGCACTGGTGAGCACGTCGTCCAGCGCGTCGGTGAACAGCTCGACCTCGTCGTCGCCGGCGATGAGCGGTGGCAACAGCTTGACGACGTTCACGTTGTCCGCGGCGACTTGCGTGAGGATGCGGTGCCGATGGAACAGCGGCACCACGATCATCTGTGAGAACAGGGCCGGACGGAGCTTCTCGACGAGGCGGAAGCGCCGGCGTAACGACGGCGTCGTGGGCTCGCCGAACACGAGACCGATCATCAGGCCCCTCCCCCGAATTTCGTGCAGGAATTCGTGGCGTTCGAGCAGCGGCGCGAGCGCCTTGGTGAAAGCCTTGCCGGTCCGTTGGACCCGGTCGAGGATGTCCTCGTCTTCGAACACCTGCAGCGTCGCCAGGGCGGCCACCATGGCCAGCTGGTTGGTGGCGAAGGTCGACGAGTGGACGACGGCCCGGTCCATGGAGCTGAACACGGCGTCGGAGACGTCCGGCGAGCAGAGCATCGCCCCGACCGGCACGTATCCGCCAGAGAGCGCCTTGGAGACGGTGATGATGTCCGGCGCGATGCCGAACTGCTCGTGGCAGAAGAAGGTGCCGGTCCGGCCGAGTCCCGCCTGTATTTCGTCGACCACCAGGAGCGCCTTGTGCCGCCGGCACAGCGATTGCGCCTCGGGCCAGAACTCCTCCGGCGCCAGGTTGACGCCCTTGCCCTGGATCGGCTCGATGACGAGGGCGGCGACATCGTCCTTCCGCAGCTCGCGCGCCGAACGCGCTCGCGTCGCCGAAGGGGACCATGTCGCACCCCGGCAGCAGCGGTCCGAACCCGTCGCGGAACTCCGATCCTCCGTTCAGGGAGAGCGCGCCCGTGGTAAGGCCGTGAAAGGCATGGTCGCAGTAGAGGATCCTCGTCCTCCTGGTGGCGGCGCGCGCGAACTTGATCGCGCTCTCAATGGCTTCGGCACCCGAGTTGGTGAAGACCACCCGCTCTATGCCCGGGTGAGCCCGCTCCACCAGTTTCTGGGCCAAGACGCCGGAAAGGAGGGAGCAGTCCATCTGCACCAGGTTCGGCAGGTCGGCGTCGAGCGCATCGTGCAGCGCTTGAACGATGGCGGGATGGCCGCGGCCGAGGGCGAACACCCCGAAGCCCGACAAAAAGTCCAAGTAGCGCTGCCCCTTTTCATCGACGAGGTAGCAGCCCTCCCCCTTGACGTAGAACCGGTCGAACTCAATGGTGCCGAGTACCCGGCTGAGTTGCGGGTTGACGTACTTGGAATGGAGGGTGAAATTCTGGCCCCGGTACTCGTCCAACACCTTGTTCAGGTCAAAGGCCATGCAGGATGCTCCAAACGTCCATCGCCCCTAGCGGGCCGCCTCAGATTAGTGGGGCCCGTCTGCACGACCGGCTGATCCGCCTCCGGGGAAGGATCGCTCGATTCATGGAATGATCGAAGCGTGACCGCCCGCGCTCCGAATGTCCTCCTGATCATGTCGGACCAGCACCGGGCCGACATGATGGGCTGCGCCGGCGACACCAGCGTCATCACGCCGTCGCTGGACGCGTTGGCCGCGGACGGCGTGCGCTTCTCGCGAGTGGCCTGCCAGGGACCACTGTGCATGCCCTCGCGCGCCTCGTTCATGACCGAGCGCTACGTCCGTGATCATGGCGTCTTCACGAACTGGGAGGAGATCGCGGCGGACAGCCCAACGTATGCCTGGGCGCTGCGGGAGGCCGGGTACCACACATCGCTGCTCGGCAAGGCACACCTCTACGCGGACGAGAAGCTCGAGATCTCGCATATCGACGAGGCGGCGGGCCGCCTGGAGGCGCTCGGGTTCGCCGAGGTGTTCGAGACCGGCGACAAGTTCGCCCCTAAGGCGCGGACCAAGTACACGGATTATCTGGCCGCCCGCGACCTGCTCGACTCGTACAGGCGGCATATCGCCGACCGGAGCTACCAGGGCGAGAACGAGGACGGGCAGGGAGCCACGAAATGTGTGCCGATGTGGGACTCCACTCCCATGCCCCTCCCGTTGGACGCGTATGTCGACACGTGGCACGGGATGGAGGCCGTCCGCTGGATAGACCAGTACCACCGCGACAAGCCCTTCTTTCTGTTCGTCGGCTTTCCGGGGCCACACGACCCGTGGGACGCCCCGGCGGAGGCGGTCGCCCGCTACGCCGGCGTCGACATCTCCATGCCTGGGTCGACCCGTCGCCCCGACGCAGAAGGCACCGGCCGCTACGCCGGGCTGCTCAACGGCTTCCTCTGGCTCTCGGACACCGAGTCGATGACGGACGGCGCCATCCGGGGCATGCGGCGGGCCTACGCCGCGGACATCTCGGTCATCGACCACACGGTGGGGTTGATGGTGGCGGCGCTCGAACGCAAGGGGGTTTTGGACGACACCTGGATCGTGTACACGAGCGACCACGGGGAGATGGGCGGGAACCACGGCCTCATGTCGAAGTGCGTCATGTACGAGCAGGCCGTGCGGGTCCCGCTGATCGTGCGGCCACCCGGCGGGTGCGCGGCCCGGGTCGTCGATTCGCTCGTTGAGCAGCTCGACCTGCCCGCCACCGTGCGCGAGATTGCCGGTGCCCCGGACCTTGAAGAGAGCGAGGGGCAGTCGCTGCTTTCGTGCGTGCGGGGCGGCCCGCCGCCCCAGCGCGCGGTGTCAGTGAGTGAGAACTGGGGCTTCGCCTGCTTCGAGACGACGCAGCACAAGCTCGTCATAGACGAGGACGCGGTGTCCCCCTGTCAGCTGTTCGACCTCGCGGAGGATCCGGAAGAGGACCACAACCTCCTGGGGGCACCCGAGGCGGGCGCAGTACTCGACGAGCTCATGGAACTCCACGTGCGCCCTTTCTTCCGCACCCCGCCCACCCGGCCGCACGCAAGCATCTTCACGGGCGATCCGGGCTGAGCGCCCTCAGGACCCACCGCGCTCTCCCCGGAGGGGGTCGTCGACAGGCGCGTTGTACGCTGCCATGACGGCGGACGAACCGGAGGTCTTGAAGGCGTGAGCATCGACGAGCGAGCCGTGACCGCGCCGGCGCCGGCCTTCGACCCGGACGCCCTGCGCGAGAAGTACCGCCTCGAGCGGGACAAGCGGGTGCGGCCCGAGGGCAACGCGCAGTACATCGAGATCGCGGGCCGGTTCGCCGAGTACCTCGATGACCCGTACATCGCGCCGGTCGAGCGGGAACCGTTGACCGACGACGTCACGGTGGCGCTGATCGGTGGGGGCTTCGCCGGACTGATTTCCGCCGCGCGCCTGCGACAGGCCGGGATCGACGACTTCCGCATCGTTGAGAAGGGCGGGGACTTCGGAGGGACCTGGTACTGGAACCGCTACCCGGGCGCCCAGTGCGACGTCGAGTCGTACGTCTACCTACCGCTGCTGGAGGAGACGTCCTACGTTCCCACCG
Organism: uncultured Acidimicrobiaceae bacterium; assembly: GCA_963808355.1. Lineage (GTDB taxonomy): Bacteria > Actinomycetota > Acidimicrobiia > Acidimicrobiales > RAAP-2 > Bog-473. Next base: position 1,253,233 of record CAWEFL010000002.1, read on the forward strand.
AGAAGTACGTCCACGCACCCGAGATCCTGGAGCACTGCCGGCGCATCGCCGAACGCTTTGGACTGTACGAGCGTGCGTGTCTCTCCACGGAGGTGACGTCGATCGCGTGGGATGAGCGGCGGCAACGCTGGACCATCTCGACGAACCGGGGCGACCGGATGTCGGCGCAATTCCTCGTCATGGGCAACGGCCCTCTGCACCGGCCGAAACTTCCCGGCATCCCCGGGATCGAGACGTTCGGCGGGTACTCGTTCCACACCAGCCGATGGGACTACGACTACACCGGCGGCGACTCCAAGGGAAACCTGCGCAACCTGGCCGACAAGCGCGTCGGGATCATCGGGACGGGGGCCACCGCCGTCCAAGTCGTGCCCCACGTGGCCGAAGCGGCTGCTGCTCTGTATGTCTTTCAGCGGACGCCTTCGTCCATAGACGTGCGGGCAAACCGCCCCACTGATGCGGCTTGGGCCGCCGCGCTCCAGCCGGGCTGGCAGAAGGAACGGATGGAGAACTTCACGCTTCTGACGTCGGGCGGGATGGCCGAACAAGACCTCGTGATGGACGGATGGACCGATATCATCGGCAAATTGATCACGCGCCTGCGGGACCGGGACGGCGTTGGGACCTTGGACGGTGGTATCGCGAGTGTCCTGGAGTTGGCCGACTTCGACAAGATGGAGCAGATCCGGGCCCGTGTCGACTCCATCGTGGCGGACGACACAACCGCGCAGGCGTTGAAGCCGTGGTACCGCCAGTTCTGCAAACGACCCTGCTTCCACGACGAGTATTTGCAGGCGTACAACCGGTCCAGCGTCCACCTCGTCGACACCGACGGCCAGGGGGTGGAACGCATCACCTCGAAGGGCGTCGTCGTCGACGGCACGGAGTACGAGTTGGACACATTGATCTTCGCGACGGGCTTCGAGGTTGGCACGGACTACACGAGGCGCTCCGGTTACGACGTCGTGGGGTCGCGGGGGCTCACCCTGTCCGAGTACTGGGCCGAGGGCATGCGGTCGCTCCACGGCATGCACGTCCACGGCTTCCCGAACATGTTCGTGCTCGGTCACACCCAAGGCGGTTTTACCGTCAACTACCCGCATCTGCTCGACGAGGCCAGCCGGCACGTGAGCCACATTGTGCGACAGGCGATCGACAAGGGATGGGCGGAGATAGAGGCGACCGCGGAGGCCGAGGTCTCGTGGCTGCAGGAGCTGGCGGAGTCGGCCCGCGACATCCGGGCCTTCCAAGAGCAATGCACGCCCGGCTACTACAACAACGAGGGGCAGCCGAGCTCGGGCGGCTTCCTGGTGGGCTCGTACGGGCTCGGGCCGATGCCGTTCTTCCAGCTGCTGGCGGACTGGCGGGCCGCCGGGGACTTCCCCGGTATGGTCCGGCGCCCCTAGGGCCGGATCCGGTTCGGGCGCAGGGCTCGAGGCGCGGTCGGAGCCGGTACCGGCGATGGTCCGTGCGCTGGTGCTGCAAGGTCCCCGATCCCTGGAGCTGCGTGAATTCGAGTACCCCGTGGTCCATGGCGACGACGCTCTGCTCCGCATCGAGGCCTGCGGCCTCTGCGGCACCGACCACGAGCAGTACTCGGGCCACCTCTTCTTCGGCTTCCCCTTCATTCCCGGACACGAGAGCGTCGGATTCATCGAGGCCATCGGCGACGAGGCGGCAAGGGAGTGGGGCGTACACGCCGGGGAACTGGTGGCCGTCGAGGTGTTCCAGTCGTGCCGCACCTGCGGCCAGTGCGCTCGTGGCAACTACCGGCACTGTGAGCGGCACGGCGTGGGCGACTCCTACGGGTTCATCCCAGTAGATCGCCACCCCGGGCTGTGGGGCGGCTACGCGCAATACCTGTACCTGAGCCCCGACAGCCTGGTCCTGCCGGTCCCCCACGGCCTCGACCCGGTGCTGGCCACGCTGTTCAACCCCCTGGGAGCGGGCCTCCGATGGGGCGCCACGGTTCCGCGCACCGGCCCGGGCGACGTGGTCGCCGTCCTCGGACCGGGGATCCGTGGGCTGTGCTCGTTGGTGGCGGCCCGCGAGGCGGGCGCGGCGTTCGTCATGGTCACCGGACACGGGCGACGTGACCGCTCCCGCCTGGAGGTGGCGCAACGCTTCGGCGCCGATCTCGTCGTCGACGTCGCGGAAGAGGATCCCGTGGCGGCGCTGCAAAACGCCGTGGGGCGAGGAGCCGACGTGGTGGTCGACGTGACCGCGAAGGCGCCCGACGCGTTCGAACAGGCGCTCCGGTTGGCCCGGCCCGAGGGCACCGTGGTCTTGGCGGGGACCCGAGGCGACCGCGTGCCGGATCTCAACGTCGACCTGATCGTCTACAAGGAGTTGCAGGTCCTCGGCGCGCTGGGCGTGGACGTGGACGCCTACCGCGCCGCGCTGGAGTTGTTGGCGTCAGGCAAGTACCCGTTTGACGAGATCGAACGGCGGACCGCCGGCTTCGAGGAGATCGGCGACATCCTGCAGGACATGTCGAGCGGGTCGTTCACGCCGTTGCACGGCGTGTTCGTGCCCGGATAGGAGCCGGCTTCGAGAGTCAGCCGGCGGACACGTAGCGAGCCGTCGGCGTGCCCGGCGGGTTCGTAACGCCCGGTTTTGCGTCAGGGTTGGGCACGCACACCTCGCCCTCCAGCCCATCGGGGTCGATGAAGAAGAGGGAGAGCACGGGACCGAAGTCCGTCACGAATTCGTCGGCCGCGCCACGGTCGATGAGGCGCTGGCGGATCGTCTCGAACGCCTCGAGCGAGTCGGCCTGGAGCCCGAGGTGGTCGATGCGGCCGCGGCCGAACATCGGCGTCTGGCGCTCGGGCTCGGTGTTGCCGTTGACCTCGAACAGGTTGATCTCGGCCTGTTCGCCGACGCGGACGAAGGTCAGTCGGCCCTCGCCGCCCATGTCCTGGAACCCGTCCACCTCCGCATCGAAGACCTCCCGGTAGAAGTCGACGAAGCGCTGGGTGTCCTTGGTCAGGATGGCGACGTGGTTGAACCCGTTGAGCAGCACACTTCCTCCTCTGGCCGGCGTGGACACTCCCACGGTAGCGACGTCGACCAGCCGGGCGACCGGGCCGAGTCAGAGCCTGCGCGCGGGTTCGCGCTTACCGATCCTCTCCCGCGGTGTCGGTGGGATCTGGAATGCTCCATGTCTCCGGATCGCTCCGCAGGCGCCGGAGCCCGAGGATCGGGTACACCAGCACCGAGAGCATCCCGGCCGCCACCAGTGCCGCCGCGTTCTGCGGCTTCATCTTGTGCTCGTCGACCCCGATGGTGGTGATCACCAGGATGAGCGGCAACCCGGTCGAGGCCAGGATGGCGAGGCCCCGCGTCTGGGCCCTGGTCAGGACGCGGCGGAGGAACAGAAGCGTGGGCAAGCCGCGGGTGAAGAGGAACAGCAGGGCGAAGACGGGCACCAGTAGCAGTACTTTCGGCTGGTGGATCAGCGCGTGGAGGTCGAAGTTGATGCCGCTCTCTACGAAGAAAATGGGGATGAGGAAACCGAACCCGATGGCCTCGAGCTTGCTGCTGACCTGCTCCCGGTCCTCCCCTCGGATGAACAGGCGGACCACCACTCCCGCGGCAAAGGCCCCCAACAACACGTCCAGACTGAGTTTCAGGGCGAGGTACACGAGCACGATGACCAACAGCATGGCGATCCTCACGGGTAGCTGCGAGGTCGAGTGGAGGTGTCGCCGGAGGAGGACCACGAAGGTCGGCGGATGGACTTGCACGGCCAAGAGCGCCGCCACGACGGCGACGAAGACGAAGAGTGCCAGCAGGAGGGCGGTCAGGCGGGCATCGCGCTGGGTGAGCAGGAGCGCGACCGCCACGATCGGCCCGAACTCCCCGATGGCGCCGACGGAGAGGATCATCGGCCCGAAGGACGTGTCGAGAACCGCCGCGTCGCGCAGGATCGGCAGCAGCGTGGTGAGGGCGGTCGTCGTCAGGCACAGCGCGACAACGACGGAGTCGAGCACGAGCCCCGACGTGTGGAGGATGACACCCACCACTAAGGCCAGCCCCGCCGAGGTGAGCCAGGAACCCACGGCGAGGCCGGCGTGGCCCTTGCGCATGATGGTGACGTCGATCTCCGTCCCGGCCAGGAACATGAGGTAGGTGAGCCCCAAGTCGGACAATGCAGTCACGATGGAGTTCGGATGGGCCAGGTTCAGCACGTAGGGCCCGAGGAGGACGCCGAAGACGAGCAGGAGGACGACTTCGGGCACCGCGACGAAACGACGGAGAAACTCGGCCACCAGGGGCGCCAGCACCGCGGCGACCGCAATGAGCGTCAGCGTGGGTACGGCGGACTCGGTCATGCCCTTCGCCTCTCGCCCATCGTCGCACCGGTCGCGACGAATCGCCGGCCACGCTACGCGGCACGCGGTGGCGGGTGCCAGCATCTCGGTGGCGCGGCGGGCGGATCCCGCCGCGGCTCACGTGCGGTGAGCCGGCGGCGGCTCCCTATGAACCGGGCGGCGTGTAGGAGAGCTTGTTCCCCGCAGCGATCGCGTCCATCTCGTCGACGGTGAGCAACGGCACCGTGCTGATGGAGATCTTCCCCGTCGACGAGACCGTCATCGCCAACGTCGCGGCAGCTTTGTTGTCCGGCAGGTCGCAGATGGCGTAGGCGTCTTCGTCACCGAACGCGTAGTAGAAGGTCTCGAGGGAGCCGCCGGCGCTCTTCGTGAGCTCCGCGGCCGCCGCTCGGCGGGCCGAGCCCCCGTCCTTCAAGACGCCCTCGATCCCTTCAGCGCTGTAGCGAATCTTGACCAGGTATTTGGCCATGTCAGCTCCTTCCGACGCGGTTGGTTCCAACATCGCGCCGGGGGTCGGACCGCGCAAGGGGGTGTCTGTGCGGGCGCCGGCGTGGCCGCCTATTGGGATGCCGTCGCGCTGTGGCAGGCTCGTCCCCACGCATGGACGATCGGCCGGCCATCGCCCGAGAGACGCATCGCATCGCACGCCGACGGCGCCGCGTGGTCGTCGGCTCCATGGTGTCCGCAATCCTCGTGCTCACGCTCGTCGCAGGAGTCCTCTACCTCACCCGGCCCTCGAGCCACCCGCCGGCACTCGCCGCCCACGGCAAGACTTCCCCACCTCGGTCGTCGACGACCACGTCACTGCCCCCAACCACGACGTCGTCGACGACGACGACCGACCCGGGCACGCTCCCGCAGACCAATCAGTTGCCGGCTGCGGACACGCCTGAGTTCACGGCCGAGATGCAGGCCCTCTGGAACGGCGTGGTCCAGGGATCGGTACAGCCGGCCCTCACCGCCTTCTTTCCACGGTCGGCCTACGTCCAGTTGAAGACGGGCATTTCTGACCCGGCCGGGGACTGGACCAACCGGCTCGTGGCGGACTACACGCTCGACATACAGGCAGCGCACGCACTCATCGCGTCCGACCCTTCGGCGGCCAGCTTCGTGAGTGTGACCGTGCCGGAGCAGTACGGGCACTGGATCGACGCCGACATCTGTGCCAACAGCATTGGCTACTACGAGGTCGCCAACTCGCGCCTGGAGTACCAATTCCAGGGACAGACCCGGTCCTTCGGCATCGCCTCCATGATCTCGTGGCGCGGCGAGTGGTACGTGGTGCATCTCGGCGCCATTCTCCGGTCGGGATCCGGTGGCGTCGTGGAGGATCCCGAAGTCGGGCCGGGGTACTCCGCTCCCTCGTCGACCTGCTGACGAGCGCGTCTGGCAGCACGGCGGCGATTAGGAGCAGGCGATGCCGGCCACCGGCGCCGCCAGCGCACGCCCATCTGGCGCGCCCAGGAACGTGGCGTCGCCGTACGTGTAGACAGCGCCGTTGCCTCCCACGACCCAATACCCCGCGCCCGTCGGCGTCGGGCACACGCCCACGACCGCCGGCTGACCCGTGATGCCTTGCCCGGGCACGGAACCGGCGTAGGCCGCGTCGCCGTAGGCGAACACCCCGCCGTCCGCAGCAACCAGCCAGTACCCCGCACCGTCGGGCGTCCCCGCCATGCCTGTGACCGGCCGCGCCAGGGGCCGCGCGCCCGCTGATCCTTCGAACGCCGCGCCGCCGAAGCTGAAGACGCCCCCGTCGGAGGCCACGAGCCAGTAGCCGTCGTTCCCCGCGGAGGCCATCCCCTCCACGGGCGCGTGTAGCGGCCGGCCGCCCATAGACCCGCCGAAGCGACGCGTCGCCGAACGCGAACACGCCGCCGTCGGAGGCGACCAGCCAGTAGCCACGGCCGTCCGGTGTCGCCGCCATGCCGACGACCGCCGCGGCGAGGCGCCGCCCCCCCATCGAACCTTCGAAGCGCGCGTCGCCGAAGGCGAACACGCCGCCGTCGGCGCCCACCAGCCAGTACCCCTGGCCGTCCGGCGTCGCCGCCACGCCGACCACGGGCGCGTTCAGGCGTATCCCGCCCAGGGAGCCGGCGAACGGAGCGGTCCCGTAGTTGAAGACGCCGCCGTCCCGTCCCGCCAGCACGAAGCCCTGGCTCGACGCCGGCGGGAACGTCAACTGCTCGACGAAGGGCCGCAGGCCGGGGTCGTTGCGCGGGGCCACCGGTGGCAGCGCTCCCCGCCGCCAGGCACCCCACGGCCGCGACACAGCTCACCGAGTTCAAGAAGCTGAGCGCCGTCGCGTCGGGGCTCGGCGCGACGGACCACGAGGAACCGTTCCAATTCTCGACGAAGGCCTGCGGCTTGAAGTTGCTCCCTCCGCCGCCGCCGAACGGACCGGTGGACCCGGCGGCCCAGCACTGCCCCGTGCCCGTACACGAAATGCCGCTCAAGATCGCGCCGGACCCCGTCGGAGGCGTGGGCACGGACCCCGACATGTCGCTCCAGGTCGAGCCGTCCCAGTGCTCCATGAGGACACCCGACGCCATGCCGAAGGTCGGGTCGGTGCTCGCGCCCGAGGCCCAACAGTCGTCTGGGCCGGTACAGGCGAGGCCCTGGAGGTAGCCGCCGGCCCCGGCGGACTGGGCCGGGCTCGGCACCACCGACCAGGCCGCGCCGTCCCAGTGCTCGGTCAGCCCCTGGTCGGCGACCGCAGCCGGGAAGATCGGGAGGAAGTTGGGGTTCTGCGGGTTGGGCCCGGCGTCGCCCACCGCCCAGCAGTCGGAGGCGTCCAGGCACTGCACCGCCGTCAGCTCGTCGTAGGTTTGTCCGGTCGCCCCGCCGGAGACGATCGTCCACGACGTGCCGTTCCATTGCTCCAAGAGGGCGTGCAGGTTCGTTCCGGTGTTGCCCGTCGAATACCCGACGGCGACGCAAGCGGCCGAGGAGGTACAGCTCACGCCCTGGAGGATGGCGCCGGTGATGCCGGCGCCGGACGGGGTGGGGCTGGGCACGATGGACCAGGCGCCGCCGTCCCAATGCTCGATGAGCGTCCCGACCGGGTTCCCGCTCCCCGAGTTGGCGAGCACCGTCCCCACGGCCCAGCAGTCGGAGCCGCTCACACACGAGACGTCGAAGAACCCGCCGCCGTCGCCCGCGGGAAGCGGCGGCTGCGGCTCGAGCGCCCACACCGTCCCGTTCCACGACTCGACGAGCGGTGAGAACGACCCACTCGTGTTGATGTTCTGGATCGACACGCCGACGGCCCAGCACTGCCGCGCGTTCGCGCAGGTGGACCCGAGCAGCACGTCGTCGCCTCCGGTGCCCGGGACCGTGGCCACGGACCATCCTCCGATGGGGGCCGCCGCGCCGACCTGCAGCACGACCGAGGCGGCGGCACCCGTCGTCGCCGCCGACAACGAGAGTGCCAGTGCGGCAATTCGCCGGTGCCGGCTCCTCCGCTGGACCACGCCCCATGGTTGCACGCAGGGGGCCCGATTTCGGGGATGATCGGGTCATGATCCGGGCGGTGATGTTCGACTTCGGCGGAGTGATCTCGTCGAGCCCGTTCGAGGCCTTCGCCCGCTTCGAGCGGGAGAACGGGCTCCCGCCCGATTTCATCCGCACCGTGAACGGGACCAACCCCGACGACAACGCATGGGCCCGCCTCGAGCGGAGCGAAGTCCACCTCGACGCGTTCGGCGCGCCGTGGTCGGCCGAGGCGCGCGCCCTCGGTCACGACGTAGACGGGCGGCTCGTGCTGCAGATGCTGGCGGGCGAGATCCGGCCCCGGATGGTCGCGGCCATCCGCGCCTGCCGGACGAAGTACAAGACCGCCTGCCTCACCAACAACTTTCTCTCGGCCGAGGCCGAGGTCTCCGAGGCGGTGGCGTCCGTCTACGCTTTGTTCGACGCGGTGCTCGAGTCACGCGTGCTCGGCGTGCGCAAACCGGATCCCCGCTTCTACGAGCTGGCCTGCGACGCGGTCGGGGTGCGGCCCGACGAGTCGGTGTTCCTCGACGACCTCGGGGTGAACCTCAAGCCGGCCCGGGCGCTGGGGATGCACACCATAAAGGTGACCGATCCCGACGAGGCGCTGGCCGAGCTGGCGCGCGTGACCGGTCTGTCCTTCGCCGGTTGAGCGCCACTGGCTGCGCCCGTTTGCTACACATTCAGCGTGCGCGTAGGCCTGCACGCTCTGGGCATCGGGCCGGGGGCCGACCCCGCGGTCATTACGGCGGTGGCCCACGGCGCCGAGGAGGCCGGGTTCGCCACGCTCTGGGCGGGCGAGCACGTCGTCATGGTGGATCGGCCCGGCTCGCGTTACCCGTACTCGGAGGATGGGCGCATCGCCGTCCCCAGCGACGCCGACTGGCTCGACCCGCTCGTCCTCTTCGGCTTCCTGGCCGCGGTGACCTCGCGCATCCGGTTGGCCACCGGCGTGTTGCTGTTGCCGGAGCACAACCCGGTGACGATGGCGAAGACGGTGGCCAGCATCGACGTGCTGTCGGGAGGGCGGTTCGCTCTCGGTGTCGGCATCGGCTGGTCGGCCGAGGAGTTCGCAGCGCTCGGCGTCCCCTTCGCCGGGCGTGGTCGACGCACCGAGGAGTACGTCGAGGCGATGCGCGTCCTCTGGCGCGACGACGTGGCGTCGTTCTCGGCCGCGCACGTCGGCTTCGACCGCGTGCGCTGCTACCCGAAGCCGGTCCGGCGCGCCGTGCCCGTCGTGTTCGGCGGCAACGGTGACCGCGCGCTGCGGCGGGTGGCCGAGCACGGCGACGGATGGTACGGCTTCAACGTCGCGCTGGATGAGCTGGCGGAGCGGCTCGAGGTGCTGCGCGCCGCGTGCGTGGCGGCCGGGCGTGGCGATTCGGCGGTGGACACAGCCGTCGCGCTGGCGGACGCGAGGCCGGAGGACCTGGCGCAGGTCGAGGGCCTGGGCGTGGACGAGCTGGTCGTCGTCGCCGCGCCGCCGGCCGATCCAGCCGAGGTGGCGGCCTGGGTGGACGAACTGGGCGTGCGGTGGAACGCCCGCGCGTCAGCGTCCTCCTGACTCCCTCGCCGGCCAATGCGCCAACGCGACGCCGCCCTCCTCCACCTGTAGGGTCAGCGCCGGGGTGGGAGCGCACGCGCCCCGCACGCGGGAATTCGTAGGAACCCTGCGGCAGCGAGCCGAAGATCGCGGCGTACCGGGTGTCCCCCGCGCCATGGCGCGGGCGCACCGCCATGTGGGTGCCCCGCCACGCCTCCCCCGCCCGCCGGACCTCTATCTCCGTGCCGCTCAGCGAATCCGGTGTCATCACGACGGCCGCACCGACACCCGGCCCGATATCGAGCACGACGGAGCCGGCGGCGCTCGGTACCGGTTCCGGCTCACGCGTGTGCGGCTGCGGGTGCGCGTGCGCGGTGCCCGTGTCCGTGTCGCGTCATCGGGCCCGTGTCGGTGCTCATGCGGGCACCGCGTAGCCCGAGTACGGCAGGCCGAGGTACGGGAACGTCGGGAGGTAGTTCTCGGTGCCCATGGCGGTGAGGTCGGTCGGGCCTGACGTCAACCCCATGCTGATGTCTCCAGCGTGGAGGTCCGGCTTGTACGAGATGTCGACAAGAGGAATGGTCAGTCCGGCGATGGCCCGGAGCTCAATCGTCACCACGTCGTCGAAGACGCGCCGCCCGTTGGGGTACCCAGCGAAGTCGCCGGCCACGACGCCGAGGTTATTCGCGCTGGTTATCGGCGTGGGCGGGATCGTCATGTTGAGGCGCAGCATGTCGGCCTGCACGGGGCCGGTGAAGTTGCCCGGGAACCCCTTGACCACCGTCGAGGGGATGCCCGTGAGCAGAATCGCCAGGAGGTCGGCCCGCGCCTTGGTGTACGCCGCCAGGTTCGGGAAGACGCCCGGGAACAGCGTCGGCAGGAGCACGGCCAGCTGGGGTGAGGACACGAACCCGGCGAACTGCCTGTCGGCCGACGGCGGCTGCGTGTTCCAGTAGTCCTTGGTCGAGAGGGGCACGAGCACCTCGTTGAACAGCGGATTGCCCAGGCGCGACACCTGCACGTAAGGCCCGTGGTTCGAGCGCATGAACGCGAAGTCGCCGTCGCCGTCGCCCTCCTCGAGAATGCGGACCTGTTGCCGGCTGGCGGTCGTCCACACGCCGATGGTGCCGGTCTGGGCCGTTGGCGCCTGCCCGTTGCTGGTCAGCTGGTCCATCGGGATCTGCAGGGCCAGCGTGTGCACGTTGACACCCGCCGTCGAGTTCACACCGGCCGCCATGGCGGGCAGGCCGGTGCCCGCCCATCCGGCGTGGTCGCCCTGGAAGGGCCGCAGATTCCCGAGGTCGAAGACGGCACCGAGGTCCACGTAGAAGCCTTCGGCGCGCTGCCCGGCGAAGGCCAGGATGCCGTTCCCGACGTGGTTCACGGCCGCGTCGGCCAGGGTCGCGTAGTTGGGGGTGGAGAGCGGTCCAACATTGCAGGGCGGACACAGGAGGTTCGTTCCGAGCAGCGTGGACCGGCCCCAACGATCGAAGACGGTCAGGGTGAAGGTCTGTGCCCGGTTCCAGTTTGTGCTCCCGAGCGTCGTAATCGGCCCGACGTTGTAGAGAAAGAAGCTCGGGTCGCGCAACACCGTCGTGAATTGGAACTGGTAGACGATGTCCGCCACGCCGTCGCCGTCGTTGTCGATGTTGATTGAGTACACGACGTTGTCGTCGAACTCGTAGAAGTTCGGCCCGGCGTCGGGTGGCTCCAGCGGGATGTAGTTGGCGATCAGGGTGACGGTGCCGTTGTTCTCTGGGCTGACGAAGGCGTAGAGGTCCGTGCTGTCGGCGACGGGGTCCTTCGAGATCTCGGGGGCTTCACGGTGGGACGACATGGTGGTACCTCGTTTCGGGGACTGGGTTTGGGTGTCGAATAGACGTGCGACCGGTTGGGGATGGGCGGGCGGTCGGCTAACGGACGGCCCGCAAGAGGCTGTTGGCGAGCTGGGGATCCGTGACCTTGGTCGAGTTCGTGCCGAAGAACATCTGGATCTCGCCGGTGGTGGCATCGGTCACGCGGGCGACGAGAGGCTGGCTCATGCTGGGGACGGCGCCCTCCGCCGCCGCCGGCGCGTCGGTGCTGAGCGCCGGCGTTGCGTCATCGAGCGCAGTGGCCACGCCCGGAACGGCCGACGCGACTCCCGCCGCGGCCACAGCGAGCGAACCCTTCTGCAGGAATTGCCGTCGGTTCAGACGTCCCATGCGACCTCCTCCTCCGATCCAGAGCTCCATGCGACTGCACCCATGATTCGGAGTGGGTGCCGTCGGTGGATGACGGAATCGCGGATTTCCTTCCGATCTGCTGCCGGACGCCGGCAATACACTCCGGCTGTCGTAAATTGGTCTGACAGGAGGCCTGAAGGGTGAGCCAACGGAGTGAGCCGGAGACGCAGCGCTGGCTCGACAAGAGCGAGCTCTCCGAGTTGCTGGCGGTGCTTTCCTCGGCGGTGGACCGGGCCGACCACGACCGCATCGCCGCGTGCTATACGGAGGACTCGTACGACGACCATGGCACGTTCAAGGGAACCGGCCGGGAGTTCGCCGCGTTCGTCCGCGACTCCCGCGCCATGAGCGCCATGCACCATCTCCTGGGGCAGTCCGTGTTCGACGTGAAGGGCGACCAGGCCTGGGGGGAGACGTTCTACGTCTTCCACGGCGCCATCGGGCCTTCGACGGTCTCCGCCTGTGGCCGCTACGTGGACTATTTCCGGCGCGTCGACGGGGCGTGGAAGCTCGCCTACCGCCGGGTCGTGCCCGACACCGTGCCCGCAGGAGACGACGCCACGGCGTATTGGCAGCCGACTCGGGGCCGGGACGATCCGAGTTACGACCGCGCCCGGCGTCCCGGCGACGGGGTGACGGGCTAGGTCGGCCGCTGGAAACGCCTTGTAGCGAGCGTTGATGAGCCAGGTGTCGAGCCGGCTCTGATCTGACCCAAACCAGTGCGAATCTGCTTCGTCGACGGTCTCTTCGAGCACTTCTCGGACTCGATCGCCCATAGAATCCCGTCGTGAGTGGCCTGCCCACGACCGGGCCGAAGGACGTGCTGGAGGGTCTGTCCGGGTCCGAACACGAGGACATCGTCGCGATTCGACGTGCGCAGAGCGGTCTTCGAGCCATTATCGCCGTGCATTCGACGCTCCTAGGTCCCTCACTGGGCGGGGCCCGGTTCTATCCGTACGAGGACGAAGCACTTGCACTCCATGATGTCCTTCGCCTTTCGAGAGCGATGACGCAGAAGGCGGCTCTGGCGGGACTGCCACAAGGAGGTGGCAAGGCGGTCATCATCGGGGATCCGCTCCTTGTGAAGACGCCCGCTCTGCTCCGTGATTTCGCCGCTGCGGTCAATGTGCTTCAGGGGCGCTACATCACCGCAGAGGATGTCGGGACAACCCAGGACGACATGGATCTCATCCGGGAGACGACTCCATTCGTGGCGGGCACGGCCACCTCACGCGGCGGATCAGGCGATCCCAGTGCCGCAACTGCTTTCGGTGTGGTGGTTGCGATGGAGGCCGCGGCTGCTCGCCTGTGGGGTGACGGACTCAAAGGCAGGACGGTATGCGTTCTCGGCGCCGGCAAGGTGGGCGGAGAGATCATTCGGCTACTCCTGCAACGGCAGGTCGTCGTGATCGCCTCGGACGTGGATCACACCAAGGCCGAGCGTGCCTTGCGGGTCGGCGCCGCGCGCCTTGTCGACCCGACCGATGCTTTGACGGTAACCGCTGACATCCTCTGCCCTTGTGCGTTGGGAGGGCTGCTCACTGAAGAGGTTGTGCCTGAGCTCTCCTTCGCGATCATCGTTGGCGCGGCGAACAATCAGTTGGCTCGTGCTCAGGTTGCTGACTCACTTGCGGCGGCGGGCATTCTCTATGTCCCTGACTTTCTGGCGAACGCAGGTGGCATTATCAATATCGCCGAAGAGACCCGTGGGTATGACCAGGCTCGTGCGGTGCAGGCTGTCGGTCAGATCCGGGCCACAACGACCGCTGTTCTCGAGCACGCCGAATTGTGCGGCATCACCCCGTTGGCTGCGGCCGAGGAGCTGGTGGCCAAGCGGCTCGCCAGAGCCAAAGGTCGCGTCGATCAGGCTGAGTAAGGGCCAAGTCCGCTTGCCGGCGGTCTGGGACGGGTGCAGGGGGAGAGCGTCGAACTGGGCAAATGGAGAATCCACCATCTGGTGCGTTCTGTGTGCGGACGCGCGCGCCGAGCGCAGGGGACGCGGGCTCCGCTCTGAGGGGGGACGTCAGTGAGCGTCCTCGACCAGGTTGGCCAGGTTCGCCAGGCTGGCCTCCATGGCCGGACGCCAATCCTCGCCTTCCTTCGTGGCCTCGTGTAACCACTCCGGAGCCGCCGAGAGGTCGTAGAACTCCGTTACTCGCGTTCCGCCTCCGGGCCGTGGGGTCAGCTCCCAGCCCCAGCGAAGATGAGCCCTATCGCCTACCCGTGACTCAAAGTCTGGTTTGTCGGTTGCCTTCAAGACCGGTTCCCAGGCGATCCGCCGATCAGGCTCGAACTCGACTACGTGGTTCTCCATCACGTACTCACCCAGCACGTCGTTGAACATCTTCATCTCGAAGATGTCTCCGATCCCGGACAAGACATGACGATCGTCGGTACCCCTTAGCATTCCGGAACCGTCGATGGTGGCGTGGTCGGCCGGCCGGGCCAGGTGGTTGAACAGCTCGCCGGCGGGGGCGCCGATGTCCCGTGAGACCGATACGGAAGGCTCAAGCGTGGTCATGATTGGTAGAGAGAGAGCTCTGACAGGGGAAGCGTCGTGCAGATGAGACTTGACCTCCATGCTACATAATGCACTGGTGGTTGCCAGCCAACCGAAGAGGTCCCAGTGAACTCTGGACAGCTCGAATTTCAAATCGCAAAGCCAAAGATCAAGTGGGGCACGTATTTCCAGGACCTGTTCAGGCCAAAGTTCGGTGGTGGCTTTGAGAGTTACTCCGGCAAAGAGCCATCGGTAGTCGCCCAGAATGCACTTGGCGAGAAACGGGTCATCGCCGTGTTCAAGAATCTCCAAGAAGCCGAGGAGGGCGTCACGGTGATTGAGAGCGATTTCAAGGCGCTCGGCCCTGCGGCCTGGTGCGAGCGGTACGACGTTCCTTTGGACTTTATATCCTGAGTCGACGGGCGCCCTACCCGGACCTCTCCCGAGCTACCCCTTCCGCTGACTTGTCCATTGCGAAGTAAATCCGGCGGAATGCGCGCTACCCCTTCGGGCTAATTCCCCCATTGGGCCTTCTGACCGAACGTGTTGCACTCCTTGGACGAGAGGTCGTCCGCGCTCGCTGCGAGCTCGACGGCCGGCGTGTCCTGGTCGAGCCGCGCGATGAGCTTCTTGGGCGCGAGGGTTCGGTAGCTCTCGCTCACGAGCTCGCGGATCTCCTCCCAGTCCGTTTCGTTAGTGAGTAGCACCCCGATGCGACCACGACCGGCTCGCGGAGCGAAGTACGGTTGGCCAATTGACAGTAGCGCCTCGCGTTCGTCTGGGTCGGGACGCAAGATGAGTAAGGTGGCGGCCTTGCCGATCCGGTCTTTCGTTGCCACCAGCAAGCAGAAGGACCTCCGGCGGATGTCGAACGAGTGTGCCGTCGATCTCGCTTTGGTTCGTGACTGGTCGACCCTCACCGTTACCTCGGGCAGCGCCAGACAAAGCCAACGGACCTGCTCTTCGATGTCCTCCGGGATCTCAACTGTGTCCCCCGTCATTGCCTAAGCATTGCACCAGTCCGCTCTGTGGAAGGTCCTCGGCGTCTCGGTACAGATCGTTCCGTCGACCACACCACGGCGACTCCCGCATCGATACCTCGGGAGACGAACGGTTCTCGACGGTCGTAGCCTTCCGCCCGCGGGGCCGACGTTTTTTCCCGTGCTGCAGACCGTCACGGCCGAACCGAGTTTGCCGGCGAGGAAATGGATCAGAATCGGCGGCGCACTTCGCATCCTGACCTTCCCCTGACCGGCATCGTTCGTTCGGTTGCAGGGGGAGCCAGAACGTTGGTGCCGCGTGGGAAGACCATGCCAGCTCTCAGCGGGCCAGGATGGTAACGGCGGCGATGCCGGGGGCCCCGTAGACCTGGGCGTAGCCGACGCGCGGGTCGCCTTGGACCTGGCGGTCGCCGGCCTGACCGCGGAGCTGGAGCACAAGCTCGTGGACCTGGCGGAGGCCGGAGGCGCCGATCGGCTCACCATTGGCGATGAGGCCGCCATCGGTGTTGACCGGCATGGAGCCAGTAATCTCGGTGACGCCAGCGGCGAGAAGCTGCTCCTGCTCGCCGTTCGCGCAGAAGCCGTTCTCAGCCATGTGGATGACCTCTGCGCCAGCGTCCGTGTCCTGGAGCTGAATCACGTCAACGTCCTCGGGCCCGATCCCTGCGGCTTCGTACGCGGCGCGGGACGCGTACACGGTGGGGGCGTCATCTTCCTCTACGGGGGCCCATGTGGTGTTTACCTCATAGGCGCCGTAGTTGCGCGTGCGGATGGCAGTCGCCTTCACATACACCGGCGTGTCCGTGTATCGGTGGGCGATGTCGGCACGACAGAGTACGACAGCCGCGGCGCCCTCGTCGGGAGCGCAGAACATGTACGAGGTGAGCGGGTAGTTGAGCATTTGTGAACTGAGGATCTCCTCCTCGGTGATCGGTTTGCGGCGGAAGGCCTTCGGGTTGAGAGCGCCGTTGCGGTAGTTCTTTGCGGCCACCTTGGCAAGCGTCGCAGAGGAGACACCGTAGTCGTGCATGTACTTGTTGATCTTCATGCCGAAGAACTTGGTGGTGACGTACTGCCCGTTGTCGCCATACCAGGCGGGCACGTTGGTAAGCATCGGGTTGCCCTTGAATGAGCCGCGAGGGTGTTTGTCCGTGCCCACGGCCATGACGATGTCGTCGGTGCCCGAGAGGATCGCGTTTGCGGCCTGCTGGATGGTGGCGGCGCCGGTCGCACACGCGCTGAAGACGTTGATGAACGGGATGCCGGTGAGGCCGATCAGACCGGTGAGGGGGTCGGTCCAGACCTCCCAGCTCCCGCCGAAGGCGCACTGGACGTCACTCCACGGCACGCCGGCGTCGGTTAAGGCCAGCTCCACGGCATCGGCACCCATCTCGAACGCGGACTTGTCTCCGTGGCGGCCGAAGGGGTGCAGGCCGACCCCGATGATGGCGACGTCGTCCATTTAGCGCTCCTCGTTGTTTTCGACCTCGACCGGCGCGAAGGCGAAGGTAATGATCTCATTGCCGTCGCCGTCCACGCAGAACGGGACAATTCGCAGCTCGACCTCCATGCCGAAGTCGAGTTTTTCGGGGTCGCTTTCGGTGAGCCGCGACTCGACCCGCACGACATCGTCAAGCTGCACAAGCCCTACCCCAAAGGGCTCGAAGGACGCCCCTGTCGGAACGCCCATATAGTCGAAGCTCGGCGGGAACCCCTGAGTCGTCCAGGATACAAGGGTGCCTCGGCGTGGCAGGGGTAGTTCGGCCATGCCAGGGCCGCTACAGCGGGGACACCGAGATTGCGCTGGGAACGTGACCGCCCCGCAGCCGTCGCACCGGCTACCGATCAACTGCGGTTCATCCGCCGGCCATGTGAACACGCCCGCGATCGGCTGCTGCATCAACACTCCTCCACCGTCAGATTGGCCGCGGTCACGCTAGTCGGCGGAAGTACAGACATCTAGAGACCTTGAGGGGTCGTGAACAGGTCTTGCGTTTGTGCGCACATGGGTGTACTCCTGGCGCCCACGGGACCTGACCGGGACTGGGGTCTGGATCGGCCTAGCTGGTTAGAGGTACTTCCTGACATCGAGCAAGGTTTGGTCTATCGTCATGGTCGCAAAAGCGCTCGGACTGGACGTGGACCATGCGCATTCTCGTTTCCAAGGCACCTTTCGTCTTGAAGGCTTCCAACCGATGGTTTGGGAACTTCCACAGGGTCTTGCTCGGCTCGGCTTCAGTGGGAGCAGTACTCGTCCTCATGCTTAGTGGTCTGGCAGGGCTTGGTTCCACCCCCGCCGCACAGGCCTCGATCAGAGCGGCCTCGATCCCTGCGCCGTCGTCTGCCGGTCCACCACCTTCCCTTGGCACTTCAGGTGGGTCAGCCACCTCTTATGGGTTCAACGATCCTTTTGGCATCACCGCGCATCGTCGGCACGTATGGGTCGTCAACGGTATGTCAAACGTGGGCGACACCGTCACCGAAATCAGAGCGAGGAATGGGTCTTTGGTGAAAATCCTCTCGGGCGACCCATACGGATTCGACGGTGCTTCTGGCATCGCCTTCGGTGGTCGGCATCTGTGGGTGGCAAACAACACTGGAAACTCGGTGACTGAACTGAACGCCAGAAACGGAAAGTGGATTCAAACCCTCTCGGGTGGCTCCTATGGATTCGATGGGCCCCATGTCATGGCCTTTGACGGAACACATATGTGGGTGGCCAACCAGGCAGGAAACTCGGTGACTGAACTGAATGCCAGCGACGGGTCGTGGGTGCGGACGATCTCGGGCAACTCATATGGCTTCAGCAACATTTATGGGATTACCTTTGACGGTAAGCACTTGTGGGTGGCCAACGTGGGCGGCAACTCCGTGACCGAGATCAATGCCAGTAACGGATCATGGGTGCAGACGCTCTCGAGCGGTTCCTACGACTTCAACATTCCCACTGCCATCGCATTCGACGGCACCCATCTTTGGGTAGCGAACGCGCAGGGCCCTTCAAATTTCGAAGGTCATGTGACTGAACTGAATGCCAGCGACGGGTCCCTTGTGCGGATCGTCTCTGGCGGATCCTATGCGTTCGGCAATCCCAATGCGATCGTGTACGCCGACAACCACGTCTGGGTTCCTAACTACACCAAAGACTCGGTGACCGAAATGAATGCTAGTGACGGATCTTGGGTGCAGACGCTCTCGGGCGGTTCCTACGGGTTCGACCTTCCGATTGACATCGCATTCGACGGCACCCATCTGTGGGTGACGAACCTGAACGGCAACTCGGTAACAGAACTGAATGCCAGCGACGGGTCGTGGGTACGAACCCTTTCCAACTGAGTTAGTAGGTTCTCCTTACGTTGCCCGCTCTGTCTCGGGGCCTGCGGTGAGGAAGTCCCCCTGCTCGTAGAAAAGGGGAGGAACCGTCGACATGAACGGCAACGACCCGTGTCCCCGACCATCGGTCACCGGAAACCGGATAGGGGTGACCACCGCTCGCAACAGTGGGCCACCTTCTTGAAGTCGTGAGAGGATTCCTCGCGTGCCCTGGTGGGAACCTGGCGTTTGGGACAACATGAGGGCAGGCAAGGGCTGCCCAATGTGCGGCGATGCGCACCTTCCGAGCAATGAGCACAGCGATCTGCTCGTAGAAACACCGGCAAGCTACATACGGCTTGTAAGGAATCAAACACATATGGATACGGAGTTGTCGTATCCAAGCGACATGTCGCCGAGCTTCACGAGCTGCCCAAGGCTGAGATTTACCAGTTCAGTACGGATACTGCCGCTCTGGGGCAACGATTAGCGAGCTATTGCTATTGCGACCCGTGAAGATTGCCAATCTTTCAATGGGTTTCCTGTGCCCGCACCTTCATTGCCACGTGTTTCCTCTGTATGCAAGTGACGATCCTCACGCCCTAATCAACATCAAAGAAGGCAATCAGCCCTTAGTCGAAAAGGAATGGAATGAACGGCTTGCTTTAATGACCGGACTCCTGTCCGCCTATCTGGTGGACAAGTAGGCGAGCCCTAGAAATCCTCTTGTTCATGTGACTTCCAGCTTGCCCGCGAGCTAGAAGGACCACGCGCCGTCGATCTGATCTGCGCCCGCGTAATAGAGCAGCCCGCTTTGGCCGGGCATGTCGATCGTCACAGTGCCCGTCGTCGACTGACCTGGCGAGAGCGTTATAGAGCCGCCCACGCTGTTCATGCCGAGCTCACTTGGTCCTGCCGCTGCCGCGGAGTAACCCCCCTGGACCCCATCTTGGATCCCGGAACCGTAACGCTGGCCATTCGGCAGCTGCACATAGAAGTTGATATCCGAAGGGCTGATGGTTTCGCCCTGCTGCGACGACGGCGCAATGTCCGTAACTGTCACCATGAACGTTGCAAAGTATCCGAACTGGGGTGTGTCTCCATTGGCATCGGTCGTTGAGAAGGTGGGTGCGGACACCGAGATGGTGGCCAATTGAATTTGACCTCCATCAGACAGGGTCCCCGTCTGACCGGTGTTGTACGTGATGACAGGTGGGGTGCACACGACGTTGTCCGCTGGACAACAATCCATCTGTCCACTGCATGAACCGTTGGAAGGTGAAGGTGGGGATGAGACAGGGGGCGCAGTAGTCGTCCTAGACGCAGTAGTGGGAACACTCGTCGCGTGAGGGGGCTGGGCCAACGCGGGCGATGCAGCCGGGCCATTCGACACGGTTAGTGAGACGACAGAGCTCGGGCGCACCGAGGCCCCCGCCCTGGGTGACTCCACGACGACAGTGCCCACCGGAGCGTTACCGGCACTGGTGAGAGTCTCGGTACGAAGCCCCACAGCCTCCAGAGAAGTCACAGCCTGCGTCTGAGACTGACCAAGGACGTTCGGAAGCATGACCGAATCATTGCTCTCCGCCACGTGTGGATTCGTGGAGCTGTTCCCCGAGGATTCTGCCAACGCCGCCAGACCAACGCCAAGCGAGGCAAGGGCTATTGCCGTAGTCAGCCAGAGGAGACGGTCACGCAGTCCTCTCTCTCGCTCCGACATGCCCACATTGTGCACCCACTACGGAGGCGGACACCCTGCTCCCGAACCGTCCCCGACCGTCGGGTTTGGTGAGACAGTTATGGCAAATGGAAGAGCCCATCAAGGGTTGGCACGCCGATCCAGCCGAGCTTGGACGCTGGAACTATTGGGATGGCCGCCGGTGGAGCGGCGTGCGTCGAGCGCACGGTCGACATATCAGCAGCCAGTTCACTCACACCGGATGGCGAAAACTCTGGTACGGCAGGATCAAGTGCCGGTCGTGTTCTACCCGCTCGCCTGGTTGAACTGCTCGGTGCCCGGAACGAAAGGCCGACTCAACGGTTTGATGAGGCCACCACAGACCCATGGGCCCTAGAGCATCACCCAACACACGTCGGATATGCGTCGGCCGTCGCCGGGTTGAAATTCGGGCATTGCAACGAGCGACCCCGGAATGGACGGCCAAGATCACGGACGTGACATGACTGCGTGCAACGGGTATAGCTTCTTCCCAACGAGCACAAGAAAGAGACAGGCAGGGAGGGCATCATGGCCAAATACCTGATTAGTTGGAAGGCACGGCAAGGTGGGACGGGCCAACAGAACCACGATGACACGAAGAAGAACTTGGCGACGTTCGCCAAGTGGCAACCGCCTGCTGGCCAGAACTTCGTCCAGTTCTTGGCTCGTGTGGACGCCCAGGGCGGCTATGCCGTTGTGGAGACCGATGACCCGGCGGGCCTAACTGATGGACCGGCGAAGTTCGGGACCTGGTTCGAGTTCGAGGTCATCCCCGTCGTTGACATCGGCGACGGTGTGGCGCAGCTGGAGGCTGCCATCAAGTTCCGAGAGTCAGTCTGAATCAGGGACGTTTACCCGTTCCTTCGGTTAAGGAAAGGAGCGGCCGAGCACCGGGCGGCGTACTCCTGGACGCGCCGCGGGTTGTTTCAGTCATGGCTGAACGAAAGATGCTGAGAAAGGCGCCGTCTGGCAAGCTGACCTATAGGTGGACCGAGCGTGGCGCGCCGGCGACCCAAGGTTGGCGCGCCTCCGGAGGACGGGGCGAAGCGGCCGCAAATGCAAGCCTGCGGCCGCTTCGCGTCACGGTGTTGGCAGAAATCCCCCCGGATAGAGGACCGTCAATACCTGTTGGTTGCCAACCGACGACCTAACATTGATCCAAGCAAGCTCAGCATGAGGGCTCCTACTACGCCGAGGCACCACAGGTGCACGATGGCAATCGGCGTACCTTCGTGAACAACCCAGAATCTGCGCAACACTGCGCCAAGCAGCAATATGGTCACAGCGAAGATCCCAGCAGGCAGAGCATGAACCACCGCGGCGGACCGACCACGGAAACCGGCAAGCGCACCGCCGAACAAGAAGGCTGACGCCACAAGAAACGCCGGAAGAATCCAAAGGTGAGTCCCCTCGTCAATCATTGGGCGGCCATGCCAATCCTCCTCGATAATCATCACCGGGATCGAGACAATGAGCACGAGCGATGCCGGGAGCGCAATCTCCGTCCATTTCGCTCGCAGGTCACATCCAGCGATTCGGCGAGGTCGAGCGTGCCGAGCGCGGGTGGCGGGTGTGCGATTTCGCCTCTCGTCCCCGGACATTCCGTAGTTCCGCACCTGGTCATTGTTTACCAGACGACCCCCTTTTAGAGTGCCACCGACCCTCGGGTATATACCGCGTCTCCTAAACTGGGGACCCCTCTTCCAGGTAGACGAACTCGGCCGCTTTCAGACTCGCCCGTTGACGGCGTGTCCTGACGGGAGTCACGTGGGCATCTAGTTCGACTTCCGAGACGAATCTCCACTCTGACAATAGGGTGGGTGGAAGCTGGAAGCCGGCCGTCTCGTCAGGTGAGAGAACCCCCCGAAGAAAACAAATCGAAGTGCATCGCCACGGACAACTTCCGCGGGTCTTCGATAGACAATGCAGCGAAGGCGGGGGTCGTGCAGGCCAAAGCCGAGTTTTTGGCGAACCTCGCTTATGCAGGCGACGAGGGGAGATTCGTTCGCTTCAACACCGCCGCCGAAACAATTCCCCATCGCCTGGTTGCGGCTGGCGTACGGATTCGCGGTCCGCATGACTGGCACCCAGAAGATGTAGCACCCAACTGTCCATGGCCCCGGTGCAGCGCTACAAGACCTCGAGGCCTTCGGCACCCGCTAGTCAGTCATCGGCATCGCCCTAGCGGGATCCGTTCCGAATCACCAGGCGCCCAGGAACAATGCCTTGGGGCTGCAGGCATGAAGCTCTCCGAGCGAGCCTCAGGTGGTCCTCGGAGACAGTCAGAAATTTCTCCAAACCTCTAGCACTCTCATATCGAGAGTGCTAAAATAAAGCCGTTACCGCAGGTGAGCGGCGCAAGAGAGCAAGTATCCACCACGAACGAGGAGGTTCTGCCATGGCTCTTGTGCGGAGTGACCCTTTCCGGGACGTCGATCGTCTCTTCCAGCAACTCTGGAGCGCCCAGCAAAATGGGCCCCGTCCGATGGCCATGCCCATGGACGCCTATCGCAAAGACGACTCGTTCCTGCTCCAGCTGGATCTGCCCGGCGTCACACCCGACTCCATCGAGCTCACGGTGGAAGACAATGTCTTGACCATCTCGGCGGAGCGTCCGGCGCCCGCCAAAGGTGAGGGCGTCGAGTCAGTGATCGCAGAGCGAACGTTCGGCACGTTCACTCGACAGGTCGTCTTGGGCAAGACCCTCGATTCCGAGCGAATCGAAGCAAACTACGAAGGCGGAGTGCTTACGGTTGCGATACCGGTCGCCGAACAAGCCAAGCCACGGCGGATCGAAGTAGCCGTGGGCCAGGACCACAAGCAGTTAGCGACGTCCGCCTCTGGGATGTAATGCCCCTCCCCCAAGGAGCATCGGCGGCGCGAAGCGAGGTGCTGGTCGGCCGAAGTGTCTCCGCCCTGACCGAATAGATCCGCTCAGGCTGCCTTCTCGCTGAGGTTGACGTCGAAGCCGAGCGCCTCGATCCGCCGTGCGAGTCGCTTCGCCTCGACGGCCGGATCGTGGCGGCGCTCGAAGTAGTCGGCGCCGGGGTCGTCGTAGAGGGCACCGGTGGTGAGCAGGTGCCAGATGGTGGAGAGCATCGAGTTGGCGACGGCGACGGCGGCCTTGTTCGGGCCGCGTCGGCGGGCGATGCGCGAGTACTGGGCCGAGTAGGTAGCGTGCCCTTGGTGCGGGCCGCGGCCCGGGCCGCTTCGATGAGGGCATCGACGCAGCCACTGGGCGACCCGTGCGGGTGCCGGCCGGACGGTGCTTGCCGGCCGACTCGTAGCTCGCCGGAGCGACTCCGGCCCAGGCGCACAGGTGACCGGGGGTCGGGAACCGGCTCATGTCGGCACCGGTCTCGGCGACGATCACCTCGCGCGGTCGTCCTCGAGATCCCCGGGATCGAGGTCACGAGTCGTGACCGCCGCCTCAAAAGGGACGAGGCGCTCGGTGATCTCCGTCGGTGAGCGTGGCGATCGAGTGGTCCAGGAAGTCGATGTGGTCGATGATCTGGTCGACAGACGAACGCGTGGTGGGCGCCGAAGTGACCCGCGAGCGCCTCTTCGAGCTGGCGGCGATCTTGGTGCGCATCCGCGACTTGGCCATCTGGGCCAAGCACCGCCGGGTCGCGCTCGCCGGCGATCAGCGCCTCGATGATCGCCCTCGACGAGACACTCCACACCGCTCGAGGCCACCGAGGTGAGCTTGATGCCGGCGTCTTGGAGCACCTTCTCGAGCCGCTGGATCTCCTGGGCCCGGGCGTCGACCTGGGTCTTGCGATAGCGGGTGAGCTCGCGCAGCTCTCGGATCTCGGGCGGAGGGACGAAGGACGGGCGCACCATCCCGTGCGCGGCCACGTCGGCCAGCCACTCGGCGTCGGAGAGGTCGCTCTTTCGCCCCGGGACGTT
This sequence comes from uncultured Acidimicrobiaceae bacterium, assembly GCA_963808355.1. Taxonomy (GTDB): domain Bacteria; phylum Actinomycetota; class Acidimicrobiia; order Acidimicrobiales; family RAAP-2; genus Bog-473. The sequence goes on from CAWEFL010000002.1 coordinate 1,277,269, forward strand.
CTTCACGTGCTGGGCGTTGCAGAGCCACAGCTCGTGGAAGAGCCCCTTCGAGCGCGTAGTACGGCGCCTTCCAGTAGACGCCGGTGGCTTCCATCGCGACGGTCGTCGACTGCCGGCGTCGGTGAGGAAGCTCGACCAGCTCGCCCAGACCTTTGCGGGTCGTGGCGAGAACGATCTGTTTGGTCACCTCGACCGAGCCGTCGGGATCGACGCACTCGACAGCACGCCACGACCGTGTCGCGATGGACGTCGAGTCCGGCGACCCGGTCTCGGATCCGTTTCATCACCTCACCTCCATCGTGGTTGTCGGAGGCTGACGGGAGAGAGGACCGGGCGAAGCGAAAACTGGGATTCGTGCTCGAAGCGACGACAATGACTGGTCCTCAACGGTCTCCGCACCAGACTTAATGCACGCGCTCGCAGCGGCAAGAGGTGTTCGGTGGCAGTGGCGTGAGACGCAGCGCCAGCAATTGGATTGTTGTTTGGTGGCGTGCCAGGCCATGGCGGCTTAGCAATACCCGCCCCCGCCCCCGGGGGCGCACTCGGTCCCCGGGGGCAGCGTCTCCTCACGTAAGCGATCCATCCATCCGCGTCATGCCGCACGTCGCCCTTGACTACTGCGATGACCTATCTCGACCCAACCTCACTGCTGCCCCGTTACGAAACGGACGACGAAGGTGACCAACTGCGAGCGTGTTGGCCAGATCTTGTTGTTGTCGCCCGAACGAAACAGGCGCGAAGCACGATGTCTTTTACGAACTCTCGTCCTTGCCCGGCGGGTTCTTCCTGGCCGGGGTCGGAGAGGCCGCCGATGGATCGCACCTACGTAACGAGGTCCTGGCGCACGCAAGTGCCGGAACAGATTTGGAAGAATCCTTGCGCACCGCTCTTCGAACAGTGCCCAGCTTCCCTATCGGGGTCTCGGCGTGCTACGTCCAACGCATCCTGGCGGCCGATGATTGGTGGGGTTAGACGAAGCCTCGAGTTTCTTCGAACCGGTGTTTCAAGGTGACGGCCAATCCAAGAAGAGCCACGGAACCGGCCAGGACGAGCCAATGGCTGAGTGCCACGCTGTGGCCGTCGACTGAGGCGACGACGAGCGAGACCTGGTGGTAATTCGGCATGAGGTGGGCAATGAACTGGAGGGAGCCTGGCATCTCGTCAATCGGGTTGAACAGACCTCCGAAGTAGCCGAGGATGAACATGAGCCCGGTGACGACTGGAAACGCAGCCTCTGGCGCCACAACGAAGCCGATGAACACACCGAGTACGGCGAACGGAAGCGAGGTAGCCCAAAGCAGGATCGTGAGTCCGATCCATGTCGTCGGGAGCCAAGCGGACGTCGCCGAAGCCGGCACCGACCGCTTCGACAAGGACGATCACCGGGAGCACCACCAGCATGCTGGCGACGACCTTGGTGGCGACGTAGGACCAAGCTGGAATCGGGGTGATCCGTAACAGGCGGGCCCACCCAGAGGCCCTCTCCATCGACAGTCGGGTACCGCCCGCGTTGAGTGCAGCCACCAGGGCTCCGAAGGAGCACATGGATACCATGAGGTAGACGCGCCAAGGGACCGTGCCATCAACCACTTTGCCCGCCGAGTGGTCGCCGAGGAAGAGGATGTAGAAGATCACGGGGAACCCGACGGTGATGGCGAGGAACTTCCAGCTCCGCACCAGGCGCCCCACCTCGAATCGGCCAAAGGCCACGAGCGGCGTCAGGCGGCTTGCGCCAACCGTCGCGCGGTGTCGGATCTGCTGGGCTGTGGCCGCTCCGATGATCGGACAGAGCTCGGCGGAGCGATCGGGAGGTCGGTCACGGGTCGTCTCGCAACCGACAGCGCTCGGCAAGCGTCGTGTCGCGGGCATCACGCTGCGAGCGGCATTTGTCGAAGGAGCCGCACCCGGTCAGGGCCATGAAGGCCTGCTCCAGACCGGCGCCGGTGATCTCGAGGTCACGGAACGGGGACTCTGCGGCCGACAAGGTCGCGGATGGTGGCATCCGCATCAAGGGAGTCGATCGAGACACCGGTACCGCAGACGCTCGACTTCGGTGACGCCGTCAAGCTCAGAGAGCTGCTGCACGGTGCGGCTTGTCGGTGACGAAGCGGAGCCGCCGGGTGACCACAGCCGCCTTGAGGGTGGCACCGGGACCGTCGGCCACGACTTTGCCATGGTTGAGCACGACGACCCGATCGGCGATCTCGTCCGCCTCTGCCAGATGGTGCGTGGCGAAGAGCACTGTGCGGCCTTCGTTGCCGAAGTCGCGCATCATCCGCCAGAAGCCCTGGCGGGATTCCACGTCCATGGCCGAGGTCGGCTCGTCGAGGAACACGATCTCGGGGTCGCCGGCGATCGCGATGGCGAAGCGGACCCGCTGAGCCTGACCGCCCGAGAGTCGATCCGTTCGTTGACGGAGCAGCTCTCCGATATTTGAGCGATCGACGATCTCTTCATGAGGAGCGGGATGTCGGTAAAGTCGGCGGACCAACCCAAGCGCCTCGTCGACGCGGACTCCCGGGGGTAGCCCGATACCCGAGCCGGATTGAAGCATGGCACCAACTCGGCCGTGGCGACGGATTGGCGTGGCTCGCTGTCGAGAACCTCGACGCGGCCCTTCTTGCGGTCGGACGAGGCCGAGAAGCGCGGAGATCGTGGTGGATTTTCCGGCGCCGTTCGGTCCCAGCTCACCCTGGGACACCTCAAGGTCCAGGCGGTCGAGGGCAATGCGGTTCCCGTAGCGATGGGTGACAGCCTGGAAGGAGAGGGCGGCCGGACAGGGTCGTGCGAGGGCCTCTCCGCGAGGTAAAGCTGCTACCAGGGAGGACAAGATGTTCTCTGGCGGCTGCGGCCGCCCTTGCGGTGTGAGGGGGCAGCCGTACAGCCCGAGCGAACGCGTGAGGGCATTTGCAAGCCCACGGTGGTGCGCTCTCTCTACTGGATTCGGTGTCCGTCACAGGGCCAACTCTCTAATCGGCGATCTACCCGTGCATCGCCGGGAAATAAGCCGCCATCAGAGTTGCGATATCCACTACGCATTGGAAGCGACGCTGACCTACGTGACGGCCTGAACGGCGGGCACGGTCTGGTGGCATGGCCTGAGAAAATAACTTCATGTTTCTTCTTGCGAAGCCGAAGCAGAGGCGGTGGCTGCGGAGCGCTCCCGCTCGCGAGTCACATCTGCTCTCAACTTTTCGTTCTTCTTCGCCGAGATCGTCCCGTTCGCCCCGTAAGCCCTTGGCCTCCTTTCGCTCACGGTGGTGATCGATGCCTTTTGCCGCTTTGTGGCGCATTCCCGCCCGATAAGGGCGATCCCAAAGAGGACAGCGGCCCCGGTGATGGCGCCGACGATGAAAACGGCGGCATCGTTGGCTAGGCCCAGGCTTTGTCCAAAGACCGACGGATCAGTCAGATGATGGTGATTGGTCAAGATAGATCAATACCGAAGGCCGCAGCCGCAATGAGCAGCAGTAAGCCGATGATGATCATGGCGTTTCTCTCCCTCTTCGCGTGGCTTTGATTGGTGGTCTGAGTGGGGGCCTCGAGGGCGTCGAGCGACCTCGCAGGCGATTTTCTCCCTAGCCCAGGTCTTCCCCGATCGTTTTATCGTCGGTGACGATCTCTTTGGTCAAGTGGACCCTCTCGACCGGAACGACTTCTTTGTCCGCTACGAGGCGTTCGGCGTGCAGAACGATCTCATAGTCTTCCTCAGAGAGCTGTTCGACGGGCTCGGCGTCGCTCTCCGCAATCGGTTCCCGTTCGAGACGGACTCCTCGCGCAGAACCGTGAACGCCTCAGCGATCGATTCGGCAACCACGTACTTCCGCAGCCTGGCTCGACCGCTTTCCCAAGTTTCGCTGCCCACGTGGGGTTGTTCCTCGGAGCTGAGCATCGACCCCATCTGGTGCCGGTGGCCCCGACTGGTCTGTGCTCACATCGTCTCTCCCTGTTCGGTTGCCCGCCGGCGTGCGCTCAGTCCAGCGGCCTCCCGACCGCAAGAAGGCTTTCGTGAGTCGAGACTGCGCCGACGCCCCAGGGGCGGTGGTTGGTCGAATGACTCAGGCCGCTCGGACCTCGGGGAACGCCATCCTTCCTACGTTACGCGTGACCCCCTGCCCCGATGACATCGACTGATTCGAGCTGTTGGACCCCCGACAATGCAGAGAATCATTTGCTGACACGCCAGGTCTGCGTCATCACCACGACCTCTTTCGCTAAATCGGCCGTGACGTCCTGGCTCGCCGGCTCGATTAGATCGGCCAGGTCAAACTGGGTCAACAACCAACGCACTCGGGGTGGGAGATACGCGAACGAGGAGTTCGCCACCGACGGCACGCAACAGCGAGCGGGCTTTGACGAGCAGGCGCCGACCCCGGCAGGCGTCCATGAACAGAACGGAAGTGAGGTCGACAATGATGCTGCACCCGAACTGCCTGTACAAGGAGTGTCCACGCCAGCATTGTCGGCAGGCGGCTACGACACATCAACCTCGCCCTCCCAGGCGACGCTTGGCCACCCACGGGAGCCTCGGCCATGGATGGCTGACTCGTCGGAAGTAAGGAGGGTCATCGTTCTCCAGAGTGGTGAGAGTTTGATGTCACCTGGGTCCGGAGCCAACGCGTCCTCGGGCGGAAATGCAGCCTCGGCGAGGACCAAACGAGACTGCTCCTAGCGAGAGGCCGAAACAAGGGCTCCTTGTTTCGGGTCCAGAGCTGCCATTTACGCCGTCGGTCGGGGACGACGTGGGTCCACTAGTCTGTGTATACGCCGGTCTAGTTCGACCGGGATGCGCAAAACCTGGTCCTCGTGGAGCGTCGTGCCATTTGGCAAGGAGACCCACGAGTGGAACTGCGGGCTAGCGCAACTCGGCTTCACCAAAGGGCAGCCTGAGGTGACGGCCGAACGCCTCGGCCGGATCCTGGCCCGCCTCGTGGCCGCGGGCGCCAGCCCGTCGTTGCCGGGCCCGCTCTGCGAGGTGGCAGCCGAGATCATCGGCATCACGGGGGCGGGAGTGATGGTCCTGGCCGACGGCGTCCCCCAGGCCTCGCTGTGCACCACCGGTCGCGTTTCGGCTCTGATCGAAGAGCTGCAGTACACCTTGGGGGAAGGGCCCTGCATCGACGCCTACCGGACCGGTGCCGCGGTGGCTGAACCGGATCTGGCCGCCCCCTCGGTGCATCGATGGCCGGCTTTCGCGCCCAAGTGGTCGACGCGGGGGCCCGAGCCATCTTTGGCTTTCCGGTCCGTATCGGCGCAGCCCGGATCGGCGCCCTCAACCTCTACCGGGATCGGTCGGGTCCGCTGAGCGACGACCAGCATGCTGACGCCCTGGTCATGGCCGACGTGATCGCCCGGACCATTCTCGGCCTCCAAGCCCACGCCGAGGCTGGCGCAATCCCCGTAGAGCTGTATGCCGACATCCACAGCGTGGTCCACCAGGCCGCCGGCATGGTGTCGATCCAGCTCGCCGTCAACGTGGGCGACGCCTTGGTCCGCCTACGTGCCCATGCCTTCGGCACCGACCGGCCGCTCATCGCGGTAGCCCACGACGTTGTCGCTCGCAGGCTCCGTTTCGACGATCTCGAGGGGTGATGATCCAGGTCCGTGTGCTCAAATAGACAGGAGTGTGTCCGTCGCCCGCCTGCCCAGACCCCGCATCGCTGACGAACCCGGATCGCTGGGGAGTGCCCATGATAACCGACGAGAATTTGCTAGTCCGCACCCTGGTCGAGCTGGCCGACAACCTGGTCGAGGACTTCGACGTCGTCGACCTCCTCACCCACCTTGCTGACCGTTGCGTCGAGGTGCTCGATGTAGACGCCGCCGGGGTCATGCTGCCGCCCCGAGCGGCGCCCTCCAGGTCGTGGCCTCCTCCTCCGATGCCATGCGGGTCCTCGAGCTCTACGAGCTCCAAGCCGATCAAGGACCCTGCGTCGACTGCTACGCCACCGGTGAGCCGGTCGTCAACATCGACTTGGGTGCCGTCGACTCCCGCTGGCCGCGCTTTGCCCCACAAGCCGTCGATGCCGGGTTCCGATCCGTGCACGCCCTGCCGCTCCGTCTTCGAGGCCGGACCATCGGCACGCTGAATTTGTTCCGCACCGACGATGGATCTCTCGATGACAGCGATGTGATCGCTGCCCAAGGCCTGGCCGACATCGCCACCATCGCCATCATCCAGCACCAGGTGGCCGTCGACGCCCAAACCCTCAACCTGCAACTCAGCGAGGCACTCAACAGCCGAATCACGATCGAGCAAGCAAAGGGCAAGATCAGCCAAGCGACCAACGTCGACATGGACCGAGCCTTCAAACGATTGCGCGCCCACGCCCGCAACCACAACCTGCATCTGTCCCAACTCGCCGCTGACGTCGCAGCTGGCACGACACTTCCTGAAGGCCTCGACCCGCTCAGATGACGTCACCCGCTAGCGGCGGGATGGAACCGTTGGCATCGGGCGAGAGCAAGAACGCCACGTCGGACGCGCCGACTTTGACTCAGAACAGGACGCGCACGACGCCAAGCAGCATCATTTAGCGTCACAGCACTGACGCCGAAGTCGCACCTCGCCGGACCCACCATTTGGCGTGCGTTTCTAGGCATCTCTCTGCACTCGCCTCTGCTCTTCTAAGGGCGGAGGATGATTTTGACCGCCCCATCTTCTTTCTTCTGAAATATTGGAAGAATAAATAAATGACTATGGATGACAACAACGACCTTGCAGAGCGAGTACGCAGTCTTGAGACAGCCCAAGCGGTCGCTGAGGCTGTGCAATCGGGGGCGGAAGCCGCCCAGGCGGCAACGCAGTCCGGCGCATCAGCCACCAGGGCAGCGACTCACGCTGGGACATGGTCAACGATGATCGGCTCCGCGGCTGCGCTAATTGTGGGGATCTTCCTCGGAATCGCAATCGTCAAGTCGTAGCGGACAGAGCGACGATGGGCGACCGGAGGTCTCTCTTCGTCGCTCTCCGCGAGTTTTGTGGAAAGTTGTCTGATGGTACTGACTTTCGTTCTGCTGTTCGTGGTAAGGACCCTGGTGCGCATCCGCTTCCATGGGCGGTAGAGCCTTTGTGTGAGTGGGATCATCAGATCCAACCACGAATCGGCCCCTTTCGGCGGGCTGAATCCCCCCAGCCCGTCCTATGCGTTGACGAGTAGGGCAAATCGACAAACCACACCGCCTACGCTTGCTTAATGAGACCCGTGCCATCTCGGCGGTGGCGAGATCCTCGGGCCGGCGTACGTGTCACAGTCGCCGCGTCACTCGGAATCGTTGCCGGAATCGTGGTGTCAGTCTTCACGTTTTGGCAAGCAGCCACGCTAATCGGCTGGGACGTCTGCGCAGTCTTCCTCATTGCGTGGATCTGGTGGGCCGTTGGGAATCTCGATGCCCAAGAGTGCAAGAGCCATGCCAATAGGGAAGATCCGAGTATCCGGCTGGCCGAACTCATCGTCCTGTCTGCTGGAGTCGCTCTGCTGGCTGCCGTCGGACTGGCCCTCGTCCGGGCCGGTAACGCTGCAGGGGCCACTAAGGCGTACCTGATCACTCTTGGGGTATTGAGTGTGGCGTTGTCGTGGGCGTTGGTCCACACGGTCTTTACGCTGCGATATGCCCGGACCTACTACTCGCGACCAGTGGGTGGGATTGACTTCAACGAGGATGATCCACCCACCTATCTGGACTTCGCCTACCTAGCCTTGACCATCGGCATGACGTTCCAGGTATCTGACACGAATCTGACAAGCAAGGGGATTCGCAGGATTGCTCTGTCTCACGCTCTCCTCTCGTACTTGTTCGGCGCGGTAATCGTTGCCCTCGTCATCAACGTGGTGTCCAGCCTCCTCCACTGAGTCAATGGACTCCTTCGGATCGACGCGGCCGTACGCGTGGTCGACCGAAAGTGCCGGATAGTGGCACCCCTACCCGACATCATTGGTGGACGGGCCACTGCTCCCGCCCTTTGGGCAACATGCCAAGGGGTGAGGATCCCTCCCTTCAACCCCCGGGCGGGCGGTAGTCGCCTCCCACCTTGACCGCTGCGTCGAGTTCTTCCGGAGTCAGTAAGACGGTGGTCTTGATGTCTATCGTGCCGCTGGCGGCAACAAGCAGTGCGACACCGGCCGCTGTCACATTGTCTGGCAGATCCATGATCGTGACGACATCCGTTTCGCCGAACGAGTAGTAGAACGCGTCAAGCTTTCCACCCACGCTGGAACATGCCTTTTCGACGACGGCTCGACGGGCCGTGCCCCCCTCCTTGCGGAGTCCCTGGACCCCATCGCCGATATAGGACGCTTGGACAAGGTACTTCGGCATCGACTTCCTCCTCGGTCGCTGACGCCCAAGTTTCACACCCCCTGGCCGAAACGACAACGGGTGCGGGCCTCCTCGAGATCCTCGCAGCGATAGAAGTCGCGGAGGCGCTCCTTGATCCGATAGGCGATGGCAACTTCGCCGCCCGGATCGCCCAGTTCGAGGAGCGACCACAGGCGAGCCGTGGCCTCTTGGTCGAGCTTCTCTTCGCCCATGACGAGCACGCGGCGGGCCCGATAGAGCGGATCGCGGCCCTTGTTGCGCCGGACAGAACGCTCGGCCTGGACTCGACGTCGCACTAAGTCGAGAGAGCGATTCGCCAGGGCGACCAGGTGGAAAGGGTCGACGACTTGGGCCGCTTTGGGCAAGACGACCGAGTACACGGCGGCATAGGTGGCCGACATGTCGAGGGCGCCAAACGCGATGCGCTGCTTCCAGGCCTCGGGTTGTCTGTCCAGCCAGCGGGCCACCTCGCCGGAATTGCGCGTCGGGAGGATGTCGATGATCTGGTGGTTCTCCACGTCAGCCACCGTGGTGGCGTAGTGGGTGTGGCTGGCCGCGTTGGCCTTGACGAAGGCCGTCTCGTCGAGACCGATGGCCGTCGTGCGGTTCAGCCGCTTGCGATCCGCCGCCAAGAGCGCCTCGCCATAGGTGGTCACGGCGTCGTTGACGGTGTGCCAGTCACAGGCCAGTTCGGCGACCACTTCTGAGACGGTGCGCCCGCCGCCGACTTGGACCGTCGCCCACTTGGCGGCGTGTGTGGTCAGCAGGCAGTGCTTGGCCGCGATGCGATGGTCCTCGAGCATCCAGCTCCGCTGCGGACAGTCCGAGTTCACACCGCACATGCGGTGCTTCTTCCAGGCCAGCGACAGGGGTGCGCCATAGACCGGCAGGTCGACGTCGTGCACGACCGGGCGCTCTTTGACCCGGGCCCGTTCGCCACAGGCCGGACATCGGACCTGCTCGACGACCTGCTCGACCATGAGCTCGACGTCGGGGCCGCGGCGAACATACGTGAGGACCCGGACGTCTTTGTGGCCCACCAGAGCCCGGACGATCTCGATAGGGTCAGTGACGACGAAGGTGCTTTTGGGAAGTTGGCTCACCACAACCCTGGAGCACCTTCGTCAATTTCTGGGGGACCTGGTGTCGGGGCGCGACCCCGCTCAGATCCGAAGAACCGGTTTGAGTGGGCGCTGAGGGACTCGAACCCCCGGCCTGCTGGTTGTAAGCCAGCTGCTCTAACCAACTGAGCTAAGCGCCCAAGACAGGTAACTCTACCTACACCGTTTGCAATGCTTCGCTCTTCACCTCACGGCATGACGCTGCCAGAGAAAAATGGTTGGCCGCGGCTCTCGCAACTTGACGCCTTCCGACGCGCGAGACGCTGATTCTTACGATTGATTCACGCCTGGTCCCGCCGGCAGCGGCCGGGACTACGCCGTGCCGGCGTCGACCGCCTGGTCCAGGGTCAGCTGCCCGGTGTTGGCGTCGAGGTCGAACAACTCGCCGTACCGGCCCCAGTCGACTTCGATGCGCATCTGCTCGTGGGCTTCGTCCTCGGAGAACCCTCGGCGTAGCAGGTCCAGGAAGAAGGTCTCGCCGAGGTTGCCGTCCTTGGTATTCGTGAGCGCCTTGTAGATGGAGCGGACGAGCGGCGCCTGCTCCCGGGCTCGGCGGGCGAAGATCTTCTTGGACTCCAGGATGTCCGCGGCTACGAACCCGCGCCCGTCGTCGGTGATCTCGAGGTCGGCGTCTTCGACGACTGCCAGGCCGAGCAGTTGGGCGGCGTCGACCAGCGGGAGCAGGTCGTCGACCTCGAAAGTGAGGTCGTGCGCCAGCTCCGGAAGGTCCTCCCGCCCACCCCGCGCCGCCAGGATCTCGAGCAGTCCCGACATTCCGCCAACGGTCGCCGCGGAGAGCGGTGTGTCGACCGGCGACCCCTCGCCCGGCGACGTCACAGGTCCACACGTGAGCGGGCGCCCGCGCGTCGCGGCCGGTCATGAACCCGTAGATCTCGTCCACCAGCGCCTCAAAGCCGGGGGCGTGGCGGTCCCGCGGCTGGGGGAAGGCCACCGGGATCTCGGCGCGGATCTGCCCCGGGTTGGCGCCCAGGACAAAGATCCGATCGGCCAGGATCACCGTCTCCTCAATATTGTGGGTCACGATGAGCATGGCCTTGGTCGGGAAGTCCGACTGCGTCCAAAGGCGCAGGAGCTCAGCACGCAGGTTCTGGGCCGTGAGCACGTCCAGCGCCGAAAAGGGCTCGTCCATCAGGAGGGCGTCTGGCTCCACCACGAGTGCCCGCGCAAAGCCGACCCGCTGGCGCATACCACCCGAGAGCTCCTTCGGGTAGGCCGACTCGAAGCCATCCAGGCCGATGACGTCGATGGCCCGTTCGGCGCGATCACGCCGCTCGCGGGGTGACACCCCGAGCGCCTCCAGCCCGATCTCCACGTTCTGCCGCACGGTCAGCCAGGACAGCAATGCGAAGTTCTGGAACACCATCGACACGCCGCGGCAGGCGCCGTTGAGTAGCTCGCCGCGGTAGCGGATCTCGCCCTGAGTGGGATCGATCAAGCCCACGATGCAGCGCAGCAGGGTGCTCTTCCCCGAGCCGGACCGCCCGAGCAGGGCCACGATCTCGCCCTCGTTTAGCTCGAGTGAGATGTCCTCCAGGACCGGGAGCGGGCTGCCGTCGGGCGACGTGAAGTTCTTATAGACGTGGACACCTCAATGATGCGCCGCGACCCACGGTCCGTTGCTCTCGTCGTGCCTTCGGCGCGCAGTGTCACGGCGTCTCACCCGGGTGTCCGACGCTCGGCCGGTCAAACCGCTCCGCCCTCACAGGCTGAACCCTGTCTCGGCCAGTCGGTACCGGCGGCGCCAGAACAGTCGGTTGACGATTACGACGTAGGCACTCATGACGATGCCACCGCCTATCAACAGCGCGAGTTTCCCGTCGCTGGACGCGGTCGAGATGTAGTTGCCGAGCCCGTACGCGTTCAGCGTCTTGTGGTGCCAGGCGACGAGCTCCGCCAAAATGGACGCGTTTCAAACACCGCCGGCAGCCGTGATTCCTCCCGTCACGTAGGCCGGGAAGATCGCCGGCAGGATCACCTGGCGCCAGCGCTGCACCCTGTTCAGCCGCATCAGCGTCATCATCTCAACCATGTCGTTGGGGATGGCGCTCGCCCCTGCAATGACGTTGAAGAGGATGTACCACTGGGCCCCCAGTGCCATCAGGAGGATCACCCCCCCGTTCAACGAAACGCCGAGACCGAGGAAGATGGCCGTGATGAACGGGAAGAGAAGGACGGCGGGAAAGCTGGCCAGGATCTGGACGACCGGTTGGGCGAAGCGCGACAGCCTCGGGCTCATGCCGATCTTCACTCCCACCGGCACCCAAATGAGAGTGGAAACGACGATGAGGACGACGACGACGCGCCGAATGTCGCGAAGCCCTGGGCGACGATCGACGGGAACCGCCCGAAGCCGAGGTGAGCGTTGAGATAGAGCGCCGCACTGATGCCGACGAACGCCGCAGTGCCGCCGAGCACCACCCAGAAGATGATGTCGCCCACCCGCCGTTTGCGCTCGTCCTCGCGCAGCGGGTACTCGGCCAGGCCGAAGGGGCGGGTGATGCGGTCGAGGTATCGGCCGATCGGCCGGACCATCCGGCCCAACAACCCCGGAATGACGGAGCGCCGGAGAAAGTTGAGGACGACGCTCTTCGGTTTCTCCGCCGCCTCCGAGGTCTCCATTCTGAACCGTTCGGACCACGCCACCAACGGCCGGAACACCAGGAAGTTCGTGGCGACCACGAGGAGCACCATGGTCACGATCGCGATGGCCACCTTGCTGTACGAGCCCGCGGCGGCCGCGGCGGCCATGTAGCTCCCGATGCCGGGGGAGGCTGTCGTTGAGTTGCTTCCCTCCGATGAACACCGTGATCGCCTCCGACGCGGTGAGGAAGAACCAGCCCCCGCCCATCGACATCATCATGTTCCAGACGAGTCCGATCATGGAGCTCGGCACGTCGAGCTTCCAGAACCGCTGCCACTTGGTGAGCCGGTACATGCGGGCCGCCTCGTCGAGCTCGGTGGGCTGCGAGATCAGCGAGTGGTAGAAGCTGAGGGTCATGTTCCACGCCTGCGACGTGAAGATCACGAAGATCGAGGCCAGCTCCAGGCCGAGCAAACTGCTCGGGAAGATCTTGACGAAGAACGTCAGCGCGATCGGCAGGAAGACAAGGATGGGGATCGACTGCAGGACGTCGAGGATGGGAACGAGCACCTTCTCGGCCCGCCGCAGCCGCGCGGCCGCGGTGCCGTACACGAGCGTGAACACGAGCGAAATGAACAGCGCGATGAACATACGCAGGAGCGAGCGCCGCCGCGTAGTACGGCACGTTCGAGATGTCCGTGTTGAGATTGACCTCGGTCCGCCCGGCGGCGAAGTTCACCGTCATGGACTGGCCCAGCCTCACGACGATGTAGCCGAAGGCGACGATGGCGACGGCCAGAAGCAGGTCGTAGACGTTCAGCCGGCGGCCGCGCAGGACCTCGCTGATGGGGAGGCCGCGCCGCGTTGGGCCTGGGGTCACGTCGTCACCGCGTCCAGGGACACCGCCGCGGGCCCAGCCGGTCGTCCTCGCTTCGTCTGGCTCATGGCGCTCCCGCGGGGCCGTCCGACCTTGGCGTCGTCAGAGTAGGGCGTGACGAAGCGACACGCACCTCAACGAAACAGTTGCGCGAACTCCGTGCTCCACGGTCGCATCAGCGCACGCAGCTCCGTGCAACGCTCGTCCCCCAGGGCGTCGTAGGGCGCTGCTGCGAGGGCGTCCGTCCCATCCTCAATGGCCCGGCGCTGTTCCGTGCCCCGTGCGGTGAGGCGCAGCTCGTCCCCGGGCTCGAGCCAGCCGCGCCCGCGCAGCGCCTCGGCTGCTTCGTCCCACGCGTCATCCGGCCACGCTCGCGTCGACTTCAGCACCGGAGCCGGAACGTCGCCCGCCGCCGCGTGGGTGACGAGCGCCTCCAGCCCGGACAGCCCGTGCGTCACGAGCTGGGCGATGTGGCCGTCCCCTCGGTACTCGCGCAGCACCGACTGTGCATGCCACAACACAAGGTGCGCGGCATCGGGCCATGCGACGTCCGCGTGCCCTGCGGCCAGCGGCCGGCCCTCGACGCGCTGCGCCGCCTGTTCAGCCGCCGTACGTGCGAGCCCCGCGGCCCGGCGCATCTGCTCGGAGCCGATGACGGCGTCGCCCAGCACGCGCCGAAATGCTGCATCGGCTGCGTCGAAGCGTGCGGCGACCAGCGCGACCGGCGTCGTCACCTCCCATGCAGCGGGGATCGCTGCGTGCACGAGCTCCGGGTTGAAGTTGAAGAAGGTCGAGACCACAACGTCTGCGGAGACCGCCCCCATGGGCGCCGCCCGCGAGGCGAAGTAGCCGGCGCGTCCTTCAATCCCGAGGCGGGCGTACGCCTCGGCCGCCTCGGGCACGAAGTAGATCATCCCGTGCACGGGTTCTCCGGTGCGCCAGGTCTTGCGCGCCCGCAGTGCGGCTTCCGCGCTCGGCCCCGCCCCGTTCACACGCCCATCTCCCCCAGGAGCCGCTCGGCGAGCGCCGACGTCGCCGCCACCACCGGCCTCCGCGGCGAGGCGTCGCGCACCGTGAGCGCCGCGCCGTCCCGCTCTCCCGCCGCCGCGCCCGCCTCGGTGCAGATCAGCAGCCCTGCCAGGTAGTCCCAGCCGTACAGAGTGCTGCGCCCCGCCACCATGTACGCGTCGAGCACGCCTTCGGCTACGGCGCAGCACTCCAAGGCTGCCGCGCCCAGCGCCCGGAATTGCGCCCAGCCGGGGTGCCGCCCCGGGAACCCGGAGATCCCCACGACCGCCTCACCCAGGTCGGCGCACCCTGATGGCCCGATCCGCGCGCCAGCCCGTTCCGCGCCACCGCCGCGCACCGCGGCGTACCGAGTGCCGGTCGCCAAGTTGACGACGATCCCCACCCGCGGACCCTCCGCGTCGAGCACGCAGATGCTGGTGGCGTAGTAGGGGATGCCCCGGTGCGCGTTGGTGGAGCCGTCGACCGGGTCCACCACCGCGAGCAGCCCAGTGGGCCCGTCGCCCGTCGTGCCCGATTCCTCCGACAAGACGGCCAACCCGGCCCCGTGCAGCACCGGCAACACGGCGGCGTCGGCGGCCAGGTCCAGGCGGTACTGCCCGGGCCGGGTGCCCGCGGGGCCCCAGTCCTCGAGGTCTTGGAGTGCCAGCCGCACCGCTGCCGCGGCGTCGTCGAGCACGCCGAGTAAGGCGTCGTCGTCCATCGGGTGACGAACCCTACTGGGTGGCTCCCTGCCTGCGTCTTCTGGGAACTCAGTAGGCTGAATTCCTCGTGGCAGCCATCGACGTCGCCGGCTACGTGGCCGACCTGAAGGACCATTCCGTGGATCACGGGTTCCACGTGCACGACGAGCGCCACTTCGTCGAGACCTACTCGTTGCGACAGGTCTGGGAGGTGGACCTCCACCCCGAGGAGGGGTGCGGCGGGCCCCTCGACCTCCATCTCGCCCTCGATGTCGACCCCCGCGTCCTCTTGTCCTTCGAGGACGCCGTCGTGCTGCTGTCCGAAGAGGAGGAGCCGCCCGACGAGTTCCACTTCCCACTCACCTTCACCTGGGCGCTCCCGCCGCTCCCGAGCGGTCCCGACCTCCTCCGCCTCGCCATCGACCTGGCCGGCATCGGCGGCATTGAGCTGCCGCTCGAGGTCTCGGCCATCGACTCCTTCGCCAGCGCCACCGACGGCTCCGAGCGCCGGCTGAGCATCGTTGCCCGGCATCCGGTCTCTCTGGCGCGGGTCCTCGGTGGCGAGGAGCTCTTGTGTGACGTCTTCGACCGCGCCCTCGCGG
The DNA here is from genome assembly GCA_963808355.1 of uncultured Acidimicrobiaceae bacterium. GTDB lineage: Bacteria > Actinomycetota > Acidimicrobiia > Acidimicrobiales > RAAP-2 > Bog-473. The sequence goes on from CAWEFL010000002.1 coordinate 1,292,499, forward strand.
TCAGCCGCTACCTGCTCGAGAACGCCGACGGCTGGCTGGCCTGACATGCGCGTCGCCGGCCGTGCCCGCACCGGCCGGGTACTGGCCTTGGCGATGGTCGCGGCCGGTGCGGTGACCGGGCTCGCCGCGTGCGACTCTCAGGGCAGCGGGCAGGCGTTGGCCCAGCAGGCGTGCGTGCACGTTCATCAGTCCGTGCGCGACTGGCTGCACGCCGCCGTCCCGGGCACACCGCCCGCCACGGTCGACGACCTTCAGAAGAAGGCGGCGCAGGAGCTGCGCACGGCTCTCCCCCTTGCCGCCGCAGCCAATTCCGACGACGGCACGTGGAACGCGCTCATGACCGTGATCTCGGAGAGCGCCACCGTGGACGAGACGCACCTGGTGCCCTCCCTGCGCGCCCAGTGCGCGGTGGCCGACACCAACCCGGACGTCAATCCGCAGAACCCGGCGGGCTGACGGCGGTCACCGGACACGCGCGCTCGTGACGCTCGTCTCGGGGCGCTCGGAATCGTGCCCGGCGCGCTCGTGGTTATCGCTGAGGCCAGATGCTGGTGGGTGCCCTCAGATAGCCGGGACGCCTCGCTACCCTGAATCCCCCTGCGCCCTACCCGTCCTCTGGCTGCTCCACTCCCCCGTCGCCGCCCGGCGCGCCATCGCCGCGCCTTGGCTGTTCTCCTCCTCGCGGCCATCGTCGCGGTCGCCGTAGTCGTCGTGGACAGGAAGGTCAGCGGCGGCCTGAGCCCCCTCCGGGCCCGTATTCTCTCCATAGCCCAGGGCCAGGCCGGCTATGTGACGGACCCCGCCGACACCTATTGCAACAAGTTCAGCGCGTACTGGCATGCCGGTACCGACGACTGTGGCAACGACAACCTCGACGAGGAGTGGTGTGCCGACTTCGCGGCCTGGGTATGGAAGCAGGCCGGCGCGCTCGTCGACTACCAGCTCAGCCCCGGATACCTCAACGGCGACTCCGCCAGCTTCTACCTGTGGGGCACCGACCACGGCACCTGGCATCCCGTCGGGTCCGGTTACACGCCCCAGCCCGGGGACGTCGCGGTCTACGGGTTGAACACGGCCGCGGTCACCGCCGTGCACGTCGCCGTGGTGACCTCGAGCACAGGCAACGACGCCGCGCCCGATGTCATCAACGGCGACGGTGATCGCACCGGGTTCAGCGTCGTCGAGACCGGGCGGTCCCAGGCCGACGCGGACGTCAAAGGGACGGGCGCGCCGTTGTCGGGCTACGTGTCGCCGTCGTCTCCGTCGCCCTCGGCCTCGTCCTGAACAGCCGGGGCGTCTCCCGCCGGCTCGGCGGCCAGAGCGGTCACCACAGCCTCGAACACCTTGGCGGCGTCCTCCTCAATATGGGTGCGCGCCAGCAACAGACAGGCCGCCCCCAGATACGCGATCGGCAGGATGATCAGGAAGGCCGTCCGGTAGTTGTTCCCGAATTGTGACGCGATGGCGGAGGTCACCAGCGGCGCCGCCGCAGCGCCGAAGACCACCGAGGCCAGGTTGAAGGCACCGAAGCCGGCCCCGCGCACCTGGGCGGGAGCGGCGTCGGACAGGCCCGCTCGCAGTGCCGGGACACACGCCGTCGCGGCCAGGAAGCCGGCCAGCTGCACGACGAACACGGTCGCGAACGGCTGCGGGATGAAGGAAATCATGAACAGCGCCGCGCTGATGACGATGCACACCGCCGGGATCACGACCCACACGCCGACGAAGCGGGTGACCCAGCGGTCGGCGATGCGCCCGCCGATGATCGTGCCGGGGATGCCGCCGAGGATAGCCAGCGCGCCGAACGTCCCGTTGGACGACTGCTGTGAGAGGTGGAGCTGGTTCTCGTAGAAGTTTGGCATCCAGGTCGCCACCGCCGTGACGACGAAGCCGACCGTGGACACACCGACGAGCGCGTAGCGCATAGTCGGGATGCGTAGGATTGTGCCGACGTCCCGGCGCAGCCCGTCGACCATGTCGCCCACGAAGTGCCCGAACCCGTGCGGGAAGAGCGCCGGCCCCGGGCCCTCCGCCATCTCCATCTCGTCGCTCTGCAACACGTGGGCCCGGTCCGCCGTGCCCCGGCTGGGCTCGGGCAGGCGCCAGCAGAAGTAGGCGACGAGCAGCCCGGGGAAGAGTGAGACGAAGAAGGCCACGCGCCAACCGTGCCCGTGGAAGAGCGGGCCGATGGCGCCACCGATCGCGAGACCCATGCCGAGGCCGACGTAGCTCAGGCACTGCTGAATGGAGAAGGCGCGCCCGCGCCGCTCCGTCCCGTAGTAGTCGGCGATCACGCTGCTGCCCGACGGGTCGGTCACGGCCTGGCCGAAACCGAGCGAGGCGCGGATGACGACGAGCAGGCCGAAGGCCGTCGTGGGGACGAGGCCGCCCAGGGCGCTGATCACCGACCAGGCCACGATGGTCACGGCCATGGCGTGGGTCCGGTTCCAGCGGTCCGCCAGGTAACCGGCCGGCATCGTGATAACGCCGTTGATGAGGATGAAGGCAGAGAAGAGGAGGCCGATGGCCGTGTCCCCCACGCCGAAAGCCGCTTTGATCTGGTTGCTGCTGCCCCGGACGATGTACTGGTCCATCCCGTCTATGAAGAGGGTGAACCCCACGACCCACATGGGCCAGTTGGTGACGACCATCGTCCGCGGCCGCACCGCCTGCACCCGCTCCATCCGCGGCGTGGCGCCCACCGTCCTACCGGGTCCGCCGCGTCACCCCGCTCAGTTCGGCAGTGTCGGCGTGTAGCCGGCCGGTAGGCCGATCGACTTCACCTCCAGGAACGTGTCGAGGCCCTCGGGCCCGAACTCACGCCCGACGCCGGACTCCTTGAAACCGCCGAACGGGGTGGCGAAGTCCATGGGGGCGAAGGAGTTGAGCATGTAGGTCCCGGTCCGCACCTGGCGGGCCACGCCGAGGCCCCGGTCGTTGTCCGCCGTCCACACCGAGCCGCACAGCCCGTAGCTCGAGTCGTTGGCGATCTCGACCGCGTTGTCGTCGCCGTCGTAGGGGATGACGACGAGCACGGGCCCGAAGATCTCCTCCTGGGCGATCCGCATCTTGTTGGAGACGTCCGAGAAGACCGTCGGCTCTACGTACCAGCCCTTGGCGAAGTCCGCACCCGACGGCCGCCCACCACCCACTGCGACGGTCGCGCCCTCCTCGCGCCCGCTGGCGAGATACCCCTCAATGCGCGTCCGCTGCCGCTCCGCCACCACGGGCCCCACTTCGGTCGCCGGGTCCAGCGGGTCGCCCACGGTCATGGCGGAAACCCCGGCCGCGACCGCATCGACCACCTCGCCGTAGCGGGCCCGCGGCGCCAGGATCCGCGTCTGCGCGACGCACGCCTGCCCGTTGTTCATGATTGCGTTCGGCAGCAGCGTCGGGATCGTCGTCGCCAGGTCGGCGTCGTCCAGAATGATCGCCGCTGACTTCCCCCCGAGCTCGAGCGTGCAGCGCTTCAGGCGCTCGCCGCACAGCCCGCCGATGCGCTTGCCACCGACGCCGGACCCCGTGAAGCTGATCTTGTCAACGCCCTCGTGGGTCACCAGGTGCTCGGAAACCTCTCGGCCCGCTGGCACGACGGAGAGGACGCCCTTGGGCAGGCCGCACTCGGTGAAGATCTCGGCCAACCGGAAGGCGTCGAGCGGGGTCTCCGGCGCGGGCTTGAAGACGACGGTGCAGCCCGCCGCCAGCGACGGGGCCAGTTTGGAGGCCGCAATGAACAGGGGCACGTTCCACGGCGCGATCGCCCCGACGACGCCGACGGGCTCCTTGGTCACCAGCACCTCGGGGTTCAGCACGCCGGTCCGCACCTCGTCGAAGGCGAACGTGCCCGCCAGGTCGGCGTAATAGTTGAAGATCATCGTGGGCGCGAGCACTTGGCCCATGTTCGAGAAGGTGATCGGCGCGCCCATCTCACGCGTGATGAGCTCGGCCATGTCCCCCATCTCGGCGGTGATCTGCGCCGCGACCTTGCGCAGGATCTCGCCCCGCTCGGCGGGTGCCATGCGCGGCCACGGCCCGTGGTCGAACGCCGCCCTCGCCGCCGCCACCGCCTTGTCGACGTCGGCCTCGGTGCCGTCGGGGACCCGCGCCACGACCTCTTCGGTCACCGGCGAGATCACCCCGATGGTCTCCGTCCCTTCGGGCGCCACCCAGTCGCCGCCGATGAACAAGCGGTCATAGTCCCGAATCGGCATGCATCCTCCCCAGATCAGCGGCACTGTGCCCCCGCCGCCGGGCGGGCCGGGCGGCGCTACCAGGGTAGCTGCGCACCCGTCCACCGCGACAGTGCAGCTGTGCCGCTCAGTCCACCTCGTCGTGGCGTTCGATATGGGCGAGGACACCGCCATCTGCTTCCATCCAGCCCTTACCGGCGGCATACGACAGCATCCCCGCGAGGCCCTCGTCCCACCGGTTCGTCGCGTCTGTGCCAGCGAGCGCCCGCAGTGCGACGGGATCGACCACCACGTGCTCGTCGTCCTTCAGGCGTCCGAGGCCGGACTGGTGGACCACACCCGCCAGGTCCCCCTTGCCCTCGACCGCAACGGAGAATCGTGTGAAGTCCTCGGGGTCAATGAGCAGGACCCGGGACTCGCTCAGCTCGATGACGATCCGCACTTCGGCCGACGCTACCGGGGCTGGCCGGGGTTTACACTGCCGCCCCGTGCCCGACCTCACCCAACGCGACCCGGAGGAGGTGGCCGCCGCGCTCACCCGGTGGCTCGCCACGCGGTCCGCCGACCGCTCAGACAATGAGTCCGTGCTCGAAGTGTTCGACGTCCAGGCCCCGGCGTCCAACGGCTTCTCCAACGAGACCATCCTCTGCCGCACTCGCCCGGGCGGCGGCGCCTCCGGACCCGAGCGCCGTCTGGTGGTCCGGGTGGCCCCGACCAAGCACCTGCTGTTCATGGACGCCGAGTTCTCGACGCAGTACCGCGTGATCCGCGAGCTGGCCGACGGCGGCGCGGGCGTGCCCATTCCGCCGCTGGGCTCCTACGAGGAGGACACGCAGTACCTCGGCGCGCCTTTTTTCACCATGGAGCACGTGGAGGGCCTGGTTCCCTCCGACAACATCCCGTACACGCTCGAGGGATGGGTCATCGAGGCGACGCCCGAGCAACAGGAGCGCATGTGGTGGAGCGGGATCGACGCGCTGGCCTCCGTGCACACGAGCGACTGGCGGGCGCTGGGCCTCGAGTGGCTGGACATGCCCTCCCGAGGCAAGCCGGGCCTCGATCAGCAGCTCTCCTACTACCGGGACTTCCTCGACTGGTCGACCAAGGGCCTGCGCGTGCCGGTGATCGAGTCGACATGGCGGTGGCTGCTGGACCACCGGCCCGAGGAGAGCGGCGAGGTCGTGCTCAGTTGGGGGGACAGCCGCATCGGCAACATCATCTGGGACAACTTTCAGGCGCGGGCGGTGCTGGACTGGGAGATGGCCTCACTCGCCCAGCCCGAGCTCGATCTCGGCTGGTGGCTCTACTTCGACCGCCAGTTCACCGAGGGCCTGGCCTCCCTCGGCATCGAGGTGCCCCGCCCGGCCGGCTTCCCCTCCCACGAGGAGACGATAGAGCGCTACGCCCAGCTCATCGGCCGCCCACTGCGTGACCTCTTTTACTACGAGGTCTTCTCGGGCTTCCGCTTCGCCGTGGTCATGTACCGCTTGTCGGACCTGCTGGCCGAGAGCCAGGCCGTGCCCCAGGAGGAAGACATGGCGACGAACAACCTGGCCACACAGTTCCTGGCCAAGCTGCTCGACCTCGACCCGCCCACCTGACCGGGCCGCACCGGCTGGCCGCGGCTGCCGGCTTCAGGCGTTGAGGTCGGGCCCGTCGTCGGCGATGGCGTCGCCCGCCGGCCCGACCGTGACTCCGGCGGCGCGGAGCCGATCGCCCAGCCACTGCGCTCCGTCGTCGCTGGTCATGGCGTCCTGCCAGCCGTCGAGGATCCGGTGCACCTCGTCCTTGGTCTCGACCTTGGCGATGACGTGGACGGTCATCTTCTTGTCGTAGCCCGAGGGGGTGGAGATATGGAGGCCACCGAACGGGTCCTCGCTCACGTGCGGCGCCGGCTCTCGGAGCACATAGAGCTCACCCGTGTCCTCCACGTAGTTGAGCTCGTGGTTGACCCCGTCCTTGTCTTTCCACTCCGTGCCGAGCTCGAGCTCGGCAGAGGCTCGCCGCCGAGGATTGGCTTCGTAGAACTCGTCGATGTCCATCGGCCGGCAGACTAGCTCTCACCTGGGACGTCACCCGGGGCATCGCCTCGGACGTCACCCGGGACCGGCGGCGGGTCGGATGTCGCGCCGCTGGGGGAGCCATCGGGGGAGGTCCGGCCGCGACCCTGCGGCCATGACCTCTGCCGCCACAGCCACTCATCACGTCGCCCTCATCGACCAACTCGCAGCCGAATGGGAGTCCCTCGGACGGTCCCCCACCGCCGTACCGCGCGCTCGAATCGGTGGCACCACGGGACCCACGCCTGTCGGCCCTGGTTCTGGGCACGGCGACCACACCAGCCGCGTGCCCGACTCCGTTCCACCTGGTCGAATACATGCGGCGTGCGACGGGACGGACCCAACGGGAGGAGGCCGCACAACTCGTCCGACTCCTCTTGCGAGAGGCGGGCGCCGACCCGTTCATCTGCCGCCTGCTCGTGCAGCTGCTGGTCCCCGGCCTGGTCACGGTCGCTGGAAAGCTCCAATGGGGAAAGGGTGGCGACTGGAAGGACGGGACGGAATTCTTCGGCGACCTCCTGTCGACGACGTGGCACGTGCTGCAGGAGTGGTCGGGACAGGACCGGCCGTACGCGGTGCTCGACCTGCTGTCGGCCATCCGTTGCCGCCTTCGCCGTCAGCTCTTCCGCGCCAAGGACCAGGCGGCGCACGTCACGACGATCCGGGATGACCACTTCGACACGTGGGTCAGCCGGGACGAGTCGGACCTGGAACAGCTTGCCCGCATGTTGATCGATCTGCGCCGGGAGGGGATGCGGAGCGATGAGGCCCAAGTCCTCTACGCGCAGCATGTGCTCGGCTATTCAATCGCAGAATTGTCCACGCTTACCGAGCGTGACCGCCGGGTCCTCTATGCCCGCCGAGACCGGGGCCGGCGGCGGCTCTGCGCCTGAAACCACAGGTGCGGGAGGCATGGAGCGTGCGTATGGTGTGCCCGTGGCGGGGCGAGGGATCGAGACCGCAGACCATGTGCGTCGGATCCCGCGGGCACGCCCCAACTGGTGGGTGATCCTGGCCGTGTCGCTGGCGCTCATCGCCCTGCTCGTCGCCACCGGGAGCGCGCCGCACCCGACGACGCGACACGGACGCCACATTGCCGACTCCGCCGCCGGCGACCCTGTGCGGACGGCTCACGACGGGCGCGCCACGGCACCCGACGACGCCGGTTCGCATCACATCGCGCTCGCGCCGACCACCTCGACCACGGTCGCGGCATCTGCACAGAACACTCCACACGCCAATCCGACGACCCCGCTTCTCTCGACGCCCGGCACCACCTCGACGACGGTACCGCCGGTCTCCTCGGTCACCACGACGTCCGTCGCACCGACGACCACGACGACGAGCGTCGGTTCCGGCAACGTGCAGGCTGCCGATCGGACGCAGGAGCCCGGCGTTCTCGACCCGCCGGGAACAAGGTCCCTCGGGTACGCCTTCACCGGGTCCGGTGGCGCCATGGAGGTCTCGGTCGTCTGGTCCGGTGCCACGTACCTCACCATGGTGGTGTCGTGTCCCAACGCCGACCAGAACGTCGGCGGCACCTCCGCCATGGCCGCGACGCTGCCGAATGCGACCGGCTCCTGCATGGCGACCGTCAACGAGCCGTCCTCGGAGTCGGTCGCGCTCACGTTCACCATCACGATCGGCCCAGCCGGTGGGTAAGGAGCGCATCCGTCGACGCGGCCGCGCCGGTGACGTGCTCGGCGCGGCCGTCACCGCCGTGCTCTCGTTCACCATCGTGCCGGCGGTCCTTGTACTCGTCGTCGGCAATCCCCTGGCCGGCGGCCTCGGACACGACTGGCGGCCACTGTCCCGAGACACGATGTGCGTGCTTGTCCTGGCGGCCTGGGTGGCGTGGGCCGCCTGTTGCGTGCAGCTTTTGCGTGCCGTGACGCACCAGGTGCGTCACGGTTCGGTGGCTCCGCTCGCCTCGCGCTCGTTTCTCGACCGCATCGCGGCTCGTATCGCCCTGGGCGTGCTGGCATTCTCCAGCTTTAGCGCACCGTTGGTCCTGACCTCCGGTGCCGGCGCGGCCCCACCCGTGCGTGGCCATGTCGGTGTCCCGGCAGTCCATGTCCGACGAGGCGTGGACACGAAGACGGTGTTGTCCGACCGCGTCACATCAGCCGTGCACGTCGTGCGCCCCGGGGAGACGCTGTGGTCCATCGCAGACCAGCGGATGGACGACGGTGCGGACTGGACCTCCATCGCCGCCATGAACCTGGGACGGCGAATGTCAGGGGAAAGCCGATTTGTGGACCCCGATCACGTCCGTGCGGGATGGCGCCTCCGTCTGCCTGACTCCGCGCACGGTGGACACCCGGACACGCGACGATCGGCGCCAGCGCCGCCCCCTGGGAACGCCGAGGACCCGGTCGGGAGCCACCTCCCCGAATTGCTGGCCCTCGGGCTCGGGTCGCTGAGCTGCGCTGCGATCGCGCGACGCACAAAACGGCACCGCGAGTGCGATCGGTACACCGGAGAGCTGGACCTGCGCCCTTTGCTCTCGGAAGAAGCAGTCGACACCGAGACTCTTGTGAACCGTTTTGCCGGCGTTCCGGCGCTGGCCTCGTTCGAGACGGCCAACATCCTTCTCGGCCACCGACTCGAAGACCGTGCGACAGCACCCGAGGTTCGCGCTATCTCCGTGAGTCCCGAGGGGGTCTCCTTTTGGCTGTCCGAACCAGATGGTGACCCACCCGAAGGGTTCGTCGCGCGTGACGAAGGTGTGGCCTGGCACGTCGAGCACGCCCGGCTCGACAACGTCGAACCGTTCGACCCGCTGGTGCCGATCGCCCTTCCTATCGGCGACGACGAGGAGGAGACCTGGTTCGTGGCGTTGCGGGCCGGTTCGGTGCTCCCGGTGCTCGGGGAATCGGCGGCCGACCTCTGCCGTGCCGCGCGTGCCGCGCAGCAGGCGTGGTCCTGGGCCGCTGCGGTCCACGTGACCGAGGATGCCGCGGCGGCCGCCAGCGCCGCCCGGCGTGAGGGCAAGGCCGAGGAGGCGCCCGGTGCGCCGCCCGTGCTGTATTTCGGCGACCCGACCGCGCTCGAACCGGACGTGGCCCGTCGGGTGGCCGTGGTCACAACCGCTGCCGCTTCGGCCAGCGACGTCACCGTGCTGGTGGACAGGCACGGGGCCACCATCCATCCGATTGGGAGGGTTCTCAGACCGCATGTGCTCAGCGCCGAACAGTCCGGACTGGTCGACGAGCTCACGACGGGACCGCACATGGAGGATCCGCCTACGGAAACGGAGTATGTGTCCAGCACGCCGCGCGCGCGTGTGCACATCCAGGCGTCGCCGCCCTTCGACCTCACGGCCGGCGCCGAGGTGCAGCGAGGGCTGCTCGCTCCCGGTCCAGTAGACGTCCGCCTGCTTGCGGCGACACCACGTCTGGATGGCCTCCAAGAAGAGCTGCCGCCGAACCGCGTCCGTCGCGCCGTCGAGCTCGTCGCATACCTGGCGTTACACCAGCCCGACGTCATCACGAGCGACCGCCTGCGGACGCGCGTCCTCGGGTCGTCCGACGCCGACGCAGCGTCCCAAACCCTCTTCAACGTCGCGAGCGCCGCGCGTCGGGCGATGGGAACCGACGACGAGGGCAAGGCGCTGTTTCCCGCGGGCAGCCGCAACGGGATGTACCAGGTCTCTCCCGAGGTCACGGTCGACGTGCACCGCGCCGTTGCGTTCGTCGCGGAAGGGAAGTTGTGTGCACAGTCGGAGATGGCCATGGCGCATTTCCGCGCCGCGCTCGAGCTCGTCGAGGGAGAGCCGCTGGTCAATGCCCTTTCGGGATACTCGTGGTGGGAGGCGGAAGGACACGGCGGTCGTGTGGGCTCCGTCCTGGTCGACGCCGCCTGCTCGCTGGCGGAGCTCGCCACCGACGCCGGTTTGTTCGACCTCGCCTGGCTCGGAATCGGTCGTGCTCTGTTGGTCGCTCCGTACAGCGAAGCGCTCTCGCGCGCGGCCATGGCTGTCGCAGCAGCGGACGGAGACGCGGACCGGCTACGTCACGAGTGGCACGAATGCCAGCGACGGGTCGACGCGCTCGATCCGGGCAGCTCGCCGTCCACGCGCACCGAGTCCCTCTACGGCGAGCTGGCCCGCCGGGTCCTCGTCCACCCCGGTGATCCCGTCTCCTCGTTCCGCTAGAAGTGAGTCGCCACTAGGCGCCTGAGGACCCGGACGGCGCGCCGCCGGCGGCGCCGTATCCCTCGAGCACGTCTTCGAGACGCGCCACCCGGCTGCCCTTCAAGAGGACGGCCGCGTCCCAGGGCAGGGAGCGGAGAAAGGCCACCGCGTCGTCGGGACCGGCAATGACCGCACTTCCGTACAGATCCGTCTGGTAACCCCGCACCTCTACGCCGAGCTCACCGGCCAGCATGGACATCCGCTGGTGCTCTTCCGCCGTGTCCACCCCCAGCTCCGCCATGAGCCCGAGGATCGCGACCTTGCGCCCTGAGGAGAGACGGGCCAGGGCACGGAGAGCGGCCTCGACCGACGCTGGATTGGCGTTGTAACAGTCGGCCAGGAGAACCGGACCGTCCGGCGGGTGCCGCAGCTCCATGCGCAAGGGCGAGGCGGTCACCGCCTCGAGCGACGATGTCACCGATTCGAGGGGGACGCCACACCACAGCGCCGCCGCCGCAGCGGCCAGCGCATTGGGCACCTGCTGCACGCCGTGGAGCGAGAGTCGGACGTCGCCCTTACCCCAGGGCGTGACGAGGCGAAACGAGGGCAGGAGCTCGTCGTCGCACACCACGTTCTCGGCGCGCACCTCTGCGTCGGCCTCGAGGGCATACCCGACGACGGGACACGGGCTCGCTCCGGCCATCCGCGCCACGAGGGGGTCGTCGAAGTTGAGGACCGCGACGCCCGATGCGGGCAGCGCCTCCACCAGCTCGCTCTTGGCGCGGGCCACCCCTTCGAGGTCCCCGAAATACTCAACGTGTGCCATGGCCACACTGGTCACGATCCCGACGTCGGGCCGGGCGACGAGCGCCAGCCTGGCGATGTGGCCGAGTCCGCGCGCGCCCATCTCGAGGACCACCCATTCGGCGTCGTCCGGAGCGTTGACGAGGCTGAGGGGCAGGCCCAACTCGTTGTTGAAGGAGCGCTCACTGGCCGCGGTGCGGAACGACGCCGATAGGCAGCGCTGCACCAGATCCTTCGTCGTAGTCTTCCCCACGGATCCCGTGATCCCCACCGCCCCACCGGCAAGCCGACCGCGCGCGCCTACGCCGCAATTCATGAGCGCCGTGGCCGTGTCCTCCACCACGACCGCCGTTGCACCGACGGGCGTCCGCGAAGTCAAGTAGGCCGGCGCGCCACGCGCGAATGCCGCGGGAATGAAGTCGTGTCCGTCGCGCTCGGCGACGATCGGGACGAAGAGCTGACCGGGGGTGACGGTCCGGGAGTCGATGCTGGCACCGTCGACTGTGACGTCGGGTCCAATCAGCTCCCCGCCGAGCTGGGCTGCGAGTTCAGTCGTCGAGAATCGCACGCATCGCCCTCGCCAACCGAGTCTACAGCCTCGGTTTGTATAGCCTCGGTTGATGCCCGATCCGGGAGAGCTGGCGATCATCTACGGCGGCCCGTCGGCGGAGCACGAGGTGTCATGCATTTCGGCGCGCCGCATCGCCCGGACGGCGCTCGAAGGCGGATGGGTCGTCCGGGCCCTCGGTCTGACACACGACAGACGATGGGTCGACGCGCACCGCGTGCTGGCGAACCTCCACGACGTCGAGAGCCTCCCCTCGCCCGACGTCCTGCTGAGCGAAGACCCAGGTTCGGAGGTCGCGCATCTCGACGAGGCGCTGCCGCCCGAGCCGGTTGTCTTCCCGGTGTTGCACGGCCCATTCGGGGAGGACGGCGTGATTCAGGGACACTTGGAAGCGCTGCAGGTTCCCTACGTGGGCGCCGGCGTGCTTTCGTCGGCCGTTTGCATGGACAAGGGCATCGCGAAGTCCGTCCTGCACGACCACGGGCTGCCGGTGGCGGCATGGCGCGTCGCGCAGCGCTCTTCGTGGTCCGCCGAGGCCATGGAGGAAGCGCTCGACGCGCTGGGCCTCCCACTCTTCGTGAAACCGGCGAACCTCGGGTCCTCCATCGGCGTGGCGAAGGTTTCCGACGCGGCATCGTTCGGGGACGCGGTGCTCAGTGCCTTCGAGTTCGACGACTACGTCATCATTGAGGAGTTCGTCCGCGGTCGGGAGCTCGAGCTTGCGCTGATGGGCAACGAGGACGTCCGCGTGACGCGGGCTGGGGAGATCCTCGCCAGCCGCGAGTTCTACGACTACGACGACAAGTACGTCCTCGGGACGGCGGAGACCATCGCGCCGACCGACCTGACCGACGCCCAGCTCGCACACGCGCAGCGGGTGGCGACCGCCGCCTACCGGGCGCTGCGCGTCGAAGGCCTGGCCCGGGTCGACCTCTTCCTCCACGACGACGACGAGATCAAGGTCAACGAGGTGAACACCATGCCCGGCTTCACGCCGATCTCCATGTTCCCAATGCTCTGGGAGGCAGAAGGCGTGTCGTTCCCCCACGTGGTCGACGAGCTGGTGGGCCTGGCCCGCTCCCGGCACACACGCCGGCGGTTGCTGCGCACCCATCGGCTGCCCTGAGGGACCGGGAGGGCAGCTCGAGAGGGCGCGGCCAGGACGGGTGTCAGCGGCAGGGGCGGTGTCAGCGGCCGGGCCTGCGCCGCGGCCGGGCCGCCCGTCGGGTCGCCTCGCGTGCCTTCAGACCGGGCAGGACCGCCAACACGTAGTACGAGCTCAGTCCCGCGGCGACAGCGATGATCACCAAGGGCGCCGGGTCGAAGTGGTTCTGGACCGACAACGACGCCGTCACCGCGAGCAGGGCGAACAGGGCGATGCCGAGCGGACCGAGCACTGAGAGCCACCGCACTCGGAAGGGACGGGGTGCGTCGGGCTCCCGCCGACGCAGCCGCAGGGCGCAGAAGCCGGCCACCGCGTAGATCATCGCCTCGAGCGCCGCGCCCACCGCCACGAGCACCTGCCATGCGTGGGTCAGGGCCACGACCAGCGCCACGACGGCCGAGACCGTGCCAAGCGCCACGACGGGGACCCAGGGAACGGCGCGGTCGTTCAACTGGGTCAACTGACGGGGCAGCGAGCCCTCGCGGGCCGTGCCGTAAACGAAACGCGACGCCGTGATGAACCCGCCGTTGAACGTGTTCAGCGCCGTCACGGCCGTCACGGCCGCCATCACCCAAAGACCGGCATGGCCGAATGCGGCGATGCCGAGATAGAGCTGGGGATAGGACGACGTCAGCTCGCCGTGGGTCAGTGTGTGGCTCATGGCCACCGTGGCCGTCGCGCACACCACGCAGAGGATGCCGAGCGCTATGAGCATGCCCCGATTGACGGATTCGGGCCGGCGCACCTCTTCGGCGTTGGTCGTCACCCACTCGAACGCGCTGTAGAGGAAGACGCCCAGCGCGACGGCCTCCAAGAAGTCGCCCGCCCCGTGTCCGTGCAGGGGGGCAAAGGGCGTGTGCAGCCCGTGGCCGCTCCGGGTCAGCGCGAGCAACGCCACGACGAGGGTGGCCAGCACGACCACCGAGCTGGCGGCGTCCTGCAGGCGCCCCGCCACGGTGATGCCGCGCAGGTTGGTCACCACGGCGACCGCCAGCAGGCCCACGATCCACAACGACGCCACCCAAGCCGACTCCCCGAAGGCGTGGGCCAGCGCGCTGCCCACGATGAAGGCGTCGGCTGCGATGACGAGAATGATCGTCGTCATGTAGGTGAACGTGATGGTGAGCGCCACACGGTCGTCCATGGCGCGTTTCATGTAGAGGCGGATCGCCGCCGCGGTGGGATAGAGGCCGTTCAGCTCGCCGAAGAAGCCGTAGGCGACGAGCGCGAGGATACCCGCGACGATGATGGGGATGAAGGCGGAGTCGCCTGCCACATAGGCCAGGAGCCCCGCGGCGGCCAAGTACTCCAGTGCGGCAAACGCAAGGCCGGTCGAGGTGGCGACAACCGTGGGCAGGCCGAGCGCGCGGCGGAGCGACGTCCGGGAGGACAGAGGGGCTGCGGCGGTCACGCGATCGGGTTAGGTATCGAGGAAGGCGATCATGGAGATGGCGTCGATGCGCATCACATCCTGCTGTGACCCGACCAGCGTGATCTCACCCGACATGTACTTCTCCGACGGGTTGAGGTCGCCCCAGAACAGGTCGCAGAAGTCCTCGCTGCTGCCGGCGACGATGACGTCGGGTTGGTCCTGATGGCCCATTTCGAGCTCTGTGAGCTGCTGGTCCTGCACCCGCATGGTGAAGCCCTCGGCCGTGTCGGTTGTGGTGAAGTGGATGACGCGGTCCCAGCCCTTGACCATTTTGGTGAGGCGCGGGTTCCCGTTGCTTCGGGTGCGCCACTCGGCGTAGGCCTCGCGAAGCTCCTCAGCTGTCGCCAACAGGACCTCCCCGCAGCGCGGCGAACACCTCGCCGGCGGCCCGTAGGCCGGACGAGAGCGCGCCATCGAGGTAGCCGCACCATGCGGTGGCGGTCTCAGTCCCTGCCCAGTGCAGCGCGCCCACAGGGTCGCGCAGCGCGGGACCGAGCGTCGTGGAGCGCGCCGGGCGCGCCGACAGCGACGGGCCCGCCGCGGGTGAAGGGCTCGGCGGGCCAGTGCTGCTCGACGACCTCGACGGGCTGGGTGGCGCGGGGGCCGAAGGCGTGGGACAGCTCCTCCAGCACGGCCGCCCGGCGCGCCTCGGGCCCGGCTCCATCAAGACGCCGGCAACCGTCGCCGGCAATGAAGCCGACGATGGCGCCGTGCGAGCCGTCCTCGGGCGAGTTGTCGAACGTGCTGCCCATGGCGGAGCCGGGGGCCACGATCTGGCCGTTCAGGCCGTCTTCGCGCCAGAAGGGTCGGTCGTAGAGCACGTGGACCTTGGTGACGGCACCCATGGGCATGCGCTGCGCCAGCTGGTCGCGACGACTGGGGAGGACAGGGCTGAAGGTGAGGCGCCCACTGAGCGCCGGGGGCATGGCGAACACGGCGCGGCGGGCGGTGACGTGCAGCGGCTGGGACGGCGCGGTGGGGTCGGCCGGGTCGGCGGTTGTGGGGACCAGGCGGGCTGCGACGGTGACACGGTCGTGTGTGTGGACGACGGAGTGGACAGGGGCGCCGAGAAGGACTCGGTCGCCGAGCTCGGCGGCCATGCCCTGGGCCAGCTGCTGGGAGCCCCCGGCGAACCACGCTTCCTGCGCTCCGCCGGTGGTGCGGGCGAGGTTGGTCAGCCCGCCGCCTGCGTGGAGAAAGAAGAGGGCGAACAGCAGCGACAGCTCGCCCGGTTCGGCGCCGAAGATCGCCTCGATGGCGACATTCAAGATGGCGCGGGCCGTCTTGGAATGGAGGTTGGCATGGAGGTAGGTGGCGAGCGTCTGGGCGTCGAGCGCGGCCGCGTCGGGCGCCTCCCAGGGGGCGTCAGGCGGGACGTCGAAAGCGCGCAGGTCGAGGTCGAGCATGCACTCGATGCCGTCGGCGGCGCCGCGGGGGTCTGAGGTTGGTATGAGCCCGACGTAGGTGTTGCGCTGGCCTTCGCGTAGCTCGACGCCCTCTCCCGTTGTGTACGTGGCGACCCGCGCGACGCCGAGTTCCTTAGCCAGCGCGTCGAGATGATCCTGGGTCGGCCCGATCCACTGGCCACCACGGTCGACGGTGAGGCCCGACGTGGTGACGTCGGTGAAGGAGCGCCCGCCGACGCGGTGGCGCGCCTCGAGCACCAACACGTCGACGCTCGCACGGGCGAGGCGGCGGGCGGCGGACAGGCCGGAGAAGCCGCCGCCGACCACCACGACCTCGCACTCCCGTTCCAGCTCGGCCAAGTTCCGACCCTCCAAGTGGCGCTGTGGGCGACGCCGGCGCCCGGACCGGGCAAAACCCTAACGGCGGCGGCCGTGGGAACCCCGAGCAGCCCTTCGGTACCCTCGCGGTGTGGTCACGACCCTGGACGGCGAGACCTGGGAGGTCCTCCCAGGGGCCTCCCGCCTGACGGTGGCCCAGCGGGAGGCGATCGAGTCCGACGACCCCCTGCTCTGCGTCGTCGCCGGTGCGGGCGCGGGGAAGACGCGCGTCCTGACGTTGCGCGTGGCGCGACGGGCACACGACGGCTCCATAGAAGCCGACCGCACCCTGGTCACGACGTTCAGCCGTAAGGCGGCCGACGAGCTGCGCACACGATTGTGGTCCCTAGGCGTGGCGGGTGTGAAGGCGGGGACGTTCCACCGCACCGCATTGGGGATTATGCGCGAGCACCGCGAGCTGCGCGGCCGAGCCTCCCCCCAGCTGCTACCCGACCGGCGGCGGCTCCTAGCCGACGTGTCCACGGGTGATCCGCGCCGGGTGCGAGCACTTGACGGTGAGATCGGGTGGGCCAAGGCGCGCCTGGTGGCACCCGACCAGTATGAGGCCGAGGCGCGGCGGCACCGGCGTCGTACAGGAGTGAGTGCCGAGCAGGTGGCCGAGGTGTACGGGCGCTACGAGGCCGAGCGGGCGCGTCGGCGGCTGCTGGACTTCGACGACCTCATCGTGGCGTGCGCCGACACCCTGGCCGGCGACAGCTCCTTCGCCGAACAGATCCGGTGGCGCACGCGCCACCTCTTCGTCGACGAGATGCAGGACGTGAATCCGGCGCAGTTCCGTTTGCTCACCGCCCTCCTCTCGGACGAACCGGATCTCTTCGTCGTGGGCGACCCCAACCAGTCCGTGTACGGGTTCAACGGCGCAGACCCCACACTGCTGGCCCGTCTGCCCGAGCTCCTGCGCGGCACCCAAGTCATCCGCCTGGACGAGAACCACCGCTGCACGCCGCAGGTGGTCGCGGTGGCCACCGCAGTGCTGCAGGAGGGTGGCCGGCTCGGCGAGCCGCCATTGGAGGCGCCGCGCACGACCCGGGTGGACGGCCCGGTGCCCGTCGTGGTCGCGCACGCCACGGAGGAGGACGAGGCGGTGTGGGCCGCGGCAAGAGCCAAGATGTCCCGCACGCCGGGCCGGCGGTGGTCGTCGATCGCGGTGCTGACCCGGACCAACGCGCAACTGGTCCGAGTGCAGCGCGCCATGGACGCGGCGCGGGTGCCGAGCATGGTCGCCGGCTCGGAACTCGGGCCGGCGAGCGACCTGCGCGGCGAGCTGGACCCGGAGCGAGACGCACGGGACCGGGGTGGCCCGGACGTCGAGGCCGACCGTGGCGCTGATGACCGCGACCGGGTCGTCCTGACCACGTTCCACCGCGCCAAGGGCTTGCAGTGGCAGACGGTGATGGTGCTCGGTCTCCATGATGGCCTGATGCCAATCGCCTCGGCCCTGACGCCCGCTGCGGTCGAAGAGGAGCGCCGTCTGCTCTACGTCGCACTGACCCGCTCGGAGGACGAGTTGTGGTGCAGCTGGTTCGCGCGGGCTGCGGAGGACGGCGCCGGTGGTCCCTCGTCGCCCGAACGTGGGCCGAGCCGGTGGCTCACACCGATTCAGGAGACGATCAGGGCCTTGGAGAAGGAGGGCACCCCGACCGCGGCCTCCGAGGTCTCGGCTCGGGTGGCCGAGCTCCGCAAGGCGCTGGAAGAAGGGTCCGAGGACAGAGGTCAGCGCTAGCGCCCCCGTAGAGCCCGTCAGCCCCGGCAGTAAGGTCGGTCCCGCCCGATCGACCCGAGGTGGGGGTGACCGCACGCATGTCGGAACTTCTGGAGCAGCTGCGCAAGGCGGTCGGCGAATCGAACCTCCTCGCGGGAGAGACCGTCCACGCGGACTACACACACGACGAGACGCTGGGGGTTGCACCCGTGCAGCCCATGGCGCTCGTGTTGCCCGGATCGACGGAAGAGGTCTCGGAGGTCCTCAAGGTGGCAAGCGAGCACGGCGTGCCGGTGGTGGCGCGGGGCAGCGGCACGGGGCTCTCGGGGGCGGCGGTCCCGGTGCCCGACGGGCTCCTTCTCGCGTTCGACCGCATGCGGGCGATCCGTGAGATCGACGCCGAGAACCAGGTGGCAATCGTCGAGCCGGGGGTCACGCTTGAACAGCTGAACGCAGCGTTGGGGCCGCTCGGCCTCACCTATCCGGTGTCGCCCGGCGAGCAGAGCGCCTCGTTGGGCGGTAATGCCGGGACAAACGCCGGGCGGCATGCGGGCAGTGCGCTACGGCGTCACTCGCCACCATGTCCTCGGACTTGAGATCGTGCTGGCCGACGGGACCGTGCTGCGGGTCGGCGGAAGGTTCGTGAAGTGTTCATCGGGCTACGACCTGACCCAACTGCTCGTCGGTTCCGAGGGGACGCTGGCGGTGACGACGGAGGTGACGGTCAAGGTCCAGCCCCGTCCCACCGAATCGACCACCGTGTTGGCGCCGTTCGCGGCCCTGGACCAGGTGACACGCGCCGTGCCGCGGATTGTGGCGAGCGGTATCAACCCCTCCATCTTGGAGTACGCCGACGCGCTGGTGCTCGGGAGCATCACCAGGTCGGCCGGGCTCGACCTCGGCATCCCGGACGACGTGCAGCAGGCGACGCTGGCCTACCTGATCGTGGTCCTGGAGGAGACGTCGGCGGCCCGGCTGGACGAGGACGTGGAGCGCCTGGGCACGCTGCTCGGAGAACTCGGCGCGCTGGACGTCTACGTGCTGCCCCCGCAGGCGGGCGCCTCGCTGATCGTCGCGCGCGAGCGCCTGTTCTTCGTGACCAAAGCAGCGGGGGCCGACGACATAATCGATGCGGTGATCCCTCGGGCCGCCATCCCCGACTATCTGGCCGCGGTGGCGGAGCTGGGGAGCGCGCACGGCGCGTTCGTCAGCGGCTGCGGCCATGTCGGTGACGGCAACGTGCACCTGGCGGTGTTCCAGCCTGACGCGGAGAGGCGCAAGGCGCTGACGCGAGAAATCTTCCGGACGGCGATTGCGGCGGGCGGCGCGATCTCAGGCGAACACGGCATCGGCACCGAGAAGATGCCGTACTTTCTGGAGACGGAGGATCCGGTCGTGCTCGAGCTGATGCGGCGGATAAAGCAGGTGTTCGACCCGCAGGGGATTCTCGGACCGGGGCGGATCCTCGGCCCGGCGGGGGTGCAAGGAGAGATCCGATGAACGGAGCCCGGGCTTTGCTCTCGACGCTGGTCGGCGCCGGCGTCGACGTCTGCTTCGCCAACCCCGGCACCTCGGAGATGCATTTCGTCGCCGCGCTGGACGACGTGCCCGCGATGCGCGGCGTTCTCTGCCTGTTCGAGGGCGTCGCGACGGGCGCGGCCGACGGCTACGCCCGGGTGGCCGGCCGGCCGGCCACCACCCTGTTGCACCTGGGGCCCGGCCTGGGCAACGGCTTGGCCAACCTGCACAATGCCCGTCGCGCGCGGACGCCCGTCGTCAACGTGGTGGGCGATCACGCGACCTACCACACCCGCTACGACGCCCCTCTGGAGTCGGACATCGCCTCAATCGCGGGTGCCGTATCCGGCTGGTACCGCAGCTCGGCCCGGTCCGACGACGTTGCCGGCGACGCAGCCGACGCGGTAGCGGCGGCGCTCGGCCCCCCGGGCTGCGTGGCCACACTCGTTCTGCCAGCCGACTCGTCCTGGTCGGAGTCGGAGACGGGACCTTGCCCGCCACGGCCCGTCCGCCGTCCCGCCGGGGTGCCCCCTGACACCGTCGACGAGGTCGCCAAGGCGCTGCGCTCCGGCGAGCGGGCTGCGCTGCTACTCGGTGGGACGGCGCTTGCGCGGCGGCGGCCCTCGATGCCGCCAGCCGTGTCTGCGTGGCCACCGGAGCATCACTCCTGGGCGAAACGTTTCCGACCAACCTCGAGCGGGGTGCCGGGATCCCCGCCGTGGACCGGCTCGGATACTTCTCTGAGATGGCACAGGCTCAACTGGAGGGGATGCGCCACCTGGTGCTGGTGGATGCCAAGTCACCCGTCTCTTTCTTCGCCTATCCGGGCAAGGCGAGCGACCTGGTCCCCGCCGGGTGCGCGGTCCACACGCTGGCACGTCCGGGCGACGATGCGGCGGCCGCACTGGCGGCGCTTGCTGACGCAGTGGGTGCGCCCGTTGACGCCGCGGTCCGGCGCGGCGCCTGGCCGATCGGATCGACCGGTGGGCGCCCTGTCCACGGAGACCGTGGCGGCCGCGGTGGGCGCCACGTTGCCTGAGGGAGCGATCGTGGCCGACGAGGGGAACACGTCGGGGCTCTTCGTGGCGGGGGCGACGGCCGGTTCCCCGCGCCACGACTGGCTGACTCTCACTGGCGGCGCGATCGGCATCGGGCTCCCGATGGCGACAGGCGCGGCGGTCGCCGCACCCGATCGGCCAGTCTTGTGTCTGCAGGCCGACGGCAGCGCGATGTACACACTGCAAGCTCTGTGGACGCAGGCCCGCGAGGGGCTGAACGTAACGACTGTAATGCTGTCGAACCGCAGCTATGCGATCTTGAACATCGAGCTGCACCGAGTCGGCGCCGACGCCGGCGGACCCCAGGCGCGCCGCCTGCTCGATCTCTCCGATCCCGACCTCAGCTTCTGTGACCTCGCCCGCGGCATGGGAGTGCCGGCGCGCCGAGCGGAGAGCGCGGAGGACCTGACGGCAGCGCTAGAAGCTGGCTTCGTCGAGCCGGGTCCGTCGCTCGTGGAAGTGCCGCTGGGCTAGACCCTCGGTGGGTCTCCGGGGACCGATGATGCCGCTGAACAGCCTCGCAGTTGCCATACTCACGCTCGGCCAAACCAGTAGTTAGAACTACTAGTTTTTCGGATTCAGTAGGAATAACTCATCGTTTTAGGCAAACTCAATAGAGCGATGCCGATATAGCGCCGCCCACTTAGTCCTGATCGTTCACGGTCACGTTCAGACGACAAGGATGGTCGTGCGCCTTCTGCAGTTCAGTCGGGGCGGGTCTTTTCAGCCGGCCACGTCCGAGCAGCTGGTCGCGATGTCCAGGCTGTGCGCCGGGTTATAGGTGCCGTCGTACCGGCCGGGGGGCTCCACCCAGACGTGGCCGACCCAGTCGTACTCGACGACGTAGTGCATGGTGCTGATCGCCCCGTGCAGTAACGGGCCGCTCTTCGAGGTGGGAGTGGTCAGCGGCGAGTAGTTCGCCGTGTATGTGGCGGCGCTCCAGGCAGAGGGCGGCGCAGGGTAGGCGCCGTTCTGCGCCTGATAGGCCAAGACAGCGATCTCAACGCTCTTGGCATCCGCCTCGTAACTTATCCGGTGAAGGGGAGCAGAGCCGACGAGGGCCCGTTGTTCCGGCTCGACGAGCTTGGCGAAACGGTGACGGCGAAGATGATGACGCCGACGACGGACGCGAGGAGGATGCTGAGAAGCCCGAACATGACCCCGGCGCCACCGTGCTCGTTTCCGAGACTGCCGTCCCGCACGGGTAGATCCTCCCCGCACCACTCAGCCGTCACTGAAGTCTACGACGACGGGCGCATGGTCGGAAGGCTTCTTCCCTTTGCGGGCGTCGCGGTCGCGATAGGCACCGGTGGCACGGTTCACGAGGTCATCGCTCACCAGCACGAGGTCGATGCGCATGCCGCGGCCCTCGTGGAAGTCACCGGCCCGATAATCCCACCAGGTGAACGTGCCAGGCTCGTTGAAGCGCCGGAATACGTCGTCCAACCCCCAGGCCTCAATCTCTCGGAGCGCATCCCGCTCGGGCTCGCTCACGTGGGTCGCACCGACGTACGCCGCGGGGTCCCATACGTCCCCGTCGTCCGGCGCGACATTGAAGTCACCGCAGATTGCGACCGACGACCCCGGTGGACACTGCTGATCCAGGGCCTTGCGCAACTGCGCCAGCCAGGCCAACTTTACTTGGTAGAACTCGTTGTCGAGGGCCCGGCCGTTGGGCACATAGACCGAGTACACCCGAGTGCCGCTGCAGACGGCGGACATCACGCGGTTTCCGTGGTCGTCGTCGGGTGTGTTGAAGCCGCGAGTGATGTCGTCGAGGCCGATTTTGCTGACGATCGCGACACCGTTCCACCTCCCGTCGCCAAAGTGGGCCGACTCGTAGCCGAGGACTTCGAACTCCCTTTCCGGGAATTTGTCGTCGGCTTGTTTGGTCTCCTGCATGCAGAGCACATCGGGCTGGTTGGCCTCGATCCACTCGGTGACCCGCGGCATCCGCTGGGTCAGTGAATTGACGTTCCATGTGGCCACGCGCATCAGCCCGCGCCTCCATCCACGATCACGAACATGAGATCGGTCTCACATGCGGTCTGCCCGCTCACCGACGCCACGCCATGCCCCTTCCCGGCCCGGGCGGACAGCCTGTCCATCGTCACTTCGAGCTCGAGGGTGTCTCCGGGGCCAACCTGCCGACGGAAGCGGGCTCGCTCTATACCGCCGAAGAGTGGGAGCTTGCCGGCGTAACGCGGGTCGAGGAGGACCGCGATTCCCCCGAGCTGGGCCAGTGACTCCACCATCAGCACGCCGGGCAACGTGGGCCGGCCGGGGAAATGACCGCCGAAGAACGCCTCCTCGCCGCTCAGCTCCCAGCGCCCCCGGGCTGACACCCCGGGTTCCACGTCCGTCACGGCGGTGACGAAGAGGAATGGGGGTCGGTGCGGCAGGACGTCGGCCGGCTCCGGCAGGGTCATCGAGAGGCGAGGCTACCCAGGGCTACCGACGGGAGGCTGCGGCTGCCTTCTGGGCGGGCTGCTTCTGGGCGGGCTGCTTCTTGGCGGGCTGCTTCTTGGCGGGCTGCTTCTTGGCGGGCTGCTTCTTGGCGGGCTGCTTCTTGCTCGCCTTCTTCGGCCGTCCCGCGCCCTTCTTCGCCACACCGGTCTTCTCTCCAGACTGCCGGGTCGCCGTGGCGGATGCCTTCTTCGCAGGCGCCTTCTGCGGACGCCTCGCCGGGCCTTTCTTGGCGGGCGCCGCCTTCTTCGATGGTGCCAATTCCGCCGCACGCTTCTTGCCGGCACGGGGCGGCACCGCGGGCTCGGGTCGCGGAAAGGCGAGTTCGGCCACTCGCCGTGGCGGGTCGAGACCCGCCAGTACGAATGAGCGCACCTCGCCCTTCTTGAACAACTGCCGCGCCTTGGTGGGCGGCGGGTCCCCCATGCCGGTGAGCGGGATGTAACAGTGGAGCACGCCTCCGCCGGGGCCGGGCAACGAGACGTCGACCATTGCCCCGTGGGACGTGAAGGAGACGACCTCGCCATCAATAGTGCTTCCCACCTCGTAAGCGGCGACGAAGTTGATAAAAGCGAGGGGCTCGTTGACCGCGGGCGGCGGGGTGGCGCGCTTCTTGTTGCGGCTCCGGCCCGAGCGTGCCTGCTCCGTCCTGCGATCTGCCTCTTTCTGCTCCTTCTGCGTTTTCTGTTCCCTCTGGTCTTTCTCTCCGTGCTTTCCGCCGGCGTCCTTCTTGGCCGTCGCTGCCTTCTCGGGCGCGGCCAGCCTTGCGACCACCTGTTTCTTGGCGCCTTGCTTCTTGGCGCCTTGCTTCTTGGCGCCTTGCTTCTTGGCAGCCGGTTTCGCCTGGCGCGCTTCGGGGTGCAGTGCCTCCTCCGTCGCCTCCTCGAGGGCGCTGGAGAAGGCAGGGTCAACCTTGGCGCGGCCGGGAGGCGGCATCGTCGGTTCGATCGGCCACGAGGTGTCGACGGGCCCCACCTTCTTGGCCTTCTTGGCCGCCTTCGTCGCCTTGGCCCCCTTCTTCGCGGCTTTCTTGGCCGCCCGCGCCAGCTCGGCCGCCTTGGCCGGCGCCGACTCCGGGTCGCTGGCCGCCTTCGCCTCGGCCGTGGCGGCCCGGCTCTTGGCGCCGCGGATCGGCAACCGTGGCGTGAAGAACCACCCCACGCCGGAAACAGGCTTGCCGCCGATCAGCCGTCCCTCGTCGAAGAGCCAGGGGTGCTCGCCGTGGAACTCCTGGAACGAGTCGTTCGAAAGGACGGTGGCGCCAGTCCGCTCGGCGATGCGGAGCACGAACGCGTCGCCACGGCCGATGGCACCCGCCGGCGGGGACACGATCGCCCCGCTGAGCATCGCCTTGCGAACCTTCTCGCGTTCCTTCTCCGCGACGCGGTGCTCGAAGGTCGCGTCGACCACGACGATGATGATCGCCGCCGGGTCCTCTGCGGCGAAGGCACGGACGGCGTCGTTGAGCTGGGCCAGGCTCGGGGAGGTCCGCCCCTCCGTGGCCATGTTCGAACCGTCGACGACGACGTGATGGGGTTCAGCCAATGGCACGCCGCAAGAGGTCGGCCTGCTCGAGCTGGTGCAGGGCTGCACTTCCGATCGCCGGGCTGGCGGACTCGGTGCGGCTGACGTGACGGAGCTTCAAGCGCTCGGGCAGGCAGGCGTGCAGGCGGCCGTGCACGAAGGCCCACGAGCCCATGTTCTCGGGCTCCTCCTGCAGCCACCGCACCTCGTCGGCCTGGCTGTAACGCTCGAAGACCGCAGTCAGCACGTCGACCGGCCACGGGTAGACCTGCTCCAGCCGGACGATCGCCACCTGCGCCGCCTGCTCGGGCGCCAGTTCCGACCGGTGCTGCTCGGCCTCGTGGGCGATCTTCCCGCTGGCCAGGACGATTCGCCGCACCGCCGACGGGTCTTCCACCGTGGCGTCGTCGAGGACCCGCTGGAACGAGCCGGCCTCGAGCTCGCCAAAGGTCGAGCGGGACGCGTGCGCCCGGAGCATCGACTTGGGCGTAACCACGACGAGCGGGCGCTTGGGCTCGAGGCGCGCCTGCGAACGCAACAGGTGGAAGTACTGCGCCGCGGTCGACGGGACGACGACTCGCAGGTTGTTCCGGGCGCCGAGCGAGAGGAACCGCTCGAAACGGGACGAGGAGTGTTCCGGACCCTGGCCCTCGTAGCCGTGCGGGAGCAGCAGTACCAGCCCCGCGTGCTGGCCCCACTTGTTCTCGGCTGCGACCAGGAAGTTGTCGACGATGATCTGGGCGCCGTTGACGAAGTCGCCGAATTGGGCCTCCCAGGCGACGAGGGCCTCGGGCGCCTCGACGGAGTAGCCATACTCGAAGCCGAGCGCGGCGTACTCGGAGAGCAACGAGTCGCGCACGGTGAAGTTCCCCATCTCCTTGTCCGGCTCCAGTGCCCCTGCCCCGGTGCGGCGGAGGCCGTCACGGATATGGGCCAGTGGCACGTACTCCTCACCGGTGCCGTAGTCGACCAGTACGGCGTGACGCTGGCTGAAGGTGCCGCGCCGGGTGTCCTGACCGGTAAGCCGGACGTTGACGCCCTCGTACATGAGGGAGCCGAAGGCGAGGGCCTCCGCCAGTGCCCAATCGACCTCGCCGCCGTCTACCATCTCCTCGCGCTGGGCGAACTGCCGCACGAGCTTGGGGTGGATGGTGAAGCCGTCGGGCACCGAGCGCACCACCGAGGAGAGCGCGTGCAGCACCTCGGGGGTGACGCCGGTCTCCGGCGGGAGAACCTCGTGCCCGAGGCCGGGCGCCGGCAGTTCGGTCGGCGCCAGCGACGGCTCGGCCCTCACCTCGTCGAGGACACTCGACAGCCTGGAGTTGAAGTCGTCGAGCGCAGCCTCCGCCTCCTCCAGCGTGATGTCGCCGCGGCGCACGAGCGTCTCCGTGTAGATCTTGCGCACCGAGCGCTTGGCGTCGATGCGCTGGTACATGAGCGGCTGGGTGTAGCTCGGGTCGTCCCCTTCGTTGTGCCCGTATTTGCGGTAGCAGACAAGGTCGATGACGACGTCCTTGTGGAACGCTTGGCGGAACGCGAAGGCCAGGCGCGCCGCTCGCACGCAGGCCTCCGGGTCGTCACCGTTGACGTGGAAGATCGGCGCCTGGACCATCTTGGCCACGTCCGTCGGGTACACCGAGGTGCGGGCCGACGCCGGCGCGGTGGTGAACCCGAGTTGGTTGTTGACCACGACGTGCACTGTGCCGCCTGTGCGGTACCCCGACAGTCCAGAGAGGTTGAGGGTCTCCGCCACTACGCCCTGGCCGGCAAAGGCGGCGTCGCCGTGGACCAGCACGGACATGCAAGGGAAGAGGAAGTTCCAGCCGGCCGCGGCGGCCGGCGTGCCGTCGGTCGGGGATGAGAGCCGGTCCTGCTTGGCCCGGGTCATCCCCTCGACCACCGGGTCCACCGCCTCAAGATGGGACGGGTTGGAGGCCAGCGTGATGGGCAGCTCCTCGCCGGCGCTGCCGTGGAACACGCCGCGGGCGCCCTTGTGGTACTTCACGTCGCCCGAACCCTGCACCGATTCGGGGTCGAGGTTGCCTTCGAACTCCTCGAAGATCTCGCGGTACGACTTGCCCACGATGTTGGCCAAGACGTTGAGGCGGCCCCGATGGGCCATGCCCATCACCACCTCGTCGACGCCCGCCCCGGCGGCCGAATCGAGCAGCGCGTCGAGCAGGACGATGGTGGACTCCGCACCTTCGAGCCCGAACCGCTTCTGGCCAACGTAGCGCGTGTGCAAGAAGCGCTCGAACACCTCGGCGGCGTTCAACCGCTCCAGGATGTGCCGCTGCTCCTCGACGTTCAGCGTGGTGGGCTGACCCTCGACGTGCTGTTGGATCCAGTGCTTCTGCTCGGGGTCCTGGATGTGCATGTACTCGATGCCGAGCGTGCGGCAATACGCGTCACGCAGCACGTGGAGGATCTCGTCGAGCGTCGCCACGTCGCGCCCGGCCAGGCCGTCAGCGACGAATTGACGCGGCAGGTCCCAGATCGTCAACCCGTAACTCAGCGGGTCCAGCTCGGGGTGGATGTGCGGCGGCTCGGCATCGAGCGGGTCCAGGTGCGCGATGAGATGTCCGCGGACGCGGTACATGTTGATGAGCGTCTGCACCCGCACCTGCTTGGTCAGGCGCTGGTGTTCCCCCTCGTCCGTGCCCACGCCGGCGTTGGAGTCGGTCTGCCAGCGCACCGGCTCGTAGGGCACGCCCATCGATTCGAACAAGGCGTCGTAGAAGCCGTCGGCCCCCGTCAGCAGCGCAGCGACCCGGCCCAGGAAGAGCCCGGACTCCGCGCCCTGGATGATCCGGTGGTCGTACGTCGACGTCAGCGTCACCACCTTGCCCAGGCCGAGCTGGGCCAGGACCCTCGGGTCGGCCGCTTCGTACCCCGGCGGGTAGCCCAGCGCGCCGACGCCGACGATGGCACCCTGGCCCGGCATGAGGCGCGGCACCGACTGCATGGTGCCGAGGGTGCCCGGGTTGGTCAACGACACGGTGGTGCCGACGAAGTCGCCGGGGGCGATCTTGTTGGTATGGACCTTTCGGATCAGGTCCTCGTAGGCCAGTACGAAGGCGCGGAAGTCCAACGTATCCGCGTCGCGGATGCACGGGACCAGCAGCGTGTGGCTGCCGTCGCTCTTCTCCTGGTCCACGGCCAGGCCGAGCCCGACGTGTTTGTGGTGGACGACGCCCGGCTTTCCGCTCCCATCGGCGTCGTCGACGAAGGCCGCGTTGAGGGCGGGCACGTCGTGGAGCGCGCGCACAACGGCGTAGCCGATGATGTGCGTGAAGCTGACCTTGGCTCCGCTCGTGCGCGCCAGCTGGTTGTTGAGGATGAGCCGGTTGACCTCGAGCAGCCGGGCCGGGACCGTGCGGACGCTCGTCGCCGTCGGCACGCCGAGGCTGGCCTCCATGTTCGCCACGATCCGCGAGGCGGCGCCCCGCAGGACGACGGCCTCCTCGGTTCCCGCCTCCACCGAGGCGGAGGGAACCGGGGCGGTGATCGCCGAAGGCGTCGTCGGGACGGTGGCGATGGTGGCGGGTGACGGGACCGGCGCCGCCGCCGGCGCGGTGGTGGCGTGCGCCGTGGGCGCAGCCGGCGGGACGGCGGCGGGGACGGCGGCTTGGCCGGGAGTCTGCGGCACCGGGGCCGGCCGGTAGTCGGCGAAGAACTCGCGCCAGCTCTCGCTGACCGACTCGGGGTCCGCCAGGAAGCGGTCGTACATGTCGTCGACCAACCACGCGTTCGGCCCGAAGGAGCCTCCGGAGCCGCCGAACTGGGACATGATCCCACCCTACCGGCGGGGCCCGGGGCGACGGGGCGGGTCCGGTAGCGTCTTCCCTGCCCATGAGCTATCCGGCCGCTCTCAATCTGGTGGCGCGGCCGGCGCCGGTGGCGGGCGCGGCGACCGTCATCTTGGTGCACGGCTCGCTCGACCGCGGCGAGAGCTTCCGCCGCGTGATGCGTCGGCTGCCCGAGCTCGGGGTGGTGCTCTACGACCGGCGCGGCTACCAGGGGTCACGGGCGGGCGGCGTGGTGGACCTCGGTGGCCACATCGACGATCTCTTGGGTATCGCAGCGGAGGCCCGGGCCTCGGGGGGCGGCGGTCCGGTGGTGGCCGTCGGCCACAGCCTGGGGGGCGACGTCGT
Organism: uncultured Acidimicrobiaceae bacterium; assembly: GCA_963808355.1. Taxonomy (GTDB): domain Bacteria; phylum Actinomycetota; class Acidimicrobiia; order Acidimicrobiales; family RAAP-2; genus Bog-473. The sequence goes on from CAWEFL010000002.1 coordinate 1,321,080, forward strand.
GCTCGGCGCGGCCCTGGCCGACCCTCGTGCCCTTGGCGCTGTCGGCGCCTACGAGCCTCCGATGCCGTGGCTCGGGTTCCGCCGCGAGCGCGGCGCCGGCGGTTCAGGGGGCGGCAACGGCTGGCGTCCGATCGCCGACGACCCCGCGCGAGGAGGCCGAGCGCTTCTTCTGCCGCATGGTGAGCCCCGAAGCCTGGGCGCGGCTCACCGACGCGGGCCGGGCCCGGCGCCGCGCCGACGGGCCTGCGTTGGTGGCAGACCTGCGCGGCATACGAGGCGAAGGGCCTCCGTTCGACGTGGCGCAACTCAGCGTGCCGGCCGTGTTCGGGCGGGGCGGACAGGGGACGGCGCCGCATCACCGGCGCAACGTGCAATGGCTGGGCGAGCACGTGCCGGACGCCGTGGTTTACGAGATAGAGGCGGCGCACCACGGCGCCCACCTCTCGCACCCCGATCACTTCGCCGCGATGACGCGACTCGTGGTGGAGCGCGCGGTCGGACGCATCCGGCGCGGCGGCCGCGTCGCCGAGGGTCTAAGCCGAGGAGAACGGCGGCAGCCCGCTGTCGTGGAGTGTGGTGTCGTGACTCGGGCTCGGGTGCTTGAGCCGGCGCGACAGCATCTCGTCGTATTCGGCGCCCTTGCCCTCGCTCTTCATCCCCGTGATGAGCGGCGAGTTTGACAGGAAGACGGCGCCGATGAACATCACCAGGAGCGAAATGGCCTCGAGGGGGCCGTAGGCGCCCGACGTGCGCAGCGTGTCGCCGTAGAGCGCGATGCCCAGGCTGATGCTGACCAGGGGGTCGACCAGCACCAGCGTGGACTGCGACGCGGCGAGCGGCCCGGCGTGAAAGGCATTTTGCGTGAGGAAGAGCCCAAGCAGCCCGAACGCGACGACGCCGTAGGTCTGCCAGTGGTAGAGCATGGTGACCCAGTCGTTGGCGGCGTAATTGCTGACCGTCTTGATGAGCGCCGCCGTGAACGCATAGGCGATCGCCGCCGAGGTCCCGAACATGGCCGCCTTCCACCAACGCGGGCCCCAGCGCGTCGCCACGACCGCGGCGCAGATGAAGAAGACGGCGGCCCCGCCCACGACGATCCAGCCGAGGTTCGTGGGCACCTCCGTCCCGCCCCCGGGCGCGGCGAAGTAGAGGAAGCCGGCCAGCCCACCCGCGATGGCCGACGCCCCGATCCACTCGCGCAGGGAGATGGAGAAGCGGAACCAGATGCCGAGGATGGCGACGAGGAACAGGAGTTCCATCGTCAGGATCGGCTGCACCACCGACAGTCGGCCGATGTGCAGCGCGAACGACTGCATGAGGAAGGAACAGATCATGAAGGCGAACCCGAGCAACCAGACGCCCCGGCGGATGGCGTGGGCCATCAGGCTCAGGCGCATGGTCGTCTCCTCGGGGGCGTCCTCGACACCCATCCGCTGGAAGACGCTGGTCAGCGCATTGGAGAGGGCCGCCGCGACGGCGAGGACGTAGACCATCGGCTCGCTGCCAAATCTAACGGGGAGTTGTCATCGAGGACGCAGTCTGCTCTCAGCCTGGTCTCAGGTTCGCTGACCTGCGCCGCAGGGCGCCAGTGACGCACGAATCTTGTGTGAGGCGGCGGTTGACACCGGATCGGCTCTCCGATCGGCGCGTGGCTGCAGAAAATCTCACGGCATGACCTAATAGAATGTGGCAGTTAGGTTACGTTTGAAGGCATCTTGCGACACCCGGGCGTGTCGGAAGGGGGATCGGGCGCCACCGGGGCGGCCGATGAGCAAGGGAGTTGCTATGGGACGGAAGGGGCTTCTCAGTTTCTGCCGGTCCGCCGCGGTCGCCGCCGTGACGCTGACCACGGCAGGCCTGATGCTGATGGGGACGGGTGGCGGCACCGCCGCCGGAGCGTCGGGGATTCCGACCGGCGGCACCAAGGTCAGCGGCGGAACGGTCCGCTGGGCGGAGCCCCCGGGCACGCCTCCGACCTACATCTTCCCGTTCATGAGCCCTCAGAACAGCAGCGTCGACAACATCAGCCAGTTCCAGTACCTGATGTACCGGCCGCTGTACATGTTCGGTTTCCCCGGGAACAACAAGACCACGCTGAACCCGACGCTGTCGCTGGCCAGCGCTCCCGCCTACGGCAGCGGTGACACCTCGGCCACCATCGCCATGAAGGCCAACTACAAGTGGTCGAACGGCGAGGCGGTCTCGGCCAGTGACGTGCTGTTCTTCCTCAACATGCTGCACGCCGAGACGGCCAACTGGTACGACTACGTGCCCGGCTACATCCCCGACGACCTGAAGGACGTCACGGCCTCCAGCCCCACGTCGCTGACGCTGACCATGACCAAGGCGGTCGACCCGACCTGGTTCACGTACAACGAGCTCTCCCAGGTCACGCCGTTCCCGTCCGCCTGGGACGTGACGGCTGCGGGCGCCGCTCCGGGCTCGGGCGGTTGCTCGACCGGCACCTACGGCGCTGCCTCGACGGACGCGGCGTGCACGAAGGTCTACAACTACCTGGCCGGATTGGCCGGCAACCCGACCGGGTACGCCAGCAGCCCGGTTTGGACCATCGTCGACGGCCCGTACACCATCGCGGCCTCGAAGGGCGGTTCCTTCAGCACGTCGGGCCAGGTCACCCTGGTGCCCAACTCCGCCTACACGGGTCCCCAGAAGGCCACGGTGACGGTGCAGGAGCTGCCGTTCACGACCGACAGCGCGGAGTTCAACGCTCTGGTCGGCGGTGGCCTCGACATCGGCTACCTGCCGCAGCAGGACGTGACGCAGAACACCACCAATCCCTCGGTCGCCGGTCCGAACAACCCACGGCTGTCGAACTTCTACATGACGCCCTGGGTCCTCTACGGCTTCAACTACTCCGTGCTGAAGTACCTGTCGACGGGGGACAACGGCAATGCCGGCGCCATCTACAAGCAGCTTTACGTCCGCCAGGCCATGCAGAGCGCGATCAACCAGCCGGCCATGATCTCCAAGTTCCTGAAGGGGTACGGCGTGCCGACCTACGGTCCTGTCCCCGTCCTCCCGCACAACGACCTGGTCGACTCGTTCGAGCAGTCGAACCCGTACCCGTACAACGCGTCCCACGCCATGTCGCTGTTGACGTCGCACGGCTGGAAGGACGTCAACGGGACCGACACCTGCGAGAAGGCCGGCTCGGGCCCGAGCGCGTGCGGTGCCGGCATCCCCAAGGGCGCCACGATGAACTTCAACCTGGTCTATGCCAGCGGCACCCAGTGGCAGCAGCAGGTGGTGCAGGTGGAGCAGTCGGCGTGGAACTCCATCGGCATCAAGACGTCCCTCGAGAGCAACACCTTCCCCACGGTGCTCCAGAACTACGCGGGCCCGTGCCAGACCGGGCAGCCCTGCACGGTCGAGGAAGGCTGGTGGGGCGGTGGCTGGGAGTACAGCCCCGACTACTACCCCTCGGGTGAGACGCTCTTCTACACGGGCGCGGGCAGCAACGCCGGCAACTACTCGAACGCCAAGACGGACTCCCTGATCGCCGCGACGACCAACACCGACACGAACCTGGACAACTACCAGAACTACGTCGCGCAGCAACTGCCGATGATCTGGCAGCCCAACGCCGACTACGAGCTGTCCGAGGTGGCGAACAAGATTCGGGGCGTCGGCGTCCAAAACCCCTTCGCCAATCTCTTCCCGGAGTACTGGTACTACGTGAAATAGGCGCTCGACAGAGTCCGCGCAGAGGAGCACAGCCGGTCACGGGCCGAGCCGACGCGATGCGTAACATCGGCCCGTGACCGGCTTCCTCGTCCGGCGGCTCCTCCAGGCCGTGGCGGTGATCATCGGTGTCATCGCCTTCATGTTCATCCTCATCCACCTCATCCCCGGTGGCGAGGCGAGAGCCGTGCTCGGGCCCAAGGCCCAGCCCGTGGCGATCGAGAACTTCAACAGTGCGAACGGGCTGAACTTGCCGCTGTGGGACCAGTTCGCCCACTACCTGGGAAACCTGGCGCAGTTCCATCTGGGTCGTTCCTACATCTTCAACGAGACCGTTGACTCCCTCATCGCCACGGCGCTCCCCAAGACCCTCGTGCTCGTCGGCCTGTCGACGTTGCTCGCCGTCGTGGTGGCGATCCCGCTCGGCGTCTACCAGGTCGTCCGGCGCAACAAGCCCGAGGACTACATCATCACGGGCTTCACCTTCGTCCTGTATGCAATGCCCGCATTCCTCCTCGGCACGCTGCTGATCCTGTGGTTCGCCATACAAATCCCGATCTTCCCGACGGAGGCTCCCCAGAGCCAGAGTGTCTGGGGGATCCTCTCGGACCCGCTTGCGCTCGTGCTGCCCGTGATCACGCTGTCGGCCATCACCATCGCCTCCTTCAGCCGCTACATGCGCTCGTCCATGATGGAGACAATGACCGAGGACTTCATCCGCACCGCACGGGCCAAAGGAGCGGCGCCACGGCGGGTCCTCTACATCCACGGTCTGCGCAACGCGATCATCCCGATCATCACGCTGCTCGGACTGTCGCTTGGCACCATCGTCAGCGGTGCCGTGATCACCGAGAGCGTGTTCAACTATCCAGGCATGGGGCTGCTCGCGGTGAACTCGGCCTTCCGTGAGGACATCCCCACCCTGCTGGGCGTCACCTTCGTGGTGACGATCGCCACCATCGCCGGCAACCTCCTCGCCGACATCCTCTATGCCGTCGTCGATCCGAGGATCCGCTATGCGAAATCCTGACGAGCTGGTGGTGCGCGCCACGCAGAGCGAGGTCAACCACGTGCCGATGGACCTCGACGCCCACGCCGCGAGCGACTTCGACCTCCTGACCGACGAGCTCGGGGGGGACACCGCCTCGCCGAGCGGTGGCGAAGTGGTCTCGCACGGGGGCTTGGGCCGCCGCATCTTCTCCGTCTTCGTCGAGAACAAGCTCGCCGTGGCCGGCGTGGTGCTCATCGTCTTCTTCGTGCTCTTCTGCTACGTGGGGCCGCTCCTGTACCACACGAACCAGACGAACGCCGCAGAGGCCCTCAACTCGCCCGACAACGCGCCCCCGGGAAATGGGCATCCGCTCGGCACCGACGGCAGTGGTTTCGACATCCTCGGCCGCTTGATGTACGGGGGGCAGGTGTCGCTCCTCGTCGGCTTCGCCGCGGCCGCCGTGGCGAGCACCTTCGGCGCGCTCTACGGCGCCATCTCCGGGTTCTTCGGCACCTGGGTGGACTCCTTCATGATGCGCGTCGTCGACGCCTTCTTGTCGATCCCGGTGCTCTTCCTGGCCATCGTGCTCGCGACCGTCTTCCGGCCGTCGCTCACGGTCTTCATTTTCGTGATCGCCTTCGTCTCCTGGCTCATCCCGGCCCGGCTGATCCGGGGGGAGGCCCTCTCGCTCCGGGGCCGGGAATACGTCCAGGCCGTGCGCGTGATGGGTGGGAGAGGAACCCGCATCGTCGGGCGCCACATCATCCCGAACAGCATCGGCACCATCATCGTGAACGCCACCTTCAACATCGCCGACGCGATCCTGTTGCTCGCCGCGCTGGGCTTCATCGGACTGGGTGTGCCGTCACCACAGACCGACTGGGGCTCCATGCTCTCCAACGGCGTCAACTACGCGACCGACGGCTACTGGTGGGAGATCTACCCGGCCGGCCTGTGCATCGTGCTCGTGGTGGTGGCCTTCAACTTCATCGGAGACGCGCTGCGCGACTCGCTCGAGGTGCGTCTCCAGCAGCGCTGAGGTAGGTCGGGCGGGTCAGGCGGCGTCTCGGCCGACCGGGACGGCTCGACCGCCGGGGTGACGACGTCGTCGACGGCGTGGCCCGTCGCTGTTTGCAGCGGGAAGTGGCAGGCGGCGACGTGCCCGTCGCCGAACGCCCGCAGCGCCGGCTCCTCCGCCGCGCAGCGTTCCTGGGCGAACGGGCAACGGGTACGGAAGCGGCAGCCCGACGGCGGGCTGACGGACGACGGCAGCTCACCGCGGATATGGCCCGTGCGCTCCACACGCGCCGTGGGGTCGGCCTCGGGGATGGTGTCGATCAGCGCCCTCGTGTAGGGGTGCGCCGCCCGGTCGTACAGGTCCCGGGCCGGGCCGAGCTCGACGAGCTTGCCGAGGTACATCACGCCTATCCGGTCGGCCATGTACTTCACCACAGCGAGGTCGTGCGAAATGAACAGGTAGGTCAGCCGGTGGCGCTCCTGCAGGTCCTTCAACAGGTTCAGGATCTGCGCCTGAATGGACACGTCGAGCGCCGACACCGGCTCGTCGGCCACGATCAGCTTCGGCTCGAGGGCGAGGGCGCGGGCGAGGCCGATGCGCTGGCGCTGTCCGCCTGAGAATTCGTGCGGGTACAGGTCGGCGGCGTTGATGGGGAGGCCGACCTCTCCGAGCATCTCGAGCACGCGTGCTTTCTGCTGCTCGGCCGTCCCGACGCTCTGGACTTTCAGTGGCTCACGCAGGATGGAGCCGACCCGCATGCGCGGGTCGAGCGACGCGTATGGGTCCTGGAACATCATTTGCATATCCCGCCGCCGGCGGCGCAGGGAGCGGCGGTCGAGGAGTGAGATGTCCTGCCCTTCGAAGGCGATGGTGCCCGATGACGGGGTCTCGAGGGCCACGACCATGCGTCCCATCGTGGTCTTGCCACATCCGGACTCGCCGACGAGCCCGAACGTCTCGCCCTGGCGGATGGTGAGTGAGACGTCCGTGACGGCCTTGACCGTGCCGATCTTTCTCTGGACGATCGCACCAGAGGTGACGGGGAACTCCTTCACCACGTGGTCGAGCCGGACCAGCACGGGCGCCTGCCGCAGGGCTACGGCCCGGGCCTGGTGGCGGGCCAGCCCGACCTCGTCGACCTTCACGCTGAGGTCGGCCGCCTTAGCCACGGCTTCTGGACGCTTGGCGATCGTGTCGGGATCGACGCCGACCTGGTGGAAGCAGGCGGCAAGATGGTCGACGCTGCTGTTGGCAGCCCGGTCGAGCTCGGGTTCCCTCTCCTTGCAGTCGTCCTGGGTGTAACGGCACCGAGCGGCGAAGCGGCAGTGCTGTATCGGCCGGGACAGGTCCGGCGGGAGCCCCGGGATGCTGACCAGTCGTACCGACGGGTCCTGGTCGAGCTTCGATACCGAGGCCAGGAGCGCCTCGGCATACGGGTGGCGCATGTCGGTGAAGAGCTCCTGAGCGGTCGCGCTCTCGGCGATCCGGCCCGCGTACATGACCAGGACCCGGTCGGCGCGCTCGGCGATGACACCCATGTCGTGGGTGATGAGGATGACCGACATCTGCAGCTCTTGGCGGAGGCGGTCGATCAGGTCGAGGATCTGGGCCTGAATGGTGACGTCGAGCGCCGTCGTGGGCTCGTCGGCGATGAGGAGCTTGGGGGAGCAGACGAGGGCCATGGCGATCATCACCCGCTGGCGCAGGCCGCCGGAGAGCTGGTGGGCGTAGGCGTCGAGGCGTTGCTCGGCGTTGGGGACCTCGACCAGGCGCAACGCCTCGAGCGCGCGACGGCGCCCGACGTCCTTGCTGACGCCCTCGTGAAGGCGGACGCTCTCGGCGATCTGGTTCCCGATAGTCATGGTCGGGTTGAGAGAGGTCAGCGGGTCCTGGAAGACCATGCCGACCTGATTACCCCGGACCTTGCACATCTCCTTTTCCGTGAGAGGGGCCAGGTCCCGGCCGAGCAGCTCTATGGTCCCGCCGATCACGTGCCCGACGTTGGGCAACAGCTTCATCACGGAGAGGCCGACGGTGGTCTTGCCGCATCCGGACTCCCCCACCAGGCCGACGCACTCGCCCTCGTCCACGTGGAAAGTGACTCCGTCGACGGCGACGACGTTGGCGCTCTTGAGGCGGAACTCGGTGCGCAGCCCGTCTATCCGGAGGACCTGGCTCAAGGAGCCGGCACCGCCCGACGTCGCCGCGGCTGGCCCCCATGCACGAGGAGGCACGCTAATCGGAAACGGGTCGCGATGACGATCAGGACGCCTCGAAGAGCTGCCCTTGACGGTCGTCCACGCACGAATTCTGCACGGGGGTCATGCGGACCGCGCTGGGCTCGCCGCGCCACGGCAGCTCCCCCACGAACGCCCAGCTGCGCCGGTGGATGACCGACGGGCCGTAGCCGCGTAGCGCGGTCTGATGGACGAGTGACGGATAACCCTTGTTGCTGTCGAAGCCGTAGGCGGGGAAGTGGTCCGCCTCCTCGCGCATGATCCGGTCACGCACCACCTTCGCCAGCACGGACGCCGCAGCGACGGACGCACACTTCGCGTCGCCGTCCACGACCGGCCGCACCCGACCGCCGAAGACGTCCTCCGGGTCGTGGAGGAAGGTCAGCGGTGTGCCACGCAGGACGTTGATCGGACCGTCCACCAAGAGCGCGTCGGGTTGCTGCCCGAGCCCCGCCAGGGCGCGTTGCCCGGCCACGCGCAGCGCTTCGGTCATGCCCCACGCGTCGCACTCCGCGGAGGACGCGTGCCCCACCGACCAGGCCTCGCACCATTTGCCGACGGCAGCGAAGATCTCCTCGCGACGAACCTCGCTGAGCATCTTGGAGTCACGCAGCCACGCAGGAATGGACCGAAGCTGGACCCGCGGGCGCACGACGGCCACCCCGACGGTGAGAGGCCCGGCCCAGGCTCCGCGCCCCACCTCGTCGAGCCCGGCGACCCACTCGTGCCCCTCCTTGCGCAGCCGACGCTCCTCCTTGAGGTCGGGGGTGCAGACGGTCACGGGAGCCGCCAACCTGGGTTCACGGGCAGCGGGGGCGCCTCAATACGATGGGGCCCGTGAGCACAGTCGGGGGGGAGAGCGCGGAGACGGCTGTGCGGACCCCGCTGGCGCCCGGGACCAAGGTCGACGTGCGCAACCGCTACCAGGGGACCTGGGTGCGTGGCTTCGAGGTCGCCGACGTGACCGACACGGGGTACCGCATCCGCCGGCTCTCCGACGGGAGCGTCCTGCCCGAGCTCTTCATCCGCGACGACGTCCGCCGCGAACGCAAGCGCCAGGGGTTCTGGTGGCACTAGAGCCTGATTCCGTTCGAGTGCATACGGCACTCCATGCACTCCGAACCCATCGCGTCGCGGCGAACCCTCAGGCCTTCTCCGGCCGCAACACGCCGTCGATGTACTCGTCGATCGGGATCGCCGACAGTGTCAGCGTCTTGAGCGTGCCGCGCGACCCCAGCACGAGGGCCACCCGGGCCATCGTCGTCTCGTCGGGCGCGTCCAGCACCGTGCAGAAGTCGAAGGGGCCGAGCAGCGCCCACTGCGCCACCACGCGCACGCCCATCGCCTCCACCTCTGCGTTGACCGCCTTCAGCCGGTCGGGATTCTCCGTCAGCGTCGATGCCCCTTCGGGCCCCACCGTGGACAGCATCAGGAAGGTGGCCATGGCGGTCAAACTACCGCAGGCGACCACCCCCGCCCGTGGTCCTCAACGCAGGGCGCTGCGCACCACCTTGCCCATGGCGTTGCGCGGCAGAGACTCGACCACGCGCACCTCCCGCGGCCGCTTGTGGGGGGCCAACTCGGCCTCTGCCCACGCCGACACCGCTGCGGGATCGGCCTCTCCGACGACGTAGGCCACCACGGTCTCGCCCCATTCGGGTGAGGCCACCCCGACGACCGCCACTTCCATCACACCGGGGTGACGGGACAGCACCGCCTCCACCTCGGCGGGGTAGACGTTCTCTCCGCCCGTGATGATGAGCTCGGTCCGGCGCCCGCGGATGCTGACGTAGCCGTCCGCGGCCAGCGACGCCAGGTCGCCCGTGGCGAACCAGCCCTCGGCGTCCGTCGCCGGCACGGTGCGACCCCAATAACCCCGGAAGAGGGACGGGCCGCGCACGAGCAGCTCGCCCACACCGTGCGCGTCCGGCTCGTCCACGGCGGCATCCACGCCGGGGAGCGGGACCCCGACCGAACCGGGCCGACGTTCGCCGTCGCGGGGGTTGGACAGCGTGAGCAGGGTCTCGCTCATGCCGTAGCGCTCGAGCACGGTCACGCCCTCGCTCGCCAGGCGCGCCCACAGCTCCGCGGGCAACGGGGCCGACCCCGAGACGCAGAGTCGCAGCGCGGACAGCTCGGCGGCGCGTCCCGAAGCGGCGAGACGGTGGTACATGGTCGGGACGCCGAAGAAGAGCGTGCTCCCGGCGGCGGCGTCGAACACGGCGGCCTCGTCGAAGCGCCCGTAGAGGACAGCCGACGCACCGGCGGCCAGGGTGCCGAACAGGCCCGCGCAGAGCCCGTGCACGTGGAAGAGCGGGAGGGAGAGGATGAGCCGGTCGTCTTCTTGCCAGCCCCAGGCCGTGTGCAACGCTGACACGCCGGCCGCGAGCGAGCGGTGCGTGTGCACCGCGCCCTTGGGGGCGCCCGTCGTGCCCGAAGTGTAGACGATCAGCGCGTCGTCATCGGGCCGCGTCGCCGGCAGATCGGGAGCGGCGGCGGCGACGTCGGCGGCCCGCGCGACGAGTTCGCCCACGGAATAGGCCGTGACGTTCTCGGGCCATGCGGCGCGGCCCGGGTCGTCGAACACGACGGCGACCGGTGTCGCGTCAGCGATCACGTGGGCGAGCTCGGCTGGCATGGCCGCAGGGTTGACTGGGACGAGCACGCCACCCGCGTGAAGGATTCCGAGGAGCGCGTCCACGGCGTCGATGCTCGCCGTTGCACTCCACAGCACCCGGTCGCCCGGAGTGATGCCGTCACGCGACAAAGCCGCCGCAACGCGCGCGGTGACGGCGTCGCAGGTCGCGCGCCGTCGGCCACCTGGCTCCGGTCGCGACCGTCGACGATCACGGCGCGGCCGGGCTCGGCGGCCCAACGGCGGGCCCAGCGAGCGGGGAGGGTCTCGTCAGCGGAATCGGTCGGGTCGGGCCAGCGCCCCGGCGGCACGGTCACCCTCATGGCCGGCCAGCCCAGGTCATAGTCTGGCGGTCATGACCGCGCGCCGTATTGCCATCGTTCCGCACACACATTGGGACCGGGAATGGTACAAGTCCTACCAGGACTTTCGCCTGGCCCTGGTGGAGCTGATCGACACGCTCATCCCTCTCCTCGAGAGCGACGCCAGCTACCCGTACTTCATGCTCGACGGGCAGATGGCGGTCGTCGACGACTACCTCGAGGTGCGTCCGACACCAGGAGGAGCGGCTCCGCGCGCTGGCGGCGGCCGGCCGGGTCAGCATGGGGCCCTGGTACATCCTCATGGACGAGTTCCTCTCCTCGGGCGAGACCATCGTCCGGAACCTCCAGATGGGCCTCCTGCGCGGCGCGGCCTTCGGGGGGACGATGGACGTGGGATACCTGCCCGACATGTTCGGGCACATCGCCCAGATGCCGCAGATCCTGCGAATGGGTGGCTTTCGAGACGCGGTGGTCTGGCGCGGCGTGCCGTCACAGGTCACGAAGAATGCCTTCGACTGGGAGGCACCCGACGGCTCGCGCCGTGCGGGCCGAGTACCTGCCGGTCGGGTACGGCAACGGGGCCGCGCTCCCCGACGACGCCAAGGCGCTCGTGCGGCGCACCAAGGACAACATCGACGAGGTGGCCGACTTCCTGATCGACGACGTCCTGATCATGAACGGCTCTGACCATCTCATGCCCCAGCCACAACTGGGCCGCGTCGTGGCCGAGGCCAACGACATGCAGGACGACCTCCACTTCGAGGTGACCTCCATACCCCGGTACCTGGCGCACGCGACCAGGGAGGGGCTCGAGCGCGTGCGGGGCGAGCTCCGCTCGGGTTTCCGCTCCAACATGCTGATGGGCGTCACCTCCAACCGCGTCGACGTCAAGCGCGCCGGGGCGGCCGGCCGAGCGCGAGCTGGAGCGGCGCGCCGAGCCGCTGGCGGCGCTCTTCCAGCCGCCGGCCGCGTATCCGGAACGCCTCCTGGAGCTGGCCTGGCGCGAGGTGGTGCGCAACTCGGCCCACGACTCCATCTGCGCCTGCTCCGTCGACGACGTCGTCGACGCCGTGCTGCACCGCTACGCCGAGGCCCGCACCATCGCCGCCGGGCTGGCCGACCGTGCGGTGAAGGCCTTCACCCGCTCCCTGGCCGAGCCCGGTCCCTATGTGCTGAACCCGTCCGCACGCGCCCGCGCCGGGCGTCGTGGAGCTGGTGGTGTCGGCCGAAGGTCCCGCCCCCGACACGGTGCAGGTGCTCTCGGAGCGAACGGGCCTGCCCGGGACCATGGTGCTCGATGCCGACACCGTCCGCACCGTGTTGGGCATGCTCCAGGGGCCGCGCATCAGTGACGACGCCTGGGTGCACGAGGTCAAGGTCTCCGAAACCGAGGAGGGCATCGACGTCACGGTGTCCGTCGGCACCGAGGAGAAGCCCAACGTCCCCATCGCAGAGGCCAAGCAGGACGTCTTCACCCGCTTGGGCGCTCGGCCCGACGCCGTCGTCCGCGTCTCAATGGACCAGCCCTCCACCCGCCGGATCGCGGCCCGCACCATGGAGGTGCCGGGGTACGGCTGGAGCCCGTTCGAGCCGGCGGCGCTGGCCCACCCGGTCGAGGCCTCCGAAGACGGCGCGGTCGCGCTCTCCAACGGGCTGGTCCGGGTCGAGGTGGATGCGGCCGACGGCACGTTCTCGCTCGGCGGCGTCCACGGCTACGGCCGCCTGGTCGACGGGGGTGATCTCGGCGACTCCTACAACTACTCGCCGCCCCGCCAGGATTCCTTCGTCGACACGCCCGGTCGCCGTGACGGTGGCGCTGGACGAGCGCGGCCCGGTCCGCGGCACGCGTCCGGATCACTTCGACCTACGAGTGGCCTGACCATGTCGACGGGTCCTCACAGGCGCGTGTCGGGAGCCACCGTGTCGAGGTGGACACCGACCTTGAGCTGCGCGCCGACGACCCGGTCGTCCGTGTCACGACCAGCTTCGTCAACCCGAGCGGCGACCACCGCCTGCGGGTGCACCTGCCCCTGCCCGAGCCGGCGGCGGAGTCGCACGCCGAGAGTGCCTTCGCCGTCGTGACGCGCGGGCTCACCGCGGAGGGCCGGCCCGACGAGTTCGGACTGCCCACGGCGCCGGCACACCGTTTCGTGACCGCCGGGGCGCCTGACCGTGGCGCACGAGGGGGTGTGCGAGTACGAGCTCGTCGACCTGGAGGCCGGCGCCGGCGGAGACGCCGCCCGGACCCTGGCGCTCACGGTGCTGCGCTCGACCGGCATGCTCTCGCGCCTCGGCATGGCGTACCGGCCCTTCCCCGCCGGGCCCATGACCCCGGTGGAAGGGCTGCAGATGCGGGGCAAGCGGGTGACGCTGCGCTACGCGCTGGAGCTGGACTGCGCGGATCCTTACGCGCTGGCCGACGACGTGCTGCTCCCCCTGGAGGCGGTCGCCAGCCTGGGCGGGGGCACGCGGCCGACCGCCGGGAGCGCCCTGACCGTCGACGGCGCCGTGGTCAGCGCGCTGCACCGCGTGCGCGGCATGCTCGAGCTCCGCGTCTTCAACCCGTCGGCCGCGCCGGCCACGGTGTCGCTCCCCGGGCGCGCGGGATGGCTGGTCGACCTGCGGGGCTACCCGCGGGAGCCCTTCGAGGGCACGTTCTCCTTACGCCCCTTCGGCATCGCCTCGGCCCGGCTGCGCGACGAGTGAGCCCGAGCCGGCGGAGGCGCGACTGCTGGTAAGCAGGCGCTCGCCGACGTCGCGCAGTTCCTCGAGGTCACGCAGGACCTCGGCCAGGCGCTCCCAGCGCACGTTGCGACGGCGGTCGGCTTCCTCGCCCGCGCCGTCGGCGCGCGCTGTCCGGGTCGTCCCAGCCACCACAACTGCACCCGTCCGAGGTCCTTGAGCAGGCGTGGTCGGAGCGCCTGCGCGGTGTAGCCGTCGGGCGCCGCCTCTCGGAGGGCCCGGTGGAACCCGTCCGACATGAGCACCGTCCCCGGGTTGCCGATATTGACGATCCGGTGGGCCAGGTTGACCGTCGGCCCGAAGAAGTCGCCGTCCCTGCAGCAGGACCGGGCCGAGGGCCAACCCGACCCGCACGTCGGAGAGGAGGTCGTCGTCCGCATAGGCGTCGGCCAGTTCGAGCCCGATGCGGGCGGCGGCGGCCACGTCGTCGACGACGAACATCACTTCGTCGCCGATCATCTTGACGACCCGCCCGCCGGCCGAGATCACGATGTCGTGCGAGATCTCCTCGAACCTCCGCACGACGGCAGCCAGCTCCTCGTCGGAGAGGTGTTGGCTCAGGAGCGTGAAGCCCACCATGTCGGCGAACCCCACCGCCAGGACCGGGCTCTGCCCGGGGGCCAGCCCATGGCTCCGCATCATCATGTTGCGCTGGATCCCCGCCGCCACCTGGCGCCGCCACACGAACTCGAGCAGCTTGGCCATGGCCGGGATCGTGACGTCCGCCACGCTGGCGAAGGCTTCGGCGGAGAGCACGGGGTCGACCTCGGTGCTGACCATCACGCCGGGGACCAGCTCGGCCTCGGCGATGCGCGCCATCGACGAGCCGATCACCCGCGCCATCTGCAACGAGGTGTCGGTGTCGGCCGCGCCGATCGCCCGCATGCCCTGGAGGATCCGGACCGCTTCGAGATCCAGGTCGGTGAAGACCGGGTCGTCGTCGGGGACGCTCGCGAATCCGAGCGCCCGCCAGAACCGCTCGAGCATTTCGAGGGGGACGCCCGTGAGGTCGGACACCTCGCGCGCGGGTGTAGCGCCGCCGCGCGGGCACCAGCATGCGGTCCGCCACGAACAGGTCGATGACACCGTCCGCCACCGCCCGGTCGACCTCCTCGTCCGTCGCGCCGTGCATCAAGAGGATCTCGCGGACGTGTGCCAAGGCCTTGACCCGACGCTCGTCGTCGGCGCGCTCCTCGGTGACGTCCGCCCGCCCGGTCACCCGGGGAGCCCCCGCAACAGGGCCTCGTCCCACTCGGCGCGGGACGGCCGGCTCATCAGGTTCATCAGCGCCTCGCTCGGCGAGCACGTGCCCTCCACGATGGCCTTGACCTGCTCCGCAATCGGCATCTCCACGTCGTGCGCGTGGGCGAGCCCGACCAGGGGTCCGGCGCTCTTCACCCCTTCGGCCACCATGTGCATGCTGCCGACGATCTCCTCGAGCGTGTGTCCCTCGCCGAGGGCGTACCCGACCGTGCGGTTCCGGCTCTTCGGGCTGGCACAGGTCGCCACGAGGTCGCCCACCCCGGCCAGGCCCCCGAAGGTGAGCACCCTCCCGCCGAGCGTCACCCCGAGGCGGCCGAGCTCGGCCAAGCCCCGGGTGATGAGCACGGCGCGGGTGTTGTCCCCGAGGCCGAGACCGTCGCCGATGCCGGCGGCGATGGCCATGACGTTCTTCGTGGCACCCGCGATCTCGCACCCGACCACATCGGTGCCCATGTACGTACGGAAGGTGCGCGTGTGCACCAGGCCCTGCACCCGCCGCGCCAGGTCCTCGTCGGGCAGGGCGACCACACATGCGGCCGGGTGGCCCTGGGCCACCTCTTTCGCCAGGTTGGGTCCGGTGAGGACGCCCGCCGGTACGCCGGGCAGCACCTCGGCCACCACCTGGGACATCCGCAGGTTCGTCCCGATCTCTATGCCCTTGGCCAAGCTGACGACGGCCTCGACTTTGCCCGCGTGGGGCGCCATGTCCGAGAGCACGGCGCGGAAGCCGTGCGAAGGGACGGCCATGAAGACGATGACGGCTCCGTCGAGCGCCTCGGCGAACGACGACGTGACCAACAGCCCGTCGGGGAGCCGGATGCCGGGCAGGTAGGAAGTGTTCTCACGCGTGTCGCGCATCGACGATGCCAGGTCGGACGAGCGCACCCAGAGCGAGGCGGGATTCGACGACGCCACCAGCGTCGCCATCGCGGTCCCCCACGAACCCGCTCCGATCACCACCACCCGCTCGCTCATGACCAAGAGACTACGGCGGCGCCGGGAGACGCCCATCGCCGTGCCCGTACACTGACCTGGTGTCGAGCACGCTGCCGACGGCCGGGGCACAAGGCCACATGGCCCCCATGGCCCCCCTGGGCCCCGAGGTCGCGCTCGTGCCCGTCAAGGCCTTCCGGCAGGCCAAGCGGCGGCTTGGCACCACGCTGAGCGACGCCGAGCGGATCCGTCTCGTCCGCTCCATGGCCGAGCACGTGTTTGCCGCCTGTGCGCCCTTGCCCGTTGCCGTCGTGTGCGACGACGAGGACGTGGCCGAGTGGGCGTCGGAGCACGGCGCCACCGTTGTGTGGACACCGGGACAAGGGCTCAACGGCGCCGTCCGCGCGGGCGTGCGCCGTCTGGCCGGCGCCGGGACGGAGTGGGTGACGGTCGCGCACGGCGACCTGCCGCGGGCCCGCGGGTTGGGGCGCCTCGCTCCGTTCGACGGGGTGACGCTCGTCCCCGACCGCCGGGACGACGGCACCAACGTCCTGCGGCTCCCGGCGGCATGCGACTTCGAGTTCGCGTACGGCGCCGGCTCCTTCGGGGCCCACCGCGCCGAAGCGGCCCGGCTCGGACTGGCGGCGCGTGTGCTCCGGGTGCCGGATCTGGCCTACGACGTTGACTGGCCGGCGGACGTCGCCGAGCTCATCGACACTCGCTGAACAAGGCTCGGCGTACGCGCAAAGCCGGGGGCCCTGAGGCCCCCGGCTTCTCCCGTTCCTGGAACGCGCGGGTTAGCGCTTGCGCGCCACCTTGCGGGTCCGACGTGCCCGCTTGGCCGGCGCGGCCTTCTTGACGGCCCGGCGCTTGGCCGGACGACGCTTGGCCGGGGCCTTCTTCGCCGCAGCCTTCTTGGCGGTACGACGACGCTTGGCCGGGGCCTTCCTCGCCGCAGCCTTCTTGGCGGTACGACGACGCTTGGCCGGGGCCTTCCTCGCCGCAGCCTTCTTGGCGGTACGACGACGCTTGGCCGGGGCCTTCCTCGCCGCAGCCTTCTTGGCCGGACGACGGCGCTTTGCAGCCTTCCTCGCCGGAGCCCGCTTCACTGCCTTCTTGGCGGTGGTACGGCGCTTGGCGGGCCGCTTGGCCGCCTTTCTCGCCGGCGCGCGCTTGACTGCTTTCTTTGCCGGGGCCCGCTTTTCGCGGCCTTTCTGGCCGGACCCCTTCTTTTTGCGGCTACTGCCACAGGTGCACCTCCCTAGGAGCATGGTCACTGAATAGAGGTGAAGCCTGCGCCACGCCGAGGTCAACCGCCCGACGCCGTGCGCACTGCCGCACCGGATTCACTGTCAAATACGACGACAGGCGCGCGAATGGGGATGCCATCGACTTCTCCACCTCACTCCAAGCCGTCCTGATACCCCGACCCGTGACGTTGGATGGGTGTGCCACGACGCGAGGGTAGACGCGCACCGACGAGCGATCCGACACTGTCGCTCTGCGCGCCACACATCGCTGTGTCGCAACACACATCAGCCTCCTCACAACTCGAGTACACACATTCTTCTGTTGTCAACATGCTCAGGTCAAGCATTTTGACTCGCGCGCTCTTTTCTCGTTTCTGATCCGCGTGACTTTGACGGCGTATTCACATCTCACATTGGCGAGTGCCACGCATGAGATGTAGGCGTGTCGCAACTTCTCGTCGCCTGTTTCGTCGATATGTCCCATGGATTTCTTGGTTCACCAACGCAAACATGGAGTTATCGAATACATCGCTGATCACCGTGTTGAACTGGCACATTCGTCGCTGATTTCCACCGCTGCACTGCGCGAGGTCCACCAAAAGGTCGATCACAGCGTCTATGTTGGGAAGGGCTCGGCCGGGTGGTCGTGGGCCGGGGACCAGCGGTCGACGCTGGTGTTGGGACCTCCGCGCTCCGGTAAGACATCGTCCCTGGTCATCCCCAACATCCTGGTGTGGGCTGGTCCGGTCGTCTCCACCTCCACCAAGCCTGATGTCATGACTGCCACAGCCACCGCGCGCGGTCACGACGGATGGGCGTTCCTCTACGACCCCAGTGGCGAAGTCGAATGCCCGACGCGGCGTCGAGCGCATCGGGTGGTCTCCTCTCTCGACGGCGGGCCAATGGGATGCCGCCGTGCAGACGGCCGACGCCATGGTGCTGGCCGGCCGGCTGGGCGGTCCGTACGGGGCCGAGCACCACTGGAACGAGCGGGCCGGCGCACTGCTCTCCACGCTGCTGCACGCAGCGGCCCTCGAGCAGCTGCCCATGACGGAGGTCCTCCGGTGGATCGACCGGCATCACGGAGCCCCCGCTCTCGAAATTCTTTCCGTCTCGGCCGGAGAAGAGGCACCGGCCACCGACCTCCTGGCGGGCATCGTCGCGACCGACCCCCGGGAGCAGTCGGGAATCTGGTCGACCGCGTCCGGCGTCCTGGCCGCCTACCGGACCGGCGCGGCCATGTCGTCGACGGCGGCGCCAGCGCTTTCACTCCCGAAGTTCTGCGAGGGACCGCACACGCTCTACGTCTGCTCGACCGGGCGACAGCAGCGCCAATTCGCGCCGCTCGTCGTCGCCATGATCGGCGACGTGCGGGACGCGGCGTACGCCCGGTCCCTGGACGAGCATGGGGGGCCGCCCGCCCTTTTGGCCCTGGACGAAGTGGCCAACATCGCACCCATACCGGACCTTCCCGCCATGGTCAGCGAGGGAGGTGGGCAGGGCCTCCTTGTCTTGGCTTGCCTGCAGGACCTCTCGCAAGCCCGGGCTCGCTGGGGCGGGGCGGCGGATGGCTTCCTTTCGCTTTTCGGCACCACGGTCGTGCTGCCCGGCATCGCCGACACGAAGACGCTGAGCGACCTCAGTGAGCTCGCGGGACAACGGGAGGTCCCCTCGACCACCCTGACGCGATCGGTCGGCTCGTGGGGTCGCGTCCTCCCGTCGAGCTCGGTCGGCACCACGCGACAGCCGGTCCTCGCGGTCGACGCGATCGCCCGCGGCACACCGGGCCATGCGATCGTCCTCGGCCCGGACAAGGCGATCCACGATGTCGAGTTGACGCCGTTCCACTCCCGCCACCCCTGGCGGGACTTGGCCGCGGTGGAGCGTGCGCGCGGACCTGGGCGCGAGGGGCACCGCGGCGAGCTCACCCGAGAGGGCCTCGCCCTCGGGCGCTGAGCGCACGCCGTGTCAACGGCCGAGGGACAGCTCGACCGTCAGCGGCTCCCGGAAGCCGAGCCGGACACGTGCCGCATCGACCTCGTGCATCGTCCGCACATGGTCGGCCAGGCGGGCAGCGCCGAACAGGGCACGGGGCATCGGCGGATCACCGAGACCGAACGAATCGGGCGAACGCGTCAGACCCCAGCGACGGCGGTACCCGTCGATGGCCCGCGCAGCGTCGCGCCACACCTCGTGCGCCGCCGGCTCCAGCGGTCGCGGTCCGAGCACTCGGATCAGATGCCCGCCTGGCATGACGTCGGCGCGCCGGTGCAGCGGCTCGGTCACGCCGACCGCGGGGGACGCGGTCTCGGGCACCCACAGCGTGGCCAGCCGGTCGATCCAGCTGGTCGGCGCTCCGTCGGGAGCGGCCACAGCCAGGGCCTGGACGACGTCTCGGCGGTGCGCCCCACCGTGGGCCATCGGTAGCAGGACCGCCGCGAAGGCGTGCTCGTCCACCGAGACCCGCCCCGGCTGTCGGCGGGGCGGGAGCACCTGGGACAGGTCCGCGCGGTCGGCGCAGGCCGCCCGCCTCCGCCACTCGACGACGAGGACGTCGAACGGCGGGGCCATCTCCTTGCCGGCGCGGGTGACCGCCCAGGCGATGCGCGCGCCGCGAGTCGAGCGCACTCCTGCGTCATGGCGCTGGCGGCGGATGTCGGCCGCCCGCGAGGAGAACTCGCCGAGGAGTACGGCCGGGACTCCTTCGACCTCCTTCGAATTTCCTGGCGCCTGTGACCATCGCACGCCCAGGGTGCGCGTGAGCTCGTGCCGGAGGTGCGCGTCGTACACCGCGGATGCAGCCGCTGAGTGGGCGCGGAGCCCCCGGCCGTCGCAGGCGCCCCACCGGCCGTCGCTCGCATGGACGAGGTTTGCCATGACGACGTGGCTGTGCAGGTGCGGGTCGTGATTGCGGTTCACGGCGTGGGTGAACGTGCCCGCCACCACGCCGCTCGTCGGCAGCACCAGCCGCTCCTCCCCTGCCTGCCGCCGGGCGCCCACGGCGTGACGCTCCAGGTACGCCACTGCGCCGGACACCGCGTCGTCATGTGCGGTGACGATGCGGCGCGCCGTGTCCGCCCCGCCGAGTGCGAAGAGCACGCTGGCAGACTTGGGCGCGCTGAAGGTGAGGTCGAGGCCCGCCACGGTGGCCCTGCCCGTGCCGAGAGGACGGTCGGTGCGGGGATGGCGCCCCTCGAGGAGGGCCTGCAGGGCAGCGGGGTCGATGGGGCCGTCCAGCCCCAGGGCGGCAGCGCCGGCGCCGAACCACGTGCCGGGCCTGGCAGAAGTCGGGAGCGGGAGCTCGCGGGCGAGATCCGACAGGTAATACAGCGCCCGGTGGGACCCGATTCGGTGGACCCCCAGCATCCGGCTCCTCTCGCCGCACCGCTCCTTCGCCCGGTGAACGGTCGGCGACGCGCCGCCAATGCCAGGCCTCAGCTACTCGTGACGGTGCAGGGCCACGACCGGAATGACCCGCTCGGTCTTCCGGGCGTAGTCCGCAAAGGCGGGCACGCGAGATGCCTGCTCGCTGTAGATGCGATCGCGCTCCACGCCCGTGACCGGCGTGGCCGTGGCAGAGAAGTGCTCGCGTGGACGCCACCTTGGCGCGCCAGTCGGTCCGGCCGGCAGCGTGGCCAGCGGGTTGACTCTCGTCCGTCCGCTCTTGGCTCCGGTCGTGTGCAGCAACAGGACCGGGACGTCGCCGAAGGACCGCGCGACCCCTTCGTTGGCCCGGAACTCCTCAATGATGCTGCGGTTGAAGTCGTGGGCGTCGCTCATCCGTGCGACGTTATCGGCGCTGCTTCTTCGCCGTAGCGGCCCAGGACCCGGCGGGCGGCGTCGGCGACCAGGTCGGTCATCTCCGGCGGGCTCACGACGCGGGCCGCCGGACCGAGCTGGAGGAGGAGCCGTTCGAACCAGGCCACGCCCTCGACGTCGAGGACCACGTCGGTCACGGTTCCCTCCGCGTCGCGACGCACACCCCGCACGGGGACGGACTCGGGCACCCACTGGGCCTCAGGACCGCACTGCAAGTGCACCTCGAGTGCGCCGGGGCCGGGGACGAACAGGTCCTCCGACGGCCGCGGGCGCCGGTCGGGCGTCGCGGCCTCGTCGAGCGGCTGCGCCCGCATGATCCGGTCGACCCGGAAGCGCCGCATGTCGCCGGCCCGTTGGCAGAACGCATCGAGATACCAGTGCCCGCCCATGGTGATCACCTGCACAGGTTCGACGGTGCGCGTCGTCAACTCGTCCCGCGAACCGGAGTGGTAGTCGATGTCGAGCCTCCGGTTGGCGTCGGTCGCCTCTCTGATCACGGCCAGGTGCGTCGGCGCGTCGACGTCGAGGCCGACTGCCTCGCGCGAGCCCAGCGCGGCATCGAGCTTGGCCAGGGCTCGGCGCAACGCGTCGTCGTCGGAGCCGGGGACGGCGAGCAGGAGCCGGGCCGAGGTCGCCACCGCGAACCCCTCAGCCGGGGTCAGGCGCCGAGGACGGGCGTACTCGGAGGGGAGGAAGGCACGTACCGAATGTTCCGATACCTCTATCTCCATGAGCGTGTCGGGTGTGTAGGGCGGGGTGCCGCAGCAGGCCGCCAGTTCCAGCTCGGCGACCAGCTCCTGCTCGTCGACGCCGAAGCGTTTCGACACCTCCGCGACCGACGCCTCGCCCACTTGGGCCAGCCACCCGACGATGGCCAACAGCCGGCGGAGCCGGTCGCTCGTCTCCTTGCCCGGGGCGTGACGTGCGCCCCGGGGCTCACCGTCGGACACCGGCACGGCTGCCGGCGCGGCAGCGAACGGCGGGAGCTTGGTCAGCGCCTGCAGCCACGTGACCAGCTCGGACCGGAACTCCGCCGGCTCCAGGACGGTGGCGTGGTCGAGCAACCCGAGCACCCACGACCGGATGGAGGTGAACGACGACACGGTGAACGCCACCTCGACCGACCCGTCGTGACGGCGGGCGGTGACCTTGTCCTGACCGACCTCGTCCGCCACCCGGGGGCCCTCGAGTGCGTCCACCAGCACGCGCATGCCGACGGCGTCCTCCCCGTCGGCCTGCCAGGGCTCGTCGGGGAGCGCGCGCTCGACGTCGACTCCCTCCGGCACCTCTGCTCCACCCGCTTCGCCGCGGCCGACGCCGCCGTCTATGCGGTCGACGCGGAACGTGCGCACTGCGGTGCGGTCCACGTCCCACGCCACCAGGTACCAGTGGCCGAAGCGGAACCGGAGTCCGACGGGCGCCACGCTGCGCTCCTCGCCCCGGTAGGCGAACGTCGCGGTCGCGTGGGTCCGGACCGCTTCGAAGAGCTCGATGAGGGCCGCCGACGGCACCATCGACGCGATCGGGCGCACGTCGGCGAGACCGGACGCGCCCAACTTCAAAAGCGCATCCCGCCCACTAGGATCGCCGAGGTGGACGCCGGCGACGGCGAGGTGCAGCGCGACCTGCTCGTCGGGCTCGAGGGCAAGGTCGGGAAGGTAGAACGCGTCGCGATCGATGCGGTAGCCGTACTGCTCGTGCCCTCCCAATCGCTCCGTGAGAACCGGAATACCCTCGTCGCGCAGCAACCGCTTGTCGCGCTCGAAAGCCTGACGCCGCGCCGCGTGCTCGACCGGATAGCCGGGCACCTGGTTGGCGATGGCGTCGAGCGTCAGGGGCTGCGCGGTGTGCAGGAGCACCAGGACGAGGTCCGTGACGCGTTCCAGCCGATCGAGCTTCGCGGGCGCCTGCACGCCCAGAGCCTACGGCGGACACCGGCGCGTGATCGCCGCCTCGCAGCCGTTCGAGTGGCACCTCCACCTGCTCTGGCTCCTCGCGTTCCCGGCGCTGGTGGCGACGTACCTTTGGGCCACCCACCGGGACGGATTCGAAGCCACCGGCCGCCAGCGCCTGCTGTTCTGCACCGGTGTGGTCGTCCTCATCGCGGCGGTGACGTGGCCGCTGGGCGACTTGGCGACCCACTGGTTGCTCCTGGCGCTTGTGCTCCAGCGCCTCCTTCTCACCCTTGCCGTCCCACCGCTGCTCGTGCTCGGGACACCCCGGCCGTTGCATGGCGCGGCTTACCCGCCCTGCGCCGCTGGACGCGGCGCTGCGCGTGGTGGTCCGACCCATACCGGCCGTCCTCATCGTCACCGTCGTCGCTGTCGGCACCCTCACCACGGGCGCGGTGAGCCTGGCCTCCCGGTCGGACCTCGTCCGCGTCCTCATCGAGCTTCTCGTCCTCGGCTCGGGCTTCGTCCTGTGGGCACCGGTGCTCACCGAGCTGCCCGGCGTCCCCAGGCTGTCGCCGCTCGGGCGCGGCGGCTACCTGATCGTGCAGTCGATCGTCCCGAGCTTCCTGTCGATCGTGTGGATCTTCGCCCGGCACTCGCTCTACCCACCGTTCACCCATGCCGGCAGGGTCGCCGACCTGACGCCGCTGCTCGACCAGCAGCTGGCCGGGTTCCTGGCCAAGCTGAGCACCATCGCCGTCCTGTGGACGGTGGCCTTCGTGATCATGACCCGAGGCCAGGCCACCGCCGGCACCGAGGACGCTGACCCCTTGCTGTGGACGGACGTCGAGCGCGAGATCGAGCGCGCCGACCGCCAACAGCGGAGGCACGGGCTGCCCGGACCTCCCGTCGCCTGAGCCCCTCCCGTGCGCGCGCCGGCCCGGGCGGGCACAATGACTCCCATGGGCATGTCGGTGATGGTCCGTGTCCGCGGCCAAGCGGACGCCACGGGACGAGCGACGTCGCCGTCTCGGACAGAACTTCCTCCGCGCTGACCTGGCCGACGGGCTGGTCGCCGACGCGGCGTTCAGCCCGGGCGATCTGGTGGTCGAGATCGGCCCCGGCCGGGGCGCCTGTACGTTCGCGCTCGCGCGGCGCGGGGTGCGACGTCATCGCACTCGAGAAGGACCCGGCATGGGCCGACGCGCTCCGGCGGGAGGTCCGGCGGAGGGGGCTCCGCAACGTCACCGTCGTGCGGGGGGACGCATTGGACGCCCGCCTGCCGCGACGACCCTTCCGGGTGTTCGGCTCCCTCCCGTTCGGGTCCACGACCGCCATCCTGCGGCGGCTGCTCGGGGACCCGGGCGGCCGCCTGGCCGCGCTGATGTGGTGGTGCAGTGGGAGGTCGCGCGCAAGCGCGCGGCGATCCCGCCGTCGACCGCCCTCTCCACCGCGTGGGCGCCCTGGTGGACGTTCGAGGTGGGGCGGCGTATTCCGGCTACCGCCTTCCGCCCTGTCCCACGCGTGGACGCCGCTCTCCTGCACGTCACCCGACGCCAGCCGCCGCTCTTACCCGCCCGTATGGCCGCGGCCTATGTCGCCTTCGTAGAACGGGGCTGGCAGTAGCGTCTGCTGCCGGTGTGCCGTCGCGGAGGACGTCATCCACTTTTGAGCCGACGCGGGGCTTCGGGTGATGGCCCCGGCGCAGGCGACGTCAGGCCAGCGACGCGCTCCGAGCTCGTCGAGGGAGAGCTCCGCCGTCTGGTTGCCGCCGCACTGGGGGCAGTGCTCGACGTGGCGCCACGAACGCAGCAGCCGCGTGCCCTCGGGGTTCAGCAGCACGACGAAGGACTCTGAAATGGGGTCGATCTCGAGGCCGTAGTAGGCACGCCACGCCGTCGTGGCGGCGTGCACATCCAGCGCGAGTCCCTTGAGGACGCGACGGAAGCGCATCTTCTCCGTGTCGAAAATCCACGTGCTGTGGCACGACTCCAGGACGTAGAGAGACTCCTCGTGTGGGGGCACCACACCGCTGATCATGCCCGAATCCTTTACCTGCGGTCGGCGACGAAATGCACCTCAGCTTCGTTGCGAATTGATGACATTTCACAAATCCCCAGGTCGCAACCGCTATTGCGGGCCGGCATCGTGCTTGCGGCCCACGACCAACTCCCGTTTCGTGCACAGCTGGCGCAGCGACGCCGCACAGGGCCAGCCGGGTGTCGGCCGGGTCGATGACCTGGTCGACGAGCCCCCGTTCGGCCGCCGGCCAGGGGTTGAGGTAGGCCTCCTCGTAGGCCGACTCGCGGTCGGTCCGCTCGGACGGGTCCAGCCGCCGGTGGAGGATCTGCACCGCGCCGGATGCGCCCATGACGGCCACCTCGGCCTCGGGCCAGGCCAGGCACAGGTCGTTGCCGACGCCCCGAGAATCCATGACGATGTAGGCGCCGCCGAACGCCTTGCGCAGGATGAGGCACAGGCGCGGCACGGTCGCCTGGGCGTAGGCGAAGGCCAACTCGGCGCCGTGTCGGATCATCCCCCGCCACTCGAGGTCCTTGCCCGGGCAGGAAGCCCGGTGTATCGACCAGGCTGACGATGGGCAGGTTGAAGGCGTCGCAGAGCCGGACGAACCGCGCCGCCTTCTGGGACGCCGCGATGTCGAGCGTGCCGGCCAGGATGCGGGGCTGGTTGGCCACGACGCCCACGGGCATGCCGCCGAGGCGGGCGAAGGCGGTGACGAGCTGGCCCGCCCAGCGCGGCCACAGCTCGCGGAACTCGCCGTCGTCGCCCAGCGGATCGGACCACGTCCCGGACGTCGTAGGTCGCCGCCTTGCGGTCCGGGATGACGCGTGCGCAGTTCCGGCGTCGGGCGCAGCACCGAGTCGCTGACCGGGCGACTGCGGCGGGAGCTCGTCGGTGTTCGACGGGAGGTACTCGAGAAGCTCGGCCACCGCGCCGTCGACGTCGTCGGACTCCACGGCGCACAGTCCGCTGGATGTGGCAGTGGTCCCCGTCCCGCCCAGCTCGCGCAGACCGATCCGTATGCCGGTGAACTCCGCCACCATCTGCGGGCCCGACACGAAGGCGACCGCCTCGGCGCTCATCACGACCAGATCGGACAAGCCCGAGCAGGAGGGCGGGCCCCGACACGACCGGGCCGGTGGCCGCGGCGATGACGGGGACCTGCCCGCTGCAGCGGGAGATCGCCGCTGCCGCGCGTCCCCCATCCGTGCAGTGCGGCCACCCCGTCGTGCACGTCGGCACCGCTCGAGGCGACGAAGAAGACGAACGGGATCCCGAGGTGACGGGCCTGATCGGCCGCCTCCTCGAGACGGAGCCCGTCGGCGTGGGTGATGGCGCCTCGCCGCATGGTGCCGAGGGCTCGGCAGACGACCACGTTGCGCCCCCCGATGCGGCCCACGACGGAGGTGACGGCACCGACGATCCCCTTGCCGACGTCGGGCGCCTCTTGGGAAGGCGTGGTCATGGTCACCGGGGCTGAATATAGACAGCCTCCTCGGGCAATCCGCCCTTCCGGGCCCTGCCGGACGGGCGGCTGCGGGATCAGAGGCCCAGGTGGTCGGCCTCGGAGCGGCGCCAGGGACCGGAGCGGCCGCCGGTCTTCTCCCACAGCGCGACGTGCTCAATCGTCATGGTGCGGTCCGAGGACTTGCACATGTCGTAGACGGTGAGCGCGGCGACGGTGCAGGCCGTCATCGCCTCCATCTCGACCCCGGTGCGGTCCACGGTCTCGACCTGGGCCTCCACCTCGACGTAGTCGTCACCGATGGAGAAATTGACCCCGATGGACCCCACCAGGACGGGGTGGCACATGGGGATCAGGTCGGCCGTCCGCTTGGCGGCCTGAAATCCCGGCGATCCGTGCCGCCGCCAGCACGTCGCCCTTGGTGATGGCGTTGTTGGCGACCATGGTGGTGGTCTCGGGCAGCATCGACACCCGGCAGCGGGCCAGGGCCCGGCGGTGCGTGGGCTCCCGGGGCGTGACATCGACCATGCGTGCTCCGCCCAGTGGGTCGAGGTTGGCCAGGCTGCGGTCGGACACGAGCCAGAAGTCTACGACCTGGTGAGAACGAGGACCGACGCCGTCATGCCGCCCCTGCAGGTAGACTGGCAGTCTCAGGCAGCGAGTGCCAAGCAGAGGAAGCAGTGCGAGCACACAGGGTGCCCAGCGGAGGGCGCCCGTTCAGAGCCACGGAGGAGACGAGTGCCGACCTACGAATACGCCTGCACGGCGTGCGGTCATACGGCTCGATGCCGTGCAGCGGTTCACGGACGAGGCGCTGACCGAGTGCCCCGAGTGCGGCGGCGCCCTCCGCAAGGTCTACGGCGCGGTTGGCATCGTGCTCAAGGGCAGCGGCTTCTACAAGACCGATTCGCGGGCGCCGTCGGCCAACGGTTCCAACGGCTCGGGCTCGCGGAAGGAGACTGCCGGCGACTCCTCGAGCCCGGGTTCGGAGGCTGGCTCGAACTCCGGTTCCGACTCGGCGTCCACGTCCGGGTCCGGCGGGTCGGACAAGTCCGGTCGTTCGGAGAAAAAGGACTCCAAGAGCCCGGCACCCGCTGCCGTCGAGCGCCGGCTGAGTCCCGGAGCACCTACTCCCCGCTGAGCGCCATATCGGCGATGGCCAGGGTCTGACCGGCCGCCACACCGGGGAGCCAGCGCAGGTCGGCCCCGATCTCTACCACGGACTGCAGCATGCGCTGCAGCGTCGATGCCACGGTGACCTCCCGCACGGGTTGGGCCAGGCTGCCGCCCGCGATCATCAGCCCCTCCGCCCCCACGGAGAAGTCGCCGCTCACCGGGTTCACCCCGGAGTGCACGCCGGTGATGGACTGGACGTAGAAGCCCTCGCCCACTGCGGCCAGGATCTCCTCGGCCGACCGATCGCCCGGTGACAGCACCAGGGCGCGGCACCCGGCCGAAGGCGTCCCGGCGAAACCGCCCCGCACCGCGGAGCCCGGTCGACGCCGTCCCGGCCCGCTTGGCCGAGACCGTGTCGTAGACGAACATGCGCAGCACACCGTCCGCGATCAGGACGTTGCGGCGGCAGGCCAGGCCCTCGCCGTCGTGGGTCGCGGCGCCGTAGGCGCGGGGGTCCGTCGGGTCGTCCACCAGGGTCACGCCGGCAGCGGCCACGGACTCGCCGATCCGGCCGGCGAAGAAGGACCGGCCCTTGACCACCGCCTCGCCCGAGAGCGCGGAGGCAACGACCGAGAGCAGCGTCGACGCTGTGCGCGGGTCGAACACGACGGTGCAGTGGGTCGAGCCCGCTTTGGTCGCCCCGAGCATGCGGACGGCGCGGTGCACCGCGTCGTCCAGGCCTCCTCGGGCACCAGGTCGGACGGGCCGCGCCCGACGCTGAAGCCGGTCCCGGTCTGGGTCTCGGCGCCTTCGCCGACGATGGCGTCGACCGAGAGGAAGGCCGACGTGCGCCGGCGCGACGAGACCAGGCCGGACGTCGTGGCGAGGGCGACCTCCACCCGGCTGTCCGAGTAGTCGGCCGACTGACACCTGCCTGACCCGGGAGTCGGCCGTCCGGGTGGCGCGGTCGAGCTCGACGGCCAGGGCCGCTTTCTTCTCCATGGGCATGGAGGCGACACCGTCGTCCCAGAGGTCGAGGTCCACCGCGTCAACCCCGTCGGGCGAGGCCAGCACGACGTCGGGGTCGGGGGTGGCGAAGCGCGCGTTGTCGCGGGCGTCGCCCAGGGCGGCGTCGATCACGACGGGATCGAGCGAGCCGGCCCAGGCGAACCCGACGCGGTTCCCCCGCCCATCCCCGTCCTCGAGCACCACCCGGATGCCCACGCCGGACGAGTCGGCCGACGTCAGAGACTCGATCTCCCCCTCGTAGGCCCGCACCTCGGTGTCGGTGCCGCGGGTGACATAGACCTCCATGCCCTCTCCCGGGCGGGCCCGCTCCACCACGGACGTGGCCAGATTCCAGCAGGTCGTCGCCCACGCCCGCGCTCACGCCGGTCGCCTCGCGGACGCGCCGCTCATGCGGTGCCGCCGAGCGTCACCCCGGTGATACGCAGCGTGGCCTGTCCGCAGCCGACCGGGACGCTCTGCCCGTCCTTGCCGCAGGTGCCAGGCGTCATGTCGAAGTCGCCGGCCACCGCATCGATCCGGCGCAGGACCTCGGGACCGTTCCCGATCAGGTTGGCGTCGCGCAGCGGCTCGGTGATGCGGCCGTTCTCAATCAGGTAGGCCTCGGTCGTCCCGAAGACGAAGTCGCCGGTGGCCGTGTTGACCTGCCCGCCGCCCAGCTTCTTCACGTACACGCCCGATGGCGTCTGCGCCACGATCTCGTCCGGGTCCTCCGGGCCGGCCAGGAGGTAGGTGTTCGTCATCCGCACCATCGGCAGGTGCTGGTAGCTCTGGCGGCGGCCGTTGCCCGAGCTCTTGCGCCCTTCCTTGCGCCCCCGGAGCCAGTCCCACATGTAGTCGGTGAGGACCCCGTTCTCGATCAACACGTTGCGCGCCGGCGGGTTGCCCTCGTCGTCCACGGCGAAGTTCCCCCACTCGCCGAGCCAGGTACCGTCGTCGACCAGGGTGACGAGAGGGCTGGCCACGAGCTGGCCGACCTGGCCGACGTAGACGGACGCGTCCTTCACAATGTGGTCCGCCTCCAACCCGTGGCCGCACGCCTCGTGGAAGAGGATGCCGCCACTGCCGCCCGCCAGCACGATCGGCACCTCGCCCGAGGGCGCCGGCCGCGCCGACAGCTTGGCCAGCGCGCGCGCTGGCGGCGGTCCGGGACAGCTCCTCTATGTCGTAGCGCTCGAAGATCTCGAAGCCCTCCGTGCGCGCCACCGACTCGTAGCCCGTCTGCATGCCGGTGTCGCCGTTGGCCACGCAGACGACGTTCAAGCGGGTGCGGATCTGCTCGTCCGTGGCGAACAGGCCGTCGGAGTTGGCGACCAGGATGCGCCGGCGCCCGTCGCCGTAGCCGACCTGCACCTGCGAGATGGAGTCGCCGGCCGACCGCGCCACCTCGTCGGCGTGGGTGAGCAGCTCGAGCTTGCGCTCCTTGGGGACCGTGTCGGGCGGCGTGCGGGCGCCGGGCCCGTGCGCGGCCCCGGGGCCGAGCGCCACGGTGCGCACCCCCGTGCCACCCTCCTGGGCCACGGTCGCCGCGGCGCGGGCCGCGGCCAGCAGGCCCGGCTCGCTCAGGTCGGCCGTGTGCGCGAAGCCCGTGGTCTCGCCGTCGACCACGCGGATGCCGGCGCCGCGGGAGCGTCCCGAGGACAGCTCCTCGATGCGGCCGTCGTCGAGCGACGCGGCGGACGTGACGGCGTCCTCGGCGAACAGCTCCGCCATGTCGCCGCCTCCGACCAGCGCGGCCGACAGGACACGCTCGAGGACGTCCGGCTCAATGAGGTCGGTGGTAGGCACGGCGGTATCGTAATCGCCGTGCCCGAACGCCCAACCGAGACGGCGGCCGCCGCGACGGCCGCCGGACACGGACCGCACTCGGGTTTGAGCGCCCAGGTGGAGCTCACCGTCGGTTTCGCCGACACGGCCGAGGAGTTCCGCTCCGGTGACGTCCCGGTGCTGGCGACACCGCGGCTGATCGCGCTGTGCGAGGAGGCGACCTGTCGGGCCACCGACGGGCACCTCACCGACGCACAGGCGAGCGTGGCGACGCGGGTGCAGTTCGACCACCTGGCCCCCGTGGCGGTCGGCGCCGTCGTGATGGCCGAGGCCACGCTGGTCAAGGTCGAGGGCCGCCGCCTGACCTTCACCGTGTCGGCGGCGCGCCTGGGCGGGGACGGAGGCGGGCTCGTCGGCGCGGGGCGGGTGACCCGGGTCGTCGTCGACCGCACGGTCTTCCTCGCCAAAGCAGGCGTGCCCTGAGCACGCCGGCGTCGGCCGAGGGGTCGCAGGCGCCGACAACGGGGACGCAGCTGCTCGCCGGCGCGGGCCCCGTCGTCACGTCCTTCGTCCTCTTCGGGGTTTTCTGGGGGAGCTGGGCGGTCATGGTCTACGACATCCAGCGCGCGTTCGCCCTCTCCGACGCGCAGCTCGGCGTGTTGCTCGCCGTGGCCGTCGCCGTCGCGGGCGCATCGAGCGCGGTGATGGCACACCTGTCGGACCGGGTCGGCGCGCGCCGACTTCTCTGGCTGGCGCTCTTCACGTGGTCGGCGCTTCTGTGCGTCCTGGCGCTCATGCGGGAGAAGTGGGTCTTCACCGTGGTCCTCGTCCTCGTCGAAGTGGCCGGCGGCAGCATCGATACGGCCATGAACGCCGAAGCGTCGCACCGCCTCGTGTCCAACCCTTCCGCCCTCGTCCGCCTGCACGCGACTTTCAACACCGGCGCGCTCGCCGGCGCTGCCGCGGCCGCAGTGGTCATCCACGCCGGCCTGTCGTGGCGTTGGATATGGCCGGGGATCGCCGTCTTCGGCGTGGTGGTAGGAGTGTGGGCCGCCGCGACCGATCCCGGGCCCGCCGACGCGGCGGCATCCAATGGATCGGCCGGACCACCGCCGAGGTCGCACCCGTTGCGGCGCCTGCGGGCCGACGGCCTGTTGGTGTTGCTGGCCGTGTTCGCGCTGGCCGAGGTGACCGAGGGCGGCGTCGACACGTGGGGCGTGCTCTTCCTGCGGAGCCACCTGGCCACCGGCGTGCTGCTCGGGGCGGGGGCGTACGTGCTCGGGCAGGCGGTGGCCGCGACGACGCGGGGCGCCGGGGGGACCGCGCTCGGGCGGCTCTCCAGTCGGCACGCGCTCATCGCGGGCGGCCTCGTCGCCGGCGGGGGCATCCTGCTCGAATCGGTCTCCCCCGTGGCGGCGGTGGCTGCGCTCGGCCTCGCGCTCGGGGCGGGCGGCGCCTCGCTCTTTTGGCCCTTGGTCATGAGCACGGTGAGCCGCATGGCCAGCCAGCTCGTGAGCGCAATCGGCGCGTTCACCGCGGCCGGGTACATCGGCTGGGTCGGCGGCGCGCCCATTGTCGGCTGGGTCTCCCAGGCCTTCGGGGCCGGCGCGCGGGTTGCAGGTGCTGGCCCTCGCCGCGGTCGCCGTGTCCGCGTGCACCCTGCTCAGCCGGGCCCGCCCGATGCCCTCCGGGGGCATTGGGTAGCCTGACCGATCGCCATGATCCTGCACAGCATCGAGACGCCGGCCGACGTCAAAACCCTGAGCCCCGACGAGCTCGCTCAGCTGTGCGAAGAGATCCGGACGTTCATCGTGGACACGGTGACGACGACCGGGGGGCACCTGGGCTCGAATCTCGGCGCGGTCGAGCTGACGTTGGCCCTGCACCGTGTCTTCGACTCGCCCCGCGACGTCATCCTCTGGGACACCGGCCACCAGGCCTACGTGCACAAGCTCCTGACGGGACGCCGCTACGGCTTCAAGAACCTCCGCCAGGCGGGCGGGATGTCCGGCTACCCCAACCGGGCCGAGTCGGAGCACGACTGGATCGAGAACAGCCATGCCTCGACCGCGCTGTCGTACGCGCACGGTATCGCCAACGGGTTCCGCCTGCGCGGCATAGAGGGCGAGCGCCAGGTGGTGGCCGTGGTGGGCGACGGCGCGCTCGACCGGGGGCATGGCGTACGAGGCGCTGAACAACCTCGGGCACTCGCACCGCCGGGTCGTGATCGTGCTCAACGACAACGGCCGCTCCTACGCGCCCACCGTGTCACAGCTGTCGCAGTCGCTGACGACGCTGCGGCTCAACCCGACCTACACCGCGGCACGCGAGCGCCTGCGCCTACGCCTGCGCGACCTGCCGGCGTTCGGCCCGCTGGCCTACTCGAGCGTGCACTCGCTCACCAGCGCGCTGCGCGAGATGGTGTCGCCGCACACATTCTTCGAGGCGCTGGGGGTGCGCTACGCCGGGCCGATCGACGGTCACGACATCGAGCACATGGAGCAGGCCTTCACCCATGCCGCCGCGTGGGACGGTCCCATCGTCGTGCACGTCCTGACCCAGAAAGGACGCGGCTACGCGCCGGCGGAAGAGGACGACGTCCAGCGTCTGCACGACTTCAAGGTGCCCAGCGCCGGTCTCGGCGCGCCGGGCGCCGAGAACACCGTCGGCAGCTCGGCCGGCCGCGCCGTCGGTGGCTCGGGCGCCACCGATGCCGGCGGGCTGGCGTCGCCGGGCTCGCGGCCAGAGACCGAGGTGGACGAGACGCCCCAGCGCGCCGCCACCTACGGCGACGCCTTCTCGCGCGCGCTGTTGGCCGCAGCCAGGGAGGACCCCGGATCGTCGCGCTCACGGCGGCCATGCCCGGACCGACCGGGCTGCTCCCCTTCCAGGCCTGCTTCCCCGAGCGGTTCTTCGACGTCGGCATCGCCGAGCAGCACGAGGTCACGTCGGCCGCCGGCATGGCCATGGCCGGCCTGCGGCCGGTCGTCGCGGTGTATTCGACCTTCCTCAGCCGGGCCTTCGACCAGGCCAACCTCGACGTCGGCCTGCACGCGCTGCCGGTGGTCTTCGTGCTCGACCGCGCCGGCATCACGGGCGACGACGGGCCCAGCCACCACGGTGTGCTCGACCTGCCGCTCGCCTTGTCGATCCCGGGTATGACGGTCTTCGCGCCGTCGTCGGCCGAGGAGGTCGCGCCCATGCTGCGCTGCGCGCTGGAACGGCCGGGGCCGTCGGCGATCCGCTTCCCCAAGACAGCAGCACGGCACGTGGAGCCGGGAGACGTGGGAAGTGGGCTCGAGGCGCGGCTTTTGCGGAAGGGCGACGGGTCGGTCTGCCTGCTCGGGGTCGGCAAGCTGGTGGGGGGGTGCCTGGCCGCCGCCGACGAGCTGGCGGCCGAGGGCGTCGCCGCCACCGTATGGGACGTGCGAGTGGTGTCGCCGCCCGACGCGGCCATGCTGGCCGACGCGGCGCGTCACGCCTTGGTGGTGACGGCCGAGGACGGCGTGCGCCACGGCGGCGCCGGCGCGTTCCTGGTCGACGCGCTGGCCTCGCAGGTGGCATCGGAGGGCGCAGCCGGCCCGGCGGTCGCGCGTGCTGGGAATCCCTCGGCAATATCTCGCGCAGGGGAAGGCCGACGACATCCTGGCCAGTCTCGGGTTGGACGGAGCCGGCATTGCCGAGAGCGTGCGGCGGGCGCTGGCGCAGGTGCCGGGTACTGGTGCGGGCGCGGGTGCCGTCGTGGCACCGGCGACGGCGGCGGCCGAATCCCCGGAGCCGCCGGCGCGCTGAGGCCGGTGCCGGAACCGGTCCCCGATCCCCATCGCGAACTCCTGGTCGCGCGGTTGAAAGAGCGTGGCTGCGTTCGCTCCCCGCGTGTGGCAGAGGCGTTCGCCGCGGTGCGGCGGGAGTGCTTCGTCCCGCCGATGTCTCTCGACCGCGTGTACCGGATCGACGAGGCGATTCCGACGCGCTTCGACGAGGACGGCGTCCCGATCTCGTCCTCCAGTGCGCCCAACATCATGGCCGTGATGCTCGAGATGCTCGACGTGGCCGAGGGCCAACGGGTCCTGGAGGTGGGCGCAGGCACGGGGTACAACGCCGCGCTCGTTTTGCACCTGGTGGGCGGGGGCGGATCGGTCACGTCGGTCGACCTCGACCGCGACGTCACGGCGCAGGCTGTCGCCAACCTGGTCCACGCCGGCAACGGTGGCGTGGAGGTCGTGACGGGCGACGGGTGGCTCGGGCGGCCGGGCCAGTGTTTCGATCGGATGATCGTGACCGCCGAATGCTGGGACCTCTCACCCGCATGGGTGGAACAGCTCGTCCACGGAGGGCGCCTGGTCGTGCCCCTGTGGCTCCGACCCGCACTGACGGTGGCCGTGGCCTTCGAGAAGATCGGGGGCGCGAGCGTCGGCGGGGGTGGGTCCGGGCCTGGTGATGCCGTCCTGGTCAGCCGCGCCCTCACCTACTGCGGCTTCATGCCACTCCGTGGGCCCCATGGCGGCCCCCCTCGACGTGCGCTCCTCCGGGACGTGCCCTGGGACGACGGGGACACGGTTGACGACGACACGCCGGAGGGGGATCGCCCGCAGCGCGGGCGCTGGATCGCCCACTTCGACGACGCAACCGACGAGCGGGTCGCGACCCTGACGGAACTCTTGCGCTCGCCGGTGTCGTTCAGGGCCGCCCCTGCGGCTGCTCCCGGGTGGAGATTCCGTCTGACCCTCGAGCAGCCTGATCCGATCTGCTTGTTCACCATGTTTCCCCCGCGACGCGACGCCGTCGGGCTGTTCGACGCCGATACTCCGAGCCTCGCCGTGCTGGAGGGGGGACGGATGCACTGCCTGGGCCATCCGTCCTGTGGCGATCGGCTCGAGGCGCTGCTCTGTGCGCCGGCGTCGCTGGAGCTCTCGGACCTCACGATCAGCGCGTCACCCCACCGTGACGTGGGGGCGCTGCCGGCACGCCGGTCGGCGGTGTCCCGGGTGCTCTCCCGACCGAACTTCGACCTCGCCGTGCGCGAGGCACGGACGGAGACTAAGCCGGTGCTGTCTATCTAGGAAGCATCGGGCCGCGGGTGAAGGCGATCACGGGTTAGCTTCGCCGTGACTCCTCCGACTTAGGACTTGTTGGCCCCGTTCTCACGCACGAAGTCGTTGACGGCGTAGTAGGCGTCGATGGACTCACCGGCGTCGCCCCAGAACCCCTCCTGAACGTCGTGCGACATCTGGCCGAGTCCCACGTAGTGGTTGTTCACATCGGTGATCTCGAGCTCGCCACGCGCCGAGGGTTCCAGGTGTCCGACCACGTCGAAGACGCCGGGCTCGTAGCAGTAGATGCCGGTGACGCAGTACCCGGAGGCCGGCTGCTCGGGCTTCTCCTCAATGCCGCTCACCCGGCCGTCCTCGCCGAACACCGGCACACCGAGGTGGCGCAGGTGCTCGGGCTCCTCCACCTTCGAGAGAAGGATGCGCGCGCCCCTGGGATCGGCGCAGAACGCGTCAACGGTCGGCTTGATGGAGCGTTCCAGCACGTTGTCGGCCAGCATCACCAGCACCGGCTCGCCCCCGGCGAAGTGCTCGGCCAGGCCCAGGGCCTCGGCGATGCCACCCGCCTTCTCCTGGTAGGCGTAGGACAGCTGGTGGATGCCGTACTCGCGCCCGTTGCCCAAGAGACGCAGGAACTCGCCGGCGTGCGTGCCGCCCGAGACGAGCATGATCTCGTCGATCCCGGCGGAGACCACCGCCTCTATCGCCCAGGCGATCATCGGGCGGTCGTAGATGGGTAGGAGGTGCTTGTTGGTGATCCGGGTCAAGGGGTACAGGCGCGAGCCGGTGCCGCCAGCCAAGATGACCCCTTTCACGAACGCCCCACTCCCACGCCGAGTGCATGCATGCCGCGTGTCTAGTCGAAGGTAAGCACGCCCCGCGCCACACGGCCCGCGTGCATCTCGTCGACGACGTCGCCGAACCTCTCGAGCGGCCGAGTGAGCGAGACCAATTCGTCGAGCATGAGCAGGCCTGAGCGGTAGAAGTCGATCATCAGCGGGATGTCGTGGTGCGGGCGGGACGACCCGTAGCGGCAGCCGAGCAGTCCCCGGTCGACGTAGGCCAGCGCGTTGACGTCGACCGCCACCTCGGTGCCCCGAGGCGGGATGCCGATGGCGACCGCGTTGCCGGCCCAGTCCAGGCAGTCCAGCGCGCTCCGCAGCACGGCGGGGTGGCCGACGCAGTCGAACGCCCATGTGACGCCGCCGAGCGGGAACAACGCACCGGCGGCGGACTCCCGGTCGGCCGGGGTGAGCCCGCGCACGGCTGCAGCCGCGTCGCCCGCCGTGGCGTCGACGAAGTGGGTGGCGCCGAACTGGCGTCCCAAGGTCTCCTTGCCGGCGACGGTGTCCACCGCAATGATCCGCGTCGCGCCGGCGATGCGCAGGCCCTGGATCACGTTGAGCCCGACGCCGCCGACCCCGAAGACGGCGGCCGTGTCACCGGGTCTCACCTTGGCGCGGTTCAGCACGGCGCCGACGCCGGTGAGCACCCCGCAGCCGATCAGGCAAGCCGACGAAAGCGGGACGTCCTTGGGGATCCGGACAGCCTGCACCTCGCTCACGATGGTCGTCTCGGAGAACACCGACGCTGCGGCGAAGTTCGAGGCCGGCTCGCCCTTGAAGGTGAAGGGCGTCGAGATGTTGCCCAGCGAGCTCTTGCACCACGTCGGGTGCCCGGCGCTACAGGCGCGACAGGCGCCGCAGCTGGCCAATGTGGCGATGACGACGTGGTCGCCTGGCTCGACCGACCGCACGGCGTCGCCGATCGCCTCCACCACACCGGCACCCTCGTGGCCCAACACCGCGGGGGCCGGGAAGGGGATGGTGCCGTCGATCACGGAGAGGTCCGAGTGGCACACTCCGGCGGCCTGCATGCGCACCTTCACCTCGGTGGGGCCGGGGGCACGCACCTCGAGGGCGTCGGTCACCTCGACGCCCGATCCGGTGTAGACGATGCCTCGCACTTACTCGCTCCTCTCCATCGTCACCACGCAGTCCACACCGGACGCGTAGCGCTCTCGCAGCTCTCGTTTGAGCACTTTTCCGCTGGCGTTGACCGGCAGGGCCTCGACCAGCACGAGGCCGCGGGGCACTTTGTAGTTGGCCATGACGCCCCGGGACCAACTCAGGATGCTGCGTCCCAGCTCGTCGGGGTCCCTTCCGAGCTCCGCCGCGCCGGTCGCCGGCACCACGTAGGCGCAACCCACCTCCCCCATGCGCTCGTCCGGCACGCCGACGACCGCTACCTGGGCCACCGCCTCGTGGCCGCGCAGGATGGCCTCGATTTCGGCCGGGTAGGCGTTGAAACCGCCGACCACGTACATGTCCTTGACCCGGTCTGTGATGGTGACGTTGCCGGCGTCATCGAGGACCCCGATGTCCCCGGTGTGGAGCCA
This sequence comes from uncultured Acidimicrobiaceae bacterium, assembly GCA_963808355.1. GTDB lineage: Bacteria > Actinomycetota > Acidimicrobiia > Acidimicrobiales > RAAP-2 > Bog-473. The sequence goes on from CAWEFL010000002.1 coordinate 1,358,730, forward strand.
GCCCTCCGCGTCGACGGCCTGTGTCGTCGCCTCCTCGTTGCCCCAGTAGCCCGACATGACCGTGTACCCGCGAACAACGATTTCCCCGGGCTCCCCCGGTGCCACCGGCTCGCCGTCGCGGGAGACCGCCCGGACCTCCAAGCCCGGGATGGCCCGGCCGGAGGTGGCGGCGACGACCACGGGCGGGTCGCTGCGACGGCACATGGTCACGGTGCCGCACGACTCGGTCAGGCCGTAGGCGGTCAGGACGGTCGAAAACCCGAGCTCGGCGCCCATCGCCTTCACCAGCTCGACGGGGACGACCGCGGCGCCGGTGACGCCAAGGCGCAACGAGGACAGGTCGTGGTCGGCCCGGCGGGGATCGGACAGGAGCGTCTGGTACAGCGTGGGTGGCCCGGGCAGCACCGTGATGCGCTCGGCCGTGATCCGATCCATCACCTTGATGGCGTCGAACACGGGCTCGGGCACGACGGTGGCGCCCGCCATGAGGCAGGCCAAGATGCCCGCCTTGTAGCCGAACGTGTGGAAGAACGGGTTGACCACGAGGTAGCGGTCGCCTGCCTGCAGCCCGACGATGGACGACCACGTTCCGAAGGTGCGGAGCGACTGCGCGTGCGTCGCCGCCGCGCCCTTGGGATGACCTGTCGTGCCCGAGGTGAAGATGAGGTCGGAGACGTCGTCGGGCTGCACCGCGGCGGCGCGCGCCGCGGTGACGGAGGGCTCGACCGAGGTGCCACCGGCGAGGAAGGCGTCCGTTCCGAGAATGGGAAGCGATGGCGTGCCCGCACCCCCCTCGTCCCGGAGGACCACGACGCGCCGCAGGGCGCCCACGTCCTGGCCCTCGAGCAGGGCCGGGTAGTCGAAGCCGAGGAAGCCCCGCACCGTCACGAGCGTCGCGGCGCCCGAGGAACGCAGGATGTAGGCCGCCTCGCCGCCCTTGAAGCGGGTGTTCAGGGGGACGAGGACGGCACCGGCGCGCAGCGCGCCGAGCGCGGCCAACATCCACTCAGCGCAGTTGGGGGCCCAGAGGGCCACCCGCTCCCCCGCGCCGACGCCGGCCGCCACGAAGCCGCGGGCGTAGCCGTCGATCTCCGGGGCCAGCCGCGCGTAGGTGAGCCGCGTGTCGCCATCGACCAGCGCCTCCATGGTGCCGTGCCGCTCCGCCGCGTCCTCCACCAGTCGGGGAATGGTGCCCCAGATGAGGTCGGCCCTCGGGTCCTCCTGGTCGGCCGGAGCACCGCCGATCCCGGTCGCTCGGTCCGAGACCGGACTCATCGTGACGGCTTCTTCCGGGAGCGGCCGGGCAGCGCTGCGAGTGGTTCAAGAACGGTAATCATAGATGTTTATTGTTTTCCGAACACGACCGGGGCGGGCCACCGCGGACTCTGGGGTCGTTCACGGGTGTTGGCTGCTCACGGAGACGATCTCGCCGCTCATGTACGACGAGTAGTCGCTGGCGAGGAACACGATGACATTGGCCACCTCCCAGGTCTCGGCCCCCCGTCGGAACAGCTCGCGGCCGCGCAGCACGGCGAGGTCCTCGTCCGGGATGGCCCGGTTGAGAAACGGGTGCTCAGCCAGGCTCGGCGACACGGCGTTGACCCGCACGCCGAAGGGCGCGGCCTCTGCTGCCGCGCTCCGGGTCAGCGCCATCACCCCCGCCTTGGCTGCCGCGTAGTGGGCCTGTCCGGGCTGCGCCCGCCAGCCCAGCACCGAGGCGTTGTTGACGATGACGCCGTGGCGCACCGGCAACATGCGGCGAAGTGCGGCCCGCGTGCAGCGGAACGTCCCGGTGAGCGTGATGTCGAGCACGGTCGACCACTGCTCGTCCGTCATCTCGACGAGGGACGCCGTGCCGCCCAGGCCGGCGTTGTGCACTGCCACGTCGATCCGGCCGAAGCGCTCGAACGTCCCGTCGTAGAGCGCGGCGACCTGTGGTTCAGACGTGACGTCGCAGGGAATGGCGTGCACGCGCTCGGCGTCGCCGAGCTCGGACGCCAGCTGTTCGGCCGTCTCGCCCAGGCGGCGCGCGTGTGCGTCGGATACCACGACCGCAGCACCCTCCTCCAGGCAGCGCCGCGCGGTGGCCGAGCCGATGCCGGTCCCGGCGGCCGCCGTGACCAGCACGATGCGGCCGGCCAGGAGGTCGTGCCCACCCGGCGGCGGAGGGGGCGGCGGGGGGTCGAAGGATGCGCCGAGGCTCGTGCTCACCCGCGGACCGTCCCTTTCGGTTCGGGCGGGAGGCCGAGCACCCGCTCGCCGATGATGTTGCGCTGGATCTGGTTGGACCCACCGTAAATAGTCTCCGAACGGGCGAAGAGGAACGAGCGCTGGAAGTCGTTCAGCCCGTAGCCGTTGTCCGCCGAGGCCTCCCCGTCCAGCACGGTGGCCGAGGGTCCGAGGATGCGCATGGACAGCTCGCCCAGGCGGCGGTGCCAGCTCCCCCAGTACAGCTTCGCGATGGACGCCTCGGGCGGCGCGACCGGTCCGTCCACACCCGACAACGACCGCAGCGTGTTGTACCGCATGATCGTCAGTTCGATGTGCGCCTGCGCCAGCGCTTGGCGCACGAGGGGGTCGACGGTCCGGCCGTTTCCCTTGGCCTCGGCCACAAGGCGGTCGAGCTCGCGTCGGAAGGACAGCTGGTGGCCGAGCAGCGCCACGCCCCGTTCGAAGGCGAGCGTGGCCAGGGCCACCCGCCACCCGTCGCCGACGTCACCGACAACGTTGTCGGCCGACGTGCGCGCCCCGTCGAAGAACACCTCGTTGAACTCGGAGGTCCGGGTCAGCTGCATGATCGGGCGCACCTCGACACCGGGCTGGTCCATCGGCACCAGCAAATAGGACAGCCCTTTGTGTCGGACCGACTCGGGATCCGTCCGGCAGACGACGAAGCACCAGTCGGACTGGTGGGCCAGCGACGTCCAGACCTTCTGTCCCGTGACGACCCACTCGCCGCCGTCGCGCACCGCTCGGGTCTTCACGTTGGCCAGGTCGCTGCCCGCGTCGGGCTCCGAGTAGCCCTGGCACCACAGTTCGGTCCCTTCCCGGATCGGCGGCAGGAAGCGCGCCTTCTGGGCGGGCGTGCCGTAGTGGATGAGGGTCGGGCCGAGGAGGCCCTCGCCGAGGATGGAGACGCGGCCGGGCGCGGCCGCCCGGGCGTATTCCTCGTTGAAGATGACCTGCTGGGTCATGGAGGCGCCCCGCCCGCCGTACTCGACCGGCCAACCGAGGCAGGTCCAGCCGCCTTCGGCCAGCACCCTCTCCCAGCGCCGACGCGCCTCGAAGCCGAACGTCTCGTCCCCGGAGCCACCCCGGCCTCCGAGCCCGGCGAACTCCCCGTCCAGGTGTTCATGGAAGAAGCAGCGGACCTCGTCGCGGAACGCCTGGTCTTCAGGGCGATCACGCAGGTCCACGGCGGGGAGCGTAGCCAAGGCCCGGACCGTTCCTGACGGGGCGTCAGACGCATCGGGCGACGCGACGGGCTGCACGCGACGGGCAGGCGGCGGCGACCCTGGAATACTCGGGGAGCTGGGCTGAAGCGAAAAGAGGGAGGCAGGATGCCGTACTCCCAGGGGCGGGTCGTCCACGACGCCGACGCCCACATCATGGAGACACCGTCGTGGCTGCGGGAGCATGCCGAGGCCGCCTTCCGGGACCGTCTCCCGGTCCTCAGCTACCCGGGCGGCAACGAGCTGCGCCAGACGGGCGACCCGGCCGAGCAGCAGCGCGACCTCCTCGCCGCCTTCGACAAGTTGCGCGCTCGTCACGCGTCCGCCGAGTACCGGGCGGACGAGGAAAGGGAGATCATGGCGCGCAAGAACTTCGCGGCCACGGGCTCGTTCATTCCCGAGGACCGGTCCCGCGCGCTCGACCTCCTGGGGTTCTCGAGCCAGCTCGTCTTCAACACCTTCCACAACCGCCGCCTCTACGACATGGAGCATCGCGACGACGCGGAGCTGGCCTACGCAGCGGCGCGGGCGCACAACCGCGGCATGCTCGAGTTCTGTTCGGTCGACGCGCGGTTGCTTCCTTCGCTGTACGTGCCCCTGTGCGACCCGGAGCGGGCGGAGTCCGCCGCCAAGGATGCGTTGGCGCAGGGGGCGGCCGCGCTCCTGGTTGCCTCGGGCTGCCCGCCGACGTTCTCGCCGAGCCACACCGACCTCTACCCGGTGTGGGCGCAGGCGCAGGAGGCCGGCATCCCCGTCGTCTTCCACGTCGGAGGCACGGGTGACCTGATCGACCACGACTACTTCGTGAACGGCAGGCCGATCCCGCCGGACTTCCACGGGGGCGAGGAGAACTTCCGGTCGGTCGACTACATGGGCATCCCCGGCCCGCCGGCGCAGACGTTGGCCACGATGATCTTCGACGGCGTGCTCGAGGCGTTCCCTGACCTGCACATCGGGGTGATCGAGCAGGGCGCGATCTGGGTGCCGTCGTGGTTGCGCCAGATGGAGTCCGCGTTCGAGGCGTTCTGCCGCCACGAGGAGCGGCTGCAGGCGCTGTCGCTGTCGCCGACCGGGTACGTGCACCGCCAGGTCCGCTTCACGCCGTACCCGACCGAGGACGTGGGCTGGATTGTGGACCAGGCCGGCGCGGACCTCGTGCTCTTCTCGTCCGACTTCCCGCATGTGGAGGGCGGCCGCAAGCCCCTCGAGCGCTTCGAGGCGTCGTTGGGGGACCGGGGCGAGGACGTGCGCCGGGCGTTCTATACCGACAACTTCCTGTTCCTCATGGGCCGCGCCGGCGCGGCGCTGGCGGCCTGAGCGGTGGCGGTCGCCACGGGGTCTGCCGACAGCGTCACGGGGCTGGTCGAGCCCGGCTTCGAGTCGGTGCGCGACGCGTTCGCCCACAATTTCGAGCGGGGTCGCGAGACGGGATCCGCGCTGTGCGTGCACGTCGGGGGCCGCAAGGTCGTCGACGTCCATGGCGGTTGGTTCGACGCGGAGGGTACCCGGTCCTACGGGCCCGACGCGTTGCAGCTCGTGTTCTCGTCCACCAAAGGAGCCACGGCCGTCTGCGCCAACCTGCTGGCCCAGCGAGGACTGTTGGACATGGACGCGCCGGTTGTCACCTATTGGCCCGAGTTCGCCGCCGCCGGCAAGGACTCGCTGCCGGTGCGCTACCTCCTTTCTCACCAGGCGGGCCTGCCGGCGATCGACCGGCGCCTGACCGCTCAGGAGATGCAGGCGTGGGATCCGGTGGCCGAGGCGCTCGCCGCGCAGACGCCGTTCTGGGAGCCGGGTACCGCCCACGGCTACCACGCGCTGAGCTACGGGTATCTGGTCGGGGAGGTGGTGCGGCGCGTCACGGGTTCTTCGCTCGGAACCTTCTTCGCCGAGGAGGTGGCACGCCCGCTCGGGCTGGAGTTCTACATCGGACTGCCAGCCGAGCTCGAGGGGCGGGTCTCGCCCATCCTCGGGGCCAACTTCGGGCCTCCGGCCGGTGAGAGCGAGGGTGGTGGTGGGGACGGCGGCGGCGGCGGCGGATTCTCCGCCGCGGACTATGCCAAGACGTTGGTGGCCCGCTCGCTCAATCTGGGCGGCGCCCTCCGCGACCCCGACTGGATGAACCAGCCGGAGTGGCACGCGGCCGAGGTCCCGGGGGGCAACGGGATCACCAACGCCGCGTCCCTTTCGAGGATGTACGCCGCCCTGATCGGTCCGGTGGAGGGCGGGCCGGCCGAGCCCCTGCTGACGGACGCCCAGGTCGAACAGGCTCGCACCGTCCTCACCTTCGGGGCGGACCGGGTCTTCGCCTCGGTGGGCTTTGCGCTGGAACAGGAGATCGGGCTCGGCTTTTGGCGGTCAAGCCCGGTCACCCCGTTCGGGGGCGAGGGGTCCTTCGGCCACGGCGGTGCCGGCGGCTCCTACGGGTTCGCCGACCCCGAGCACGGGCTGGCTGTCGGCTACGTGATGAACCAGATGTCGGTGGGTGTCCTGGGCGACCCCCGGTCCCACCGGATAGTGCAGGCCGTGTACGCATCGGTGGGGAGGGAAGCGAAACATTTTTGAGCACGACGGCGTTGGAATTCGGTGGAAAGAAGAGGTGAAGTCACCGATGTTCACACGCAAGAGCCAGACCACGGAAGCCCCCACCTATGAGGTCACGAAGACGGACGGGGAATGGAAGGACATCCTCCCGGCGGATCGCTATGCCGTCCTGCGCAAGGCGGGCACCGAGCCGGCCTGGTCCGGCGAGCTGCTCCACGTCGACGGCCAGGGCGTCTTCCGTTGTGCCGGCTGTGGGGCCGAGCTCTTCGATACGGACGCGAAATTCGACTCGGGGTCGGGCTGGCCGAGCTTCGACCGGGCCCGGTCGGCCGGGACCATCGTCGAGAGGTCGGACCGGGGCTTCGGCATGACCCGGACCGAGATCCTGTGCGCGCGCTGCGGCGGGCATCTCGGACACGTGTTCCCTGACGGCCCGACCGAGACCGGGCAGCGCTACTGCGTCAACTCACTCTCGCTGACCTACGACCAGGACGCGGAGGACGCCGCGGGCTGACGCACGCCTAGCCGTTCCTCGACGGCGCCGAAGAGCGCCTCGAGCCGGCCCGCCTCGGCACCGAGCCCGAGGCGGCGCAGCAGGGACCCAGCGAGCGCGAGGGCGGCACAGATGTCGACCACCTCCTCCCTCAGGAAGTCGATCGTGGCACCGACGGCGGGGCCGCGCCCTGCTTCCGGTAGCGGCGGCGCCACAGCACCAGCGGGCCGATGGTCGCGGTGGCGACGGCCGTCCCCGCTGCCGGCAGGAGCAGAACGGCCACCGGTGCCGTGAGGGCGTGCCCTGCCATCACGTTCACCGCCGGCCACCCCATCGTCACGATCAGCCAGGGCGACACTCACGCCTCGACCGGGCTCGCGTCCGGCGCGGGCTCCAGGTCGGCGTCCATGTCTTGCTGGGTAGCGCCGCCGCGGCGCTCCACCTTCTGCACGTCGGCGGTGGCGAAGCGCAGGCTCGGCCCCACCTCGTCGGCGGTGATCTCGACCTTCGAACGGTGCTCGCCCTGCTCGGTCTCCCAGCTGCGATGCTCCAGGCGACCCGTGACGATGACGCGCATGCCCTTGGTCAGCGTGAGCGCGACGTTCTCAGCGAGGTCCCGCCAGCAGATCACGTCGAAGTAAGACGTCGACTCCTGCCACTCGTGGGTGGTGCGGTCCTGCCAGCGCCGGTTCACGGCGACGCCGAGCTGGGCGGTCGCCTGTCCCTCTCGGGTGTAGCGGATTTCTGGCTCGCGGGTCAGGTTGCCGGTGATCGTCGTGGTGTTCGCCATGCGGTTCCTCGCTTTCGTCGTGCCCACGCTCAGGTAGGCCCGTGCAGCATGAGGGGGCCGGCTTACCTCAAACCTTGCACAAATCCTTGCTGAGGCGTCAGTCTCAAAATCTGACGTGTCGCGCCAGTGGCAGTGCCGCGACATGCGATTCGAATCACCCATTCGGCGGGAAATGTCAAGGGTGCCGCGAGATGCCGACAGCGGTGTGCGAACATCGCATCGTGGCCCGCCGATCGACCATCCCGCCGCGCGGGGTACTCCTGGTTGGACTGCTGCTGGGCGCCACGTTGCTGGCCGCCTGCGGGGGGGCGTCGAACATGAGTGGTAGTGGCACCACGACGACCACGACCCGGATTCAGGTTCCCAGACCGCTGCCGACCTCGAGCACGACTGCGACCACGACGACCACGACGACCCCAACCGTGGGAACCCGGCAAGTCACTTTCGCGCCGTACAAGGCTGATGGCACGGTCGTCCCGACGCTGACCATCACCCACACAGTGAGCGGGACGTGCGTCGCGCCCGGCGTGGCCGGGTCGTCGTCCTTCCGGTGCTTCGCCCGGCCGGGCTCCACCGTCTACGACCCCTGCTTCGCACCCTCTCACGCGACGAATGGACCGCTGGCCTGCGTGTCCGACCCCGCGACGCCGGTCGCCACCGCGTTCGACATCGGCTCGCTCCCGACGGCGCCGCCCGGGGCCCCGGCGCACCGCATCTGGGCGATGCGCCTCTCGAACGGTCAAGCCTGTGTCCTCGTGAACGCCGCCTGGGGCGGCCTTGGGCCCTTTGCGTGCCCGTCTCCGGGGAGCGGCAAGCCCGAAGCCGACTGTCATGCGCCCAGGCCCGGGGCGCCGTGGTGGAGCACCGCCTGCCAGCTCGGTGAGTCGACGAGCTTCCCCTTCACTCCCTTCCGGGTCGAGACCGTTTGGCGCTGAGGGCGGCGGAGAGTCGCGCGCCGAGGACTACGGCAAGTCGCGCCCGCGCTCCCGCTCTTGCATCCGGCCTCCGATCACGTACGCCACCACAGCGGCGACGAGCGACCCGAGGATGACATAGCGCACGATCGCGGTCTCAAGCGGAGTTGGCGCGCCGTTCGAGCTGATCTCGGCGAAGCCTCCCCCGATCACGAGCGCCCCGACGGCGATCGCGCAGAAGAGGAGCGACAGCTTGCGTGCCGTGTTGCAGAAGAACCGCGAGTGCGACCGGTCCGGCCGCGCCGGGCCGGGCGGGACGCGACCGTTCACCGGGGAACGGCGCGCCGCGCCTCGTGGGAGTCGAAGGGCAGCGCCTCCCGCAGGCGCGCCAGAAAGTGCTCGCAGTCGAACACGTTCGGGCTGGGGCAGCGCAGCGCATGGTCGAGCTGATCGGCGATCGTGCCCAGGTGCTCGGCCTGGGCCCGCAGCTCGTCCCGCTTGCGCGCGGCGAAGGTCTTCCACTCTGGGCGCCCCCCGGTAGCGAGCAGCAGCTTGATCTCCGCGAGGGAGAAGCCCGCCCGCCGGCACATCGCGACCACCGCAAGCGTGTCGAGCACCTCCTGCCCGTACTGCCGGCGCAGGCCTTTGCGGTCGGCACTCTCGATGATCTGCTCGCGTTCGTAGTAACGCAGCGCCGACGCGGCCAGCCCGGTCCGGGCCGCCACCTCGCCGATGTCCAGTAGTTCCGCCTGCATTGACTTGAAGTCTACTTCAAGTGCTTGAGTGGCCGAGTGGGCAGGCACAGACGGGCGCCGACGCACGACACGACCACGACCCCGAACTCGGGCTTCGAGGGTTCAGCCGGCAGGGTGGCGGCGGCCGTCATGTCACGTCTCAATCGCGACATGGAGCGCGTCGCCGTGGCCGAATTCGACTTGACGCAAGACGACGACGTGCTGGCCGTGGGCTTCGGACCGGGTGTCGGTATTCAGGAGCTGGTGCGACGCCTCCCACGCGGGTGTGTCGCTGGCATCGATCCCTCCTCGACGATGGTCGAACTGGCACGCCGTCGGAACCGCCAGGCTGTCGACACGGGACAGGTCGTGCTCTTCGAGGCGGCTGCCGATGCGATCCCCTTCCCGGATGCCTCCTTCCGCGGCGTGGTCGCCGTCAACTGCATGCAGTTCTGGCACCCGTTGGAGGGCTCGCTGCGCGAGGTGGCGCGGGTCCTCGCCCCGCGCGGCACGCTGGTCGCGGTGACCCACGTGTGGGCTGTGGAGAAACAGGCACCCGTGGACCAGTGGCAGACGCGGCTCGCAGCCTTGCTCCCCGCGTGCGGCCTCGGCGAGATGCGCCAGCGCACCGAACCGTTCCGTTCGGGTCCTGGGCTGGTGCTCTCCGCGAGAAAGCCCGGGCTCGACACGCCAAAAGCACCCTGAGCCAACCCAGCAGGCGGTAGGTTTCCCGCATGGGGGACGCCGCTCGGTGGCAGACCTTGGACGAGCGCGTCGCGGAAGTGGACGAGGCACCGTCCGCCGTCCTCTCGGAGAGTGACACCGCACCCGCCACGCGCCCCGACCCTGCACCCGTCTCGCCTCCGATTCGCTGGCGCTTCTGGCGCTCGCCACCGGATCAACCGGCCTGGGCCAGGCCCTTGCTCCTCGTGGTCGCCGCCCTGGCCGCGCTTTCGTACAGCTGGGGCATGACCACCGACACCCTCGAGGTGTTCTACGCCGGCGCCGTCCGCAGCATGTCGCAAAATTGGCACAACTTCTTCTTCGCCGCGTTCGACCCGTGGGGAACGGTATCCGTCGACAAGCTGCCGGGCGCGTTCTGGTTGCAGTCACTCTCGGTCAGGGCCTTCGGATCACACGTGTGGGCATTCGTACTTCCCAGTGCGATCGAAGGCACGTTGACTGTGCTCGTCCTGTACCGGGTAGTGCGACGCGTCGGTGGACCGATCGCGGGACTGACCGCGGCCCTGGCACTGGCGGCGACGCCGGTCACCATTTTGCTCAACCGGGGCAACGTCTCGGACTCGCTGCTCGTGCTGCTGCTCGTGCTGGCCGCGGACGCCACCACGCGCGCGTACACGACGGGCCGGGCCGCGGCGCTCGTGCTGGCGGGCGTCTGGGTGGGCCTCGCCTTCCAGGCCAAGATGCTCCAGGCGTGGCTCGTCCTGCCGGCGTTGTACGTCGCCTACCTGCTGGCCGCGCCAGCGGCGCCACTCGTGCGACGCGTCGGGCACGTCGCTCTTTCCCTCCTCGTGGTCGTGGCCGTGTCGCTCAGCTACATGACCGTCGTCACCCTCGTCCCGGTGCACGATCGCCCCTACGTCGACGGCAGCTGCGACAATTCCGTGTTCAGCCAGGTGTTCCTCTACAACGGGACCGACCGTCTCACCGGCGACACCCTCGACCAGCCCGGCTGCACCAAACCCCCGGTTGCCGTCGCTTCCACGTCGACCGGGGGCGCCGAAACGGTGTCGGTGGGGACCGGACCGGGCAAGTTCCTCAGTGGCCTCTTCGGATGGGAGGCCGCGTGGCTGTTCCTGCCCACGCTCGTCGCCCTGGTGGCCGTTCTGGTGGCCCGGCGCCAGGAGGATCGCCACGACCCATGGCGAGCGGCCGCGCTCTTGTGGGGGACATGGCTGTTTTTGACCTGGTGCTTCTTCGCCTCGTCCTCGTTCCTCAACGGCTACTACCTGGCCGCGCTGGCACCGCCAATGGCCGCCCTGTGCGGTCTCGGATTGGCGCTGGCCTGGCAGCGCCGCGAGGGCTCGCGCGTGGTCCCGATCGTGCTGATGGCAACGGTGGTCGCGGGCGTGTTCTATGCCGTGTATCTGGTCCCCGACAGTGCCGGCACCAAGCCGTGGCTGGCCGCCGTGGGTATTGTCGCGGTGCTGGGCAGCGTGGCCGTCCTGGCGCGCTCGCTCCGGAAGGTCCACCAGGACTGGGAGCGCCGGTGGGGCCTGGTGCTCGGTGCGGCGGCGCTCCTCCTCGGCGCCGCATGGGCATCTGCTCTCGCAGTGTTCGACGAACTCGGGCCGTTCGACGCGCCGTACCAGAATGCGAGCCGCACCGCGCTCGAGCAAAGGGACTGGCGGCTCGACTTGAGCGCGACGCCCGCGGTCGCCAACTACGCCGACAGCTTCCCGACCACGGTGAGCGTCGACAGCCACGAGACGTCGGCGGAGGCCAGCATCTATGTGTGGCAAACGGGCCGCGAGTTCCTGCCGGCGGGCGGCTTCTCCGGACAGGTCCCGAGCACGCCGCTCAATGAATACCTGGCCTACGTCCGTGACGGTCGCGTGGAGAATGTCACCGTTTCGATCCGCCCGCTCACGCGCAACCCCGACATGGTATGGACCATGGCGCACTGCGCGCCCCTGCGCTATGGAGCCCCCCTCGCCCCACCGGGCCGCCAGTTTCGGAGCTACATCTGCTCGCCCACCGACGCGAGCGGCTGAGTCCGGCGCCGCCGCCGTCAGCCGGTCGCTGTCGTTGTGGTCGTCGTGGTCGAGACGGCGCAATCCGGCGGGGTGGCCAGGTGCCAGAGCGTCTCGAGCGCGGGTGGGATCTGCCCGGGGCAGGGCACGCCGAGATACCCCGCCATGTAGGTCCACGTCCCGCCGGTCGGCATGCTGAATACGCCGCAGCATCCTTCGTCCTGCATCGCCACCTCGGTGTTGTAGCTCGCGTTCTTGGTGGGGACGAAGCCGGCCAGGGCCCAGTAGGTCTTGGTGTCGGGCACGTACGCGTAGTACACGGAGTTCGGTGCAGTACCCGCGATCTCGTCAGCGGGCAGCCCGTTGTGCGCGACATAGGCCGCCTGCAGCGCTTGCTTCACGGAGGGCGAGGCGGCCAGGTTCTGCGGCCCACCGGACGCAGCCGTCGACGAGGTGGATGAGCCGGACGTCGATCCGGTCGACGTCGTGGTCACGGACGAAGTCGAAGTGGTCGAAGACGACGAGGCCGGGCCGTTTGCGCTGCAGCCCGCGAAGACGAGTGCGCCGGCCGCCACTGCGGCGCCAGCACCCGCCAGGAGACGGACTCGAGAGCGGCGGCCCCTCACGGGCCGCAGACTACGACTAGACGTCGAGAAAGCGGCGGATGGCGACGGCCGAGCCGATGGAGCCGATCGCCATGCCCACGATCACCACGACGACATTGGTCACGACGATCTCCGACGTGCTCATGTGCATGGCGGTGAAGATGTTGCTCTGCGTGCGCCCGCTCCCCCAGTGGTTGATCAACAGGTACAGGCCGTAGGTGACCCCGGCCGCCAGCACGGAACCGATGAACCCCTGCAGCAGCCCCTCGGACATGAAGGGCACCCGGATGAACCAGTTCGTCGCGCCCACGAGCTTCATGACCGACACCTCGCGGCGCCGGGCGAAGATCGCCATGCGGATGGTGTTGAGGATGAGGACGGCCGCCGAGACGATGAGCACGATGGCGATGGAGAGGCACACCCACTTGGAGACGTTGATGAAGGTCTCCTCGTTGTGGATGGTCTGCAGCGGCTCGGTCACCGTCTGGACCCCCGGCGATCCCTGGAACGTCTGATGCACTTGCTGCGCGTCGGCTAGTGCAACCGGGGTGCACCAGAACGAAGTGGGCATCTCCGCCACGGTCACCGCCTGGCGCTCGTCGGAGGTCAGCAGCTTGCCCGCCTCAGCGAAGTTCCGCTGCTTGTCCCAGTACGCGCAGGGCTGCTGCACGTAGTTGAGCTGGGCCAGCTCGGTCTTGACCGCGTCGATCTCCTGGTGGTTGGCGTTGGGCTCCATCCAGACCGTGACCTGCGTGCCCCGCTGGAGCGCGCCCGAGGCGTTGGCCGACCCCTGCCGCAGGAGCAGGGCGGCCCCGACGAGCGACAGCGACACCGCCACCGTGAGGATGGCCGCGATAGTCATCAGCCGGTTGCGCCACAGGTTGGCCGCCGTCTCGCGGGCGACGTAGTCGACCGAGACGGCCATCAACCCATCCCGCCGGCGGCCACGTCGGCCATCTGTTGCGCGGCACCGTCGAATCCGTAGACGCCGCGCGCCTGGTCGCGCACCATCACGCCGTTACTGAGCTCAATCACGCGCCGCCGCATCTTGTCGACGAGCACCTCGTCGTGCGTCGCGACGACGACGGTCGTGCCAGTCCGGTTGATGCGGTCGAGCAACTGCATGATGCCTTGGCTCGTCTGGGGGTCGAGGTTCCCCGTGGGCTCGTCGGCGAGGAGGATGAGCGGGCGGTTCACGAAGGCGCGGGCGACGGCCACGCGCTGTTGCTCGCCACCAGAGAGCTCGTTGGGCAGATTCTGGGTCTTGCTCGCCAAGCCGACCAGGTCGAGCACCTGCGGCACCTGGTTGGCGATCACGTGGCGCGGGCGCCCGATCACCTCGAGGGCGAACGCGACGTTCTCGAAGACCGTCTTGTTGGGCAGGAGCCGAAAGTCCTGGAAGACGCACCCGATGTTGCGTCGGAGGTAGGGCACCCGCCATTTGGGCAGTTCCACGATGTTGCGCCCGGCTTCCAGGATCCGGCCGGTGTTGGGGAGCTCCTCGCGGAGCAGGAGGCGGATGAACGTCGTCTTGCCCGAGCCGGACGCGCCCACCAGGAACACGAACTCGCCCTTGTCGATGTCGACGTTGATGTCGCGGAGGGCGACGGTGGATCCGCCCTTGTAGGTCTTGGAGACGTTGTCGAAACGGATCATCGAGGAGAGAGAACGAGAGGCAACGAGAGCCTGTGGCGCCCCACGGTGCAGGCGCCTCGCCCGATGCTACTAACCCCGCATTACGATGTCAGGACAAGGCGCTCCAGCGCAGGTCACGGACGTAAGAGTGGCCGTTGCGCTCGCGGTGCAGCCCGGTTGCCGCGACCACCGTGACCAATTTGACGGCCCCTGTACAGGGCCAGCTCACTGACGGCACGCGTACGACTAGGACGACGCCACGCCCCGCTGGCGCCGCAGCTCCGCCTCCATGAACGCGTCGAGGTCACCGTCGAGCACCGCATCGACGTTGCCGGTCTCGTGGTTGGTGCGCAGATCCTTCACCAGCTGATAGGGCGCCATGACGTAGGAGCGGATCTGATTGCCCCAGGCGTTGTCGACCCGCTCGCCGCTGAGTGCGTCGAGCTCCGCCTGGCGCTCGGCCCGGGCCCGGTCGGCCAGCTTGGCGCCCAGGATCTGCAGGGCTTTCGCCTTGTTCTGGTGCTGGCTGCGCTCGTTCTGCACCGAGACAACCAGGCCCGTGGGCAGGTGCGTCAGGCGCACGGCCGAGTCGGTCTTGTTCACGTGCTGGCCGCCAGCGCCCGAGGAGCGGTAGGTGTCGACGCGCAGGTCCTTCTCGTCTATGTCCACTTCCGCGGACACGTCCTCCAGGAACGGCGTCACGTCCATGGACGCGAAGCTCGTCTGCCGCCGATGTTGCGAGTCGAACGGGGACATGCGCACCAAGCGGTGCACGCCGCGCTCGGTGGCCAGCAGGCCATAGGCGAAACGCCCGTGCACGATGAACGTGGCGGACAAGAGCCCCGCCTCCTGACCCTCGGTCGCCTCGTCGACCTCGACCGTGAAGCCGCGCCGCTCGGCCCAGCGTTGGTACATCCGCAGCAGCATCTCGGTCCAGTCCTGCGCGTCGGTGCCGCCCGCTCCCGCGTGGACTTCGCACACCGCGTCGAGCTCGTCGTACTCGCCGGAGAACAGCGATTGGAGCTCCAGCGCGGCCAGCCGCGAGGCGAGCCCGTCCACGGTGTCGACCAGCTCGGCCGCCAGCGCGTCGTCGCGGTCCCCCTCCGCCGCCGACTCCTCGACGAGGTCCACCAACGCCCCGGCGTCGTCGAGGTCGCTAGCCAGCCCGGCCAGCTGCTCCAGGTCGGCCGTGACCTGACCCAGCTCCTTGGTCACCCCCCGGGCGTGGTCGGGGTCGTCCCAGAGGTCGGGCTTGGCCACCGCGGCCTCGAGCTCCGCCCGGCGGGCCTGCAGCTTCTCCAGCCCCAGATAGCGCTCGGCCTCCGCCAGACGCTCCCCCAGTGCGGCCAGCTCGGAACGGAAGTCGCGGGGTGCGGAGGGCGGCGGCGCGGCGCCGTCAGGCGGCGCCATGGCAGAACTTGAATTTCTTGCCGCTCCCGCACCAGCAGGGGTCGTTGCGCCCGACCTTCTCGTGCTTCTCCCTGACCACCGGAACCATGGCGTCGGGGTCGGGCTGGTTGGGCTGGCGGATGACCGCCTTCCCGCTGCGGCGTCCCCCACCCCCGCCACCGGCGCCGTTGCCGTTCCCACCCGCCGGCCCGGTCGGCCCGGCCGGCGCCGGCTGCCCGTCGGGCCGGGTCAATACGGCCGTCTGCGGCGCCACGTTCGTCCCCGTTTCGGCCGCCAGCGTCCCCGCCATGGTGCCGGTCTCGGCCACCGGGTCCTCGGCCGCCGTGTAGGCCGCGCGCTGCAGGTCGGGCTCCGCCGCGGCCGGCTGGACCGCCTCCACGTGGAGGATGTAGCGGAGATAGTCGTTGTCGATGACTTCCATCAGCTGGCCGAACATGGAGTAGCCCTCCTGCTGCCACGCGTTCAAGGGGTCGGCCTGGACGGTCCAGCGCAAG
Source organism: uncultured Acidimicrobiaceae bacterium (assembly GCA_963808355.1). Taxonomy (GTDB): domain Bacteria; phylum Actinomycetota; class Acidimicrobiia; order Acidimicrobiales; family RAAP-2; genus Bog-473. Next base: position 1,374,515 of record CAWEFL010000002.1, read on the forward strand.
TGGATGCCGTCCTTGAGGTTGTCCATCTCGGCTAGGTGATCGCGCCAGCGGGCGTCCATGATTTGGAGGTACACGTCGCGCTCGATCTGGCGCATCGTCTCTGCCCCGCCCGGCATCGACTCGGAGTGGGCCTCGTAGTAGTCGAGTGCCTCCTCGACAAAAGACTCGGCGAGGTCGTCGGCGGTGGCCGCCTGTTCCAGGTCGGCCACCGAGAACTTGGTCGGGTAGTACTGCGTGACCGCGTCGAGCAGGCCCTTCAGGTCCCATTCCTCGGCGAAGTCGTTGGGGCAGTACTCGGCCACCGCCTTCTCGCACGCTCCGGCCAGCAGGTCCTCGGTGTGCTCCTCCAGGTCGTCACCGTCGATGATCTGCAGGCGCCGCTCGTAGATGACTTTGCGCTGCTGGTCCATCACCTCGTCGTATTTCAACGCGTCCTTGCGCATCTCGGCGTTGCGCGCTTCAACGGTGTTCTGCGCCCGCTCAATCGCCTTGGCCACCGTCTTTGACTCGATCGGCACTTCCTCGGGCAGCGTCCGTCCCATCACCCAGGACATGGCGCCGGTAGCGAACAGGCGCAGCAGTTCGTCGTCCAAGGAAAGATAGAAGCGCGACTCGCCGGGGTCGCCCTGCCGGCCCGAGCGGCCCCGCAGCTGGTTGTCGATGCGCCGGCTCTCGTGGCGCTCCGAGCCGAGCACGTAGAGTCCCCCCAACCCTCGCACCTGCTCGCCCTCGGCCCGGCAGCGCGCCTCGATGGAAGACTCTCGCGATTTCAGCTCGGCCTGGCCCTCGTCGGAGTCGAGGTCGACCCCCTCGCCTTTGAGCTCGTGCTGGGCCAGCAGCTCGGCGTTCCCGCCGAGAATGATGTCGACACCGCGGCCCGCCATGTTCGTCGCCACGGTGACCGAGCCCCGGCGGCCCGCCTGCGCCACGATCTCGGCCTCTCGGAAGTGCTGCTTGGCGTTGAGGACGTTGTGCTTGACGCCGCGCTTGTCCAGCAACCGCGACAGCAGTTCGGACTTGGCGACCGACGCCGTGCCCACCAGCACCGGCTGCCCGATCTCGTTGCGCTCGACGATGTCCTCGACGACCGCGTTGAACTTGGCCTCCTCGCTCTTGAAGACCAGGTCGGGCTCGTCGGCGCGGATCATCTCCATGTTGGTGGGGATGGGCACCACGGGGAGCGCGTAGGTGGAGGCGAACTCGCCGGCCTCCGTCTCGGCCGTGCCGGTCATGCCGGCGAGCTTGTCGTAGAGGCGGAAGTAGTTCTGGAGGGTCACCGTGGCCCAGGTGTGGTTCTCCTCCTTTATCTTCACGCGCTCCTTCGCCTCGACGGCCTGGTGCAGGCCGTCGGACCAGCGCCGGCCCTCCAGGGTGCGGCCGGTGAATTCGTCGATGATCTTCACTTCGCCGTCGGCCACCAGGTAGTCCTTGTCCCGGTGGTAGAGGTCCTTAGCCGTGAGGGCCTTGGTCAGCTGGTGGACGTAGTTGACGGAGACCGCGTCGTAGATGTTGTCGACCCCGACCGCCTTCTCCACCTTCTCTATCCCGGCTTCCATCGGGACGACCGTCTTCTTCTCCTCGTCGACCTCGTAGTCGACGTCCCGGTTGAGGGTGCGGGCGATGGAGGCGAACTGGTAGTAGAGCTGCGCGGCCTCGTCGGCCGGGCCCGAGATGATGAGCGGCGTGCGTGCCTCGTCGATCAGGATGGAGTCGACCTCGTCCACAATGGCAAAGCTGTGGCCCCGCTGCGCCATGTGCTCACGGCTGCGGGTCATATTGTCGCGCAGGTAGTCGAAGCCGAACTCGTTGTTGGTGCCGTAGGTGAGGTCGGCGTTGTAGGCGGCTTGCTTGGCGGCCGGGTCGTCGACGCCCGATGTGATGAGGCCGACGCTCAGGCCGAGCCAGCGGTGCACCCGGCCCATCCACTCGGCGTCGCGCGAGGCCAGGTACTCGTTCACCGTGACGACGTGGACGCCCTCCCCGCCGAGCGCGTTCAGGTAGACGGGCAGGGTCGAGACCAGCGTCTTGCCCTCGCCCGTCTTCATCTCGGCGATCCAGCCGAAGTGCAGTGCCATGCCGCCCATGAGCTGCACGTCGAAGTGGCGCTGGCCGAGCACCCGCCAGGCCGACTCGCGCACCACCGCGTAGGCCTCGACCAGCAGGTCGTCGAGGGTCTCGCCCCGATCGAGGCGCTCCTTGAACTCGACCGTCTTGTGGCGCAGTGCGTCGTCGCTCAGGGCCTGCATGTCTGGCTCGAGCGCGCCGACGAGCGGCACCAGCTCGGCCAGCCGCCGGACCTTCTTGCCCTCGCCGGCTTTGAGGACCTTGGTGAACACGCTCATGGCGCGCCGATCCTACCGGGCCGGGGGGCCGTAGAACCGACAGTTGCGCCGCCTTTCGAGCGGGCTGCGTGCGGCTGACCTGGTCTTTGACCCCACACTCGCCTGCCGCGAGGGTGACGCGCCAGGGCCGGCGGCCGGCTGTCGCCACCCGGCCCAACGGCACCTCGTCGGCGCGCGTCGCCTCGTCTCCGCCCGCCCCCGACAGCCGGGGACGCAGCGGGCAGGGCTTACCTCTAAGCCGCACCATGCTCAGCGACCACAAGTCGCCTTACGTGGGTCGTTTCGCCTGCGACTGGCCTCGACTTTCAACCACAGACCCGCACGCAGCCCGGCGCCCATGCTACGACCGTCTCGGACCAACCGCTCCCGGGTGCGTCCGCCGCCGCAAGGAGCCCGCTACTGCCCCGGGACGTCGGAGCCGGCCGAGCCCGAGGCGCTCCCTTGGCTGCCGGGCGTGGCGCCTCGAGCATGGTGACGTTGGAGATCTTGCACACGCCGTTGACCTGCTGGACGTCGGCCGTCTGCCGGACCGTGTCGGCCCTGGGGCGGGTTGGCCTTGTCGTTCACGTAGGTCCGGTCGACCACGGCGTAGATGGACGCTTTCCCCGCCGCCTGGATCTCCGATTGCGCGTCGAGGGCGCGGACCTGCCCGCGCGACTCGGTGAGCGCCACCACACTCGAGGAGCCGAATCTTTCGGGATCCGTGCCCGTGCGCTGGCCCTTCACTGGGGCGACTCAGGAACTCGGGTGGCTGCCGGGGAGGACTGAAACGAACGCGGCGCGAGCAGTGCCATCACTCGGCCCGCGGCCTGACAACTTGCGCACAACTCGCGGAATCCACATTGAGGTTTGGCAACCCCCCGTTTGGGACATCAACGAAAGACGACTCGAATTGATGGTGCGAGGACTACCGATTACTCATGGGTAGGTCCATAATGACCTGGGTCTTTTGTGGAGGACCGGGTGGGGGAAGGACGGCACGTTGGCGCTCCGCCAAGAAGAGCTGACAAGCCTGTGCGACGATGTCGACCTCGAGCGCGACCGCGCGCTCGTGGAGCGGTGTCAGGCGGGCGACTCGGCCGCCTTCGGGAACCTCTACGCGCGGTACTACGAGCGACTCCTCCGCTTCTGCCTGCGACGGCTGAACGACCGGCACGAAGCCGAGGATGCCGCCCAGGAGGCTTTCGCCCGGGCCTGGAAGGCACTCCCCAACTTCGCGGGTGAGCGTCGCTTCTACCCGTGGCTCACGGTCATCGCCGGCAACATCTGCACCGACATGCTGCGCCGTCGTTCGCGGAGTACACCGACGGACGACATGGAGCTCAGCGCGCAGCAACCGGTGGGCGGCGGGGCCGGCGCCGAGACCTCCGAAGACCTCGTCTTGGCCGCGGTCGACGGCGAACTCGTGAACCGTGCCCTCAATCGGCTCTCCGTGCGGCACCGCCACGTGCTCGCGATGCGCGAGGGATCGGGCTGGACCTATCAGCAGATCGCCGATCACGAAGGCGTCGAGATCGGCACTATCGAAACCTTGCTGTGGCGGGCGCGCCAGGCATTGAAGCGGGAATTCGCCGTTGTCTCCGAATCGAAAGAAGCGCTGGCCGGCTTCCTCGTCGCCGGCGCCGCGCTCTTCCGCCGCACCATCGTCCGCACGGCGCACCGTGGCGCGAGCGTGCAGTCGCAGGGCGGCCACTGGGGCGGACTGCGCAACGCCGTGGCGGGCGTGGCCTTGGGGGGTGCGGCCGTGGCTACGGCGCTCATCACGCCGCACGCCTTGTCAAACGGTCCGAGCAATCCGACCATCCCGCTCGCAGCGTCGTCCGGTGCGGCTGCGGCCGACCCGGCGCTCCCCATTACGGCGCCGTTGGCGAAGGCAGGCGTAACGGCGAACAGCGCCGCGGGGACCGCGTCGGGCTCGGGCTCGGGTTCGGGTTCGGGCCGATTGAGTGGCGCGGGGACGGCGGGAAACGGCGGCGGGACTGGCGGCACGCCGAAGAGCTCGCTGCTCGGCGGGAGCGGCGCGGGTGGCGCCAATGGGCTCTCGGGCGCAACCGGTGCTCTGCCGAACGGGCTGAACAACCCGGTGAAGGGGGTCACGAACGGTGTCGGCGGCCCGGCGAGCGGGGTCACCAACGGTGTCGGCGGCCCGGTGAGCGGGGTCACCAACGGGCTCGGCGGCGCGGCGAGCGGCGTCACGAACGGTGTCGGCGGCGCGGCGAGCGGCGTGACCAACGGGCTGGGCGGCGCCACCAATAATCTGTCGCAGACGGTCAGCGGCGTCGTCAACGGCTTGAGCGGCACTGTGTCGGGCATCCTCGGCGGCGTTCCCGGCACCACCGGGCCCTCCACCAACGCGCCGTCCTCGGGCGCCAGCGGATCGGGAGGCTCGTCTTCGGGCTCGACGACCCAGACCACCACGACGACCGCCCCCAACCTGGTCGGCGGCCTGACCAACGGTGTCGGCAAAACCCTGAACGGGCTGCTCGGGGGCTGACGGCCGGACGTCGGACGTCGCTATCTCGACGAGCTGGTAGTCGCAACGGAGACCGGCTCCACCTTCGTCACATCAAGCAGTTCCTGGCCGGGAGCCTCAACGCCCCATCGGCAGGGACGAGAAGGGCCGACGCCGGCGGCGACACAAGCCTTTACATCGAGGCCGACACGGTGTCGTTGCCGTTACTCGCCCGCAGCCGCTCCGCAGACCGTCTCGACCAGGAGGCGGCTGACCACGTAGGGATCCATGTTGGCGTTGGGCCGACGGTCCTCCAGGTAGCCCTTCTTGTTCTGGGCCGTCTGCCACGGGATCCGGATGGACGCCCCGCGGTCGGAGGTGCCGTAGCTGAACGTGGTGTAGTGGGCGGTCTCATGCGCACCGGTGAGCCGGCTCTCGATGCCGACGCCGTAGTTGGCGACATGCTCGTCCACCCGCTGCCCGAGCGCCTCGCAGGCGGCGATGATGGCCTCCCAGCCGCCCTCCTCGCGCATGGCCTTGGTGGAGAAGTTCGTGTGCGCGCCGGCGCCGTTCCAGTCGCCGAGGACCGGCTTCGGTTCGAGGGTCGCGAACACGTCGAAGTCTTCGGCGATGCGGAAGAGGAGCCAGCGGGCCGTCCAGAGCTGGTCTCCGATGAGCGGTGGCGGGAGGATCCCGATCTGGAACTCCCACTGGCCCATCATCACCTCGGCGTTGGTGCCTTCTATGGCGAGCCCGGCCTTCAGGCAGGCGGCGGTGTGGGCCTCGACGATGTGGCGCCCCGGCATTTTGTCGCCGCCGACACCGCAGTAATACGGCCCCTGCGGCGCGGGGAACCCGGCCTCGGGCCAGCCTAAAGGCCGGCCATGCTGGAAGAAGGTGTACTCCTGTTCCACTCCGAACCAGGGCTCGGACGCGGCGTAGGCCTGAGCAGCCTCGACACAGGCCCGCCGCGTATTCGTCGCATGCGGCGACATGTCGGGCAGCAGCACCTCGCACATGACGAGCTTGTCGTTCTCGCCCCGCAGGGGGTCCGGGCACACGAAGACGGGCTGGAGGACGCAGTCCGAAGCGCTCCCCTCGGCCTGGTTGGTGCTCGACCCGTCGAAGCCCCAGATCGGGGGCTCCATGCCGTCCGCCACGATCTTGGTCTTGCTGCGCAGCAGCGGGCTGGGCTCGGTCCCGTCGATCCAGATGTACTCGGCCTGGTAGCTCATGACTCTCCTGTGTACCCGTCGTGTGGACCCGTCGTGCTCGTTTTGCGCACGGTTCCAACGCAGGCGGTGGCCCCGTGGCCGTTCCAGTCTCGCCGGAACCTATTTCACGGCCGTATCGGTTTTGTGAACCGACGATGAACTCTTGCCTTGCGCCGCCGGCTGCCTGAAGGCCTCTGCGGTCACCATCCTGTGGATCAGCTCGGACCCACCACCATGCAGATGCGCTGGTACGCGGGGTCGGACATCGACTCGAGGAATCGGCCCAAGGCTGGCCTCGGCGCGCCATCAGTGACCCAGCCCCCTGAGGTCGAAAGGCGATTCGCGAGTCCACGCGACGGAGGGCTGGATCGCAGATCCAGCCCTCCGGCCAGCCCCCCCTGGGCCTTGTGCCTCCCGGAGGAGGCGAGACGTCCTGTTGCGACCGGCGGTCGCCCGCCGGGCGACTAGCAGGTCGTCGAGTTCAACCCACCGACGCAAGTGTTGGCGTTGCCGAACAGGCCGGAGATGCCTCCACCCAGTGCAGCCACCGCAACGACCGCGACGACGGCGATGAGACCCACCAGCAGCGCGTACTCCACCATGGAGGCGCCGCGCTCTGTCGCGCGTTCCGTGCAGACCCTTCACTGCAACGAAAGCGTTGATGAAAAGCTCGATCATCGTTTCATGCTCCCCTCTGAGCCCGAACAGGATCCGGTTCTCGGATATCTGTCCCTGTGTTCTTGCATCTCTTCCTGTGCGATGCCGTCCCCGTCCCCGTTGCCCGGTAAGACAGCGGGCTGGGCCGACCGAAGCCGGCCCAGCCCTGCCGCCATCCCATTGGGGAAGGGGGAATTTTCCCTTAGGGAATGCATGCACAGCCGGTGCGGCCTACGCCGCGCCTGCTAGCAGGTCGTGCTGTTCAGGCCACCAACACAAGTGTTGGCGTTGCTGAAGAGCTTCGAGATGCCACCACCGAGCGCAGCCACCGCAACAACGGCGACGACGGCGATGAGGCCCACGAGCAGCGCGTACTCCACCATGGAGGCACCACGCTCAGTCCGCGCACGCTCAAACAGGTTGCTGTGGAAACCACGCACCGCGAAGAACGCGTTCAGAAACAGCTCAGTCATTGTCTTTTCCCCTCTCTCCCCCCAATGAGACCCGAACGGATGCCCGAACCCATTTGGAGTTCCTTCCCACGTGCATTCTCTCGGCCCGTCCACCGGAGTGCTATAGGCTTTTCCGCCCAATTGTGCAGCGGGTTATTCGATGGTGACCAGCCCCATTACCACCGCGTGGACGAGCGTGTGCGTCCGGTTCGTCACGTCGAGCTTTTGGAAGATCGCCGCCAAGTGATTCTTCGTCGTCTTCGGGCTGATGAAGAGCCGTTGTGAGATCTCACCGTTGGTGGCGCCCTCGGCGAGGAGCTGCAGGACCTCGAGCTCGCGCTGGGTCAGCGACCACGGACCCCACTGCCGGTCGTCCTCCCGGCGTTCTGCCTCTATGGCCGCCTTGTCGGGATCGCGGTAGTCGTCCTCCACCTCGGTCTCGATGCCGGAGGCGTCGAGCGCCAGGGATCCGCGGGTCTCCACGGTCTCACGGCGGTGCTCGGTGGAGAAGCCGGTCGGCCCCGAGACGGAGACCTGCGAGTAGAAGGTCCACTCCGGCTCCTCGCGGAACCGCTTTGTCGTCGGCTGTGGCGCGCTGGTCCACACGATCGACGTGGCTGTGTTCGCCATTGCCTCCCCCTCAAAATCCGCCCCGGACGGCAGGCCGGTGCGGCTGCTCCCCGCCGCTGCACGGCGGACTTCCCAGGAGATTGTACGCCGCAGGCGGGGGGGCGCCAATGGGGGCACCCCAAATCGGGGCACGGCACCGCTCCCGCAATCAGGCTGCCACCGACCCGTGTCAGTCCCTTGTGGGACAAGTGTGCCTGTGTCCGTCCCTTGTCCAAGCAGCGGCGCAGGTGCCGTCGTGGGGGGTCTAGGCGCCGTGGAATGCGTGCTTGATCGGGCCCACGATCGGGCCGAGCACGACGATGAGGATCGCCGGCAGGAAGCACAAGGCGAGCGGGAAGAGGATCTTCACGGGAACCTTGGCCGCCTTCTCCCTGGCACGTTGGCGACGCTTGTCGCGGATCTCGTCGGCTTGTGCCTGCAGGACGCGGCCGATGGGCAGTCCGAGCGCATCGGCCTGCGACAGTACGACTGCGAACGTCACGAGGTCGTCGATGTCGGTGCGCAGCTTCAGGTTCTCGAGCGCGTCATGCCGTGAGAGGCCGAGCTCCATCTCGCGCAGCGTGAGACGAAGCTCATCGGAGACGGGCGACTCGAAGCGCGCGCAGGACACCTGCATGGCCTGCTCCAGGCCGAGACCGGCCGCCACGGAGATCGTCATCAGGTCGAGGACGTCGGGCAGGTCGTTGGTCACGCGCTCACGCCGCGCCTTGATGCGGTGCCGCAGCCAGTAGCTGGGTGCGAGGCCACCGATCATCGGCAGGATGAACAACATGGCCAACCCGATCTTCACGCTGACCACGCCGCTCACGAGGGCGACGAAGCCAGCACCGATGCCGAGCAACACCGATCCGACCTGAATGGCCACGTACTCCTCGGCCCGCACCGAGCCCGTGAGCCCTGCCCTGAGGAGGTCGGCGTGCACCCGGTCGATGTCGCTCGACGGGTACAGACGCGACAAGCCGTGCTTGAGGCCACCGGTGAGGGGCCCGAACATCCGCTGGACGAGCGGCGTCTGCACCCGGTCCGGGAGCTGGACCTCCTCGGCGAAGGCCTCGGCGTCAGCACCGAGGGAGCGGATGAAGTCGAGCCGTCGCGACGTCTTGTGGGTGCGCCAGGCGGCGACGCCCACACCGATGACGCCGAACGCCATAAACGTGATGCCGACCGCCGGAACGATGTATGCCGCGTTCACGAGAACCCGCTCCCCCTCCGCCTCAGACCTTGATGTTGACCATTTTGCGGACGATCAAGAACCCGACCCCCATCAGTCCCGCCGTCCCGATCAGGACGATGAGCCCGACGCCGTGCAGCATCGGGTTGAGGTACCCCGGGTCCTTCATCTCGAGGGCGCCGACCAGGAACAGCGGGATGGCGAACAGCACGTAGCCGGACATCCGCCCCTCCGCCGAGAGGGTCTGCACCTCGCGGCGCACCTCTTGGCGGGTCCGCATGAAGTCCGCCAAGGTGTGCAGGATGGGCGCCAGCCGGCCACCGGTGGACTGCTGGATGCGCACCGCCTCCACCGCCCACCTCAGGTCCTCGACCCCGGAGCGCTCAGCCATGTTCTCCAGCGCGACCACGAGGTCCGAGCCCACGGCCACCTCGGCCATGACCCGGTCCAGCTCGGCGGCCAACGGGGGCCGCGTGTCCCGACGGTACATGTCGATGGCCCGCTGGAAGGTCTGGCCACCTTCCACCGAGGCCGCCATGAGGGCAAGCGCGTCGGGCAGTTGCTCCTGGATCTGCTTGATCCGCTTGCCGGCCCGGTAGTTGGGTAGGTACGCGGCGACCAGTGCGACCAACCCAAGGGCAACCACCGACGCGATCGGGGTCCCCGTGAGGACGCCGGCGACCACGGCCAGCATCAGCCCTGCGGCCGCGCTGATGACGATGTACTCCCCGGAGCGCAGAGGAATGGAGGCCCGGTCGAGTCGCTGCTCCAGCGCACCCGAATTGTCGATGCGGCCGAAGATCCCCGCGATGCGGACCGTGAGCGCGGACATCTCGCCCCGCTCAGGCGACTCGCTCACCACCTCGACCGGCACCTGGGCCTGGCCCATGGTGTCGTCGAGGATCTCGGCCAGGGATCGCTGCTTGGTGCGCACCCGCAAGATCAGGGCCACGACGGCAAGGGCGAGGCCGCCCCCGATGAGGACGGCGGCCGCGAAGGCCCCGGCTTGCGCGCTCGAACGCGGCCGTGAACACTGCGCTCACTTCCCGTCCCGCCGGCGGGCGGCCAGGATTTCGTAGACCTCCTCCGATGGCGGCTCGACCCGGCCCGGGCGCGACGGCCGGTGGTGCCTGCGCTCCGATCGGTTCGTGTTGAAGAGCGGGTCGCTGTCGTTGCGGAACAGGTTGGGCGCCACCTCGACCCCATTGAGCGCGAGCTCGTCGAGGATCTTCGGCCGCAGGCCGGTGGGTACGAGGCGACCCATCCCCTCCGCCGTGTCCACCCGGTGGAAGATGTCCTGCAGGAGGACGGTTTCGCCCTCCATGCCCTGGATCTCGGTGATGGACGACACGATGCGGGGCCCGGCCGCCGTCCGCTGCAACTGGACCATGAGGCCGACCGCCAGCGTGATCTGCTCGCGGATGGCGCGCTCGAGGCAGCTCGACGCCGCCCATCATGACCATCGTCTCGAGACGGCTGAGCAACTCGCGCGGACTGTTTGCGTGCACCGTCGTCATGGAGCCGGCGTGGCCGGTGTTCATGGCCTGGAGCATGTCCAACGTCTCGGCGCCACGGCACTCACCAACGATGATCCGGTCGGGCCGCATACGCAGCGAGTTCCGGACGAGGTCGCGAATACGTACCTCCCCGGTGCCCTCGGCGTTGGCCTGCCGGGTCTCGAGCGTGACCACGTGGACGCCCTGGAGCTGGAGCTCGGCCGACTCCTCAATGGTGATGAGGCGCTCGCCCTCGGGGATGAAGTTCGAGAGCACGTTGAGCATCGTCGTCTTCCCCGTGCCCGTCCCGCCCACGACGATCATTGAGATCTTGCCGCGCACGCACGCCTCAAGGAAGACCGCTGCGTCCATGGACACGGAGCCGAGGGAGATGAGGTCCTGCATGACGAGCGCCCGCTCCGGGAACTTCCGGATGGTGAGCACCGGGCCCCGGATGGCGAGGGGTGGGACGATTGCGTTGATCCGGGACCCGTCGGCCAGGCGGGCGTCCACCATCGGTGAAGACTCGTCGACACGACGGCCCACGGCGGCCACCATGCGCTCGATGATGCGGCGGTACTGGTGCAGTGAGTTGAACGCGATCTCGCTCTTCTCAATGCGGCCTTGGCGCTCTATCCAGATCTCGTTCCAGTTGTTGCACATGATCTCGGTGATGGTCCCGTCGGAGAGCAGGGCCTCCAGGGGCCCGTAACCGAGAGAGTCCTCGAGCATCTCCTCCACGAAGCGCTGTCGCTCTATCGGCGAGATGCCGATGTCCTCGCGCTCGAGGATCTCGTTCACCGTCGAGCGGACCTTGGCCCGCAGCTCGTCCGGCGACAGGTCGGCCGCGGTGGGCGCGATCTCGGCCAGGACCTTGACCTGCACCTTCTGCTTGGACTGCGCCCAAGCGTCCGAGGTGTTGAGCCGGTCGGTGGCGCGCCGTCCCGGGTGTTTCGTCGCGGTGTACGCCTCGCTCCCGTTGGGCTCCCGCGGCGGCCGCTTGCCCGACGACGGGTCCTCCTTGCCACCGCGCGGCGGGTCGTCGCCGCCGTCGGCCGCCGCGAGCTTCTCACTCAGGTTCACGAGGTTCAGGCCCTTTCGAGCTCAGGCACCTTGGTGGTGCGATGCCTCCGCATGAGCCGCCGGATCCCGCCCGGCTCGCGGCCGTTGCCGTTGGAGTTGCTCCCGTTGCCGAGGACCGGCGTGACCTCGCCGTTGAGGAACTGGTGCATGCCCCCGGACAGCTTCTTGCCGATGTCGGAGCTGGCCGCCGAGACGAGCGCGGGCTTGCCCTTGTTGATCGACTTCATGACCTCCCGCGAGTACGGGAGCACGGAGATGATCTTATTGTCGAGCACCTCCTGCACGTCACTGATGTCGATGCCGATGTCCTCCTCCACCTTGTTCAGCACAACGCCGATCGTGTCGCTGTTGATGCGCAGCTTCTCGAGCGTGGTGAGGAACACCCGCATGTTGCGGATGCTGGGAAGGTCCAAGGTGACCATGCAGAGCACCCGCGTCGAGTGGTCGAAGGCGGCCAGCACGATCTCGGAGAGCTGGGCCGGCGTGTCGACGACGATGTAGTCGAAGTGTCGCCGCAGCGCGCCCATGACCTTGTAGACGTCTTTGGGCGCGATCATGTCGGCGTCGGCCGGGCTAAACGGCGCGGCCAGCACGGAGAACCCGAGATCGTGCTCCTCCAGATACTCCTCTACGTGCTCGTCGAGATCGCCGTCGTCGACCGGCTCGCGCGAGAGAAGGTCGGAGATGGTGAACCGGGGCCGCAGGTGCAGCGCCGTCGAGATCTCGCCGAACTGCAGATCCAGGTCGACCAGGCACACCCGCTGACCGGTCTGCGCGGCCAGGTAGCAGGCGAGGTTGGTGGCGTAGAACGTCTTGCCGCAACCTCCGCTGGACGAGGCCACCGTGAAGACCTCTGCGAAGTGGGACCGCTCGACGACCACCCCGTCCGCCGCCACGACGGGTAGCGTCGGGCCGGCCGAGGACTCCGAGACGTCGGCGATGTCGAAGGCCCGCTTGAGGGCGGTCGAGAGCTGGCGCTTGCTCGTCGGGTACTCGACCAGTTCGACGGCACCCGTGCGCACGATGTCGCTCAGATTGGCCTTGGGCTTGGGTCCGAGTGCAAGCACGACGGCGGGCACCGCTCCCGCAGCCCGCAGGGTGGCCAGCCGGGCCATGCCGGCGTGGCTGTCGAACACCGGCCCGGCGACGAGCACGTCAAATGGGCCCTGCTCCTGCACCTCCTCGACCACGTCGATCACATTGGTGCTGGTGATGACCTGGTACCCCGGGCCGAGCGAGGCCTGGATGGCCCGGCTCAGTGCCGGCGACCGGCTGATGACGAGGATCCGGCGGGAGATCATGGGGCTCCAGTCGTCTGGTCGGTGCCGATGCACTGCTGTACCGGCGGAGGGTTGGTGTCGTGCTGGGTCTGGACAACCGAGACCGACTCGTTTTGCGAGAGGAACTGCAGCGTCCGGGACTGGCTGGGCGTCAGTGCCAGGAGCAGCGTCTCCCCTGGCGGAATGGTCCGGCCGCCCGAGCCCTTTGTCCCGGCCAGCGACGGGCTCGTGCTCGAGACGTCAAGTACCTGGATGTCCGCCATGGCCAGCTCCGTGCATGGAAGCGGCAGGGTTTGGGAGATCGAGCTGTTCGAAGAAACTTTGGTGACGTTGGCGTAGATGTCGACGTGGCCACCCGGCTGCAGGTAACCGGCCAGGTTCCCCGCGCCGCTGATAGAGACCGTCATCGCGTCGAGGCCCTGCGGGACGGAGATGGATGAGGTGCTCGCCATCAGCTCTGTCGAGCTGATGGCGCTGGCCTTCTGGACCGGCGTGGTCAACACCTCGTCGGTCAGAGCCTGCAGCGACTGCAAGTCAGAGGGCGAGTACGACTTCGTCGGGACGAGCTGCAAGGCAACGAGGCCCTGCGAAACCATCGCTTGTCCCGTGGTCCCAGCCGGGATGTTCTGCTTCGCGATCACGGCCGAAATGGTCGTCCCGGCCACGACGTTCTGGCTCCCTAAGTGCTTAGAGGCCTTCTCCACACTGGCAAAGGCGATGGCGCCCCCTGCGACGAACAGGATCACGCCGATCACGACCAATATCAGCGTCTGCTTCTTCACAGAACTCTTCCCCCTCTCAACGGACGACCAAATTGCTTTGTCACGTCCACTGCGCTTGGTGGCCGGCGACCCTGGCGGAGACCGACGGGGCGGTTGGCTCCGTTGGAGGGTACGACGACAAACCAGCCGACGTACATAGGTCCTTTAGACCATTCTCGAAGGCAGCGTCCCTGGTCGCGGCCCTAAATGGTCCATATGACCTATGTACCGGACCGAGCGCCGCGCCACAGAATCCAACTCGGGACGTATCGCTGCGGTCAAGCACTGCGCGGAGCCGCCGATATAGAGGAGGGGGTCCACGTTGGGACCGCGTGCGTGGGAAGTTGTGCAAGAGCTGAAGCGGCGGGGAACCAACAAGGACGAGCGCGGGGCGGAGATGATCGAGTTCGCCATCGTGGTCGTGCTGCTGATCACGTTGCTCTACGGCATCATCACCTACGGCGTGATCCTGGCCGCCCAAGCCACGGTGACGCAGGCCGCAGCCGACGCCGCCCGGGCCGGACTCGTCCTGGGCAGCGCCACCACGACCTGTGTCAGCACTTCGAACACTTACAGTTCGGCTTGCACGGCGGACTCGCAGGCCAATACCGACCTCGGATGGATGGACAAGGGGACCTGCAACCAATGGGCGAGCACTACGACCGGATCTGCGAACGTTGTTAATTCAACCGGTCCGATCACCTGTACCGCCACCAGGGAGACCTGCCCCTCGAACGCGGCCATCGAGTGCCTGAGCGTTACGGTCGCCTACAGCTACTCGTCTAACCCCATGTTCCCCGAAATGCCGGGCCTCGGTCTCATTACGCCGTCGACGATTTCGTCCACCAACGTCGTGCAGCTCGGGTCGGTCTCGTGATCGCACGGATCGGGATATGGCTCCGGTCCCGCCACGAGCAGGAGCGGGGCGCCGTCCTCATCATGACAGCCATTGGCCTGGTCGCGGTGCTCGGCGCGGGTGCGCTCGGCGTGGACGTGGGGTTCACAGTGGTGGGCAGCCGAACCGCGCAAGCGATGGCAGACACCGCCGCAGCCGACTTGATCCAGTACATCAATGCAGCAGACCAGCAACCGAACATGACCGGCACTAACAGTGTGCAGAGCTACCTCAACAATGAACTCGCTGGAGTCCTCACCGACAACGCGTCGAACGCGCAGCTATACGTGACGCCCATGCTGTACCAGAATGGGAAATACACGGTCCCGACCGTGGGGTGCCAGGACACCGTGCCCTTCCAACCGAGCATCCCCGTCTGCAACGCGATCGCCGTCAGCGCTAAAGTCGGGGTGCCACAGCCCTTCTGGGGTGGGTTCAACACCCTCGTCGGGAAGAACGGCAGTGGCCTCGCGCCAGGAAGCGGCTGCGGCAGCGGGGGGAGTGGCGGCTGCGCTGCGGGCTGTAACGGGAACCCTTGCTTCAGCTGCCCTACGAGCGGGTGCACCAGTTGCCCTACCACAGCCTGCTACGTCTGGACGCCGATGTCGTGCTTCTCCATCGGCTCGTACCTCGTCAACGTGAACTCCCAACAGTCGGCCGTGCTCAACGACATTCTGAGCCAGCTGGGGACTTCGGCCAGCGTGACCGCTGTGGGCTACGAAGGGTTGGCCAATACCTACGTCAGTTTGAACCAGCTGATTACCGCGTCCGGGAGCTTGCTGACTCCAACCAATGTGATGACGACGTCACTCACGGCGGCCCAATGGCTCGCCATCTTCACGGACGCGGTGGACAACCAGACGTCGGCGGGGATGTGCAGCACGGGCGCGACCACCGCACAGGACAACGCGAGCGACGCTCTTGCCTCCCTCGACTTCGCAGGGTCCAGCTCAGTGAAACTGTGTCAACTGGTCTCGGTTGACGGATCGAGTTGTACCAGCGGCGGCCCGTCGTATTCCCAGCTCTCGTCCGGCGTGAACGTGCTCCAGATGCTGACCACCGAGGCCGAGCTGGCGAACGGCACCAGCGGGTTCAACGTCACCTCGGCGCTGGGCATCACCGGAGTGACGAATGCAACCCTGACACTCAACGTCGTACAACCGGCCCAGGTCGCCTTTGGACCCGTCGGCTCCTACACGTCCGCGTCCCCTTGCCCAGCTACGACTGGGACGTCAACTTGCGCGGAAACGCAACAGGTCTCGGCCGACCTCCAGCTCACCGTCCTGGGCGTCACCGGCGTGCTCGATATCCCCCTGTCGGCGGCGGACGGGTCGGTGACCCTGAGCACCCTCACTTGTGTCAACAACGCCATGACCAGCACAAAGATGTTCGCGTCTACGACGACGGCAACGGCCGCGGTCACGCTGGCTGGCACTGGCATCGCCACGCTTACGGTGAACGGCGCCTCATCGACCAGCGAGCCCTTCAGCTCAGGCAACGTACCGCCGACCGACAGCACCATGTCACTCGGCACGAACCCCAGACAGCTCGGCACGGCCAGGCCAGCAGCAAATTACTCCGGACTGAGCATCGGGAGTCCGGTGTACACCGTGCTTACAACTCTGGCAAGCGCATACGGACCGGTCCTCCAGGCGGCGGGTGTCAACGTCGGCGGCGCCAACGTGGCCGACTTGGGCACGGATTGCGACGCCATCATGCCGACACAGTGAGAACGTGAGATCTTGAGCATGAGCACCATGGCCACTCTCGTTGGCGGCGCTGGCATAGGGATGGCGGCGGGCGCGCTTCTCGTACCGTTCACTAGGCGCGAGCTGGCGGCGTCGGTAGCGCGCTCGGCCGGCTCCCGCTCGGGGAACGGGGGCGATGCACCGAGCGTCGCCGGATCACTGGTTCGCGCAGAGTCACCGATCCCCCTTGCCATCTGGCACACGGTCGCTCTTGTGGTCGCCTCGGGCGTTGTTCCCGCCTACGTGCTGCACAAGGTGGGTTGGTCCGTCATAGCGCTTCCACCGTTGCTCCTCCTCGTCGGACTCATTCAGCTCGCGTATTGCGACATCACGCGGCGCCTGTTGCCCCGGACGCTCGTCTACGCCGTGACGGGGGCCGTGATCGTGAGCGGCATCGTCATCGCCGGCCTCATGCACGAGTGGCAGCGACTGGTGGTGGCCTCCGTGGGCGCGGCCATCTTCTTCGCACTGCTCTTCGCGATGAACCTGATGAATCCGCGCTGGATCGCTTTTGGCGACGTCCGCCTGTCCCTCGTCATCGGCTTCGGCCTGGCCTGGGTGAGCCCGGTGGCGCTGCTCGAGGGTTTCCTGTTCGCCAACATCTTCGCCACCGTCGTCGGACTGAGTTTGATCGCAGTACACCGGGCCGACCGGAAGTCGGCGCTCCCCTTTGGCCTCTATCTCGCTCTGGGGACCGCGCTCGTCCTTTTGACTTGGAGCTGAATTGAGGCGCCACGCCCGCCCGGATCACCTGCGCCGGAAATGCTGGTCGATCTCGTTGGCGTAACGAAGGCCGAGCGAGCCCCGTAGGCCATAACCCAACCGATCACCGAGGTGTCCGCGTGGCCGGCCCGTCGGATCGGCCAGCCCGCCGGCGACGGCCCCGTGCCATCGCCGATCAGCAACACGTCCCGCGGTGCGAGCCCCAGGGCCGAGGCCAGCCATAATCCCAGCCTGGGCCCATGGCGAGGGGGCCCACGGCAACCCCGGCGGGGGTATCGTCCGGCCCCATGCCCCCCTTCCCTCTGCGCCAGGAACTCAAGGCGCGTTGGGACACCGACGGATGGTGCGTCGTCCCCGGGGTCATCCCGCCCGAGCAGCTCACGGCCGCCCAAGATGCGGTGCACCGCTACTTCCCCACCCCCGCCGAGATGGCCGAGCTCGGCGGCGCCCAGACCGGCCAATGGCACACCTGGGACGCGCCGTGGCCCGAATTCCCATTCCACAGCGCCCGGCTCAATACGCTGGTGCTGCACGACAACGTCGTCGATCTGGCGGAAGCATTCCTCGGCACCGCCGATCTGGCGTGCTACATGGGAATCGTCACCGCCAAGTACGCGCAGCAGTCATCGGGCTACAACCAACTGCTGCACGCCGACTACCCCAACCACATGATGGTCGTGCCGCGCCACGAACCGGGCTACCAGCAGGTCGAGTTCTTCGTGTACCTCACCGACGTCACCACGGACGACGGTGCCACGCGTTTTGTGTCATGGCAAAAGACGAAGGACATCCCCGTCGAGCGGCACACGCTCAATTTCGTGGATTATGCCGCCCTGTATGACGACTCGTCGGACGCGGCGGCACCGGCCGGCTCTGTCGTCGCCTACCGTCCCGACGTGTACCACCGCTCCGTCGACCACACCGACCCGTCGCGCTACCGCATCATGGTCCACGTGTCGTTTCGTCACCGTGACGCGCAGTGGGGCGGCTACCAGGCCTGGCCCTTCCGCGGCTTCTCGCCCGAGCTGGCCAAGTACATGCGGCAGGCCACACCGCGCCAGCTCGCGTTGTTGGGCATCCCGCTCCCGGGCCACCCGTACTGGACCGAGGAGACCCTCGCCGGTGTGCAGGCGCGCTATCCGGACCTCGACATGGGCCCCTGGCGGCGCCGCGCGGCGCTTATAGCTCGCTACGAGGCCGCAGCATGCGGCGAACCCGGCGCGACGAGCGGCCATGGATACTCGCGCTCTGCCACCAGCGCCAGATCCAAAAGAAGCTCTTCGCGATGGTGACCGGCCAGCACCTGCAGCCCGACAGGCAAGCCCTCCAGAAGCCCCGAGGGGATGGTGACGGCGGGGCTGCCGTTCATGTTCGACGGCGCCGTCAGCGCGGCGTTGTTCATGATGGCTCGGGTGAAACCGACCTCGTGGATGAGGTCGGCGCCGGGGATCGTCGAGGGTGGCGGCCCCTCGGCTTTGAACGCCACGTCGGGATGCGTCGAACAGAACACGAAGTCCACCTGGTCGAAGAGATCGGCCATGGCCTCGTTCAGCTGCCGGCGCCACAGTTCGACCCGGGCCGCCCGCTCCAGGGTGAAGCCGTCCTGGGCGGCCTGCAGGCCGGCCGCGATCTCCGGGGAGAGCTCGCCGATGCGGTCCGGATAAGCGTCGCCCAGGTCGGCCACCATGGACGGCTGGTTCGCCATGGCCCAGGCGCCACGCAAGAAGGGCAGTGCCGGAGTCACCGTGACGAGGCGGAGCTTGGCCGCCCGGGCCAGCCGCTCGGCCGCCGCGACCACCAGATCCGCCACCTCGGTGCGGACCCGCGCGATGCCGAGGTCGACCACGATTGCCGCCGTGATGCCTTCCAGGTCGTAGCTGCCGAGACCGGCCTCCCACCCGCCGACGACGGGGAGGCTGAGCGGGTCGCGACTGTCGAAGCCGTTGCAGCAGTCGAAGTAACGGGCCGTATCGCGGACGGAGCGGGTGAGGCAACCCAACACGGTGGTCATGGGCTCGATGCTCGAATGCGGTCCCTTGGGGATACGGCCGTACGTCGCCTTCAGCCCGAAGAGGCCACTGAATCCCGCGGGCCCGCGGATGGACCCGCCCCCGTCGCTGCCCGTCGCGATCGGCAGCAGGCCGCCCGCCACCGCGGCGGCCGTGCCCCCGGAGGAGCCGCCAGGGGTGCGCTCCTGGTTCCACGGGTTGCGCGTGGTGCCGTGCAGCACCGTTGACGTGCAGTTGATGCCGCCGAACTCCGGCGCCGTCGTCTGCGCAGCCAGGACGGCACCGGTGGCCCGCAGCCGGCACACGGAGGTGTCGTCCTCCTCTGCCACGCGGTCCTTGAAGAGCACGGAGGCCTCGGTGTAGGGCCAGCCCTCCACCCGCTCGAGCTCCTTGATCCCGAAGGGAACGCCGCCGAAGGGCAAGGTGACGTCGGCGTACGTCGCGGCCTCTCGGGCCCCGTCGAAGTCGGTGAAGCTGCACACGTTGAGGGGCGACTGCTCCATGGCGGCGATGCAGTCCACCAAAGCCTCGAGCGGCGTCAGCTCCTTGGCCCTGAAGGCGTCGACCAGGCCGCACGCGTCGCCCAACCACGGAGTGCTCACCGACGCGGACAGTACCCGCGTGTGCGCCGTCGTGCCGTCCCGGCGCCAGGCTCCCCGGTAGCCTCCCCCGGCAGTGAAGATCTCGCAGCTGACGACACCCGCGCTCGTGATCGACGCGCGGGCGCTTGAGGCCAACTTGCGCACGATGGCCCGCGCCCTACCGGGCGACCGGCTCCGCCCGCATGTGAAGGCGCACAAGTGCACCGCCCTGGCCGCCCGCCAGGCCGCGCTCGGCAGCACCGGGTTCACATGCGCCACGGTCCGCGAGATGGAGGGCATGGCGCGGGCCGGCCTCGGCGAGGACCTCCTGTTGGCCAACGAGCTCGCCGACGCGACGCGACTCGGCGCCCTTGCCCGCACCGGCGCCCGGGTGACGGTCGCCGTCGACTCGGAAGAGACGATCGACGCCGTTGCCCGCGCCGGGGTGCCAGAGGTGTTAGTCGACGTGAACGTCGGGCTCCCCCGCTGCGGGTGCGCGCCCGAGGACGCGGGACGCCTGGCGGAGCGCGCCCGCGCCCGCGGGCTCTCGGTGCGTGGCGTCATGGGCTATGAGGGCCACGTGGTCGGGCTCGAGGACCGCGCGTCCCGCGAGGAGATGACAGCGGCGTCCATGGCCGAGCTCGGACGCGCCCACGAACTGGTCGGTGGCGACGTCGTCTCCGCCGGCGGAACGGGCACCTACGACATCAACACCTGGGCCACCGAGATCCAGGCCGGCTCGTACGCGCTGATGGACACGGCGTACGCCAAGCTCGGACTTCCCTTCGCCCAGGCGCTGACTGTCCTGTCCACCGTGATCTCGGTCTCCGAGGGCTGGGTGGTCGCCGACTGCGGGCTCAAGGCACTCGGACTGGACCACGGCAACCCCTCGGTCGAGGGCGCTGAGGTCTGGTACTGCTCGGACGAGCACCTGGTGTTCGCGCCAAAGCAGACGCCCCGAGTCGGTGACCGCATCCGGGTTCTCCCGGCGCACATCGATCCGACCGTGGCGTACCACGCACATCTCCATCTCGCCGACGACGAGGACGTGGTGGAGCGTTGGGACGTCGACCTGCGCGGGTGGTGAGACTCAAAATGTGAGAACGAGGCGGCCACGCACGCCGCCCGCCTCCAGGAGTCGGTGCGCCTCGGGTGCGTCTTCGGCGGTGAATGTGCGCGCAACCCGAAGCGTGAGCACGCCCTTCTCTACTTGAGCACGCAAGCGGTCCAGGGCCTCGTGCTCCCGTGCGTGGTTCCGGACATAGATCGGGAAGAAGCGCACGCCCCGATCGCCACGCCCAGTCCCGTCGAAGCCGCGCAGGGTCGCCATGGCGCCGCCCTCCCGCACGGCCGCACACACCGATGCGTCCATGAGCGCGGCGTCGACCAGGGCGTCGACGCCGCCCGGCCAGCGCTCACGGACCTGTGCCGCGAAACCGGTGCCTCGCCGCAACACAGCGCCGGCGCCGAGGGCACGCACCAACCCCTCGTCCGCCGGTGCGGCGTCGGCCACCACTTCCAACCCTTCTGGCTTTACCGAGCTGTACGGCGTACCCGCCGACCGCGCCGGCGGCGCCCGTCACCGCCACAACCTGTCCCGGCTCGAGCGCCAGCGCGTCCAACGCTGCGCGCGCGGTGAGGCCGTTCATGGGCAGCGTCGCTGCCTCGACGTCGGACGTGCCGGCAGGCACGCGCACGACGGACTCGACGGGGACGACGACGCGTTCCGCGTAGGCGCCGCGGGGACCGGATGGCAGCACAATCGCCATGACATGCTCTCCCACGGCCAGGTCGGTCTCGGCCCCCTCCCCCACCTCCTCGAGCACGCCGGCCACTTCCATCCCGGGCACGTGGGGCGGCGGTACGTCCTTCAGGCGGTCGGCACGGCCGCCGCTGCGCAGGACCGTGTCCGTCGGGTTGACGGTGGCGGCGTGCACCCGAACGCGGACCTCGCCCGGTCCGGGCAGGGGTTCGGGCAACTCGAAGACCCGCAACACGTCGGGACCTCCCCACCCCATGACGCCGACTGCCCGCACGAACTCAGATTACGAAGAGACGCGGCGGTCCCGCCGCATTCAAGACAGCAGGGTCCGAGTCACACCGCTGGCGCCCCTCGGGTGGGATAGACCAGACAGCGTGAGCCGTCGAATTCTCATCGGCATCGTGGGTGTCGCGCTCGCATGCGGGTGGTGCGGATGGGTCTCCGGGTTCCACCGTGACACTGTGGCCGCCGAGGACACCTGGCTCGTGTCCCTCGGTGTCGTCGTCGTGATCGACCTCAGCCTTTGGGTCGGCCGCAGAGGCCTGTCTTGGGGGTGGCACGCCGAACCCGCGGCCGAGGCCTGGCCGAGGCCCGGTCGAGGCGGTGGCATCCCCGCAATGTTGGGGGCAGCTCCGTGGGCCGGGCTCGTGCTGCTCGCCCTGGCCTGGGACGTGCTCGCCCTCGACACGCCGCCGAGGCAGTATCACCTGACCATCGAGCGCGCTGTCGCAGGCGTATCGGCCACTGAACGCGGCGCTGCTCTTGCTTTGGCTAGGGATCGGCGTTGCCTATGGCGTCACACGCGCACGTGCACCAGAACAGTCGCGCGTGCCCATGAGCACATCCGACACGACACCGGGCACATCGCTCACCGGCGTTGTCGGTTTGGCCTCCGCCACCGTGGGCAGGCATTCCGCTCTTGCCGGCCGCACGTTCCCGGGGCTGTTGCTTCCGCAGGTGCCGGCCGTCGGGGTGGTCTTCTGGGCGGTTGTTCCGGTTGTCGCGATTGCGATCGACCAATTGGCCCGTCGCTCCGGTGGGCGGATCGCCGACGCGGAGGAGGTCCTCCGGTTCATCTCTACGGCGACACCAGTCAAAGTCCTCCTGGTGGTGGCGTGGGGCTTCGCCGGCTATCACCTGTTCGCGCGCTAGGGGCGCGCGCACTTTCGCCACCTAGTGGCCGGCGATCGAGGGAGCTCGGTCGGGAGTCAGCGGCCTGCCGTCACCGCTCTCAGCTGCTCCATCGACTCGGCGATGAGGCGCGGCAGATCCTTCTTGGTCGGCTGCAAGACCCAGCGCTCGAACGCCACCCGGAAGGCGGCGACTCCGGCTTCAGCCGTGAGACTGGCGGCGGGGTCGGCGACGCCCGCGCGCCCAGGGCGTCGGCCATAGTGTCGGCCAGCAGGGCCAACTTGATCAGTTCTCGCTCCCTGAGCTCGGCGTTGGCCGTGATGACCTGCTGGCGTCGCTGAGCCCAGTCCCCGCGTTCTTGCAATACCGCGCCGGCCGCCTGGAGCGCCGCGGTCACCGCGTCAATGGGCGTCGCGGTCGTGGACGCGCTGGCGACGCGCTCTGCGAGCAGGTCGACCAGGTCCGAAGACCCGGCGAAAAGCACCTCGCGCTTGTCGGCGAAATGCCGGAAGAACGTGCGCTCCGTCAGGCCAGCACGCTCAGCGATCTCGGCGACGGTGGTGTTCTCGAAGCCGCGCTCTACGTACAGCTCCAGTGCTGCCTCAGCCAGCCGACCACGCGCGTTGGGCTCCCATCTCCCCACGACAAGGAGACTATCCCTTGACGTCAGTTACTGACATCACTATCCTGATGTCAGTAACTGACATCAGGATACGACCATGCCGGCCCCGGGGGTCGGAGGGTCCAGGAGGTGTGCCATGCGTGTCTTCGTCACGGGAGCGTCCGGCTGGGTGGGCTCGGCCGTGGTGCCCGAGCTCATCGACGCCGGCCATCACGTCGTCGGTCTCGCCAGATCTGAAGAGTCCGCCGAGAAGCTCGCTGCGGCGGGTGCCGAGGTGCTGCGCGGCTCGCTCGAGGACCTCGGCAGCCTGGAGGACGGTGCTGCCAAGGCCGATGCGGTCATCCATCTCGCCTTCGTCCACGACTTCGAGCAGTACGACGCCGCTACGCAGACGGACCGCCAGGCGATCGCCGCAATGGGCGGCGCGCTCGTGGGATCGGACCGGCCCCTAGTCATCGCTTCCGGCGTAGCGACGACCGCCACGGGACGGCCCACGACCGAGAATGACCCGCCTGCACCCGGCTTCCCACGCTCGCAGGCGAGCATCATGACCCTCGAGCTGGCCGAGAAAGGCGTTCTCTCCGCGGTCGTCCGGTTGCCCCCGACGGTCCACGGGTCCGGCGACGCCGGCTTCATCCCGACGATCATCGGGGTCGCACGGGCCAGGGGCGTCTCGGGCTACATCGCCGCCGGTAACAATGTCTGGCCAGCCGTGCACCGCTCCGACGCGGCGCGGGTGTTCCGTTTGGCGCTCGAGCAGGCGGCACCTGCATCTGTCTGGCACGCCGTCGGCGAGCAGGGTGTGCCCACGCGCACCATCGCCGAAGTCATCGGCGGGCACCTCGACCTCTCGGTCGTCTCCGTCGCACCCGAAGACGCGGGTGCGCACTTTGGCTGGATCGGGGGCTTCTGGGGTGTCGACGTCCCGACATCGAGCGTGTTGACCCAAGAGCGACTCGGCTGGCAGCCGACCGGTCCGGGCCTGGTCGAGGACCTCGAGGCCGGCCACTACTTCCAGCCGCCGCCAGTCTGAAGCACGGG
Source organism: uncultured Acidimicrobiaceae bacterium (assembly GCA_963808355.1). GTDB lineage: Bacteria > Actinomycetota > Acidimicrobiia > Acidimicrobiales > RAAP-2 > Bog-473. The sequence goes on from CAWEFL010000002.1 coordinate 1,398,565, forward strand.
CGGCACCGTGGGGCCTGGCGCCCGTGCCCTCCCGTCAGGCGTCCAAGGGGACCACGTCGAGCTCGGCGATGCGGTCCGGATCAGCGGTGACGGTCATGCCGGTGATCCGGTGATCCGCAACGGCGAACTGGATGAGGCTCCGGATCCGGCCACCAGGGGCCCAGGCCATGGCGGTGAGGCCGTCGACGAGCACCAGACGAGCGCCGCGCGCGCCGCCGCCGATGGCCGACGCGACCTCGCGGGCGCCTCGGGTCCTCGGTCGCGACCCCATGTCCAGCGAAGCCTGGTCGGGCTCGAACACCACGTCCGGGTGGAGGATGCGCAGCAACGTCTCGAAATCTCCCTGACGGGCCGCCCGGAGGAACGCCTCGACGAGGTCGCGATGCTCGGCAACGTCGGTGCTGGCCGCGGTCGGCGCGCCTTGGACCCGGCGCCGAGCCCGGCTCGCAAGCTGCCGGGCGGCTTGGGGCGAACGGCCCACGACGGTGCCAATGGTGTCGAACGGCACCGCGAACACGTCGTGCAGGACGAAGGCGACCCGCTCCTCGGGCGCCATCGAATCGAGCACGACCAAGAGTGCGGCGCCAATCGACTCCGCCAGGACAGCTGCCTCCGCGGGGTCGTACTCGGGCGACGACTCCCGCAGATCCGGGACGTCGGTCCCGACCAGGTCCTCCGGACGGGACCCGCGCGCCCGCAGGCGATCGAGGCACACCCGTCCCGTGACGGTGGTGAGCCAGCCCGCGACGTTCTCTATGGAGGCCGGATCACCCCGGAGGATCCGCATCCATGCCTCCTGTACGGCGTCCTCTGCCTCGGTGCGCGATCCCAGCATCCGGTACGCCATGCCCTCCAAACGGGAGCGGTTCGCTTCGAATTGCTCTGTGACCCATTGCTCGTCGTCCATCAACCCGTCCTTTCTCGCTCACCACTCTGGGTATGACGCCTCAACCCAACGACATGTGACGGCCCATTGTTTCCCGGTCACATCACATGGTCCCCGGACGTCATACTCGTGACAACCGACACACCGGGGTCGACGAGACCCATGGCCAAAGGAGTGACGATGCCCAGCGCTTCCACCGAAGGAATCAAGACCGTGCTGCACCCTGTGTCCGACCTCGCGGCGGCAAAGTCGGTCTACACCGCCCTCCTCGGCGAGCCGCCGATAGCCGACGAGTCCTATTACGTCGGGTACGAGGTCGCCGGACAGCACATCGGGCTGGTGCCTCACGGTGGACCGCAGGGCATGACGTCGCCCGTGGCCTACTGGCACGTGTCGGACATCGAGGCGAAGCTAGCCGAGGTCACCGCGGCCGGCGCCGCCGTCAAAGACCCCCCGCGACGTCGGGAACGGTCGGCTGGTCGCCGCCGTCACGGACCCCGACGGCAACGTCCTCGGACTGCTGCAGGACAAATGACGGCCTTTGCCGGGACCTGACTACGAACCGGAGGTCGGGATCACATCAGCAAAGACGAACCCGTCACGCTCGACGATCTCACCCACCACCACGTCGATGGACTGGGCGAAACCGGGTCCGTCCACCACGACTGTGTGGAACTCCCCGTTCTCGCCACACGGATCGACACCGGCCGGGAGCACCGCCAACAGCGCCTCGTCGTACCAGCGGCCAGCCATCTCCCGCGGTGCTTGGGCTACGTCGACGCACGTGACCATGGCGCGAAAGCCCAGTCCCAGCAACCTGTGAGCCACGGTGGTGGTGGGACGGCGCCAGAGCGGGAACACGGGCGCAATACCGGTGCCCTCGAGCGATGTCTCGCGGTAGTGGCGGACGTCTTCCAAGAACAGGTCGCCGAAGATTATCGCCTCCACTCCGGCATCTCGGGCCTGAACGAGAGCGCCGGCCATCCGCTCCTCGTAGACCTCGTTCGGGCACGGCCAGGGCAGTTCGACGATGTGGAGGGGGAGCCCGAGCATCTCAGCCTGCGCCTCCAGCAAGGCGCGACGGACCCCGTGCATCGCCACCCTTTCTGCAGAAGCATTCACGGTCGTCAAGAGGCCGACGACGTCATATGCGCCCTCCGCCCTTGTCTGGTGCAGGGCGAGCGCGCTGTCCTTCCCGCTCGACCAGCTCATCCAGCTGAGCGCGCGACGGACATCGGTGGTCGGTGCGCCGATTTGAACGCCAATCAGTTACCGCGTGGAGCCGCGGAGGGCAAGCCCCTCCTCAGCCGCAGGCCACCGCCCGTATGAGGAACGAAGTGTCGGGCCCTGTGACAGCATCGTGGCCGACTCGGCCGCGCATTCAAAGGAGAGTCGAATGGAGCGCAGCGCCATCTGGCCGGCGATCCACCGCGAACGTATGGCACTGGCCGCCAAGCTCGAAGGAGTCGGTTTTCATCAGTGGTCGACGCCATCGCTGTGTAGCGAGTGGACCGTGCGTGACGTGCTCGCGCATATGACTGCTCTCGCCAACGTCACGCCCACTACGTTTCTCCCCAAGCTGCTGGCATCGGGACTAAGCCTCGGGCGGATGCAACAGAAGGAAATCGCGGCGGCGCGTGGCGCATCGCACTCCGACACGCTTGCCGCGTTTGAGGCGATAGCGACGTCCAGGCATCCCCCGGGCATACCCGCCACAATGCTCGGTGAGACACTTATCCATGCTGAGGACATCCGCCGGCCCCTCGGGATCGGACACACCTACCCGATCGATGCGGTTGTCCGCGTCGCCGACTTCTTCAAGGACACCAACCGGTTCATCGGCACAAAGCGGCGCATCGCTGGCTTGAGGTTGCTTGCCAACGACACCGACTGGTCCCATGGGAGTGGGCCCGAGGTGTCCGGCCCGATCATGATCCTCGTCCAGGCAATGACCGGCAGGAAGGCCGTGCTCGATGAGCTCGCAGGCGACGGCGTGGTGCAGCTGCGCGGTCGCGCCTAAGCGAGTCCACCGAGGCAGATTCACTACGTATCGAAGTCGGCCACTCCCAGTCGCCTTCGGACGGCCCGACGCGCCACTTCGAGCATCGCTGGGTCGTCGCTCACCACGAAGCTTGTGTTGGCCGCCAGGATGATGCCGTTGATCTCGAAGACGAGCAGGATGAGATCCTCGTCGGCCGGAAGTTGCCCCATGCGGCGCCGTCGCGTCGGAAGCCCGACGGAGCTCTCACGCTTCTGACGCCAGAGACGATCCGGCGGCAGCGACCGCAGTCAGTCCCAGCAAGATGACCGGAGGTCCGGTATTCGGATCGGGTGCCCGACCACTGAACACCTGGCCGAAGCTCTGCCCCCTGCCCAAAAGACGCAGCCAAGAACGATCCCGATCCACACCGCCGCTTCCCGCATTCGTGTTCGCCCCAGAGTGCACAGGCCGATCGCCAGTTCTACAACGACGCGAACCGTGACCGAGCTTGTTCCCGCGACTCGAACGGCCGCGGCGGTGACACGGTCGACACCAGCCAGCCAAAATGGCACAGTTGACGCGTTCATGGACAACTGATCACCAAGGGCGCGCGGGGATCCGTTTCCAGGCAGAAGGCTCAGCGCGGCGAGGCCCATCCAGAGCGCCGCCCACGCCGCCACGATCCACCGAGGTGGCCGCGTGCTGTCGACCACGACGTCATCACAACGAGACGGTCGTCGTGGCCACGCGGCCAACGCCAACACCGCGTACAGAACGGGCCGCACCGGGGGCTCCGACGAGCCCGATGACGTGTCCACCGCCGAGTCCCCCGAGGCCTTCGCCGAGATACCAGATGCCCAGGGCCCACCCGACCGAACCGACGATGACCGTTCGTGCAGTAAGGCCGAAGAGGAAGCCGACGCCGAGCAAGACCTGGACGGCGGCGAAGGCGGCGTTGAGCAGCACCGGATGTGCCGCGATCAGGTGGGCGTTCCATTCGACCGGGGCCGACACATACGTGGGCTGCCCGATCGCCGAGGGGGCAATGATGGACCTGGCGAAGCCCGATGAGAACATGAACGACTGCAGCTGGAGCGAGCCGTCCAACAGCCACAGGAGCCCGAGGACGATGCGCAGCCGGTGCCGTGTGATGAGATCCCGGCGGCTATCGAGGGTTGGCTCGGTTCCCGAGGAGGGATGACTCGACCGCGCGACGGTCGGAGCAGTGGAGGACATGCAGGCTCATTCCGGGGTTGGAATTCGTTTGTCGATGGCTGTGCGGGGCGGGAATCATCCGCCCCGCACAGCGGCGGCGCGTCAGGCGGCCGAGCCGAAGAAGGGCATGTTCGCGCCTGGGGGCCCGTAGGTGAAGACACCCCCGTCGGAAGCAATCAACCAGTAGCCGTCGTAGGAGTTGTTGTTCGTTCCCGTTACGACGGGGCGATTGAGCGGTATGGATCCCGCCGAGCCGAAGAACGGGGCGTTGTAGGAGAAGACGCCTCCATCGGAAGCCACGAGCCGATAGCCGCTGCCGTCAGAGACCGGTGCAATGCCGACCACCGGCTGGTTCAAGTGGATGTTGCCCGCCGAACCTTCAAAGGGGGCGTTGTAGGAGAAGACCCCTCCGTCGGAGGCGACCAGCCAGTACCCGCCGGTGGCCCGGTCGAGGCCCATCCCGACCACGGGCTGGTTGAGCCGGATGCTCCCTGTCGACCCGTAGAAGGGGGCGCCGAAGGAGAACACGCCACCGTCGGTAGCTACCAGCCAGTACCCAGTGCCATTGAGAGTGGCGGACAGGCCGACGACAGGCTTGTTGAGGACACGACCTCCCATGGAGCCGAGATAGGGCGCATTGAAGGCGAACACCCCGCCGTCAGAGGCCACCAGCCAATAGCCGCCCGTCTGACGGTCCACCGTCATGCCGACGATGGGCTTGTTCAAGTGAACACCCGAGAGGTCCCCGTAACAGCTGGCCGCCCCAAAGTTCGCCACATTCCCAGAGGTATCGACTTCGTAGTAGCCCGTGCCGTCATCGAGCGCTGCCCCACCGACGACGCTGCCCGCGCTGAGATGCGAGACGCAGTTGGTCTGTACGGGTCCAGGGGTGGGAGAGCTCCCGCCCGGGAGGGTCTGGAACCATAGGTAAGCGTTGGTCGGCACCTCGCCCACGCCATCGACCCCGATGCCGGTGCCGGGCTGATTCTCAAGCGCCTTCACGGCCGCGTAGCTCTTGGCCGACTGGACCGAGGACAAACCCTGCGGCGAGGTGACCGGGATCACAATGACGTTCCACCACTCGGGCTGGTCACCGTTGCGTGTGGTTAGGAGGTGGTCGTGCCCCGGCAACGGCACGTTGTCGAGCGACGAGGCCGGGTCACCGAGGACCGAGGCGAGCTGTGAGAGGTCGATGGTGGCCGGGTGGTCGATGCAGGTGATCGCCATCGAACATTGGACGTAGGGGACCGGTGGGCTCGAGTAGAGCGGAACGGGGATGTAGAGAGGATCGATCTGGCTGTTCGTCTGCGTCGGCGTCGGAGGCGTGGTGTCCGCAACGCCAGGCGGAACCGAAGTCGGGTCCGATCCTGCCTCGCACCCGGTGCTCGAATGCACCGCGGCCGCCGTAGTGGCACAGTAGAAGGGTTCGGTGTAAAGCGCCTCGACATCCTGACCGTCGATCCAATCATGACTGATGCCGACGTTCTGGCAATTCGGAGCAGTAGCTCCACAGTCGTTGTTCAGGTTGTTGAACGTGGTACCTGACTCGACCTGGCTGGCCGGAGGAGCTGCGGGAGCGGTTGCCACGGCTGGTCCCGGAGGAGCGACCGCGTTGAGATTGGCCGCCATAGTTGGTGAGAGGGTGCCCGGAAGTACCTGGAAGAAAAGGAACACGTTGGTGGGAACCGGAATCACTGTGTGCGCGTTCTCCGCCGCCGTGATGGCGCCGACGCTCGTCAGGGTCGAGAACGTGGTCGAGCTGGTGGTTGCGACGACTTCGACGTTCCACCATTCCGGGAGCCCGCTGTTGCGTGTCCCGACGACGTGATCATGAGCAGGAATGGGCACGTTTGAGACACTCGAGGGAGATGGGCTGCCCGGTAGCGCGCCGGCGATCCGGGAGAGGTCGATGCTGGGCGGGTGGTCGATACACGTTGCCGTCGAGACACACTGCGTCGGTGGTGGGCTGGAGAACAACGGGACTGGGATGTAGAGGGTGTCGCCGTGCGTCGTGTTGCCGAGCGAGGTGCCTGAAGTGCCGGCCGACGTCGCGCTGGGGCTTGCCGACGGCCCAGCCCCCGCCTCGCATCCCGTGGAGGCCGCGGAGGAGACGTTGGCGTCGCAGTAGTAGTTCTCCGAGTACAGCAGGTCGACGTTCGTGCCGTTGTAATAACCGTTTGACTCTCCGACCTGTCCGCAGGTGGGTGCGTCGTTGCCACAGTTGTACTGCAGTGGATCGATGGTCGTGCCATTGTCACCATTCGGCGGGGGGACCTGGACGGTGTGGGCGGATGTGGCACCAGCCGACTCGAGCATCGCCGCACTGGCTCCGAAGAGGATCAGCGTGAACGACGCCAACATCAACGTCGCAACTCTGGCCGTGCCGTCTCCTCTTGGGGACTTGCGCTTGTAGTGAGGCTCGGTCTGCTCGTGGTACACGGAGGCGCCTTTCTCGAGATAGTGCGTCTTGCTCTGTTCGGCGCCGCCCGTTGATCGGATGTTGTCTCTGGCGAAAGTTGTGAGTTTCTCTTGGACTCCTCTTTGCAACCGCCCTTCACTTGAAACATTGGTGATCTGAAAAGCGAGGTACATCCGTCACTTTGGATACGGGCGTGCGGTTCTAGCGCAAGACACAGGTCCGATCCGATTAGGTCAGGCCCACAGACCTGGCGATCCACTGCGGATCCCCCCGGGCGCACCATCGTTTCCGCCTGGGGTTGGGCCTCTCGTTGGTCACACCCACGACGATGTTTGACCAAGCCCGCCACGTCGACGTCCATGTGGCCAGTCGACCGCGGTACAAGTGCGGCCAACAGGTGTAGGGTCGGTGGTTGGTAGTTGCCCAAGACCTCGGTGACCCAAGCAACAGCCAAGCGTTCTCGCTGAGCGTTCGGCCCAGAAGGGAAGCCAATGTTGGGTACTATCCCTGGGGCGCCTGCTGATCGCGTTTCGTCAGGTGGGCGCATTATCACTGCACTTCTGGTCGCCGGTCCACTCCTTGGGTTGGCCTGTCTCCTACCGTTCATCTCAGGCCACTTTCTGAACCTGAACGACGTTGTGATCGCGGCGGTCATGTATGTCTTCACGGGGTTTGGGATCTCGGTCGGCTTTCACCGCCTGCTCACGCACCGGAGCTTCAAGGCCAAGAGAGCTCTCAAGATCGTGTGTGCAGTAGCCGGTTCCATGGCCCTCGAGGGGTCGGCGATTAGCTGGGTGGCCATCCATCGCCGGCACCACATGTTCGGGGACCAGCCAGGAGACCCCCATTCTCCGCACCGCTTCGGTCCCGGTCCCGTCGGGACGCTGAAGGGGTTCGTGTGGGCACATGCCGGCTGGTTGTTCGCAATGGACCCCACCGACACCAAGAGATTCGCACCGGACCTCCATCGGGACCGGGACTTCGTTGTGATCGATCGACTGTTTCCGCTGCTGGCCATAGCTTCTCTTGCTCTCCCGTTCTTCATCGGGTGGGCGCTGTTTGGAACCCTGTTGGGCGCGCTGAGTGCGCTCCTATGGGCCGGTCTCGTCAGGATGGCGGTCCTGCATCACGTCACGTGGAGCGTCAACTCGGTTTGCCACCTGTGGGGTCGAAGGCCATTTGCAACTCACGACCGCAGCACGAATGTCGGAATCCTGTCTCTCCTCTCCTTTGGGGAGAGCTGGCATAACTTCCACCACGCCTCGCCATCCTCGGCCCGCCATGGCGTGCTGCCCCACCAGCACGACCTCTCGGCTCGATTGATCTCGTTCTTTGAGCGAATGGGGTGGGCCACAAAGGTGCGTTGGCCAAATCCGGCTCAAATCGTCGCCCTTCTGCAACCAGGACGCGTCGAAGAGCCGATGGCTAGCCGTCTCGTCGGGTCTTTAGGGAACCCGACCCTAGGCAACCTGGAGGGGACCGGCAGCAGAGTGTGAATCTGGCAGAACAGTTCTTGGCCCGTCTGTCTGACTCATCTGCCGTCAACGATGATCGGTTCCGCCCTGAAACTGGCGTTCCTGGGTAAAGTCCACGGCGGCACAGATTGCATCGTGCCCTTTCGGATCGAACGCGTGCCCCATGTCGTGGGCGAGTACGACATACCGCCGAGGATCCGCGCGGAGCTGAAACTCGAGTCCCCTGCGGACCGGGATGAGCGCGTCCCGTCGACCGTGTACCACCGCGAGGGGACTTGCGACTCGATCAGTCAGGGTCTGGGGTGGATCGGCCGCCGTCCATCTCGAACTGATCCTGACACCCATTCTCCGACGGGCGACCCACCGACCTGGCCGCGTGCGAACGAGACCGGCTGTCAACACCGCCCGGACCCTGAGCGGAATCCACCACTCTGCGGGACTCGAGACGATCACAACTCCGGTCAACTCGGGGTGGTCGCAGGAGTAGCGGAGAGCGGCGACTCCGCCGAGCGACGCGCCCACCAGGATCGTCGGAACGCCCCGTCCCATTGCCCACGCGACGGCCGCCTCGACATCCAAGTGCTCCAGATGTCCCAGCGTGTAGGTGCCCGCAGAAGCTCCGTGCCCACGGGCGTCGTAGGACAGAACCTCGAATCTGTTTTTTGGAGACGCCCAGCCAGTGCCTCAACGTGAGGATGATCCTTGTTCGCCGCCAATCCGTGTACGAGCACAACGGCGGCCGCGGGAGCGTGATCCGGAGATGGCCAGTGGAGACCCGCCAAGGCAATGCCATCGGTTGTGACAAGGCTGATTGGCCTCGATGCTCTCTGCAGGCCAGACTCCAAGTCGCTCTTCATTCTGAGGTCGAACGAAGCGAGGGCCGGTCCGCCGATCACGATCTCGGGTGGAACGTGATGAAACGCGCCGTCGCGACTTGGGACTCCAACTCAACCCTAGGGGAGAGTGCGGTTTCGTCGATCGGGTCCCGGAACAGGCCAATGGAGGAGGCTCCCTCCAACCGAGCGAACCTCCAAGACGATAGGTTGGGCACGTGTGCTTCTCCCCCGAAGGCGATCTGGTCGGGGGACTGGTGGTCACCGCCATCGGTATCGACGCGTGCAGGCATCTCCACGGACGGAACAACCACCTCCTGTTCGCGACTGTGCCGCTGGTACTCGGGCTTCATCAGCTCGATGAGTCCGTCGTTTGGTGGTCGCTCGAAGGGCCTGTTCCGCCATCGATCGGAAAGGTCGCGATGTGGATCTACTTGTTGATCGCCATGGTCGTTGTTCCCATCCTCGTGCCTCTCTCTATCTGGAAACTTGAACCGACAGCACGGCGACGATGGATCGTCGCCCCGTTTTTAGGACTCGGCATCGGCGTGGCGATCGTCCTACTCATCACGATGCTGCATGGGCCGGTCTCCGTCAGGCTGGCCGCATACCATCTGTCTTATAGCATCGGCCTGCAAAACGGAATCCTGATTGTTGGTCTCTACGTGCTTGCGACGTGCGGATCGCTGCTGTGCTCGGGCTACCGGGATATCGTGATTTTCGGCGTTGCGAATTTGATCGCAGTGATGGTCTTGGCGCGCCTCACCGCTGATGGATTTGCGTCACTCTGGTGCTTTTATGCAGCAGTGGCAAGTGGGTTCATCTCGCTCCACATGCGACTCGGGAGACCGCACCGAGCGATGCCCTACGCCCTGAGCTAAATCGGTCGAACGCCGAAATCGCAAAAAACGACACGTCAGCGGCGCGCCCCTGGCGAGCGGGCGCGCCGATACGAACGACCGGGTGGAGGTGACCACGTTCGCGCATGCGCGCCTCTGATCGCGCGAAAGAGACGCTCCTGCCGGTCTCGAGATGGCGGCACGATGGCAGCCGCCTGCTCAAAGTCCACTGAATGACGGGGGCCATTCATCGACAACTCGAGCCGCACAAACCCCAACTAGTCGATTATCGATTTGAACCGGCGCAATGTTCCCGGCGCCTCCACGGCCGATTCGGAAGGGCCGTCCGGAAGGGTTGGCTGACGTGACCTCACCAAATTCTCAATAGTTGACAAAATCGCTCATATTTAGTAAATAAATGGGACCCAAGCACAGACAAGTCAAGAGACAAAGTTGACCCAGGTGACCCGCGAGTCGGCACAGGCAATTGCACCCATAGCGGCCGAGACGCTCCTCGAGATCGCCTCCGGCCTGGCCTTGGCGGCCGACGCCTGGACGCATTCCCCCGAGAGGCACCGGGACGCTCGAACGGGTCAGCGGATTCTGGCAACTGAGGGCTACGACGTGTGGGTTCTGCGGTGGCCGGCCGGCACATCCGTCAGCCCGCATCATCACGGCGACTCCGATGCTGCCTTCGTCGTTTCGTCTGGCACCCTCGAGGAGACCCGCTGGCGCGACGGCCGCAGAGAGGTACGACAGCTCACGCGGGGACAAGGCGCCACCGTGGAGCGGGGCGTAGTCCACGACGTCGCGGCCCATTTTGAGGCGCTGAGTGTGCACGTCTACTCCCCTCCCCTTGGCCGCATGACTTACTTCGACGACTTAGCCGAGAGAGTTGTGCTCGAAGAGCCGGTGGACCCACGCCACGCTGCGGTCTTCGGGGGCGGAGCGCCACAATTGGGCATTCTGGTGGGCTCGGAGAAGTCCTCGAAGAAGACCGGAAGCGGATCTGCCCGAGGATCGAACCGAGAGATCTTACTGCGGCAGTGGATCTCGGAGCACTCGTGGTCGACATACGTCCAGCCGAACTTCGGGGCCGGGACGGAGACCTCGCAGGAGCAGTCGTCATCGACCGCAACGTGCTGGAGTGGCGACTCGGTCCTTCCGGCTCCCCCCGGATTCAGGAGGCCTCGAACGCAGATCGACCGATCGTCGTGGTCTGTGACGAGGGCTATGCATCCAGCTTGGCGGCTATGAGTTTGCTGAACCTCGGTCGTCGCAACGTCACCGACCTCAACGGAGGATACCAAGCCTGGAGCCGCTTCACGCAACGGCAGGCAATAACGAGTGCGCGGGCCAATGATGGCCGTTCGATACATCGAGGAGTCACGGCTCTGCGTGTCGAAGACGTGATCTTCCTCGACGACCTCCGAGCGCTGGGCATCCCCTGGCTCGACAGGCTTGTCGAGCCCTGCACATCTCGTGAAGATGTGGAAAGGGTCTGGACCCTTATCCGCATGTGGGGTCCCGACAACGAGGATGTCGAGGACATGCTCCAGCCCTCCGCCCAAGTGCCACTCGTCGAGCGAGACGTCCAGAAGACGATCGACATGATTCGGCTCTGCGAGAACTACCGGCGATGAAGTGAGGGCGCTAAATCCCACCGATGCAGGTCCACTGAGGCCGAACCGCTTTCAACGGATCGTGAGCGTCGGGTCACGGCTTCGTGCGCTTGGCTTCCAGACCGTCGATCCATCGTTGGATCCAGTCGAGCAGCTGTTGGTGTCCCTCCTCCACTCCGGAGAGCCCCTCGACGATGAGGCCGAGCTGAAAGCTGGTGACGGCAGCCACAACAACCTTGAGCGGAAACTCGTCTTCGTCGACCCCGTAATCACGCAGGGCCTGCCCAAAGTGGTGCTCGAAGATGGCACGGAACCGCGCGTGCACCTCGGCGATACGTGGCCGGAACGACGGCATGTTCCAGCCCATGGCCAAGAGCTCGAGGAGGATCTTTGGAAAGCGCGATGTCGGTTCCTCCACCCAGAACTGCGACCCCAGACGCCACTTGTCCGCGAAGGTGAGGTTCGGGTCGTCGTAGAGGGCCTCGAGCGCCTCCGCCAGCTGGTCGACGAACCGTTCGAGCGTCTGCGTGAGGAGCTCGTCCATCGACCCGAAGTAGTAGTGGACGAGGCCGTGGTTCACCCCGGCCGCCTCGGCCACGGCCCGGGTCGTAACCCCCGCGTACCCGACCTCGAACAACAAACTCTCTGCGGCGTCCATCAACGCGACGGTCGTCTGTTGGCGCGCGTCTGAGATCTTCCTCTGCTCCCAGGCTCGGGCCATCAGAAATCGGGGACTGCCGAAGGTGTCGATGTCCAGTCTGCAGACTCTTGACGGTTAGTCATTCGTATTAGATACTAGTCCAAGTCGAACGACAATTTTCAATAATCCCTGCGTGACACCGTAAACGCTGTCGAGTTCCGGAGGAGGAGGAAGGTGGCTGATTCCTGTGACACCACAAATCGGGCCACGCGAACTCGCCACAATCAGAGCTCTCCGCCTGACGCGAATCGTCTGAGTCTCCGTCGGACGTTCATGACCGCCCATAGACGAGGCCCTCTGCGAGGAGCGACAATTGACGATGACACGACGGCTCCGCGACCCTTAGGTCGAGAGAGCCGATGGAACCGTCGCCCGGCTGCCCAGCGGGGATGTGACAGATGACAATCACTGATGCCCTCGCGGCGTGGGGGTCGTACGATCTCGACGACCCGTTTCCGGTGTTCGCACAGGTCAGCGAGCTCAGCCCGGTGCATGCGGTGACGTTGGCCGACGGGCACGGCGCGTGGCTCGTGGTCCGCTACCAGGAGGCTCGTGACGCCCTCAACGACCCTCGCCTCTCCAAGGATATGCACGCAGCCTTGGCGATGGGTTCGGGCGTCGTCGCCGAGGGGCTACCGGGACCGGCCTTCGCCCGGCACATGCTGACAGTCGACCCACCCGACCATACCCGGCTACGCCGACTCGTCTCCGCAGCCTTTTCGCCACGGAGAGTCGAAGCCTTGCGCCCCCGAATTCAGACGATCACGGACGACCTCCTCGACGGCATCGCGAAGGAGGGACCCAACGGCCGGATCGATCTGGTCGCAACGTTCGCCTTCCCATTGCCGTTCACCGTCATATGCGAGCTCCTCGGCGTTCCGGAGCGCGACCGCGCCTCGCTTGCCGAGGGCTTCACCAAGCTGCTCGTCCCCACATCCACTCCGGCCGAGTACGCGGCGGCCAAGGACGCGTCCGATGCGGTCGTGGCCATGTTGGGAGCACTCGTCGAGGCCAAGCAGCTCGACCCCGGCGACGACCTGGTCTCTGGGTTGGTCACCGCGCGCGACGGTGAAGAACGCCTCGACAGCCAAGAACTCCTCTCGACGATCTTTCAGCTAATCGTCGCCGGCCACGACACAACCGCCAGCCTCATCGGGAACGGCCTGGTCGCCCTGTTCCGCAATCCGGCTGAGCTCGACCAGCTCCGTGCCGACCCCACCAGGATCACCGGGGCCGTGGAGGAGTTCCTCCGCTACGACGCACCGGTCCCTCATTCGACGTTTCGATACACCGCCGCGCCAATCACGCTCGGTGGTGTGACGATCCCAGCCGGTGAACAGGTGATCATCTGCCTGGCCGCGGCGAACCGGGACGCGGACAGATACGCGAGCTCCGATCAACTCGACCTCGACAGGGACGAGGCCCGTCATCTCGCGTTCGGGCATGGCATCCATCACTGTCTCGGTGCGCCGCTGGCTCGGATGGAAGGCCAGGTCGCCCTCGGGTCGCTTCTGCGCAGATTCCCAGAGATCTCGCTCGCGGTGTCGCCGGCAGACCTGCATTGGGGGCACGGCGACGGACTTGTCCTCCGTGGCCTCTCCGAGCTGCCGGTCATCGCGGGTCCCGCCCTCCCAAGGTTGCAACCGTGACAGGCGATCGCGTGGTCTCGGTGCGACGCGATGAGAGCTGGCGCGGGGTCGATGAGGGTTGGGGTCGCCGCGCCGTTGACTTCTCCACCCTCTGCGAACCGACCAATTGCCGAGAGTACGTCGCCATGCACCACCGCCTCAACGTGGGCGCACGCGACAGACTGCTTGACGTCGCCTGCGGTTCGGGTCTCGCAGTTGAGCTCGCCTGCCTGCGCGGCGCCCGGTGCGCGGGGGTCGACGCGTCGACGCGCCTGATCGCCGTGGCCCGAGACAGAAACCCAGACGCCGATCTGCGGGTTGGGGACATGCACGACCTCCCGTGGGAGGACGGCGCGTTCGACGTCGTGACCAGCTTCCGTGGCATCTGGGGGACGACGCCTGAAGCGATCGCAGAGGTGCGCCGCGTCCTGGCGCCCGGCGGCCGGGTGGGGCTCACAGTGTGGGGTCACATCAAGGCGTCGCCTGGCGCGTGGGCGCTGGCGCCATTGTCTCTCGCCGCGGCTCCAAAGGTCGAGCATCAAGCCGCCATGGTGGCGCTCGGCCGGCCCGGTGCCGGCGAGGCATTGCTTCAGGAAGCCGGCTTCACCGACGTCGAGCGGATCGAGATCCCGTTCGTATTTGAGTTCGCCGATCCAGAGCTGTATGCACGAGCCTTGGCGGCGACCGGTCCGGCCTTTGAGGCGATGGAGGCAGTGGGAGAGGCTGGGTTCTTTGATGCGGCGGTCGAGCTGGCTCGCGAAAAAGTGCGCACTGGACTCCCCCTCAGGGCGGCCGTCAACGTGGTCGGCTACGTCGCCCACAAGCCGACCTCAGCGGTTCCCACCCGCAACCACTCTGTGAATCTCCGGGCCGATGAGTTGGGTGCAGGATTCCTCGCAGCGCCCGCGCACACTGCGGACGTGACACGCCTTTTCGAAGGGGACTTGGAAGGGGTCGGCTACGTGACAAACGTGTCACGGCTGTGGGCATACATGCCAACAGCGCTCGAAGGCTTGTCTGCTCTCATGGGCCAAGCGACTCAGGACGGCTCCCTCACCCTTGCGCAGCGAGCCGTCCTCGTCACGGCCGCTGCATCAACTCTGGGTGACTCCTATTGCTCGCTGGCGTGGGGCAAGAAGCTCGCCGCGGAGTTGGGATCCGAGGTTGCGGCGGCGGTCCTGCGGGGTGCGGACGACGGTCTTGACCCCCGCGAGCGGGCGTTGGCTCAATGGGCTCGAGCCGTCGCCAGAGACCCGAACGCCATTGAGCCCAGAGATGTCCAGGTTCTGCGCGACGTTGGCTTCGACGAAGCGGAGATCTTCGCCATCACGACCTTTGTGGCGCTCCGCCTTGCCTTCTCCATGATCAATGACGCGCTGGGGGCAGCCCCAGACTCCCAACTGGGCACCCTCGCACCAGCGCCGGTTCTGTCCGCCGTCACCTTTGGCCGCCCCTTGAGGCCCGACCATGAGTAGGCAGACTTCGCCGGGGTGGACGATCTTTCGCGGGACGATCCGCGAGAGCGCTTCTTGCGGCCCAGATCGGCCGATCCGGGGCAAACTTCGTGACTGTCGGGCGCAATCGTGCGCGCCACCCGAGCACGTGTTGAAATTCCGCAGGGACTTCCCCCGCGGGCAAATCAAGAAGGAGCAGACAAGCATATGACCACCACGGACACACCCGTAAACAACGGCGTCAACGTCGAGTTCCTCTTGGGCGCTCGGGGTTTGCTCACCGAGACGCCCCAGGCGGCGCAGTTCCAGTGGCGGGCCACCAGCGAGTGGCAGAACGGCACCCACAGCCGGTCGACGGTCGAGGGGTTCTTCGGTCTTGGCGAGGAACAGAATCACCGGACTCGATACGTTTTTGATGCCGATCACCCAGAGATCTTCGCCTCCGAGGACAATGGTGCCACTCCTGTCGAATACGTTCTCGTGGCCCTCGCCAGCTGCCTGACCGCAGGCGTCGCAGCTGTGGCGCAGAACCGGGAGATCCAGCTGCGCAGCGTCTCGGCGACGATCGAAGGCGGGATGGACGTGCGAGGCATCCTCGGCATGGACAGCGATGTGCGCAACGGCTTCAGCGACATCAAGGTTACCTACGACATCGACGCAGACGCGTCGCCCGACGACATTAAGGCGCTCGTCGCACAGTCGCAGAAGCGCTCAGCCGTATACGACATCATTACCAACCCAACCAACGTGAGCGTCCAGGTTTTGTGAGCATGGTCTTCGTGGAATAGGGCGTCTCTATGCGGACCACGACGGTCGTCATCGGCGCCGGTCACAGCGGGTTGGCGATGAGCAGGTGTCTCTCCGAGCGCTCAATCGACCACGTCGTCCTCGAACGGAGCGAGGTCGCCAACTCGTGGAGGACCGAGCGATGGGATTCGCTGCGTTTGCTCACGCCGAACTGGCAATGCCGCCTTCCCGGGCACGTCTACGAGGGAGGTGACCCCGACGGCTTCATGACGATGCCCGAGGTCGTCGACTTCATCACGGACTACGCGACGCTGATCGCCGCCCCGGTGCAGTGCGGCACGCCGGTCTCCTCGGTGCGCCGTGCCAATGGCGACTACCGCGTGACCACGAACCAAGGTGAATGGCAATGTGAGACGGTCGTCGTGGCCACGGGTGCCTTCAACGTGCCTCGTGTGCCGCCTTTTGCAGACGCGGTGCCGTCGTCGGTGACAACCTTGACTCCGTTGGAGTATCGGAACCCTGAACAACTCGGCGAAGGCGGCGTGCTCATCGTTGGCGCATCGGCGACTGGCGTCCAGATCGCGTATGAGATTCAGCGCTCCGGCCGCCAGGTCACTCTCGCGGTGGGCGAGCACGTGCGCGGGCCGCGCGTGTACCGGGGTCGAGATATTCACTGGTGGATGGAGGCGGCCGGCGTCCTCGACGAACGCCACGACGAGGTCGACGACATCGTCCGGGCAAGGCGTGTGCCATCCATGCAGCTCGCCGGTACGCCGGAACGGGCCACGTTCGATCTCAACGCACTCACGAGCGCCGGCGTCAAGCTGGTCGGCCGCCTCGTCGGCATCAATGAGGTCCGAGCCCAGTTCTCCGGATCCTTGCGCAACAAATGCGAGCTCGCAGACCTCAAGCTCGGACGGCTGCTCGACACCATTGATGAGTGGGCGTCTGTCAACGGACTTGACGACTCAGTGCCCCCGCCTCACCGGTTCTCACCAACTGTCGTTGACGCCTTGCCGCCGCTGGGCCTCGATCTCGCCAGCGGTGAGATTGAGACTCTGATCTGGGCGACAGGATTTCGCCCCGATTACTCCTGGCTCGACGTCGACACCATGGACGGCAAGGGGATGTTGCGCCACGACGGAGGCGTCGTCGATTCCCCCGGCATGTTCCTTCTTGGAAGCCCATTTCTACGCCGACGCAAGTCGAGCTTCATCGACGGAGCCCGAGTCGACGCCCAAGAGCTCATTCTTGAACTGACCGCCTACCTGGACGCGAAGGCATCTTCGATAGCCGCACTGACGGCTGCCGACACGAGAACCTCAACCCCGCAAGTTCGCATCCACCCTCACGGCGGACCACTAGCCTGACTCGAGGAGGTCGTGAATGTTCGATGTCGACGCCTTCGTCGAGAACCTCGTAAGGGCAAACTCGGAAACCGACCCGCGTCTCGCCGTCCGAGATGTGCTCGATCGCGCATTGGCCGACACTACGTTCGAGGCTGCTTTCGGCAACCCGACTGCTGGTCTGAACGTTTTGTACAACACCGACGAGTTCACCGTGTTGAACGTCGTGTGGCCGCCGCAAATGACCTTGTACCCTCACGACCACCGGATGTGGGCCGCCATCGGCATCTACGGCGGGAGTGAGGAGAACGTCTTCTACCGAAGGAGCGGGCCCACCATCGAGAGATCGGGTGTCAAGAGCCTCACTCAGCGCGAGGTGCTCCTCCTGGGCGATGACGCCATCCACTCGGTCCACAACCCCATGCGATCGCACACCGGCGCCATCCACGTATACGGCGGCAATTTCATTCGGGCTCCGAGAAGTCAATGGCGGCCAGAGACACTGAACGAGGAGCCTTACGACCTCGAGGTGGTCCGGCGAGAGTTCTCGCGCGCCGAGCAGAAAGCCTCTGTCGGGATCAGGTCAGTAGAAGTTCGCCACGACATTGGTTGAAGCTCGCTACCGCTTGCATGGCAAGACATCGGCGCGCCGCTCCGCTGAGCCGCAACCCCTGAACGCAAGTTATCGACCGGTCCTCACATTCCTGCTCGCGTTGGTCGGTCATACTCCGAATCCGGGTCAGTTCGGGCTTGGACGCTTCAGGCTCGCTCCTTGGCGGAGTGGGGCGCGAAGCGAGCCTGAGCTAGCCCTGACGGTGGAAATGACATCGCTAGCCGTCGCGCATCCACGCCTTCTATCGATCGAAACCGCTGGTTGCCGAGTCGGCATATGGCGGCGCAATAGCGGCCGCCTGCTCAATCTCGTGTGCATCGGCATCACTCGCACCAACAATCGTGGCGAGGAGTCGGTTCCACAACACCGATCGTTGGTTCGAATCCTGGGCCCGATTACGCGTTGACTACGACCGAGCCGGCGATCGTGCCCGTCCGCACGTTCCGTCACTCACCGCAGCCTGCGTCGGAACATCGACAGCGCCCGGGACGACCAACGGCCAATTGATCTCGCCTGGAGCGGATCACCCGATAACCGGGGCAGTGCTGGTGGGATCTGAGTATTGGCACCCCACAGGTCCGGCACCTCAAACCTCGTGCACTTCCCGAAACAAAGAAGGTTTACCAGTGTCACGATCTTCTGGTCTTTCAATCGGGGACGACGCCGCACACCGCGGCCCAGGGCGCGGGGTCCGGCACTCGAGGTGGATCTCGACGGGCTGACGGCCTTCGACCCCGAAGGTTTCACCTCGGGCAGACCAGCATCTCGCACATGCGCTCTGGGTCTTACACGACCGATGGTTCCAAGAATCGGCGACCACTCAGGCCATCAGGCTGGCAGCGTCCCCCTTCCGTGCCGTGGATTTCATTCCCCTTTCAGATCCGAAGCGCCGGATTACCCAGGGGGAGCCATTCGGCAATTAGTGGCAGTTCCGTTAGTCAAGTATTCGTAATCGGCTCTTCAATCGATGTTTCGGAAACGCGGCACCATGTCAGCTGGGAGACTTGGGCCCCTTTGATTCGTAACGCCTGGGCAGGTCCAGTAGTGCCCTTGATGCGGATCTCATAGTCACCAGCTAACAGGCTCCCAAATACGGCAAACGAACCGAGAGCACCGCTGGGCCGTATGCCGGTGTGAGTCCCATCCCAAGCCACGCCGACCCGACGGATTTCTAGTTCCTTCCCTGTAGATTCGTCGGGCATCCTGATCACTGCTGCACCGATGTCCCCTCCTATGTCGATGACGACAGACCCCGCCGTGAGGGCATCCGGCTTCATTTCTGTGTTGTGCATCAAATCAGCTCATCTCAGTTATCGGTGAGGGCACGAGAGACCTAGTTGCCTGACTCGATTTTGGCTGCCGCGAAGTACTTGCTTGAGGAGAATAGGCATGAATGTTCGGGCTCAACTGGTTCCCGCCGCGAACCCTTGATTTGGAACACCCAGGTACGGAAAGGTTGGCAAGTAGTTCTCGGTCCCCATCGCGGTGGTGTCGGTAGAGCTTGACGTAAGGCCATCGGTCACTTTGGTAGCCGCCGCGTCCGGGGTGAAGCTCTTGTCGACTAGAGCAAGCGTGGCTCCCGCGAGGGCCTGGAGCTCGATGGTGACCACATCGTCGAAGACGCGGCGGCCGTTGGGGAATCCCGCCGCGTCCTTGCCGAGGAGACCAAGGTTGCTCGACCCGTGGTGGTCGGCGGAATGGCCATGTTGAGCCGCAGCATGTCGGCCTGGGTGGTGCCCATGGAGTTTTGGAAACCAGCGACGACTCCGCTTGGGATTCCGGTGAGAAAGATGGCCAAGAGGTCAGCTCGTTTCACCGGGCTCTTGCTGTTGAAGGCGGAGAGGTTCGGAAACACCATTGGGTAGAGTGTCGGCAAGAGTTGAGCCAACTCGGGATTGGCAACGGCAGCCGCGAACTGCTTGTCGTCCGACGGAGGTTGCGAGTTCCAAAAGTCCTTCTTCGACATGGGGACGACGACCTCGTTGACCAGAGGGTTTCCGAGTCGTGATACCTGGATCCAGGGTCCCGATGCGACCTCACTACCTCCGGTGGTACTGAGGAGGGTCGCCTTTTGGCGACTGGCGGTGGTCCAGACTCCAATGACCGAAGAAGGCGAGCTGGCGTTCGTCGGTGCAGACCCTCCCTTGGCGAGGTCGGTCTTCGGTACCTGAAGGGCGATCGAGTGCACATTGACGCCCTTGGTCGAATTGACCCCGGCGGCCATCGCTCCGAGTCCCGTATCGGCCAGGCCGAACGTCGCATGGTCTTGCTCGAAGGGCCGCAAGATCGCCGAGATCGAAAATGGCACCAAGGTCAACATAAAAGCCCTCAGCCCGCTGCCCGGCGAACACTTGGCGACCGCCAGGAAGCGAATGGACCGCCGCTGCAGCGAGCGCGGGATAGTTCGGGGTGGAGAGACGGCCCAATATTGCAGGGAGGGCAAGCCAGCCCACTTCCCAATACTTGCTTCTGCCCATTGGCAATGCGGGTCACGGTATAGAACTGACGCCGGTTCCAAGTCGAATCGGTTAGGTCCGTAACGGGCCCGGTGTTGTAGAGGAACGTGTCGGGATTGGTGATCTTGCTCGTGAAGCGGAACTGATACGAGACGTTCGGCGTTTCCCGTCGCCGGTATTGTCAATGTTGATGGCGTAGAGCACGTCATCGCCAAACTCATAGAAGTTAGGTCCTCCGTCTGGAGCCTGAAGCGGAATGTAGTTGGCGATGAGGGTCACCGTGTCGGGATTGTCCGGACTGACGAAGGCGTAGACATCGGTGCTGTCGGCCACGGGATCCTTAGAGATTGACGGTGCTTCTCGATGAGAGGACATTTCATTACCTCTGATTGGTTGAAAGAGGAGTTGCGAACGATTCCGAAATAGGGGTGGGCTAGTGGCTTGCGTTAAAGAGCGACTCTGGCCAACTGACGGTTGTGGATGACGATCTCTTGCTCTCCGGAGTAGAGCCCGATTTCGCCCGTGGAGAGGTTCCGGAGGTGGGCGACCAAGGGCTCGGTCATCGGCAACCGATGCTGGGTCGGTCGTTGATCCTGCGTTTCGCCAAGTGCTGGAGAGTCGGCTGTTGGTTCCGCGGCATCTGCGCCGGCAAGAACCGGTAAGAGAGCGGGGATTGCGGTGGCTGCCCCAGCTGCGGCAATGACACCAGACCCTCGTATGAGGAATGATCGCCGATTTGATGGTAGCCATGTTGTTTCCTTTCGTCGTGTGTTGGGCGGGGGGCGGGCGTTGTGCAGGTGCGTTATTCGAGCTGAGCGGCTCAGTTATGCGGCCGGACACAGGTGGAGATCTAAGAACACTGGCCGATCCACACCGTGCCGCACCCCTTGGTTGTGGCGGTCAGTCTCGCTCGATCTTGTGGTGGTCAGTCTCGTCGAGGATGATCACTGGCTGCGGGACGTGAGACGGTGTGGCGACTTTGGTTATCTTGGCGCCGTCATCTGCGAAAACAACCGGGTCCAACACACTCGTCTTGTCAAGTCCCTTTTCGAACTCGTTCTTCGCGGAACCCAGATTGCGGGCCAATTTGGGGATGGCGGCGCCACCGAAAAGCAGAAGAACCAGGACAATTGCCACGATCAGCAAATCGGGACCAAAGATATCTGCCAACATTTTTTTCCCTTCTTAAGCCCACATGACGGCGAAATACAGTTTCGCCAGTCCTGCGGAACCTGGACGAACTAGGTGTCTGGACTTCGCTATCGAAAGGTATTCGGTGCCAGGTCAGTAGTTGGATGTGTGCGATCGAGGATCGTCGGATCTAGTCGGGGACTTCGGAGCGGAAGGTGGCGAGGAGGCATGGAGTGGCGGGCAATGTAAGTAGGAGTTGCGTAGCGATCACTTCTCTAACCTGCAGGGGCGGAGCGTTGGATGTGTTCACCGGACGCCGATAGTGCGTCACTAGGCCGGCGTACGGAGGCAGGGTGGTCGAGCGGGCGGTCTGTCGCCGTGATGCGGTGCTCGGACGCACCAGAGCGCGTCTTTGTCGGGTGTGCTCGCAAGAGGAATGGCGCTTCCGGCGCAGTCACCCGATGAAGGGACGGTAGATACCTCTTTGTGACTTGTCATCAACCGATCTCGACCCCGAAGGCTCTCAGGCCGCCGAGGCCAAAGCATTCGAAGCTGGGCTCCCTCCCACCGTTCGGCTTCTACCCCAGTAGGCGTGCAGGACCGGGGCGGCATCGGCCGGTGGCGCATCCACATCCACGCCGACTGGCCGGAAGGCGTCAGCACGTGAACGGGACCCACTGCATGGCTACGGTCATCATCACGAGACGTATGCCCTGGTCGGTGACGAGTGGCGGGTCGCGTCGACGACGCTCACACGATGCACGTCGGTGTCACAGGAACGGGGCCGCGATGCCCCTAGAGTTCGGGGCCGTTTCGCATGCGTGCCGCCGCCTAGCGCGGGGCGGACGGCAGGGCGTAGTGCATGAAGAACTGCCACATCGTCTCGTTGGCGTCGATGAGAACGATGCCCCGTCCCACACCGGCGAGGATCCAGGTCTGTGGGGGGCCCGTGTTGAATGTGCTGCCCGGCCAGACGTGTCCCGATCCGGTGAAGCGCCAGAGGATGACCTCAGCGCCTGAGCGGCAGTGCGTGTAGGTGATCGGTGTCGCCGTCTCCCCCTCGGAAATGGACCCGGCCGCACCCACGATGGTGGCTCCGGGATCGGGTCCCGTGCTGCACCGATCGGCCCTGACCCATTGGTCGATGCCCTGCATCACCGAGAGCCGCAGCTTCGGGATCACGTTCGCCGTGCCATCGAACTTAGCGATCGGATCGTCGACGCTGTGGAACTCCATGGTGGGCACGGCCCGCGTGGGATGGATCATGGGAATCTCCACCTGGCCCGAGACCGAAGACACGGCCGCGACGTGGCCGGATGCCTCGGCCGCCATGGCGTAGGCCATCATCCCGCCGTTGGAAATGCCCGTCATGTAAACGCGTCGGAGATCGACCGGGGTCCGGGCCGCAATGTCGGCGATGACCTTGAGGAGGAACCCGACGTCGTCGACGTGCTTGGTGACGGGTAATCCGCAGCACTGCCCAGCATTCCAGCCGTATTGCGCGTTCTTGGCCACTGGGTCTGGGGTGAGGACTCTGGAGATGCGCGTTCCGTCGGGGTAGGCCACCAGGTAGCCGTTCATATCGGCGTTGGGGTCCATGTCCGTGGTGATCTCTTCGAGCTGCCCGTTTTGCGTGGCGCCGTGGAGGTTGAGCACGAGCGGCAAGGGCAGCCCGCGTGCGGCCGCAGGTGGGACATGGAGCCGGTAGTCGCGCTGACGCCTCCGAACTTTAGAGTGAAGACGTACGACCCGCTCTGTGGGCCCAAAACCGGATGGAGAGCGGTGGAGGTCTCGGCCCGGCTGGTAGTTCCAACCTGGACCGACGTCCCGACCAACGCGACGGCGGCCACGACGGCGCAGGCGCGGGCGACGCCGGATGGTCGCAGGCCTGCCCACGGCAGGCCGAGACTGCGCGGCGCGGACGTTCCTCTGCTAGACGATGGTCGCACGCCCGCCGAGTATGCCAGGCGACACCGCAAAAGACGTGATTGGGACCAGCCCAGCCCTTGCCTCTGGGCACGCCCTAACTACGGTGTGCTGCCAAGGTTTCGAGAGTTGGGGGTGAGCTGGTGCCCATGCGACGCGAGGTGCTGAAAGTGGCGGCGTGGTGCTCGCTCTGGGTTTGGCTGAACTCCTACGCGACGCGGTCGGCCGTGACTAACCCGTCCGTCATCGTGATCGGTCGGCCCGACCTGGCGAACATCAACGTGGGGACCCCTTCGACGGAGGCGCGTTTTCCAATGGGTGGTCGGCACCACCCGCGACGGCGCGGATGAGTACGTGAACGAGCGGGGATGGTGGATCTGCCGAATAGAGAACCGGATGCAGGACCCGGGCGGCTACAACGCGTACGTTCCGCCACCTCGGTGCCGTATTCCTCCCTATCGACGTCCTGGCCCACCACGAGACCGGTTCGACCAGAACGACGGCACGTGGGCGTGAACCACGGCCACGAGGCTTATCTGCAAGCGCTAGAGTGGATACACGAGGGTGTTGGCGACATGCAGCTCAGCCTGGCCATTCCGAACCTGTCAATCGCCCGTCGGGCGAACGCCGCTACGGCGATCTGGTGCGGATCCAGAACGACGCCAGCGTCGGCACATGGATCAACCTGAGCGGATGTTCCCAGACCTGGCAGCCCGAGTGGCCCAGTGGAACACCCGGTGCGCGGGTTCACCGAAAGAGAACCCGGGGTGGGGTTACCGACGGATCCACGGCGAACTCGCCACCATGGGCATCCCCATAGCGCCCTGCACGTCTGGGCGATCCTGCAACGCCACGGCCGCACATCTCGTTTGCCCCTCAGACGTCTCTTTAGGAGGCCATAAAACGCTCGGCTCACTGCAGCCACATGAAGACCAACCGCAGCGTCCGTGACGACTTGAGAGCTGTGATGCCAACGATCGACGTCGCGGCGAGGGCCCCGGCGGGACCGACGGGTCCAGAGGCGACCTCTTCGTCATCCACGGTGGCCACGTTGGTCACGAGCCAGCGGCACGTCCCTCCCACCCAGACCTAGCTGGGTGACGGGTCTGGGATTCGAACCACAATTGTGCGGCACTCAATATCCTCTTGCGAGGGATCACGCCCGGTGTAGGCAAGCAACTTGTCTTGAGCGGACGAGTCCGAGGAGATGGCGACTTCTGGTTTGAACACACCTTTGCGTTTTTCGTCGCTAAGCGCCCATGGATGAACGCATAGGCGGCTTCGGGTAGTCCAGCAGGCATTGCCTGATCCTGCCCTGTGGATGCAGCAAGATCCCATCCGTGGATCAGCTAATCGCTAAATGCGATTCCAAGAGCCGGTCTAGTCCGGTCGAGGACTCCCGGCTCGCCAAAAGTACGAAGCGTTTCTGCGCGCGCCTCATCGAAGTCTGCGGATGGATCATCACTCAGCAGTCGGGGAGGAGCTTGGGAGGGCGGAGAGACATCCTCACCTCGCGGGACCCCACAAAGTACCTCTGGGTCTGAAGCATGTGATTTAAGAGGGTACGGACATCCCACTCGTCACATGTTGTTGGGTCATCGAGCCTGGAGTCCGCACCAGGGACTTTGCTTGCAGTCCATTCGCTTGCGCGCCCATACAGATCCAATAGGTCGAACTCCATGTGGGAATGCGGCGACACCCCCCGTGCTATCGAGCCCTTCAGAGGCTGCTCGCCACCTTCTACCGGATCTGTCATACCACGAGTGAGGCGGTTAGCGCCCTACTCCGGTTTGAAGAGGCTGCAACACTCGAGGACCGTTTTGACCCGCTCTCGTGTCGGCGGATCGGCGCGGATTCACTCGCGCAACCCCATCCGGGATCCCAAGAATGCCCCGAGATGAGTAGCGACCCCGAGCCCGACCAGCACCTCGAGGAGGACGCTCACGGTCCCAACAGGTCCATAGATCCGCTGATTCGATGTGATCGATGAGGACCCGAAGCTTGAGAGAAGTAGCCCAACCACACTGGCTAGCACGGCCGTCGCCAGGCCCGCGATGAACAGGCGACGCCATCGAAGCGTCCCGTCAAGTAGGCAATGGAGGGTCCACCACCAGAAGAGCACAGCCAGGAAGAACTGGGCGACCGTCTCTGCCATCGATACCCGAAGGTGGCGTGCGAACACATATTGAAGGGCCACGAAACCGAGGGCTCCGCCCAACCACCACAGTCGTCTGACCTGTCCTTGCCAACCCCGTATCTCGCAGCCGAAGACTTTGGCGTACCAGGTCTGCAGGTTTCCGGCCAAGCTCTCGGCTCCAAGGACCACGAGCACGAGTCCGATGATCGATTGCGATGTGACGCCTCCGCCCTTGTGGGCGAAGAGTACAGCGACATCGCCGGCGGCCGCCGGCGATAGGTCGCTGCGGAGCGCCAGGGCGTGAGAGAAGTTCGAGCCAAAAAGGGCCGAGACCAGAAGGAGGAACGGCAGAAAGCTGATGACAAACAGCCCAGCGAAGTTGATACAGCTCCGGACGAAGCCCAGTTGGTCAAGCTCGCTCCACCAGCGCATCGGCCACGTTTGCTGCAGCCGGCGCCACTGCGCGGTGGCGGCGGCGATCGATCGATCCCACCCAGGCGAAGAAGCCCAGCGCTGACCGGCCTCACATCTCGACATGATGATTTGCATCGATCAAGGGAAGTAGTGCGGAGAGTGCTACAGCGTGTCCGAGTGAGCGTTCCGAGTCTGGGCGCGTTGACTAGTGGTGTAGTGATACGCGAGGTAGAGAGCCCCAAAGGGAACGATCACTCGGAGCAGCGCCTGCCGTGCGCTGACCGAGCCGGCGAGGGCCAACGAGATATCACCGACCAGGAAGGTCACGCCCCAAACCGCAGAGATCCGTCGGTTGACGTCTTTGAACTCCTTGGTGTGCCAGAGCTCCTTCGGCGTGGCGGTCCTCGCGTAGGACTCGGGGAACGGCCGCCCAACAAGGATGGACCCGAACACCAAGATGGTCAAGACCAGATGGGACCCGAACTGGGCATAGCGGGACCACGTCTCGATGTGACCCGGGTGGGTGATGGCAAGAATCAAGGCCAGCGCGCGACGAAGTAGCAGAGGCCGGCCCAGTCGAGCATGTGCGCCCGACGCTCGGTAGCGGCCCGTACCAGGACCACCATCGAGGTCAAAAAGCCCAGGGCCACCGCCCCGGAGAAGGTGGTGAAGCGCGAGGCCGCCAAGAAGACGAGCCAGGGGGAAAAGCTCCAGATGAGGTCGGTCATGTCACGCTCCTTCGTTCGGTCCACCGAAGTGAGGCTCGTGGTCGCAAACGAGCTGTTCGAGGCGGGCGAAGAGCTCTAGGGCGCCTGAGAACGAGAGGCGATCGCCCCGCCCGGCCCTGACAATCGTTCCGCTCAACCGTCCGTCGCGGCTCGCCGCCACGTCGAGGATGATCTGCATCCCGCCATAATGCGGATCCGAAGGAGCCGAATCCCTAGGGAAACTTCCTAGTCTTGGCGTCTACCCTCGGCCAGGGGGACAAGAGCACGGTGGTCTCGGAGCTCGCGCCGAGATCGAAGCCCGAGTTTCGCGAAGATGTGCCCGAGGTGGTATTCGACGGCCTTCTCGCTCAGGTAGAGCTGCCCGGCGACCTCTCGGTTCGTGTATCCCCTGGCGACCAGCACCGCAACATCGCGTTGACGGTCGGTGAGGCGAAGAGACGACCGGCCTTCACGGGAATGCTGGCGACCTGGGCCCGTACCTAATGTCGCAAGATCTGTTTCGATCCCGCGCAAGAACGGATCCGCCGTGACACGCAGTAGTAGCCCGTGAGCACTCCGGAGCTGCGCAACGGCACCACGCCGATCACCACTCCCAGCCAGGAACAGGCCGAATGCCCGCTGTGTGAGCGCCCGATCCAAGAGCGGGTCGTCGGAATCGAAGAGTTCGATCGCCTGTTCAAAGTGCCTCTTCGCCTCGTTAGCGTCTTTTCTGGCAGCGGCCAGGCGTGCTCGGTGAGAAGCGAGGCGGGCCCTGAAGTCCAGATGTCGCGCCTCGGTGCCGTTCGCCAACGCTGCGAGATGCCATTGACCCGACTTCAAGTCGCCGAGGTCGATGAACGCCTCAACGAGGACTGACCACCAACCGAGCGAGCTCAACATCGGAATCGACTCGGGATGGCGAGCCAGCGGCTCGATCGCTGCCACCACTGTGCCGGGATCCGACCGAGCTCGGGCGATACTGGCGTCGAGGTAACACGCCGTGAAGACGGCCTCGGTGGTGCCGAGGGCCTTTGCTGCCCGCTGGGCCGAGGCCGCGTGGTGAGCGGCGAGATCCCATTCGCCGCGTGCGGCGTGGATGGCGCCCAAGGCGGCGTGGGCCTGGGCCTCCACCCAGAGAAATGCCTCGTTCTCCACAAGCGAAAGCCCGACTCGGGCCTGGACCATCGCCTCATCCCAGTCACCTTGGGCAAAGAGCAGTTGGGCCAGGTGGATGTGCACTCGGGGCAAAGCGGGAACCGGCGTCGCTTCTCGGCCCATTTGGGCTGCAGCTCGTAGGTCAGCAATGGCCGCCGTAGTACGGCCGGCGTAGAAGCCGAGGGCACCGCGGGTCGTAAGCAGGATCGCGTCCGTTGGGCCAACGTGGTCGGCTGGCTCGGGTATTCGTTCGGAGAGACGCTCGATGCCGGCTGGGGCACCCTGGCGCATTCCTTCACCCAGCGCCAGATTTGACCATGCCTGCTGCTCCTGGTCGCGGTCGAGAGGACCTAGCGCAAGCGCTTCCGTCGCCGCCTTGACGGCCCGATCGCCGTCGCCAGCATTGAAATACAGCGACGCCAACTGAATAAGAGCACTGGCCCGTACCTCGTCCTCTCCGCTACCACCGCTTGCAACACAAGCAGCCAAGAGATGCCGTTCCGCTGTCTCAGCGTCCCCTTTGGACCACGCAAGCAGCCCGAGCACGAGGGATCGGCGCGCTCCATCGGGAAGGGCCTCGACCCGGGGGAGGAATGTCGTAGCGGTGTTGACCTGTTGGTCGAGGACTAAGAGTTCGATCCCGCGCAGCGTGCATCGTCTTCGATCCTCGACGTCGCTGCAGAGGCCGGACACGCGCAATAGCTGGGTCGCGGCAGACGAGAGCGCCCCGCGACGTCGCGCGCTCCCTGCTGCTTCAACGAGCAGCTCTGCGAGATCGTCGTCAGGACCATCAGCGGCAGCGACTCGATGCTCGAGGGCAGTCTGCGCATCGTCAACAAGGGCAGCGGCCGCACGATGAAGGCGGCGTCGAGCAGTTGGGGAAAGGTCGTCATAAATCGCCGTGCGTATCAGTGGGTGCGCGAGCTCCACTGGCGTCCCATGCTCGCGGGGCCACCACTCCACAAAGCCCGTGGGAAGCAGGTGCTCGAGTGCTCCTGCGGCATCGCCGCTCTCGGCAACGCGACCAGCTACTGCCAGAGGGACCCTTTGATTGAGGACGGACAAGGCCGACGCGAGTTCGCGAGCAAGTTCGGGCAACTCCATAAGGGCTGCCACAATCGTTGAGGCCAGTGATCGTGGAACGGGAAGATCGCCCACTCCGACAAGTTGCTCCCGGTCAAGTTCGAGCAGGAGGGTCCGCACGTAGAGAGGGTGCCCGTTGGTGTGGCGGTGCAGGCGCTCTGGCCCACCAGGATCGAGCGGCACATCCATGGCTTCAGCCAGCGCAGCGACGTCGTGTACTGAAAACGGACGTGTCAGGAGAGACGTGCACCGCTGAGATCCCAGACGGAAACGATCCCAGCCATCGGTCGCTGTTTCGGGGCGGCTGCTCACGATCAGGATGACACGATCCTGGTCGAGCCGCTTGGCCACAGTCAGAAGGGCCTGACGCGAAGCGAGGTCGGCCCAATGGAGATCTTCGACGACGATGGCGACCGGGCCATGGTCCTCTAGATGACCGAGGTGCTCCAAGAGCTCAAGGCCCGCGCCAAACGGGTTCTGTGTACTGGTCATCATCAGCTGGTCGAGGACTGCGAACTCGATGTCGACCGATAGCTCGTCGGCGGTGGCGCGCAGAAGGCGAAAGTCTTTTGGTAACCCGGAGATGGCCTGTCGGACGAGCGCAGTCTTGCCTGACCCGGGTTGGCCTTCGAGCCAGATCACAGCGGGTAGACCCGAACGGGCTGCCTCCACGCCCGAAGCGATCGCCTCAAGCTCGTCAAGGCGACCGACAAAAGTCTCCGGTCGCACGGGAGGCCCCGAGGCGGAAGCAGGCCCCGAGGCAGAGTTCACGACTTCCGACGGTACCGGTAGCGGCCCAGCCTCGTGCCACGCAACCTCGGTGGCGGCCCCACAGCCGAGAGGGGTTCCAGATGACCGAGACTTGGGGCCGCATGCGTCACCACGAGGGCCGGCGGCGGATCATCTTCATTGGGTTGCTCGCGCTGGTTTCACCACGAGGCTAGCTGTTCTGGTTGCCGCAGTCATCTCCCGCTTGAGCTCGTTTCCACTTGGAAGGGTCAGGCGACCACCACCTGGACCGGAGATATTCCGTTGGGACCGCCGACGAACATTCCCGTGACTTCAGCAGCTCCGTGGCTTTAGAAACGGGGCGTCTGGCTCTGGCCTCACGCCCAGCGCCTCCAACGTCTAGCCGTCAGTCAAGGACCTGCGAGGGGATACGTTCAGGGTCTCGTCGAGCCAGTCGTACATGCGCTGTTCGAGCAGCGTGCGCGCCATCGGTTCGCAGTGCATATCAGCGCCCTCAGCCTTGGTGAACGGGACGAGCACCTTCTGCCCAGGCAGCGAGTCGAAGAGCCGCCGAGATTGGCCTGGCCAGAATTGCTCGCCTTCGGGATCGGTGACCATCAGTGGGGTCGAGATCCTCGTGACGAGATCGTCGAGACGGTACTGCTCGACACTCTTGAACGTGGCGAAAGCGGACTGTCCTGAGCCGTACGGTTTGGTCCGCCACTCCATCGTTTGCCGCTCCTGGGGGGTGGCAGATTCCAAGGCGACGGCCATGTTCGCGTTAAAACCGTCCGCATCATCGGCGTCGAGGAGCTCAAGCATCTCTTCGGGGAAATGGGCTCGCCACGAGGTAAACACGTCGTCGACTCCAGGGTCGACGACAGCAGCAGCGATCCGGTGCTCGTAAGCGAGCGCTCGAGGTACCCAGTACCCGCCCTGGCTGAGCCCGTAGATCGCCAGCTTCTCGGCGTTGACGTCCGACCGTTCCACCAAGAAGTCCACGACCGGGGAAATGACGTGCTCCCAATCGGGACGAAATGAGACGTCGTGGTCGAACAGCATGCTCTGTTGACCGGGTCCGTCGAAGACCAGCGAGTTATACCCGCGATCGAGAGCCGGTTGGGCCACGCCAGGCCAGAGTGAGGTCACTGCGCCGTCGCTGCCGTTGCACAGGATAATTGTCGGACGGGCGTGGCCGTCATCGGTCGGGACGAAGAAGTAGCCGGGCATAAGGCCACCCTCGTAGGGGATGGCGACCCGGTCGGCGGGTGGCTCGAGCAGCGCGACATGCCTATCGAAGCAGTGACGGTGCGAGGCGAAGAGCACCTTGAGGGCGTCGTCGGCCTTGTCGATCCCGTCGACGAACACCTGGGCGGCCGCAAAATACGCTGCGGCCCGTAGGTAGGCACCCCGAGCGCTCACCCGATGCCCATGACCCAATGCTTCGTCGGCGATGTCCTCGACCCGCGTGGCCAGGTCGCGCCACTGGGCGACCCAGTCGCTGGCGCTCCCGTCCTCGATGGCGCCGGCGGTGGTGAGCACCTCTCCGATGTCCCCGCACCCGTAGGGGATATTGCCCAGCAGCGCACGCGTCTCGAACTCGAAAGAGGCGTCGTTGAAGTAGAGGTTCGACATCATGCATCTTTCGTGGTGCGAGCGAACCGGACGGGAGGCTGTGGGGCGCCGTGAGCAGACGACAAGGGTGCCAGGACTTCAGTTCCAGAGGAAGGCTCAGTCGTGTCCGTGGCTGGCTGGGTCTTCCTCTGTGTGTACTTGTAAGCCCACGCGAGTGCTCCGAAGGGGACGACGACCCTGAGCAACACCTGGCGGGCGTCGACGCTTCCGGCGATGATCAGGGAAATTGTTCCGATCAAGAACGCCAGGCCCCAGACGGCCGAGATCTGTCGGTTGATGGCACGAAACTTAGGAGTGTGCCAGAACTCTTTTGGTGTCGTTTCTCGTGCGTAGGACTCGGTGAAGGGGTGTCCCACGAGAACGGAGCCGAACACAATGACCGTGAGTGCGGCGTGCGAACCCGCCTGCGCGTACCTGGACCAGTTCTCGAGGTGACCTGGGTGGCTCAGGACCAGAACGGCTTCGAGGGTCAAGAAGTAGAGCAAGCTGGCCACGTCAAGCATGTGGACTCGGTGGCGACTGAGAGCACGACCGACCACAACAACGGCTACGACCAGGGCGGCGGCGATGGCACTGTAGAACGAGGTGACCCGGGTGGCCAGGAGAAACACGAGCCACGGCGCGAAGCTCCAAAATAGATCGACCATGGGACAATTCCTTTCTCATTCGGGTGATTCGTTGATGTGGTCTTGGAGCGATCATCAGAGCGCCGGCGTAACTCCTCGAGGCAGCTCCCCGGCCGAGAAGGTGAGTTGCGTCGCCCCCTCGGCTGGCCGGACAGTTCCAGTCACGAGACGCCGGGAGCCTCCGTGAAATCGACAATGATCTCCATGCCCTCAACGATGCGCTCTCTCGGGTCCGAAAGCCCTAGGGGAAATCCCTAATTGCAGACGCGCCACAGCTACGACGACTCTGAACTGCACTTGTTTGCTGGAGAAGAACACAGGCGGGGTTAGGGGGCGGTAGAGCGCGTACCCCAGGAACTGATCTCCGCCCCCTCCTGGCGTCGAGCGAGCGTCGACGCCGCTCCGAGCCTGACGATCACTGCCTCCCTGCCCGACCAAGGGTCCGCTGGCGACGGAATAAGGCGACGTGTGATGCTTGAAGGATCCATTTGCTCGTCGGGTGGCCCCACGAGGCACGACGAGCTCAGCGATGCTCGCCGATTGTGGCGCTCTCCTTTCTGTACCGTTTCGTCCGCTGCGTTGCCCCGGAGTTAGAGCCGGACGACGTCCCAGAACCCGTAGCCCCGGTCGAATA
The DNA here is from genome assembly GCA_963808355.1 of uncultured Acidimicrobiaceae bacterium. Classification (GTDB taxonomy): domain Bacteria; phylum Actinomycetota; class Acidimicrobiia; order Acidimicrobiales; family RAAP-2; genus Bog-473. The sequence goes on from CAWEFL010000002.1 coordinate 1,430,956, forward strand.
CCCGAGCCGGCGTGGAGGACACACCTGAGTGTGGTTAGCAACCGCGACCGGTCACCAGAGCCTGAAGGGTCCAAATAATCGGACGACTCCCAGTGCAGGGAACGGATTACTTGATCTGGGGCTCATGCAGCAGCGGTGGTGGTCTATCGTCGGTACACCAGACGGTGTGGTGTCTCAGGCAGCCCACTCGTCCTCGAGGACGATGCCACCGAGAACATCGCGACGGGCCTTGCCGTTACCGGTGTTCGAGGTTGCCGGGCAAGGCGGCGATGGGTCGAGCTGGAGACCCGGCCAAACAGCACAAAGGAGGTACTGCCAGGGAAAGTCCGCCCTACTTTGCATCCCCGAACAGCGCAATCGGGGGTGTAACCATAGTTCACATGAAACGAAGCCAGCGTGTGACTCGTCAGTACCGAAGGGCCGGAAGGCCGGTCCGGTTCAATGCGCCTCGATGGGTGGCGGTCACTGTCATCGCCTGCATCGCCTTGACCGCCGCCAACGGTACCCAAGAAGTTTCCGCTGGCGCCTCCACCTCGGGCTGGTACGTCTCAACCGTTCCTGCCACCGGGGGCGACGACATCCTGCTCGGTTCGTCGTGTCCGAACGCGCTGCAGTGCTTCGCGACGGGTGTCACCATCTTCAATATCAACGCTACGTCGACCTACGCCCCACTCGTCGAAAGGTGGAACGGCTCCAGTTGGGCCAAGAGCTCAGCACCGGTGCCGGCCGGGCAGGGCGGTGGCATCTTCGATGTCTCGTGTCTCAACGGCACCAACTGCTGGGGGGTGGGTACGGTCATCAACGAGACAGAAGGTACCGGCAATCCTTCGGGGACACTGATTGAGCATTGGGACGGTACTGCGTGGAGCATCGTGCCGAGCCCCAATCCGAGCGATGCCAACGTGGCCGGGGCACTGCTGCAGAGCGTGAGCTGCGCCTCTCCCTCTAGTTGTGTCGCTGTCGGCTACGCATCTGACGCCAACGGGCGCAACCTGAACGACCTGATCGAGCAGTGGAACGGCTCTTCTTGGAGCATCTCCCCCGGAGCCCCAACCGGACAGCCCTTCGGACAGCTGACCAGGGTGGACTGCCTGAGCGCCAACGACTGCTGGGCCGTCGGGAATGCAGGCCCCGTGCCACAGAACCCCAACTTCTTACCGATCTTTCCCGGCGCCGTCGGCGACCAGGGCCTCATCGAACACTGGAACGGCTCGGCGTGGTCCGTCGTCGAAAGCGCCACGCAGTCGAGTCCCAACGGCGGCTACCTCTACGGCCTCACCTGTCTAAACGACACGGACTGTTGGGCCTCGGGAGCGACCACCGACGCCAGCGGGCAAGCATCGGGGGTCTTGGTGGAGCATTGGAACGGGTCTTCCTGGGCCGACATCTCCTCAACGGTGCCCGAGCCCCAGGCCTCCACCGGAGCCATCTTGAGCAGCATCTCGTGCCTCACCGCGTCGGCGTGCTGGGCGGTGGGCTCATATGGCACCTTCGGCGGTGGCGGTGGGAGCGGGTTCCAGCCGCAGGGCTTTATCGAGAACTGGAACGGCTCGAGCTGGTCTGTTGAACCAAGTCCGAACGTCACCGCCCTCAGCTTCTTAAACTCTGTGTCCTGTCTCCCAAGCGTCGGCTGCGCTGCAGTCGGAGGTTCGGCCACGGCTCTGCAAAATGACCCGGGGTTACGTCCCTACATCGAGCAGATGACTTTCCCACCAGGTTCGAGCCAAGGTTACGCACTCGGCGCCCAAGATGGCGGGGTCTTTGCCTACGGCGCGACGGCATTTGCTGGCTCCATGGGCGGTCAGCACCTCAACGCGCCCGTTGTCGGGATCGCACCGACGCCCGACGGGCAGGGCTACTGGCTCGTTGCCTCTGACGGCGGTGTGTTCGCCTTCGGCGACGCGAGATTCTACGGATCGATGGGCGGTCAGCCCCTCAATCGACCTGTCGTGGGCATTGCCCCGACTCCTGACGGCCGTGGCTATTGGCTCGTCGCCAGCGACGGTGGCGTGTTCTCATTCGGTGACGCGCGCTTTCACGGTTCGATGGGCCGTCAACGCCTCAACGCGCCCGTGGTCGGCATAGCGACAAGCGATATCGGTGGCTATTGGTTGGTCGGCTCTGACGGTGGGATCTTCAGCTTTGGAGGCGCAGGGTTCTTCGGATCGGCTGGGAGCCTGCATCTGGCCGCTCCGGTCAGCGGCATGGCCGCTACGCCCAATGGTCAGGGCTATTGGCTCGTGGCGCGGGATGGCGGGGTCTTTACCTACGGCAATGCGACCTATCTCGGCTCAGTGCCTGGCCAGGGAATAAGCGGCCAGCCTGCCGTGGTGGGGATGGCCGGGACTCCGAGTGGATCTGGCTATTGGCTCGCAGGCGCGAATGGCGCCGTCTACTCCTACGGAGACGCCTCCTTCTTGGGAACGCCAAACGGGGGCAGGCTGGTCGCGCCCGTTGTCGGGATTAGCGTCCCATAGCTCATTGCAGGTCGACGGATGGGGAACCACCGCCGTAGATTGAGGAGTCTCTTCCCAGCGGTCGCAGGAGTCGGCTCGTCAATGCGAAGGTCGATGTTCGCAAAAATGGCTGGACTTTGGCGGTAGTTTGCGATCGTGGTAGGGAGAGAGTGCCGTCTTCGCATAACGATAGATGGTTGTCCAGGTCGTACCAGTCAGCAGGTTGAGTTCACCGGCGCCTATGAGACCTCCCAAGCAATGGCTCCGTTCTTTCGCCATCGTTGGCGCCGTCTTTTGCAGACGGTGAGACGCCTTCTGGGTATCGCCGAGGAGTGGGCATGACCTTCCGAAACGGGTCGGGTCCGCTAGGCCAATCTCTCGCGACAAGGTTGCGTCGATAGGCGATGAAAAATTGCGTGTCCGAATAGGGCAGCGTGATCACCTCACGCTCGGCCTTGGTGCGATCTCAGGCGATGTCCACAGCGCTAGTAAGACCCAGGGACTCGACCCTTCGGAGTGGAGGCGATTGCCTGACACGCTCCATGTAGGCCTATCCCCTTCGTCAAGCACACCACGCCGACGATCTTCCCCAAGGCGGCTCGTTATGAACGAGTCATGGCGGGTAAGAGTTTGTGAGATGGAAGCTTCTATGGCACCGTCGATCGGCCGAGACGCCCGGCGTGCGCACCGAGTCGCCCTCGGGCCCACCCGGTGGAGTTGGACATGGGTGGCCCTAATCATCGGTGTAGTGCTGGGAATCGCACTTGTCGATTTCTTGGTCCAGAACACTCGGTCGACTGAGATTGAGTTCTTCTCGGTCTCAGGCCACGGGCCCCTCACTGCAGCCCTCCTCGCCGCCGCGCTCGCTGGTGCGTCGGTGGTGCTCGTGGGGGGTGTGGCGCGGATGATTCAGTTGCGTCGCGGGGTACGAGCCCCCCGGCCGGTGGCAAAGGGAGCAGCCACCGATCTTTCTGGCACCCCCGGAGTCGACGTGATGGGCGCAGCACCCGACGAGCCCTCAGATGACGACCACTACGACGTGTAACAACACCCCCATGGCTCGCACCTCGTCGAACGCATGAGTCGCCTACAGCGCGTCCTGGCTGTCCTCGACCACTGGCAGAGACGCCATCGTGCCGCAGCACTGGCCTACGCAGTCGTCAAGAAGGTCGGGGACGACAACGCGAACCAATACGTGGTCGCTCTGGGGTGGTACGGCTTCGTCGCCATCTATCCGCTGCTCCTCGTGGTCATCACGATCTTCGGGTTCATCGGGGTGGCATCTCTCGGCCATAGCGTCGTCTCTACGCTCCACGAGTTCCCGGTAGTGGGCACCCAGTTCAATCCGGCGTCATCGAAGAGCCTGCAGGGGAGTGGCCTCGGCCTCGTCATTGGGCTTCTAGGCCTGCTCTACGGTGCTCAAGGGGTGACCCAGACCGTCGAACAGGCGATGGCAGGTGTCTGGCACGTGCCCCAGATCGAGAGGCCCGGCTTTGTCCCCCGCCTGGCCCGGAGCCTCATCGCCTTGTTCACGATCGGCGGAGCCTTCGTCGTCAACGCCGCCGTCGGTACGATCGTGACGAACAGCCATGTCTCGCTGGCGATCCGTGTGCCGGCGCTCGTCGGCCTGGTACTGCTCAATCTGGCGCTCTATACCGTCGTCTTTTGGGTCACGACGCCGGGAGGTGTCGGCCCGCGCGACCTGTTTGTCGGCGCGGCGTTGGCGTCGCTGGGCTTTACCTTTCTCATCACGCTGGGCTCGGGATTGGTCCAGCACCAACTCCGGCACAGCTCTGCGACCTACGGCCAGTTCGGACTCGTGATCGGCCTGGTTGGCTTCCTCTTCCTTCTTGCCAAGATCAGCCTCTATGGCGCCGAGCTCAATCCGGTCCTTGTCCGCCATCTCTGGCCGAGGGGAATGACGAGCGCGGATCCGACCGACGCAGACGATCAGGTTCTCTCGGGAATCGTCCATCAAACGCGCCGGCGTGAGGATCAGGTCATCGCGGTGGGATTCGGGGAGGATGCCGCGGCAGACGCCGCAGCTCAAGCCAACAGCTCCTCGTAGTCGCATCCCATTGGTCCGGCGTGGCGGTCACCACGGGGCATGTCGCGAGCGCCCTGCGGCTCATGCGTCGGGTCCCGCACTGCGGTAATGATGTGGTGTGGACCGCCTACTCACGCGGGCCATCGCGTTTCGGCACCGCACACGCTCTATGAGCCAGGGCGGGACCGCCTTCCTCGCCGGGGCGCTGACCCCAAAGGCGGTCCCGGCCCTTCGGGCTTTCTACCCATATCGGCTAGCAGCGAACCTCTCTAACCCGAGAAAAGGCTGGCCGCGACGGAGGCCCAAGCGTCTTAGCGAGGAGGCCGCCCTCGTAGACGCTTGAGACGACGCTTCTTTAACCGCCGAGGTAGGTCTTTCCTAGATCCCCGCCGGACAGCCTTCTTCAGGTCCACGCAAACGCGTGGCGTGTCTACACCTTCAAACCACTCGACCTCGTTACCCAAAATGGCTCCCACAACTGAGCCACGACAGATCTTTTGGCATCCGACCGCTTGCACGGTGCCAACTTTGCAAAGTGCCCTCACCAGTTGATCGTGGTCACAGGCGCGAGCACATTTCTTGCCAACACAGACGAACGCGTATCCCATGAGGGGACCTCCAGGGTGGCCAGGATGACCGAACCAAGCGGTCTACCCATTGCCCCCCGAGAGAATCGTACCTCCCGATAGGGCGGACCGTTTTGGTGCGCGACTTCGCGGTTTGTCCCAGTCGTTACGGATTGTCCACAACGGGTAAGAGCCAATAAGACGGAACCCCCTGCCTGCACCCTTTTGTGCCATGTGTGCATTACGGAACATCCGGACACGGACGTTGGGCACATGTCTGACGACCCTAAATGGGGTCGCCCTCGCTCCCGAGCTTGAAGACGGGGGCCGGCTTTGACGGTGATGTCAGTGACCGATATCCGGTCGGGGTCTCTGAGGCGGCTCCCAACGTTGAGATACCCCTGAAGACGGTTTGTAGGCGATTCGAGATGTCCAAAACGGGGGCCGCAACCGCTTCTATCGGTGGCGAACGCTTGAGGCAGCAGGTCAGTGACGATGTCTCCGCCGCTTGACCAAGGACAGAATCAGCATTCCCGCCACGAGCGTGATGGCCAGCGCCTCCCACTGCGGCACCGTCACCCAGGGCACGATGGCGCGAATGCGCACCTTGTGCGTGTTTTCTGCCACGAAAACGACCGCCACGACCAGAATCACTAAGGCCAGCAGATGTCGAGCGATGAAGCCCTTTTGTCCCGCTTCCTTTTGCGCCGGGGGTGGCGGTCCTTGGTCAGTCACTGAAATGGGTTTGTACCCCGAAACCAGAGTTTTATCCGGTCGTGCCCGTGTGAGCCCTCGGGCTGGGTGAAGATCGCCGGTGGCTCAACCGGGTTTGCGGGTAATGAACCCAGCAGGGCGAGAGGAGGTCCCATGGCTTCAACCCCGAAGAAAAGAGCTCGCGATGCCAATGGTCGATTTGTGAGACCACACGCTTTGAACGAGAGGTCAGAAGGCGCTGGTCAGATCGCATTGCTGTCCGTGGCCATCATCCTCGGGGTTGTCGGATTTGCTTTGCATTTTGTGTGGGTCGCCGCGCTTGTGGTGCTTGGCATCTTGTGGGGTTCATTGGCGGCTGAACGACAGCGCCGATCACGCAGCGGTAAGGGCGTCATTGCCGAAGTCGTCGATGTGGTTGTCGAGCAGGCGAAGGATGTCGCCGACTCTGCACAATCGAAGCCTGCCAAAAAGGAGAAAGAACGCTGAGCTAACGGGCGCACTCGTCACTCCCGATTCGGAACCGTACTGTTAGAAAACAGCCGTGAATAGGTCAGACTTCGGACACGGGCTGCTCGGTTGGTTCCACGATTTGGTCGCGAAGAACTTGTTCGCTCGGTCAGTGCGCGCCGAACTCGACGAGATTGGTCGATTGCTTCAAGCAGGTGAACGCGGCCAGCGAAGCAGTTTCGCATGAGGCCATGGATCCCCTTGAAGGTACCGAGACTGAACTCGCGACGTCGACCCAGTCAGACCGTTCTGACGTCGAGAGATGCAGTGAGAGACGGTTAGAACAGGGGCCGGTCGCGCTGTCTTGCACTCGCCCCACGACATATCGGTGCAAGCGGTCAACGGTCATCAGAAGGTTCAGAGCTAGTGAACCGGGAATGAAGCAGATGTTGCCGACCCAGGTCGAGCACACCAGGTTGTGAAATTGCTGGTCATATTTTTCTGGAGAAAATGAGATGAAACCTGATGAGGAGTTCGGGGATTCCCACGCGGAGCGGCTTCGGACAAATCGACCGCCGAACTGTTGCACGACCTTTCGGAGCAGGTGACAGAGCTGGTCCACGAGGAGATCGACCTCGCCAAGGCGGAGCTTTCTGTGAAGGGCAAACGACTGGGTGAGGGCGCTGGCCTCTTGCCGCGGCAGCTGTGCTGGCGTTCCTGGCGCTGGGGACACTCGTCGCCGCTGCGGTGGCGGCGCTGAGCCTCGTTATCTCAATCTGGCTGGGCGCGCTCTTGGTGGGAGTTGGGCTGTTCGCCATCGCAGGCGGACTCGCCTTCAAAGGCAAAACGGACCTGAGCCTGGGTTCCCCACCCATTCCAGAAGAAGCGGTCGCAAGCACGAAGGAGGACATGGCATGGATCAAGAGCCAAGCGACATCCGCGAGGCCATAGAGGGCACCCGGACCGAGTTGGCCGACACCATTGAGGCGCTCGGTCATAAAGCCGACTTCAAGAGTCGCGTCACTGAGAACGTCAAAGAGGGTAGCGAGAATCTCAGTGCCAAAGCACGCGGCGCTGCTGAACACGTTCAAAACGCTGTGCCGACCAGGTCGCACCCGCGGCCTCCGCGATTATTGTGACATTCCAAGAGGTCGGACGGCGAGTGAGGGCCCCGAAGAACCGGACGGCGCTCATCGTAGGAGCGGGGTGCGTCGCGGTCGTGCTCATTGTCCTGTTCAAGCGTCCGCGGCACGATTGATAGCCAAGCTTTTCTACAAGCCTTTCGACATGCTGGCTGGTGTCTTTGGGGGCATCATCGCAGGCCTCCTGTTCAAGCGGATCTGGAAACTGGTGGGCGGTGGTCAAACCGCCCCGTCAGCTACGGACGCTCGTCGGAGCTGGGGTGAGATTTTGCTCGCGGCCGGTCTTGAGGGCGCGATATACGGTCTCGTCAAGGCGGCGGTCGACCTGGCCGGCGCGACCGGGTTCCGAGAGGCGACAGGCGCCTGTCCTGGGGATGAGTAAGCCCTTGCTGCGACAACGGATCCAACGCTTCAAAGGCAGGGTACTTGGCGTGAACAGCAACGGCCCGCCTCAACAAGGGCCGCCGAGCTCATAGGGCGCCATGGCGAAAGTTTCGTAAGGATCCCTTTGATGCGGTCGCTCACATAAGGGCAAATCGCTGGGCGGTGCCGCGGAGCTGAGGGAGTTCTGCCCGTAAGTCTTCATTGTCTCCACAGGGCCATATATTCCCCAGGGCATCCCCGCCGCCGGGAGTGGGAACCACGCCGATCCCGAAGGTGTCAACGTCGGTCTTTCGAGATCAGGCTGAAAGCGTCAAGGCCACCAGGGGGCTTCGAAGCGGCGAGCCGTCCACGTTGTCACCGAGGTAGAACTCGAATTCGACTGAACTACCGCTCAAGTCGTATTGCCCGTGCCAAAGGGTTCTGACCCGGCCCTCTGGGTTTGCTTCGTCCCTGCGCCGATCCGCGCGGACAGATTCGAGAAGATCCCAAAGCCGATCCGCGACAATCAAAGACCCGTTCAATCCATCATTGAGAATACGAGCACGACGATAGGCGTCATTGGCGCCTTCATTGTCGGGAGTGTCCTCGGGCACGCTTCCGGCCCCATTCCTGAATAGGAGATGGTTCGTGACGCAGAGTGTGCCAGTCTCCGTAGGCACTGCGTGTTCGGCATTGTGCGCGTCTCGCTCCCAGACGAACGCTTGCTCCTGGTCGGCAATGAGATAGTGAGCCACGGCGTACTCGTCGTATTGCTTAGTTCCATAGAGCACTTCCTTGGCTTCCTCGGCAGTCGCGCAGGTGTCGAGGATGTAGCGCATGATGTGCATTTCGTTGACGCCTGCTTGCGGAGTCATACTCGGCCGAAGAGACGTACTTTCATCGTCGGCCAATAGGGCCACCGCCAGTCCCTTCTCATTGATCCCATCGAGACAGCTCGTCAGATCACCGACTGTGCATGCTATTGCGGCATAGCCCACATCTGGGTACGTCACGATAATGAACGGACGCGAGAGCACGGGTGGTTCGTTGGGCTTAGGAGGCGTGCCGAGCATTTCACTAAGTGTCCGCGTGCTGAAGTCGAGGTTACGACCTAGGCGGGAGTGGCCGTCAGCGGCCAGAAGCGATGAGCACCACACCCCCGAGCAGCTGCCGGTGAAGGGTTCGGCGATAACATTGGCGAAGTCAAAGCCGTCATCGTCGATGTGCTGCCCGAATGCCGTCGCTACCCCCACCATGCGGGCATGCTGCTCCGGCCAGTTCCGCTCAAACCACTTGCGACGCGCGCGGTTGCGGATTGGATCTCCAGTTGGAGGCGGACGCCAGCCGAAGTAGTCGCGCGCCTCTGAGGCAAGGGCCGCGCCAATCTCGACCTGTGTACCACGCACTTCGAGGTAGTGCACGGTCAAAAAATCGCCGGGCCCCCCGGCTATGACACGTCGCTGCACGACGGTCTCGGGCTGCCTTACCTCACCCACCGTGACAGTCTGCCACTGAGCGCCTCTTTGACACGGTATTCAACCCTGACGGACTCGGCGAGTCTTCCTGAAACAGGAACGGCAACTCTCCCAATGGATGTGGGCCCTGGTCGAGAACCGGACAGTTCGGCGTCTGCGCCCCAAGCAGGCTTCGTATCTGGGTCTCCCAGAGTTGCCCACGACCACGATCGGCTCGTTCCCCCAGACGGCCGAGATCAGGAAGTCCCGCTCCCAATACGCCAAAGGCACCATTGACCGTGCCGTCTACGAGGCCGCCATGCGATCGTCCATCGATGAGATCATCGCCTTTCAAGACAATATCGGCATCGATGTCTTGGTCCATGGGAGCCCGAGCGAAACGACATGGTCGAGTACTTCGGCGATGCGTTAGACGTCTGTCTGGTGACGTCGAATGGTTGGGTGCAGAGCTACGGATCCCGATGCGTCAAGCCGCCCATCATCTACGGGGACATTACGCTGGGCTGCGGGAGTTCGGGCGGCGCACCTAAACGTCCGCCGCCGGATTAAGGGTCGAGAGCAGCCGTCGCGCATCCCCCTACCGGCACAACGGGTACGCAAGGCGCTGACGAGCGGGGGCCCTTACCCTTTCCCTTCCTCCGCCAAGAGCGGGAAGAAATGACCGGCGACGCCCCTGAGGAAGCCGACGACCATCTGGGCGTCAGTGCTGTGTGCGGTGTTCCAGACGGTGGTCGTTGAGTTCAGCCGGGAGCTTCATCTCCATCTCCGTGGCCTTGGCAATGAGAGCTGGGCCCATGCCCTTGCCCAGGGTGCTCAGTCCCTTGCCTACCACCTCGTGGTCCATCGTCCAAGCAGGCACGGGAAGCGACTGGTGTTCAACGCCTACCGGTCAGCCACCTCGGACACCGGTGCCACCTACAAGCCATGACGCCGTCCCGACTGCGTGACGTTGCCGCGCATCGACACCGGCAGACCTTCAGACTCCGGGTCGCGTGGCCACCGCGAGTGTTCGGCGCACCCGGCGCGAGCCCGCTATCGACCCTGACGGCGCCGAATCGAGTTGTTGGACCCTTCAGGGTGTCAAGGGCCCCGGCTACGGTCCGCTACGTTGGATTTTCGGCACGGCATCGCGCCCCCGAGTGCCCGAAGTGCCGAGTGCCCGAGTGCCCGAGTGAAGGAGCAACCACATGACCGCAGAACTCTTGGCCCAGTCGTTCGCATCGACCCGCGGCGTGCTGGCGAACGTGACCCCCGACCAGCTCGAGGGCGGTCCGACGCCCTGCGCGTCGTGGAGCATCAAGGAGCTGGTGGACCACATCGTCAACGGGACCACCTTCTTCGCCACGATCGCCGAGACGGGCACCCCGCCCGCCGAGGATGGCTACCCAGCCTTCACCCCCGACGGTGTCGTCGACGCGTTCGACGCTGGCTCGGCACGGGCCGAGCGGGCCTTCGCGGCCGACGGCGCGATGGAGCGGATCATGCACGCCCCCTTCGGTGACATCCCGGGCAGCGTGTTCGTCAACATCGCGGCCGGCGATGCGTTCACCCACGGCTGGGACCTGGCCAAGGCGACGGGACAGCCGACCGACCTCTATCCCGAGGTGGCGGCACAGCTGCTCGAATTCGCGCAAGCGTTCCTCTCCGACGCCCTGCGCGGCCCCGAGGGTCAGGCCCCGTTCGGGCCGAAGCAGGAGGCAGCGGCCGGTGCCTCGGTGGCCGACCAGCTGGCCGCGTTCATGGGCCGGCGGCCCTAGTAGAAGGCGCCGCCTCACCGGCGATGAGCGGCAGCACAACGGTAGTGGGGGGCTGTGACCAATACCGGGTTCAGCGAGGAGGGTGGGATCTCCGTGGCTCGCGTGATGGCTTGGAAAACATCCGGCATCGACGGCCCGCTGACCAGCTGGCTGGCCTGCACCGCGTTTCCCAGCTCGTCCCGGACCCTCCGTGTCCCAGGACAGACCGTCACCTCGGCGCGCGATCCTGAGTAGGTGGAACTGCCGGATCCCGACGTCCCAGATGACCTGATTAAGCACCTCGACGCGAGTGCGGCAGCCGACGACGACTGGTATTCGATCTCCGCCGCGCTCCTCAAGCAAGAACGTTCTACGGGCGACATCCAGGCCGGATGGTTGATGACCGCCTTCGACTACTGACCGGCCCGGAGAGTCGGTGAGAACCGGAAAGCTAAGGTTAAGAATGCGTTCGGGCAAAAGTTTTAGATGGGCGGCTCGACGTACCCCACCCCCCCTGGAACACGTTCCCGACGAAGTGATCTCCCTCTGGTCCTCGACGGCCGAACGAGCTACTTGAAGGGTCCAGAAAGCCTCGACCTCGGTTTGACCATCTAGAACGCCCTGGGTGAGGCTCCCATCGTGGCCTTGTGCTTCCTCTACCGCTTCTTCCACCGGGTCCTCGACGTCGTTCGTGTCCACTGCCCCGATGAAGCGGCCAGGGATGCCGAGATCCTTGTTCTACGCCACCAACTGGCCGTGCTTCGCCGCCAGACCCCCCCAATGCACCTGATCCGATCGTGCCGTCGTCGCTCTCCTGGCCCGACTCGTACCCCGAGAGCGCTGGGGTCGTTCTTCGTCACGCCAAAGACCATCCTCGGATGGCACCGAGCGCTCGTCCGCAGCGCTGGACCTCCCTCGCCAGACGGCAAAATGAGCTCCACGGTCTTGTCGGCAAGAGCCGGCCGACCTCGTCGGCGGTGCGGGTAACCCCCGATGGGGCTTTCTCCGGATAGTCGGCGAGCTGAACAAGCTCGGTGTCACGGTGTCGAAGACAAACGTCGCTACCGTCTTGCACCGCCTCGGCATCCCACCAGCTCCGCGGCGCGAGGGCCCCACTTGGAGCGAGTTCCTCTCAGCCCAGGCCGACGGAATTGTGGTCACCGACTTCTTCCACGTCGATACCGTGTTGCTCCGCCGCTAGTACGTGGCGTTCGTGATCGAGCTTGAGCGCCGCGTCGTCCATGTACTCGGTGCCTCCACCAACCGTTTTTGAACCCTTCAACTACTTGTGCTCTAAAACCTTCCTCGGCTGCGGCGTGTTCCAGAGCTGTCCGAGGGGTCAGTGTCCCCCGAGTTCCCCGAGTGCTCGGTATTCCCAGTGGCTGAGTTGTCGAAACAGGGCGCAAACGTGTCCGAGGGTGCGAACCGTATCTGCGTTCTTCGGATTGGGATTTGCCGCGCACCTCTTGTGGATCGTTGCGGTAGTGCTGCTCGTTCTGTGGCTGGTTGGGTTCGCAATGGGACGAGGCGAAAGTGCGGGGTCTCATCGCTTCTACCGCTGGTGACCAGTACATATAGGAGCGAAACGGCCCCGCCGCCGGGCGGGGCCGTTTCGCGTCCTGGGTGCCCCGAACCGCCCGCTCCGGTCGTGAACCAAATCGAGGCACTGACCAGACCGTCGATCCGTAGTAGTTTCATCAGTACTCTCGTTTGATTAGGTGATCCCAGCCATCTGAGCTGCTACTGGCCTTGCTTACCTCACTCGACTGCCGAGGAAGGACGCGTAAATGGCCATTCAGGACGATTCCGAGGTCGGGCACTTTGGAGCCGAAGTTACCGAGCACGATGGCGCGGTAATCGTGTCACTTACGGGTGAACTCGATCTCTCGAACGCCGAGAATTTGCGAGAGACGCTCGTGCGTCCCGACGTCCTCAATGCACCTTCAGTGAACGTCGATCTCACGCAAGCGAGGTTTCTCGACTCATGCGGCATTGGGCTGCTCGTCTCCGCGTGCAAACGGCTCAGAGCCTCTGGGGCCGGCTTCTCCGTGAGTTGTGGCCACAGCATGGCCCGACGCGTCATCGAGATTGCGGGGCTCCTTGACTACTTCGAAATCACGGATGTCGCGTAAATAGAGGCAGCCTCAGCGCGCCTTCATTCCCATCGCCAGGGTTCGACATCCCGTGATGTGGGTAAAAAAGATCCCGAACCACGCGCTCAAATGCGATCCAGCGGGAAGGGTGGCAACGCAATGTCCAATGACGACATGCACCGTGCTTTCGCGGTAGAGGTCGCTCACTTAGCCGATTCAACCCTCGTATCGTTTTCCGGAGAGCTGGACATCGCGTCAGCCGGCGACATGAGACAAAGCCTCGAGCGCTCCGATGTGGCCAGTGCGTCGACGGTACAGGTCGATCTGGCGGAGGTCACGTTCCTTGACACGACCGGTCTGGGCGTCCTCGTTGCCGCGTGCAAACGGGTACGCGGCACGAGCGGGATCTTCTTTGTGACCTGCGGGGAGGGCATCGCTCGGCGCGTGCTAGAAGTGTCGGGGCTCCTCGACTACCTGCAAGTTGCCGGGCCTTGGGTAGCAGTACAAAAGTGAAACCTGGGTGCCTCCTACCGACGGGAATGCGGTCATAGGACTGGTCCTATGCCGCCACGATCAACGCGTTCGGCCGTTGATGAGCCAGCGCGTCGTGCAGCTGGGGCAGGCCTACACTCCCCGTCCGTGCGAACAGAAAGCCCAAACCGGCTAGCGAAAAGTAGGCGCCCAGGCTGTTGACGATGCCAAAATTTGATGCCACCCTGGAGAGCCGACTCATCCTCGACGACGATCGCCGTCAGCCCGTAGGCGGCCGCCCCCATGAGCTCGAAGAACACGAACAGGTCAAACAAATCGCCGGTGAGTGAGAAGCCGATCATACCCGCGAGGAACAACAACATGAGGCAGTGGTAGTGCGCTTCGACGGCATCGAGGTAGCGAACGCTGTAGAGGAAAGCCACGGCCATGAGGCAGCACGCCAGCAAGGCGATACCTGCGCCCAGCGGATCTACCACGAATACGATCCCGACGCTGTAGCCGTGGTGCGGAGTCCAACCGGCTGCCCAGGCCACGATGCGACCACCGGCTGACGTGGCAAGGAGGTAGCCCAGCAGGCCCGTCAGGCCGAGCGAAGTTGCAATGGCAATCAGGTCGACGGCCAGGCGGGGGAGCCTGCGGCCCGCCACGAGGAGGACACAGGCCATGACGATGGGGAGCGCGACGGCGATCGGCGCCAGCATGGCCGCGCCGTTGTCGAAATTCGCCCCACCGAGCACCGGATACGTTAGCCCCGGATCGCGTTCAGCTGGTCTGGATCAACCGTCTTGTTGCGCTTATGGATCTGGATCACGATGGCCAGCAGCATGGAAGTGACCGTCGCCGAGACAACGATGTCGGTGAGCGCCATGGCCTGCACGAGAGGATCGACGACGTGCAGAGTCGGCTTCGAGGCTGGCTCGCCGAACAGCGGCGGCGCGGCACCCCACTGGTAGCCGATGGAGAGCAGGAGCACGTAGGTGCCCGACTGGGCGACCGCCAGACTGACGACAGATCGGATGAGGTTTTTGGATCGCATGATCCCGAACGCGCCGATGAAGAGCAGCCAGCCCGCGACGAAGTAGGCGTAGTGGCTCATGCGTTCCGCCCGGTGGTTTCCGACTCCTTAGCGGTAGGACGAACGGTCAATGCCTGCTCGAGGAACTTGGAGATGAGCACGATGACGCCCGAAGCGACCTCGATCCCAACGACCCCGTTGAGGACCGGTACCGTCCCGGCCGAGAACAGGTCGCCGAAGGTGCCTTGGGCGATAACGTTGGTCAGGAAGGAGGCACCGACGAGCACACCGGTGATCCCGAGACAGGCGAACGCACCCGCGCCGATGGCCTCGGTCCACTCGAAGGGACGTACCGGCCGGGCCTTCTTGAGCACGCGATAGGTGCCGGCCACATATAACAGATGCACGGCAGTGCCCAGGATCACGCCGCCTTGGAAGCCTCCCCCTGGCGTCAGGTGGCCATGGGTGATCACGTCGAGTCCGATGATGACCGTCGCCGGCAAGAAGAAGAGTCCGCCGAAGATGGTGGCGTCGAGTGGTCTCCTAGAGCTGAGTGCGCGTTCTTCGGTCTCGTCGGCGGCGGGACGCAGGATCACCGTGATCACCATGACGCTGGCGAGAAAGATGGACTCCTCGCCCAGCGTGTCGAGCCCGCGTTGGTCGAAGTTGATACTCGAGATGACGTTGGCGGTGGCATGGTGGACGGCAGCTGGAATGGAGGCATCGCGGTAGGGGTGCGAACTTCCACCGAAGGCCGGGAGTTTCAAGATGGCCAACAACACGAGGACGGCGAGCCCGGCCGCCCCGAGGCTGAAGACGACGTAGCGAGCCGTGCGGGTCATGAGCCTCCTCCTTGGCGTGGTTCGATCGTCACGGTTAGGGACGGGTCTGAATTCGCTTGATCGCCAGCATCACCACGAGGGGGACAACGGCGGTCCCCACCCCGATCTGACTCAGGGCGACGTCGGGTGCGCTCAGGCTGAGGAAAAGTATGCCCAGCATGACGCCGTAGACAGACAGCATGAGGGCCTGGCGGGTGGGTTTCTCGGTGAGCACGACGGCGGTACCGCCGAGCAATACCAAGGTGAGCGCCACACCAATGATGGCGGTCACTGGGGCGCCTCAGAATCGACCTCGCCACGCTCCTGAGCCATCAGGCGCCCGGTGGCAGCTGCGGTCACCGGTCCGGCGACGAAGAGCAGTCCCACCACGAGGATGATGGTCCCTGCGGTGATGCACCAACCCGTTTGGACACACAGGCCAACCGCGATCAGGGGGCCGGCCACAGAAGTGATCGGGGTCACGAAGTGCAGTCGGTTGAACGGGTCGGCTCCCATGGCCAGCGCGCCGATGACCGAGGCGATTACGACAGCCACACCGAGCCCGACGAAGGAGAGTGCGACCTCGTGCCCCATCAGAGATCACCATCACGCAAGAGGCGGGTGAACACGAGGGTGCCCGCCACCGAGAGCGGGACAAGGACGAGGGGCAGAATGAGCTCAGATGGCTGGTTGCTGACTTCGACGAAGATGAGCATGAACAGGACGGTGATCGTTGTGCCCATTTCGAGCGCCACCAGCCGGTTGAAGGAATGCCCGCTCGTGCTCATGGTGACGACAGGCCCGAGACCGCCGACCAGGAGAAGGAGGGCGAGCACGGCATACCCCGTCATCGCTTAGCCTAGTCTTCCTCCATCCGAATCCCGACGGTAGGAAAGCTGTGCAGCGTCATAGCGCCCTCGTCGTCGACGGCGACCACGATTGAAGCCGGCGTGACCGTCGTACCCAAGGTGGCGAGCGCCCGACGGGTCACCGCCTGCGGCGACGAGCCTGCCGCGTCGATATCCATGGTCTCGAACTGGCCGCCGCGGCGTCCGCGGTGTCGGAGCGGCAACGTCAGAACCTGCACGGCATCGGCGCCGATGGCGAGCGGGAGGGCCACGAGGGGCCGCAAAGACGCCGCATTTGGTTTCCAAGACGTTCCCACAGCCCGCTGAGCGGCGAGAGCGATCACGCCGACGACGACGGAACATCCCGCCCCGACAAGGAGCTCACCCCATGACAGGGCGGAGAGCGTGAGTAGCCAGATGCCCAATGCGGCCAGGCTCCACAGCACAGCGCCGGACAGAGTCCGGACCATCGGCCTCGACATTGCTTTACTCGCTCCCAAGGAGATCGGCGATATCCCCCTCACTCATGGCTATGCATTTCCGACCACTTCGAGGCCTAAACCAGTGTGTGTGTGTGGCGCGTTCTCTCTACTCGCCGCGCCGAGCTCCTCGTACGGCCGAAGCCTTTTCGGCTGCCGTGGCGGCCAGGGCGTGGGCGAACGTCCCCATCGTCGATGGAAGTGACCGCAGAAAGCTGGGATCGGTGAACCCGCCTGCCCTGTCGTCGAACCCGCCGTGGGCTCCCCAGTCGCCGTCGTTGTCGGCGGGAAGATAGAGATTGACGGGGCGATTAGGCGAGATCGGCTCGGCTTCGAGCTGTGTCTCCCATGCTCCCAGGGCCGCGTACCGGTTGGCCAGACTCGGAAAGAGCCGGCCGAGGACGACCAGCAACTTGTTCCAGGAACCGAAAACTCGAACAGGCCGGTCGTCGAGGACAGCAGCAACGATGGCCCGCGCCGCGCGCTCCGGCTGGTAGATCGGAGGGACGGGTTGTGGATGACGAGGCATCGAGGTGGCGCACCAGTCGAACTGCGGCGTGTTCACCGCTGGCAGATGGACCATGTGCAGACGGACGTTGCTGCCGTCGTGCAGCAGCTCGGCGCGGGTGGATTCGAAGAATCCACGGCAGGCGAATTTCGAGGAACAGTAGGCAGACTGCAGGGGTATTGAGACGAAGCATAGGGCTGATCCGACGTTGACGATAGTGCCCCTGTCCCGCGGCCGCATGCGCGCCAGCGCGGCCATGGTCCCCCAGACCTGACCCAAGAAGGTGACCTCGACTGCACGCTGGAAGTCGTCCGGGCGACAGTCCCACGATGGCGTGAACACCGTGGCCATCGCATTGTTCACCCAGACATCGATCGGGCCGAGCGTCGATTCCACCTCGGCGGCGGCCGCATCGACCTCCTCGGAGCGAGCCACGTCAGCGGGAAGGATGAGAGCCCGCACTTCGCATGCTTCAATTTCACGGGCGGCAGATTGTAGCCCCGCCTCTCCGCGGGCCAAGAGACCGACATCGAACCCGCGCTGCGCCAGCTCGAGTGCGACGGCGCGCCCCACACCAGCCGATGCTCCCGTCACGAGGGCTACCTTTCGAGGAGCCATCCAGTCCCATTTCGAATCACTGCGTGGTCCAGCCGGAGGCCAATCCCGGTCGCTGGCACTAGTCGACCCGCTCGCGCAGGAGGCCGTAGAGCAGGTGCAGGTAGTCCGCCGTCCGCGCTAGTGCGCTCACGGAGACCACCGCCGTGGTGAGGGTCGGAGCGGCGACGCTGCCGGCGACGAGGCCAGTAGTGACCCACTGGTCCAGACAGTACGGACACGTGAGCAGCTCGCCGATGGCGTGCCGTGGGCCGCTCCCGATGACCTCCTCGTTCACCTCACCCTCGCCGGCCGGCTGTTTGAACTCGGTAAATGGCCTCCGCACAGGAGAAGTCACGGAGTCCTTGCTGATCAGGCGGCTGATGTGCTCTGCAGCTAGGGCGTACAGGGCAAAATTCCACGGTGAGAGGGGGCGCACCCGGAATCGCTTGCGGCGCAGGAGCAGGATCAAGCCCGCGGTCAGAGCCCCATAGCTGGCCATGATCCCGGCGTAGCTCATGAGGGGGCGCGGATCGTGGTTGTGGCTGTGGGAAGTCCGGTCGGCATGATCGTCCCCGGAGTCGCCAGCATCGTGGCCACCATCCGCCGCCGTCCCTTGGCCTGAGCTCTTGGATCGTTGTCTCGAGGTCTCGGTGGGCATGATGCGTGCTTACCCTCTGGCCATCCTCCGCAATCCCCCTTTCTTCTGATGCCGTACCGAATCATTTCGCGGGTCTCGGTCGGATGATGCAGAACTCGTTGCCCTCGGGATCCCTCAGGACCTTCCAATCGTCATCCCGATAGACGTCGTCCGCTGACGTGGCGCCCAAGGAGATGGCGCGGGCGACGGACTCTTCGTAGTTCTCCACCTGCAAATCCAAGTGCATCCTGTTCTTGATGCCTTGGGTTCGGCGGGTTTCAAGAACAGGAGCGGGATCGGCCCCGCCCGGAGATGGACTTCTCCGTCTTGATCGATCCGCGTGACGCCACCACCGAGGAGCCGGTTCCACCGATCCGCCAGGACTTCCGGGCTGGCGGCATCAAGGCAGATCTATCCGATGGTTGGAGTTGCGTTCCGTTCACTGTTGGTTATGCCTCATCTCGCTCGTCAGTTGATTGCCAATCGCAGCTCGTCCCGTGCCTGACCCCAGTCCGGTCCATCGAAATCAATACCAGTTCTTGCCCGCGGCAACTCACGGAGCGATGGAGGCAACGGCAGAGCGAAGATCCTCGACGAAGTGGTCAAATGCAGCACCTCGCTCCTCCGCATCACGGATCCGGACGATCGATGCGGGATGTACAGTCGCGACGATCCGTTGTCCGTCGGGTCCACTCTGCACCTGACCCCTCTGCTGCGTGACCCGGAATGACGGTCCGAGGAGGGATCGCGCCGCCGTCGCCCCGAGACACAGCAGTACCTTCGGCCGGACGGTCGCGATCTCCGCCAAAAGCCATGGACGGCAGGCAGCCACCTCGCGAGCCGATGGGTTCTTGTGCAGACGCAACTTTCCTCTGGGCTCCCACTTGAAGTGCTTGACCGCGTTGGTCACGTAGATCGTTCGACGGTCGACCCCGATGGTCTCCAGCGCCTCAATGAGCAGCTTCCCCGCGGGACCGACAAACGGATGGCCTGTTCGATCTTCCACGTCGCCCGGTTGCTCTCCCACGAGCATGAGGTGAGGCGTGTGGGCCTTTCCCTCCCCGAACACCGTCTGCGTGGCACGCGCATGGAGATCGCAGCCCTCGCAGTGCTCGGCCGCGGCCCGTAAACCGGCGACAGTCTGCTTTCCGGCAGGCACGTACTCTTCTGCGCTCACGGCTCTGCGCGCTCCATCGTCAATGATGCTTCTCGGCTGGTCGGCACTCGCGTGGATGTAGCCCTGCGTGTTCGACCGCGATGGCGAAGCGGTGGCCGTCCGGCACGGCGCAGCCGCCGTGATCGTTGTTGAAATAGGCGTACACGTCCTCGCTCTGATCCCAGAGGTCAGCGAGACGACCAGCCCAATTCGTGATGGCCGTCCGGCCGTAGCAAGGAGCCGGATGCGCTCGGCCCTCGTGAAGGCGACATATCCCCACTCTGCGGTACGTCAGCGGGGACTTTCGTTGCGGCGTGTCGCTCAGACAGAACGCGGCGCCGTACTGCCGCAAGATGTCGGCGACCTCGTCGGTGTACCACGACTCGTGGCGTGGCTCGAACGCCACTCTGACACTCGACGGGAAGACTCTGAGAGTGGAGGCCAGGCGACCTGGATCGGCGCGGAAGTTCGCCGGAAGCTGCAACAGGATCGGGCCCACCTTGTGTCCCAGTCCCCTCGAGCGCTCGAGCAGCCGGCGGACGGGCTCTGTCGGCTTGCTCAGTCGGAGCACGTGGGTCAGGTAGCGGCTCGCCTTGAGGCTGAACACAAAGTCTTCGGGGGCCGCGGCAGCCCAGCGCTCGAAGATCGCCTTCTCCGGCAGACGGTAGAAGACATTGTTGACCTCTACCGTGTGGAAGCGGTTCGAATAGTGGGTCAGCCACTCCCTTTGCGCCAAGCCATGGGGATACAAGCGACCACGCCAATCCGCATACTGCCAACCTGAGGTCCCAGTGATGACGCTCACGGGGAGCAGCTACCCGGGCGCAGGCAGGTGAGACCCGACCAGTTTGCCCGCCACGCCCTTGCCCGACGGGCGTCGAAGGAACCGCGCGGGACCGTAGCGCTCGCTGTCGGCTCACCCGTTTGAGGCCCAGGACCCAGGGTAGGTAGCAAATCCGAGGTTGTACAGGCAGATCGGCGGACGGAAGGCATGACTGAAGAGCAAGACGAGACGCTCTCGGCCGGTGAGACCGGCGAGGCGACAGGCGCCTCCGCCCCACGGGCAGAGATCATCATCGGTGAGATCCCCGCCGCGGATGACCCGACCACGATGTTGTGGACCGCCCGCTGCACCGAAGAGGACCACGATCTGCTGGGGCACTTCGACACCCGCCCCGAGGCAGAGGATGCCGGGGCCCGCCATCTGGAGTCCCACCACCGCACACCCTGAGCAGCTGCTCGAGATGCCTTTCGCTCTTCACGCGGCGGATGCCGTTGACGTGAGGTAATCCGCGGCCCGCGCGGCGAGGGCCATGATGGTCAGTGCGGGATTCGCGCTGCCCTGCGTGGGACACACACTGCCGTCGACGATGAAGAGGTTCGGCACGGCGAAGGAGCGGAGGTTCGCGTCAACCACGCCGTCCTGCTCGGCCGCTGCCATGCGGCAGCCGCCGATGAGGTGCGCTTCGCGCTCGATGGTGATGGCTTCCGCGGCGCCGGCGGCGTGATGCATGTCCTCCATGACCTTCGTGGCCGCCGCCACTAGAGCCTCGTCGTTGTCGCAGAGCGAGTAGGAGAAGTTCGCCACCGGGAGACCGTGCCGATCAGTCTCATCGGCCAAGGTGATCCGATTTCCGGGTAACGGGAGGAATTCGCACAGCGCGCCGAACGTTGCCCAGTGGACGGAGTCACGCATGTACTCGCGCAACGTCTCACCCCAATGGCCTTGTGCGCACACATGCTCGGCGAAGACGATCGGCAGCGGTGAGATGCACTGCAGCGAGAACCCCCGCTTGTAACTCTTCGTGGGGTCAGTTTCGTAGAACGCCTCGGAAGAGCATTCCGGTGGTGGGGCCTTGTACGACCTAATTTCCTCCTCGTAGCGACCTGTGGTCTGGGGCGCACCCTGCACCATGACGTAACGGCCGACTTGATCGAACTCGTTGCACAATCCCTCGGGGAATTGCGGACAGGTGGAGTTGAGCAGCAGGCGCGGAGTCTCTATGGAGTATCCCGCCACCGCCACCAACCGGGCGCGCTGCCGGTATTCGCGCCCTTCGTGGAAGTAGGCGATCCCGGTCGCTCGGCGACGCTCGTCGACCTCGACCCGGCTGACCATGCAGTCGGGTCGGATCTCCGCACCATGGGCCAGCGCATCAGGGACGTGGGTGATCAGCGGCGATGCTTTCGCATTGACCTTACAGCCTTGGAGACAGAACCCTCGATAGATGCAGTGCGAGCGATTACCGAAGCGCCCGTTCGTAATGGCGACCGGTCCAACACGGACATCGATGCCTGCCGCCAGCGCCGCGCGTTGAAAGGCCTGCCCGTTTGCGCCCATCGGGTGCGGTGACTGTGGGTACCGATGTGGATCGCCCCACGGCCAGTTCTGTCCTGCCACCGGCAGCTCAGCCTCCAGAAGCTCGTAATAGCTCTTGAGATCGCGGTACTCGATGGGCCAATCGGCACCGACGCCGTCATTCGTGAGCGTGCGGAAATCAGAAGGATGAAAGCGGGGCGCATAGCCTGCGAAATGCACCATGGAACCTCCGACGCCCCGCCCCGAGTTGTTGCTACCGAGCTCGACAGGATGCGAGCCCGAGATGACGCGAGTTTCGTTCCAGTACAGCTGGTGCGATCCGGCCTCGTCACTGACCCAGTCCTTGTCGGGATCCCAGAAGGGCCCTGCGTCGAGGGCGACAACGCCCCAGCCCCGCCGGGCCAGTCGCTGCGCTAGGACGGAGCCTCCGGCGCCGCACCCGACGATCACAATGTCAACCTCTTCGTCATGCTGGTAACGGCGCATATCGCGGCGTAACTTGTGGTTCGTGCGCGAGCCGTCGTTCGGCAGAAGCCAGGCGGACTCGTTTCGTCTCCGGACGCCGTTCATCCGTGGCGGCTCATTCGTCGTCCGGACCTTGGTGAGACGTGTCGGAAGAGGACAACCCTTCGGCATGCCTCCTCCTGGCCGCCTCGGCCCGCTTCGCCCACGGCACCGGGTCCTCCGCGTCATGTTCTTCTACTTCCCACGGCTCCCGGGCTCCGAGGGCTAGGTGCTTGTAGCCGCGCGGATAGGCCGGACCGCCGAAGCCGATTTCGTTCCAGGCCCACGGATGGGCATAGAAGGCGCTGCAGGCGTAGCGCATCCACAATGAGAAGAGGCGTGAGGCTGGCAGCCCATGCCACGCTCCTTTACACAACCGCACCTCTTCGATGATGTCGCGTTGTTCCCTGGGATCGAGTTGCGCGAACGGCTGTCCGAAGTCGCTGAGCGCCGAGTCGTTCAGCGCAGCGATGGACTGACGCCATGCCTCGGGGTCATCGGGCATGTCCGCGTAACGGAACCCGTCGCCACGCCGCTCGGTCAGACGCCCGTCAATGACCTCGAAGACGGGCACGCGTGGTTCTTCGTCTTGAGCCAAGAGCCGGTCCAGCAGGGCGCGCGCCGTGGGCTCCTCCTCGGCCGTGAAGAACTGTGGCCTCTCAGGCTGTCCGAGGCGCGCCGTCACCACCGACATGGTGACCTCGTCCCACGCCCGCTGCTGGCGCATCACGTCGTAGCCGGGGAACCGCTGCTCAGCGGAGCCCGGAGTGAGCCCCATTCGCTTATCTCTCCCGGCGGAGAATGGAGGCAACGAGTCCCATCCCACCGACCAGGCCGAAGAGGAGCGGCGCGAAGGTGGGTGGCCCCATCTCCGCGTTATAGATCGCGAAATTGCGCCCGAACCCACCTGGGCGCTGGGCGATGCCCCGCAGATGAAGATATTCACCCTGCATACTGTTGAAGAGCACGATGCTCGAGATCAGCGGGAGAAACGTCTTCGCCGTCCGTTTGGAGAAGATGCCGGCGATCCCGGCCGCCGCCATGGCCGGGGTGAGTGCCACCGGAATCCACATCATCCGGTTGGCGAAACTGGCACGGTCGTGCTCGAGCCAGATCTCGACACCCGTGATAAGTGCCCCGACGCCCGTCAGACCGGCAAGGCTCTGTTCGAAGCGCCCGTGGCGGACGTTCTGGAGGAGACGGTCGACACCGATGAGACCGTCCTCCAACCCCTTGCTCTTGCTGGGATGCCGTACCTTGGCGAGCCTCATGAGCGCATCTCGGTGACCTTGTCCCGGAACAGGGTGCTGGCGATGGTCGCCTTGCGAGGCTGACCGGCCAGGAAGGCCTTGATGAAACCCTTCGCCTGTTCGTACTCGACCTTTCCGGGCATCGGCGGCTCGTCCGGATTGACCAACACGTCGACCAATGCCGGGCCCGGGAAGGACAGCGCCTCCTTGATGGCGCCCTCGACGTCATCGGCATGCTCGACCCGGATGCCCTTTCCGCCACACGCCTCGGCCCACGGAGCGAAGTTGGGCGGTCGCCCAAAGCGAATCCCGTATTCGGGATAGCCGAGCACGAGCTGCTCCCACATGATTTGGCCAAGCGACGCGTTGTTGTTGACGATCACCTTGATCGGCAGATCGTAGCGACACGCCGTCCCGAACTCTGCCATGAGCATGGCGAACCCCCCATCGCCGACAAATGCGATGCACTGACGGCCCGGGTGGGCGATCTGATTGGCGATCGTGTACGGCAGCCCGGGAGCCATGGTGGCGAGATTCCCGGACAGATAGAAGGCGCGCTCGTCCCGGATGGTGAAGTGGCGGGCAGCCCAGGTGGCGATCGTTCCTGAATCCGATGTCAGGATCGCATCACCGTCCGCCAGGCGGTCGATGACGTGCATCAGGTACTGCGGCTGGATCGGGTCCTCTTCGATCGACTCAAGCGCGTGCATCCTGTCCCGCCAGCTGCCCATCTTTCCTTGGAGATCCTCGAGGAAGGTCCGCTCGGACAACTCGTCGAGGTGCGGCAGCACGGCCGAAAGGCCGGCGGCAGCGTCGGCGATCATCGGCACCTCTGTCGCGATCCGATTGCCGGCCCGGATGGGGTCGGCCTCGATCTGCACCACCTTGCACTGCCCTGGTTCAGGGAGGTACTTGGTGTACGGGAAGTTCGTCCCCACCATGAAGAGGGTGTCGCACCCCTCCATGGCGTCGATGCCCGGCGCAGTCCCCAGAAGCCCAATGCCGCCGATGCAGAGCGGGTGGTCATCAGGAACGACCGCCTTCCCGGGCAGCGTCTTGACGATCGGGCTGCCTAACCGCTCGGCTGTCTTGAGTACTTCGTCTCTCGCCCCGAGTGCTCCCGCCCCGACAAGCATGACCACTTTGGAGCCTGCATTCAGCACTTCTGCCGCTGCGAGGACGTCCTCCTGGCGGGGCAAGCCAGCGGCGGGTAGGTAGATGGGCGCCGTCGGCTGATTGACCGCCGGGGCGGGTGCGCTCCACGGGTTGGAGCCGGCGTCGGCGATCTGAATATCGGTGGGAATGGTCAGATGCGCCACTCCCCGGCGAGTGAGCGCATGGCGGATGGCGATGTCGACGAGCGATGGCAGCTGCGCCGGCACACGGATCATCTCGTTGTACTCGGCGACGTCGATGAACAGCTTCTCGAGCGCCACTTCCTGTTGATAGCCCGTCCCCAGCATCTGGGTCTCCTGCGTGCCGGTAATGGCCAGGACAGGGGCGTGATCCAGTTTGGCGTCGTACAGCCCGTTCAGCAGGTGAATGGCGCCGGGCCCAGAGGTGGCGAGACAGACGCCGAGGCGCCCAGTCGACTTGGCGTACCCGGTAGCCATGAACGCGGCCGCCTCCTCGTGATGCACGAGGAGGAAGCGGATCCTGTCCTGTCGTCGCAGACCCTCCATGATCCCGTTGATACCGTCGCCCGGCAGTCCGAAGATCGTGTCGACCCCCCAATCGGCCAATCGTTCGATCAGTCCTTCCGCGGCAATTTTCGACATTGCGTACCTTCTCCATTCCGCCGCCTGGGTTGGATGCTCAACGAAGCGGTAGTACCCGCGGCCAGAAGGCTCCAATCACTGCACACATCAGCGCCGGCGGCATCGGCCGTTTCGTCGGGACGTCACGCGGGCATGAGAGAAAGGCCGGCACGAAACCGACTTGACGGAGGAGCCCGACGTTGAGAGATGGAGACACGTCGAGCGCGGTGAGCTCCGAGGATCGCGGCTCATACCCCCACGAGCTCCGCGACTACGCACTCTTGGCGGATGGGGAACGAGGGATCTTGGCTGATCCGGACGGCGAGCTTGGATGGATGTGTTTCCCGACGTGGTCGGATCCGGCCATTCTCGCCAGCCTCTTGGGTTCGGGCGGCTCTTACCGCATCCAACCGACTGAGCGCTATGTGCCCGGGGGATCCTATGAGGACGGCACCCTGATCTGGCGCCAACGCTGGGTCACCGACAGCGGTGTCGTCGAGTGCCGTCAAGCACTGGCGTATCCTGGGCACCCGGACCGCGCCGTGATCCTGCGTCGTGTATCGGCCCTCGACGGCGACGCCCGCCTGTCGGCTTTTGTGGCCCTCGCGGGCGACTACGGGCGCCAGGCCAGTGGACCCTGGCACCATGACGGCTCTGGAGGCGCGTGGGAGACATCGGTCGATGGGATCCACGCCCGATGGAGTGGCGCCCCCGATGCCGTGCCGCTCGAGCGCAATAGCGGCCCTGCCATCCGCCTGGATCTCCACCTAGGTCGCGGCATCACACGCGACTTCGTGCTCGAGTTGCAGCGCACTTCTTTCCACGCCCATGACAGACCCGAACCGGACAACCTCTGGCGCCAAACGGCCATGCATTGGGCCGAAAGCATTCCGCAGTGCCGCGAGATACCGGCCGGGCGCGACGTCCGCCAATCCTTCGCCACCCTCCGGGGATTGACCGACACACACGGTGCGACGGTGGCCGCCGTGACGACCGCGTTGCCCGAACGGGCCGAGGCCGGTCGCAATTACGACTATCGCTACGGGTGGATTCGCGACATTTGCTACATCGGCCGTGCCGGAGCGGTCGTCGAAGGCGGTGAGGCCGTGCTCGACGACGCCGTGCAGTGGGTCTGCGCCCGCGTGCTCGCCGACGGCGTCTCCACAAAGCCGGCCTACCGGGGTGACGGCAGCCCCGTCCCGGAGCCCCTTTCCCTCGGATTGCCCGGCTACCCCGGCGGCTCCGACGTCGTCGGCAATCGGGTCCGAGATCAGTTTCAGCTCGATCTCTTCGGCGAAGTCCTGCTCCTCTTGGCGAACGCCGCCTCCCAGGACCGCCTCGACGCCGACGGCTGGGACGCCGCCGAGTTGGCCATTCGCACCATCGCCCAGCGTTCTGGGGAGAAGGACCGCGGAATCTGGGAGATCGGGCCAGATCACTGGACACACAGCAGGCTTATCTGCGTCGCCGGCCTGCGCGCCATCGCCGAGTTCGCCCCACTGTCGCGCCACGTCACCAAGGCCCTGTCGTTGGCCGACCACCTGCTCAGCGCCGCCGATCGCACCGCCCTCCACCCGTCGGGGCGCTGGCAGCGCTCACCGGGCGACGCACGCGTCGACGCCTCGCTTTTGCTCTCCGAGATCCGCGGGGCGGTTGCGCCCGAGGATCCCCGCTCCGTGACCACCCGCGCGGCGGTCGTCGCCGACTTGTGTGAGGACGATTACATCTACCGTTACGCCGAGCCGGGCGAACCGCTCGGGCAGAACGAGGGCGCCTTCTTGATCTGCAACTTCTGGATGGCCCTCGCCTACCTCGGGTGCGGTGAGACGACCAAGGGATCTCAGTTCTTCGAGAGGACCCGGGCGTCGTGTAGTTCGAGCGGCCTGTTCTCCGAGGAGTACGACGTTGCGCAGCGGCAATTGCGAGGCAACCTGCCCCAATCCTTTGTGCATGCCCTCTTGATCGAGACCGCGGCGGCGATCGGGCGAGGCTGAGGTGTCTGTCCCGGTGGAGAAGGTCGTGACCCGCACCTACACGGTGCCGACAGACCAACCCGAGGCAGACGGGACGCTCGAGTGGCACTCGACCACCATGGTGACGGCCGAGGTGCGTGCTGGTGGGACAACGGGCCTCGGATGGACATATGCCTCCCGAGCGTCCCAGACCATCATCGAGGACCTCCTGACCGAGGCCGTCGTCGGCTCGGACCTCCTCGGCACGGCGGCCTCCCATGAGCGCATGGTTCGAGCGTGTCGGAATATCGGTCGGCCGGGCGCAGTCAGCTGTGCCATCTCCGCGGTTGACATCGCATTGTGGGATTGCAAGGCGCGCCATCTGGGGATCTCCTTGGCGGACCTTTTCGGACGATGCGCGGACGACGTCGCCATTTACGGGAGCGGCGGCTTCGTCACCTACGACGAGGACACGGCGCGGACGCAGCTCGAGCGGTGGGTAAGCGACTGGGAGATCCCCAGAGTCAAGATCAAGATCGGTGAGGCGTGGGGGGCTCGGCCCGAGCGCGACCTGGCTAGGACTGCGTTCGCCCGGGGAGTCATCGGTGACGGCATCGAGCTGTTCGTCGACGCCAACGGCGCCTACAGTCGCAAACAGGCAGTCCGGATGGGCCACAAACTGGCGAACACGGCCAACATCTCCTGGTTCGAGGAGCCTGTCTCCTCGGACGACCTCACCGGTCTGCGAGTCGTCCGAGACGCAGTCGATTGCGATGTCGCGGCCGGAGAGTACGGCTACGACGAGACCTACTTCGCCCGCATGGTCGCCGCTGGGGCGGTGGACTGCCTGCAGATCGACGTCACCCGCTGTGGCGGCTACACCACCTGGTTGCGAGCAGCTGCCGGCGCCGGTGGGCGGGGCTTAGAGATATCCGCGCATTGCGCCCCGAACCTGCACGCCCACGTGGGCGTGAGCGTGCCCCACATGCGCCATATCGAGTATTTCCACGATCACCACCGCATCGAGAAGCTGCTCTTCGATGGTGCGCTCGATCCCCAAGGCGGGCGCCTTCGGCCGCACCTGGATGTACCGGGTCACGGTATGACCCTCAAGGAGTCGACGGCCGCAGCGTACCGGCGTTGAGCGGGGTGGGCTGTACGTCTGCTCTCTCAGAACAGTTTGCAGTGCCGAACTCGGGGAAGGCAACGAAAGAGACCGCGGGAGGTTGTCATGGCCGAAATCGGCGCATTTCTGTCGAGTGAGGAACACGGCCCGGCCGCGCTGGTGGCTCAAGCGAAGCTGGCTGAGGAAGCGGGGATGCATTCCATCTTCATCTCGGATCACTTCCACCCTTGGATCGATCGTCAGGGTGAGAGCCCGTTCGTGTGGAGCGTCATCGGCGCCATCAGTGCCACGACGTCACACAAGGTCACGACGGGTGTCACCTGCCCGACGGTCAGGGTCCAGCCGGCGATCTTGGCCCAGGCCGCAGCAACCTCGCAGCTGCTCCTCGACGGAAGGTTCGTCTTCGGGGTCGGTTCGGGCGAGGCGCTCAACGAGCACATCTTGGGCCATCGCTGGCCTCCGGTCGAGACCAGGCTCGAGATGCTCGAAGAGGCCGTCGAGGTCATCCGCAAGCTCTGGGAGGGTGGTCTGGTCACCCACCACGGCCGGTACTACACCGTGGAGAATGCCCGCATCTACTCGATGCCCGACTCGCCGCCGCCCATCTTCGTATCGGCGTTTGGTCCCGATGCGGCCGACGTGGCCGCCCGCATCGGCGACGGTTTCGTGACGGTCCAGCCAGATGGCGAACTTCTCGATCGATACCGCGCCAACGGAGGGAAGGGTCAGGGCATCGCTGCCCTGAAGGTCTGCTGGGGCCAGGACGAGCAGGTGGCTCGCAAGCTGGCCCATGAGCTGTGGCCGACTGAGGGTGTGGAGGGCCAGCTCGCCCAAGAGCTGGCCTTGCCCTCTCATTTCGAGGCGGCTGCGGCCAACGTTACCGAGGACATGGTGGCAGAGCAGATCGCATGTGGTCCGGACCCCGAGAGGCATGTGCAGGCGATCAGCAAATACCTCGACGCGGGATTCGACGAGGTGTACATCAACCAGATCGGTCGCGAACAAGAAGGCTTCTTCCGCTTCTACGAACGAGAACTCCGACCTCGGTTAGGGGCTTAAAGACCTTCGCCCGGGAAGATCGAGAATCAAGACGGCGTTTGCCCAGGTCTGTCAGCTCCCATCGGAGGGAGCATCGGCAGCTTGCACTCGCCTTGGGAGAGCTAACCCCCAGTCCCCTTGTCGTTGCCCTCCTGCGACTCTTCGACCTCCTCGGGGGTCGCAGCTTCGCGATACACAGGTGGATCAGTCGGGGCATTGTCCTCGGCTTGGGTTGCGTTTGCCTTGGGGGGCCTTCCGTCGGTTGTCATGACTTGGTTTCTACCCCCGTGCAGCACGAAGCATTCTCACCAAATCACGTTGTCGCCTCCATCCGATCGGCTGGGCCTCGACCCGACGGGCAGGTAGGTCCGCTCGACCCGCAGTAGACACAGCTGCCCCGGCCCTCGTTCCTCGACGAACAACGCCAGTTTGCGGAGTTGAGCGGTTCTCTCGGCTAGGGAGATCTGGTCCGGCGATGTCCGAGCAGGGCTATGACACCTTGGTTTGGTCGCTTCGGCCGCTACACGGGCCGCTGGCGCAGTGCTCGCCTTGCGCTCCGACGCAGCTCGAGCTTGTCCCGCACGACACGGTTCTCGTAGACGGGCTGGGGGATCGACGCCGGCCCCCGCGTCGGAATACCGCTCACGAGCTCGAATTGGCTTCCGTGCCAAGGACATGTGACGCAGCCCACGTCGAGGCTCCCTTCGGAGAGTGGTCCGCCCCGGTGGCTGCAGCGGTCAGCCAGAGCGAATCGGCCTTCCTCGTTGGTCGCCACCATCACCCGAACTCCTTCGACGGTGCGAGTGACGAGGCCTTCAGTCGGCACGTTGCCTCGTACGGCGGTCCACTCGTCGGGCCCGACCTCAAAGGCGTTGGTGTCGACTCCGACCCCCGATGCTGGAACAGCGCGCATTGCGCAGATTGGCTCCGACCGGGGTTGCCAGGCCAGTCCCCAGCTGGCTCAGGGTAGCGAAGTTGGCTCGCAAGGACAAGCAATGTGCCAGAGCTATGGCGTGGGATGCTGCCGCCGGTCGGCCGGGGTGCCGAGGATGTCGAGGCGAGCCTGGGCTCGAGCAGCCGCGCCTGGCGCCGATGAACCCAACGGTGGGCGGGTTGTTCACGACGGCGGTTGAAATGTCAGATACGAAATCGGCCAGTCGCCGAGCGCTCTCACGCTTGCCGGAGTCAGGACTGGCAAAAGCGCCAGCAGGATATGGCGCCCGCTACGGGTTTCGACCTCGCCCAATCCAATAGGCCGCTGAAACGATCACCATTCCGACGATCAAGAAGATCAACGCCCCACCTCACCACGATTCGTTACATGTCCGCACCCCGAAAGGCCGAGCCCACCGGCAGGGTGATCCCTATTGCTTTGCCTGCCGAGACTGTGGGTATGGCTTCTCGCGACAAAGTTAGGAGTCGTACATGATTGAACTAGAACAGGTTGGGCGAGGTGGCGAAACCCACCAGCAAGACGGCGAAGGGCAGCCTCTCACGACACAGCAAGGCGTGATCGTCGCTGACGACCAGAACTCACTTCGAGCAGGTGATCGGGGCCCCGGGTTACTGGAGGATTTTCACCTTCGCGAAAAGATCTTCCACTTTGACCACGAGCGGATCCCCGAACGGGTGGTGCACGCCCGCGGCTATGGGGCTCACGGGTTTTTCGAGAACTACCATCCGCTTGACGAGCTGACACGGGCCGACCTGTTTCAACGCCCGGGAGAACGCACTCCGGTCTTCGTCCGCTTCTCGACGGTGGCCGGGAACAAGGGCTCTGCCGATCTGGCTCGGGACGTCCGAGGCTTCGCCACCAAGTTCTATACCCAAGAGGGCAACTGGGACCTGGTCGGCAATAACATCCCGGTCTTCTTCATCCAGGACGCCATCAAGTTCCCAGACCTCATTCACGCCGCCAAGCAGGAACCCGATCGGGGCTTCCCTCAGGCTCAGACGGCCCATGACAACTTCTGGGATTTTGCCTCCCTCATGCCTGAATCGACCCACATGTTGATGTGGATCATGTCAGATCGGGCGATTCCGCGCTCGTTCCGCTTCATGGAGGGGTTTGGAGTCCATACCTTCCGGCTGGTCAACGCCGAAGGGCGCAGCACCTACGTCAAGTTCCACTGGAAGCCCAAGCTCGGCATGCAATCGGTCGTGTGGAATGAAGCCCTCAAGATCAACGGTGCCGATCCGGACTTTCACCGCCGCGACCTGTGGGATGCCATCACCAACGGTGACTTTCCTGAATGGGAGCTTGGGTTGCAGACCTTCGACGACCACTTCGCCGACGAATTCGAGTTCGACATCCTCGATCCGACCAAGATCATTCCTGAGGAAACCGTCCCGGTCCGTCGGGTGGGCCGATTGGTCCTCGACCGGGTGGTCGACAACTTTTTCGCGGAGACCGAGCAGGTGGCCTTTTGCACCCAGAACGTGGTGCCGGGCATCGACTTCACCAACGATCCCCTGTTGCAGGGCCGCAACTTCTCCTACCTCGACACGCAACTCAAGCGCCTGGGCAGCCCGAACTTTGCCCAGCTACCCGTGAACGCCCCCAAGTGCCCGTTCGCATATTTCCAACAGGACGGGCACATGGCCACGTTCAACCCGTCCACCCGGGCCAACTACGAGCCCAACTCCTGGGGGCCCGGCGAGGGCGGTCCGAGGGAGGATGCAGTCCGTGGCTACACCACTTTTCCGGACGCTGTTGAGGGCGAGAAGCGACGGCTTCGTCCCGAAAGCTTCGCCGACCACTACAGCCAGACCCGTCAGTTCTACCTGAGCCAGACCGAGGTCGAGCGCCGCCACATCGTCAACGCCTTCGTCTTCGAGCTATCGAAAGTCGAGCGCACCGACATTCGCGCTCGGATGGTGGCCGGACTGCGCAACGTCGACGAGGACTTGGCCGGCGCGGTCGCCGCCGGACTCGGCATGGAGATCCCCGAGAAGGCGCCAGCAGCCCGAGAGCCAATTGCCGACTTGGCAACTTCGCCTGCTCTGAGCATCCTCGAGAACGGGCCAGAGGTATTCGCCGGTCGCAAACTCGGCGTCCTTGTGTCTGAGGGAGCGGACAGTGATCTGCTCAAGCAACTGCGCGGCGCCGCGGAGAGAGAGCAGGTCGTCATCGAGGTCATCGCAGCGACCGTCGGAGGCGTGATCGGGAGCGACGACGCCATGCTTCCGGCTGACCAGAAGATTGATGGTGGACCATCTGTCCTCTATGACGCCGTGGTGGTCCTCACCTCGCCCGATTCTGTGGTCGCCCTCGTGGGGCATCCCACGGCACGAGACTTCGTGACAGACGCTTACGCGCATGCCAAGTTTGTGGGGTACACCGACGCCGCATCAGCTCTCTTCAGAGGTGTTGGTCTGCCCGGGGACCTCGACGCGGGCTTTATCGATCTCGACGACGTCGGAGCTGACGGTTTCCTCACTGCGTGCGCCGCGTTGCGCTACTGGGAACGGCCCGTGCCGACGGCGTAATCGCCGCGAGACGCCCACATAGTCAGGTGAGTGGGGAGGGCGAAACCCTGCGCCAAATCGGACGTGCAGATAGTCCGGCACACCGACAAAGTGGTCGGGTTGCCACCGCGATGAAGTCCGACGGGCCTCTGAACTAACTATCTGCGTGCACCGCCTCGAACATGCAGTGACGTCTCAGTACACAACCGTGTCTGCGTACCCGATCACCTACGCTCTAGCTGGGTTGCTTGCCGAACCGACGCAGCAAAGCGTCGAACCATCCATGCGATCCTCGTCCAAGCCAGGTGTCTTCTCGGCCCGTCCCTTCAGGGTCGTCCGTATTCGGATCAGCGCCTGACTGCTCGAGCTCCCGCCTCGCCTTTCCGTGTGCCTTTGCCATTTCTGCGCTCCCTCGGCGAATCCCGTGCGATCTGACTCTGCTCACTATGCCCGAAGGTTTAGCCACCAATCCGGACCGAGGAGGACTGGCTCGACTTCTCAAGCGGCGGAGCCACCGATATGGCGAGACACCCGCCTCGTCCCTATATCCCTCGAATCACATTCAGCCGCCGCCATGACGTGGCTCGTCGAGTAGTCCCAGGTCATCGAGGGCCGCGTAGGCGGCATCGGTGACGGTCATTCCACCGCTCTGGAGGAGAGACCGGAGCTCAGCCGCAGGAACGATGACAACCCGGAGTTCTTCGTTCTCGTCGGAGTGGCAGGCACCTGGCTTGCAGTCTGTTGCCACGAACACATGTCGAACCTCGGTCGAATAGCCATTGGCAGGGAGTTTGGCCACCTCTCTCAGGTCACCGGAGTACCCGGTCTCCTCGGCAAGTTCGCGCGCCGCCGCCTCCAATGGGCTTTCGCCCTGGTCGATGAAACCCGCCGGCAGCTCAGCGAGCGTCCGCTGGGGGCCGGGTCGAAATTGGCGCACGAGGATGCACCGGCGGTCTGGGGTCAGGGCCAGGACGCAGACGACGTTGCCTTGATCGAGCACCTCATACTCCTTGAACTGGTCAGAATCAGTTCGAAAGGTCCGCCTGAGCACCCGCAGATGTCCGGCGTAGAGCGTCGTTTCTTCCGTCAGCTCCCATCTCTCAGCCATGACCAAGCCTGCCTGCGCGGGCTAAGTCGGTCGGACAAGGTAGAGGCATCAGCCGCCGTCCTCATGCCTTCGGAGGTGCCTTACACCCAGCCCAGGGTTCACTGCGAGGTGGATCCTCCGGGAGGTCATCCTCGCTTACCCCCTCCCCCGCGAGCTTGTCCACCTCGTCTTAAGTCCTCGACCACCTTCTTACCGAACTCTAGATCTTCGGGCTCCATCAGCGACAAATGTCTTCCTCCGCGAAGCGACGTCTTCCATCTCTCGGTTGTCTTACCCAGTTCCGATTCGGTCTCACACTGAGCTTCCCTCGCTGTTAGCACCCTGGCGCGTCGCTCGCGGCGAATCTCCAACTCCTCGCTGAACGGGGTCGTCTGCATCCTTGGTTCACGCACTCTTACGCGCTGGCGACCACTTCGAAGGACGGCTCCTCGACGACCGACCACGATCCGAGCTCTCCTTCGCGGTACGACTCGTCGGCTGGACCGGAAATCATCATCGGTGAGATTCCGAAAGCAGAAGCACCACCATGTGCTGGACCGCGAGGTGCACGGAAGCGTCGCACGATCTCCTGGGACACTTCCACTGCTGCTCCGAAGCCGAGGATGCTGGGGCTCGCCATTTGGCGTCCGACCACCAGCGCACTCCTGCAACGGAAATCGGAGCCGTCTTTTCTCCGAACACCACGAAGGCTGTGGACGTCAGCTAACGACTCGGGTCCGCCTCGAAACACCTCCGCAGGGCGGCAGCTGGGTGTCTCATTGGGTGGCTGGCGGAGCTTCTCTTCGGTGACCGTCAGAAGAGCGCTCCGCCGTGCGCCGCCATACCGAGACGTGGTTGATGCTCCCGGCATCGAAAGGTCGCCGATGCCAGTCGCCCCATCGTTCTTCGAGGGTCATGCCTGCGAGGCGAGCCATGAGGTCCATCTCTGCGGGCCACGCATAGCGGTGCACGATGGGAAAACTGCGGGTATGTCCCGACTCGGAGATCACGATCTGGCGGGTCGAGAGCACCTGCCGCGGCGCGTCGTGTTCTTCGATAACCAGGCCGGCAAAGCCACGTCCCAACCGTCGAGCCCGCAGATCCAGACCATCGCCACCACGAGGCGGATCGGGCACCCACGCTTCCACCACGAATCTGCCCCCCAAGGCCAGGTGCTGAGCTGCCTTGGCGAAGCAAGCGACCTGATGGTCTTGAGTGGGCATGGCGTAGAGGGTGTTCACGAGCAAGAGCACCAGGTCAAAAGCCCCACCACCGCGTGAATTGACGGTGCCAAAGTCGCCGCACATGGTCGTGACGGCCTCGCCACCAGGCTTCGCCTTGAGCCGCTCGAGCATCTCGGAGGACGCATCGACTCCCCACACGTCGAGCCCGCGAGCGGCGAGCGGCAGGGCGATGCCGCCGACACCGAGTTCAAGAACCCAGCCACCAGGCGCTAAGTCGGCGAGATAGTCAACGGCACCCTCGGTGTCGAAGACGTCGCCGGAGATCGAGTCGTAGTCCTCTGCCGGCGGGCACCATAAGACGAGGCGCCGCCGCCATCCCCCTCCTTCACCATCGCAACGAACTCCGGCCTTCCCGCCATGCGCCTACCAGGTGCTCGGCAAAGGCGGTCTCCACCAACGTGACGGCCTTCGCCCCGAACAAGACCTCCGAGGCCTGCGCAGGTTCGTCTTTCAAGAAGCCCCCGACCAGGTCATAGAGTGCGACATCTTGGTGCACTTCGTCTGCGGTCACGTGCACGTCGTAGAACCGACGACCCTCGACAGACACGCCAAGCCACTCGAGCCACGTGCTGTAGCGGCTCATCGGGCCGACCGAGTTCATTTCGAAGCTGGCCAGGTGGCCGACCAGCGCTCCGCGGAGCCTACGATGCAGTCCGAACATCGAGATGAGGTTCGTCGTCGCGAGCGTCACCGCAGGGAGGCGATCGAGGTAGGCGCCGTAGGTCGCATCGAGGTCCAACGCTCGCAGTGCGTCGGCGAACAGCGAGCAGTGCATCTCCCCGGGCACTCCACCGCCGTACTCGTCCGCCTGGATCTCTACCAACGCGGCCTTGGCGTGGCCACTCAGGCGGGGAATCGCCCACGTATGCGGATCAGCCTCTTTCAGCTGGTACCCAGAGCGGTGGATGGCAAATTCCTGTGCGTGCCCACGGTCGCCGTGCTCGAGCAACCAGGCCGACAGGGAGAACCCGCTGGTGGCGCTCAGAGCGAGCAGGTCGTGCTCCACATCGACTTCGGTGCGCGAACATGGAAGCTTGGAGCGCAGACTGCGTTCGAAGCCACGTTCTAGATCACGACGGAAGGCGAGCAGACTTGGCTCCCACTCCCACTCGTCAGAGACCGCGGAGAATCCTCGATAGTGCAGCTCATAACAGCAGTAGAGCGCCAGCTGCCCATCCTCGTCGGTGAGGCACGACTCAGCCGGAACCTCCGGGGGTGAGAATAAGTCCTTTCGTCCCTGCAAGACGGCGAAGAGCCACTCGCTTAGGGGACCTCGCGGTCGCGGCAACTCGCCTGTCGTAGTTGGCTTCAGCTCAGGACTCCTCATCAACTACTTCTTAAACGCGTCCTTGACCTTCTCGCCGGCCTGCTTGAGATTTCCGGCGGCCTGGTCTTTCTTGCCCTTCGCCTCTAGCGACTGGTCGTCGCCGGCCTTGCCGGCAGCTTCTTTGAGCTTGCCCTTCGCTTCTTGGACCTTGTTCTTCGCCTTGTCGATGCCCGACATGTTGTTCCTTTCGTCGGTGTAGGCACTCAATACCCATTCACAGGGGGTGCCAACCAGAGTGGTCATTGCAGCAGATTCATCCACCGCCACCCATGGCCCGATCGTTCGGCACCTGCGGAGCCCGGCGCGAAGAGTCAAGACCTCGAGTGGAGCTGCCCGAGCGGCCCCGTGTAGAGCTGATCGAGGATCTCGGCGACATCTCGGTAGACGTGTCGCGATCCCGCCTCGCTCAGCTCGTGTTGGCTAAAGCCCCCGGACTCGACGCTCAGGGCATCCGATACCTGCCCCTCGAGCGGCCCGAACGTCCCAAATGCTGTCCCCGACGGCCAGGGCATGTCGGGGGTCGATTGCGAAAGTCTTCATCGCAGCTTCGAAGACTTCGGGTGACGGTTTGGATTTGCCGACGTCGTCCGACGTCGTCTGGCCGTCGATGACGTCGTCAGCGTCGAGCGCCTTACGAAGCATCTCGAGTTCGTCAGCCGGCGCGGATGGCGCCAACACGACCGCCAGCCCGTCGCCGTGCAAGGCGCGCAGAAGGGCCGCGGCCTGCGGAAATACTCGGATGTCAGCGGCCAGTTCTTTGTAGTGATGAGGTCGTGCCTCGACGGCGGCGGCACACCCGTGTGTCCGAGGAGCTCAGGGGCCAGGCGGTCTCCCCCCATGCCGATTAGCCGGTGAATGGCGTTCGTCGGTTGCCCACTCGCCCGCGTCGCGGAATGCTCGGGACCAGGCCAAGGTGTGAAGGTAGTTGGTGTCGACAAGCGTGCCGTCGACGTCAAAGACCACACCCGCTCGGAGTCGCTCCGTCACGCCGGTGGGTCGACTTCCCTGTTCGTCGCCGCCTGATCCTCGCCGGTTCGCACCTTGCGCTCCTTCTCGACTTGCGTATTCCCTGGCTCAGAGCGGCGACGACTCTCAGCACACTCATCGGTTTGCTCTGAGCGATCGGCCGGGCTGTCGGTCATGATGCGTTTATACCCAGGATGTCTCGGCTGGATCGTAGGAGTGGTCATCTTCCACGAGCGCCCACGGCCCCATGCCCGAAGACAACAAAGGGAAATTGAGAATAGAGGACCTGTTCCAGCATCGTCTCCCGACAAGCCTCTCCCCGAGTCTCGAATGGCTCACGATTGGGCGGCGTAACGAGGTGCGCCCGATGTGTGAAGCTAGGACTGTGGAAGCCAATGAGGCGTTTCAAGAGCTCGTGGGGCGCCTTGACTACCCGATGTTCGTCGCGACAGTGGCACGTGGCGACCTTCGAGCCGGGTGCCTCGTCGGTTTCGCCACGCAGGGCAGCATCGATCCGCCGCGTCTGGTCGTCTTCTTGTCGAAGAAGAACCAGACCTATTCAGTCGCGCAAGGGTCTCCGTCCGTTGCGGTCCACATTCTCGGACAACAAGACGTTGAAATAGCTCAGCTGTTCGGCGAAGAATCCGGTGAGGACATAGACAAATTCTCACGATGCGAGTGGCGGCCCGGGCCAGACGGAGTACCTCTCTTGGCGACCGCGGGAGTGGTTGTCGGGACCGTCATCGATCGTCTCGATGCGGGCGACCATGTCGGTCATTTGCTGGAACCCGCCTTCGCCGAGATCCGCACCGAAAGTCTCGACCCCCTTACCTTTCAGCAAGTGCGTAACTTCGAGCCAGGAAATCCGGCATAGGGCCTCCTCCGACAGGACAGTTCGCGTGGAATGCAGATCGCCTTTAGAGGCTTGCGTGGCTCGGCCCTATCCCCCCGTTTGATCATCTGTGGCTCTCAGTGCATCCGCTTTGTGAGGGTCCTGTGTTTCTTTGTGTCAGCCGAGGGTAGGGCAACGTCATGCCCTCCAATGACAAGACTTTCCGTACACAGCCGGTATCCGAACAGGGTGCGGCAGATGGCGACGATCCCGAGTTTGAAAAGGAAGCCGAGCGAGCGGAAGAGGAAGCGGCCCTGGATAAGGAGCTCACAGAAACCTTTCCGACTAGTGACCCCCCGTCGAGCTGGGCAGGAGAAGACCTGGGCGCTCAGCATGGTGAGGACGACAGCCC
Source organism: uncultured Acidimicrobiaceae bacterium (assembly GCA_963808355.1). Classification (GTDB taxonomy): domain Bacteria; phylum Actinomycetota; class Acidimicrobiia; order Acidimicrobiales; family RAAP-2; genus Bog-473. Next base: position 1,469,831 of record CAWEFL010000002.1, read on the forward strand.
GAAGTAACACGACCACAAGCAATCCCTTCGACGTGGGATCTGGCGGCCGCTGAAGATCAGCCCCCTGGCGCATAGCGAATCGTCCCTACGCCCAAGCCATCGCCCCGGCCCCGCTCAGCTTCAGCCTGGCCGTCGTTACACGGATGTTGTAGGAGGCGTGCCATGTGTCATCCCGGGTAGAACTCTGAGCGCACCGCAACTTGCCTTGCCCTTGAATGGAGGAGACGTTGATGGTTTTGCTAGTGGTACTGCTGGTGGTCTTGATCTTCTTTGGTCTCGGTTTCGCGGTGCATGTTCTCTGGATCGCCGCCCTGGTTCTTCTGGTCCTCTGGGTTATCGGTTTTGCTATCGGTCGAGGCGAGAGCGCCGGGACGGATCGGTTCTACCGGTGGTAAGGCAATCTGAGGGATCAAGCTATGTAGTCAAGACTCTGCTGGTCCTCTTCGCGATGATGCGTCAATCGGAAGTAGGTTGTCACAAGGGCGACGAAAGCCAAGTGTCCTGGGAAGATTTGCCACGTACGGTGCCGAACGCTCGGCGTTGATCGCTATGCGTTAGACGGCATTCGGCGCAGGGCTTGAGGTTCGCGCCGCCGTATCTCCAAACTTTCCTCGACGACTCGACTCTCGCAGACCGGCTGAGGTATGGACGCGGGACCCTTCGAAGGCTCGCCGCCGCCAGGTCGAATGAATGCCGTGCCGTGGACACGTGACGCAGGCTCCGTCCAAGGCTACCTCCGAGAGCGGCCCCCTCTGTGGCTGCAGCGGTCGGCCAAAGCGAATCGACCTGCCTCGTTCTGGATCACCATGACCTGACGCCATCCACGGTGCGTGATACGAGATCTTCGATCGGCACATTGCCACGCACCGTCGTCCACTCGTCTGGACCAACGTTGAAGGCGTTCGCATCAACGCCGACCCCCAGAGCGCAGGCGAGGTGGCCGCCAAGCAAACCGCCCGCGGTCGCCAGAGCGGCTCCAAGCGTCGACCAGAACGCCCCGCCGTGTCGATCTCCTGTCCTGGGCTGATTTCGAGCCGCACCTCGAGCCCGCTTGAGCAAGCTCATGGCGAGCGTCTAAATCTCGATTCATCGCCGACGAAGTTCAGCGCCATTGCTCGTGACAGATCTTCTTCTAACAAGATCGCTCCATCGGGTGCAGCTCGAACGGCAGCCCTAACTTCGCGGCTCGCTGCCGCAGCTCCGCATGGGCCACTGGGTATATCAAATGGAGGACTCGACCCCATCGCTGATCGACCTCCGTTAAGGCCAGCAAATGATGCGGTCCCGGATTCGATTGGCCGGCCACAGGGTAAGCAGCCATGAGAGCAACTTCCTTTCGCCGAGCCATCAAGAGGAGTGGCGAGCTATGGCCGACCCGGAAGGCGTGGGAGCCGACTTTGCGATCGGCGTCGACCGCCACGAGGACGCGACCGTCGTGTCGTTTAGCGGTGAACTCGATGTCCTTGCCGCTCAAAGTATGAGAGACACCCTTTTGGACCCAGACCTATTGAGCGCACCGGCGGTGCACGTCGACCTGAGCCAGGCCACGTTCCTCGATTCAAGTGCCATAGGCATACTCGTGGCCGGCTCTCGGCGGGTCAGGGAAGAAGGTGGTTCGTATTCTGTGTACTGCAGCGAGGGCACCGTGAGACGCGTCTTGGAGATCTCGGGCCTACTCGAGTACCTGAACGTCACGGCGGAGCCTCCGGCTGCGCTTTGAGCGAGACGCCTCGAGATGACCACCGGCGTGGCGTTGCCAGTCGCAATCTGCTGGTGCGGGAAATTGGGCGGTCACACGGCGCGGCGCCTGAGCACCCGCCTCTCGCTCCGACGCAGCTCAAGCTTGTCCGCCATGACACGGTTCTCGTAGACGGGCTGGGGGATCGACGCCGGCCCCCGCGTCGGAATACCGCTCACGAGCTCGAATTGGCTTCCGTGCCAAGGACATGTGACGCAGCCCGCGTCGAGGCTCCCTTCGGAGAGTGGTCCGCCCCTGTGGCTGCAGCGGTCAGCCAGAGCGAATCGGCCTTCCTCGTTGGTAGCCACCATCACCCGAACTCCTTCGACGGTGCGGGTGACGAGGCCTTCGGTCGGCACGTTGCCTCGTACGGCGGTCCACTCGTCGGGTCCGACCTCAAAGGCGTTGGTGTCGACTCCGACCCCCAGTGCGTAGGCCAGGTGTCCGCCGAGGAACCCACCCCCAGTGGCCAAGGTCGCCCCGAGCGTCGACCAGATTATGCCGCTGTGCTGGCCTCCTCTACGTCGAAACCACGACACCGTAAAGCAGGCCAGTGCCGCGGAGTTGGTCGTCGCATGCACCACACCGACTCGGGCTTCGGCTTCATCGGTGTCGATCCAGTCGGACACTCCACTCGCGATCGCCGGAAGGGCGCTGAGCACGCCTAGACCGACCAAGCGCCGCGCAGCTCTCGTCTTGCCGAGACCTATGAGGTCCAACACCCAGGCGCTGGTCCACATGCCGATCGGGAGCTGGACGAGGACGGGGTGCATCGGATGACCGAGATCAGTCCCGCTTAAGAGTCGGCGCAACGGCGCGGGCTTGACAAGCTGTTGCGCCACTGTGCGAACCCGGCGGATCACGTCGTCGAGTTGTTCGGCACCCTCTGCCGCGTCGATGAGTCTGGTTCGCATCGCACTGAATCGGTTCACGGTGGCGCTACCTCTTTCGATCGTCAGAGAACCAGGGGGGAGACTTTATAGGGTTGTTTCCTCGTCCCTCAGGAGTGACGGGCCGCCTGAGCCTTCTCGACAGCTTGGCGGTCGCCTTCGTCAAGCTTCCGGGTGTCGCGCGGTTCGGCAAAAGGACGAACGTCTTCGGGCAGGCCGCCGGCAATCGCTCGGGCGTGTTCGAACTCCGCGTTCACCTCGGCACCAAGCAGGAGAGCCACATTGGTCAACCACAACCAGACCAGGAAGATCACGACCCCGGCCAAGGATCCGTACGTCTTTTCGTAAGAGGAAAAGTTCGTCACGTAGAGGGCGAAGAGGGCCGAGACTGCCAGCCAGAGAAGGGTTGCGATGACCCCTCCGGGGCTGATCCATCGGATGCCGCCCTGCTTGGCATTGGGGCTGGCCCAGAACAAGACGGCGAACAGGACGGAGACGAGGATGAGGAGAACAGGCCACTTGGCGACGTCCCAGACCACGACCGCCACCCGGCCGGCGCCGACGGCGTTGCCAACCTGGTTCGCCACCGGTCCGCTCACCACGACGATGGCAGCGCTCACGACCAGCACGACGACCGCCACGACGGTCACGCCGAGACGGAGTGGAACGGTCTTCCAGATCGGCCGGCCCTCGCCGATGCCGTAGATGATGTTCGACGCCTGCCGAAAGGCGTTGACGTAGCTCGAGGTCGACCACAGCGCGATCACGAGTCCGACAATGGCGGTGATGCCAGCTCCGCCCTTGTGGTGCTGCGCCTGGCTGATCAGCGAGTGCACGAAGGCGGCGCTCGACCCTGGTACGAGCGACTCGACCTGGGAGGTCACTCGACTGGCCACGTTGTGGCCGACCAATCCGACGACGGAGATCACGACGATCAGTCCGGGCACCACGGACAACACGGCGTAGTAGGTCAATGCTGCGGCGAGGGTCGTCAGATTGTCGTTTCTGAACTCCTTGGCGGCGCGCCGGACCACCGCCTTCTTCGAAGGGCCGGACAGCTCGCTCGGGCCGTCGACCGCCCCGGATTCCTCGGGGTGTGTCGCACTCGTGGCGCCCTCAGTCGGCATCAGAATCCTTGCCCGGCCACGTGCCCGTTGCCTTCTCGAAGCTGGCAGCACCTCCTCGGTCGACGAAGGCCTTGACCGCCCCAAAGACCGCTCCTTCGAGTCCAGCGGCCAGGACGATTTCGATCCATCCACGGCTGCGATCGGTCGCCGTTGGCGCCTCTTCCTCCCCGCTCAGCAGCTTCCAGACCCGCTTGAAGAGCGCTCCGGCCAGAGCGCCACCGATCATGCCGGCGAGCATGCCCCAGGGCTTGTAAAAGAGCTTGATCATCGGCGGCGCCGCCAGAGACGCCACACGAGCACAAGCCCCACCACGAGAACTGCCGCCCCGATCAGCTGCGGTTCTCGGCCGTCGACTGAGTTGGCGGCCGCGTCTGAGTCCCGACTTGGCCACATCTTGGGCCTTCGCCGCCGTGTCCTTGGTCACTTCGCCAGCCTGGTCGACGACGTCCTTGGCACTGTCGCTCACGCTTTGGGTGACGGCCGCGACCCGCTTGGTCGGATTCAGGCGGTCCGAAAGCTCGGTGACGGTCTCGACCAACTCGGTCCGCGTCGCCTCGATATCGGATCTGACTGCCTCCACCGAATCAGGCTCAACGGAATCGGAATCTTCGCTGTTGCTCATGTGTGGAGACCTCGCTTGAGTTCGTCGACGTCCTCTTTGGTGCTTTGCACAGCTTCGGTCGGTAACGGCGGTCCCGCCCTCGCGAACTCCTTCTTTCCCATCAGGGCGGCGGCGCCCGCCAGGACAAACAGCGCGCCAGCCACGATGAGAGCGGCGGCCCATGAGGCCACCACGATCGAGAGGCCGATCACCGCGGCGGCGACCAAGACCCCGAGCCCGTAGACGGCGAAGACTCCCGCTCCGCCGAAGAGGCCAGCGCCCACGCCTGCCGCCTTGGCCTTTTGGGTCATCTCGGCGCGAGCCAGACGGATCTCGTCTCGGACGAGGCGGACCGTGTCGTCCGAGAGACGAGCCACCAACTCGCCGATCGGCGACATCCGCTGGCGCCGATGTCACTTTTTCGTCAACCGCCATCGATTGCTCCTTTCCGATGGGCGTCCTCGCTTCTCTCTGTCGTTTGCGATACCCATGTTCAGAAACTGCAACCGGAGAGACCAGCGGATCACCCTTTCGGTCCAGACCGACCAAGGGGTCCCATCAGGGTCATTGCACGCCTTGAGGAGGCTTGTCGATCGTCGATATGCGCTCGCTGAGCCGACGTCACGGTTCCCGAGCGGCGGTGCGTCAGGCGACAACCACGAACGTGTCGAGCGTCGTATCTGTGGCGTCAGGGATAGCCATGCCGGCGGCGAGACCGCTCCGAAGGTAGTCCACCACAGCTTGGTTGATGCGTTCCCCGGGCACGAGTGTCGGGATGCCCGGCGGATATGGAGTGACCTGCTCGGCCGCAATCCGCCCCGCGGCCTTCGCAGCTGGCACAGCTTCTCGCGGGCCAAAGAAAGCCTCACGAGGCGACAGGACTGACTCGAGCTCAAGCTCGCCTGGCTTTGGAAGGTCGACTGGTGAAGGCGTCGGAAAGGACGCGGCCGACTTGGTCAACTCGCCGAGTGCTTCGAGCAATCGCGCTGTGGTTTTTGCATCGTCGGCCATCGACAAGGTCGCCAAGATGCGACGGTGGTCGCTCAGGCCGACGTCAACGGCTTTGGTCTCCCTGAGCCAGTCGGCTGTCTGGTAGCCGCTGATGCTCAACTCCGAGACGTCGATCAGGAGCTGGAGCCGGTCAAGATCGTGCGAAGCCTCCTGGCGGAGCAGCTGGCGCTCCATGACAGAGAGGCCGGCCAGGTCGTTGATCTGATCTCGCACGGCTTTGGCGAGATCGAGCGCCTGGCCGAGGAGTTCGGTGCCAGACGCCACCATGTGGCGCCTCCAACCGTCCATGGCCGCGTAGACCATCACGTTGGGGCTGGTGGTCATCAGCAGGTCAGCGCAGTTGGAGAGGTGGGCGGGGTCGACCAGATCGCCTTGGACGTGAAAGACCGACCCCTGCTCGAAGCCGGCTCCCATCTTGTGCACGCTGACCACGCACACGTCGGCATCGGCGTTCATGGCCCAGGTGGGCAGGTCGTCGTGGAAGGGCAGATGCGCCCCCCAGGCCTCGTCGACGATCAAGGGTTTGCCTCGCTCATGACAGATCTTGGCGATGCCCTCGATGTCCGCGCAGGTGCCATAGGGGGTAGGGCTGACGATTAACGTCCCCGCCGCGTCGGGGTGCTCTTCCCAAGCCTTGGCGACTTGTTCGGGCGAAGGTGGATGGGCCAGGTGAAGTTCGGGATCCCACCTCGGGTGGACCCACCGGGGCTGGACACCGGCGAAGATCAGACCGGCGGTGACGGACTTGTGAGCGTCGCGACCGACCAGGAGGTCGTGTGCCCCACCCGAGACGGCCATCATGGCGGCCTTGACCGACAGTGAGCTGCCACAGGTCGAGAAAAACGCATGGTCGGCCCCGACGGCCTCGGCCATGAGCTGCTCGGCTCGGCTCAGCAGGTTCCCCGAGGCCTTGCGGTCATCCAAGCCACCGGTGGCCAGGACATCGGCTCGGAACGGCTCATGGCCGAGGATCTGACGGGTGCGCTCGTCGACACCCTTTCCCTGACGATGGCCCGGGGGCGTGAAGCCGTAGCGGCCCCGTCGGTGATAGTCGGCCAGGCCATCGAGAATCGGTGCATCGTCTTGGGTCACCGAGGGGTCTTACCCACTTTGCCCGCGACCGCACCGGACATGTCGCCCTGCCCAAGCTGGGTCGAAAATGACAAAGAGGGGGCCGCCCGGTTGCAGAAAGAGTGTTGGCGCTTCCAAACGGCGGAGCGAGTTCGCTGGAGCATCCACTCTTCCTTTTCCTTCACCTTCGCCGGAATGGATCGAATGGTCCGGGGTATCGCCTGGGTATGGCAAGAGTCAGCGGCCCCGAATCCGACCCCGAGGATCCCACAGCAACAGGGGACATGAACCCCGAGGAGCGCGACAGGGCTCCTCAAAGCTCGACAAGACAAGCCCGCTGAGCACGGGCAGCCGCCGAAGAAGGGAGTCGCCGACGCGGAGGGGCCAGGAAATCAGGGGTGATGCCGCGTCGGACCCGAGCCGTTGATGATCAAGTCTCGTAGAGGTCGACGGGTCCACGCCTCCCCGTAGGCCATGTCGACGGGGTTCGTCCGCTGTCGACTCCGGGAGATCGACATGTTCGACAGCCAGCCGCGTTCCGTGCTCGACCAGGCCAGCGGGCGACAGGACTGGGGCATTGTCCCCACATCGTCGCGGTCGAAGCAGTGCCGCCGTCCTTTCCGCCCGCGATACGACCCCTGTGTGAGCGCGCTGACACCTGGGTATGCCTTCGTCATATCGAAGGTGACCACGCAAGAGAGGAAACCTGCATGCCGGTCGACGAAGAAGAACTGCACGATCTGCTCTTCCAGGCCTATGAGACTGAGCTCGGAGGCGTCCAGGTTTACGAGGCTGCCCTGGCGTGCGCTCGAAACGACGACCTTCGTGGTGAATGGGAGCACTACCTCGACCAGACCCGTCATCACGTCGAGCTGGTCGAAGATTCGCTGCGAGCCTTCGGGCTCGATCCTGAGCAGGAGACCTCCGGGCGCCAGGTCGTCCGCCACACCGGCGAGGCGCTGGTGAAGACCATCGCCCTCGCCCAAGGAGCCGTCACGGCCGAGCAAGCCCAGGTGGTGGCCGCCGAGTGTGTAACCCTGGCCGAGACCAAGGACCACCTCAACTGGGAGCTCATCGGCGAGGTCGTCAAGCGCCTAACCGGCGACGCCGCCAAGGTGTTGCGGGCCGCCCACAAAGAGGTCGAGGAGCAAGAGGACGAACACCTCTACCACAACAGCGGCTGGGCTCGTGAGCTGTGGATCGAAGGACTGGGCCTGCCCGCGGTGCTCCCGCCACCCGAAGAGCAGAAGGAGGTCAAGACGGCCATCGGCGCCGCCCGGGCCAAGCAGGCCCGCCAAGACATGACGTAACCCACCATTCTGAAGCTGATACATCAAGAGAGGAGCACACCGTGCCGGGCACCCGAGCGAACGTCAAGAACGAGAAGCAGTACGAGGCCCTGAAAGACAAGGGGATGTCCAAGCAGCGTGCCGCGAAGATCGCCAACTCCCCCGACGCTTCGAAGAAGGGCGGCAAGAAGTCGGGCTCTGGGGGCAACGCCAAACAAGGCGGGACCACCGCCCAGCACAAGGCCGCCGGGCGCAAGGGAGGCCGGGCCGCGGCAAAGAAGAAGTAGCGGGTCCCGATGCCCAAGGTTCGAAAGACAAATTGGACCGCAACCGCAACCCCTGATCCCACCGACTACGAGGACTACCTCAGCCTCCTCCTTCCCAGACAGCGCCCGGAGAGGCAAAGCATTCAAGCGGACCATCATCGCCGACGAGGCTCAGCACCGACCGGCTGACTTGGTCTACCGCCAGTTCGTGGCTGATCGCCGCCACCGCTTTTCGGGTGGCTGCGGGAGGTGCAGTATAAAGATTCCGTCAAACTCACTGCCCAAGCCGACTTGCACACCAAATACAGGACCGCTGCAGTGGCCTGGTTTGCATGGGTGGCCGCGCAGATCGAATGGCCCCAGGGAGGGGGCCATTTTGGGCTCTACACGTTGAAGTAGGGAGCGCGGGTCCTGATCCGGGGCGGCAGGCAAATCCGAGGACCTTGTGGATCGGTCCATCGAAGGCAATGCGGGGCGCTACGTGGATGATGACACGCCAGTGAAAAGACGCGTCCAGGTCGGCGTAGTCTCTAAGTCTTAGCGACATCGAGGAGAGAGGAGCTTGTCATGGCCGAGAGCGTGTACAAGGTCATAGAACTCGTAGGTACGAGCGGGGAATCCTGGGAGAAGGCCGCCAGCGCGGCGGTGGCCACGGCAAGCGCGTCGTTGCGTGACCTTCGAATCGCCGAGGTGGCTGAACTCGACCTCCAGCTCGAGGGTGGGAAGGTCAAGGCGTATCGAGCCAGGGTGAAGGTTTCTTTCAAGTATGAGGGGGGCGACTGAACTCCACAACGTTCCCGACAACTGAGTGTCGGGATGTTCGTGACCTCGTGTTGGAGGTTACTTGGACCAAAAGCGAGGCGCGTACTGATTTGGACTGAAGCTCGGCTGCGGGTGCCTCCGAACACCGGGAGAGGGATGCGCAGCGGCCACCGCCGAAAGTCCGTCCACGAACTTCGCGTTTCGAGCGTGAAAGCACGCAAGAGCGGGCACAAACGTTGGGAAGACAGATGAGGACAAAATCGGTCCCTGTCCTACGGTCATTCATCGCCGGTATGAACGCAGTGGCCGTTGTGCTGATGCTTGGTCTTGCATTCATGGAGGTGGCTAACCACGACGCCGCGGGCAGCTCTTCCAGAGGCGCGAATGCGACTGGAAACGCTGGATATTGGGAGGTTGGTGCTGACGGTGCCATCTTCAGCTTTGGGACTGCCCCCTACCTCGGCTCGATGGCGGGCCGTCCTCTCGCGGCGCCAATTGTGGGGATGGCCGCTTTGGCGGGGGGATTCGCAGGTTATGACGAGGTCGCCGCCGACGGTGGAATCTTCTCGTTTGGAGCCGCTCCGTTCTGGGGGTCCATGGGGGGTCGTCAGCTCAACGCTTCGATCGGTATGGCATTGGGTCCAGATCTCCTTCACGGCTACTACGAGGTGGCATCAGATGGAGGCGTCTTTGCCCGCCACTAACTGGGTAGTGGGGTTGAACGCGGGATCGTCGGGCGAGGGCCAGTCGGCCACCATCTCGAACCTCACCATCACCGCGGTGGCATCGCCGGCTCCCAGCAACGTGCTATTTCCCGGCGGCAACGGCGACGGCGTGGGAACCCGAACCCGAACCCGGTGACCATTACGGCGGTGCAGCTACCCACGAACACGACCTATGCCACCGGGTACACCACGAGCGCCTTGACCACGACCCAGGTCGGGTGCCTGGCCACCACCCCGAGCGCCGTCATCTGGAACTATTCCACTGCCACCTCAGGGAGCTCGCATACGCTCACGACACCGTTGACGGTGGGGGCGAGCGGGCAGGCCAACAACCCGCTGGCCGTGACGCTGACCAACGACGCGTCGATGGGGGCGACCGCACCGGCCGCCTGTGCCAACACCTACTTCTCCCTCCCCTCGCTGACCGGAGTAACGGCGACCGGCGGTGCGGGCACTTCGACAACGACGCCCGCCACCGACAGCTGGACCAGCTGATCCGTCCTCACCGCCCCGTAGGGGACGGTTCGGCGGCGACAGGGAGGGCCCACATGCGACGTGGTGCCCTCCTTGTCGTCGCCGCTACGATCACCATCGCCTGTTCGCTGCAGATCTCTAACGTGGCATCGGCAGCCACGACCTGGGCCGTCAACCTGGCCACAGCGAGCAAGGAAGAAGCGCACTCCTAGGTAATTCCTGTGGCACCAAGCGGAGCGGCGGCGGCGTGCGCCGCCCCGACGACCTCGAAGACGATCAAAGTCTCTTGGAACGCCGTCACGCATGCGACCTCGTATCCGGTCTATGACTCGACCACGTCGGCCACCGGTACCTACAGCCTCGTCGCCAGCGGCGTGAGTACCACTTCGTGGACCAGCGGAACGTTGACCGCGGGGACCAACTACTGGTTCGAGGTGGTCACCGTCATCGGCTCGAACTGGGTCAGCGCCAAGTCTTCAGCGACGGCCGAAAGCACGATCAACTCGTTGAGTCCGTTCTGCGTCCAGCCGTAGCGGCTGTGGAGCAGACCACCGAAGGCGTTTCGCCGAACGGGGTTCAATGCGCCTTTTACGAGATCGATTACCAGGCGAACTGAGGCTTCGCCAGCCCCGACCACCAAGATAACGACCAGCTCGAGCGAGAAAATCCGAAGGAGTGTCAACCGACAGTCGATTCGACCTGGATCAGCGACGATGAGGACGACCAGAAGGGCTGCTTCGATCGCGGGAATCATCTACCTCAGACCGAAACTGCACTTCGAAGAAGTTCGAAGAAGGAAGGGCGGTGCGATGGCTGCAATCAGGGTGATGGCGATTTGGCCATGGTGACAGTCGGCGCGCCAAGTGAGGCTCCGATTATCGGTGATCCCCGTGTTGATGGCGGCGCCATGGCGGCCACCTGCTCAATCTGTTGCAAACGCGACCGGTTTCCACCGATAATCGGCGTGCCGAGTCACATACGGACAGTGGCGGTGGTTCACGACCATCACGCACCTTCGGGCTACAAACCCAACGAAATCGCTGGTCACGGAACCTGCCCTATTCGCGCCGGACCAGCGAACCCGAATTGAACTTCGGGTAACCAACCCGAAGGTCTCGGCGAGAGCCGATGGATCGCATCAGGCGATCTCCAAGGGCATGGATGTGATCGGCGAGTTCCAAGGGTGCGTCAACGTGGAACTCGAATTCGAGCGGGATGAGACGGAGGGCAATCCCATCTCATCGTACAGACGCAAGCCCTTGCGTGACAGCCGAGAGCGCCGAGCGAACTCGCTAATGCTCACTGGCTGCATGCCCGACTCCAAGGCGGGGACAACTCGGTTGCCACTCAGGGTAGGGCTTCGTGGTCATTCGGCTGCCCTCGTCAATGGCGAAGCATCTCGGCAAGCACCTCGGCCTCGCTGATCTCGGGCTGTTTGGTTGCGGTGAGCAACGTCAAGGTCCGGTCCTTCGCCAGGTCCCGCAAATGTGCGAGGGCGTCCGATCGTTCTGGTTGTTTCAGTTCGGCGTGGTAACGGCGGGAGAACTCCTCGAAGCGTGCCGGGTCGTGGCTGTACCACTTGCGCAGCTTCGTCGACGGTGCGACCTCCTTGCACCACTCGTCCAATTCGGCCTTGATTTTCGTCAGCCCTCGAGGCCAGATCCGGTCGACCAGCACCCGGGTACCGTCGCCCCGCTCGGGCGCGTCGTAGGCCCGCCGTACCTGGACCGTGGCCTTCTTCTTTGTCATCGTGAGCCTCCTCGTTGTGGTTCTCCTGGTGCGTTCGGGTTCACCCATCGTCACAGGCCCGGGAAGGGGTCCGCGAGGGACCCGAGCACGTAGGCCCCGCCGGCCGCTTTGAGCTCGTCGGTCGAGTAGTGACCGCTCGCCACCCCGACCGACACGGCCCCCGCTGATTTGGTGGCTTCCATGTCGTGGGGGGTGTCGCCCACCACGTAGACCTGGTCCGGCTCCAGCTTGGCGCCGTGGAGGCGGGTGGCCTTGTCGATGGCCAGGCGGGTCAGCTCGGTCCGATCGGGTGAGTCCGAGCCGTAGGCGCCGAAGACGAAGAACCGGTTCAAGTTGGCCGGAACGAGCTTCGTTCGCGCCGCGCCTTCCATGGCCCCGGACACGATCCCGAGCGTCACCCCGGCGTCACCCAGACCGAGGAGGGTGTCTTGGACTCCGGGGAGGACCCGGTAGTGCTCGGAGGCCCAGATCTCTCCGCCCAGGTGGCGAAGGTAGGCGGCGTAGAGTCGGCCCAACTCTTCGCTGGTCGGCTCTCGGTGCAGCACGGCGGTGAACGTGGCCCGGGCCACCTGGGGATCGGTCTCGCCAGCCGAGGTGTGCTCGCCGATGTCGGCGGGGATCCCATGCAGCCTCTCGAAGGCCGCCATCCAGCTCTTGGCGCCCGCCCCCCCGGTGTGCACCAAGGTCTCGTCCACATCAAACAGCACGACCACCGGCTTGGACACCGTGCCCACCTCAGGCCTTCTTCTCGTCATGTCCACCGAAACCCTTGCGCATGGCCGAGAGAGCCTTGTCGGCGAAGTCGTCGAGCCTCCTGGAGGCGAAACGCGAGTAGAGCGCGGTGGTGAGCACCGGGGCGGGGACGCCTTCGTCAATCGCCGCGATCGAGGTCCACCGTCCCTCCCCCGAGTCCGACACCCGGCCGGCGAACGCCTCGAGATCGGGGGAGTCGAACAGTGCCGCCGCGGTCAGGTCCAACAGCCAGGACTCGATGACGCTGCCCCGGCGCCACACCTCGGTTACCGCCGTGACATCGATGTCGAAGCTGTAGAACTCCGGCTCTTCCATCGGCGCCGTCTCGGCGTCGGCCTCGACGGCCCGCGTGCCGGCATCGGCGTTGTGCAAGATGTTGAGCCCTTCGGCGAGGGCGGCCATCATCCCGTACTCGATGCCGTTATGGACCATCTTCACGAAATGCCCGGCGCCGTTCGGACCGCAGTGCAAGAACCCGCGTTCGGCCGGGTCGGGCTCCCCGGTGCGCCCCGGGGTCCGCGACGCCGAGTCCATGCCCGGGGCGATGGTCGCAAAGATCGGACTGAGGCGCTCGACCATGTCGGCTTCGCCGCCGATCATGAGGCAGTAGCCACGCTCGATCCCCCACACCCCGCCGCTCGTCCCGCAGTCGAGGTGGTGGATGCCGCGGCCGGACAGCTGGGCGGCCCGGCGCATGTCGTCTCGGTAGTAGGAGTTGCCGCCGTCGATGATGGTGTCCCCACTGTCCATGTGAGAGGCGAGATCCTCGATGGTTTTGCCGGTCACCTCGCCGGAGGGCACCATCACCCACGCCGCTCGGGGCGCCGTCAACTTGCCAACGAGATCGGACAGCGAGCTCGCCCCAGTCGCCCCTTCCTTCTCCAGCTCCTCGACGGCCTCAGGATCCACGTCGAAGACCACGCAGTGATGTCCGTCGGCCATAAGGCGGCGGACCAGGTTCGACCCCATCCGCCCGAGCCCCACCATGCCGAGCTGCATCGGGTTACTTGTGGGCATCGTCTTTTCTCCTCCGGTCGTGATTGTCGTGGCGCGTGCGATCTGTCTCTTGGCTCGGCCTTTGTCGCGGGATTGCGGTCATCTGCTGCCCTGCTCTGGCGCAGGAAGCCACGGCAGAGCCCAGGACGGATGGCCTCGAAGGAGTTCGTCTGCCGCAGGCGGTCCCCACGACCCCCGGAGGTAGGGCAACGGGTCGGAGGTGTGGTCCACCAACGGCTGGAGCACCCGCCAGGTCTCCTCCACGGCGTCCTCCCCGGTGAACAGGGAACGATCGCCGACCAGCGCGTCGTGCAGCAGGCGCTCGTAGGGCTCGATGGGCTTGCCGAGCTCGGCGGCGAAGGGTAGGTCCATGTTCACGTTGCGCGACGTCCGGCCCTCGAGCCCTTTGGACCGCATGGAGAGGCGAAGTCGGGCGTCGGGGACGATCCGAAACACCAGCTGGTTCGGGTCGCTGTGCTGAGGCTCGTCCAAGAAGGCAAGACGGGGTGGCCGATTGAAGATCACCCTGACCTCGGTGGCCCGGGCCGCCAACGCCTTTCTGGCTCGGATGAAGAACGGCACGCCGGCCCAGCGCCAGTTGTCCACCTCCAGGCGCAACGCCACGTAGGTCTCGGTCGACGAGTCCTTCTTCACACCGGGCACCTTTTCGTACCCTTCGTACTGGCCTCGCACGCAGCGCGCCGGGTCGACGTCGGCCATGGCCCGGAAGACCTCGACCTTCTTGTCCCAGAGCGCTCGGTGCCCCGGTCCGACGGGCGCCTCCATGGCGATTACGGCGAGCACCTGGAGGAGATGGTTCTGCACCACGTCGCGCAAAGCCCCCACCGCGTCGTAGAAGGCCCCGCGGTCGTCGACTCCGAAGTTCTCAGCCATGGTGATCTGCACGGCGGCGATGTGGTCGCGGTTCCACACCGGCTCGAAATGCGCGTAAGCGAAACGCAAGTAGACGATGTCGAGCACGGGTTGCTTGCCCAAGAAGTGATCGATTCGCAGGATCTGGTCTTCGGCTTGGACCTGGTGCAGGTCTTCGTTGAGGGCTCGGGCCGAGGCGAGGTCGTGGCCGAACGGCTTCTCGATCATCACCCGGCCGGTTGCAGTGAGATCGGCTCGGCCAAGTGAATCCACCACCGGAGCGAACAGTTCGGGCGGGACCTCCAAATAGAACAGCGGACTGGAGGAGGCCTTCAACAGCACAGCCAGTTGTTGGTAGGTGCCCGGGTCGGCGAAATCGCCCTGCAGGTAAGTGAACCTCCGGGCCAGCCTGTCGAAGGCCTTCTCCTCCACGACCTCGTCGGCCGCCTGGAGGGCTTCTCGTACCGATGCGACCAGATGGTCGTCGGACCAGTCCTCGCGGGCCACCCCGACGACTGGACAGTCCAGCGCGCCGTCGACCTCCAAGCTGTAGAGCGCACGGAAAGTCATCTTTCGGGCCAGGTCGCCGCTGATCCCAAAGATGACGAGTGCGTCAGCCGGGTGGGCGACACCTGGTGCGGACGCCCGAGAGGGAAGGATCATGGCGTGACTGTCCTGACCGATACGGGGCTTTCCGAGACACCGTCGGGTTGTCGGCGGCGGATCCGCAGTCCGAGCCATCCCGATCGCCGGCCAGCCCGACCAGCGCGCCGTCGGCAGTCGAGTGTGGTCATTGCTCGCGCAGCGAGAGCGCTGCCTGCAGGAGTGCGGCGTGGGTGAGAGCCTGGGGGTAGTTGCCGAGGTGGCGTTTGGTGACCGGTTCCATTTCTTCTGCAAAGAGCCCGAGCGGACTCGCGAGTGCACAGAGTTCTTCGAAGAGCTCATGGGCTTGAGCACGGCGTCCGGTCACGGCGAGCGCCTGCACCAGCCAAAACGAGCAGGGGAGGAACGCACCCTCAGTGCCAGGCAGGTTGTCTGTTCCGAGAGGGTAGCGGTAAATGAGCGGTCCGCCGGCCCCGAGTTGCTCCACTATGGCATTGACGGTGCCATGCACGCGTGGTGAGTCGATGGGCTCGAGACCGAGCAGTGGGAGCACGAGGGCGGCGGCGTCGAGGTCAGTCGAGCCGTACGTCCTGGTGTAACTCCCCAGAGCGGGATTGAAGCCCCGGGTGGTGACTTCGGCAGCGACGGCGTCGCGCTGGATCTGCCATCGGGTCAGTTGACGGGTGGGGGTCCGATGGGTGCTGGCTATCCCCATTGCCCGGTCGAGGGCGAGCCAGGCCATGAGCTTGGAGTGCACATGGTGATCGCCGTCGCCGCGGATCTCCCAGATGCCGGCGTCGGGTTCGTTCCATCGCTCTGCGACTTCGTTGGCGAAGCCGCGCATGGCTCGCCACGTCTCAGAGTAGAGGCGATGCCCGGCATCGACGAGTTGCCAGGCGGCATCGAGGACCCAGCCATACCCGTCGAGCTGGTGCTGCTGGGCGGCGCCGTTGCCGATCCGAACGGGCTTGCTCTTCGCGTAGCCGGGCCAACCCGCAAGGTCGCGCTCGGTAATGGGACGCCGGCCGAAGAGGGTGAACAGCACGGGGAGACGGGGACGGGTGAGGCGGCTGGCGCTGAGCAGCCATGCCAGAAAGCGGCGCGCCTCGTCGGGTTGTCCGGCGCCGAGGAAGGCGCCGATGCCGATGCTGGCGTCTCGGGGCCAGGCGAAGCGGTAGTCCCAGTTGCGGGACCCGCCGATATCTTCGGGCAAGGAGGTTGTTGGCGCGGCAACCGGGGCACCCGACGGCGAATAGGTCAACAGGCGCAGAGTGAGGAGACTGCGGACCGTCATTTCACGATGTGGAAGCCCCTCGTCGATGTCGTCACACCATTTTTGCCAGCCTCGCTCGTCGGCTTCGAGTGCGGACCAGGCGGCATCGGCGTTGACGTATACCAGCGGCTCGCTTTCGGCGATCGCCAGGACGACGGTGAGCGGTCGTCCCGGATCGATGGTGACTGCGGTTGGATGACCGGGCTCAAGCTTTATCGGCGGTGAGCAGGTCACGGCGATTGCGGTCGCGCCCCAGCTACCTACGAGAGTGTCATCACGCAGTTGAACGCGGGGCGGCCGGCCTTGCTCGCCCAGACGGGGGTCGAAGTTGATGACGGCTTCGACCGGCCTGGCCTCGGCCGTGAGTCGGCGAACGAGAGTGGTCGACGGCAACAGCGCGCCGGTGACCTCGGCGATCATCCCTTCGCTGAGCGTGAGGCGGCCACCTTCGGTGAGCCAGGTGGTTTCGAGGCTGGCGGTTCTTGATCGGTAGCGGCGGCCAAGGACGGTCGCGTCGCCAGATGGTCCCACCCGAAAGGTGCCGGCGGCCGGCCCACCGACGAGACGACCGAAGATGGGTTGGCCGTCGAAGCGGGGCACACACATCCAGTCGATGGCGCCGTCGGACGCGACCAGCGCGGCGGTGCGGGTGTCGCCGATAAGTCCGTAGTCCTCGATAGGCCGCTCGACCCCGACCCTCGGTCCCAATGGCGTTGACAGTGTCATGGTCGTCGGTACCGAAGGAAGAGATAGCCATCGGCTGTCAGAATGTGACTCAGATCGAGCGGTGTCGGTCTCTCCAGCGGGTTGCCGTCGAGGATCCGTCTGGCATCTCCGCTCTCCAGAAGTGGCGAGAGCGTGAGGCACACCTCGTCGAGAAGGTTGGTACCTGCGAGTTGTGCTGCGACCCCGGGCCCTCCTTCGGCCAGCACATTGTCATGACTGAACTCGCCCAGAGAACGCATGGCGCGCTCTAGGTCTACTCCATCGTCGCCGGCGACGATCACATGCGCGACTTCGGCGGCGCGGTTTCGGTCAGTGGCGTCCGTCGACGTCGCGGTTATCACGATGGGACGCTGTTCGGCGTCGGCGAAGAACGGCGAGACCCAGTCCAGACGACAGGAGCGAGTGAGCACCGCAATGGGCGGCACCGGGTCCAGGCCCCATTGCCGGCGTTGCTGTCGGGCCGAGTCGGCGAGACGAGCGGGGCCGTAGCCTTCAGCACGCACGGTGGCGGCACCAACGAGGATGACGTCGGCCAAAGAACGCAGGCAGGCGAAGATGGCCTTGTCGACCGGGCCGCCGAGGCCCACAGAGCGTTGTTTGAGGGCAGCGGCTCCGTCGACGCTGGCGATCATGTTGAGACGCACGCTTGGGCGGTCGCAGATCCGGCGGAGCCGACCGTAGGCGTCGAGCGGGTCGACATCGGCCGGTTTTGGGAACAGCTGGCGCATCTCAATGCGCCTTGAGCAACACGCCGAGCGCGATGCCGTAGGCGAGATGGGCGGCGATGGCCACGATGGGGGTTTGCGGTCCGTAGTTGAGACAGAACAGGCCCGGCGGTTCGAGCGCCGCCCTCGACATCGGCCCGGCCCGATTGGAGGCCATGCGAGGGTGAACCCCGGCGAGTAACGGGACCAGGACGGTGAGAACCAATGCGACTTGGAGCAAGCCGAGGAGACCCCCCAGCCACCACGCGGCCCTGCCCAACAGGGCGAAAGTGGCGGCGTAGCCCAATGCGAAGCCTTGCCCGACCGCCAGGTGGATGAAGAACCCCGCCACACGCGCTCGATCCGGGTCTGGCGTGACGACGGTGCCCAGCAGCAAAGGCAGGTCCAAACGGGTGAGGCCAGCCAGCTGAGCGGTAGTCATCACCGCCGTGAGGACGGCGGTGGCGACAAGCCCGAAAAGCGCCCAGCCGGCCCAGTCCATGTCAGCTGCCCGAGATTTGGTGGGCCTTGGTGTTGAGTGTGTCGAGGAGGTGCGCGAACGATTGGTCGAAGCTAGTCACTCCCTGGTCTTCGAGGGTGAGGCCCACGTCTTCCATATCGACGCCGACCATCGTCAGCGTTTCGAGCACCGCGGTTGCGTCGTCGACGTCCCGGTCGATGGAGCGGGCAAGGATGCCGTGATCTTCAAACGCCGCGATTGTGTTCTCAGGAAGGGTGTTGACCGTTTGGGGGCCGATGAGATGGTCAACGTGGAGCGTATCGGGGTACGCGGGGTTCTTGGTCGACGTCGACGCCCATAAGGGCAGTTGCAGATGTGCACCGTCCGCCGTTAGCTGCATCCATCGTTCATCGGCGAACTGATGGCGAAAGAGCCGGTACGCGAGTTTGGCTTGGGCAATAGCGGCACGACCCCGAAGGCTGATCGCTTCAGCAGTGCCGATTGCTTCGAGGCGCCGATCCACTTCGGTATCTACTCGGCTTACAAAGAACGAGGCGACACCATGCACAGCATTGACGTCACCGCCGACTCGGGCGAATTCGTCGAGTCCTGACCGGTAGGCCTCAATGACCTGCCGATATCGAGACAACGAAAAGATCAAGGTGACGTTGATGCTGCGCCCTTCAGCCGTCATGGCTCGGATGGCGGGGATGCCTTCAGCGGTCGCCGGGATCTTTACGAACACATTGGGCTGATCGATCCGCACATGAAGATCGCGGGCGGCCGAGACAGTTCCCGCGGTGTCACGAGCCAGCTCGGGAGCCACCTCGATCGACACGAACCCGTCGGTACCACCGCTGGCGTCAAAGATGGGTCGAAGAATGCTGAGTGCGCTGCGAACGTCTTCGATCACGAGATCCCAGTAGGCGTCGAGGATCGAGGTGTCGCTAGCGATGAGGGAAGCGAACTGCTCGTCGTAGGCGTCGGAACCCTCGATGGTCTTGGCGAAAATGGTCGGGTTGGCCGTGACCCCGCGAATGCCGTCGTCAACGAAGCCTGCCAGGGTGCCGTCGCGAATGTAGCTACGGGTCAGATTGTCGAGCCATGGGCTCTGCCCGTGCTCTTTGTACAACCGGTGCAACATGGTCATGACGATGGCGGCTCCGGAACGTGCTGGCCTGGGAACACGTCGGTTTCGGACTGATGCCACACCGGGCTGTCTCCCGCTGTTTCGACGTTGAAGCCGTATTCATAGACCAGGCTCCCACCAAAGGTGGCACCGAGCGACACCAGGCCCGCGATCACGAGCGAGAGCACCATCACCCCCACCGGAGTCACCAGATCGGTGTGGTAACTGTTCAAGCGCCAAACGATGTCGGCCAAAGCCAGCACGGTGACAGTGACCATGATCGTCGCGTGTGTGTTGATAGTCCGGCGGGCCTGGGTTCCGGCCTCAGAGGACCTCCAGGCGTCGAACAATCCGGTTAGCGCCGCGAAGACCGACACCGCCGCGCCACCGAGGAAGACAAAAGTTCCGGCGTGCCACAGTTCCCGAGCCCACGTGTGATCTTTGCCCCCTGCGTAGGAGATCACGTCGAACACGGCGGCCAGGATGTAAGCGACGATGGGGAAGTCGGTGAGGGGAGGGTGCATCGGCTTGCCCGACCACCCACGCAGGCCTTTGAAGCTTCGTCCCTTCAGCGTCAGCGTCGGTCGTACTGAGAACTTCCTCATCGGTGTACCTCCCTTGTTCGGATACTTCATCGACTCTCCGGTCCTTTCGTCGGCCGCAAAACCGACGAAGGACATATGTCCGACCTCGCCCTAAGGAGGCGAGCCGGGACACGGAGCGAAACGTGCCCCAATGAAACGCTCTCCGGCCAGCGCCTTTGCTGACCTCACAATATAACTAACATAAGTGGGTGTTATAGCACATGAGACCCATGCGGCCGAAGGGTGGAAGCGATGACCGGATGATTTGACCCGAATTGTTTGGCGATAATCTCGCGATAGTGAAGCGGGAGGAACAGTTCTTGGCCGTCGCAGCCCTAGGTGACAAGGTGCGATGGGACCTTTACCGCTTCGTTCGCCGTCGGAGCGGCCCAGTCACCCGGGAAGATGCTGCCCGCGTCCTTCGTATCTCGGTGAAGCTCGCGGCCTTCCACCTCGACAAGCTGGTCGACCGAGGGCTGTTGCGAGCGGACTACGAGGTGCCCGACGGGGCGCGCCGCCGCGTTGGTCGCGCCCCCAAACGCTACGCCCCATCTGACATGGAAGTCACCCTGTCGCTCCCTGAGCGGCACTATGAGTTCGTCGCAGAGATCCTCGTCGACACTCTCGCCCAGGTTGATACGAGTGAAGGCCATACGTCGGTTGTTGAGCTGGCTCGTGGGATCGCCAGGGACCGAGGAAAACGACTCGGTGGCGACGCCAACGAAGCGGGTCATCTCGGGCGTCGGGGACCAGAGCGCACGGTTGCAGCGGCAGAGGACCTGCTCGACCAGTGCGGCTACGAGCCGGTCGACGACGGCGCGGGCGGGCTTCTCCTACGCAACTGCCCGTTTCATTCCCTTGTCCCTCGCTCTCCCGAACTTGTGTGTTCGCTCAATGCGGCATTCATCGACGGCGTGCTGAGGGGTCTCGGCAACGACACCGTGCGCGCTGACCTTCAGCCCGGCGCACGGGTGTGCTGCGTGCGCGTGCGGCCACCACGATCCCGATGAACGATTGGGAAATGGCACGGAAATGTGAGACACAGGTCCCTGGCCCTCGCGCATGCATTTACGCGTGATCTGCGATCTGCGATCTACGCGGCACATCATTGAGCCGACAGCGCCTATCCCCACGTTCCTCCTGAGGCGGTGCCGGCGCCGCTGACTCGCTCAATCGCGCAATCTAGCGACGAAACGTCCGAGCCTCAAAGGGCTCCCGTGTTCTGACGGTGCACCGCGCCGGGATTGGTGACTGCTTCTTCCCTTGAAAGGATCGGGTTGTGGCACCAATCGCGGGTCTGCTGGGGTCGAGTTCCAGGACACCGGGTGCGTGCGCTCACGGAACAGTCCCAGCACAGCGCGGTTCTTGCCATGCTCAGGGGCGAGGCGAGGCGGTGATCGATTCGCCTCCCCTTGAGGCGGCGGATCTCGAGGTCGAGAACATCCGGTGGCGATACGTGTTCTACGAGAACGGGCTCTCGATCAACGTTGCGTACGCTCTCGGCAACCCGAAGAAGCGAGCAGTCGGATACAAGCTCTCCGAAGGGATGGAGGTTCCCGCTGAGCTTGGCTCGTTCAAATTCGCACGACAGAAATCCAAGCTGGCCGGGACGATCCGAGGTTCGTATTTCGTCATCAAGGGCGAATACTGAGCCCATGATGCCTCGGATCTGAGCGCGCTTGGCCCCGATACGGCCCTGCCCCTAAGGTCTCGCTGCCACAGTGACTCTCCCCGAATGCCGGCTCGGGGCTGCCTATCTCGAGGCGGATCTCATGACGGGGCCCCGCCCGGTGGGGCACAATAGTACCATCGCGTCGCGTCGAGTCGGGCAGGTATTAGTGCGGGTCTTGTTCACCACTACACCTGGCCTGGGCCATTTGTACCCGATGATGCCCCTGGCGAAGGCGTTTGCCGAATGTGGCGACGAAGTGTGCTGGGCGGCCGCGGAGGAGCTCCATCCGAGGATCGAAGGCCATGGATTTCGAATCGCGGCCGCGGGCTTGGACCTGGCCGAAAGTCAGGCTGAGTTCTACCGACGATTTCCCGAGTACGAGAACTTGCCACCCGCCGAGCGCGGCGCATTCATGTTTCCGAAGTTGTTCGGCTACCGTGCGCGGCCCATGTTGGCCGACCTCCTGGCACTGGCACGGGACTGGGAACCCTCGCTGATCATTCATGAGCAGGGCGAATTCGCGGCTCCGATCCTGGCCGCGCTGCTCGATGTACCCCATGTCACCCATGCCTTTGGCAGCCTGCGACCCGCGCGCACGATCGCGGCGGCGGGCCAAGTCGTCGCCGGACTGTGGGAGGAGCACGGCCTGCGTCCCCGTGCCTATGGCGGCAGCTACGACTATCTGTACATCGACATCTGGCCCCCCAGCCTCGAGGCAGTCGACGCTGCCCATGTGCCAGCCGTTCAACCCCTTCGTCCAGTTGCTTTCGGCGGCGACCGGAATGAGCCGTTGCCGGCTTGGCCACACGCCAAGCCGGCAGCACCACTGCTCTATGTGACCTTCGGCACGGTATTCAACAAGGATCTTTCGCTTCTCTCTGCTGTAGTGAACGGCGTAAAGTACCTTCCGGTGCGGGTGGTGGTCACCGTCGGTCCGGCCGGCGACCCGACGTTGCTCGGAGAGCAGCCGAACAACGTCCATGTGGCGCGTTACTTCCCCCAGCAAGAACTGCTGCCACACTGTCGCGCGGTCGTCTCCCATGGTGGATCGGGCACCTTTCTCGCGGCGCTTAGCCACGGCCTGCCCCAGCTGTGCCTGCCACAGGCGGCCGACCAGTTCTATAACGCCGCCGCTTGCATCAGCTCCGGCGTCGGATTGGCCTTGCAACCGGAAGCCGTGTCGGCGGAATCCGTGCGTTCCGAGGTAGAGAGATTGCTCTCAGAGCCGAGTTTCCATGACGCCGCTGACAACGTCCGTCGTGAGATTGCAGGGATGCCCAGTCCCGACGAGGTTGCGGGTCTGCTCAGAAGCACCTGGAGCTGAGATCGAAAGCACGCGCTCCCGGTACGATCGTCCTTCACAGCGTGGAGCGCCATCTTGCCGCGGTATGGCTGCCGGTCGGCTGGCTCTTGACTCTTCCGCTACGTCAGCTGATTGACTAACCCATATGTACGGGATCGGCACAGTTGCTCGCTTGTCTCAGGTATCGGTACGCACCCTGCGGCACTATGACGATCTGGGTTTGCTGAAACCAGCCCACGTTGACCCACGCTCCGGGTATCGGTACTACGCGCCCGACCAGGTCGTACGGCTGCATCACATACTTGTTCTGCGAGACCTGGGTGTGCCGTTGTCAGAAGTCGCGCAGCTCATGGATGAGAACGTCACGGTGGAGCAGCTGCGGGGGATTCTGCGCCTGCGCCAAGCCGAAGCCCGCGCCCAGCTCACTGAGCAGACCGAACAACTCAAACGGGTCGAGATCCGACTCGCGCAACTTGAGGAGGAACCAATGACTGCCTATGAAGTGATCGTCAAACGGCTTGATCCGCTGCGCGTGATTGCTCTGAGTGAGGATCTGACGGGTATTGAGGAGATCGGTGACGCGTGTGGCCGGATGTACCCACAGCTGCACGCAGCGCTTGCTCGGCACGGTGTCGCCTTTGATGGTTTGTCCCTCGCTTTGTATGAGGACACCGGAGTCGAAGCAAGACCGCTTCGGCTGACGACTGCGCTCCCAGTCCCAACCGAGGTGACAATAGAGGGTGACGAACTATCGACAGTTCAGCTTCCCGCTGTCGAGCG
The DNA here is from genome assembly GCA_963808355.1 of uncultured Acidimicrobiaceae bacterium. Taxonomy (GTDB): domain Bacteria; phylum Actinomycetota; class Acidimicrobiia; order Acidimicrobiales; family RAAP-2; genus Bog-473. The sequence continues at coordinate 1,493,390 of CAWEFL010000002.1, forward strand.
TGCAGCCACCACCGTCGTGCATGGAGCGCCAGAACAGTTCCATGACGCTTTTCAAGCGCTCCATGAGTGGGTCGTCCGAACCGGAGAGCGGGCTACGTCGTTCGATCGTGAGCTCTACATTGACTGTGACGGTCCTCGTGACACGTGGGTGACGGAGTTGCAAACAGTCTTGGAACCCAGACCGTAAATCCTCAACAAACCTCGACGACACTTACGACAGCCCCCCGCTGACCGGCGAGCTGCGCCGCCGGGGCTACGAGGTCAACCACAAACGGGTCGAGCGCCTGCAGGCCGATCACGGGCTGTATGCCACAGACGGCCGGCGCAAGAAGGTGCGCACCGCCATCCCCGACGTGACCCGCCTACCGCTACCGGACCTGGTCGGACGGGACTTCGCCGTCGGCACCCCGGGGGAGCGGACCTGTGGGGGCATGACCGACATCCCGACCGTGGAGGGCTGGCTGTACCTGGCCGACGTGCTCGACATCGGCAGTCGCCGGGTGATCGGCTACGCCATGGCCGACCACATGCGGAGCGAGCTCGTCGAGCGCGCCCTTCTGATGGCCGTGGACACCCGCGGCGGTGACGCACCGTGTAGGGTCCATTTATTCGTCCTGCGCCTTGGCCTGCGGTTTCATGCACATCACCCCGTCGGGTACGACCGCACGTAGGACCGGATAGCGGACGCTCTTCGACTCGGATACTTCTGGTGCCACCAACCTGGCTGCACCCAGAGAAGTCGCAGGTCATCGGCACATTGAGTGTTTGGACCCAACAGAGCCGGCGAGTGCGGTTCCTCGTCCGCGACCGCGACACCAAGGTCACCGCCAACTTCGACAACGTCTTCGGATCGAACGTCGCTTCGCTCGACACGCCAGCCACTCGGCTGGGTTCGAGTCAGGCGGCGACGCTCGCGGGCATTCTCCCGACGCTCGCCACCACGGTCCCCCGCAGGGAGCGGATCGTCTGGCGGTAGGAGCCGATCAAGCTGTCCTCGTGGTAGCCGAGGTTGTTGTCGAGACAAAACGCCCTCACGATGCCCTGGGCCCGCGCCAGGTTGGGCCGGGGCATGCTCGGGAACAGGTGATGTTCGATTTGATAGTTGAGACCACCCAGCAGCAGGTTGGTGAACCGGCCTCCCCTGATGTTTCGCGGTGACCACCTGGCGTCGGGCGAAGCTCAGACCCGACTTGGGTTCGACAATCGGCATGCCCTTGTGGTTGGGGGCGAAGCTGCAGCCGAGATAGACCGAGAAGACGGCCTGTTGGACTGCGATGAACGCCACGCCCTTCAGCGGCGAGAGCACCCAGAAGACGCACGTCAGGTAGAGCACGACGTGTACCGCCAGGAGGGCACCCTCCACTCCGGCCGCACCATTTCGTTGACGGATCAGCCTCTGGACGCCCAGCACATAGATGCCCGTGCTGCGCAAGATCATGAACGGGAAGAACAAGGGGGCGCGCCAACGCTCCATCAAGGGGACCGGCCGGCTCCCGATGTCCTTGCTGTCATGAGCCGGTGCAGAGTTGAGCCGGCCATCGCCCATGTCGGGGTCACGCCCAGGCTCATTGGGGTGCGCGTGATGGGCGCTGTGCTTCGGGACCCACCAGCCGAAGCTCATCCCGATCAACACGTTGCCGACCGCAAACCCGAGCAACCGGTTGGCCCGGCGGGAGCGAAAGACCTCCTGGTGCCCGGCGTCATGACCGACGAAGCCCAGCTGGGTGAACATCAATCCAAGAAAGGCGGCGATGCCGAGCGCGGCCCAGGAGTTGCCGAGCAGCACCAGCCCGGCGAACCCGGCGCCGAACGCTGCAACGGTCAGCGGGATCTTGAGGCCGTAGTAGCCGAGGCGGCGGTCGAGCAGCCCCGCCTCTCGAACGCGGAGCGCGAGGACGCCGAAGTCCTCTGATGGAGCGCCGATGGCGTTCGCCGGCACAGTCTCACTTCCGCGAAATTCTTCATAGAGCGCTACCGCGAACCGGGGGCAACACCGAGAGCCGACGCTCTCATTCCGTACGCAAAGTCTAGACCCGAAGGGTCCAACAACCCGATCCAGGGCTTGACCAGGAATCATCCGGACGACGATCCTGCCATGTCGTGGCCCTCAGCTTCCTCTATCGCTTGGTCCGCCGTGTCCCCGAGTTCGTGCGCATCCATCGGATGGACGATCTCGCCAAGGACAGCGAGATCCTCGTGCTCCGCCATCAACTGGCGATCCTGCGCCGTCAGATCTCACGACCCCGATTCAGCTGGACCGACCGAGCACTCATCGCTGGCCTGGCCAGGCTCGTGCCACGCGAGCGCTGGGCGGCCTTCCTCGTCACCCCCGAGACGATCCTGCGCTGGCACCGGGCGCTCGTCCGACGGCACTGGACCTACCCGCACCGACGACCAGGGCGGCCTCCCCTCCCCGAGGAGACCGTCGACCTGATCGTCTGCCTCGCCCGGGAGAACCCCCGCTGGGGCTACCTGCGTATCGCCGGGGAGTTGAAGAAGCTGGGCGTCACGGTCTCCAAAGGCAGCGTCGCCAATGTCCTGCGACGCCATCGGCTTCCCCCATCGCCACGGCGAGGGGGTCCCACCTGGACTGAGTTCCTCCGCGCTCAGGCCAAGGGCATCGTCGCTACCGACTTCTTCACCGTCGATACCGTGTTGCTCCGCCGCTACTACGTGCTGTTCGTGATCGAAGTGGAACGCCGCGTCGTCCACCTCCTCGGCGTCACCACCAACCCCAAGGGCCCCTGGGTGACCCAGGTGGCCCGCAACTTCTGCGCAGATCTCCAAGATGCCGGCCGACGGGTGCGCATCCTCATCCGTGACCGCGAACCAAGTTCACCACCAGCTTCGATGAGGTCTTCGCGTCGATTGGCTCCAAGACAGTTCTCACCCCGGTGCGTGCGCCGAACGCGAACGTGTTCGCCGAGCGCTGGGTGCGCACCGTCCGCCAGGACTGCTTCGACCACCTGCTCGTGGTCTCCGGGCATCACCTCGAGAGAGTCCTTACTGAGTACATCACGCACTACAACCGGGGACCACCGCATCGCAGCCTTGACCTCACGCCGCCCCGACTGACGGCGTCGTCGGGTCTGACCGGCAGCACCGGAGCGATCCGACGTCGTGACCTCCTCGGCGGGCTCATCCACGAGTACGAACTCGCCGCCTGATCGCTGTCGATCAGCGCGTCCCTCACGGTGGGCGAGCGCCGAACTGGGCGCCGCTACCGCCCGGCACACGCAGCGCACCCCCTCACCACAGATTCCCGTACGCCGGCACGGACCGTCCATGGCGGCGCACTCCACCCGAGACGCGACGACATCGATTGGCTCGAATTGTCGGACCCTACGCGTCGAGAAATTCGGGTCGATAAACCCTGTGGGTAACGCTACTGCTGTTCCGACGACGGCCGCGGGCTATCGCCAGCTTCTCGGCTGGCTCGAGAACCTTGGCATCCTCGGGCTCGTCGGCGTCGAGGGGACCGGCAGCTATGGGGCGGGGCTCACCCGTCACCGCTTGGCCCATGACGTCGCCGTCGTCGAGGTCGACCGGCCGAATCGCCAACGTCGCCGGCGCACGGGCAAGTCCGATCCCGCCGGCGCCGTGGCGGCGGCCCGGGCCGCCCTGGGCGGTGATGCCACAGGGTCGGCCAAGACAAGGGACGGAAACGTCGAGGCGATGCGGGTATTGCGCGTGGCGTGCCTGTCGGCGCGAACGAGCCGCACCCAGGCCATCAACCAGATGCGCAGCCTCATCTCGACTGCTCCGAGGAGCGGCGGGCCGAGCTACGTGACCGCTCCATCTATCGGGTGCTCGCCCTGGCCAGCGCCTAGCGCCACAAGGGTCGCAGCGACGTCACGACGGTGACCAGTTCACCCTGCGCACGTTGGCCCGGTGGGCCTTCTCCATCGAAGACGAGGTCAAGGAGATCGACCGACTCTTGAAGACCCTTGTCGCCGAGACCGCGCCCGAACTCAAATGCCATCGACGGCGTTGGCACCGACGTGGCCTCGGCCCTGTTGGTGGCAGCGGGCGACAATCCCGATCGACTCACCGCTGCAGTCGCAAAAGGTCCCCACTAGACTCGACGCACACCGAGCCGGGCAGGTTGCTCGAAGCGCCCCCAGTAGTGTTGGTGAAGTTGCCGCCTTCGATTTGATTGGCTGCCGTCGCCCTCAATAATTCGAATCTGTCGCAGAACGCCAGTTCGTCCAAACGTCATTCCTCCGTTTGTTCCGCCCGAAATCGTTGCTACCAGCGCTCCGGTGACGCAGTCGCAAGCGTGAGCGGTCGGGCATACGAGGGATCTCGACGGTCACGTGTCCCCGTGGGGAAGCCCTGGTCTCGGAAGGGAGCCGTCTGCAACAAGGACGCGTCCGCCGAGAAGACCAGCTCCACGGTCGACCTTCGGACCGCGATCTTCCACTCGCCATTGCGTCGCTCCAGTCGGTCCAAGTGAGCGGCCACTAATGACACGGGCCGTCACTCCATCATGATTCAAAAGGCACACCAGTACGTAGCTCTCGCAATGAGCAGTATCACCCTCGATGTCACAAAGGTGCGTCGTGATGTTGTGGGTATGGATCTGTGATCCAGCAGCGTGCACGGGGTTGATCCATTCCGCATACTCGGTCGCCGGCGTCACCGTGAAGCCATGCTCATCGACGCCATCACTGTGGTACGCCGATGTGATCAATTCTGAATCGTGACGGTCGTGACCGCGACTGTGTCGTGAAATGCAGTCGAGGATTTCGCTGCGATCCATGAGATACCGCACGTCCCGATACAACTGGTCAATGGTGTTGTCTTGAGTCACGTCTCGTTCTCTCCCATCTTGCGTGGCTCCCGATCGATCAACTGACCATAAAGGCGAGTCACGGAGAGCCGCACTGACATCCGTTTGGATGCCATCATCTGCTCCCCGAAGTCGGAGCGAGCAGGATCAGCACCAAGGGCTCGGTGGATCTCGAACAAGTTCGTCGACGACGGGATCTTCCGGGGACTGTGGAATCCCGAGGACGACACTCCCGTTCGCTACGGCAAAGTTCAGGAAGTTCGCTCCCGACACGTGAAGCGCCGCCCGAGGGTCGCGAAGGAGGTTGCGGCCCTTTGTCCGGTCGGTGGTCGTCGAGAAACGGATCTCGCGAGTGCCGGCCTGGCACAGGTAGTAGATGTTCGACAGTTGCGGAGAGCCATCTGCGTTCGTCGTGGCCAAGATGCCGCCGCTTCCTTCGGCGACAAGTCGCCAGAGGGCCTCAATTGTCACGAGAGGACTCGGCTGTCGCAAATCCAGAACGGAGATAGCGCTCGAAGGTGTCGAGCACCTCATCGTGCGCCGCGGTAATGCCGACGCCTCTTTCGATTCGTAGCAACCTCGGTATGCCGGTCAGCAAGAAGAGCAAGACCTCTGGACTGATCTGCCCAAGCTCGACGCCATCGAGGCCCACGGCGTCTCGGATGGCCTGGAGTTGCAGCTCGCGCGTCTCCTCGGTCACCTTGGCGATCTCCGCTCGTACGCCCTCGCTGTGGTTGCCAAGGGCGAGGTACTCAGCCGACAGTGCAGCCACCGACTCGTCCCGGCTCAACTCCCAGATCGCACGCAATGACTCCACGCCTCCCGCCACCAAGGCCTTTCGGAGACGCTCGACGTTCTGGTCGGCGTGCCGCCGAATGGCGGACACGAACAGGTCCTCGTGTAGCGGGAAGTAGTACTGCACCATTCCCGCCGTGACGCCCGCTTCCGAGGCTACGGCCCGATAGGTGACGCCGGAGTAGCCCTTGGCCAGCATGACGCGCTCGACGGCATCGAGGATGACGCCTCGCTTTGTCCTTGTCTCGACTTCCACGCGTCGTCGTGGCGACACCGTGACCTCCGGTCTTGTCATTCTCAATACAAGTGTATTGAGAATGATCTACACTGTAGCTACTGGCCCCGTCGTGCGCACACAAGGAGAGAGATGGCAGCCACTCTCAGACCACTGTCCGACTTCATCGGAATCGAGATCCGTGGAGTCTCCGCAGCAGACCTCGCCTCGGGATCTGAAGCCGAGCGATGCCTGAGGGCCCTCGAAGTGCACGGCGTTGTGGTGTATCCCGAGATCGATGTGTCCGATGCTGACTTAGTGGCATTCAGCCGGCTTCTGGGCGACGTGGTCGCAAACCCGACGCACGAGCACGAGTTTCCAGAAATCGCCACGATCACGCTCGATCCGAGCAAGACGGCCACGATGTTGGCGCGCTACCGGGAAGGGAATTTCCTCTGGCACATCGACGGCGCAACCGATGAGGTGCCGCAAAAGGCAACCGTCCTGACCGCTCGTGTGGTCGACGAAGCGGGCGGTGACACAGAATTTGCGAGCACGTATTCGGCCTACAACGCCCTGCCACAGTCCCAGAAGGACGAGATCGCTCCGCTTCGTGTGGTGCACAGTTTCGTGGCCGCCCAGTTGCGGGCGCACCCGGATGCAACAGAGAAAGAGCGAGCCGCGTGGAGAAGGTGCCGTCGAGGGAGCACCCGCTGGTCTGGACTCGGCGTGATGGCCGCAAGTCGCTGCTGCTGGGTGCGACCGCGGAAAGGGTGGTCGAATGGCCGGCTAAGGAGGGACGGGCGCTCCTGGAGGGTCTCGAGGAGTGGGCAACGCAGGACAAGTTCGTGCTCCGCCATCAATGGTGTGTCGGCGACCTCGTCGTCTGGGACAACACGGGCATGTTGCATCGTGCTCTGCCATTTACGCCGACATCTCCTCGGCTGATGCATCGCACGACCCTCGTGGGTGTCGAGCCCGTGGCGTAGTCAAGGAGTTGCTAGCCCTGACTAATTTAGCTTCGAGGCCTTCGACACAGCTGCCGGGCCCGATCGAGACATACTCGAGGTCACGTCCGACATCGTCCACCTAGCTACCCTCGCTCTTCGAGGCCCTGAGCCGGCAGCCTGATCGAGAGACCTCACGCTCGTCGCCCGGATGACAAGATTTTTGGGATCGCTTGGTCAGGGTTGATTGGTCATGTGTCGACGCGATCATCATGATGAAGAGTCC
>CAWEFL010000003.1:0-472177 GCA_963808355.1 uncultured Acidimicrobiaceae bacterium
CTTGGCTAGTTCTATAGTGCAAGACACGGGCTCCTGCCATGCCTTTGAACCGAATGCTGATCTCGCCACATGGATCCCGGAATCTATTGCTCTCAATGGTGCCGAGGCTCGTGTCCGCCTCAACAACGTAGCGGTCGCGGACGTAACTGGTCAGCTCGTGTTGTATGTTCCAACTGACCTCGGCTGCAGTCCGCTTGCGTCAATTGTTGCCGATGCTTACAAAGGCCAGGCTAGCCAGACGCTAGTACCCAGTATTTCTTTGGACGATTATCTGGACCAGAATGGCATCCATTCGGTGCGACTCATCAAGGTTGACGTCTGAGGGAGCTGAAAGCCGTGTCTTGGCAGGGGCTAGCTCCGTATTGCAGAAAGTCCGCCCGGATGCTCTCATCATCGAGCATGCTCCCATCATCCTGGAAGACGCGACGGCGCAACGGCGCGAAATCCGTATGCGGACGGCGAGCGCCGGGTATTCGCCGTGGTCAATCGGATTACAGGGCGACTTGCGTCCACTCCAAGACTCTAGATACCATCTGAGCCCTACCAAAACGTGTGTTTTCTGCCCCCTGCCTCATTCCCATGACTATGGGATAGTGAACTAGGTCGAGCATCAAGGTGCATGACACAGCAAGCTCAGAGGGTTCGCACAGTCCACGAATGTGCTTTATTGAAGACTTGGTCAATTGGCTCTCCTACCAATGCATCTTCAACGACCCTAATGAACCACTCGCCTCCACGCTACCCACGTCGAAATTAGCCTCGACATAGCGTCGAGCTGCCATGCCAATCCGGGTCCGTAGTTCGGCGGAATCAAGCACCTTGACCACCATGCCAGCAAATGCTTCGTCGCTGTCGACAACCCTCAAGGCCATCGTGGATGTATTTAGTCCTTCGGCGCCCACCAGGCGTCGTTACCACCGGAAGTCCGGCCGCCATGAGGCTCACGGTCTTGAGCTTCACTCCGGCGCCCTGCCACAAGGGCACGATGCCCACACTAGAAATGCTCGCAACCTCGTCGAGGTCCTCCGGAAACCACAAGAAGTAAACTCCTTGACCGTCTAGCACGACTAGATCACTAGGAGGATTCAGCTCCACAACTACCAAGAGTGTCGCACCGGTAGCTCGTCGGATCATTGGCCAAATCGAAGATAAGAAGCGATGAAGGCCCATGATGTTCGGTCCGTAACTGATGACGCAGCCCCACCCAAGTACAACTCCCGACTGATCGTAACGGGCACTGTGCCGGCCCAAGTGGACCCCAGACGGCACAATTCGCATCGACCCTGCGGCCGTAGAGTGTCTCCAGTCGATGAGCTTCCTCTGCCGATGTGGTCGTCACCACTACCAAGGAATGGTACGCCCGCCGCTCCATGCGTCGGATCCGGCGCACCTCCTCTTTTTGTTTTACGCGGCAAGCCAACCAGCGGCGAACGGAGGGCGGCGGACCAACCGTCGACATTGTGGACGTGCATGATCTCCGTCATTGGTAATAGTCCGACATACATGATCCGATAATTGTCTAGATGCACTACCGCCTGCGCTCTTTTGGTAGCCGCAAGGTTGAATAGGTACGGCTCCACGTGGGGAATCAAACGGGATACAAAACGAAGTGGTGCGTCTTGTGTCAATGCCTTTGCGACTCGACCAAGTCGTGCGCCTGGACCCTTCCGGTGATCTCCTGCGCCGGCGAACAATACATCGACACCCAAGGCACAGATATGTTCAGGGACAAAGGACGCTGTCGTAGTGTCAACTTCCATCCTCGTTACCAACGTGCATGCAAAACGCTGGGACAGTGCTTTTAGAAGCCCGAAGTTTGCGATCCGGTCGCCATTTATCAGTGGAACGGGGAGAGCGCCGGTGAATAGCAGCAGCCGGGCACGTTGGCGATCGTGCGCAGATGAATCGTCGCGTTGACAACCGTCAGCCGAGCTAAACGTCATGCTGACGGTCCTACCTTGCGGGTGTTACGGTCGAGAAGCCCATCCCGCCACAGAGCGCGCTCCCCGACGTGGGCGACCACGCCCACGTCGCCAGGTTCCATCAGGGGCGGAAGCAGCACTGCGTCATCGAGGACCTTTGCCGCACGTTCTTGACACGCTTCTACCGCTCACTTTGAAGTATCTTTCTCGCTGACGCTCTTCCTACTTCCACAACGATACTTTTTCTACTCGAAAGGCCTACTCACTGACACGCCGGGTCGGTTATGGGGCTCCGCGAATGGCAGGAGTGATGCTGACAGTTCCTAGTAGAAAGTGACACCCCGGCCCCGGGCCAGTTCTAAGCCCGCAAGAGCGTTTCCCCGCAATGCGGGCCCAACCCGTTCGATGAACAAGTGTCCGTCGCTCCCGGCAATGAGAGCAATATTGTTCTTCCAAGCCCCGGGGAGCGATCTCCGATAAGAAGACCATAAAGCATTCTTCGTACCGCCGGCCCAAGCCCCTGAGATCCAATGGACAATGTCAAGATGTACGCGACATCATAGGTTGCCCCTTTGGCGGGCCCTGACCGGGCGTCGACGTCAAACCTCTGTCCTGGATAATGGTAACTATATCTGAGGGTCATATACCAATTTCCAGCCGTTGGATTTGGCTCGCAATCCCATAGCTACTTCGTTATGAACCTGAGCGCCTGAACCGCGTAGGTTGCTCGGGATCGCGACGGCGGTACGTCGGTACATGCAATTAACCCCCTTCAGAACATCAACGTATCGAGCCGGACCAATCCCGATGTGGTGGTTGCCAATGAGGCGACCCCAAGGTGTTACTACTCCGACGATCTCGGACTCTAAGCACTTTGTGCGATCACGATCGTCGGCCATGACGACAACATCGCGCCCACCAACGCCGCCGATTTGAGGATTCGAGAATGGCTTAGTCAGGCGCTCTATCCATCGGGTCGCGGTATAGCGTCGTCGTCTGTAAATGCAACCAATGGAGTCCGACTCGCCGCGAGCCCACGGGCCATCGCCGCCATCTGGCCGCTTTGTTCGACTGAGACGACAACCGGATCGATCGGTAGGGTACCTGCTAGACAGCCCTCGGTGAGTTCGTCGCGTTCTCTTTTGACCACGATTACTTTCGATGGATTACACGTCTGAGAATGCAGTCCATCAAGGCACTGCATGAGCAAATGAGGGCGGCGGTACGTTGGTACGATTACGGTCACTTCGGGTGTCGTGCCCTTTGTGGAAGTCAAATAAGTCGCACCTCGCTTTAGGTGTAGCTCCAGCGGATAGCTAATCGCTCGTCCTCTTCAGTGGGACCAGTGATCCAGGATGTTCTTGAGCTTGCACGGCTACCGACACACCCGGGAATGGTGATCGCGGCAACTGCGGCGTTGGCCCGGGCGGGCACCGATCCAGTACCTTGCGGTCGCCGATTGTCCCTGTGAAGACCTATCTGGCTAAGTGAACGAGCCCCATTTTGCCGGCCCGGGGAGTTCACATGCCGATGGCCAAAGATGCCGACGACCGCAAGTGGAAAGATACCGTTGGCCATTGATAGACACTCCTCCGAAAACACCATCACACATCAGGGGCGTGTGTACTTCATCCCTGTCTTGTTAACCCTCCGCCATGAGCCGTTCATTCGACGGCGAGTCCTCACGGGAAACGGCGCGACGGCCCGTGACTTGGAGCAGTGCCTCAGTGACCGGGAGCGTTGTCGAGGCAGCCGACCACAGACGCTCTGCTTCGGATCCGCGACAGATCGCATCTGTCCCCTGCCAGGCGAAGTGAGGCGAACGACCATCTCCCGAACAGCTTCTTCGAGAGCTTCGACATCACACGCAGGTATCCTGCTACAGCACATCTCAGATAGCGGTTCTCCTGCACCGACTTCGCTCGTCACAACAACCGGAACCCCACATGCAAGGGCCTCGCCTACCGTCAGGCCGAACGGCTCATATTTGGCCGGCTGGAGCAGTAGGTCGCATGTCGGGATCCATTTCTTCAGCTCGTCGTAGGTAAGATGGCCACGGACGCTCGCCATCGCCGGATCAAGGTCATCGAGGAGCCGGCTGTAGTCGGACCAAAGCGACGGCACGCCCACGATCTCAAAGTGAACCCGCCCGGCCAGATCACGGGTTCTGTGCGAAAGCTCAATGACTAAATTCAAGCCCCTTGCGAACAGAGATCCGGCCTACCACCGCAACCCTCAACGATCCGTCCCCTGGGTGATCCTGCCGCGGCGGGCGGAAGCTTTCAAGATCGATCGGATTCGGGGCGATCCGAATTCGAGTGGGGTCGATTCCGTAGTCCTCTGCGAGATGGCGACCGAATGTGTCACTAAGCGCCAGAATGACGGCGGCGCGGCCGATGTCCCGCCGCTGGCGACGACTCCGGAACAGAAGCCATGCCATCACGAGTCGAGGCCTCAGCCAGCCTTCACAACGCCGCGACAGTTCCCGCTCTCTCCACATCCAGTGCAGCTCTCCCGCCGCATGGACACTCGGATGTAAAACCATCGTGGGAAGCTCGTGCTGTCCCACGGTCGACCGAAAACCTCAATCGTGGAGAATTGGTACATCGCGTCGTATGGAGCAAGTTTGTGTTGCTCCACGAGCAGGTTCACCAGTCGTCTGCGAGCAAGCGCGATGCTGCCCAGTCCCGTCACCACCGCCATGAGTCGGTTCTTGCTGTACCAGCGGTTCCATCGCCACACACTTCCAACCGCAATCACCTTCGCTCCCGGCAACAACCCCAATGCAGTGAACTCCTTCCGATCTTCCGTGATCGTGAGATAGAGGTCCAGTTCAGTTCCGGACCGAGCGAGCTCCTCAAGGACGAGCCATGCGCAGCCCGGAGGGCCTCCAGTGCCCTTTCGAGGAGTGGGCCCGACGTAGGCGACTCGGAACGACTCGCGCCTTCCTGTCAGGTCACTTGTCCCAACCGATCCGGCCTCTCCAGTCCCCTTTAAGGCTTCGCGGAGGATGCAATTTTCATTGCTCCACAGTCTCCGCCACGAAAAGAAGCCCATCCACGCGGCAACCATGATTTGAGCGACATGATCTACCGCTTGGCGTCCGGCACGACCATGATCGTCTCGCCATTCTCCCCTCTTGCGGCTGGGGCGTCGCCGCCGACGAACGATCAGCTCGAGCAACGGTACCCAGCGCGTCGGCCAGCGCGCAGGACGCGATTCAGGGAATTGGAGAAGCCGAATCCACTCGTTCGAGACATGCTGTTTATAGCCGCGATGACCGAGAGTGGTCAGTTTCATGAGTGATTGAAGGACCTTTCGTTGCTGGTCGATCGTCATTTCGGCGTATTTCCAGTGAGAAGCTCCCGGTATATCGCGTCCACCCTGTTGGCCAGAGGGTCCCAGCCGAACTGCTCAGCCGCCTGCCGCGCCGCCTTCCCGTAGCGAGACCGCATCTCGGCGTCGGCCGCAAGGCGGCGAACGCGGCGCCAACGTCATCAGCGTCGCGCTCGACAAGAATGCCAGCGGGATCACCTTCGCGGTCGATCAGGGCTGATGCCGCACCCACTCGGGTCGACACGAGTGGTAATCCAGTCGCCGCAGCCTCAAGGAACGCCAGGGAGGCTCCTTCGTAACTGCTACAACAGACGAAGATGTCAGCTCCCTGATAATAACGCTGCGGTTCGGCGCTTCGGCCGAGGAACCGCACCGCCTCTCCGACACCGGCCGCTGCAGCATATGAACCGAACCGACGCTCGTCACCCGCCCCTAAAATCCAGAGTTCGAGCTGGCCGGCAGAAGAGCGAGCGATAGCGAGCGCTTCGAGGACAAGGGCAAGGCCCTTTCGGTCCCAATCGCCGCCGACGAAAAGCGCGACCGTCGTCCTCTCGTCCGTTCCGACCTCAGCACGCACGGCCTGACGGGTCAAGCTGTCCTGACAAAAGCGATCGAGATCCACTCCGTTCGGCGTCTCTTCGATGGCGACGCCGGGATATGCCTTGCGGAGTTCTTCCGCGACCTGGGGGGAAACCGGCGCGAGGAGCCGGACCCATCCCCGGCGATAGGACCACCGCTCAGCGCCGACGGCGAGGCGCTCCTGGACCGAGGTATTCAGGCGCCGAGCAAACGTGGATCCTTCGGGGGCGAATCGCCCACCTGCGGCGACGAATCCCCCGTGACAGAAATGCACCGACGCCACGTCCGCTCGATTTGGAACAAGCGCGCCACAGACGTGGACGAGATCGGTACGGACCCTTCGGAGCTGGAGCGCCCCAAGGCCGTAAAAGAGAAGGAAGCGAAACGGAGTCGGCCTTGGCGGGAGGGGCACCCGCAACCAGTCGACCCGCCTCTGAAGGTCGTCGGCAACGTTGCTTGCAACGATCGTAAAGCGGTACCGATCCGACAGCCGTCTGACGAGCTCTGCGTGGACACGCTCCATCCCGCCGCTGTCGTCTACCCGATGGGCCACTACCGCGATCCTGGGTTGATCCTCCGCTGGCTCCGGGCCCAGCTGAGTCTTGTTCATGTGATAGAGCTCGCGGGCCCTATTGGTTCTCTTCGAGTCTTCGAAAGAACATTCCCGAAAGAGTGCAACTGAAGGTTGTGGTCCACCCAGCCCAGGCTGAGCCAAACCAGCCACGCCACCGAGTACAGGTCACCATTCAGCCACTGGTCCAGCATGACGACGAGAAGTCCAAGCGTCGCAAAAGCCGAGCGCGTCGCGACGCCGGGCGGCAAGCCGGTACGTGCACAGCAACCCGAGAACGACGACGACAGCATAGAGAATGAACCCGAGGAGTCCGAGGCCGGTCCCAGCATTTCCGAGATCACTCTCAGTACCGATATTCGTCGTCGACCCACCCAGACGCCCGGACGCCGGTGTGACCGAGCCGGACCCATACCCGATCGGTTGCGAGAATGCTGACTTGATACCGTCGAAGGTCTTGGACAGGTGGCCCGGGAGCGAGGAACCGCTCCCGGTCGGATTGGAGATCCCGGATATGTCGTGCTGCAAGAGGGTCCCCGTCGGGTTTGCGGCCGCCGACGTGGCTGTCTGGGTCGAGACTGATACGTAGCTCAATCCAACACCGAGCGCCACGACCGCCAAAGCACCCGTGAGTAACGCGACACCAGGTCGTAGCCTCACCCGTGCGGCCGCAATGGATCCGAGGGCGGCAGCCGCGAGAACGAGCGACGTCCGCACACTTGCGAGCACGAGTGCGCAGCCAACGAGCCCGATCGCCGCAAGCGCAACAGGTAGGAGCACACGGCGGACATTTCGAAGGTCCGACACCATGACCACAAGGCCGACGCTGAGAAATGCAGCGTACTCCTGTGCGGAGGCGAAATTGCCGAAGGCCCGGGTGACGCCGTTACCCACGTTGAGGGCGACATAGCCGCTCGAGGTAATCCAGCGCTGGTCCCAAGAAGGAAAGCCGACAAACTGCTGGAAGAGGCCGTAGACGGCCGCCACCACCGACAGCATGGCGACGAGTCGAAACAGGCGCCGCAGTGTCACATCGTCAAGGAGCGATCGCCCCACCCAGAACGCGAGCATTGGTACGAGCAGGAAAAGAAGGCCGCCTAGCCCGACGAGAAGTCCGGCTTGGAGGGGGTTCAGCGCCTCGACGAGCACGAGCAGTGAGAGCAGGCCAATGACATTGGCGAGGCGAGAGCGCTGGCGCAGTGCTCCCCGGCCACTCGCCAGGAGGAAAAGGAGTACAAGCACAGCTGGGCCCACGAGTAAGAGCGGATCGCCGAGCCCAGCACTGCTACCGGAGCCGACTAGCCGCCGGACCATTCCGAGGGCGACGAGCCAGAAGGCGAGCCCGAGGATGGTCGAGCGTGGCGACATCCAGACCACCGCGAACACCAGCGGGCAGACGGCCAGTGCAAGGAGAATGTGAAGTGAGACCGAGGCAGCGAGCAATAGGCCGAACAGCGCTGCGACGAGCAAGCCGAAGAGGACGATCGCCTCGTCGGGTGCCATCGAACGGACCGCAGAGCGCAGCCACATGCGCCCCTGGCCGACCGCTGGCAGGGACAGCGCCACGACCGGAAATTACCTGCCCAACGGGCTCCAATCAACTGTGCCGGTTCGATCTGACCGTGGCGGAACGCCGTCCGCGCCGCCGCGGATCGTACTCCTTGGGGGTTCTAGTACTGTATGCGAGGATGGCTCGAGCTACAGACGGCGAGGGCACCACAGGCCAGGGTTTGGGCGAGCGCGGCCTGCTCGACTACCTGCGCATCCTCTGGCGAGGCAGATTTGTGATCGCTCTCGCGGTAGTGGTCGCCGTAGGCGCCGCGGTGGGTCTCGACAGGGTTCGGCACCGCACCTACCAGGGCACCGCCGAACTCCTCTTCACCTCCCAGGGCAGCTCGGGTCTGTCGTCATCAGCCCGCTTGCGCCGGCGGATGTCGCAACAGATATTGAGCTCATTCAGAGCGCTCCGGTGGAGGCGGCGGTTGCAGAGACGCTCCATACAACCGCACCGCCAGTCACGGCGACAGAGATCGGGACGACCAATGTCGCCCAGATCGCGGTGCAGTCGGCGAGTCCAGCGTTCGCGGCAGACGGCGGCAAACGCGTACGCCAACGCCTACATTCAGGTCGCGACCAGTGACTATGAGCAATTCACAGCTCGCTGCTGAACAGCAGGTTCAGGCGCAGATCGCCCAGAACCAAGATAACATCAGCTCAGATTAGACGGGTAACCCGACCTACGTGACTTCGCCCCCGCTTCAACAGCAGCTCACCACTCTCTACACCGAAAAAGCTCCCTCCAAGAGCAGCTCAACCAGCTGCAACTCACCACTGCACAGGGTGCGAGCGCCGGGCAGCTCGTGGTCCCAGCGGTTCCGGATCACACGCCGGTGTCCCCAAAGCGAGTGCAAGATGCCGTGATTGCGGGGGGCGTCGGCCTGCTGCTCGGCATCGGCTTTGCGCTCCTGCGTGAGAACTTAGACGACCGGGTGCGGGACAAGGACCAACTCGAGCAGCTGCTGCCGGAAACGCCGGTGATCGGTCTGCTTCCCGTGATTGGCCAGTGGCACGACCCGCAAAAGGCCATACCTCGTTGCCCAAAAAGACCCGCGGTCGCCACCGTCGGAGGCCTATCGGGGACTCCGAACCTCCGTGGGGTTCATGGCGTTGGAGAATCCCACCAAGGTCCTCCAGATCACCAGCCCTTCGGCCGGGCGACGGCAAGACGACTACGGCCGCCAATCTGGCCTGGATCATGGCCGACGCCGGCCAGCGGGTCGCCTTGATCGGCTGCGACCTGCGTCGACCTCGAATCCATGAGTTCTTCGGACTGCCGAACGACGTGGGTTCACTTCGGTCCTTCTGGGTGAAGCGAAGCTGGAGAACACGCTGCTTTCGGTCCCCGATCAGCCTGGCCTTCTGTTGCTCCCGACGGGACCGGTTCCTCCAAATCCGTCAGAACTTCTCTCGAGTGCCAGGACCCAGCAGGTCTTTGCTGAGCCTCAGCACCTACGCCGACGTGGTCATCGTAGATAGCGCACCTGTTCTGCCGGTGACCGATGCCGCTGTCTTGTCGACGCACGCCGACGCCATTCTGCTCGTGGTGTCCGTTGGGATGAACAAACGCCGTGAAGTGGTCCGGTCAGTTGAGATGCTCAATCAGATCAACGCGACGGTTGCGGGGATCGTGCTGAACCGGGCCCGAGAGAGCGATTCCTCCACCTATTACTACAAGTACGCAGAGACGTCCCCGTCCAAGGGCAAGCTCAAGGACGACGTGAAACGCCCTGCCGGCCCATCCGCACCAACGGCAACGGCAAGCTTGCCCATGACCTGAGTCATTCGGGAAACGTGCCCGGCATGGTGGATGAAAACGGTGACTGGCTGACCATCGGGCGGCATGCCAAGGTCGAACGGCGGCAGCTGTCGGACGTTCCGACTCTCTTCGATCCAAAGAGCGGAGACGCCCCCGCCGAATAGGCGGAGCCGGGTCGCCGTCGGCGGCACGCTCTCGGACAGAACCCCCCGTCCCGGCAATCAGGCAGCCTGGGCGCTAGGCGACGAGAGCCGGGAGATCGGCCCTCGGAAAATCCGGCGAATCGCGGCGGGTCCTTCGCTGAGGACCTCTAAAGGGCTGGGGCCGGGGGCACCAGACCCCGGTGCAGGTGGGAGAACGGCGAGGCGCCTTGGGGGCAATACCCGCATTAGGGCCGAAGGGCCCGCACTCCCGGCATCATCCATCGAGAAACGGGCCAGACGAGGAGCGGAAGTCCTCCTCTGCTACTCCCCTAGCACGGCAGCGAGGACACGGTTAGGCTGCTGATTCTCAGGAGCAGGCGGTAAGAACTTGGCGAGGCGGTAGGAACTTGGCGATGAGCATCTCGAATCCCAGGGTCGAGAGCGACAAAACGGGTCAGAGAGCGGCGACCGGAACGGTCGCCGAACATAGGGTCGCGCCTCCGCCCCCACTGCCGGATGCGCTAAACGGCGGCACCGCCGCTGCTCCGTCATCTCACACAATCAGTGACCGGCAGCTCACGTTGACAGAGATCTTGTGCGACTTCGTCTGCGCCTGCATCGCGCTCCCCCTTTCGTTGGTCTTTCTGTCGGGAATCTCCTTAGCCAGCGTCAACGCGATGGGGCGGCTGCTGCCGAACCTGCAGGTCGATTCGCTGTTCCCGGCTGCCGTCGTCCTTGCGCTGGCCCTGGGCGGGGTGTATCGAACGGCGAATCGTCGCCTCCAGCGCAGTGCGTTCCTCGAGTTGCGCGAAGTCTCCTTCTGCGTCGGCTGCGGCTGCGTGCTCACCATAGCGGTCGGCACGTTTTTACACGGTGCCTTCGAAACACCCGAGCCCTACCCCACGCAGCTCGTCCTCGCGGTCATCG
Source organism: uncultured Acidimicrobiaceae bacterium (assembly GCA_963808355.1). Classification (GTDB taxonomy): domain Bacteria; phylum Actinomycetota; class Acidimicrobiia; order Acidimicrobiales; family RAAP-2; genus Bog-473. The sequence continues at coordinate 10,795 of CAWEFL010000003.1, forward strand.
TCACCATCGCAGTGATCACCGTCGGACGCATCATCCTTCGCTTCTTCCTGCGTACGTTGACAACGACCCGGGTGCTGGTCGTCGGTTCAGGAAAGGCGGCCGATCGCATCATGCTGAGCGTTCGGCAGGACTCCGCGATGACCTTGGTCGGACGCGCCGTCGACGGTGACAGCGTGGACGCCGGTGCGATCGGGAGGATGACGGACCTGCCCGAGCTCTGCCGACAGCTCGATGTGCATCGCATCCTGGTGGCGGCCAGCGCGCAGTTCTCGGAGGAATCCCTCGACGTGTTGCGACGGCTGCAAAACTCCGTGCACATCGCGATGGTGCCGCACTACTACGAATTGATTAGCTGGCGCTCGCGTCTCACCGATCTGTCTGGGACGCCCTTCTTGGAGATCGCCCAGCCACATCTGAGCGCGTGGGACCGGTTCATGAAGCGGGCGTTCGACCTGTGCTTGAGCTCTGCGGTGGTGCTTGCGTTGTCGCCGGCGCTCCTGGCTGTCGCGGTCGGGGTCAAGCTGAGCTCACCCGGACCCGTTCTCTTCCGACAAGTTCGACTCGGCCGCTCAGGGGAGCCGTTCACGGTCACCAAGTTCCGCACCATGACCACAGAGACAAAAGCTCCCGGTCGCGAGGACTCGAAACCCGGGCCGGACAACTCAGACCTCCCGCTGCACGAGCTGCGCAACAAGGAGGACGATGCGAGCCGTATCACCAGGCTCGGGGTGTTCCTGCGCCGGACGGGCATTGACGAGATCCCACAATTCCTCAACGTCTTCAAGGGTGACATGTCCATCGTGGGGCCACGCCCATTCATCCCTAGCGAGTCAAAGGTTGACGGCTGGGCGACCCGCCGCTTCGAGGTGCGACCGGGAATCACGGGTCTGTGGCAGGTCTCGGGACGCAACGACCTCACCCGCAACGACCTCGTGCAGCTCGACTACCTCTATGTGGCCTCCTGGTCGCTGTGGTGGGACCTCAAGATCGTTTTCGAGACCCCCATGACGATGGTCCGGGGCATCGGCGCCTACTGACCATCGGCAGACTCGAGGCTCACGCCTCTAACCACCTGACGCAACCCGTGCTGGGTCGTGGTTGCGTCGCCCTGTACACGAATCCCTGTGGCGATCGCCTCCGTGGGTGAGCGCGATGCGGAAGCCATCCTTGGTCCGGACGACCTGCACCGTGCCCGATACACGGTGTGCGCGCGGCGTCCGACGTGGACCACGAGCCCAACGCCCGACAGGAAGCCGGCCCGGTGCAAGGCGACTTTGTTGATCACCGCGGCTCATATGAGGGTCAGCCCCCCGTCGACGGCGAGCACCTGGCCCGTGATGTAGCTCGCTTCGTCGGAGAGCAAGAAGACCGCCGCGGCGGCGACCTCCCACCCCGTGCCTTGACGCCCGAGGGGCACCGGGGTGCGGGTGCGCGACGGACGTCCGGCCGACGCGGCGCGGCCCAGTGGCGTGTCGATGAGGCCGGGCGCAAGGACGTTCGCCCTGATGCCGCGGCGCGCGCGCCCTCGACGGCCACGTGTCGGTTCAGCCCAATGAGGCCCGCTTTCGACGCGTCGTAGGCCGGGATGCGACTGCCCGGGCGCAACCCGGCCACCGAGCCCATGAACACGATGGACGCATTGTCGGGCAAGACGACCAGCGCGCGCGGCGCACCAACATGAAGTGCGCGCGGAGATTGAGAGCGAAGGTCTTGTCCCACTCGTCAGCCGAGGTGCCCGCCACGCCCATGCCAAACCCGGTGCCCACGTTGAGGACGATCCCGTCGGGCACCAGGCCCGGCTCATCCCGCACGGCGAGCCGGCAACCCTCGTCGGTCGTGACGTCCGCGACCACGATGGCCGCCGTCCCGCCCTCCTCGGTGATCAGGCGCCAGGTCTCTTCGACGGCCCCCTCGTCGCGGTCGACGCACACGACAGAGGCCCCTTCCCGGGCGGCACGGATGGCGATGGCCCGCCCGTTGCCGACTGGCGCGTCCGGGTCCCGCGACGGTTGTGTGCCCGCACCCACCACGGTGATGCAGCGGCCCTGGAGGAGTGGGTTCATGGCGTCGGCCTCCTCCTCCCCTGGCCCCTCAGGCTTCGGGGCCGCCGCGTACGAGGCCCGCTTGGGCGAAAGCCCGTGCCTCGGGCTGCATGCGCAGGGAGCGAAGCACGGTGGTGAGCATCATGTAGTGCGCGATCAGCATCAGGAGTTCGATCAGCCCCGCGTCGTCCAGCTGCGTCGCCAGCTCAGCCCAGGTTCGGTCCGACACGGCCCCGTCTTCACGGGTCTCATCAACCGCCCGCAGCGCCGCGCGCTCGAGCGGCGTCCAGTCCACGGCCTCCAGTGCGGCCAGGTCCCCTCCGAGTGCCTCCATCTCCGCGAGCGTGACGCCACGACCCTGTCCCATCTCGACGTGCTGCGCCCACTCGTAAAAGCCGTCGAAGCGGTACGCGGTGCGCAGGATCACGATCTCGCACAGCCGGCTGGGCAAGCTGCCGTAGAGAAGCGCTCCGCCGAAGCCCATCCACCGGCGGAACACGTCGGGCGCCCTCGCCAAGGTGGCGAAGATGTGCATCGGTTCCTCCGTCCCGCCCGGCGACGCCTCCAGGACGGCGCGGAGGCGCTCGTCCCACTCGGCGGGCGGAAGCGGCGAGATGCGAGGCGCGGTCATGGCCCGATCGTACGCATGCGCATGCAACCGTGCCCGATCAGCGCAGGGGCCGGAACCCCATGGGCTGGCCCGCCCCACCCGCAGCCGCCGGGCGCTCCGGGCAGCTTCTTGATATCCGCTCCCGGGCCGCATACCTCGTCCAACAACCCATAGCGCACCGCCTGGTCCGCTCCGAGAAACCTCCCACGAACCAGGTCGTCGCGCGAGCTCGTCGACCGCACGCCCGGTCGCGGCCGCGACCCGTGCGCAGAAGCGGTCCCGCTCGTCCGCTCTCAGCTCGGCCCACTGGGCCACGTTGCGCGCGTGCACCGGCGCCGCCGCTCCGCTCGCGGGCTCGCGCAGCGTGAAGCGGGTGTTCGGGAGCGCCGCGCGCCGGGCGCACACAGCGACCACACCGACGGCGCCCTCCCCGACCTGGCCCAGGCAGAGCGCCCGCACCGGCACGCCCATGAGCTCAACGACGTCCATGAGCGTGAGGGCGTGGGCCAGACCGCCTTCGCCGCAGTCCACACGCAGGGTGACCGGTTCGTCGCCGTCGGCGTCGAGGGTCATCAGCTCGGCCGAGGCCCGGGTCACCGAGAGGTCGTCGAGCGGGCCGTGCAACAGGACGACGCGTTGCTCGAAGAGGCGCCGGCTAAGCACGTCTGAGAGGGTCGACGAGGGCCCGGACAGGCCCCCGAGGCCCGGGAGGTCCGGGGGTCGGGGTCAGAGGCCATTCGCCTTCACGCATGCTCGATCCTCCATTCCAACCGCGCTCCCAGCGCCATCGTGTACCGCTCGAGCGTCGACAGCCGGGCATCCAGGTCGCCGGCCTCGAACCGGGCGACCGCCGACTGCGACGTCCGCATGCGGGTCGCCACTTCGGTCTGGGACAGGCCGAGCTCCCGCCGCAGCGAGACCAGCTGCCCCGTGACCGTCCGGCGCCGCTCGGCCATCTCCTTGAAGCCGGGGAAGACGGTTGGATGGCGCCTCTCGTTCACGGTGGCACACTATCTCATATTTGATATAGCCTCGGGGAGGGCCACTCAGACCCAACCCGAGCAGGAGGAGCCGACGATGCCGCACCTACGCCAGGTCCTGGTCCCCACGGTCATCGAAGAGGGGAACCGGGGCGACCGAGCCTTCGATCTCTACTCACAGCTGCTCCGCGAGCGGATCGTGTTCCTGGGACAGGAGGTGGACGACCAGGTCGCCAACCTGATCATCTCCCAGATGCTCTTCCTGGAGGCGCAGGACAACCAGAAGGACATCGCGCTCTACATCAATTCGCCCGGCGGTGTGGCCTACGCCGGCATGGCGATCTACGACGTGATGCAACACGTCGAACCGGACGTGAGCACCATCTGCGTCGGCATGGGGATGTCGGCGGCCGCCATGATTCTGTGCGGCGGCTCGCCGGGGAAGCGGTTCGCCCTGCCCAACGCCCGCATCATGATCCACCAGGGCTCGGCCGGCACCCGGGGGGCGCCCTCGGACATGGAGATCCAGCTGCGGGAGGTTCTCTCGCTCACCCTCCGCATGTCCGAGATCATCGCCCACCACAGCGGCCGGCCCGTCGAGCAGGTGGCGGCCGACATCGACCGGGACCGGTACATGACAGCCGAAGAGGCCCGTGACTACGGGATCATCGACGACATCATCCTGCCGAGGCGGGGCCTGTGCGCCCCCGGCCCCGAGGCGGAGCTCGCGGCCAGCGCCTGACCGAGCGAAGCCCCTCCCCCGGCGGGCCGCCTACAGTGGGTGACACGGGCGTCAGGGAAACCGGCGCCCGGCTCAGCGACACCGACGGCAGATTGGGGAGGACGACGATGCGGACCGAAGATTTGATCCTGGTCAGCGTGGACGACCATGTCATCGAGCCCAGGGGCATGTTCGACGGGCTGCTCCCCGCCAAGTACCAGGACCGGGCGCCGCAGCTGATCCGCCGGCCGGACGGGACCGACTACTGGTACTACGACGGCAACGAGATCCCGAATGTCGGGCTGAACGCCGTCGTGGGCCGGCCGCCCGAGGAGTATGGGATTGAGCCGATGTCCCTCGACGACATGCGGGTCGGGTGCTACGACGTGCACGAGCGGGTGCGCGACATGTCAGTCAACGGCGTGCTCGGCTCCATGTGCTTCCCCTCATTCCCCCAATTCTGCGGACAGCTCTTCGCCCGGCGCGAGGACAAGGACGAGGCGCTCGCCATGGTGCGCGCGTACAACGACTGGCACATTGACAAGTGGTGTGGCGCCGAGCCGGGACGCTTCATCCCGTTGTCGATCCCCGTCATCTGGGACCCCGAGCTCGGTGCGGCCGAGGTGCGTCGGGTGGCCAAGAAAGGTTGCCACGCCGTCACCTTCTCCGAGAACCCCGAGAAGCTCGGATGGCCGTCCTTGCACAACGAGCACTGGGACCCTTTCTGGACAGCCTGTGCCGACGAGGGAACCGTCGTGTGCATGCACCTCGGCTCATCCTCGCAGATCCTCATGACCTCCATTGAGGCGCCGATCGACGTGATGATCAGCCTGCAGCCCATCAACATGGTCCAAGCGGCCGCCGACCTTGTCTGGTCACCCATCCTGCGGAAGTACAAGGACCTGCACTTTGCCTTGTCCGAGGGCGGAATCGGTTGGATTCCCTACGCCCTCGAGCGGATCGACTACGTGTACCAGCACCACCACAAGTGGACGGGCCAGGACTTCGGCGACCAGCTGCCGAGCCAAGTCTTCAAGGACCGCGTCATCGTCTGCTTCATCGACGACGCCTTCGGCGTCCAGAGCCGGCAGTACATGAACGTCGACAACATCACCTGGGAGTGTGACTACCCGCACTCGGACTCGACCTGGCCGCAGGCGCCCGAGGCCCTCATGAAATACCTCGAGGGCGTGTCGGACGAGGACATCGACAAGATCACCCACCAGAACGCCATGAGGCACTTTCAGTTCGACCCGTTCAGCGTGCGGCCGCGTGAGCAGTGCACGGTCGGTGCCCTCCGGGCCGAGGCGGCCGACGTCGACACCTCACTCGTCTCCCGGGCACGCGGGCAGACGAAGATCAACGACCAGGGCATCGTCAGCGTCAGCAGCTTCACGAACCGCATCGGCCAGACGAAGGACTGAACCCGGGACCCCACCGGGCCCAGCCCCGACGAGCCAGAAAGCCCCGGAGTCCATGTCGATCGACTACGCCGCGGGTGACGACCACATCGTCACCATCACCATCAACCGTCCCGAGGCGCGCAACTCCATGGACATGGAGCATTTCTTCCGCTTGCGCAGCGCCTGGGACCGATTCGCCGCGGACGACGACGCCTACGTGGCCATCGTCACCGGCGTCGGGAAGGACTTCTGCGTGGGTGCCGACCTCAAGACGTACATCCCCCAGATCACGGAGCTGCACAGCAAGATGCAGGCGGGCGAGGTCGACGAGGTGGGCGGCTACCGCCTCGACGACGGGGTTAGGGCCGTCCTCCGCGGCACGAAGCTCTACAAGCCGATCATCGCAGCGGTCAACGGCACCTGTGTGGCCGGCGGCATGGAGATGCTGGGCGGCACCGACATCAGGGTCGCAAGCGACACCGCGACCTTTGCCGTCATGGAGCCGAAACGGGGCCTGTTCGCGGGGGGTGGCACCACCGTGAGGCTGCCCCGGCAGGTCCCGTTCCCGGCCGCCATGGAGTTCCTCCTCTGCGCCGACCAGATCCCGGCGCAACGCGCCTACGAAATGGGCCTGCTCAACGAGGTCTGCCGGCCGCCTGACCTGATGGACCGCGCCTATGACTACGCGCGCCGCATCACCGCCAACGGTCCGTTCGCCGTCCGCAAGACCAAGGAGTCCGTCTTGCGCGGCCTGGCCACCAACATGCCGGAGGCCTACAAGATCGAGTCGGAGCTCTCCGGGGAGGTCTTCAGCAGCGAAGACGCCAAGGAGGGACCCAAGGCGTTCGCCGAGAAACGCGCGCCGAAATGGAAGAACCGCTGAGCAATCGGGCGCAAACTCAGCGGCTTTCCAGCGCGTAGACGAGGGTCACCTGGTCGGCCTGCATCTGCGTACCCGGCGCGCGTCGTGAAGGACGACGCTCCCAGCGGTCGATCGGTTCGTGGGCTCGGGCCCGGGCTTCGCTCGATCAGGCCAGCGCCTCCTTCGCACGCTCGTCGAGCTCCACGTCGGCCGCGGCCAGGTTCTCGGCCAGGTGCTGCAGCGACGAGGTCCCCGGGATGAGCGCCACGTTCGGCGACAGCTGCAGAAGCCAGGCGAGCGCCACCTGAGCCGGGGTGCAGCCCATCCGCGCGGACACGGCCAGCACGGCCGGATGGCTCAGGACCGGTTGGTCCGGCATGAAGGCTGAACCGAGGGGGAAGAACGGGACGTACGGGACCCCGTCGTCGCGGCAGGCGTCGAAGACGCCCTGGTCGGAGCGGTCCGCGACGTTGTACGCGTTCTGGACGCACGCGACGGAGGTGAGTGCCGCACCTCGGCGGTACTCGTCCAGCGTGACGCTGCTCAGGCCGATCGCGCCGATCAGGCCCTCGTCACGGAGGGCCATCATGGTCGCGATCTGTTCGTCGAAGGGGACGTCCGAACCGGGATGGCGCCGCAGGTTGACGACGGGGACCTGCTCCAGGCGTAACGACGCCAGATTCGCCTCGACGCCCGCACGCAGCTCGCCGGGTCGCTGTGCGCCCAGCCACCCACCCGTGCGGTCGCGCGCCGCGCCCACCTTCGACACGATGACGAGCCCCTCGGGGTAGGGATGGAGGGCCTCACGGATCAGCTCGTTGGCGACGTCCGGACCGTAGAACTCCGCGGTGTCGATATGAGTGACGCCGGCGTCGACGGCGCGGCGAAGGACGTCGAGCGCAGCCCCGCGGTCCCGCGGCGGGCCGAAGACGCCCGGACCGGCAGCTGCATGGCGCCGAAACCCATCCGGCCGACTGACCGGCCGTTCAGTGTGATCGTCGCGCTCATCGGTCTCTTGTCTGGCGGAGCGCCAGGAGTGAGGGGAAGCCCACGACGAACGTCTGGGTGCGCCAACCTCCCGCGGACAGGCCGCGCCGGCGGGCGACCCGTCCCGCGGCGAACGCCTCGACCGTGTGGATAACCACGGTTCCGAGCAGCAGGCCCACGAGCGTGTTCCGAGACGGCAACCGGTCCTCCAGGCGCTCCTTGGCCCGCGTGTACGCGTCGTCACTGAAGACGAGCAGCGTCAAGAGGACGATCCCGCTGTCCAACAGGAGGAACCAGAGCAACGAGGGACGCACCACGCTCGACTGCCTTGACTTTGCCATGCCGCCCGTTCTACCGATCGGTGACGGGTCGGGCCAATCGGACCGGACTCGTCCCGGGCGCGGACGGAGCGGGCGGAGAGGCGGATGCGGCCAGCTGCCCGCAGGCGGCATCGATCTCCACCCCCCTCGTCGTCCGCACGGTCGCGTTCAGACCGAGCGCAGCGAGCTCGTCGCGGAACCGACGAACCCGGCCGGGCGGGGAGCCCACCACGGCGTAGCCCGGTGTCGGGTTCAGCGGGATCAGGTTGACGTGCGCGCCCAACGGGCGGGCGAAGGCCGCCAGTTCCTCCGCGTCGCGTCCGCGGTCGTTGACACCCGCGATCAGCGCCCACTCGATGGAAAGGCGGCGACCGCTGGCCGCGACGTACGCGGTGCACGCCTCGGCCAACGACCCGAGCGGATAGCGCCGGTTGATCGGGACCAGCTCGTCGCGCAGCGCGTCGTTGGCGGCGTGCAACGAGACGGCCAGGTTGACCGGCAGCGACTCGGTGGCCAGTCGTCGGATGCCCGGCACCACGCCGACCGTCGACAACGTCAGGTGCCGGGCGGAGAGGCCCATGTCGCCGTGCAGTCGGGTCACGGCGCCCCAGACCCGGTCGTAATTGGCCAGCGGCTCGCCCATGCCCATGAACACGACGTTGGAGAGCCGGCGGGGACGGGACTCCCGGACGGCGGCGGCAACCTGCTCCACTATTTCGCCCTCGGTCAGGTGCCGCTGGAAGCCCGCCTGCCCGGTTGCGCAGAACTGGCAGGCCATGGCGCAGCCCGCCTGGGTGGAGACGCACACCGTGACCCGGTCCGCGTAGTGCATGAGCACCGTCTCCACCCTGCTGTCGTCGGACAGCGCCCACAGCCACTTCGTGGTCTCTCCAGCGTCGGCCGTCCGGCGCGAGATCTCGGACAAGGCGGGTGGGAGCGCCCGCTCGAGCTCTTGGCGCAGCGGGGCCGGGAGCTCGGTCATCTCCTCGGGCCGCTGGACCCGCACGTGCAGGCCGTCCCACACCTGGCGAGCCCGGTACTCGGGCTCGCCGACGAGGAGGTTCGCCAACTCCTCGCGCGTGAGGTCGTAGGGCGCGGGCATCGCGCCAGGCTACGGCGTCGAACGATGCCCTATGCGCGACCGAGGATGACGGTGCCGGCCGCGGTGAACCAGCCACTTGTGCCGTTCACGCACGCCAGACGCGCGTCAGGGACCTGGCGCGCCCCGCACTCCCCGCGCAGTTGCTTGACCGCCTCGATGAGCAAGAATATGCCCCGCATGCCGGGCTGGCAGGCCGAGAGCCCGCCTCCGTCCGTGTTGGTTGGCAGCGCGCCACCCACCCGCAGTTTGCCGTCCTCCACGAAGGAGCCACCCTCGCCCTTCTTGCAGAACCCCAGTCCCTCCAGGGTGAGGATCACCATCGGGGTGAACGCGTCGTAGACCTGGACCGTGTCGATGTCCTCCGGGGCGACTCCGGCCCGTGTGAACGCGAGCTCACCCGAGCGCACGCACGGCGACTCGGTGAAGTCCTCCCATTCGCTCATCGTCGTGTGCGATACGGCCTCGCCGGTTCCGAGGACCCAGACCGGGACTTTCGCGCAGCCTTGGGCTCGCTCTTCGCTCGTGAGCACGATAGCGCCGCCGCCGTCAGAACGGATGCAGCAGTGCAGCTTGGTGAGCGGGTCCCACACCATCGGCGAATTCAGCACGTCGTCGATCGTGATGGCGTCTCGGTAGTAAGCGTCCGGATTGAGCCCGGCGTTGTGGCGCGTCGAGCACCGCGACCTCGGCCATTTGCTCAATCGTGGTACCGAACTCGTACATGTGCCGGCGGGCCACCATGGCGTAATGCGACCCGACCGAGTGGCCGAAGGGTGCGGCGAACTGGGCGGGTCCCCTGGTGCCGAAAGACAGGTTCGCCATGCGCAGCTTCTTCTTGAGGTCGGCGCGCTGTGTGGAGCCGTAAGTGAGCACGACGACCTCGACCAGGCCCTGAGCGATGGCGGCGGCGGCGTGCTCGACCATGCACTCCCAGATGCTCCCGCCGTGACCAGTCGAGTCAACCCAGTTCGGACGGAGGCCGAGATATTCGGCGAGCTCCACTGGTGGCAGCGCCCCGGTGAGCGACATGAACCCGTCGACTTCTTGTTTGGAGATCCCGGCGTCGGCCAACGCGCGGGTCGTCCCCTGAAAGTTCAATTGGTACGCCGTCTTGTCGTCGATTCGCCCGCAGTCGGACGTCGACGCCCCGACGATCGCCACGCGGCGGTTGGCCATGCTCCGTACCGTAACGAGGAGCTTGGAGGCTCACAATTTGGCTCCCACCCGGGACAATGCGACCCGCTTCCGGATCGACACTGACACCGAGGCCAGATACGGTGAGGGCCCCGGCGGCTCTTGCACCAGCCGCTCACGCCACTGCGCCGGGCGTCCTTCGTTGATGGGTACTGCCGCCAGTCGGGCACGAAGGAGGGAGATGCCGACATTGAGGGAAACGCCAGAGCCCGACATCACCGGGCGCCCCACGGCGCTTCGCCACCTCGACCTCGACACGTTCTTCCGGCCCCGGCGGGTTGCGGTCGTCGGGGCATCCGACTCCAACGAACGGACCAACACTGCGCTGACACAGAAGATCACCACGTGGGCCGAGGCGCGCGGCGCCGCTGTGCACTACGTGAATCCGAACCGCGACGTCGTCGGGGGGCGGCCCTGTGCAAAGGCGCTCACCGACGTCACCCACCAGCTCGACCTGGTGGCAATTCTCGTCGGCGAGCCGCTGCCCATCCTGCGTGACGCCGTCGCGGCCAAGGCCAAGTTCGCGGTGGTCTTCGCCGCCGGCTTCGCCGAGGTCGGTGCCAAGGGAGAGAAGCTGCAGGACGAGATGGAACGCATCATCAAGGAGGGAAACCTGCACCTCCTGGGGCCCAACACCAACCTGAACGCGTTCGAGCTCTTTCGCGACGACCTACCGGGACGGGCCATCGGGCTCATCACCCAGAGCGGGCATCAGGGCCGCCCCGTGTTCCAGGGACAGGAGATCGGGATCAAGCTGTCACACTGGGCCCCCGCAGGCAACGAGGCCGACCTCGAGTCCGCCGATTTCATCAACTATTTCTCGAGTTTGCCGACGACCGGCGCGGTGGCCTGCTACATCGAAGGCTTCAAAGACGGGCGCACCTTCCAGTTGGCTGCGGACGAAGCGGCTCGCCGCAAGGTGCCGGTCGTGGTCGTGAAGGTCGGCAGGACCGACGAGGGTACGTCCATGGCCAAGGCCCACACCGGACACCTGACTGGGTCCGACGACGTCGTCTCGGCTGTCTTCCGCCAGTACGGCGTGCAGCGCGTCGACGGCCTCGACCAGCTGCTCGAGGTCTCGGCTGCGCTCGCCCGGACACAACCGCCGTCTGCGTCAGCCACCCGCCGGCTGGTCCGTGGCGCGGGCGGTCGGGTCTGCGTCTATTCCATCTCGGGAGGAACCGGCGCCCACATGGCCGACATGGTGGCGGCCGCGGGGCTCGAGCTCCCCTTCCTCACGAAAGACTCGCAGCAACAGCTGCACGAGTGGATCCCGCCCTACCTCCGCGTCTCCAACCCCGTCGACAACGGCGGCGCGCCGGTGCGCGACTGGCGCGGCCCGAGAATTCTCGAGACGATGCTGGCCGACCCGAACGTCGATCTGCTCCTCTGCCCCATCGCGGGCGCGGTCCCGTCCATGGCCAACCAATTGTGCAAGGACGTGGTCGCGGCCTGGGAGACGTCCCGACAAGCCCATCCTCGTCGTGTGGGGTTCGCCGGTCGGGACCGAGGAGGCGTACACGAAGACCCTGCTCAAGAGCACTGTGCCGACGTTCCGCACCTTTACGAACGCGGTCATGGCGGCCAAGGCCTACTTCGACCATCACCGCTTCGTCGCTACGTACGAATCGGCGTTCACCCGACCACTGCGACGTCCGTCGCCGGCCAAGCCGAAGGCAATGCCGATCCTTCTCCCGAAAGCGGTACGCCGGGCCAGCGGAGACATCCTCTCCGAGCAGGACTCCAAAGCGCTTCTCAAGGCCTACGGCATCAGCGTGCCCAAGGAGCGCGTGGTCACCTCGGCCGGCGACGCCGCCAAGGCGGCCAAGAAGGTGGGCTTCCCTCTGGTACTCAAGGTGGTGTCGGCCGACATCCCGCACAAGTCGGACCTGGGGTTGGTCGCCGTGGGTGTCCGAGACGCGGACGACGCGCGACGGGCCTACAAGCGGCTGGTGACCACCGCGAAAAAGGCGGCACCGGAGGCCGTTGTCGAGGGGGTGCTGGTGGCCGCGATGGTCCCGGGCGTCGAGACGGTGGTAGGTGTCGCCCGTGACGAGCTGTTCGGGCCGGTGGTCATGTTCGGACTCGGGGGCACCTTGGTCGAAGTCCTGCACGACGTGACGTTCCGGGTGCCGCCCTTTACGACGCGCGACGCCAGCGCCATGTTGGATGAGCTGCGGGGGCAGCCGTGCTCCGGGGCGTGCGCGGCCAGCCCGCCGCCGACCGGCCCGCGCTGGTCGACGTGTTGATGAAGATGCAGCACCTGGCGGTGGACCTCTCCGCGGAGGTTGCCGAGGTCGACATCAACCCCCTGCTCGCCGGGCCGCACGGCGCGGTGGCGGCCGACGCCCTCGTCGTGACGGGCTGATTGCCGACACCGACCACCAGACAAGGAGACCGATGACCGATACCACGCAGAGCCCGGCCGGAGACGACGTCGTCCGCCGGATACAAGACGGCGTCTGTTACATCACGCTGAACCGTCCCGACGCCGGTAACGCCATGACCCAGTTCATGCGTGACCAGGTCGCCGAATGGGTACGCGACGCGTCGTCCGACCTCTTCGTACGGGTGGTTGTCATCACCGCAACCGGCGACCGGGCCTTCTGCACCGGCGCAGACCTCACCGGGGGCCGCCTCCCTCCCCGCCCCAAACCCGTCGAGGCGCCGGACACCGTGGCGGGAGATGCGTCCCGGATGATCCGGGACGGGTGGCAGCGGCTCGTCGGGTCCATCATCGACTGCGAGAAGCCGGTCATCGCCGGCGTCAATGGCACGGCAGCCGGTGGCGGCATGCACCTCGCCCTCGCCTGCGACCTTGTGATCATGGCTGAGGAGGCGAAGTTCATAGAGGTCTTTATCCGACGGGGCATCGCGCCAGACGCCGGCGGAGCCTGGATCCTCACCCGGCTCGTGGGGATACAGAAAGCGAAGGAGTTGTTCTTCTTCGGCGACGACGTCCCCGCCGCGGAGGCGTACCGCATCGGACTCGTGAACAAGCTGGTGCCGCGATCCGAGCTGCAGGCCGCGGTCGAAGAGTGGGCGGGCCGCTTGGCCACGGCCCCGACCAAGGCGATCGGCGTCACCAAGTGGCTGACCAACCGGGCGCTGGACGTCGACCGCGCGACATCGTTCCTGGAGGAGGCGATGGGCCAGGAGATCGTCACGAACACCCTCGACTCCGACGAGGGCATCGCCAGCTTCGTAGAGCGCCGCCCCCCGCAATTCAAGGGCTGGTAGCCGAACTCTCCCTCGGACCCGTCCTACCCCGGACCCGACGTCGTCGTCTCGCCGGGCGACGTGGTCGTGGTCGAGCCACCCGACGTGGTCGTCGTCGACCCAGCACTCGGCGCCGTCGTCGTCGTGCTCACGGTCGTGGTCGACGAGGCACCGGGCCGCCCCGTCGTGGTCGTGGTCGGACGCCGGCACCGTCGTACTGGTGGTGGTGGTCGTCGTGGTGGTCGCCGGCGCGGGCGACGGCACGAAAATATCCTTCACGCTGGGGCCGCTGCCGTGGTCGCCGAAGATGGAGGACAACGGTTCCCCGGAAGTGAGCTCGACGGCCGTCACGAACAACAGTGCCAGCAGAAAGACGACGGCGGCCGTCCCCGCAATGGCCTGCCAGCTGTATCGCCCCCTAAAAGGACCGGCGATACGCCATGGCCACCGGCCCACTCGCCCCGGCGGGAGGGTAACGGCCTCGAGTCGCTCCGTGGCCGGAGCGTCGGCGACGGCGGACACCTCCAGCCCGTGACGTTCAGTCGCCTCAGCCACCGTCGACTCCATGGTGGTCGTCCGATCGTCGGCTGCCTCGGAGCCGGACGTCGCAGAGGAGGACTCCGCGGGAACCGGACCGTCGCCCATCGTGGCCTCCGGCTGGCCGCTGGCCTCCGTGCCGCCGAACCTCCGGAGCAGCGTCGAGTCGGGCGCCCGCACCACGACCTGTTTCACGGCCTCGTGCCCACGTTCGATCGACTGGCCGACGAGCGCCGTGCCCATCGTGGCGACGACAGACCCGATCGCCACTCCGATGATCGTTCCCTTGACTCCGAAAGACGACGCGATCAGCGCGGCCAGCACCGCGCCTACGGCGGACGCGAGGATCTGCCGAACCGAGAACTTCACTTCGAGACGAAGTTAGTCCCCCGGGAGGGGGAGCACCGCGCGTAGTGCGTCGTGGTCGAGATCACTCACTCTCCCACCACCCCGTCGATCAGCTCACGAAGGAAGTCGGCGTGTCCGTTGTGGCGCGCGTACTCCTCAATCATGTGGATCATGATCCAGCGCAATGAGACCTCGCCCCGGGCGGTCGACGCCGCAATGTCGTCCAAGCCGCCCGCAACCGACACGATGCCACGTGACACATCGCACTGACGGCGGAACAAGTCGAGATCGGATTCGGCCTTGTCAAAAGAGACGTCGTTGAAGTCGGCGTCGGGATCGTCGTCCGTCGAGATCGGCTTCGTCCCGTTCCCCGCCCGAAAGATCCGCTCGAACCAGAACCACTCGACGATCGTCATGTGGCGCACCAGCCCGAGGAGGGTCAACGTCGACGGCGGCACCCCTCGGCGCACCAGATCGCGGCCGTCGAGGCCTTCGCACTTCCACTCGAGCGTGGCTCGCTGGTAGTCCAGCCAGACCGTCACCATCGCTCGCTCTTCGCCGGAAAGCGGCGGCTCCGGCCGCGTCACGAGGGGCACCGCGTCGAGGTTATCGGCGAAATCCTGAGCCGAGACCGGGCAAGTACGATTGGCTCCGTGCGAGAACGCTGGCTTTCGAGAAGGGCCGTCTCGCTGCACGTGGGGGTGCTCCTCTTCGTGCCGGGCTGCGCACTCGCGGCGTGGTGGCAGGTCACCCGGGCCTTCGATGGCAACGGGTTGAGCTATCTGTACTCGGTCGAGTGGCCCGTTTTCGCCGTGGTCGCTATCTATTTCTGGTGGATGCTGATCCACACGGACTATGAGACCGTCGGCCTGAAGGGAATGCGCCGGGAGGCGGAGGCCTTGGAGGCGGTAAGGCAGAACGAGAGCGGGCCGGTACCGCCGCCAGCCCAGTTCGACGTCGACGACCCCGAGCTCGCCGCCTACAACGCGCGGCTCGCCCAGCTCGCATCCCGAGGTCCCAAGACATGGCGCACCCGCGATCCCGTGGTGGTACGCCGACCGCAGTGAGCCTGTGAGGAAGCTCTTCGAGCGCGGGCTTCCGGGGGCCCTCTTCCGCTATCAGCTGATGGCGAACATCGTCGGCGTCCTGGTCATCCCGCTCTTCTTCTTCTTCGCCTTGCACCTCGCGCGGGGCGGCGGATACCAGGCCGAGCTCGCCATCTTCGGGATCGTGCACGGCTATCTGTACATCGTCTACGTGATCTGTGCGGGACTCCTCGCCCTCAAGGCGCGGCTGCACATAGTCAACGGACAACTCAGTGCCAGAGGACTTGCGTGGATCCTGCTCATGTTCGGCGCCGGACTGGTGCCGGGCCTCACGTTCCTTGTCGAGTGGATCGTGGTGACGAAGAAGATCCACCCCTTGCTGGCGGCTCAGGAGGCCGCGGCCACCGCCAAGGGAGCCGTCAGCCCAGGCGCTCGATGACGGTGCCGTTCGCCTGACCCCCGCCCTCGCACATCGTCTGGAACCCGTATCGGCCCCCACTGGCCTCCAAGTGGTTCAGCAGCGTCCCCATCAAACGGACCCCGCTCGCCCCGAGTGGGTGCCCGATGGCGATGGCGCCGCCCCGCGGGTTCATCCGTGCGGGGTCATAGGAGAACTCGTTCCGCCACATCAGTGCGACGGCGGCGAACGCCTCGTTGCACTCGACCGCGTCGAACTCGTCGACCTTCATGCCCGACCGCTTCAGGAGCTTGTGCGTCACCGGGACCGGTGCCGACAGGACGATGGCCGCGTCCTCGGCCGCAACGGCGAAGTGCAGGAACCGAGCGCGGATGGGCAGCCCCAATGTTTCGGCCACGGACCGGTCGGCGATCAGCATGGCGGCGGCGCCGTCCGTGACCTGCGACGAGTTGCCCGCCGTGATGTCGGGCGCGGTGTCCGGCTCCCAGTGCTGGGCCGGCGGCAACGCCGCCAACGCCTCCAGCGTGGTGGTGCGCCGGATGCCCTCGTCGGCCTGCAGGAGCTCCGGCGTCAGGCTGCCGTCCTCCGTCCGGATCGGCACCGGGATCGCCTCCCGGGCGAAGTGTCCGTTGTCCCAGCTCTCGGCGGCCCGGCGATGGGACTCCAGCGAATATGCGTCCATCTCGTTCGCGCGTGATCCCGTAGCGCTCCGCCAGGACCTGGCTGACTCGGAACTGCGTCCACAGCCGCCCGTCGACCTGTTCAAGGAACGAAGGCGGGAAGGGCCCGGTGCCGCCCCGGGCGTTCGACGCCAGCGGGACGCGGCTCATCACCTCGACACCTGACGCGATCACCAGGTCATAGTGGCCCGCGGCCACGCCCGCGGCGGCGAAGTGGACCGCCTGTTGCGACGAGCCGCATTGGCGATCGACCGTGGTGGCCGGCACCGACTGCGGCAGGCCGGCCGAGACCCACCCGTTCCGCGCGACATTGGTGCTCTGTTCGCCCACTTGGCTGACGCACCCAGCGATGACGTCGTCGACCCGCTCGGGATCGACACCGGTGCGCTCCAGCAACGATCGCAGTGTGAACCCGAGCAGGTCGGCCGGGTGCCAGTTCGCCAGCGCCCCGCCTCGCTTGCCGAACGCCGTGCGCACGACGTCGACGATCACCGGTTCTCGCTCGCTCATGGGCCGTCCTTCCCGTTCATGCTCCGACTCACGCTCATTCCCACGTTTCCCCCGCCCCCGCCTCCCCCGCACCCGCCGCACCCGCCGCACCCGCCGCGGCCGCCTGCTCACGCCGCTGCATCAGCGACTCCATGACCGCCCCCGCCCCCGAGGGCTCGCCCTCGTAGGCCACCGCGCCATGGTCGAGGACGACGGCCCAGGTGGCCAGCTCGAGGACCCGGTGCACCTGCTGCTCCACCACGACCAGCGCCGTCCCGTTGCGATTGATCTCCCTGAGCCCGTCATAGACCGTGTCGACCACCACCGGCGCCAGACCCAACGACAATTCGTCGGCCACGAGCACCTTGGACGGCACCACCAGCACTTTCGCCAAGGACAAGAGGCGCTGCTGCCCGCCCGACAGGGTGCCCGCGCTCTGCTTGCGGCGCTCGCCCAGAATCGGAAAGGCCTGATACGCACGCTCGAGGTTCTCGCGCAGCTTCGCCCGCCCCTCCCGCTGGCGGAACACGAGCGTCAAGTTTTCCTCGACGGTCAGGCTCGAGAACACGCCGCGACCCTCCACGACGTGCGACATGCCGAGCCGGGCGATCTTGAACGCGCTGAGCTTCGTGATGTCCTGCCCGGCGAAGGTGACCTGCCCACCTGTCGGGTCAACCAACCCGGTCACGGTCCGGGCCACCGTCGACTTCCCCGCGCCGTTGGAGCCGACCAACGCGACAACCCCACCCGAGGGCACACGGAACGAAACGTTGAACAGCGCCCGGTACGGGCCGTACGAGGCGCTTACCCGGTCGACCCGGAGGACGTCCGCCCCGCCCTGTGCCGCCGGTCGCTCCGTGTCCACGCCGGTCACGGTCATGCCATGCCCATCTGTCCCAGGTAGGCGTGACGGACGACGGGGTCGGCCATCACCTCGTCGAAGGTGCCCTCTGCCAGCATGGCCCCCAGGTCCATCACGATGGTGCGGTCGACCACCTCGGCCACCATCGTGAGGTCGTGTTCTACGAGCAGGATGGCGGTCCCCAGCTCCTGTTGGACGTGGCGCAGGACGGCGGCCACCTCGGCGGTCTCGTGTAAGTCGAGCCCGGAGGACGGCTCGTCGGCCAGCAGGATTTTGGGTTCGGCCGCCAACGCCCGAGCCAGCTCCACGAGCCGGCAGTTCCCCAGCCCCAGCGCGTTCACGGACGTGCCCGCCAAGCGAGTGATCCCGACCAGCTCGAGAGTGGCGTCGACACGCTCCTCCTCGTCCTTGGTCGGCTTGCTGAGGTTCAAGAGGTCCCGCCAGAGCCGGGCCTCGCCCCGACGTGCTCGCTCGGCCACCATGAGGTGCTCGCGCACGTTCATGTCGGTGAAGACCTCGACCTTCTGATAGGTGCGGCCGATGCCGAAGCGAGCCCGCTTGTAGGTCGGCAGATCGACCAGAGCGTTGCCGTCGAAGAGGATGTCGCCCGTCTCGGGCCGCAGTTGCCCGCACACACAATTGAAGAGCGTCGTCTTGCCCGCGCCGTTGGGGCCCACGAGGCCGACGCACTCGCCGGGCGCCACGTCGAACGTGATGCTGTGTACGGCCTGAATTCCGCCGAAGGACTTGCACACCCCGCGCAGCGACAGGAGGGGGGCGGCGTCAGCCATTGACACTCGAGGTCGAGAAGGAGCCGGCGAGCTCGGCCTCCTGGCCACGTTGGCCCTCCTCGGCACCCCCGGAGCCCCGGGAGAAGAAGAGCCGCTCGAATCGCTGGGTCCAACGGTGCTTCTGGTACTCCAGGACCCCCTCGGGGTGGGCGGCGTAGGTCAATGCACCGAACGCGAAGAGGACGACCGTCAGGCTGGACGCACCGATGCGCGCGGGGAGGAGGGTCGTCAGGATCTGCTCCGTCACGAAGAACCCGATGCCGGCCTGGATCGCACCCTCGACCGTCGTGACGCTGGTCGTCACCACGAGCACGACCAGCACCAGAGAGATCTCGGCGTTCCAGTCGATCGGGTTCACCACCTGTTGTTCCATGCTGTGGAGCAAGCCCCCGATGCCGGCAATGGCACCAGACAGCGCGAACACCGTGACGCGTTGCCACGTGGGGTTGACGCCCAGGCCCGCTGTCGCCATTTCGCTTCCTCGCATAGCCGCCAGGTTCCGGCCCACCGTCCCCTTACGGACCAGCAACACCACGATCACGGCGACGACGAGGACGCCCAAGGACAACAGGAACATCGCGTGGCCGTCGAAATTGAAGAACACGCTCGTGCCCAGCCATTTCGCCTGAATGCTCAGGCCCTGCTCACCCCCTGTGATGGAGGTCGTGTTGAAGAAGGTGGCGTCGAAGAACAAGGCCGCGGCCAGCGTCATCAAGGCGAGACCCAGCCCGCGTAAGCGGAGCGACAACAGCGCCAGGATCACCGCCACCGCCGCCGCCGCCACCGCCCCGATGAGCCCACCGATCAGGAGGTTGAGTCCGAGGTGGTTCGCCAGCTGCGCCGCGGTGAACGCTCCGACCGCGGCCAGGGTCGCCTGGCACAGTGACAGCTGGCCGGCCATGCCCGTGATGAGCGTGATCGACAGCAGCACGATCGAGAGGGTGATGCCGTTGTTGAAAACGGTGGTCCAGGCGTCGGGGATCCAGGTGAGCATCGACACGCAGAATCCCCCGAACACGATCCACCACAGCGGCCTGATGATCCGGTCCATGGTGGGCGCCCTGGTCTTGGCCGCGATTGGCGGCGGCGGCGGGTCGATGGTGGCGAGCGGGTCACGACTTGAGTCCAGGCTGCGCATCCCCGGCAGGATCAGCAGCGCCGCCACAATGGCCACGAACGGGATGGATGGCACCACCGCCGCGTTCCAGAAGCTGTCGGGCGGGATGTAACCCTGCAGCACCGTGGTCGCCACACCGAGCCCGAGTCCGACGCCTGCGGCGATGGGGAGCGAACGCAGGAGCGCCCAGGCTGCCGCTCCGATGGCGGTAACGGTCAAGATCACATAGTCGTCCGTACTGAAGGCACCGGCCCCGTACGTCGGAGCGAGCAAGACGCCGACCAAGGCCGCCATGAAGCTGGACACGATCCATGCGACCCCCACGACGCCGTTGGCGTTCACCCCGTCCAGCTGGACGAGCCGCCGGCTCTCGACCGCCGCCCGCATCTGCAGACCTAGGTTCGTGCCGCGCAGCAGGACGGTCAGCAGGACCAGCACGACGGCCGTCGCCGAGACCGTCGAGAGGTAGCCGCCGTTGATCGGCGTCCCCCAGAGCGTGAAATAGACGGTATTGGGATTGAAGAACGGGAGAATGGTCGCGATGTCGTCGAGATTCTGCGGCCCGAAGATCACGGGCAGCAGGTTCGGGATCCCGACCAGCAGCGCCAGGCTGCACACCATTTTCGCGATCGCGTTCGAGTTCGCGATGTGCCGGAACAGCAGCCGGTCGAAGGCCCAGCCCATTAGGGGTCCCATTACGACCACCGAGACCAGGAACGCCTCGAAACCGGACCAGTTCTTTACCTGGGTCAGGTACGTGAACACGTAGCCGGAGGCGAACGCCTGCGCGCCGAACGCGAAGTTGAAGACGCCCGTCGCCTGGTAGGTCAGGACCAGGCAGATCGCGACCAGCGCCGTGGTACACCCGTACGGGACGCCCGTCAGCGCAAACCCGAGAAACTGTTCCATGCCTGCGCTCCGCTCGCCGGTCTGGCCTGGTCTTACCTACTACCCGATCCCGCCCCCGCTAATCAGGCCGGCGCCGGCGTGCCCGCCGGAACAGGGAAGACCGGGCCCTTGCGTGCATTGAGCGACTCGAAGCAGTTGAACACGTTCTGCCCCGTGTTGAGGGTCGGGACGTACTTGTCCCCCGTCACCTTGATGATGGCGCCGCAGTACGGCGGCTTGTGCCCCGCATGCCCGGCGTACTTCCAGTCGGTGATCGCCGTGAGCCCGTTGGCCGTGAACGCGGTCAGGGAGTTGTCGGCGTCGATCACGGCTTGCTGGGTGAGGTTAGTACCCGCCATCTTGACGCCCTGGACGAACAGCGCCGCCGACTCCCAGCCCTGGATCGCCAGCTCGTCGTACGTGTACTTGGGCTCGTACTTGTTCATCTCGGTCAGGTAGAGCTTGAGGCCGGGGTACACACTCGTCGACGCCGTCAAGGGCACGTGCGCGATGTAGAAGTACACACCCTGCATCAGGCTCTTGTTCTGGTTCAGCGTCGACTGGTCGTTCCCGTTGAGCCAGAGTTGCGTCATCTTCACCCCGTACTGCTGAATGGCCCGAGCCATGGTGATGTTGCCGGAGACGTCCATGCAGGAGACGACGAAGTTCGACCCCGCCTGCTTCATGCGCTGGACGTCGGTCGCCACGGTCGTGCCCGGGTAGCTGACCTTCAGGTCCACGTAGCTGACGGTGTAGCCGGCTGCGGTCAGCGCGGTGTCGGCGGCCTGACAGGCGTCGGCCGACGCCGCGATGCCGTAGGCGACGAGCGCGATGGAGGGCTTCTTCTCCGTCTGGCGGGCGACATAGGCCCATTGGGGCGCACCGGCGCCGTAGAACTGGACGGAGCCGCCCGCGGCGAAGAGGTTGGGATACGGTACCCAGTTGCCCGTCACGTTGTAGCCGTACGTCGGGATGTGCGCCTCGACGAAGATGTTGGGCGAGAAGAACGCCGTCGCGACGCCCGTGACGGCGAACACGTGGTCCTGGTTGATCAGCGTTGTCGCCAGCTGGTTGAAGGTCGTCGGGTTCCCGCCGTCGTCCAGCTGGTATTGGTAATTGATCTTGCGCCCGTTCACCCCGCCCTGGGCGTTGATGTAGTCGAAGTAGGCCCTCTCTCCCGGGATCATGGAGGAGAAGTTCGACGCGAGCGTCCCCGTCTGTGTCGAGATCGACCCCACCGTGATGGAAGTCGGCGTCACCCCGGGGGCACCCGAGGTCTGCGCACCGGCGCTGCCTCCGGACATCGTGACGACGCCTGTCAGCAACGCCGTCCCGGTCAGCGCCGTCGCCATCAGCGCCTTCAACCCATGTCGTACTCGTGGTACCTGCATGTCCTCCCCTATCATCCGGTGTGCATCCCCCCGGTATGCCGGTCACTGTAGCTGGGGGCTTTCGAGCGCATCGCTCACCCCCAGTCCTCTCCGTGCGTCCTCCTGCCTTTCCTTACTTCTTCTTTATTTCGCCGTTCCTCATTTCGCCGCTCCTCGTCGCAAAACTCATGTCAGGAAGAGCCTCTGCCGGTCGTAATCGCGCAACGCCCGCACCTCGTCCGGGCGCACGGGCGGCAGCTCCTCCACGTGGCGCGCCACCTCGGGCTGGTAGCCGCAGGCCGAGACGAACGCGGCGACCCGGTCCGCCACCGTCCCCCCGCCCGCCGGCACCGCCGCCACGCGCAGCGTCCAATCGTCGCGGCGCAAGACGCCCTTGTCGGTGACGACGCTGCTCACCCGCTGACCCGGCGAGGTCACGTAGGCCACCGTCTCGGGCAGCCGCTCGGGGCGGGCGAGCGTCACGACGACGCAGGCCGTCGCCCGGCTGGCCACGTCGTTGGCGCCTCCCGAACCGACCAGGAAGCGGCCCCCGGCCAGCCGGGTCGAGTTGAGACAACCCTCCCCGTCCACCTCAGCCGCGCCGAGGCACCCGACTGTGCGGGTCCCGGGCCCCCCGATCACCATCCCCAACACGGACGACGCGTCCGACAGGTACGGCGTCCCCGGGAAGACCCGCTGGTTGAAGATGTAGGGGTCCGCCGGCGTGGGTTCGTAGCCCCACAGTCCGAGTTCCGCGGTCAGCGCGACGCGACGACCCGCCGCTCGGGCGCGGGCCACCGCCACCCACGCGGCGAGGTTGGCCACGCCGGCCCCGGCCAGCACGGCGTCCGCGTCGACATCGGCTATCACCCGTTCGACCTCTCTCGCCCCCAACGCGGCCGCCCGCTCCCAGTCGGTCTCCACCGGGTCCTCGACCACGGGATGAGCGTCGGCGTCGGCCTTCCAGGACATCGGGTCGGACCGTCCCTCCAGCCACAGCAACTGCTCGGGGCCCACCAGCGCCAGATACGCCTCGTGCGTCGCGGGACCGAGCACCCACTTCTCCGCATAGGCGTCGATAGAGCCGTCGGCACAGGCGTCGGCGACCGCGCTCCAGTGCGCGATGTCCTCGCCGTAACTGTGCAACGGCAGACCCGGCGCGTAGCAGCCGCCAGGGTGCGCACCGTACGGCGCTTCCACCACCGCCAGCACCCGGTGACCCGGGACCAGGACCCGGTGGCCGAGCCCATCAAGGTCGTCGACCACCCGTTCGACTGTCGCGACCACGCCGCGCCGCGCCGCCCAGGCTCCCCACACGCCGTCGAGGAGCGGCTCGGAGAAGGCGAGGTTACCCGCGGGGTCCGCCACCGCCGCGTGCACGAGCGACACGTCGGGCGCGAGCGGCGCCAACATCCCGACCGGTCCGAACTGAGTGTCGACCACCGTGAAGTCGTCGTTTTCGGCCATCGACGACCCCACCAGCGAACCTGTCACCGCCGCGGGCAGCCCCCGCGCCGCCGCCTCCAGCCGTTGCGACAGAGTGAGGATCGACCAGTGCTCGACCTCGACCGCGCCCGACTCGTAGGCGGTCCGGAAGACGGGGTTCGGGGTGTACGTCGGGAAGCTGTTGCCCGAGTATGTCGTGACGACCTTGCGCAGGAGTCCACCCCGGAAGAACAGCGCTCCGAGCGCTCCGAGGCTCGTCATGAGGAGCGTAAAGCCCGGGTCGCGGCCCCAGAATTGACGGGCGAGCTCGCGCGCCCCCGCCGTCCAGCGGCTATGGCCGAGCATGACCTGCACGGTGTCGCCCGGCCCGCACGTTGCGTGCGATCGCATCGTCCAACGACGTCACGAGCGGGCCTCTCGGAGACGTGGTCGGTGAGCTCACGCGTCGGGCTCTGGGTCGGCCGACGGGACGAATATTCCCTGTTCACAGCGTTGTTTCAAACCCATTACAAACCTGACCACCGTGTCAGGTTAGCCAGTTCGCCCGGACCGGGCACTACGATTTTTCCCGCATGAGATCGCCGAGAGTCCGACGTGACCCGGCGAACGCCACGAAGGGGTCGACGGCCGTGAGATCGGCCAAAAAAAACCCGAAGCCCAAGGCGGCTCCGCCCTCCCACAACGGCCGGCCGGACGCCGATACCGACCAAGGCGGCGCCCCTGCGAGCAAGCGGGTCCTGCGCAGCCAGGGCCGTCGAACCATGCGCAATCTCCTCGATGCGGCCATGGTCGCCTTCGACCGCCGCGGCTACCACGCCACCCGCGTCAACGACATTGTGGACATCGCCAAGACCTCACACGGAACCTTCTATTTGTACTTCTCGAACAAGGAGGACCTGCTGCGCGCACTCGTCACGGAGGCCGCCGGCGAGGCACAGACGCTCTACGACGCGCTGAGCGCGCTACCGGCTGACAGCGGTGCGCCGGGTTGGGACGACGTGCACGGCTGGGTCAAGGCATACTCGGAGCTCTGGACCCGCTACGCGCCGCTGTTTCGCACGTGGACCGACCTCGCCACCATCGATCCCGTTCTGGTCGACGTCATCCGGCAGACCTTCACGGCGCTGTCCGGCGCACTGACCCGGCAGATCGGGCCGGACTCGTCCGGCCACATCATCGACCCCGACGCCGCCGGCATGGCCACGCTCGCCATGCTCGACCGGTTCCACTACCTCCGCGAGTTCGTCGGGCAGCCCATCGACGACGTCGCACTCGACACGATGACCACGATGGTCTACCGCGCGCTGTTCGACCCGAACGCCTGACGGCGACACCCCGCGCGCCCGCCGGAATCTCGCCGGGGTGACGGGATCAGTACCGCCCAGGCGGGAACACCCGCTCGAAAATCGTGTCCACTCCCGACCCGTGGAGCGTCAGTCCGCCGTCGACGACGATGTTCTGCCCGGTGACGAAGCGTGCCAGGTCCGAGCACAGGAAGACAACGACGTCGGCTACGTCCTCCGGCTCGCCGACCCGTGCGACCGGGGTGCCCGTCACGAAACGTTCCTCCTGGTCCGGCATGTACTCGAACCACGGCGCGGTCATGGTGGTGCGGATCATGCCCGGTGACACCGCGTTCACCCGGACCTTGGGCCCGTACTCCAGCGCGGCCGACGCGGTCAGCGCCGCCACGGCGGCCTTGCTGGCCGAATACGGTGCCTCTCCCGCCGCCGGCCGGGTCCCACTGATGGACGCCGTGCTCACGATGGAGCCTCCCCCGCCTGCCAAAAGGTGCGGCACGGCGGCGCGGATGCCTGCCCAAACACCGGTGAGGTTGACGCGCAGCACCCGCTCCCAATCGGCGGCGTCGTACTCGTGCATGCGGTTGAACGACGACGTGCCCGCGTTGTTGTAGATGATGGACAATCCACCCAGCGCCGCAGCGGCCGCGTCGACGGCACGCTTCAGAGCCTCTGGGTCCCCGACGTCGACCGAGTAACTCACCCCTCCTATGTCCTTCGCGACCGCGGCGGCCGCCTCGCCGTCGAGATCCAGCACGGCCACCCGGGCCCCTTCCTCGGTCATACGCCGGCAGGTGGCCCGCCCGATCCCGGATCCGCCTCCAGTCACCACCGCTGCCCGTCCGTCAAGCAGTCCCATGCTCTGGTCCTCGCTCCCCTCTCTCTTCCTCGCCCACCCCGTGGACCCGCGCCACCCACGGAGGCGGGTCGAACACGAGTGGCACCTCGAGCCGCCGGATCAGCAACTCCTGCGCCATGCTGGTGTGCAGGTTGCCGTCCTCTCCGTGCATGGTGGCCCGGATGGTTGCCCGCCCACCGGTGTTCACCAGTGTCTCGATGTCGAAGAAACTCCACCGGTCGGCGCGCCAAGGTCGGTGGAACCAAAGGGCGTGGTCAAGGCTGGCGTCGGTGTGTGTGCCCCAGTTTCCGATGGAGCCCGGCCGGAACGAGGCACCGGTCATGTCGGAGAAGTAGGCGAGCACGCAAGCATGCACGGCGGGGTCGTCCGGCAGCGGCTCGCGGGTGCGGAACCAGCAGCGGCGAGTGGACAGAAACGTGCCGTCCTCCCGTCGCTCGCGTGTGTCCGAGCTCCCGGATGTCGAAGGGGAACGGCGCCTCGACACCATCGATCTCCGAGGGCAACGGGATGCCGGAGGCCATCGGGAGCTGGTACTCGTCTCCTTCCTCGGGAGCGTGGAAGGAGCAGGTCATCCGGAAGGTCTCCTTGCCGTCGGCGCTGCTCAGGACCTCCCGGGTGCCGAAGGAGCGCCCGTCTCGTACCGGGGTCACGACATGGGTGCTCACCGAGCCCGGCGGAACCGGGCGCAGGAAGTACCCGTGCAGCGAGTGGATCTCGAAGCCTGGGGGCCCAGCCTGCAGTGCGGCGCTGAGCGACTGCGCGACGACCATGCCGCCAAACGTCCGGTCGCCCATCCACCACTCTGGGCTGGTCGTGGTGAAGACGCGTCGACTCGGCTTGCTTTGCGTCCTGCTCCTCTGCCCTCAGCGCAGCCACCAGGTCGGCCACGGTGGCCGACACGAGTTCCGCCTCTTCTGCTTCGTCGATCTCCATGATCAGGTCGATCGGCTCTTCAGATCCACGTCCACAGAGAGCCCGAGGGCCGCCAGGTCCATGCACCGGTTGTCCTCTGCGTAGCGGAGCCCCTGCACGTTGAAGAGCCGCACCTCGGGCGCCTCAATCGGGAAGGGACCCCAGTGCCAGGTGCCGAGGTGCAGGACCAAGGACTCCAGCGGTTCCATCCTGAACACGCGGATGGATTCCCGGTCACCCTCCGCCATGAACTCCACGCTCGGGGGTGCCACCGCGATGACCGCGGGGGCGTTGAGCACCAGAAGCGACTGGGTGTGGGTGTCGTGGCGGTACAGCATCTCGCACCGCAGGCCCGACTCGGTCTCGGGAACCTCCCTGCGGAAGTGTCCGATGACGTTCACGTGGGCGTCATCCCACTTGAACATCATGCGATGCTCGCCGTCCTTGGGGTCGGTGTCGGCGACAGGGAGCCAGCCGAACGGTGACCAGGCGGAGTCTGACAGACCTTCCGGCACCAGGGCCCTGCCTCTGGTCATCTCTACCCCTTTCGGTCCCTTCACTGACATCTGGGCCCGGTGCGGCCGTGCCGGCCGCGGCCTAACCTGACTCCGGAGTCATTCTAGGAAACGCGGGAGGGACGGCAGAATGGACGTGCGCAGCATCGAGAACAAGGCGCCCGTGGTCGAGCACAACGGCACGGTTCCGGTGTGGTGGATGATCGAGTCCCGGGAGTTCAAGGACATCACTGACGGTGGCTACCTGGAACTCGTCAACGAGTTTGAGGTCCCCGGCGGCGGCTTGGTCGACCCGCACTCACATCCCACCCATGAGTTCTATTACGTCATGAACGGCCGCGGCATCATGACTATCGACGGCGAGGACCGCCCGATTGCCCAGGGCGACCTCGTCTACATCCCGCCCGACAAGGTGCACTCACTCCGGCCGACCAGCGACCACGCCCCGATCCACTGCTTCTGCTTCGCCATCGGCGTCAAGGGAGCCGGCGCCATCAACTACACGACTCACTAGGAATTCCCTGTCCAAATGAGCCGCGTCCTCGTCACGCGCAGCTTGATTGAGGGCGGGACGGATCCGCTTGTCAGTGCCGGGCACGACGTCGTCTACCCCGGCGGCGATGAGGGGGACGTCGCCCCTCCGCACGACGAGCTGGTCCGGCTGGTCGCGGAGTTCGACGGGATGGTCTGCCACCTGACCGACCGCATTGACAGGTCCGTCCTGCAGGCAGGTCGTGCCGGGCGCCTACGCGTCGTTGCCAATGCAGCCGTGGGCTACGACAACATCGACGTTGCTGCCGCCGACGCTCTCGGCGTCACGGTGTGCAACACACCGGGGGTCTTGGACGATACGACGGCGGACCTCGCCTTTCTCCTGATCCTGGCGGCGGCGAGACAATCGACCGACGCCGAGCAGATTCTCAGGGAGGGTCGCTGGCAGGGTTGGGGGTTCGCCTCGAACCTCGCCCGCGACGTGCATGGAGTGACGCTCGGACTCGTGGGATTCGGCCACATCGCACACGCGGTGGCAGCACGGGCCGCCGGCTTCGACATGGAGGTTCTCCACACGGCGAGACACGCCACAGGCCATCCGGGGTTCGTCGCTACGCTCGATGAGCTGCTCGAACGCTCCGACATCGTCAGCTTGCACGTGCCCCTCAACGACTCAACACACCATCTCATCGGGGCTCCGGAACTGGCCCGGATGAAGCCGACGGCGGTGCTGGTCAACACGGCACGAGGCCCGGTGGTGGATGAGAACGCCCTCATCAACGCGCTGGAGAACGGGTCCATCTATGCCGCGGGGCTCGACGTGTTCGACGGGGAGCCCTTGGTGAATCCCAGGTTGCTCACTGCCCCGCGGACGACGCTCCTTCCTCACATCGGCAGTGCAACTATCGCTACTCGCACGCGTATGGCGCAGCTGGCCTGTCAGGGGGTATGCGATGTCCTGGCCGGCCAGAAGCCGCCGAACATTGTTTCGGGCGCACCCCACTCGAAGTAACACAACCGTTCCCCAACTCCGATACTCCGCTGAATAACGCTCGGCTGCGCGGCAGTACGATCCGGGTCCCCAGTTCGAAGAGCGTGGGGTAGCACCGAGGAGGTGCCGTGCGGGCGGTTCGGAATGTCACCTTCTCCGTTCTTCCGGTCTTGGCGTTGTTCGCGACCAGCTTTGTCCTCTTGAGCCCTCTCATTTCGGCTCCCTCGGCAGCGGCCACGATCAGCTGGCAGACGGCGGCGTCCTATCCGCCCTTGACCAATGTCCGCGCGGTGTCCTGCGCACCCGATCCCACGCCGACCACCACCACCTGTGTTGCGGTGGGAGACGACGGCGGCAGCTACGCCTCAATCATCGTCACCAACAACGGAGGGATGACTTGGACGAATGGAACTCCTCCAAGAGGCGTCACCAGCTTGGCGGCCGTGTCCTGCCCCTCCGCTTTGATCTGTTACGCGGGCGGTGGGGCCGGGATCATGAAGTCGATCGACGGTGGCTCCACCTGGACAATTTCGGATTCGTCCTTCCCACCACTATCGATCTCTTGCGTCACGACTAGTCAATGTACAGCAGTAGGTGGGACAGAGATCGTTGGAACGACAACGTCCGGCTCTTCATGGGAGATGCAAACACCGCCGGCGAACCTAAACTCTCTAAGGAGTGTGTCTTGCGAAAGTTTGTCCACTTGCGTTGCTGTCGGAGTGGTCAGCGCCGTTCCCGCCGTCGTGGGAACCACGAATGGAAGTACGTGGACAACGTTGGCCCTCCTTCTGTATCGTCCCTAACTTCCGTCTCATGCGCGGGATCTGCTACATGCGTGGCCGTGGGAAGTGGAGCAGCGGGCGGTGGGGCTTCTGTCAGCACCGTGAACCTCACTTCTTGGACTGCGCAGACTTCGATTCCCTTCGGAACGCTGCTAAATGGAGTCTTTTGTCCAAACGTCACAAACTGCGTGGCCCTCGGTACCAACTTCGACTCGGCCCCGTACGTGATCGGCACGCTTAACAACGGATCCACTTGGACAAGCCAAACCGACGTCCCTTCCAGTGGCGTCGACCTCTTCAGCATCTCGTGCGCGAGTGCCAACGACTGCATTGCTGTGGGAAACAGCGGTAACGCCGGCGCTGGGTCGACGATTATGGCAACCACAACCGGCGGATTGTCCTGGTCCAGCCAGTCACCACCTCCTGGAATCAGCCAACTCCACTCGGTTTCGTGTCCGACCACCTCCGACTGCTTCGCCGTGGGAATCAACACCGTTTTGCACACGGCAAGCATCGGTCGAACCTGGAACTCCCAAGCGATTCCATCCAATGTCATTGGTTTGACCGGTATCTCGTGCGTGTCGCCTCGCAATGCATTGCCGTCGGTTTCGGGATCTTCTCGAGTCCCGTCATCATCACCACCACTGACGCAGGCTCGACGTGGACTAGTCAATCCGTGCCATCGAATGTGGGAGGTATGACGGCGGTCTCGTGCGCAAGTGCGACGACCTGTCAAGCGGTCAGCGATTTCGACTCGACTATCGGTTCGCCCAGCATCGTCGGGACCACCAACGGAGGAGCTACGTGGTCGACCGAATCGATCCCACCAACCGTACATGAACTTCACTGCGATCTCATGCGTAACCTCCACTAACTGCTTCGCAGTCGCATCCAAGTCCACAGGTCCCGGCGCAGCCATCCTCACGACGACGAACGGTTCGTCCTGGTCGCCCGAAACACCGCCAGCAGGTGTGAACACGCTCAATGGAATTTCCTGCAGCACCACGGCCGATTGCATCGCCGTGGGCTCACACGCCATCGGCACCACTGACGGGGGGACCGTCTGGAACGATCTGGGGGCCCCTGCGGGATCCACCACCTTGTCTGCCGTCTCGTGCTTTAACTCATCCAACTGCACAGCTGTCGGCGGCACGACCATCCTCGACACCTTCGACAGGGGCTCCTCTTGGAGCCAGGTCGCCGCCCCATCCGGGGTCGGCTCTTTGCTTGGCGTCTCCTGCGCCGGCAGCGCCAACTGCGTCGCCACGGGCACCACCACCGATTTCGGGGGGCTCATCGCCACGCTCTCGGCGCCGCCAACGATCACCACGACGAGCATCGCCCAGGGGGTTATCGGCGTCCCCTACGCCCAAGCCCTCAGCGCCACTGGTGGGCTCGCGCCCTATTTCTGGTCGATCAGCGGGGGCACCCTGCCGACAGGGCTCAACCTGTCTCCATCCGGCACACTCAGCGGCCTCCCGACCATCCCTGAGACCCGCAACGTCACATTCACCGTCACCGACGCCAACGGCTTGTCGAGCTCGGCCTCACTTCCCGTCACCGTTGGACCGATTCGGCCGCCGGGATATTGGGAGGTCGCAAGCGACGGAGGAATCTTCAGCTTTGGCGGCGCCCAGTTCTACGGCTCAACCGGGAACCTGCATCTCAACAGACCCATTGTCGCCATGGCCGCCACCCCGGACGCCGGCGGGTACTGGCTTGTGGCGTCAGACGGCGGGATCTTCGCCTTCGGCGACGCGATCTTCTGGGGCTCCACCGGCGGCATTCCGCTGAACGCGCCGATCGTCGGCATGGCACCGACCCCGGATGGTCGGGGGTATTGGTTAGTCGCGTCGGACGGCGGAATCTTCGCGTTCGGCGACGCCGGCTACTTCGGGTCGACCGGCGCCATCCGTCTCGACAAGCCCATCGTTGCCATGGCGACCACGACGGACGGGCTGGGCTATTGGCTCGTCGCTTCCGACGGCGGGATCTTCGCCTTCGGCGGCGCCACGTTCCAGGGATCGACCGGCGGCGTGCCTCTCAACAGTCCGATTGTCGGCATGTCGGCGGACCCGACTGGCGCCGGTTACTGGCTCGTCGCGGCGGACGGTGGGGTGTTCACGTTCGGCGACATCGGGTTTTTCGGCTCAGCGGTCGGTACTCCGCTCAACGCGCCGATTGTCGCCATGGAGCGCACCCCTGACGGGCAGGGCTACTGGATGCTCGCCCGAGACGGCGGCATCTTCAGCTACGGCGATGCGGCGTTCTACGGTTCGACCGGCGGCCTGGTGCTCAATCAACCCGTGGTCGGCCTCGCAGCCGTTCCTTGAGCGAGGAGGTGTTCTTACGCCACGCACCTCCTCTATGCCGCACCGAGCTCAAGGAACGCACGGTCACCAGGTCGTGGTCCGCGCCAACGTGCGGTCGAGAATCCCGAGTGTGGCGCGCAGCGCCGTCTCGGATATCACCGGAAAGATGTCAGCCTGTTTCCATTGGGGGTCGATATTCGACCAGTCGTAGTAGGACGTGACGAGGGTCCCGCCGCCCTCGGCGGGTTCGAGCCGGTAGCCGTACACGTGGCCGATTTGGGGGCGGATCTGGCCGAGGATCGTCCAGGCAATCTCACGGTCGGGTTCGAACGTCGTGATGGTGACCGTCACGTCATACTTGCCCATGGGGTAGTCGTTGAGCGCTTCACGGTCCATGTGCACGACGAACTCGTCGCCCACCTTGGAGGCCGGCTCTCCGGTCGCGTCCTGCAGCATGCCGGAGCTGTCGATGGCCACGTGACCCTGCGGGTCGCTCAGCACCGCGAAGATCCTCGATGCCTCAGCCGGGATCGTCCGTTGGACCTGAATACGCTCGGACATCTCCGCACTTCCGGTATCGGTCTCGTCAGGCATGACCGCATTGTGTCACCAGGGCGACCGCGTCGCCCATGGCGTCGGGCTCGGGGTCAGGTAGGTGGACTGTCCTGACCGCCGTCCCGGATGAGGGAGGCGTCGAGCCCGAGCAGCTCCACCGTGGTCGAGCCGGACCGCAACGCCTCGAAGAATCCGGCCTCTTTTGCCTCCCGAGCGCGCCCGGCGGTGACCACGGACTCCAGAGCGCCGCCCGCGACGAAGGTCACGCCGTCGCGGTCGGCCACCACCCAGTCGCCCGCCGAGACGACGACCCCGCCCACTCGCGCCGCGAGGCCGACCGTGCCCGGTTTGTCCTTGGTGGCACCCGTCAACGCGACCACGGAGGAGAACACCGGGAAGCCGTGTGCCTCCAGCGCGGCCACGTCGCGAACACCGCCGTCGAGCACGAGCCCGGCCAGGCCGGCCGCCTCCGCCGCTGTCGTCAGCACCTCGCCCCAGTAACCGCGGTCGGGCACGAGGCCGACATCGACGCACAGGGCGCTGCCGCGCGGCGCGCGGGTCACAGCCACGTGCACGGCCAGGTTGTCGCCCGGCGTGCAGCGGACCGGATAGGCCGGCGCGGCGAGCGCGGCGCCCGGCCACGCGGCCCGGAGACGCCGGTGCGCCGGCCGCCCGCCCGACTCTCCCAGAGTGGCCGAACCCAGGGCGGCCAGAGTGGCCGCCACCTCCCCTGCGTCGGTGCTCCCGTCCCCGCTCCTTCCTCCCACGCCGAACCTCCTCGTCCCGCTCTCCGGTGACGGATGCATTGGACCACCCGGCAGAGCAAGCGCACCAGCCGTACACTCCGCGGAGACTCCGATGGCCGACACCGAGACCATGCTGATCGTCACGCAGGTGGCCCCCTACGTCGACGGACCCGCCGGCGTCCACGGCACGCTCACCCAGGCCACGACCGCCCTGAGCGAGCTCGCCGGACTGGCCGGCCTCGACCCCGTCACCGTGGCCGACGTCCGGGACCTCCTCCCCGAGGAGCTAACCGGTGCCCGGGTCCTCGCCCTGTTCACCATCGGGGAGACGCCGTGGTCGGACGAACAGAAGCGGGCCGCCCATGCAGCGTGGGGCGCCGGCACACTGAGGGTTCTCGGCGTGCACTCGGCCACCGACGCCAGCCATACCTGGCCCGAGTACGGCACCATGCTCGGCGCCCGCTTCGACGGCCACCCCTGGACACAGGACTTCGCGATCGACGTGGTCGAGCAGAACCATCCGGCCACGGCACACTTAGGCGGGCAACTGGTCTGGCACGACGAGGTCTATCTCTTCAAGGACTTCCGTCCCGATGCGCAGATACTGCTCCGGCTGGCCGAGGACCAGGTCGACCTGTCCGCTCCGGGCGGCCGGGTGCCGCGCCTGTGGATTTCCGCTCGCCTGGTGCGTCGAAGACGGAGCGGCCCGTTCCTTCTACACCGCGCTCGGGCACTTCCATCTCGCCTGGGAGCTGCCGGTCTATCTCCGCCACCTGGCCGGAGGGCTCGCCTGGCTCGGGGACCGCGCCTAACCTGACGTGCATGTCAGGGTCGACCGCTACCGCCACCGACACCGCTTCACTCCCCGGCACCATGACGGCCGCGGTGTACCGCTCGCCCGGCGTCCTCGACGTGGAGGAGCGGCCGCGTCCCCCGACCCGGACCCGACCAGCTGGTCGTGCGGGTGCACTCCTGCGGCATTTGTGGGTCGGACATCCACCAGCTGCGCGACGGCTGGGGCACCAAGGCGGGTACCGTCGCCGGGCACGAATGGAGCGGGACCGTCGCCGCGGTCGGCGAGGAGGTCTCTGGCTGGTCGGTGGGCGAACGCGTTGTGGGGGGTTCGTCGCCCAAGTGCGGCACCTGCCGGCGCTGCCGCGAGGGCAAGCCGTCGCAGTGCGAGAACCGCGCCCTCATGACCGGGGAGCACACCGACGGCGCCTTCGCTGAGTTCATCCTCTGCCGCGCATCCGGGGTGCTGCGGCTGCCCGAAGGGTTGTCCGCCCGCCACGCCGCACTGGCCGAGCCATTGTCGGTGGCGTTGCACGGCATTACCCGCTCGGGCGTGGAGCCAGGTGACACGGTCATGGTCTTCGGTGCCGGCCCCATCGGGGCGCTCAGCATCGCCGCACTGCGCGCCATGGGCATGGCAGACATCACCGTCGTCGAGCCCCACGAGACCCGCCGCAAGCTGGCCGCCGACCTCGGCGCATCGGCGGTGGTCGATCCGTCCGATCTCGAAGTCTTCCCGCCCTGGGAGCCCGAGCGCCTGTCCACCCGCGCTGTCCACGTCGTGCTCGAGTGCTCGGGCCACAAGGCCGCCGTCGAGGCGGCCTTCCACCAGTTGTTGCGCGGCGGCATCCTCGTCATGGTCGGCGCCGGCATCGACCACCCGACCTTCGACATCAACCGGATGATCCTCAACGAGCTGACCGTGACGGGCTCGTTCGTCTACGATCTCGGCGGTTTCGAGCGGGCGCTCGAGATGTTGGCGTCGGACGGCTTTCCTGCCGATCTGCTCATCGATCCCACCGATGTCCCACTCAACGCGATCGGCGACGCTCTCGAAAATCTTGCCCTCGGGCGGATCGCCGGCAAGGTCATGGTCGTCCCGGAGGTGCGGACCTGATGGCTCATCCCTATTACCCGAGCGGAAACCCGCGCTTCAACCACGTGGCGATGTCGCTCCCGAGCGATCTCCTCGACGAAGAGAACCGGATGGACATCTGCAACTTCTTCGACGAGGTGCTCGGCTTTCAGGAGATGGCGGTCATGACCGAGGACCGCCACCGCTTGATCCTCAGCTGCGTGCACTGGGACCAGTTCATCTTCCTCATCGCCGAAGAGGACCCGATGCGCTGCCCACGCATGGACCACTACGGATTTTCCGTCGGCTCGCTCGACGAGCTGAAGGGCATCCAGCAGCGGGCAGAGGCCTTCCGGGAGAAGGACGATCGGATGGATCTCATCGATCTGCACGTCGACGACCAGAAGGTCGTGAAGATCCACTCGCTCTACGTGCGCTACATCCTGCCCATGACCGTCGAGTTCCAATACTGGGAGTTCCCGGAATCGGCGAACTGACGGCGAACTGACGGCGAACTGACAAGGAACCGCGTGGCCTTCCACGGGCCGCCGAGAGCAGGGCTGTCCGGAACGATCGGTACAGCAGGCGGCCCCCACGCGTGGGGCAACGGGGAAGAAGTCCCGAGTGGGGGCCGCCGCTGGCAGTTAAGTGTAAGCAGGATTTGTTATCGCTTAAACCGTGGGGCCTTTCGTTCCCCGACGCCTCCTGATGTGACGGTGTGGCGTCGCTCGAGTCGGATCAGACCCCGGTCTCGCGACCCCAACCCACACGCACTGCGC
Organism: uncultured Acidimicrobiaceae bacterium; assembly: GCA_963808355.1. Lineage (GTDB taxonomy): Bacteria > Actinomycetota > Acidimicrobiia > Acidimicrobiales > RAAP-2 > Bog-473. Next base: position 46,338 of record CAWEFL010000003.1, read on the forward strand.
CTGATTTGCTACACCCTGTCGGGTCCCCTGACCAAGGAGGCGAGAAGACCAGGTCCCTCAATGTTCTGCCGCCAGATCCCCATTTGTGAGTGAAAATGAACGGCTTCCAGGCGCTAACAACGCCGCGATCATGCACGAAGACTTCCCAAATAGCACTGAATGAGCGTTGAATGAATTGATGAATCCTCCTCCCCTTTCACCGTCCGATCGGGCAGCCGAACGGGCCCGGCGCTTTCTGGCGCTGCACCGCTCCGGCGCGCCCCTCCTCCTGCCCAACGCGTGGGACGAGGGTTCCGCCCGGCTCTTCGCCTCGCTCGGCTGCGAGGCGATCGCCACCACGAGCGGTGGGTTCGCCGCGACCAAGGGCCGCCTCGATGGCGCCGTCACCCGCGACGAGGTGCTGGCCCATTGTGCCGAGCTCGTGGCCGCCGTCGAGGTGCCGGTCTCGGCCGATCTCGAGAACTGCTTCGCCGACGATCCCGACGGCGTGGCCGCCACCATCACCGCCGCCATCGCGCAGGGCCTCGCCGGAGGTTCCGTCGAGGACTTCACGCGGCGCCAGGACGACCCGATTTATGACATCGCCCGTGCCGTAGAGCGGGTGCGGGCCGCCGCCGAGGTTGCCCACGCCGGCCCGGTCCCGTTCGTCCTGACCGCTCGGGCCGAGAACTACCTCCACGGGCGGGTCGACCTGGCCGACACCATCTCCCGGCTGCAGGCCTTCCAGGAGGCGGGCGCCGACGTCCTCTTCGCCCCCCGTGTCATCGACCCCGTGGAGCTGCGCACGCTGCTGGCATCGGTCGACCGGCCGGTCAACGTCCTCCTCACCCCCGGCGCGCCGCCGATCGGCGAGCTCGCCGCGCTCGGCGTCAGCCGAATCTCCGTCGGCGGCGCCATCGCTGCCGCCTCCTACGGGCTGGCGGTGCGCGCCGTGCAGGAGCTGCAAGAGACGGGGACGCCCAACTATTGGGAGGCCGCGGCCGCCGCCCGCCCCTCCATGCTCGAAGCGTTCGTCAAGCCCTGACGGCGACCGTCACCTCTATCTCCACCGCGCCACGCCGGGGCAGCGCCGCCACGCCGATGGCCGAACGGGTGTGCCGTCCGGCGTCGCCGAAGACGTCGGCCAGCACCCGGCTGGCGCCGTCGACGACGGTGGGTTGCTCGTGGAAGTCGGGCGCCGACGCCACGTAGCCCGTCACCGTGAGCACGCGCTCGACGCGGTCGAGCGAACCCAATGCGGCCTCGAGCACCGACAGTGCGTTGAGGGCACAGACCGACGCGGCCTCCCGGCCCTCCTCGACGCTCACGTCCTCACCGAGTCGCCCGCGACACGTGAGTTTGCCCGCTATCCGCGGCAGCTGCCCGGAGGTCCGAGCCACGCCGTCGTGCACGACCACCGCACGGAGCGGGTCGTGCGGCGGATGCGGCCCGTGCAGTGTGAGGCCCAGCTCCTTCAGCCGGGCCCGAATGGCACCTTCGCCCTGGCCCGCGCCCACGGCTACCGCATGTACGGATAGACGTTGGCGAAGTTCTGGTTGACCTTCTCGGGCAGCGGGAAGATCCCGCCCAACTGCTTGGCACCCCAGATGATCTTGGCCGAGCGCTCGACCAGCGCGGTGTTGTGCAGGGTCTTCTGCATCGTCGTCCCCACCGCCACCATGCCGTGGTTGGCGATCAGCGCGGCACCACGGTTCTCCAGTGCCTTGACCACCTGCTCGCCGAGCTCGGCCGACCCGCTCGGGCAGTACTCGGTGCAGCGGATGTCCCCGCCCAGGTACACGGTGAACTCGTCGATACAACTCGGGATGTCCTGGTGTGCAACGGCGAACATGGTGGCGTGCACCGCGTGGGAGTGGATACACACCGCGATGTCCTCGTAGGCGTTCTGGACCGCCAGGTGGAGATACTTCTCGGAGGTCGGGCCCCGCTCGCCCGCGACCACGTCGCCGTCCGGGCTCACGATCACGATGTCGTCGGGCGTCATGATCCGGTAGTCGAGCGACGACGGGGTGACGGCGATGTTGCCGTCCTCCATCCGGGCCGACAGGTTGCCCGAGGTCCCCTCGACCAACCCCTTCTCGAGCAGCTCCTTCGCCGCGGCGCAGATCTGTTCGGGTGCGTTCTCAATGAAGGTTGCCATCTCCGGCGTGCTCCTCAGGGCTCGTGGGCGGCGGCGGCCACCCGCTGCTGGAAGAGCGTACCGCCCCGTTCCTGACACTGCCGTCAGCAATTGGGTTGTTCGATCCCGACGCGAGAGGTCGGAGCACCCGCACGGAAGGATATGGAACAGGCGTTCGCTGCGCCTTCGAAGAGGACAGGATTGTGCGACGTGTCGGACGACGTCGAGGCTCTCTTCCACTCGACTGCGCCGCCCGATCGAGCTGACCGTCCCACCCGACCCGGATGTAGTCTGCGCCGCCATGGGACTTCTCGACGGTCGTGCGGCGGTGGTGACGGGTGCCGGTCGGGGCATCGGGCGGGACATCGCCCTCTGCCTGGCCGCCGAGGGGGCCAGAGTCGTCGTCAACGACGTCGGTGTCACCCTGGGCGGTGAGGGCACGCAGGAGGACCCCGCCGCGCGGGTGTGTGCGGAGATAGAGGCGGCCGGTGGCACGGCAGTGCCGAACCACGACTCCGTGAGCGACTTCGCCGCCGCCGGGAACATCATCGCCACGGCGGTCGACACCTTCGGCGGCATCGACATCGTGGTCAACAACGCCGGCATCGTGCGCGATCGGACCGTGGTGAAGATGGACGAGTCCGACTACGACGCCGTCATCGCCGTGCACCAGAAGGGCACGTTCAACACCGTGCGCCACGCGGCGCCCCGCATGAAGGACGCCGGCTACGGCCGCATCGTCAACATCACGTCGTCCGCCGGCCTGCGCGGCAACTTCGGCCAGACCAACTACGGCGCTGCCAAGGCCGCCATCATGGGCATGACCTTCGTGTGGGCATTGGAGCTCGGCAAATACGGGATCACGGTCAACGCGGTGGCGCCCGCCGGCTTCACCAGGATGACCGAGGGCCTCTACGCCGGTGCCGAGCCTCCGCCGGACCAGAACCCCGCCCTCAACGCGCCCTTGATCGCGTTCCTGGCCTCGGAGGCGGCCTCCGACGTCAACGGCCAGGTCCTCGGCCGCACCGGCTTCGCCTACACGCTGTTCCAGACGCCGCGCCAGATCGCCACCATGTGGAAGGACGGCGGGTGGTCGCCCCAGGAAGTGGCCGACCACTTCCACGAGGTGCTCGGGCAGCACCTCCAGCCCGTCGGCATGGGCGAGCATCCCCTCCTAGGGAACAAGGGCTGACGGCCGGTGCCCGCCCCGCTCTCACCTCGGTAGGGTTAGGACCCGCAGCCAAGGGCGCACCAACGGCGCCCGGACCGAGCAGGGAGGGACCATGGACGTCCGCGACAAGATCTACATCAACGGGGCCTGGGTCCCCTCCACCGGGTCCGGCACCCTGGAGGTCATCGACTCGGCCACCGAGGAGGTCTTCGCCACCATCCCCGACGGGACGCCCGAGGACGTCGACAAAGCGGTGCAGGCCGCCGCCGCGGCCTTCCCCGGCTGGGCCGCCACATCCCGCGAGGAGCGGGGCAAGCTCCTCAAGCGCATCGGCGAGGCGCTGGCCGCCCGCACCGACGAGCTGGCCAACGTCATCAGCCACGAGGTCGGCATGCCGATGACGCTGTCGGGCTCCATTCAGGTCGGGCTCCCGGCGGGCGCGTTCGCCGACGCGGCCAACGCCGCCGAGTCCTTCCCCTGGGAGGAGGAGCTCGGCAACTCTCTCGTCGTGCGCGAGCCGGTCGGCGTGGTGGGCGCCATCACGCCGTGGAACTACCCGCTGTATCAGGTCGTGCTGAAGGTGGCCCCGGCGCTGGCCGCCGGCAACACCGTCGTGCTCAAGCCGAGCGAGGTGGCGCCGATCAATGCGTTCGTCCTGGCCGACGTGATCGACGAGGTGGGCCTGCCGCCGGGCGTGTTCAACCTCGTGAGCGGCACCGGTCCTGTCGTGGGAGAAGCCATCGCCGAGCACCCCAAGGTCGACATGGTGTCGTTCACCGGCTCCACCCGGGCCGGCCGGCGGGTCATGGAGCTGGCGGCCGAAGGGATCAAGCGCGTGTCCCTGGAGCTGGGCGGCAAGTCGGCCAACATCCTGCTCGACGACGCCGACCTGGCCACAGCCGTCCCGGCGGGCGTCTTCGGCTGCTACCTCAACTCGGGCCAGACCTGCTCCGCGCTCACGCGCATGCTCGTCCCCCGCGACAAGCTGGCCGAGGTGGAGGAGCTGGCGGCAGGTGCCGCGGCGGGCTTCGCTCCCGGCGACCCCTTCGAGGCCGGCAAGCTCCTCGGCCCGCTCGTGTCGGGTGTCCAGCGTGACCGGGTGCGCGGCTACATCAACAAGGGCATCGAGGAGGGGGCCAAGCTCGTGACCGGCGGCGCCGACGCCCCCGACGGGCTCGAGAAGGGCTTCTACGTACAGCCGACCGTGTTCTCCGAGGTGACCCCGGACATGACCATCGCCAAGGAAGAGATCTTCGGACCCGGTCCTGTCGATCATCCCCTACGACACCGAGGAGGAGGCGATAGAGATCGCCAACGGGACGCCCTACGGCCTCGCCGGCGCGGTGTGGAGCGGCGACCCGGCTCGGGCCGAGCGCGTGGCGCGCCAGATGCGGACCGGCCAGGTCGACATCAACGGCGGCCAGTTCAACCCGAGCGCGCCCTTCGGCGGCTACAAGCAGTCGGGCATCGGGCGCGAGCGGGGCAAGTACGGCCTCGAGGAGTTCGTCGAGACCAAGGCGATGCAGCGCTAGGCGGGGCCCGGCACCACGGGCGGCGCCCCACCCGGCGTCACCACCTCTATCCCCGACGGCTTGTCGGCGAACGTCGTCCCCACCCCGAACACGAGCGCGTCCCCCACCGTGGCGATCCCTGACCAACAGAACTGCGGCAGCGCGATCGACGCGACGATCCGCCCGGTGGCCACGTCGCGCACCTGAATGGCCGAGGCCGCCAGCGCCACGCCGTTGATCATCATTCCTCCGGCGATGGTCGTGGCGGAGAACGAGGCACCGTGGTCCGCCTCCCATGCCACCGTCCCCGTCCTTGCGTCGAAGGCGTGGACCGACGGCTCCTGCGACTCCGTGTCACGAGGGTCCGGCGGGTCGCACACCGGGCGGACCCCGTGCGTCGAGGGCAGGAAGTCGCCGAGCGCCGTCGCACCGACGACGAACCGGCCGTCATAGGCGGAGCTGCCGATGAACCCGCCCGACGTCCCGCCGAAGACGACGTTGGTCGCCCACCGCAGCCGACCCGTGCGGGGGTCCAGCGAGTAGTAGGTCCCGTTCTTCGCGCCCACCCCGAGGAACACCGTCACCCCCGAAGCGGACACGCCGGCGTTGGCGCTGGCCCCGAAGTCCTGGTCGCACGGGAGCGGGTTGGCCGGAGGGTGGAACTCCCAGGCGAGGGTCCCGTCGCCGACGTGCAGGGCCACCACCGCGTCGGCGTAGGGGGCCGAACCGAGGAAGTTGCAGTCGGCCGTGCCGAAGACCACCAGACCCAGGTCCGGCAGCACCGTCCCCGACGACCACACGCTGCCGCAGCTGTCGTCGAGCACGCGGTGCGACCCCACCGTGGGCACGTCCGTCTGGAACTTCCAGACCGGTGCCCCGGTCTGGAGGCTGGCCGCCACGATGTAGCCGCCCGAGTGCGGCTGTCCGTCCTGGTCGACGCCGACGATGACCTTGTCACCCACCACGATCGGGGACGAGAAGATGCGGGTGCTGTCGTGGTCGGGATCCGGGGGCCCCGGCACCCCCGGGTAGTCGTGCTCCCAGTAGACGGCGCCCGTGGCGGCCTCCAGCGCGTAGAGCGTGTAGCCCCCGGCGAAGATGACCAGCGCCGGACGCGACCCGGCGGCGGGCTGGAACCAGGCGGACGACGTCACCAGCCCGCCGTCGGAGGCCCCGTCGCGGGGGTCCTGCCCCGGATAGGGCGTGATGGCGTCCTGCCGGTGCAGCCGGACCTTCCAGCGCAACGCGCCGGTTCGCAGGTTCACAGCGTAGAAGGAGTCATCCCACGATCCGACGTAGACGGTGCCGCCGACGACGGTCGGCGTCGCGGTGACGGCGTCGCCCGTGGGGAGGAACCACGCCTTCTGCAGGGTGGGGGCGGTCGCCTCCGTCAAGGTCGTCCGGCCGTGGAAGGTGTGCTGGGCGTCGTGCCCGAAGCTGGGCCAGTCCCAGGAGCCGACAGCGGGGCTCGCCCCGACCGGGGCCGCGGGTGAGGGCGGCAGACCCGCGCCATTGGCACCCAAGGCCGCGCCCGCGACCGCGAGCACCGACACGCCGATCGCCCGCCAGACCCGGGGGCCAGGCGCGCCGGGGCGCGAGCGCGCTCCACCCCGTCGCCCCGCGGGCGTCACGATCGATCCTCGCTCAGCCGAAGCCCGCCGTCGCCGGCGTGTGCGACTTGGGGCCGACGGCCGGTGCCGGGTTCTCGGCCGGCCCCGATAGCGGTGCGGCGATCTTGCCGGTCGGGTACGGGCAGCGTTCCTTGTCCGGGACGCACACGGTCACGCTGGTCGGGAAGTCGAACCCGCCCGCCACCGTCACCGGCGCGGAGGGCTGGCCGCCGAGCACGCTCACCCGCATGACCCGGCCCCCGTAGTCGGCCGGGCCACAGTTCTGGAGCGGCGCCGTACAGGTGATGTGGATGTCGACGAAGTACAGCGTGCCGTCGGGCGCGAAGGCCATGCCGAAGGGGTTGTACTGGCCGGAGCTGCCGGTCCCCATGGCAGACACCGGCGTTCCCGGCACCGTCCCGTAGCCCGGCTCCGGCTTCCCGGCCGCGGTGACCCAGATCACGGAGGGGTTGCCGATGAAGCTGCTGACGGCGTAACACCCGCAGGCAGGGTCCTCCGCCACCCCCGCCGGGAAGGGCAGCCCGCCGACGAACGTCGAGACCTGCACCTTGCCCCGGGGGTAGACCCCCCCGGGGCACTCCCCCGCGCCCGTCGGCAGCGACGAAGCGGCGAACCGCAGCACGCTCTGGGTGCCCACGTTGGGTAACAGCACGTCGCCGTTGGGGGCGAGCGCCATCATGCCCGGCTGGGCCAGGCCGCCGGTGCCGTCGTCGTGGTGGGCTCCGGTGCCACCCGCCGTGGGCCCGTACACGATGCAATACGTCGTGTAGTTCGGTGCGAACCACTCGACCAGCCGCCCGTCGCTCGGCGGCGGGTACGCGCCCTGCGCGGTGGCGATGTCGTTGGCCAGCACGTCACGGTGTGCGTCCACCACACAGCCGGTGTAGGTCTGGTTGTTGTTGAAGACACCGTTCGAGGTCGGGGGCGAGTCGGACCCGATCGACTCGCCCTGCATCTTGTAGGGACCGGGAACGTAGAGGGTCTGGCCGCTGAACGAGCCGTTGGGCTCGTCGAGCTCCATGCCGTCAGGCGGCTGCTTGTAGGGCTTGGAACCGCCGAGGTTGTGCTGGTTCGGCAGCGTGGGGTCGTACCCGCCGACGAACCGGCCGCCGGGCAGGACGCACACCTGTCCGTTGAGGTCCCACGCGGGCAGCAGCTGGCCCTGTTTGCCCGAGGGCATGGAGACGTAGTCGACCTCTTCGTTCTGGTCCCAGTAGACGAGATAGCCGGGTTTGCCCGAGACGCCCCCGCCCGTCAGGGGGACGCTGCTGCCCGGGGTCGACGCCGCCGGCGCCGCCGCCGCCGGGGTCGACAACGCCAGGACTCCGAGCACCGTGCCGAGGCACAGGGCCACCCCCGTGCGACCTGGCGCTGTCCTCCCCGGCCCTCTCCGACGCATCCCACCTCCATGGACTCCCTGACGCTGGACGTCACGGTAGGCGCTCCAACGTTCGTTTGCCCGTCGGACCCAGCCGGCCCTCCGGGCGACCAACCGCCCCGGGCGCACCCCGGGCACCAGCCGGCGGGCTCCATCGGCCGCCCACAGGACCTTTACGCCAGCGGGTCCCTCCACCCCGGCGAACCCGTCCTGGCCCCGCTCGACACCCGCAGCCCGATGTAGTTGCGCTGCGCCTCTATCGTCCCGGCCCCGACGCACAGGCCGCGGATGTCGCGGTAGGCCCGCTCGAGCGGGTACTCGCGCGAATAGCCGTACCCGCCGTGGATCTGCATGGCCTCGTCGCACACGAACTTCGCGGCCAGGTTGGCCGCCGTCTTGGCGATCGCCGTCTCGAGCGCCGGCGGCGTGCCCCCCACCCCGGCGAGCCGCACGGCCCGCCCGAGCAACAGCCGTGCCCCCTCGAGCTGCACGGTCATGTCGGCGATCTTCCACTGCAGTCCCTGCAGCTCGGCCAACGGCCGTCCGCCGATGACCCGCTCGTTCATGTAGCGCACCGCGTGCTCCAGCGCGCCCTGCGCCGCCCCGACGCACATGGACGCGTTGCCGCAGCGCTCGTGGTTCAAATGGGCCAACAGCACCTTGAACGCGTCCGCGTTCGCCGGGTCACCGGCGATGAGCACGTCGTCCCCGGTGATCTCGACGCCGTCGAAGGCCAGCTCGGCCTCGGTCGCCGCGTGGATGCCCATGCTCTTGTGTCTCCCGGTGACCGATACACCCTCGCGGTCCGTCGGCACGATCACCGCGCCGATGCCCCGGGCGCCCTCGCCACCGGGCCAGCGGCACCAGACCAGCACGCCCTGCGCCACGTCGCCGAGCGTCGAGTAGTTCTTGTAGGCGTTCAGCCGCCACCGTCCCGGTCCGTCCGCGACCAGCGCGGCCCGCATGTTCTGCACGGCGGACCCGGCGTCGGGCTCCGTGATGCCGATGCTGATCAGCGCCGCCCCGTCGGCCACCGCCGGCAGCCAGCGCTCCTTCATCGCGTCGGGCCCGAGATGCTCAACCCCCCGCGGCGGCCCGTTGAAGGTGAGCTGGCAGCAGATGGCCGAGGACACGTCCGCCCGAGCGATCTCCTCCAGCACGATGGACGCCTCCACGTCGCCCAGCCCCATGCCGCCCCACTGCTCGCCCACCGTGATCCGCAGCAGGTCGGACTCGGCCAGCGCCTTGCGCACCGCGGCGGGCACCGCGCCCTCCTCGTCGCCCTCGTGCGCCCGGGGCGCCACCTCCCGCTCGGCCACGTCCCGGGCCAACTGCCGCAGCGCCGCTTGGTCCTCCGTCTCGGCGAGGAGGTCGGCCGCGCCGGCGCCGTGCATCCCGCCGCCCCCCGGTCGGGCCATCAGCCGAGCTCGGTCCCGACGATGCCGACGAAGCTCACGCCCTCACCCGGCGCACCGCCGAGGTTGTGGGTCAGCCCCAGCGTCCGCCCCGGCCCCACCGTCGAGATCTGGCGTTCCGGCGGCGCCTCGCCCCGCAGCTGCAGCCAGCACTCGAAGAGCATGCGGAGGCCCGACGCGCCGATGGGGTGCCCGAAGCTCTTGAGCCCGCCGTCGGGGTTGACCGGCAGCTCGCCGTCGCGGTCGAACGTGCCGGCCAGGACCTCCTTCCAGGCGGTCCCACGCTCGGCGAACCCCAGGTCCTCCATGAGCACCAGCTCGGTCGGCGTGAAGCAGTCGTGCACCTCCGCCATGGCCAGCTGCGCCCGCGGCTCGGAGATCCCCGCCTGCGCGTAGGCGTCGGCCGCAGACCGAACGACCTCTTCGAAGGTCGTGTAGTCGTAGCCCGGGTCGATCGGCCCCGCCGCCGGGCCGGCGACGAAAGCGAGCGCCTTCACGTACAGCGGGTTCTCGCAGTAGCGAGGCGCGTCCTCGGCCCGGCAGATGACGGCGGCCGCCGAGCCGTCGCTCACCCCGCTGCAGTCGAAGACCCCGAGGTCGCCGGCCACCAGTGGCGCCTTGGCGATGGTTTCGAGGGAGACCTCCTTGCGGAACTGCGCCCGCGGGTTACGCGCGCCGTTCCGGTGGTTCTTCCAGGCGATGCGGCTCATGACCTCTTTCAGCTGCGCCGGCTCGACCCCGTACTTGTGACAGTACGACGGAGCCAGGAAGGAAAAGGCGGCGGGCGACGTCAGTCCGGGGTCGGTGCCGTCACCGACGGGACGAACACCCGTCAGCCCGGAGTAACCGGTGTCCTTGAGCTTCTCCACCCCGATCGCCATGGCAGTGTCGTAGGCGCCCGACGCGACGGCGTAGCAGGCGTTGCGGAAGGCCTCGGACCCCGTGGCGCAGTAGTTCTCCACCCGGGTCACCGGCCGGTAGTCGATCTTGAGCGGCCGCGACAAGGTGACGCCGCAGAAGCCGGACGTCATGGTGCCGAGCCAGTAGGCGTCGATGTCGTCGAACGACACACCGGCCGAGGCCGTCGCCTCGGTGGCCGCGTCGGTCAACAGGTCGTCGACGCCCTTGTCCCAGAGCTCGCCGAAGCGGGTGCAGCCCATGCCGACGATGGCGACCCGGTCCTTGATCCCTCTACTCGCCATCGTCCCTACGCTCCTCGCTCCCCTGGCTCCAGCACCGGCCGCGCCTTCCAGAAGTAATTGTGCACGCCCTGGGCCGTCCACACGCGCCGGAAGGTCATCTCCACCCGGTCGCCGATGGAGAGGTCGGACGCCTTGACGTCGGTCATCTCGCAGCGGTACCGGCCGCCGCCGTCGAAGTCCACGATGACCCCGACCACCGGTGGCGAAGGAGAGAAGGCCAGGTGGTCGATGGTGAACGTGGCCACCGTGCCCGGCGCGTCGGCCAGCCGCTCGTGCTGCATCTGGTCGATGGCGTGGCAGGAGAGGCACACGCGCGTCGGCGGCATGTGCCGGAACCCGCAGACAAGGCAGCGGCTCCCGGTGAACGCGTATTTCCACGTCTCCGAGCGGTGCACCGTCGGTGCACCGGGCCGCTCGGGATCCGGACGGCGGGGCGGCTCCCGCCGCAGCTGCCCCCGCCAGGTCAGGAAGCTCGCGTAGGCGAGGTCGTCCCGACCCATCGCCACTTGCTGGGAGACCGTGGGCACCCCGGCCGCCCGGCGGGCCGCCTGCGCCCCGGGCAACGCGTCCGTCGTCCGCAACACGAAGGCGTCGGCGCCGTCGGCCAGCGACAGCACGGCGACGAGCTGTCCCGGCTGGGCCCGCTCCAACGTCTCCGCCAGCCCAACGGCAAACTGCGCCGCTCCCAGGTTGCCCACCGATGCCGTGAGGTCCGGCGCCAGCACGCTCTCGCGCACCCCGAGGCCTGCGGTAGCCGCCTTTACCGCCCGCACGTGCAGTCCGGTCACGATGGCGTGGTCGACGTCGCCCTCCGTGACACCCGCGTCCTTGAGGGCGGCCGCGAAAGCCTCCCGGGCGAGGGGCACGTAGAGCCCCTCGCCGAAGCGCTCCTCCCAGACGTGCGAGTCGAACGCCCCCGGCACGCGCCAGCGGTCGAGGAATTCGTCGGTGCTGGCGCCCCGTCCCACGAGCTCGGCCACCGCTCCCTCCCGCGCGCACACGAACGCGGCGGCGCCGTCGCCGCTATCGCGCTCCTCGGCCGACCCGGCTAAGCCGGTCCGCAAGTCGGACACCACGGCCAGCGTCGGCCGCCCCGCGCCGGGTCCGGCACCTGCGCCGAACGTCTGCAGCAGGGTCGCCACCGCCGAGCGGGACGAGCCCATCAAGTCGTACGCACCGCAGGAGCGGTCCAGCCCGAGCGCCGCGTGCAGCACGGTCGCGTTCGTCTTGTCCAGGTAGCCCGGATCGGGTGTCGAGAAGAACACGTCCTGCACCACTCCCGGCCCCGGCCCCGCCGCCAGAGCCCGGCGCCCCGCCTCCACCCCCATCGTCGTAGTGTCCTCGTCGTACGACGCGACGGTGCGGGTGCCCTTGCTGCCGCCAGCCCCCAGGACGCCGCCGATCGCCGACCGCTGCAGCCGCCAGAACGGGAGGTAGGTACCCCAGGCGACGATGCCACTGGTCATAGAGGAGTGACCCTATCGGTCCCGCTCACCCAGCTCGACCGGCCGCGCCTGCTCTCCCCGGACGGGGTGGCCGCCGCCCCGCTTCTCACCGGGCCCGGCGCGGCGGCCTCCCTGCGCCTGCCCCACCGCCCTCCGCACCCCGCCCTACGCGCTCGCGATCACCACCAGCTCCCAGCTGTCCAGCTGGAGCGGCCCTCCGGCGCCGGCGCGGAATGTCACGTCGCGGAAGCCCGCCGCCTCCAGCCAGACGACCCATTCGGGTGGCGTGGGCAGGCGGACGAAGTACGACGTGCGCCGGACGCCGCCGTCGCGGTGCACCGTTCGGTCAATGACCATGCGCCCGGACACCGGGTCCCACGTCGACAGCTCCACCATCGTGTCGTCCCCCCGTTGCACCACCACCGCCTCCGGGGCGGGGACGAAGTGCCGCACGCCGCCGTCGTGATGCATGGTGTCGATGGCCACCTTGCCCTCCGGGCGCAGCACTCGGTGGAACTCCTCCAGCACCCGATGGCAGTCGGCGTCGTCGTAGTAGCCGAACGAATTGAGCCAGCACACGACCGCGTCAAACGGCCCCTCGACCGGGAGGCGGCGTACGTCGCCCTCGACGTAGGTGACGGCGTTGGCCGGCGAGTGCGGGTCCGACCTCGCCTGCGCCAGGTAGGCCGGGGAGAGGTCGACGCCGGTCACCTCCATGCCCGCCGCGGCCAGGCGTCGGGCGATTCGACCGTGCCCGCAGGGCGCGTCGAGGATCCGCGAGCCGGCCGGCAGCTCCAGCAGCGAGAGGATCTCTGCCGTATCCGAGTCGGAGTGCTCGTCGTCGATCGACTCGGCGTAGAAGTAGGGGTAGTCGTCGCTGAAGGTGCCCTCGAGGTCGAACTGCATGCGTCATCTTCGCCGGTAGGGTCGGCCCGGTGCCCACCCCCGACGCCCACCACTTCGACCACGGGTGGCGGTGAGGACCACCCCGGATGGGAGGTCGTGTCGGCCGCAGTGACGTTCCTGCGCCCACCGGCCGTCGGACGCGCCGGCATCCGGACCGAGCTCCTTCGTCGCGGGCACTCCGCGTCCCAGGTACGCGCCGTGCTGACCCAGGGCGGCCTTCATGGACATGACCGAGCTCCGGCTCCATCCGGCGACCATTCCCCTCCGGGAGTCGCCTCCGCCGGCGGACGCGCCGGCCGAGATCCGGGGCTGGACCCGCTTCGACGACGGAGGATCGGCTCGTCGGGCTGGGTCCCCACGCTCCAGACGTCGACCTACGTGCGGGCCCGTCCGGCCCCGGGGTGGTTGAAGATGCGCATCTGGACCAACCTCGTGGCCGAAGGCGTGGTGGACGAGACGTGTGTCGTCTGGGACGCGCGCGACCACGTCGTGGCTCAATCCGCACAGCTCGCGCGACTGCGCTTCCCCGGCGAGTCGGGCTGACGCACCTGCCGCCCCGGACATCGCGAAAGCCACCGGAATAGCCTGGCCGCCCATGCGAGTGCCCGCGGCCAAGCGCTCCCCGATGCGGCACGCCCGGTGAACGAGCTCGGCCCGTCCGACTTCGGAGCGATCGTTGCGTTCTGCCAACGGTCGGTGCGCGACGCCCCCACGGAGGCCGAGCTCGAGGATGCGCTGTTCGCACCCGACCAACCGGCAACGCTCTTGGGCGACCCCGCGGTGGGCGTCGTCGCCGTGGCCCTGTGCAGCGACGGACCACACATCCGCCTTCTCGCCGTCGATCCGGGCCACCGGGGCAACGGGCAGGGTCACGCGCTCGTGCGTGCCGCCGAGGACTGGGCCCGCGCCGCGGGACACCACAGCCTGCTCACCGGCGCCGACCCGCCGTACTTCCTGTGGCCGGGCGTGCCGAGCAGCGAGACCGAGCTCCTCTGCCTGTTCGAGCGACTGCATTACACCCGGGCCGAGACCAACTTCAACATGGACGTGGACCTCGCCCGGATCCCGGCCGATCCGGGCGGACACCAACTCGCGGGACCACAGGATCGCGACGAAATGGACCACTGGATGGAGGTGCACTGGTCCAACTGGCGGCCCGAGGCGCTGCGCCGCGCTCGACAAGGGCAACCTCGTGATCTCGCGGGAGGACGGGAGAGGTCCGATCACCGCTTTCTGCGCCTTCGAGGTGAACCGTGCCGGCCACCTCGGACCGGTCGCAGTGCGACCGGAGCTGATGGGCCAAGGCAAGGGGAAGGCGGCCCTGCTGGGAGCGTTGCACGAAGTGCGCCGGCGCGGGCGTCAGTCGATCTCGGTCGTGTGGATCGGCCCGGTCGCGCCGTACGCCGCGGTGGGTGGTCGGGTCACCGACGTGTACTTCGTCTACCGCAAGGACTTCTCGTGACCCGCGTGAACTTGATCCCGGTGCCGCGCTCAGTGGCGCTGACGGACGAACTCGTCCCCCCCGCCCGCCGGCGCGGCGGATCGATCGGTCGCTGCCCGCGCAGGGATACGCCCTGCGCATCGACCATGACGGCGTCGACCTGTCCGGCGCCGACGACGCCGGGCTCTTCTACGGAGAGGTGACCCTGGCGCAGCTGGCGCGGCTCCACCGCGGGGACCTGCCTGTCGGAACCATTGTCGATCATCCCGATTTTCCGGTGCGTGGTGTCATGCTCGACATCTCCCGGGACAAGGTCCCGACCATGGAGACGTTGTGCGCGCTGGTGGACCGGTTGGCGTCGCTCAAGGTCAACCAGGTGCAGCTCTACACGGAGCACACCTTCGCATACCGGCACCACGGCGACGTCAACGCTGGCGCGAGCCCGCTCGACGCGGACGACATCCGGTCGCTCGACGCCTTCTGCCGCGAACGCCACGTCGAGCTCGTGCCGAACCAGAACTGCCTCGGTCACATGAACCGATGGCTGGCCCACCAGCCCTACCGGCCACTGGCGATCGCGCCCGACGGGTTCGTGGACCCCTACGGCATCTCGCGCCAGGCCATGACACTGGAGCCGACCAACCCCGGCTCGCTCGCACTGGTCCGTGAGCTGCTGGCCGAGCTCCTTCCTTTGTTCTCCAGCCGACGCGTCCACGTGGGGCTCGACGAGGCCTGGGAACTGCCGCACACGCGCATGGCCGACTTCTTGGACTGGGTGCGCACCTCCGCGGGCTCCGCGAGCTCGACGGCCGCGAGATGCTCATGTGGGGCGACATGCTCGGGGGCCAGCGCGACCTCCTGGGTGCGCTGCCCTCGGAAGTCACTGTGTGCGAGTGGGGCTACGACGACTGGCATCCCTTCGACGAACGCTGTGCCGACCTCGCCGACGGGGGCGTCCCATTCTGGGTCGCACCCGGGACATCGAGCTGGCTGAGCATCCTCGGACGCGTGACCAACGCCCGCACGACCTGCCGCCGGGCCGCCGAGGCGGCCTTGGCCCACGGTGGGACCGGCTATCTCAACACCGACTGGGGCGACAACGGGCACCTGCAGCAAGCCGTGGTCAGTGAGCCGGCGCTCGCCTACGGCGCCGCAGTGTCGTGGTGCCTGGAGGCCAACAGGGAGCTGGACCTGGCCGCCGCTCTGAGCACGCACGTGTTCCAGGACCCCACGGGCCGGCTGGCCGACGCGGTGCTTGCGCTCGGCGACGCGCACCGACTGATCACGCCCCAGTTCCCCAACATGTCGGCCTTGGTGACGAACCTCTACTACCCCCAACTGCCGGTAGGCCGGTCGCTGACCGAGGGCCTCGTTCCCGGGGAGCTCGACGGGGTCGACGCCTGCCTGGACGACGCCCGGTCTTGGGCGAGGGAGTCGCGTCCCCATCGGGCCGACAGCACGCTGCTGGTGGACGAGGCCGTGTTCGGCGCGGACCTGGTGGCGCTGCTGGTCCGCGACGCCCGGGCCCGCTTCGCGGGCGACGGAACGCTCAGCTCCGTTCCCGCCGGTGCGCGCGCCAGGCTGGCGGCCGAGCTCGACGGACTGACCGGGCGCTACCGGGCGCTCTGGCTCTCTCGGAACCGCCCCGGCGGGCTGCACGACAGCGTGGCCTGGCTGGACAACCTGGGCGACGCCTACCGGACCGGCCGCCCCTCCCCGACCTGGGGCGGTCTGCCGGCACCAGTTTCCTGATCATCCACGCTGCGTTGGTCGCGGTGCTCCGTACCGACCGGAGATCTTCGGGCGTATGAAACCCGTGAGGTCACCATCCCTCCCCACCGCGTCTGGCCCAATCGGGCCGTGTTACGCCGCGTGTTCTCCCTCCTCGTCGTCGGCGTCGTGGCAGTCCCACGAGCAATAGCCGAAGATCCGGGTCGAGGCCGGGTGGTAGCCGCAGTACCGGCACAGCGCCGTCACCGCGGCCGGCGACGCCGTCGATCGATCGGAACGAGGGGGAGCGCCCGTCGGACGGCCGGCGCACTCGTCCGGCGCGGTGTGCTGCATCTCCATCGGCGTGTCTCCTTTCACGATCGTCGGACGGGGCCGTCCCCCGAGGCCGCCCTGCCTTTGCCCTTCGCCCAAGCCGAGGGCTGTCTGTTCATCGGGCCTGACGGCCCCCCGCGGCGTCCCGGAACGCAAAAGAGCCGCTTCCTGAGGGAAGCGGCTCCTCAACGACGGGACTCTGCGTCCAGTTATGCCGTTGAGGCCACCTCCGCCATGCTCGGCTTCGGGATCCCGTTGATCTGTACCTCCGACGGAGCGACGCGAGAACACATCAGGGCGTCGCCGCCCTCCACCGACCGGCAGATGCGGCCGTTGTGCTCACGGTGTGCTGTCATCGTCCCCTCAGTATAGAGAACGGCAGTGACGCCTCTGAACGCGACCGGTGCTCCCGCCCGTCCATTCCTCGAAAGTTCATCGCCGCGTCACATGAGTCCGTCCGGGCGGAGCCCGTGGTGGAAGCCGGGGCGCTGACCACACCACGAAGAACAGAGATGGCGGCGTTGCGCGCGCACTTGTTGTGGCCGCGCGTCCACTGACGTTGCAGTCCACAGCCGACACCGGGGAAGCGCTTATCGCAGTCCCAGCTTCAACCCAGGCTCACCCGAGCTTGGGCTCCTACCGTCGGTCCGTGGACACAGAACAAGACCCACAACGCGCGGCCGGCGGAGCAAGCGGGACGCAGCACTTTGGTGCTCGACGGAAAGTACGAATCAGGCTCCTCCTATCGCTCTCTTCGCTTCGACCGGACGGGAATGCCCGCGGACGCACCGGCGCGGGCGATGGACCGCACGCCCACGGGCCGCATCGTCGCGTTTATGTCGTGGAACGGCTCCACCGAGACGGTGCGCTGCGCGTGCTCGCAGGCCCTTCGGCCGACCGCGTCACCCCAATCGCAGAGGCGCCACGCGACGGCTTCGAGACTTCGATCGTCCTCCCCCGGGGCGGGGCCGGCTCCCGCTACGCCGCGGTGGCCGCCCTCGACGCAACCGGCGCCGTGCTCGCCCAGTCCGAACCGGTCAGCCTCGCCGCCTGACGGCGAGGTCGCGCCATACTCAGGCCCGCGTGTCAGCCAGGCGGTCCTTGAGCTCTGACTTCACAACCTTCCCTGTCGCGTTGCGGGGCAACGCATCCATGAAGACGTACTGGCGGGGCACCTTGTAGTCGGCCAGGTGCCCCAGCGCGAACTCCCGCAGCGCGTCTGCGTCGACGGTGGAGTCGGCCTGGAGGACGACGAAGGCAACGACGTCCTCTCCGAGGACTTCGTGCGGCGTGCCGACGACCGCCACCTCGGCGACGGCGTCGTGCTGCACGAGTACGTGTTCTACGTCAGTCGCATGCACGTTGTTGCCGCCCCGGATGATGACGTCCTTGGAGCGCCCGACGATGTAGAGATAGCCGTCGGCGTCAAGCTTGCCGAGGTCTCCGGTGATGACCCAACCGTCGCGCCAGGTCTCCGCGGTCGCCTCGGGGTTGTCGTAGTACTCGCGCTGGTGGCCCGGCAGTTGGAGACGCACCTCGCCTACCACGTCCGGCGGAACGGGCTCCTCGTGTTCGTCGACGATGCGCACGACGGCGGGCGGGACGATCTGGCCCACGGATCCGGGACGTTTCACTGCCTCCCCTTGCGGCATGATGCAGTACGCCGAGCCCGCCTCGGTCATGCCGTAGTTGTTGGACACGAGCGCTTCGGGCATCTTCGCCTGCAGTCGCTCCAGCACGTACGGGGCCAAGGGCGCCGAGCCCACCGAGCACAGTGTCACCGACGAAAGGTCCGCCTCGTCGAAGCGGGGATGGTCAATCAGCAGATGGGCCATGGCCGGGACGAGGAAGACGGCCACCGGCCGTTCGTCTTCGACGACGCGTAGCCAGCGGTCGGCGTCGAAACGAGGTTGATAGATCGGCTGCAGGCCGAGCTTCATAGGGGTGTACACGAGTGCATTCCCCGCGAAGGTGAACAGCGGGCTGGCGTGCAGCCAGCCACTACCGGTCCAGTTCGGCTCGACCTCACCGATCATGGCGCCGTTGGAGTGTCGGACCGCGACCCCTTTGGGCTGTCCCGTGGTGCCAGATGTGTAGAGAATGTCCGCCAGGTCGTCCTTGTCCCGAGGAGCTTGAAACGGGCTGCGGTCGCCGTCGGTGGCAGCCTCCCAGGTGAGCAGAGCGGGCGTGCCGCCCGGTGGGACGGCGAAAGAAGCTTGGGTCTGCGATGCGTCAACGAGCGCCACGACGGCGTCGCCCGCGACCTCAAGGTCTGATGCCACGAGGGCGCCGTCGGCCACCACAACCGAGGCTTTCGAATGCCTCAGCACGTGCGCCACTTCGGTCGGAGCAAAGCGCGGATTCATGGGCACGGCGACACCGCCGGCGCGGTGGGCCGCCGAATATGCGACCAGCCAGCGCAGCGCGAGCTCTGGGTGGAGGTGGATGGCCACCCGCCCTCCTTCCGGGAGGCCCGCACTGAGCAGGTTTCGAGCCATGGCGTTGGCCGCGCCATCCCATTCGGCGAACGTCATCGAACCGACGTCCACGACGACGAAGGCGGTCTTGCGGGGGAACTCCCCGGCCATCCGGCCCAGATGCTCGTCCATCAACATGATTGAGGGAGAATATCCATGAACCGCACCTGTCGGCCTCCACGCTTGTTGGACCGTCCCCAATCACCGTTCATGAAGGGGTGCGGCCAGGCAAGACCCTTCGCCTGGAAATCCTTCGTGCTTCGGCTTGGACCCGAGCCCGGGCTTCATCCGTAACCGTTTCTTGCCCATCTGATTACATTCTGCTCACAGCAGGTCACTAGACATCGCGAGAGCAAAAGGAACTCCACCCAAACCCTGAAGGAATCTCGATGATTGAACTGGCCGACGCATCACGCTCCGCGCTACCGACTCCAGTTCTGTTCCGGGGCGTCCTAAGTGGTGGGTTCTCGCGCTCGTCGCGATGACCATTCCCGTCACGTTGCTGTTGGCTGCCTGTGGTAGTAGCGGCGGAAGTGGCTCTTCACAGCCCACGACAACGGTTTCCACGGTGTACCGCTGGGGCGTCGTCGGCAACGCAGGCGCCATTACCCAACTTCAGCTGGACACACCGAACGCCATCGCCGGCATCAAAGGACAGGTCATACAGATCGCTACTTCGAACTCGGACGGATACGCCCTCACCAAGGCCGGCGCCGTCTACGCCTGGGGTGTCAACAGTTATGGCGAGCTGGGTGACGGTCAATTGACGCCGTACGAGACCAAAGCCGTTGAGGTTGACTTTCCTGCAGGCGTGACCATCACGTCCCTCCCCAACCCGATGCCCTTCGACGCCGGCTTGGCCATCGACTCGGGCGGGCACGTCTGGGGCTGGGGCTTGAACGGCGCCGGCGATCTTTGTCTCACTGGTCTCATGCATAGTCGCCCACAACAGCTCGCCCTTTCAGACGTGACGCAAGCTACCGGCGCCCGGACCCATGCACTCTTCGATTCCCGCGGCGTCGTGTACGCGTGCGGAAGCGGCGATGCGGGCGAGCTTGGCAACGGGTCGACCGCCTCCACAAGCACGCCGACGCCTGTGGTCGGATTGCCCAGCGGCGTCAAGGTGACCGCCCTTACGTCTTCATGGGAGGGTTCGGGAGCACTCCTTGCCAACGGCGAGTACTACAACTGGGGGTACAGCGCAGCGGGTCAACTGGGAAACGACTCGACAGCCAACAGTGCCGTACCCATCAGGGTTCAGCTTGCGAGTCCCGTCACCCAGGTATTCCAGGGCGGGAGCGGGCCGAAGAACGGTCAGACGATCGCCATTTTGCAAAACGGCGAGGTGTGGGCGTGGGGCAACAACGACAGAGGCCAGCTTGGGATAGGGACCCAACTGGACTCCGGGGTACCGGTGCGTGTGCAGGTTCCCAAGGGTGTCACGTTCATCAAAGTGAACTCGGGCGGCTACGCCAGCTACGCCATCGACTCGACTGGAGAGCTATGGGCCTGGGGCGATAACAAGGCCGGGCAGCTTGGCACCGGTTTGGTCCCGCAGCGAGCTGTGCTCCCCATGGAGGTCGGCAGCCACCTCAGCAGCCAAGTCTCCTCGACGGCACAAAACGTCGCAGGAATCCGAGGGTAAAGAACCTGAAATTCGGACCTCCCAGAGGTCGTGGTCGATGAGGTTCCGGGTGCCAAGACAAGGAGGCGGGCCGTTGCAAGAGTTGACGCCGCTGTCAGGTTCGTTGCAGCATGGCCGACGCGCCACCGGGGTCAATCCCGGGGCGACCACCGAGTTCACCGCACGTACCGGCGCGGCACGGCGGGGCGGGGCGCAGGGAAGGGCCCGCATGACCAACGTCCGTTTCGATATCCCGACGCCCGAGAGCGACACCCTCGCCTTCTGGGAGGCCGCGCGCGAGGGCCGCCTGGTGATACGGCACTGTCTGGACTGTGACGTCTTCTCGTACTATCCGCGGCCCTTCTGCCCGACGTGCTGGAGCGAGGACATCGAGTGGTACGAGGCCAGCGGTACGGCGACGCTCTACACGTGGTCGGTGATCTACAACAACGACCAGCCGCCGTTCCGAGACCGCGTGCCCTACGTGGCCGCTATCGTCGACTTGGCCGAAGGCCCGCGCATGATGACCAACGTCGTCGACTGCCCGTTCGACGAAATACGGGTCGGCATGCCGTTGACGGTGGCGTTTAAACCGATTTCGGACGAGTACACCATCCCCGTCTTCATCCCCGCCAAGGAGCAACCAGCATGACCGACGCCGCCGACGCCGTCATCGTCACCGCCATCCGCACCCCCATCGGGCGGTCCGGCCGCAGCATGGCGGCCCTCACGATCCACGACATCGGCATGCAGACGGTGGCAGGAGCGATCGCCACCTCGGGCATCGATCCTGCCGACATCGAGGACGTAGTGCTGGGCGAGGCGATGCAGGGCGGCGGCTGCACCGCGCGCTATGTAGCCAACGCGCTAGGGCTCCCACCCGACACGCCGGGGGCGGCGGTCCAGCGCCAGTGCGCGACGGGAATGTTGGCGGTCCAGGATGCGGCGGCCAACATCCGCTCCGGCATGGCGGACGTCGTCGTCGCCGGCGGCGTGGAGTCGATGACGCGCTCGCCGCTGATGTTCGCGAAGTCGCCCTTCCCGTTCGGCGGTGTCGAGCGGTTCTCGCCGCCCAGCCACCCGGACTCGTCCGAGGCGCCAAACATGAACATGTTGATCACGGTGGGCGAAAACACGGCGCGAGAGTGCGGCATTACCCGCGAGGAATCAGATCACTGGTCGTACCACTCCAACATCCGAGCGGCCACCGCAGCCGATGACGGGCGCTTCGCCGAGGAGATCGTGCCCGTCCAGGTCCCGACGGGGCACGGCGACACCGTGACGGTGAACGTGGACGAACACCCTCGGCGCGACACCACGCTCCAGAAACTGGCGGCACTCCCCTCGCTGACCGGGCCCGACGGGCAGGTCACGGCCGGGAACTCCTCGGGCATCGCAGACGGCGGTGCCGCCCTCGTGCTGACCTCCCGCGCCTACGCAGAGGCCCATGGCCTGGAGCCATTGGCGACAGTGCGATCCTGGAACTCGTGCGGGATTGAGCCGGCACGCACAGGCCTGGCCCCGACGATCTGCGTCCCACGGGCGCTGGCCCGGGCCGGCCTCAGCGAGTCGGACGTCGACCTGGTGGAGATCAACGAGGCATTTGCGACGATGGCGGTGGCCTGCGCACGCAAGCTGGGCTTCCCCCACGACATCGTCAATGTGAACGGGGGCGGGGTCGGGATCGGCCACCCGATCGCGGCCGCGGGTGCGCGGATCCTGGTAACCCTGATCCACGAATTGCGGCGCCGGGGAGGCGGCATCGGGGTCGGGACCCTGTGCGCCGGGGGCGGGATGGGCTCGGCCACCGTCGTGGAGGTGTACGCGCCGGCTTGACGCCGGCTACTCCTTCTCGTCTGCCCCTTCGGCCATGTGCTCCTTGATGGAGTTCACGACCGTCGGATCGAGCAGCGTGGTCACGTCGCCCAGCGGGCGGTCGTCGGCCACGTCGCGCAGGAGCCGGCGCATGATCTTGCCGCTCCGCGTCTTGGGCAGCTCGGGCGTGAGGAGAATCTGGCGCGGCTTGGCGATAGGCCCGATCTCTCGGGCGACGTGGTCGCGAAGCTCACGGACAAACGCCTCCCCTGCATCCCCCTCGGCGTTCTCCCCTCCTTTGACCGTCACGAACGCCACGATGGCCTGACCGGTCGTGGCATCATTCGCTCCCACCACGGCGGCCTCGGCGACCGATGGGTGACCCACCAACGCGTGCTCGACCTCGGTGGTCGAGATGCGGTGTCCCGAGATGTTCATAACGTCGTCGACCCGCCCGAGTAGCCACAGGTCGCCGTCTTCGTCCCGCTTGGCACCGTCGCCGGCGAAGTACCGCCCGGGGAACCGGGACCAGTACGTCTCCTTGTAGCGCTCGTCGTCCCCGTAGATCCCGCGCAGCATGCCCGGCCACGGCTGCGTGATGACAAGGTACCCGCCCTCGTCGTTGCCCACCGACCGTCCCTCGTTGTCGATCACGTCGACGGCCACGCCCGGGAACGGTGTCATGGCGGCACCGGGCTTAGTCGCCGTGATGCCCGGCAGCGGCGTGATCATGATGCCGCCTGTCTCGGTTTGCCACCAGGTGTCGACGACCGGGCACCGCCCGCCGCCGATGTGGGTGCGGTACCAGATCCATGCCTGGGGGTTGATCGGCTCTCCCACCGAGCCGAGGAGGCGGAGGCTGGACAGGTCGTGGCCTGCGGGCAGATTCTCACCCCACTTCATGAACGTCCGAATGGTCGTCGGCGCGGTGTAAAGGATGTTGACCTTGTAGCGCTCCACGATCTGCCACCAGCGGTCACGAGCGGGTGTATCGGGCGTTCCCTCGTACATTACCGACGTGGTGGCGTTGGCGAGGGGGCCGTAGACGATGTAGCTGTGGCCGGTGACCCAGCCGATGTCGGCGGCGGTCCAGAAGACGTCGGTCTCCGGCTTCAGGTCGAAGACCAGTCGATGTGTCGCCGACACATGGGTGAGATAGCCGCCGCTGGTGTGCAGGATCCCCTTGGGCTTCGCGGTGGTGCCGCTGGTGTACATGATGTACAAGGGGTGTTCCGCGTCGAATGGCTGGGCGTCGTGCTGCGCCGGCTGGCGATCCACGACGTCGTGCCACCACACGTCACGTCCTTCCTTCCAGCCAATGTCCTGCCCCGTACGTCGGACGACGAGCACGCGCTGGACGTCCGGGCACTCCTGCAGCGCCTCGTCGACCGCCGGCTTGAGTGCGCTGGGTGCGCCACGCCGGTTCCCGCCGTCCGCGGTGATCACGAAATGTGCGTCACAATCGAGGATGCGACCGCGTAAGGCATCCGAGGAGAATCCTCCAAAGACAACGGTGTGCGGCGCACCCAAGCGGGCGCAGGCGAGCATCGCAACCACGGTCTCCGGAATCATCGGCATGTAGATGGCAACCTTGTCCCCGGTCCGCACGCCGAGCTCGGTCAACGCATTGGCGGCCTGACATACCAACGCACGCAGGTCTTCGTAGGTGATGGTGCGGGTGTCGCCGGGCTCCCCCTCCCAATGGAAGGCGACACGGTCGCCGAGTCCGGCCTCGACGTGACGGTCGACGCAATTCACGGCGACATTCAACCGGCCGCCCACGAACCACTTCGAGAACGGGGCGCTCCATTCGAGCACCCGTGTCCAGGGCTCGGCCCAGGTGAGGTGCTTCGCTTGGGTCTCCCAGAATTTGAGGGGATCCGCCTCCGCCTCGGCATAGATGCCGGTCTGCGCATTCGCGTCCTTGGCCAGGTCTTCTGGGGGCGGGAAGACCCGTGTCTCGTGCAATAGGGCCGACAGTCCCTGTTCGTTGGCGTGGCTCATGGGGCCTCCTCGTGCGCGTCCTGCCAGCACAACCTGCCTAGCAGACGCCAGGTGAGAAGGGCGACGGTTCAGGGTGTCTGGCGAAGTTCGAAACCCTCGAAGGTGAAAGCGGGAACGACCGTGGCACCGACGAGCGCGTAGCGGCCGAGGGGGCGGGCAGACTGCCACACACCAGAATCCACGACGAGCTGGGGCACGTGACCGGCCGACACGTCGTGCCCGATCACGTCGACAGCGCGTCTGCCGCCCGGCCACTCGCGTGTCAACTCGAGAGGGTCGCCGGCGTAGAAGTGCCATAGCTCGGTGGCATCGATCCGGTGCGCAGCCGACTCTTCGCCCTCGAGGAGGAGGTAGTAGATGGCACTGGCCGCAGGACGTTCGCCGCTAACGGCGTCGGCTTCCCAGGTTCGGCGGTACCAGCCGCCTTCGGGGTGCGGTGACAGCTCCAAGGCCGCGATGAGCGATTCGCCGGGGCGCACCGAATGAGTCTGCCCTGTCAGGCGAAGACGACCCGGCGCCGCGCCTACACTCTTCGATGCGCCTCTAGCTCAACGGCAGAGCAACGGACTCTTAATCCGCAGGTTGGGGGTTCAAATCCCCCGGGGCGCACCATGTGATGTCGCGAGACATGCGGAGACATCAGACTGTCGCGAGACATCGTAGACACTCTGAGTCAGAGCCGCCCGAGGGGTTGGTAGTTGTTGGTCGGGTCCAAGGTGAGGTGCCGCACGGGCTGGCCGTCGACGCCGATGACCCTGATGTCAAGACCCTCGACGAGGACCCGCACACGAAGACCCGCGAACTGGCGGCCGCAGGGGATGTGGTGCATCTGGTGGTTGAGCCGCAGCGTGAGCGTTCCCTTTTGGTCGAGCTTGTCGTGGCGCAGCTTGCGACCACCGCTCAGGTCAACCGGCTCTGAGGAGGGCCTGGCCTTCTCCCTCGCCGCATAGACCTCGGCCGGGGTCTTCCGGCCGATGGCGCGGTGTGGTCGGATCTCGTTGTAGTAGGTGACGAAGCGATCGAGCTGGGCCTGGAGTTGCTTCTTGGTCGCGACGTCGTCCTGCTCTTTGATGAACTTCTTGAGCGTCTGGTGGAAGCGCTCCACCTTTCCGCAGGTCTGAGGGTGATAGGGACGAGAGTGCTTGGAGTGATGCCAGGCCGGCGAGCTCCATCTCGAAGGCACCGGCGAACCCGTGCCGGGCGTGCGTGGTGAAGATGAGGCCGTTGTCAGTGAGGAAAGACTGGGGAAAGCCCAGTCTTTGGGCGGCTTTGTAGAAGGTGCGCACCACGTCGGACGATCGGGTGGTGACGAAGGCGTGGCTGGCCACACAGAGCCTCGAGTGGTCGTCGATGATGTTGAGCACCTCGAAGACGGTGCCCTCGGCGACCTCGACATGGGTCACGTCGGCCTGCCAGGTCTCGTTGGGAACGTCCACGCTAAAGCGCTTGAGAGAGCTCTTCGGTCTCTTCTGGGCTGGGGGGTGACGAAGCCCCTGGCTTTGAGCACCCGCCAGATCGTCGAGGTCGACGGCACGACCTCGGCGTGACGCTTTTGGAGGTGATAGGAGATGGTCTCTGCTCCCGCATCGCCGCCGAGCACTGACGGCTCTTGGGCAATGGTCACTGCACCCGGCCGACCGGCCTCGACTGCACCTTAGAGTCGGTCTGCGAGCGCTGCGGCTTCTTCGAGACCGGGCCCCAGTTCCTCACCATCCTGCGCCGTCAACGAGACGACGCGGTCTCCCATCGCCAGGATGACCGAGTGGAACTACTCGACGGCTTCCTCAAGGAGATCGACGGGAGTGACTGAGTGTGCTTCCATGGCTTCAGCCCAGGTCCAGCGGATCACCCATGTAATCGCACCATGGGGATACCCAATTGGGTCCCCAGATCGCCCGGTCAGTGGGGGGGACACATCGAAGCAACTCCAAAAGGGGGTCGTGCGAATGTAGCTCTTGGCCGATCTCGAGAAGATGAGCGCCTAGGGTTTGAACGCGTAGATCTTGTCGTCTTCGGAGCCCACGTAGACGATCCCGTTGGCGACCGCCGGTGAGGAGTTCACCGGCGGTCGTGGTGCCGGTCCAGAGCGTCGCGCCGGTTGTCGCGTTCAGAGCGTTGAGGTTGTCTCCCGATCCCACGTAGACGATCCCGTTGGCGACAGCCGGGGAGGAGCGGCCACTGGTCGGAGCCGTCCAGAGTGTCGCGCCCGCTGTCGCGTTCAGCGCGTAGAGATTGCCGTCGTTGGAGCCCATATAGATGATCCCGCTATCGACCGCAGGAGAGGATTCCACCCAGTTGCCGGTAGTGACGGACCAGAGCGTCGCGCCGGTCGTCGCATTCAGCGCGTAGACGTTCCCCCAAAGCTGGGTGTTATTCCGGGGCCAAAGTTCGCGGACATGCTGCCGACGTAGACGATCCCATTGACGACGGCAGGCGACGACGCGCCTCCAGCGGCGCTCCAGAGAAGCGCGCCGGTCGTCGCATCCAACACGTAAACCGCCCCGACCTTATGGCACTCGATACAGCCAGAGAGAGAAATGTCTCCTACGTAGACATCGCCGTTCGCCACCGCCAGAGAACTGACGTCGCCTACGGGACGCTGACCGACCCGGTCACCGAAGGTCCGAAGGGTGGCGGCCACAGTATGGACACATGGATCGTGCCTATCGTCCCGGCGAAGGCCCCGGTTCCTGAGAGAACGGTAAGCGTCAGCTCGTAGTCGGGGACCGAGGGAGGGAAAGGAGGGGAGCTGACCGGTCCATTTGCATTGCCCGCAAGAGTGCCAACGCTCGTCGCGATGGAAAAGATCCCGGTGTAGGTGAATGGAAAGCTGGGGTTAAAGCATCCGTCCATGTGAAGCGTCACCGATCCCACGGCGGAGCTTCCAGGATACGTGGCGTCGAAGAGCTGCTCTATGGAGCAAACAACGGTCCCACCCCCGACAGACGTTGTGCCGGAGAACGAACCGGCCAGGTCGACGAGACTGACCGGGTGATGAATGAAATAGCTGATGCACTGGCCTTGGTTGCGAAAAGTCTGCCCCGATGCGTCAGTGAGCGTCTGCCAGCCACCGTCCTTGCACTGCTGGACTGCGGTTGGGGGGGCTGCACCGGCCTGAGCACCAATCGAAGTGACCGCGATCGGAATCACGACAACTGGGAAAGCTGGGAGAAAGACACTGGCGAGCAACCGTCGAATCATGACAACCCCTTACCCCAGGACGCCCTTCGTAGGGTCATACTCAACCTTTAGCTCGTAGTCGTCAACCATTGAAGTGACGGTCCTCTTTTCCTGACCATCTTGTAAGTCGGAGACTGCCTCCAAACGCCGGGTCGGAGTCAACTGTCCACCCATCTACAGAGGGCTGACGTGTTCTTAGGTGGCCAAACAGTCCACGGGGAGACCTCCGGTCTCGGTCTGCGTAAAAGGCTGCAACGAACCTCCCGTGATCGAGCAGGTGAGCGTCGTCGAAGGGTTATCAGAGGCTGTCGATGCGCTGATGTCAACAAAGCCCGGTGGGTAAGAAAGCGGCGGCAGCGTCGTGGTATACGGCAGGGTGACGTTCGTTAGCTGCTGCACTTCGGTGTAGTTGCTATCGACAGTGATCGAACTCGCTGGTCCGGTTCCCGTAACGGTAAGGGTGACAAGACCACTGGTCGTTGCCGTGCTGTTCTCGGTGTTCCCCGTGTTTCCTGAAGCCATCGTGGTCGTCGTGTCGTTGCTGAGAAACTTCGACGGAGGCAATGCCGCTTCGCATCCTCGCTCCTACTGTCCTGTGTTGTCCTGAGCCGTGATCATTCCACGAGAAGCGAACAGCGCACACTGAGCCACCGGACCCGAAGTCACGAAGTCTTCATTCGCTCCCATCGCCTCTGTCGTGTTCTAGCCATCCTTATAGGACTGGGATGACCCTGATAAGGAACAGCCCCCAGCTATCAGGCCCACGGCGACGATTGCGCAAGGTGCTGCTAACCATCGTCTGATCACCCTCGTTGTTTCGGTGGTTTTAGGCGCAATCTTGAAGACTCAGACCTAGGCTGCGTCCATGGCAACAGGTGAGGACGTCATAGGTGCCAGGGTTATCCCCGAAGCCGCTGTTTTCCGAGTTGAGTGCACTTGCCCGCCGCACGGGGACCTAGCCAGCTTTTCGTTTGAACATGAGGCCGAAGATCGGGCCGAGGATCACAACCGAACCTTCGGCCGTTGACAAAGGCCATAGCGCAGGTCGGGCCCTGCCAACCGGCTGGAGGCTGTCCCGGACGGGCCAGATTGATGAGTGGCGCCCTGAACTCACTATTGCCTTGGCCCTGCTTCGCCGTCTTGCTCATTCTGGTGGTCTCATCGACAACTAAGCGCACCATCCCCTGTTCGCCGGGACGGTGGGGCAGTTCGGCGGTCGGTCCGGAGCGTGTCGAATACGAACGTTAGTGCCCTGTGGGTGCCGTGCCACCGATCCGAGGCTTCGTGATCGGTGGCGCTACTTAGTGAAAGTCGAATCCACGATGGACCCGGAAGAAGGGTCAAGTATGACGTTGTAGGAGGGCGCTGTGGCAATCAGTGATTCTCCATCCCAGGCCACCGATAGGTAACACTTCCAGGCTGTTTCCTGAGGTAGGAGTGACACCGCCACACCACTTCACCCGACGAACTCAGGCGCAAGATGTTCGGGTACGGATGCCAACTCTCGATGCCTGCTGGTCTGGCCTCGCAGTCAAGAAGAGCGATCCCATCCTCGGAGCCGCCTACGGCGAGGGCCGTGATCACCTTGCCACCGTCAGGTGCACCTTCCACACGACCCGACTGTCAACCTCTGCCACGGCGTCGCCAGCTTCTGCTCGCCACGTCACGTTCACCATGCAACCATCATGCCGCCGAGAGAGCAGGAACCTCACATTGGGAGCGTTTATGCCCTACCAGGTGCCACCGAAGCGGCGGCAGAAATGGCACCGAACATCCCTCAAACGTAGATGACGTAACCGGACCGGAAGCTGTCACTGCGGCGACGAACGTTGCCTCGGGAGCGGGTCCCTGCTTTTTTGCCAACCGAGTCTTTAGCCGCACCGGACAACGTGAACGTCGTAAAGCCGATGCACCTAATAATGCGCCGCTAATAACCCGAGTGCGTTAGCCGGCAACTGAATACCGCAGACGCCGGACAGCCCTGCCGGAGTCCCACCTTGAAATCCAGTTTGATGATGATGGGGAGAGGGGTCCATAGGTGGCCAACATGATGTGGTGGGTCGCAACAGGCAGGCGAGGGATCCGCTCTACGAGAAACACGGCCGCCCGCCCTGCTAACCGGGTGTCTTGTGGGCCAATCAACCCACGTTGACATCACATATCCCCGGGCATATGGTCCCGTCGCCGGTCCGGTGTCATTGGCGAGACCCGGAGGACAGGAGGCGGGAGATTGAGCACCGCAGAAGAGCTCGAAAGGCTCGTCGCTCTGCGTGACCGGGGTGTCCTCAGCGAAGAAGAGTTCCAAGCCGAGAAGGCTCGCCTGCTCGGGCAGTCGTCGGCTGAAGGGCCTTCCGAGGCGCCGTCTCCGACCGAGCCGATTTCAACCCAGCCTTCCTCTGCAGAGGAACTGACCTCGCCCGGGCTCGTCGCTTCGTCAGCGGGACCGGCCCTGACACCAACTGGTTCGCCCGTGGCCACGGGAGGTAGCGACCGTGAGCAGCAGCGGGGGGGCTTTGTCCTCACGGGCAAGCAGGTCCTGATCGGTCTTTTGATCCTTGTGGTAATCGCAGCTGGAGCGGGACTGGGCATCGCTCTTACAGGAAGCAACACGCCTGCAAGCGCAAGCGAGGTCTTTTTGCAACCGAGCAATGCGCAAGGCCAGAATCCCTTCACGCCCAATGTTGGGAAAAATGCTCCGGCTACAGCTAAGACGGCAGCAGCTTTGACCCCATCGAGCGGGACGAACCTCGCTTCGTTCACGGGGAACTCAATCGGCCTCTACGGAGGCACCCTAGATACATCGAGCTGCAACCCAGGGCAGATGGTTGCGTACTTGGAAGCCAATCCACAGAAGGCATCAGCGTGGGCCGCAGCCGAGGGAATCCCAGTCAGCCAAGTCTCGACCTACATCAATGGCTTGACTCCGATGACACTGCGTTACGACACTCGGGTCACCAACCATGGCTATGTGAATGGTCAGGCCAATGCCATTCCTGAGATCCTTCAAGCGGGCCAGGCGGTCCTCGTCGACAGCCATGGTGTGCCTCGGGCTCGCTGTTACTGCGGAAATCCATTGACACCGCCTGCGGCGGTCAGTGGGACTCCTCACTACACGGGCGTCCAATGGACCGGCTTCTCACCGACGACCACCATCGTCGTCACTCAATCGACGACGATCATCAACAACTTCACCCTGATCAACAACTCGACTGGTCAAGCTTTCAGTCGGCCAGCGGGAACCACAGGTACTTCGGACAGCCCTACACCGAGCTGTACGGCGGGTGGACCGAGCATGCCCGGCGTGACGGCGTGCACAACGACGACTACGAAATGTCTGACAGGTAACGGGTTCGCCAGCATTTCTTGTCTGGATGCTGCTGTGCAGGCAGCTGATCGAGCAAATGCTCATCTTTCCGAGGCAGTGGCCAACTGTGGGCCTGCTGACGCCAATCTCTCAAATGGGGCTTACGTCGCTTGTGGATTGACATCTACGTCAGTTGGATCAGCCACAGAAGTTGTTCTGATAGGCCCTACCCCACCTGGTTTCACAGTCACATGGAGTCCAAGCTCATCTGTTCCGTGTAACCAGCTCAATGCGGGCGAGCTGGCTGCGTTCGAAGCTTATCCAGCTCTCGGTGGTTGCGTTAACTACGGGGCCAACGCCAGCAACACTGGAACACCAACGACAAATACGCCAACGACAACCACGACTGCGGCCCCGCCCCCATCGCAGATCACGTTAGCCAGCCTTGATGCCGCTGTGGCAGCGCAAAGCGATGCCGCTACGGCAGCGCAAACCGGCATTAGCGCCGCTGAGGTGGCAACCTGCGGTCCCCCTTCGGTCACCTTCGCCGTTGGAACTGACATCTTCTGCAGTCTGTTGGACCCGTCGATTGGCGGGGCGATGGAAGTGATTCAAATAACGGGCACCACACCATCCTCCTTCACGGTCGTGGTCGGACCGGGCTCAGATATTCCGTGTGCGGGTCTCAACGCCGCTGAGCAAGCTGCCTTCACCGCCGATGGACGGTCCTGCGACCCCAACGGATGAGGGCGTGCCGGAATCTGCTCATGAGTAACTGGTTCGCAAGAGAGGCTCTCTTCCAAGACCACCAAGGTATATTTCACTCTGGCTGAGCACGGGGCGTAGGACCCACCGGCCGAACAGCCACATTCGGTGAGCTGAGTGGCGACGGCCGTCCATCGGCCTCCCTGTCCGGCAGCGAGCGCCGGAGCCGCTGGTGAACAGGTGCGTCTCCTGTGTCCGGATTCGGTGAACGGTGAACTGGGAGTGGATTTTGGGAGCGGAGCGAGACTCCTCGTGCCGCCGCATCCCGGTATGAGGCATGGTCCCTCGGAGGCTTCTCCTGCGTTCCCGGAGATTTCTAACCCCCAGCATCCGCCCGTCTTAACGCCATCGGAACGGTGGGGCATTTTCGGCGTAGGGGATCTCTTCAATGCGAAACTGTTGCCCGTGGCTGAGCTTGCCGCCCTTGTGAGCGATGCCTGCGAGGAGTGGGACCCGGCTGTAGAACGGGCCATTTTGGGTACCGGTGACGTTAACGAAATTGCCACCCTGATTGAGGCATTCGTCACCCGTCAATGCGGCCCGATCAGAGAAGGCGTCTTCTACCGGCCCGGAGTCGGAATCGTTGCGGGCCTGCGCCTTGTCAACGATTCTGAGGTGGTGGTGAAGATTCACCGTTGGAATCTCTCGCTCGCTCGGCTGGCCGCAATCCATAAGGTGCAGGCAACGCTTGTCAGTAGGGGCCTTCAGCCTCAGTTAGCGCGGCGACTGGTGCTGCCAGATAGCTTTTACTCCCCGAGAGTTGCCAGCCAAAGAGGTACCATTCGCTGCGTCCCCGAGGTGCGAAGGGGAGAAAAAAGAGATGCCTGAGTTCCCTGCGATTACTCACGTGGCGATAACGGTTACGAGCCTTGAACGGAGTGTGCCTTGGTACAAGGATCTGTTCGGCTCGGACCCAATCCTTGACGAGGACACAGGTCCGTTCCAGCGCGTCGCTTGGCTTACCGGCGGCACAATCGTTGGCGTAACTCAGTTCCCTGACTTGGACAGCACTGAGCCGTTCAACGAGCGGCGGCCGGGGCTCGATCATCTGGCTTTCGGCTGTGCCAACCGCGATGAGTTAAAGGCATGGGAAATCCGTCTGAACGAACTCGGCATCCCCAACGGTGGCATCGTGGACACGCCTTACTACTCGGCATTGTCGTTTCGAGATCCCGACAACATCGCACTTGAGTTCTTCGCACCCCGGGGCTAAGACCGGCGGAGTATCCGCCTGCTTATAGGCCATCCCATACCGCCTGGATGGGGACGCATTTTTGGTCACCCACTCCCCAACAACCCCGTACGCACTGGCGGATTTCTCTTTGATCGCCCGAAAAAGGCCGGGCGGGCCGGATTACGCTTTGGTCGAGCTTGCCGCCAATCGCTCGGGTATGGGCGGGGTTCGCTCGTGCGGCCGTGTCCACATCAACGCCGGGAAGGCGGGTCGTGCGGCATCAGACCTAGTAGCTCGTAACGCCCCCAGTGCCGGGTACGGAGATCGAACAGCAGCCGCCCAGTGGGACCGCTGACGTTGGGCACGATCAGCCCGCGCTCGTTAGGCTCCGTCCACGTGGGATCAGTCCACATTGGAGGTCACAAGCATGAAGTTCGTACAGCTCATTGAATTCAAGACTGGCGATATCGACGCATTCAACCGGACCCTCGATGAATGGCTTGCCAAGACGGAAGGCACTCGAACGTCGAGCAGGGCGATGCAGGGTCGCGATCGAGACAACGATCGCACGTACTTCTCGATTGTGGAGTTTCCGTCATACGAGGCTGCAATGGAGAACTCGAATCGTCCCGAAACAGCCGAGTTCGCGGCGCAACTTGCGAAAGTTTGTGATGGTCCTCCAACCTTTCGCAACCTCGATGTGACACGCGAAGAGATCTAGTTGTCGGCCGTACCGCCTGCCCCTTAGCGCAGCCTCGCTCGCTGCGCTCCGCTCGGCCGCAACCTAACTCCCGCGTGCGTCACGACCGCTGAGGATCATCGCCTCGTCTGCGCGGATGTGGGCCGGGCGCCACCAGTCTCTGGGACCAGCCTGTGCGGGGCCGGCAAAGCCGGCCCGTGCGTGTACATCGGTGGCCTCGGGCCCACCCCGGCCTGCTGACGACGACCGTGGCGGTGGATCCAGACTTGACGCGCTGAACCACCCCACGGGTTCCAAGAGGAGGTCGCCATGGGCGCGTTCGAGGAGCTTCACCAAAAGCGGATCACGGGCTCTCTGGCCATGTACGACCGGATGATCTTCAAGGGTCATCTGACCGCCTTGTTCAAACAAGACGGCGCGCGTTGCTACCTGTGGTCCCAGGGGGTGGCGCTCAAGGACTTCACGCCCTGTGCCAAGGCCACCACCGCCCAGATCGCCGACCATTGCCGCCTTGCGCACCGAGTTCTTGGGTGGGCAAATCTTCCCGTCCCTGCGTATCGCCCAAAAGGAGCTCGACACCTGGGTGCACGACTACAACAGCGAGCGTCCCCACCAAGGCATCGCAACGGCGACCCCGGCCGAGCGCTTTTACGCGGACCAAGACCGTGTCGCCCCCGAGCTCGACCCCGACCTGCGCGTGATCAGCGAGGACCGTTCGGGCGAGGGATGGGTCGCCCGGACCGTCTCGGTGAACGGGACGATCTCCGTCTCCAATCAGGTCTTCTCAGTCGGAAAACAACGAGGCGGCCACATCGTCGACGTCCGCATCCTCGAGAACCTGCTCGAGGTGTGGGACGGATCCGAGCTGATCAAGAACGTCCTGCGGACAACCAAGGGGGTGGTGGGCAAGAAGAAGGCCGAAAAGCACTAGAACATCGAATCGGGTGTCACGCCTCAGGCGTTACTGATTCGTCAACCATCACCCGTTGCAGGACAGCGCACCACTCGTCCACCGCCTGACCGCCCCGCCCAGCCCGACGACCACGGGCAAGATCGAACGCTTCCACCGCACGCTACCCACCGACGGGCGTGTCCCGACCACTTCGAGGGGCTGACGGGGCTTCGCGAGTTCGGCCGGCCACGTTAAAGGGTCACCGCCTCCGCAGCTCCCCCTCTCCCGTCCGTCGCGCGTTTCAGTAGGGACTGAACCGGGGTGCAAGAGTAGGCAACCTGGTGGCATGCTGTGTCGCAGTCCCTGACGGGACGAAGGCCGCCGGGGCAACGGAAGTGCTGCCATGAGCGTTTGGCGATTCGTGCAACAGAAGCAAAGGGCGCGAAAGGCCCTACGCCACCACGAGGCCCAGATCGCCGCATTGCAAGCGGAGCGCGAGGAGTTGAGGGCTGCCCTTGGAGCTGCACGAAACCGACAGAGGGTCGGTGGCGTGTCGGACTACGAGTGGCATGTGGAGCTTGCTGCGAAAGGTCTTGCTCAACGCGACAAGTATCCAATGCCACCATCGGTGACGACTTCCGAAGGGTTCTACGAAGTCATGGCCGGCGCCGCGCTTGATGCCACGGGCCTTTTGGACCTCCTCGAGCGCGTCGGCCGGGCAGAGCGGAACCTCGAAGCCATCCAAGATGCCTTGCGGCAGGCCGATGCCAAGGTCGAGAACGCACGCCACCGAACGATGACCGATGAAACGGCGCCCTCAGGGCCCTCGATCGCCCGCACCAGCACGACGAGCGGCAGATTGATGGGCGGTCAGGTGGCCCACCCTGAGCGACGAGCCGTCGATTCGTGCCACCTGACGTCCAGCGTTATGCGAACGAAGAGCTGGACCGGCCGCTGCTTCTCGCCCCACCAGCGGTCGCCTCCGCGTGTTGGTGGCGTTTCCCACCACTTAGAGAGCGTGACGGGACTGAGTCAGTCCGGCGGGCGACGCACCTAAGTCGGAGGCTCGCCTTTTAGAAAAGCGAGCGGCCCCGCTTCGGCGGGGTCGTTTCGCGTTTCAGTCATGGCTGAAGGGAAGAGTGGGTGCGCACCCTGGCGGGTAGCTTGATTAAGAGGTCCCGATCCGGAGCCGTGGCACGGCCGACGACCACATCGCTGATCACGAACCCGTTGGCAATGCCCTCCGAGTGACGGGGCGAAGCGGCCCGCATACCCACGCTGCGGCTGCTTCGTGTCACGGTGTCCGCAACTGAAAGGTCGAGGTCCGTGAGCGAATCAGTGATCGTGTCACGACGGGGGCCAGTGAGGTTGCATTGGTAGCCAGAGTGACTGGCGGCTTCTCCTTTCCAAATGCCATGTTCAAGTAGGCGCCGCGTTTCAGTCATCGCTGAAGGAAACGTGTAGGTACGCATCCTGGTGGGTAGCTTGACTGCGAAGCCCGAACCGGCGCTAACCGGCGAAGCGCTCTCGGTGTTCATGTCTATTGTCTCGTTACACAGCTCGACGCACTCGTTGCAGAAGCCCAAGTTCGATGCCCCCATTCCGCGGTGGGAACAGATGCGCCAGGCTTACGACGAAGGGAAACGTCCATGAAACACCCGCGTCATGCAGCCCCCCGAAAGCGATACCGCGCCTCGCGTCTCGCAGCACCCCGCAAGCGATACCGCACGCCCTACGCCGTGGCTGGAGTCGTTATCGGCGCCCTCACCGTCACTGCCGCAACCGCACTGGGCGCCGCCAGCTCCGACACTCTCTCGATGGAGCCAGCCACGTCCCTGAACGTCACCTGTCCCAACTCGCTGAACGATACCGGGGTCTCGTCGACAGGAGAAACTCTCAACTGCGCGGCTAACCCCACCATAACGACAGCGACGACGGCCCCACCCACGACAACCACGCCCACGACAGGTCCCGTCTCGAGCGGCGACGGCCCAGTCACATCCGAGCATTACACGGCTAACGGCAACATCAGTGGGGCGATGTACTTGCCGGGCTCACTCGGATTTAACCTGGCTGACACCGAGTCCGATGCTCAGACCGAGGCGCTTCCTACAGGTGTCAAGGCGCTGGTGTGGGTCGGAACCTGCGATGGCGCAACGTCCTCGTTCGACTCGGGCGTTCAGTCGTTCGTGGGCGACGCCAAGGTGTTCGGGTTCTACCTGATGGACGAGCCCAACCCCACTACCTGTCCAGCGGCGAACCTCAAGGCGGAGTCGGACTACGTGCACGCCACCTTGCCAGGCGCCAAGACGTTCATCATCGAGCAGGACCTCAACGACTCAGCCAACCCGAACTACTACGACGGCTATGGGCCGGCGAACAGCGACATCGACCTTTACGGCCTGGACCCGTACCCGTGCCGCTCGGAGAACCCGGCGAGCGCGCCGTGCGTTTACAACTGGATCAACCTGGCTGTCCAGCAGGCCGAATCGACCGCAGTCGGCACCAACTACTACGGCGAGACGGGCGCCGACCCAGGGATTCCGGCTGCGGACATTGTGCCCGTGTACCAAGCCTTCGGCGGTGGGTCTTGGGTTGACGACGGCGGTGGGTCGTACCAGCTGCCCACCGCTGCCCAGGAGCAACAGATCCTGAACACTTGGGCTTCCGTGGTTCCCTCACCGGTCTTCGACTACGCCTACTCGTACGGGGTCCAGATGGGGGACACGCCGCTGAGCTTGGCTCCTGCCTCCCTCCAGCAGGTGTTCGAGGCGCACAACGGGTGACGGGCCGGTAGAGGCGTCGCATCAGGCATGTACGCCGACTCGGGACTGGGTCGAGACCGCAGTTGGCGCTGATATTTCTAGGGCTGAGAAGGCTTAGCCCAGGTGTGACGCACTGAGGGCGGCAACTGGGCGATCGAGGCGGGCGATCAGTGGCTATTTCGCAACGACGACGAGGCTGAATTCGATGCGCTTTGTGGCTGGCTTTTGCGGAGGCAATTGCCACCAAACGGAGAACGACACCCAACCCCGGAAACTCCAAACACTGCCCCAGATCGGTTAGGGGGCGCGCCCAAACTGTCAGGATTTAGGACCTGATGCCCCGCTCTGGCGACCCCTGCCCGAGGCCGGCCCCTGCGGGCGGATGGTCTACAGCGCGCGGCTGCAGGCAACCCACTGCCTTCGAGGCTCCGAAGATAACCCATCCTCCTCTGCGGCCGTCGGCGCAAGCGGCGGCCTTCCTTGAACCTGCTGATCCAGCTTCCTCGCAGTCTGACATCTGGGGATCCGACTGACGCCAGTCTTCCCGTTCATCACTTTCCCGGCGCAGGTGGCCCAAGGAGTCGGAGGCGCTTCGGTGAACGGCCAACGGACAGCCAGTCTGACCGCCACCATGCCACTGCTTTTCGTCCTCGCTGTCTGGGGTTCGATCATCGCCTTCCGGCCACGAGCGGTCAGCCCGTTGCGCGCAATGCGCCTTCTGCTGATCGCCGCGGCCGTGGGGACCGGAGCAACCCTGATCTTCGGATACCTCTACAACCGGTTTCTAACGGATTTCCTTCCGCTTCTCATCGTGGGTGCGGCCGTCGGCGCCGTCAGCATCTGGGCTCGCCTAGGGGACCGACCACGCCGGGTCCGGGTGGTCGTCGCCTGCCTGTTCGTGGGCGTGGCACTGCTCGAAGTCGTGGCGAACACCGCGTTGGCGGTGACACCCGCCGACACATGGTCGCCCGTCCAGACGCTTCACTACGTCGAGGCCCAGCAACGGGTGAGCGACCTGACCGGCCATCCCCTGGCCGAGAACGTGGAGCTGGGGTACGAGATGCCCACCTGGGCGCCCGCGGACCGGCTGTTCGTCGTGGGCTATTGCGACAGGGTCTACATCTCGGACGGCGAGGCACCGCCCAACATTCCCATTGTCCTTGGGAGCGGCTGGCTGCTCGTCGAGAGCGGCCCTCACGGGTCACTGTGCCCGTTGCTGGTCGACGAAGGAAGGCTGACGCCGGTACTCCGGACCTCCCTCGTCCGGGCCGATGCGGCGTTCTTGCGCTGCAACGGGCCCTATGGCCAATGGCTCCTCGGCCACCTCCACCACCCAGAAAAGGCCATCCTCGCCAGGGCAAACTCCCAGCTGGTCGGTGCCCTCAGGCAGTTCGATGTGTCACTCGAGCACGTCGTGAACGTAGGACTGCCGCACGCTCGTGAGCGCACCCTTACTGCCAAGCTGCTCACTGACACCGGTTCGGTTCTGGGCGCCCTCGCGAAGGCCGCCAGCCAGAATCACCAGAGTGAGGCGACGGTGGCCGGCTCGACCCGAGACGTGGTCTTGCGATGGAGCCGGATGACGTCCGACTACACGTCGCTGCTACACGACCTTGTCGCGCCCGCGACCGGTTGAGCCCGGGAACGGGAGGATCTGAGTCGCAGGGCTCAGTGGCAATCAAGGGTGATCTGAGACGTCTACGCCACTCTCGCCCAACCGCAACGTCCGGCAGCAATGCCGCTGATATCTTCGGCAACGTCTTCTGCTCGGGCCTAGACTTCGCAACATCATGCGAGCGAGCTTCCTATAGCGGCCGAGGCGGTGGTTGGCGTGGTGTCGTTCGCGTTCCAGCTCGCGGCCATCAAGAAACCACCTAATCGCAACGAACCTTGCCTGACACGCAAGGAATGGCAGTGGCCGATGCCTTCTATGGCTAGGTTCTCGATGTCGCAGTAAGGTGATCGCTCCTAGAGAACCGGCGACACGCTCTAGCTCCAACGAATGGACGCAGGTGGTTCTCACTTCGGGAGACCCAGTGGTGGCGGATTGTGGGTGTGCTTCGAGCATCTCGGCGGCCTGACGGCTGCGCGAGTTCGGGCGGCGGGGCTGAGCCGCGTTCTAAACAACATTTGGTAATGGGCGCGAACAAGGACGTCAAAGAGACGAAGCAAGCTGCCATACTGCTGGCGGAGGCAATGGACCGATTCCGGGAGCTATTCCTTGAGACGGTCCGTGGCAAGAACGCGATGGCGCCGCCGGTCAGCAACGAAGAGTGGCGTCGTCGCAAGGAGCACGCTTATGCCATCCGAATGCGTGCCGCAGCCATAGCAGAACGGTTGGAAGCCCGAGTGCACATAGGTTCACCGAAGATGCGTCGTTCCCCCTCCTATCCGTTTCACTTGGCGTCCCAGCGCGGCCTGGCGAGGCAGCTTTCAGCGGTGGACATAATGCACTTGGCGACCACCCTTCTCGGTGCGGCCGAATATGAAGATGATGGGGACCTCGCTGCAGCAACCGCCAAGGAAGCGAACGACCTCGGTGCGCATGCGCTGGCCTTGGTGCAAGTCGCTCCGACGCTCGGATTCGACGAGGCTTCCTTCGGGCGATATAGGGCTGTCCTTGACTTGGTCGAAAGGTCCTACCAAGAGGCGATGGAGTACCACGCAGAGGCCCTTGCCACGCTCAATCGTCTTCGGACTTGACCCAAACCGTCACCTTCGGGCTTTCGGCTCTGACTGAACCTCGCGCACCCGGTGGGACGGGCCGTGCCCCGAGCATCTCGACGGGTTGACGGGGTTAATGGAACTCGGGCGGCGACGTTCCTGATCCCGTTGGCTAAGCGGACTCCGCAACTCGGCCCAGCGATCGATCCTCGGGACCAGCGAGATGCGACCCGGCTATTCTCCGGAGGTACTTCATGGAGAGGAGGGCTGATGCCCGATTTCCCTGCGATCACGCACGTGGCGCTGACAGTGAGCGACCTCGGACGTAGCCGTCCCTGGTATCAGAGCCTGTTCGGCTCCGATCCGGTCATCGATGAAGACACCGGACCGTTCCATCACGTCGTGTGGCTCACCGGAGGCACGCTGGTCGGAATCCACCAGTTCCCGGACTTGAAGAGCACAGAGCCCTTCGACGAGCGTCGGCCCGGCTTGGACCATCTGGCCTTTGCCTGTGCGAACCGGTCTGAGCTCGAGGAGTGGGAGCGCCGCCTC
The DNA here is from genome assembly GCA_963808355.1 of uncultured Acidimicrobiaceae bacterium. Lineage (GTDB taxonomy): Bacteria > Actinomycetota > Acidimicrobiia > Acidimicrobiales > RAAP-2 > Bog-473. The sequence continues at coordinate 86,516 of CAWEFL010000003.1, forward strand.
AACGAACTCGGTATCGCGAACGGTGGGATCGTTGATGCGCCTTATGGCTCAGGTCTGTCGTTTCGTGACCCGGACAACATCGCACTTGAGTTCTTCGCTCCTCCGGGATAGCCGAGAGGCGAGTCCGCCGCCCGGTGGACGTTGTAGTTGACGGGGGTATCCCCCACCACCGTGACCGAGACGATCATCACAGGGCTGCCTACCGCCAACCATCGAGCCGAGTACGAGCACGAGCTACCATTTCGGCAATCTTTGGTTGATCGGTTTCGACGCCCAGAGCCGCATCGTCGGGAAAAGTCACATACGGAACGCAGTCGTTCTCGTACACCCTGACCTGGACGACACCTTGTAGTCGCCCCCTATTGCGGATTCGCTGTTCGACTATCTTCCGTTGTTCGTCCGTCAAATGGGGGTCGGGACTGCCCAGACTTCGGTTGACACCGTTTCTGACATTTCAGGCTGCCAAGTCGCGCTGACAGGGCGGGAATGCGAGCTCGTATTCGACCGGGGTGAGCCGACCGAGGATGCGCTGGCGCCGGCGGCGATTGTAGGTGTGCTCGATCCACACGACGATGGCGCTGTAGGGCTCGTCGCGGCTCTTCCAGCGCTTCTGGTCGAGCACGTTCTTCTGTAGGAGCGCGTAGAAGGACTCCATGGCGGCGTTGTCGGCCGCTGAAGCAACCCGTCCCATCGAACCGCGCAGTCCGGCGGCCTTGAGAATGGCCCGGAAGGCGCGTGATCGAAATTGACCTCCGCGGTCGGAGTGGACCACCACGGTGTCGCGTGGCTGGCGCCGGGCGACCGCCGAGCGAAGGGCCGAGGTGGCGAGCGCCGCGCTCATCCGGTCGCCGAGCGCGTAGCCGACGATCCGCTTGGAGAAGCAGTCCTTCACGCAGCAGCAGTAGAGCTTGCCTTCTGCGGTCGGGTGCTCGGTGATGTCGGTCAGCCACCGCTCGTCGGGCTCGCTGGCCGAGAAGACCCGGTTGACGAGGTCGTCGGAGACGGCCGGCCCGGGGACCTTGGAGTGCTTAGGCCCTTTCTTCGTGGTCGTCGACCAGATCTTGTGCTCTGGGCATAGGCGGTGGACCCGGTTCTCCGACGCGTTGTGCCCGGCCGCCTCGAGCTCGTCTGAGATGAAGCGATACCCGAACTCAGGGTCGTCGCCGTGGATGTCGACGATGGCGTTGAGCAGGTGGGCGTCGGCGAGGTCCCGGGCACAGAGCGGCGACTTCTTCCACTTGTAGTAGCCCTGGGCACTGAAGCCGAGCACCCCGCCGGTCAGCCGGACAGCGATGCCGTCGCCGGCCAGGTCGAGGACCAGCGGGTACGTCATTTTGGGGAGTGCTCCCTGGCGGCGACGTAGGCCGCGGCCCGACGCAGGATCTCGTTTTCCTGCTCGAGGCGGCGTTTGTCCCGGCGCAGCTGGACGATCTCGGCCTGCTCGGCTGAGGTCAGACCGTCTTTGACGCCATCGTCGACGTCGGCCTGGTGCATCCAGCGCTTGACCGTCGACACCGAGACATCGAAGTCGGCCGCAACCTCTTCGAGCGGCACCGTCCGCTTGCGAGCCACCGTGACAACGTCACGCTTGAACTCCGGCGGGAACTTCCTGGGCATGGTTCCATCCTTTCCGCGAGGACCATCCTCGCAAAAGAGATGTCAACCAAACCTGGGGCAGTCCCTCTTGCTGGGCTCCTGGCATGGTATGCGTTCGAAAGTAACGGTGCCCTCCTGGGGATCGCCGAGCGCTGCGCCGCCACCGCGCCCGCTAGGTGGTTGCTTACGGCCGTTGTCGCGTCTCAGTGTGCGCTCGTGCGGGTGATCGAATGAGCCGGGTCGCTTTAAGCTTTCGCCGTAACTCATTGCCCTAGCATTCGCCAAGGTGACCCCGGCCAACGGCTCGGTGGCGGTTATGGGGCAGGACGATAGTGATGACCGGTCTGAAGCAAACTTCTAGTGGCGGGTGAACGTGAGGTGGGTGACGCCGCTTGGAGAGCTGACCGACTCCACATTGAAGCGCTGTTCGAGCTCCTCCAGCCCGTCCCAAAGGCGCTCGCCCCGCCCGAGGACAATGGGGACGATCACCACGTGCATGTAGTCGATCAGGTTGGCGGTAAGGAACTGACGGATGGTCGACGGGCCTCCACCGATGCGGATGTCCAGGCCGCCAGCAGCCTCCTCGGCAAGCTTCAACGCTTCGCTCGGAGTGGTATCGATGAAATGGAACGTCGTCCCTCCCGTCATCTGGATGGAGGGCCTTTGGTGATGGGTGAGCACGTAGACCGGAGTGTGAAACGGCGGGTCATCCCCCCACCAGCCTTTCCACTCTTCGTCAGCCCACGGCCCGCGCTGGGGTCCGAACTTGTTCCGGCCCATGATCTCAACCCCGATGTTTGTTGCCCAGTTGCTGGCGAAGGCATCGTCGACGCCGGTGCTTCCGCCTGCGTCGTTCTGGGTGTCGGGAAGGCCGCGGAAGGTGCGGGTGGGAAAGAACCATTCGTGGAGCCGGCTACCAGCGTGGCCGAAGGGCGCCTCGAGAGTCTGGCCATCCCCGGTGCCGAATCCGTCGAGCGAGACGGAGAAGTTGTGGACTCGAACGCGTGACATCAGTGTGCCTCCTCACGGCTAGTCGTCGGCGACGGGTGGTGAGACCCGTGGGCTGATGCCATCATCGCCAGCACGCCATTCCTCATGTGAAACCTCCACGCTCTACTTGCGTTACCAGTGCTGCCAGCACAGCATGCTTTACGAACGACGGGACCTGAATCGACAGTTGGTCACGAAACGAAGTTTTCAACGGGAGTGTGGGTTATGTCCAGAACCTAGGTCAGAGCATCCCAGATCACAGCGGTTCGGGGACGGCGCGCTCACGAAGTGAGCGGCAAGTGTTTCAAGAGTCGAAGTACCCGTACCAGAAGTCCATTTCACGAAGGGATGGCATCGAGCCCCGAGGAACGTGGGCTCCGCTTCTTCGGGCCCCATCGGGTTTGTGGTTTTCGTCGACGCAGGACGTCGATGCTCGCCGACAGTCCGATCCCCAGTTTGGCGCATTCTTTGCTTGAATGACTGGAGCGCACAATGTCCGGGGGTGAGAAAATGCTGGACAGAAGACTCGTCGATCTCTATCGGGCGGCGTTGCCGCTGGTCACCGCCATTGTCATGCTTGTAACATGTAATGAAGCGCCCTTGTCCGTGAATGCCGGGGCGGCGACAACGGCAAATCGGCAGCTGACCCTGCACGTCCCAACCAACGGTGAGTGGCCGGGTGTGGGCAAGATCTGCGAACCCGGACCCGGCGGCGCTTCCTCGGTGCGAGGGGTTGGGGATAAGACGATCAACATCGCCGAGTTCAACGACGCCTCCAACACGGTCGAGCCCGGACTCGAGCAGGAGTTCGTCCAGCAGGCCAAGGCGTTCGCGGCATGGTGCAACGCCTCAGGTGGTGTCAATGGGCGCCACATCGTGATCGATAATCGTGACGCCGCGCTGTTCAACGCAGCGCAACAAACGACCGCAGCCTGCCAAAGCGACTTCATGGCCGTCGGTGGCGGCATGGCGCTCGACCAGCCCGCAGTCCCCATTCGCACCAAGTGTGGCCTCGGCCAGATCAGCGGCTACGTCGTATCCGACGCCTCGGAGGCTGCCTCGTTGCAGGTCGACCCGGGCGGCGCGAACACCAACTCCGTGTCATCGGGATGGTTCGCGGCACTCGCCAAGAAGTATCCGCGCGCGGTCAAGAAAGCCAGCATGGGTGGCGCGAATACTCCCTCGGTCCTCGAGCCCGAACGCAGGTTCGAGGACGGCGCCCAAGACCAGGGTTGGACCGTGATCGACTTCCAGGTACCTCCCGTGTCCGTGACCGACTGGACACCCTATGTCGACGAGGCCCAGAGCAAAGGGGTCCAGGCCTTGTGGCCCGCTTCGGACGCCAACATGACTCCGTACTTCCAGGCGATGACGACCGCGGGCTACAAGCCCGCCTTCATCGCCCTCGGCACCCAGTTCTACAACGGCACCACCACCAAGGCCGTGGCCGCCAATCCCGGACTCCCGCCGATCTACGTCGCCACCGGATGGTGGCCGCTCGAGCTGGCCTCTCAGAGCCCCTCGACGGAGCAGCTCATCCACGTCATGCACACCTATGGAAGCGGCGACCCCGTCGACTTCTTCGACGAAGAGGGCGTTGAGTCGTGGCTCCTGTGGGCCAAGTCCGCCTCGGCCTGCGGCGCCGACCTGACGGTTACGTGTGTCCTGAACAAAGCTGCCGCCACCAAGAACTGGGACGCCGGAGGTATTCAAGCCCCGGTGACACAGCTGACTTTGTCCAACGAGAACCCCCAACCTTCGCCGTGTTTTGCCCTTCTGAAGGCCGAACCCAACAAGTTCGTCTACGACAAGGCGGTGACTCAGCCAACGCAGTCCATCTGGAATTGCAACCCGAAGAACATCGTCCACCTCACGCCGCAACAGGTGGCATCCTTGTGACTGGTAGCCGTCGAACTCACCATCGAGCCACTTTGAGGTTGCTCACCCCCTACGACAGCCCGAAGGCCTACAGCCTGCCATCCCCCGAACCAGGGAGACCTGGCCGTTCACACGCACTGCATTCCACGCGTCGGTGTTCAGAGATCCGGGATGTCTGGCAAGGTCGAAACGAACCGTTCGAGACCATCGGATATGTGCGCCAGATCGGAAAGCCCCTTTAGCCGTTGAACGCCGGTGGCTCACACATGCCCAGGATGGCATCAACGGCCTCTGAGAGGCTCTCGGCCTGCCGGGTGGGCTGGCGTGTCACGTCTGTAGGCCATGTCCGTCCGCGGGGGATCCACACTGTCCTGATCCAAGGGCGGCTGCGCGGCAGATGTCGGTTACAGGGTTGTCACCGATCATCCAGGCGTCCTCAAAGGACTCGCCGCTACGCTCGGCTGCAATACGGAACAGTTCGGGAGCTGGCTTCCAGAATCCCTCGGCCTCTGAGATGCAGCAGGCATCGATTAGATCAGCGAGTCCGGCTGCTTTGATCTTGGCGGCCTGCGCTCGGATCGCCCCATTCGTGTTGATCGCGACCTTGAACCCCGCTCGCCGGACCCGGCCCAAGGCTGACACGACTTCAGTGGAACAGCGGAAGCTCTGGACGTAGTCCCGGTGGTAGCGCTCCGCCATGTCCTCAACTGAGTTCTGGGGCGTGAATCGCCTCACTACCTGGGAGAAGAACTCTTCACGGGGATGTAGCCATGAGCATCAAGTTCGATGAGCCACGACGCCTCGCTGGCATCCCGACCGATCTCTAAGAGGAAGGACTCTGCCCACGCCCCGAGATTGACTGCCGGTCCGCCAGGGTGTCGTCAAGGTCGCAGAGCAGAAGAGCCACAAACCATTCTCATCTGTCCGCGAGGTCGTACTGCCACCGCCCCTCCTCCCATCAGGAACGCGTACTCACCTTCCGTGGTGCTCACACTGTTCCAGGTGAAGAGCCAGCCGTCGTGGGTGGGGGTCCCGTTGCCCCCACCGACTCAAGCGAGGTCAGCGTTCCACCCGCCGCTCGGATGACAGCGAGAACTCGATAGATTGGCCAGCGGCACGCCGGGGCCATACCCGCCATGGCCCAACGGAAGGTGCCGCACCGAGGCGGCCTCGGCCCGGGGATATCCGGGCCGGGGCCGTTTCGTCGTTATCGACACCATCCGTCGACGCGCCTCGCTCAAGAGCGTCGAGTTGTCTCACTGTTGTGACGAACGGAGCCGTCTGGCTCTACGCAAGCCGCTCTCTCAAAGCGCATCATCCGAAGCAGGAACGGCGACGCTTTGGGGCAGAACGTCGGTGGCGATCGCCGTCACTCTGTGAGTTTGGGGGTCGCGGTATGTCTCACCCATACCGCGACCCTCCCGAACTACCGTCGCCTCCGTGCCATTGCCGCAGCCAGGCGATCATGCCCCGCGTCATAGACGATGCCGGCCGCTGCTGGCGGATGTTTCTGTGACCACGACCTCCAATCCACCACTGCCCCGAGACGCCGACATGGACGGGCGCGGGCGCTCGGCAAGGGGGACGACCGCTGGTGGCGGGGTGGGCGAATCCCAAGCACCAAGACGAGTCGACGTGCGGGAGTTCCGTCGGCGTCGCTGAACGTGTGTCCCTATCAGTAGCGAAGCGTCTCTTGGCACGCCCCACGCACTCGATCTAGGCGAGGACAAAGCCGCCGCGATGCCCTCACAGGCTCTAGGCTCAGTTCGTGGCCCAGGGCGATCTACCTTCGTTAAGGGGTAATTCCTTTCAGCGCCGAAAAGAGAAACGTCAGCTTGAACAGTTGGCCCATGCCGCCAAGCGCGACGTTGTGGCACCAAAAACGGCCACGGGTCACGTCCGGGTTATCGAAGATCACCTGGACGCAGTGATAGAAAACCGGACTGGCGTGACGGATCTGGGTGGTGAGGGGCAAGACCCGGGCTCACCGAGTGGCGGTGTCTTGCAAAGCCGTCCTGGCGGTTTTCATGTGCGACCCGTGCCGATTGACCAGCCTATTGGCGAATGAACTCGTACTGCTCCCCCTTTGGGGCACTTCCCCAGCTAATTGCTACCCTCGGAAAGTCGAGACCAATACCTACCCCATGCGTTGGCAGTCCCATCGTTCCGCGGGGGGTGCTGACGCGGCGTGAGAAAGCGATCGAACCTCGAAGCGCCCTAATCTTGCGATCGTTCGTAAGCCAGCGGCCACAGTCATGTCGGTAAGCCGCCACGTGGTCACCACGTCTGTGGCAACCGAGCAGGCTGCTCTCAGAGTTCTCGGGCGGCGCAGGCTGCCCGCATTTTCGGTAGCCGTCATTGTTGGGTACTTCTTGCTTGGCGTCGTGCCATTCTGGCCGGTCTACCCGGGATATCGCAACGCCCCTTCGGCACCTTTCCTGACTACACATTGTCAGTGTGGTTTAGCGGTTGGGTATCCCACGCACTGGCCCACGGTCTAAATCCGTTTTTAGCAACGCCACATATGCGCCCACCGGCGTGAATCTGGCGCAAAATACCGAAAGCCCTCTGTTCGGCTTGATGACCGCGCCCCTCGCCATGATCGCTAGCCCAATGGTCAGAGTGAACTTGTTGATGGTCCTGGCAATGCCGATCTCAGCCAGCGCCGCGTTCGTGGTGTTGCGAAAGTGGCAGGTGTGGAGCCCGGCGGCCGCGCTCGGCGGGCTGATCTATGGCATCTCGCCGTACATGGTTGGCCAGAGCCTCTCCCATGTCGTATTGAACTTTTTGCCGCTACCACCGTTCATCGCATCGACGGTCGTTTCCATCCTCCAGCGCCGGGGCTCACCCCACCGTCTCGGGGTCCAGCTCGGCCTCCTCGTGGCCGCTCCTTCGAGCTATGTTGGAAATGGTCCGATCAGTCGGCCGATTGGAGAACGGACTTGGTCCTGGTGATGTCGTGTCGACCCCAGCTGGTCACGACGGCTGGACCGTAGGCAAATAAGGCGTGTGTCGTACTCGACTTCGCAGGGGATGGCGGACCACGCAAAGCAGTAGCAGCTCAGAGATGAGCGGTTCTCAGATCCCCTCGGTGATCGGACCCCATCGACCGGCTCCGCCGCTCCTAGCATCGACGAATGACCTGCACGATACGTACCGGCCAACGCTCAGATGTCGAAGCCGTCCTGGGGTTGTGGGCAGCGGCCGGAGCAGAACCGACCCGCACCGACGACGCTAGGAGCGTGGGCAAACTCATCATGCATGATCCCTGGGCCCTGATAGTTGCGCAGGAGAACAATCAGCTTGTCGGCTCGGTGATTGCGGCCTGGGATGGATGGAGGGGATCGATCTACCGGTTGGCGGTCGCTCCAGCACATCGGCGCTCGGGCTTAGGAACTCAGTTGCTCCACGCAGCCGAAAACCGACTGGCCGTGGCAGGGGCTGTTCGGGTGCAGGCGATCGTCGTGGACACCGAACCGACGGCAGCGGATTTCTGGCGAGCGAGTGGATGGGAGCAGCAGGCTAACCGTCTGCGATTTGTAAGGGGTTGACTGCCCCAATCCACACCGGATCGGGGACGGTCACGAAATCCTTCTGAGTCTCAGGGCGTGCGCAGGCCGGCGCCAGACGACGAAGGACTCCAGCGCCAGCCCGCGGAGCCGCGCCAACTGGCGAAAGGAAAGCCCGGCTGCGGCGGATTGTTGATCGGGCTACGTCAACTCGAGCACCGTGGCGTGTCCCGCGATGCTCCTACCCCCAAAGGCAGATTTCTGGTGCGGAAGATACAATGCGGCGTGCGCACCAGAAGTGGTCTCGTTGCTTTTTCGATCTTGGCTTCCTCATTCTCTGGGGTGTTGGTCACGGCAAGCGCTGATTCGGCAACGACTGTGGCCAAGGCAGAACCCTCGGCGGGGTGTCAATCGAGTGCGACCGCGTTTGTCAGCGGGCAGACGGTCGCATTCTCTGCCGCTGGCGAAGCTGGCAGCTACATCGTCGAAGGGCCGGCTGACCAGCCCCCTGACAAGCCACTTCCTCTGGTTGTCGATCTTCATGGCTACAGCGAAACTGCGACGATTCAAGTCGATTTCACGAAGCTCGGCACCTATGGAGCTACCCAGGGATTTCTCACTGTGTCGCCACAGGTGAACGAAACGGTTCAACACTGGGTGACTAAGCCCGGCAGTTCTGATCAGACGTTCCTCATCACGCTCATCGGACATCTCGAGGACACCCTGTGCGTCGACAGTCGGCGCGTCTATGTGGCTGGTTACTCGAACGGGGCGTTTATGGCGTCGGCACTGGCCTGCAGTGACGCCAGCAAGATTGCGGCAGTAGCGACAGTCGCCGGGATTGAAGCGACGACCAACTGCAAACCCTCGCGGCGCGTTCCGGTGATCGCCTTTCACGGGACGGCGGATCCGTTTGTTCCATACCAAGGTGGGATCGGTCCGGCCGCCAAGAAGCTGCCTGCGCCAAACGGGAGCGGAACCATTGGATCTCAGCTCAAGTCGGTGGCCAACCAGGGCATTCAACAGAACGATCTGCCAATACCGCAAGAAGAGGCTCGCTGGGCGGCCCGAAACGGATGCTCGAAAGCCCCGAAGACCTCGACCCCAGCGACCGGCGTCACGCTCATCGCCTACGACTGCCCCGGCAATGCGACGGTCGAGCTGTACAGGGAAAACGGGGATGGTCACATTTGGGCGGGAAGCCAAGCGATGGTCTCGATCGCTTCGATCGTAGGACCGACAACGTTCGCAATTTCAGACAACCATTTGATATGGGACTTCTTCGAGTCTCACCCGATGTAACAAGGTTGAAGTGCGGGGAAATTGCAGTGCAGCCGTCAAGGGTCCGTCCGCCGGCCTTCGGCCGCCCGCAACCGCTGCTCCTACGGTCGTAGCCAGCGACGAAACGACGGACATTGCGGACTAGGAGTTGGGGATCAGAGCCGCAGGGCACGAATTCTCCGGTTCTGGGTTCGAATCCGGAGGGACGCTCAGAGTGCGACTGACCCGGTTGGGCGGCCAGATTTAGAAGAGTTGGGTTGTGAACTACCAGGAGGTAGTCCATGCCCAAGCGGTCTGCGAACCGACCTGAACCCCGTGGTCCCGGTATCGGGCAGAATCGAGACAATGACAACCCTCGTGACAGGCGGCGCCGGCTACATCGGATCGCACACTGTGCGACTGCTGAGCGAGAGCGGTCGAGGTGTCGTGGCCTTCGACTCGATGGAGTTCGGGCACCGAGCGTCCGTGGGCAGAGTTCCGTTGGTAGAAGGTGACATAGGCGAGGCCGCGGCTGTCCGTCGTGCCGTCAAAGAGTTCGATATTGATTCAGTAGTCCATTTCGCGGCGTACAAGTCTCCGGCCGAGTCGATGCTAAAGCCGGGGCGCTACTTCGAGAACAACGTTGCGAAGAGTGCCAAACTCATTGAAACGCTCCATGCGATGGGTGTGAATCGGTTCGTCTTCTCCTCGACGTGTGCTGTGTACGGGACGCCGCGTGAAGTTCCTGTCGATGAGAACGCACCCATCCAACCAGAAAGCCCCTACGGCGAGAGCAAGGCCGTGACAGAAAAGGTGCTTTCGTGGTTCGACCGCTGCGGCAGTCTCCGTTCGGTCAGCCTGCGTTACTTCAACGCTGCTGGAGCTTGGGCCGACGGATCGATCGGCGAGGACTGGACTGTGACCATCAACCTGGTGCCCCTGCTGATGAAGGCCGCACTGGGGCGCAGCGGTGCGCTCCAGATCTTTGGAACCGACTACCCAACACCTGACGGTACCACGATCAGGGACTACGTCCACGTGGTTGACCTGGCCCAGGCTCATGTGCGAGCACTCGAGTACCTCGAACGTGGGGGACAGAGTGCCGTCGTGAATCTCGGGACCGGGGTCGGCTCATCCGTCTTCGAAGTCATGGCCGCGGCCGAGAGGATCATCGGGCGACCCGTACCGCATGACCTCGCTCCGCGACGTCTCGGCGATCCCGTCGCGCTTTTCGCCGATAACGAACGAGCGAGAGATCTTCTCGGTTGGATACCCGAGGCGGGATTAGACGAGATCCTAGAGTCAGCGTGGCGCTGGCACTCGAGTCATCCTGACGGATATGACGACTGAGTTCATGTCCGGTCAAGCCCGCAAAGTTGCACGCTCATGCTCGCAACCCGCTTCAGTTGCGTCAGCGTCTATGTGCGCCTGGCCGCGAGCTGCCAGGCAAGGGCTCCCGCGGGGTCCCAGGTGATTTCGATCACTGCGGACTTGATATGTTCGATTTCCCATCCCTTGGAAAAGGCGGCCCGAACCTCGTCTCGCGTCACTCGACGTGGTCCCCAGTCACCTGGCTGGTGGTCGCTGAAGCAGAGCATGTGAAGACGACCGCCACGGGGAACCACTTGAGCCAAGCTGGCGACGTAGCCCTCGCGCTCCTCGTCATCGAGGACGTGAAAGAGCCCGCAATCGAGCACGGTGTCGAATTGCTCGCCCAGATCAACCAGGCGAAGGGCATCTGCGACAAGAAAACGCGCTTCCATACCCCGTTCGGTCGCCTTCGTCTTCGCCAGCTCGATCGCCCGCATCGAGGTGTCGACTCCAACCGCCTCGTATCCCAGCGAGGCCGCCATCAGGGCGTGCTCGCCGGTACCGCACCCGACATCGAGCACCCGACCGACCAGCTTCCCCGTCGTGGCGAGGTGGTCGAAAGCTGGCTGGGGTCGCCCAATGTCCCACGCGGGGGTACCGGCTGAATAGATGGCATCAAAGTCGTGCTCTGGAGCGGTGGGGCGATCCTCGGCGTCAGATGAGGAACTGTGAGTCACTGCGACATGCCTAGCACTGTGTGGCCACTAACACGGCTCAACCGGGCAATGCTTCCGACATCGGGTCGACACTCACTTCCATCCCGGACTGGCACCTCGGGACGATGCTCGTGTCGAATGCCCGCGCCTTCCGGGACGGTCCGGTACCTCCACCGCGGGCGTGAGAACGGTCGGTCACCGGCGAACAGGAGCGCGTGGTCCCCATCCCGATCGGCCATCGAGGGCGTTTGCGAGTCAGGCGGCCGGGTAGCAAGACCACTCATGGAGCGAAATGACATCGACGGCGAATTGTCCATGCCCGGGGCGCAGGAGCTCCTCACGTCCACCTCTGCCGCCCACCTCGCCTACATCGGAAAGGACGGGACACCGCGGGTGGTTCCGGTCGGATTCTTCTTGGCCTCGGCGACCGACCCGAGTCGGCGACCCAATATCTGCGGCCTCAGTGCGACGGTGCCCTAGAACGCACCGCTCGCCGATCTGGTCGGAGATGCCTCGGAACACGTGTTTCAGTGGCAAAATCAGACAGCCGTGATGGTCACCTCGGAATCAGCTGATTGCTTCGTCTGTGAAAAGCATCGACTCGGAGACAACGCCGAGGGTGGCGTGCTGTACCAAGATGACCTGATCTATGTCGGACACGCCTACAGGCCGGGCTCGAGTGCCTATCGGGGCCAGCTCATCGTCGAGCCCAAGCGGCATGTACCCGGCATGGGCGACCTGAGCGAGGAGGAAGCGTCTGCTCTGGGCAGAACCTGCAGCCGAATGGCACGTTTGCTTCAAGATGCAGAGGGTGCGGAGCACGTATATCTGTACGTCATCGGCGAAGAAGTGCCTCATCTGCACGTACACCTCGTGCCCCGTTATCCCGACACTCCCCGCGAGCACTGGGGACCTGCTGTGTCGAGGTGGCCCGATGCTCCCCGAGTCGATTCCGAGGCCATGCGTACTCTGATCTCTCGCCTGCGAAACAGACTGGAGCGCAAAAAGTCGGGCGACGCTGCAATGTCGTGAACGGACCGGTGCCGATTCGTCGTTTACCCGAGTTCGGGCACGGTCACCCTCGCTCCCGGTCAGACCAACGCGGCATTGGTCAACCCAACCAACGCTGTGCTCACCCAGCGGACCGCAACCACGACCCGCACGCGGGTCGGCCCACATAGATTTCGCCCGCAGTCGTTCGCCGGCTGGTCGAGACCTTGAGCCCGTATGATCAGGATTGTGGCGGGACGATAAGCCTTGGCGTTCGCCTTTGACTTCTCATGTGGTCCACCACTACAGAAGCCAGCCGGGTTCAGGGACCTCGACTGATGCCAACGAGTCTGAACGTCGTAGCCACGATTGCATACAGGTAGCTCTTGGCTTTGCTTCGGATGCAGACTCACATGGATACTCGGACAAGGTCTTGGGGGTCGAAGCTCCTCCGCCCTACCCCTGGTTGTGCGCCAACAGGACTTGTTGGAGCGCAGAGCTCGCGTTCAGACTCTGATCGCTGCGTTGCGATCCCCACGAGTACGCGTAGTCGAAGACCGGGGTGGGGACCAACGAGGCCCACGTCGAGAGGATGTGGGCCTCTTGGGCGGCGGTGGGGAGCTGGTAGGAGCCACCGCCGTCGTCGACCCAGGTGCCCCCGCCAAAGGCTTGATACACAGGAACGATGTCGGCCAGTGGGATCCCCTCTGCCTCGGCGGCGCTGACCGCCAGGCCCAGCCACCCATAGGTGCACGGAGCCGACGCCGGATTCTCTGTCCGGCACGGATACGGGTCGAGCCCATAGAGGTCGATGCCACTGTTGGCCGGGGTGTAGCCACCCTCGTAGCTGGGGTGGGTCGCGCTCGAGAGGTCTTGTTCGATGATGAAGGTGTAGGTCCCCGGATCGTTGCTGTGAATCCACTGAGATTCAGCGTGCAGGTTCGCCGCGGGGCACGAGGACGGATCCGGCTCGTCCATGAGATAGAACCCAAAGACCTTGGGGTCTCCGATGAAACTCTCGATGCTCGAACGGAAAGAAGGCGTCGCCCCCGCGCACGAACCGATCCACTCGAGTCCCTTGACGCCCGCCGGCAGCGCCTCGGTCTCCGCATTGGACGACACGTCGGCGAGATCGAACCCGTCCGCGCCCGGCAGGTAGGTCGATCCCGACAGACTCCCGTTGGCGGTGTAGTGCTCGGACGTGCGTGGGCCGTCGGCGGACGCGGCGACCGTGGTCGTGGTGGACGGAATGGTCGAGGTTGTTTTCGACGGTTGTGGCGTCATCGTTGTGGAGGTCGTAGTGGCTGGCCGCCGAACCACTCCCGCGAGTGGGTGACTGGGCCCGTTCTTTGGTGCCGTCGCTCCCCCCAAGAGGAGAAACGCAATTACACCGGCAGCAACCAGTCCTGAGATCACCATTACGAGAACCGTTTGGCGTCTTTTCGCCGACTGATTCGGTTCCCCTTGCCTACGCCACCTCCGCCACGCCACGCTGAAATTCTAGACTCGAACGTAGGAAGCAAAGGGTCGGCCTCCGACCGAGTCCGCCGCTGGCGTCTTTGTGCGGGCCCGGCGCCACGGGGCGCGCCTGCCTTGGCCGCGGCGATGCGTTGCCCGGCGCTGGATGGATGATCACCAGCATCACTCCCCGTAAACGCACAGGGCGTGGCCATGAAGCGTTCAGCAGGGCCTGGGCCCGAACGGCGCCTGTCCGGCCGGGAGAACTGCGAAGTTCGGGTGGACTGGAGCGCTGCCCCTCTCAGCTTCGTGGCTTCGTGGCTGCGGCGGACGGCGCCTCCGCAGGCTCGGCCCTCGTTTCCGCGGCGGCGGTCAGCTTCGGCTGATGCCGGGCGGCCCACCCGTCGACGAAGGCTCCGCACACCCCGAGCACGATGCCCGTGCCGATGCTGTATTCGAGTTCGTATGCGAGCACCCTGAGGTGCGTGCCGGATGCGAAGTAGGGCCCGGTCGAGGCGAGAACGGGCCCGGCGAACGGGCCGATGGCGAACCAGGCGCCGACGACCATGAGGAGCGTGCCGGCGCCGGCGAGTGTGATGCGCCGCCGCCCGACCCGGTCGCCCCGCGCTTCCGCCAGCACGACGAAACCGAGGAACACGCCGAGTGCGCCGGGGATGAGGGCGAGCACGACACGGGGCGTGTTCTAGCGCCACGAGCCGGACCCGTCTCCGCTGTACCCGAAGACCGGACCGATGTAGGGGACGATCCCGCCCCAGGCCGCCGTCAGGACAGCCAGCGTGCCTACCAATCCGAGTCCAAAGCTACGGACCTTGTCGCGCGCGGGGTCGCCGTCGACCCCTTCCTGATGTACAGGCATCGCAAGCGTGGCCGTGATGCTGTCCTCCCTCTGGAAAGCCGCCTCTTTGGAGGGAAATACCCCGCCGTGGGAGGCAAAAACGGCACCGGGAGTGTCAGCTCGGCATAAGGACCCGCCGCTCATACCGCTTGACGCAGGTCGCTAGGACGTAGTCGGCGCTTCGGGCTGACCGAACTCCTCCCCCGACCACGTGCTCGGAGGATCACTGGCGGGGAACGACTCTCTCGAGGCTTCGTCCTCGGGGGTCTCGGGGGTCTCGGCACCGTCGGGGCTCGACGACTCCGCCGGTCCTGCACTTCCTCGGGTTGCCATCGGAACCCCCACTTCGCCCTGCGTCTTGCCCGGAGAGGCCCAACCTACCTGAGGTGCGCAAAAGTGTGCCGTGGCCCGCAAGCAGCCGATCCGGAAAGCCCGCCGGGGCAACAAGGGCAATGAGAGGGGCTCGCTCGACGAATACCACGCCAAACGGGACCCGGCGAAGACGCCCGAGCCGATGGGGCGCGCCAGGTCGCGGGGGAAAGGCGCACCCCGGTTCGTGATCCAGGAGCACCACGCGCGCAGTCTGCATTGGGACCTCCGGCTCGAGCACGAAGGTGTCATGGCGTCATGGGCGCTGCCCAAGGGCCTCCCGGAGACACCCGAGCGGAACCATCTCGCCGTACACACGGAGGACCACCCCCTGGAGTACGCAACCTTCGAAGGCGACATCCCGAAAGGCGAATACGGAGCCGGCACCATGTCGATCTGGGACCGCGGCCACTACGACACCGAGAAGTGGTCCGACCGTGAGGTGAAGATCGTCTTGCACGGTGCCCGGGCCGAGGGAGGCTATGTCCTGTTCCAGACCGACGGCCGCAACTGGATGATCCACCGCCACGGCGAGTCGGTGAGGACCGACCCGATGCCGACGTCGATCAGGCCCATGCTGGCCGTGCAAGGGGCGCTCCCCCACGAGGGCGCGTCATGGGCGTATGAGGTGAAGTGGGACGGGGCGCGGGCCATCGTGTACTCGGAAGGCGGACGGGTCACGGTGCACAGCCGAAACGACCGTGACGTCACCACGACGTTCCCGGATCTTGCCGAGCTAGGCGAGTTCCTCGGGATGGCGCCCGTCGTGCTCGACGGTGAGATCGTCGCACTCGGAGAGGACGGGCGCCCCAGCTTCGCCCGCCTGCAGAATCGGCTGCATATCGGCGATCCGAGGGAGGCGCGGCGCCGCGCCAACGCCGACCCCGTCACGTTCGTCGCCTTCGACGTGCTCTACGCGGACGGGCGGTCGCTCATGGACCGCACGTACGACGAGCGGCGGGCGGAGCTGGAGTCCCTGCATCTGGCTGGGACGCACTTCACCACGGTCGAGTCCTTTCGGGACATGCCCGGGCAGGACGTGCTCCGGGCAACGGTGGCCAACGGCCTCGAGGGCGTCGTCGCCAAACGCCGGGACTCCCTGTACCGGCCGGGTCGTCGGGTGGCGGAGTGGGTAAAGGTCAAGACGTTGCAGACCCAAGACGTCGTCATCGGAGGTTGGACCGAGGGAAAGGGCGCCCGCGAGAAGAGCCTCGGGGCGCTCCTCATGGGCATCCCTGGGCCCGACGGCCTCCGCTTCGCAGGAAAGGTGGGAACCGGATTCAACGAGCGCGACCGCCAGGAGCTCCTGGACGCACTTAGCCGGCTGGCCACCCGCTCGAGCCCGTTCGTCGACGACATCCCTGCCGCGGACGCCAAGGTGGCCCACTACGCGCGGCCCGAACTGGTCGGCGAGGTCGCCTACGGCGAGTGGACGCCAGCGGGCAGGCTGCGCCACCCACGCTGGACGCGGCTGCGTGACGACAAGACAGCGGGAGAAGTGTCCCGCGAGACGGAGGTGGACGGCCCCGGCCCAGAGGGGACCACCGACGGCGACAACGGGGCGCGGTCGTCTACGACGCGGCGCCCGAGCGCCGGATCCGCCTCCCGCCCGACCCGTGTGCGCGTCGAGGACCGGGAGATCCCGGTGACCAACCTCGACAAGGTGCTCTTCCCGGAAACGGGGTTCACCAAGGGACGGCTCATCGACTATTACGCGCGGATCGCACCGGTCATGCTCCCCCATGTCTCCGACCGCCCATTGACCATGAAGCGGTATCCGGACGGCGTGGAGGGCAAGTTCTTTTTCGAGAAGCACGTCCCCTCGCACGCGCCGCGCTGGGTGAAGACGGCGACGGTGCCCTCGGAGCGCCAGGGCGAGATCACGTATGCCGTCATCAGCGACCTGCCCAGCCTCGTCTGGGCCGCCAACCTCGGGACGATCGAGTTTCACGTGCCGTTGTGGCGGTCGGGCCGGCGTCGGTCCCTCCCCGCGAAGCCCGATCTCATGGTGTTCGACCTCGATCCGGGCGAGGGCGCCTCCATCGTCGAATGCTGCGAGGTCGCACAGCTCGTGGTCGATGCCCTCTCCGGGTCGGGACACGGTGACGCCTACGCCAAGACCAGCGGCATGAAGGGGCTGCAGCTGTACTACCCGACGCCAACCCGGGCGAATTGGGACGTCGTACGCGAGGAGGCGCACACGGTGGCGCGCCAACTCGAATCGGAGCACAAAGACCTGGTCGTGTCCACCATGCGGAAGGACCTGCGCCGGGGGCGCGTCCTCATCGACTGGAGCCAGAACCACCCCGCCAAGACGACCATCGCCGTGTATTCCGTGCGGGCAGCGCCTTTCCCGAGCGTGTCGACCCCCGTCACCCTTGCCGAAGTGAACGCCTGCGCCCGCACGGGCGACCCCCGGTTGCTCCGATTCGACACAGAGGCAGTACTGGCGCGCGTCGAGAAGGACGGCGACCTATTCGCCGGACTGGACTCCGGCCGGAGCTAAGACTCCGGAACTCCTTCGCTTTACTCGTCTCCGAGGGCGACGGCGACCCGGTGGACGACCTCGTCCACCACCTGGAACGTGGACGCGTCGCCGCCGAGGTCGAACGTGCGGACGCCATCCGCCGCCGTTCCAAGGGTTGCTTCCCGGATGGCCCGCGCCGCAGCCCCCAGACCAGGGTCGGTTTCGGCGGCGTGGTCGAGGACGGCGGCGCAGGCAAGCAACATGGCCGTGGGATTGGCCACGTTCTTCCCCTCCAGCGAGGGCGCGGTGCCGTGAGGGGCCTCGGCCATGGCCACGCGCGGGCGGAGATCGTCGTCGAGTGCGAGGAGGACCGACTCCGCGCCCGCAATGGAGCCGAACATGGCCAGCACGAGATCTGAGAGACAGTCTCCGTCCCGGTTCAAGGCGGGCACGACCAGCCCATGCCGGCTCGATTCGGTGAGGAGGCCCGCGTAGGCCGCGTCGATCAGCGTCGGGCGGTACGGCACATCGGGACGGCGCGCGGCCACGCGGTCCATCTCCTCCTTGAGCATCCCCTCGTAGACGGTCGACACGGTCCATTTCGGCCCCCCGTAGACCGTCGCGCCCAGAATGTCCGCCGTACGGAACGAGTACTCGGCAACGAGGCGGCAGACCGACCGCTCGATGCGCTCGGTCCGCCACGCCCGCTCCGCACCCGCTCCCCGTTGGCCCTCGCGCCCCTCGTCGGCTCCGTAGGCGTCGCCGACGGCCATCCGTACCACGACGATGGGGTGGACGACCGGGGCGAGTGGGGCCACGCCGGGGAGCCGGCGCCCCGTGCGGACGATGACAGATCCCCCGATGCCTTCCCGCAGAATCCGGTTCGGACTGCCCACGTCGTCGGTCGTCTCGGGCGTGATGGTGGCCGCCTTCAGGCCGAGGCCCGCCTCTCGCATGGCGGCGGCCGCCTCGTGGACCACGGCGTTCCCCGTGACACGGCGGTTCTCGAGGGAAAGGTCGAAACGAACCAGGTCGAGCTCCAACCCGATGACGGAGGGGTCGAGCACCCGGAGGGCGGCGTCGAGGAGCTCCTGGCCCGTCTGGTCTCCCTCGCAGACGACGATCCTGCGTGCAGTCCCGCGTATGGTCATGTGGTCAGGGTCGCGCGGATGGCGTCGGGGCCGCCACGTATCCCGCCAGGTGGGCCGACGTGTGAGCACGAATGGGATCCCCGGGCCCGGGGAAGAGACACGCGGGAGGCATGATCGAATGAGCCGGCCGGAATCGGAAGAGGGGACCGGCGACGTCCGCCCCGTGTCGCCCGGCGCCAAGGCCCTGGGTGCGATGGAGCTCGCGGCCCGCCGGGCCCGAGAATCGAGGGACACGAACACCGGCCACGACCCCCGCCCGGCGACGGGCTTCGATCAGTCCACAGCGGGGCGGGAGCCCGAAGGCACCGATCCCCACGCTGCCGCTCCATTGGATGCGGGGACGGCGCCCCGGCAGGGTGCGATCTCGACGGTACCTCCGGAGCGCTGGCTGGCCGTTGCGGTCGGCGTCGCAGCCCTGCTGGTCGTCATCGCCGCGGTTGCTCTCGGGGTTTCGCTGACCTCGGGCGGCTCCAGCCCGGGGCCCGCCGGCGCCGGGCACACCGGGGGGTCGACCCATGCCGGCGGGACGGGCAACCGGCCGGCCGGCAGCGGCGCCAAGTCGTCGAGCGCACCGTCCGTCCCGCGGTCGACGACCTCGACGCTCCCGTCGTTGGGCACGCCCGGCGGTGCGCCCGTCATCTCGTCGCTCAGTCCTTCCAGCGGCAGCGGCGGCCAGGCCGTTCAGGTGGCCGGCTCCAACTTCCTGAGCTCCGACGGGCAGATCGTGGCCACGTTCGCCGGTCGGGTCGCTTCCACCAGCTGTCCCTCCCAAACAATGTGCACCGTGACCGTGCCGCCCAGCTCAGCGCCGCCGGGACCGGTTCCCGTGACGATCACGACGTCTGCGGGCACGTCGAACACCGTCACGTTCACGTACGGCTAATCGGGCCAGAGCATCTCGGGCTCCTTCCCTCGGGTCTCGGGGACGAGCCAGAACAAACCCGATGCCAGGGTCATCGGGAGAAATGTGATCGCCGCAGCCTCCGCGAAACGGTTACCGACGTCGGCCACGGTGCCGAACACGACCAAGCCGACCACGGCCCCGAGCACTCCTGAAGTCACCCACCAGCCCGTGACCGAGGCACGAACCGACGTCGGGAAGAGCTCGGTGAGGAGCGCGCCCACCGCGGGCGCCAGCAAGGACCCGCTCAGGACCCCGAAGGTGTAGCCGAGGATCAGTGCGAGGCGCGACCCGCTGTAGGCCAGCGTCGCGGCCAGCGCCGCCATGACGAGGGCCACCGACGCCGTGGGCCGGCGGCCCACGGCGTCGGCCATCCACCGCCCTCCGAGGAGCCCGAAGAAGCCGGCCGTCCCGGCGATCACCACCATCAGCGCAGTCCAGTACCCCGCTTGGTGCACCACGTCCTGTGCGTACAGAAACACGAAGCTGTTGGCCGGCCCCGTCACGATGGCGATGGCGAAGGAGATGAGGGACAGGCAGATGACGCGCCGGCGAAAGCGGGGGCCCACCGCCCCGATGACCGGCGTGGGGCGGTTCGCTTCGGCCTCCGCCACCATGAAGCGGCTCGGCTCCTCTATGCGGTCCCGTATCGCGTACACGAGGATGAGCGGAAGCACCGTCGAGCGCGCAGATGCCCCGGAACCCCAACGTCCCCGACGCCAGGCTGTGCACGATGGCGGACACTCCGGCGCCGACGGCGTAGCCCGCGGAAACGAGGGCGACCGCCGCCGCCCGGTCGCGGACGCCGGTCTCTTCGGCGCCCATCACCTCGGCCAGTGCGTTGGTCGCGCTGAGGAGCGGCCGTCCCAGGGCGAAGATGACGACGAACCACCAGTAACCGGGGCTGGCGCCCGAGACGACCGTCAGCCCCAACCCGAGGAGGGTGACCGCCAGGAGGACTCTTCGCCGGCCGAGGCGGTCGGCCATGCCGATCAGCGGCAGGCTGCCCAGCGAGGCCAGCCGGATGATGGCGAGACCCACACCCAGCTCGGTGCCCGAGAGCCCGACCTTGTCGGCGATGGAGGCCCCGTGGGCCACGTGCCCGAGCTGCGTGGAGACGTCGCCCAGCGCCGCCACGACGCCGAACTGTCCGAAGCCCGATGCGAGCGCCGTGATCGCGACGGCGACGATGGCGCGGTCGGACCACCGGTGGAGTTGCAGCCCGTCCGGGCGCTCGGCGCCGGCAACGGGTTCAGGCTGTCCGGGATGCACCGGTCTGATTCCGATAGCGGTCCGATCGCGAGCCGAGATGGTCGAGGAACCAGTCGCGGGCCCGCGCGGCGACGGTTTCGAGGGCGCCCGGCTCCTCGAAGAGGTGTGTCGCTCCCGGGACGACCACCAGGCGATTGGGGCAAGTGAGCTGGGCCTGGGCCTGGCGGTTCAGCGCCAGCACGGCCTCGTCGCAGCCTCCGACGAGTAGGAGGGTGGGAGCTGTGACGGCCGGCAGCAGGGATCCCGCCAGGTCCGGGCGCCCGCCGCGCAGCACGAGCGCGTGGACGCCCGACTTCGGCTGGGTCGCGGACCACAGGGCTGCGGCGGCGCCGGTGCTCGCGCCGAAATACCCCAGCGGCGCCTCGCCGATGTCGGGGCGCGTCCGCACGTAGCGGCCGACGTGGTGGAGGCGTTCCGCCAGGAGGCGGATGTCGAACACCGCGGCGCGGTCCCGTTCCTCGTCGGGTGTCAGCAGGTCGGCGAGCACCGTGGCCAGCCCCGCGTCGTTGAGGGCTTTCCCCACCTCACGGTTGCGGGGGCTGTGGCGACCACTGCCGCTGCCGTGTGCGAACGCGACGACGCCGATCGCTCGGGGTGGGACGCTGACGTGGGCGGGCAGGCGGGTTGCGCCGGATGTGATCTCCACCTCCTCGTCCCGTGGTGCCGCGACCGGGCCGGCGGTGGCCGAGCGCCAGGGCCGGCCACGGCTCGACCGGCCCAGGAGGTCGACCACCTCGGCGTCCGAGGTCTGCGAGAAGTCGCGGTACCACTCCCCCACGGCGTAGAACGGTTCGGGCGCCTCGACGCAAAGCACGTCGTCGGCCACGTCGGAGAGCTCGGCCAGTGCCAACCGGGAGGCCACGGGCGCCGCCAGGACGACGCGGGACGCTCCGTGGGCACGGACGACACGAGCCGCCGCCCGCGCCGACGACCCGGTCGCGATGCCGTCGTCGACGATCACCGCACACCGACCCCGCAGGTCGAGGCGGTCGCGGCCGCCGCGGTACTCGTGGGCGCGCCGTTCGAGCTCGGCCCGTTCGCGGTGTTCCACGGCCTCGACATCGAGCTCGCTGAGTGCCGCCGCGCGCAGGACGTCCCGGTTCTCCACCCGGATCCCGCCTTCGCCGATAGCCCCCATGGCCAGCTCGGGCTGGAAGGGAACGCCGAGCTTTCGGACGACGACCACATCGAGCGGCGCGCCCAACACGTCGGCGACCTCGTACGCCACCGGGACACCGCCGCGGGGCAGCCCGAGCACGGCGACATCCTCCCCGACGCCGGCCCGGCGCACCGTCTGGGCCAGGTGTCGCCCGGCCTCGGCGCGGTCGCGGAACCTCATGGCCACCTCCTTCGGTGCGGGTGCGGCTCCCCCAAGTCTCTACCCAATTCGCCCTGCCGCCCGCTCCGCAGAACGGGCGGCCGGTGTCCCCTGGACCAGCTCAGCTGGGTTCCGCAGCTCCCTCGGGGGCCGGTGCTACGTTGCCCCGGGGAGTCCGGGGGTCGGGTGTGAGCAGGTGACGGCGCCGCAGGCTGACGGTCTGAAACGCGAGATCGGCGGCGGTTCCGCAAGGACATCGAAGGGCTCTGCACCGTCGGCAACCTCGCAGTGCTCCGCTACCACGCGCGCCGCGGGACCGTTCCGGGGGCTTCGTCGGAGTCGACGTCCTTCGTGATCTCGGGCTGCCTGATCACGGACCATCTCTGGCGCGACGTGAGCGAGCGCCGACACGGCCCGCGACGCGGACGAGGACGCGCACGGGACGCACCGGGTACGGAAACACGAAAGGAGCCCTCGTGGGGTCGGAGAAGCACCTGAACAGCCACCAGCGGGACACCATGGCCCACATCTTCCGCCACCCGCTGAGTCACAACATCGAATGGCACTCGGTGCTCTCCCTCCTCAACGCGGTGGCGACGGTCCAGGAGACGCACAAGGGGAACTACGTCGTCACCATCGGCTCCGTGACCGAGACCTTCGAACCGCCCCGGCACAAAGACGTAGACGCGGAGCAGGTCGCCACCCTGCGCCGGCTGCTGCGGAGGGCCGGGTACGGGCCTGAGGAGATGCCGGCCTAACGCCGACCTCCGGGGACGCCTTCATCGCCCCGGCCCTCACCTTGCGATCGCGTGCCGTGCTCGCGAGCGAGAGCGAGCTGCTCGACCGCCTGCAGCGCGCGCCGGAGGACTCCGGCGTCAAGGGCCTGGCAACGCCGACGCGTGGTGCCGGCGCGCTGGTGCCGTGGCCGGGAGGAGGAGAGACTGGCCCGGTGAGGCAGCCGGCGTGAGCGAGGGCCCGATCGTGGCTGCGGACATCGGCGGCACCCAGATGCGCGCCGCCCTCGTCGACGCGCGCGGCGACGTGCTGTTGCGCCGCTCCGCGGCCACACCGGACGACGATGCGCCGGCGGCGCTGATCGACCTTGTCGCGTCCGTGGTCGACGAGCACGGCCACGGTGACCCGTCGCACGTCGTCGTCGCGCTGCCCGGCCAGGTCGACTACGAAGATGGAGCATTGCTGTGGGCGCCGAACCTGCCGCCGAAATGGCCGGAGCAGCTCTGCGGCAAGACGTTGTCACAGGCTTTCGGGCTGCCGACGCTGGTGGCCAACGACGCCGACGTGGCCGCCGTCGGCGAGGCCTTCTTTGGTGCGGGCACCCGCCATCCGAACCTCGTCTACCTGACCGTGTCGACCGGCATCGGCGCCGGCGTCGTGCACGGGGGCCGGGTGGCGCGGGGCCGGTGCTCGCTGGCCGAGGTCGGGCACACCGTGATCGACGTCGAGGCGTGGCGCGCCGGGCGGACGTCGACGCTCGAGGAACTGGCATCGGGCAGTGGCTTGGCACGGATGGCGGCAGAGGCCGGCCTCGAAGTGCTCGACGCGCGGGGCGTCCAGGAGGCGGCGGCCAAAGGGAATAGGGCCGCCCACGCCATCTGGCAGGGCGCCGTCGCGGCCTGCGCCGCCGGCGTGGCCAATCTCGCCATGTCCTTCTCCCCCGACGTCGTCGTGATCGGGGGTGGTCTGGGACGACAGGATGCATTCTTCTACGCGGTGCGGACCCTGGCGTTGGAGCGAGGCGAGCACCTTCCGGCGGACTTGAGCATCCTGCGCTCCGCACTGGGTGACGACGCCGGGCTGATCGGTGCCGCCGGATGGGAGCGCGCATTCGGACCGCCCTGACCTTCGGGGCCGTGATGGCCGCCGTGCTCGGGATAGGAGGCGCCGTGGACGCGGCCGCAGATGCGGCGACCGACGCCGGCGCAAGCTCCTCCGGGTGGACCGTCTACCACGGCGACGCAGCGGGCGACGGGGCCGTGAGCGGCGTCGCGTCGGTCGACACGAACGCGCCGGCATGGACGTCCGCCGCGCTGGACGGCCAGCTCTACGGCGAGCCCCTGGTGACGGGTGGGCGGGTCTTCGTCGCCACCGAGGACAACACCGTCTCTGCCCTCTCCGCGGCGACCGGAACGGTGGCCTGGTCGGTGCACCTGGGCATGGCGGTGCCGGCAAGCCAACTCCCCTGCGGCGACATCACGCCAGTGGTGGGTATCACGGGCACCCCGGTCATCGACCCGGGTCGGGACGAGCTGTTCGTGGTGGCCGACGAGATGGTCAACGGCGCACCGGCGCACGAGCTGGTCGGCCTGGACACGACGACGGGGAAGACCGAGCTCACGCAGGACGTCGACCCGCCCGGCAGCACCCCGTCCGCGCTCCTCCAGCGGACCGGTCTGACGCTCGATGCGGGGCGTGTCGTCTTCGGCTACGGAGGCAATTTCGGCGACTGTGGCAGCTACCACGGCTGGGTGGTCTCGGTCCCCGAGGCCGGCGGGACCGCGGCCGACTTCGCCGTCGACCGCGGCCACGGCCAGAGCCAGGGTGCGATCTGGATGGGCGGCGCCGCGCCCGTGGTGGACGCCGGTGGCCACATCTGGGTGGAGGCGGGCAACGGGTCGGTCCACTCCGCCGGCCTCCCGTACGACGACAGCGATTCGGTCCTGGAGCTGTCGCCCTCGCTCTCGTTGCTCCAGTACTTCGCCCCGACGACGTGGGCGTCGGACAACGCGACCGACCTCGACATGGCGACGGCACCCGCGCTCCTCGCGGACGGCGAGGTGGTCGCCGCCGGCAAGTCGCAGATCGCCTATCTCCTGAACGGCGCGTCGCTGGGCGGGATCGGCGGCCAGCAGGCCCTCCTGGCGACCGGGTGCGGCGACGACATCAGCGGTGGCGACGCGTTCGCCGGCACGACCGTGTACCTCCCGTGCCTGAGCGGCGTGCTCGCGGTGGGAGCAACGAGCGCGCCGCCAGGGCTCCACGTGCTGTGGAAGTCCGGCGCCGGTGGCGGGCCCCCGATCATCGCGGCGGGCCTGGTGTGGACCGTAGGACAGAGCGGGACCGTCTACGGCCTCAACCCCGCCACGGGTGGCGTGCAGGTGCGCGCGGCGATGGGCGCACCGGCAAACCACTTCCCCACGCCGTCGGTAGGGGCGGGCCTCCTTCTCGTGCCCACGTCCGACCGCGTCGTCGCGTTCCGCGCACCGGCCTCGGTGTCGCCCACCTCGACGACGACCACGGCGACGTCGACGACCACGGCGACGTCGACCACCACACCGCGGCGCACGACGTCGACGACCCATGCCCAGGCCGCGCCCAACCAACCCGGGAACTCATCGGGGTCCGACATCGGTGTGATTGCCGCCGCCGTCGTGGGCGCTCCTCGCGTTGGCCGGGCTGGCGACCATTGTCGGCCTGCGGGTCCGGCGACGCACGCGGCCTCCGGCCCTGATCCGGGCGCGACTCGCGCGTCAGCGCCCGGCGAGCAGCAGCTCGACGACGGTGCCGAGCCCGGCCAGCAACAAGGAGAACGAGAGCACCACGGCCGTCGCCTTGAACAGCGGCCGGCGCATCGGCTCCCACG
The DNA here is from genome assembly GCA_963808355.1 of uncultured Acidimicrobiaceae bacterium. GTDB lineage: Bacteria > Actinomycetota > Acidimicrobiia > Acidimicrobiales > RAAP-2 > Bog-473. Next base: position 112,159 of record CAWEFL010000003.1, read on the forward strand.
GGCCGATGTCGTCGAAGAAGTCGAGCGGCGGATAGAGCCCGTCGTCCTCGCCCTCCTCCGGCCCCGGTTCGACCGGCGGCCGGTCGCCCAGGGGCCTCGGCTCCCGTGTGGCCAGGTACCCGACGTACGGCGCGAGCCCCAGTGGGAAGTGCGGTTGGGGCGGTCCGGGCGGGTGGCCCTGCATGGACCCACGTTAGCCGTGGGCAATCGCCGCGAGCCGAGCCGTTATGGTCACGTGCCATGACCGAACATCAAGAGATCGGCTTCACGGCGGCGGAGTCGACACCACGCTTCCCCCACGACCCCAAGCCGCAAGCCGGCGCCCCGAACGTCGTGGTCGTCGTCCTCGACGACACCGGCTTCGCGCACCTGGGCTCGTTCGGCTCTGACATCGCCACGCCGCACATGGACCGCCTGGCCACCGAGGGCGCGCCGTTCAACCGCTTCCACGTCACCGCGCTGTGCTCGCCGACCGCGGGCCTGCCTCCTGACCGGGCGGAACCATCACGCGGTCGGGCTGGGCTTCCTCACCGACATCCCACTCGGCTTCCCCGGCTACCACGGGCGGCTGGCCAAGACCGCGGCGACCCTGCCCCGTCTCCTGCGGGACGCCGGCTACTCGACGCTGGCGGTCGGCAAGTGGCATCTGACCCCGCGCTGGCAGCGCTCGGCCGCCGGCCCGTTCGACACCTGGCCCCTCGGCCTCGGGTTCGAGCGCTACTACGGCTTCCTCCAGGGCGACACCAACCACTGGACGCCCAACCTGCTGTGCGACAACCACTACATCGATCCGCCGCGGCGGCCCGAGGAGGGCTACCACCTGAGCGAGGACCTGGCCGACCAGGCGATCCGCATGGTGCAGGACCAGCAGCAGGCGGCGCCGGGCAAGCCGTTCTTCCTGTACCTCGCGTTCGGCGCCATGCACGCGCCCCATCACGTGGCGCCCGAGTGGGTGGAGCCCTACCGCGGGCTCTTCGACAAGGGCTGGGACGCGTGGCGGGACGAGGTGTTCGCGCGCCAGCTCGCCGCGGGCGTGGTGCCCGAGGGCACCGACGCTCACCGAGCGGCCCCCGTGGGTCAGCGCTTGGGGCGACCTCTCGGCGGACGAGCGGCGCATGTTCGCGCGCGCAACAGGAGGTCTTCGCCGGCTTCCTCACCCACACCGACGCGCAGATCGGCCGAGTCCTCGACACGCTCGGGGCGGCTCGGGCACCTCGACAACACGCTGGTGATGGTGTTCTCCGACAACGGCGCCAGCGCCGAGGGCGGCACGCCAGGGCACCTTCAACGAGCACCGATTCACCGCGCACAGCCGAGAGTCGTTGGCGGAGCAACCTGGCCCGCTACGACGACTGGGGCGGCTTCACGACCTACAACCACTACTCGTGGGGGTGGGCCTGGGCGGGCAACACGCCGTACCGCCTCTGGAAGCGCTACACCTGGCTGGGCGGGACCCGGACGCCGCTCATCGTGCACTGGCCCGGGCACGGATCGCCCGCCCCGGGGCGGTCCGGCCCCAGTTCGCCCACGCGATCGACCTGATGCCCACCGTGCTCGAGCGCGGCCGGGCTGGAGGCGCCCGAGCAGGTCGACGGCGTGGCCCAGCAGCCGGTCGAGGGCCGCAGCCTGCATGCCCGCCCTGGGCGACCCGGGCGTGGCCGAGAGGCCGCGCACACCAGTACTTCGAGATGCTCGGCTCGCGCTCCATCTACCACGACGGGTGGAAGGCGACGACGGACCACATCAGCACCGGCGTGCTCGACGAGGAGGAGCTGGCCGTCGGGAGCCGACGACTTCGACGAGGACCGCTGGGAGCTCTTCGACCTGGAAACGGACTTCTCGGAGGCGCACGACCGCGCCGGTGGCGAGCCCGAACGGCTGCGGCACCTCACCGACCTATGGACGGCCGAGGCCGCCCGCAACAACGTGCTCCCCATCTCCGACGGGCTGGTCGACCGCCTGGCCGGCTTCATCCCGGCCGCGTGGCCGGCGGGGCAGGACCGCGTCTTCCGCCCTGGCGGCGGCCCGGTGTGCGACGAGTCGGTCCCGCTTGCTGTGGGGCGGCTTCCACATGACGGCGGACGTCGACGTCCACGCGGACGCCGGGGCGAACGGCGTGGTCTTCGCGCTGGGCGACTGGTTCGGTGGCTATGCCCTCTACGCGGTGGACGGCCGCATGCACTTCAGCTTCGCCCGCTCCATCGACACCCTGGAGTTGGCAAGCCCCCGAGCCGCTGGCCGCCGGGCGCCACGAAATCGCCGTCTTCTACGGCCTGGGCGAGGGCCCGCACGCCCCCGGGCGGATGGTGCTCCTGGTGGACGGCGCCGCGGTCGGCGAGATCCCCGTCGAAGGGACACTCCCCCTCGCGCTGCAGCACGGTGGCGCGGGGCTTCGCCTCGGCTACGACGGCGGGTTCCCGGTGTCGCCGCGCTACGCAGCCGCCGGCGCCGTTCGCGGGGGTGGTGCACCAGCTGCGGGTGGAGGCGCCGGGGGCGCTGCAAGCCGACCCGGACGACGAGGTGCGGGCCGCGCTGCACGCGGACTGACTGGGCGCCGAACGCGGCCGGCGGGAGAGACTTCAGGAGGGCAGAGCGTCGCGGGCGTGCCCGAGATGCTCACGGGTGTGTCGTGCTCCGACGGCCGCCAACGCCACGACCGGGAAGGGGCGTCCGCCGGCGGGCCCGAACGGTGCGCTGCGGTCGAGCTCGTCGTCGCGCAGGGCCCGGAGGAGGGACTGGAGCTGCGCGCCGTTCTGCTCGAGGAGGGCGAGCGTCTCGTCCCGGCCGACCGCCTCCATGCGCTCGGCGTGCGCCGCGTTGTCGCGGTCGATGTCCTCCGCCGTCTCGGCCACTCCCTCGCCGCTGGTCATGTCCTGGAGCCAGCGCACGCCGTGGCCGTGGCCTACCGCGATGTGGTGCAGCACCACGCCCACCGACCAGCCCTCTCCGGGCACGGGCGCCTTCCACTCCGAATCGGTGCACCCACGCACGAACGCCATCGCCTCCGCATTGGCCGCTGCGAAGTCGTCGGCCAGCGCGAGGGCCCGTCCACTCGCCGCACTCGCCTCACTCGCCTCGCTCGCCTCACTCGCCATGGGGCACCCCCGCCAGCGCGCTCAGCTCCTCGATCCGCCACGAACCGGGCGCCGCCCCTTCGGCCGCAGCCCGTAGGGCCAGGTGCTCGAGTAGTGCGTTCACCGGCGTCGCCACGCCGTGCAGCGCGCCCAGCAGGACAATCTCGCCGTTGAGGAACGTCCGCCTCAATCGACCCGGCGCCGCGGGCCAGGCTCTGCCAGCTCGACCCGCCCCGCCACTGGCCGGACGGCGTGGTCGCCAGCTGCAGGTGGTCGCCGCGCCGCTCCCGGTCCTCCTCGGCGCTGGCGACCTCGATGCCGGCGGCGGCCAACGCCTCCTTCCCCTCGCGTTGCGCCTCCTTGGCCAGCGGGCTGAAGCGGCCCTCGGGCCCGCACAGCGCCTCGACGGCGTTGGCCAGGTTCATGAGCAGCTTGCGGTACTTCCAGCGCATGATGTCGGCCCGGGCGACGGACTGGAACGTCGTGGCGTCGATGGCGTCGGCGATCGACTGCCCGGCCTCGTCCACCCCCTCGGGGTAGCGGCCGAGGTCCATGAGGCCGGTGACGGGCGCCGAGTGCACCTGCACCACGCCCGGCCGCAGCTGGGTGGCGGGGCACATGACGCACATGCCGTAGGTGTTGTCGAAGCGGCGCCGCACACGCCGCTCGTTCTCGACGCCGTTCTGCATGCAGACCACGGATGTCCCGGGCGGCGCCACCGCCAGCTGCGTCAGCGCTTCCTCGGTGTGCTGCCCCTTGACGGCGAGCAGCACGACGGTGTCGTCGCTCCAGTCCAGGCGGGCCACGTCCGCGGCGGCGGGGATCCGCAGGGTGACGCTCTCGTCCGGCGCCTCGAGCTTCAGGCCGTGCGTCCGCAGGGCTTTCCCGTGGGCCCCGCGGGCGACGAGCGTGACGTCGTGCCCCTTCTGGAACAGCCGGGCGCCCACGGCGCCGCCGATGGCGCCGGCACCGAAGACGACGAATCGCATGGCGGCACTCTGCCACGTCGCCGGGCCGCGCCGGGCGGCCAGGGAAACGGGACGGGGACGGGGGTCCTCGACCGGGTGCCTACGTGGTGAGGGTCATCCCGCCGTCGACCACGACGACCTGTCCGGTGACGTAGTCGGCGCGCGTCAGGGACAGCACGACCTCGGCCACGTCCGCGGGCCGCCCGGAGCGCCGCAGCGGCGCCATCTGCTGCACCGCGGCGCGGATGACGTCCCAGTCCGCCGTCCAGGGCGTGTCGACCAGGCCCGGCGCCACCGCGTTCACGCGCACCTCGGGGCCGACCACCTTGGCCAGAAGCACGGTCTGGTGGTGCAGCGCCGCCTTGCTCGATGCGTACGGGATGGACGAACCGGTGGGCCGCACGCCGGCGATCGACCCGACGTTGACCACCGAGCCCCGGCTCTCGCGCAACGCCGGCATGGCCGCGACGCTCATGGCCCACGACCCGAACACGTTGAGCTCGAAGATGCGTCGCCACACGTCGACGGATGCCGCCGCGATGTCGTGGTGTGGGATCACGGCGGTGGTCCCGGCGTTGTTCACGAGGGTGTCGAGGCGCCCCCAGCGGCCGAGGGCCGCCGCCACGAGGCGCTCGGGCGTGCCCGCCTCGGTGATGTCACCCTGCACGTAGAGGGCGTCGCGGCAGCGAGGCCGCCACCGCCTCCCCCTCCGAGACCGAGCGCGCCGAATTGACGAGAACGGCGGCGCCCGCGTCGGCGAAGGCGCGGGCCGTCGCCTCCCCGATGCCGCTCGACGAGCCGGTGACCAATGCAACGTGCCCGTCGAGGGGGGCGCTCACCGTGCCCTCACCGCGGCGTGATGCCCCAACGGGCCGCCCACTCCTGCCCCGGCTGCAGCGCGATCACGTCCTTGCCGCTGCGCAGCGCGTTCGGGGGGCACGTCATCGGCTCTATCGCGATCGCCCGTCGGCGGCGCGGGACGTCGGTGAGCGTGTCGCCCGTGTACACCATGACATAGGGGAAGCCGCGGTCGGCCCACAGCTCGGCCCCGGTGGCGCCGCCGGGCGCATCGAGGCCGGCGCGGGCGATGCCAGCCGCGTCACGGTCCAACGTGGTGTAGGCCGTATCGAGGACGGCGGGACCCACGAAGCGCGCCGTCGTGAAGTCGCGCTCGGTGCCCTCGACGGGCGTGCGCGCGCCGGTGGGCAGGCCGCGGTCGTCGAGGTCGAGGGTGTGGCGCGCCGGCACCTGCAGTATGGCCCCGTCGACGGTCTCGGGCCCCGCCGTGAGGTAGGGGTGGAAGCCCAGGCCGAAGGGGACCGGGCCGTCCTCCATCGACTGGGCCTTGGTGGTGACGGTCAGGCCGTCGCGGCCGACGTGGTACTCGATCTCGAGCAGAAGCGAGAACGGGTAGCCGGGCGAGGGATGGAGCTGGAGCCGCAGCGAGACCTGGTTCTGGTGGCGCGGTCTGGAGCGTCCACGGCAGCCAGCGCACGAGGCCGTGGATGGCGTTGCGCCGCTCGGGCTCGTCGAGGGCCGCCTGCGCCCGCACGCCGTTGAACTCGTAGCGCCCGTCGGCCAGGCGGTTCGGCCAGGGGGCCAGGACCTGGCCCCGTCCCGAATGGGACCACTCGTGCGGGCCGAAACCATCGAGCACGGGCGTGTCCCCCACGGTGTACGAGCGCAGCGTGGCGCCCACCTCGCAGACGACGAGGTCCTGGCGCCCGTGCCCGATGCGCCATTGCTGCCCGGTCGGCGAGGCGACCGAGATCCTGGGGGTGCGGGGGTTCATGGCGTGTGAATTGAACCACCCCGGCTCGCGGCGAGGGGGAGGGTCGGCCGAGTGCCCGCGACAGGAGCGTGACCGGGTCGGGAAGGCACGGTGACCGCCCCGGGGCGCGACGGGGTGGGCCGGTAGCGTGCAGCCTGCGTGAGGATTCTCGTCACCAACGACGACGGAGTGGGGGCGCCGGGGCTGGCGGCCCTGACCCGGGCCGTGCTGGGGTGGGCGGAGTCCCAGCACGAGGTCGTCGTGGTGGCGCCGAGCTCGAACTACAGCGGAGGCGCCGCGGCCGTCGGGTCGGTGACGGACCGGACCACGATCACCTACCAGCGCGCCTTCGTCGAGGGGGCCGAGCAGGTGGAGGCCTACGGGCTCGATGCGTCGCCGGCGTTGTCCGTGATCGCCGGCGCCCTCGGCGCGGTCGGCCCGAAGCCGGATCTCGTGCTCTCGGGCATCAACCACGGGGTCAACGTGGGACGGTCGGTGCTGCACTCGGGCACGGTGGGCGCCGCGCTGACGGCCAGCCAGCTCGGGATCAGCGCGTTGGCCGTATCGCTGCGCGCGGGTGCCGACCCGGACCCGTGGGACTCCGCAGCCGCGCTGGCCGTCGCGCTCCTCCCGGTCCTCGTGGGGGCGCCCGCGCGCACCGTCCTCAACCTGAACGTGCCGGCCCTCCCGCTTCAAGAGATCCGCGGCGTGCGCTGGGCCCGCGTGAGCGGCGCGGGTCTCATCAAGTCGGCCCGCGGTGGCGGAGCCGTGGTCGGGGACGGGACCTGGGTGGCGCCCAACCGCCAGGAGATGGAGGGCCCCGCCGCGGCCGAGGCGGCCCGCTCGGTCATGGAGGGCGAGCCCGAGGAGAAGGGCGAGATCGTGCTGACGGTGGGCTCGCCCTTCCCCCATTCGGGCGACCTGGGGCTGGCCGACGCCGGCACCGAGGACGCGACCCTGGTGGCGCAGGGCTACGCCGCGCTGACGGCCCTGCGCGGCCCCCGAGCCGAGGACGACCCCGAGCTCCTGTCGCAGCTCGACGGCGGGCTGGGCCCGGCGCTCGGAGGGTTCGAGTTCGCCGGCTGACGCCACGCCGCGGCGGCGGCCCACCGGTCGGCGCGGCGGGCTTGCATGCTTCGTGACCCGCCGTCTACTCGTCGTCGACGCGGGGCCCCCGGCGCCCACGTTTGACCTCTCCGTGTCGGCGCTTCGTCTGCACCCGGCGCTCCTGTGAGGTCTTGGTCGGACGAGTCGGGCGGCGGACGGGCTCGGCCCTCAGCGCGTCGTCGAGCTTGGCGGCCAGGCGCTGCAGCGCACGCGCTCGGTTGCGCGCCTGCGAGCGTGACTCGGTCGCGCTCGCCCGCACGACGGGACCGAGCCGCTGGAGCAGGCGGGCGCGCTGGCGCGGCCCCAGGCTGGGCGAGGCGGTCACGTCGAACTGCACCTCGACCCGGCTGAGGGTGCGGTTGGCGTGCTGGCCACCCGGGCCGCCCGACGTGGTGGCGCGCCACGCGACCTCCGACAGCGGGAGGTCGAGTCCCCGGCGGACGTGCAGGACGTCGCCTTCGCCGTCGCCGGACCGGGAGGAGGTGGGCACCGGGACGAGCGTAGGAGCACACGGATACGCTCCGGGGCCATGGACTATCGGCATCTCGGGAACTCGGGCCTCGAAGTCTCGGCCCTGGCGTACGGCAACTGGATCACGCACGGCAGCCAGATAGAAGAGGAGGCCGCCAAGGCCTGCGTCCGGGCCTCCCTGGACGAAGGGATCACCACCTTCGACACGGCCGACGTCTACGCGCTCGGGCAGGCGGAGACCGTCCTGGGACGGGCGCTCAAGAGCGCGGGCGTGGCACGCGACTCCGTCGAGATCTTCACCAAGGTGTACTGGCCCACCGGTCCCAACCCCAACAACCGCGGTCTCTCGCGCAAGCACATCTTGGAGTCGTTGCACGCGTCGCTGGCTCGGCTGCAGACGGACCACGTCGACCTGCTCCAGGCCCACCGCTACGACTACGAGGCCCCGCTGGAGGAGACGCTGCGCGCCTTCGACGACCTGGTACGCCAGGGCAAGGTGCACTACGTGGGGGTGTCGGAGTGGACGGCCGAACAGATCGCGGATGCGCTGCGCCTGGCCGACGACATGGGGTTCGACCGGCTCGTGTCGAACCAGCCCCAGTACTCGCTCATCTGGCGGGTGATAGAGGCCGAGGTCGTCCCGCTGTGCGAGAACGAGGGGATCGGGCAGGTCGTGTGGTCCCCGCTGGCCCAGGGGATCCTGACCGGCAAGTACCCGCCGGGCGCGGGGGCGGCGCCTCCCGCGGGCACGCGGGCGACCGGCCCCGAGGGCGGCGAGATGGGCTGGCTCCTGCGCGACGAGGTGCTCGAACCGGTGCAGGCCTACGCCGCACTGTGCCACGAGGCGGGCTACACCCCGGCGGCGGTCGCGCTCAGGTGGGTCCTGCGCAACCAGAACGTCAGCGCGGCCATCGTGGGGGCCAGCCGGCCCGAGCAGATAAAGGAGAACGTCAAGGCGCTCGACGTCGTGCTCGAGCCCGACTTCGTGGAGGCGATTGAGCAGGCGCTCGAGCCGACGACGCTGTTCGACCCGGCCTTCACCTTCAGCCCGGCGAACCGAAGCGAGATGTGAACGACCTCACCGCCAGGGTGGAGTGCGTCCGCCGCTCCTCGAAGACCCGCACGTACCCGGTGTGCGCGATGCGCCAGCCGTCGGACGTCTTGACGTAGCGGTCGGTGTAGAACGCGGTCCCGCCGATCTGGAGGTCGGCGGCCGGCACGATGACGAGGTCCTGCAGGTACCACGTGCCCTCGGCGGTGGTGTCCGACGTGAGGGTGATCTCGGGGTGGTGGCCGTGGTGCTCGGTCACGATGCCAGGATCGCCCAGTGCCTGCGCCAGCCACTCGACGACGGCGCGGCGCCCCTCGAGCTTGGACCGTCCGTCCTCGTAGGAGGTGGTGCAGTCCTCCGTCAGCAGGGCGCCGAGGGCTTCGAACTGCTTGAGGTCGAGCGTGCGGAAGTAGGCGTACTTCAGCTGGCGGATGGCCTCGAGCTCGGTGGCCTCTTCCCCGTGCACCCCGTCGCTCACGTCGCACCCCCGTTCGGGCCAGGCGGTCCCCGGCGCGGCGGCCAGGGTAGTTGGGCGACGGGAGCCCCGGAGTTGGCGGGGGCGGGTGCGGGCGAGCACCATGCACGGTGTGGCGACGATGATCAAGCGGCAGCGCATCGCGACCTACGGCGTCTGCCGCGACGGCGAGGGGCGCCTGCTGCTGGCCCGGGCCTCCCCCTCCCTCACACTGCAGGGGCGCTGGTTCCTGCCGGGCGGCGGGGTGCAGCACGGCGAGGACCCGCCCGAGTCGCTCCGTCGCGAGATAGAGGAGGAATCGGGCCTCACGGTCGAGGTCGGCCCGCTGCTCGACGTCCTCTCGGACGTGCGGACGCTTCCCGACGGCGGCAGCCTGCACACGGTGCGCCTCGTCTACCGGATTGCGTCGTGGTCAGGCACGTTGCGGCCCGAGTCCGACGGGACCACGGACGCCGTCGGGTGGTTCAGCCCCGAAGAGGTGACGGAGATGCCCCTGGCCCGCTACGCCCGTGACGTCGTGGAGCGGCTCTTGTGAGCGGCGCTGCCGCGGGCGACAGGGGCGACGCGGGCGACGGGCGGCACCACGTCGTCATCATCGGCTGCGGGTTCGGCGGCCTTTTCGCAGCGAAGGCCCTCAAGCGCGAAGCCGTGCGGGTGACCCTCATCGACCGCACGAACCACCATCTCTTCCAGCCCCTGCTGTACCAGGTGGCCACGGGCATCCTGTCGGAGGGCCAGATCGCTCCGGCCATCCGCGAGGTGCTGCGCAACCACCGCTCGGTCAACACCGTCCTGGCCGAGGTGGTGCGCATCGACACCGAGGCCCACGTCGTCCACGCCGACGAGTTCGGGCGCCCGCTGGCCGTCGACTACGACAGCCTGATCGTGGCCGGCGGGTCCACCACGTCCTACTTCGGGCACGACGAGTTCCGCTCCTACGCCAAGGGAATGAAGTCCCTCGACGACGCGCTCGCGCTGCGAGGCCAGATCTTCGGTGCGTTCGAGTGCGCCGAGGCGGAGGGCGACGCAGAGACACGGCGGAGCCTGATGACCTTCGTCGTGATCGGCGGTGGTCCCACGGGCGTCGAGATGGCGGGTCAGCTGGTGGAGCTGTCGCGCCGGGCGCTGCGGCGGAACTACCGCCGCATCGACCCCGGGGCCGCCCGCGTCGTGTTGGTCGAAGGGGGCGACGAGCTGGTGGTGCAAATGGGCGGGCGGCTGTCTCGCATGGCGGCGCGCGACCTCGGTCGGCTCGGGGTGGAGATCCACCTCGGCGCAATGGTCACCGGCATGGACGAGCGCCTCGTGGAGATCACCAAGAAGGACGGCGCCATCGAGCGCATCGCCGCCGCCACCCGCATCTGGGCGGCAGGCACTCGGGCCTCGGGGCTGGGTGGGCTCCTTGCCGGGGCGGACGGAGTGGAGCTGGACAAGGCGGGCCGGGTCGTGGTGGCACCGGACTGCTCGGTCCCCGGGCACCCCGAGGTCTTCGTCGTCGGGGACCTGATGGCCCTCGACGACCTGCCAGGCGTGGCCGAGGTGGCCATGCAGTCGGGTAGGCACGCCGCGCGCACCATCGTGCGGCGCCTGGAGGGGAAGCCGGCGAAGCGCTTCCGCTACCGCGACCTGGGCACGCTCGCGGTGATCTCGCGGTTCCGAGCCCTGGCCAAGGTCGGGCCGGTGCGCGTGGGTGGCCTGATCGGGTGGCTGCTGTGGCTGGTGGTCCACATCACGTTCCTCACCGGCTTCAAGAACCGCTTCGGGGCGCTGGCCCGGTGGGCCGTCAGCTTCATCGGGCGAGGTCGCTACGAGCGGGCGCTGACCGGGCGCTGGGTGGCCCGGGCTGCCGGGGCCGACCGGGCGAGCGGTTCTGCCTAAGGTTCGCCCGTACCACACGCATCGATCCTCGGGGGGACCGACCCATGCCCATCAACGTGACGCCCACTCCGGGGCTGAGTGACCACATCAACGACATCCGGCTCCGCACCGCCCGCATCGTCAACGAGAAGATCCTCCCCAACGAGGGGGTCCTCTGGCACGGCCGCCGACGCGGGGCGGGCGACGCAGCGCGGGACGAGGCACGCGCCATCCGGCACGAGATAGAGGACGAGGTCAAGGCCCAGGGCCTCTGGGCGCCGCACCTGCCGCCCGAATACGGCGGCATGGGCCTCGACTTCATGGCCCATGCCTACATGAACGAGATCCTCGCCTACGCCGTCGGCGCGGCCGCACTCTTCGGTGTCGTGGCGCCGAACTCGGGCAACCAGACGATCCTGGCGAAGTACGGCACCGATGAGCAGAAGAAGAAGTGGCTGCTGCCCCTCGTCGAGGGCTCCATGCAGTCGGGCTTCTCCATGACCGAGCCCGAGAACGCCGGTTCCGACCCGCGCTCCATTCAGACGACGGCCGTCCGTGAGGGCGACGAGTGGGTGATCGACGGCCACAAGTGGTTCACCTCGAACGGGCTGGCCGCCGACTTCTTCATCGTCATGTGCCGGGCCAAGGAGTCCAAGGACGAGGCAGGCCCCGGGCGCATGGTCCAGATCATCGTGCCGACGTCCACACCGGGCGTGATCATTGAGCGCGGCATCGGGATCTGGGGCGGCACGTCGTCGGACCACTGCGAAGTCCGCTACGACCACGTCCGTGTCCCGCTGGACAACGCGCTCGGACAGGTTGGCCAGGGTCACCAGGCCGCCCAGGACCGGCTCGGGGCGGGCCGGATCTTCCACTGCATGAACTCGGTGGGGCAGATGTGGCGCGCCTTCGACCTGATGGTGGAGCGGCTGCTCACCCGCGAGGTGCACGGCGGGCTGCTGAAGGACAAGCAGTTCATGCAGGGCTTCGTCGCCGACAGCTACATGGACCTTCAGGCCGCCCGCCTGATGACCATCCACGCCGCCGAGAAGGTAGACGCCGGCGACCCGCAGGCCCGGACCGAGATCAGCGCCATCAAGGTCTTCGTCCCGGCCGCCTACACCCGCGTGGTGGACCGGGCCATTCAGGTCTGGGGCGCGGCGGGTGTCACCAGCGACCTGCCGTTGGCGGGGATGTACCTGGGCGCCCGCACGCTTCGCCTCGCCGACGGCCCGGACGAAGTCCACCGCATCCTCATCGCCAAGAACGTGCTGCACCACTACGAGAAGGGCGAGAGCTGGGACTTCGCCGGATGACCCGGGAACGCCGGATGAGCCGGGCGTGACGGCATGACCTGGCGGGCGGGACCCGGGGTGTCCGTCTTCGCCGAGGGGCTGTTCGAGGAGAAGGTCGCGGTCGTCACCGGCGGGGGCACCGGTCTGGGCCGCGAGGTGGCCCACGCGTTCGCCCGGCTCGGCGCGCAGGTCGTGGTGGCCGGGCGGACGGTCGAGACCCTGGAGCAGACCGCGACGTCCATCGCGTCGGCTGGCGGACACTCCGCGGCCGTGCCCACCAACATCCGCGAGCCAGAGCAGGTGGAGGCGTTGCGCGACACGGTGTATGCACGTTTCGGCCGGGTCGACTTCCTCGTCAACAACGCCGGCGGGCAGTTTCCGAGCCTGCCCAGTGGGGTGAGCGACAACGGCTGGCGGGCGGTGGTCGACTTGAACCTCAACGGCACATGGAATATGACGAGCCGCTTCATGGGACCGATGGCGGAGGCCAGCGCGGGTGCCATCGTCAACGTGGTCCACACCTTCTCGTTCGATCGGGGCGCACCGATGTTCGTGCACTCCGGCGCGGCGCGGGCCGGCGTGGTGAGCATGGTCAAGACGCTGGCGCCCTATCTCATGAAGCGCGGCGTCACCATCAACGCCTTCGCCCCGGGGCCGTTCTCGACGCCCGGACTCGTGGCCTCCGAGCTCGCCCCTGTCGGGCGCACGGAGGAGGGGTTCACCGACGAGCTGGTGGCGGAGGGGACGACGGTGCGCCTCGGTACCGTCGACGAAATGGCGGCGCTGGTGCTGTTCCTCTGCTCGCCCGCCGCCCGCTACGTCTGCGGCGCCACGATCGTGGCGGACGGTGCGTCCATGCAGACCAACTGGGTCTCTTTCTTCCCCGAGGACGCGCTGTAGGTCGGGCGGGCCTGTGCCGGTTCTAGGGAGAAGCGGCCGCCGTCACCCCACTGTCCATCGTCGCCGGCGCGGTCCGGGCCAGCACAGTCGCCGCCACGCACATGCCTGCGAAGCTGAGCGCCCCGACGAACAGCCGAGGCATGTCGGCCGTGAACGTCTCCCCGTAGACCCAGACGCTGAGGGCGATGCTGACGATCGGGTCGACGATCACGATGAGGGGCTGCGACACGCTCAGCGGCCCGACGTGCAACGCGGCCTGGTTGAGCAGTTCGGCCGTGAGCCCGGTGGCAGCCAGCGCGTAGACCGGCCAGTGCGTGAACATGCCGCCCAAGCCGAACTGGGTCAGGGAGTCCGTCGTCGCCTTGATGAAGGTCGCGACCAGCGCCCACAGCACCGACGTCGCCGCACCGAGGCAGGCCGCCCGCCGGGCCGGCGAGCCCCGAGCGCCCAGCAGGGCCAGACGCCGCCGCCGCGGCGGCGGTCGCGACGACGGCCGACACCCAGGTGGCCGCCGGTGGGAGCGGCCGTGCCGCCGGTGGGCTCCGACATCGCGACGAAGAGGGCGAGGGTGACGCAGGTCGAGCGCGGCCGCCCACCAGGTCACGGCGCGGATGCCCTGGTGGATCCACAACCACCGGAGCACGAGCGCGAACACGAGCTCGGTCACCAAGAGGGGCTGGACCACGGACATGTTGCCGTTGTGGAGGGCCAGGGCCTGGAACACGAACGCCGCCGCCAGGGCGACCCAGCCGAACAGCCAAAGCGGGTTGGTCACCAGGTAGCGCACGAAGCGCCACCCAGCGCGGTGACCGGGTCGCCGATGCTCGCCCGGTGCTGCGTCACGACGTTGAGCGCGTTGGAGAACGCGGCGAGCAGGGCGAAGAGGGTCGGCACTACTGGTCGGGCGCGGACGGTCCGGTCAGCGGGCGCGGGCGGTGCACATCCACACCAGGTCGAAGGTGCGCACCTCTACGTCGCCGAACCCGGCGCGGCCGAGCCGGCGCTCCAAGTCGCCGGGATCGATGGGGTTGTAGGTGTCGCCCTCGTGGAACGCGGCGGTGCCCTCGTGGTACGTGCCGTCGGCCGCCACGAGGACGCCGCCCGGCTTGAGCACCCGGGCCAGCTCGGTGAACACCTGGTCCTGCGCCTCGGCCGGGGCGATGTGGTGCAGCATGTTGAACGAGGCCGCGCCGGTGAAGTGGTCCGGGCCGTATTCGAGCTCAGTCGCGTCGCCCACGACGACGTCGACGTTGCCCACCGGCCAGCCGCTCCGTCAGGCTCGCCGCCAGCCCTTCGTCGATCTCGACGGCCGTCAGGCGCGCCGTCATGGTCCGGAGCACCTCCGTGGTGAACCCCGGGCCGGGGCCGATCTCGATCGCTGCGTCACCCAATTCGACGCCCCGCAAAGCCTGCGGGAGGATCTCGTCCTGCACCATGCGGCGCCAATCCTCGCTGGCGCAGAACTCCATGTGGCCGGCGTTCACGGCGATCCTCTCTCAGCCCGGCGCCTGCACCTGGTACTCGTCCTTCCACCATCGGGCCGCGCGCACGCTCCTCGGGGTCGGTGCGGAGCGTCGGGTCCTGGCCGAGGTCGGCCGGCGTGGGGCCGATCTGCTCGGCGATCGGCCGGAGTGCCTCGAGGTCGAAGCCGTAGCAGCGAGCCGCCGTCTCTCCGAGCAGCTGACGGGCGTCCTCCACCGGGATGGTCGCCGAAGTCGCCCTTCAGACGCTCCATGGTGTGGGGCCAGGTGCCTTCGGGGTGGGGGTAGTCGGTGCCCCACATGACGACATCACAGCCGAGCACGTGGCGGCGGCGGATCTCCTCCTTGGACATGGTCGAGGCCCCGATGAAGATGTTCTCGCCGAAGTAGTCCGAGGGCAGCTTCGAGATCTTCCCCTTTAACAGCGCGGCCATCTTCTTGGTCGTGTGCCCGCCTCCCATGTACTGGTCCCACTTCCACATCATGTCGGCGGCCCAGTAGGCGGCCGCCTCGGTGACGACGAACTTGAGCCGCGGGAAGCGCTCGAAGGCGCCCGAGAAGAGGAGGTGCCACATCGGGCGGGCGGCCCACCAGACCACCTCGGCCAGGTAGATGCCGATGTTGGCGTTGTACTCGTCCTGTGGCGCCTCGCCCGAGTGGGTGTGCACGGGGAAGCCGGCGGCCTGACAAGCCGCCCAGACCGGGTCGTAGTCGGGGTGGTTGTAGGGCACGTGGTCGTGCCACATGGTCGGGACCATGACCCCCCGGATGCCCGGTTGCTCGGCCAGCCATTCGATCTCCGCCACGGAGCGCTCGACGCCGTGGGTGATCGGCACCAGCGCGATGCCGCCGTGGCGCTCGGGGCTGCGGGCGCACATCTCCGCCAGAAAGCGGTTGTGGGCCCGGGCGCCGGCGAACGCGAGCTCGGGGTCCGCGATCTCGCCGGCGTTGAGGCCGGCGCCGAAGGGCGGAGAGGCCATGCCCGTGATGGCGTCGGCGTCGGCGAACATCACCTCGGCGGCAACTCCGTCGGCGTCCAGCTCCTTGTCGCGCTGCTCGATGTCCCAGGCGCCGCGCAGGCCCTCCTCGTTCTCCGTTTCCCACCCCATGATGTAGTCGTAATTCATCTTGAGGGCCTCGTCGCGGTTGGCCTGGCGCTCGGCCAGGTAGTCGTCGAACTGCGGGTGGTACGCCGCGTCGAGGTAGGGGCGGTACTCCTCGGCGGGGAGACCGGCGTGGGCGTCGGCCGAGATGATGGTGTAGCGGTCGCTCACGGTGTCACTCACCGCTTCGCCCCCAGCACCGAGAGGTCGTCGTAGCGCTGGTGGAGGTAGGGCTCGAGTGCGGCCCGGGGCACGGGGCCGATGATCCGTCCCACCTGCGTGGAGGCCCGTTCTGTCCAGTTGAGATCCACCGTGCGCCGGATGACGAGGTCGGCCACGGGGTCGAGTGGGGCCTCCTTCAGCAAGAGCTCGCCCTCGATCGACTCGTGCACGCGCGTGCGCTCGGTTTTCTCGCCGTAGACCAGGAGGGGGTCTTGGTCGAGCCCGCCCGGTGTCTCTGGGGAGGGCGAGACCTTGAACCAGAAGTCCGTCTTGGCGACCTCGTAATTCTCCCGTGTCCCGCTGATGCGGCCGACGATCTCGCAGACCACCGATCCCATGCGCGCGATACGGGCGGCGACGCGGTCGCCGTCGCGCTGCACCTCCACTTCGGCCAATTTCTTGGGCTCCCCGTTGACCTCCCGCCCGCCGATGAGGGACTGTTCGGTTGTCATCGGCATGAAAATGGGGTACTCGCCGAGCCGGTCGTCGTGGCGGGCCTGGACGCCGATCCAGCCGGCGCCGAAGACCGGGAGCCCCGGCATCTCCACCCGGGTGATGGTGACGCGCACGAGTGGTTCGGAACCTGGCTCGAGCGGCGGCGGCAGCACCGCCGCCACGATGTCGGGCTCGGTCTCGTACACCGCGGTGACCGCCTGGGACCAGATGTCCCCGGCGCGAGTCGCCTCTCTCTCCCGGTTCATCTGCTGTCGCCGGGCGCCGTACCTCACCGTCATGTGCCGTGTCCTCCCCTGTCCGGTGGCATGCAGTGTGACACCACGTGTCACCAAGCCCGCAGGATCTGCGTGCGGTCGAATGCGTTGCAGGTCGTCCGGATCGGCCAGTCCTCCGGCGTGAGCGGCGTCGCCACCTCCGCGACGGTCGGGCCGATCCGCTCGCCGATCCGGCGCAGCCCCTCGAGGTCGAATCCGTAGAAGGCCGCCGCCGTCGACTCGACCATGGTGCGTACGTCGGCCTCCTGGTACTCAGCGAAGGCCACCCGCAGCGCTTCGGTCGTAAAGGGGTAGCTGCCCTCCGAGTGCGGGTAGTCGGCCCCCCACATGACACGGTCGATGCCGAGCTCGCGGCAGAGCGGTGCCTCGCTGGGCCGCAGGAAGCTGGCGCCGATCCAGAAATTGCGGGCGAAGTACTCCGTGGGCGTCATGGTCATTTTGGCCGCGGCGGCGCCGAAGAAGTTCGACTCGGCCGCGTCGGCCAGCGTCATGCGCCCGTAGAACCAATCGAGCGTCTGGAGCCCTCTGGGCAGCCACGCCACGCCCTGCTCGGTGACGGCGAAGCGGAGGCGTCGGATGGCGTTCGAGCACGCCGGAGAAGATGAGGTGCCAGACGGAGCGGTGGCTGAACCAGGGGATCTCTATGAGCATCATGGCGCGCGCCGACTCGTGCTCCCCGTATTCGGGGAGCGCGCTCCCGCCGTGGATGTTGATGGGGACATCGAGCTCGGCGCAGAGGCGCCACAGCGGCTCGTAATGGTCCTCCCACAACGGAGGTAGGTGCGAATTGGGCGGGATGGACGGCAGCAGGATGCCGCCGAAGGGCTGGCCGAACGCATCCGCCGCCCACCGGACTTCGCCGAGTGCGTCGTCGATGTCGTTGGCGAAGACCTGCACGATGCCGGCCCGCCGGCCCGGCGCCGCGCGCAGAAGTCGGCCAGCCACCGGTTGTGAGCCTGCACGCCCGCCCAGCGGCGCTCGTAGTCCTCGGGCGTCGGCGGCAACGCGACGAGGTTCGACTCGCTCGAAGAAGGGCGGCACCGTGTTGGGGAACAGCACCTCGGCGGCGATGCCGTCGGACTCGGTCTCGGCGAGCCGGCGGTCGCTGTCCCAGCTGCGATAGGCGATCGGCTCGATCAGGTCGCGGAAAGGGTTGACGTAGCCGGCAGCCCAGGCGTCGAACTCATGGTGCCAGCGGCTGGCCAGAAACGCCCTGTAGTCCTGAAGGTCCCCGCCCGCGTGACCGTCGGCCGAGACGACGGTGTAGCGGTCTGTGGCGGACATCAGCTCAGCGCCGCCGGCGGCAGGCGGCCTTCCCCGATGGCGTCGGCGCGCCGGTGCAGCATGGCGGCACACTCGTCGAGCCCGTGGCCGATCACGAAGTCGCCCCGCTTGACCCCCTCAATACAGAAGCGACCCAGCTCGCGCAGGTCCATCAACTCGGCCGGCCGTCCGGCGGATTCCAGCTGGGCCTTGAACTCGGCGAAGGTCGTGCCCGGCGCCGGGGGCCGTGGCCTCGACGCGGGCGAGGGCGGCCGGCCGGTTGCGCTGCGCCGTCCACAGTCCTGTGTCGAGGAGGCCGCCCGAGGGGTAGAAGAGGACGGCGCGCACGTCGGTGCCGGCGGCGGCGAGCTGATGGGCCAGGGCCTCGGTCAGGCAGGAGATGGCGGCCTTGCTCGAGGCGTACACCGACGCGTAGGGCACCGGGGCGATGCCGCCGTCCATGCTCGAGGTGTTGACCACCACGCCGGGGTCGCCCGACGCGATCATCCGGGGCACGAAGGACAGCATCCCGTTGGCCACACCGAAGACGTTCACCGAGAAGCACCAGACCCAGTCGTTCGCCTCTTGCTCCCACGGGCGCCCCCCGCCACCCGACGTCACGCCGGCGTTGTTGAAGAGGAGGTGGCAGGTGCCCTCCCGGCCGTAGACGTCCGTCGCCAACGCCTCGACCGACTCGGGCGACGAGACATCGGTCACGACACCGCGCACGTCGCCGTGGTCGCCGAGCTCCTTGACGGCGTGCTGGAGCACGGGCTCCTCGACATCCGCGATCACGACCCGGGCGCCCTCCTCCAGGAGCGCCTGGGTGATGCCGCGTCCGATGCCGGCTGCGCCCCCAGTCACCACCGCCACCCGGCCTCTCAGGTCTTGCAACGCGTCGCCCCTGTCGTTCCGCTGTGGGCAGCCACCCTAACGCCCGACGCGGCCGGGCCGAGGTGGGCCGCCGGGGCCCGAGTAATCGCCGGCTGTAGCCTCCAACCGGCTATCGCTTGCAGGCGCACGCATTGGCCGGCACCGGGAGGAGGTCAGGTGGGGCACCGTCGGGCACGGCAGGGCATGGCCGTCTGCGTCCGCGGGGTGGGATTGGCACTGACTCCCCTGACGGTCGCCTCGGCCAGGCGGCACGGGCCACTCCGTCGGCACCACCTCGTCGTCGAGTAACCCGTAGCTCGCCCGTGCCCGAGACGCCACCGCAACTGAGCGTGCCGCGACCCCCCGAGGCGCAACCGCTCGACGAGGTGCCGATGGCGCACGCATGGCTCCAGCACCTGCCGCGACAGCGCCCTGTTCAAGCTGGAGGGGCTCTCCCCCGAGCAGCTGCGCTGGCGCCCGGCGCCGACCGCCAACTCGTTGGGCGTGATCGTCGTCCACCTCGGGTACGCCGAGCGACTCTGGCTCCGGGCCATCTGGGCGGGCGAGCCCATGGACATGGGCTGGCGCGCTCACATGTTCGAGCTCCCCGACGGCTGGACCGTTGAGGAGGTGACCGCCTTCTACCGCGGCGAGACCGCGGCGGCCGACGCCGTGCTCGACCAGGCCAGCACATTCGACCTCCCGTCGGCCGGCGCCCTGCGGACGACCACGCTGCGCTGGGCGGTCTCCCACCTCATTGAGGAGACGGCCCGCCATGTTGGGCACATGGACATCACCCGCGAGCTCCTCGACGGGAAGGTGGGGCGCTGACGACGCGGTGCGGGCCGGGCCGGTACCCCACCGAGGGCGGTCCGCTCCGTGCCTGTCCCGTCAGTGCCCCTGCCTGAAGCTGCGCGCGCGGCTCCCCCCGCCGGAGGGGTAATTTGAGAACGGCCCGTCGGACCGCGAGCTCCGACGGGGCGGTTCGGGCGCAGGCGAGTCGGGGCATGGGAGTACCGAGATGGACGTCCAGGCTGACGAAACGGGTGTGCTGGCCGACCCCTCGCCGACACTCGCCACCGGCAAGCCCGCCACGCCGGCACCGGGCGCTTCCCGGCCGGTCCACCCCCAGCAGGGCAGCTTCTTCCAGGACGATCCCTACCCCACCTTCGCGGACACCAATCCGACCCCGATGGTGCCACGAGAGCCGACGCATCGGCGCCCCGCCGGCTCTCGTGGGCTCCGCATCGCCGTGGTCGTTGCGGCACTCGCAGTGGCCGCGGCCGGGGCCGCGCTGGCTCTCGTCGAGACCGGCGTCATCAGCACGATCGGGAGCACCAAAGGGCAGACCACGGCACCGCGGGTGCCGCCCAGCACCCACCGCACCGCGTCACCCAAGACGTCGCTCCTGACGCCGGCCGGCATTGGGGCGACGAGCGCGACCTACACGGTGGACGCCCCGGCGTACGGCCTGACGATCGTCACGTCCACCGGCCGCTCCTGGGTCAGCGTCGGAATCGTGGGACAGAAGCCGATCTTCGCCGGCATCTTGCAGCCGAACTCTTCGCAGAAGGTAACCCTTCCGGGGCCGGCGCAGCTCGATATCGGAGCGGGCGGCACCAGCGTGATCGTCAGCTCGAACCGGCGGACCCAGACCCTCAAACCGCCGGTCGCGCCGTTCAGCTATCAGTTCACTCCGCGCTGAACCGGACTGACCGACCGACGGGACCTACCCTGCAGCATCCTCCGCCCGGAGGATGCAGAACTCGTTGCCCTCGGGGTCGGCAAGCACGACCCACTGACGCCCGGCTTCCCCTGCTGTCCGACGTCGACCTCGTCGCCCCGACGCTCGCATCGGGCGACCTCGGGCCTGGTCGTCCGGCCGCAGATCGAGGATCCGGTTCTTCACCGCCTTGGCTTCGGGGACCCGCGGGAACAACAGCCCGGTCGCGCCGCCACCACCGGGTGGTGAGACCGAGAAGTCACCATCCTCGTCGACGCGTCCTCCACCCGAGGACGTCGGCCCACCACCGGCCGATGCGTTCGGGATCCGCGGCGTCGATGGCGATCCACTGGAGTCTGACGCTCATGCCGACCAGCCTGCTCCGCTCGGCGCCTGCGTGGGACATTCCCCCCTCAGCCGGCTCCGTGATCCTGCTCACACGGGAGCGCGCGACGGATCGGCCAGGCCGGCACTGGGGGCCGGAGCCGTCTGCTCTGGCAAGAGGAGCACGCCCCCGACCAGGAAACACACGGCACCCACGAACGTTCCCAAGTTCGTCAGACGCGAGGCTCACGAGCTGTCCGTTTGGCTCGACATAGGACGCGACGGCCGAGACTCCGAAGGCAACGGAGCCGACCAGGTTGAGGAACGTGATCCACCACGACAGACGACTCGGACGCCAGGCGAAGGCACCGTGGCATTCTTCGGCCCACGCCAACCAGCTCGAGACGAGAAAGCAGACCGACCCCAGGGCGTCGGGTCTCCATACGGGGTGACGTGCGGACGAGGCGCCGAGCCCGACGACCAGCGCGCTCAGCGTCGTCCGATTGAACCAGAGGGTGCCGACGAACTGGATCAGACACGCCCACCAGTCGATCCGATGATGCTGCACGACCAACAACCGCCCCAGGCCGGACTGGCGGGCACCACCGAGCGAGGTGGGGGCCCGTGTGGCCTCGTCGTATTGGAGAAGCGCGGCCAGCGTGAAGAAGATGGAGCCAATGAAGTAGGTCAGATTGTCCGGCGTCACGCCCACCGCGGTGGCATACGACGGGAACGAGCCCGTTGCGAAGCAGGCCGACCCCACGGCGAACAGCACACCGATCCACCACGCGAGTCGACGCGGCGCCCACCAGGGCGAACGTGCTGGAACACCCGCGGCGTGCTTGCGGTGCCACCTTGATTCCCACGCGGCGTGAACGCCCCCAGGTCGCGAGAACACCTCACATGTGACGAAGGGCCCCAGTCCGTGTTCGTCAGACCGCGTCCAGGAGTCGGGGATGCGCAGGTAGCCAGTGCCCATCGCTGGTCAGGTTACGGACCCCAACACTTCAAGCAATGTTTCTCCCGTCTCAGTTGGGAAACCGCGGCGAATGCACTGCCGCTGGGGGATATGGTCTTCTTCTCATGACCATCCTGATCGTGGCCACCGACGGTTCGGACTTGGCAATCCACGCCGCCTCAGTCGGCCTTTCGTTGACGAAGCGAGCGGACAAGCTGCTCGTTGTCTGCGCCGTGGACCTCGTTGAGCCTTTCGAGGACGCCACGGGTCATGCCGCACCTACCATTACCGTCGAACAAGCCGAAGCAAGCAATCGCGAACGCGAAGGCCGAGGGCGACGCCGCTGTCGCGGCAACTGCCGAGGCGTTGCTGGATATGGATTACGCGCCTGGGCAGGTCGAAACGCTCGTGGTCGGGGGGCATGGTGGTCCCGCGCTTTGTCGATTGGCGGCCGAGGTCGGCGCGGCGGCGGTCATCGTCGGATCACGCGGCCGAGGCGGCCTCAAGCGCGCACTCCTGGGCTCAGTGTCGGACTACATCGTCCGCAATGCACCCTGCTCAGTCATCGTGTCGAGAGAGTGGGAATCATGACGGTCTGGGGGTCGAGGGTCGCCACAGGCCGACCGTGGTCGAGCTGTTGACTCTTACCGTCCCTGGCGCGGGCATGACCCCCGGGATACGGGCGGGCGTCAGAATCCAAGATCAGCGCGTGCAGACGGTTCCGAAATCGTCACTGCCCATCTGGGGCGAGAACAGCCGGGTCACTTGCCGCCTGCGATGACGCGACGCCCGGCCGAGGTGCGTGACAACAACGCTCGGGTGGAAGGTCGCGTGGCGAGTTCGAATTGTTGATCGACGACCAGACGGCGCCCGTCGCGCGCCTCCAAGCCTCGGGTGACGAGGCGGGCACCGCGCCCGAGGACCGACGGTTCCGCCCCGACGTCCAGGGCTTGCGGGCCGTCGCCGTCACGCTCGTCTTGTTGTTCCACGCCCACGTCCCGGGCATGGGCGGGGGCTACGTGGGGGTGGACGTCTTCTTCGTGATCTCGGGCTTCGTGATCACCGGCGTCCTGCTCCGAGAGCGGACCTCGACGGCCAAGACGTCGATTGCGGGCTTCTACGCCCGGCGGGTCCGGCGCATCATCCCCGCCGCCACCTTGGTCATCGTCGTCGCCGTCGTGGCCTCCTATGTCGTGCTCGGCCCCTTGGGGGGCGCGCAGAGCGCGGGCGATGCCCGGTGGGCCTCGTTCTTCTTGATCAACGTGCATTTCGCCAGCACGGGCACGAACTACCTGGCGTCCCTCCTGCCGCCCTCGGTCCTGCAGAACTACTGGTCGCTCGCCGTCGAAGAACAGTTCTACCTGGTCTATCCCACCATCTTCCTCGTCGTGGCGGGTTTGTCGTTGCGGGTGTCTTTGCGCCGGCGCCTCGCCATCGTGCTCGGCGCCGCGGTGGTGGCCTCGTTCGCCCTCTCGGTCGTCGAGACCTCTTCGAACCAGACGGCGGCGTACTTTTCGACCTTCCCGCGGGTGTGGGAACTCGCCCTCGGCGGCCTCGTCGCCCTCGCGACCACCAGCCTGCGGCGCCTGCCCGCTTCGCTCGCGGCGGCGATGTCGTGGGGCGGACTCGGCCTCGTCGTCGTCGCCGCCGTCACCTTTTCGTCGTCGACGCCGTACCCCGGCTCGGCGGTCGCCCTGCCCGTCGTGGGCGCCGCCCTGGTCATCGCCGGTGGCGTCGCTCACGCCGCGCTACGGGGCCGAGTGCGTCCTGCGTCTGCGGCCGTGCCAATGGGTCGGGCTCATTTCGTACTCTTTGTACCTTTGGCACTGGCCCGTGCTCACCATCGCCGCCGAGCACAGCGCCAGCGGCTCGCTCTCGGTCTGGGACGCCCTGGGCTGGGAGCTCGTCTCGGCGGTGCTGGCGGTGCTCACCTACCGCTTGCTCGAGAACCCGATCCGCCACAATCGCTTCCTCATCTCGAGGCGCTGGGCGAGTCTGGCGCTCGGTGGGTGCCTCATCGTCTCGAGCTTCACGCTGGCCACGGTCGAACTCCACGCACACGGAACGGGAACGATCGCGACGCCTGGCCTCGCCGGTCGCGGGACAGGCGCTGCGTGTCCGCCGGTTCCGCACCAGGAATTGCAGTCGTTGGAAGGAGTCGGTCCCCGCACCAGCCACCGGATCGTCGCCCGGATCCTGGTCGTGGGCGACTCAACCGCGTGCACCATGCTGCCCGGGCTCGAAGCCGTCGCAGCCCCGGCCGGCGTGGCCATTGAAGATGGAACGGTGCTCGGCTGCGGCGTCGTGAGCGGCGAGATCGCCCCCGCGTTCACCGATGGCCGGAACGTCAACGCCTCCACACGAACGTGCCGGCAACGCGCCATAGCCGCAGAAGATCGAGCTCTGCGTTCTGGACCTCCAAATGTCGTGCTGTGGGCGAGCACATGGGAACGTGATGCGCTCGCAGTGGGGTCCGGCAACCAAACGGCCGTCGTCCAAGGGTCCGCTCAGTGGTACGCAGTCCTGACGCAACGGATGGATGCCCGCGTGCGACAGTTCACGGGAACGGGTGCAACTGTGGTGATGCTGACCCAACCCCCCTTCTACGACGGGGGCAACCCATCGAGCCCGACTCCGGGCGACTTCGACTTCGAACGTTTGAACTCCCTGATCAATCAGTTTGCGTCGCACACTCCCGACGTGAGAGTGGTCAATCTCGCCGCACGGGTGTGTCCCTCCGGGCCTCCATGCCCTCTCGGTGTGGGCAACGTCTGGGTCCGGGGAGACGGCGCGCACTACACGAGCCAGGGCTCGCTCTGGGTGGCGCGATGGCTCATGCCACAACTCGGCATCAAAGCCCTCCAGAGACCGCTGACTCCGTTGCCACTGATTACGATGGTCGAGCCCAAGGACGGCGTGACCGTCACCGGTTCTACACCGCTTGTTGCGACCTCACCGTTCGGTTTTGGCGTCGCCAAGGTCGAGTTCCAAGCCACTGGAACGGCGATCGGCAAGGTGGTCATCGGACGCGCGGCCTTGCAGGATGGCCAGGATGGCCTTTGGGCCCTGTACTGGAACACGACCGACGTACCCCCGGGCACCTACGAGGTGCGAGCGATTGCCTATGACTCAGCCGGCGACCGCAGCGTGAGTAAAGAGGCGGCGGTACGGGTGAGGCACTGAAAGGCTCCAGCGGCGGGTCCTGACGTTCTCCCATACCGCGCCCCGAGAGAGATTCGAACCACGACCCTCTTGCGAACATGGCGACGCGCCACGGTCGGATCCTTGGTTCGGGGCTCGGCCCGTTTGATGACGTGCAACAGATCCTTGGGGATTTTGCTCGGGAACCTGTCAACGGCCATGGTCCCCCCGCACCCGACCGGCCGACGCTGCGGAGACAACGTAGAGTCCGGTTCGTGAGCAACCGTCTCCGGACCTCACGGCCATGCAACCGCTGACTCGAGGCAGTGAGACCCGGGCGTGACGGTCATCACAACCGATCGCTACACGGCTTCGGGAGACGAAGCCGGCACCGCACCAGGCGACCGTGCGTTCCGGCCGGACGTCCAAGGACTCCGCGCTATCGCAATCCTTCTGGTGGTTCTGTATCACGCTGACGTGCCGGGCATCACGGGGGGATTCGTGGGCGTCGACGTCTTTTTCGTGATCTCGGGGTTCGTGATCACAGGCCTCCTCCTAAGGCAACGTGCGACGACCGGACGGACGTCGGTGGTGCGGTTCTACGGCCGCCGTGCCCGACGGATCATCCCTGCGGCGAGCTTGGTCATCGTCGTCACTGTCGTCGCCGCCTATCACTTCTTGGGCCCACTCACCGGGCAAGGGACCGCGGTCGACGGCAAATGGGCCGCGCTGTTCCTCGCGAATTTCCATTTCGCAGCATCCTCGACCAATTACCTCGCCTCCCAGCAACCACCTTCTGCCTTGCAGAACTATTGGTCGTTGGCCGTCGAGGAACAGTTCTACATCATCTATCCGACGCTGTTCCTGGTCACCGCCCATGTGGCTCGCCGGATGTCGTTGCGAACCCGCCTCACCGTCGTGCTGATGGTCGTCATCGCCGCTTCGTATGCGTACTCGATCATATTGACCCCAACGAATGCGCCCCTTGCCTTCTTCTCGCCGTTCACCCACGCGTGGGAACTCGCTCTCGGTGGACTCATCGCGGTGTCTAGCCCCAGCCTGCAACGCCTCCCTCAGTGGGTGGCCGCGATGTCATCATGGGTGGGGATCGCAGCGATCGTCCTCGCGAGCGTGACGCTGACGTCTGCAACCGTCTATCCGGGGACGCTGGTCATTTTGCCGGTCGTTGGCGCCGGCCTGATCATCGCTGGGGGTGTGGCCCAGCCGGCATGGGGCGCTGAGCAGCTGCTCCGCCTGAAGCCATTTCAACTGCTCGGTCTCATCTCGTACTCGTTGTACCTGTGGCATTGGCCAATCCTGATCATCGCGACGCAACGGCGCGGGGTTGCCAGCCTGCCTGTCTGGGACAACGTGGGCCTGCTTGTGGTTGCGACGGCAGCGGCCTCGGTGACCTACCTCGCCCTCGAGAACCCCGTGCGCCACTCTCGGTCCCTACGCGGGCGGCGGTGGGCGAGCATTGCCCTCGGCTTGTGCCTCATCGCCGGGACCGTCGTGGTCACCACCTACGAGCAGCACAGGACGACCGTCGATCTCGGCCCCCTCGGAGCTGCCCAGACTGGTTCGGCCTGCCCCGTGATGCCATCGACCGTCGCCCATCTGAAGACTGGGTACCTCAAGGGCCACGGGCGTGCGGTGCAGTCGTCGAGCAGCCAGGACATATCGGTGGTTGCGATCGGTGATTCAACCACGTGCACGCTGCTGCAAGGTCTTGAGACAGTAGGACCCTTTTATGGCCTTCAATTTCACAGCGGCAGCGTGATCGGGTGTGGCATTGTCAGTGGTCAGGCACCCCCTGCTTACTATTACGGACAGAACCTCGCTGCGGGCTCGAGAAACTGCCAAGGCGAAGCCGATCGTGTCGAGGAATACGCCCTCGACAAATATGCCCCACGCCTTATCGTATGGGGAAGCACAGATGAGCGGGAATTCGATCGAGGTCAGCACCGCGAATGGAAGCAAGGCCCTGGTGTCGGGAACAGCTCAGTGGGCGTCAACAATGGAGGCGCGCATCAATACGAGGATCGACAGCCTTCTCGCAGCCGGCACCAAGATCATTCTTCTTTTGGAACCACCTGCAGTTCATTTTGATCACGGCATCGACTCGGGTGACCTGGCGTACGAGCGAATGAACGCGTTGCTCCGACAGGCTGCAGCCAGGCATCCGGGTAACGTCGGCATCGTGGATCTCGATGTTCGGGTCTGCCCATCGGGACCTCCTTGTCCGTACCAGGTGCCGGGCTTCAACCCGTTGACGCCACATTCCCCCAGATACGACTGCGGAGGCATCACCACGTCCGTCCCTTGTACCGCGACCCTTCGAACTGACGGACTCCACTACCGCCCCGTGGGATCGGTCTGGGTCGCCGAGTGGCTAGTACCGAGACTCGCTGCGGAAGCAAAGGTGCTCTTAGACGGAAAGTGACGACTTGCCGAGCGGGAGCTCTGCTAACCACGGCCGGCGGCCGCTCTTTCGTTTGCCAAATCTCGGACCGGCGCGAGGCCACATTCCTGCTGCGTTCTGGCCAAGAAAAGGCCAGCCCTGGGGCTGAGGATCCTCCGCCCGCTCCGAAACGACGGTCGACGAGACCTGCGGATCCAGGTTTGGGGTGCTACCAGTCGAGCTGAAGAACCCCACGCATCGCCGACTCGAAATCATCGTAACTCGCACCTTGACGGCTCGCTGCGATCAGCTCGGCGTCGGCACCGACGGGCAGACGAAGCGGACGGTGCTCTTCTTCCATCGCATCGCAGATCTTCGTCGCCACGAGCTCGGGACCCGGTGCCGGACCTTCGCCGCCAAGAACAGCGATGGCGCCCTCCCACAACTTGGCCAGCTCTGCGTAGGGTCCTGGTCGGCCACGCAGGTCGACCATGTTGTCCCCGAAGCGCGTCGCAATCGCGCCCGGCTCGACCACGAGCACCCGGACGCCGAAATGGCCGACCTCTAGGTGCAGGGATTCCGACAGCGCCTCGAGCGCGAACTTGGTCGCCGAGTAGAACCCGGCCAAAGGAGCGCCTGCGATTCCCGAAACGGAGCTGACATTCACGATCGTGCCCGAACCCCGCTCCCGCATGGCAGGGACGAATGCCTGGATCATGCGCGCCGCGCCGAAGAAGTTCGTCTCGAAGGCCCGGCGGACCTCGACGAGGGGGACTTCCTCTACTGGTCCGTCGATCCCGAAGCCCGCGTTGTTCACCAGGATGTCGACCGGGCCGACCGTGGCGCGAGCATCGGCCACGGACTCATCGGAATCGACGTCGAGGGTCAAGGTACGCGCGACGGCCAGATCCGCGATCGACTGGTGCCGTCGTGCGGTGGCGACGACCTCGTAGCCGCGTGCGGTCAGCTCCAGGGCGGTTGCCCTCCCAATACCACTTGAACATCCGGTCACGATTGCGCTCTTGTTTGCCATGCGGCTCGTCTAGCCCCAGAGGGCGAGCGCTGTCAACGCGCATTCCCATATGGTCCTGGCCTGGTGGCATCGACCACTGTGTTGCCCAGCAGCAGACGAGGACCGCCTGAACCGCCTGATCCACAGCTATCTGGATATCTCTCGAGCGAGCGGCGCCTTTGATCCTCGATTGGCGCTCCGACAGGCTGAAGGCGGCGACGGGGCCCTAGGAGCACCCGCTCGTCGTCCCGCAACTGCCGCACACGTAGCAGGACCCGGCTCGCTGCATGTGGTTGCCACAGTTGTAACAGAACGGCGCGTCACGCTGTTCGGCCCGGGCCAGGGGCCGGGGCGCCGATGCCGACGGCACGGCCGGTGACGCCCCCGCCGAGCCCGCGGCCCCGGGCGCGTCGTCCACCACGCCGACCGACGGCGTCGCCATCTCCTCCACGCCGGGCAGCGTCGGCTGCGTCCGCTCCTGGGTCGAGAGGATGCCGAGTTCCAGACGCTCCGTGACCGAGAGGTAGTCGAGCGCCAGGCGGCGGAAGATGTAGTCCAGCAGGCTCGAGGCGATGCGCAACTCGGGGTCGTCGGTGATGCCGGCGGGCTCGAACTTCATGTTGGCGTACTTGGTCACGAACGTGGCCAGGGGCACTTGGTGCTGGAGGCCAAGGCTTATCGCAATGGAGAACGCGTCCATGATCCCGGCCAGCGTCGAGCCCTGCTTCGAGACCTTTATGAAGACCTCGCCGGGCCGGCCGTCCTCGTACTCGCCGACGGTCACATAGCCCTCGCAGTCGGCCACCCGTAACGAGAAGGTCTTGGAGTTGCGCTTGCGGGGCAGGCGCTCGCGCACCGCACCGACCACGACGGGATCGGCCCCCGGCCGGCTCCGCTCGTGCACCAGTGCCGCTTCGAGCTCCGCGATCCGCTCCGAGGCCACGCGGTCGCGTGCTTCGGCGTCCGAACCCGCGGGAGCTGCGTCGCCACCTTCGACCGCCGCCCCCTCCTTCTTGGTGGTCGAGAGGGGCTGGGCCACCTTGCAGTTGTCGCGGTAGATCGCGACCGCCTTCAAGCCGAGGCGCCAGGCGTCGACGTGCAGCTGCTCGACGTCCTCGACGGTCACCTCCTCCGGCATGTTGACGGTTTTCGAGATGGCCCCGCTGATGAACGGCTGCACCGCCCCCATCATCCGGATGTGGCCCGAGTAGTGGATGGTGTTGTCGCCCATGGAGCAGGCGAACACGGCCAGATGTTCGGGTGCCAGGTGCGGCGCCCCGACGATGGACATGTGCTCGTTGACGTAGGAAAGGATGTCCTCGGTCTGCTCGGGCCCGTAACCCAGCTTGGCCAGCGCACGCGGCACCGTCTGGTTGACGATCGACATCGTGCCGCCGCCCACGAGCTTCTTGGTCTTCACAAGTCCGAGGTCGGGCTCGACCCCGGTCGTGTCGCAGTCCATCAGCAAGCCGATGGTTCCGGTCGGCGCCAGCACCGAGGCTTGTGAATTGCGCACCCCGAACATCTCGGCCATCTCGACGGCCGTGTCCCACGCCTCCTGGGCCGCCGACAGCAGCTCGGGCGGGACAACATCCTCGTCAATGCGGGCCGCCTCCGCTTGGTGCATGCGCAACACGTTCAGCGTCGGCTCGCGGTTTTCGTGATAGCCGGCGAACGGTCCCATGCGCGCCACGGTGCGCGCCGAGGTCGCGTACGCGTGACCCGTCAGCAGCGCAGTGATGGCGGCGGCCCAGGCCCGGCCGGCGTCGGAGTCGTAGGGCAGGCCCTCCGCCATCAACAACGCACCGAGGTTGGCGTAGCCGATCCCGAGCTGACGGAAGGCCCGCGTCGTCTCCCCGATCTTCTCCGTCGGGTAGTCGGCGTTGCCGACGATGATCTCCATCCCGGTGAAGACGACGGACACGGCCGCCTTGAACCCGTCCACATCGAACTCGTCGTTGCGGTCGAGGAACGTGAGCAGGTTCATCGACGCCAGGTTGCAGGCGCTGTTGTCGAGGTGCATGTACTCGGAGCACGGGTTGCTCCCGTTGATCCGCCCCGTTACCGGCGCCGTGTGCCAACGGTTGATGGTCGAGTCGTACTGCATGCCCGGGTCCGCGCACTCCCAGGCCGAGTGGGCGATCTGGCGGAAGAGGTCACGCGCCGGCACCGTCCGCACGACCGAGCGGTCGGTCCTCGCCACGAGGTCCCAGTCCCGCCCATCTATCACCGCCTCCATGAATTCGTCGGTCACCCGCACGGAGTTGTTGGCGTTCTGGTACTGGGTCGAGTGGCTGTCCGCTCCGTCAAGGTCCATGTCGAAG
Organism: uncultured Acidimicrobiaceae bacterium; assembly: GCA_963808355.1. GTDB lineage: Bacteria > Actinomycetota > Acidimicrobiia > Acidimicrobiales > RAAP-2 > Bog-473. Next base: position 142,684 of record CAWEFL010000003.1, read on the forward strand.
CCGGCGTCACGCAGCACCCGCGCCTTGCGCTCCTCGATCGCCTTGCACCAGATGAAGTCCTCCACGTCAGGGTGGTCGGCGTCGAGCATGACCATCTTGGCGGCGCGCCGGGTCTTCCCACCCGATTTGATCGTCCCCGCCGACGCGTCGGCGCCGCGCATGAAACTGACCGGGCCAGACGCAGTGCCGCCGCCCTTCAACAGCTCCTGCGACGAGCGGATGCGCGACAGGTTGACACCGGCGCCCGAGCCACCCTTGAAGATGATGCCTTCCTCGACGTACCAGTTGAGGATGGAGTCCATGGTGTCCTCGACCGCGAGGATGAAGCATGCCGATCCCTGCTGCGGCACACCCTTCACGCCGATGTTGAACCACACCGGCGAGTTGAACGCCGCCTTCTGGTGGATGATGAGGTGCTTCAGCTCGTGGTTGAAGACGTGCGCCTCCTCGCCGTCGACGAAGTAGCCGTCCCGTATGCCCCACTCGGTCAGCGTGTCGGCGACCCGGTCGGCCACCTGCTTGAGCGACCATTCACGCTCGGGGGTGCCGAGTGGCCCGCGAAAGTACTTCTGCGCCAGGATGTTGGTGGCGTTGACGCTCCAGGACTGGGGCACCTCGACGCCGAGCTGCTCGAAGGCGACCGACCCGTCGCGGAAGTTGGTGATGCGAGCGTCTCGTCGATCCCAGCGCACCTCGTCGTAGGGGTGCACGCCTTCGGTCGTGAAGTGCCGACGGATGCCGATCTCGGATCGCTGGGGGGCGATGGCCATGACGCTGGGGTCCTCCTCGTGTCTCTGTTGCTGGGTCGCTGACGCTCTGCCTGACTGCACTGCCTCGACTGCCGGCGCCGACGGCGACGCCTCCCCCTGGTCCTAGCGGAGCGGTGTGTCCCCGGCACGATGAAACTCCGCGACCCGGGGCAAGGCAACGCTCGCCAAACCACAATATATAGTGGTTTACCTTCCCTGAGACACGAGATGCTGTGGTCATTACAGCACTGTAGTTACGCCCTTGTCAACGAAAAGGGCCTTCCGTCTTCGCAGGTCACGGGCCGTTCGCGATGGTTTGCGCGCCGGGGCCGGCGTTAGCGTCGGCCCCGGCGTGACCCTCACACCCCAGCCGCACCGCCCGTGACGGCCGACTCCCCCGTCGTCGTCGCCATCGATGCCGGCACCACCGGCGTCAGGGCCCTCGCCGTCGATGCCGGCGCCCGGGTCACCGACGTCGTGTACCGCGAGCTGACCCAGCACTTCCCCCGCCCGGGCTGGGTGGAGCACGACCCCGACGAGATCTGGGACGCCGTCCGATCCACCCTGGCCGAGCTGGCCGGCCGCCTCGCCGAGAAGAGCCCCGGCGCCACCGTCGCCGCCATCGGCATCACCAACCAGCGGGAGACCCTCGTGGCCTTCGACCGCTCCACCGGCCGCCCGCTCCACCGGGCCATCGTGTGGCAGGACCGCCGCACCGCCGACCTCTGCGCCGAGCTACGCAACGCCGGCCATCTTCCTCTCGTCCGTGCGCGCACCGGCCTCGTTCTCGATCCCTATTTCAGCGCCACCAAGGCGGCCTGGCTGCTCCGACACGGCGACCTCGCCCTCGCCCCCGACGACCCGAACCTCTCGTTCAGCACGGTCGACACCTGGGTGTTGCGGAACCTCACCGGGGGCGCCGTCTACGCCACCGAGCCCTCCAACGCCAGCCGCACTCTGCTCTTCGACACCGAAACGCTGGCTTGGGACCCCGAGCTGTGCGACCTCTTCGGCGTGCCGCTCCACTCCCTGCCCGAGGTGCGACCCTCCGCCGGCCGCTTCGGCACTGCTCACCTGCCCGAAGTCGGCCTCCTGCACGGCGTGCCCGTCTCGGCCATCCTCGGCGATCAGCAGGCCGCGCTCTTCGGCCAGGCCTGTTTCGACCCCGGCCTCGTGAAGGTCACCTACGGCACGGGCAGCTTCGCGCTGGCCAACGCCGGGGCCGACCGCCCGCCGGCGCCCGAGGGCCTGGTCGTCAGCTGCGCGTGGGACCTCGGCGTGCACGCCGACCCCGCCCGCGGCCGCGTCGCCTACGCGCTCGAGGGATCGACGTTCGTCTCCGGCGCGGCCATCCAGTGGTTACGCGACGGGCTGGGCATCATTCATGCGGCGAGCGACGTCGGTCCGCTCGCGTCCTCCGTGCCCGACAGCGGCGGCGTCACCTTCGTCCCCGCGCTGACCGGCCTCGGCAGCCCGTGGTGGGACCCTGCCGCGCGCGGCATCATCACGGGCCTTACGCGCGGCGCCGGTCGCGCCCAGCTCGCGCGCGCCTGCGTCGAGGCGATGGCGTTCCAGGTGCGAGACATGACCGACGCCATGTCCGCCGCCATGTCCCCAGCCGCCTCCGGACCTACGCCCCAGCCTTTGGAGACCACCGCCCCGCGACCACGCGTCTCCGCGCTGCGGGCCGACGGGGGTGCGGCTGCCATGGACCTCCTCCTCGAGTTGCAGGCCGAACAGAGCCGCCTGCCCGTGGCCCGCCCGCGCTCGCTGGAGTCGACCGCGCTCGGGGCGGCCACCATGGCCGGCCTCGCCGAGGGAGTCTGGTCCTCCCTCCCCCAGCTGGCCGCGCTCTGGCAGGCCGAGACCGTCTTCCAGCCTCAGCTCCCGGCCGAGCGGGCCGACGCCTCCTACGCCCTCTGGCGCCGGACGGCCGAAAAGTCCAGGAAATGGGCCACCTAGGGGGATTCTCCCCGGAGCCAGAAATAAAGCAAGTAAATCCTTGTTATATTGACGCGAGGGCGAACCCGTCGTCCGGAAAGGGTGGGCGCCATGAGCGTGGCAATCGTGACTGGGGCATCCCGGGGACTCGGGGAGGCACTGGCGACCGGGTTGGCCCGAGCCGGCTGGTCGGTCGTGACGGACGGACGCGACGGCCACGCACTGGAGCAAGCTGCCGCCCGCATACGACGCGTCGCCGCTGACAGCGCCCGCATCACGGCCGTGCCGGGCGACGTGACCGATCCCGACCACCGGCACGATCTGACCGGGGCGGCGCTCGAACTGGGCGGGCTCGATCTGCTGGTGAACAACGCCGGCACGCTCGGGGCCGCACCCCTGCCCCCACTGGGTGACTACCCGCTGCAGGACCTGCGCGTCGCCTTCGAGGTGAACGTCGTCGCCCCGCTCGGTCTCATTCAAGACGCGTTGCCTCTGCTGTTGGAGTCGCCACACCCCCGCGTGATCGACGTCACGTCGGACGCCGGAGTCGAGGCGTACGAGGGCTGGGGCGGGTACGGCGCCGGAAAGGCCGCCCTCGAGCGCTTGGGTGCCGTCCTCGCGGTCGAGCAGCCGGATCTGACAGTCTGGTCGGTCGACCCGGGTGACCTGCGCACGGCCATGCACCAGGCTGCGTTCCCGGGTGAGGACATCTCCGACCGGCCCGAGCCGGACACCGTGGTGCCTGCCTTCCTCGAGCTGATCGGCAGCACGCGTCCCAGCGGCCGCTACCGCGCCGCCGACCTCACGCCGGCGGAAAGGGCCGCGAGCACGGCGGGAGCGGTGGCGTGACCCCGCCGGCCGCCACCGCCACCGTCCCGGCGACCGTGCCCGGTCCCGCGCCGGCCAGGGCCCACCTGCTCGGGCTGGACACGAAACGCCAACTGCCGGAGCTGCAGCCGCTCTCCTTCACGCTGCCGCCGGAGCTCGAAGCGCCGTCGCCACCCGAGGCCCGCGGCATGACCCGCGACGCCGTTCGCATGATGGTGGCCTTCCGGCACGACGGTTCCATCGTCCACTCGCACTTCTCCGAGCTGCCGCGTTTCCTCGACGAAGGCGACCTCGTCGTCCTGAATACGTCCGGCACGTTGGCCGCCGAACTGGACGGCCAGGGCCCCGACGGCGCCGCGCTCCAGGTCCACCTCTCCACGCAACTGCCCGCCGGCCTCTGGACCGTCGAGGTGCGGCGGGACGGCCAGGCCGACCTGACGCAGACGGCGGGGACACCCATCGGCCTCGCCGGCGGAGGCACCGTCTGCTCTGTTGGCGCCCTACTCCCCCGGTCCCGGTGACGCCGGCGTCCGCCTGTGGGTCAGCCGCATCGACACGCCCGAACCGCTGCTCAGGTACCTCACCCGCTACGGGCGGCCGATCCGTTACGGACTACGTGCGCGGCAGCTATCCGATCTCGGCCTACCAGAACGTCTACGTCACCGAGCCCGGGTCGGCGGAGATGCCCAGCGCCGGCCGACCCTTCACGCCCGAGGTCCTCACCCGACTGGTCGCCAAGGGCGTCGGCGTCGCGCCCCTGCTGTTGCACACCGGCGTGGCGTCCCTCGAGGCGAGCGAGCCACCCTACGCCGAGTACTTCCGTGTCTCACTGCCCACCGCGCACCGGATCAACGACACCCGGCGCTCCGGGGGGAGGGTGATCGCCATCGGGACCACGGTGGTGCGGGCGCTGGAGTCCGTCGTGGACGAGCACGGGCACGTGCACCCGAGCGAGGGTTGGACCGAGACGGTCGTCTCACCGGAGCGTCCCGTCCGGTCCATCGACGGCTTCCTCACCGGCTGGCACGAACCGGAGGCCTCCCACCTCGCCATGCTCGAGGCCATCGCCGGCCGCCCGCTGCTCGAGGCCTCGTACGCCGAAGCCCTCGCCGAGGGCTACCTGTGGCACGAGTTCGGCGACGTTCATCTGATCCTCCCGTGAGCCGAGGTGTTGCCGTGACGCCCGAACCCTCGGGGGCCGAGTCGCCGGTCGAGCAGCTGCCGACGACGCGGCGCGCCATCATGAATCTGCTCAAGCGCCAGGGCCCGCTCGACACCTCCGACGTCGCCCGGGCGCTCTCACTGACCCCGGCCGCCGTACGCCAACAGTTGTCGCGGCTGGAGGAGGACGGACTGCTCACACACGAGGACGCCGTACGCGAGGGTCCCCGGCGGGGCCGGCCCCGGCACGTGTACTCCCTGACTCCCGCCGCCGAAGCGCTCTACCCCAAGCGCTACGGCGACCTCACGACCGAACTCCTCGGGTACCTGGGCGGGCCCGGGGGGGCCCAGGTCGACGACCTCTTCGAGCAGCGGCGGCGGCGGAGGGTGGCCGACGCACTCCCCCGCACCGAAGGGCTGCCCTTCGACGAACAGGTCGCCGCACTGACAGCGATCCTCGACGAGGACGGCTACCTGGCCGACGCAGAGCGCCTGCCCGACGGCAGCTGGCGCATCACCGAGCACAACTGCGCGATCCTCACGGTCGCCCACGGGTTCTCACAGGCCTGCACGAGCGAGCTCTCCTTCATCCGCGAGGCGCTCCCCGGCGCGAGGGTGCGCCGGGTGGCGCACATCATGGACGGCGCACACGTGTGCGCCTACGTCGTCAGCCCGCCGTCTTCGTAGAGTCCACGGCGCGGATCTCCAGGACGGAGACACCGTCGACCTCGTGGATCTCGTTGCGCAGCAACTCGATCAGATGGTCGCCGCCGATCTCAATGACGAATTCGTCGATCGCCTGGCCCCCGTCACGATCGAGGATGTTGATGGCCACGATGTCGCCGCCCACGGCGCCGATGCGACTCGCCACCAGCCCGAGGGCTCCGGGCCGGTCCGGCAGCTCGATCCTCACGACGTAGCCGGCCATCAGGCTGCACGTTAGGTGGTCAATGTGAACAGCCTGTTTCGAAACGGCCTGGACTGCGGTTTTTTCTCTTTCCGCTCCAGGTCTCTGAGACGCACGTCGACGGCTCAGATCGAGGGCTCGGAGGACGGGCTCAGGCTGCGGCCTTCGAGCGTGACGGCACGTACTCGTCGACGTACTCGCGTTCGGACAGCCGCGCGATCTCGTGCATCAGACGGTCGGTGAAAGCTCGGCACTGGGTATGGTCATGGTTCTCCAGCGGGTGGACGGGATCCTCTGGGGGGTCCATCCGCATGGGCTTGCCGAAGCGGATCGTGACGGTCTTGAACGGCCGCATCATGGTGGAGTTGACGGGCTGCACGTCGACGGTACCGACGACGCCGACCGGGATGACGGGCACGCCGCACTCCCGGGACAGACGGGTGACGCCTGTCCGCCCCTTGTGCACGTACTCGTCGAGCGTCCGGGTGCCCTCGGGGTAGAGGCCCAGCAACTTCCCTCGGCCCAACACGTCGTTGCGGGCTGTCTCGAGGGCGCGTTCGGATGCGCTTCCACCCGTGCGCCGGATGGGGATCTGGCCAGCGGCCCGGAAGAACCAGGCCGTCTTCCAGGAGTCGAAGTACTCCGCCTTGGCCAGGAACGTGACCTTGCGGGTCACGACGAGCGGGATGAAGAAGGAGTCGCAGAAGGACTGGTGGTTGGCCGCCAGGACGGCGGGGCCGCTTTGGGGATGTTCTCCCGCCCTTCGACCTTCACCCGCCAGAGCAAGAAGAAGATCGGCGTCAAGATCGCCTTCAGCACCCAGTACGCCACGGGCCCAAGGTACCCCGCCCCGTCGGCCCCCGCGCCCGTCGGCGGGCTGTGCTCAACTGCGGATCCACCGCCATCGCTCTTCGAGAGGAGCACCGTGACCGAGACCCTGACCGCCGAGCCCTTCGTCTCCGGCCTCTACTTCGGGGAGTGCCCGCGCTGGCACGATGGGCGCCTGTGGTACTCGGACTTCTTCGACCACGGCGTGTTCTCGGTCTCGCCCGATGGCGCAGCGGCGGACCGAGGTCGCGTTCGAGTGGGAGTCGGCCGGGATCGGATGGCTGCCCGACGGCCGTCTCCTGATCGTGAACCGGCTCGAGCGGACGATCGTGCGCAGAGAGCCCGACGGTGCGCTGGTCCACCACGGTGATCTCCGACCGTGGGCGACCTGGCACGCCAACGACATGGTGGTGGCGTCGGACGGACAGGCCTATGTGGGCAACTTCGGGTTCGACCTCGACGGGCTCTACGACGGGACCACGCCGGCCAGCGCGATCGCCCCGGCCTCCGTCATCCGGGTCGACCCTGACGGCACGAGCAGCGAGGCCGCGGTCGGGGTCAACTTCCCCAACGGCATGGTGGTGACCGAGGACGGCGGCACCCTCATCGTCGCCGAGAGCCTGGGCGGCAGCCTCAAGGCTTTCGACCGCGCGTCCGACGGCACGCTGTCGAACGAACGGCGAGTGGGCGGCGACCCCGGGGTCGCGCCGGACGGCATCTGCCTCTGCGCGGACAACACGGTCTGGGTGGCCAACGCGCTCGGCGCCGGAGTGCGTCCGGGTGGGCGAGGGCGGCGAGATCCTCGAGCGCGTGGCGACGTCGATCGAACTGCTACGCCTGCATGCTGGGTGATGACGACCGCCGCACCCTCTACCTCGTCACCGCGCCCACGAGCGACGCGGCCAAGGCCCGTCTCGCCCGCGACGGCAGCGCTCGAGAAGGTGCGCACCACCGTGCCGGGAGCCGGCCTCCCCTGAACCCCCGGCGTGGCACGCCGCACGACGCCGGGCGGCCTCCCTCCCTATCCGAGCTTGGTCAGCGCGCTCCGGAGATGGCGCACCGCCTGGCCGATGCGCTGCTCGTTCTCGATGAGGGCGAACCGCACATGGCCGTCGCCGCCGGGGCCGAAGCCGACACCGGGCGATGTGGCGACGTCGCCCTCGCTGACGAGGTACTTGGCGAACTCCAAGGAGCCCATCTCGCGGTACGGCTCGGGGATCGGGGCCCAGACGAACATCGTGCCCTGCGGGCGGGGCCAGGTGCCACCCGATGCGGTTCAGGCCGTCGCACAGCGGTGTCGCGCCGCGACCGGTAGATCTGGTTGATCTCCTTCGGGTAGTCGGGCGCCTCGTTCATGGCCACGATGGCCGCGATCTGAATCGGCTGGAAGGTGCCGTAGTCGAGGTAGGTCTTGAGCTTGGTGAGGGCCTGGACGATCTCTGCGTTCCCGACGACGAAGCCGACGCGCCAGCCGGCCATGGAGAACGACTTGGTCATCGTGTAGATCTCGACGGCGACCTCCTTGGCCCCGGGCACCTGGAGGATCGACGGGGGCTCGTAGCCGTCGAACCCGAGGTCCGCGTAGGCGAAGTCGTGGACGAGCACGACTTCGTGCTCGCGTGCGAATGCGACGAGGCGTTCCATGAACGAGAGGTCGACACAGGCTGTCGTCGGGTTGTGCGGGAACGAGAGCACGATCACTCGGGGCTTGGGCCAGGACTCCTCCCACGCGTGCATCAGTCCCTCGAAGAACGTGTCGCCGGGGTCGGGCGCGCCGTCGCCCGTGTCCACGAGCGGTCCGTTCAGGGGCACCTGGCGCACGTCGGCGCCGGCGAAGAGAGGCCCCCAGATGTGGATCGGGATAGGAGGGCGAGGGTACGAGCGCGGTGTCGCCGGGACCGACCAGCACCCACATCAGGTGCGAGAAGCCCTCTTTGGCGCCGATGGTCGTGACCACCTCGGATTCGGGGTCGAGCTCAATGCCGAACTTGCGCTGGTAGAGGTTGGCGACGGCGCTGCGCAGCTTCGGGATGCCTCGCGAGGCCGAGTAGCGGTGGTTGCGCGGGTTGTGGGCCGCCTCGGCCAGCTTGTTCACGGCGACGTCGGGCGACGGTAGGTCCGGGTTGCCGAAGCCGAGGTCGATCACGTCCCGCCCGGCTCGCCGCGACGACAGCTTGAGGTCGTTGATCGTGGCGAAGACGTAGGGCGGCAGCCCGTTGATCCGGCGGAACTCCATCGGGAAGTCTACGACGGTCTCGGCTCCCGGTCGATGGCGCCGCCCCCTCCCGGCCCGACCGCGCCGCCGCGGCCACCAGCTCGTCCACGTCGACCGGCCAGCCGAACACGGCCCAGGTGGCGCCCGCACGGGCGAGTGCGGCCAACGTGCGGCGGCGAGCGGAGCACTCGGCGGCGGCCCGGCCCACGTCACTTCCAGCCCCTCCGGGCCGCCCGCGCGCTCGGCCACGAGCGGACGGAGCCACGTCCCACAGGGTGAGCGCCGCGCCCGCGGCGTTCGGTTCCTGCGTGCGGGCGCGCCGCCCGCCGGCGAGCCACACCGTCAGCCCCTGCCGCCGCAGCCGGCGGCCCAACGCCACCATCGTCGGTGCGGCGCTCCGACGCCGGCGGATACGGGATGCCATAGGCGCGGTTCTCCGCGGCGCTCAGGTGGTCGCCCGTCCCGAGGCCGGCGATCGACGCGGCCGGGGGCCAGACGATCGAGCGCGACGAACTGTTCGAACAGCACGTCGTCGGGCACCAGGCCGACCCGCGCCACCAGGGTGCCCACGAAGGGCCCGCGCCACGCCGTCGCGTGGAGCGAAGCGGGTGGCCGAGCGCGGCCGCAGTATCGGGAACGGCGCCAACGCCGGCCGGTCCGGCTGGCCCATCGGCCAGATGTGGTCGTAACAGAACAGCCCGTCGACCCCGACGGCCACGGCGTCGTCCGCGGCACGCAACGCGTCGTCGGGCGTGTCCCGGAACGTCGGCAGCACGACGCCGGTACGGAGCACTCCCATCACCGCCTCACGCCAGGCCGCCCTGACGCGCCGCCAGCGCCGCACCCACGGCGCCGGCCCGCTCGTCGAATGCGGCAGGCACGATGACGGCGAGCGGGCGGCGGCGCCCGCCCTCGACCAGCTCGGCGAAGGCCGCCCGCGCCGAGTCGAGCAGGAGGTCGCCCGCGTCGCGACGAGCCCGCCCCCGAGCACGAAGCATTCCGGGTCGAGCACGCAGGCCAGATTGGCCAGCCCGAAGCCCAGCCACCACCCGACCTCTTCGATCACCCGCCGGGCGTCCGGGTCACCTGCCGTGGCTGCGGCAGAGACGTCCTCGCCCCGCACGCTCTCGGGATCGCCGCCCGCGAGCTTCACCACCCGGCCGAGCCGTCCCGCCAACGCGGCCTCCCGGGCCACGCAGGCCCAGCCCGGCGCCCGACGCGAAGCGCTCCCAGCACCCGCGCCGGCCACACGGGCACGGCGGCCCCGCAGGGTCGACCACCATGTGGCCGATCTCGCCGGCGAAGCCGGCCGCGCCGACCTCCACCCTTCCGTCGACCACCAGGCCGCCGCCGATGCCGGTCCCGAGCGTGACCATCAGGACGTGGCGGTAGAGGCGGGCGGCGCCGAGCCGGTGCTCGGCCAGGACGGCGAAGTTGGCGTCGTTCTCGATCAGCGACGCGGTGCCCGCGCAGGCGGGCGCCGATGCAGCGCGGCCCAGTCGACGCCGTGCGCCTCGGGCAGGTTGGGAGCGAAGCGCAGACGGCCGTGGCGGTCGACCATCCCCGGCGCGCCGACGGCGACGGGGGGCGGATCCGAGCGGGAGGACGCCGGGCCGGAGGGCACCGCGGCCGACGTTCGGACGCCCGCGGTCAACTCACCGACCACCGCGGAAACGGCGTCCGCCACGTCGCCGGCGTCGATACGGCCGGTCCCCCGTGGCGTGGCGACCCGAGCCTCGGCGGCGATACGGTCGTCCTGGTCGAGGGCCACCCCGAGGACCTTGGTCCCACCGATGTCGATCCCGAAGGAGACGCCGCTCCCACCGTGTGGGCCGGCGCCGGGGGTCACGAGGAAGACTCGATCTGCGCTTTCAGCTCCCGGAGGCCGTCGACATGATCCGGCTCTGGTCGCCCGCATCTTGATGAAGCCCGGAATGGGCACGCGCAACTCGGCCTCGAGGTGGTAGGTGACGTCGGTGCCGCCGCCCTCGCCCGGATCGAAGACATAGCTGCCGTCGAGCTTGGTCGTGATGTCGCCCTTGTCAGCTTCCAGGCCAGCGTGTGGGGGGCGTCCGAGAAGTCATAGGCGAGGGTGTAGCTGGTGCTGCGACCGAAGGCGGCGGCGCGGAACGTGACCAGGAGCGGACGGCCCAGGTCGTCGCGCTCCTTGACCTCGACCTCCTTGATGTCGTTGCAGAACTCGGGGTAGCGCTCCAGGTCGGCCGCCACCGCAAAGCACCGCTCGGGCGGTGCCGCTACCGACATCTGCTGTGTGGCTTGATCGGCCACGGGCGGTGCTTCCTCCTGTCTTCCCGGCTGCGAGCGGGCGGTGCGTCAGCATTGCCACTCCGGCCAGCGCCTCGGCCAGCCTAGAAGCGAGAACGTCGTTGTCGAAGGATTCCCTGCACCCTGGCCCGGGCCGCCCGCCCCATCCGCCGCCGCCGCATGGGATCGGCCAGCAGGCTGCGCAGCGCCTCGGCCACGGCGCCCGGGTCGCCCGGGTTCTCGACGACCAGGCCGGTCACCCCGTCGACCACCGCCTCGGACGCGCCGCCGCTGTCCCCGGCGATCTGCGGCACGCCCGCCGCGGCCGCTTCCAGGAAGACGATGCCGAACCCCTCCTGCTCAAGCCCGCCCACCGGTTGCGGCAGGCCATCACGAAGACGTCGGCCGCACCGAGCAGCGCGGTGCGGTCCTCGTCGCTCACCCGGCCCAGGAGCCGCACGGCCGGGCCACTGGCCGCGGCCAGCCGCTCGCAGCCGCGCCCAGCTCCGCGGCCGTCGCCCCCGATGGCGACGACCAGGTCCGGGTAGGAAGGCGCCAGCCGGTTGGCCGCTTCGATCAGGACGTCCATGCCCTTGCGCGGCACCAGGCGGCTGATGCTCACCACCAACGGGCCCATGGGCCGGCAGGCCCAGGCGCGCCCGGGCGGCGCGTCGCTGCGGGGGCGGCGAGCGGGCTGACGGCCGCGGTCGTCGACGCCGGGCGGGATCTCGATCACGGGGGCGGTGAGCCCGGCGAGCGGCACGGTGCCCCTCCGCCGCCGGGTAGCTGCCGGCGGACACGATGACCCGCGCGCCGCCGAGCACGTGGGCCAGCGCGGCGCGTGCGCCGGGCAGGCGGCCCGGGATCGCGACCTCGGCCCCGTGGAGGACGACGCCGTAGGGGACATCCAGGCGCGGCCCGAGGAGCCCGAGCGGGAGCGCCGGATCGAGCAGGACGAGGTCGATGCCGTGCTCCTCCACGCAGCGGCGCACGGCGGCCAGGGCGCTGGCCGTCGGGAAGAACAGGATCGACCCGGGGACGCGCTCGATGCGGACGCCCCGCTCGGCCTGTGCCGCGTCGAACGCGGCCGCCTCGGGGTCCGAGGACGCGGTCAGCACCACGAAGGACGACGGAGGTCGAGGCGGCTCCACAGGTCCCAGAGGTAGTTCTGGATCCCGCCCACCTTGGGTGGGAAGTCGTTGGTGACGAGCAGGTGGCGGGTCACGGCCGACGCACCGTCACCGCGACGCCCGCCGGAGGACGCTGCGGCTCAGCCCGCCTTGGGGCTGAAGCGCAGCGTCGGCACGAGGCCGGCGCGCTCGAGCATGCGCATGGCGCGCGCCTCGTCGGCGTCGATGACCACCGCGTCGTCGGGCTCACGTCCAGCAAGAAGCTGACGACGCAGTCGTCGCATGCGTCCGTGGCCTGCAGCGCGCAGCACTCGCAGTCGATGGCGAGCCGCTCCTGCGTGTTCGTCCGGTGTCGACTGTCCCTGGGCGTCGGCATGGTCGGTGTCCCTCTCTGTTCGCGCACAGCATGTCCGCGAGGGTGTGACAGCGCCGCGCACGAGCGGCGACGCACCATCACGAGGCTCCGCCCAGGGCGCCGCGGGCGGCCCGCAGCGTCTCGCCGATCCCCCAGGCCACACCCTCGGTCCGCACCTCGCGGCGCGTCGGTGACCACGAGGAACGGCGGGCCGCCGACCCGGTAGTCGCGATAGGCGGCCGTGCTCATGACGACCCGATCCCGGTCGCTCCGGCGCGGCGCCGGCCAGGGCCGCGATGGCGCCGGGATCCTCGTCGCCGGGGCCCTTCGTCACGACGGCCAGCCGACAGCGCTCGGCCAGGCCCCGCCTGCAGCTGCGTCGAGGCCGTCCCACAGGTCGTGGCAGCCGAGGCAGCCCGCCGAGAGGAAGAGGAGAAGAACCGGGGTCGGCGGACCCGCAGGACGTCGACCGGACGGCCGCACCGGCGGGGTCGATCCCCGCGACATCGTGCGGCGTGGTGGTCGGGTGGTCCGCGGTAGGTCGGGATGGGGCGGAGCCGGCGCAGGATCTCGGCCGGCGGCTCGGTCACGGGACGCCTGACGACTGGCGCCGGGTCCGGCGAGCTCGTCGTCGCTCGATCTCGACCACGCTGCGGCCGTGGCCGCACCAGCGGCAGACCACGCTGTCGACGTGGCGGGAGAGCACCTCCTCTCTTCCACCTCGAGCTCGCCGCCGACCGTGTAGTGGTGGAAGGACGTGCGTCTGCTGCGAGATCGTGACGTCGAAGCGGGTGAGGTTGCCGCAACCGTCGCAGCGGTATCGAGTGGGTCGCCCACGCGGTTCCACGGTAGTCGCCACCAGCGGGCAGCGTGCCCTCCCGGCTTTGGCGTCCTCAGATGCGATTGAGCAGCTCCGCTCTTCTTGGCCGCGAACTCCTCCTCGGAAATGATGCCGCGGCGACGCAGGTCGTCGAGCTCGATGAGGCGGTCCCGGATGTTCGAAGGGGGCGTTGGGCGGCGCCCGCGGCGGTGGATCCGGGCGGCGGTGTGGTGCTCGCTCCGAGCGGCGGCTGTCGTGGTGGTCGTCGGCTCGTCGACCGACTCGGGTGATCGCTCGGTCTCGTGGTCGGCTCCGACGTCTGTGCGCTTCGTGGCGCGGCGTCGCCGGCGGGCGTCGAAGGGCGCATGTCGGCCGGGATCGGCTCGCGGCTTCCGCCGCCGACGATCTCGTTGATCTGCCCGTTGATCACCCGCTGCACGACGACGGGCTTGCGCACGAACTCGAGCGTCAGGAGTCGTCCTCGCCCTGGACGTCGATGATCACCCGGCCGGTGCCGAGGAAGCGCTCCCACAGCGTCTGCGCGAGGTTGATTTCGGTGATGCGCTGCAGGCGCAGTTGCACGGTGTCACGGCCGAGGATGCCCTGCCGCACCAGGATCCGGGTGGAGGTCAGGGCGATGGTGTACGAGCGCCAGCGCACGAAGCGGCCCAGCAGCCACAGGCCCGGGATGAGGGCCAGGAACAGGAACGGGTAGTTGGTCCAGCCGGGCGGGTTCCGCACAGACGACACGACGATGACGATCGCAGCCCAGACGCCGATGGAGGTGAAGAGGGGCCCGAAGAGGAAGACCCAGTGGGGGCGCAGCTCGGCCAGGAGCTCCTCGTCCTCGTTGAGGAACTTCCGAGGCAGGGCCATTCGGAAAGCGTACCGGCGGCACCTAACCCGGGGCTGGGCCGCCGGTCCTAGCGTGGAGCCATGCCGTACGCGGAGGTGACGCCCGAGGAGGTCTTGGCCCGGCTCGCCCGGGGCGAGGACGTGTACCTGCTCGACGTGCGGGAGCCCGACGAGGTGGCGGAGTGGGCCTACCCGATCGGCGTGCACATCCCGATGGGCCAGCTGGGCGAGCGGCTCGACGAGCTCCCGACGGACCGCACCATCGTCGTGGCCTGCCACGCCGGCGACCGTTCGGCGACGGCGGCCCGCGCTCAGCGAACGCCGGGTGGACGGCGGAGAACCTCGCCGGCGGCGCCATCGCCTGGGCGGCCATGGAGCCCGACGCGCCCAAATAGGGCGGGCTGGGAACGACTCGATTGTGGAACGAGTCGAGTAGGGCTTGTCGAGTAGGGCTGGTGGGGATCGAACCCACGACCCAAGGATTATGAGTCCTCTGCTCTGACCACTGAGCTACAGCCCCAAGCTGCGATTATATTTTTAGACGCGTTGCTATGACCCAACAGGTGACCCAACACCCAAAACGCCGGGCCCGACACGCCGCCGATCTCCGGTATCTCAACGAAAAACGACCCGGCGTGTGGCAGGTGACCGTGTACATCAGGCGCAATCCTGACACGGGCAAACAAGAGTTCAAATACGAGACGGTTTACGGCACCCTCGCCCACGCTCAGGCTCGACGTGATGCACTGAGGCTCGCTGTAACGCGAGGGAAATACGATCGGGGTTCCCGTCTCTTCGGCGCCGTGCTCGACGAGTGGTTGACGCACCTTCGGAAGCAAGGTCGCGAAGAATCGACGCTTGCTGGGTACTCCACGCACGTCGAGCGCGACATTCGCCCCGCGCTCGGGCACCTGCCCGTAGACAAGCTCACCGCCCGTGACCTCGACCGCTTCTTCGGCGGCATGGGCGACCATCCCGGCGCCCGCAAACCACTGCTGGCGCATCGCAAGCGCCACACTGAACACTGCCGTCCGATGGGACTACATCGACGTCAACCCGATCACCAAAGCGACGCGACCGGAGTGGACGACGTTCGAACATCGCGTCCCCACTCCCGACGAGGTTGAACGTCTACTCGCCGAGGCTGCGCAGGAACCTCGCCGCTCCCTCGTCATGGACGACCCGACACAGATTCCCGACCTGCTCCTCACGGCCGTGCTGACGGGAATGCGAGACGGTGAACTGTGCGGGCTGAGATTCTCCCAGATCCGCTCTGGCGCTCACGAGAATGATTTCGGCGAGTTAACGGTGAACCGCACCATCCGGGAAACCGGATCGAGGAGAGCGGGAACGTACAAGTGGGGTCACAAGGACCGAACTAAATCGAAGAAGTACCGCACCATCCCCGTCGACCCCCGCGTCATCCGAATAGCGCAAAATCGAGCTATAAAAATGGCCGCCGACGCCCGCACGTTGAGCGTCCGCATGCCCGATGATCCCTACGTTTTTCCGAGGACCTGGCCGGGTCGGAACCGCTCAAACCGTCATTCGTCTCGGGCACGTTCCGTCGCATCAAGACCCGAGCAGGCGTCGATTGCCGACTCCACGATCTGCGGGGGTACTCAATCACCGAGATGCTGGGCGCCGGGTACGACGCTCGCACTGTTGCCGACCTCCACGGGCGTGCCGATCCCTCCCTCACCTTGCGTCGCTACGCCGTTCTCGCAAAGACACCGGCCGCGAAGCCGCCGCAGCCGTCGGGCGAACGATTCGTACGAACCCGGACGCCCGACCCCCCGCCCTGAACTCCTGACGCTCCAGGGCCTGGGCCAGCTCGTAGGGCCGGCTAGCGGGGCCTCCTCCTCTCTCGAGGTTTCTTTTCCAAGACCGAGCATGCTCGGATCTCACAAGGGGCGGAGGCCCCGCCCCTTCTTCGCATCAGATGAGTGGCGCCTATCGGTTCGCCCGGTCGGGTATGTAAACCCGCTGGCGACCATCCCAAGTTGGACCGAGGATCAGGCGCTCAGCTGGAGTCAATTGTCGATCTCTACCGCCACCCATGGGCTCGTTTCGTGAAGCCCACCCGGGGCGAAGGCGACGCTGCGAAGGAAGTACTCCCCGTTTGGCACCGAATGAGTGTTCCAGCCACCGAGCCAGCCGAAGTCGAATCTGAACCCTTGGCTGATCACTTGGGATCCTCCTTGGCCCCCGCGCCGTTCGAACTGCACGTTGGTGACCCCGTACTCATCGGAAGCTTCGGCAATCAGAGGCTCCACGCCGCGCAAGACCTGACCGCTTGTCGGTTTTGCCACAACGGTCGTCGGCGGAGTGTGATTGATCGGTATCTGCTGGCGGGCGTACTCGGCGGCCTCGCCGGTCGAAAACATGGCGAGATGGTGGGAACGGATGAAGCCCACCAGCGCGCGGACGAACCCCGCCGTTTGATATTGCGGACCCAGCTGGCTCGTAACGAGTTCGTCAGGAGCTTGGTCCACATGAACCGTAATGACCACATTCGCCGCTTCGTAGCTCCGATCGCCCTCGGCGCCCGAGATGCCATTTACAGTGCCGAAGATGGCGAGAACGCCGATGACCAGAACGACCACCACGGAGGGCACGGCAGCGACGGGCCTTGATCTCTGCGCACCCTCCGTGGCGCCTCGGTGTGCGAACCGGTCCATCGCGACCAGGTAGGAGCCGGCGACGACGAGTAGATCGAATGTGACGTAGCGCGAAGTGCCCGCGCCGCTGAGTCCACCAACGGCTCGGCCGCCGGCGATGGCTGCGGCGAAGAGCAACCCTGTCCAAACCAGCGCTACCCCGACGGGCCGGCCGGTCGACACATCCACACGAAGGCCCGATGACACGATCGCCCAGATCCCGGCGGCCAAGGTCACGAGCCCCAAGACGAAGATGGCGTACTGTCCACCGCTCGGGGAGTTCGAGATGTTGGCGCCGACGATGTCGCCCAGGGCGAAGACGTAGAACCTGAGGAACTCAGCGGGGTGATGGAGGGCAAAGCTTATGCTTTCACCCGACCCCTGGGATCTCCAGTTGTAGAAGTACAGGGCCGTCGCCAGCACGCCGGCGGTGATCCAAGCGAACACGAAAGGCTTCGGACGGGTTCTTTGGAGCAAGAGGGCGAGGCCGACGGGCCACACGAAGAGCCCCTGGAGTGACGAGTAGCTGGCGACGACACCGGCGGCTATTGCCCCAGCGAGCACGACCCAGGTGAGGACGGGGCGATCCACCAGGAAGAGGACGAGCGCGAGCATGATCAAGACGAGATACCAGCCAACCTGGAAGCCGTAGAGGGTGTCTCCCCACTGCGCCAACGAGAACATGACGATGGCCACCGGGCAGTACCAGATCCACGCCGTCGACGGAGAACGGCGCCGATGTGCCACCACGATGAGCGCCGTGGCTCCGATCAGGAGCACGACGTCGAGGTACACCTGAACGAGCACGTTGAAGTGGGCCAGGTGCGCAACCAGGAGAGTGATCAGGTTCTGAAAAAAGATGCGGTTGTCACTGTGCTGATTCCACAACATGCTGAGGCTCAGGGTCCCGTTGAACGAGTGCTGGATCAATTGGACGTCGTACCACTGGTCCGCCCGGAGCACGTCGAGCGAGTCCCTTGCCGTCAGCCACACATAGAGCCCGATCGGGATCGAAAACCCGAGAACGCCTAGGACCGTGAGGAGTGGACGACTCGCAACTGCGGCGTCATCGCCAGCTTCGAGCGGGGTGGACTCCGAGACGCCTCGCTCGCCGAGTTTGGCCTCCATTTCCCTGAGCCTCGCCCTCCGGCACCGACAACCACGGGATTTCGTCCCCCAGACCGCAGAGTATGGCATCGATTCCTCGCCGAGCGCCGTCCCGGGATGCAGGGCGCGCCTTCCTTGAACCTGCTGATCCAGGTGTCCGCAGATGTCAGACTGCGAGGAACCTATGGGCGTAGGCGTGTCGGTGCCACAAGTCGAAACTCAAGCCCCGGCTTCAGGCGTTGGCCTCGGAGCTGATCCCCGACCATTTCGCCTGGCGGTGACACCTTCTGCCACATGGACGCCGGAGCAGACGCTTCACTACGTCGAGGCCCAGCAACGGGTGAGTGACCTGACAGGCCATCCCCTCGCCGAAACGTGCAGCTGGGGTACACATTGCCCAGTTGGGCGCCCGCGGACCGGCTGTTCGTCGAGGGCTATTGCGACAGTGTCTATATCTCGGACGGCGAGGCAACGCCGACCAGTCACTATAATTCGTCTTCGGAGGCGGCGGCTGGCTGCTCGTCGAGAGCGGCCCTCATGGGTCTCTGTGCCCGTTGCTGGTCGACGAAGCAAGGCTGACGCCGGTACTCCGGACCTCCCTCGTCCGGGCCGATGCGGCGTTCTTGCACTGATGGGGATGTATGGCCAAGCCGTCTACGCCACCACCACCCAAAAAGGGCCATTCTGGCCGAGCCAAACTCTCAGGTGGTCGCCCTCAGGCAGTTCGACGTCTCCCTCGAGCACGTCGTGAACGTTGGACTGCCGGGCCCTCATGCCCGCACCCTTACCGCCAAGCTGCTGACTGACACCGGTTCGGTCTGGGCGCTCTCGCGAAGACCGCCAGCCAGAATCACCAGAGTGAGACGGCGGCCGGCTCGACCCGAGACGTGGTCTTGCGATGGGGCCGGATGACGTCCGACTACACGTCGCTGCTACACGAGCCTTGTCGCGCCCGCGACCGGTTGAGCCCGGGAACGGGAGGATCTGAGTCGCAGGGCTCAGCGGGCGGCACGGAGGGCGTCGACAGCCATGTGGTGATCCTGTTTACCGGGCGGGCAACGGTGCTCCTGACCACATCGGCTCGGGGCCAGGCCACCGCTGCGATCACGCAGTCCACATCCTGTGAAACCACTGGAATAGGGCCACTAGCCCGATCGCGGCGAGAACGGCGATGGACGGCTCCGCGGCTACCCGGAAGCGGGTGTCGCCGTAGGTGACAGCCACGGTGAGCGCGACAGCCACAATCGGCGCCAAGAGAATCAGCGGTTTTCGCCACGACCGGGTCACGAGTACGACGATGCCTCCAACAGCACAGGGCACGAGCACCCAGTACACGACACCAATCTTTCCCAGGCGGCGCTGCGCCCACCGTAGACGGCAGGTCCTGTTGAAAGCCCTGTCCGGTCAGGGCCCACGTCGAGACTTCCCGGGAGAGGACGACCCTTGGCAACTGCCCGAGGTGGGTGCGAGCGAAGTGCTCCGCATCGTGCGTGAGGTGGTGGTCGATCTGGACCTCGTTCCATCGTCGCGCTCCGTCGGGAGGCTTGACATACTTGAAGTAGAACTCCTCTGCGGCGTCCGCATCCACACCGGCGAAGTTGCCGAAGTAGCCTGTATGAGGGTCGAAGCATTGCTGACAGTACGAGCCCGCAAGGGTGAGACCAGTCTGCGTCGAGAGCGAGGCGGTCCCGAGTTGGATCTCATTGCGGACGATCCAAGGCACCAGGAGGGTCGCTGCACCGATCAACGTTGCAGCCGCGAGTCGCGCTCTTGCCTTCAGGCCGCTGTTGCTCATCAGCAGTACGGGGAGTCCAAGAAGGATTAACAAGATGACCGCCTCGCTCCTGATCAGCGTCGCGATCCCGATCGTCAATCCCATTGTCACGAAGCGCCAGAACGTGGCTCGTTCCGTGGCCCGCATGGCGGCGAGTAATACAAGAGGTATGGCCACCAAGTAGATGGTCTCGCTCATGAGGCTCCCGATGGTTTGCAGCCACAAGGGATGAAGCGCTGCGATGGCGGCCGCCACGACTCCAACCATCGGGTCCAGAGCACGGCGGCCCACCAAACCCATAACGACGACAGCCGACGAAGTGACCACGGCAAGAGCGACACGTTGCGCAGCCACCGACTGGATCCCCCCGAGGTCCAACATTGCGAGAAGTAACGAAAAAAACGGTGGGTGCGCTGCTGTCGCAACTGCTTTCGTCGGGTCGGTGGGGAAAGGATAGGCATAGCCCCTTCCCGCAATCAGATTGCTCGCGGTCGACCGGAAAAACACAGCATCATTCGCGACGCGCTGGAAATGCGCCAGAGTGACGAAAAGGATACGAACGATCAATCCGATGATTGTCAACGTGATCAGCAGTGGCCAGAACCAGGTTGACGAGCTCCGCGCGACTTCCATCTCCCTCTGTCCCGTTTGGACTCTCGGCTCAACTGCCGTCGACTTGTTGACGACCACGACCTGGACCTTTTCAACGCCCGCTTGCAAGGCGCACGCTACCGACCTAAGCGGCTACGGGCCAGCAAAACTTGGGGCTACGTGGCCGGCCTGAGCGTGCGACAGGACTACTCGCCCAAGATCGCGTTGGGGCGACCCCCCACCGGTAAGGGCCGGGCCACATCTGCTGAACCGAGGGCCCGGACGTCGGGGCGATCATGCCGACCTTGAGGAATCGATCTGCGCTGCCAGCGCCCTGAGCTGCGCGCCAGCGGCTCGCAGTGCGCCCGCCACTCGGCCCAGTTCGGCTTTGCTCACACCATGCGCAGCAGTGCGAACGTCGGTCTGGGCGAACAATAGCGCGCGCAGCGGCGTTATTGATGGCGGCGACCTCGGCGGCGAGGTTGAACGGGTCGGTTCGGCCCTTCGCTTCTTCCGCCACTCGGCACTCTTTTCCGCGATTGGCGGCGGCGCTAGCCCGCGCCGAGCGTGGGGTAAGACGTTTGTCATCTGCGGCGCATCCCCGCTGATGTGCCCCGTTGGCGATTTCGGGGTCCGGTAAACTGTCATGTGACGTGCGAAAACGTTGCAGATTTCCCGACTCCACATCGATCAATGAGTCCTCTGCTCTGATCACTGAGCTGCAGCCCCGCACGCGATCTTACCGAGGCCGGGTTTTGGGCCAACGTGGCTCTGGACGTGGGCATGCGGTCCCCGAGCAGGCCGGTTTTGGCAACATACCTGCGTGCCCGGGCTGACGACCGAGCCGTCCGACCGAGCCGGAGAACGAGCAGCTGACCGAGTCAACAGCGCCAAACGATCCACCCCGGCGTGACATCGCCTGGTACGGGCCGTGGCTCGTCGTCGTGCTGGCGGCCGCGTGGGGACTGTGGACGCTGCGCCCCGAGCTGCGGGCGGTGCCGTATCTCGATGACAGCTCCATCCACCAGCAGATGGTGCGCTTCGCGGCGACGCGCTGGTCGCAGGGGCACCTGCCGCTGACGAGCTGGTTCCCCTACCTCGGTCTCGGCTCGCCCCAATTCCTCCACTACCAGTCGCTGCCCTCTATGACCGCCGGCGTCTTCGGCACGTTCATCGACCCTGACACGGTGTTCCGTTGGTCGCTGTACCTTCTGCTCGCGCTGTGGCCGCTCACCGTGTACTGGTGCGCCCGGCTCTTCGGGCTGTGCCGCTGGACGGCGGCGGCGGCTGCGGCCATCTCACCGTTCCTCGCTTCGGTGCCCGGCATCGGGTACGAGACCGAGGCGTACGTCTGGCGCGGCTACGGCGTGTGGACACAGCTCTGGGCATCGTGGACGCTGCCACTGGCGTGGGGCTTCTCCTACAGGGCCCTGACCTCGGTACGGCGGCGGGCGCTACTGGCGGCGGTCCTCTTCATCATGCTCACCGTCGGTCTGCACTTCGAGACGGGGTATCTCGCGTTCGTTCCTTTGGTGGTGTGGCCGTTCATGGTGCCGTCGGACCTGTGGCGCCGGCTCGGCCGCGCCGTGCTGGTCGGTGGCCTGGCGCTGCTCGCGTCGGCCTGGGTGATCGTGCCGTTGTTGGCGCAGTCGCACTGGGCGGCACGCAACCAGATCCTCCAAAGCACCGGCCTCGAGAACGGCTACGGCGCGCGCCAGGTCCTGATTTGGCTGTTCACCGGACGGCTCCTCGACAACGGCCACTCGTTCCTCTCCGTGCCGTTCCCCGTCATCACGATCCTGCTGGGCGTCGGGATCGTGGCGTGCATCGTATGGTGGCGGACGTTCGCCGCGGGACGTGCGCTTGTCGCCATCTTCGTCGTCACGCTGCTCATGACGTTCGGGCGCACCACCTTCGGCGGCCTGTATTCCATCCTCCCGGGAAGCAGCGACGTCTTCATCCGGCGCTTCGAAATGGGCGTGCAGCTCTCGGGACTGCTGTTGGCGGGGATCGGGATCGTGGGGTTGGGCCGGCTGGCGCTCGGTGCGCTGCGGTCGGTCTTGTCCGAGCAGAGACGGCGAAGCCTCGGCAAGCCGGCCGGGCGGGTCCTGGTCGCTGCGCTCAGTGTCGTCGCGCTCATTGCGGTGCTGGCCCCCGCCTGGATCTTCCTGCGCGCCTACGACTCGCAGAACGGCACCAACGTGTCGCTGCAGGCCCAGGCCGACAGCCAGGAGTCACCGCAACTCGACCGTCTGTTGGACTACGTCAAGGCGCACCCCAAAGGCCGCGTGTACGCGGGCTCTCCGACCAACTGGGGCACGGACTTCACCGTGGGCGACGTCCCGGTGTTCAAGTACCTCGAGAGCCAGGACATCGACGAGGTGGGCTACACGCTCCGGACCGCCTCGCTCATGACCGACCCCGAATACTTCTTCGACGAGTACAACCCGGGCGACTACCCGCTCTTCGGCATCGGCTACCTGATCGTGCCGGAGGGCATGGCACCGCGGGTGCCGGCCGACCGGATCGAGTGCCAGGGGCAATACTGCCTGTACGCGCTCCCCGACCCCGGCTACGTCCACGTGTACGACACGGTGGGGACTCTGACCGCGACACGGGCCGACGTCGGCACGCAGAGCGAGACCCTATTGGCGTCACCGGAGCTGTCCGCCCACCGCGACGAGACGGTCGCTTTCAACGGAGGTGCGGCCGCACCTGGGACGGCGTCAGACGCGGCGTCACTCCGCGGACCACCGGGCCACGTCGTCGGCGAAGATGCCGACCTCGCGTCCGGACAGGTTCACGCCGCCGTCAAGACGAACCGCACCGCGACGGTCGTCCTCAGCGCCTCCTACGACCCGGGCTGGACGGCGACCGTGGACGGGCAGCCCCGGCCCACCGTCATGGTCGCCCCGGCGCTGGTGGGCGTCGTCGTCGGTCCGGGCGTGCACGAGGTGTCATTCCAGTACGTCGGGTACAGCGGGTACCCGGCGCTGTTCGCGCTCGCCCTCCTGGTGTTCGTCGGGATCGCGGCGGGGCCGCCGTTGTGGCGGCGGGTGCGATCGGCGCGGCGGTGGCGGGTGCCGGGGAGCCGGGGCCGACCCGGCCCGCTCGGACATCCCACCGGACCCGAACTGGTTGAGGCAGGCGCCACCGGGGAAGAATGACGGCACCATGCCCGCGCCACCGTCCTCGCCGTCCTCGCAGCGGTGCGCAGCGGTGGCAGCGGTGGCAGCGGGAAAGGCACTCCTGACCCGGCGGCCGTGGTCCTGGCGTTCCTGCGTGCGCTGACGGAGTTCGACCTCGATGAGGCACTCGACCTCGTGACCGAGGACCTCGAGTACGTCAACGTGTCCCTGCCGACCATCCGTGGCCGGCGCGGCCTCGACCGAGCGTTCCGTCCCTTGCTGCGCCCGGACCGCTTCGGGTTCAACGTCCACCTGAATCACGTCGCCACAGAGGGCTCGGTCGTACTCACCGATCGCATCGACGAGATCAACTTCCGCCGCTTCGCCAGCCGGTTCTGGGTCTACGGGCGCTGGGTGGTGCGTGACGGCCAGATCGCGGTCTGGCGGGACTCCTTCGATTGGCTCGACGTCACCGTGGCGAACGTCCGGGGGGTCCTCGGGCTGCTGTCGCCGAGCTTGAACCGAACCATGCCAGACGGCTGAGGCATGGGCCTGGTACTGGTGCGTGACCCCGCCTACTGCAGGTACTTCTCCACCGTGTCGGCTGAACGGATCTCCGCCGAGTCTGGGTCCTGGCCGGCGTTGCGCTTTGCCCGGCGCTGGCGGAGCATGTCCCACAGCTGGTCGAGCATCACCTCGAGCTCGTACTTGCGCGCCCGCTCAACATCGCTCAGGCCCTCGCCGACATGCGCCTCCTCCAGGCGCTGCTCCTCCACGGCCAGCGCATCGATCCGAGCCACGATCTCCTTGTCGTCCATGGGGCCAGTCTTGCCCGCTCAGGCGGCGGTGACCAACGGCTCGCCGAGCGTCTCCCCCACCGCCTCGGCGCCCGCCCCGCTCAGAGCTGGGGCGAGCACGTCGGCGATGGTGGCGGCCAGGTGGAACGTCATCACGTCACGGACCTCCGCAGGCACGTCCTCCAAATCGGGACCGTTGCGCTCCGGCAGGACGACCTCGGTCAATCCCGCCCGGTGGGCGGCCAGCACCTTCTGCTTCACGCCGCCGATCGGCAGCACCCGGCCCTGCAGGGTGACCTCACCGGTCATCCCCACCACCGGGCGCACCGGCACTCCCCGCAACAGGCTGACCAGCGCCGTGGTCATGGTCACGCCGGCCGACGGGCCGTCCTTTGGCACGGCCCCCGCAGGGACGTGGACGTGGAAGCGCTTCCCGGCGAAGGCATCCGGCGCAATCCCGAGCTCGTCCGCGTGCGAGCGCACATAGGACAGCGCGATCTCCGCGGACTCCTTCATGACGTCGCCCAGCTGGCCGGTCAAGGTCAGGCCCTCGGGCCCGTCCGACACCGAGGCCTCGACGAAGAGGACGTCTCCGCCCGCACCGGTCACGGCCAGCCCCGTGACGACGCCGGGTACGGACACACGGTCGGCTGCCTCGAAGAAGAAGTGCGGCCGGCCCAGCCAACCACGCACGTCATCCTGCTCGACGACGACAGGAGCGACCGCCTCACCGGAGGCGAGCTTCGTCGCCACCTTGCGCAAGAGCTTGCCGAGCTCCCGCTCCAGGTTCCGGACCCCGGCCTCCCGGGTGTAGTCGGCCACGATCGCCCGCAAGGCCTCGTCGGACACCGTCACCTCGTCCTCCCGCAGCGCCGCGCGCCCAAGCTGGCGCCGCACCAGGTGGTGCCGAGCAATGGCCACCTTCTCCGACTCGGTGTAGCCGTCAATGCGGATGACTTCCATCCTGTCCAATAGCGGCCCGGGAATCGTCTCACTCACGTTCGCCGTCGCGATGAACAACACACGCGACAGGTCGAGGTCCACCTCCAGATAGTGGTCACGGAATGTGTGGTTCTGCGCCGGGTCGAGCACCTCGAGCAACGCCGAAGACGGGTCGCCGCGGTAGTCGGCGCCGATCTTGTCGACCTCGTCGAGCACGATGACCGGGTTCATCGTCCCGGCCTCCCGCAGCGCGCGCACCAACCGACCGGGCTGGGCGCCGACGTATGTCCGGCGGTGCCCACGGATCTCGGCCTCGTCGCGCACGCCACCCAACGACACCCGGACGAATTTCCGGCCCAACGCACGGGCCACGGACTCGCCGAGCGACGTCTTCCCGACACCCGGAGGCCCCACCAACGCGAGGATCGCCCCGGAGCCGCGCCCGTCGACCGGCGCAAGTCCGCGCTCGGCCTGCAGCTTGCGCACGGCCAGGTGCTCGAGGATGCGCTCCTTCACGTCCTCCAACCCGTCGTGGTCGGCCTCCAGGATCGAAGAGGCCTCGGCGATGTCGAGCCGGTCCTCAGACTCGACGCCCCACGGGACGTCGAGCACCGTGTCGAGCCACGTGCGGATCCACCCCTGCTCGGGGTTCTGCTCGCTCGTTCGCTCGAGCTTGTCGACCTCGCGTTCGACCGACTTGCGGACGTCGTCGGGCAGGTCGAGCTTCTCGACCTTGGCTCTGTAGTCGTCGGGGTCCCCCTCGCCGTCTTCGCCCTCTCCGCCGAGCTGGCGCAACTCCTTGCGGATGGCATCGAGCTGGCGCCGCAGCAGGAACTCGCGCTGGGTCTTCTCCATGCCCTCTTCGACGTCGGTCTTGATGCGCTCGCGCAGAGTCACGTCGGCCAGCGTGTCGCGGGCCCACCCCAACACGAGGCGCAGGCGCTGCTCGACGTCGAGCGTCTCGAGCACCTGGACCTTCTGCTCCAGAGAGAGGTCGGGCGAGTAGCCCGACACGTCGGCCAGGCGACTCGGGTCGGTGATCTGGCGCAACTCGGACGCGATCCGACCTGCGCCGCGGCTGTGCAGGATGTTTTCGAGCACCGCCCGGTACTCGCGTGCGACTTCGGAGGCGGCCGGGGTCGGCTCCTCTTCGGCGATGGGCTCCGCCTCCACCCACAGCGCGTCTCCCGTGCCGGGCACGCCCGTGCCGATGACGGCGCGCTGGTCGCCCCGGATGGCCACGGCGGACAGGCCGCCGGGCAGGTCGCCCTCCTCCATCACCTCGGCCACCACGCCCACGGTGGCAAAGCGCCCCTCGATGTGGGGCACGAGCAACAGCCGGCCCCCGGCCGAGCGAGCCGCCTCGACCGCGGCCCGGGCCTCGTCGGACTCGAGGGCCATGGTGAAGACCATCCCGGGCAGCACCACTCCGGACTTGAGGGGGAGCAATGGGAGTGTCAAGTTCTCGTTCGTCATCGGGTGTCCTCTTGTCAGTGCCGCATGTAATTCCGTAAGCGACAGATCCTCTGACACGTCAAACGTTCTGGGGGCGGGGCTGATTCCCGGGTGGGCCTACGCTGGCGCTATGGCATCGGCCGACGAACGGGGCGGCCCCGCGCAGGCGGGCTCGACGACCCTGGCCCCGGCCCGGCCGGCCCCCGACCTCGACGACGGGGACCACGACCGGATGGCCCACATTGTGTTGGAGGGGTTCGCCCCGAAGGAGGGCGAGCACGCCGGCGAGTACGTGAGCGCCGGCCCCAGCGTGGTCGAGGGCATCGTGAACCGGACGGCGGTGCGGGCGCTGTGCGGCAAGGAGTGGGTGCCGGGCCGGGACCCTTCCCGCTACGGCCTGTGCCCGACCTGCAAAGAGATCGCCGAGTCCCTGGGCTGGAAGATCCCGGCCCGCTGAGCGTCGGCCCGAGTACGGTGCGGCGGTGGCACGGGTCAACTTCGACGGGGTCACCAAGAAGTTCGGCTCCACCACCGCCGTCGACGGCCTGACTCTCGAGGTCCCCGACGGCGAACTGCTGGTGCTGCTGGGCCCGTCGGGCTGCGGCAAGACCACGGCGCTTCGGCTCGTCGCCGGCCTGGAGGAGGTGTCCGGGGGGACCGTCTCCATCGGCGACCGGGTGGTCAACGACGTCGACCCCAAGGACCGCGACGTGGCGATGGTCTTCCAGAGCTACGCGCTATACCCACACCTGACGGTCGGGAAGAACATCGAGTTCCCGCTGCGCCGAGCGCGGCGTGGACAAGGACGAGCGCGGGCTCAAGGTGCGCCAAGCCGCCGAGACGCTCGGGCTGGGCGACCTCCTCGGGCGCAAGCCGGCGCAGCTGTCGGGCGGCCAGCGCCAACGGGTCGCGTTGGCCCGGGCCATTGTGCGCGAGCCCTTGGTCTTCCTGATGGACGAGCCGCTGTCGAACCTCGATGCCGCTCTGCGCGTCCAGACGCGTGCCGACATCGTGGAGCTGCAGTGCGCGCCTTTCGACGACCACGCTGTACGTGACCCACGACCAGGTCGAGGCCATGACGATGGGGCACCGCATCGCAGTCATGAGCGAGGGGCGGCTGCAGCAGGTGGCGGCGCCCGAGGACCTGTACGCGCGGCCGGACAACACCTTCGTGGCCCACTTCCTCGGGAGCCCGGGCATGAACCTGGTCGAGGGGATGCTCGTCGAGAGTGGGAACGGGAGCGCGGCCGGGAACACCCGGGGCACGCTCGCGGTGGCCTTCCCTGGCGCGTCGGTACCGCTTCCGGAGCTGGTGGCCGGACGGGTGCGGGGCTGCGGGCCCGACGCGGTGCTCGGCCTCCGCCCCGAGGCCCTCCGCCTGAGCGACACCGGGGCCATCGCGGCGACGGTGATCATCGTGGAGCTGCTGGGCGCCGAGACCCACGTCATCTGCCACACCGAGGACGGCACGCGGCTCATCGTGCGTCAGCCGGCGTCCGCGCCCAAGCCGGCGCTGGGGGAGACCGTGCACATCGATATCGACGGGGATCCGGCCTCGTACCACCTCTTCGACGCCGCGACGGGGGCGCGGTATGGGAGCGGAGGTGCGGGCGTCGTGAGCGCCGACGTCCTGAGCGCCGACGTCGTGAGCGCCGGGGCCCGCGCCGGCCTAAAAGCACGGCGCCGCAAGGAGGCGCTCTTGGCCTACGGGCTGCTCGGGCCGGCGCTCGTGCTCTTCGGTGCCTTCGCGTTCTATCCCTTCTTACGCAACTTCAAGCTGATGCTGTACGAAACGCCGCCGGTGCCAGGCGTGCCGGCGCGCTACGTCGGGCTGAGCCAGATCTGGCCCACCATCTCGTCGACCCAATTCACCCAGAGCCTCGTCACCACGTTCCTCTTCGTCCTGATGGTGGTGCCGATCAGCCTGCTGTTGGGCCTGGTACTGGCGGTGGCCGCCCACCGCCGTCTCAAGGGCATGGGCATCTACCGGATGATCTTCTCGTCCACCGTCGTGAGCTCTGTCGCAGTGGCGTCGGTGGTCTTCGGTACCCTGCTCAACCCGGTGGTGGGCCTGCTCCCCTGGCTCGGCATCAACCCGAGCCCGCCCGCTCTCGAGAGCACGACGTGGGCCCTGCCCTCGGTAGCCCTCATCACGATCTGGCAATTCCTCGGGCTGTCCTTCATCATCATGTCGGCGGGCCTGTCGTCGGTGCCCGACGAACTGCTCGAGGCGGCGCAAATCGACGGTGCGGGTGCCTGGACACGCTTCTGGCGCATGACGGTGCCGTTGCTGTCGCCGACGATCTTCTTCGCGTTCATCGTGGCCACCATCTACGCCTTCCAGGCCTTCGGCGCAGTCGATATCCTCATCGGGCCGAGCAACACGGTACGGCTGCACACCAACGTACTGATCTACAACATCGTCAACACGCTGCAGGTCGAGAACAACCCAGGCGCGGCGGCGATCATCGCCACCGTCCTGTTCTTGATCATGCTGGGGCTGACCCTGTTGCAGATGCGGCTGCTCGAAAGGCGGGTGAGCTATGCCCGCTGAGGAGACGGCGCCGGTGCGCCGACACAAGCTCTTGCGGACCGTCGGCAGCTACGTCGCGCTCACCGCCGGGGCCATCGTGGTCTTGTTCCCGATCTACGTCACCGTCGTCAACTCGTTGCTCAAGCCGGACCAGCTGGTGGAGCAGCCGCCGCCGCTGATCCCGACGAGTCCCCAGTGGCACAACTACACCCAGGCCTGGACCACCGGGCAGATGTCCAAGTACATCGCGACGTCGGCCATCATGACCGTCATCATCGTGGCCGGACAGATGCTCACCTCTATCCTCGCTGCCTACGCGTTCGCGTTCCTGCGCTTCCCTTTCAAGCGGACGCTCTTCGTCATCTGCCTGGCCACCTTGATGATCCCGCTGGAGGTCACGTTCATCACCAACCTCGACACCATCACGTCGCTGGGGTGGTTCAACTCCTACGAGGGCCTGGCCATCCCGTTCCTGGCGACGGGGTTCGGCATCTTCCTCCTCAGACAGGCCTTCTTGCAGATCCCGCGCGACCTACAGGAAGCGGCACAGCTCGACGGCTACGGGCACCTGCGCTTCATGACCCGCGTGGCCGTGCCGCTGGCCCGCCCGTCGCTTGCCGCTCTCGGCGTCTTCTCGTTCCTGGCCGCCTGGAACCAGTATCTGTGGCCTCTGGTGTCGACCGGTGGGACGGTCCCGCTCGACACGGTCCAGATCGGACTCAAGCAGCTGCTGGGCACCCAGGTCTCGCAGATCCCCGTCTCGCTCGCCGGCGCGGTCATCGCCTTCGTCCCATTGGTGATCCTGCTGCTCGTGTTCCAGAAGCAGCTGGTGCGCAGCCTGACGGCCGGGGCGGTGAAATAGATCGGCTCCATGGCCCGGTGGGGCCCTGCGACCGCCCCACCTCGTGCTGCCCGCGCCATGGCCCGTAGTGCTAGCAAATAGGGCATGCGGACCTCCTGTTTCCCCCGATCCTTCGCCGCGGCCCTCTTCGCGGTAACCGGGCTCACCGCCACCGTGACCGCGACGGCCCTCGGCGCGGCAACGGCACCGGCCGCCGGCGCCGCCTCGCTGCCGTCGTGCAACCTGAACGCGTTGGCGCAGCACAAGGGCGTCGTCACCATCACCTTCTGGGAGTCGGCCTCGTCGGCCAACCTCACGGTGCTCCAGGGGATCACCAACGCCTTCAACTCGTCACAGTCCAAGGTGCATGTCACGCTCGTGACCCAGGCCGGCTACGACGACACCTGGACGAAGTATCAGGCCGGGCTGTCCAACGGGCAGCTGCCCGACGCGGTCCAGCTGGAGGACCAGCGCACCCAGGAGGCCATCGACACCCAGTCCTTCCTGCCGGTGCAGTCCTGCATGAACGCCGCCCACTACTCGACGAGCGACTACCTGCCCCGGCCGCTCGCCTATTGGAAGGTGAACGGCGTGCAGTGGGCGCTCCCCTTCGCCGTCTCGGCTCCGATCCTGTACTACAACCAGAACTCGTTCACGAAAGCCGGCCTCAACCCGGCCAGCCCGCCGCTCACGCTCTCGGCGATGCTGACCGACGCCCAGAAGCTCAAGGCGTCGGGTAGCGGCATGGGACTCGTGCTCGACCCCTGGCACCTCGAGACCTGGTTGTCCTCGGCCAACCAGCTCTTCGTCAACAACAAGAACGGCCGGAGCGCCCGGGCGACCGCGGGTGTGTTCAACAACTCGGTCGGGGTCTCCATCTTCAGCCAGCTCAAGCAGCTGGTGAGGTCCGGCGACGCGACCACTAACCCGTCGACGGGCCCGGACCAGTACGACAACCTGCTCGGCATCGGCAGCGGCAAGTACGGTATGACGCTGGAGACATCGGCGGCCCTCGGCACGGTGACACAACTGCTGTCCGGCGGTCAGTACTCCAACGTCAAGCTCGGCGTCGGCCCCTTCCCCATCTACAGCTCGTCCGTGCAGGGTGGGATCGAGCCCGGCGGCTCGGGCGTCTATATACCGGACAAGGTGCCGCCGATCGACCAGGCGGCGGCGTGGACCTACCTCTCGTACCTCCTCAACACGCAGAGCGTGGCCACCTGGGCTGCCGGTACCGGTTACATCCCGGTGCGCAAGTCCTCCACCCAGACGGCGACGATTCAGCACCTGTGGGCCACCGCGCCGGGCTACAAAGTCGCCTACAACGAGATCAACAACGGCGCCAACACCCCGGCCACGTCGGGCTCGGTCATCGGCCCGTACGCGGACGTGCGCACGGACGTGCTCAACGCAGAGATCTCCATGTTCACTGGCGGCGTCTCGCCGGCGAACGCGGTGAAGACGGCCCAGTCGAACGTCAACAACACGATCTCGAGCTACAACAGCCGGCTCGGGGTGGGGTAGGGCAGGCTCAGCCACCAGGCTCCGGAGGGCGCAGCTCCTTACGAGAGCGAAACGCAGGACGGCGAGCACCGTTGTCCGGTGCCGAGGCCGTTCACGTACAGGATCGCCCGTGCGTAACGTCGACCTCTCCTTGCCGTGACCTGCAACGAACGTGAGGGAGCGGTCTGCGGTCGTCCGCGGACCGTCGAGCGGTCAGGCCAGGGCGGCTTACCCGCAGGCAGGCCGTAGGCTCGCGCGGCACCGGAAGAACGGGAGCCCAGACGTGGCCATCGAGGTAGCGCAGCGCTACACCCAGATCAGCCCCAAGGCCTACGAGCACCCGGCGGACAAAGCCGCCACCTCGGCGCTGCACTCGGTCCCGATGCTCGACACCGTCATCAAACGGCTGACCGACCTCGGCCACGAGCGCCGTTTGCGCCAGATCGTCATGGGCAACGCCGTGCGGCTGGGGCCGAAGCAGGTCCCCGACGTGTGGGGCACGTACACGCGCTGTGCGACCATCCTCGACATCGAGGGGCCGCCGGACCTCTACGTCGTCAACAACACCGACATCAACGCCATGACGATCGGCGCCAAGACCCCGATCGTCATCGTCAACTCCTCCATGATCCGCTCGTTCGACAACCTTGAGGTGGAGACGGTCCTCGGGCACGAGGTCTCGCACGTGCTCTCGCAGCACTACTACTACACGACCGCGCTCGTCCTGCTGTCTCAGTTCCTCCAGGGTGCATTACCGCGCTCGCTCCTGCTCGGGCTGCCCGTGCGCACCATGTACCTCGCGCTGCTCGAGTGGGCCCGGGCCGCCGAGTTGTCCGCCGACCGTGCCGCCGCGCTGATCATGGGCGACCCGCTCCAGCCCTGCCGCGTCCTGATGCAGCTGGCCGGCGGCTCGGTCCCGGGCATGGACTTCGACGAATTCCTGAAACAGGCGGGCGACTACCACAGCGAGGACGACCTGTTCTCACGCCACACCCGCTTCTGGTCGGAGCTGAACCTCACGCACCCGGTTGCGGTCCGCCGCGTCAAGGAGCTGACCGGGTGGGTCGAGAGCGGCGCCTACGACCGGATCCGAACAGGCGACTACCCACGCCGGGGCCAGGAGCCGCCGCCCTCGGCGGAGTTCGAGGACGCCGTCGCCCACTACCGCGAGCGCTTCTCCCGTGTCCTGGAGCGGGCGGCGGGGGGCGTGCAGGAACTGGGGAAACGCCTCGGGAGTTGGCTCGAGCGCTGGACGAGCACCGACGACGATGACGGGCTGCCGCCCGAGGAGTGACGGTGCACCTGGCGTCCCAAATCCCCGTTCCGGGCCCACCGCCTCGGTACCATCCGTGCTGGAGGGCGTGACCAGCTGTTTCGGAAAGGAACGTACATGGTCGGGCAGCTGACGGAGCGGGCCGAGTCCGTGGGGCTCCATGCCCTCCGGGCGTTGTTCGAGCACCTCCCCGACGGGGTCGTGTTCTCGCGGCCCGACGAAGGGGTGATCGTGGCGGCCAACCCCGCCGCCTGCGCCATCCTCGGCCTGACCGAAGACGAGATCTGCGCCCGGGGTCGAGAGGGCCTGCTCGATCCGGACGACGCCCGCTGGCCGGTTGCCATCGAGCAGCTCAAGCGCACCGGACACGTCGCCGGGCCCGCCCGAGTCCGCCGCGGCGACGGCAAGATCTTCGAGGCCCACATGACGGAGAGCTGGTATCGCGCCGCCGACGGCTCCACCCACAGCTGCGCCGTCTTCCGGGACGCCTCGGCCAACGCGGACACCGAGCGACGCGTGGTCGAGCTCTCTGCCCGCCTGCAGGAGTTGTCCGTGCTCGATGAGCTCACCGGCCTGAGCAACCGTAAAGGCCTGGTCGTCGCGGGGACACAGCTGCTCCTGCTGGCGGACAGACGGCAGGCGGAGGTGGATGCGCTCTTCGTCGACGTCCGCGGCATCGAGAAGCTCAACGGCGAGGCCGGCCACCATGCGGGCGACGCCGCACTGCAGGCGGTGAGCCGGGCGCTCTCGGTGGCGTTCCGCAAGTCCGACGTCGTCTCGCGTATCGGTGGCACGCTCTTTTTTGTCCTGGCGATGGAGTTGACCGACGACCGCGACACCATCACCGAGCTGATCCGGCGGCACTTGGCGGCGGCGGAGACAATCGGGTTCGTCGGGGGCCGCATAGAGATCGCCCTCGGCTGGGCTGCGCGGGCGCCCCGGGAGACCGTGTCACTCGAAGCCCTCATCGAGCGCTCCGACCGGGCGGCTCAGCGGGAGGCGCAGTCCGCCTGATCCCTCTACCGCGGCCCGACCTGGGGGTTTCTAATACCCGAGTAATCCACTTGTATTTATAAAACATAGTGATTTAGAGTGCTCGGATGCTGACCCAAGTCACCCGGCCCCGCGCGCCCTTCGGCGCCCTCGCCCTCGCCGCGACCGCCCTTGCCGCTCTGGCTCTCGTCGCGCTTCCCGCAACCCCTGCCGGCGCCCAAAGCACTGGCGGCACCGTCAATCTGGTCGCCTACTCGACTCCCAAGCCGGCCTACACCGTCCTCGCCGCCGATTTCGCCAAGACCTCGGCCGGCGGCTCCGTCACCGTGTCGCCCTCGTTCGGCCCGTCGGGGACTCAGGCCACGGCCGTCGTCGACGGGCTCGGCGCCGATGTCGTCAATTTCTCCCTCGCTCCCGACATGAAGAAGCTGGTGAAAGCCGGTCTGGTCTCGAGCGCGTGGGACAAGACGTCGACCAATGGCATCGTCACAGACTCCATCGTCTCGTTCGTCGTCCGGCCCGGGAACCCCAAGCACATCACCACCTGGGCGGACCTGGTCAAATCGGGCGTGCAGG
Organism: uncultured Acidimicrobiaceae bacterium; assembly: GCA_963808355.1. Taxonomy (GTDB): domain Bacteria; phylum Actinomycetota; class Acidimicrobiia; order Acidimicrobiales; family RAAP-2; genus Bog-473. Next base: position 176,911 of record CAWEFL010000003.1, read on the forward strand.
TGATCACGCCGAACGTCTTCAGCTCGGGCAGCGCCAAGTGGAACCTCATGGCGGCCTACGGCGCCGAGATAAAACAGGGCAAGTCCCCCGCGCAGGCGAACGCCTACCTGGCCGAGCTGTTGCACAACGCGGTTGCCCAGCCCTCGAGCGCAAGCGCCGCACTCCAGACGTTTCTCTCGGGCCAGGGGGACGTGCTCCTCGACTACGAGGACGATGCTCTCTACGCCAAGAGCAAAGGTGAACCCGTCGACGTCGTCACGCCGCCCCAGACGATTCTCATTCAGAACCCGATCGCCGTGACCAAGACCGCCGGGCCGGCGGCCAAAGCGTTCCTGGCCTACCTGCTCTCCCCTGCCGGCCAGACGGTGTGGGGTCAACAGGGCTACCGCCCTGTGCTGCCGTCGGTGGCCGCGAAGTTCCACTTCGCCAAGCCCCAGACACTCTTCACCATCGACCAGCTCGGTGGCTGGACCGCCGTCAACACGAAATTCTTCGATCCCCAGACCGGCATCGTCGCCAAGGACGAGCAGTCGCTGGGTGTCTCGACCGCGAGCGGCTAGGACGCAGGCGTAGCCGGGACGGCGTTGCGTCATGGCGACGACGGTCACCGACGTCGGTCCGGCGGGCGGTGAGGCTGCTCCCCGCGGTGGCGCCCGCCGCGCCGGCCCACCTCCCTCCTTGTCCGCCGTCGGACGGACGGCCGTGCGCGTCGGCGGGCCGGCCCTCGCGGTCACCTACCTGTCGCTGCTCGTCCTTCTCCCGCTGGCCGCGCTGTTCACCAACGCGTTCAGCCAGGGCTGGTCCCAGTTCTGGAGCGCCATCACCCAACCCGAGGCCGTCGCCGCACTGGAGCTGACGCTCGTCGCAGCCGCCATCGTCGCCGTCGTCAACTCGGTCGCCGGGCTCGCCATCGCCTTCGTACTCGTACGCGATGACTTCCGGGGCAAGGCGTTCGTGACGCGCTCATCGATCTGCCCTTTGCGCTCCCCACCATCGTCGCCGGCCTCACCCTGCTGGCGCTGTACGGCGCCAGCAGCCCGTTCCACGTCGACCTGGCCGGCACCAGGCTCGGCGTCGGTGCGGCGTTGCTCTTCGTGACGCTGCCCTTCTGTGTCCGCAGCGTCCAACCGGTGCTCGCCGAGCTCGATGCCGAAACGGAGGAAGCGGCCGCCTCCCTCGGTGCCAGCCCGCGCCAGGTGCTCGGCCGCGTCGTCCTCCCCAGCATCCTGCCCTCGGTGTTGGCCGGCGCTGGCCTCGCCTTCGCCCGCGCCGTCGGCGAGTTCGGCTCGGTCGTACTCATCTCGAACAACATCCCGTTCAAGACCGAGGTGGCGTCGTCGTATATCTACGGGCTCTCCCAGAGCGGCAACCTGCCAGGAGCCAGTGCCGTGTCCGTGGTGCTGATCGCGATCTCGCTCATCGTGCTCGTCGGCATCGGCTGGGCCCGCCGTCGCTTCAATGTGCCGGAGTCGGTGTGAAGCGCTCGCGCTGGCGCCTCCCCCTGCGTATCGGCGTGCTCGGCTACCTCGGCCTGCTCGTCGTGCTGCCGGTGTCCACGGTGTTCTACCGCGCCTTTCAGCACGGACTCGGTGCCGCGTGGCATGCGTTCAGCGCGCCGGACACACTACACGCGCTGTGGCTCACGCTGCTCGTGGCCGCCATCGCCGTCCCCTTGAACACCGTGTTCGGTGTGGGCGTGTCCCTCATTCTGGCCCGACACCGCTTCCCCGGCGCCTGGCTGCTCGATGCGCTCGTCGACATCCCCCTCGCCATCTCCCCCGTCGTCATCGGCCTCGCCCTCATCCTCGTGTACGGCAAGACGGGATGGTTCGGCAACTGGCTGGCTGAACATCACATCACAGTGATCTTCTCGCTGCCGGGCATCGTCATGGCCTCGGCCGCGGTGTCCCTCCCCTACGTGGTGCGCGAGGTGCTGCCGGTGCTCCAGGAGATCGGTACCGAGCAAGAGCAGGCGGCGCGCACCCTTGGCGCGGGGCCCTTCACGGTCTTCCGCCGCATCACACTGCCCAACATCCGCCGCGGCCTGGCGTACGGCGTCACGCTCACGACGGCCCGGGTGCTGGGCGAATTCGGCGCCGTCGCCATCGTGTCGGGCGCCATCGCCGGCAAGACCGAGACCCTGACCCTGTTCATCTCGGACAGCATCGACAACCTCGACCCCCAGAGCGCCTACGTGGGCGCCGTGGCCCTCTGCCTGGCCGCCCTGTTGGTCCTGACCGCGTTGACCGTGACCGACCGCCGGCGTGACGAGTGGCACACCCGGGTTACCGTGTGAGTGTGGTGGTTCGGTGAGCATCCACGTCGAGTCCATCTCGAAGCGCTTCGGCGACGCCATTGCCCTCGACGACGTGTCCCTCGAGGTCGAGAGCGGCTCGCTCACCGCGCTGCTCGGTCCCAGCGGCGGCGGCAAGTCCACGCTGCTTGCGCATCATCGCGGGGCTCGACACGCCCGATGCGGGCACGGTCCGGATTGAGGGCGAGGACCTGACGGCGACACCGGCGCGCCACCGCGGGGTCGGCTTCTGCTTCCAGCACTACGCGCCCTTCCGACATCTGACGGTCCGGCGAAACGTCTCCTTCGGCCTCGACGTCCGGCACCGTCCCAAGGCCGAGATCACCGCCCGGGTCGACGAGCTGCTCGAGCTGGTGGGACTCTCCCACCTCGGCGATCGCTACCCGTCTCAGTTGTCTGGTGGCCAGCGCCAGCGCATGGCGCTGGCGCGGGCCCTTGCCATAGAGCCCAAGGTGCTTCTGCTCGACGAGCCGTTCGGCGCCCTCGACGCACAGGTGCGCACGCAGCTTCGACAGTGGCTGCGCGATCTGCACGACACGCTCCAGGTCACCACGGTGCTCGTCACGCACGACCAAGAAGAGGCGATGGAGGTAGCCGACCGGCTGGCTGTCATCAACCACGGGCGCCTGGAGCAGGTGGGGACTCCGGCGGACATGTACGACCACCCGGCCAACGAGTTCGTCCTCACCTTCCTCGGGCCGGCTACCCGCCTGGGCGGCAGGTGGGTACGGCCCCACGACCTCGTGGTGCACCGGATCGCCGACGGCACGCCGCCCCCGGGCGCCGTCGAGGGCACGGTGACCCGGGTCACCCACCTCGGGTTCGAGGTGAAGGTCGACGTGGCGCTGGTGGCTGGAGGCGACTGCTGGGTCCAGCTCAGCCGCGGCACTGCCGCGGAGCTCGGCCTGCAGCCCGGTGAGATGGTATGGGTCGGAGGAGCCGACGCACCGACGCCTGTCGCGTCGCCGGTGCCCATCCTCAGCGCCTGACGCTCAGCCGACCTCGGCGGCCTCTTTTATCGCCGCCAGCGTCTCCTCCATGCCGGCGATCGCACCCTGTTCACGGTCCGCGATTGCCGCGGGCGCGTCGTCACCCAAGCGTTCCTGGAAGAACGCGATGCCCTCGGCCGGTAGGTCCCAGCGTTCGGTGACCTCGGTCCCGCCGTCAACCGGCACAAACGTGTACCCCCAGCGCGCGTGTGTGGCCTGCACCTCCCAGGCGAACTCCTTCCCACGGTCGGCTGCCACGACCTCGTTCTTCATCTCCCAGGTCCGGTCGGGCGTCTCGTTCCGGCCGGTGAAGACCGCTCCGACGCTCGGGCCGTCGCCCTCCTCCCACCAGCAGGCTTTGCACACGGGGCTCCACTCGCCCATGCGTGTGACGTCGGAGACCATGTCGTAGACCTCCTCGGGCGGGCGCTGAATGACGATGGAAGCGGATTGCGTGAGTGGGTCCATGGCCCCACTATGGCGCGCCCTCTTCGCCGGTGCTCAACCGGTGTACGGGTGAGTCGGTGTCGACCCGTCCGTGTTGAGGATGTCGAACCCGTCTGGGATGTTCAGGTATCCGGCCGAGGTGCCCGGCACATCGGGGACGCCGTAGTCCCACACGAGGGCCTGCGTGGTCGGGTCGACGGCGGCCATACGGTCCCGGTAGTCGTCGTTTGCCATGAACACCCCGCTCGGCAGCAATTCGGCGAGTGAGGGCTGGTTGAGCCGGTTGATGCCCGACATGGCCCGATACGTGTAGAGGATCTGCCCGCTGCGGTTGAACTCCACGATGCCGCCGGGATCCGAGTAGTCAGCGCACATATAGAGGTTCGGGCCAATCTGCTGAGGGTCCGACGGATACCCGACGTCCAGATGGGTCGACCAGACCAGCGAGCCGGTCGGCGTGTACTCGGTGATATAGGAGCCCTTCGTCTCAGAAATCAAGAAGTTCCCGTCCGCGAGCGGTGTGTCGCCGTTTGGCCCCCCGACTCCCGTCGGTGGGTTGTGCACGCACGACCCGGTCGTGCCGACCTGGCTCACCACCGACCCAGCCGGGCTGATGACGAGGATGCGGCAGTTGTCGGCGTCCGCCACCGTGACGTCACCGTTTTTGAGGAGGTACGCGTCGTCCGGCTCGTGGAGATAGCCCGGTGCGGAACCGGGCTGCGCGGCATGCCCGTAGCTCCAAAGGAGCTTTCCGCTCGGGTAGCCGATCTGGACGATGGTCTCGTTCTCCTCCTGGTTGGAAATGATGGCGGTGCCGTGGTCGATGAAAAACGTGTCGTCCGGAAAGTAGAAGCCTCGAGGCCCCGGCGGCGGGGGCATGGAGGGTGGATTGGGGTACATCCAGATGACCTTGCCGGTGTCGTCGAGAACGAGCATGCGGTTGTTCCCTCGGTCAGCGATGAGGAGTTTCTCCCCGAAATAGGGCGACCCGGCGCCTGGCGCGCCGGCCGTTCCGAACTTGGCGTTCGGTCGGAGCATCTGCACGCTTGCGGTGGGTGTGCTGCTGCTTTCCCCTCCCATGAGCCAGGCCGTGTTCCCGACTGCCGGCGATCGCGGCGTTGGCGACCGGCGCCATCAGCTTCCCGGCAACGAGGGCATGGGCAGTGCGCGCATCGAACGCATAGATGGTCGCGACGTCAGATGCCCCGGTGGTTCCGCCTGCCACGTAGACCACGCCCTGAAGAGGCACGGCTGAAGCCCCGGACACGGCTTGAGGGAGATGCCCTATCACGCTGATTTGCCCCGTCTGGGTGTCGATGCGCTGGATGTCGTCCACCGCTCCCGCCACTGTGCCCACGCGCTCTCCGCCGAAGACGTAGATCATGCGCCCCAGCGCTGCCACAGCCGGGTAGCGCACCGGGACGGAGAGCGTGCCCACCGTTCGGAACGTGCTCCCGTTCGTCGTAGCGAGTACCTGTGAGTCGGCCCGCGTGCCGTCGTAGCCGCCGACCACGTAGGCGGTGGCGCCGACCGTGACCGCCGTGGCGTCGGACCGGGGCTGCGGGAGCTGCCCGACGACTGTGGCGCTGGCCCGGTCGCCCGCGGTCCCCAGCGGATACGCCTGCACGGTGGCGACGGTGGTCAGGGCGCCACCGCCGAAGACAAGGACGCGGCCGCCGACGACCGCGGCGGCCGCATCGTGCGTCGCCGTGCTCAGTGCGCCGGCCGGCGCCGGCGTGCCGGCGGGAACCTGAATGGACTGCACGGCTGCCGTGGTCTGGCTCCCCGAGCTCAGTCCGCCGATGACCACGACGCTCCCCGGCCCCGTCCCAGGCACGGCCACCTCGCGGCTGAGCGGCTGCGCCAGCTGCCATGGCAGCAGCCCGGACTCCGTCGCAGGAATCCCGGCCGCTTCCTTCGCTGCAGTGTGGCCGGACCGCGTCGTCCCTCCGTATGAGGCGGTTCCGCTCCCCGACCGATCGCCGCTTCCCGCCCCGGACGGAACGCTGTGCGGGGTGTCCCCGGTGTTGGTGCGCCCGGTGCTGCGGTCGCTGCCGGACGGCGCCCTGATCACAACGAGGATGGCCACGAGCGCAATCAGCGCGCCCCCGACGAGGATGCTCCGCCTGCGCCGCTGCAGCGTGCGCGCGCGCCGATCAGGCAGGCCAGGTGGAGATGCTTTTTCCTGCACCCGTATGTCGCTAGGTCCGGTGCCGCCGAGTGGGCGGGAATTCGTCGGCGGCCTCGGCCATCGGGAGCACGCTAGTCAGCGCCAACGCGGCGATGGAGTCCGGGCACGCGACCAGGGTCAGCGGGGCTCCCCTAGACCCCCAACCAGGATGTCGTGCGAATCCCCGCTTCCGTCCATGACCCGGTTCGCCCGCAGCGTCACCCGCCAGCCGGCTGGTGTGCGCCGGAACTCCCACCGGTTAGCCGAGACGCGCCAGACCTCGTGACCACTCCCGGCATCCTCGGCATGCAGGTACACCTGCGAGTAGGTGGTGGCGCTGGCGACGTCACCCTCGATCGTGACGAGTGGGGCCGTCTGCACGTGCGCACACCCCCGGCGGATCAGCGCCTGTTGGCCCTCGCTCTGCACCATTGCAACGACGTCCGCTGGCCCCTCCAGACGCGAGAGGTCGGACTCGAGCACGCCGTCCTCGTCGAACAGGTCGCCTGCCGCCTCACTCGTGCCAGTGTCGACGGCGGGACCCCAGCTGTTGATCAGGCGCAAGATCACCACGTGGTCCTCGAGCATCCGCACGCGGCGTTCCAGGACGGCGACGCGCTCCTCCAGCCCTGCAACCTCAACCACTTGTCGTCCTCCCTTGTCGCCCTTTGGACCTCAGGACAGGTTCGGCTCCAGCGTGCCGTTCGCGTCGAGCAGGTGATGATGCGACTCGTGCACCGCATAGCTCGCCAACCCGGCGACCGTGAACTCGTACACGCCGTCGCTCCCCCCGTCGCGCGTCATCGTGCGGGACCAGTCGTCGGGCTCGAGCCCAAGCAGAATCCCGCTCAGCCGCTGCGCCTGCTCCTCGATGTTGTCTGCCAACACGCCACGATCGAGCTGGTTGTAGCCGTTCCACGCCTCCTCGTCGGGGTTGAACTGCGGGAAGACCGGGTTCTCCTCCGTGAGCATGAGCAGGATCCGGTCGCCGTACACCCGCTGGATGTCTCGTACATGGGCTCCGTATTGAAGGGGAGAGAAGACGCCCGGCGCAGGGTTCGTGCGCACGGACGCATCGTCCGCAGCCAATAGAAAGATGCGCCAGGATCCCGCGAGCTCGAGCAATTGCCCGCCCAATGACCTGTGGTCCATGGCCCCGGGCTGCAAGCCGCATTGGGGGCATTGATCGGTCTGGGTCCGGGCCCATTGCCACCCCTCGCCCCGCTGGCGCCGGAGGTCGTCGAGCGTCTTATGGCGGGCGTGGTCGGCCGGTGAGGACCCGGAGGCGGCGTCCATGCGGGGAATTACGACGTTCTCCGAATCCGCGTACAACCGTGCACGATAGGGTCTACGTGTCCTCTCGGAGCAGCAGAGAAGACCCCCCCCGAACACCCCAGCGCTGGGCACCACATGGGAATGGTTCGAGCTGATCCGCGGTTGTGCGAGGAGAAGGAGGCCAGATGACGAGGTCGTTCGGCGTGACATGGGACTACCGCTGTCCTTTCGCCCGAAACGCCCATGAGCATGTGCTCGCCGGGCTGGAGTCCGGTGCCGATTGGGACGTCCGCTTCCTCGTGTTCTCGCTGGAGCAGGCCCACGTCGAGGAGAGCGGTACGCCCGTGTGGGAGGAGCCGGAGCGTCACCCGGGCCTCGCCGCCAACCTGGCCGGTGTCGTAGTACGGGACCGCAACCCGGAACTGTTCAACACGGTCCACTTCGCCTTGTTCGCTGCGCGGCACGACCAGGCTCTCGACCTACGGGAACGCGATGTCCTGCAAAAGGTCCTCGACGATGCGGGGGCCAACGGGGCGCGGGTCCTTTCCGAGGTGGATGCGGGTTGGCCTCTTGACGTCCTGAAAGCGGAGCACACCGAAGCCGTTGAGGAACACCAGGTCTTCGGGGTGCCGACGTTTCTCACGGGGGAACACGCGGTGTTCGTGCGCCTCATGAACCGCCCCAAGGGCGACGGCGCGCTGGGCGCTGCGACGGTCGAGCGGCTCCTTGACCTGACGGCCGACTGGCCCGAGCTCAACGAGTTCAAGCACACCAGTATCCTCCGCTAGCAATGGCCCGCCGCTGTCTGGGCGGGCCGCCTTCCGACCTGCTGCCCGACGTGTTGGCGGTGGGTGAACGTGAAGATCGGCGTTTACGCCCTCTTCGAGCGGGGTGGGCGCCTCCCCCGAATCGCCGTCGTGCCGCCGACGTCAAAAGAAAGTCTGACCGGCCAAGACCACCGGCTACGCGGTGAAGCGCCAGCTCCGGATGCCGTGTCTCGATCATCCGCCGGAACCCGTCGCGCCAGTGGACCGTGGTCTTGCCGAGGACCTGGTGCATCAACGTCACGTCCGGCCAGAGCGGCGTGTGTACCGAAGGGTCGTACTCGAACCTGGGCTCCACGCCGACCAGCTCGCCGATGTAAGCGCAATAGTCCTCGATGCTCACCGTCTCGCTCCCGGCCCAGTTGACGACGACCGGCGGAACCCCCGAGACCTCCATCGCCCGGACGCCCAATGCGACGTAGTCGTCCTCGTAGATGGGGTTGTAGTTGTTCGGAGGATCGGGATACAGCCGGATGACTTTGCCCTGCAGCATCCGCTCCAGGCGGTCGGCCGGCGATCCCCCTTCGGGGCCGTACGTCGAGCAAATGCGGATGATCGTGAGCGGAATCTCGTAGTGCCGGGCCACCCAGGTGGCGACCGCCTCGCCGGCCACCTTGGAGATGCTGTAGTTGCCGTGGTGCGGTACGCCCGGTGGGTCGGACTCCATCAGCGGACGTTGCCCTTGGTACTGGTAGATGGAGCCGGTAGAGCAGAAAACGAAGCCTTTGGCGCGGCGGCAGTGAAAGAGAAGCCGACCAGTCGCCTGCGCGTTCATCTCCGCCGCCGCCGCCCAACCGCCGACACCGCGATCCATGGCGGCGTGGAACACATGGGTGAAGTCGTCGGGGAGCGCCCTGAAATCAGCGCTCGAGACGTCCATGCTGACGGGGCGCACGCCGAGTGCCTCGAGCCTCTCCAGTGTCCCGGGTTGGCTGAATCGAGCCACACCCCACACTTCGTTGCGTGCGACGAGCGCGGCGGGCGATCGGAAAAGCGACCCTGCCCGTGGCCCCGGTGATCAGGATCTTCTGCCCTTCGAGCATCCGACATGTCTAGCCCGCCTGTGCCAGCTCGAACTGCCCGGTGACATCCCCCGATCCCGGCCCATCAGCGATCTCGGTTTCGTTGTCCGCGGTCGCCTGAGCGACAGACGGTTCGGCCTGCTGCGACCGCCGGACGCCGAAGAGCACCGTGGCGGTCGAGGCCAGGGCGAACAGGGCGCCGACACCGAACACGACGTCCAGCGTGTGCGCCACGTTGGCGCCCGCCGCCGCACCAGTCTGTGACCGTCCTCCCACGGCGTTGAACACCGTGACGAGGACCGCCAACCCCACGGCGGCTCCGATCTGCTGCGACACATTGACGAGCCCGGAAGCGGCTCCCGCCACGTCGGGAGCGACGTCCTCGAGCGACGCGTTCGTGAGGGCGACGAACGTCATGCCCGCGCCGGCGCCCAGGAGAACCATGGACACGACGATCTGGAGGTACGGAGAGTGCGCACCGATCTGGGTCGCCAGCGCGAGCCCCACCGTTCCCAACACGGTCCCGAGGAGCATCACCGCCTTCTCCGGTAAGCGGCGCATGAGGACGCGGCTCGTGAATTGCGAGGTGACGAACACCGATGCGGGCATAGGCAAAAAGGCCAGGCCGGTCTGAACCGGTGAATACCCCTGCGCCTCCTGGAGGAATTGGGCGAGGAAGAAGAAGAGCCCGTAGAAGCCCGCATACAGCAGGGCACGTGCGCCATTGGCCGAACTTCGCGTCAGATTGGTAAGTAGTTCCAGCGGGAGGATGGGTTCCTCCGCCCTCCCCTCGTGCCAGACGAAGGCCGCGAGCACGATGAGACCGCCGACCAACGCCGTGACGGTGACCGGGCTCGTCCAACCGTCGGTTCCCGCCTGGACGAGGCCGAGAACGATCCCGGTGACGCCGACAGTGGCACCCACCGCTCCGACGAGATCGAAGTGTCCGTGCCGGCGTCCGGTCTCGGGGAGAACGAGCCTGCCGACGAGCCACACCGCGACGCCGATGGGGACGTTGACGAACATCACCCAGCGCCACGAGATGTACTGCGTGATAAGACCGCCGGCCACCAGGCCCGTGGCCCCGCCGGCCGCCGACACCGTTGTGTAGAGGGCGATGGCCCTGACGCGCGCCGGCCCCTCGGAGAAGGACGTCGTCAGCAAGGACAGGGCCGAAGGCGCTGCGAGAGCGGCTCCGGCGCCCTGGACGGCGCGGGCCAGCAGCAATGCCCAGTCCGTCGGCGCGAGGCCGCCGGCGAGAGAGCTGGCCGTGAAGATGGCGATGCCGATCAGGAAGACGCGGCGCCGCCCGAACAGGTCGCCGGCCCGTGCTCCGAGGAGCAAGAACCCGCCGAACGTGAGGATGTAGGCGTTGAGGACCCAGGACAGGGTGCCGGTCGAGAAGCCCAGGCTCTGCTGAATGTGGGGCAGGGCGACGTTGACGATGGTGGTGTCCAGCACCACCATCAGCTGGGCCGTCAGGATGGCGAAGAGGAGGACGGAGGGGTGGCTGAGGACGCCTCTGCGTCTTTGAGCTGGACCTTCGCTCGGACGATGGTTCCGACCGCCCGCACGGGGACGCGCTGGGCGCAAGGGTCGATTGGGGCATTGACTCCGACCTTTCCGCTGGTATTCTGGACAAGCGGAAGCTTCCTCCGTTTAGTATACGGAGGGTCCCTCCGTTTAGCAAGCCCTTCATCGACGAGGTCCGGAGATGGCGACACACCAAGGCACCGCAGAGGCCGAGGCTCCGCTTTCTGACCCGGAGCCGCCCGAGTCGGAGCGTCCCATGCGGGCCGACGCCCGGCGCAACAGAGAGCGCCTCGTAGCGGCCGCACGCGAGGTCTTCGGGAAACAGGGCGTGTCCGCCTCCATGGAGGCGATCGCTCGCAGGGCCGGGGTCGGCGTGGGGACGCTCTACCGCCACTTCCCCAACCGGCTCGACATCGTGGAGGCCGTGTACGAGGACGATGTGCAGGAGCTCACGGACGCCGCGCAACGTGCCGTGTCGACTTTAGAACCCGGGCCGGCGGTCAATGCGTTCTTTGACGCCTTTCTACACTACGCGGAGACGAAGAAGACGCTCTTGACTGAGCTGCATCAGGCCTTCGAGAAGGACCCGGCGATGCGCTCACGGAATCGGGAGAGGATCGACGCCGCCTTCGATCTGGTGATCGAACGGGCAAAGGAAGCGGGCGCCGTCCGCGGCGATGTCAATGGATCCGACATCACTCAGCTTGTCGGCCCAATCTGCACCAATGAGAGCCTCTCGCCGGATCAGACCAAGCGCCTCATGGGGATGATTCTCGACGGCTTGCGCGTCACGTCGTAACGACGGCAGCAAATCGGTCTACCGAAGACATTTCATCGCCGCCTCGACCGATGGGCACGTGGCTGCCCCGTTATGCGTTGGGTAGCTGTCGGAGTTCGAGAGGAGCGCTCCACACACCTGCGTCGGGTGAACGTACTTGTCGCCCTCCAATTGGACGAGATCTTCGCACAGGGTCTTTGGCGCTTTGCCGAAGTCACTGAGTGAGAAGTTCACCGAGCCGAACAGCCCGTTTTCGCTGTAAATCCGTGACCTTGTGGAGGGCCGAGATGAAGCCGCTCTGGGCGGGTTCTTCCCGGCCAGCTCCAGTCCCTCGACCATCAGATCGGCGCCACCCCAACCCTCGTACCACGTGAAATCGGGAACGCCTTGAAGTGTGCGTACTGTCCAGTCCCGTCTGGAAAGCCTTGGTCCCGGGCGTGTCGAATTCCACGGGCCCCCCTTCCCCAAGGAACCACGCTCCTTGGGCGTCAGGGATCACGTTGGTGTCGCTCAGAAGTTGTTGTCCGTAACCCGTGGCATTGATGATCACCTTCATCTTGGCGCCGGCCTGACCGAGCCCGGTCATGATTGCGGAATTGGTGTCCAGACGCCGCGCACTCCTGTGACGGCGAGACCAATTGACTGATCGAACCACTCCCAGAGCGACGGCGCCGGTCTGGTCCCGACGCGCGACCTGGCCACCCCTAACGAGAGGACCTGGGGGTCTGCAGTCAACCCAGACGACGTGGCCCTCCCGCATGGTTAGGGTGAACGCAAAGAGGACTCGACCTTCCGTGCGACAAGCGAGGTTGATCTATTGGGAGCACGAACCACACGACGTCGAGCAGGCGCGTCGGGAGGCTATTTGGCGCCCGCCCCGGCGCTGCTGACGATCGCGGCACTGATTGCGGGCTTGCTCACCATTGCGCAGCTGGCAGCTCCTACGCCGTCGGGTTCCACCACACCATTGCCCCCCGCTCCGGACTGGGTGTCGTCCTCGCCGTGGACGCCTCAGCGCCCGGCATCGTGCCCGGCGACTCCGGCCGACCCCGATACGCCCACCGCCGGGGAGCCTTTCTCCCAGAACGGCACGTTCCCCTGGCCGTCCAAGCCCTCCGGCGTTTCGAACCCCCAGGACTACACCGCGTACGACGACACGTCCGCGGTGACGCCCCCGGTGCGCCCCTCCAACTGGGACAACGGCGGAGGGAATTGGAAGCTCACTTCGGCCCGCACCGGCAACAGCACACTCGATGACAACCCACAAGAGCTCTGCGGCGTCCAGGGCGGCTCGGTCGACCAGGCGTGGCAGGTGAGCACCGGGCGGCCGTCCACCGTGATCGCCGTCACTGACTCGGGGATCGAGTGGTGCGACCCGGGCCTCGTCGACAAGATCGCCCTTAACCGGGGCGCGTTGCCTGAGCCGGAAAACACACGGGGGCTGACAAAGGACCTGCTCAAGCGGTCGGGCACGACCTTCGCAGACAGAGACCCCTACGACCTCGACAACTCGGGAGTGCTGAACGCCGCGCGAGTACGCGAGCGACCCCCGGGTCATGGCCGTCGCCCAGGCGTACGGCGGGCACTTCTGTGCCACCGCCAACGGCTCGTACCCGGCACAGCCGGGCACCGTCACCGCGATGGACCTCATCCGCACGTTCGGCACGCCCACCATGCCGGTGGCGGGCGGCGGCAGCGCCCCGAACCCCTACTACTACGGCCGGCAGTCTCCCGCCGGGTTCACCGAGGCCATCGCCGGCTGGAACTTCGTGGACGGGAACAACAACCCCTACGACTCGGTGCACTACGACCACGGGACGGGGGAGGCCCAGGACTCGACCGGCGCGGCCAACACCATCTCGGACGAGGTCGGGGCGTGTCCCAACTGCATGATCCTTCCCATCAGGGTCGGCGACTCGTTCGTCACCTCGGCGAACCAGTTCGCGCAGGGCGTGCTGTTCGCCACCGACTCGGGCGCGAGCGTGATCCAGGAAGCGCTTGGGGCCTACGACGACACGGCGACCGCGCAGGAGGCGGTCGACTACGCGAACGCACACGGGGTCCCCGTCATCGCGAGCGCAGCCGACGAGGAGGCCGAGCACCACAATCTTCCCTCCGCCCTATCGCACACGATCGTCGTCAACTCGGTGACGCGGGACACTTCGTACAACCCGCCGAGCTACCTGTACCTGAACGGCTGCACCAACTACGGGGCGAACATCTCGGTCTCGGTGGAGAGCTCCTCATGCTCTTCGGAGGCGACGGGCAAGGCCTCGGGAATCGTCGGCCTGCTCGAGTCCGCGGCCGCCGACGCGATGGACGAGGGCAAGCTCGCTCCGTACCCGGGCCTCCAGAGTCTCGACGGCCGGCCCGTCCCACTCTCGGCCAACGAGGTCAGCCAGCTGGTGACGATGGCCGCATCGTCGGTCGACTTCGGTACGGCCGCGCCCCCCAACGGGCCCGCTGACAATTACACAGTCTCCGCGCCGAATGTCCCGCTGGCCAAGACGACCCGGTACCCGAGCCACGCGGGCTTCAACCAGCACTTCGGGTACGGCCGGATCGACGCAGCCCGCATCCTGCAGTGGGTCAGCCAAGGGGACATCCCCCCGCAATCCGAGATCGACTCGCCGTCGTGGTTCGGCGTCGACAACCCCGACCAGACGCTGAACGTCACAGGGACGATGGGCACCACCCGGGCACCGAGTTGGCGTTACCAGGTGGACGTCGGAGTCGGAGCCGACCCCGACCCGGGGAGCTGGCACGTGGTCGACCAAGGCACCGGGCAGGGCGTGCGCAGCGGCTTGCTCGCCCAGATCCCGCTGGCTTCGGTGGCATCCCTCTTCCCCGCCGGGACCGACTTCGGGAGCGGGCCCGTGTCGGCCAATGGCCAACCGGACCCCGACAAGTTCACGCTCTCCGTGCGTGTCGTCGTCCAGGACACCGCGGGAACGACATCGGGCATGGTGGGCATCGACCACCGCGCCCTCTACCTCGATTCGGACGCGAGCCTGCTTCCGGGGTACCCGAAGCAGTTCTCGAGCTCGATCGACGCCGCACCGACGTTGGCACCCATCGGTCCCGGGGGCACCAATGTGATGATCGTGGCCACGGCGGACGGAACGATCCACGCCTACTTGCCTGACGGCTCCGAGCTCCCGGGCTGGCCGGTGCAGACCGACCCCCTCCCCTACCACGCCGGCGAAGACGCGTTCACATCGGGAAGCGTGCGAGACCCCCCGCGGGGCGAACTCGTCGGGGGGGTCGCCGTCGGTGACCTGCGCGACGCGGATGGGAACCACGTGGACGTCGTCGCGTGCGACCTGACCGGTCGCTGCTACGCGTGGAGCGCGTCGGGGCAACTGCTGCGGGGCTTCCCCGTCAGTACCAATCCCGCGTTCTCCGGCCCTGCCGTCGAGAACAGGGACAACCGCGTCTTGCCCGGGGTCTTCGGCGCGCCGGCGTTGGCCGACCTGGAGGGCAAAGGTCAGCTCGACATCGTGGCCTCGGCCATGGACCGGCACGTCTACGCCTGGACGTCGGATGGCTCTGCCGTCTCAGGCTGGCCCGTCTTGGTGGTGAACCCTTCCAAGGTGGCTTCGATCAACCCGGGCACGGACCAGATCACCTTCACAGCGACGAGTCGGGTCGAGCAGGGAACGAAACTCATGGACACCCCCGCCATCGGCAACTTGTCCGGTGGGAGTGGCCCACCCGACGTCGTCGTCGGCTCCAACGAGGAGTACGCGGGACCGGTCAACGTGGACCTCGGCGGTGGGACCCTCCAGACATTCCTCGAGTTGACGGGGCAGCTGTCGAACTCGTCGAACGGGCAGCTGTACGCGATCTCGCCCCAGGGGACGTTGCAGGGCGCCAGCGGCGGCGCTCCGGGCGCCGGCTACCCGGGCGCAGGCGCCGTCGATTTCAACCCGGCGGCCTTTCTCCCCGGCTGGCCGGTCGGGCTGGCTGACTTCGAGCCGGCTCTCCTGCCCGACGTCGGCGACGGGGTGGTCGGCAGCCCCGCGCTTGCCGACGTCACCGGCAACGGACAACTGGATGTGGCAGCGGCGAGCGTGGCCGGACCCGGCTACGTGCTCACCCCGACCGGGAGCTCTCTTGTCGGCACCGATTCGTCGGGGCTTCCGGATGTCCTGGCTTCTGGCAACCCGGGGCCTGATTCCAATTCGACGGGTCTCCTCGGCACCAGCATCCCGGCCCTGTCCGGCCCGGTGCTCTCTCCGCTGGGTCCCTCGGCGCCGGGGGTGAACGTCATCGCTCCCACATCAAGCCTCGGCGAGCTGCTGGACGAGGCCGAGCCCGCAGACCAGACGCCGCACGACGCGGAAGTGAGCGCATGGAGCGCCTCGTCCGGGACCTTCGACGCTGGCTTTCCACAGTTGATGGACGACCTCATGTTCCTGTCCCAGCCGATCGTCGCCAACGTGGCCGGTCCCGATACCAACCCTTACGTGGTCGCGGCAAGTGCCACCTATGACGTGCGCGCGCTGAATGCGAACGGCCAGGAAGCTCCGGGTTTTCCGAAGTTCACCGGAGGCTGGGTCGTGAACAGCCCGTCCTACGGTCCTTTCGGCAGACTCGGCACGCAAGTGCTGGCGACTGGGACTCGAGAGGGCGAGCTGTTCGTATGGAACACCTCGACGCCGGCATGTGCGTCGAGCGGGCCGTGGCCACGACAGCACCACGACCTGTGGAACACGGGCAACCTCGATTCGAACGGGGCACCGGCGTCAAGCTGCCCGCACCAGGTCACGGTGCCGGCACCGCCACGCGGGCTCAGCGCGACGCGGAGCGGGTCACAGATCTCGCTGACATGGGCCGCCCCGTCGAGCGACGGCGGCTCGGCGGTCACCTCCTACGAAGTATTCCGGGGGAATTCGCCGACGGACGAGGGCTCGACGCCCATCGGCACCGTGACGGGGACCACCTTCACCGACGCCGCGGCGGCGGAGGGCGATACCTATGACTACGAGGTCGCTGCAGTGAACGCGGCGGGACCATCCGGGCCTTCCAACGAGGTGTCCGTCCTCCGTCAGACGGTGCCCTCGCCGCCCGCCGGCGTGAGCGCCACGGGCGCGAACGCCTCTGCAACCGTCACCTGGACGGTCCCGGTCGATGACGGGGGGAGCCCGATCGTCTCGTACACCGTGTCCACCTCGGGCGGCGGTGGTCCGCCGGAAACAGTCGCGGCGAGCGCCTGCAGCGCGACGCCGCCCACCTGCCGGGCCACAGTGAGCGCGCTCGCCAACGGCACTTCGTACACGTTCAGCGTCGTGGCCAACAACGCACTCGGCGTCTCGACGGCAGCCAGCTCCAAGGTGGTGACCCTGGGCGCTCCGGCCCAGGCGCCGGGAGGCTCGATGCCCCCGAACCGGCCAGAGTCAAGCGATACACCGACTAGTGGTCTTCCGTGAGATTGCAAAGGTCAACGTGCCTCTCCCCGTCTGGACAAATCTTGACGACACTTGTTCGTTACCTCGACTGGAGAGTCAAGTGGGTGTCCGGTGGGCTCAGATCCGAACATGTCGGGGGTGGGCGCCGCTTGCTGACAGGTGAAGCCAACCTGTTCAGGTGTCTGACCCCCCAGTCGTCCTTCTCGTCTTGTTCGTCTGGCAGTGACCATTCCCAGTGACCGCCAGAGGGACCGATATGCCTTTTGCGACGCCAATGTCATCGGCGTCCCTGCCAACCACGGATCCGCGTGGCCCTTCAACCCCGGTTGACTTGACAGTCCCTGCGACATAATCTCCGGCACCGCTCCGGGGTAGATCGGACGTCATTGGCGAGAAAACAGGAGGCGGGAGATGAGCACCGCCGAGGAGCTCGAAAGACTCGTCGCACTCCGCGACCGCGGTGTCCTCAGCGAAGAGGAATTCCAAGTCGAGAAGGCCCGCGTGCTCGGGCAGTCGTCGGCAGCTGCGGGGCCTGCCGAGTCGCAGCCTCCGACCGAGCCGCTTTCCCCCCAGCCTTCTGCCTCCTCAGAGGAACCGACCGCAGCCGGATTCGTCGCGTCGCCCGGACCACCAGTGCCACCAAACCCTTCGCTCGCCCCCACGGGCGGCGACGGTGCGCACAAACGGGGGGGTTTCGTCCTCACGGGCAAAGGTGTCCTGATCGGCCTCGTGATCCTTATCGTGATCGTGGCCGGAGCGGGGTTAGGCGTCGCCCTGAGCGGCAACACCACGCCCGCGGCGAGCGCCAGCGAGGTCTTCTTGCAACCGGCCAACGCCCCGGGCCAGCATCCCTTCACCCCCAACGTCGGGACCGACGCCAGCGTTGCCCCCACGGCCTCGTCCACGCTGAGCCCGACGAGCGGCACGAGCCTGGCCTCGTACTCGGGCAACGCGGTCGGCCTCTATGGGGGCACCCTCGATACCGCGAGCTGCAATCCAGGCCAGATGGTCACCTATCTGGCGGCCAATCCACAAAAGGCCTCGGCGTGGGCGGCCGCCGAGGGCATTCCGGTCGGTCAGGTCTCGAGCTACATCAACGCCCTGACCCCGGTGACCTTGCGCTACGACACCCGGGTCACCAACCACGGCTACGTCGACGGCCAAGCCAATGCCATCCCCGAGATCCTCCAGGCCGGCCAGGCGGTCCTCGTCGACAGCCACGGGGTGCCCCGGGCTCGCTGTTACTGCGGGAACCCGCTGACGCCCCCCATCGCGGTGAGCGGGTCTCCGAGCTACGTGGGCGCCCAGTGGTCCGGCTTGTCGCCGAGCACCACCATCGTCGTCACCCAATCGACGACGATCATCAACAACTTCACGCTGATCAACACCTCGACCGGTCAGGCCTTCAGCCGACCGACCGGAACCACGGGCACTTCGGATACACCAACACCGAGCTGTACGGGGGGGCCGAGCATGCCCGGCGTGAGGGCGTGTACAACGACGACTACGAAATGTCTGACAGGTAACGGGTTCGCCAGCATTTCTTGTCTCGACGCTGCCGTGCAGGCAGCTGATCGAGCAGGTGGCAGCTACGGGGGTCATCTTTCCGACGCAGTGGCCAACTGTGGGCCTGCTGACGCCAATCTCCGAAATGGGCTTTACGTCGCTTGCGGATTGACATCTGTGTCAGTTGGATCAGCCACAGAAGTTGTTCTGATAGGGCCTACCCCACCGGGTTTCACGGTCGCATGGAGTCCAGGTTCATACGTTCCGTGTAACCAGCTCAATGCGGGCGAGCTGGCTGCGTTCGAGGCTTATCCAGCTCTCGGTCAGTGCGTTAACTACTCGCCCAGCAGCGGCAACACTGGAACACCAACGACAACGACGCCACCGTCAACCACGCCAACCACTACCCCTATCACGGGAGCCACGGGGAACACTGGTTGTGCAAGCGCCAGCGGCGTCCCTGGAAACAATGGTGTAGACGGTGTGTGCATAGGGCCCCCTCTAAACAACTGACGAAAGATTGATGTCCTGAAGCGAAATCCAAAACCCAAACCAGAAGATGAGAAAACGCGACCCATCAAGGCGGTAGTAGGTCTTCTCGTGGCGACAGGAGGCCTAGCGAGGACAGGGATAAGAGCATCGCAAATGAACTAGGCAATCTGGTTCAAGCAGATGTCCTGCCGATTGCGCCGGCTCGTAAATGAAAGTCTTAGTGCCCGTAGAGTGCCCATGCTCTTAGTGCAGGCATCGCCAACTGCCCTGAGCTGGGAAATGCTCCGGGGGAGAGACTCGAACTCTCAACCTAGCGGTTAACAGCCGCTTGCTCTGCCATTGAGCTACCCCGGAAAGGTGGCGAAAATTGCCCCCGAACGATACCAGTGGTCAGCTGCTCCGGAACGAACCACGAGCGGCTCGAGACGAGCCGTGCTCAGGAATCTTCGAGGTAATCCCGCAGCAGGTGGGCCGCGTCCGGCCGGCGGAGCTTGGCCAGCGTCTTGGACTCGATCTGACGGACGCGCTCCCTCGTGACGCCGAACTCTTTGCCGACCTCTTCGAGGGTGCGGATCTTGCCGTCGTCGAGTCCGAAGCGCAGGCGCACCACGTCCTGCTCGCGCTCTGACAGGTGGCCCAGGGCCTCGCGGACTGCCGCATCGAGGAGCGAGCGCGTCGCTGCATCGTCCGGAACGACGGCCCCTCGGTCCTCGATGAGATCGGACAGGTTGAAGTCGTCCTCGTCGCCCACCGGCTGCTCCAGTGACACCGTGTCCTGGTTGATGCGCAGGATCTCGCGGACTCGTTCGATCGGCAGCTCCACCCGCTGCGCCACCTCTTCGATAGTCGGCTCCCGCCCTAGCTCCTGCAGCAGTTGACGCTGTG
Source organism: uncultured Acidimicrobiaceae bacterium (assembly GCA_963808355.1). GTDB lineage: Bacteria > Actinomycetota > Acidimicrobiia > Acidimicrobiales > RAAP-2 > Bog-473. The sequence continues at coordinate 196,557 of CAWEFL010000003.1, forward strand.
CCCAGACGACTTTGTTGATCGTCTCGACCATGTGCACGGGGATCCGGATCGTGCGCGCCTGGTCGGCGATCGCTCGGGTGATGGCCTGACGGATCCACCACGTCGCGTAGGTCGAGAACTTGAACCCCTTCGTGTGGTCGAACTTGTCGACTGCCCGCATGAGCCCGAGATTGCCTTCCTGAATGAGATCGAGGAAGGCCAGCCCCCTGTTGCGATAGCGCTTCGCGATGGAGACGACCAGCCGCAGGTTCGCTTCGATCAGTTCGTCCTTCGCCTTCTGCCCGTTGCGCATGAGGCGCCGGTTCTTCGAAATGGCGCCGGCGTCCAAGATGTCTTGCGCTGGCCCCTCCCTTGCCACTGCAAGCTCATGGGACTCGAGCCGAGCTGCTGCAGCGTTTCCCTCCTCAATGGCCTTGGCAATCTCCACCTCGAGCTCGGCGTTGAGTAGCGGGACTCGGCCGATCTCCTTGAGGTAGGTGTGAACAGGGTCCTCGGCGCTGCCGGCCGACTCGCTGGTCGCCGCCGCCCGTTTCCCGTTCTCGCGCTTCGTCTCGCTGCGCGCGGCCCCAATCGGCTTGGCCGGACGGGACTCCTTGATCACGGTCACCTCGACCGTGATCACTTCCTCTGCGGCCGGCTCCTCCTCCACCAGCACCGCGCCCGCCGCCGTCACTCGGTCGATCAGCGTGGTGAGGACCTCCGGCGTGAGCTCCACGGCGTGCAGCGACTCGATCAGCTCTTCCTGGGTGAGCTGCCCCTTCTCGCGCCCGATCGCGAGCAGAGCCTCGAAGTCGAGTTGCGACATACCCTCAGGCAACATGACATGCGCAGTCGATCCGCGCGAGTCCGGATCAGAATCCTGTACGGGTGGCGCGACCCTTGCGTCGTCTATTGCGATCGCCGCGTCGTCGCTCACTCTCGCCCTGCCACAATCGTCATTCCCCTCGCCCCCGCTCCACCAACCACGCTACCAACCGATCGGACGCGTCGCGCCACGTCTCCAAATCATCGAGTTCATCCAGCCAGAGCCGTACCTGCGCTGTCTCGGCCGCCCTCTCCTGCCACGGTATCTCCTCTGCCCTAGCCCGAATCTCCATGTCGGAGAGCACGCGACGAACAGCGGCGCGAAGAAGCACCGTGATCACGGAGTCGACCGGGTCACCCAACTCGGGGTCCCCCGCCAACGGTTCTTCGACCGTGACCCGTCGCAAAAGACTCGCTACCTCCGGTGCCGCGGACTCGACCGCATCGTGCACGCTGTCGTGTTCCAGGAGCGCAGTGAAAGCCTCCCGTTGCACGACGTCGGCGAAAAGCACGGTGTGCACACGGTCAGCTACTTCTTCGGGCCGATGCACCGCCAACTTGAGCGCCTCCAATCCCGGTCCGGCTCGCGGTGCTGGGAAGGACTCGGGTGTGCCGCCCGAAAGAATTGTGCTCTCCGTCGTCCTCGGGGAATTCACGGTGGCGCCGGATCGTCGCGACGACCCCAGCGCCGCTGTGCCGGCGCGGTCGGCGGGTGCGCCCGCAGGCGGTCGAGCCGTTCCCGCAAGCGGGCTGCGTCGAGGCGGCACCGGTCGGCCAGCCGCATGACGTACTGGTCCCGCACCAAGTCGTCGGGGTGCTCCGCCACCGCTGTCAGCGCTGCATCCGCCGCACGTGCCCGCCCTTCCGCCGTGGTCAGGTCCGAGCTGTCGAGCACACGGTCGACGCGAAACTGAAGGAATGGCCGGGCTTCCCTCACCGCACGGGCCAGCCCTTCCGGATCAGTACGCGCCAGATCGCCTGGGTCGCTGCCCCCTGGCAGCGCTGCCACGACGACGTCGACTTCGTGCTTGCGCTCCCACTCGTACACCCGCGATGTTGCGCTCTGACCCGCGGCGTCGGCGTCGTAAGCCAGCACGATGCGCTTTGCGAAATTTCGCAAGAGCGTGAAGTGTTCCTCGGCCAGCGCCGTGCCACAGGTGGCGACAGCCCAGGGGACGCCCGCCTGGAAGCAGCCGATCACGTCGGTGTAGCCCTCGCACACCACGACCTCGCCCTGAGCGATGATGCCGTGCTTGGACCAATTCGAGCGCGTACAGCGTCCGGCGCTTCGAATAGATGGGTGACTCTTGTGAGTTCTTGTACTTCGGCTCGGGCCGCTCGGCTGGCGCAGTGCCTGGTCGCGACGGCAGGACGCGTCCGCCGAGCGCCACCGGGTGTCCCGATGGGTCGCAGATGGGGAACAGGATGCGGGCCCGGAAAGAGTCCTGCGCCCGCCCCCGCCGGTTGACGAAGCCCAGCCCCGAATCGGAGAGGACCTTCTCGGGAAGGTTGAGTGCCTTGGCCAGCCCGTCCCAGTTGTCCGGCGCCCACCCGAGCCGGAAGCGGCGGACGACGTCACCGTCGTAGCCCCGCGAGCGGAGGTAATCGCGGGCCGGGCCGGCGTCGGAAGACTGCAGGAGCCGCTCGTGGTACCAGGACACCGCCCGTTCCATCGCGTCGAGGAGCGCGGAGCGCCGCTGGTGGTCGCGGCCCGACTCGTGGTCCTCATGGAGCGTGACGCCAGCTCGGTCGGCCAGGAGCCGCACCGCGTCGACGAAGTCGAGATGCTCCATGCTGCGGACAAAGGTGATGGCATCGCCCGACGCATGGCACCCGAAGCAGTAGTAGAAGCCCTCCTCCGCGTTGACGCTGAACGAAGGTGTCTTCTCGGTGTGGAACGGACACAGGCCCGTCCACCGCCGGCCGACCTTCTTAAGCGCCGCGTGCTCGCCAATGAGCGCCACGATGTCGGTGGCCGACCGGACCGCGGCGACTTCCTCGTCGGGGATCCCCACGACCCGAACGTACCGCGGCGTTGCGCCAGTCGTGACGGACCTCGTTTCTGCTGGTGGTCACCATCAACGGGCTCTGCGCGCTCACTTTCAGAATGACCATGTATGACCCGGACTCTCGGGGACGGACGTACGGATTCCTCTCGGGCGCATGGCCCTTCGGAATCGTTGAAGCCATCTGGACCTTGGTCGCGTGACGGTGCTACCTCTCAGCGGGCATGCCGAATCCGAGCCCGCCTGATGGTCGCCTAGCTGGCCTTCGCTTTCTTCTCGGGCGCCGCGGGCTTGGCTGCCGCCGGCGCCCCGGCCAGCACGGCCTGGGCCGCAGCCAGTCGTGCCACCGGGACGCGGAAGGGCGAGCAACTCACATAGTCGAGGCCGGCGCGGTAGAAGAGGTCGATGGAGGCCGGCTCGCCGCCGTGCTCCCCGCAGACGCCGACCTTGAGTCCCGGGCGGGTCGACCGGCCCCGCTCGACACCAAGGCGCACGAGCTCGCCAACACCGTCGACGTCCACGACCTCGAAGGGGTTGCGGGGCAGAAGGCCGTGCTCGAGATAGGCGTCCATCATGCGGCCCTCGACGTCGTCACGGGAGAAGCCGAAGGTCATCTGGGTGAGGTCGTTCGTGCCAAACGAGAAGAAGTCGGCCACCTCGGCGATCTCGCCGGCGCAGAGCGCGGCGCGCGGTGTCTCGATCATGGTGCCGATCGTCACCTCGAGTCTGCCCTCGTCGGCGCTTCCGCCCGCTCCGCCGTTCCTCGCCTTCTTCGAGGGCCGGGGGGCCTTCTCCTTGTTGACGTCTGCTACCGCGTCCTCGACCCAGCCGCGGGCGAGCGCCATTTCTTCCCTGGTTACCGTCAGCGGAATCATGATCTCGACGATCGGGTGCCCGCCGTCGGCCACGCGCTGGCGCGCCGCCTCCATGAGCGCCCGGACCTGCATGGCGTACAGCCCGGGCTTGATGACACCGAGGCGCACCCCGCGGGTGCCCAACATGGGGTTGGCCTCGCGCCACGCCAAAGCCGCCTCGTAGAGCCGGCGCTCCTCGGGGTTGAGCCCGACCGTCGCCTCCTTCCGCATCAGCTCCTCGGTGGAGGGCAGGAACTCGTGTAGCGGTGGATCGAGCAGGCGCACGGTGACGGGCAGGCCGTCCATGGCGGTCAGGATGGCGATGAAGTCCTCGCGCTGCACACGACGGAGCTCCTCCAACGCCTCTGCCTCCTCGCTCGGCGCGTGCGCCAAGATCATGCGGCGCACGACCGGGAGCCGCTCGCCGAGGAACATGTGCTCGGTACGGCACAGGCCGATGCCTTCGGCGCCGAGCTTGCGGGCGTTGGCTGCGTCGTCACCGCTGTCGGCGTTGGCCCGCACGGCGAGATGGCCCTTGCGGATGTCGTCAGCCCACCCGAGCACCGTGTCGAACGCGGCCGGCGGCGACGCCGAGGTGAGCGGCACCTGGCCCGCCACCACCATGCCGGCCGCCCCGTCGAGCGATATCCAGTCGCCTTCGAAGAGCGTCATGTCGCCCGCCGTGACGGTGTGGTCGGCCAGGCGCAGCGCCTCCGCGCCGACCACGGCCGGCTTGCCCCATCCCCGGGCCACGACCGCGGCGTGGCTGACCAGGCCGCCCCGCGGTGAGGATCCCCTCGGAGGCCAGCATCCCGTGCACGTCCTCGGGGGAGGTCTCGTTGCGCACCAAGATGACCCGCTCACCTCGTGCCGCCGCGTCGGCGGCCTCGTCGGCCGTGAAGTAGATGCGGCCTACCGCGGCGCCCGGGCTGGCGCCAAGCCCCTTGACCCAGGCGGTGTAGCCCGAGCCGGCGAACTGCGGGTGCAGTACGGAGTCGAGGTGGTCCTCGGTGATCCGGGACACCGCCTCGGCCTTGGAGATGCCGAGGTCGTTGGGACGGACCATGTCCACGGCCATCTTCAGAGCAGCGGCGCCGCTCCGCTTGCCCACGCGGGTCTGGAGCATCCAGAGCTTGCCCTGCTCGATGGTGAACTCGGTGTCGCACATGTCCTTGTAATGGGACTCCAGCCGGCTGAAGATCTTGAGGAGCTCCGCGTGGATTTTGGGGAACTGCTTCTTCAGCTCCGAAATGGGCTCGGTGTTGCGGATGCCCGCCACGACGTCCTCGCCCTGCGCGTTGAGCAAGAAGTCGCCGTAGGCGCCCTTGGCCCCGGTCGCCGGGTCCCGCGTGAAGCCGACGCCGGTGCCGGAGTTGTCGTCGCGGTTGCCGAAGACCATGGCCTGCACGTTCACTGCGGTGCCGAGGTCGTCCGCGATGTGCTCGCGCTCTCGGTATGCGATGGCGCGGGGCCCGTTCCAGCTGCGAAACACCGCCTCGATGGCGCCGCGGAGTTGGTCTTCCGGCTCCTGGGGGAACGGCTTGCCCGTGTGGCGCTCGACGATCTGTTGGTACGAGTCGACGAGGTAGCGCAGCAGCTCTACCGGCACCCGGGCGTCCGACGTCGTGCCCGCAAGTTCCTTCGCCGCGTCGAACAGCCCGTCGAACTCTTCCCCCGGGAGCTCCAAAACGATGCGGCCGTACATCGCGATGAAGCGGCGGTACGAGTCGAACACGAATCGCTCGTCGCCGGTCTGCGCGGCCAGCCCCTCGACAGAGCGGTCGTTGAGGCCGAGGTTCAGGACGGTATCCATCATCCCGGGCATGGAGAATTTGGCGCCGGAGCGCACCGAAACCAACAACGGGTCGGCCACGTCGCCGATCTTCTTGCCCATGGCCTTCTGCAGGCGCGCACGGGCCGAGGACACCTCGCCGTCGAGGCCCTTGGGCCACCCGCCGGCCATGTAGTCGCGGCAGGCGTCGGTGGAGATCGTGAACCCGGGCGGCACGGGGAGCTTCAGTACCGACGTCATCTCGGCCAGGTTGGCGCCCTTGCCGCCGAGGAGGTCCTTGCGCTCCATCGGGGGACGGGGGTGCGTGTGGTCGAAGTCGTAGACGTACGGCATCGGGCCTCCTTGCCCTGGGGACGGGCGACCCGCGTGGCGAGGCGGTCGCTCGGTGGTCGTCACCCGCGCCGCTGGGGCGGGCCGCGCCAGCCTACTTCCCGCGCTCGTCCTCCTCGGGCGGCTCACCCGCGGCGTCCGCCGCGGCCTCTCGCGCTTCGCGCGTCGCCTCCCGGGCGGTTTCCCGCGCCCCGCGCGCCGCATCCTCGGCGGCGCTCCTCGCCTCTCGCACCGCCTCGTGGACGACGTCGTGCATCTGTCGCTGGAAGACCTCCTTGGCCTGGCGCATGAAGTCCCGAACGGTGGCGAGCTCGTCGGCCTTGAAGCGCTGCGCGACCTCGCGCATCTCTTCGGCGACGGGTTGGTGCAGGTCGTTCAGTCGTTCCTGCGCCTCGGGCACCATCTCGACCCAGACCCGGCGGCGGTCCTCGGTGTCGCGTCGGCGCGTGACCATGCCCGCCTCCTCCAGGCGGTCGAGGATGAACGTCACCGCACCCGTCGTGAGGCCGCTCTCCTCCGCCAGCCGGCCCGCGCTGATCGGGCCGAGGCGGTCAATAAGGTCCAGGCAGCGCACGTCGGTCCGGCTCAGCTTCAGCTTCTTGGCGACCTGCTCGTCGAACTCGCTGGCCGCGCCGAAGTAACCCATGATCTCGTTGCGGAGCTGCTGGGCCAGCTCCATCCGGTTCCACTGTCTTGACATATAAGTGACTTTATCACTAAGCTTCTTTGTCGATGGCTAATTCTTACAGTTCTTCGAACGCCGTGGAAGCCACGGGACCTGGTGAAGGTCTTCCCGAGGGGCAACGTCCGCGCTCTCGACGGGGTCTCGCTCGAGATAGAGGCGGGGACCGTCCTCGGCCTGCTCGGTCCCAACGGCGCGGGCAAGACCACGGCCGTCCGCATCCTCTCAACCATCCTCGAGCCCGACGCGGGGACCGCGAGCATCCTCGGACACGACGTCGTCAAGGAGCCCGACACGGTGCGCCGCCTCATCGGCCTGGCGGGTCAATACGCCACGGTGGACGAGAACCTGACGGGTAGGGAGAACCTCCGCATGGTGGGGCGTCTCTCGCACATGCGCCGCAAGTTCGCGGGCGAGCGGGCCGGCCAGCTGCTCGAAGCTTTCGGCCTGGCCGGCGCGGCTGACCGCCCGCTCAAGACCTACTCGGGCGGCATGCGCCGCCGGCTCGACCTGGCCGCCGCGTTGGTGGCCGGCCCACCGGTCCTGTTCCTCGACGAACCGACGACGGGCCTGGACCCCGAGGGCCGCCAGGACCTGTGGACGGTCATTGAGGACCTGACCGACGTGGGCACGACGGTCCTCCTCACGACGCAGTACCTCGAAGAGGCCGACCGGCTTGCCCGCGACATCGTCGTGGTGGACCACGGCCGGGTGATCGCGCAGGGCACCCCGGCCGAGCTCAAGGCGAACCTCGGCACGTCGGTCGTGGCCGTGACCCTGGACGGCGGCGACTCGGTCGCCCGGGCCGTGCCGCTGCTCACCGCCCTGACCGACCGGGAACCCGTCATAGACGGTGCGATCGTCGAGCTCACGGTCGAGAACGGGCCTGCAGTCGGCGCCGAGGTCTTGCGTTCCCTCGATACCGCCAGGATCCCCGTGCAAGGCCTGGCCCTGCGTGAACCGAGCCTCGACGACGTCTTCCTCAGCCTCACCGGGCACAAGACGCAAGCCGAGTCCGAAACCGAGCGCGCCGCCCACAAAGCCGGCCGCCGCCGCGCCGCCGCCGGAGAGAGCGCTGCCGGTATCGAAGCCGATGCCGAGGCCGACGGAGAGGACGCCGCATGACGACCATCGCACTGCCCCGCACCATCGAGCGTCCCACGACGCCGACCGGAACCCGGGCGGGATGGATCGTCTCGGACATCCTGACCGTCACCTGGCGCAACCTCATCGCGCTCATGCGCACGCCACAGAACGTGTTCTTCTCGGCCGTGCAGCCGATCATGTTCGTGCTGCTCTTCGTCTATGTCTTCGGGGGCGCCATCCACACCACGGTGCCCTACGTCGATTTCCTGATGCCGGGGGTCTACGTCCAGACCGTGGCGTTCGGCGCCGTGGCCACCGCGGTCGGGCTGTCCGAGGACCTGCACAAGGGCTTGATCGAACGCTTCCGCGCGTTGCCGATGTCACGATCCGCCGTGCTGGCGGGCCGGACGACGGCGGACCTGGTGCGCAACGTGTTCGTGGTCTTGATCATCTCCGCGGTTGGCTTCGCCGTGGGATTTCGGATCTCCACCAACTTCGGGCTGTTCCTGGCGGGCCTCCTCATCGTGCTGCTGTTCTCGTACACGCTGTGCTGGGGCTTCGCCACCCTGGGCTTGATGGCTCCCAACGCGGAGACGGCGCAGATCATGGTGTTCCCGTTCCTGTTCCCGCTGATCTTCGCCTCGTCGGCGTTCGTCCCCGTGAGCGATATGCCCGGATGGCTCCAGGCCTTCGCCCTGCACCAACCGGTGACGCAAGTGATCAACGCCTCGCGCTCGCTGATGGTGGGCGGGACGATGCAGAACACGGGCGCCGTCTGGGCGTCACTGGCCTGGTGCTTCGGGCTCCTGGTCGTCCTGGTGCCGCTGGCGGTGCGCAAGTACCGCCGGGTGGCCTGAGCCACCGGCACCGGTGGTCTACGGCGTCCTCGTCGCGCTGGTCCTTGCGACCTGCGGCTTCGTGCCGCTGGGTGTCCTGCCGGGCTGGATGCAGGGATTCACCACGTATCAACCGGTCACGCAACTCGTCGACGCCGTTCGCTCGCTCCTCTCGGGTGGAACCGAGCACGTCTCGGGAGCCGCGTGGACGTCGGTGGCGTGGTGCGCGGCGCTGTTGCTTCTTCTCGGGGCCCTCGTCCTGCGCCGGACCCGCGGAGTGGCCTGAACGCCCTCTGCGCTAATGGGGATCGACCACCTCACTCGAAGCACGGGTGAGGCTGGTGCCGAGCCGCCAATAGGTGAGCACTGATGTGCGCCGGGCCTCGAGCCTTAGGCCTAGATCGTGCCCCTGTTGGTCGGTGAGGTTGCCGTGACGGCTGGTGGGATGTCGTGCCGCGAGCACTGATCCATTAGCGGGCTGTCGGCCGCCTCGAGGCTCAGGCAAGCTGGTCCGACGAGCGAGAGGTGACGGTCAGATGATCTTTGTTGGCGTGGATTGGGCGGAGTCCCATCACGACGTGCATGTGGCTGACGAGGAGGGTGGCCGGCTCTCAAAGGGCCGCCTGGCCGAAGGGGTCGAAGGCATCGCCCGGTTCCACGAGCTGGTCGGCGCGCACGTCGAGGACCCCGCAGAGGTGGTGATCGGCATCGAGACGGACCGAGGGCTCTTCGTGAGCGCGCTGCTTGGCGCTGGTTACCAGCTCTACGCCGTCAACCCGATGTCGACGTCGCGCTATCGGGACCGTCACTCGAGCTCGGGGGCCAAGTCCGACGCCGGCGACGCCCAGGTGCTCTCCGACATGGTCCGCACCGACCGTCACAACCATCGCCTCATGGCCGCTGACAGCGAGGAGGTGGAGGCGATCAAGATCCTGGCCCGTGCCCACCAGTCCATGGTGTGGTCCCGGGGCCGTCAGACCAACCTGTTGCGCTCGACGTTGCGCGAGTTCTACCCCGCCGCTCTGGTCGCTTTTGAGGATCTGGCCAGCTCCGATGCTCTCGCGGTGCTGCGCATCGCTCCCACCCCAACCCTCGGGAGAGGCTTGTCGCGCTCCAAGATCGCCTCGGCGCTGCGCCGTGGTGGTCGCCAGAGGCGCATCGACGAGCGGGCGGCCGAGATCCAGACGGCATTGCGCTCCGAGCAGCTCGCCGCACCCGCGGCCGTGGCGGGTGCCATGGGAGCGTCGGTGACGGCCAGCGTGGCGGTCATCGCCGAGATGGTTGTGCAAGCCGCCGCACTTGCCGAGGAGCTCTCCTCGGATTTTGAGCAGCACCCAGACGCTGAGGTGGTCCGTTCCCTGCCAGGACTCGGGACCATCCTCGGCGCCCGGGTGCTCGGCGAGTTCGGCGACGAGCCGAACCGCTATGCCAGCGCCAAGTCTCTCGAAGAATTTACGCCGGCACGTCACCTATCACCCGGACCTCTGGCACCAAGAAGACGGTGCTCGCCCGCCACGTCCGCAACCGCCGCCTGGCCGACGCCATCTACCTGTGGGCCTTTGCCTCCCTCAGTGCTTCGGCCGGCGCACGGGCCTACTACGACGCCCGACGAGCCGCAGGCGACGGACATCACCAGGCCCTACGCGCTCTGGGCAACCGCCTCGTCGGCGTCCTCCACGGCTGCCTGACCCACCACGTCGCATACGACGAATCGATCGCCTGGAGTTATCGCCCCCAGCACGAACTGTCCGCGGCTGCTTGACATTTAAGGCGGTGGGATGTCTAGGCCTCGCCGGTGCGGTAGCGCAGCTCTTCGAGCAGCCGGTCGATCGGCACCCGGACCTGCTCGGTGGTGTCGCGGTCGCGCACGGTGACCGCGTTGTCCGCCAACGAATCGAAGTCGACCGTCACGCACCACGGCGTGCCGATCTCGTCCTGGCGCCGGTACCGCCTGCCGATGCTCTGGGTGACGTCGTAGTCGCACATGAAGTGGGGCTGCAGCAGAGCCCGCACCTTGCGGGCGACCGGCTCGAGTGTGTCCTTCTTGGACAACGGCAGCACCGCGACCTGGTACGGGGCCAGGCGCCAGTGCAAGCGCAGGACGGTGCGGGCCTCGCCGCCGACCTCGTCCTCGCCGTAGGCGCCCAAGAGGAAGGCCATCATGGTGCGCGTCGCGCCGGCCGCAGGCTCGATGACATGGGGCACGTAGCGCGCGTTCATCTGGGGGTCGAAGTAGTCGAGGGACTCCCCCGACGCAGCGAAGTGCGCCTTGAGGTCGTAGTCGCCCCGGTTGGCGATGCCCTCGAGCTCATCCCAGCCCCAGGGGAAGAGGAACTCCACGTCGGCGGTGGCACTCGAGTAATGCGAGAGCTCGTCGGCATCGTGGTGGCGCAGCCGGAGCTTCTCGGCGGGCATGCCCAGGTCGAGGTACCACTGCATGCGCTCGGTCAACCAGTAGTCGAACCACTTCTGCGCCTCGTCGGGCGGGACGAAGAACTCCATCTCCATCTGCTCGAATTCGCGGGTGCGGAAGACGAAGTTCTGCGGGGTGATCTCGTTGCGGAACGACTTGCCCACCTGCGCGATGCCGAACGGGGGCTTCTTCCGCGTCGTGTTGAGCACGTTGGCGAAATTGGTGAACATTCCCTGGGCGGTCTCGGGGCGGAGGTAAGCGACGTGGGCCTCGTCCTCCACCGGGCCGGCGTGGGTCTTGAACATGAGGTGGAAGGCGCGGGCCTCGGTGAGGTCAGGCGAGCCGCAGTTGGGGCAGACGCCGGCGATCTTGTCGGCCCGCCAGCGCTCGTGGCAGTTCTTGCAGTCGACGAGGGGGTCGGTGAAGGTGGCCAGGTGGCCGGAGGCCTCCCAGATGGCGGGCGGCCCGAGGATGGCGGCATCGAGGCCGACGATGTCGTCGCGCAGCTGGACCATGGAGCGCCACCACGTGTTCTTGACGTTACGCAGCATGTTGACCCCGAGCGGGCCGTAGTCGTAGGTGGAGCGGAAGCCGCCGTAAATCTCGGCCGAGGGGAAGACGAAGCCGCGGTGGCGGCACAGGCGCACGACCTTCTCCATGAGGTCGTCGGTGGCTGCGGCAGCCTCGGGCGCCTCGGGCGTCGGGGCGGCGTCGGTCATCGGAGCAGGATACCGGAGCGAATTCGGGTGCTGACCTCGTTGGCGAGCAGGCGTCCCCGCACGGTGAGCACAGCCCGGTCACCCTGTCGGGTCACGAGCGCGTCGGCGTCGGGGCCGACCCCCGGCACGTCGGTATCGGCGCCGGTGAGGTGCGCAGGATCGCGCAGGCTGTCCCACGGCACGCCGCGCGAGGTGCGCAGCGCCAGGGCGAGGGCCTCGAACGCGCGCTGGTCGTCGGTCAGCACCTCGCGCCCGGCCTCGGGCGAGCGCCCCGACTCCAGGGCCTCGACGTAGCGCTCGGGTGTGCGCACGTTCCACCAGCGCTCGCCGTGGCGGTGCGAGTGCGCCGCCGAGCCGATGCCGACGTAGTCGCCCTGGTCCCAGTAGAGACGGTTGTGCCGGCACTCATGGCCGGGCCGGGCCCAGTTGGAGATCTCCTCCCAGTGGTAGCCGGCGGCCATGAGGACCTGGTCGGCGTGGGCGTAGCGCCGCGCCAGCGCCGCTTCGTCGGGATGGCGTGCCGGGTCCTTGGCCAGCGGGGTGCCCTTCTCCACCGTGAGCGCATAGGCGCTGACGTGCGGGGGTGGGTGGTCGAGCGAGAGGACGCACGCGAGCGTGGTGTCCCAGTCGGCGTCGGTCTCGCCGGCACCGCCGAGGATCAGGTCGAGGTTCCACGTATCGAAGCCAGTGCCGGCCACCGCGTCGGCGATGGTCTCTGCGGTGGCCGGCACGGCGCGGCGGCCGAGACCGGCCAGCACGTGCGGGTGCACCGACTGCAGCCCGAACGACACACGGGTCACGCCGGCACGGCGGTAGGCGGTCAGGTGAGCTTCGTCGGCGTCCTCGGGATTGCACTCGACGGTCACCTCCGCGTCGGGCGCGCGCGGGATGGTGTCGAGGATGCGGCACAGGTCGTCGGGGTGGAGTCGGGAGGGTGTCCCCCCTCCGAAGAAGATGGAAGTGGCGGGTTCGAGGCCGTTTCCCTCAATGGCACGCTCGATGTCGATGACGCACGCGTCCACGTAGCGCGCCATGAGATGGTCGCGGTCGGAGTAGGTGGCGAAGGCGCAGTACTCGCAGCGCTCCCGGCAGAACGGGACGTGGACGTAGACGCCGAACGCGCTCAAAGGCCGGCGGTCGAGCGCACCGAGCGGATGCGGCGGTCCAGGTGCACTTCCATGGCCTCGGTGGCGAGCTCGGCCACCTCGTCCGCGCCGGGCGGCGGCGGGCCAGTGAGCACCGCGGCCAGGTCGCCGCCGAGGATGCGACGCACCAGCGCGAGGGCGGCGGGGCTGAGCGGGCGGCCGCTGCGATGCGCCCGGCACAGCGTCCCGCCGGCGACGAGGTCGAAGGCGACGAGCTCGACCGCGCCGTCGGGCTCGCCACAGGTGGCGCACTCATTGAGGACGGGGCCCGCGCCCTCGAGGACGAGCGCCTTCAGGAAGAAGCTCGCCGCGAGCAGGGTGGGGTCGGCGTCGGGGTTCGAAAGGGCGCGGAGGGCGCCGACGAGCATGGAATAGAGGCGGGGGTCGGGATGGCGTTCTTGCGCCAGCTGATCGGCGACCTCGAGGAGGGCGAGGCCTCGGGGGAGGCGGGTGAGGTCTTCGCGGGTTTGCCGGAAGGAATCGACGACCTCGGCCTGGTTCACGATGTCGAGCTCGCTGCGGCCCTGCCACAGGAGCAGGTCGACGTGGGTCAACGGTTCCAACCGGGCACCGAACTTGGACGTGGTCTTGCGTATTCCCTTTGCCACGGCGCGCACCTTGCCGTGGCGTTCGGTGAGGAAGACCACGATCTTGTCTGCCTCGCCCAGGCGGTAGGTGCGCAGGACGACGCCGGTGTCGCGGAAGAGGCTCACGGGTGCGGGCCGGGGTCCATGGGGCAGTAGCGCTCGCCGCGGCGGTCCGCCGCGGTCGTGGCCCGGCGGGACTCGGCGGCCAGGTCGGCCGCCCGGTCGTGGGCCTCCTGGGCCTGGCGGGTGCGGGCCAGCGCCCGGGCGCCGGGCGCACTGCGCCCGTAGAGGAGGTTGCCGGCCGCGATCAGCACGACCACGGCGACGACGATCCCCACGATGTTGCCGCCGTTCGCCCCGTGGGCGAGGACCACATAGACGAACGCGGTCAGGACGAGGAAACCGAGGGCCAGGAGGACCCGGGTGAGGGTGAGGCGGGAGTGTCGAGATTGCGTGGTGCGGGCGGTCCCGGGGGTACGACGGCTCATGACCCCCCCAGTTTCGCAGCTTCAAGGGCTCACGAGCCCACCGAGCCGAAGCGCCGGACCCGCTTCTGGAACTCGATCACGGCCTCGTAGAGGTGGTGGCGGCGCATGTCCGGCCAGAGCGTTTCGGGGAAGACCAGCTCGCTGTAGGCGATCTCCCACAAGAGGAAATTGGAGATGCGGGTCTCGCCCGAGGTCCGGACGACGAGGTCGGGGTCGGGCATGTCGGGGAAGTAGAGGTGACGCCGGATGAGCTTCTCGTCGACCTTGGATTGGGGCACGCCCTGCGCGACGATGGAACGGACGGCGTCGACGATCTCGGCGCGGCCTCCGTAGTTGAAGGCCATCGTCATCACCATGCGCGTGTTGTGTTTCGTCAGTTCTATGGATTCGTCCATGCGCTTGAGCACACGTCGTGGTACGCGCCAGTCGCGCCGGCCGGCGAAGCGGATCTGCACACCCTTCTCGTTGAGCTCGTCGCGGCGGCGCATCAACAGCGACTGATTGAAGTTCATGAGGTAGCGCACCTCGTCGGGCGGGCGGCGCCAGTTCTCGGTCGAGAAGGCGTAGAAGGTGATCCACTTGATGCCGATCTCGAGAGCGCCGTTGACCACATCGAGGAGCGCAGCCTCGCCGGCGGCGTGCCCATCGGTCCGTGGGAGGCCCCGGGCCGAGGCCCAGCGGCCGTTGCCGTCCATGACGCAGCCGACGTGCACCGGGACGCGGGAGCGGTCGAGCTCCGGGGGCACGGGTTCCGCGGCGTCGGCGTGGTCGGGGTCCCGGCCCTGCCCCTGGGCCTCCCCCTCCATTCGAGCGGCGGAGGTCACCGGATGAACCTACCGCGGGCTGCCCGGAGGCAGGGGCACCGCAGTGGGACGGCAACGGCACACGATTTGTGTTGAAGTAGGCGTGCTGGCGGCGGGCCCCGTTCCCTCTGTGCGGTGTGTTTGGCGACCAACAAGGAGACTGCTCAATGGCAGAGCAAGCGGCCCCACGGCCGGACGTCACCGACATGTTCGCGGTACACGGTGTCTTCCGCGACACGCTGGGTTCAGCACCGTCACTCGTCGGGGGCGTCACGGCGGGCGACGCCGAGCGTCTTGCCGTCGTTGCGAACTACTACGAGAACGTCCTGTCTTTCCTCGAGGCCCATCACGACGCGGAGGAGAAGCTCGTCTTTCCGCTCCTCCGCGAGCGCTGCCCGCGGAGGGCCAGCTGCTCGATCGCCTGGAGGCAGAGCACGAGGAGGCCCTGGAGCTCACGGCCAACGCCGAGCGCGCACTGGCCACGTGGCGCGGCGGCGACGCCTCGGCCCAGGCCGAGGTGGCGGGCTCACTCGAAGTACTCCGGGCACAGCTCGAGCCGCATCTCGACGAGGAGGAGGCCAAGGGATTGTCCCTGTGCGCCGAGAACCTGTCGCTGGAGGAGTGGGGTGCCCTGCCGGGACACGGCATGGCCGCGTTCCAGGGCGACAAGATCTGGCTCATTCTCGGGCTCATCCGGCAGCGGATGAACGACGCGCAGCGTGCGGCCATGCTCGAACACATGCCGCCCCCCGCCGTCGAGATGTGGACCGGTTTCGGCGAGCAGGCCTTCAAAGACCTGTCCACGCAGGTGGTCGTGGACGTCCGGACCGCCGTCCCAGGCTGACGGCCCCACGTGTCGCCACCTCCGGGCATGATCGGTGGGTGGTTGAGGGGTACGACGGTTCCGAGGGTCCGGACGGTGGGGGCTGGCGCGACCCGCTCGACCCGTTCGGGGTCGGCGACGAGGAGCCGGCGGACGTCTTCGACGCCGACGTCATCGGGTCCTCGGGCGGGGTGCTCGAGGACGCGCGACAGGCGGGGGACCAGGCGGTCGACACGCTGGCCAAGGTCACGGCCCGCATGGCCAGCGGGGAGAACCGCCCCGAGCAACAGGAGATGTGCCGGGCCGTTGCCGAGGCGGTCGTCACCCAGACCCACCTGGTCGTGCAGGCCGGCACGGGCACGGGCAAGTCCCTCGCCTATCTGGTCCCGGCCGCGCTGAGCGGCAAGAAGGTCGTGGTGGCGACGGCCACCAAGGCCCTGCAGGACCAACTGTCCGACAAGGACCTGCCGCTGATGGCGGCGGGGTCCGGGTTGGGCGCGCCCTTGGACCACGCCGTCCTGAAGGGTCGCAGCAACTACATCTGCCGCCAGCGGGTGGCCGAAGTGGGGTCCGGCGGGATCCAGCCGGAGCTGGGCGACCGGGGCGGGGAGGGCCCACCGCCCGAGGGCGGCGAGGGGTGGGACGAGCCGGCCGGTGGTGGGTCGGCCTCGCCGCCGGAGGGGCTCGTCGAAGAGGTGCGCCGCCTCGTGGCCTGGTCGCAGACCTCCCCTACGGGCGACCGCGCCGACCTCTCCTTCGAGCCGACCGACCGCGCCTGGAACATGCTGAGCGTCGGCCCCCGCGAGTGCCCGGGCGCCTTCAACTGTCCGTCCGGTGACCGGTGTTTCGCGGAAGCGGCGCGTGACCGTGCGGCGGCGGCCGACATCGTGGTCGTGAACACCCACCTCTACGGCGCGCACCTCGCGAGCGGCCAGGCCGTGCTCCCCGAGCACGACGTCGTCGTCTTCGACGAGGCGCACGAACTCGAGGAGGTGATGACATCGAGCTTGGGCGTCGAGGTGACGCCCGGCCGGATCCGTACGATCGTCACCGGCGCGCGCTCCTTGGCCGACCAGAAGGACGCGCCGCTGTTCGACACGCTGTCGTCGTTGGGGGACGAGCTGGGCCTCGTCCTGGCCGACCTCGTCGGTCAGCGTGTGCTCCAGGGGAATGGGGACGGGGGTGGCCTCGCCGAGCTCGTCCCGCCGCGTGGCGGACCTGGCGCGGCGGGCAACCGACGCCCTGCGACGGGGCGGCATGCAACAGTCCTTCATCCCCGACGAGGGCGCCACCCTGACCGACGTGGATCGCGCGAACCGGAAGACCCGCGCCGTGGCGGCCGCGACCCACCTGGCGGAGGACCTACAGCGACTGGTGGGCCGCCGCGACAGCGACGTGGCCTGGGTCGACGGCTCGCGGCGCAGCCCGAGGTTGCGCCTCTCCCCCATCGACGTCGGGCCTGCCCTCTCCGGACTGCTCTGGGGCGACGTGACCGCGGTGCTCACCAGCGCCACCATCCCGCCCCGGCTGGCCGACCGCGTCGGTCTGGACGGGTTCGACGCCGAAGAACTGAACGTCGGCAGTCCGTTCGACTACCGCTCCCACGCGCTCCTGTACGTGGCGCGCCACCTCCCCGACCGCCGTGCCGCGGGTGCGGAGGAAGCCCTGCACGAGGAGCTTTCGTTGTTGATCTCGGCCGCGGGCGGGCGCACTCTCGCGCTCTTCACCAGCCGCAGGGCGACCCAGGCGGCCGCGGCGGCCCTGGCGCCCGAGCTCCCCTACACCCTGCTTCTCCAGGGCGACCTCCCGAAGGGACGGCTGCTCGAACAGTTCGCCGACGACGAGACGTCATGCCTCTTCGCCACCATGGGCTTCTGGCAGGGCGTCGACATCCCGGGGCGGGCGCTGTCGATGGTCACCCTGGACCGGCTGCCGTTCCCACGACCCGACGATCCCCTCCTGCAGGCGCGGCGCGACCGCGCCGGCACCGCCGCCTTCTCGGTGGTGGACCTCCCCCGTGCCGCCACGCTGCTCGCACAAGGGTCCGGCCGCCTCATCCGCAACGCCGAGGACCGGGGCGTGGTGGCGGTCCTCGACCCCCGGCTCGCGACGGCGTCGTACCGGGGGGTGCTGTTGTCGACGCTGCCGCCCATGCGCCGGACCGTGGAACGGTCAGAGGTCGAAGCGTTCCTGCGGCGGGCGCTCGAAGGCGACTGACCGCTCGGCTCAGTCGGCGAAGTCGAACACGAGCTTCCCGTCGGCTGTTCTCGAGCCCTTGGTGGCGACCCGCGTGATCCACCGGCCCGCCACCCGCTGCAGGCGCTCACGATTCAGTGAGTACTCCCGCCCGTTCTTGAGGACCTCACAGGAGATCAGCCCGGATTCGGTCAGGATGCGGAGATGGCGGGAGACGGCCTGCCACGGGAGGTCGAAGCGTCGGGCGATCTCGCTCGACCGCATCGGAGCACCCAGGTCGTGCAGCGCGGCGAGGATGCCCCGCCGGGTCTCGTTGGCGAGGGCGCTGAAGACGGCTTCGAGCGTCTTCTCGTCCGCGACGGCGCTGAGCGACGGAGGGTGGGGTCTTCCCGCCGGGAACGAAGGACGTTGCGGCCGCGAGAAGCGCTGGGGCTGTTTCGACATAGTGGTTCGCAAAATTCTAATGGCTTCTGCTTATACTTTCCGCGCGCCCCGGCGGATTCACGTTGGACAACGACCTCGACCCCGCGATCGCTGCGCGCTCTCCACGCCGAGGTCATCGAGTACCGGTCGATGACCTGTCGATGACCGGTCGATTGCGACGAATGGATGGATCGATCTATCCAGTTTTCAATAGTTCGCGAAAGAACCTCAGCGTGTCCTGCACGAGCGGCGTGATCACAATCTCATCCGTCGTTGCCCCCGGGGCCCGTCAATGCTTTCCGTAAGCGGTCTCGCAACGCCTCAAGGAGGAGCGCTCCTTCGCCAGTCGAGACGAGCTCAGCGAACCCGGCGAGGGCTGCTTCGGGATCGTCGGTCGTACGGAGGGACTCATACATGGACATTGCGGTGTAGTCAGCCCGGGATCCGACAGCCGAGAAATATCGGGTTCGCCCTTCCTTCCGGTATCGAACCAAGCCCTTCACGGTCAGCCGATCGAGCATGGTCGCGACGGTGGTATGCGCCAGGTCTGGAAACGACTCGGCAATCTCCCGCACGGTCGGCTCCTCGCTGGACCGTGCCCAGAGGACATCCATGACCTGACCTTCGAGGTCACCCATCCTGGCAGTGCCGCAGCGGCATTCGGCGCACTGACAGGGTGAGCAGGCGCACATCGGATTGGTACATCTCGCTTCCTCGTCCGCTGTCATGATCGAACGCACAGTGAATCCGGGTACTGATCGCGGATGCCCCGATCGTGCACTAGACCACCAGAACCAGCATGTAGGCCATGGTGACGCACATGGCAACGTGGCATGAGATCTCCAACCGCGGGGCAAGCCACGGTCTTTCGCTGGCGACGACGACGCTTTCGCCTTCATGGTTCGCAACGGACGATCCCGCCAACCGGGGGGAGCGCGCGGGAGCGCTGATTTCATCGAGCAGCCACACCGCCGCCACGATCAGCAAGGCCACGAGGAACAGCGTCAAGCCCGGACCACCGGCGCTTGAGGATCCTTGCGCCATCGCCATGGCCGCGCCCGCAGTTCTGCTCTGCGTCATTCCCAATCCGTACATGTCGAGCATGGCGCAGGCCATGAGGAGGTGCACCAGGGGGTGGTACGTGGGATGGGCGAGGTCGTCGTCACCCCAGGGTCCCCTACGCAAAGCGACGCCGACGGTGACGGCGAGGAAGTAGATGGCCATGGCGCCAAAGACAACCTCGCCGGGACCGCTGGGAATGACATTCCATCGAGGGACGAGCATCCCGATCATCGCGACGCCCATGACCACATGGGCCACACTGACGTCGTAGTGGTCCCGCCGCCCGAGCCGTCGGGCGAGCAGCAACCGTCCCATGCTGTACGTCGCCACTGCGAACATGACGCAGACGAAGAAGTAGGGAACTCCCACGGGGTGAGGCATGCTCAGACTGCTTCCACCGACCGTGCAGGCAGGACAGCAGCGAGGCGCTGGTCGCGGGCACCCTCCGGGCCTGGGCGGAGGGGCCAGTAGCTGAGGACGAGCAGCACCAACAGCGGCCCCGAGTTCGGGTCGGTCGCGCTTCCGGGGAGAATCATCCCGAAGTTCTCGCCGACGACCCAGATCACGATGCTCACGGCAATCGCCAGCACCAGGACCGCTCGCTCGGCTGCGCAAGGCAGGGCCACGGCCGACGCCACCACCAAGAACACGACGGCCAAACCGATCGCGATGGCAATTCCCTCGTGGCTGGCGAGTGACGCCGCATGCCGATCCGTCACCTCCAACCAAGGGGGTTCTCCCGGCTCGACGGTCGAGATCGTGCTGGACACGCTCTGTGGTGAACGGTTGTTCGTGATCGACAACAGAGCCAGAAGGCCCCACACGCCGATCCAGATCCACTTGGCTGGAGCAACCCCGACCGCCCGGGCGGCAGCAAAGGGCGGCGCCATCGCGGTCCGATTGGCTGGCCACAGCAGCACGGCGAGAAGTCCGTAGAAGAGCACGGCACCAGGCCCGCCGCCGATCGGTGAGCCGGCTCCGCGGAAGACGCCACCCATGCCCTCCCCGAACCACCACACGAGCAGCGACCAGACGACCGAGGCACCGAGAGCCGCCTTGACGGTCGGTCGCCAGGCGATACCGAGACCGAGCAAGATCTGGACAGACACAAAGAGGCCGTTACTGACGAGTGGATGGTGATCCACGACCGAAGCGTTCCAGGCGATCGAATGCGCAACCCAGTGGGTGTTTCCAGGTCCCATCTGAGCCAGCATCCGGTCGAATCCCTGGCCACCCGCCCTAAAGAAGAAGGGCTGAAGCTGCAGGACTCCATCGAGGAGCCAGAGTGCCGCCAGGGCCAGTTGCAGGATCCGAGGCCAATCCGGGCGCACGCTCGGCGAACTCGAACCGGGGGCCGTCGGCCGTGTGCTGGGGACGGCGACCTCCACCGCCCTTTCCCCCAGCTCCGTCTGCTCGATCACGCCAAGATTTATTACTACGACCTGTAGTTGAGCTGCAACTACGAGCTGTAGTCGGCCAGAAACTTGCTCAAGCAGCGATCGGAGCAGAAGAAGACTCGCTCACCGAGACGGATGGTTGAGGCCGGAGCACGAGCCGACTCGACCTGCATGCCGCAGACGGGGTCGAGCGCGTACCCCTGACCGCCACCCAAGCGGTCGCGGTTTCGGTAAATCCAGTAGAGCAAACCAAAGATCCCTATGAAGATGATGTTCAGGAAGGTCGTGTAGTTCCATTCGAAGTGGTCCGCCACGATCTGCGTCGGTCGGGTCGTCGGCACCAGGCCCGCAGCCCGAAACACCCCCTCGGTGATCAGTCCGGCGAGGGACATGACCAGCCAGAAGAGGCCGAGAAGGCGCAGCATTAGCCGCCATCCGTAGTAGCGCCGATAGATAAGCAGCAAGGGAATGGCAATCAAGTCGGCGAAGATGAACGAGATCACGCCACCGAAGGAGATACCGCCCTGCCATAGAGCCGCCGCCAGCGGCACATTGCCCACCGAGCAGACGAAACTAATGATCGCAATGAACGGACCGACGATCACGTTCTCGAGCGTCGTCCAAAAGCCGTGTCCGTGCAGGAACACGGTGTTCCAAACGTGCACCGGGACGAGCGTCGCCAGGAACCCCGCCACCACATAGCCGATGACCAATTCTTTGCGGATCATGATCAGGTCGGCCATGGTGTAGGTGGACGAATCAGCCCAGCCGGCCTTCGAACGCAACCTGGTCGGCCACGGCTCGTGTTGGAGCACGGTGTTCTCCGGTGGACCATGCACGTGGTCACCGTGTCCCTGCGCCGCCCGGAGATGTTCGCGGGCCTCCGTGATCTGCCGACCACGGAGCCACAGGCTGGCCAGCACCGTGAACAGGACGATCATGATCGCTCCGCCGACGAACTCGGCCACCGCGAACTGCCAGCCGATGAGAACGATCAGGATGATGCCGAGTTCAACCACCAAGTTGGTTGACGCGAACATGAAGACGTTGGCGGCGATGAAGTCGGCACCTTTGACGAACAGCGACTTGGACATGGCCGAAGCGGCGTAGGAGCACGAGGAACTGACCATGCCGTAGAAGGAGGCCCGGGTCACCGCGGCGGGTCGATGGTTCCCCATGGAGCGCTGCATCGCCTCGTGGCTGACGAAAGCCTGGACGGCGCCCGACAGACCGAAACCAAGGACGAGCGGCCAGAGGGTCTCCCAGAACATGAAGAAGGCCTCTCGCAAGCTTCGGCCTATGTCCACCAGCCACAGGGCAGTGGCCAGCTCGGTCATGAGCGGACCAACCTCGCGATGGCGGCCGAGGCCTCTTCGATCTTGAGGCCCGCATCCTCGCCGCCGGCCTTGGCCGCATCGAGCACACAATGGGCAAGATGGTCATCAAGGAGTTCTAACGAGACACCCTGAAGGGCCCGGGTCACGGCCGATACCTGTTCGAGCACGTTGATGCAGTAACGGTCCTCCTCGACCATGCGTTGCAGCCCCCTGATCTGGCCTTCAATGCGGCGGAGCCGCCGCTGGATCGCGTCCTTGTCGACGGAGTAGCCAGGCTTTTCTTCGGGTGCAGGCGTCATGAACTCATGATACCCCCCTACGGTATCTCGGCATGCACGCTCGGGTGCCGCTCGGGTCGAGCATCCTGGTGGTGCAAAACCGTCGCCGAGGGCCGGGCAGTGAAGTTCTGATACGACCGCCGAGTGCCGTGTTCGTCGCGGTCGCCCCACCCAGCCTGGTCGATGCCTCTCACGTGGTCATGAGCATCGGCCTGGGCTGCAGGCTGATCCTGATGGTCTGGGGCCGCGGGTTCCTGCGACTGGGCCCGCTGGTACTTTGGCGAGGCCTTGGCGCGGGTCCGTGCGGGAGAACTCGAGAGGAGCGAGCGTGCGACGATGGACAGCGGTTGTGGTGGCGGCGTTGGGCGCGGCTGCCTTGACGGCCGGTTGGACACCAGTGGGGCAGGCAACGGCCGCGACGTCCGCCCCGTCGTCGCACCAGCTTGCCGTGAGCGCCGCGTCGGGACCGGTGCCCGTCTACGAGGTCAGGACCGGGACGGTGCACGGGTTGGGGAAGGTGCTCGTCGACGGCCAAGGCTTCACGCTGTACGTCTTCGCCCCGGACAAGCACTCCGGTCGGTCGACCTGCTACGGAAGGTGCGCCTCGGCGTGGCCACCGCTGGTGCTGCCGAGCGGGGTGAGCCAAACACCGACCGGTACGGGCGTCCGGTCGGCACTGTTGGGGACGACCACGCGCCGCGACGGGACCGTGCAGGTCACCTACAAGAAGTGGCCGCTCTACACATGGGTCGTCGACACGGCACCCGGCGACGCCACCGGCCAAGACCTCAACAACCTGGGCGGCAAGTGGTACGTGATCACTCCATCGGGCCTGGTCCTGACCAAGCATGTGTAACGCGATGACCGTCGATCACCTGCGAAGGCTTTAGCCTGCGAAGGCGATGACCACCGCGCAGCTCGTCGTGAGCGGGATGCACTGCGAGTCGTGCGCCGCGCTCATCGAAGAAGTCCTGGCCGAGCAGCCGGGCTTGCTGGCCGTGCGCGTGGATCTGGCGAACGAGCGGGCCGAGGTGACGTTCGACGACAGCGTCACCGACCTCGGGGCGGTGCAGTCGGCCATCGCGGAGCTGGGCTACAGGGCTTCCCCCGCCGGGGTGCCGCCGGGGCCGTGACCACCGCCCTCCCCTCCGCCACGGAGCGATCTGCCGACACGGGCGGGCTGGCGACGTCCGAACTGGCGATCGCAGGCATGCACTGCGCGTCGTGTGCGCAACGCGTGCAGCGGTCGCTGCGAGCGGTCCCCGCGGTGGCCAGTGCGGCGGTGAACCTCGCGACCGAGCGCGCCTACGTCACCTTCGATCCCTCGGCGGTCTCGGAGAACGAGCTCTGCGACGCGGTCGTCAGCCGGGGGATATTCGGCGGCGCCGGTCGCCGAGGGCAGCCGGACGAGGCCGAGGAGCAGGCCGATCCGGAAGGCTGGCGCTGGCGGGCCATCGCCTCCTGGCCCTTGGCGCTCGCCGCGCTCTTCGTGGCGCTGTTGGCACCCGAGAACGAAGCGAGCGGCTGGACTCGTCTTGGGGTTGGCCGTCGTCGTGGAAGTCGTGGGTGGTTGGCCGTTCCTCCGCACCAGCGTCCGCCTGCTCCGTCACGGGGCGACGAGCATGGACACCCTCATCTCGCTGGGCACGTTGGCCGCACTGGCCGTCAGCGCCGTGGAGGCCATCGCGCTCGGCGGACGCCATGTGCACCTCGGCGGCAGCGGGGCCTTCGCCGCCAGGCTCCACGGCGCCATGGCGCCGCTCATCATCGCGGTCCTGGTCACCGGTCGGGCGATTGAGGCGAGGGCCCGCGCGCGGGCCGCACGTGCGCTGCACTCCCTGCTCGCCCTGCGTCCACCCGACGGCACGCCTGGTCGGGAACGGCGAGCCCGGGAGACGACGCGGGCGAGGACCGCATTGTGCCCCCCGAGGCCGTGCCGGTCGGGGCACGGCGTCCGGGTCCTGCCCGGCGAGGCGATCCCGCTCGACGGCGAGGTGGTCCACGGCTGGTCCGCCGTCGACGAGTCCATGCTGACCGGCGAGCCGCTTGCCGGTGGAGCATGGGCCGGGCAGCGCGGTCACGGGTGGGACGCGCAACGGTGCGGGCGTCCTCGTCGTCGAGGTACGCGGCCGTGGCTGCCGAATCGGTCCTGGCCCGGCTCCAGCGTGTCGTCGACGACACCCTGAGCCAGAAGGCGCCGCTCGAGCGCCTCGCCGACCGGATCGAGCGCGGTGTTCGTCCCCGTGGTGCTCCTTCTGGCCGGCGCCACGTTTCTGGGCTGGTGGCTCGTGGGCTCGAACCTCGGGACGGCCGTCCTCAGTTCCATCGCCGTCCTTCTGGTGGCGTGCCCCTGCGCCATGGGGCTGGCGACCCCGGTGGCGATGATGGTGGGGTGCGGCCGGGCCTCGGCCCTCGGCATCCTCATCCGTAACGCCGACGCCCTCGAGCGGCTGGCCGGCGTCGATACTGTCGCGTTCGACAAGACAGGAACGCTCACCATGGGGATCGCCACCGTGGTGGCGGTGGCGCCCGCCCGAGGGACGGACGGCCGAAGAGGTGCTGGACCTGGCGTCGGCGGTGGAAGCCGACATCGAGCATCCCATCGCCAAAGCCATCCGCGCCGCCCACCCGCCCCGGTCCACGATGCCGACGACGTGGCCGTCCTCCCCGGTATCGGCGTGGCCGGCCGGGTGGCGGCCGGGCCGTGCGGGTGGTGCGGGCGCACGACCGGACCGCTGCCGGGCGAACTGGAGGAGGCGGCCGAGCGAGTTCCGGCGCCGCGGCGAGACGGTGGTCGCGGTGGTGCTCGACGATCAGGCCGGTCGGCGTGCTGGCCATCTCCACCCCATTGCGCCAAGAGGCGGCCGGCGCCGTCGGCCGGCTGCACGAGCTCGGGATGCGCACCGCCATCCTCAGCGGCGACAGCGAGGAGGCGGTCGGCACCGTCGCCCGCGTCGCTGTCCATCGACACGGCCCGTGGCGGACTGGATCCGGAGCAGAAGCTGGCGGCGCTGCAGGAGCTGCGCACCGGGGCCACCGGGGTGGTGATGGTCGGCGACGGCGTCAACGACGCTCCTGCGCTTGCCGCCGCCGACGTCGGCTGCGCCATCGGCAGCGGTTCGGAGGCCGCGCTCACCACGAGCGACGTGGCGTTGGTCGGCAACGACCTCCAGGGCGTCCCGGCGGCAATCGGCGTGGCGTCCGCGACCTACGCGGTCATCCTCGAGAATTTCGGATGGGCCATGGGCTACAACCTCTCGGCGCTGCCGCTGGCCGCCGCGGGACTCCTGGACCCGCTCGTGGCGGCGGTCGCCATGGGGCTGTCCAGCCTCCTGGTCGTGGCCAACAGCCTCCGCCTCACCAGACTCGGCCGCGACGGCACGTCGACCGTGCACCCGCCCCGCGTCGCCCGCGGGCCGGCCGCCTTGGTGGCCGCCGTCGCTCCTCCCTGTTCTGCTCTTCGCCGGCGCCACCGTCGGCGCCCAGCTGGTATCCCCGGCCAGGGGACAGAGCCTGTTGCCCACGCTGCCGACGATCATGGACGTGTCCCTGCCGACGGGCGGGCAGGCGGAGGTGTATCTGTCGCCCGGGTCGGCGGGCCCGAACCAGCTCCATGTGATCCTGCCCGGGGCCGTCGGCGAGGCCGCTCGTCAGCGCCTCCCACGACGGCGCGGCCACCGCAGCCGCTGCGCCAGTTCCGGTTGAGCCCGGGACACTACGTCGACGTCGTGGTGGTCACGCCGGGGACCTGGCGCTTTACCGTCGCCACGAGCATCGGTCGCCGTCCGGTGACCTTCAGCCGTCAGCAAGTTGGTGTCCTCATAGCGGCCCGGAGCAGGGCCGCGCCGGCCCCGCCCGGCCCCCCCGGCCGACCGGCTACAGTCCTTGGTCGTGATGAGGGGAACGGTCCTGCTTCGGCTGGCGGCGCTCGCCGTCATCGTCGGCACCGTCGTCGTGGGCAGACGCCTGCCGGTGCCCGCAGCGCTGTGAGCTCCAGCGGCTCGCCGGCCGTCTCGACGATCACGTTGCAGTCGAACACTGCGTACAAGCCACATCCGCCGAACGGCGGGACCGACGACTACCACTGCACGCTGGTCAACCCGAACGTGACGACGAACTCCTTCATCGTTTCGAGCCAGTTCTTCCCGAACAGCGTCGAGGTGCACCACGCCATCTTGTTCCTGGTGCCGCCCGCATTGGCTGCGCAGGCCGAGGCAGCCGACGCCGGGGGGAAGGGCTGGACCTGCTTCGGTGAGACGGCGCTGCCCGGAGCCTCGCTGGCGGCCCTTGGCGAGACGCCGTGGTTGTCAGCCTGGGCGCCGGGCCACGGCGAGGACGTGCTGCCGGCCGGCGTCGGGCAGCCTCTGCCCACGGGCAGCCTCGTCGTCATGCAGATCCACTACAACCTGCTGTTGGGCGACAAGCCGGTGCGGGCCAAGCTCGTGCTCCACACGGTCCCCGCGTCGACGCCGCTGCATCCCATGAGCTTGGCGCTGATGCCTGCCCCACCGGACATCCCCTGCCCGACCGGGGTCAGCGGGCCGCTCTGCAACCGCGCCGCCTCACTCGCCGACCTGGGGCAGCGCTTCGGCCAGGCACAGGTCGACTTCGTGAACACCCTCGAGTCCATCTGCGGCCGCAACCCGACCGACCCCCCGGCCGGGGACACCACCTCGTGCACCTGGCCCGTGCAGCAAGGCCGGCACCATCGTGCGGACCGGGGCGCACATGCACCTGCTGGGGCAGAGCATGAAGATCACCCTCAACCCGGGGACACCCACCCAGAGGACGATCCTCGACGTCCCCAACTACAACTTCCACTACCAGAAGGCCTACGACCTCGACACCCCGATCCCCGTCGTGCCCGGCGACAAGATCCAGGTGACGTGCACCTACGACCCCACGCTCCGCCAGGAACTGCCGACGCTGCGCAACCTGCCGCCGCGGTTGGTCACCTGGGGAGACGGCTCGTCGGACGAGATGTGCCTCGGGCTGGTCATGACGGTCCCGCCGGCAGGCTCGCCGGGGGCCATCGGATGGCCGGCGCAGGTGGACTCGGGCGCGATCTCGTTCTGACGCAGCGCGGCGTCAGTCCCCGGCCCAACAGGCCAGGATCACGTCGGCCACGGTCACCGCGACGTCACCTCGGCTCGTCGGCGGCTTGCCGAATTGCGGGGGCAGGCCCGAGATGTCGACGGTGAGGACCTTCCAGTCCTTGCGGACGACCGTCGACCCGTTGTCCGTCTGGAACGCTCCCTGGCCCAGGTTGGGGACGGTGGCGGTCCGTCCCTGCCCGCGGGCGATGCCGGAGTAATAGGCCAGCGTCTGGGACCAACTCGACAGCTCCTTAACCGTGAGTACGAACCCACCGACGGGATAGCGGTAGCGACAAGAGTAGGTGTGGTCGATCCACGTGGGCGTGGAGACGGAGGCCCGTACCCCCAGGGTCTGGGCGATCTCGCCTTGCGCCTCGCGGGCGCAGACCATCTTCGAGATCTGCGACGGCCTCCGTCCCGCGGGCAGCGGCCGCTCGGTGCGTTGCGCGAAGGCGGGCGGACTCGCCACGCCGGCGGCGCACCCGAGAAGCATCAGGCTCAGGCTGAGACCGGCGACACCGAGATGGAGTGCGCGCCGGCCCTGCCGCGGCGAGCCGGCGCCGACGGCTGACGCGGTCACCGTTGTCATAGGCCGGGCGGCCGCGGCGCGTCGTAGGTCGGCGGCCCTGCAGGCCGGAGTGCGGAGCGGGTGGGCGTCCAGATCGCGGGGAAGGTAGCAGCTGCGACACGACGAGTGCGGTCGCCGGCCTCAGTACCCGAGCCGGTCCAGCATCTCCTCCCGGTTCTGCCAGTGCCGCTCCACCTTCACGTGGAGGTCCAGGTAGGCGCCCTCGGGCAAGGACCCCCGGACCTCGCTCCCCACCCGCTTCAGCACGTCTCCGCCCTTGCCGATGACGATCGCCTTCTGCGACTCGCGCTCGACGATGATCTCGACCCGGATGTAGGGCCACTCCCACTCCGTCACCCGGCACGAGATGGCGTGCGGGAGCTCTTCCCGGGCATGAGCCA
Organism: uncultured Acidimicrobiaceae bacterium; assembly: GCA_963808355.1. Taxonomy (GTDB): domain Bacteria; phylum Actinomycetota; class Acidimicrobiia; order Acidimicrobiales; family RAAP-2; genus Bog-473. The sequence continues at coordinate 224,683 of CAWEFL010000003.1, forward strand.
GCAGCTGCTCGCGCACCAGCTCGGCCACCCAGAGCGCCTCGGGAGTGTCGGTGACCACGTCGTCGGGGAAGAACGGCGGGCCCTCACCGAGCGAGGCGACCAGGTGTGCCTCGAGCTCCTCGACGCCGTCGCCGGTGCGGGCTGACACCGGGAAGTACTCGACCGGGAGTTCCGGCTCGAACGCGTCGACCGCCTCCTTGGCCTCGGCCAGTCGTTCGAGCAACCGGTCCTTCGGTGCCCGGTCGATCTTGTTCACGACCACCACCAAAGCGGTCGCGCCCTCCGGCTCGGCCAGTTGCACCTCGTGCATCGATCGGGCCAACACGGTCCGGTCGCCCGGGCCGACCGCCGCCGTCGCGTCGACCACGGCCATGATCACGTCGACGTCGCTCAGCGCACTCGTCGCCTTCTCGTTGAGACGGTCCCCGAGCGTGGTGTGGGGCCGGTGGATCCCCGGCGTGTCGACGAACACGACCTGCGCGTCGGCGGCCGTGTCGTGCAGGACGCCGAGGATCCGGTGCCGCGTCGTGTTGGGCTTGGTCGAGGTGATCGACACCTTCGTGCCCACCATCAGATTGACCAGCGTGGACTTGCCCACGTTGGGGCGGCCGACGACGGCCACGAAACCCGAGCGCACCGGGTTCAGCTCCCGTTGCGAGAGGGGCCGCCTCCGCCTCCGAGGCCGCCCTCGCCCCCCTCATCTGCGCGCTCGTCGACGTGAATCGGCTCTATGCGGACACGGTCGATGCGCCTGCCACGCACGTCGACCGCGGTCAAGCGGTACCCGTCCACTTCCACGGAGTCCCCCGGGTCGGGCACCCGGCCGACCAGGTCGAGCATGAGCCCGCCGACGGTGTCCCACGTGCCCTGCGGCAGTTCGGCGCCGAGGAGCTCGTCGGCGTCGTCGACGGTATAGCGCGCGCTGACGAGCACCGACCCGTCGTCGCAGCGCTCGACCTCCGGCCGCTCCACGTCGAACTCGTCCACGATGTCACCCACCAGCTCTTCGAGCAGGTCCTCCAGGGTGACCAGGCCGGCGGTCCCGCCGTACTCGTCCACCACGATCGCCATGTGGAACTTCTCCTCCTGCATCTCGCGCAGGAGGTCCGAGACCTGCTTGGACTCGGGCACGAACTTGGCGGACCGCATGCTGTCCCGGACCGTCTGGTTCGGCTTGCCGACCCGTTCGGCCCGCACGAGGTCCTTGGCGTAGGCGATGCCGATGATGTCGTCGATGCCGTCGTCACCCTCGACGGGGATGCGGCTGTACCCAGCGGCCAGCGCGTTCTCCAGCGCGTGGGACACCGTGACGTCGGACTCCACCGTCACCATGTCGGGGCGGGGCACCATGACCTCGCGCACGACGGTGTCGCCGAAGTCGATGATGGAGTGGATGAACGTGCGCTCCTCGTGCTCTATCACCTTCTCCTCGTGGGCGACGTCCGCCATCGCCTTCAGCTCGGAGTCGGTGATGTAGGAGTGCCGCCCGCCGTCCTCCGAGTCGTCGCCGGCGCGGATGATGCGGTTGGCCACCCCGATGAGGAGGGAGGAGAGCCAGCGGATGGGCGGGAAGCGGATGAGGGTGCCCACGATCGGCGCGCTGAGGAGGGCGGCCCGTTCCGAGTGTTGCACCGCCCAGTTCTTCGGTACCGCCTCGAAGAACACGAAGATGATGACGACTTCGAACACGATGCCGAGAAGGACGCCGAGGCCGCCGAACACATCCGAGGCGACGATCCCGACGAGCGTGGCCGAGACCAGCTGACAGATCAGCACCAGCAGCAATATCGGGTTCAGGAAGGTGGCCGGGTTCTGAATGAGGTGGGCCAGCTGACGAGCCCCGCGGCGCTTGTCGTCCACCAGCGACTTCGCCTTTATGCGGTTCATCCGCACGAGGCTGGTCTCCGCCATGGCGAGCACGCCTGAGCCGGCGAGCAGGACAGCGATGACCACGATCAGGATCGCGTCCACGGTGTGGAATCCCGAGGACGTCGCGAAAAGGGTCGTCACGTTCACGCCCTGCACCCGCTCAACGTGCCACCCGGTAGAAGCGGTTCAGGAGCTGCTGCTCCAACGCCTCCATGCGCTCGGCGTCGGCCTCTTCCTCGTGGTCCATGCCGAGGAGGTGCAGGAGGCCGTGCACGACGAGCAGGGCGATCTCGTCGTCGACCGCCGCCTCGTGCTCGACCGCGTTCCGGGCCGCCACGGTCGGGCAGACGACGACGTCGCCCAGCAGGGTGAGCACCCCGTGCTCGGCCGCCGCCCCGGGGCCGCTGCCCCCGAGGTCCGGCGAGCGACCCGTCGGCCCCGGTTCGTCCTCAATGGGGAACGACAGTACGTCGGTCGAGCCGGTCTTGCCGAGGAACTGCTGGTTCAGCGCGGCCATCGCCTCCTCGTCCACGAAGAGAAGGGAGACCTCTGTCTCCCCCTTCACCCCGCGGGCCGCCAGCACGTGACGGGCCAGCTCGGCCCAGCGGGGCACGTCCATGGGATGAGCCTGCTGCTCGTCGGCGGCGAAGACGTCGATGCTCACTGCGTGAGACCCCCCCGCCCTTCTGCCACCTCGTAGGCGTCGACGATGTCGGCCACGATCTTGTGCCGGATGACGTCGCGGCGGGTCAGGTGCACAAACGCCACGTCGTCGATCCCCCCGAGCACGGGCTCCAGGCCGACCAGGCCCGACCGCGCGCCCGGCACGTCGATCTGCGTCACGTCCCCCGTCACGACGCACTTGGAACCGAACCCGATGCGGGTGAGGAACATCTTCATCTGCTCCGGCGTCGTGTTCTGCGCCTCGTCGAGGATGATGAATGAGTTGTTGAGGGTCCGGCCGCGCATGAAGGCCAGCGGCGCCACCTCAATCGTCCCCCGGTCGAGCAGGCGCTGAGCGCCCTCGGGCTCGAGGAGGTCGTAGAGGGCGTCATAGAGCGGCCGCAGGTACGGGTCGACCTTGGCCATGAGGTCGCCCGGCAGGAAGCCGAGGCGCTCCCCTGCCTCGACGGCGGGCCGGGTGAGGATGATGCGGGACACCTGGCGCGACTGCAGGGCGTGGACTGCCTGCGCGACGGCGAGATACGACTTGCCCGTGCCGGCCGGGCCGATGCCGAAGGTGATGATGTTCTGAGAGATCGCGTCGACGTAGCGCTTTTGGCCGGCCGTGTTGGGGCGGACGGTCTTCCCCCCGGCGGCCCGCACCACCTCGGACCGCAGCACCTCGCTCGGGCGGATGTCGTCGCGCACCATGTCGATCGTCCGGGCCATGGTGGACGAGTCGAGGTGCTTGCCGGCCTGCACCATCAGCACCAGCTCGTCGAAGAGCCGGACCACCACCTCGGCGGAGGGGCCCTCCACCGAGATCCGGTTGCCCTGGACCACGATCTGGTCCTGCGGGAAGGCCGCTTCGATCTGGCGTAGGTGCTCGTCGCGGGCGCCCAGCAGCCCGGCCATGAGGTGGTTGCCCGGCACGAAGCACTCGGCGCGCAGGGTCGTGGTCATGTGGTCAGAGGTGCCCCGAGAGCGGCCGCCCGCCCAGCACGTGCAGGTGCAGGTGCGGCACGGAGTTCATGGCGTCCGGACCGACGTTGAAGACGAGCCGGTAGCCGCGCTCGGGCACGGCGACGCCGGCCTCGGCGGCGACGGCGCGGGCCGCCAGCACCATGTCGGCCAGCACCGGGCCATCCTCCTCCGTGACCGCCGACGCGTCGTCGATGTGCCGCCGCGGCACCACGAGGACGTGCAGGGGCGCGTGCGGGTTGATGTCCTTGAACGCCACCGTGGTCGGCGTCTCGTGCACGATGTCCGACGGGAGCTCCCCGGCGACGATCTTGCAGAAGAGGCAGTCGGTCATGCCCGCGTGTCGCCACCCCTCGGCGTCAGACTCCCGGACCGGATCACACGGACGAACATAGCGGTGGCGGGAGGGTCTCCGTCGCCACCGGTCGCCGTCACCGAACCGTCACCGGGGCATGCCTTCCGCTGGCGCCACTGGTGCCACCGTACCCGTCCGCAGGGACGCCATCAGTGCTCCCGCTGTCACCGCCGCCGTCTCGGCCCGGAGCACGCTGAGACCGAAGCCCACCGTCGGCAGTCCCGCCTCCAGTTCCTGTGCGCTCCACCCGCCCTCCGGGCCGACCGCGACAACCCGCTGCGCCAGCGTCGGACGGTCCCCGCTCAATTGGGCGAGCACGACCTCGCCGGCGCCGCCCAACGACGGCAGGTCGGCGAAGCGGACCGTGTCGCGCACCTCGGGCAGCCAGACCCGACGGCACTGGGCCGCGGCGTCGCGGGCGACGCGGCGTAAGCGCGCCACCGTGGCCGCGCCCCGCGTCCCCGACCACCGCACCACGCTGCGCTCGCTGCGCAGCGGCACGATGCAGTCGATGCCAAGCTCGGTCAGCTTCTGCACCACCCATTCGGGACGCTCGCCCTTGGTCGGCGCGAACGCGACGGTCAACGAGGGCTCCACGCGGGCCTCGCGCTGCAGGGCGCCATCGCCGCCGACACCCCGGCCGCCGCGCAACGGCGCGACGACGCCGTCCCCCTGCCACTCCGTGCGCGCCCACGTACCGCGCCCGTCGCCCACGATCACCTCTTCCCCCGGCCGCAGCCGCAGCACCGCCTCCAGGTGGTGCGCGTCGGCCTCGTCCAGGGCTGGAGCCGCCGGGTCGCCAACGAAGACCTGCGCCGCGGCGGCGGCCCGGACCGCGACCGCTGCGTACGCCGGGGCCGATCCCTCCCTAGCCAAAGGCGGAACGGATGCGCGAGAACACGCCCTCGCCGCCTCCGGCACCGGGTCGCGAGACCTGCTCCTCGCGGGACGCTGCGAACTGCCGGAGCAGCTCGTCCTGCTCGGGGGTCAGGTTGGTGGGCGTCTCGACGAGCACGTGCACGAACAGGTCCCCGCGCCCGCGACCGCGCAGGTGGGGCACGCCGGCGCCGCGCAGCCGCTCGACGTGGCCGTGGTAAGTGCCCGGGGCGATCGTCACCTTTCGCGGGCCCTCGAGCGTCTCGACGTCGGCCTCCGTCCCCAGGGCGGCCTGGGCGAAGCTGATCTGCAACGTCGTGTTGAGGTGGTCGCCCTGCCGCTCGAAGCGCGGGTCGCGCGTCACCGCGAGGTGGACGAACAGCGACCCGTTGGGTCCGCCCCGCTGCCCCGCCGCCCCGCGGTCCGCCAGCCGCAGCGTGGAGCCGTCCTCGACTCCGGCGGGCACCTCCACCGTGAACGTGCTCTCCTCCATGCGCCTGCCCTCGCCGCGGCAGTCCGGGCACGGCGTGGGGATCATTTCGCCGGTGCCGCTGCACCGCGAGCAGGCGACGCTGGTCACGACCTGGCCCAGGAGGGACTGCCGGACGCGCCGGAGCTCCCCGGCGCCCTGGCACTCGCTGCAGGTGACCGGGTCGGTCCCCGGTGCGGTGCCCCGCCCCGCGCAGGTCGCGCACGTCGCCGGCAGGCGGATGGTGATGTCCTTGCGGCAGCCGAACACGGCCTCGGAGAACTCGAGGCCCAGGCGGACCTCGGCGTCGGACCCGGGCTGCGGCCCGCGGCGCCGGCCGCCGGCGGCACCGCCCATCTGGCCGAAGAACGCCTCGAAGATGTCGTTCAGGCTGCCCTCGAAGCCGAAGCCGCCCGGGCCGCCCGCCTGGGCGCCGAACACGCCCTCGGGGCCGTAACGGTCGTAGCGGGCGCGGCGCTCGGGGTCGCGCAGGACTTCGTAGGCGACGGTGACCTCCTTGAACTTCGCTTCCGCCTCGGGGTTGCCGTCGTTCGTGTCGGGGTGGAGCTCCCGGGCGCGGGCGCGGTAGGCGCGCTTGATCTCCTCGTCCGTGGCGTCGTGGCGGACGCCGAGCAACTCGTAGAGGTTGCCCAGTCCGTCAGCGACCGGCATCGGTCCCTCCGCTCCCGCCGAGCCGTTCCCCCAGCCGCTCACCCACCACGTGAGCCGCCGCCATGGCGCGGGCGTAGTCCATGCGGGTCGGCCCGAGGATGCCCACGGCGCCGAGCGGGTGACCCTCCGCCGCCACCGGCGCCACGACGACGGCGCAGGACGACAATGGCTCGAAGCCGTGCTCGGTCCCGATGGCGACCGACAACCCTCGGTTGAGGACGTCGCGCAGCAGCGTCACGACGACGAGCTGCTGCTCCAAAATGCTGAGCACGCTCCGCACGGTCTCGACCGCCTCGAACGACTCCGCCAGCCGCGCCGGCCCGCCCACGAACACCTGGTCCGCCTCCATGGTGTGCCCCATGGCGCCGAGCGCGGCGCGGGCGGCCATCAAGAGGCGGTCGACCTTCTTCGAGCCACTGACCGGGGCGGACCAGCGGCTCGGCAGCGAGCGACCGAAGAGGGCCGCCGACAGGAGCTCGCCCGCCTGGGCGAGGTCGTCGCTGCCGACCTCGTCGTCGAACTCCATCGTCCGCTTCTCCACCGCGCCGTCGGAGAGGACGACCACCAACAGCGCGTGCAGCGGCGACAACCCGACCATCTGTACCGAGCGGACCACGGCCGTGTCGTGCGAGGGCCCCACGACCACGGCGGCATAGGACGTGAGCTCGGAGAGCAGGCCGGTCGCCCGCTCCAGCATGTCCTCCATCTCGCCGTGCACCTGGTCGAAGAACTGGGTCACCTGTCGCCGCTGGATCGGGCCCAGCACGCCCGGCGTGGTCAGGTGGTCGACGAAGAAGCGGTAGCCCTTGTCGGTGGGGATCCGTCCGGCGCTCGTGTGCGGCTGTGCGAGGTAGCCCTCGCGTTCGAGCGCCACCATCTCCGAGCGCACGGTGGCGGAGGAGACCTGCACGCCCGGCACGCTCGCGACGTGGCCCGACCCCACGGGCTCGGCCGTGCCGATGTACTCGGTCACGATTGCCTCCAGGATGGCCGCCCGGCGAGGGTTGAGCGCGCGCTCCTCACCCGGGTTGGCGGTCTGGTCGGATTCGGTGCGCTGCGGGGTCATGGCGATAGTGGCGGTGCCTGGCACTCGAGTCTACCGAGTGCCAGCCATTCGCAGTTAGTCGTCGCCCAGGCGCAGCGCCGAGATGAAAGCCTCCTGGGGCACCTCGACCCGGCCGATGTTCTTCATGCGTTTCTTCCCCTCCTTCTGCTTCTCCAGCAGCTTGCGCTTGCGCGTGATGTCGCCGCCGTAGCACTTGGCCAGGACATCCTTCCGCTTGGCCTTGACTGTCTCGCGGGCCACGATGCGCCCACCGATCGCCGCCTGGATGGGGACGTCGAAGAGCTGGCGCGGGATCAGCTCGCGCAGCTTCTCAGCCATCCGGCGGCCGTAGACCTCGGCCGAGCCCTTGTGCACGATGGTCGAAAAGGCATCGACCGGCACCTGGTTGATCAGGATGTCGACCCGCACCAGGTTGGCGGTGGTATAGCCCTCGGGCTCGTAGTCCAGGCTGGCGTAGCCCTTGGTACGCGACTTGAGCTGGTCGAAGAAGTCGATGACCACTTCGGCCAGCGGGAGCGAGTAGACGAGCTCGACGCGCTCGGGCGAGAGGTACTCCATGCGGGTCATCTCACCCCGCCGGCCCTGGCACAGCTCCATGACGGTGCCGGTGTACTCGGTCGGCGTGATGATCGTGGCGGACAGCATCGGCTCGTCTATGTGGTCGAGCCGGGTGGCGTCGGGCAGCTCGGTCGGGTTGTCGACGTCCACCTCGCCGCCGTCGGTGAGGTAGGCGCGGTACTCCACGCTGGGGGCCGTCGCGATGAGCGACAGGTCGAACTCGCGCTCCAGGCGCTCGCGCACGATCTCCATGTGCAGGAGGCCGAGGAACCCGCAACGGAACCCGATGCCGAGCGCGTGCGACGTCTCGGGCTCGAAGGTGAAGCTGGCGTCGTTGAGCTTGAGCTTGTCCAGGGCGTCGCGCAGGTCGGGCAGCTCGTCGCCGTCGACCGGATAGAGCCCGCAAAACACCATCGGCTTGGGATCGCGGTAGCCGGCCAGCGCCTCGTCCGCGCCGTGCGCCGCCGTCGTGACCGTCTCGCCGGAGCGGGCCTCGCCGACGTCCTTGATCCCGGCGATCAGGTAGCCGACCTCGCCCGGGCCCAGCGCGCGCACCGGGACGGCGTCGGGCGTGCGCACGCCGACCTCCTCGATGTCGTGCACCGCGTGCGCCTGCATGAAGCGGAGCCGGGCGCCGCTGTGCAGCGTGCCGTCCACAATGCGGATCGAGCTCACCACGCCGCGGTACTGGTCGTAGGAGGAGTCGAAGATGAGCGCCCGCAGCGCCGCGTCCGGGTCGCCACTGGGTGGGGGGATGCGCTCGATGATCGCATGGAGCAGGTCGGGCACGCCCTGCCCGGTCTTGGCCGAGATGTGCAGGATCGACTCGGCGGGCAGCCCGAGCACGTGCTCGATCTCGAGCGCGCAGCGCAACGGATCGGCCGCCGGCAGGTCGATCTTGTTGAGCACCGGCACGATTTCGAGATCGTGTTCGAGCGCCTGGTAGGCGTTGGCCAGCGTCTGCGCCTGTATCCCCTGGCTCGCGTCGACCAGCAGCACCGCGCCCTCACAGGCGGCCAGCGAGCGCGAGACCTCGTAGCCGAAGTCCACGTGACCCGGCGTGTCGATGAGGTGCAGGACGTGGCCGGCGTGCGCCACCCGGACGTTCTGCGCCTTGATGGTGATGCCCCGCTCGCGCTCGATGTCCATCGAGTCGAGGTACTGCTCCCGCATCAGCCGCGGGTCGACGGCGCCGGTGATCTCGAGGATCCGGTCCGACAACGTGGACTTGCCGTGGTCCACGTGGCTGATGATGGAGAAGTTCCGGATGCGCTCGACCGCAACGGTCTCGGCGACGGGAGCGGAAGGCGGCACGGTCCGTCGATCGTACCGGTCCCGCTCGCCGCCATCGGTCGCCTGGCCAGGGCATTGGGTCTCCCCCGCGACGTCGGCGACTCCTTCAGGGGGACGGCCACCTGCTACAGTGATTCCTCGCTCCGGTGGGCCTGCATCGCTCCGCCGGACCCCTTTTGCACCCCTTTCGAAACGCACCGAGGATCGCCACGTGGCCAACATCAAGAGCCAGATGAAGCGGAACCGCCAGAACGAGAAGCGCCGGCTGCGCAACAAGTCGGTTCGCGCCGAAATGCGGACCCGCTCCAAGTCCGCCGTCGTCGCCGCCGAGAACGGCGACGAGGATGCGGCGGAGCTGCTGCGCATGGCGGTGAAGCGCATCGACAAGGCGGCCTCCCAGGGCGTGATCCACAAGAACGCCGCGGCCAACCACAAGTCCCGCCTGGTGCGCCGGCTCGCCGCGATCGACGCCGCCGCCGAGTAAGCGGACCAGCCGGCCCCCGCCGGTGACTATCGAGGCGGTCGTCTTCGACCTCGATGACACGCTGGTGGTCGAGGAGGTCGCCGCCGCCGAAGCGGTTGCTATCCGCTCAGGTGGAAGGTGAACATCTTCTCGGGCTCTATCCGCGCACCCAGCGCGTCCGCGTGGTGGAGCCATTCCTCGAAAGACGGCCCTTGCTTGGGCAGGTACTCGTCGAGCATCGCCTGGCGCAGTTCGGCGCAGGCGGGGTCGTGCAGGGGGAAGAGCTCGGCCCTCCCGTGCACCGACACGGCGAGGTCTTCCCCGGGCAGGTGAGTGGCGCTGACCGCCGGCCGCGCCGCCAGATGGCACATGCGCACCGACTCGGTCCCGGAGCTGAACCAGAACGTCCCGTGGAGGAAGTAGCCGTCCACCGGCCCCGCCAGCGGCCGGCCGTCCGCGGTGGCCGTGGCGAGGACGAGGAGGCACAGTCCCGGTAGGCGAGCCGTCAGCTCCGGAGCGCTGAGCCTGCGGTCGTCGCTGAGGATGCTGCGCAGGTGCGGTCCGGCGTCCGCCATGGAGGCGTCGAGCAGCGCCTGCAGGCGTGTCAGTTCGTCGGATGTCTCGAGCATGGCCCCAGTCCACCACGGAGGTGCTCGCGTCGGCTCGCCGTCCGCCGGCGTGGGAGGCTGGTCGCGATGGCGGACGGGCTCGTCCTCACCCGCCGGGTCTCCGAGCGCGGCGTGCACGACTGGGCGCAACGCGCCGGCGGTGCGTCGTGTGCGGGCGCCGTGCGCGAGTACATCGGCTACGAGGAATGGGCGCCGGGCGGCTTCGTGCGGCGAGAGGTCGCCCGGTCCGGGGTGGCCCTCATCCTCGCCTTCGGCGACGTCATGGACATCTACGACGGCGACGTCGGGAGCACCGGGCGGACGATGGGTGCCTTCGTCGTGGGCAACCAGACTCGCTCGAGCATGACGGGTGTCGGCGGGCACCAGATCGGCATCCAGGTGGAACTGACTGCGGCCGGGGCACTGGCGTTGCTGGGAGACGTCGAGGCCTACAACGATGCGGTCGTCCCGCTCCATGTGGCATTGGGCGCAGACGGCACGCGGCTCCTCGACCGGTTGGCGAGTGCACCGTCGTGGGCAGCGCGGCTCGACCTCCTCGACGAGGATTTCTCCGCTCGGCAGGTCCCCGCCTTGTCCCCGGAGGTGGTTTGGCTACGCCGCCAGCTCGGCGCCTCCCGCGGGCGTGCCCGGGTCGAGCCGCTGATGGACGAGACGGGTTGGAGCCGTCGACACGTCACCGACGCCTTCCGTCGCCAGATCGGGCTGCCGCCCAAGACGTACGCGCGCCTGGTGCGCTTCCGGCACGCCGACCGCGCTGCTGATGGACCCGGACGCGGGACGCACCGTGGCCGACGTGGCCATGGAGGCCGGCTACTACGACCAGTCGCACCTCACCCGGGAGTTCGCCACGCTGGCCGGTGTGACGCCGGGCTCCTATGCCGCACAAGCCGAGGTCGGCCCTGAGGTCAGGTTTGTACAAGACCCCGACCGGGCGGACGGTGCACTGTGAGGACATGACCACGACAGAGGAAACCCCCGCCACGACCGCTTCCAGCGCCGTCATCCCCATCCTCGTGTACGAGGACATCGAGGCCGCCCACGACTACCTCGTGCACGTGTACGGCTTCACCTCGGGTGGGCTCCACCGCACGGAGGACGGCACCGTCGTCCACGGCGAGGTGCGCCACGGCGATGCCGCCATCTGGCTCCACCAGGTGACCACAGAACACGAGATGGCCTCGCCCCGTGACGCCACCTCCTCACACGGCGGCCTCGATGTCATGGTGCCGGACGTCGACGCGCATTACGCACACGCCAGAGCGGCCGGCGCCCACATCGACCGCGAGCCGATGGACCAGGACTACGGCCTGCGGGAGTACGGCGCACGCGATCCCGAGAACCACCGGTGGTGGTTCTCCTCGCCCGTCGCCGGCTGAGCATGGCGTGGCCACATTCCCGCTGCCCGCCAACCTCGTCGCCTCGTCACGAGCGGACGGACGGGGGGCATGGCTGCAACAGCTTCCCCGGGAGATCGACGCACTCGCGGCCCGCTGGTCGTTGCAGCTCGGCAAGCCGTTCGAGCCGGGCGGGCAGACGGCCTGGGTGGCCCCCGTGCACCATCCGGCCGAGGGGGAGGCCGTGCTCAAGGTGGTCTGGCGGCACATGGAATGCGAGGACGAGGCGGCCGGACTGCGGGCGTGGGACGGGCGGGGCGCCGTCCGCGTCTTCGCCGACGAGCGGCTGAACGAGACGACGACGGCGTTGTTGCTGGAGCGCTGCCGCCCAGGTTCCACGCTCGCGGAACGTCCGGAAGGGGAGCAGGACGAGGTGGTGGGTGCGCTGCTCCTCCGCCTGTGGCGCACCCCCGCCGACCTCGGCCGGTTTCGCCCGCTGCAGGTGATGTGTGACTACTGGGCCGACTCCTTCGAACGGAAGCTCGCGGCGGGGACGGTCAAGGTCGATCCCGCGCTGGCCCGCGAAGGAGCCGACTTGTTCCGGGCGCTGCCCGCATCGGCCGACGAAGAGGTCCTGCTCTGCACAGACCTCCACGCGGAGAACGTCCTGGCTGCCGAGCGCGAGGAATGGCTCGTCATCGACCCTAAGCCCTTCGTCGGCGATCCCACCTATGACGCCCTGCAACACCTTCTCAATTGCGAGGAGCGCCTCGTGGCCGACCCTCAGGGCCTCGTCGCCCGCGTCGCGGGTCTGCTCGGCCTCGACCCCGAGCGGCTCCTCACGTGGCTGTTCGCCCGCTGCATCGTGGACTCGGAGACATGGTCGTGGACGCTGGACGTGGCCCGGGCGGTAGGGCCGTGACCGTGCGGCCCGGCTCTACCGGCGCGCGCCGGCCCGGGGCCGGGCCGCCCGGGTGGGGCGGGTCTGGCGGGCCAGGCGGGCCACCAGTATCTCGACCACCAGCTCGGGGCTGAGGCCGCTCTCCCCCCGCACGGCGAGGTCGGCCTTGGCGATCAGGTTGATGGCGTCGGCGATCCGGGTACTTCCGAGGCGGCGTGACTGCTCGAGCGCCTTCTTCGCCACGAACGGCGCAGTCCCCAGCACCTCCGCGGCCTCGCGCTCGCCGCCGACGTCGTCGCCGTCGAGGGCCAGCATGTTGGAGAAGTGTCCGTGCAGCGTGGCCAGGATCTGAATGGGGGCGAGACTGCCCGTGTCGAGCATGCGGTGCAGTACCACCAGCGCCCGGCCGGGTTCGCCCCGGTCGATGGCGTCGGTCAACTCGTAGCGGGGCACCGTCCCGGCCTCACCGAGATAGGGCGCCAGGTCGTCGACCGACACGCGCGCGCTTCTCTCCGTAGGCCGCGCTCAGCGCGCCGAGGAGCCCCTCGACGCGCCCGAGGTCCTCGCCCACGTGGCGCCCGAGGAGATCTTCGGCCGCCGGCTCGAGCTTCACTGGTCCCTCGCGCACGTGGTCGTGCAGCCAGGCCTTTCGCTCCCCCGCCTTCGAGGTCGTCACGTCGATGACCTGCCCCTTGGCCTTGACCGCCTTCGCCAACGGCGCAGGGACCGTGCCACCCCCGCCGACGAGCACCAGCACGGTCGTGGGCAGCGGGTCCTCGACCACCGCCAACAGCCGGGGCACGTCTCCCGTGAGCAGCCGGCCGGCATCGCGGACGACGACGACGCGGCGGTCGATCAGGAACGGCGGCGTGAGGCAGGCGTCCACGACGGCGCCCACGCTGATGTCGTCGCCCGGGCCGCCGCCGATCTCCTCGACCATGAGCCCGTGGTCGCGATCGCCTACCAGGTCGGCCAGCAGGGTGCGCACCTCCTGTGCGACCAGGGAGGCGTCGTCGCCCTTCACGAGGTAGCTCGACGCCGTCCGCTCCGTCATGCGGCCTCGCTGACTGCGGCCAGGGCGTCGCGCACGCGGCAGGTGCCCTTGACGTCATGCACGCGCACGATGCGGCAGCCCCACACGATGCCGAGGGCCGCCGCGCCGATGGAAGCCTCGCGACGGTCGGTCAGCTCCAAATCCAAAATCTTGCCCAGGAAGGTCTTGTTGGACGCGGAGAGGAGCAGCGGGTAGCCAAGCCCGGCGAGTGTGGCCGACGCGCGCAGGAGCGTGAGCGACTGCTCGGCCGTCTTGCCGAGGTCGAGGCCGGCATCGAGCACGATGCGCTCGGCCGGCACGCCGGCGGCCCGCGCCCCGGCGGCCCGCTCGATGAGGTAGCGGGCGACGTCGGGTACGAGGTCCTCGTAGCGCGGGTCGGGGTCGGGAATGCGAGGCGCCAGACGGATGTGGGTGATCACGACGGCCGCATCGTGCGCCGCGGCGGCCGTCGCGTAGTCGGGGTCGGCCAGGCCGCTGATGTCGTTTCCCATCACGGCGCCTCCCGCGTAGCAGGCGCGGGCGACGCTGGCGCGCCACGTGTCGACGGAGACCGGTACGTCGAAGCGCGCCACCAGTCCGCTCACGACCGGGACGACGCGGTCGAGCTCTTCGTCCTCGGTGACCTCGGGGCCGGGCCCCGCTTTGACGCCGCCGATATCGAGGATGTCGGCGCCGTCGACGACCAGCTGCTCGGCGCGCGCCCACAGCTTGTCGAGCGAGAAGGTGGCGCCCTTGTCGTAGAACGAGTCGGGAGTGCGGTTGAGGATCCCCATCACAGCGCGCGGTGGGTGAGGTCGTGGCGGCGGCCGCCGAGATCGAGGGTGGGAGCGATGGCCGGGGTCGGTCGGGTCGCCGGTACGGCCGGCGGCGCCATCAGAACAGCCGCGCGGCGAGCGCCCGGCGGTACTCGTTGGTGCGGGGGTCGTCGGCGCCCATCGTCTCGAGCAGGTCGACGAACTCCTGCCGGGCGTCGTCATCGTCCCGCACGCGTTCCAGCAGCTCGTCGAGCTTCGCCTCCAGGCCATCGACGCCAGCCTCCGACACGTCCACGCCGGCGAGGAGCAGGCGCGCCTCGGCGGCCAGGGCCCGGGTGGTGTCGTTCTCGGGGATGCGCTGGAGCGCCGCCAACGCGTCCGAGCCCTCGCCCTTGTCGATCAGGATCCGGGCCAGCGCCTCGGTCGCGCCGACGTGCCCGGGGTCGAGCTCGAGCGCCCGGCGCAGCGACGCCTCGTCCCCCGCGGCGGTGAGCATGTCGGCCTCGCTGGGTGGCGGCGCCAGGCGCTGGACGAACGCGGCGACCTGTGCCTCGGGCAGCGCGCCGATGAACTGATCGACCACCTGTCCGTTGGCGATGGCGAACACGGCCGGGATGGACTGGACAGCGAACGTCTGGGCGACGCCGGGGGTTCTCGTCGACATTGACCTTGGCCAGCGCGACACGTCCGTCGGTGTCGGCGACCGCCTTCTCCAGGATCGGGCCAAGCGTTTTGCACGGACCACACCAGGGAGCCCACAAATCGACCACCACGGGCACGGAGGCGCTGCGAGCGAGCACCTCATCCTGGAATGTCTGGTCAGTGACGTCCACGGCCCTCGACGCTACCGCCCGGCGGGGCGCGTCGGGCCGGCCACCGGTGGGATTCTCCCCGTCCCGGGCCACGCCATGGCACCGATTAGCGTCGGGTGCCGTGTCCGACGCACCGCAGGGCGACACGCCGCAGGGTATCGACCTGGCCAGGGTCACCGGCTGGATGGCGGCCCGATTGCCCGAGCTCGAGCCGCCGCTCACCTTCACCCTGATCGCCGGCGGCCGGTCCAACCTCACGTTCCGGGTGGACGACGCGGGCGGCCGGCTGTGGGCGCTCCGACGGCCGCCGCTGCATCACGTCCTCCCGACGGCGCACGACATGACACGGGAGTACCGCTGCATTGACGCGCTCGGGCCCGTCGGGATCCCCGTCCCCAAAGCGATCGGGCTTTGCATCGACGAGTCGGTGAACGAGCGCCCCTTCTACGTCATGGAATTCGTGGACGGCCACATCCTGCGCAGCGCGCCCGAGGCCGAGAAGGAGTTCGACGAGGCGACCCGCCGGGCGGTCGGCAGCCACATGGCCGGCACGCTGGCGGCGTTGCACGCCGTGGACCCCGACTCGGTGGGGCTGGGGGACCTGGGGCGCCATGAGGGGTACATCGAGCGCCAGCTCAAGCGGTGGCGCAGCCAGTACGAGCAGATGCAGGTCGACGGCGTCGACCACGGCGGCCTCGTCGCAGCGCGTGGGCGACGACCTCGCCCGGCGCATCCCGGTGCAGCAACGCACCTCGGTTGTGCACGGCGACTACCGCATGGACAACGTGGTGCTCGCAGACGACGGCTCGGTGCGGGCCATCCTCGATTGGGAGATCTGCACGCTGGGCGACCCCCTGGCCGATCTCGGCCTGCTGATGGTCTACTGGGCCGAGCCCGACGACGGGGCAGCCGTCCTGGGGATCGCCGCCACGACGGCAGCCGGCTTCTCGACCCGGACCCAGGTCATGGACTCGTACGCAGCGGCGTCGGGCTTGGACCTCTCCGAAATCGGCTTCTACACCGCCTTCGGCTACTGGAAGCTGGCCTGCATCCTCCAAGGCGTTTACGCCCGCTATGTCGCCGGCGCCGGGCGCGGGCGACACGGGCAGCGTCGACGCCTTCCCCGCGCAGGTGGCCCACCTGGCCGAAATGGCAGCCACGTCCCTGGAGTCAGTGGCGTGAGCCCCGATGGCGTTGGCGGCGGCCTGACCGAGTTCTTCGAAGTCCTCCGCGAGCCCGTGCTCGACGAACCCGTATTGGTCATCGCGCTCGAAGGTTGGGTCGACGCCGGGCTGGGCGCGACCACTGCGATCGCGGCGCTGCTTGGGCAGGGCGAGACCGAGCCGGTGGTCACGTTCAACGGTGAGGTGTTCCTCGACCAGCGGGCGCGCCGTCCGGTTGCCCGCATCGTCAACGGCGTGACGACCGAACTGACGTGGCCGCGCACCGTCGTGCGCCAGGGCACCGACGACGACGGACACGATGTGCTCTTCCTGGTCGGCCCGGAGCCCGACTTCCACTGGCGCTCCTTCACCGACGCCGTGGTCGGGCTGGCGCGCAGCTGGCGGGTACGCATGGTGGTCGGCCTCGGCGCGTTCCCGGCGCCGGCGCCCCACACCCGCCCGGTCAAACTGGCGGCAACGGCCCCGTCGGCGTCGGCGAACCTAATAGAGCGGATCGGGATCGTGCAGGGCGAGCTCGAGGTGCCGGCAGGCGTGCTGGCCGCGCTGGAGATGGCCTTCGGCGCCGCGGGCACGCCGGTGGTGAGCCTGTGGGCCCGGGTGCCTCACTACGTCGCCGGGATGCCGTTCCCCGAGGCCAGCGCCGCGCTGGTGGAAGGCCTCTCCTCGATCGCCGGGCTCACGCTCGATTCGTCCGCCCTGCGCCGCGCCGCAGACAGCTCCCGGCGCCAGGTCGACCAGCTCATCGCCGACAACCAGGAGCACCAGGCGATGGTCCGCAAGCTCGAGGAGAGCATCGACGCCTCGGAAGGGAACGCGATGGGGGTGGAGGCCGTGCCGTCGGGCGACGAGATCGCCGCGGAGCTGGAGCGGTTCCTGCGAGGGGAAGAACAGTGACGACGAAGGGGATCCGGCACATGAAAATCGACGGTGGGCTGGGCTTCGACCTGAGCAAAGCCGCGGCCGCGGCCGCCCAGGCTGAGGCGGACGGCTACGACGGCGTGTGGTCGGCCGAGACGAGCCACGACCCGTTCCTGCCGATCGCGGCAGCGGCCGCGGCGACGACCTCGCTCGACTACGGGACCGGCATCACCGTTGCCTTCGCCCGCAACCCGATGACGCTCGCCGTGGTCGCCAACGATCTGCAGATACTGACCAAGGGGCGCTTCCTGCTGGGAATGGGGAGCCAGATCAAGCCGCACATCACCAAGCGCTTCTCCATGCCGTGGTCGCACCCGGCGCCACGCATGCGCGAGCTGATCCTTGCCATTCGCGCCATCTGGAAGGCGTGGGATACCGGCGAGAAGCTCGAGTTCCGCGGCGAGTTCTACACGCACACGCTGATGACGCCGTTCTTCAACCCGGGCCCGAACCCGCACGGCAACCCCAAGATCTTGTTGGCCGGTGTCGGCGAGCACATGACCGAGGTGGCGGGTGAGGTGGGTGATGGGTTCCTGGTGCACGGCTTCACCACGGAGCGCTACCTCCGCGAGGTGAGCCTGCCGGCGTTGGAGCGGGGCGCGGCCAAGGCCGGCAAGTCCCGGGCTGATCTCACCGTTTCGTACCCGGGCTTCGTGGTGACGGGCCTGGACGACGCGAGCACCGAGGCCGCGGACAAGGCCGTCCGCCAGCAGATCGCATTCTACGGCTCGACGCCCGCCTACCGTCCGGTGCTCGAGCTCCACGGCTGGGGCAACCTGCAGTCCGAGCTGAACACGCTCTCCAAGCGCGGCGAGTGGGTCAGGATGGGCGAGCTGATCTCCGACGACGTGCTCGAGGCCTTCGCCATCGTGTGCCCGCTGGAGAAGGTGGCTGGCGAGGTGCGCAGCCGCTTCGAGGACCTGGTTGACCGGTTCAGCTTCTACGCGCCGTACAAAGTCGACCCCGAGACGTGGAAGGGCGTGCTGGCCGGGTTCCACGACTGAAGCGGGTGTTCAGATGGCCACCTCGCACCGGTGATCAGTCCGGAGCGCATCGGAAACGGCCTACTAACTTTCGCCGTTCCAAGTAGCGAAACCTACTGAATTCTCCTGAGTAGTAGGTACAACTACTGCATTTTCACCAAACGAATAGGCGAACGCGCGATGCACTCAGGTCGAAGAAGGCGGAATCAAATCGGCGACCCCCGTGGGGACACGGAGCCGGCTCAGCTCAGACCACGACGTTGACGAGCCGGGGCGGCCGGGACACCACCCGCTTGGGCGCGGCGCCACCCAGCGCCTCGGTCACCCGGGCCGAGGCCAGCGCCACCGCCTCGGCGTCGGACTCCGATATCGCCGCGTCCACCTCAACGCGGTCGCGCACCTTTCCGTTGACCTGAATGACCAAGGTCACCGTCTCCTCGCGGACTAGCTCGGGGTCGAAGACCGGCCAGCGCTGCAGGTGCACCGACGTCTGGCCGGGGTGGCGGGCCTCCCATAGCTCGGCCGTCACATGCGGGGTCAGCGGTGCGAGGACGACCGAGGAGCGCGTCGAACGCCTCCCCCCAGACCACGGCATGCGGCCCGGTACCGTCGCCCTGGCCACCCCCCTGCAGTAGCGCTGCAACAAATTGAGCAGCTCCATGCAGTGGGCCACCGCCGTGTTGTAGGACCAGCGCTCCAGGTCGCGCGTCACGTCACGGATGGTGCGGTGCACGGCCTGGCGCACGCTCCGGTCGGCGTCGGACAACTCCCCCTCCCGTAGGGCCGGCTCGGCCGTTCAGGCACGCCACAGCCGGTCGAGGAAGCGCCCGCAGCCGTCGATGATCGAGTCCATCTGATCGGACCAGTCGAAGTCGTCGAAGGGCGGCCCCACGAAGAGGTGGAAGAGCCGGAGCCCGTCGGCACCGACCGTTTCGTAGTAGTGCTCGGGCGCGATGAGGTTGCCCTTGGACTTGGACATCTTCGTCCCGTCCATGCGGATCATCCCCTGCGCCAAATAGCGCTTGAACGGCTCCCGGGGCACGCCGGGTGCCAGGCCGACATCCTGGATCGCCCGCGTGTAGAAGCGCGCGTAGAGCAGGTGCAGGATGGCGTGCTCGATGCCCCCGATGTACTGGTCAACCGGCATCCAGTGCGCGGCCGCCGCCGGGTCGAAGGGCCGGTCGGTGTTCCAGGGGTCGCAGAAGCGCAGGTAGTACCAGGACGAGTCGATGAACGTGTCCATGGTGTCGGTCTCGCGGCGGGCCGGCCCGCCGTCGATCGGGCACGTCGTGTGTAAGAAGCCCTCGTGCAGCGCCAGGGGCGACTGCCCGGTCGGGAGGAACTCGACGTCGTCGGGCGCCAGCACCGGCAACTGGTCCTCGGGTACGGGTACCACACCGTGCTCGTCGCAGTACACCGCCGGGATGGGGCAACCCCAGAAGCGCTGGCGCGAGACGAGCCAGTCGCGCAGCCGGAAGTTGACCTTGCGCTCCCCGATCCCCTGTTCCTCGAGCCAGTCGGTGGCCCTGGCCTTCGCCGTGGCGATGTCGAGCCCGTCGAGGAAGCCGCTGTTGATCTTCTCGCCTTCTCCGGTGTAGGCACCGCCTCCTTCCGCCTCCCATCCTTCCGGCGGGCGGACCGTGCGCACGATCGGGAGCCCGTGCGCCTGTGCGAATGCCCAGTCCCGGGTGTCCTCGGCTGGCACAGCCATGATCGCTCCGGTGCCGTATCCCATGAGGACGTAGTCGGCGACATAGACCGGTACGGCCTGTCCGGTGAAGGGGTTGACGACATTGCTGCCCGTGTAGGCACCGCTCTTGCCGATGCGCGACGGGTGCCTCGGACATCCGTTCTCTCTCGGTCTCCTTGCCGCGCGCTGGCGTATCTCCTCGACGGCCGCCCGGTGCTCCTCGGTGGTGAGGGCGTCCACCATGGGGTGCTCGGGTGCGATGACGGCGTAGGTCATGCCGAAGGTGGTGTCCGGCCGGGTGGTGAAGACCCGGAGGCTCAGGCCCTCGGCCCCGCGGCCCTCGACGGGCAGGTCGAACTCGGCGCCTTCCGAGCGGCCGATCCAGTTTCGCTGCATGATCTTGACCCGCTCCGGCCAGTCGAGGTCGTCGATGGCGTCCAGGAGCTCCTGGGCGTAGTCGGTGATCCGGAAGAACCACTGCTCGAGATCCCGCTTGTAGACGAGGTCGCCCGACCGCTCGCAGGTACCGTCGGGCAGGACCTGCTCGTTGGCGAGGACGGTCTGGCAACCGGGGCACCAGTTGACCGGCGCCGTCGCCCGGTACGCCAAGCCGTTCTCCCAAAAGCGGAGAAAGATGAGCTGGTTCCACTTGATGTACTCGGGGTCGTGGCTCCAGATCTCGCGTCGCCAGTCGTAGACGGCGCCCAAGCGGATGAGCGACGACTTGAGCTCGGCCATGCGGGCCTCTGTGAAAACCCGGGGATGGGTGCCCGTCTTGATAGCGGCGTTCTCAGCGGGCAGGCCGAACGAGTCGAAACCAAAGGGGCTGAGCACGGCTTTGCCCTGCATCGTCTGGTAGCGGACGGCCAAGTCGCCGAAGGTGTAGTTGCGCACGTGCCCTTGGTGGGCCGGGCCCGACGGGTAGGGGTACATGCACAGGGCGTAGAACTTCTCGCGCGGGTCGTCGTTGTCGACCTGATAGGTGCCCTCTTCCTCCCAGCGGCGCTGCCACTTCAGCTCCACCGCCTCGACGTCGTACGCGCGTGCCATGACACAAGGGTACGCGACGCTCCCTCTCCTCCTGGCCAGGACGACATCGGGACCACGTGTCGTTCCGACTCGGGCCGTGCGGTGTCGGATCCGGTCCGGCGGCACCAGAGCTAATGGAGGCCCGGCTGATAGGCGTGGCCCCCGCTGCCGTCAATCGGAGATGTGCGACAGTGGCGCGGCCGCCGCCTGCGCCGCGGCCCTGGACTAGTTGGCGAACTGAATGTTGCTATTGATCTGCACACCGCTGCTGGCGACAGGGGATGGGGTGGCCGCGTTCGTGGAAGCAGCGGGAGAGCCCTGTGCAGGCGACGTGGTGGTATCAGCCTGAAGGATCCCCACCACCTGGCCGAGGAGGCTGCTGATTTCCCCTTGGACCGTGAGGGTCGACGACCCAACCAGGCTGAGAGCTCGAAGTTGGTTCTCGATGCCGTTGAGCTGGGCTCTCCCTGACGCCGACAGGTTCACCTGGCCCGGGGACGTGACGACGAACATGGCGGCAGCGGCCAGGTTCTGGTCGTTGCCGCTGCCCTGGTCGACCACTTTCGCGATGTCGGTCTCGTTCGGGGGGGTGGTCGTGAACGACACCAGGTCAACCTCGAGGTTGACCGCCATGGCGGTGCAGCCCTGGCAGCCTCGGGCAGATTCGGCATAGACGTCGTTGACCAAGCGGCTGGGGCCGAAAGCCGGGACAACCTCCATGTTGACCCAGTGGGTGTTGGGAAGGAAGGGAAACGAAACGGCGAGCGATCCGCCGAAGACGGGCGTCGCACCTGCGGTCCCGACACCGATTCCGCCACCGATCCGATGACGACGGAACGGCTAGTGCGGCCTTGGGCATGAGGCGCTTCATGGTGTTGTCCTCCATTGGATTGGTTTTGTTCCTTGTCAGTGAATGCGAATGTGCGCGGCAGACCAGGCCACGGGAAGGGAGACGGCGCCCAAGACCAACCACGCTCGGGCGAGGCAACGAGTGCGGCGCGCTCGTTTCGTTACATGACCGGGCCCAGACGCGTCGTCGGTAGCGATCCGCACGAGCCGCAAGGTGATGTAGACGACTCCGTAGATCATGATGCCCAAGAGGATGGACGTGGAACGCGATTCCGAGAAGGTTGGTTGCGGCGGCCGCGGACGACCCACCAGAATGGGACATAGCCCGAATGTGACCTAGTACGGCGTTCCACGAAGCCGCTGCCAGCACGCGGGCAAAGCAAGCAAGGCGAACAGCAGCATTGTGGGCAACACGATCATGGTGACCAAGCCCCAGACCCGAACCAGCCGGCGCGACGACGGGGACAACCCGGACCCCTGGCCTCGGCGAAAGGCGGATCCGAGGCGCGAAAAAAGATCTGGCACACCGGCGAGATCTGAGACCGCCCAGTAACCATCAGAGCGCACGAACGGCACCATCTGATAGAGGATCTCGAGAATCATGGCGGCCATCACCAAAAACAAGAACGGGGACCGGGTGGCCAGGTAGAACGGGAACAGCGCCACTGCGTACACGGCGTTGAAGTACACGCCACCGAGGTCCCCGCGAATGCGGCCCCAACGTCCAAGCCGGTAGCCGTCGGAGAGATCGGTGAAGAACGCCGGCGACGTCACATAGATGCCGACACCCATCTCCCCCGGCGTAGCGCCCCCATACCGACAGCCCGAGGCGTGGCCCATCTCATGCACGAAGATCGAACAGACGACGAGCCCGACTACCAACAGCAAGGCGGCGGGACGGCCGAGGGTTTCATGGACCCCGGCGGCTAGGCGACCCGACGTAAAGGCAAAGGTCTCGACCGCCACGAACAATCCCGTCATGAGCACCACGATGGGTCCCCAGAACAGGAAGCGCAGGGGTCGAGAAAGAGCAGACACCACCCGGGCGGATAGCAGGACCTTTTGCGCCCGAAGGGCCAGAACGAGGTCGGGGCGTTGGGGCTTGCCTGACGATGTTCCCACCAAGCCAGCGGGATCTAGCTTCTTGTCGATGAGGTAGTCGATGTCTTCGGCCGCCACCGGGCGCTCCCAGGCGGCGGTGACTCGATCCGCCACCTCAGTGAGGCTCCGGGTGCCATCCAAATGCGACAGCGTGAACCACAGCAAAGGCGACAGCTCCACCCACTGGCCATCGTCCCGTCTCGTCCGGGGATTGGGGTCCGGACCCGTCACTCCCGCGATGTCTGCCCCCGCGATTGCTGAAACATTCAGCCTCCGCACGGCTACTGGCTGGTCGGCTCCGACGGGGGCATCTTCTCGTTCGGGTCTGCGCTGTTCTACGGCTCGATGGGCGGGACCTCAAGCTCCAGCGCCCGTGGTCGGGATCGTGCCCACCCCGACCGCGGTGGCTACTGGCTGGACGCGTCCGACGGCGGGGTCTTCAGCTTACGGCGACACCCAGTTCTACGGCTCCATCCCCGGACTCGGGCTGCATCCGGCGGGCTCGGGTTTGGCCAACAGCCTGAACGCACCGATCGTGGGCATGGTGCCGTCCAGGACGACGGCGGGCTACTTCATGGTGGCCTCGGACGGCGGCGTCTTCGCCTTCGGCGATGCCCACTTCGCCGGGTCCTGCCCCGGCATCGGGGGCTGCGCGGGACGCGGTGGCGGTCATGCCCGACGCCAGCGGCAAGGGCTACTGGCTGGTGACCTCGACGGGCAACGTGTACGCCTTCGGTGACGTGTCCTACTACGGCGCACCGGGACACGGCACGGTGACCTCGGCCGTGGCGACCCCGACGGGCAAGGGCTACTGGATCCTGCTGGGCGACGGCGAGGTCTTCTCCTACGGTGACGCCGCCGACTAGGGCTCGCCCTCGTCGGCCAACTTCGGCGGCGGCGGACCCGCCGCCGCCATCTTCGCCACTCGGACGGCGGCGGGGTACTGGGTCGTCTCGGCCGCTCGGTGCGGTGTACAACTTCGGGGACGCGCCCAACGACGGCGGCATGGCCGGGACCCACCTCAACGGATCCATCATCGCCGCCAGCGGGTCGTAAGGCTCGGGAGATGGTGCCGACGCCGATGCTGATGCCTGTGCGGGCCGAGGAACATGCGGGGGTCGTAGCTGATCCACGGGCGCCGGTCAGGGCAAGCTAGACGACTGGCTGAAGCGACTGGCTGAAGCGACTGGCTGATCCGAGAGGCCGGTACCACCGCAAATGACTGTCACCTTCCGAGGGAACGGTGGCGGTTGTGCGCTCCATTCAGACATTCAGAAGGACGGCGATTAGTTGTGGGCAACCCATCTCGGTCGGCGCCGGCGGCCTGCGTGCGACTACTCCGCGAATAGCTGGTGAACTTGGAGGTGATCCTCTTGAACCGCGAGCGTCCCCGCTGTCACACTGAGACGATGGTCGACTCCATAAGCACGGCGGACCCTGGGTTGGGACCGGAGAGCCGCCTGGGTTCTCCAAAAAAAGGCGGAAGGCACCACGTTGCGGTGGCATGTGGTTGACGGCGGAGGTGCGCGATCGCTGTGCGGCCTCGATATCCGCTATGGGAGCCGGCGTCGGCCGTGGGTCGATGCACCTGAGACGCAGCGGTGTCAGCTCTGTCTCAGCCTTTTTCGGTCAACGCCGACGACCGCGTAATTTCTCCGATCGCTGCAATTTTCCGATCACTCGAGCGTTTATGGCCTGTTGCCTGCCCGACTACAAAGGTTGCATCTGCACTGAGTGCGATCTATGAGCCCGCTCCTGGTCTCCCCGGGATTGGAGTCACTTCGAATTGACAAACAGAGGCGTCCCGGGTGGGGCGGGATGACACGGCAGCGCGGGTGGGAGGCGAACTGTTCGGTCACCCGGCGGGACTACCTTTGAGTTGTGGGAGGGCGTCTACTCGGACCCGGTGACAACTGTGCCAGGATGTCAATCGGGGTACCTGCGGGCACTGGGCGAAGCCGCTGCAAATCGCTGTCGGACAGCAGCACCGAACCCTGCGACACCGCGGCGCCATGCGACGCGGTGAGCGCAGAGGACTCGAACGGACCGTTCAATGTGATCACGGGAGTCCCCTCTTCCTCCCAAGCGGTATCCGTTGAGGCCAGACAAGACGTCACGATCACGAAGGGACCGTACGCAGGGTTCGGCGATCGAGTGAAGAATCTGACGAAATAGCGACCGACAGGGGTGGGAGTCTGCGGCGCCCCGACACCGACCGGAACGTAAAGGGCGAGATTGCCATCGCGGAAGAGAAGGAGGTGTTTCTCGTTGAGGTCGACTATGAGGTAGTACTGCGTCCACGTCAGGGTGACCTGGGCGCTTGGGATCCATGCCGTCTGCCCCCTCGGCAGCGCGACCACCCTCACCTTCAGCCAATGGGCACGCCGGGCCATAACCGGTAGCGTCATCGGCGCTCCCCACGTGGGGGCGAGCAACTGCGACGGTCCGACCGCTGCCGGGCTAGAGTAGGCGTCCACCGGGCCATTCAGCGTGGCGAGCGCGGTCCAGCGAGGCGCGGAAACCCTGATGCCGAGCCGGGACAATGAGGGAGGCGTCGAGGTCCGCGGGACCGGTCGAGTTCTCGCCGGCTGCATGTCGGCGGGGCCACCCGTCACAGGGCGTGAACCCTTTATGGAGTAGTAGACGACGCCGGAAGCCGTCGCCAAAAGAATCGTAGTCGTCACGAGAATGGTCCGCCGGAGGCGAGCCTGGCGAGAGATACGGCGGCGCGGAGTAGGCATGCGGTCGGGGGGGACCCACAGTAGACGTCGGAGCGAGGCGACTGTACGTTGCTTCCCTCGGTCGGGCGGTATCTTTTCGTCGTGCACGCCCCCGGCACACCCTGCGCGGGTTGTGACCAAGAAAGGCGTCTCGGGCGTCGTCGGTTTGTGGGTCTTTTGTCGGCCGGCGTCGCCCTGGTTCTCGCCGGCTGCGGGCGCGGTAGTCGGCAGGCTGCCGGCCACCACACGACTACCCTCCCGCCGGTTGCGGGCCCTTCGCCCATCTTGCCCGACGGGGACGCCGGGCCGCCCCTCACCCTCGGTGCCATACCCCCAGCGCGGTCAGGCCATCCCGTCGTGTACTCGTCAGCCCCCCAGACTGCGGGCAACCTAGTCGCGCTCACGATCGACGACGGCTACTGCGGCGAGTGCATCGCGAAGTATGTGGCCTTCGCTCAGAGCACGGGCATTCACATCACCTTTAATCCGAACGGAGTGTTCGGGCGACTGTGGACACCGCTCGTCGACATCGTGAGGCCGCTCGTGGCCGACCGCCAGGTACAATTCGGCAACCACACGTGGGACCACGCCAATCTGCTCACACGCTCAAACGCGCAGATCGGCGACGAGCTGCAACGCAACGACGAGTGGATTCAAACCACCTTCGGGATCACGTCGAGGCCCTGGTTTCGTCCTCCCTACGGCTACTACAACTCCCGCGTCGAAGAAGTGGCGGCGGCTCTCGGATACACGAACATCTTGATGTGGAACGGGACTCTCGGCGATGCCACGGCTATCAGCCCGCAGGCACTGTTGACACTCGCGCAGCGCTACCTCACGGCAGGCCGCATTGTGCTGGGTCACTTGAATCATCCGACAGTGCTCGACCTCTTCCCGCGCATCCAAGAGATAATCGCAGAGCGCGATCTGCAGCCGGTCACTCTCGATGAGATGTTTGGAACCTCGCGAGCTACGGGCTAACCGCTGTCGGGACCGCCATCCGGGAGCGGCCGGGGCTCAGATGGTTGGATAGGCAACACCTGTCTCGAACAGCATGACGGAACACCAATGATGTTGGTGGCGCTGCCGTGCTCCACCGCCTGAACTCGGCTCAGGAGGATCTCAGACCACATTGGATCGGGGGCGGCAGCCACCTCATACCGATGAGTCGTTCGCTCGCTCGTTACGCTTGAGCGATGCGACGCACTCTTGCTGCCTGTCTGGTCGCGCTGGTGATCGCGACCTGCTCGCCGGCTGCCCTCGCCGCGAGTGAGGCGAGAAACAAACACACCACCCAGCCGAGCTCGCCGAGCATCGGCGTGCTGCCCGTCATCTCATGCAACACGACATACGGAGCGGGGTCTCCTGCCAGTCCCTTCGTCGCCCGCCAGCTCCCCACCACGAGCTCGACCCGGGGTTTGAGCTTCTACTCCAATGGGCGCCTCACGGTTCTCGGTCCGAGTGGCTGGGCCTGCACCGGGCTGGTGGCCGGCGATGGAGGCCAGAAGCTCGACGTCTACCCAACGGGTAAGCCCGATTACGCCTCGGAGCTTCCTCCCAAGGGCGCGGGAGCTCGTCGAGATCCAAGGCGAATACACGGGCCACATCCCCGGGGGCCAGCTGGTGTGCAGCCTGTTCCCCAATTCGGCCGCCGCCTCCGAGGTCCAACAGGACGGTCTTCCTGGGCCCCAGTGTCAGGCGCCAACGGGCGAGAAGACGACACCGCTCACGCCCGACATCGTCGCCTTCAACGATCCGGCGGGGGTGACGGGCACGGGCTCCGGATCGGGGGGCTCTCTCACCTCGATGGGCGCCGCCGTCTATCCCCAGCTCGCCTTCGGCGCGACTGACAGTGTCAACGTGGCGGTGCTTTCGTGCACACTGCCAACAAAGGAAGTGAGCCTGTGCCGGGCGATCGAGGGGGACTTTCTGGTACGCAATCCCCCGGCGTATGTCCCCCAGAACACTCAGTAGAACCGTCATGACCCGCACAGCTGCTCCAATACTTCCGGGTGCTTCCGGGCGGGTCCCCGAGGACTCCTATACCCGCCGGCCGTGACTGTCCTCCGGGACCCAGCCATGTGCCACGCGGAATGCGCTAACGCTCTGCTGACGCGGGCGCTCCAAGTGGGCGGATCTCAGGGAGGGATTCAGCTGTAACCTGGGAGCTCACTCGCTACGGGGGCGTAGCTCAGCTGGTAGAGCGCTTGACTGGCAGTCAAGAGGTTCGTGGGTTCAAGTCCCATCGCCTCCACCACCAGGGAAAATGCAGAATAACTCCGGCCTCCTCGGTAGCACACCGTTCGGGCTACGCTTAACTGTATGCCCAGGCGACCGCAGATTTCAGCCCGCACAGTCACCATCGACCGGATGAGCCAATCGCTCGAGCGGACGCTGCGCGCCGGAGGGCAAGTCCGAGAAGACGGTCTACAGCTACACGCTGAGCGTGCGTCTGCTGCGCGAGTTCATGGATGAACGTGGGCGGGACCTCACTGTGGACGTGTCCCGGGACGACATCCGAGACTTCATAGCGGACCAGGCGAAGCGGAACTCCGAGGCGACAGCCCTGGTGCGGTTCAAGAGTCTGCAGCAGTTCTTCCGCCATTGCGTCGAGGAGGACGAGCTCGACGAGTCGCCATGGTCGGGGATGCGAGGCGCCGAATGTGGAAACCGCCCCGGTTCCCGTTGTGAGCGACGTCGTCCTCAAGAAGCTACTCAAGGCCCGAGCTGGGGTCTACGTGGGGCGACAGGCGGGACACGGCACTGCCTGCGGGTCTTCGGATTGACGACACTGGCTGCCGACTGGCGGAGGTCACCGATCTGCGCCAGTCCGACGTCGACCTGGGCCTCGAGACGATGGTGGTGCGAGGCAAAGGCAACCGGGTCCGGGTCGTCACCTACGGGTCCAAGACGGCCAGCGCCCTGGACCGCTACCTGCGCCAGCTCGAGCGGGAGCGACCGGAAGGCCGGCTGTAGGGACGCGGACGCTCTGGGTCGGGCGACAGGGCCGCATGTCGACGAGCGGGATTCTCCGACGCCCTGCACCGCATGTGCGCCGATGCCGGCGTGGAACAACTGCACTGGCACCAGTTCCGCCACACCTTCGCCCACGTCTGGATGGCCAGCGACGGCAACGAGGGCGACCTGATGGAGACTGGCGGGCTGGAGGTCCCGGGCGATGCTCGACCGCTACGCCGCGTGGCCAAGGTGAAGGAGAGAGCGCACGCGGCGAGTCGGCGGATGTCGCTGGGGGACAGGGTGTGAATGCCTCAGTGGCGTCCCTCATGAAGGAACCCGCATTCGCCGAGGCGTGCGCTACCGCCCGAGCCGGCGTCGTCGCCACCCCGGAGGTCACCATCACCGACCCGAGGGGCCACAGGATCGCCCCGGTGCGCTTGTATGTCGCGGAGAAGAGAGACAGTGGCGTGGGCGAGCAGGCACATCATGGAGGCGATTTCCAACCCGAGGGGCTGGTAGAGAGGGCATTCATCGCTCGAGTGTTCGGATCCGCTGCCCCGCCTGTACCTACCGTGGCGAGAGGAAGCAGGAGCAGCTGCTGGCCCTCTACGCCCAAGCCCTCGAGAACGGCAGCTTCGAGGCTCCACCTTCTCGCTAGTGCTGTATTGCAGTTTGAAGCGCAGTAGGAAATGTCGCCGCCGGGCTACGGCTCACACCTGGCGTAGGCTGCTAGCGGTGGGTCTCAGCGGGCCCTCACCACTAGGTGAGGTGTGCCCAAATCTCACAGCGCGGAGGACAGAATCCTCCAGCTTGAATCGCAGCACACTCCAGATGGGCTGTGCTTCGGACCCCAGCGCAGCGACTGAGCCCGCCCGGCGCCGCCTTTAACGCGGTGGTTTTTGAGCGTGAGGTCGAGCCTGATCGGTACTGCCCGATCAGAACGCCGCGTCGAGCGAAGCGACCCGCACGTCGCGAACCGCCGCCCAGCAGGCATCAAGACGGCGCCCTCGTGCCGGCGCCGCGAGCCGGGCGACGTGGTAGAGGTCGGAGCGATAGCGCAGCCGCTGACGCTTGCCGGCGTTGATGCCGCATGAGGCCCGCGGAAAATGCCCTTCCGAAGAAGGGCGCTCCCGAGTTCACCGTCGCCAAGCAAGCGAACGTGAATCAGAGTACCGCATCGGTCCGACACAGCACGGCTCTCGCCCGGGCCGGGGCGCTCCAGGTCGGGCTGGTGAGCGTGGCGACCGGGCGGCTCGAGGCGTCCGAGTTCACCAACTCAACGCCTTGGCCGCCTTGCCGACGGCGTTGCTCGGCGACGTCTACACCCTGGTGTCGACGATGACGGTGAGCGCATCCTGGGACAATGCGGTGGCGACGACAAGCGGCGATCACGGCCCGCAAGGGCCGCGCCTTTTTCGACGGGCCCGCAGAGGAGTACTGGGCCAAGACGACGCCTCAGGATGAGCACGCCTGGCGTGAGTACTTCGCCGAGGAGAAGCGGCGCGGCTGGAATGGGTCGACCCCGAGAACCAAGCAGCGCATAACCGTTGGGTTGCTGAGAACAGTGGGCTACCTCGCCTGCGCCATACCCCAGCGACGGACATCGAAGCCACGAAGCCCGTATGGATATGGAAGGGCTGGCTCGAGGCGCAACTGGTTGTGCTGATGGCGGCGCGCCAGGGCCCAGGCAAGACGGACTCACGCCGCGTGGACTGTCGCCCAGGCGTCGCGAGGCGGTCTCTCACTCGACGGGCGCGCCAGACGGGCGCCATCCTCAGCCTGGAGGAACCGGCCGAGCGCATTAAGGCCCGACGAGGCCGCTGGGGCGGACATGAGAAGGTCGAAACCGCCGCGACGTGAGGGGTTCGAGAGGGCGTCTCCAAGGACCGGCCCTGGCGACCTAGCGATTGTCGTAGGCCACGAACAATCGTCGAGCTGGCGCCAGTTGGTCGTTATCGACGGCATCGGCTATTCGGTGAACGGGCAGCAGAATTACCCGACGATTGCTCTCGTGCTCTTTCGGCGTTGGCTGAGGTGTGCGGGCGGCTGAAAGTAGCGATCCTCGGTCTTGCTCACACCCCGAAGGGCTCGTCGGACGCCGCCACAGCCGCCATCGGACACGGCATGGACCGCCTTGCCTCGCATCGTCATGGTTCTCGGTCCCGACCCCGACGATGACGACCGACTGGTGCTTCAGGTTGCCCCGAGCTCCAACTACCGGCCACCCGACCACGGAATCGCTTGGCTCTGCGCCACGGAATGCGAGAACACCTTTAACTTGTGATGGGCCCCGATTCCTACCGGGAGATGACGTCGCGTCGGGTTTTGAGATTGCACGCAGGCATTTTCCACACGCCCCGAAGTGCCGCACAGTGGCACCCCTACCCGGCGTTTGGGGGCAGTCCCCGACCTACAAGATGATCAGGGAAAAGGACCCGTCACTTCGATGGTTGACGCTACGAGCCAAGGGTTGAGTATGACCCTACAGGAGGCGTCGTCCTCGAGTAGGGGGTTGTCATGGTCCGACGGTTGCTGGCCAGCGTCTTTCTAGTGGTCTTCCCGGTTTTGGTCATTCCGATCGCAGTCACTTCGATGGTGCTCGAGCAGGTGCGGCCCCGCCGACCGCGGTCCAACAGTGCAAGGACGGTGGTTGGCAGACGCTGGCTGAACGCATCGGGGCAGCCTTGGAGGAACCAAGGCCAGTGGATCGGGTTTGCGATCCACCATCCCGTGAGCCTTGCAGACCTGGCCAATCCGTCCTTCACCGGGACGCGAACGTCGGGAGGACTCTCCTGTCCCGCACAGGTGCATCAAGCGTTTGACGCGGTTTACCCCGGTGGCGTGGCGGCGGGTAACGTCACTCTGCACATCGAGGGTGCGCTGAAGTCCCAAACCCGCAATCGACCTATGCCGGATCCTTTACCATCACTACCGGCGTGGGCACGCTCAGTCGGCAGTGCCTCAGGTCCCGTTGCACTTCAACTCGGTAGTCCAATACTCGTCCTTTTTCATATAACTCTCGCCGTAAATGCGGGCACGGGCTCTTTCGCAGGAACGACCGGAAGTCTGCTGTTCTCCACGGCTTTTGAACTTCCGCAAGGGCCCTCAATCGTTGGATCTGTCAGCGTCTCGTAACTGAAGTACCCGCGAGTTCAAAGTCGCTAGCGGTTCACGACAATGCGATCCCAAAGGTCGCGGCCATGAACCATGCGCAAGCCGCGGTCAGACTCGCCGATGAAGTCCGCTGCAACCACCGCTATGAGGGGACTGTCCCAGAGGATTGGGATAGTGGCACCGCCTATCGGGTGGTCGGGGTCATGCGACCGTGGCACGAAAACGACCCCGCCCGAAGGCGGCGCCTCTCCGCACTTCTCCCCGTTCCCGAGATCCCTCGGGGGGTCTCAGGAGGGTAACCCGATTGAGTGTCGGGCGCCCCTAGCGTTTCAGTCCTTCGAGCTGAAAGCTGGATGCCGCCTACGTCGTCGCTCCCGACAGCTCGTCGTCCTCTTGGCCCCACCATTCGGCGTCGAGCCCGAAGTCAGGATGCGTTCGCCGGTCCATTCACTTGTGCGCGAGCCAGAACTCGCGGAGTGAGTCAACGTTTGCGGTGAGAAAGCAAGATGCACAACAAAAGCAGGCCAAGTCCCGCACAAAAGACAATGAACCCGACGTCCCTGATGGTCTTGGGGTACTCGCTTTCAAATGCGCGGATCCCTACAGAGACTGCGATTACGCCCAAGATGCAAAGAATCGGGATTGTTAGAGCCCCATGACCCGAACGAGGGCGGACCGCCTCTTCAGGCTCGATCTGGGTGAGAGCTGAGTCTCGCTCCCTCTGGCCCGCGTGCGCTTGTTGGCCGAAATGCTATGCCGCCATGCCCGGCCTGGTGAGCGTCGCCGGCCGACTTCTCAGCGCGTCAGGCCATCGAGGTGGTCGAAAAGGCCCACACGCGGAACCAGCGGTCACGCTCGACGAGAGCCACCGGCCGGTCCATGCTGGCGCCTGAGCGGCAGTGCAAGAGTCGCCTGCAAGTTGTGGTCATACACCATCCGCCAGCAGCGTTCGGTGTCGGCCATGAAGCCGTGGTCAGAGTCCCCTCCGACACCCGTTTGACTAGGCAAAATGCCCGACGCTCGTTAGGGCCGGCGCTAGCTCGCGGCGTCCGTTGCCCCCGCGTTGCTTAGTGAGATTTAGCGCGGGGCGATTTCGACAACGTCGGCGCCCGCCTCCGCTGGTCCTCACCAGCTTAAACGGTCAAAATGATCCGGGTCTTCCGTCGTGGAGGCGGCCAAAGTGGAGCCAAGAGTCGAAATTCTCCGATCAACAAATCCTTCCTTCGACGACCGATGGAATCAGCCCTACGGGTCAACGGCCCGATAGAGCTTCATCTGAGGTTCTTACGGCGAGAGCCTGGCCGGGCACCACGGTCGTGATCCTCGTCTACCTGTTGATTGGCCTTGTGGCGTTCTGGCCCGTGTACCCGAGCATCTCGCAACGTCCCTTCAGTTACGTTTTTGATTTCCTCCAGACTGTCTGGTTTCTCGGTTGGGTGCCCCATGCGCTCGCCCACGGACTCAATCCGTTCTTCAGCAATGCCCTATACGTGCCGACCGGCGTGAAATTGGCCGAAAACACGTCAAGCCCATTGCTTGGTTTGATAATGGTTCCGTTTGCGCCGGTGTTCAGCCCGCTAGTTGAGCGAACCTGTTGATGGTGCTCGCCATGCCGATCTCGGCGACCGCCGCTTTCGTGGTGTTGCGGAGGTGGCAGGTGTGGGGCCCAGCGGCTGCGCTTGGTGGGCTTGTCTATGGGTTCTCGCCGTACATGGTGGACCAGAGCATCAGCCATTTGGAACTCATATTCGTTCCACTACCGCCCTTCATCACGTTGACGGTCGCTTCCATCTTGCAGAACAAGGGCCCGTCGCGACGTCTCGGAGTGCAGCTTGGGCTCTTGGTGGCGGCCAATACCTGATCTCGCTGGAGGTGCTTCGATTGTCGTCATCCTGACCATCGCGGCATTGGTGTGTATTGCGATCCGCAATCGGGTGAACGTACCGGAGATATGGAAAAGAGCGTCAGGTGCGACGGGCATCGCGTTGACGGTTGCGGCCGTGCTGTTGGCCTACCCCCTCTGGATGGGCTTCTACGGACCCCAGCATTTCACGGGGGCTCCATGGCCAACAACGAACCCGTACCACAACGACCTCCTGAGGTTTTTGGCCCCGACACCGCTGCAGAGAGTCTCCTTGGGGTTGCGGTCGCTCGGGAACCAGGTGACTCTTGCCACCAGCATCGTGGAGGCCGACGGCTATATCGGCGTCCCAGTCTTCATAGTCGTGGGAATCTTCGCCTGGTGGTCCCGTCGTAGTCCCCGCATGCAGCTGGCGGTGGTTCTGTCGCTCGTTGCTGCGCTCCTGTCGCTCGGACCCCACCTTGCCATCGACGGGCACCTCGCCCCCATTCCACTCCCAGACCTATTCCTGGACCACCTTCCCCTGTTCAATGCGATCTTGCCGAGCCGGATCTCCTTCGGAGTGGACGCCTGTCTTGCTGCTGTGATTGCGTTCGGGCTAGACGACATGCGTCGGGCTCCCGAGGGGAATTTGATTCGAAGGCCGAGAATCGCGGCCTTCGCCGCAGTAGTGACCCTCGCGGTGCTGGTCGCCACCCAATTGCCGGAGTGGCCGGAGCCCCGCTGGCCACAATCGGCTATTGCACTCCCGGCCGCCCTGACGCGAGCCATTCCGGCGGGAGATCCAGTAGCGATCACCTACCCCTATGACGTGGGCGAAACCGACCAGCCGATGCTCTGGCAGGTTGAAGACGACTTCAGATTCCGCCTGCTCGGAGGCTACGCCTACCACGCATACTCCAACAACTTGTCGCTCGCGTCGCTCTTCCCGAGACCTATGACCCCCCCTGGCCCCCAGCAGTTCCTTGCCAACCAAGAGGGCGTCAGCCGCTTCGGGCCAGGGCTGCCAGTTAACCCCAAGCTGGTGGCCCGCACCCGGTCCGCCGTTTCCAGATATGACGTTCGGTTGGTCATTGTGGACCGCTCGATGGGCGGTAGCGGTGCGGTGCTCGAGCTGTTCAACGATGCCCTTGGCTCCCCCAAGGTGTCGGCAGGCCACTTCTCGATGTGGGCCGACTGGCACGGTCGGCCGAGTCGCGAACAGTTCTCGCATGGCCTGTGGACCAGAGTGTTCTTACCTGCGAACGATGCCAAGCTGTCGGGCACGGCGGTGCTCGATGCTATTGCGAAAGCCTATTATCGCATCAGCAAAGTCGAGTATCTCCTCACTGACGAGGAGCACCACAGCAAACTGATTGCCGAAGGCATTCCGAGCTTTTACGGTGCGTTCGCTCAATGGAACACGACCAGGGTGGCGAATGGCACGTATTCGCTTCAGAGTGTCGTCTACGACGAGTTCGGTGCAAGCAGCCGCAGTACGACGATCACGATCACGATCACGAATTGACCTTCGTTCCGGCCCCGTGGGCGTTCGACACCGGTGGTGACTGGGCCCGTCTCCGATGACTTGACCCGCCAGGCTGGTTGAAGACGAGCTGGGCGCATCCCCTACTACCTGAGGGACAGGCGCTATAGGCTCGGCGGAAGAGGCTCAGCGGAGCGAATACTTGTGGCTAACAGGGCTGCCAGAAACTGCCCCACTCTCGTGCCGGACTGGGGCAGGGTCGTGGCGCCTTCGACTACGGCTCCCGCCGGCTCCCGAACTGACGCAGGCCCGTCAGTCCCTCAAGGTGGTCGGGACACGCCCACACGCTCCACCAACGTTCACCGCTCGGCGAGAACCAACGCCCGGTCCACGCCGGCGCCTCGCGGTAGTGCGCTGCCTGCAGCTGGCGGCTGTAGACCATGCGCCAACACCGGTCCGGCTCGGCGATGAAGCCGGGGCATGGGTCGCCGGGTTGGGGCATCGGCACGACGCCGACCATACTTTCCCTTTACTTCGGGAGGTGTGCACCTTGCCTGATGCCTGGCCCGCCCGCCCGCGCTCGCTAGGCGACCTTTGGAGCCGCCGCGCCCGTATGCCGGGGGTCGGACGTCAACCAATGGGTGAGCGCCAGCGCCAATGCGCCCTACGACGGAGCAGAGGGCAGTCTCCCCAGTGCCCGGTCCGTCAGCAGTGCCTCGACTACGCCCTCGAGCACGATGATGTGGTCGGCTGCCCCGCCGGCACCGACGAGCGGGCCGCCGGGTCCTGCGGCGCAGCGTGGCGAAGGTCAGTCGGGTTCGCTCGTTCCTCCTCGGGCATTTCCGGCAGCAGCCCGCGGTTCTCCTCGACCTTGGTGATCACCAGACCAACCACCTGGAACAAGTAGCGGCTCAGGGCCAAGAGCTCTGCGTCGCGGGCCTCTTCGATCTCCGGGGCCTCTACGCCCTCTCCTGCTGCCATGCGGGTGAGGAGAACAGTCACGCGTCTGTTGGCGTCGGTCCAGGTGCCCATCGCGTCCTTGAGGCTTTCGGATCTTCCGCCCTCAGCGTCCGACATCGGATTCCAGCTTAGGCCGGGCTTGCGTCCTGCTTGAGAGGCGAATCGTGGTCAAGAGGTGGTGCCTTGCCGCGGCTAACTACGACCAGCCGCAAGGCGGTCGTAGTACGTGTCTTGGGTTGGCCGTGCGTAGCAAGCACGTGCTCTACAGGCCGATGCGCCGCAGCTCCCGCTCCGAAGGACCGCCCCATACCCCCTTCGACGACGGGTCCTCGAGGTTAACCATGCTGCAACTCTGAGGCCGGTAGAGCAGGAGCTTCGTAATCCCCACCGGCGTGGCTCCCCCTAGTTCGCAGGATCCCCGGTAGGAGCCGCCACGCCGGCGCCCCAAGGGACGCAGACGCAATCCTGTGGGGAGTGACGCCAATGAGCGGGTCCGGGGTTACACCGGTGTAACTTCGGCCTCGGTGGTCCACCTGGCCGGCGTCGACGAGGAGATCCAGGCGTTGGCGGAAGCTCGACCGCCTCATTGCCGCCGCCGAGGCGGAATTCCCCGATCCACTCGATCTCGAGGACGCGCCCCGGCAGGCCCCGGACGCTTTCGCCGGCCGCCGAGGCCCGGGTCGAGGACCTGGACGGCCGAACACGACATCTCCGCTGGCTGATGGTGTCCGAGTCGCAGGAGGACGAGCCCGACGTCGAGACCCTCCTGGCTGAGCTCGTCAATCGGCCGGCGTGG
Organism: uncultured Acidimicrobiaceae bacterium; assembly: GCA_963808355.1. Lineage (GTDB taxonomy): Bacteria > Actinomycetota > Acidimicrobiia > Acidimicrobiales > RAAP-2 > Bog-473. The sequence goes on from CAWEFL010000003.1 coordinate 261,061, forward strand.
CACAGTCAGGCCAATTGCAGGGGGGCGGACCCGGACCTGTTCTTCCCGCCCCGGGGCGCTCGTCGCGTCACCCAGCGGGCCATGGCCATCTGCGAGGACTGTCCGGTCCGAGCGGAGTGTCTCGCCTCAGCCCTCGAGGTCTGGTGGATCCAAGGCGTATGGGGAGGGCTGTCGGCGACGGAGCGCAAGGTGCTGCGCAAGCGCGGGGCGTAAAATCACTGACAGGGCCGATAGTGAAGATCGTGCATTTCGTAACACTTTGGCCTCTGAGCCGCGTTTAACTTCGCGGCCTACGCTCCGTAGTTATCTGCACAAACGCAGGCCGGCATAGCGTTTAGGGGCAGATACCTGGCAGTCAAGAGGTTCGTGGGTTCAAGTCCCATCGCCTCCACCTCAGACCATCGCCTCCACCACACTCTCACGGGTCAGCATTCTGGCCGTCGAGCAAGGCCGCCGACCGACGACACCGTGTACCACGTATGTAGCCTCGGGTCTGATTTGTGACTCCTAAAGTACGGGGCTCGGCGGTGGTGTCCTTCTGTGAACAGCTCTTCGAACTGAACCGTTACGACTGAGGTTGTGCGTCGCCGGATCTGAGTCGATCTAGGGGTACATTGATTTCTCCCGCGAAGGGTCACGCGTCGCAGAGCCTTGCTCCTCCCCTGGGTCTCTCACAGTCAACTTCACAAGTTCGCCATGCCCGTGCAATCCTCACCGCGCGGGAGTACCTTCACGATTGCCCTGCCGAGGGCCAACCAATGAGGTGGTGTCTGTGCTTCTCTTAGCCGTCTTGCTTCTTGCCTTGAGTTCCGCGGCGTATTCACGGGGTGCCGCGGGACCGTCGCTGCCCCATCGGGTATCAGTTGCGAGCAGGAGTGGTGCGTCGCAGTGAAGGTGTTGGCACTGTACCTCCCGCAATTTCACCCCATTCCCGAGAACAACGAATGGTGGGGTGAAGGATTTACGGAGTGGACGAATGTCGTCAAAGCGCGGCCGCTGTTCCGTGGCCATGTGCAGCCCCATCTACCGGCGGACCTCGGCTTCTATGACCTCCGGACGCCCGAAGTTCGTGAGGCCCAGGCTGAACTTGCATTACGACATGGCATCAGCGGCTTTTGTTACTGGCACTACTGGTTTGGTGGCCGTCTGTTGCTCAACCGCCCGCTCGAAGACGTGCTCGACTCGAGACGTCCGGACTTCCCGTTTTGCGTCGCCTGGGCCAATCAGTCGTGGTCCGGTGTGTGGCATGGGTCCCCCGACCGGATCCTCATGGAACAGACCTATCCCGGGCCGGACGACGATACCCGCCATTTTGCCTATCTTCGGCGTGCCTTCGAGGACTCGCGCTATGTGCGGATCGGCGACAAGCCGATCTTCTTCATCTTCGTGCCTCACGGCCGAACCGGCCTGCCCGAACCGGCCCGCTTCGTAGAACGATGGCAGAACATGGCTGATCAGGCAGGCCTAGGGGGCCTCTACTTGGTGGCCTGCTTGGGTGAGAAGGACGTCGCCTATGCCACATGTTTCGAAGACGGTTTCGACGCCGCGATGTACTACGAGTTCCCATTCGAGCACTCTGCTCAGACATGGTTGCGCGAGCGGTTCCTAGTCAAGGGAATCGCACGCGGGCCCGTTCGCTACCGGTACGCGCCAACATTCCAGGACCCTCCGTCGAGTCTTCGTGGCCGAGTATTCCCAACTGTCTGGCCCAATTGGGACAACACGCCCCGTTGTGGTCGTCGAGGAACGGTTGCCGTCGGCGCCTCGCCCGCCCGATTTGGAGCGCAGTTGAGAAGAGCGTTCGAGCTCGCGTCGGATGCTCCCCTCGATGAACAGATTGTCATGATCAAGTCTTGGAACGAATGGGCAGAGGGCAACTATCTAGAGCCGGACAGGGAGGTCGGAAGTGCCCGACTAGAAGCGGTCGCGCGCGAGATTGCGCGGGTGAAGGAGAGTGGACAGCTACAGGTGCCGCCCCCTGGCTCGTCCTGACGCTTCCGCCATGGCGGGCTATCTCTTTACCTTGACCGCTACCGGCGCGCTCTGTGCTCGATGGTCCGCGTGGTCGTAAGCGATGCCTTCGACTCGGTACAGCTCGTCGGGACTTGAGACGGCGTGGTCAGTAGAGCGCGGAGCACCAGGCAATAATGCCATTTCAATTTCGTGAGCCGCACCGGCGGGAAGGTCCTCAACGACAAGACCAGTTGATGCCGCGAGGTGGCCCGTTCCAGATCATGAACCGTGGGTGTTTACGCCCTATCGCCCGCCAACGCATTCCAGATGTCGCGAGACCCAGCCTGGTGGGATGCGCGTAGGTGTTCGTCAGTCACCCCATCACACGACGCGACTCCGAGGGCGCTCCCGTGCCACGCGCCTTGTATGCGTCAGCGCAAATCCCGATCAGTTGCAAGCTTTTCGCAACGTGCGCTCGCACAGTGCAGCTTGGACAATGTGGCCATGGGTGATGAGGGCCACGGTCACGGGCACTCCGGCGTACCCGCCGTCGGAGTGGGCCGCCGCCTGAGCCACGCGGTGAAGTTCCTCGTAATCCCTCATTCCCACGACGTCGCCGACTCCCTGGACGATGCGTTGGAGGGCAGCCGAGAAGGGGTACACGTCGTGGTCGTGAGCCTGATGCTGCTCCTCCTGACAGCGGGGCTACAGCTGTTGGTCGTCGCCCTGAGCGGCTCCATCGCCCTCTTCAGCGATGCGCTGCACAACGGGGCCGATGCCATGACCGCCGTGCCGTTGTGGTTCGCCTTCCGCCTGAGCGCTCGTCCATCGACGCGCCGTTTCACATATGGATTCGGCAAGGTCGAGGATCTGGCCGGATTGGCGGTCATCATCGTCGTCGCAACCTCTGCAACGCTCGCCGCCTACAGCGCGGTCGATCGTCTTGTGCATCCCCAGAAGATCTCGCATCTCCCAGTCGTCGTGATCGCGGGCTTCATCGGGGTGGTGGGGAACGAGGTCGTCGGCCGGTACCGGACCCGGGTGGGCCGCCGGATCGGCTCGGCCGCCCTCGAGGCTGACGGGGACCATGCGAGAACCGATGGGATCGCATCCTTTCTCGTCGTGGTGGGAGCCATCGGCGTCGCCCTCGGACTCGGCTGGGCTGACCCCGCGATGGGTCTGCTCATCGCCCTGGTCATCCTTCTCGTGCTGGTGCGCACTTCGGTCAACATCGGACAACGACTCCTCGATGCGGTCGATCCCCATGTCGTCGAGCGCATCTTCGAGTCGGTCGCCGCCGTGGACGGCGTGGCAGGCGCCTCCTCGGTCCAGGCGCGGTGGATCGGGCATCGGCTCTACGCCCAGGTCAGGCTGAGCGTGCCCGGGTCGATGCCCGTCACCGACGCCCACGCCGTGGCCGAGGCCGCGCTACACCAGCTGCTGCACGATGTGCCCAAGATGTCCGATGCCATCGTGCACATCGACCCGGCCGGGGCGAACGTCCATGCGCACGAGCTGACGGCGCACCACCGGCAACCCTGATCGACTGACCGACTAGCCGCCGGCCGGGCGCGGTTCGTTAGAGCCGCGTCGAGTGTTCGTTGCGGAGCGCCGTGTCCACCGCCTCGAGCCACTGCGAGGGGGTCCAGCGGCTGACCTCGGAGCGGGACGACAGCTCCAGCTCCAAGGGAATGAGGACCTCGCACTGCAAGTCCTCGAGTGAGAGGGACTCATCGAGCAGTCCGAGGATCTCGAGGGCGAGGTAGGACCGGGCGACCGACCAATTGCGCGCCATCCTGCGGGTACAGCATGGCCCCGCCACCGCGTCGGCGATCCGGTTCTCGTCGCCATGGGCCAACAGGTTGGTCCACGCCCATACCGGGACAGTCAGTCCCTTGTCATCCCAGTACTCCGCCAAGGTCCCGTTGAGGAAGGCCGTGCACTCATTCGCCAATACGCTGCAACCCACCGCCTGCTCCCGCTCTTTCGTGATGTCTCCACCCCTGCCAGCGGATCCACCCGCACACAGGTGTTCCCGGCGTTATTGTGCGCCTCTGCCGTGTCGCGTTGTAGGGACGAAAGTCACCAAGACAACCGGTGTCCGCCAGTAAAGATCCACCAGAGCGACGGTCGCGGCCATCACGCGGACATCCGGTCGCGGTGGGCCAACCTGGAGCCGTAGGGACCACGTCCTTTCGGACCGGGGTGACCAACGTCACTTCGGCCGATCAGGTGCCCGGCCTGCCCGTCGGCGACGGTCGTTGCGCCCCCGGGCCCACGGAGCCTGCCCGGCCTGTTGGGCCACGATGGCCGCATCGCCGCCTGGACCACCAGCGCCCTCACCATGCGCCCGCGTGCGCCGGCGGCGAGGTCGCGTGTCCGGCGTGCTCAGGCCGGCGCCGACGGCTCCACCGGGGCCGCCACCTTGCGGGCCCAGGCCGCTACCAGTTGGAGCAACCCGAGATACACCGCAAGCACGATCAGGATCACCAGGAGGCTCCACCCGGTCAGGTTGCCGTTGAACACCAGGAACAGCCCCGCCACGATCACGCCGACGATGCGCAGGGCGGCCAGATGCTCCAGGATCCAGGCGCCGGCGTGACGGGCACGCTCGGACTCGGCCGCGGCTCGACCGGCGCCCCCGGAGAGAGACCGGGCCTGCTCGGCCACCCAGCGGGCGCCCGCCGCCACGTGACGGCGGATCCTCACGGCGTAGCGGGCGGGCCCGAACACCCAGGCGATCAACGCCACCACGATGACGGCAAGGAGCATCCACCGCAGGTCCGACTTGAGGAAGCGCAGCAACGTGTCCCAGACGGTGCCGGCCACGCCACTGTCGAGATGGTGCACGGTCGCCTGGTGCGTGAACACGTTGCGGCCGAGCGAGAGCGCGGCCAGCAACACCGTGGAGACGAGCGCCACTCCGATGGAGAGTCGGAGCAGGGTCTTGCGCCGCCGCACGGCGATGGCGATGGCGAGCAACCCGAGCACGACCGCGATGATCGGCACGGCCCACCCGAACTTGACGACGAGGTTGAAGATCCCAGAGAACTTCGACACCTGCTGCTCGGTGACCACCGTGAAACTGAGGCTGCCGTTCTGGGAGAGTACCGACTTGAGCGGGTTGAACAACGTCACGCCGCGGGAGTTGGCCTTGTCGATGATGTTGTTGAGCGCCGGCGACAAATTGAGCACGATGGCGCCGCCCTTTTCCACCTTCTTCGTCAGTGCCGACTGCTTGCCGGTGAGGATGGCGACGACGGCGTCGTGCGTATGCCGGTTGAGCCCGTCCCACAGCGTGCCGAACTTCGGGCTCTGCAAGACCTGCAGGGCCAGCCCGTGGACGTAGGTCTGTACCTGGGCGACGATCGGTTGGACGATCGGCTTCGCCTTGGAGGGAAGCACCGCCTCCACTTTGTTCTGCACCACGTGCGACGAGAAGAGCGCGTCCGTCGCCTTCGTCGCCAGGTGGTCGACGATCACGGGGTCGCGGGCGAGCGGCGCCATCGTGGCCACGTACTGGTCGGTGTTGGTGACGGTGGTGATGGCCCAGGCCGACAGGATGGAGATGGGGATGAGCAACGACGCCAACACGATGAGCACCCACACGATCACCGCGCGAGAGCGCCGTGCCCGCGGCGGGCGTTTGGCTGCCGACGCCGGCTCGCGTGTGGCGCCGGGTGCGGCGGTGCCGTTCCCAGCCGTGGCGTCCGCGGCCGCTGCGGCCCCACCCGCCTCGCCTGCTCCGCCCGCCGGCTCCCTCGATTCTGCATCGCTCATCGGCCCATGCTCACTCAAATCGCGGTTCTTGCCAAACGGCACTTGCCGGCAAAGCTTGCCCGGGTGTACCACTAATGCATGAACGGGGACCGCCGCTCGAACGAATTGCGGGTTGTCACGCTCAGTGCGATCGCCGGGTTCTTCGCGCCGATGGTGTTCTTCCTCATTCTCGCCCTCCGCAAGGTACGCCGCCGCGCCCACGTCCACTTCAAGTTCTGGGACAAGCGTGTCAAGGCGGAAATTGGCCCGCTGGAGCTGAATAGTCTGGCCGGGTGCTGACCGGCCTGGCCCACACGGCGGTCTGCGTTCCCGACGTCAACGCCGCCGTCCGCTGGTACACCGACATCCTGGGCCTCCGCGTGCTCTCTCCGCCCTATCGCATGGAGGGTCCCGACATAGAGAGGGATATGGGCGAGCTCGTGCCGAGCCCCGTGGTCCTCACCGCGGCCATCGTGGGATTCGGAAAGGACGACCGCGTCCTCGAACTCATCGAATATCCGGCCGCCTCCATCCCTCCGCCGGACACCGTCAGCGGGCCGCCTTCCGTCACGCGCATCGGCGTCACCCACGTGGGGATGCTCTGTGACGACATCAACACCACACGGGCCGACCTCGAAGGCAAGGGAGTCACGTTCCTGACCTCGGGAATCGCGGACGTGGCGGGCCTGCGGACCACCTGGTGCCACGACCCCTGGGGGACGGTGATCATCTTGATAGAGAAGCGGCGGGATTCCCTGCCCTACTGGGGCCAGCTCTTGACGGAACGCTGAATCACCGCTGCAATCCGAGAAGGCGACTCCCCTCCGCAGCCGGAAAATGGCCGAAAACAGCCGAAAGGATGTGCACGCGGTGCGCGGTTCGGCAACAATGGCGCCCATGAACAAGCGAGAACTAGCCAGAGCTGTCGCAGTCCAGTCCGATATCGAACTGAAGACCGTCGTGAACGTCCTCGATGGTTTCACCGACGTGGTCACTGCGGTGGTCTCGAAGGGTGAGCCCGTGGCTATCACCGGGTTCGCCAAGTTCGTCAAGGTCGACCGGAAGGCGCGCATGGGACGCAACCCCGCCACCGGCGAGGCGATTCGTATCAAGGCATCGAAGAAGGCGCGCGATCACACCGGTGAAAGCGTTCAAGGACGCGGTGTTGGCTCCGGCCAAGGCGCCGAAGCTGAACAGGGGCGTCTTCCCGACCGACAACGCCGCGGTCGCCGCCGCAGGCAAGTCGTCCGCGCCCGCCGCCGCGACGAAGGCGCCCTCCAAGAAGGCGCCGGCACGCAAGAGCACCGGGCGCAAGGCCCCCGCCCGCAAGGCGACGGCGCGCCGGGCTCCGGCCAAGAAGGCCGCCAGGGCCCGCAAGACCGCAAAGCGCTACGCGCGTCGGACCGGTCACGGGCCGACCGGCCACTCTCCCAGCCCCATCAGGGCCGGCTCCCGCCGGAGCATCCGGATTACGCCGCCATCCTCGCCGCCCATGGTGCCGCCCTCGCTGCCGGGAGCGACACCTACCGCGACCCGTCGACGGGGCTCGTCGTGTTCACCGCCGGGTACCTGGCGCGCCGCGGCACATGCTGTGATTCGGAGTGCCGGCATTGCCCCTATGTCTGCTGAGCGCCGCGCCCTTGTGTCGGGCGCGCTGCGGAGGGTGGCCCATATGCTCGTCGGCAACAGGCAACAGGCAACAGGCAACAGGCAACAGGCAACGGGTGACGGTCTCGCCCTTGGCGCCACCATCGTGGGATTCGTGGCGAGCGGGTTCTCCACGCCCGCCGCTGTCGTCGCCGCGACACATCGGTCGTACCGGAGGTTAGGAGGGAGCACGTGCAGGGACTCCTCTACGGCGTCAAACCCGAACAGTGGGATCCGCCCGACGATTCGAACAAGCTGCTGAACGGTTTGGCGCGCACGCCCATGCGGATGCAAGAGCTCGATGTCCCGACGCCGTTTCGGGACGACTGGGCGGTGGCCAAGACGCGGCTGACGGGGATCTGCGGGTCCGACGCCAAGATGGTCTTCATGGACTTCGGCGACGACTTCGGCGACGGCGCCCTCAACGGCTACTTCAGCTTCCCTACGGTGTTCGGGCACGAGGTGGTCGCCGACGTGGTCGAGGTAGGCCCAGCGGTGACGTCGATCCACGTGGGCCAGCGAGTCGTCCTCAACCCGTGGCTGTCGTGCGGCCCGCGGGGGATCGAGCCGCCCTGCCCCTCCTGCCAGGCCGGCGACTTCAGCCTGTGCTGGCACTTCACTGAAGGACCGATCGCACCGGGCATCCACACCGGCACATCGAAGGACGCACCCGGCGGCTTCGCGGACTACCTGCCCGCGCACGAATCCATGCTCATCCCGGTGCCCGAGGGCGTGAGCGACGAGGTCGCTGTCATCGGGGACCCCTTCGCGGTGTCCCTGCACTCGGTCACGCGCCACCCGCCGCCGTCGGGCGGCAAGGCGCTCGTCTATGGCGGCGGCGCGCTCGGCAGCTCGCGCGACCGCCATCCTCAGGGCCCTCTACCCCGATGTAGAGGTGATGGTGGTGGCGCGCTTCCCGGCCCAGGTGGCGCTGGCCCGGCGTCTCGGCGCCACCGTGGTCGAACCCTTCCCCGTGGAGCAGCTCCTCGAGGAGGCCGCCACCTGGTCAGGGGGGGTGCTCCAGCGATTCGAAGGCACCGGGCTCCCGATGGCCCACCCGGGCGGCTTCGACGTCGTCTACGACACGGTGGGCACGGCGCAGACGGCGGAGATCGGGGTCCGGCTCCTCAAGCAGCGCGGGACGATGGTGAAGAGCGGAGTCCACGCACCCGAGCGCTGGGAGTGGTCGCCCTTGTACTTCAAGGAGATCTCGTGGGTCGGGTCCAACGCCTTCGGCGTGGAGGAGGTCGACGGCGTCCGGATGCACGGCATCGCGCACTACCTACGCCTCGCCGATGAAGGCCGCGTCGACCTGACCGGGATGCTCACCCACACGTTCCGCCTCGACCAGTGGCGCGAGGCGTTCGTCGCGCTGGCCACCCAGGAGCAGAGCGGCGCGATCAAGGTGGCGTTCGACTTCCGCTGAGTTAGGGGTCGCTGGCCGAGGTGCCGCCGTTGAGGCCCCCCTGGACGAGTCGATCCGGAACTGCGGGGTGATCCAGCAGGATCCGCTTGACACCGCATGGCCAAGGCGTAGCGTCGCGGGCGGGCACGGAGCCCGATCCGCCGACCCGGCGAGCCGAAGGGGGCAGCGCATGACCACGAGCCCGACGATCCCGAACTCGGACTTCGCGTTCGACCCGAGATGGGGGGTCGAATCCCCTTCGACGACGATCTTCGACTTCAACTACACCGGCGGTCGGGACCAGCTGTTGCGGCTCTACGACAAGGGCGCGCGGCGACAGTGGATCGGCAGCGACCGTCTTGACTGGAGCCTCGACGTCGACCTCGACAACCCGGTGGGCATGCCCGACGAGATGAACCCGTTCTTCGGCACGGAGTGGTGGGAGAAGTGGGACGACAAGTTCAAGGGGGAGATGCGCCGTCACGTGGAGGCGTGGCGCTTCAGCCAGTTCATGCACGGCGAGCAAGGCGCACTGATCTGCACCGCCAAGATCGTGCAGACGGTGCCCGACGTCGATTCGAAGTTCTATGCGGCGACCCAGGTCATAGACGAGGCGCGCCATGTCGAGGTCTACAGCCGGTACTTGCACGAGAAGCTCCAGCTTGTCTACCCGCTCAACAAGGACTTGAAGGCGCTGCTCGACGACGTCATCTCGGACAGCCGGTGGGACATGACGTATCTAGGGATGCAGGTGCTGATTGAGGGGCTTGCCCTGGCCGCGTTCGGCATCATCCGGAACAACGCCACCGAGCCGCTGGCCAAGGCGCTCAACGCGTACGTGATGCAGGACGAGGCACGCCACGTCATGTTCGGCCGGCTGGCGTTGCGCGACTACTACCCGCAACTCACCCAGGCCGAGCGAGACGAGCGCGAGAGGTTCTGTGTCGAGGCCTGCTACCTGATGCGCGACCGCTTCTTGGGGCAGGAGGTCTTCGAGCGCTTGGGTCTTCCTCAGGAGCTCACGACCTACGTCGAGGAGAGCGAGACCTGGCGCATGTTCCGCAACTTCCTGTTCATGCGGATCGTGCCGATCCTGCGCGACATCGGCCTGTGGGGGCCGATCTTGCGCAAGGGCTTCGAGGAGATGGGCGTGATCGGGTTCGCCGACACCGACATCGACGCCGAGATGGCCGACGACGAGCGGGCGGCCGAGGAGAATGACGCCGACCGTGACGCCAGGATGGCGCACGTGCAGGCCGTGGCCGAGCAGGCCTGAGGGTCAGGCCGGGGTGGCGCCTCCGGCGAGGCCCGCCTGGATCTGCTGGGTGGGCTCGTTGGTATCGAGGTAGTCGCGCCACGACGTGACCTTGCCGTCGGCGTCGACCTCTATCACCGTCGCGCCTTGCATGCGGACGGGGACGCCGGGATGGCCTTCGGTCGTGAACGTGCCGGTGCCCGTCCACTCGAAGACGGCCCAGTCCTCGCCGCCCCGGATCCGGTCGATCTGCTGCGCCCAATCCGGGAAGATGGCGTCCGTGTCGCGGGCGACCTTGTGCAGGTCGGTCGTCCAGGGGGTCACCGGGTCACAGAACACTCCGCCTTCGGCGAAGAGGGCGGCAAACGCGTCGGGCCCCTCGACCGCCTCGAACCGCCTGGCCCAGGCTTCCCAATCCACCGGTCCGCTCACTCGGTCACCTCCTCACCCCCGTCGGCCCTGGCCGGGTGTGCGCAGGCTCTCGGCTTCGAACGTCACGACGGCATCGTCGAGGGGAAGCACCATCTCGGGCGCGACGAACTGGTGCGCCTCGGCGACCAGCTTCACCGCGGTGCCCCAGGCGGTGAAGCCGACCGCGTGCCGGGCGAAACTCATCGGGCCCTCGGTCACCTTCACCGCCACCACGCCCTGCCCTCCAGCCTGCAGCGCGGAACGCTGCATCCGTTCCATCGCCGACTCGCGCGCGGCGTACATGGCCTGTGTGTAGTTGCTGAGCTCCACGTTCTGGGTCGACTGCTTCATGGCGGCGCCCGCGCGGCGGCGGGGTGCATAGACGAAGCTGGCCCCGAAGGCGAGGCCGACGGGCATCCAGCCGGCGCGCTGGAGGAGGGTGAAGTCGCGCGCCGAGAGGTCCGACACGAAGGGTTTGGCGACGGCGGCGTCCCCGCCCCGCGGATCGTGCACGCCGGCCATCGGACGGACCCCCGTGCCCACGAGCTCAACCTCAATGAAATGGGTCCGCACCGCGACCTCGACCCGCACCCCGACGACCCCGTGGCCCTTCACCCGCGCACACTCGTCCCGCAGCTCGTCGGAAGCCCGCTCGACCGCGGCGTTGTGCGCCTCGGACGCCCAGGAGATGTCCCCGGCCCCCCAGTTCCACACCCCCGCCGGCACCGACACCACGCCGACGCCGCAAACCAGGTCCACCGGCTCCCAGCCGGCGGCGTGCAGCAACAGGCTCTCGTCCACCGAAAGGTCCGAGGTGATGCCGCGCCCCTGGCCGGGCGGCGATGTGGTGGCGACGGCTTCGGCGCCGCGCCGCATCTCGGCCCGGAGGTCGGTGGACGTCACGACAGCCGCACCGTCGGGCGCGGGAGCGGCAACGGGTCGAAGTCCTTGAAGCGCCGCATCCGGTTGCCCCGCAAGGTGCAGTCGATGACCTCGTCGCCCTGTGCGAGCTCCCGGGTCACGACGTCGATCATCGCGCCGTGCAGCGCGTCGCCCACCAGCTGTTGCCGCACGTGTTTGCGGGCCAGCTGGCGGGCCGCCATGTGAGCCCGGCTCACCTGTTCGACCGGATGAGGGCCGGTGGGGGCGCCCCAGCTCAAGGAGCCCTCCATGAGGTACTCGGTCATGCAGTAGGCCCAAACCCGCACCGACGCCAGCGAGGCCACGACGGACACGGGCATGAACCCGGCCTCTATCGACTTGGTCAGGCGCTGGCCGGCCAGGTAGGTGCTCCACGGGACCCCGCCCGCGGGGGGCGGGCCGTCGTCGACGACCACGGCCGTACCGAGGAAGTGGAACTCCGTCGTCCCCGTGTCCGACACGTTCGCCACGCGGTCCACCACGCCGATCACGCCGTGGGCGCCGTGGGCCGTCGCCTCCTCCATCATGCGTGCGAAGGAGGTGCCGTAGCCCTGTGTCCAAGCCGACTCGACCCAGGTCTGCTCGATGTTCTGCCCCCACGTCCGGTGCTCGGCCGACACGAACCCGTGGGGGCAGCGGTAGGTCTCGGAGTACGCGCCCGCGTTCTCGGTGCCCCCCACGTAGGGATTCAGCCCCCGCATGTACGTGGAACCGGCGCCGTACCAGCCCCACTGCATGACGCAGAACCCCTGCACCAGAGCCACCGGCTGCAATCCGAGATCGAGGCAGGCGGCGAAGTCGGGCACGGTGAGGCCGGACGAGAACGCGGTCGACTCCAGGCGGCGGACGGCCGCCTCGGGCAGGTCGCCTTCCGGGCCGCCGGGAGGAGGTGGGGCGGAAACGGGCGGTGGTCCCCCCGAACCGGACCCGTCCGTCACGTCGGCCATCAGTTGTCGAGCGAGATGATGGTGACCGGCTTCGGCAGCGTGACCTCACCCCCGCGTTTGGTCACGGCGGTGCCGAGGGCGAGGAACTCGATCGTGTGCGATCCCCACTGGTGCGACTTCTCCTCCAGGCGGACGCCGACGATGCCGCTCGCGCCGAGCTGCTGCGCCTCGTCCTGCATGCGGGTCATGGCCAGCTCCCGGGCCTCGTAGAGGGCCTGGGTGAAGTTGGGGAGTTCCACGTTCTGACCCATGGAGCCGAGGGCCTGGGTCAGCTTGCGGTGCGCGATGTGGAAGACGCAGGTGCCCATCACGAGCGCCTGCGGGACGTGGCCGGTCTGCATCAGTGTCCAGAAGTCCTGACCCGACAGGTCGGAGGTGAACGGCTTGCCCAGCGCGTTCCGGTAGGAGGTCCCGTCCTCCGCCTTGACCGCCGTCCCGAACGCGATGAACTCGGCGGAGTCGCTGCCCCACTCGTAGTAGTTGACATCGAGGCGCACGCCGACGACCCCGTCGGCCCCCAATTCCTCCGCCTCCTCCTCCATGCGGGTCATCGCCAGCTCCCGGGCGGTGTACATCGCCTCGGTCAGTTTGGCCAGCTCCTGGCTCTCACCCCACTTCCGCGTCTGGATCCCGATGTGGTAGATCGACGAGCCCATCACGAAGCCGAGCGGGTGGAAGCCGGCTTCTTTGACGAGGAGGAACTCGTTCACCGATAGATCCGACGTGAAGAGGCCGTGCTCCAGCTCCTCGAGGCGGTGGGCGGCGTCCTTCGGGAGGTCCGCGGCCTGGACGGGGGGTTGCGATTGGGCCGATTGGGCCGATTGGTCTGTCACTGCGATCCTCCGATCACCAGGTTCTCGAGCGCGAGGCGGGTGCGCTCGCTGTCGGCCGCCTCCGACTGGAGGGCCGACAGCAGCCGGGTCAACCACTCGCCCATGCCCACCTGCTGGCTCCGGATCCGGATGCCGCCGGAGGAGTGCCCGATGGTGCAGCGCACGGTCGCGCCCTCCACGACGGCCTCGAGGGTGTCGTCTCCGAGCAAGACCCGAACCGACCTGATCTCGTCGGACTTGCGGAGCCGCCCGGCTCGTTCGACGACCATCCGGTCCCCCAGGACCTCGCCGAGCTGCGACACCAACAGCTTGAGCATGATCCGGACGTCGGTGTTGTTCGAGGCCAGCTGGGAGACCGCCATGCTGAGGTCGAAGGCGCCATCGCCAGACGGCGTCACTGCACCCTCGCTCAGGGCGTCCCCGTCCGAGACGCCGGTGGGCTCAATGGACATTGGGCGAATCGTACCGTGGGTCCGTGGGACCGGCGCCGCACGCGGCAGGCGGTCAGGCGGTCAGGCGGTCAGGCGGTCAGGCGACCCGTGGCTCGCAGATGACGACCGGGATGTCCCGGTCCGATCGCCTCTGGTAGCTGGCGTACCCTTTGTAGGTCGCGATGATGTCGGGCCAGAGAGCCGCCTTCTCGTCGGGCGACGCCGTCCGGGCGCGCATCTTCTTGGTCTCACCCGCAACGGTGATCTCCACGTCGGGGTTCGTCATCAAGTTCCGGTACCACTGGGGGTTCCGGTCGTCCCCGCCCTTGGACGCGACCAGCACGATCCGGCCTTGATCGTGCACGGGCGAAGTCAACATGGTCGTGCGCCGCTGCCCCGTCTTGCGCCCGATGGTGTGGAGCTCGATCGCCGGCATGCCGAGAAGCGTCCTCGGGTAGCGGCCCCCCGTCATCAAGAGGATGGCTCGGTGCGTCGCGTTCATGAGCTTGAAGCCGGCATCGACGACCGGTCTGCGCTCGCGCCCCGCCATGGTCCGCGTGGTCCCTTCTGTCATCCAGCCCTCAGCCAGCGCACGACTGTGCCGGCCCATCGACTCACTCCACCTTTCTACACGTCGCGGCACTCAGAACCCGACGCCGCCACCTCCGCCACCGGCGGGCACGGTGGTGGTGGTCGGCGGTGCCGTGGTCGGCGTCGTGGTGGGGGGCGTCGGGGCCGTGGTCGGCGGTGGCGGTGCCGGTGCAGGTGCCGGTGCAGGTGCGACCGGCATGGATGGCGGTGGCCCCCCCTGTTGAGCGGGCGGCGCAGTGGGTGCGGGGTGAGGCGCCTGGGTGGTCGGCGAGCCGGGCGCGCCTGTCGTCGGTGTCGACGTGGGCACCGTCCCGGCGGCCCCGGCGGCCCCCGTGGCAGCCGCGGGCTTGATCCCAGCCTTCAGCGCAACGAACCAGAGGCCGACCGCGCCCTGCGCCTTGGCCTGGCCCTTCTTCTTGTCACCCTCGAACCGGTAGAGCGGGAGATGATCGAACGCCACCTGCCAGTGCCCACTCCCCACGTTGATCAACGAAAGCCCTTTGACTCCCTTCGGCGCCTGGATGTGGGCACCCTTTCCGGCGAGATAGGGCGGGTAGATCTGGGCGCAGCCGCCGGTGCACGTGGCCTGGCCCGCGGGGTCCTTCTCGAACCAGTAGAGCGTCAGCCCGGTGCCGGTGGTGAGGACGGTGCCGACGTGCGCGACGTTGGCCGTCCCGACCTTGACCACCTTGGCGTGGGACGCGCCGGCCAGTCCCGCCGCACCCGCCAGGACGAGGCCGGCCAAGGCGAGGGCGAGGCCGAAGGCGGCCCAAGATCCCGGTGCCCGGTCCGGCCGTGCACCGGTTCCCTTGGATCGGGTCGAGGTCGGACCGCTCCCCCTCCCGCGCGGCCGACCACCGCGGTGACGCCACGTCGACCAGGTCCACCCGTCCCTTCGCGTCAAATGCCATGAGCTGTCCTACGGTCCGAGGGAGCCCCTGGATTGCGGGATTGGCGCCTATCCTGTGGCCGGCACGACGGTGGAGCGCGTCTGCGGCGTCGCCGTCCAGCGGGGAGGGCAGACAGATGACGGGCAGGACCAACTCCGGCACCGGCGGATTCGAGTTGCGGGGGATCAACCACCTGGCACTGGTGTGCCGCGACCTGGAGCGCACCGTCGACTTCTACACAAACGTGCTCGGCATGCCGCTGGTCAAGACGATCGAGCTCCCGGCCGGCATGGGGCAGCACTTCTTCTTCGACTGTGGAGGCGGCGACTGCCTCGCCTTCTTCTGGTTCCCCCACGCGCCGGACGGCATCCCCGGCGTGAGCGCGCCGGCCGCGCGACCGGACCAGGGTGACCTGACCAGCGCGATCGGGTCCATGAACCATGTCGCCTTCGACGTCGCGCCCGAGAAGATCGAGGAATACCGCCAGCGCCTCCTCGCAGCGGGCATCGACTGCACCGAGATCGCCAACCACGACGACTCAGAGTGGGGCATCAGCGACGACATGCACCCGGGCGTCTACGTGCGCAGCATCTACTTCCAGGACCCCGACGGCATCCTCTTGGAGTTCGCCTGCTGGATGCGCACGTTCAACCCCTCCGACGTCTCGCACACCCCGTCCCGGGCGGGGTCGACGCAGGCATGGCCGCGGCGCCGGAGCGGCCCGCCGAGCCCACGCCGGTCTAGCGCCAACCGCCGGATGCCACGCCTCCGCCAGGTCCCCAAGGACGAGGCCACCGCGCCCATCGTCACCACCATGTACGAATGGCTCTTCGAGGGCCGTGACCCCGTCGCCGAACCCGGTAGATGGGACGGCACGACCGGCGACTGGTGGGCCGTCTTCGCCAACAGCCCCGACATCCTCGATCACTGCGTCAAGGGATTCGGCCTCTACCAGTCCCCCGACCGCACGCTCGACCCCAAGCTGCGGGAGCTCGGCCAGATCCGGGCGGGCTGGGCCGCCGGCAGCCAGTTCGTCTTCAGCCAGCACGCCAAGTCGATGCGCGGCCTCGATATGCCCGAGGCCCAGATCGCCCACATCCCCGCCTGGTCCACCGCTCCCGCCGGCACCTACGGCGACGCCGAGCGGGCCGTCCTCGCCTACACCGACTGCCTCGTCTACGACCACGGCCGTGTGCCCGACGAGCTCTTCGCCGAGCTGCGCCGGCACCTCAGTGATCTCGCCATCCTCGAGTTCACCTACATCGCCACGCTGTACTTCATGCACGCCGTGATGTCCAAGGCGCTGCGCACCGAGTTCGACGACCGCGACGACCCCATCGTCGAAGTCCCCAGCCCTCCGGGCGCCACCGCCATGCACCCCGGCCCGAGCGCGACCGGCGGGGCCGATCGGTGACCGACTCTCAACTCGCCGACCCTGCGCACGCCGTGCTGCCCTCCGACGAGGCGCGCCACACCCCCGACCCCGACGACCTGTGGAACGAGTCGTACTACTGCGACTTCGTGCAGCCCGACGGGTCGCTCGGCGGCTGGCTCCGCCTCGGGCTCTATCCCAATCGCGGCGTGGCCTGGTGGACCGCCTGGATCGTGCGCCCCGGCCAACCCGGCCTCGCGTCCGTCGACTACCGCGCCCCGTACCGCCCGGTGCCGGTCTCGTCACCACCACCACCCACGAGGACTCCCGGATAGAGATCGATCTGCGCCGCCCGCTCGAAGAGTTCCGCCTCGCGGCCGACACCCCCGGGCTCTCGGTCGCACCCGACTCGCTCTCCTACGACGAGACCGGCTGGTCGCCAACCCGCTTCGGCGTCGATCTCACGTGGACCACCGAGGGCTCCCCGTACCACTACGTGGTGACGACCCGCTACGAGATCCCCTGTCTCGTCGCCGGCACCGTGACCATCGACGGCGTGACGCACACGGTCGACGGCCAGGGGCAGCGCGACCACTCCTGGGGCGTACGCGACTGGTGGGCCTTCGGATGGTGTTGGTGCTCGTTGCGCCTCGACGATGGGACTCGTGATCCACCTCACCGACATCCGTTTCCCCAATGCGTCCGCGTTCTTCGGCTACGTCCAGAATCCGAACACGGGAGCGGTCCGTCCGATCACTGCACTGTCGGTGAAGGAGCAACTGGGCGCGCACGGGTTCCCCACCGCGTCCGCATCGAGGTGGCGGCGGCGCCGGCGCACGACGTCGGGATCGACGTGACCCCGGTTGCCCTCGGCCCCGTGTTGCTGCGCGACGACGTCAGCGGCCGCACGAGCCGCTTCCCGCGCGCGATGTTCGAGTGCACGACCGACGACGGGCGCAGCGGCGCCGGCTGGATCGAGTTCAACCAGCCCGACCACGACCCGGGATGACAACACCCGAACAAACCCGCACAGTGACCGATTGGCACCCGGGGCGCCCGGTACCCTTTTCGCTGTGGACCAGCCGAATCGATCCCCGCGGGCGCGGGCGCGGGCACGTACGCGTGCGCGTCTTCGTGTGCGTGCGCGTCCCCGTGCGCTCGCGGGTGGGCTCGTCACGGCACTCGCGCTTTCCCTCGCCGTTTCATTGCCCGCGGCAGCCGGCACGACCACGACCACCGCCCACGGCTCGTCGACGACAACAACCGTCTCGCCGGCGGACAAGGAGCTCATCTCGGCCCTCGGCTCCGAGATCAAGGTCGGCTCCGTCCATGTCAGCGGCTCCATCGTGCAGGGCAAGACGGACATCCGGCTCAACCTGCTCGTCAACGGCGACGGAGAAGGCGGTGGCACATTCCAACAGGGCGGCTACCCCATTCATCTCGAGCGGGTCGGGACGTTGCTGTACTTCAACGCGCCGAAGAAGTTCTGGGCCGCCCACGCCTCGGCGGCGCAGACCGAGGCGTACGGCGGGAAGTGGATAGAGGTCTCCGCGTTGGACCAGCGCTTCCTCTCGTTCGTCCAATTCCTCGATGCGGCCGACCTCGTCCAAGCCGTCTTCCAGGGCCATCACAATCCGCTCACCCTGGCGCACCCGGCGACGGTCGACGGCCGCAAGATGGTCGTCATCAAGGACGTCGAGACGGCCAACGGCAAGAAGGCCACCGGCCTGATGTACGTCGCGAGCCACGGGCCCGCCGCTGGTCTACCGCATCGTCGACAAGACACCGGGCGAGACGAGCACGCTCAACTTCAGCTCGTACGGCAAAGCGGTCTCGATCACCGTGCCCGCCGAGGCCATCAACCTGACCTGATTTTTTTGGACCACTGCCGCGTCTGCCCTGCCGGAACGATTCCGGCGGGAGACACGCAGCCCCCCAAACGAATTATCGGAACAGGTCGCCCAGCACTTTGGCCGTCGCGCCGGCGGCGGCGCCGGTCTCGACGGGGTGGCTGTCGTCCCCCATGTAGGGCGACAGCGCGCCGGCCAGGATCGGCAACGGCATCGACTGCAGCCAGATCCGACCCGGTCCGGTCAGCACTATGAAGTGGTGCCCGTCCGCGCCCATGTAGCGGTTCACGAGACCCGGCACCTTGACGACCGAGAACGTCACCGATCCCTGGAACAGCCCGGCGTGACCCGGGTGCACGCGCATCGTCTGCCCCGGTTGGAGGTCGTAGGCGATGACCTCGCCCTGGAGCTCGATGAAGGCGCGCCCTTGCCCGGCGATCTTCTGCAGGATGAACCCCTCTCCGCCGAAGATGCCGCCGCGGAAGGACTGTTGGAAGCCGACCGAGAGCTCTATGCCCGGCGTGGCGCACAGGAACCCGTGCCGGTGCACCATGAAGTCGTTGCCCGGCGCGACGTCGATCGGAAGGATGTGCCCGGGCACCTTGGCCACGAACGCGATGGAGCCCGCGCCGCCCGAGGCGGTGTACGTCGTCATCATGATCGACGCGCCGCTCACCGCGCGCTTGACGGCGCCCATGAGCCCCTTGCCGCCCATGCCGCCGCCGGTGTTGGTGTCCAACTGCATGGCGTCGGACATCCAGCTGAACTGGCCGGCCTCCGACACCATCGCCTCGCCCGGCTGGAGCGAGAGCTCGAGCACCGGCATCGTCGTTCCGTGGATCGTCTCTTCCATGGTTCTCTCCTGGGGTCGGCTCCGCACCTGTGCGACTGCGAACGGTGTACCGCTTGCGTCCGGTGAGATCCGGTTCGGCGCCCGGTTAGGCCGGCGAGCCCTCCGGATCGGTCAGCTCCACGTCATCGGAGCGTACGCCTTGGCCGGGCCCCTGCGCGCCCCGGACCAGGCGCTCGGCGAGCGTCACCTCCATCAGTCCCAGCGCCATGCCGAACAGGTCGCCGAGGACGAAGTTGGAGAGGAAGACGAGCCAGATGTGCTCGTGGGGCACCAGGTCGGCCACCAGGACGAGTACCTCGTGCTCAATGGCTAGCGGCAGCGAGATGAACACGAACACCAACATGAAGTGCGGCCCCACCAATTGCACCGAACGCCGGAAGGCTGCGGGCACCGACGCGTCCAACAGGTTGATGAGCGGGCCGACCAGGGCGAAGAGCGTGCCGACGATCAGGCCCGGGATGACCACCAGCGCGGCGGCGACGGCCGCGATCACGACGAGGAAGGCCTCCGCGACCAGGAGCCGGGCCCAGGGGAGCGTGCGCAGCACGTGGCCGATGGGCTGCGCCGGCTCGCCGCGCTCGACGGACCCGACCAGCCGCTCCAGCATGCCGGCGTAGAACGTGAGCCCGAGGGTCGAAGCGCCGAAGACGAACGTGCTGAGCAGCGACTCCACGCCCAGGTGGTCGACGGCGAGCTCGGTGTAGAGGGTCCCTTGCAGCGCATCGAGGCCGAAGATCACCAGTCCGGGGACGATGACGCGTGCGGGCTCGGCCTTGAACGTCCGCCACGCCATGGAGGCCAGCTCCAGTGGGTGGAGCCGGTGGCGGCCGGGAGTGGCGGGCATGGGGCGGATCCGGTCGGCGGAGTCGGGCGGACCAGGCTTCGGGCTGCGGCCTCGGGCTTCGGACGTCGGGCCTCGGGCCTCAGGCCGGGGCGAATCCGTCGCCGACGAAGTCGAACAACGTCTGGTCGGGGTCGAAGCGAGCGGTCTCGGACTGGGACGGGACCACATCGAGGCGGTGGTGGCCGACGGTCATCACGGTGCCCTCCGGCGCCACGAAGGCCAGCTCCGTGAAGCCGGCCCCCGCGAAGTCGGCCCGGATGGCCGGAGTGGCGTCGGGCGGACGCCGATGGCGGGTCCATATGACATGGGCGCCCGCCTTGCACCATCCAGGAAGGGCCTGGATGGTGTGGGTGATGTCGGAACCGCTGATGTTCCCGAACACGCCACACACCAGGACGAGGTCGGCCGGCACGTAGTCGACGTACCAGCGACTCTGCGCGGCGTCGCCCTCCCGAACCTGCACCTGCTGGTCGACCCCCGCGTCCACCGCCCGCGCCCGGGCGAAGGCGGCGAGACCGGGATGGAGCTCGACGAGCAACGCCGAGACGGCCTCCCGTCTCGGATGGGACGCCAGCACGTCGATCACGTCACGCCCCTGGCCCGCGCACATGCTCACTATCCGGAACGTTTCTGGATTGGGCGAGGACTCCGGATTGGGTATCTCGTCGAGCACCCCCCGCACCAAGTCCTGCACCGTCCGCAGCCGCCGCGACAAATTGGAGGACGGGTCCTCGTACGGAGCGTGCCAGCGCACCCAGTGCGACTGGTCCGCCTCCCCGTCCCCGCCGCATCCCACGTCTCCGCCCTGCGTCACGGCTTCTGCATCCCCGGGGCCCATGGCGCCCCATCGTAGGGTGGGCCGGATGATCCGCCGCGGGGCCCGATGATCAAGTACCTGGGCTCCAAACGCCGCCTCGTCCCGGTCCTGGCGCGGATCTGCGCCGCCTCCGGCGCCCGCACCGCCCTCGATCTCTTCACCGGTACCACCCGCGTCGCCCAGGCCTTCAAAGCCCAGGGCGTGCACGTCACCGCCCTCGACAGCGCCCGGTACAGCCACACCTTCGCCCGCACCTACATCGAGACGGATGCCGCCGCGACCGACATGCGGGCGCTGCGGGCGGCCGTCACCCATCTCAACGCGCTCCCCGGCAAGGAGGGCTACGTGACCGAGGTGTTCAGCCGTCAGGCCCGGTTCTTCCAACCGCACAACGCCATGCGGATCGATGCCGCCCGTGACGCCATCGAATCCGGGTATGCGGGGTCACCTCTGTTCCCCATCCTGTTGACCTCGCTGATCGAGGCGGCCGACCGGGTCGACTCGACCACCGGCGTGCAGATGGCATACGTGAAGCAGTGGGCGCCGCGGTCGGCCAACCGGATGGAGCTGCGGGTGCCCGATCTCCTCGCCGGCCCCGGCCGCGCCATCCAGGGCGATGCCGTCGACCTGGCCTCTGCCCTCGGCCCCTTCGACCTCGCGTACCTCGATCCGCCGTACAACCAGCACCGGTATTTCACCAACTACCACGTGTGGGAGACGCTGGTGGCCTGGGATGCTCCCGAGACCTACGGCGTGGCCCGCAAGCGGGTCGACGCCCGCGACCCGGGCACCCGGTCCGCCTTCAACTCGAAGCGGACGATGCCGCAGGCACTGGCTTCGGTGGTGTCGTCGCTCGACTGTGGGCTCGTCGTCCTCTCCTACAACGACGAGTCGTGGCTCGACGTCGGAGAGCTCGAGGAGATGTGCGCCCAATCCAGAGGGTTGGGCGTCTCCCGGCGTGCAGTCGCGACCCTGGCCTTTGACTCGGCCCGTTACGTGGGGGCCCGGATCGGCATCTACGACCCTTCCGGGCGCAAGGTGGGACGGGTCGGCCGCCTGTCGAACCGGGAGTTGCTCGTGCTCGCGGGCGAGCCCGCCCTGGTGCGACGGGTCATGGAGGCGGTGCGGTCGGACACGCCCACGGAGCTCGGGCCGGGGATCGCCGTGTCCCCGGTGGATCGGCTACAAAAGGCGACGTGAGCAAGGACGGTCGGGGCCACAGCCACAGCCACAGCCACGCCCACGAGCACGAGCACGAGCACGATCACGGCGATCACGATGGCGGCACGGCCGCCCGGCGGCCCAAGACGGTTGTCGGCCCGTCGGGTCACCGGCGGGAGCGCGACCGCGAGCATCCGGCGTCCTACGCCAGGCTCGAGGACGCCGACCTCTCCCTGCGCATGTCCAGGGACACGGAGGCGAAGCTCTTGGGGCCGGCGCAACGTCGACTGTTGCACCTGCGGCTCATCAACGGTGGCCAACTGAACAAGGGAAAGCTCGGCCCCCCGGTGTGCATCGTCTTCGAGGGCTGGGACGCCGCCGGCAAGGGTGGCGCGATCAAGCGTCTCGTAGAGCCGCTCGACCCCCGCCACGTGCACATCGCGCCCTTCGCCGCCCCCACCCACGACGAGCTCCGCCATCACTTCCTGTGGCGCTTCTGGCCGCCGCTCCCGGGGTGGGGGGGGATGACGATCTTCGACCGCAGCTGGTACGGACGTGTCCTCGTCGAGCGGGTGGAGGACTTGGCCACCGAGGTGCAGTGGCGTCGGGCCTACCAGGAGATCAACGACTTCGAGCACAGCCTGGCCGAGGAGGGGATGGTCGTCATCAAGCTCTGGATGCACATGTCACACGAGGAGCAGCTGCGGCGCTTCGTGCGGCGCCGCGACGACCCGCTGAAGTCCTGGAAGCTCACCGACGAGGACTGGCGCAACCGTGACAAGCGGGCCGAGTACGACGAGGCGGTACGCGACATGCTCCGTCTGACGGACGGACCCCTCGCGCACTGGGACGTGATCTCGGCCGAGAACAAGCGGAACGGGAGGGTCGAGGTCATCGAGACGGTGATCCGGCGGATGGAACTCGGCATGGAGCACTGGGGCGTCCCGGTGCCGCCCCGTCAGGGTGAGGAAGAGACAGAACTCGCCCTCGTCTTCGACGATGCCGACTTCCAGCCCGACGCGGACGCTCCCAACGGCGCGGCCGCAGCGGCGGCTGCCTCCCAATCCGAATCCGAGGAGCGCCAGAAAGCGTGACTGAGCCCCAATCCGGCCCCGCCCGACCCGGCATCACCGTCCCCTTCGACGGGATCCCCCTCCACGCGCACCGCGACTGGTTCGCACGGATCCGGGAGCTCGGATACACCGACATCTGGTCCGCCGAGGTCGACGGACCCGACGGCTTCACGCCCCTCGCCCTCGCCGCCGCCTGGGAGCCGTCGCTCAACCTCGGCGTGGCGATCACCCCCGCCTACACCCGGGGGCCCGCCCTCCTGGCGCAGAGCCTGGCCGCCATGGCAGACGCCGCACCCGGACGCTTCGCGTGTGGACTGGGCGCCTCCTCCGAGGTGATCGTCGCCAACTGGAACGGCATCCCCTTCGAGAACCAGTATCGGCAGCGTTCGCGACACCCTCCGCTTCCTACGCCTGGCCTTCACCGGCGAGAAGGTCACCGAGGACTTCGAGACCTTCCGCGTCAAGGGCTTCCGCCTCGCTCGCATCCCCGAACAGCTCCCGCCCATCTACCTGGCGGCGTTGCGACCGGGCATGCTGCATCTCGCCGGGAGGGAGGCCGACGGCGCCATCCTGAACTGGCTGAGCGCCGAGGACGTCGCCACGTCCGTGGCGGAGGTCGAGAAGGCGTCCGCCCAATCCAGCGCATCCCCGGATGGGGGGCAGGACACGAAGAAGGAGATCGTCGCCCGCATCTTCGTCATCCCGACCGAGGACAAGGACGTCGCCCGGATGGTCGGGCGCCGGATGATCACCGCCTACCTGAACGTGACCGCCTACGCCGAGTTCCACCGCTGGCTCGGGCGGGGCCCCGCACTCCAACCGATGTGGGACGCCTGGGCGGCCGGTGACCGCAAGGGGGCACTGTCCGCCATCCCCGACGAGGTGGTCGACGAGCTGGTCGTCCACGGCTCACTGGCGGAGTGCAAGGCGCACGTCCAGCGCTACGTCGACAACGGCGTCACTGTCCCGGCGCCGGCGATCGTCCCCCTCGGGATCGAGCTGGCCGACGCGGTGGCCGGCCTCTCGCCCTCGTCGGGCTAGGTGTTCTGCTAGGCCGCACAGCCCCGGAGCAGCTGGATCAGCCGGATCAACCCGGACCCCTGCAGACGCGCCCGCATCCGCACCAGAATCTGGATATGGACGACCACGCCCTCGATCTCGATTTCCGCACCACCCGCCTCGCCGCACTGGCCCGCGCCGTCCGCACCAAGGACGTCAGCGCCCGCGAGCTCACCGAGGCCGCCCTCGCCCAGATCCAAGCGCTCAACCCCATCTACAACGCCTTCGTCGCCGTCGACGGCGACCGCGCCCTCGCCGACGCCGATGCCCTCGACCAGAAGACTGCCAAGGGACAAGACCCCGGCCCCCTCGCCGGCGTCCCGCTCGGCGTGAAGGACCTCCAGGAGGCGGCCGGGTACGTCACGACGCACGGGTCCGCCCTCCACCAGGACGACCCCCCGGCCACGACGGACTCGCCCTTCGTCGCCCGGATGAGAGCAGCCGGCTGCATCGTCGTCGGCAAGACCAACACCCCCGAGTTCGGCTTCATGGGCAACACGACCAACCACATCTTCGGCCCCTCCCTCAACCCGTTCGACACCTCCCGGGGCCCCGGCGGGTCCTCCGGCGGTGCCTCGGCCGCCCTCGCCGCCGGCATGGTCCCCCTCGCCACCGGCTCTGACGGCGGCGGATCCATCCGTATCCCGAGCGCCTGCTGCGGCCTCTCGGGCATGAAGCCGAGCTTCGGCCGGGTCCCGGCCGGCGGCCCCCACCCCCTCGGCTGGATCGATCTCTCGACCAACGGTCCCATGGCCCGCCGCATCGCCGACGTCGCCTATTCCCTCGACGTCGCCGTCGGCCCCGACCCCACGGACCTTCGCTCGCTCCCCCGGCCCGAGGCCAACTGGCGGGACGCGCTCGAGGACCCCCACGTCCCCGTCCGCGTCGCCTACGCCCCCACCCTCGGCTACGCCACCGTCGACTCCGAGGTCGCGCGCCTTGTGCGATCACGCCGTCGAGGTTCTCGCCTCCCTCGGCGCCGACGTCGTCAGGGTGGAGTCTGTTTTTGATGACGACCCCGGCGGTGATTTCCTCATCTACACGGCGGCCTGCACTCTTCGCACCTTGCGACCCTTCATGGGCCATCCCAGATGGGACGAGGTCCACCCCGTCCTGCGCCACTTCGTCAACGAAGCACAGGAGACCACCGCCGAACGGCTGCTGCAGATCTCCGACGGCTTCCACCGCATGAACCTCCGCCTCGTGGAGCTCTTCCGCACCTGCCGCATCCTGGTCACGCCCACAACCGCCGGCCTCCCGCCGTTCGCCGACCGTCTGGAGAGCTCGGTGAACGGGGAGGAGACTGTCAACTGGATCCAGTTCACCTATCCCTTCAACATGACCCGCTCGCCCGCGGCCACCGTCTGCGCCGGCCTCACCGAGGGCGGGCTCCCCGTCGGCATCCAGCTCGTCGGGCCTCAGCACGGCGACCTCGTGGTGCTGCGGACCGCCGCCGCCCTCGAAGCGGCCCTCGATCTCGACCTCGCTACGCTCGCTTCTCTACCCGCCCAATCCACCCGATCCGCCTAATCCATCAGGAGCCGCATCGATGTCGATCGCCACTTCGCCCAACGCACAGGACATGGTCCGCCTTGTCTCTTCTGATGACGCCCCCTGGGCCGACACCGGCATGGGGATCCTGCTCAAGATCGTCCGCTTCGATCCCCAGCACGGCACCTGGGTCATTTACAACCGCTTCCAGCCCGGCGTGCAGCTCCAGACCCACCGTCACACCGGATCGGTCGACGCCTTCACTTCGGCCGGCCGCTGGCACTACCTCGAGTACGACTTCTACGTCACCGAAGGCTCGTACCTCTACGAGCCCGCCAACTCGGTGCACACGCTGCACGTCCCCGAGGACAACGTCGGCGAGACCGACGTCGCCTTCACCATCGAGGGCGCGCTCTTGAACCTGGCGGAGGACGGCTCCGTCGAATCGGTGTCCGACGGCGCCAATACGCTCGCGGCCTACTACGCCATGCTCGAGGCCCAGGGCGACCCCAGGCCCAACGGCATCATCGCCTGATCGGCCAAGCTCTCACGCCACGAGGTTCTGGATTGGGAGTCGACGCAACCCGCCTCCTCGACCCGTCCTTGTACTCGGGCGGCGACCCCTTCGAGTTGTACGCCACGCTCCGGCGCACTTCGCCCGTGTGTTGGGTGGACAGGGAGGGCGGCGGCTTCTGGGCGGTGACGACGCACCCCGAGGTCTCGTCGATCGGGGCGGACCCGGTCGGGTTCTGCTCGTCGAAAGGGATCCTGGTCGACGAGATCGGCACGACCTACGAGGCGCCGCCCACCATGATGCACACGGATCCGCCGCAACACACCCGGTACCGGAGGCTGGTGCAGCCGGGCTTCAAGCCATCGATGGTCAAGCTCATGGAAGAAGGGGTGACCGCCAAGGCGCGGGCACTGATCTCCCCAATCCAGAGCGGCGAGGCGGTCGACGTGGTCGAGGCGCTCTCCATCCCGTTCCCCTTGCAGGTGATTTGCGAGTTGCTCGGAGTGGACGGCTCCCAGTGGCAGCGGTTCTTCGAATGGTCCGAGGCTGTGATCCCGGGCGAGTCGGAGCGCTCCGAAGAAGAACGGGCGGAGCTCCAGGCAGAGATGTGGGGATATCTCGTGGGCGTCGCCGAGGAGAGGCGGCGGACGCCCGCGCAGGACCTGGTCTCCGTGCTGGCGAACCTCGGCTCCCATCCGGACGAGGGCGGCGAAGCGCTGAGCGAGGCCGAACTGGCGATGTTCCTGATCCAACTGCTGGTGGCTGGGAACGAGACGACCCGGAATCTGTTGTCGGGCGGGTTGGTCGCGCTGGCTGAGCGCCCGGACCAGTGGGCGGCGCTGCGGTCGGATCCGGCGCTGGTGCCGACCGCGGTGGAGGAGCTGCTGCGCTGGACGACACCGGTCATCTCCTTCATGCGTACGGCGACCGCCGCCACCACTATCCGGGGAGTGGCCGTCGCCGTGAGCGACCCCATCCTTTTGGTGTACGCCTCGGCCAACCGGGACGACGAGGTCTTCGGTCCGGACGCCGACCAGCTCCGGGTCGACCGCCACCCCAATCCGCACGTGGCCTTCGGATTTGGCCCGCACTTCTGCTTGGGCGCGACGCTGGCACGCCTGGAGGCTCGGGTAGTCCTGACCGAGCTGCTGCGTCGCTTCGAGTCCCTCGGTCTGGCCGGGCCAGTGGAGCGCACGCCAAGCCCGGTGATCGCCGGCGTCCGGCACGCTCCGCTGGAATTCGCAGGGGCCCGCTGAGGGCCGGTCGCCGCCGGGTCGGTCAGATCCTGGCCAGGACCTTGTCGCCCGGGCCCTCGCACGGTGCGCTCACGATTTCGTCCCCGTACGCGGCGAACTCATCCGGCGTCGCCTCCGTTGCGGGCACGGCCTTGGCATGACGGCCGGGCAGGAGACGGAAGGCGGCGAGCGCGCCGAGCACGGCGACGCCGGCGCCGGCGAGGGACGCCGCTTCTATGCCGCTGTGGGTCGCGGTGAACACGATGCGCTCGAGCGCGGGGCGGACTGCGTGCGGCGCCCGGCCGACGACGGTCAGCGCGGCGGCCAGTGACTGATGGGACTCGGCCTTGGGTCCGGCTGGGATGGGAAGGGGCCGGAACGCGTTGACGATCTTGGGCGCGTACGACGACGCGAACACGGATCCGAAGACGGCGACGCCAAGCGTGCCCCCGAGCTCCCGGGTCGTGTTGTTCACGCCACCGGCGGCGCCGCGCTGCTCGTCGGGCACCGAGCCCATGACGGCCTCAGCAGTCGGTGCCGTGATGGAGGACAGGCCGAGGGCGAGGAGCACCATGGCCACGAGGATCGGGCCCCAGTACGCGGTGTTGGCATACGAGTTGAGCGCCGCCACGAGGAGGCCGCCCCCCATGAGGAGCAGCCCGATGGTGACGACGGCGCGGCTGCCCACCTTGAGGGCGACGATCGCGGCCAGCGGCGTGAAGATCGCGGCGACGATGGCGAACGGCAGCGTGTGCACGCCCGCCGACAGTGTGGAGTAGCCCTTCACGAACTGGAAGTACTGGGTGATGAGGAAGATGAACCCGAAGAGGCAGTAAAAGGCGACGCTGACGGATATGGCGCCGCCGGTGAACCGACGAATCTTGAAGACGCGCACATCCAGGAGGGGCCCCGCCGTGCGCAGCTCGAGCCACGTGAACGCGGCGAGGAGCACCACTGCGACGCCGAAGCAGAACAGAGTCCCTGAGGCGGTCCAGCCCCACTGCGGGCCCTCGATGATCGCCAGGACCAACGCCGTGACGCCAGCCGTGGAGATGACGACGCCCCGGGTGTCGAAGGGGTGTGTCCGAATCCGAGGAAGGCGGGGGATGAGGTAGCCGCCGGCGAGCACCGTCACGGCGACGATAGGCACGTTGACGAGGAAGATCGAGCCGTACCAAAAGTGCTCGAGCAGCGCCCCGCCCACGATTGGCCCGAACGCCACAGCGATGCCGGACACCGCCCCCCAAATGCCGAGCGCCTTCTGCCGCTCTGATGGGTCCTCGAAGACGCTCGTCAGGATGGCGAGGCTGGCGGGGAAAATGAACGCCGCCGCGATCCCCATCAGCGCACGCGATGCGATCAACGTTCCCGTCGAGTGCGACGCCGCCGCGGCAACCGAGAACAGGCCGAAGAAGACGAGGCCGATCTGCATGGTGCCTTTGCGGCCCAGCCGGTCGCCGATGCCGCCACCGGCGAGCAGCAGCCCGGCGAAGGCCAGGCTGTAGGCGTCGACGATCCACTGCAGCGACGTAATGGAGGCGCCCAGGTGCCGATTCAGCGTGGGCAGGGCGACGTTGACGATGGTGTTGTCGACGACGACGAGGAAGACGCTCAGGCACAGCACCGCCAGGATCAGCCAGCGGCGGTCCGTCGGCGGGGCGGCCACGTGCTCCCCCGGTGCACCACTGAGGCGTCCTCTGGATTGGGTCTCGACGCTGATTCCGCTCATCTCGGTGTCCTCCTTGATGCTGGCTGGCCCTGGCCCGAGCCCATCTCCCGCTCCGGTCCATTCTCGGTTGTAGAACGCTGTACTATTGTTATAGCACGACGTTCTACAGTAGGCTATAGCTCATGGCGGAAAACGCCCGGACCAGGACCCCCAGTGCCGAGATGGAGGCCACTCTTCTCAACTCCGCCGCCGACATCCTCGACAGAGAGGGCCTCGACGCCCTCTCTGTCCGCCGCATCGCCTCCGCCGCTCACGTGGCCCCGATGGGCGTCTACAACCACTTTGACTCCAAGTCCGGGATCATCGAGGCGCTCTTCATTCAGGGCTTCGAGCGGCTGCGGGAGGCCCTCGCAGGGATCGCCGAGATCACGGATCCCTACGACGCGCTGCGGGAGGGCGGCCGGCGCTATCGGGCCCTCGCGCTCGCCCATCCGAAGGTGTACGAGCTCATGTTCCTGCGCATCCAGGATTACGAGCCCAGCGATCACGCCCTCGGGGTGGCCGCCC
Source organism: uncultured Acidimicrobiaceae bacterium (assembly GCA_963808355.1). Lineage (GTDB taxonomy): Bacteria > Actinomycetota > Acidimicrobiia > Acidimicrobiales > RAAP-2 > Bog-473. Next base: position 290,609 of record CAWEFL010000003.1, read on the forward strand.
GCGCCTTCGATGCCCTTGTCGCCGCCGTCGAGCGAGCGATGGCCGCGGGGGTGCTCGCCGAGGCCGAGCCCACCGAGACGGCACAGATCATCTGGTCCAACGTCCACGGCTGGGTCTCGCTCGAGCTCCTCGGCATCGGCTTCGTCGAAGACCAGGGGCCCGCGTTCGACCGCAGCTGCACGGCAGTCCTGGCGGGCCTTCGTCCCTAATCCAAGGCACCCGACACAGGCGGCGCCCGTCGCGCTGCCCGACGGCGGCACCGGCTAGCGCGGATCCGGCCGGTCCAGGTTCCAGTGCAGCGCGACGCTCGGGTACCACACAACCGCATCGTCCGTGCGGAACGGGATCATCCCGAAGCGCGTGATGGTCCGCTGCCCGCCCTCGTGGTCGCCGTAGAGCAATTCCACAGTGAATGCTTCTACCGCCTCTACCCGCTTGCGGAGGGCCGCGTAGTCCGGATCGGCGGAGTCCCGGATGGCCGCCTGCCAGAACCCGATGTCGTTCGGCGCGATGTAGAGGTCACGTGTCTGGCGGTGGAACTGCTCAGGACTCAGGTGCGGCACGTCGGCGAGGGCGGTTTCGGGGATGACCGCCCATCCGATGGCGACGGCGAGACCGGATCCGGCGTTGCGCAGCGAGATCGCCAGATAGATGTTCCCGTCGACCACATCCGCCGTGCCCCGGCTTCCTTCGAGCCTGGCCCAGTGGTTGTCCATCCAGCGGATCTTCTGGACCGGGTCCTCCAGGCGCGACGTGACCAACACCGGGCGCAGTTGGGCCTGGAACGCCGACTCGGCGATCCGAGCGGACCGGTTGGCCGAGCGGATCGACGCGAAGGTGGCGAGTGCCAACACGAGCGTCCCGATCGCCGTCGCAAACGAGGCGATCGTCGCCCAATCCGTGGAGGCCAGCATGCTCCGGAACATTAGGCCTGACGCCGTCGGCCTACCCCTGTCCACGCCGGGGGCTGGCAGACTCCAGACATGCTCGACCACGTCTCCATTCAGTGCACCGACTTAGAGAAGAGCGCCGCCTTCTACGACACGGCGCTCGCTCCCCTCTCCGGCTCCCGGGTCATGGAGTCCGACGACGCCATCGGCTACGGCATCCCTCCGACGCCAACGTTCTGGATTGGGCGGCAGCAGACCGGCGGCGGCTTCCGTGAGACCCATATCGCCTTCACCGCGCCCAACCGCGACGCCGTCCACGCGTTCTTCGACGCCGCTTTCGCTCTGGGCGCCGAGGCCCTCCACGAGCCACAGGTCTGGCCCGAGTACCACCCCAACTACTACGGCGCCTTCGTACGGGACCCCGACGGCAACAACGTCGAGGCAGTCTGCCACTCCCCCGAATAAACCCTCACCCCTCGGGCACGGGTGACCCTCAGTTGGGCCCTTGGCCGATCACGGAGAACCATTCAACACGGGTCGGATCGGGGGCGTTCGCCTGCGCCAGTGCCGGGCCCAGGCGGTCGTTCATGAACGCCTCCTGCTTGGCCTGCGACTCCCACACCTCGAAGACAACGAACGAGTCGCCCTGGAGTCCCGCCGTGTGGCTCAAGATCCCGTCAGGCCAGTCGCCCTTCCCGGTCGAGCCGTCCAGGCCAAGGATGTCGTTGACCGCCTTGTAGAGCCCCTTGACGTCAATGCCTGCGCCCGAGAACTCGAGAATGATCGCTTCAGCCATCTGGACCTACATTCCGCACGCGAACGCCGCACGCCGCGCCCTTGCCTTTTCCAACAATGGTCACTGCTGTCAGCGGAGGTTACGCATCCACCGTCAATGAGTCCAGCAGATCTGCAAATCGTCTCTGCGCATCGGCGCGCCGGGTCGGGATGTGCTCACTCGGCACCTCGTGGGGCGTGTACCCCTTGAGCACCTGCCGAGCCACGGTCTGGCGGTGCACCTCGTCGGGCCCGTCGTAAATCCGCGCCGCCCGCGCCGCCCGGTACATGTGCTCCAGCGGCAGATCACAGGAGAATCCCAGCGAACCGTGCACCTGGATTGAGCGGTCGATCACGTCGTATAGCACCTTCGCCCCGAAGTACTTGATCATCGCGATCTCGACCCGAGCGGCCGCCTGTCCCTCCTGATCCATCTTCCACGCGGCCTGCAACGTCATCAGCCGGGCCGCCTGCATCTCGGCCATGGAGTCGGCGATCCAGTTCTGGATGGTCTGCTTCTCCGCCAAGGTCGACCCGTGCGCATAACGCGAAACCGCACGTTCGCACAGCATGTCGAAGGCCCGCCGCGACTGCCCGAGCCAACGCATGCAGTGGTGGATGCGCCCTGGCCCGAGGCGGTGCTGCGCCAACTGGAAGCCGCTCCCCTCGCGCCCCACCAGGTGCGCCGCCGGCACCCGCACCTCCCGGTACACGATCTCGGCATGGTTCCCGAACCGCCCGAAAACCGTGTCGGGGTCCTCCATGGTCGGAACGTCCCGCACGATGTCGACCCCCGGCGTCGATGCCGGCACGATGATCATCGACGACCCCTGATACGGGTGGACGTCTGGATTGGTCACCGCCATCACGATCAGGAAGTCGGCCACCGACCCGTTCGAGGTGAACCACTTGTGCCCGTTGATCACCCACTCGTCACCGTCTCGCACCGCCGACGTCGTGAGCAACGTTGGATCAGATCCGGCCGTATTGGGCTCCGTCATCGAGAACGCCGACCGCAGGTCGCCGTCCAACAAGGGCTGCAGCCACCGCGTCCGCTGCTCCTCGTCGCCCGTCGCCTCTATCCCCACCGCCAGCAACTCCGCGTTCCCTGAGTCCGGTGCGTTGTTGCCGAACACCACGGGCGCCAGCGGCGACTGCCCGAGGATCTCGTGCATCAGGCCCAACTTGACCTGCCCGAACCCCATGCCCCCGAGCGCCGGAGGCAAGTGCGCCGCCCACAACCCCTCGGCCTTCACGCGATCCTGCAACGGCCGCACCGCGACCTTCACCTGCTCGTAGGTCAGGTCCAACGTCTCGAACGGGAACACTTCGTCCCGCACAAAGCCGCGCATCCACTCCAACTTCGACTCGAACTCGGGCTCGGTCGAGAAATCCCAGGCCATCGATCCTCCCAACACGCCGGTCAACTACCGGGGACCCACACCCTGCCACTACCGTGAGCGCCGTGACCACCTCGCGCTCCGTGTCCTTCCGTCGCGCTCAGTCCTCCCAATCCAAGAATTCTTTGGATGGGTCACCGCCCCCGCACCAAGTCGCACTCAGTGAGGCGGACCGGATCGTCATCGCACACGCAGAGCGCGCCCTCCTCGACGAGCGCCGTCTGCTCACAACCGACGAGCTGACCGCTCTGGCTGCACTCCCTGACGCCGCGGTGATGAACCTAGCCGCACTGGCTCACCAGGTGCGTCTCGCCTGGTGCGGACCGACCGTCGAGGTCGAGGGGATCCTCTCGGCCAAGACCGGCGGATGCCCGGAGGACTGCCACTTCTGCGCGCAATCCTCCCGCTTCGACTCGCCCGTGAAGGCAACTCCCTTCCTCGATACCGACGAAGTCCTCGAGGCCGCCTCCGAGACCGCTGCGCTCGGAGCCTCGGAGTTCTGCATCGTCCTCGCCGTGCGCGGCCCGGACGAGCGCACACTTCAACGGATCCTCGAGCTCGTCCCCTTGATCCACGAACGAACCGGATTGAACGTCGCCGTGAGCGCCGGCATCCTCACCGATGACCAGGCCCTGCGCCTCGCCGAGGGGGGCGTCCATCGATACAACCACAACGTCGAAACCGCTCGCTCCTACTTCCCCGAGATCGTGACGACTCACACCTGGGACGAACGGGCCGAGACCTGCCGCCTCGTCCGCCGTCACGGGATGGAGCTCTGCTGCGGTGCCCTCCTCAACATGGGCGAGACCGACGCCCAGCGCGTCGAGCTCCTCACCCAATTGCAGGAGCTCGATCCCACAGAGGTCCCGCTCAACTTCCTCAACCCGCGCCCGGGCACCCCGCTCGGCGAACGCCCCGTCCTCGGTGCCTGGGACGCCGTGCGCTGGATTGCACTGTTCCGCCTCGCGCTGCCCTCGGTGATCCTGCGCTACGCCGGCGGACGCGAGGTCACGCTACGCGACCTGCAGGCCATCGGCATGACCGCCGGTATCAACGCGCTCATCGTGGGCAACTACCTGACCACGCTCGGCCGTTCGGCGGAAGAGGACCTTCAGATGCTGGCCGACCTCCGGATGCCGATCGGCGCCCTGACCGCGGCCATTTAGTCGCGGCCGTCTCCCCCGTGCCCGAGTCACCGGGCCCTGCTGCCCCCGCCAGCTCTGCCAGCCCAACCCATTGCACCGGCTGCGGCCGGTCCTCCGCCGACTGCCCCGGATGCGGCCACGCCCTCGATCCGCCCCGCTACTGCCCCCATTGCGCACGGCGCCTGAGCGTCACCGTCACCCCCACGGGCTGGGTGGCGCGCTGCCGCGACCACGCCCCACTCCACTCCAACTGATCCGACCCACAAGCCCCCTCCGGCCTCACTCCCGAAGCTTCGGACCGTCGCGCGGCGCCCCGTCATGCAACGACCGAGCCGATGGACGCCACGTCGGCGACGGCACAGACTTCATGACCCGCCCGTGCGGGCTGGTGAACGACAGCGCGTCGTTCGCATCGCCCTGCAGCGACCACCCGAGCTCGTGTACCGCCTTGTGATGCCGGTCGCACAGCGTGACCAGATTGTCCAAATTCGTTTCACCACCGTGGGTCCAGTGTCGGATGTGGTGCGGGTTCGTGAACTCGGTGTACGTGCACCCTGGGAAGCGACAACCCTTGTCCCGCCGCTCGAGCTCTATCCGCTGCGCCACTGTCGGATCACGCCTCGCCCGTCCCTGGTCCAGGATCGAACCATCCCGTGCCTCGACGGACAGGACGATCTGAGCGTCGCAGGTCAGCCGCCGTGCCACCTCGGCCTGCACCGGACCCACGCCCGCGATCTCCGCCACTCCCACGCCGCCACCATCGCCGCTCATGCCCTTCGCGCATCCCAACAGCAACTCGAGTGGAGCGTGCACGACGACCCGCGGCCGCAGTGCGCGACGGCCGCCACCACCAACGGCATCGAAGAGATGCATGAACGCGTCGTATAGACGCTGGTCGTACGGCACGTACCCGAGGGCGTCTCCGCCAGCACCCTCGCGCCCACGATCCGCCTCCCGCTTGTCGGCCGCGGCCCGTCTCACCAAGGCCGATTTCGCCACCGCATAGTCGTCCTTGGTGAAGGCAATCCACGCGGTGCGCCGCGAGTCGTTGAACCGCAGTGTCCGCCGGTCGTACTCCCGTGCCGCCGGACCCGCCCCAAGCCCGGACACGACCTCGTCAACCCCATCGGCCCCGTCCGACTCCGTCGCCGCCCCGTCCTTCGCCTCCCTCGCCTGCTTCTCCTCCTCCTGCGCCTTATGCCACATCGCCAACTCACGCGCCTGTCGAACGCTCCAATGCGACGAGGCCTGCCGCAGCGCCTCGTCGGTCGCCGGCGTCGCCACCTCGGCCAGCGGCTCCACGAGGTCCAACGAGAGCTCCCCCGACGCCAGCCCCTCGGCCAGCCGGGGCAGCGACGTCAGGTTGCCCGCCGACCGCACCCACTGGCGGGCCGTCGAGGTGCTCACCCGGCACTGCCCGGTCACCCAGGCGACCATCGATGTGCTGCCGTCGCCCCGCCACGCCTCGGCCTCGTCGAACTTCGCGATGTCCGCCAGCAGCTCTCGCTGCAGCGACGCAAACTCCCGGCCCCGCCGCACGATCCGCTCCCCCAGCTCCCGCGACCGCTCGTCCCCGCCGAAATTCCGGCAGGGCGGCCGGCGCCGCAGGGCCCGTCCCCCGAATCGCTCGCGTGCACTCACGCCGGTGAACGGTCGGCCCTTCTTGGTCACGTGGCCCGTCTCTCCGCATCGGCTCGGTGCCTGGTGGCCCACCCGATGCGCGAAAATGGGCCATGGACCTGATCGGCGTGGTGGACACGATGTTCGCCCGGTACGACATGGGCGCCGAAGCCCTCGATGAGCTGGCGCAATGCCCTGGGCACGGCACCCGCTTCACCACCATCCGGCGCACCGTGCCCGGCTTCAAGGACCTCGCCGTGGCAGCCAAGAAGCTGATCGAAGAAGACGGCTGCAAAATCGTCGTGGCCCTCGGCATGCCCGGCAAGGAGAAGGTCGACAAGGTCTGTGCCCACGAGGCGTCGACCGGGATCATGACGGCGCAACTCATGACGAACACGCCGATCCTCGAGGTGTTCGTCCACGAGGACGAGGCGGACGACCCGACCGAGTTGGCGATGGTCTTCCGCAACCGCTCGCGCGACCACGCCCGCAACGCATACCTGATGCTCTACGAGCCGGAGCAGCTCACCGCACGCGCCGGCCAGGGGATCCGTCAGGGTTTCGCCCACGCCGGACCCCTGGAGCTCTGAGGATCCGGCCCACTCGACGGACGAATCCCGGACCCGCCGATCCGGGTGGGTATCGCCCGCCCGCTGAGGGACGGAGACTTCGTCGATCGCGCTGGGCGGACGGCGATCGCGTCGTTGCTGTCTCGTGCTGCCTTGTCCTGCCGAATTTGTCAGGGATCTCGCGGTAAGCCGAGGACCTTTTCGGCGACGATATTGCGCTGGACCTCCGCGGTGCCGCCGCCGACGGTAAGGGCGGGCGCGAAGAGGAACCCCCGTGACCAGGTGGGGTCCGTGGCGGCGCCGGCGGGGCCCCAGCCGCCGACGGGACCGCTGCTGGAGAGCATGGCGTGGGGGCCGGCGAGGTCCCGGGCAACGCCCATGAGGTGCTGGCCGTGCCCGTCGGCGATGGCCTTGCGCACCGAGGCCTCGGCGCCGGGCTGGCGGCCGGTGAGGACGGCCGACACCATCCGTAGGCGGAGGACCCGGAGGATCTGCGACTCAATCCAGACGTCGACGAGGCGGTCACGGGTGGCCGGGTCGGGGGCGCCGCCTGCCTTTCGGATCTGATCCACGAGATCGTCGGCGGTGGGGCCCATCCCCCAGAGCGCGCCCTCGCCGCTGAGCGATACCCGCTCGTTGCCGAGCGTGACCTTGGCCAGCTCCCAGCCGCCGTGCTCAGGGCCGACGAGGTGGTCGGCCGGGATGCGGACGTCGGTGAAGAAGACCTCGTTGAAGGCGTGCTCGCCGGTCATATCGATGAGCGGGCGGATCTCTATGCCTGGGCTCTGCATCGGGCAGACGAAGTAGCTGATCCCCTGGTGCTTGGTGGCGGCGGCCGGGTCGGTGCGGGCGAGGAGGATGCCCCATTTGGCGATGTGGGCGTAGCTGGTCCAGACCTTCTGACCGTTGACGACGTAGTGGTCGCCGTTTCCGTCGGTGGCCCGCTCGGCCCGGGTGGTGAGCGAGGCCAAGTCGGATCCGGCACCGGGCTCGGAGAAGAGCTGGCACCAGAACTCCTCGCCGCTGAGGAGCGGCCAAATCCAGCGGTCCTTCTGTTCCGGGGTGCCGGCGTACATGAGCGTCGGGCCCGGCCCAGCCGATGCCGATGGGGTTGACGGGGCGGCGGACTCCCGCCCGCCGGAGCTCCTCGTCGATCATGAGCTGGGTCACCGGGTCGGCGTCCAGGCCGTAGGGCGGTGCCCAGTGGGGCACGACAAAGCCGGCCTCGGCGAGCTGGTGCCCGGTTGGGCGGGGGTGCTCGTGGAACCAAGCCCTGACCGCACGGCGCCGGGGATCTTCGTCGCCCGGGAGGCCGAGGTCCACGGCGGGAGCGTAGGCTCCATGCCTCGCTTCACGCATCTCGGCGGGGGCGGGGGGTATGCAGGTCCCGGGTCCACGACGTCGTGCTTCGCCGATCCGTGATTGCGGATCCGGCCCGGCGGATGCGATCCCGGCGTCGCCGGTGATGGGGTGAATGGAGCGAACCATGACGGATTGGAACTACGCCGACGTATGGGAGACGGTGGCGGACGTGCAGCCTGAGGCGACCGCGGTCACCCAGGGGACCCGCAACGTCCGCTGGACCGAGTTCGACTCTGGGGCCGACGGCGTCGCCCAATTCCTGCTGGACCTCGGCGTGGCGCGCCAGGACAAGGTCGCCTTATATCTCTACAACTGCCCTGAGTATCTCCAGTCGTCATACGGCGCCATGAAGGTCGGGCTGGTGCCGGTCAACACCAACTACCGCTACGGAGACGACGAACTCGCCTACCTGTGGGACAACGCCGATGCGGTGACGGTCGTGTTCAACGGGACGTTCTCGGATCGGATCGAGCGGATCCTTGACCGGGTGCCCCGGGTGAAGGGCTGGCTCTGGGTCGACGACGGATCCGGGCCTTGCCCGGATTGGGCGACGCCATACGACGACGTCGCAAAATCGGCGGTGGGAAGGGTACGGGCGCCGTGGGGCCGAAACGGCGACGACCTCTACATGCTTTACACCGGCGGCACGACGGGGATGCCCAAGGGTGTCATGTGGCGACAGGACGACCTGTTCGCCAAGCTGATCGACGGCGGAGTACGCCACTACGACGTCAACGGCGGTGTGGAGGGGGTGCGGGCGGCGCTGACGGCCAGCCCGGGTGGGGTGACACTGCTGCCGGCCTGCCCGCTGATGCACGGGACCGGTGCGTTCACCGCCAACACGATCCTGGCGGAAGGGGGCCGGGTGGTATTGCTGCAGTCGCGCCGGTACGACCCGGTGGAGCTCTTGGACACCGTCGAACGCGAGGGCGTGAACGGCCTGGTGATCGTGGGTGATCCGTTCTCGCGGCCCCTGCTGGGGGCTCTGGACGCCAATCCGGGGAAGTGGAACCTCAGCTCTCTCATGATGGTGATCTCCTCGGGGGCGATGTGGAGCGAGCCGGTCAAGCAGGAATTGCTGGGGCACCACGCGTCGATGCTGCTGGTGGACGCGTTCAGCTCTTCGGAGGCCTTGGGCATGGGCACCTCTGTCTCGGGCGGTACCGGGTCGGCGAAGACGGCCTCCTTCACCTTGTCGCCCGACGTGAAGGTGTTCTCCGAGGACCTGGGGCGCGAGCTCGAGCCGGGATCCGATGAGATCGGCATGCTGGCCGTGGGGGGCCGCAACCCGCTCGGCTATTACAAGGACCAGGACAAGTCGGACCGGACCTTCAAGGAGATCGACGGGGTGCGCTTCTCCATCCCGGGCGACTATGCCCAGATCGACGCCGAAGGCACCATCCACGTGTTGGGCCGGGGGTCGGTCTGCATCAACTCGGGCGGCGAGAAGATCTTCCCCGAGGAGGTGGAAGAGGCGCTGAAGACCCATCCGGTGGTGCGGGACGCCGTGGTGGTCGGCATCCCCCACCCGACGTATGGGGAGCAGGTCGTGGCGGTGGTGGAGCTGGAGCTGGTGGATCCGGGTCCCGCAACGGCGGCATCGGAGGCCGAGCTCATCACGCACGTGAAGGAACGACTCGCGTCGTACAAGGCGCCGCGACGGGTGCGGACGGTGGAGACCATCGGGCGGGCGCCGAACGGGAAGGTGGACTACAAGCGGCACAAGGCGGAGTCGGTGGAGGAGATTGGGACTTCCGCCCAATCCGCCGCCCCCTAATCCAGAGACTCTTCGAATCTGCCTGGATTGGGCGGCGGCGCCTGATTTCGAGGACAGACTGAGCGAATGTTCATCGCTCCGGTCGACGCCACGCTCGGAGAGTCCGAGTGGCGGCCGTTCGTCGAGTCCCATCCGTTCGGTCACCTGGTGGCACCGGGTGGGGCCGACCGCGAGATCCCGGTAGTCGTCCCGACCCAGTTCGTGCTGTCAGGGCAGACGGTCTGGCTGCACCTCGTCCGGGCCAATCCTGTCTTCGCTGCGTTGGCAGAGAACCCTCGGGTGCTGCTGAGCATCGCCGACGACTGGGCCTTCATCCCGTCGGCCTGGAAGGCGATCGGTGCCGAGGACCCGGCCTTCGGGATCCCGACGACCTACTACGGCGCCGTGCAGATGGTCGGAAGGGCGCGCGTGCACGACGAACGGGTGGCACCGGGGAGCGTGGCGGAGATCCTGCGCCGCCAGCTGGGGACCTTCCAACCCGACGTCGAGGTCGCAGACCCGAGCGAGGCGCACGCGGCGAAGCTGCTCGGGATCCTCGGGATTGAGATCCGCCTCGAGGAGGTCTCCGCCAAGTTCAAGTACGGCGGGAACGTCGACGTTGCCCACCGTCGAGCGGTGGTCTCACATCTTGAGCGTCGCCGGGCTCCCGGCGATGCCGCCGCAGCGGCCCACGTGGTGCGGCGACTGGCAGCCGGGGAAGCCTCCGGGTCGTAGGCCTACCCCGTAGACGAACCGCGTTGGGCTAGCGCCTATTCGACCGCGGCGGCCAGGTTCTGCAACGTGCCCGCCATCTGCTTGCGCGCGTTGTCCGCGCTATGGTCCCCCATGATCCCCGCGACGAACCTGAACCAGGGCTTGCGGTCGTCGACCCAGGACTCCGTCACCCGGCAGCCGCCCGATTCGGTTTCCTCGAACTCGTAACGCCACTTCGCGACCGCCAAGGGACCCGCGGTCACGGCGAACTCGAACACCTTGCCCTGGTCGCACGCCACCACCGTGACGTCGGTCGACCAGCGGCGTATTCCGTTCTTGTTCGTCCCCTTGAAACGCGCCCCGAGGGCCGGTCCGGTCGCTCCCTTTACCCACTCGCCTCCTCGGTTCTCAGGTGACCACTCCCCCATCCGTGGCAGGTCCGAGACCAGGGACCACACCTTCTCGGCGGATGCGGCGATGTCACGGGATTCGGCGGTCGGGTAGACCATGGGGGAACGATAGTTTGTAGACATGGCTGGAGCGGAGACAAAAGCAGACGTAGTTGCAACCTCTGTGGATGGGGATGGCCAGCACCGAGCGCAGCGCGCGCTCACCGAACTGTCCCCGCCCACGTTCGCCACTCCTGAAGAGGAGCGGCTCCACCGCAAGCAGAAGCTGGCCGGGGCACTACGGCTGTTCGGTCGATTCGGATTCTCGGAGGGAGTGGCCGGACACATCACGGCCCGCGACCCGGAGCTGACCGATCACTTCTGGGTGAACCCGTTCGGAATGAGCTTCCGGCACGTACGCGTCTCGGACCTGATCCTGGTCAACCACAAGGGAGAAGTCGTCGAGGGGACACGACCGGTCAACCCCGCCGCCTTCGCGATCCACTCCGCCGTCCACGCCGCCCGCCCCGACGTGGTGGCGGCCGCCCATGCCCACTCCGTCTACGGGAAGGCTTGGTCCTCGCTCGGACGGCTTCTCGATCCCATCACCCAGGACGCGTGCGTGTTCTACGAGGACCACACGGTGTGTGAGGAGGGCGGAGGCGAGATCGTGCTCGAGGAGGCCGCGGCCAAAGCCCTGGCCGCCGCGCTGGGACCGCACAAGGCGACCATCCATCGCAACCACGGGCTGTTCACGGTGGGCACGACCGTCGACGAGGCGGCGTGGTGGTTCATCACCATGGAGCGCAGCTGCCAAGCGCAACTGTTGGCCGAGGCGGCCGGAACCCCGCTGCTCATAGAACCCGACGGGGCCCGCTACACGAGGGACTATTCGGCGTCCCATCTGGCGGGGTGGTTCTCGTTCCAGCCCCTCTGGGAAGAAATCTCGCGAAGCGAGCTCGAGCTCTTCGAATAGGCGACTCGCAGCGGTCTTCACCGGGATCCCCTCGATCCCTTGGATTGGGCGCTCCGTCTTGAGGGGCAATGGCTCTCGATGCCATCGGGGTAGCACCCGACCCCTCAAAAAGTACCCCCCAAGAACGGCCGTTACCCGCTTTTGCCAAATCTCTGGATTGGGCAAGAAACGAGCCATGCGTACGTTTGATGCCAAGTCACGTCCCGCCACAGCCGCCATGGCCTCCGCCCCGAGACCGAAGATCGCGCCACCAACCCCCTTGCATCCGCAGTCCTCATCCGGTCGCCGGCGCACTCTCCCTCCTCGCACCAGCCCTGGTCACCACCACGCCGGCCGCGGCCGCGGGCACCGTCCCTCCGCAGGTCCAGGCGACGAGTTGGTCGACCACGCCCTTGGCGACCGCCGGAGCGTCGACAAACAACACCGCCGCCGGTGTCTCGTGTTCCTTGTCGTCCTTCTGTATGGCCGTCGGCGCCCAAGGCACAGCACCGACGAGGACGACGGACGCTCAGAAATGGAACGGTTCGACGTGGTCCATCGCCCAACCTGCGAACCCCGCAAGCGAGACGGACAGCCACCTCTCTGCCGTGTCGTGCGTGGGGACAAACTTCTGCATGGCGGTCGGCGGTGCGATAAACGCATCCTCCAACACCGTCACCCTCGCCGAGATGTGGAACGGATCGACGTGGACGATCATCCCTACCGCGGATCCGACGGGCACCATCGATTCGCTCGCCAGCGTCTCCTGCACGGCCGCCACGTTCTGCGTGGCGGCCGGCGCTTCCGGTAGCAACGACACGCCGCTGGTCGAGCAGTGGACCGGTGGGTCGTCGTGGGCGACCCAGACCTTCACCGGGCCGCCGTCAACCACCGCGTCGGTCCTGGCGGGCATCACCTGCTTCGGCAACAACTTCTGCGTGGCAGTCGGCCATGGTGGCCGCGGGATCGAACTCGGTAGCCGTCTCGGCGACGTGGAACGGCCGGCGTGGACACTACGACCACGCCCAGCGTCGGCAGCGGTTCGACCGGGTCCGAGCTCAGCGGCGTCTCGTGTGCCGGGCCGTCCTTCTGCCAGGCGGCAGGCTTCTCCACCGACGCCTCGGCGAACGAGCACAACTTGGTCGAGTCCTGGAACGGGTCCACGTGGACGATCGTCAGCGCTCCGGACAACACCCACGCAGGCAGTGTCAATCCAACACCTCTCCGGCGTCGACTGCATCAGCGCCACCGTGTGCACGGCGGTCGGGAGCGCCGGCAACAACCCGGGGTCGTTGCAGACCACCGTCTTGAACTGGAATGGCACCGCTTGGGGCCTCGGGACCTCGCCGAACGCCACGGGAGCGGCGGCAACCTCGGTCGGCTCGATCTCGTGCCTCACCGACTGGGCCTGCATGGCGACCGGCTCCTCGCTGACCGGCGCGATCACCCAACCCTTCGGCATCACCGCCCCCGTGGCGCGCACCGGATACCGGTTCGTCGCCTCCGACGGCGGCATCTTCAACTTCGGTCCAGGTGCCCCCTCCCTCGGGTCGCTGGGTGCAACGAACCTGAACGCACCGATCGTGGGCATGGGGGTGATGCCGGCCGGTGACGGCTACTACATGGTCGACGCCAACGGCGGCGTCTTCCCCTTCGGCTCAGCCGTGTCGTACGGCGGGGCGACCAACCTCCACCTCACCAAGCCGATCGTGGGCATGGCCGTGACGCCCGACGGCGCCGGGTACTGGCTCCTCGGCGGCGACGGGGGCGTCTTCAGCTACGGGGACGCGCAGTTCTACGGCTCGACCGGGAACATCGTGCTGAACAAGCCGGTCGTCGGCATGGACTCGACACCCGACGGCAAGGGCTACTGGTTCGTGGCCTCCGACGGTGGCGTCTTCAGCTACGGCGACGCGCAGTTCTACGGCTCGACGGGGAGCATGAAGCTCAACCAGCCAGTCGTGGGCATGTCCGCCCCGACGGGGGGTGGGTACTACCTGGTCGCCTCCGACGGCGGTATCTTCGCCTTCCCGACCGGTCCCGGCGGGCTGCCCTTCTTCGGCTCGACGGGCAATATCAAGCTCAACAAGCCGGTGGTCGGCATGTCGGCCGTCCAGGGCGGCTACTACTTCGTGGCAGCGGACGGCGGGATCTTCGCCTATCCGACCGGCCCGGGCGGGCTGCCCTTCTACGGTTCGACCGGCAACATCGTCCTCAACAAGCCGATCAACGGTATGACCGCGTAAATCCTCCGGATAGGCCGCCGCGTCGGCTCCCGGCGGGTCGACGCGGCGGCCTCCATCCGATTGCCCGCGGAACAAGAACGTGTTCTAATCTGCGGTGCGATGGAGTTCAACCTCGCCGACCTCTTCGAGGCGGCCGTCGACGCGTATCCCGAGCGCGAGTACCTCGTCGCCAACGGGGTGCGGCGCACCTACGGCGAGATGGAGGTGCGGGCCAACCAGTTGGCGCACCACCTGTCGGCGCAGGGCATCGGGCCGGGAGACCACGTCGGGATCTACGCCTACAACTCCGTCGAGTGGGTCGAGGCCGCTTGGGCCGTCTTCAAGCTGCGGGCGATCTGGATCAACATCAACTACCGCTACGTCAAGGACGAGCTGCGTTACCTCCTGCACAACGCGGACCTGAAGGCGCTCGTGCACCAGCGGGAGTTTTCGCCGCTGGTGGCCGCCTTGCTGCCGGAGCTGCCCGACTTGCGGGACGTGATCGTGCTGGAAGACGGGTCTGACGCCGAGGACCCCGTGGCCGCGGCGGTCCACTACGAGGATGCCCTGGCCGGACAGTCGCCCGCCCGGGACTTCGGCCCCCGGAGCGGCGACGACCTCTACATCCTCTACACCGGCGGCACGACAGGCATGCCCAAGGGCGTGGTGTGGCGCCACGAGGACGTCTTCTACGCACTGGGCGGCGGGACGGACCCGACGACGAACTCGCGCGTCACCGACCCCGCGACCATGGTGGCCAAGGGGGCCGGCGGCGGCATGACCCACCTGCCGGTCGCGCCCTTGATGCACGGCGCCACCCAATGGTGCGTCATGGGCCAGAGCTTCGTCGGCTCCAAGATCGTGCTGATGGCCAAATTCGACCCGCATGACGTGTGGCGGCTCGTGGAACGGGAGCAGGTCAACTCCGTGATGATCACCGGCGATGCGATGGGCAAGCCACTGGTCGAGTCACTGGACGACCCGGGCGCCGAGTACGACCTGTCGTCGCTCCTGGCCGTCGTGTCCTCGGCGGCGCTGTTCTCGGCCCCGGTCAAGGACGAGTTCTTCGCGCGCCTGCCCACCCTCGTGATCACCGATGCCATCGGGTCCTCCGAGGGCGGCAACAACGGGATGACGGTCGTGACGGCGGGCAACACGGCGATGAAGAGCGGCCCCACCGTCCACCTCCTGGGGCAGACGGTGGTCTTCGACGAGGACCTCGAGCTCGTCGAGCCCGGGTCGGGGGTGATCGGCAAGATCGCACGGTCGGGGGACATCCCGCAGGGCTATTACAACGACCCCAAGAAGACGGCCGAGGTCTTCATAGAGGTCAAGGGGACGCGCTACGTGATGCCGGGCGACTACGCGACGGTCGAGGCGGACGGGTCGATCACCCTCCTGGGGCGGGGATCGATCGTCATCAACTCGGGCGGCGAGAAGATCTTCCCCGAAGAGGTCGAGTCGGCCGTGCGCTCGCACCCCGACGTCATGGACGCCATCGTGTGCGGCGCACCGGACGAGCGCTGGGGCCAGACCGTCGCGGCCATCGTCCAGCCCCGGGTCGGGCACGAGGCCCCGAGCCTCCAGGCCCTCCAGGAGCACTGCCGCGCCACCATCGCCGGCTACAAACTCCCGCGTCGGTTGCACGTGGTCGACCTGATCGAGCGGTCCCCTTCGGGCAAGCCCGACTACACGTGGGCGGCCAAGATCGTCAACGCCGAGGTGGGCGCCGTCCCCTGAGCCAACCAGGCTCAACGGAGGTCGACGAAAAGGTTGCGCAGCGGCCGTCCCGAAAAGGTGCCGTCAGCACCACCGGGAGGTGAACTCTCAGCTCAGGACGTCGCGCAACGGGACGCCGTCACAAATGGCGGCGATCTCATCCACTTCTTCTTCGGTGAGCGCGCTGCGGATCTCGGGCCAGGTCTCGGCACCGGCCTTCATGTGCGCGAGAAAGATGTCCCAGATGGCGAGGCGCTTGCGCGAGCGCTCGAGCTCGTACTCCAGGGTGGCGTACGGGATCCGCTCGAAGACGGCGCCGTTGACGGCATCGAGGTCGCGCTCGGTCTCGACGGAGGGAGCGTCGATGACGTCGCCCTGCAGCCGGTCCATCCAACTGCTGTCGCCGCTCGTATTCTCGGCTTCACCGTTCATCGGGGGAATCCTCCGGTTGCAAGCCCTCGTTCAGTGGTGGAGAAGGGTGTTCCTATAGTCGGACGTCCGGAGGCAGGGCTCTAGAGCCGTTCGGCTCCTTTTCGTGCCCACGAACGCACAACGGGAACCCGGCATGGGCCGCCCGCAATTGGCGAGCCGTGGTGTCACTCCGTCCTGCGATGATGGCGCCCATGCCCGTCACGGTCCCGCTCCTCCTCACCGGCTCGCCCGGCTGCGGCAAGACGACGGTGGCGCCGTTGGTGGCCGACCGACACTCACCCTCCGCCTGCCTGGACCTGGACTGGTTCTTCGCCAAGTTGCGCCGCGGAGCGATCGAGCCGTGGAAGGAGGAGGCCCACCGGCAGAACCGGGTCGTGCTCACCGCGGCGGCGGAGGCCGTGGCGGCGTTTGCTCAGGGTGGCTACTTCACCGTGGCGGAGGGCATCCTCTACCCCTTCATGCTCGACCTCTTCGCCGACGCCTGTGCACCGCACGGGATCGGCCTCGACTACGCCGTGCTGCGCGCCCCCATCAGCGTCGTGCAGCAACGCGTCGAGGACCGCACGCTCGATCCGACCCATGCCGGTGCCCTCGCCGACGCCGCCGTGGTCGACGACCTGTGGTCCCAGTTCGAACGGCACGGCGTCGAGGAACGACACCGGGTGGACTCGGGGGACCGCCCTCCGGAAGAGGTGGCGGCCGAGATCGACCGGCGGATGGGGGCGGGCGAGTTCCGGTTGGGGGCCGCGGTTGAAGGCCGCCGGTAGTGGCTGCGGTCAGGCGGAGGCGGTGGTCGCCGCCAGGCGCTGCTTCGTCGTCGAGTGGACCGGGTCCTTGTCGAACTGCGGGAGCACATGCTTGCCGAAGGTCTCGACGGCCTCCTGGCAATTCTCGAGCGAGATGGAGGTCGACAGCATGCCGAACGACAGTTGGTCGGCCCCGGTGCCGGCGTAGCGCTCGACGCACTTCGCCACCTCGTCGGGGCTGCCGATGGCCATCTCGCCGGCGGCGATGCCCGCATCGAGCTGTTCGGGCGTGACGGGCGGCAGGGTCTCGGGCCAGGTGGGGATGCCGGCGGGGCGGGGGAACGTGTCGAGGTAGTGGAAGAGGATGCTGATGAAGTAGTTCGTATCGGCATCGAGGAAGACCTTGCGCGCCTTGGCGCCGTCCTCCATGCACAGCATCTGCGTCGTCACCATCACGTTGTTGTTGACGTAGCCGCCGACGGGGTTGGTGCAGTCCTCGATCTTCTCCTTGTAACGGCTCACGAGCGGGGTGAGCGCCTCGGGGCTGGAGAAGCCGAAGCAGAGGACGCCGACGCCGAGCTCGGCGGCGAGGTCGAAGGTTCCGGGAGAGCCGGCGGCCATCCAGAGGGGAGGGTGCGGCGCGGCGTAGGGCTTAGGCAGGACGTTGCGCTTCGGCATGGAGAAGAACTTGCCGTCGAAGCTGTACTCCTCGTCCCTCCACATGCGCACGATCTGCGGAAGGGTCTCGGCCACCATCTCTCTGGTCAGCTCCGAGTCCTCGATCCCGAAGCCCTTCTGCTCGGTCGTGGACGAGCCGCGGCCGGTGCCGAACTCGAAACGGCCCATCGAGAGGTGATCGAGCATCGCGACCCGCTCTGCGATACGGGCGGGGTGGTTCACGGGCGGCGTGATGTTGAAGATGCCCGAGCCGAGGTGGATGTTCTCGGTCCGAGCGGCGGCGAAGGCGAGGAACGACTCGTTGGCCGAGAGGTGCGAGTAGGTCGTGAGGAAATGGTGCTCGGTGACCCAGGCGTACTTGAACCCGGCCTGGTCGGCGGCCTCGACGTACGCAACCTCGTCCATGATGCGGTCGTGCTCGGCCGAGGCGCCGTGCTGCTCGACGTACCGGGGCAAGACGCACACGCTGTTGAAGATGCCGAATTCCATGGGTCTGCCCGTCCTCGTCTGCCGGGCCGCGGCCTGGCGTACCCGCGGCGTCGCTGCGACCGTAACAGCTGGAGGGAGAAAATGCAACGTGTTCCAATATTGGGGGTTCCACCCCTGGTCAGAGAGGTGAGCGGCTGCGGGCTAGCCCGGCGGCGTCAGCGGTCGACGCCGAGGACGAGCCCGCTGGTGGGGACCCCCGTCCCGGCCGTGACCACGACGTGCTCGAGTCCCTCGACCTGGTTCACCGAGGTGCCCCGGACGAGGCGGACCGCCTCGGCGATGCCGTTCATGCCGTGCAGGTAGGCCTCACCGAGCTGGCCGCCGTGCGTGTTGATGGGCAGGGCACCGCCGATCTCGATACGGCCGTCCCGGACGAAGTCCTTCGCCTCCCCCTTGGCGCAGAAGCCGAGCTCCTCCAGCTGGTAGAGCACGTACGGCGTGAAGTGGTCGTAGAGGATGGCCGCCTGCATGTCCTCCGGCCCCAATCCAGAAGTGGCCCAGAGTTGGCGGGCCACCACGGCCATCTCGGGCAGGCCGAGCAGGTCGTCGCGGTAGTAGCTCGTCATCATGTCCTGGCCGGCGCCCGAGCCCTGGGCCGCCGCGTGCACGACGGTGGGCGCCCGCGGAAGGTCGCGGGCGCGCTCGAGCGAGGTGACGACGAGGGCCTGACCGCCGTCGGTCTCCTGACAGCAGTCGAGGAGGTGGAGGGGCTCGACGATCCAGCGGCTGGCCTGGTGCTCCTCGAGCGTGATGGGTTGCTCGTAGAACCAGGCCTTCGGGTTCGTGGCCGCGTGGCGGCGGTCGGCCACGGCGACCCGGCCCAGGTCCTCGCTGGTCGCCCCGGTCACGTGGAGGTAGCGCTGGGCCGCCATGGCCACCCAGGACGCCGGCGTCAACAGCCCCACCGGGAGGTAGGAGGCCATGTGCGCGCTCTCCGCGGTGGGCAGCGGGGGCCGGCCCTGGACGCCGGCGCCAAACCGGCTGCCCGACCGCTCGTTGAAGGCCCGGTAGCAGACGACCACGTCGGCGACACCCGAGGACACCGCCAACGCGGCCTGCTGCACGGTCGCACAGGCCGCGCCACCGCCGTAGTGGACCCGGCTGAAGAAGGTCAGCTCGCCGATCCCGAGGCTGCGCGCGATATCGATGTCGGGGTTGGTGTCGGAGCTGAACGTGACCGTCCCCTGCACGTCGGCCGGCTTCAGGCCGGCGTCCCGCAGGGCGGCGTCGACCGCCTCGACGGCCAGGCGGAGCTCGGAGCGTCCCGAGGCCTTGGAGAATTCGGTGGCGCCGATGCCGGCGATGGCGACGCGGCCGGAGAAGGCATGTCCGGGTCCGGCGGAACCGGCCATCACGGCGCCTCCGTGACGGGCAGGACCACGAGAACCGTCCCGGTCACGTGGTCGCCGAGGTCGTTCGACCCCTTGATCGACACGGTCACCGTCCCGCTCTGCTCGTCGTCCGCGAGCGGGCCCTTCCCGGCGACCGCACCGGTGAACGTCATGGTGCAGTCGGGGTGGTTCGGTGCGCCGAGGCGGATGTTGATCTCCGACAGCCGGCTCCGCGGGCCAGACCAGTCGGTGACGTAGCGGCCGACGAGACCGTTCGTCGTGAGGATGTTCATGAAGATGTCCTTCGACCCCCGCGCCGCAGCCAGGACCTGGTCGTGATGCACGTCCTGGTAGTCACGGCTGGCGATGGCGCCCGACACGATCAGCGTGCGCGTGATCGGGACCTCCAGGACCGGGAGCTCGTCGCCCACGGACACCTCCGCATAGGTCGGGCCGCCGCTGCCCGCTGAGGCCGTCACGACGCCACCCCCGCAGCCGCCTTCGCCCGCGCTGCGATATGCCGCCCCAGATGCGACAGCTGCACGCTCGGACCGCCGAGCATCAGCTCGAGCTGTTTTCCCCAGAGGAAGTACCTGTGGATTGGGTACTTGACGTCCGCGCCGATCCCGCCGTGCAGGTGCTGGGTGGCGTGGACCGCCCGCTGCCCACGCTCCGACGCCTGCCACTTGGCCACCCGCGCCGCCGCGGAGGCGTCGCGGCCCGTGTCGAAGCGCCAGGCTGCGTTCTGCCAGGTGACCCGCATCGCCTCGATGTCGATGGCGGCGTCGGCCGCCCGCAGCAACGTGCCCTGGAAGTGCTCAGGGGTCGCCCGAACTGGCGGCGGCCGTTCAGGTACGCCGCGGTCTGGCGCAGGGCGGCCTCGCAGACGCCGACCTGCAAGGCACAGAGGGCGACGGTCGCGGCGAGCAGGGTGGTGTGGACGGCGGCCCGACCCTCGGGCCCGGGACCGGCGAGGACCGCATCGGCACCGACCGCCACATCCGAAAGATGGAGGTGCGGGTGGATCTCGCGGTTCGTGGTGACGGTGCGCTCCAACCGGACGCCGGACGCCGCCGGGTCGACCAGCGCGAGCAATGCGCCGCCCTCTGCTGTGTGCGCGGGGACGACGACGCGAGCCGCCAGGTGGGCCTGCGGCACCGCCAACTCGGTCCCGTTGAGGGCCCATCCGCCGTCCGGCACCGCTGACGCCGCGAGGGGTGGCGTCGACGTGGGGCTGGCGGCCAGGCCGGCCAGTGCCGCGGTGAGCACGGTCTCTCCCGCCACGACGCCGGGCAGCCAGCGGGCCCGTTGGGCTTCCGTGCCGAACGACGCGATCGGCAGTGCACCGAGGACGAGCGTCGCCAGGAGCGGCACCGGCGCCACGACAGCTCCCTGCGCCTGCAACAACTGGCCGATCTCCGTGAGGCCGTAGCCGGCACCGCCCTGTGTCTCCGGGACGGCCAGGCCCAAGAGGTCGGCGTCAGCCAAGGCGCGCCACAGTTCGCGATCGAACCGGTCCACGGTCTGCTCCACGGCGTGCACCCGATCCGGGTCGACGAGACCCGTGAAGACCCCGTGCGCCGCCTCCGAGACGGCCAGCTGCTCGTCGGTGAGGGCGAAGTCCATCAGGCTGCCCCCGCCTCCCCTCCCGCCGGCACGAACACCGGCAGCGACAGGTCTTCGTCGAAATCGACGAAGACCGCTTGCAGTGGCATCCCGATCTGTATCTCCTCGATCGCCATTCCGTCGAGGTTTGCCACGACCCGTGTCCCCTCTTCGAGCTCGATCAGCCCGATGGGCAGCGGGTATTCGAACGACGGCACCTGCGGGTAATGCACGACCACGTAGGAGTACAGGGTCCCCCGGCCACTCGACGCCACGGTGTCCCACTCGAGCGAGCCGCACACGGCGCAGGCGGGCAACGGCGGATGGCGCAACGCGCCGCACGAGGTACAGCGCTGGACGAGCAAGCGGTGCGCCTGCGCGCCTTCGAACCAGAACTGGTTGTCCTGGGTCAGCGCCGGTCGCGGGCGCGGCGGCCGCACCGGCTTCGTCTCGGTAGGCAGAAATTTCAGGATCCGGAAGCGCATGGTGGCCACGGGCTCGCCCGCCTCGAACAGGGCTTTCACCTGCTCCGCCGACAGTGCGTCGGCCCCACCGCCCCCACCGCTCGCCCTGGCGCCGCCTCCGGCTCCCGGGGGCACCGACGAGTCGGGCACGGCGACGTAGTCCTGGCGCGTCGTGACGAAGCGCCCGGTGCCGAGCGCGGTCCGCTTCGGTTCCGAGATGGACTCGATCACCGAGCGAACCAAGACGCGGTCCCCCACGACCAGCGGCCGCACGTACTTCTGCTCGCAGTTGGTCGCCACCACCGAGGTCAGCCCCTCGTCGTCGAGCAGCTTCATCATGCGGTCGCTCGGGCCCCCGCCCTGCGAGGTGCCCGCCGCGCGCGTGCCGCCTCCACCTCGTTGGAGGCCTTGAGCCCGCGCATGATCCACGCCTGCAGCATCGATGGCGGGGCGATCAGGCGGTCGTACCCCGCCGCCTGCGCCGCCTCGTCGGACAGATACACGGGGTTCTCGTCACCCATGGCCTCGACCCAGTGGCGGATCATGGGCACGTTCACCGCGTCCCACGAGAGGGAGGGCGCGCCCGCCTCCTGGCCGACCAGTTCGACGAGTTCGGCCGAGTGGTCCGGCAATCCGCGCAGCTCCTCGAGTCGCTCACCGTTCGACGCGCGCATCGTCAGCGGGCCTCCCGTGGCGTCCGCTGCATCCCGAGGCCGGCCGTCGCCACGATCTCGCGCTGCACCTCGTTCACCCCGCCGCCGAACGTGTTCACCTGGGCCTGGCGTCCGGTCGCCTCCAACCGACCCCGCAACAGTGCCCCCGGTGACCCGGGTGTCAAATACCCGGCCGCACCCACGACCCCGGACAACAGCCGCGCCACCTCGAGAATCCGCTCCGTCCCGAACACCTTGATCGACGAGGATTCCGCCCCGGTCAGATCGCCGTCGGCCACGTGCACCGCCATGCGCCAGTTCAGCAACCACATCGCCTCGAGCTCGGCCAGGCATTTGGCGAGGTCCATCTGCACCCAGGCCTGGTCGATCAGGCTCTCCTCGCCCCCATCTAGGGGCTGGGCCGCCGCCCACGCCACGACGTCCTCGTACAACGACTGCGCGAGTCCGCTCCACGCTGCCAGCCCGACCCGCTCGTGGTTGAGCTGGGTGGTGATCATGCGCCAGCCTTCGTTCTCCTCGCCCACCCGGTTGCCGACCGGGACATGCACGTTGTCGTAGAAGGTCTGGGTCGTGGTGAGCCCGCCCACCGTATGGATGATCGACCATTCGAAGCCGGGTGCCGCCGTCGATACGCACAGGATCGAGATCCCTTTGTGCTTGGCCGCCTCGGGGTTCGTCCGCACCGCGAGCCAGATGTAGTCGGCCATGTCCGCCCCCGACGTGAAGACCTTGGTGCCGTTGACGACGTACTCGTCGCCGTCGCGCTCGGCCCTCGTCCGCAAGGAGGCCAGGTCCGTCCCCGCTTCGGGCTCGGTGTAGCCGATGGCGAAGTTCAGGTCGCCCGCGAGGATCTTCGGCAAGAAGAACGACTTCTGCTCGTCTGTGCCGAAGCGCATGATCGTCGGTCCCACCGTGTTGATGGTCACGAACGGGAAGGGCGCTCCGGCGCGCCGGGTCTCGTCGAAGAAGATGAACTGATCCGTCGCGGGCCGGCCCCGGCCGCCGAACTCGGTGGGCCACCCGATGCCCAGCCACCCGTCCTTGCCGATGCGGCGCACGACCTCGCGCCAGGCGTCGCCGCCTTCGCCGCCCTCGGCCAGACCCTCCCGAACCTCGTCCGTGAGCAACCCGGCGTAGTAGCGGCGCAACTCGGCGCGCAGCTGCTGCTGCTCGGAGCTCTCTTCGAGGAACATCGTGGGGCAGCCTCGCGTGCTCGCCGCGGTCCCTGCCAGGTCAAGGCCGCGTTCGGCAAAACTGTAACATGTTCTCGTTTCGAGGACGGGGCCCTCCCGGGCCACCACCGCCCGCTTCCGCCGGGCCTGGTCGCGGCGGACTGCACCATGCGTACAATCAACTGACACACGTTCTAGAAACGGCCTCGAAAGGCCTGGCACCGAACCAAGGGGGGTCCTTGAGCCTCGACGAGATCGACCTCATCGACGGGCGCAACTTCGTGGCCGGGGTGCCCCACCACTGGTTCGCCGAGCTGCGCCGGGAGGCGCCCGTCTTCTGGCACCCCGAAGACGGCGCGCCGCGGGACGGGTTCTGGGCCATCACGCGTTACGACGACTGCGTGCACGTCAACCGCGACTGGGAGCACTTCTCCTCCGCGCGCCGCACCTCGCTCTTCCACGAGATGGACGACGACCAGCTGGCCCAGCAGCAACTGATGATGGTCAACATGGACCCGACCATGCACACGCGCTATCGCCGGCTGGTCAACAAGGGCTTCACCCCCAAGATGGTGCGCGACCTGGAGCGGACGATCGCCGGGTACGCCGACGGCATCATCGACTCGGTGTGCGAACGCGGCACCGCGGACTTCGTCGAGGAGATCTCCGCCGAGCTGCCGCTCCTTGTCATCGCCGAGCTGCTCGGTGTGCCCCAGGAGGACCGGCGCATGGTCTTCGACTGGTCCAACCGCATGATCGGTGCGGACGACCCCGAATACCAGATCCCAGGCGTCGACCCGGGCGAAGCCGCCATGCAGGTCTATTCGTACGCGGAAGAATTGGCACAGAACCGCCGCCTGGCGCCGAGGCAGGACCTGGTCTCGGTACTGATCGACGCGGAGGTCGAGGGCGAGAAGCTGAATCAGCTCGAGCTGGATCTCTTCTTCATGCTCCTCATCGTGGCGGGCAACGAGACGACGCGGAACCTCATGTCGGGCGCCATGACCGCGTTCTTCGACCACCCGGACCAATGGGAGCTCCTGCGCCAGGACCGTTCGCTCCTCCCGGCGGCGGTCGAGGAGATGCTGCGCTACGTCACACCCGTCATGCATTTCCGCCGCACCGCCACCGAGGACATGGAGATGCGGGGCCAGGAGATCAAGGAAGGCGACAAGATCGTGTTCTGGCACACTTCGGCCAACCGCGACGAGGAGGCGTTCGGGGATCCGGACGTCTTCGACATCAGGCGCTCGCCCAACAACCACATCGCCTTCGGCGGAGGCGGACCGCACTTCTGCCTCGGCGCCAACCTGGCGCGCATGGAGATCATGGTGATGTACGACCGTCTGCTCGAGCGCATGCCCGACCTCCGCCTCGACGGCGAGGTCCAGCGGCTGCAGTCGAACTTCATCAACGGGACGAAGCACATCCCGGTGGCCTTCGCGCCGACGGCACCCGTCGGCGGCACGCCGCTGCCGGCCCGGGCCCGCTGAGGTGGCCCTGCGGTTCCACCAGGCGGTCAGCTTCCTGCCCACGCGCCAGGCGGTGCCGCTCGCCACGGCCTGCAACGAGCTCGGCTACGCCGGCATGTACGTCTCCGACCACTTCTTCAACCCTCGGAAGCTGGCGTCGCGCTACACCTACTCCGATCGCGAGGACGGCCACCCCGGTTGGCAGCCCGAGACGCCCTGGCCCGACCCGATGACCCTTATCGCCGGCATGGCGACCGTGGCGGAGAACCTCCTCTTCACGACCGGCGTCTACGTCGCGCCCGCCCGCGATCTGCTCACGGTCGCCAAGACTGCCGGCACGGCGGCGGTCATCTCCGACAATCGCCTGCGCCTCGGTGTGGGCGTGGGGTGGTGCAAGGAGGAGTTCGACCAAACCGGCCAGGACTTCGCCAGCCGCGGGAAGCGCCTCGACGAGATGATCACCGCGCTACGCGCACTCTGGCAGGGCGGCTGGGTCGAGTTCCACGGGACGTACTACGACGTTCCGGAGTGCCAAGTGGAACCCTCCCCCTCCGAGCCGGTGCCCATCATGGGCGGTGGGCACTCTCCGGTCGCGCTGCGCCGCACCGCCGCCCTGTGCGACGGCTGGATCGCCGCCGGCGCCTACAGCGAGAAAGAGGCCTGGACCCACCTGGCGAACCTGCGCGAGACGATGAAGAAGGCCGGCCGGGACGACGAAGAGGGGTTCTCCGTCTACCTGTCGCTGAACGAGGCGCCCGACGTCGATCTCTACCGCCGCTTCGCCGAGGCCGGGGTGACCGACTTCGTGTGCGCCCCGTGGATGTTCGTCGACGTCGCGCCGGGCACCCCGGACGACAAGGCCCTCTCCGACCGGTTGGACGCGGTGAAGTGGTTCGCCGACGACATCATCGCCAAGGCCTGAGACGAGGAGCGAACGATGAAGACGCTGAAGATCGGGCTGCAGCTGGGGTACTGGGGCTCGGGACCCCCGCCCAACGCGCCGGAGCTGGTGATGGAGGCCGACCGCCTGGGCTACGACTCCGTTTGGACGGCCGAGTCCTACGGCTCCGACGCGCTGACGCCGCTCGCCTGGTGGGGCTCGCGCACCGAGCGGGTCCGCCTCGGGACGTCGCTGTGCCAGCTGTCGGCGCGGACGCCCACCGCCATGGCGATGGCGGCGCTGACGCTCGACCATCTCTCGGGGGGGCGCTTCGTCCTGGGTCTCGGGGTGTCGGGGCCTCAGGTCGTCGAGGGCTGGTACGGCCAGCCCTTCCCCGCTCCCCTCGCGCGCACCCGCGAATACGTCGACATCGTGCGCAAGGTCCTGGCTCGCGATGCGCCGGTGACCAACGACGGGCCGCACTATCCGCTCCCGTTTCCCGGCGGCACGGGCCTCGGGAAGCCTCTCAAGCCGATCGTGCACCCGCTGCGGGCGGACGTGCCGATCATCCTGGGTGCGGAGGGGCCGAAGAACGTGGCGCTGGCGGCCGAGATCGCGGACGGCTGGTTCCCCATCTTCTTCTCGCCCAAGGCAATGTCATCTTTCGAAGCGTCGCTCGACGAGGGGTTCGCCCGCCCGGGCGCGCGCCGCTCCGTCGACGACTTCGAGGTGCTGGCGTTCGCACCGACGGTGATCAACGACGACACCGACGCCGCGGCCGACGGTTTCCGTCCGATGCTCGCCCTCTACATAGGCGGTATGGGCGCGAAGGATATGAACTTTCACTTTGACGTGTTCGCGCGCATGGGCTACGAGGAGGCGGCCCACAAGATCCAGGACGCCTACCTCGACGGCCGCAGAGACGACGCCGCCGGGGCCGTCCCCACGGCCATGGTGGAGGACATCGCGCTGGTCGGCCCGCTCGAGAAGATCCGGGACGACCTGGAAGCCTGGCGCGAATCGCGGGCCACGACGATGCTGGTCAACGGCGATCTCGTCACGATGCGGACGATGGCCGACCTCGTGCTCGGATGAGCTACCCGAAGGCGTAGTCGGCGCGCGCGACCTTGCGGGTCCACTCCCAGTACAGGTCGAGCGGCCACGGTGAGAGGGTGAAGACTTTTCCCTCGCCGTTCTTGTAATGACTGTGCTGAATGGAGGGGTGCGACCACACCATCTGAGCGATCTCGCTCGTGTAGCGGTCGACGTACTCGGCGTGGGCATCAGGGCGGACCTCGCTCCAGCGCGCCCCGGACGACAGCGTCTCGTGGATCATCTCGAGTGCATAGTGCACCTGGAATTCGGCGTGGTAGAAGAGGCTGGCGCCGGCGGCGAGGTTGGTGCCCGGCCCGTAGACGCAGAACAGGTTGGGGAAATTGGGCATGGTGATGCCGAGGTACGCCGTCGGCTCGTTGCCCCATTGCTCTCGCAACGAGATGCCGTGTCGGCCCGCCACGCGCAGCGAGTCGAGGAAGTCGTTGTGGCGGAAGCCGGTGGCGTAGCAGATGATGTCCGCGGGATAGTGGGCCCCGTCGGCCGTCACGACGCCGTCGGGGACGATTTTCTCTATGGCGGTCCGGACGAGCTCGACGTTGGGGCGCTGGAGGGTGCGCAACCAGGTGCCATCGTCCTGCAGGATGCGCTTCCCGGTTGCCGGGTAGTCCGGCACGACCTTGTCGAGGAGGTCGGGACGCTCCGACACGAGGGACGTCATGGATGCCAGCAGCGCAGCGGCGCGCTTGGCATTGGCGGCGTTGATGGAGCGGTGGGTCGGGTCGTCGTAGTCGGGGTTGATGCGATACGGCTCGCTGCCCATGGCGATGCCGGCGAAGGTCATGATGAACCGGTACCAGCGGCCGTAGAAGGGCAGATGGCGGAGCGCCCACTCGTCTCCGGGCGGCACGGCGGCGTGGTACAGCGGGTTTGGGATGATCCACTGGGCCGTGCGCTGGAAGACGGTCAGCCGCTCCACCTCCGGCGCGATGGCGGGTCCGATCTGGAAGCCACTGGCCCCGGCGCCGACGAGGGCGAAGGCGGTCCCGCTGAGGTCGAGGTCCTCGGGCCAGCGCGCGGAGTGGAACGAGGGGCCCGTGAAGCTGTCCATGCCGTCGATGGCGGGCATCCGCGGCAGGTTGAGCGACCCGACCGCGCTGATGACGAAGCGGGCTTGGAGAACCTCTCCGGCGCCGTCCGGACCGCGGAGCGTCACGCGCCACTGCGCCTCGCTCTCGTCCCATGTCGCCTCTGTCACGCTGGTGCCGAACCGGCAACGGGGCCGCAGCCCGTGCGTGTCGACGATCGATTCGAAATAGGCCCGGAGCTCCGGTTGCCGGCAGTAGTACTCGCTCCAGTGGTCGGCCGGCTCGAAGGAGAAGCAGTACTGGTGGCTGCCCACGTCGACGCGCGCTCCGGGGTAGCGGTTCTCCCACCAGGTGCCGCCCGGGCCGAGGTTCTTGTCGACGATCGTGAAAGGAAGTCCGGCCTGGGTGAGCCGGATGCCGGCGAGGATCCCGCCCATCCCACAGCCGATGACCACGACCGGGGCCGAGGCTCTCTGCTCCTCGGTGATCTCGTTCCCCCAGGCGACGGCCTGGGTGTCGCCACCCGCGAACTGCAGGTCGTCGAAGAAGAGGCCGGCCAGACGCCCCTCGACGGGGCGGCAGCCGAGGAATTCCATCATCTGCCGCAATAGCTCCGTCGGCAGCTCCACCGGCACGCAGCCACTGTCCCGGTAGGCCGCGATGGCGGGCAGGGCGCGTCGTCGTACCTCCGCTCGATCGTCGCTCGACATCCCACTCTGGATGTCGAGCGACATGGCGAGGCGCGGTCGAATGTCCCCCGTGATCCAAGAGGGGTCTCCGGTCATGTGGACGAGCGAGCACATCAGCGCCGGGACGCTGACCTCGTCGAGCGCTTTGGCAATGGCGTCGTCATCGTCCGTGAACGGCTCGCCGGCGAATCGATTGCGCGTCATAGCAAGGTCCTGATCATGCCCCATATGCTGCCCGGGATGCGGTATGAAGCCAGCCCACCAGTGCGATGAGCCCGGTCGCCGTGGTGACCGGTGCAGGGCGCGGACAGGGCGCGACCGAGGCGGCGCTGCTGCGCCGCGGGGGTGGGACGTGGTGACCACCGACGTCGTCGGAGAGGTCGACGTCGTCGCCGACGTGTGTGATACCGGAGGATGGGCGTCCCTCGTCGAAACCGTGCTCGATCGTCACGGAAGAATCGATGGTCTGGTCAACAACGCCGCCGTCCATCACACCCGCCCATTGCTCGAGGAGCGATTCGACGAGGTCGAGCGGGTATTCCGGATCAACACACTGGGGCCCCTGATGGGCATGAAGGCAGTGGTGCCCGCCATGCAGGGCCGCGGCAGCGGGTCCATCGTCAACGTGTCGTCGATCGCAGGGGCACGAGGTCTCCCGGGCCACACCGCCTACGGATCGGCCAAGTGGGCGCTGCGAGGCATCAGCCGCACCGCCGCGGTCGAGCTCGGTCCCCTTGGCATTCGCGTCAACGCGGTGTTCCCCGGCCCGATCGACACCCCGATGTTGCCCGTGCCGAGGGAACAGAGGGCGGCGCGTTTCGGCCATCTCCCTCTTGGCCGGGTGGGCACGCCGTCGGAGGTCGCCGAGGTGGTGTGCTTCTTGCTCTCGGACGCGTCGTCCTACGTCACCGGCGCTGAGATCGCGGTCGACGGCGGGATGTCGGCGTGAACGCGGGACCGCATCGCCCATCGCCGTTTCAGCCGGCCTTCGCTCGAAGGCAGTGATCAGCCCACTTCGGGTGTTTACGGGGTACGGTCGGGTCGCGCGTTCTCGTTGAAAGAGGGTCCCATGACCGACGTACCTCCGACCCCATCGGATACCCCATCGGAAGGAGCGGCCATCGATCAGCCGCCTCCAATGCCGCCGCCGAGCGTTCCGCCGCAGAACGCTCCGCCGCCTCCGCCCGGTTACGGCTACGGCGACGTAAGGAGCACAGGTTCAGCCCCCCCGGCATGTACTTCGACCAGATCAGCGGCCTCAACCTTCCCCAAGACACTGAGCTGGCCAGCATTGGTCGGCGCATCGGCTCGTGGTTCTTGGCAATTCCTTTGGCCATCGTCACTCTGGGTATCGGATACATCATCTGGGGCCTGATCGTATGGGGTCGAGGTCAGACGCCCACGCAGCAGGTGCTGGGCATGCGCACGTGGCATCCCCAGAGCGCGCAGAGAGCCGACTGGTGGCGCATGGCGCTTCGGGAGATCGTCGGCGGCATCGTCACCGGGATCCTGAGCTTCATCACCGAGCTGCTCTCGCTCATCCTCATGGTGACCGGACGGGAGCGCAAGTGCCTGGCCGACCACATCGCCAGCACGGTGATCCTGCGTGATCCCAACAACACCCTGGCGGCCGAGCCGAGAGCGACCGCATCGGTCTGAAAATCGACGGGCTCGAACCGCCCTGGGTCCCGTCGCGTACGGCTCGAGGTACATGGACGAGCCATTCCCGAACGACGTTCATGGCTCCGAGGGGTACGACCCGAATGGTAGGCCCCCTGCAGCGCGCGCTGCAGGGAAGGCGACCAGGGATGCACGGCGCAGTCACATTGGTAAGACACAATGCGGCCCATGACCCTCTTCGACGTGTCGGAACTCGAGGCGGACCACCAGACCGGGGCGAGGCCGGAGGCCAGGGCCGGCCCGGTGGTGGAGGCTGCAGCCGAGCCGATGCCGGCGGCGGAATCGGTGGGACCGGAGACGCTGATCGAAACCGTCGAGGCCGGACCCGCCGCACCCGAGGTCGTGGTGCGCGTCAGCTCCCGTCGCCGCAAGACGTCCGAAGCCCGCTGGGTCGAAGGGCGAATCGTGGTGTCGCTGCCGGCCCATCTCGACCTGGCCTCCCGTCAGAAGACCGTCGATTGGCTCGTCCAACGCCTCCTGACGCGCTCTCCGCCCGGCTCCGACATGAGCGACGACGCGCTGTACGCCCGCGCCGCCAGCCTCAGTGAGCGCTATCTCACCGGTGTCCGGCCGGCTTCGGTCCGATGGGTGACGAACCAGACCTCCCGTTGGGGGTCGTGCTCGTGGTACTCCGGCGAGATCCGGATCTCTCACCGGCTGCGCGCCGTGCCGAAGTGGGTGCTCGACTCCGTGCTGGTCCACGAGCTGGCGCACCTGACCCACCCCGACCACTCCCCTGCTTTTCACAGGCTCGCCAACCGGTACCCGCGCCACGAGGAGGCGGGCGTGTTCCTGGCCGGCTACGAGCTCGGCCTCGCCAAGGCCGCCCCGTAGCTGTCGATCACGAAACACGACGGGTCGGGCGGGCCCGTGGGCTGAGTCGAACGCCGGTCACCCTCTGACGTCTGCGCAGCCCGATCCGCGGGTCGGACCGGTCGGGGCGGGTCGGCCGGCCGCGCAGGCCGGCCCGGCCGGCCCGGCCGTTGGCTCAGGCGGGCTCGGCGGCCAGGATCCGCCCGAGCCGCCGCAAACTCTCGTTGGCCGACCCGAGCGTGAGTTCGATCTGACGGGTGCGCAAGAAGAAACGGTGCAGCGGGTAGTCGCGGTCCACCCCCACCCCGCCGTGGAGGTGTGAGGCGGCGTGCACCACGCGCTGGCCGCCCTCCGCGGCCCAGTACTTGGCCACCGCGATCTCCGGGCCGGCGGGCAGACCGGCGGACAGCCGGTAGGCCGCCTGCCACGCCGTGAGGCGGATGGCCTCGGTGTCGACGTAGGCGTCGGCGGCGCGCTGGCCGACCGCTTGGAAGGTCGCGATCGGCTTCTCGAACTGCTCGCGCGTCTTGGTGTACTCCGCCGTGAGGGCGAGGGCAGCGGCGGCGGCGCCGGCCTCCTCAATGCAGAGGGCCGTCGTGGCGAACTCGGTGATCAGCTCGACGACCGCCTCGCCGTCGGTGCCCTTGTCGCCCAGACGGCGCTCGGCGCCGACGGTCACACCATTGAGCTCGACGATGGCCTCGGGGCGCCCGGTCGTCGTCGTCTGGCGGGTGAGCTGCAGTCCGCCCGCGTCCGCGTCCACGATGAAGACGCCGACCCCGGCCGGGGAACCGTCCGCGCGCGTGCACATGGCAGGGACGAGCAGCGCGTCGGCGACGAACGCAGCGGGCACGCAGGCCTTGGTACCCGAGAGCCGCCAGGTGCCGTCGGCGCCGGCCTGCTCGACCGCCGTGGTTGCCGGCTGGCTGCCGCCGGGAATGACCACGCCGCCCGCCAGCTCCGAGAGCGCGGCCGTGAGGATGGTGTCGCCGCCGGCCACGCCCGGGAGCCACGCGGTGCGCTGCGCGCCGGTCCCGAAGCGTTCGATCGGCAACGCGCCGTACACCATGGTCTCGACGACCGGCACGGGGGCCGCCGTGCGCCCGGCCGCCTCGATCACGAGGCAGGCGGCAACGAAGTCGAGCCCGGCGCCCCCGACGTCCTCGCCCAGGTGGATGCCGAGCAGGCCGGCCGCGGCCAACTCCGCCCAGAGCTCACGGTCGATCGGCCCCTCATCGCCGGCCGAGGCCTCCAACGCCTTCAGACGTTCATGGGTGGCGCGCTCAGTGAAGATCCGGCCCGCCAGCTCCCGGACGGCCTCCTGCTCCTCGCTGTAGTCGAAATCCATTCGCTCTTCGTCTCCCGTGTCGTTCTGGCTCAGCGCAGCGACCGCGGCATGCCGAGGCCGAAGATGGCGATGAGGTCACGCTGGATCTCGTTGGTGCCGCCGCCGAAGGTGAGGATGATCATGGAGCGGGCGTACATCTCGAGCCGGCCCGCGATGACCGCGGCGGGCGAGCCCCGCGTCAGGTACCCGGCCTGGCCGATGATCTCCATGAGCAGGCGGAAGGCGCGCAGGTAGAACTCGGTGCCGAAGACCTTGATGGTCGACGCGTCCGCCACATCGAGGTGGCCCTGTGTACCCTGCCAGGCGACCTTCCAGTTGATGAGCCGCAGGAACTCGAGCTCGGCGTGCACGCGGGCGAGGTGCTCCTGCACCCACTCCTGGTCGGCCACACGCCGGCCGTCGGGCAGCGTGGTCTCCTGCGCCCAGCGCCGCACGTCGGTGAGCACGCGCTCGACGATGCCGGGCGCGCACAGCGTCACCCGCTCGTGGTTGAGCTGGTTGGTGATCAGGTTCCAGCCCTGGTTCTCGCCGCCGACCAGGCTGGTGCCGGGGACCCGGACGTCCTCGTAGAAGGTGTAATTGATGTTGTGGTCGCCGAGGAGCTTCATCGGCACGACCCGGATGCCCGGCGTGTTCATGGGGACCACGAACATGGAGATTCCCTTGTGCTTGGCGACGTTGGGATCGGTCCGGGTGGCCAGCCACACGTAGTCGGCGTCCCCGGCCAGGCTCGTGAAGACCTTGGTGCCGTTGATGACGTACTCCTCGCCGTCGCGCACGGCGCGGGTGGTCAGCGAGGCCAAGTCGGTGCCCGCGTTGGGCTCGGTGTAGCCAATGCAGAAGTGGATCTCGCCCGCCAGGATCTTGGGCAGGAAGAAGTCCTTCTGCTCCTGGGTGCCGAAGTTCATGATGGTCGGGCCGACCGTGTTGATGGTGAGCATGGGCACCGGCGCGCCACTGCGCATTGATTCATCGAAGAAGATGAACTGCTCAATGGCGGAGCGGCCCTGCCCGCCGTACTCCTTCGGCCACCCGATGCCGAGCCAGCCGTCGCTCCCCATCTGCTTCACCACGCGGCGCACCGCGGGGCCGACGCCGTGCCCCTGCGCCAACTCCTCCTGCACCTCGGGCGTGAGCAGGTTCTCGTAGTAGGACCGCAACTCGCGCCGCAGCGCCTCCTGCTCGTCGGTGTAGGCGATGTCCATTCGGTGTCCCTCCCGAGTGCCTGCGGGTGCCTGCCGTCGCCGCATCGTCGCACGTCAACGCGGCGTCCGCGCCGGCCGGGCCCCGGCCGGCCGTTCAGTAGAACACGTTACAGTCCGCCGCGACGAGCCGGCCAATGACGGGGCGGCGGCGGCCGAAGGGCCAGGGGGGGCCGACAAGTAACCTGCAGAACGCCCCGGGCCCGGCCCGGTCCGGCACCAAGACCGAGGGAGCAGTTCGCCATGCCTGAAGCCGTCATCGTCGCCACCGGCCGCACGCCCATCGGGCGGGCCAACAAAGGCTCGCTGGTGGAGTGTCGGCCCGACGACCTCAGCGCGCTGGTCATCACGTCGGTGCTCGAGAAGCTGCCCCAGCTGCCCAAGGGCGAGGTCGAGGACGTCATCCTCGGGTGCGGGCAGCCGGCGGGCGAGGCGGGCTACAACGTCGCCCGCGTCGCGGCGTTGCTATCGGGGCTCGACGACGTGCCCGGTGTCACGGTCAACCGCTACTGCTCGTCGTCGTTGCAGACCATCCGGATGGCCGCGCACGCAATCCGCGCCGGCGAGGGCGACGTGTTCGTGGCCGCCGGCGTCGAGACGGTGAGCCGCTACATGAACGGCGCGTCCGACACCGGCCCGCACAACGCGGAGTTCGCGGAGGCCGAGCAGCGGACCAAGATGCGCGCGCCGGCCCTGACCGAGCCCTGGACGCCGCCCAGAGGACTGCCCGACGTCTACATCGCCATGGGCCAGACAGCCGAGAACGTGGCCGAGTACGAGAAGATCAGCCGGGAGGAGATGGACGAGTTCGCGCTGCTGTCCCAGACGCGGGCGGTCGAATCGCAGGAGAACGGCTTCTTCGAGCGCGAGATCATCCCGGTGACGCTCTCCGACGGCACCGTGGTGACCAAGGACGATGGGCCGCGCCCCAATACGACGCTCGAGGGGCTCGCCAGTTTGAAGCCGGTGTTCCGCGAGGGCGGCACGGTGACGGCGGGCAACGCCTGCCCGCTGAACGACGGCGCCGCCGCGGTCGTGGTGATGAGCGATAGCAAGGCGAAGTCGCTCGGGATCACACCGCTGGCACGGATCGTGGCCAGCGGGGTGACCGGGTTGAACCCCGAGATCATGGGGCTCGGGCCGGTCGACGCCTGCCGCCAGGTGCTGAAGCGGGCGAACATGACCATCGACGACATCGACCTGGTCGAGATCAACGAGGCGTTCGCGGCGCAGGTGATCCCGTCGGCCCGGCATCTCGGCATCAGCTGGGACAAGCTGAACGTCAAGGGCGGCGCCATCGCGCTCGGGCACCCCTTCGGCCAGACCGGGGCGCGCATCATGACGACGCTGCTGAACGCGCTGGAAGACACGGGAAAAACGCTCGGGCTCGAGTCGATGTGCGTCGGTGGCGGCCAGGGCATGGCCATGATAGTGGAGCGCCTGAGCTGAAGCTTCCACTGAGGGCCGGCCGGTAGGGTCAATCGGATCGGTGCCCGACAACGATGCACGCGTGTGGCGGCGGGCGATAAAGCGTGCCCCGTTCCTCGATAAATCGCTGCGCCGGTTGCGGCGCAGCGACGAGATCCAGGGCCTTCAGCACGACCTGGAGCGCCTGCGCGGCATCGATGCCGAGCCGTTCCTCATGCGGTTTCCCCCCGGGCACTTCTACTCGCCCGTGCCGAATATGAAGGACATCAAGGAGAACGAGCGCGAAATCTTCCGGCGCCAGCGTCATCTCGAGGGGATCGACCTCAACGAGGTCGCGGAACTCGACCTGTTGAAGACGCTGGCGCCGATGATCAACGACGTCACGCTGCCGACCGCGCCCAGACCCGACACGCGTTACTGCACGGCCAACCCGGGCTACGGAGGCGGGGACGCCCTCACCCTGCAGGCCCTCCTCCGCCACCTGCAGCCGTCTCGGTACCTCGAGGTGGGGTCCGGTTGGTCGACGGCGCTCGCGCTGGACACCAACGACCGCTGGCTCCAGGGCCGCATGCGCGTCACGTGCATAGAGCCCTTCCCCGACGAACTCAACCGGCTCCTCCGGCCCGAGGACGACGTCGAGGTCATACAGGCTCCGGTGCAACGTGTCGGCCTCGACCGCTTCCGGGAGCTCGATCACGGCGACTTCCTCTTCATCGACTGCTCGCACGTCGTCAAGACCGGCAGCGACAGCCATTACGTCGTCACACGGGTGCTCCCGGCCGTGCCCCCCGGCGTCTACATCCACATCCACGACATCTTCTGGCCCTTCGAGTACCCGGAGGACTGGGTCTACCAGGGCCGGGCCTGGAGCGAGGCCTACCTGCTGCACGCCTTCCTCTTGTTCAACCCGTCCTTCGAGATCCTGCTGTTCAACGACTGGCTGATGCACGTGCACCACGACCTGCTGAAGCGGGACGTCCCGGCGATGGCGCCGGGCGCCGGCGCCGCCCTGTGGCTGCGCCGGCGGGCCTGAGGTCTGTCGCTTCCGGACCCGCGCCCGCGAAGGCTACCGCTAACCGCTAACCGCTGACCGCTAGGCCGGGCCCGCCCCGAGGTCCTCGATCACCGGCACCGGCCCGGGGTCGACTCCTTCCTTGCCAGCCAGGAAGAGCGAGACGTAGTCGCCCCAGAGCGCGAGGTCCAGGAAGCGGCCCAGGTCGTCGTCCCCCTCGGCCCGCGCCTCCACGACGTCGGCCATGACCTCGTCCGTCGCCGCCGCCACGGCCTCGAACAGCCTGGCCAGCGCGGGGTCCTCCCCCGCGTGCCGGAGCAGCACGAGCGACATGACCTGGCGGGTGACGTCCCCGCTCTGGCCCCACCCGGCGAGCTCGTCGCGAATCGCCCCGGGCACCGAGGCACAGAACGCAGGAGACTTGGCGTTCAAGTTCACCTGCGCCTTCCACCGGCGCGCCGCCACCGCGCCGATGCCGGCGGCGCCGTAGACCACCGGGATCGTCCGGCCGATGCGGCGGGCCACCTCCGCGGCGGGGCCGCCCGGCGCGGCCAACGCGTCGCAGCGTTTCGACAGCGTGCGCGCCGCCGAGGTGACGGACGGCCTGCAGTCGGGGATCAGGCCGACGCGCGACAAGGCCAACAGGACCGACACCGTGGCCGCGCCGAGCTGGGTCCGGGCTGCGGCGCCGTCGGCGCCCGCGCCCGCCATCGGGCACCACGGGACACCCGCTTCGACGGCCAGCGCCGACAGCGGACCTTCCGCGGCGACGACGGCCGCTCGGCAGCCGCGCTCGAGGGTTGTCCGCGCCTCGTCCAGGGTGCCCGGGTCGCGGCCTGAGCTCGACACCGCAACCACCAGTGTCCGCGGGCCGGCGAAGGCCGGGAGGTCCACACCCGTTCCCGAGCCCGACGAGGCGAGCACGGGCACCGGCGAGTGCGCCGACGCCAGGGCGGCCACCGCGTCGCCGGCCAAGGCGTCGGACCCCATGCCGAGCACGACGACCGCGTCGAGCTCCGACGGAGCCGGAGCTCTCAGGTCGGCCCAGGCGCGCTCGGCCGCGGCCAGTGCCTCCTCCAACCGGTCGGGAAGCGCCGCCGTGGCCTCCCACACGCCGCGCGAGTCGAGTCGCTGCGGCCCGCTCACCCCTCGGCCGGGCCGGTGGCGCGCACGCCCTCCCGCTCGGCCTTGGCCATGAGCCGCTCGTGCTCGGCGTCGCCGACGTCGACAGACTCGTCGACCATCAGCACGGGGACGCCGTCGACCACGGCGTAGCGCTTGCGCAGCCGGGGGTTGTAGAGGACGTCTTCGTCGGCGAACCACAGCAGCGGTTCCTTGTCGACGGGACAGGCCAGGACATTCAGCAGCAGCGGGTCGAGGCTCATGGGAGCTCCTTTGCGTAGGCACCGATCAGCTCGCGGCACCTCGGCCACGTGCGCGGCGCACAGCTCGGGCGTCCGCGCCTCGACGTTGAGGCGGAGCAGCGGTTCGGTGTTCGAGGGCCGGACGTTGTACCACCAGTCCGCGTGCTCCACGGTCAATCCGTCGAGCCGGTCGACGGAGGCGCCGGCGGCCCCCTCGCGGGCGGCGATGGCGTCGACGGTGGCGGCCGGGTCGACCACCTCGGTGTTGATCTCGCCCGAGTCGGCGTAGCGCTTGTAGGGACGGAGCATCTCAGAGAGCGGCTGGCCGCTCTTGCTCATCAGCTCCAGCACCACGAGCGCGGTGATGATGCCCGAGTCGGCCCGGTAGTTGTCGCGGTAGTAGTAGTGGCCCGAGTGCTCCCCGCCGAACACGGCGCCCGTGTCGGCCATCACCTTCTTGATGATGGAGTGGCCCACCTGTGTGCGCACCGGGGTGCCGCCGAGCTCGGTGACCACCTCGGGGACGACATGGGAGCAGATGAGGTTGTAGAGGATCGTCTCGCCCGGGTGCTTGCCCAGCATGGAGGCGGCCACCAACGCGGTGGTCAGCGACCCCGACACGGGCTCGGCCTTCTCGTCCACCAGGAAGACGCGGTCGGCGTCCCCGTCGAAGGCCAGCCCCACGTCGGCCCCCTGCGCGAGGACGGCGCGCTTCAGGTCGACCAGGTTCTCCTCCTGAATGGGGTCGGCCGGGTGGTTGGGGAAGGTACCGTCGAGCTCGGGGAACAGGATCTCCACGGCGAACGGCAGGCGGCCGAACACCGTGGGCACCACGAGCCCGCCCATGCCGTTCGCCGTGTCGGCGACGACCGTGAGCGGGCGCAACACGTCCACGTCGACGAAGGAGACCACGTGCGCGGCCCACTCGTCGAGCAGGTTGCGCTCGCGCCATGCCCCGGTCGGTGGTCCGGCGGGCTCGTCGAGCAACTTCTCCGCCTCTCGCTCGATCTCGCCCAGCCCGGTGTCGCGCCCGATCGGTCGCGCCCCCGACAGGCAGAGCTTCATCCCGTTGTACTGCGCCGGGTTGTGTGAAGCAGTGAACATGGCACCCGGCGCACGGAGGTAGCCGGACGCGAAGTAGAGGAAGTCGGTAGAAGCGAGGCCGAGGTCGGTGACGTCGACACCCTCCGAGCGCACGCCCTCGGAGAAGGACGCGGAGAGCGCCACCCCCGACTCCCGCATGTCGCGGGCGACCAGGAGCTCGGGCGCCCCCGCGAAGCGGGCAACGGCGCGTCCGATGGCCCGGCACATGTCTCCGTCCAGTTGGTCGGGCACCGTCCCGCGCACGTCGTAGGCCTTGAAGACCTGGTCCATCCGGCTCACGGCGCTCTCACGGGGCCCAACCTTAGGGGCACCCGGCCGGCCGCTCCGACCCGCCGGCACCGCCCCGACCGGCGGCAGCAGCGATCCTCAGTGGATCAGCGCACTGCCGTTGGACGCGATGGCCACGATGGCCACCAGGTTGAACGTCGCGTGCGCGACCATGTTCATCCCGAGGCGGCCGGTGCGATAGGAGACGGCGGCCAGCGCCATCCCGAAGACGGCCAGGCCGGCCAGTTGCACCCACTCGCCGTGCGCCAGCCCGAACAGCAGGCCGTCGAGGATCACCGCCACCACGACGCCGACCGCGCGCACACCACCCGGTCCCGCGCCCAGCGGAGTGCACAGCCGGACCAGCGCCTTCAGCAAGAGCCCGCGGAAGAACAATTCCTCGGCCGCGGGCGCCAACAGCACGGTGGCGATCGCGATGATCACGAACCCGCCGCCGTGCGCCGCGCCGGTCAGGCGCTGGGACGGACCGTTGAAGTCGTGGATCTCGTGTTGGAACGGCGCGTACATCAGGGCGACGACGATCTGGCCACCGATGCCGATGCCGATGCCGGCCAGGTCGACGAGCCGGAAGCGCACGCCCAGGTCCCGCAGGAAATGCCGGGTGCCCTGGGTCCGGCTGGCCAGCCAGGGCGCGCCGACGAACCCGATCCACAGGCCGAGCAAGGTCGAGACCACGTACCACTCCGGCGGGACGGTCTGGGTGGCGATGGCCGTCAGCTGCGAGGCCGTCTTGCCGGCCGCCAGGCCGGCCACTTCGCCGAAGATCAGCGCGCCGACCTGCCCGGCCAGGAACCCGCCGAGCGCGTAGAGGAGCCAGGCCCACCCCTGCCGCTTGGTCCGAGGGGGTACCCACGGCGTATCGAGGAAGGGGACGCCGGGCGGTGTCGAGGGAACCTCTGCCTCCGGCGAGCGCGCCGGTGCGAGCGCCACGTCTGCTGCGACCCATTCCCGCGGGACGTACCCCGCCGGTACGGGTCCGGGGGGCTGGGGCGGCGGCGGCCGCAGGCCGGGCTCCAGCTGGCCCGGCTCCGATTCGGTCATCGGCAAGACGATACCGGCGCCCGCACGCACGGTGACCTGCAGGTCCTCACCACCAGCACGAACAGCCGCACCGTCGGGACACGCACCGTCGCCGGAAGGGCGGTCACCGAACGCAAGGGACGGCGCCTAGCATGGACGACGTGAACCCCCAGCGTACGGACAAGCCCGCCAACCGGCCGGGCGCGAGTTCGGGCGGGAACGAGGGTGGACCACCCACCGGCACGCCCGCCGGCGGCCAGAGCTGGCGCTGGCTGTGGGGGGTGCTGGCCATCGGCATCGTGGCCGTCCTCCTGGCGGTCGGCACCATCAAGACCACGAACGCCAAGACGATCACCTACACGAAGTTCCTGCAGGACGTCACGTCCAAGCAGGTCGGTACCGCGAAGATCTCGAACTCCACCGGCGAGATCACGGGCAACCTGAAGGACGGCATCAGCTACCAGGTCCAGGGCCCGAGCCCCTCGCTGCCCAACGACGTCACCACCATGCGCAACGACGGCGTCGAGGTCAGCTTCCCGACCCCCTCGTCGAGCCTGCTCTCGGACTTCCTCCCCTACCTCTTCATCATCGCCATCGGTGCCGCCTTCATCTACTTCATCGGCCGCCAGACCCGGGGCCAGATGTCGGGGATCATGTCGATCGGCCGCTCGAAGGCCAAGACCTTCAGCAGCGACCGCCCGTCGACCACCTTCGACGATGTGGCCGGGTACAGCGGCGTCAAACAGGAGATCAGCGAGGTCGTCGACTTCCTGAAGACGCCGGCCCGCTTCAAGGAGATCGGGGCCAAGATACCCAAGGGCGTCCTCCTGGTGGGCCCCCCCGGCACCGGCAAGACGCTCCTGGCCCGCGCGGTG
This sequence comes from uncultured Acidimicrobiaceae bacterium, assembly GCA_963808355.1. GTDB lineage: Bacteria > Actinomycetota > Acidimicrobiia > Acidimicrobiales > RAAP-2 > Bog-473. The sequence goes on from CAWEFL010000003.1 coordinate 331,034, forward strand.
GCCGGCGAGGCGGGCGTGCCCTTCATGTCGGTCAGCGGTTCGGACTTCATGGAGATGTTCGTGGGCGTCGGCGCCAGCCGGGTGCGCGACCTCTTCCAGACCGCGCGCAAGCAGGCGCCGGCGATCGTGTTCGTCGACGAGATCGACTCCATCGGCCGCAAGCGCGGCGCCGGCCTGGGCGGCGGCCACGACGAGCGCGAGCAGACGCTCAACCAGATGCTCTCCGAGATGGACGGCTTCGACACCGCCGAGGGCGTCGTCATGATCGCCGCCACCAACCGTCCCGACATCCTGGACCCGGCGCTGCTGCGCCCGGGCCGCTTCGACCGCCAGATCGTGGTCCCGCTGCCCGACCTCGAAGAGCGGCTGCCCATCCTGCAGGTGCACTGCAAGGGCAAGCGCATGGCCGCCGACGTCGATTTGGGCGTGGTGGCCCGCGGCACGCCGGGTATGAGCGGCGCCGACCTGGCCAACCTGGTCAACGAGGCCGCGCTCCACGCGGTGCGCCGGGGCAGCCCCGACATCGCGATGGCCGACTTCGAGACGGCGCGCGACCGGGTGCTGTTGGGCCAGCGCCGCGAGTCCATGGTGCTCTCCGACGCGGAGAAGGAGCGCATCGCCTACCACGAGGGCGGCCACGCGGTGCTCGCCTATGTGCTCGAGAACGCCGACCCGGTCCACAAGGTCACCATCCTCCCGACGGGCATGGCGCTCGGCGTCACGCACCAGCTGCCCATGGAGGAGCGGCACATCCATCCCCGCCAGTACATCGAGGACGCGCTGTGCGTGCGCATGGGGGGACGGTGCGCCGAGTTGCTCGTCTACGGCGATCTGTCGACGGGCGCCGCCAACGACCTCGTCGGCAACACCGAGCTCGCGCGCAAGATGGTCCGCGAGTGGGGCATGAGCGACGCCATCGGGCCGATGGCCTGGGGCTCTCAGGGGCAGGTGTTCTTGGGCGAGGACCTGATGCACACGCGGGACTACTCGGAGGACACCTCCAAGATCATCGACGACGAGGTCGAGCGCATCCTGCGCGCCGAGGAGCAGCGGGCCATGGACGTGCTCAGCAAGCACCGCGGCGGGCTCAACGCGATCGCCCGCGCGCTGCTCGACAACGAGATCATCGACGGCAAGGAAGTGGCGCGCCTCGTCGACGAGGCGCACGGGTCGCCGGTGCACGGCGAGGGCGCCAAGTCGGTCCCGCACTTCCACGAGGCCGCCATCATCGCCAACGGGCACGGCAACGGCTCGCTCGGCGACGCCGATGGTGACCTCGACGCCGATCCGGTGGCGGTCCCGGCCAGCGCGGTGTCACAGCCGGCGCCGGCCGAAGGCCACGTCCAGGCCGACCCGGCCCAGTGGCCCCCGCCGCCGTGGCCACCCGCCGTCGATCCCCCCGCCGGCGCACCGGAGGGCCCGGCCACCTCGTAGCCGCTGGCGCGAACCGATCCGTGCCCTTCTGCGTCATGAGGGGGGATGGTGGAGCAACAGCTCGAAGAGTGGCTGGAGGAAGGCTACGTCGCCTCGTTCCGCACCGCCTGCCTGATCCTGGGGAACCGGGCCGACGCCGAGGAAGCGGTGCAGGACGCCTTCCTCCGGGCCTGGCGCTTCCGTGACTCCCTCTCCTCCGTCCCGAGCATCCGGCCGTGGCTCTACCGGGTCGTGGTCAACTCGTGCTACTCGAAGCTGCGCCAGGAGATCCCCCACCGCGACCGCCGCGCCGGTGACGAGCCGCTCGGCTCCCTCCCGGCGGCGGACGCCGGGCCGGACGGCGCCGCCGAGCGCACCATGGTCGCCGAGACGGTCCTGTCCGCGCTGCAACGCCTACCGGTGTCGCTGCGCGTGCCCGTCGTCCTGCGCTACTACGCGGACCTGAGCGAGCGCGACATCGCGCTCGCCATCGGCCGGAGGCAGGGAACCGTGAAGTCCCGCCTGCACGAGGCACGCCGCCGATTGGCGGACGACCCCGACATCCGCTCCCTCATCGACGCGGGGGGCACCGACGACGCCGACGACGCCCGGGAGACAGGCAGATGACCATGCTCGACGACGACAGACTGACCACGCTCTTCGCCCGCGCGGCCGAGGCGTTCGAGGTCCCGGCGGCCGGCGGGGACGACATCGTGGCGCGCGCGCTCGGCCCGGCGCGCCCTCGCGAAGCCCCCGCCGACGAGGACACCGTCGGCGCCGGCGCCGACGCGGGCCGCACGGACGAGCCCGACTACAACCACGAGCGCACGGCGCTGCGCCGCGTCACCGCGACCGCCCGCCGCCACCGGATCCTGTCCGTCGCCGCCTGCGTCCTCCTGGTGCTCGTGCTCGTGGGCGCGGTGGGCGCGCTGGTGCGCTCCCCGTCCCCGTCACACTCGAGCACGTCCAGCCTGGCCAAGATCCCGGCGGGCCGTCCTGCCGTCCCGCCGGTGAGCACCACCATCCCGCGGTACTCGGTGAACCACGGCACCGGCTCGGCCGGGTCCGCGACGGGTGTGCTGCCGTCCCGGGGCCTCTCCAACGGCCCGCAGACACAGAGCCCGAACGCGCAAGGCTCCACCAACACCGCGCCGTCCCTGCCGGGCAACGCCGTCGGCCAGTCGGCCAAGATAGAGCAGACCGGCTCCCTGGGCCTCACGGTGGGGCGGGGTGCGCTGTCCAAGACGATGACCGAGCTGTCCAACCTGGCCGCGACGTTCGGCGGCTTCGTGGCGAACTCGCAGACGCAGACGGGCGCGGGGGCGGGCGGCGCGCCGTACGGCACGATCACGCTGCAGATCCCGGTCCAGAACTTCTCGCCCGCGCTGAAGCAGGCCCAAGCGCTCGGGAAGACGACGAGCCTCTCGACGAAGGCCACCGACGTCACCGGCCAGTACGTCGACCTGCAGTCGCGTATCGCTGCGCTCCAGGCGAGCCGCCAGCAGTACCTGACCATCATGGCGAAGGCCGACACCGTGGGCGACGTCCTCGCCGTGCAGGCGCAGCTCGACACCATTCAGACCCAGATCGAACAGCTGCAGGGGCAGCTGAACGTGCTGACGAGCGAGACCTCCTACTCCTCGCTCACGGTCACCGCCAGCGAGGGCACCCCACCGTCGCACCCGCGGCCGGTCCCGTTGCCCGAGTCGGGCCTGGTGCGCGCCTGGCACGACAGCGTCGGCGGGTTCGTCGGCGATCTGGAGGGCCTGATCCGGGCGGCCGGGCCGGCCCTGTTCACACTGCTGTGCTTGGCCGCGCTCGTGTGGGGCGGGCGCGCCCTGTGGCGCCGCTACCAGCGGCACAACCTCTGAGTGCGGACTCAGAGCGTGATCGGCGTGGCCAGCGGGACACCTGGCACCGCGACCACGCCATAGTTCCCCGTCGGGGTCATGTCCTCCGCCACGGCCAGCGGTGCAGACGAGCGGACGATGATCTGATCGAAGCCCGCGTTCTTGAGCGCCGTGCGATTCACCAGCGCCGTGCGATTGCCGGCGACGGTCCCCGTGGCGATCGATTGCGTGCCGGCCGGCGACACGGCGAGGACGGTGTAGCCGGCTGCGCCGCTCGACGTGTTCAAGAGAGCCAGCTGGTAGGGCGCGGCGTCGTTGACGACCGGCGCCGACTTGGTGCCCGGTGGCTGGACCACCCACGAGCCGCTGGGTGCCGCGGTGCTCAACCCGTCGATCGCGTTGGAGAGTCCCACCTGCGGGGCACCATTCGTACTCGGCGCGAACACGGCCCGGCCGACCACGACCCCGGGACCGCCGCTGGCCGTGACGGTCGTCGAATAGAGGTCGCGCTGAGGGATCCGGGTCTGGGAACTCGTGGCGAGGATCCACAAGGCTCCGGGCGCAACCCGGTCCGTGAATGGAGCCAGTGGGCCCGACGCGAGCCGGAGTTGCACCGTGACGTCCTCCGTGTCCTCGCCGGGGTTGAACACCGTGATCTCCGTAGACCCCCCGGAGAGCTCTTGGCCCTGGGGGATGAACCAGTCGGATTCGACCTGCGGCAGGCCGGGCAGTACGGACAGCCCGGCCCGGGAGCCCACGACGGTCTGCACCTCGGCTGCCACCATTCTTCCCGTCCGGGCCGACGCCACCGTCGCGATCGTCGCCTGGTTCTGGATCTCGCCGGACACGTTGACCACCTGGAGCCGGTCCGGGTTGAGCACGATGCCCTGATAGTTGATGGGATGGGTCGTCCCGGACGGGGTGACGAAGGCCAGGTCGACGACGACCGGCGTCGACGTCGGGTTCAGGAGCGAGATGTCCAACCCGTTGGCCTCAGCCGTGCTGCCGATCGGGAAGTACCACGACGACGAGGTCGTGGAGAGGCAGGGGGTGACGGACCACCCGGTCGACCCGTGGACGAGCTCGCTCACGGCGACGCCCCCTCCCGAGATGGTGACGATCTCGGACATCCACGAGCCCGAGGTCCGAGAAGGGAGGGAGGGGACCACCTGGCCGCGTGCCGGGATGGCCACCGCGGTCAGGACCGAGGTCCCGGCGTCCGTCACGAGCGTGATGGAGCCGGTGGCCGCCCGCGTGGTCGTGTTGGTGAGGAGGATGCTTCCCCGCGCGGCACCCGACACGGTCGATTGTCCGGTGCAGTACCAGGCGGACGACTCGGCGTTCGGCGCGCTCGACGAGGGCACCGGGGACCGGCTGGGCCCCGGCCGGCACCGTGCCACGCTCGGCGACCAGGGCGTCCACCCCGGCCACGACCGCGACGACGAGGAGGAGGACGATCCAGCGGTGCTCGGAGCTGCGGTGCACCGAGGTCATGCGTGGTGCCCTGTCGCCGCGTGCGGCGGGGTGACGTGCGGCGCCGGTCGGGGAACCCGACGAGCGCGACCCCGAGGACCACCCACGCCGCCAGTTCCATCAGGACGGCCAGCGGAACGTAGGGGAAGGCGGAGTACGACAGCGTCGCCTGACCCGCGGTGGTCCGGTACTGGGCTGCCCAGCCGAACCCCGGTCGCTGCACCGCCGTGCGCCCGTGCACCGTCAGGGGGAAGCGGCCCGACGGTGCGTAGCCCGCGTACACGGTGCCGGCGGGCACGGCGCCCGTGGCCGTCCCTCCACTGAGCGGCGCCAGCACGGGCTGCCAGCCCTTGACGTCGGCCGCTCCCGGATACGACCAGGCGTGTCCGGCCGGCAGCGCCGTCCCGCGTGTGGCCGTCACCGGAATTGATTCCCCGTTCTCGTAGACCTGCATGCCCTGCTCGCCGGGAACCACCTGCAGGTCGTCCTGCTCCAAGAGGTCCTGTTGGAGCCCGGCCGGAGGGGGCGGGCTGACCGACGCCGGCGCGTTGCCCACGGTCGAGGGCGCGAGGCCCTCGACCACGACCACGTATCGCACACCGGCCGGCGCAAGGAGACGCCCCAGGTGCACGGTGCCCCCGGACACGGCCAACCGCACCGCGTCCGCGACCTGCGAGGCCGGTCCAGGCCCGGCCGGCGTGAGGACCTGCTCGGTGTCGGGCAGGGCCTCGGGCGTGAGGGCGTAGGCCAACCCGGGCTGCACCGACCATCCACCGACCGGAAGCGATCGCGGGTCGCCCAACCACAAGACCCGCGACGCGCCGGACGGCGGCGGGTGGGCCAGGAACGCCAGTGGCTGTTCCGCGCCGCTCGAGGGCATGTCCCAGCGCCCGCCGCCCGCGCTGACGACCACCGGGAGCACACCCACGCCGACGAAGACGAGCGCGAGGACGCTCACGACCTGGCGCCATCCGAACTCCCGTCCGGCGAGATCGTTCTCGAAAGCCGAGATCCCGAGGCCAATGCAGGCGGCGATGGCGAGAGCGGCCGGTGCGAGCACGACCGTTCCCGACGGGGCGAAGGTCCCCATGTCGCCGCGATACGCGGCCAGGGCGAAGGCCCAGGAGGCGCAGGCCATGACCCACAGCCGCGCCGCCCAGGCCAAGCGCTCGCCGCGGCCGATCACCAGCGGGAGCAACGCGGCCGCGACCAGCAGCCAGACGACCGGCGACCGCGCCGCCGGGCCGACGGCGAAGCGGACGATGTCACCCCAGCCGGGAGCGCTGGAGGACGCGCTGGGCAGGCCGAAGATGGAGACCGACGCGCGCCCCGCCCACGCCGTCCCGATCACCCACGGCGCCAAGAGCGCGAGCGCGACGAGAAGGGATCCGATCGTCGCCACCAACAGTCCGCGTACGGCGTCACGTGCGCCCACGAGCAACCCACCGACCGTCCAGGAAAGCGCCGCCATCAGCACCACCGGCAGGACGGCCGGCGCGAAGCCCGTCGCCACCGCGATGACCGCCCCCAGCAGCGCGATCTGCCCCGCCGATGCGTCCGCCAACGCGGGCCCGGCTCCACCACGAAGGGAGGCAGGGCACCTGCCCGCGCCAGCAGCAACGCCATGAACGGAAAGGCGGCGTAGGCGACGAGGCCGTCCCAGCGGCCGGTCCCGAGCGCGCCGTAGGCAAGTGGGAGGCCGAGGTAGCAGACGACCGTCACGACGCGTGCTCTCGGAGACGCAAGCGGCCGTATGAAGCGCGACACGCCGAGCGCGCCCAGCGGGATGCACCCGAGGACCAGCACATGCTGCAGCGTGCCCATCGCTCCGAACAGCACAGTGCCGACGGCGCCCAGGACCCCGAAGGCAGGGGACGCCGGGGCGGTGGTGCCGACGCCCGCGGACTGCCAACCGGACACAAAGTGGTGCCACGTCGTGGACCACGACGGTAACGATGCGAGTTGTCCGATGAGAGGCATCGACCCGAACAGCAGCTGGCGCGTCCCGACCACGACGATCAACAGCGCGAGCGCGACGGCGAGCGTGCGCTGGCGCCCCGTGCCGAGAGGAGCCACCCGCACCCGGCGTCCGAAGCGGTCCCGGCCCGCGCGCCGGCCCAGATCGTCCAGTTCGTCGAAATCGGAGTCCTCGCTGAAGGCCAGCCCCACGCTCCCGGTGAGCAAGGCCACCTCCGCCTGCTCCTGCTCGCGCCCGGGCCCGCCGCGGGACTCCGCCGCGGCGTTCGCCGCTTCGAGCCCCTGATGGGACAGCCGGCTCAGATAGCGCGAGAGACGGGCGCTCCCCCGCAGCTGCAGCCGGCGGACCTCCGAGTCGGGAAAGAGACGGTGCTCGGCGAGCTCGCCGCGCAGCAACGAGAGCTCGGGCAGGTGCCGTGCGTTCCAGGTCCAGGCCCCCCAGACGGCCCGCACCCGGTCCCGGTCCCGGGCCAGGACGGCCACCACGATCTCCCCCAGGGCGAGCAGCGCCGCCTGCGGGACGACGCGGGCCAGGTGGAACCGCGTGTAGTTCTTCAGCACGGCCCGGAGCTCGTGCCGGCGCTGGAGCATCTGCCGGGTGACGCGGTGGCGGCCCTGCTGCGGCTCGCGCAACGACACCGCCACCAGGCCGCCCGCCACGGCCTCGCGGTGGCGCACCCGCGCATCCGGCGCGACGACCACGCGCGAGCCGAGGACCTGCGACCGCCACGAGAGGTCGAGGTCCTCGCCGAAGGCCGCGATGCCGGCGTCGAAGCCCTTCAGCTCCCGCCAGAGATCGGCCCGGACCAGCATGCAGCCCCCGGGGGCCACGAACACGTCGCGCACGGCGTCGTGCTGGCCGTGGTCGACCTCTCCCTGCGTGATGCGATCGACGACCGCACCCGTCTTGTCGCATCCCATCCCGACGTGCAGCAGGATGGCCGGGTCGTCCCAATTGACGAATTTCGGCGAGACCACGCCGGCGTTGGAGCGGAAGGACTCCTCGACCAGCCGATGGACGGCGTCCGGGTCGAGGGCGACGTCGTCGTGACAGAGCAGGAAGAAGGCGGCCCCCTCCACCATCTTGAGCGCCTCGTTGGCCGCCTCGCCGTAGCCCGGCCGTCCCGGGAGGTGCCGGACGAAGGCATCCGGGAGCGTGCGACCGACCCGCTCGACCACCCCCATCTCGTCGTCCCCGGCCGAAAGGACGAGGACCGCCAGCTCCTGATAGTCCTGCGACCCGAGGGAGGCGACCGCCTCTTCGAACCAGGGGCCCGGGTCGGTCGTGACGACGATGGCGACCACCGCGGGCACTTGGGTCTCCATCAAGTGCACGAGGCTATCCCGTCCCCGATCAGGGCCTCAGGCACGGATTTCACCCCAGATGCTTGCTACTGTTTAACAAGTGTGATACTCTAGTAAGTACCAACGCAGAGTCCGGCCGGCGGGTCGGACGGCGGACCCATCGACTCAAAACAGGAGACCGAATGCCTTACGTGCACACCAACATCAGCACCCTCTCCAAGGGTGTGACCGACCTGGCCCGGGACGCGGCGTACGTCGCCGTCGGCCTGGGCGTGCTGGGTTACCAGCGGGTCCAGGTCCAGCGGGTCGAACTGAAGAACAAGCTCTCCAAGGACCTCGCGCTCGAGCAGCGCCTGGGCGAGGTCCGCCAGGGCGTGGCCAAGGGCTTCACCCAGATCGACGAGCTGACCGAGTCGGCGACGAACTTCGTCGAGTCGACGCTCCAGCCGATAGAGGAGCGGTTGCCCACCTCAGTCACCCAGTTCACGACCCGGGCCCGGGAACAGGCGAGGGACGTGCGGACCCAGATCCGCCAGCGCGTCAGCGCCTGAGCGACACCCCCGGCACGACTCCGACGACGCTCGCCGTCAGTCCGCCTCCCACGAGGACAGGACGTCGGCGAGCGTTGTCGCGAGCGGGATCGCCGGTTGCCACCCCGTGGCCTCCCGCAGGAGTCCGGCATCGCCCCGCAGGACCGGCACGTCGACCGGCCGGACCAACTCGGAGTCCGTCTGGAGGGTGAGGTCGATCCCCGCCAGCGCCAACAGCTGCGCCGCCACGTCCGACATGGCCACGTCGCGCCCCGAGCACACGTTGTAGGCGGTGCCGGGAGCCCCCTTTTCCATCAGGAGGCGGTAGGCCGCCACCACGTCGCGGACGTCGGTGAAGTCGCGCCGGGTGGTGAGGGTGCCGACCTTCAGCGAGCCGGCGCCGGAACGGCGGGCCTCGATGATCCGCTTGGTCAGCGCGGGCACGAAGAAGTTGGGTGACTGGCCCGGCCCGATGTGGTTGAACGGCCGCACGACGATGACCGGTTGTCCGTAGCCGCGCCACGCCTGCAGCGCGACATCCTCAGCGGCCAGCTTGCTGGCGGCGTACGGGCTGGCCGGTGCGGTCGGAGTGTCCTCGGTAAGAGGGAGCTGCTCGGGCTTCACGACGCCGTAGACCTCGGCCGAGCTGACGACCAGAACGCGCGGTCCGCCGGGCACCTGCCGCGCCGCGGCCAGGATCTCCGCCGTGCCCAAGACGTTGACACGGAGCACCTGGCTGGGGTCTTCCCAGCTCTCCCCCACGTGCGTCATGGCGGCCAGGTGGTAGATCGCCTCGGGGACGACGTCGGAAAGCACGCGGCGAACCGCGGCACCGTCGGCCACGTCGGTCTCGAGGTCGATCACCGCGACCTCGTCCCCGCAGTCCTTCAGGTGCGCGGCCAGCCACTGTCCCACGAAGCCCTTCCCGCCCGTGATCAACGCACGCACCAGCGGAAACCCTACTGCGGGCCTGCCGCGGCCAGGTAGGCGCGGACGTGCTCGGTGACGCTGGCCTCCCAGGTCCGCGCGGCCGCCACCCGGATGCCGAGGTCGCGCCGTGCGCTCGTGCGACCCTCGGCCAGCGCGGCCTCGAGCGCCTCCGCGAGCTCGGTGACGCGGCCCGGCTCGACGAGTAGCCCGGCGCCCTTCGCCATTTCCGCCATCGCGGTGCCGCGCGTGGTCACGAGGGGCGCGCCGCAGGCAAGCGCCTCCAGAGCGGGCAGGCCGAAGCCCTCCTCGAGCGCCGGGTACGCCACGACCGCGGCACGCCGCAACAACGCGGGCACGGCCGGATCGGACAGATAGCCGGTCAGGAGGATCCGGTCGGAATGGCGGGCCGAAGCCAAGGCGCGTTCCGTCTCCGCCATTCCCCACCCCACCTGGCCGCCGAGGACCAGTCGCGCGTCGCGGTGCCGCCCGGCGACGAGGTCGAACGCCTCGATCAGCGGCGCCACGCCTTTTCTCGGCTCGAGCGTGCCCACGAACACGATGAGCGGCGACTCCTCGGGCAGGGCCAGCGCGGCCAGCGCGGCACGATCGGCGCCCTCCGACGGCTCCTCGGGCGAGAACCGCGCGTGGTCCACCCCGTGCGGCGCCACCACGACCGGGGCCCGCACCGGCACCCAGTCGTGCAACCGCTGGGCGGTGAACTCGCTCACGCAGATCAGCACGCCCGCGGCCCGTGCGGCTCGCCGGATGGCCCGGCGGAAGAAGACCGCCTTCGACCGGACATGCCACTCGGGGTGATCGAAGAAGGTGCAGTCGTGGATCGTGACGGCGCAGGGCACCGGGGACCGTGCGGGCATCGTGTAATGCGGGCCATGGTGGAGGCGGACGCCGAGAGACTTCAGCAGAGAGGGGAACCCGACCTGCTCGTGGACCAGCCGGCCCGGGCGCGATTCGGCAACCACCGGCCGGACGGCGGCCGCCTCGCCTGCCAAGGCGGCCCACCGCCGCTCATCGCTCCGCCGGGCCAACAACGTCAACGCGACGTCCGGCCGCGCGGCGAGCCCTCGACAAAGCGCCATGGTGTAGTAGCCGGCCCCGCCCGGCCGTTCGGGCACGGCCGACACGTCGAGCGAGAGCGAGAGGGCGAGCGCCTCGCTCACCGCAGTGCGCTCCAGAGGTCGAGGTGTTGTTGCGCCGCGGCGCGCCACGTCCGGCTCCGCACGTGCTCGGCCCCCCGCGTGGCCAGGTCGGTACGCATGGCGTCGTCGGTCAGGACGTCGCCGAGCCCGGAGGCGATGTCCTCGACGTCGAAGGGGTCCACGAGCCGCGCCGGCGCCGGCGCCGGATCGCCGAGGTCGTTCACACTGGGGACCTCACGCGCCACGACGGACGGGGTACCCACCCGCATCGCCTCCAGGGGCGGCAGGCCATAGCCCTCGGTGAGCGGGACGTAGGCGAAGGCCCGGGCGCGCCGGTACAGCTCGGACAGGACCGCGGCGGGGACGGCGCCCGCGAGGACCGCATCGGAGGACGCAACGGCTCGTGACGGCCCCCGACCCCACCCGGTCGGACCGACGATGACGAGCGGCCATGGCGCGGGGAGCGAACGACGCACGCGGCCGTAGGCGAGCACGAGACGTTCGATGTTCTTCCGTGGCTCGAGGGTGCCGACCGTGAGGAGAAACTCACCGGAGACCCCCAGGCGCGCCAGCAGGGCGTCCGTGCCGGCGGCGTCCGGTGCCGCCAAGTGGTCGGCGCCCGCAGCCACGATCACCACCCGCGCCCGGTCCACGCCGTCGGCCGTCAGGTCGTGGGCGACGAGACGGGATGGGACGACCAAGGCGGCGGCGTGATCACGGGCGCGGTGCAGCGCTGCCTCGTGCCAGCGTCGTCCGCGCGCCGTCGTCGCCTCTGGGTGGCGACGCCAGGCGAGGTCGTGCAGGCTCACGACCAGACGGCTCCTGCTCGACCGCCGCGGGAGCGGGGCCGCGAGGGAGACCGAGTGCACGACATGGAAGCCGCGGGGAGCCCGGACCAGCCCATGGTCCCACGCCCGGGTGAGCAGCGGCCCTGGGAGCCGCGACGTGATCAGCGGCCGACCGAACTCGTCCAGTGGGTCGCCCTGGCGCGGGGCCCTGCTCGCCAACAAGCTGAGCTCCAGCGGAGTGCCCGCGTCGGCGCAGGCCGCCAATCCGCCCAGGAGCCCGTGGGCGTAGACGCCGATCCCGCCGGGGACGGGGCGCCGCAATTGGTCCACGACCATGATCACCGACGGGATGGCCTCAGCCACGGGCGTCTCCGGTGACGTCGCGGTACAGCGCCTCCAGACCGTCGCCACAGCGGTCCCACGAGAACATGGCGGCGCGGGCCGCCCCCGCCGCGCGCAGTCGCCGCCGCAGTTGCTCGTCCTGGAGACAGGCATGGAGCGCGGCGGCGAGTCCGTCGTGGTCGCCAGGCTCGACGATGAATGCAGCGTCGCCGAGCACCTCGTGCAGCGATCCGGCGCCGGTCGCCACCACCGGGACGCCGGCCAGCATCGCCTGAAGCGGCGGGAAACCGAACCCCTCGTAGAGCGACGGGTACGCAAGCAGGGTGGCCCGCGTGACCAGCGCGCCCAACACTTCGGGCTCGACCCACCCTGTGCGGACGATGCGCTGCCGTACGGGTGAGGCCAGGATGGCCGCGTCGAGCGCTCGCTCGCCCCAGCCCGGTGGTCCGGCCAACACCAGCGCAGCCTCCGCGGGTCTTCGCACCGCGTCGCCGAACGCCCGCACGAGCCCGGGCAGGTCCTTGCGGGGCTCGGCGGTCCCGACGGCGAGACAGTACCGATCCACCCCGGGTGGGAGCACCTGGCTCAGGACCCGGGACGCCAGCGCGTCCGAAACGGCGGGGATCGGGGGGACGCCAGGGTGAACGGCGCGGACGCGCGCGGGATCGGCTCCGAACGCCTCAACGACTTCTGCGGCGACGTACGAGGAGTCGGTATGGACCCAGGCGCCCCGATCCAGAGCCCTGCGGATCAAGGCGGGGTAGGCCAGCGTCGCCTCGTTGCACAGCTCGGGATGATGCAGGGGGGTGAGGTCGTGGACGGAGACGACCGCACCCGCGCGCCGGGTCGGCGGCACGACGAAGTTCGTGCCGTGCACCACGTCGACCGGTCCCACGAACCATTCGACGGGCGGGAGGTCGGCGCGGGACCACGACGCGTGGAGCGGACGGGCCGGCATTGGGCGCTGGCGCGGGGCCACGCCGGCCGGCACGAGCGCGTCGATGCCGTGGCGGCGGCGCCAGCTGACGGCATAGGCACCGACGGACAGTCCCGGCCGTGCCGCCAGCGCGCCGAGCGCGCCCTGGCAGAAGACTCCGACGCCGGTGGGCTGGCCCAGCAACGGCGTCGCGTCGATCGCCACGCGCAGGCGCACGGGGGTGGTGCGCTCGATCCCAGTCGCCGCCGTCAGGTCGTGATCGCTCCGTCGATGGAGAGGATCGCGCCGGTGATGTAGGCGGCCTCTTCGGAACCGAGATAGGCGAAGGCACCCGCGATCTCGTGCGGATAGGCGAACCCGATCGGCGTCATGAGGCGCTGAATCAGCTTCCAGTCTGCGTCCTCTGGAGGACCGAAGTTATGGATGATCGGCGTGTCCACCCCTCCCGGCGCGACGCCATTGACCCGGATGCCGCGCGCCATGTACTCGACCGCGAGCGCCTTGGTCAGGAGCTTGACCCCACCCTTCGATGCGCAGTAGGCGGCCGAATAGGGCTGGCCGATGATGCCGGCGGTGGAGACGGTGTTCACGATGGCCCCGCCGTGCTCGAGCATCTGCGGCAGCACGGCACGGCACATCAAGAACGTGCCCGTGAGATTGACGGCGATGATCTGGTCCCACCCTTCGAGTGACTGCTGCGGCGTGTCCGCGAACCCGCCGATACCCGCGATGTTGCAGAGGTTGGTGACCGGGCCCAGTTCTGCCGTTGCCCGCGCCACCGAGGCCCCGACGGCGGACTCGTCCGTCACGTCGCAGGGCAGGTCGATGGCGCGCCCCCCGGCATCCGCCGCTTCCCGGTTGATCTCCGCCGCAACCGCTGCGATGGCATCCTCGGCCAGGTCCAGGCAGGCGACCGCGGCGCCCTCCGCCGCGAGCCGGCGCGCCGTGGCACGGCCGATCCCCGACCCCGCGCCTGTCACCAGGGCCACCCGGCCGGCGTAGCGACCCGGCAAGACCGCCTCGGGGGCGGTGCCCCGGTTCGGGTCGGACTCGCCGACCCTGGTGGTGGGACTCATGCCGCGCTCCTTCTCGTCGGCGGCGTCGTCGGGGCCACTGCCTAGCACCCCGGCGTCGGGGCGACGATTCGAGGACAGGCGCGCGCTCCGTGCCGACGCGGCATCGGCAGCCAGTCGGCCGAGCCGGACGGGATCCACCTTCATCATCGGTGTCAGCGGCAATTCCGGGACCAGCACGAGGGCATCCGGCGCCTTGTAGTCGGCCAACTGCGCCGCGACATGGGCGCGCAGTGCCGGCAAGTCGGGCGGCACGTCGCCCCGGGGCACCACCACGGCCACCCCGATGTCGCCCAACACGTCGTCGGGCGCACCGATCACGGCAACGCGTTCCACCGCGGGGTGCGACGCCAGCGCGTCCTCGACTTCGGCGGGGTAGACGTTGTAGCCGCCTCGGATGTACCGCTCGTGGGCCCGTCCGGAGAGCTGGAGGTTCCCCTCGGGAGTCAGGCGGCCGAAGTCGCCGGTCGTCAGCCAGCCGTCCGCGGAGAGTACGGCGGCCGTGGCCCACGCGTCGAGAAGCTCTTCGGCCCGGCGCCCGCGGCCCGGCCCACGCCCCCAGTACCCGCGCATGGCGGCTGCGGAACGCAGCAGCACCCGGCCGACGGACCCCGGTGGGACGGCTGCACCTTCGTCGTCGACGATTGCCAGCTCGACGCCGTGCACCGGGCGGCCCACGGTCGACGCGACCTCTTCGTCGGTCGAGGTCAGTGTGGTGCCCGTCCCCAGCGACGACTCGGTGGACGTGTAGCGCACGACCACGGGTACTCCCAGACGCTGCCGGATGTCGGCGACCAGGGATGCGGGTACGCGGGCCGCCCCGGTCCCGGCGACGCGCAGCGAGCCGAGGTCGACCTCCGTCAGCTCGTCGCACGACAACATCAGGGCCCACTGGGTCGGAACCCCCTGCGCCACCGTGATGGACTCCTCGGCCATGATTCGGACCGCGTCCCGGGCTCGCCAGGGAGTGGGCGTGATGACCGTCGTCACGCCGTGCGCGATCTCATCCCAGGCGCGCGTCATGTAGCCGACGTGCGCGAATGGCAGCGGCGAGAGCCGGCGATCTCCGGGTCGGCTCAGCACGTCCGTGCCATGGGCGACGGCGGACAGGCTGGCATGGTCGAAGACGGCGCCCTTCGGCGTCCCGGTCGTGCCGCTCGTCCAGACCACGGCCACCGGGTCCCGGGACGTGAGCTCGGGCCACGTGTCCGGCGCCGCGCCAGCGGACAGCGGCCGCGGCCTCGTCGCGGCGCAGAACCGGCACATGGTCGCAGGCGGAGGGTGGGGACCACCCGGCCTCGGCCACGACCAGAACCGGCCCCGTCCGCTCCAAGACGGAAGCCACCTCGGCCGCTCCGAGCCGCGGGTTCAGGCCCGAGGTGATGGCACCCAGGCGCAGGAGCGCGGCGTAGCACACCGCATAGTCGATGGAGGAGGGCAGGACGAGGCAGACCACATCACCCTTCTCGACGCCACGCACGGAGAGGAAGCCGGCGACGCCATCGGCCGCCCGGTCCCACTCGGCGAATGTCAGGGCGCGGCGGGGTCGTCCCTCCGTCGCGGGCTCGACGTACGCCTCGACGTCGCCGTTGCGCTGCGCCGCCTCCCGCAGCACCGAGACGACGGTCTCGTGCCGGTCCAGGGGGATGCGCGCGGGCATTCGGGCGGCGATGGTACCAGGGGCGTTCCGCCGGGCTGCCGGTCCCACGCTCGTATGCTGCCTGCGTGCTGGTGGCCCTGTGCGGCGGCGTCGGGGCCGCCCGGATGCTTTCGGGACTGGTGCAGGCCGTTCCGCCCAAGGACATCGTCGCCGTGGTGAACGTGGGAGACGACATGGTCCTGCACGGTCTTCACATCAGCCCGGACGTGGACACCATCACCTACACGCTGGCCGGAGTGGACAACCGCGACACGGGGTGGGGGGTGGCGGACGAGCGCTGGACGGTCATGGAGGAGCTCGGCCGCCTGGGCGGAGAGGACTGGTTCCGCTTGGGGGATCGCGACCTCGCCACCCACCTGTTCCGGACGGGCCGGCTGCGCGCGGGCGAGCCGCTGAGCGTCGTGACCGCCCTCATCGCGGCGCGCCGCGGCGTGGCCGTGCGCATGCTGCCCGTCACAGACGATCCGCTCCGGACGCGTCTGATCCTGGCGGAAGCGAGCAGCCTCGGGCCGGCCGGAACGGACGTCGCCTTCCAGGACTACTTCGTCCGCCTACAGCACGAGGTCGCGGTGAGCGGTGTGCGTTTCGAGGGCGCCTCTTCGACCCGTCCGGCACCGGGCGTGCTGGAGGCGCTCCGCACCGCCCGACGGGTCGTCGTCTGCCCTTCGAACCCCGTGGTCTCCATCAGGCCGCTTCTCGCCGTGCCAGGGATCCAAGAGGTGCTCACCGCACGACGCGACCGCGTGGTCGGGGTCTCGCCCATCGTGGCCGGCGCGGCCCTCAAGGGCCCGGCAGACCGCCTGATGACGGAGCTGGGCATGGAGGCGTCGGTCGTGGGCGTCGCCCGGCTGTACGCGCCCTGGGTGGGCACGCTCGTGATCGACGTCGCGGACGCAACGCACGCGGACGCGGTGGAGGCCCAGGGCATCCGCTGCGTGGTGACGGAGACGATCATGAGCACGGCCGAACGGGCGGCGGCGCTGGCCAGGGTGGTGGTCGATGCCCTCGAGTGACGGGCTCCGACTGCTGCCGGTCACGGGGATCGGGGAGGTGAACCCGGGTGCCGACCTCGTCGGCCTCATCACCGGCGCCCTCGCACCCGCGCACCCCAGTGGGCACGAATTGTGCGCCGGCGACGTGGTCGTCGTGACCCAGAAGGTCGTGTCGAAGGCGGAGGGACGAGTGGTCCCCCTCGACCACAGCGATCCCGCCGCCAAGGCCGCGCTCGTCGATGCAGAGTCCGTGCGCGTTCTGCGACGGCGGGGGGACCTCGTGATCAGCGAGACCCGGCACGGTTTCGTCTGTGCCAACGCCGGCGTCGATCTGTCGAACGTTGCCGACGGGACCGCGGCCCTGCTCCCCGAGGACCCGGATCGTTCCGCCCGCCGCCTCCGCGCCGGATTGCGGCGCACGCTGGGCGTCGACGTCGGCGTGATCGTTTCGGATACCTTCGGGCACGCGTGGCGACGCGGCGTCACCGACGTGGCCATCGGGTGTGCGGGCGTGGCGGCCGTGCTCGACCTGAAGGGAACGCCGGACGCGGGTGGACGAGCGCTCCAGGCCACCGAAATCTGCCTGGCGGACGAGCTGGCTTCCGCCGCCGAGCTGGTCATGGGCAAGGACCGCGCGGTGCCGGTGGCCATCGTGCGCGGCGTGCCCACCGCGTGGCTCCGTGACGGCTCCGTGGGGGCCGAGGTCATCCGCCCGCCCCACGAGGACCTCTTCCGCTGACCTCTTCCCCTCGCCGGGGTGGGGTGCGGATCAGCCGGGGCGGACGGCGACGTAGTCGAGCACGGCGCGGGTCCCTTCGGCGAGCTCGGTCCACGGCCGCCAACCGAGCTGGATCGAGGCGCGCTCGACGTCCAGGCTCGACCGCAACAGTTCACCCGGCCGGGCCGGCGCCATGACGGCCGAGGTTTCGACGCCCGCCTGATCCGCCATGGTGGCAAGAAGCTGGTTGACCGAGGTCTCCCGTCCGGTTGCGACGTTGCAGACCAGCCCGCCACCCCGCGTCGACGCGCGCACGAAGGCGTCGACGACGTCATCGACGAAGACGAAGTCTCGGGTCTGTTCACCGTCCCCGAAAACCGTCACGGGCTCCCCACGCAGGAGTCGCTGGGCGAAGATCGCCACCACACCCGCTTCTCCGTGCGGATCCTGGCGGGGCCCGTAGACGTTTCCCAGCGCGAGCGCACAGAACTCAAGGGCGTGGAGTTCCCGGTAGGCGACGAGATAGTCGATGACGGATTTCTTGGAGACGCCGTACGGGGAAAGAGGCTGCTGCTGGTGCGATTCACGGACCGGAAGATCCTCGGGCGCCGGATCGCCGTAGAGGGTGCCGCCGCTCGCCGCGAACACTACCCGCTCGGTTTCGGCCTCCCGGGCGCCCTCCAGGACGTTGAGTGACCCGATGATGTTGACGGTGGCGTCGAAAGCGGGGCGGGCCACCGAGACACGGACGTCGGCCTGGGCGGCCAGGTGGAAGACGAGTTCGGGGCGCCGGCGAGCCATCAGCTCCACCACGGCGGGGGCGGTGATGTCGAGATGGTGGATGGTGAGCGCCCGGCCCACGCTGGCCCGAGCGGGCGCGAGATTGTGGAGCGACCCCGTGGAGAAGTCGTCCACCACGTCGACTTGATGGCCCTCTGCCAACAGCCGGTCCACGAGGTTCGAGCCGATGAACCCGGCACCTCCGGTCACCATCGTGCGCATCAGCGGTGTTCTAGCCGGACACTCGCTCGCCGTCGACCATGGACCCCGACGAGACGACCGCGTCCGCACCGAGCACGGACACGGGCTTGACGTCTGCCCGCTGGCCGACGATGGACCGCGGACCCATGATCGACCCGGCCACCGAGGCGTCGGCGGCGACGTGGCAGTCGTCCATCAGGACGCTGTCGGTCACGACGGCTCCGGCCGAGATCACAGACCCTCGTCCCAGGACACTGCGTTCGACCCGGGCGTCCGGCTCCAGCGTGCACCCCGCAAACACGACCGAGTGCGCGATCACATCCCCCCGCAGGTCGCTCTCGCCCTCGACGTAGACACCGTCGCCGCGATCGCCGAGGTCGGGCGCGATCGCGTTCCCGCGCCGACCCTCGACGTAGTCGAAATTGGCCTCGAGATACGCGGACGGAGTCCCAGTGTCGATCCAGTAGCGGTCGTCGGCGCGCGCATACAGCCCGCCCTCGCGCACCATGGCGGGGAACGTCTCCCGTTCAATCGACACGCGCCCACTCGTCGCAATGCGGGCCAGCACCGAGGGCTCGAGCACGTAGGTGCCGGCGTTGATTTCGTTCGTCGGTGCCTCGTCGCGGGGTGGCTTCTCCACGAACGCCGTCACGCGGCCTTCGGAGTCGGTCGGCACGACACCGAACGCGGAAGGGTCCGCCACCGGGTGCAGATGAATGGTGCCCTCCGCCCCCCGCTCGCGGTGAAAGGCCACCAGCGACGTGAGGTCCAAGTCGGTGAGGACGTCGCCGTTGACCACGACGAACGTTTCGTCTATTCCGGCGAACGTCGCGGCAAAGCGCACCGCGCCGGCCGTATCCAACGGCTCCGGCTCGACGGCATAAGTGAGCGTGACACCGGCGGCGCGCCCGCCGGGGTAGGCCTGTGTGAAGGCATCCGGTAGATAGCCCAGCGACAGCACCGCCTCGTCGACCCCGTGCGACGCCAAGTGGGTGAGCACGCGCTCGATCATGGGGACCCCGACGATCGGCAGCATCTGCTTGGGCGCTGCCAAGGTCAGGGGTCGCAACCTCGTCCCCTCCCCGCCCACGAGGACCACGGCCTTCATTACTTCGTCGTGGTGGTGGTGCCGGTGGGCTTGGTCGTGGTGGTCGCTGAGGCCGGGAGCGTCGTCGACGGCACGGTGGTCGACGACCCTGCCGTTGTCGTCGTGGTGGTGGCCACCGGTCCGGCGCCCGCAACGGTCTCGGTGAGGGCGAGGATGGTCGACGAGGGCGGCTTCGGCAACGCTTCGTCCGCAGGCCCAAAGCCGACCGTGATCGCCTGGCGGTTCTGGAACTTGAGATCCGCCGGGCTCTTCGTCGTCAGCCCGCCCACCAAGCTCGTCTCGCTGTTCGTCCCGCTCCCCTTCGTCGACTGGACCCACCAACGGGCCTGTACCGTCCCCACCTTGCCGGCGTCGGGCGTGCCCGTCTTGCACTTCTGCCCGTCCTTGTACTCCGGGACGCTGGCCGACGGGTACTTGAGGGTGTCGTTGGTAATGGTCAGGCCCGTGTAGCCCTGCGCGAACTTGCCCAGGGTTGCGTTGTCGCCGGACTCGCTGGAGTCCTTCGGATGGATCTGGATCACGCCCTGTCCCGACGAGGTCAGGCCGGTCGTCGCGGTCGCCGTGGCAGACGACTGTGGGAGCGCCGGCTGCATCGTCCCGCAGATGTCGAAGGCGACGGCCGCGTGCCACGTGGTGTTGGTGGTCGGCTCCACGGCCGCGGCCGTCTGGTTGTAGTGGTACTTCGCCAGCACGACCGAGCCGATCCCGATGAGGACGATGACGACCAGTGCCGCATACCAATTGACGGGCATCTGTCCGCGGTACGTCGCACCTCCGCCCGTGGCGGCGGCGCGTGCGACCGACCTTCCCGAAGAACTTCTGGCCATGGCGGGACGAAACCCTACAGCCTGGAGGGGACACCTCCGGCGGCAGGCGCGTCCCGGAGCAGGTCCCGATACAAAGCCGCCGTCTTCGGATGCACGCAGGTCAAGGCCGGGTTGTCCTCGTTGCGGCCGCGTCCAGTCCGCGGCACCGCGACGTTGCTCGCCAGCGTGAGCAACTGTGTCATCGTGGCGCGCAGAGCAAGCCTGTTCCCCTGCAACGCCGTGGCCCGGAGAAGCGCACGGTACAGCCGTTCGTCGTAGGGGCTCACGACCAGGGCCCGGCGGACCACCCAGGCCGCGTCGTCCGCGCGCTCAACCCGCATAAAACGGTCCGCCGCCCGCAGCGCCGCGCCCACCACGAGGCCTTCCACCGCGGCCTGGGTCCCGTCGAGGACCGCCCAGTCGGCACGGCGCAGCCCTCCGAGGAGGCGTCCGCGGACGAGCCGCATCGCCTCGACGACCGAGTCCGGGTCACCGGTTGCCTCGAGCGTGGCAAAGCGGTCGACGTCACAGCACACCGTCTCCGACAGACGCAGATGGCCGCCTTGGTGCGGCAGGTGCCACGTGCCGTCCGCCGCACGGCCCAGCGCCCGCCGCGCATCGGAGGCGGTGGAGTGCACCGTGGCCGAGGACACGGCGCGCTCCGGCCAGATGGCGACGGGCCATTCGGTGTAGGCCACACCCTGGCGGTGCAGCGACAGGTAGGCCACCAACTCCAGGGCCGCGGACCGGCGGAATGGCCTGGCCGCACCGTCCACCGTGACCGGCCCGAGGACCCCGATGCTGACTTCGGCTGCCACGGCGGAGAACGGTCGGGCGCCGCCGGGCGAGCGCCGACCTTCCGCGCGGCCAGTCTCCGAGTGGCCGGAGGCACTCATATTCGAGCTTGCCTGAGCTGTGAGAGCGAGGGTCCGGCTCGAGTTTCCTGTGCCAGGCTATATGTGGCTTGACCAGCCCATTATCCTTTATTGTCAACCGCTGTCGGCCGGGTTTTTGGAGGTTCTACGGCCAAATACGGCCAAACACCGGCCCGCCTGAGGTGTCACGCCGACCGGCGAAGTGAACCGCGAGAAGTAGAGGCGCAACGGAAATACGCCCACAGAGCCGAGGGTCCGGACGGGTTGTTGAATCCCGAACCTTGAAGCCGGAGCTGACGGCCGACGTGATGCTGCGCTGGGTCAAGCGTAAACTTCGGCCGCAGCGCCCTCGAGTCCAAGTGCTTGCCTACACTGCGTCAACACGCCGAGCGGTCGGCGGGGCGCCGAGCACCGCTCGGCGATGCTTTCACGACGACTCGGGCTCGACGCGCCGCCCGAGCCGGCCGCCGAGCCCGTCGACAATGCCTCGCCCGATCATCTTGAGCCTGAGCAGCCGGCCTTCGTCCTCGCGCAGAAGGGCTCGCAGGGTCAGCCCGGCGATCTTCCGCGGCCACCTGCCCCGCCCGTGCTTGATATAGAGGTGGACGTACACGTTGTTCCGGGCCTCGTAGTAGTACTTCCACGGTGGGTTTCCCCATTGCCCGCGACCTTTCTGGTGGTCAACGACGACATCCGGCGTGATGTGCAGGGGAAATCCGGCGGCGGGGATGCGCAGCATGAGGTACTCGAAGTCCTCGGCCCACCAGAAGAAGTCCGCCCGTGGCAATCCGGCAGAGACGACCACATCGCGCCCCAGCAGAACGCCACACCACCCTGGATATTGCGTGACCGTACCGCTGGGCGTCCGGACCGAAGCGATCACACACGCACTCGTTCCAATCTTCTGGTACTCCACGAGAAGACGCTCCAGGGACCCGGCGGGAGCGACGATGTCGTCGTCGAGGATCCACGCCAAGTCGAAACCGAAGCTCACGAACTCTTCGAGTGCGCGCGCCCATCCGCCGGCAGGCCCGCCGTTCTCCACCTCGCGCACGACACGAACGTCGAGGTCCGACGGGCGTGTCCACCGCCGCGTCACCGTCTCCGCTGGCGGTGTGCCGGCATTGTCGAGGATCAGCACCGCGTCGGGAAGCCTCGTCTGGACGCTCAGAGCCTGCAAAGTGCGCGCCAAGGTATCCGGCGAGTTGTACGTCAGCACCATGGCGAGGACGGTCGGCCGGTCCACGTCGAGTCCACTGCCGTCCCGCTCGCCACTCACCCGAAGCTTTCCTTCCCCATCGCGTCCGTACGGCTCGACCTCTCGTCCGCGGACTCCCACCGGGCTCTCGGTCCCGAATTCCCCACGAGGCCGCCCCCTTCGCGCGACCTGTGGCAGTGGCCCAAGGTCCTACCGGCTGTCGATCCAGGCTAGTGCGGTGGCCGTGAGTCTCGCCGAGAGGCCCGGGGTACTCTCGCCGCTCCTTCCAGGCTTGTTGCTTGTCGGGCCAGCTTGGTCCACGGGATGCACCAAGGACGTTTCGTCGAGTCCAATGGCCGTGGTCTTGTTCAGCCGCTTGCGATACGCCTCCAAGAATGGCTCGCCCTAGGTGATGGGGCGTCGTTGACCCGTGCAGACCTTGCACTTACACACGTGTCAGCGACTGTGTCGATGAATGACGGAACCCTCGAAGATCCGACCGCCATCCTGCTAGGCCTTGACCCCATTCAGTGGACCACGCTTATGACAACGTGGCCGCCTGGGGCCTCACGGTGGGGGCGGAGGGATTCGAACCCTCACTGGGGACGGTTTAAGCGCCCTGCCTCTGCCGATTGGGCTACGCCCCCGGTCCGACATTCTTGACCCCGAGCGGACCCCCCGTGAGGATGGCCCGGTGACCGGGGGCCTCGAGGACGTCGATCTGACCGACCTGGACACCTTCGCCTTCGGCTTCCCGCACGACGTCTTCCGCCTCCACCGTGCCGTCGCTCCGGTCTGGTGGCACCGGCCAACCTCGCACACGCCCGACGGCGAGGGGTTCTGGTCGGTGGCCACCTATGACGAGGTGCTCGAGGTCCTCGACGACCCGGTGACCTTCTCGTCCCAGACCGGAGGGGCCCGGCCCTACGGAGGGACCGTCATTCAGGACCTCCCGGTGGCCGGAGTGGTCCTGAACATGATGGACGACCCACGGCACGCCCGGATCCGTCGGCTCGTCACCCGTGGCCTGACGCCGGCGGCGGTGCGTGCTCTGGAGGACGAGCTGAGGCGCCGGATGCGGCGGCTGCTCGCCTCGGTCCCCGAGGATTGCGACTTCCTGGTGGACGTGGCCGCCGAACTGCCGATGCAGGCGATCTGCCTCCTGCTGGGGGTTCCGGAAGAGGACCGCCACCGGCTCGCGCACGCGGTCGAGCACGTGTTCGACCTCCCCGACCAGTCCGACTTCCTGTCGATGAGCCCGCAGCGGAAGGCAGCCCTGGACGACATGGACGCGTACGGAGTTGCCCTGATTGACGAGAAGCGGCGCCGCCCCCGCCACGACATGCTCTCCGCGGTCGTCCGGGCGGAGCTCGCCGACGTCGAACCGCCCAGGCTGACCGACGACGAGCTGTCGGCCTTCTTCTCCCTGCTGTTCTCCGCGGGAGCCGAGACGACACGCAACGCGATTGCGGGCGCGTTGGTCGCCTTCTCCGAGTGGCCCGATCAGCTGGTCAGTCTGCGGCAACGCAGTAATCGTGCTCTTCTGGCCAGTGCCGTGGAAGAGATCCTGCGCTGGACGACACCGTCGCCGTCCAAACGCCGAACCGCGACGCGCGCGTACGACTTGGGCGGCTACGCCGTAGAGGCGGGGGGAAAGGTGGTGGTGTGGGAAGGATCGGCCAACCGCGACGAGAAACGGTTCGTGGAGCCCGACGCATTCAAGGTCGATCGCAACCCCAACCCTCATCTCGCGTTCGGACACGGGGTGCACTTCTGCCTGGGTGCACATCTGGCACGTCTGGAGATCCGCGTCGCGCTGTCCGAGTTCCTCGACTGCATCGATTCGTTCCGACTCACCGGCGCACCCGAATGGACGCGCAGCAACCGGCACTCGGGCATCCGTCACCTCCCAGTGCAGCTGCACCGGGCGAACGTGCGCTGACGGTCAGCGCGGAATACCCGAGGGCAGCGGGCGGTACCGGCCGAACAGCGACAGCTCGTCGTCTCGGGGCGCATCTTGCATTCCCGAATGCCGGCCGAAGATCATGGTGCCACGGGTGGCTGGGTCCCAGTCGCGCCACTCGCCGATGCGCTCGTGCGAGGGGTCTCCGCCTCGGGCGAAGGCCAGCCACGCGCTCTGCATCTGGCGCGACAACGAGTCCGCCTCCGGTCCGCCGCCCGAGAACAACTGGACGGTAGGCACATGGACGGCACCGAACACGAAGGGAAGCTCGAGCGCATGACACGAGCCGAGGAGGCCACCGAACGCGGGCGACTCCCAGGTGAAGAGGTACACGAAGGTGCGACCGCCCCAAGCGCCCTGGGCCGCAGCAAGCTGCAGACTCGGCCAGCGGAACACGATGTCGGTGCCGGCGGCGACCCAGACCGCGGTCGGCGTCACCATCTCGCCTCGGAGGCGCCTGACCTCCCGGTACGCGTCGACGAGGGCGGCTCCCGGCAGGTCGGGAGCCGCGTTCTCCACCCAGCGGACGACGCCGGCGTCATCGAGCGCCAGCAGCGCCGGATTGCCCAGGCCGAAGAGCGTGAGCTCGTCGCGGTTGGTGCCGATGAGGAGGTCGACGCCGGCACTCGCACCCGCCTCGACCGCCCGCAGGGGATGCTCGGGGAGGAAGCGGCCGTCGACCACCGGTTGGAACGGCAGGGGCAGCAGACCCGGGTCCGGGCGTCGCGCCGCCATCTCGCGCGGTGGCTGCGACGAGTTCGTCCGCGGGAAACCGAACCAAGGATTGGCGATCGCAGCGCGCGAGGCCCAGGGTTTGCACGAGACGCTCCGCCGACCGCTCGGCCTGCTCGACGGTGTGCACGTGCACGCCGCCGCTCTGTACCACGGCGCGGCGGAAGAGCCCGCGGGCGGCAGGCACGCCCAGGAGGGCGGCGATGCTCATCGCACCCGCTGACTCTCCGAACACCGTGACATTGCCGGGGTCGCCCCCGAAGACCGCGATGTTGTCGCGCACCCAGGCCAAGGCCGCGACCTGATCGTGCAGGCCCCAGTTGCCGACGAGGCCGTCGGGGTCACCGAGCCCGCGGTGCCCGAGGAAGCCAAGCGCACCGAGCCGGTAATTGAGGGTAACGACGACCGCGTCTCCGTTGCGGACGAGCGCACCGCCGCGATAGAGGAAGACCGAACCGCTGCCCGACGTATAGCCGCCGCCATGGATCCACACCAGGACCGGCCTGCCCGTCCCGGGCGTGCTCGTGGGCCGGTCCGGCACGTCGGGCGTCCACACGTTGAGCGAGAGGCAGTCCTCGCTCTGCGGTTCGGCTGCGCTGGGATCCGAGGGGCTCGTGATGCCTGTGACCGCAGCCGACTGCGGTGCGATCGGACCGAAGGACGTTGCGTCACGCGTCTCGTCCCACGGCTCGGGCGGGAGCGGCGGCCGCCAGCGAAGGTCGCCGACGGGCGCACGCCCGTACGGAATACCCGAGAACGAGCACAGGTCGCCGCGGCGGACACCGCGAACGCGGCCACCGGCGACGGTCACAACAGGATGCACGGCGGCACCATATGTGGGGACGTCAACGTGGTCAACGCCGGCCGTACGCGACGCACGCACGCACACCCGTGCGCAGGCCGCACAGCGAACACCGCGCGAACGGGGTCGCAACCTGCTTGCCACCGTCGGGATGCCGAAATTCAGACTGAGCAGCCGTTACGATTTCCCGGGTGGGTGCAGGACATTGTCGGAGTGCTGTTCGCCCGAAACCCAGAGGCGGGCTCTGGCGTGTCGCGCTCGTCGTTGTCTTCGCCGGCACCGTGGTTCCGTTGCTGGCAACCCCGGCGGCTTCCGTCACGTCCACGACCTTGCCGGGCCCCGCGCCCAACCAGTCCCAGATCAACGCCACCCAGTCCCAGGTGTCCCAGATGGAGGCGACGCTGACGCAGGAGGAACAGCAGACGGCAATTCTCGACGATCGCTACAACACGGCGGAGCAGAACCTTCAGAACGCCCAGACCTCTCTCAGGTCGATCGGCGACAACCTCGTCCGCACCCGCTCGGCCATTGAGGTCGACAAACGGCGGGTCGCCAACGACGCGGTGATGGCGTACGTCTACGGCACCCCCGAAAGCGGGCTGGCGTCAATGTTCTCGTCGTCCGCGAACCAGACTCTGGCCCGGAACCAGTACACCGACGACATCGTCGGTGATCTGACCAAGGCACAGAGTGCTCTCGAGAGCTCCGAGACGCAGCTCCAGACCCAAGAGGCACAACAACAGACTGTCGAAGCACAGGCGCAGACCGAAGCCGCGCAGGCCAAGTCATTGGCTGCAGCGAACGAACAGGAGGCGGCCACGACGAAGGCCACACTCAACCAGGTACAGGGACAGTTGGCGCAGGAAGTGGCGCAAGCGGCGGTGGAAGAGGCGCAGCAGGAAGCGGCGGCGGCCGCGCAGGCGGCCAGCGCGGCCGCGGCTCAGAAGGCGGCTGCGGCGGCGGCTGCCGCGGCAACGGTGGCCGGTGCGGTGGGAGGAAGCAGCAGCGGTGCCTCCGCCACGGACGCCGCCAACCAGGCTGCGGGCGCGGCCGGCGATCCGGTGGCCACGGGACCGATCGGCGGTACCAGGTCGGGCGGCTCCGCACAGATGACGGCCGTCCAGGCCGCCGTGTCCCAACTGGGCGTGCCCTACCTGTTCGGGGGCGAGACCCCGGGCGTCGGGTTCGACTGCTCCGGGCTGGTGCAATGGGCCTGGTCCCAGGCGGGAGTCTCCATTCCGAGGACGACCGAGGCGGAGTGGCCGGCGTTGCCGCACGTCTCGCTCGACGCGCTGGAACCGGGAGACCTGCTCTTCTATTTCAACCTCGACGGCGACGGCCAGGTCGACCATGTCGTGATGTACACGGGGTCCGGCCCCTACGGCGCCGACACGGTGATTCAGGCCCCGTTCACCGGCGCCACCGTGTCGTACTCCCCCATTTTCGTCGAAGGGCTCATCGGGGCGGCGCGGCCCTGACGCGGCGCTGCCGGCGCCCTCTCTGAGGCGGTCCGGCGGATCGGTACGATTGGCCAGATGGCCAGCGGGCGCCAGGTGACGAGCGAGAGGAACCGGTCGACCGCGATCGTGCCGATCCGGATTCCGGCGGAGGATCCACAGCGACTCGACGACCCCCGTCTGTCCGACGTGGACGAGTGGGGCCGCTCCGAACGCACCCGCGCCCTGACGCGCACGCTGTACGAACCCATCTACTCGAAGTGGTTCCGCACGGAGTGGGAGGGGCTCGAAAAGGTGCCGACGGACGGCGGCGCGCTGCTGGTGGCCAACCATGCCGGGGCGATCCCGTCGGACGCCCCGGTCATCATGCACGGGATAGAGAAGGAGCTCGAGCGGCCGGTCTACGGCATGGCCGACTACTTCTTCCGGACCGTGCCCGTCGTCGGCACCCTGTGGGCAAGGGCGGGAGGCGTGTCGGCTCGCCCGGCCAACGCCTATCGCCTGCTCAAGGAGCAGCAGCAGTTGGCGCTCGTGTTCCCGGAGGGCACCAAGGGTCCGTCAAAATCGTTCACCGACCGCTACCAGCTTCGGCGCTTCGGCCGCGGCGGTTTCGTCGAGATCGCGATGCGCGCCGGTGTGCCCGTCGTGCCCATCGCGGTCGTGGGATCCGAAGAGGCCATGCCGATCGTGCTGCGTCTCCCGTCGGTCGCCAAGGCGTTGCGGGTCCCGTACGTTCCCGTCACGGCCAATGTGCTGACCATGGGTCTCCTCGGGGTGATCCTCCCGTTCCCGGCCAAGTTCAAGCTGCGCGTCCTCGACCCCGTCCCCTTCGACGTGGCGCCGGACCAGGAGCGCTACTCGAAGAGCCGTATCATGGAGGAATCCGAGCGGATACGTACGCACCTCCAGCAGGCGGTGTACGAC
This sequence comes from uncultured Acidimicrobiaceae bacterium, assembly GCA_963808355.1. Lineage (GTDB taxonomy): Bacteria > Actinomycetota > Acidimicrobiia > Acidimicrobiales > RAAP-2 > Bog-473. The sequence continues at coordinate 359,025 of CAWEFL010000003.1, forward strand.
ATGTTGCGCGACCGCCGAAGTGTGTGGTTCGGCTGAGCACCGCATGAGCCGGCGCATTCTCGTCACGGGTGCGGACACCTTCTGGGGCGGCCGCATGATTCAGGCGCTCGAGGCGGACCCGGGGATCGACGTGATTCTGGGCATCGGCAGCCACGCGCCTTCGGTGCCGTTCGAACGGGCGGAGTTCGTCCGCTCCGACCAGAACTACTCCATCCTCAGCCGGATCGTGAAGGCCACGCAGGTGGACACCATCCTGCATACCTTCATGATCACGAACTCGACCACGGTGCCCAAGAGGGCCATGCACGAGATCAACGTGATCGGCACCATGAACCTGCTGGCTGCTGCCGGGGCGGCGGGATCTTCCGTACGGCACATCGTGGTGAAGTCCTCGACCCTCGTCTACGGCTCGGCCGCCAGTGACCCCAACACCTTCCACGAGGACACGCCCCGCACCAGCCCGGTGCGCAACAGCGTTGAACGCGCCCTGGTGGAGGCCGAGAGTATGGTCCGCGACTTCTCCGAGGACAACCCCGGGACCAAAGTCACCGTGCTTCGGTTCGCGAACGTCCTCGGCACACACCTCACGACCCCGATCAGCCGCAACCTCTCGCGTCCTGTCGGCCCGGCGATCTTCGGCTTCGACCCGTTGCTCCAATTCGTCGAGGAGGACGACGTCGTGCACGCCCTGCTCCATGTCACCCTCGGGGGCATCCCGGGCCTATACAACGTCGCGGCCGACGGACGGCTCCCGTGGAGCGAGGTGGCAAGCATCTGCGGGACGAGGCTCGTGCCGCTTTCGCCCGTGAGCCTCCTGAAGATCCGGCCGCTGGCCCGGTTCTTCGACCTTCCCGGTGAACTCGAGGACTTGCTCCGCTATGGCCGCGGCGTGGACACCCGCCGGTTCGCGGCGACGGGCTTCGCGTACAACGCGACGAGCGCGGGCGCCGTGCAATCGTTCATTCGTGCGCTGCGCCTGCGACGCCAGTCAGGTCGAACACCCATGTCATACACGTACGAACACGACGTCGAGCAGTTCTTCCGCCACTCCCCGTCGGTCATCGGCGCCCCCGACGCGTGACGGTCAGGCGATCCACTCCGCGACGAGCGCAGGCTCGCGCTGAGCCCACTCCTCTGCGGTGATGCCATAGCGCACGTGGTCCTCCCAGACCCCGTCGATCTCCAGGAACCGCAGGGCCACGCCTTCCTCCCGGATGCCGAGCTTCTCCACCACCCTCCGGCTGGCCAGGTTGCGCGGGATGATCGAGATCTCTATCCGGTGGAGCGAAATGGCCTCGAAGGCGAACCGCAGCGTCACCACCACGGCCTCCGGCACCAGACCGTGCCCGGCCAGCTCCTTGTCGATCCAATAGCCGATGAACCCACTCTGAAAGGGGCCGCGCTGAATGGAGGAGAGCGTCACCTCTCCGGCGAACCGTTCCCCGACGAAGATCCCGAAGCCGTAGCCCGTGCCGAGGTGGCGTTCGCGTTCGCGGATGCCGCAGCGCGCCGCGAAACTCGGGCGGTCCTCCGAGGGAACCGGCGCACCCTTGGGCCGGGGTTCCCAGCGGAGGAGCCAGTCGGCGCATCGGGTCCGCACCTCGCGCCAGGCGGGGAAGTCGTCCTCGGTGAGGGAACGGAGGATCACCCGGCGACCTCGGAGTTCCAACGGGGCATGGCGCACCGTCCTGGCCGCGCTCACAGGCTCAGGACCTCTTTCAGGGCGCCCAACAGGGCCACGACGTTCCGGCGGCGCGCCGTGTGTCCCATGCAGCCGATCCTCCAGATCTGTCCCGCCAGTCGCCCCGCCCCGGCCCCGATCTCAATGCCGTAGGCATGAAGCAAATCGGCTCGGCATGCGGCCTCGTCCACGCCGGCGGGCACCCGCACGGTCGTGAGCTGGCGCAGCCGGTGTTCCGGCTCGACCAACAGCTCCAGGCCCAGATCGACGAGTCCTTGCTGCAGCAGCTCGCCGCACTCCGCGTGCCGGCGCCACACGGCCTCGATCCCCTCGCCGAGGATCGCACCGAGCCCGGCGTGGAGCGCTCCCACCATTGCCACCGGCGCCGTGTGGTGGTACACCCGGGCACCGTCGGGGTTGTCGTTCACGTACCGAGACAGCAGCGTGAGGTCGAGATACCAGCTCGGAGGGCGCTCGATCAGGCGCCGTCGCGCCCGCTCCGACACCGTGAGCGGCGAGAGGCCCGGTGGTACACCGAGACACTTCTGGGTCCCGCTGTACGCCACGTCCACGCCCCAGCTGTCCACCTCGACAGCCATGCCGCCCAGTGAGGTCACCGTATCGACGACCAAGAGCGCGTCACCCTTTCCTTCACCCAGCGGGGCCACATCGTTTCGCACGCCGGTCGAGGTCTCGGCGTGCACGACCGCGATGATCGCCGGCGAGGGGTGGGCGGACAGAATCTGCTCGGGATGGAGAGGTTCGCCCCAAGGTGCGTCCACCCTGACCACGGCTGCGCCCAGGCGAGAGGCGACCTCGCACATGCGCTCGCCGAAAATACCGTTCACGCCGACGACGACGGGGTCGCCGGGCCGGACGAAGTTGACGAACGAGGTCTCCATACCGGCCGAGCCGGTGCCGCTGATCGGCAAGGTCAGCGGGTTCGCGGTGGCGAAGACGCACCGGAGCCGGTCGTTCGTCTCGTCGAGCAACTCCAGAAAGGCCGGATCGAGGTGACCGAGGATGGGTGCTGCGAGCGCCATCTGCACTTCGGGGTACGGATTCGAGGGTCCGGGGCCCATGAGAAGGCGGTCGGGAACGGGCATCCGCGGATCGTGACAGGTTGTCCCTCACCTGCGCCAACGCTCGCCCGGACGGCCGCGCGGGGTCCGTTAGATTGCCAGCGTGGAAAGGGTGCTGTTCGCTCCGAGGACGCTGCCTCCGCTCGGTCCGGACGTCGCACAGGACCCCCAGCGCTACTCCGATTGGGTGCGCCGGCGCGAAGCGGATCGACCGCGACAGGCGAACAGCCCTGACGGGCCACACATCAGTGTCCTCATGGTGCTCGCCGGCGCGCCGCGCGCCCGTACCGCGGCCACGCTGCGGGGCCTTCGAGCCCAGACCACCGACCGGTGGTCGCTGACGATCGTGGCGTCAGAGCCGGAGCTGGGGGCGCTTCGTCGCCTGATGAGAACGACGGTGCCGCGGCGAACTCGCCGCCGGATGCACGTCGTGGTCGGACCGCCGGACGCGCCGGCGAACGCGCTGCTCCAGATCGGCCTGACCGACATCCGTGGCTCGGCCGCTGCTGTCATCTTCCCGGGTGATGTGTGGGCGCCGGACGCCGTCGCGCTCCTCGCTCTCGCGCTCCAGCCCGCAGGCGTGGCGTACGCAGACGAAGACCGCGTCACACCCGAGGGCCACCACGTCCATCCGAGGCTCAAGCCGCAGTTCTCGCCCGATTTCCTGGCCTCCTCTGCCTATGTGGGACGTCCGATCGCCGTCGATTCGCTGCTCACGAGCGATGTGCCCAAGCTCTCATCGACCGATGCACGAGCGGTCGAACAGGAATTCGCAGAATGGGTCTGCCACCACGCAGTAGAGATCGTGCACGTTCCCGAGGTCCTGTGTCATCGGACGGACGAGACGGCGCCCTCGGTGATGTCACAGACGGCAACCAAACAGAACACGTCCGCCACGCAGGGCCATGCGTCGGTGAGCATCATCATCCCTTTCCGTGACCAGCCGCGGTTCCTGCGAACATGTCTGGACTCGGTCCGGGCCACATCTGAAGAGGACCTCGAGTTCGTCCTGGTCGACAACGGTTCGTGCGAACCCGAGACCACGACGCTGCTCGCTCGTGTCGGTGTCTTACCCTCGGTCAAGGTCGTCGCGGACAGCGGCCCTTTCAATTGGGCGCGGCTGAGCAACGCAGGTGCGCGCCTCGCCTCGGGGAAGGTCCTCCTGTTCCTCAACAATGACGTCGAGGCGTTCCGACCGGGCTGGATGTCCACCCTCGTCGCAAACGTGCTCCGAGAGGACGTCGGGGTGGTGGGTGCCCGTCTCCTCTACCCGGACCGCCGGGTGCAGCATTGCGGCATCGTCGTGGGGCTCAATGGGGCGGCAGGCCATCCGCTGGTGGGATTGTCCGAGCCCGAGCCCGGGTACTTGGGCATGGCGAGGCTCAGGCGAGAGTGCTCGGCGGTGACCGGCGCGTGCCTGGCGACCCGCCGCGAGGTCTTCGAGCAGCTGGGCGGTTTCGACGAATCATTGGGGGTGGACCTCAACGACGTGGACTTCTGTCTCCGGTCCGGGGCCGCCGGCTATCGAGTCTTGTACGCACCGGACGCAGAACTGATCCATCATGAATCACCGAGCCGGGGGACAGCCGGCGCGACCGGAGACATCGTCAGGTTCGTCGACCGTTGGGCGGAGTACATCGCCGCGGGTGACCCATATCTCAGCCCGCATCTGACAAGGGCGGACTCGTCGTGTGCGCTCGCAGACCCCGATGAGAAGAAGCGGTGGAACGAATGGTTCTCGGAGCTGGCGAGCCGTTGAGCGACGTCCCTCCAGCCGGCACGTGAGTGACCCGGGGACGGTCGTCCTCTCTCGTCACTGGCACCAGCGGTCGAGCGAGCTGGCGTATGTCATCCGCACGATCGCAGGTGCTGCCTCACGCATCGGTCCCGTCTCGGTGCTCGTTCCGAACCCGGTGGGCACCTCCGAAGCCGACGGAGCATTCGACCTTCTCGGTATGGACGACGGCGGCCGGTATGCATGGCCTGAGAATGCCCCCCATGGCGCGACGATCGTGATCGACGACTTCACGCCCGAGGTCCGCGCGCTCACCTCTGACGTTGATCCGCGGGCTTGTTTCGCGGTGGGGTCTCTCGACGTCCGCTTGGATCGGCCGTGGTCGCTGATCCCCCTCGTGCCCGGGGCGGGACAGCCGTTCGTCGGGTTGCACGTCCCGATCCATCCGATGGCGGCAGCGCACAGACACGGCGGATTCGGCTTCACGGGGTATGTCCTGGTTCTCTCCGACCGGGCAGTGCCCGCGGAGACACCGCCGACGGCGGCGGCATGGGTGACCGCCGCGTTCGACGACGCCCATGTCGTCGTGGTCGAGGGGGCGGTCGCGTCCGCGTGGAAAGGCGGGTCCCTACGGGGCTCGGTGCACGTGGACACGCGGATGGACCTGTGGCGACTGGCGGCGCACGCCTGCGTGTGCGTCGACCTCGCATCCGGGCCGTACGTCGCTCGCGAGTGCCTCGAGGCCCTTCGTTTCGGGACTCCGATCATCGTGCCGAGCGAATCGGGTGCGGGTGCCGTTCACGCGATCGCCAGCGGCGGTTGCACCTACCGCGACCGCGCTGAGCTCGTCGCAGGGGTCGCTCCGTTCCTCGCCCCAGACACCAGGGCGCGTGCGTCCGCATCGGCCATGCACTACGCCGAGGCGCACTACGGCGATCCGGACGCATTTGTCGCCCGGCTCGGCGCCCTCATCGAAGGTGGCTGAGCGGCACCACGCATGGCCACCGCCCTTCCACCCGTTCACTAGGATGAGGCCGGATTGCGCGAGACCCCGGCCGCCGATTGACCGAGCCTCATGCGTCGTGCCATATGACCAGGTCAGATCCTCTCTTCCGCCCCAGTACCGCGTCCGCACGCCCCGACGCCCCATCGGCGCATGACACCTGAGGAGGACCCGGCGTCGCGAGAGATGGCCGCGTCGCCTGACGAACCAGACTACGAGCAGTCGGGCCCCGGGCGGGCCGACCACCCCGTGTCGATCGTGGACCTGCTGCCGGACCGGCCCGACTCGGTGAGCAGCCTGTCCCAGCTCCTCGCCGACCACGTCGAGGTCGAACAGGTCCTCGCTTCCGAACCCGTGTCCCCGATGGCCCGGGCGATCATAGGCCGGCTCTTGGAGCAGCAGAGCGCCGAGCGCGAAGCCTTTCTGTCTGCGCTGCGCGTCTACAAAGACGAGACCGCTCGCCTGACCCAGGACGTTGCGCAGTCTCGGGCCGAGCTCTCGCAGCAGATCGTCGCAGCCCGGGTGGAGCGAGAGCACCTGATCGCGGAGTTCCTCGACCGCGTCGACCAGCTCTCCGCGAAGATCTCGACCTCAGCGGCTCGCTACACCGCGCAACTCGAGGAAAAGGACATCCTGATGCTGGACGCGATGAAGCGCGCCGAGGTGTACGCGGGCCACGCGGCCAACGCTCAGGAGATCATCGCCGACATGCGCCGATCGAGTTCTTGGCGCCTCACTGCGCCGATTCGCCTCATGTCGAGGATGCTGTCCCGTCGGGTGCGACCGTGACAGCCGAGTCCGACGACGAGCCCGGACGTCACGTTGGTCACGCGTCCTGATCCGTTCCTCGACAACGTCTCGGTCATCGTCCTCAACTACAACCAGGCGGAGACCACGGTGGAGTGCCTGCAGGCACTCCACCAGGCGAAAAGCGCCCTGATCCGCGAGATCATCGTCGTCGACAACGGATCGAGGCCCGACGAGCTGTCGATCCTCCGGCGACGGCACCGCACCCGTGACTTCAAGCTCGTGGAGGTCGGGGCCAACCGGTTCTTCAGCGAGGGCAACAACATCGGGGCCGAGTTCGCCACTGGCGCATACATCGTCTTTCTGAACAACGACGCATTCGTTCAGCCCGGATGGATCGAGGCCCTCTGTTCCACCATGCGGGACGACCCCGGCGTCGCCGCCGTCGGTCCGATGTTCCTCTATCCCGACGGACGAGTGCAAGAGGTCGGAAGCGTGGCCCTGCCGACCGGGGATGTCGTGCAGATCGGCAAGGGCACCGTGTGGGGACCCGAGCATTTCGACACGCCCTGCGTCGTGGACATGTGCTCGGCGGCCTGTCTCATGATGCGACGGTCCGATTTTTTCAAGGTGGGAGGGTTTGGCTTCGAGTGGGAGCCCGCGTACTACGAGGACACGGATCTCTGCCTGAAGCTGTGGACTCAGTGCGGCAAGGTCATGGTCAACCCGGCGGCGCTGGTCATCCACATCGAAAGCAAGACGACCTCCGACAGTCGCCTGCAGTTGCACAACATTTCGGAGATCAACCGCGTCCGCTTCGTGAAGAAGTGGGGCGCGCTGCTCCAAGCGAGACAAGACAGCCTCCGCGACACCGGAGCCCTGGTACCACGGACGGAGCTGGCCACCATTCGGCCCGGCGACCACGACGTCTCGGCCGGCAAACGGGTCCCGGGCGATTCGCAGTTCGTCCTGTACTCTCCCTATGAGTTGGTTCCCGGTGGCGGCGAGCGCATGTTGTTCGAACTAGCGTCCGTCCTGTCCTCTTTCGTGGGTACTTCGAACGTCGTGTTCACGACTCCGCAGCGTTACAGCACCCTCCGTATCCGCCAGATCGAGGCAACGTTCGGATTCGAGCACGTCATCGGCACCGCGATCCCGTGGCGGGAGGTCGATCGCAGGAACTGCCGGTTCTCGGCCGTCATCGGCAACTCCATCATCCCTCCGGTTCCGGCCTTCGGCGACCGAAACGTGTACCACATTCAGTTCCCTTTCTGGATGCCCGACAAGCAGATAGAGGAGAGGGGGCATTGGCTGGCGGACTACGACGAGATCTGGGTCTACTCCGAGTACGTCCGCAGGAACGTCAACGGACTCATCCGCCACTACGGTTTGAAGGCCCCACCCACCCGGCTCCTCCACGCGAGTGCCATATGGTCCGATGCGACCCCGGGACTCCCGTGGTCTCAGCGCAAGACCATCCTCACCGTAGGGCGCTTCTTTGCCGGCGGCCACAACAAGCGGCAGGACGTCGTGATCGATGCATTTCGGCGCATGATGGAAGACGGAGTGCAGGGGATGGAACTGGCGCTCGCCGGATCCATCCACCCGAGTCCGGAGGGTCGACGCCGGTTTCACGAACTCAGTGCGCTGGCCACCGGGCTGGATTGCACCTTCTATCCCAACATCGCCCGTGCCGAGCTCGCCAAGTTGTACGAGCGATCGGCAGTGCTGGTTCATGCCACTGGTTTCGGCGTCGACCCCGAAGAGTTCCCCGAGAAGCTGGAGCACTGGGGAATCACGCCACTCGAGGCGGCGAGCTTCGGCTGCATACCCGTTGTCTACGGCCGGGGCGGCCCCAAGGAAGTCGTCGAGGTCCTGGGATGCGACACCGCATTCCTGACGGTCGACGAGTGTGCACGCACCGTTTCCGATCTCCTCAACGACCCAGAAGGATCGACGGCGATGAGCACGCACATCCGGGCGAGCTGCCAGGCGTATTCCGCCGAGTCATATGCCTCGGCCGTAGGCGCGTCGCTGCGGGAGTTGGGGATCCTGTGAGGTGAACAGCTAGCGGGAGTGGCCGGCGCGCAGGCGGTGCTCCATGGCGGCCACCGCGCGGTTGCGCCGAAGTCGCCTTGTGATCCGGTTGTCCAGTACCCGTTCGGTCCATCGATACGAGGTGCTGGACCGAACGGCGTCCAGTTCTGACTGGAGCTGCGCCACCCGAGCCTCGACGTCCCTCACTTCGGACTCCAGCTCGGCGACCCGCCCCCGGGCCTGCGCGGCCTCCCAGTGCTCCACCTCGCGGTCAATGAGCGCCGTTGCGAGGGCACCTCTTGTGTAGTACTCACCGCCGTCACGAGAGGCGCGGTCTTCCCGCTGGGCCTCCGTCGTCTCCCATTGCGAGAGGAGGTCCTGTCGCCTGAGCACGGACTTGTCGGGCGTTCCAGCAAAATAGGCGAACAACGACGAATCCGGGTTTTCATTCAGAAACTCTTCGTCGGCTTCGAGGATGCGGTGCAACCATTGCCCCCGCGCGGGATGGTCCTGGGCCTCCCACATCTTCGAATTGTGTGTCAGGATGGGGTAGGCGATGGCCCCGCCCAACGGCGTGAATTGGCCGACAGTGAAGTACCGGTGGAACGTCTCGACGATCAACTCCGAGTGGATGGCCTCCGTCGGGTCATCAGCGAGCATCGTCGGCAGGTGTGGATAGCGGAGATCCTGCCGTAGTGCCCACGGAATCTTCTCGTTCAGCTGCCAGGCCGCCTCCCATGCGGAGGGACGGTACTGGTTGCGGTGCGGTCCGATGTAGTCGAACGAGACGAACCAGCCGTCCTCCGGGAGGAGGCGGCAGACTCCCCTGAACACTCGGTCGATCGCTGCAATGTGGTGACCGGCGGCATGGTTCACGACCAGGTCGAATTCTTGCTGCGGGAACGTCCCTGCGTTCACGTTCGCCTGCTCGTATGTGAGGGGAAGGTTCTCCTTTGCCGCCGCGTCCCTTGCCTCCGCGAGAAGGTCTTCCGCGTAGTCGATACCGACAGCGCGGAGGATCAGGCCTGAGTTCAGGAGCTCGCGCTCGACCCATCCGTTGCCACAATTGAGGATGAGCGCGCATTCGAAAGTACGGTTCGACTCTTTTGCAAAGTGCTCGTACCACATCAAGGCCGGATCGCCAGAAATCCGTTCGTTGATCTTGCGCACGACGATGTCGTAGTCGTTCCAATACCGGCCTCGGTAGTAGACCTCGCTGTTCTTGTTGACGTCGTAGTCGGGCATGTTTCTCGCAGGACGGTGCACGTTGCGGAACGTTCAAAGCTCCGAGTTTAGCGAGGCCCTTCACGTGTTTCGGGTCCAGGTGTCCGCGTACCGGCTCATTGAACGCAGCTGTCTCATCGGCCAGACACGGCGTGACCCGTGGGCGGCGTACCACGGAGACTAGATTTTTCCGAACATGGATTGGACGTTCATCGCGACCATCGATCGCCCGCAACAATGTTGAAACCCCAGGTAGGCGGGCGGTTCGACCCCCCGCGCCCCGGACGCGCACCAATCCCTCCATGACATTGACGACGCCGGAGGTGGACGAGCGCCCACTCCCGGCCCAGGCTCCTCCGGCCACGACCCCGATCGTCCTCCGCCGTCCCGACCTCTGGGCGACGTCGCTCGTCGTCGGTACCTACCTCGCGCTGGCGGTGCTGGCCAACTGGGACGCCTGGACCACAGGTGCGAGGCGGACGCTCGGAGGCATGCAGGACCCGAAGCTGAACGCGTGGACGCTTGCGTGGACGCCGTTCGCGTTGAGCCACGGAGTCGATCCGTTCTTCAGTCACTGGGTCAACGTGCCGTCCGGTGCCAACTACGCCGCCAACGTCGCGATCCCGTTTTTGGCACTCATCGCCACTCCTGTGACGGCCGTGTGGGGGCCAGTGGCAGCAGTGAACTTCGTGATTTCGTTTTCATTCTTCGCCTCGGCGGTGGCGGCTTATTTCTTCGTTCGCCATTGGACAACATGGCGTCCCGCCGCGTTCTTCGGCGGGATTCTCTTCGGCTTCTCGCCGTACGTCGTCGCAGAAGGTACCGCGCACATCCATACGATGTTCGTCGCCCTTGTACCGCTGATCTTCATCGCCCTGGACGAGATCATCATCCGGCAGCGCTACTCGCCTCGCGTTCTGGGCCTTTTTCTGGGGTTGCTCGTGATCGCCCAGTATTTTGTGTCCACCGAGGTCCTCGCATCCACGGCGGTCCTGGCCCTCATCGCACTCGTCTTCGTCGTCGTGGTCAACCGGGACCGCGTTCGTGATCATCTCCTGCGCGCGTTGCGAGCGATCGCCATCGCCTTGAGTCTCGTCGTCGTGGTGTTGGCGTATCCCGTCTGGTATTCCATCCGCGGGCCGGAGCACTACACCCTCGTCATCCCGTCTGGTCAGTACCAGGCCGACCTTCTCGGAGCGCTGCTCCCGACCTCGAACCAACTGATCTCCCCGACCAGCGCCACGGCAATTTCGGACCACTTCGCGAACAACCTTTCCGAGAACGGGGCGTATATCGGGATCCCACTCTTCCTTCTCCTCACCGGCAGCGTCGTCGTGTGTCGTCGCTCCAAAGTGGCGGTCATCGGCTTCCTGCTCACCGTCAGTGCGTACGTCCTCTCCCTGGGGTCGCCGCTGTTCATCGACAGCCACAACACCGGATTCCCTATGCCGGGGGCGGTCTTCCACGACGTTCCGTTGCTCACCGGAGCGGTACTGGCCAGGCTTGGGGTATTCGTGTTCTTGTTCGCCGCGCTGGTGATGGGAGTCGCGCTCGAACGAATGCATCGTTGGGCTTGGTGGCCCACCCGTCGGACCGGTCTCATTGCGCCCATCGGGGTGGCAGTCGCCGCTCTCGTGCCACTCATCCCGAGCCTGCCCTACACGCAGGTCGTGGTCGACACGCCATCCTTCTTCACCACCAATGCGGTGGACACAGTCCCCTCTGACTCCGTCGCAGTCGTCTACCCGGCGACGTCCACGACCGACGCCGACGCCATGCTGTGGCAGGCCTCGGCGGCCATGCGGTTCAGGATGCCCGGGGCGTACGCGCTGGTCCCGACCCCGGGTACGGGGCAGTCCGAGTGGGGAACTCCGACGCTCACGACGGACGCTCTCAACGCCATTCAGTCGGGTTCACCGGTCGCAGAGACACCGACCGTCCACAGGGCGCTCCGTTCCCAGTGGCGTGCCTGGAACGTCCAGACCTTCATCATGGGTCCCGGAGACAACGAGTCGACCGCCCGGCGTTTCGTATCCTGGGTCATAGGACGCTCGCCCCTCCATACGCAGGGCGTCTACGTCTGGTACGGCGTCGAGCGGTACATCGGTACATCGGTACATCGATACGGCGTGACCGGTGAGTCTGTGAGGTGACCGGCATCACGGGCAGTCACTTGGCGACGCGTCTGCACGCGCCCGAAGCGAGCCCGGTCTCCACCGGCTCGGTCTCGCCGCGTGTGGCCAGGATCGCCGGTGTCGTTACGGTCATCGCCATCGCCGCCGGGCTGGTGCTGCGATTGTGGTACCTGTTCCACGTCCCCACGAATGCGGACGAGGCCATCGTCGGGTTCATGGCCAACGACGCGTTGCACGGCCACTTCTCTGCCTTCTACTGGGGCCAGGCGTACGGCGGTGGAGAGCCCTACGTGGTGGCGATCCTCTTCGCGCTGTTCGGGCACAGCGCCTTCGTGCTTGGGCTGACCGGTGTGGTCCTTTCCGCCGTCGCAAGCGTCTTGACCTGGCGCGCCGCGCGCCGCCTCGTCCATTCTCGAGAGCTCGCGATGCTCACGGGCGCCCTGGTGTGGGTGGTGCCGGACGCCGCCGTCGCGAACTCCACTCGCGAGTTCGGGTTCCGTGGCGTCACCATGACCTGCGGGCTCGTCTGTCTGCTGCTTGCCCTTCGACTCCTGGACGGGTCCCAGTCGTGGTTCGATGTGTGCGCCTTCGGCTTCTTCGCCGGCGTCGGGTGGTGGTCGTCACCGGAGATCGCCTACTTCGTCCTGCCGTCCGGGTTGCTCGCGCTCGGGGCCGTCATCGGCGGTTCGCTTTCATGGCGGTCGTGGGTGGAGAGGCTCGCGGCCGCCGTCGTGGCGTTCTGCGTCGGGACCCTGCCGTGGTTGTGGGCCAACGTGCGGTCAGGCTTTGCCTCGCTCAAGTCCTCCAGCTTTCCCAACGGTGCGATCACGTCCCTCAACACTGGGTTCTGGGGTCGACTCGGCATCTTCGGCCGCTTGTCCCTCCCCATAGAGCTCGACCTGCGCCGGATGCAGAGCGGCACATTCCTCTTCGGCGGGACCGGCGCCGGCGCCCGGCATACGCTCGGCGTGGGCGTGACGGTGGTCGTGATCACGGTTGTCGGGGTCGCCGTTCTCCTGTGCGTCCTCCGCGGTGGCCGTTGGCTCGCGCTCGGCGTCTCGGTCCTCGTCTTTCCGCTCCTCTTCGCCTGGCAGCCCGGCACGTGGTTCTGGCTGGATGGCCGCTACATCGTGTTCTTGGGGCCCTTGTTGGCGCTTGCCGTGGTCCCCGGCTTGGAGAGCGGCGTTTCCCGCCTCACCCGCGGTCGGCGCTTGCCGCCATCGGCGGCGGGATCCATTGCGGCGCTGGTCATGAGCGCGACGTTGGCCGTGGGCGTGTTGCTGTCCGCATTCGCGCTGGCGGGCGACAACGCGACGTCGGTCAGTTCGTTGGCCTCGGGCTGGGGCAATCCCAACGCCCCCGTCGACCGCGCCGTCACCACGCTGCGGGCGGCCGGCGTCCGGGCGGGGTTCGCCGACTACTGGGTCGCCTACAAGCTTGACCTCCTGGGAGGCCCGGACCTGACGGTGACAACGGCGCCGGGCGACGTGGACCGGCAGCGATCCTTCGACCGCACCGTGGACGCCGCTCCGGAACAGGCCTGGATCTTCGTCCCCCCGGCGCAGACGCAGCTCGGCTTCGCCCAATTCTCCCCCACCTCTGTCATCGCCGGCCCCGACGGTATGACCGAAGCCCACTTCGTCGCCGCGCTCCACGCACTGGGGGTGCCGTACCGCACCGTCGACGCGGGCCTGCTCTCGGCCGTGATTCCCCAACGGAGAGTGACCGTCCGTCAAGTGGAGGCGGCCGGAGCCTGACCGGCCTCCGGCCGTGGGTGCATCTCAGCCGGACACAGCGACAGCACGAGGCCGTCCAGGATGTCGGATTCGGAGACCAGGCACTGCTCCTGATGCAGCCGTTCCATCACCCGCTCGAGGATCAGCGCCCCACCGAAGATCACGTCCTGCCGCCCGTCCGGCAGGCCGGCCCGGCGTGCCCGTTGCGCCACCGTCTCCGCGCCGAGGACGCGGCACCATCGGGCGACGGCGGCACGCGTCAGCCGGGCATGGTGGATGCGGGCCCGGTCGTAGCGCGCGAGCCCCCGCTCGAGCATGGCGAGGGTGGACACCGTGCCAGCCAGCCCGATCATGCGGTCGTCCCGGTCGAGCCGGTCGAGCTCGGGGATCGCAGGTGTGGCGCGGTCGAGCTCGGCGTCGATGGCGCTCACGGCCGCGCTGACCTCGCCAGGCCGGGGCGGGTCTCCGTGCAGAAGGCGCTCGGTCAGCCTGACGCAGCCGATGTCCATTGACAGCGAACGCATGCCGTCGGGGGTTTTGACCACCAGCTCCGTCGAGCCCCCGCCGATGTCCAGGACGACGGTCGTGCCCTGACCTTCCGACAATCCGCGCGTCGCCCCCGCGTATGACAGGCGGCCCTCTTCATCACCGGAGAGCAACTCCGCGTTCCAGCCGATGATCTCGCTGGCAGCCTCGAGAAACCGCTCCCCATCCGATGCATCCCGAACGGCAGAGGTGGCCACCAGCCGAGCCCGCTCCACGTGCTCCCCGTCCATTTTCGATCGGTAGTCGCGGAGCACGTCGAGCGTGCGTTCTACCGCCTCTGGTTGCAATCGATGCGAACGATCGACGCCCTGGCCCAAGCGGGTGATGCGCATGTCTCGGACCTTTGCGTTGCCCGTGCTGGCGACGATGAGCAGCCGAGTGGAGTTCGTCCCGCAATCGACGGCTGCCACCGCGTCCAGGCCCTTCACGGCCCTGGCCTAGCACAGACCCTCAGGCATCCCCCGGTCGGAGGATTCCGAGCCGACCGGCCGCCCAGGCGCCGACCGGATCGTCTCCACCGGCCAGCCACCAGGCCACGTGGGCGTGTAAACACTTGACTCCCTGACGCGTCCCCCCGACGCCGCCGCCCGGCCGCGGCCCGGTCCACCCCGGAGCGATCCGCGCCTCGCGCTCTTGCGCATAGCGCTGGTGACACTCGGCGAGCTCCTCCGGATCGACCGCCGCCTCCGCCTCCCGGACTCCTCCGGCGGCCTCCAACCGGCCCACCAAGGCCCGCAGCTCAAAATCGACCAGCCAGAACCGGGTCGGCATCGGGGTGCCGTCACGCAGGAGGGGGTCGTTCTCGATCACCGTGGGCTCGCCGTCTGGACCTCGCACGGCCACCGTGAAATTTCCCGCAGGCTCCCGCCCCAGGAGGGCCGCCACTCGGGTCTTGTCGTCGGCCGACGACGGGCCGACGCCGTGCGTCCGTGTCACCGCCAGAATTCGAGTGCGTGCAGCATCCGGTCCAGCATGCCAGAGGCTGGCTGTTGCCCCGCTTTGCCTCCCTTGGCCGACGGAGATGGCGGTGTCGTCGTCGTGGCGCCACCGGGCGGAGGAAGTTCGGATGCCGCCGAGGGTGCGACGGGCGAGATCGACCCCGGGTCGCCGGCGTAGGGGACGCCCGCCACGGACGAGCCAGCGGGAGGGAGGACCTCGTACGCTTGCTGTCCCGGGCTCACCAGCTGGTACTGCTCGCGCGCGATGCGGCCGATCTCGTCGGCATCGCTCAGGTTCTTCTTTTCCTGGGCGAGCGCCGCGTCCTGCTCGTGCAGGCTGGAAAGTTGCGCTGCCGTCGCCGAGAGCGTTGCGCGCTGCTGAAGGAGGGAGCTGAAGGGGAACCATGCAAACAAGATCACCGCCGAGGCCACCACCGCTCCGAGGAGGATCAGGCGCGGCCGCGGTGGATGCCCGGCGCGCTTAGCCCGAGCCGGCACCGCGGTCCCCCTCACCGATCAGCGCGGTCGGCCCAGGGAAGGTGGCCGACTGTCCGAGGTCCTCCTCAATGCGCAGCAGTTGGTTGTACTTGGCGACACGATCCGATCTGGCCGGCGCTCCGGTCTTGATCTGCCCCGCGTTCACGGCGACGACGAGGTCGGCGATGGTGGTGTCTTCGGTCTCGCCTGAACGGTGTGAGATCACCGGGCTGTACGAAGCCCTGGTGGCGAGCGCCACCGTGTCGAGCGTCTCCGTCAGGGTCCCGATCTGGTTGAGCTTGACCAGAATGGCATTGGCCACACCAGCGCGGATACCCCGCTCCAGGATCTCGGAGTTGGTGACGAAGACATCGTCCCCGACCAACTGGATCCTGGCTCCGAGCGCCTTGGTGTGGGCGGCCCATCCGTCCCAGTCCTCCTCGGCCATCCCGTCCTCAATGGAGACGATGGGGTACCGGTCGACGAGGTCGACCCAGTAGTCGACCAATTCGGCCGAGGTCAGCGTCCGCCCTTCGCCGCTCAGGACGTAGGACCCGTCCTGCCAGAGCTCGCTGGTCGCGGGGTCGAGGGCCAGCGCGATGTCTTCCCCCGGAGTCAGCCCGGCCCGCTCAACGGCTTCCAGCAGCAGCATGACGGCGTCCTCGTTGGCGGGCAGGTCCGGCGCAAAACCGCCCTCGTCGCCCACCGCAGTGGCCAACGAACGCTCGGCCAGGAGGGACCGCAGCGCGTGGTAGGTCTCTGTCCCCCACCGCAACGCCTCACCGAACGAAGACGCGCCCACCGGCATGAGCATGAACTCCTGGAAGTCGACGGAGTTTGCGGCGTGGGCCCCCCCGTTGAGCACGTTGAGCATCGGGACCGGGAGCACGTGGGCGTTGGACCCGCCGATGGATCGGTAGAGAGGGAGCTCGAGGTGGTCCGCCGTTGCCTTGGCGGTGGCCAAAGAGACCGCGAGCATCGCGTTGGCGCCGAGGCGTCCCTTGTCGGGCGTGCCGTCGAGATCGATCATGGCGTAGTCGACCGAACGCTGATCCAGGGCATTCAGCCCGTTGATGGCGTCGGCAATCTCACGGTTCACATGTGCGACCGCCGTCAGCACCCCTTTGCCGCCGAATCGCTCGCCACCGTCTCGCAGCTCCACGGCTTCGCGGATGCCGGTCGATGCACCGGAGGGAGCGATGGCTCGACCGCGGGCACCGGAGTCCAGGAGCACTTCGGCCTCGACGGTCGGGTTCCCACGGGAATCGAGCACCTCGCGCCCGACCACGTGCTCAATGGTGCTCACGACATCACTCCTTGGGTGCCTGCCCTGGTGGGACCCGGGGCCCAAGACTAGTGGTTGGCATTCTCCCGGTCGGGGACGCCCTCTGCGGCGACGATCGCGTCGCGCTGCGAGAGTGCCCGCGTCCGGAGCGCCTGCTCCGCGTCAACACCGAGTTGCTGCGCGAGCTCCGCAACGGCGAAGAGGAGCTCCCCGACAAGGCGGCTCTCACTCTGCGCGGTGCTCGACAACGGGTCGTCGGGTTGCTGCGCCGCCCAAGACGCCTGCTCGATCAATGCCGCGAGCGTTTCCTCGGGCGTCCCGTTATTGGCGCGGCGCGGCTCCAGGCCCACGGAGCGAGACTTGCGGGCCAGTTTGGCGGCCAACATCAGCGCCGGAAGACCGGACGGAATGCCCTCAGTGACGCTCATCCGCCCCTTCTCGCTCTTCTTGAGCGCCTCCCAATTGGAGACGACCTGCGCAGGAGACCCCGCCGAGACGTCGCCGAACACGTGCGGATGCCGACTCACCAGTTTGTCGTGGATCCCGCGCGCGACGTCGTCCAGATCGAACGCATCGTTCTCTCCGGCCAGACGCGCGTGGAACACGATCTGGAAGAGCAGGTCGCCCAGCTCCTCCTCCAGATGCGCATATGCGCCCTCACGGCCCGCGTCGAGAGCTGACAACGCGTCGACGACCTCGTAACACTCCTCGACCAAGTGCGGCCGGAGGGTTGCGTGCGTCTGCGCGCGATCCCACGGGCACTGCGCCCGCAACGTGTCCATCAGCTCCACCAGCCGGGCTACTTCCGCGCCTCGAGCCGGCGCAAGCACGGCAGGAGTCGCGGGCAGGTAGACGCAGGTGAGGTGATCCGGTCTGATCGTGCGATCGAGCTCGAACCAGTCGACTTCGGCGACCACCTCGTCATCGAGGCCGAGGTGATGCAGGATCACGGGCCGCGGCAGCACGTGGAGGGGCTCATCGGGAACACTCAGTTTTATGTCTGAAAGCAGCTGCCGTGTCCAACATTGGGCGATGAGAAACGGACCGAGTTCCCGATGGGCCACTTGAGAAAGGGACGTCGCGTCGACGAGGTGGACTTCCTCACCCACGGGGTCGATACCGAGCCGATCCCACACCAAGTCGAGGAAGGAGAGGGCCGGAACCACGGTCACTTCGACGCGGTCGTCGGCCCGCAAGAGCCCGACGGTCCGCTCGGCGACGAGGGGTGAACCGGGCACGGCATAGACGACCGGGTCGGGCACGGCCCGACGGGCCTCCTCGACCAACTCCTCGACGATGGCCGCGTAGACGTGCTCGAACGTCTCCTCCGACTCGTACAGCGCATCGAACGCAGGGACGTCCGGAAAGCAGGTCGCCGCGGGATGGCGGAAGGTGCGGAGGTACCGGTGCCGTGAGGCGCTCAGGAGCGTGAAGGCCTCTTGTCCGAGCAGGGCCGGCCCAGCGGGTCCCAGGCCGACCACCGTGATGCGGGGACGGCGATGCTCCACCACTATCCGCTGGCGGACCCGGAAGTCGCCGATGGCAGGCTGCTCACAGTGTTGGCATCGGCGTTCGGCACGTCGGACTTCTGCGGGGCGAATGGGAGGGAGACCTGTGCCACCCCCTCCACCCACTTCCCGTAGCGCGGGTCGATCGTGATGCTCGAGTGCCGCTCCAGCGCCGTAAACACCGCTTGGGTCTTGGACGAACCCTTTTGCTGGACGGCTTGTTCCACGTATTGCTTGACCCTGGAGTACTCGGACGGCGTGCGCGACGTGAGCTGCAGGAGCAGGTAATCACCGTTGCCGACCGAAGTCGGGGAGGACACCGTGCCGACGGCGAGATCACTTACCTTGATGCTCGAGAAGTTGGATGCGAGTACCGGCAGGGGCACGCACTGCCCGGCGCCTCCCTGGGCTGCCTGCTTCAACACATCGGAGAAGGGCGTGAGCTGCGCCTGCTGGAGCGCTGCGTCGGCCGCGCTCTCGCTCTGATACACGGCGTAGTTCCAGCACACCGTGTCAAAGTTCGCCCGGTGCCCTTCGAAGTACGTCCTCAGGTCTGCTTGGCTGGCGCCAACGCCGGAAAGATCCTCCTCGAGCGCGGTGGACGTGGCGAAGAACTGAACCTGTTCGTCCACGAATGATGCGGGGAGCGTGCTCAGTACGGCGTCGCCGGTGAGACCCGTGGGCGAACCACAGGTGAGGGTTGCGTCTTGTGTCTGCTGCGCCACCGTCGTCATCACGCTGGTGATCTCGTTCTCGTACGCGACGCGGGCGTCGGCCAGCTGGGCCGAGGTGACGGTAATCCCCCGTTGCGCCGCGACCTGGTAGACGATCTCGTGGCCGACCTCGGTGTCGAGGTAGGTCGCGGTGAACTCAGTCGTCGCGCTCGTGTTCTGGCCGCTCTGCCCTTTCCCCGCCCCCGTGACGGGGGGAAGGGTCTGTTGCGCGCCTTGCAACGCCGTCTGTGCGTTCAGATAGCACTGGTATTCGCTACTGCCCGCGATAGCCGAGACGTCGGAGTTCAGCGTCTTCTGGCTGATGGCGGTGCCGTTGACCACGGCCGCGTTGGTCGGAACCAAGATCGCGGCCGCGGCGAGGCCGCCCGCAAGGAGCAGGAGGAGAACGAGGAGTCGCTTCACGCGTCGCGGATGCTACAAGGTGCCCCCGGCCGGAACGGGATCGGCCGGGATGAGCTCCTCCATCACCCCGCGCACGAAGTCGGGAACCGGAGCGACGGATTCCACCGGGAGCAGGAGCTGCGCCATGTCTTCTCGATAGGCCGCGCCGGGGGCGACCCGGCGGAGACCCACCTGTGCGCTCGCGGCCAAGTGCACCGGTGACAACCGCACCACCGGTTGGCGCGTCCCGCCGGGACGGACCGAGCTCATCGCGATCTCCCGTATGCCCCGGGCGAGCGCCGCCGCCCGGAGCCGTGCCAGCGCGAGCAGGCCCGCGGCCGGTTCCGGCAATGGGCCATAGCGGTCCTCCCATTCCGCGCCGATGTCGGTCACATCCTCCTCGTTCGTCGCGGCAGCGAGACGGCGGTAGGCCTCGACGCGCGCGTCCTCGGCCTCGACGTAGTCCTTGGGCAGATGGGCGTCCCCCGGCATGTCGATGGCGACAGTGGGTGGGGTGGGCCTGGGCTCCCCGCGGGCCTCGGCCACCGCCTCGGCTACCAGCTGCACATACAGGTCGTAGCCGACGGCCGCGATGTGGCCGGACTGATCCGACCCCAGCAGGTTGCCGGCTCCCCGGATCTCCAGGTCGCGGATCGCGATCTTGAACCCAGAACCCAACTCGGTGTGTTCTCCGATGGTGCGCAGGCGCTCGTAGGCCTGCTCGGAGAGCACACGGTCGGCCGGGTGGAACAAATAGGCGTACGCCCGCTGATCGCTCCGGCCGACCCGGCCCCGGATCTGGTGGAGTTGCCCGAGGCCAAGGAGATCGGCCCGGTCCACGATCAGCGTGTTGACCGAAGGCATATCGATGCCGGATTCGATGATGGTCGTGCACACGAGCACGTCGTAACGCCGCTGCCAGAAGTCGAGCACGACCGACTCGAGACTGCCCTCGTCCATCTGGCCGTGGGCGACGGCCACCCGGGCCTCGGGGACGAGCGCCCGGATGTCCCGTGCGACGCGGTCGATGTCGGAGACCCGGTTGTGCACGTAGAAGGCCTGTCCTTCTCTCAGCAGCTCGCGTCGGAGCGCCTCGCTGACGGCGGACAGGTCTTGCTCCCCCACATAGGTGAGGATGGGCCGCCGATCGGCCGGCGGCGTGTTCACCATGGAGAGGTCGCGTATGCCGGTCAAGGCCATCTCGAGCGTGCGGGGGATGGGGCTGGCCGTCAGCGTCAGCACGTCGACGCCTTCGGCGATCCGCTTCACCGCTTCCTTGTGCGAGACCCCGAAGCGCTGTTCCTCGTCAACCACCAGCAAGCCGAGGTTCTTGAACTGCACGTCCTGTGCCAGCACGCGGTGGGTCCCGATCACGACGTCGACCGTCCCGTCCGCCAGCCCCTGCACCACCTCCTTCTGCTGGGTCGGCGACAGGAAGCGGCTCAACAGCTCGACGCGCACCGGATAGGGCGAATATCGATCGGCAAACGTCTGCGCGTGTTGCGACGCCAGGAGGGTGGTCGGTGCCAGCACGGCAGCCTGCGTGCCGTCCTGGACAGCTTTGAACGCCGCGCGCAACGCGACCTCCGTCTTGCCGAAACCGACGTCGCCGCACACCAAACGGTCCATCGGCCGAGCATCCTCCATGTCCGCCTTGACGTCGGTGATCGCCTTCAGCTGGTCCTCTGTCTCGACGAACGGGAAGCCGGCCTCCATCTCCGCCTGCCAGGGGCTGTCCGCCGCGAAGGCGTGGCCTTCCACCGCCAGGCGGCGCCGGTAGAGCTGCACAAGCTCGGCGGCCACCTCACTCGCCGCCGCGCGCGCTTTTGCGCGCGTGCGCTGCCAGTCGGCGCCCCCCATCTTCGAGAGCGACGGCGACTCGCCGCCACTGTACGGGGTGATGGCTTCGATCTGGTCGACCGGGAGATAGAGACGGTCCGAACCCCGGTACTGGAGGATCAGGTAGTCGCGCGTGGCTCCGCCCATGGTTCTCGTCGTCATTCCGTCGAACCGTGCCACTCCGTGCTGGCGGTGCACGACGAAGCTGCCCACTTCGAGATCGTCGAAGAAGCCGTCGGCCGCTCGTGCCCGGGGACGGGCCTTGCGATGCGGGAGGCGGCGCCCGGTGACATCGGTTTCCGAGAGCACGGCGACCCTGGCGTCCGGGAGGACGAATCCCCTCTCTATCGGAGCAGCCACCACGCAAGGACCGGGCCGGTCGGACGCCGCCGGGAGCACGGGCGCTTGCACGCCCTCCTCGGCCAGCGTCGCAGACAGGCGGTCGGCCCCGTGGGGTGTCGCGGCGCACAACGTGACCGAGAATCCCTGGCCGACGAGCCGCGTGACACCTTGCGCCAGTCGGGACGGATCGCCGGCAACGGGTTCGAACGTACGCACCGCCAAGGCGGGGGTGGAAGGACCTTCGGGAACGGGGGGCATCGCGACCACGCCGGCGGGGCAGTCCCGCAGTAGCCGCTCGAAGGGCACGTGCAGGCGTGGGAACGGGTCGTCGTCGTGTCCGGCACCCCACGTGGATGCCAGCGTGTCCGCCAGGGACGCCTCCTCGTCGAGCAACTGGACACCCCGGTCCCGGATGCGGCGCGGTTCCACCAACATCACCTGGCCGCCGGCGGGCAGGAGGTCCGGCACGACGCGCTCATCCGTGTGCACAAACGGGAGCCACGACTCCATGCCGTCGAACTGTTCCCCGCGGGCAAGACGGTCCCAGATGGCCGCCCCCCAGGGACGACGCCTTGACAGTGTCTCGGCAGCACGGCGGACGTCCTCGGTGGGGACGAGCTCCCTGCAGCCGAACAACGCAACGCACGAGAGGTCTCGTGAAGATCGCTGATCGCTGACTGCGAACGCGGTCAGGCGGTCGACCTCGTCGCCCCACAGGTCGATGCGAACGGGCATATCCGCGGTCGACGGGAACACATCGACGATGCCCCCTCGGACGGCGAACTCACCCCGGTGCTCCACCTGGTGCTCACGGCGGTAGCCCTTCGCCACCAGCCGCGGCAACAGGGCCGCGACATCGACCTGCTGCCCGGGCCGGATGACGATCGGGGCCGTGTCGTGGAGCGGACCGAGACGCTGGAGCAGCGCGCGCACGGGCGCCACGACGACCCTGGGTGCCACGGGCAGCTCCCCCTGCGCAGGACCACCGATCAAGGAATGGAGCACGGCGAGTCGCCGGCCCATCGTTTCGACGTCCGGGCTGACTCGTTCGAAGGGCAGCGTCTCCCAGGCCGGGAGCACGACCGCAGGAGAGTGCAGCGCGCCGACGACATCGTCCTGCCCCGGGTCGTCGGGGGTCGTGCGCGGCAGAAGGCATCCCAGGTCGCCAGCCAGCCGTTCGGCATCGAGCCCGGCCGCCGTCACGACGAGGATCGGCTGCCACTCGGTGAACGCAGCCAGCGCAGCCACGACGACCGCCTGTGCCGCCTCGGGAACGGCCAACGTCGTGTCCCGCGCCCCCATGAGCGTTGCGACCACCGGGTCGCCGCGCAGCCGCCGCGGGACGGCTGACAGGTCAGCGGCGACGTCTCGTTCGGGGGCTCGGGTCGGGGAGGCGGGCAACACGGCTAGGTCGGCAGGGAGTGACACCACAGCATGGCGGCATCGAGCCCATCGGCGGCGATCCGCTCGACCGCGTCCGCTGCCGTCTCGACGGCAGTACCAAGGAGCTCCCGGACCGCTTTGGGCGGACGCTTCAGGACGTGAGTGGCACCCTGCGCGGCACTGGCCGGCTTGCCCACGCCGATGCGGACGCGGAGGAACTCGTTCGTGTGGAGGTGCGACTCAATGGACCGCAGGCCGTTGTGACCGGCGAGGCCGCCGCCCGCCTTGAGGCGCACGGTGCCGGGCGAAAGGTCCAGCTCGTCATGGACGATGACGATCGCCCCGGGGTCCGTGATGCCGTAGCGCCGGGCCAGCCCCCTGACGGCGACGCCCGACTCGTTCATGTACGTCGTCGGCACGGCGAGGGCGACCCGCCGGTCCGCCATCCTGGCGACGCCGACGCGAGCCGCCACGCCTTTTTCACCGCGCAGTGACGTCCCGTGGCGCGTGGCCAGGAGCTCGACCGCGTCGGAGCCGGCGTTGTGAAGGCTTCCGGCGAACTCGGCCCCAGGGTTCCCCAAGCCGACCACGAGCAGGTCCGCCGGCGTGCCCCGGCGCTCCGACCGGGCGAAGCGGCGGCGCAGGGCTTAGCCCTCTTCGCTGCTGGCGGCCTCGGATGCCTCGCCCGTGGTCTCGGCGGCAGCTTCCGTAGGTGCTTCGCCCTCGGCAGCCTCGCCCTCGGCGGCCTCGGCCTCCTCCTCGAGCACGACGACCCGGGGTGGCTGGCCGATCGCGACCGCGGTGTCCGGGTCGACGTCGGTCGTGACGCCATCGGGCAGAGCCAGGTCGGACACACGGACCTGTCCACCGATGGTCAGTCCGCTGATGTCCGCTTCGATGCCGGCGGGGATGCTGCCCGGCAGGGCGTTGATCGGGAGGGTGAACATCTGCTGTTCCACCAGCCCGTCGCCGTGGTGCACCTCGGTCGCCTCTCCCACGAGCGTGATCGGCACGTCCGCGCTGATCACCTCGTCCCGCCGGACGATCACGAAGTCCACGTGCGTCACCGTCTGGGCCACCGGGTGTCGCTGCATCTCGCGGGCCAGCGTCAGGAAGGTGGCCGTGCCCGTGTCCAACGAGAGGAGCTGGTTGGCGCCGGCCTCGCCGTTCAGGGCGACCCTGAGCTCGCGGGCCCCGACGGCCACCGGCAGCGGCTCCGTCCCGTGCCCGTAGATCACGCCGGGGACCTTTCCCCCTCGCCGCAGACGGCGGGTGGCGCGCGAGCCGAGGGGGCGTCCAACCTCGGCGACAAGAACGACTTCGGCCATTACGGAACTCCTCGGGGTGGCAGAACGGTGCCCGCGGACTGCGAATGGCGTCCGGCGAACGGCCTACGAGCGTAGCCGCCGGGAAGGCGCCCCGACCACCGCGGTCAGCCCCGCTCGGGCGACGCACGCGGGGCGTCGGGATCCCACTTCGTCAGGTGACCAGCCAAGGCATGGCGGGCACGTTCTCCCCCAGGTCCCGGAGCCGCCCGGCCAAGAACGTCAGCTGCTGGGCCATCTCCTCGTTGAATTCGGCGACCCGCCGCGTCTCGTCCTGAGACTCGGCGAGAAGGCCCTCGTAGAACCTCCGCCACTCCGTGATCCGGCGATCCGCGTACGAGAGCATGCCGCTCCTCGACAACTGCAGCGCCACGA
Organism: uncultured Acidimicrobiaceae bacterium; assembly: GCA_963808355.1. Lineage (GTDB taxonomy): Bacteria > Actinomycetota > Acidimicrobiia > Acidimicrobiales > RAAP-2 > Bog-473. Next base: position 383,538 of record CAWEFL010000003.1, read on the forward strand.
ATTGCTCGTAGAGGTATTGATACCGATCCTCGGCCGAGGTTGCGGCGTCGTCGCGAAGTTCGGCTACCGCAGGCTCCGTCGTGTCGCCGAACAGCGAGCGCAGCACCTCTCTGGTGGTCTCCAGGTAGGCCCGCTTCCAATAGGTGTCCGGTTCGAGGTGCGCCCCCTCGGCCCACTCGTTCCAGGCGTTGACGAAGACGATGCCCTCACGACCCGCCGACGCCGCCTGCCGGGACACCGCCTCGGTCAGCCAGCGACCGTAGCTCTCGGGCGTGGCGTTGTGCAGGACGAGCGCCTCACCGGCCTGGCGACGGGGCGAGTTGTCCCATCCGGTCGCGACGCACGGGTACCGTTGCCAGTCGACCGCTGGGCGGTTGAGATACGCCGCGGCAACTTCGTCGTACTCGAACAACCTGTGGGAGCCGTCCAGGCTGGTGCCGCGCGATGCCTCGAGCAACTGGGGCAAGAGGTGGGGTACGAACTCCGCGCCGGCGTCGAACCCGAACTGGCTGGGAACGCCGGCGGCGTCGCCGGTCTCGAACATGACCAGCCAGGGACGTTCCACCCCCGCCGCCTCGCACTCCCGTCGCCACAGGTCCACCGTGCGCTTCGGCTCGGGGAGGAATTGCGCACGGTAGACCGCCAAGAGGGGGCGGCCCTCAATACGGATGTAGCGCGGGTCCTGGAAGCAGGTGATGAGCCACCTGATGTGCTCGAGGTCGTCCTCTTCACTGAACTCCTGCTCCACCAGCATCTCGTCGACGGAGCTCTGCCACCGCCGGAACCAACTCTCGTTCGCCCAGCAGAGGGCGAACGGGAAGTCGGGCTCCCCCGAGGCGAGCACCTCGTCCAGTGGACGACCCAGCATGCGCTTCCCGCTGAACCAGTAGTGGTAATAGAGGAAGCCCGTGATCCCGTGCTCCCGCGCCAGGCGTGCCTGGAGGTACCTCGTCTCCGGCACCCGCAGGTCGTAGAAGCCGAGCTCTCCGGGGAGGTGCGGCTGCTGGTGGCCGGGGAAGAGCGGCTTGCTGCGCGCGACGACGGTCCATTCGGTGAAGCCGCGACCGTGCCACGCGTCGTTCTCCGGCACCTGGTGGAATTGGGGCAGGTAGAACGCCAGGACGTGCGGGGATTGTTCGGCCACCTTCACGCGTCCTTCAGGTGGAGTTCTTGGACGACCAGGTGATCTTGTTGTAGACCCACCGTATCGGCGCCGTCATCTGCACCGTCCTCATCCCGAGGACCGCTTGATATTTCGCGTCGACGGCGGCGCGTGCTTCCTCGCAGGCCGTGAGTGCCTCGTTGAGAACCTCGATGTTGTGCTCGAGGCCCGATGTATGGCCTTGGAGGGCTTCGATGAGGCGCTGCTGCTCCTGCAGGAGGCCGAGGTCTGCGCGGAGAACCGCCGTCCGTACCGTCTCGCGGTGCACGTGGTCGGACAGCTCGTCGACCCGCCGTGACAGCTCCTTCACGGTGCGAGTCCCGTTGTCGCGAACCGACTTCACCACCCACTGGTAGGTCTCGGCCTCGGGGTCCTTCAGCAAGACGTCCACGGTCTCGTGACTCACGTCCTCCCGTTTGACGCCGATCTCGGTAGTGAACAGCGGCACCACGACCCGCTTCGTGTCGACAGGGAGCAGCCCGGCCTCTGTCAGTAGCTCGCGCGCCGAATCGAGAGTAAAGAACTTCATATGGGTCCGGTCCAGGAGGCCTTTGTCCACGTAGCGGAACTGCCCTTGCAAGAGGGACATCCGCACGTCACCGTGCGCCACGTTCGGTAACGACGTCACCACGAACCCCGAGGGCTTGACCTTGCGCACCGCCTCGCGAAGAGAGAGCAATGGGTCGTGGAGGTGTTCCAGGACGTCTCCGAGGAGAACGACGTCGAAGGACTCGTCCTTCACGTAGTTCCATACCTCGCCCTCGTCGATGTCGCCGACGACGACACGTTCTGCCCACCGCTCTGCAGCGCTGGCGGCGTCGGGGTCGACCTCTATTCCGATCACGTCGCATCCCCGCTCGACCAGGATCTTCGTGATGTAGCCGCTCGAGCATCCCACTTCAAGCACCGACTTGTTGTAACCGACGAACGACAGCACGAAGGCGTGAGAATTGTTCTCCATGTTGGGGTCCACCGGAACTTCGTAAATCGATGACAAATGCGCTTCCTTCCTGGGGGCAGTGCGATCCGAATCCTGGGGTCATGCGCCACCTGCTGCGGGCCACTATATCTGTGTCCCCCGTCGCTCCCCGGGTATTGGACCTGCACGCAGCCCTGGGGAAGGGACCTGCCCTCGTCGTCCCGTCGGCGTGCTCTTTCTCCTACGGATCCGGGCCCACTATCGCGGCCGTCGATCTCGGGCGAGCGCCTCGGACTGCTCGGTTCTAGACGAGGTTGTCGCCGCCGAAGATGTCCGAGACCGAGGTGTCCTCGAACACCGCGTCGATGGCGTCCGCGATGATCTTGGACACCGACAGGATCTCGAGCTTGTCGAATGAGTGGTCGTCGGCGACCGGCAGCGTGTCCGTCACCACGACGCGGGAGATGGGTGCCGCCTTCAGGCGGTCGACGGCCGGATCCGAGAAGAGCCCATGGGTGGCCATGGCATAGATCTCGGAGGCGCCCGCGTCCGACAGAAGCTCGGCCGCGGCGCAGATGGTCCCCGCGGTGTCGATCATGTCGTCGATGAGGACGCAGCGCCTCCCCTCCACGTCACCGATGACGTGGCGTGCCTTCACTTCGTTCATGGTGCCCCGCGGACGGGTCTTGTAGATAAGGGCGAGGTCCACTCCCATGTGCTGGCTGTAGCGTTCGGCCACCTTCACCCGGCCCGCGTCGGGCGCCACCACGACGACGTCGCTCCCGAAGTGCTCCCGCATGTAGGCCTCGAGCACCGGCGTCGCCGTCAGGTGGTCGAACGGCGTGTCGAAGAACCCCTGGATCTGTCCCGAGTGCAGGTCCACGCTCACCACGCGGTCCGCGCCGGCCGCCGAGAGCATGTCCGCCACCAGCTTGGCCGTGATCGGCTCGCGCCCGGTCGACTTGCGATCCTGGCGCGAGTAGCCGTAGTAGGGGCAGACCGCCGTGATGCGTTTGGCCGACGCCCGTTTGGCGGCGTCGATCATGATGAGGTGTTCCATCAGCGAGTCGTTGACCGGGCTGCCGTGGGTCTGCACGATGAAGACGTCGCAGCCGCGGATGGAGATGTCATAGCGGCAGTGGATCTCGCCGTTGGAGAACTCGCGCAGGTTCGCCTCCCCCAACTCGACGCCGAGGTGCGCCGCGATGTCGCTGGCCAGGGTGGGATGGCTGCGCCCGGAAACCAGCTCCAGGCGACGGCGCGGAATCAGCTCCACGGTCCCAACGCTACTGCCCGGCACCTCGGCCCGTCTCCCCTTGCCTCAGGTCCCGTCCGGGCGCCTCACGCCCCGGGTCCCGGCACCACGACGTGCGCGCCCACCTCAGCTCCGGCTGCCACCTCCGCCCCCGGCTCCAGGACGCTGTAGGGACCGACCCGCGCGCCGTCGCCGATGGTGGCCATCTCACAGCTGCTTTCCGTCACGACCGCACCGCGCCCGACGGTCGTGTCCGTGAGCATGCAGTTGGGGCCGATCTCGGTCCCAACACCGACAGAGCACGTTCCCCTGAGGATGACCCCGGGGAGCAACGACACGTCGGCCTCGAGCGTCACCGGCGCGTCGACATAGGTGCGCTCGGGGTCCCACATGGTGACGCCACGACGCATCCAGCGCTCGTTGATCCGGTCGCGCAACTCGGCCTCCGCAACGGCGAGTTGTGCGCGGTCGTTGACGCCGGCCGCCTCCATTGAGTCCGGCAGGACCAGGGCGGTGACCTTGTATCCGGCGCTGCTCAGGACACCGATCGCATCGGTCAGGTAGTACTCCCCCTGGGCGTTGGCGGGGTTGAGGCGACGCAGCGTGGGGGCGAGGATGCTGCGGCGGAAGCAATAGATGGAGGTGTTGACCTCGGTGACCTGCTTCTCCTCCTCGGTGGCGTCGGCCTCCTCGACCACGCGGAGCACCTCGCCGTCTTTGCCGTGCACGACCCGGCCGTAGCCGTGGGGGTCCTCGACCACCGCGGTGAGGAGGGTGGCGCCGGCGTCCTCGACCCGGTGGCACCGCACCAGGCCGGCCAGTGTGTGCGGGCGCAGCAGGGGCGTGTCGCCCGGCAGCACCACGACGTCCTCGACCTCGTCGTCGTCGTCAGGCAGGCCCGTCAGCCCGACCGCCAAGGCATCGCCGGTGCCGGCCTGTGTGAGCTGCTCCACGAACTCGATCGCCATGGTCGGCGGGGCATGCTGCACCAGAGTCTTGGTCACCCACTCGCCCCGGTGGCCCACCACCACGACGACCCGGCGGACGTCGATCTCGGCCATTGCATCGAGCACGTGCAGGATCATCGGCCGCCCGCACAGGAGGTGAAGAGGCTTGGGCCGCTCCGACCGCATACGCGTGCCCTCCCCGGCGGCCAGGACGACGGCGGACAAGCGACGTGGGCGCATCGCCCGCATTCTTAGCCCGCGGGGAGAGGCGGCGGGCGTATGGGACACTCGCGGTGTGCCGGAGCTGGTGCCCTACGACGAATTCGGGCTCTTCCACGAGAACGCGGCCGAGTACGGGCTCCCCTACACCGGCCCGCCCGAGGTGCGCCGGGTGGACGTCGAGGTGTCGCCGGGGCGCAAGGTATCGAGCCTGGTCTGGGGCACGACACCGCCCGAGCTCGTCCTCGTGCACGGCGGCGCGCAGAACGCCCATACCTGGGACACGGTGGCACTGGCACTGGGCCTGCCCCTGGTGGCGATCGACCTCCCGGGCCACGGGCACTCCGATGGCGGGCCGGAGGGCATCACGTCGGCGGGGAGCAACGGGCGGGACCTGGCGGTGGTCGTCGCCGAGTTGGCGCCCGAGGCGCGAGGAGTGGTGGGCATGTCGCTCGGCGGCATGTCGTCCATCGCGCTGGTCGACCACGCGCCCGAGCTCGTGCGCAAACTGGTGCTCGTCGACGTCACGCCGGGCGTGAACCCAGAGAAGGCCGCGCCGATAACCAACTTCATCAACGGTCCGCCGAGCTTCGACAGCTTCGACGCCCTCCTGGCCCGGACCATTGAGCACAACCCGGGGCGGTCGGAGGCCTCGCTGCGGCGCGGCATCCTCCACAACGCGGTGCAGCGCGAGGACGGCAGCTGGGTGTGGCGCTGGGCACGCTTCCGGCCCCCGCCGTCGGAGCCCGGGGCAGCGGCGGCGCACCCGGACTTCTCCGACTGGTGGGAGGCGGTCTCCCGGATCAAGGTGCCGTTGCTGCTGGTGCGCGGTCTCGCCTGGTCGGTCGTCGACGACGCGGACGTCGCCGAGCTCCTGCGCCGGCAGCCCACGGCGCAGACGGTCGGCGTCGAGGGGGCGGGACACAGCATCCAGGGGGACCGCCCTTTGGAGTTGACGGCCATCCTCAGGGATTTCTTCTATCCCGCGGGCCGGAGCGCATGATGAGCCGGCAGGTCTGGTTGTCCCGGCGTGCCCTGAAGCTCCACGCGGTGATCCTCGTCGTGGTGCCCGGCTTCATGGCCCTGTGCCTCTGGCAGATCGACCGGGCCGTCGGCGGCAACGAACTCAGTTGGGCCTACGTCTTCGAGTGGCCGTTCTTTGCGGCGTACGCCGCCTACATGTGGTGGCGCTTCGTGCACGAGGCGCCCGAGGCGCCGGAAACCTCGACGGCGTCCCCTGCCGTGCCACTCGGGGCCGACCCATCAGCCCCGCACCATACCGACCAACCCGACGAGCCCGACGAGGAGGCCGCCGAGGACGCCGAGCTGGCGGCCTACAACGCGTACCTGGCCCAGCTGGCCGCGCACGACAGGGCGGCCGGACGGTGAGTTCGAGCCGCATGAGGCGGGAAACGGGGCGGCCACGAGAGGCGTTGGTCCACGGTTCAAGGTGTTGTGCCCGAGCTCCCGGCCTCGTCGGCTTCGGGGGCCGCGTGGCTGATCCGCTGTTGTCGGCTGGCCCAGCGCTGCATCGCCCAGCCCGCCGCGACGAGTGCCGCACCTACCTCGGCGTCGCGCTGGAGGTCGAGCCCCGTGCTGGCCAGCGCCGAGAGCACACCTGAACTGGTTCCGTCGCTTGTTCCGGCTGTCGGGCTCGAGGGCGTGGTCGGACTCGAGACCGGAGCGGTGGCGACCCCCCCATCGGTGGCCACGGGCAGAACCGAAAGGCTGGCTCCCGCCGCCGGCTTCGTGATGAAGATCTCTGGGGCGATCCACGCGGCGGCCCCTGCGGCCACGCCGGTCGAGACGCCGCCGAGGAGCGCACGACGCGTCAAGCGTGGCGCTGATGAACCCCCCACCATGTCGCCCTGGGCTCCCGCTGCACTCTGACCGTTTGGTTCGCTGCTCATATCCGCCGCTCTTGTTCCGGCTTCTGTTCCCGCACGGTGGGGTATACCCAGTTTACCGTCTGAGTTAATCCCAAGCGTAACGTTCTTTCGCGCTTGCTCATTCGTGAAGCCAATCGTTCAATCATTCGTGAAGCACGAGTTTCAACTTGTGGCCGGCGTGGGAAGAACACATCGGTGTGAACAGTGGCAAGCTGATCATGGTGAGAGTGGACGACGCCGCCTCGGAGACGACGGTACAGACGGCGCGCCTCCTCTGGGAAGCATGTCGCCCTGTACTTGATGAGGCCGCCATAAGGCGTGCGCTGGATTGCGGCGCGGCCGTTCCCGTCGCCGCTTCTGAAGCGACCAAGCACCGGCTCGTCGGGATGCTGTGGCGGGCGTTGAGTGCGACCGGGGCGCTCGACTTGTTGGGTCCCGAACGGGAACGCTTCGAGGGCATCGCCGAATCGTTGCGATTGGAGGCCTTGTTCCTCATCCCCGCTGCCGTCGCCCTGGCCGTGCAACCGCTCACCGACATCGGCCTCGAGCCGGTGGTCTTCAAGGGTCCGGCTGTCGCCCGTCGTTATCCCGAACCGGGCCTCAGGCCGATGGACGACATCGACCTGCTGCTCCCACGCGGGTCTCATCACGACGCGGTGGCGGTGCTCCAGCGGGCAGGCTGGGTGATCGCCCGCCCAGCCGGCCCCCACGTCTACGACACCGTGCTGTCCCACCCCGAGGTGCCGTCGCTGTTCTTGGAACTGCACTACGGCTTGGAAAAGAAATCGGAGCGAGTCACCGCATTGGATCCGGATTCACTATGGATGCGGAGACGACCCATTGCGTGCGCCGGTACTCCAGCCTACGGGTTGTCGCCCACGGACGAAGTGGTCGTTCTGGCCGCCCACGCCGGAAAGCCGTATCACCGCTTCGTCCGACTCATCTGGATCGCAGATCTGGCCATGATCGCTCACACGGAAGAGCGTGCGGGCACTCCGGTCGACTGGTGCGCGGTGCACGAGCTGGCCCAGGAAGCGGGGTGTCCCACCGTCGTCGGTATTGCACTCTCCATGGCACGGCGAGCAGGCGTCGAGGTACCGGGTGACCTCTTCCACCTTCCGGGCCGAGGTTGGCGCGGTGCCACCATCCGGCGCCTCACGGCCGACAGCTGGCCGCTCAGGCAATTGGAGGTGCGCAACTATCGCCTGAACTATGCGGTGGTCGATCGTCTGGACCAACGGCTCAAACTTCTGCTCGTGATACTCGCGGCGCGCTACCGCTTTCAGCGGCTTCAGTGGTCGCGCGCGCAATCCGGTCATTGACGACGCACGACCCACTCCGGAGTGACCAAGTCTTCGCTCCACCCACGGTCGTGTCTTCAAACGAACCGCCTTCGCCCGTCCTCCGACCTTGCGGCAGGTGGTTGCAGTAGTTCCGGGGGGAGGGCTCGAACCTCCAACATCCGGCTCCAAAGGCCGACGTTCTGCCGATTGAACTACCCCGGAGCGAGGCGGTCGCCAGGAAAAGGTTAGACAGGGGTTCGGCGTCCGTTGAACGACCCTCAGCGGTAGCTTCTGCGTGATGCGCATCTTGGTGGTGGACGACGACCTGGCCGTGCGCCGGTCCATCGACCGGGCGCTCCGGCTCGAGGGGTACGACGTCCTGACGGTGCCCTCGGGCGGCGAGGCGCTCGAGTCCCTCGCGCAGACGCCCCCCGACGCGCTCATCCTCGACCTCGGACTGCCCGACGTGGACGGCCTCACGGTCTGCCGGCGCATGCGCACCGCGGGCGACGACACCCCGGTACTCATGCTGACCGCCCGCGACGCCGTCGACGACCGCGTCCAGGGGCTCGACGCGGGCGCCGACGACTACCTGGTCAAGCCATTCGCCCTGGCGGAGCTTCTCGCCCGTCTGCGGGCCCTGCTCCGGCGCCGCTTCGAGGCAGAGGGTGGACTCCTCCGCGTGGGGGACCTCACCTTGAACCTCTCGACGCGGGAGGGCCAACGCGGCGAGCGGACCTTCACGCTCACGCGGATCGAGTTCGACCTGCTCGAGATGTTCCTGCGCCATCCCCGCCAGGTCCTGACCCGGGACGTGCTGCTCAACGAGGTCTGGGGGTTCGACTTCGACTCTGGTACCAACTCCCTCGCGGTCTACGTCGGCTACCTACGTCGCAAGCTCGAGGAGGAGGGCGAACCGCGCTGCATCCAGACCGTGCGCGGCGTGGGTTACGTGTTGCGAGAGGCGTGACGTTCCGGACCCGGCTCGTCATGGCGGCCACCGTGGCCGTCGTGGTGGCGGTGCTGGCCGCATCGAGCGCAGCCTTCCTCGCCGCCCGCAACACGCTGCTGAATGCGGCGGACAACTCGCTCACCACAGCTGCGCAGAAGATCGTCGCCGGTCAGCAGATCGGGTCCACGACCGCGACGCTGGGCCAGGTGACCGACACGAGCGGTGGCGTCGTCTCCGGCGGCGGACTCCCGGTCACGGGTGACGTGCGGCTCGTCGCCGTCGGGTTGGCACCCACGTTCTTCACGACCGTGAACGTGGACGGAAACCAGATGCGCGAGCTCGTCGAGCACCTGCCCGCCAACACGCTCGTGGAGGGGGAGCCTCTGGTCCAGGGCGGGGCGCTCCAGATCGCCACGCTGCTCAACGCCAACTCGGAGCTGACCAAGCTCGCGTTGTTGCTGGGAGCGGTCGCGCTGGTGGGGGTGGCCCTCGCGGTTGTCCTGGGCCTCCTCGTGGCGCGCACGGCCCTGGTGCCCCTGAATTCGCTGACCGCCACGGTCGAGGACGTGGCCGAGACGACCGACGTGTCCCAGCGTCTCTCGCCGGGCGGCCCGGACGAGCTCGGCCGGCTCCGGCGGGCGTTCAACCGGCTGCTCGAGGCGCTCGACTCGTCGCGCCGCGCCCAGAGCCAGCTCGTCCTCGACGCGTCACACGAGCTGCGCACCCCCTTGACGAGCCTGCGCACCAACCTGGAGGTGATCCGCCGGATCGACGAGCTCAGCCCGGAAGACCGCTCGGTGCTCGTCGGCGACGTCCTGGTGCAGTTGCAGGAGCTGAGCGCCCTTGTCGGCGATCTGGCCGAGCTGGCGCGGGGCGACCAGGAGCCCGCGCCGCGGGAGCCGTTGCGCCTCGACGTGTTGGTCCGAGACGCGGTGGCGGTGCAGAGCACGCACGGCCGGGCCGAGGACGTCACGTTCGAATTGGATGCGGCGCCCTGCTGCGTCGAGGGTCATGCGGACCGGCTCTCCCGGGCCGTCGGGAACCTGCTCGACAACGCCCGCAAATGGAGTCCACCGGGCCGGCCGGTGTCCGTCTTCTGCCGGGAGGGCGAGGTGGTCGTGCACGACCGGGGGCCGGGCATTGACGAGGGGGACTTGCCGCACATCTTCGACCGCTTCTACCGATCTCCCCGCGCCCGGGGCCTTCCGGGGTCGGGCCTGGGACTGGCCATCGTGGCCCAGGTGGTCAAAGCGGAGGGTGGAACGATCGTGGCCGAGAACGACCCGGAGGGCGGGGCGAGGATGAGGATGCAGCTCCCGACGGTTCCCTGTCCCACCGACGAGGACGACACCGAGCCTCGGTTCGGGTCAGCCCAGTAGGGACCAGTAGGGACTTTCTTCGACCTTTCTTACCGGATCCCCACCCCGGGCCAAGCTCGGGGGCGCACGATGGCGACACCCAAATCCCAGCCGGTGGGAAGAGAGCCTCCGCCCTCTCCCCCCGGTGACGCCGACGGGGGCGGACCCCGATCCGTCCCCGTCGGCACCTCCCTCCCGGTTCATGCTGGAGCAGCCGGCGCGCGCGGCGCGCTGCCCCGCCGGACTACTCGGCGATGAGCTCTATCCGGTTGCCGAAAGGGTCGTCGACGTACGAACCCCGGCCGGGCTCGCGATCGGGGTTCTGGCGGACCTCGACTCCCGCGGCCGAGAGCACCGCCTCCAGGGCAGGAAGATCGCGGACCACGAGCGCCGGATGCGCCTTGCGGGCGGGCCGGAAGTCCGCTTCGACACCGAGGTGGACTGCGGTCGGCCCGTGGACGAACCAGCACCCACCGCGGGCCGACAGGGGCTCCGGCTTGGGGACTCGCGCCAGACCCAGCAGGCCGGCGTAGAAGGCCTCGGCGCGGGCCTCGCCGCCCGGCGGCATGGCCAGTTGCACGTGGTCCAACCGCACGATTTCGGGCGTCACGGGTGTGCATCCTCGCGCGGCGCGTGACCTGGCAGTCGAGGTCGGAGACCGCTAGCCTGCCGCACGGCATGGGATCACTGATCAAGAAGCGGCGCAAGCGGATGCGCAAGAAGAAGCACAAGAAGATGCTGAAAGCCACCCGCTGGCAGCGCCGCGCCGGCAAATAGTCGATCAGCCCTCGCCCCAACCCGCGGGCACCGTCGCGACCCGCAGCAGCAGCCCCTGTGCGCCTCCGACGCGCAGCGCCGGCAGCGCCGCCGTCCCCGCGTCTGCGGGCCCTTGCTCGACGAACCAGGTCGACCCGCTGCCGGCAAGGGTGGGTTCGTGACCGGCGAGCTCCCTGAGGGCGTCGCGCCAGACCGCAAGGCGCGGCTCCACGGCCAGCGCGGCGCCTGCGAGGCCGTTCATGCCACCGGCCGCTGCGGCGCCGCCGACCGCGGCTTGGTCCCAGGCCCGGTACACGGCCGCGGTGTCCATCCCGAAAGGCGGAACCAACAGCAGGAACTCGCGCCGCTCGTAGGGCAGCGGCGTCACGCGCTCGCCGATCCCCTCGACCTGGGCCCGCCCACCCACCAGGCAGAAGGGGACGTCCGCACCGAGCCGCACGCCCACGGTGGGGTCGGTGCAGCCGGCCCAGCGCAGGACGGCCGCCGCGTCGGCCGATCCTCCGCCCAGTCCCCCGCCGACGGGGATCCGCTTCGACAGGCGGACCGCCGCCGTCCGCCCGGCCAGCCGCAGCGCATCCAGCACGAGGTTGTCGGACGCGGTGGCCTCGGGTCCCGTCGCCAGCTGCTCGGCCCGGCTGCCCGGCGCCGCCACCACGGAGATGCCAGACCCGCCCTCGTCGAATTCCAGCTCATCGGCGAGGTCGAGCGTCACCATCTCCGACCGCAGCTCGTGGTACCCGTCGGGCCGGACCCCGGTCACCTCCAGCGAGAGCGTCAGCTTGGCGGGCGCCCGGACGCGCACGCGTGCCCCCGGGCCGGCGTCGCTCATGACGCCGCCAGCCTGCCCCAGGCGGCGACGTCGAGCTCCTCGGCGCGTGCGTCGGGCCGCACCCCCGCCACGCGAAGGCTTCGGGCTCGATCACCCCGGCCAACGAGCGTCGGAGCATCTTGCGGCGTTTCCCGAAACCCGCCTTGACGACTGCTTCGAGCCGCTCGTAGGAGACGAGCGCAGGATCGACCGCCGGCGACGGCAACCGATCCAGACGCACCAGGACCGACTCGACGCGTGGACGAGGGACGAACACCGAGGCGGGCACGCGACCGACCACGGTCGCCCGCGCGAAGTAGCCGATGCGCACCGACACCGAACCGTAGGCTCTGCCACCGGGAGCGGCGGCCATGCGTTCGCCGACCTCGCGCTGCACCATCACCAGCATCCGGGTGACGGTCTCGACCTCTACGAGCGTCCGCAGCACGAGCGGGGTCGCGACGTTGTAGGGGAGGTTCGCCACCAGGCTCCACTCCCCCTCGCCGTGACCCGACAGCAGCGAGGCCAGCTCGACCCGCATGGCGTCCGCCTCCACGACTTCGACGGCGACCGGTTCCGTCACCCGGCGTAGCGCCGGGATGAGATGCCGATCCTTCTCCACCGCGACGACCGTCGCGCCGGTCTCGGCCAGCGCGAGCGTGAGGGATCCGAGTCCGGCCCCGATCTCCAGCACCCGGTCGCCGAGCCCGACCCCGGCGAGGCGGGCGATCCGGCGAACCGTGTTGGGGTCGGCGACGAAGTTCTGGCCGAGGGACCGCCTGGGCCGGAGCCCGTACGCCGACAGCAGGTCGGCAATGTCGGCACCGGTGAGGGTCACCAGGAGATTGTGACTTCCACCACTCCTTGGCTGGGATCGGCGATCTGCGAGAAGCCCGAGGACGACATGTCGACGACCCGGGGGTATCCCGCCCCCTCGCGGTCGTCGACCGTGCACTGCGTCGCGGCTCCGGTGGCGTTGTTGGTGACCGTGAGCACCGTCCCGAACGGCAAGGTCGGGCTGGCACACATGCCGTCCGGTGCCTCCGGGTACCACGTCGCGTCCCCGGCCTCGCTGTTGGTGGGCGCGGGGGGCGGGGGAGGAGCCGTCGTCGTGGTCGTGGTCGTCGGAGGCGGGGGCGTTGGCGCAGCCGCGGCGGTGGCGTGGGCCGCCTCGGTCGTGGTCGTCGTCGGCGGCGCCGTCGTCGTGGAGGTGGACGCCGGAACCGGAGTGGCTGTCGTCGTCGTCGACTGCGGTGCTTGATACGCGGCGAGATGCGAGGGCAGGTTCACCCCGTCGCGGTGCGACGGCGGAGACGCGGCCGCCTCATGAGTCCGCAGCGCAGCCAGGGCCCGCGTTGCCGTGGCATGGGGCGCGCGCGCCGTTCCATTGTGCAGCAAGAGGAAAGGCACACTGAACAACGCGCCGCAGAGGATCGCAGCAACGCCGAAGCGCCTCCCCCGAGTGCTCTGTTTCCGCAGGGCTCCACCCTTCTCCGGGGACAGTGCACCCGCGCCGACACAAAACGGCGAGGGGTCTTGACGAAGTTAGATAACCAATCTGGGTGCCCGCAAACCCGAGATGAGTCGCAACCAAATCGCTCGCTATTTCCGCAGGTCATGCGGCGTGAAGTCCGCAATATTTCGGTAAACACCCAGCTCACAGCTAAGGTTGTGGAAAATTCCGTCGCAAAGGTGCTGGTCACAAGGTTCTCGTATTACGCACAACGACGCGTGAATTAGGAATCTGTGGAATACGCGAGTGCGGCCGCAGCGGCCGAGCGTTCCATGATCTCGTCGACAGAGCACCCCTTCACCGCCGCGACGGCCGCGCCGACGTGCGGCAGGTAGGAGGGTTCGTTCGTGCGACCACGATGGGGCTCGGGCGCCAAGAAGGGGCTGTCTGTTTCCACCAGCAATCGCTCCAGCGGGCACGCCTCCGCGGCGGCGCGGACCTCCGTGGCGTTCTTGAACGTCACGATGCCGCTGAAGGACACGAACATGCCCGCGCGCAGACACCGCGCGACCTCCTCCGGGCCTCCGGTGAAGCAGTGGAGCACCGTCCGCTCCGGGACACCTTCCGCGTCGAGCACGTCGAAGAGATCGCCCCACACGTCGCGCGCGTGGATCACCAGCGCGAGGGAGTGCGCGTGGGCCAGCGCGATCTGCGCCGCGAATGCTCGTCGCTGTGCGTCGCGGGGCGAGTGCTCGTAGTAGTAGTCGAGGCCGCACTCGCCGACCGCGACAACGACACCGTCTCTTGCTGCCAGCTCCTCGGCCAACACCGCCGCGACGTCGTCTACTCCCTCGCTCGCCTCGTGCGGGTGCAGCCCGATGGAGGCCCAGCCGCGAGGCGCCACCCCCTCGGCGGTCGTGGCCCGGGCCACGGCCACGGCCTGGCGGGAGGTCGACGGACCGGTCCCGATGCACACGAGGCGGTCGATCCCGGCCGCCCGGGCCCGTTCCCAGAGCGACGCCAGCTCGCCGCCCTGGTCGCCCCCGGAGGTGCCTTCACCAGCACTTTCATCCGAGTCCCCGGCGAGAAACCCCTCCTGCACGTGGCAGTGGGAGTCGAACCACCCCCCCACCGTCAGGCCTTGCGCCGGGGGAACAGCGGCTCCCCCTTCACGACGGGCACCCCGCCCGTGTAGCCGCCCCAGGAAGCCGCAGCGGGCAGGCCCGCCGCCGTGGGGTCGCCCGGGACCCCGATGCGTCGCCAGACCTCCGCCGCGGCGGCCGGCATCGCCGGCGACGCGAGGACGGCCACGATGCGCAGCACCTCGAGCGCGTCGCCCAGGACCGCGTCAACCGCGGGACCCGGCTCCATCTTCCACGGTTCCGCGGACTCGAGGCGGGCGTTTGCCGCGCCGATGAGACGCCAGGTCTCCTCGAGCGCGTCGTGGGGCGCCCAGCGCGCCCACGCCGCCCCGGTCGCATGGAGCACGCTGGCGGCCACCACTGCGAGCTCGCTGTCCCGGTCGCATCCGGGGCCGATGCCCCCGCATTTCGAGTGCACGACCGTCGTCACGCGCTGCACCAGGTTGCCCAGGTTGTTGGCCAGGTCCGCGTTGTACCGCGCCACGATGCCCTCGTAGGAGAAGTCGCCGTCGCTGCCGAGCGGGACGTCGCGCAGCAGGTGGTAGCGCAGCGGGTCGACGCCGAAGTCGTCCGCCAGCGCCAGCGGGGACACGTCAGTGGCGTTCAGAGGCCCGGTCTTCCCACCTTCCCCTGTCACTCCCGCCGCGAGCATCGTCTTCCCGAGCTTCTGCCCCCCCATGAGCAAGAACCCGTGGACGAAGATCTCGGCCGGCGGGTCTATGTCGGCGGCCATGCACATGGCGGGCCACCACACACAGTGGAACTTCAGGATGTCCTTGCCGATGAGATGGTGGGCCGAACCCCACCACGCCTTGAACACGTCCGGGTCGCCGCCGTAGCCGGCGACGGTCAGGTAGTTGATGAGCGCGTCGTACCACACGTAGAAGACATGCCCGCTGTCCCACGGCACCGGGACGCCCCAGGAGAACGACGTCCTGGTGATAGAGACGTCGCGCAGACCGCCCCGGATGAAGCCCAGGGCCTCGTTGCGCTTGGCCACCGGTCGCACGAAGTCGGGGTGCTCGTTGTAGTAGTCCAGCAACCGCTGTTCGAAGGCGCTCAGCTGGAAGAAGTAGTTGTCCTCCTCCATCTCGACCACGGGACGGCCGTGCACAGGGCAATTCCCGTCAACCAGCTGGTCCTCCAGGTAGTAGTCCTCGCACGCGATGCAGTAGAGCCCCGAATACGGCGCCAGCTCTATGAAGCCGTTGTCGTAAATCCGCTGCAGGAACTTCTGGACTGCGGCGTAGTGCCTGGCCTCCGTCGTACGGATGAAGTCGTCGTTGCTCAGGTTGAGACGGTGCCAAGCATGGACGAAGCGGGCCGAAGTCCGGTCCGTCCACTCCTTGGGGGTGGCGCCGTTCGCCTCGGCCGCTTCCACGATCTTGGCGCCGTGCTCGTCGGTGCCGGTCATGAACAGGACCTCGTCCCCCAGCAACCGGTGCCAGCGCGCCAACGCGTCGGCGTTGACCGTCGTGTACGCCGTGCCCACATGCGGGGCGTCGTTCACGTAATAGATCGGGGTCGTCAGGTAATAGGAGGGCACCGCCGATAGGGTACCGGTGCCCGCGCGGGTGTCTTGCCTGTCACGGCCGATCCGGCTGGCTCCGGTCCGGCCAACGCGGCTCCTCGACCGCCCGGCTGTCGTCTCGGCCCGGCTTGCGCACGCGCACCGCCGCCTCGTACGCGCGTCGGCGTGGCACCGAGAGCGACGTCGCCACGCGATCGGACAGCTGCCTCGGGCCGGCCGAGGGGTCGGCGACCAACTCCGCCCGGACCGCCTGCTCCACTTCTGCGTCGTCCACCGGTGGTGCCGCGACCGCTCCGCCCACCACGAGCACGACCTCGCCCCGCAGGTCGCGTGCGACGAACGCGTCTGCCGCCTCGCCGAGCGTCCCCCGCCAGACCTCCTCGTGCAGCTTGGTCAGCTCGCGCACCACGGCCGCAGGGCGCGCGGGGTCGAGCGCCGACAACTCGGCGAGCGTGTGCGCCACCCGTCCCGGAGCCTCGAGAATGACCGTGGTGCGTGTGTCGCCCATCAGCGCCTCCATCCGCCGGCGTCGTTCTCCGCCCTTGCGGGGAAGGAACCCCTCCGCGGCGAAGCGATCGGAAGGCAGCCCGCTCACCGCCAGGGCACCGATCACCGACGACGGACCGGGCACGGTGGTCACGGTCTCACCGGCCGCCGCGAGCTGCGCCGCCAACCAGGCGCCGGGGTCCGAAATCCCCGGTGTTCCGGCATCGCTGACCACCGCCACCGTGCCTCCGGCAGCGATGCACTCGGCCACCCGGCCCAGGCGTGATCTTTCGTTGTGCCCGTGCAGTGAAAGCAGCCGGTCCCTGCCGTCGCGCCCGGCCGAGATGCCCGCCGAGGAGAGCAACGCCCTCGTGCGTCGCGTGTCTTCGCAGCAGATCAGGTCCGCCTCGGCCAGGACCTCGCGGGCCCGGGGCGAAAGGTCTCCGAGGTTCCCGATCGGTGTGGCCACCAACACGAGGTTGCCCCGTTTGGATGCGCTCACCGACCGGTCACGGGCTCTTCCCGGCTTCCCGTACCTCGAGCTGGTCGCCCGCCCGAACGCCCCACCGCTCCAGCGAACCGGCCTCGGCCTGGACCACGCTGTGCGCACTCGGTCCGCTCAGCGCCACGCGCCAGGGCTTCAGCCGGGCGACACGCAACACCGTCTGGTCCGCGGAAAGGAACGCGACGTCAATCGGGAATTTCATGCCGGCCGTGTGCACGGTGCGCAGGCCCTCCACGTGGAGCGCACCGTCGCATCCCGTGCGCCCGCGCAGGCCTCGGCGCCCCTCCGAGGGTGAGTCCGCCACCTCCAGTGCGCACAGCACGTCCCCGTCCCGTAGCAGCCAACCGGACCGCATCAGGCCGAAGGTTATCGGCCACGCCACGCTGTGTAAGCTCTCTGCCTCATGTCGAAGCGAACGGTCAAGCGCAAGCTGCGCACGAAGAAGAAGGCGAACCACGGCAAGAAGCCGAACTGCGGGCGGGGTTAGCTCCCGTCCCAACCCACCCTGGCCGCCGACAGCACCCCGTTGAGCGTCGTCGGCAGGTCGGAGATGATGCCGTCCACCCCGAGCCCCAGCAGCCGCTCCATGGACTCGGCGTCGTTCACCGTCCACACGTGCACCGCCTTGCCGGCGCGGTGGGCCGCCTCGACGAAGCGGTCGTTGACCACGACGAGATCGCCCTGGCGTTCGGGTACCTGGAACGCCACGGCCGGAATATCCGGCAGGTCCTCCCCCGCCTGCACGGCCCGCCACGCCTCCGCCGTCGCGATGGTGCCGGCCGACGTCGGAACCTCCGGCGCAAACGAGCGGAACGCATCGGTCGCCGGATCCAAGAACGACGCCACGATGACGTGGTCGTTCCGTCCGTACTCGGCCAGCAGCGCCGCGAGCGCCTCCTCGTAGGGTGCCACCGTCGGCGCCGTCTGCTTGATGTCCAGGTTGAGCACCACCCCGGGGAACTCCTCTAGGACCTCGCGCAGCGTTGCGATCCCGAACGACCGGTCCCCGGGCGCGCGCCCCGGAAGGGGTACTCCTCGGGCCGCCGTCCCGGCGTCACGTCGGCACCGGGAATCCACCAGTAGGAGAAGTCCAGCCGCCGCAGCTCCTCGAGCGTGAACGACGCGATGGCGCCACTCGCCTCGGTGGTGCGGTCCACGGTGGCGTCGTGGCACACGACCAGCTCCGCGTCGGCCGTGGCGTGCACGTCGAGCTCGATCGCCGTCGCTCCCGCCGCCAACGCGTGGCGGATGGCGTGCAGCGTCGACGACGGCGACTCCCAGGCCCCCCCTTGATGCGCGTAGGCGATCACCCGGCGCTCCAGCCACACCGAACCTTGGTTCACCCTCCGCTCACCGCCGTGACCGTAACAGCCCTATCCTCGGACCCGGTGCTCGATCACCTTCTCGTCGACGTCATCAGCATCATCCGCGAAGCCTTCGACCGCGCCCTCCTCCAGCGCCAGGCGGTGGAGGAGCGTTTTCAGGTCGACGTCTTCCTGGGCGACGTGTCCTGGGAGACCTCCTTCAGCCTGCCCGGGGAGGAACAGCCGCCGCGCGTGCGCGCCGACCTGTCGCTCGACTGGCCCACCTGGAGCCAGGCCTCCTACCGCAGTTGGTCCATCGGCGAGCCACCCGACGAGCTGCCCGAGGTGGTGATAGAGATCGCCCTGCGCGTGCAGCGCATGGCCGAGGCCCCCGACACCGAGAAGGTGCTCCGCGCGCTGCCGCCGGCGGGGCCCCTGGTCCGTCCGGACGATCTGGTCCGCACGGCCACCACGATCGAGCAGGTGCGCACCGACGCCGACGACGGCGAGGAGCGTCCGTTGCGCTGGGCCGTCGAGGCCACCTACGAGGGGTCCATCCGGTTCACCGACGCGCAGCTCGATGAGCCCGCCGGCGTCGCCCCGGCCTTCGACGCCCTTACCCGCTGGATCGCATCCACGCTCATCTCCTTGGCGGACCTCCCGTTCGCCTTCCTCCCGGCCGGCGACGAGGGCGACTGACCCCGCAGCGCACCGCAGGGGACACGGCCCTGACTGGCATGACGCGGTGCCGCCCGCTAGGGATGGTCACCGCCATGGACACCTCCCGCTGCCGACCGGCGCGCACGGCCACCGGCTCCGTGCTCGTCCTCGCACTCGGCCTTCTCCTCGCCGCGTGCGGCTCCTCCGCGCCCGCGGCTCCGCCGCCGAACCAGGGCCTCGTGCTGAGTCGTCCCACGCCGCAGTCGGTGTCGATGGTCAACCAGATGGGCGTCCCGACGACGCTGTCCTCACTCCGGGGCTCCGTTGTCGTGCTCGCGCCGTTCCTGTCCCTGTGCCAGGACGAGTGTCCGCTCGTCACCGGCGCCTTCATCAGCCTCCAGCACGACCTCCAGGCGGCCGGGCTGGGCAGCAAGGTCGTGTTCGTCGAGGCGACGGTCGATCCCGGTCGCGACAGCGTGGCGCGCCTGGCCGCCTATCAGAGCGAGTTCGGCGCCCACTGGGAGCTGTGGACGGGCACACCGGCCGACGTCGCGGCGTTTTGGAAGCCGTTCGGCGTCAATTACCAGATCGTCCCCGAGGAACAACCGCCCAAGCTCGATTGGTGGACCGGCAAGCCGCTCACCTACGACGTCGTCCACACCGACGGGTACATCCTCATCGACCCGCACGGCCGCGAGCGCTACGTCGACGCCACCGCGCCGGACCTGAGGACCCTCAGCCCCAAGCTCCGCTCGCTCCTCAACGCCGGCGGCCTCGACGGCCTGCAGCATCCCCAGCAACCGACATGGACGGTCGACGATGCGCTCGCCGCCATCAGCTGGATGCTCGGCACGAACGTCCCTCCGGCCTCACCGTGATGGGTGGACGGCTGCGCGCTGTGGGCCTTCGTCGGCGCGGCAGCCTTCATCGGCTCCGCCATCGCCGCGACCGCATGCGGCAACCCCGGCGTCACGACGCTCTCCGCCCCGCCCACGACGAACCCCTCGCTCACCCTGACCCTGCAGCACTCACCCGCGGGGGCCATCCTGGCCACTGGCGGCGGGAACACGCTGTACGACTTCGCGCCCGACACCCCGACGCACAGTGCCTGCGTGAACGACGGCTGCGTGTTCCAGTGGCCGCCCCTCGTCGTGCCCTCCCTCCCGTTCCGGGTCGGGCAGGGCGTCGACCTCAAGCTCGTCGGGACGCTGCGTCGCCCCGACGGCGCGATCCAAGTCTCCTACGGGGGCCATCCCCTCTACACCTACAACCTGGACGTGACGCCGGGAATGGTGACTGGACAGGCCATCGACCAAGACGGCGGCCTCTGGTACGTGATCAACGCACGCGGCCGGCAGATCACGACCGGTTTCTCCGTCAGCGCGTCCAACGGCAACGGCTGACCTGCTCAGTTGTTGAAGCGGAACTCGACCACGTCGCCGTCGCGCATCACGTAGTCCTTGCCCTCCATGCGCGCCCTTCCCGCGCTGCGGGCAGCCGCCAGCGAGCCCGCGGACACCAAATCGTCGAAGCTGACCACCTCGGCCTTGATGAAGCCGCGTTCGAAGTCGGTGTGGATCACGCCGGCCGCCTTCGGCGCCGTGTCCCCCGTGTGGATGGTCCAGGCCCGCGCTTCCTTGGGCCCGGCGGTCAGGAACGTCTGCAGCCCCAGCGTGGCGAAACCTACGTGCACCAGCTGTTCCAGCCCCGACTCCTCTTGCCCGTAACTGCGCAGCAGCTCCTTCGCCTCCTCCAGGTCGAGCCCGGCCACTTCCGCCTCGATCTGCGCGGACAGCACCACCGCCGGAGCCGGCGCCACGCCGTCAGCCAGCGCCCTCGCGGCCACCTGGTCGCCCAGCGCGGCCTCGTCGACGTTGAAGACGTAAATGAACGGCTTGGCGGTCAGTAGATGCAGGTCGGGTAACAGCGCCGCGTCCACGTCCCCCGCCGCCGCCGCGCTGTAGATCGTGCGCCCCTCCCCCAACAGGCCCTGCGCCGCCGCGACCGCGTCGGCCACCGGCTTCAGCGAAGGGTTTGCCCTTGCTTCTTTCGTCAGTCGCGACAACCGGTTCTCCACCGTCTGGAGGTCGGCCAGGATCAGCTCGGTGTTCACTATCTCGATATCGGCCCCCGGGTCGACCCGCGCGTCGACGTGCACGACGTCTTCGTCGTGGAAGGCGCGCACCACCTGGCAGACTGCGTCGGTCTCGCGGATGGCCGCCAGGAACTGATTGCCCAGGCCTTCCCCCTGCGAGGCGCCGCGCACCAGGCCGGCGATGTCGACGAAGGTGACCGTGGCCGGCACGACGGGCGCGTCGTCGTACAGCGCGGCCAGCTGCGCCAGCCGCGCGTCCGGCAGGGCCACCACGCCGACGTTGGGCTCAATGGTCGCGAACGGGTAGTTCGCCGCCAGCACCTCGTTGTTGGTGAGCGCGTTGAAGAGCGTCGACTTGCCCACGTTGGGCAGGCCCACGATGCCGATGGAGAGGGACACCGCCTAGGCAGGCAGCAGGCCGGCCGAAGCGGCCAGCGACCTCAGGTCGGCCTCGGGGCGCGCGCCGGTGTGGGAGATCACCTCGGCGGCACAGAGACCACCGAGGCGCGTGCTCTCCTCGGGTCCCATGCCGTGGGTGAGCCCGTAGAGCAAGCCGGCCGCGAAGAGGTCGCCCGCGCCCGTCGTGTCGACAACTTCTGCGACAGCGGCCGCCGGGACCGCGGCGGGGCCGCGCGCGGTCAGCACCGTCGCCCCCTGCGGCCCCTGCGTCATGACCACCAACAACCCCGTCTCCTCGGCCACCTCGAGTGCGGCGCGGGAGGACGGCGCGCCGAACAGCATGGTGATCTCGTCCTCGTTGCCCAGCAGGATGTCGATGTCGTCGAGGAGGAGATCGAGGAACTCGCGCTGGTGGCGCTCTACGCAGAACGGGTCGGACAGGGACAGGGCCACGGAGCCGTTCTCGGCGTGCGCGGTGGCCGCTGCGTGCCGCATGGCCTCCTTGGCCGCCGGGACGTCCCACAGGTATCCCTCCAGGAGCACGACCGCGGCGCGGGCCACGAAGGCGGCGTTGACGCCCACGGGCGAGAGGGTGGAGGCGGCGCCGAGGTAGGTGCCCATGGTGCGATCCGCGTCCTCGGTCACCAGGACCACGCAGCGTCCCGTGCCGAGGCAATCGCCGGCGGCGGACTCGCTGAAGTACGGCTCGAACTCGACCCCGGCGCCCCGGAGGTGCTCGCTGTAGGCCCGACCCACCTCGTCGTCGGCCACCGCGCCCACGAATCCGGCGGCCCCGCCCAGGGCGGCGACGCCGGCGGCGGTGTTGGCGACCGAACCCCCCGAGACGTAGCGCGGGGCCGCCATGGACGCCTGCACCGCCTCGGCGGTGACCAAGTCGATCAGGGTCATCGACCCCTTCTCCAGGCCGCTTCGGGCCAGCTCTTCGTCGCTCGTCAACGCGATGACGTCGAGGAGGGGAGAGCCGATCGCCACCACGTCGAGGGCGTGCGCGTCGCCGTCGGCAGACGGCGCAATCGCGGCAAGCCGCGTCAGGGTTGCATCATCCCGAGGAGGCACGACGAGAACCTACTCGCGGCCGCCAGGTAGCCTTCCCGCGATGCGCCCAACCACCGACACGTCCTCCTCTGCCGTGCCCGGCCCGGAGGCGTTCCGCCTGCCCCGGACGGTCGAGCCGGTGAGGTACCGCATAGAGGTCGAGCCCAACGTCGCCTCGGCCAGCTTCTCGGGCACCGTCTCCGTGGACGTGGTCGTCCACGAGCCCGTGACCGAGATGGTGCTGAACGCGGCCGACCTGGCCATCAGCGACGTCGAGATCCGGCTGGCGGACGCGTCCGCGCTGTCCTGCGCGGTGTCCTTCGTCGACGAGCTGGAGCAGGTTGTCTTCCGTGCCCCGTCGGCGCTCCCGCCCGGGCCTTGCACCGTCAGCTGCCGCTTCTCGGGCACCCTCAACGACAAGCTGCGCGGCTTTTACCGGTCCACCTACACGACCCCCGACGGCGACGTGCAGACCATCGCGACCACCCAGTTCGAGTCGGTCGACGCCCGCCGCGCCTTCCCGTGCTGGGACGAGCCCGATCGTAAGGCCGTCTTCGAGATCACCCTCGTGGTCGACCCCGACGCCGAGGCCTTCTCGAACTCGCCCGTGGCCGAGACCACGCTGCAGGGTGACAAGCGCCGTGTCCGCTTCGCCCCCACCATGAAGATGTCGACCTACCTGGTGGCCTACGTGGTCGGGAAGCTCCAGACCACGGAGACCGTCGACGTGGACGGCGTCCCCCTCCGGGTGGTGTGCACCCCGGGCAAGCTGCCGCTGGCCGACTTCGCGCTCGAGATCGGCGCGTTCGCCCTGCGCTTCTTCTCCGAGTACTTCAACATCCCCTACCCCGGTGACAAGGTGGACCTGGTCGCCATCCCTGACTTCGCGGCCGGCGCCATGGAGAACCTCGGATGCATCACGTTCCGGGACACCGCGCTCCTCGTCAACCCCGCCGAGGCGGCGCGGGCCGAGCTCGAGCGGGTGGCGGACGTCGTCGCGCACGAGTTGGCCCACATGTGGTTCGGCGACCTCGTCACCATGGGCTGGTGGGAAGGCATCTGGCTCAACGAGGCCTTCGCCACCTTCATGGAGACCCTCTGCGTCGATGCGTTCCGGCCCTCGTGGGACCGCTGGCTCTCGTTCGCCCCCGTCCGTGAGGCCGCCCTCGCCATCGACGGGGTGAACGCCACGCGACCCATCGAGTACCCGGTTGGCCCACCCAAGGAGGCCGAGGGGATGTTCGACCTCCTGACCTACGAGAAGGGGTGCGCCGTCCTGCGCATGCTCGAGCAGTACATAGGCCCCGAGGTCTTCCGCGACGGAGTGCGCGCCTACCTGAAGGCACACGAGTACGGGAACACCGTCACCACCGACCTGTGGGACGCCCTCGAGGACGCCAGCGGGGCACCCGTGCGCGACATGATGAACACGTTCATCCTGCAGGGCGGGCACCCGCTCGTGTCGCTGCGCGACGGCGCCCTGACCCAGGCGCCCTTTGCCTACGGCCCGGTCCCCGAAGGCGCCACGTCTTCGATCGGCGACTCCTGGAACGTGCCGCTGGCGGTGCGCGCGCTCCCGGCCGACGGCCGACCCGGCGCGGGCGTCCGCCGCCTCGTGCTCGGGCCCGACCCGCTCCCGCTCGAGGAGGCGGACGCCGGCCTCGCCGTCGTGAACGCCGGCGGTTGGGGCGTGTTCCGCGTGGGCTACGAGCCCGAACACCGCGAGGCTCTCGCCGGCGAGCTCGGCGCGCTGACCCCGCTGGAGCGGGCCAACCTCGTGGGCGACACGTGGGCGACCACCCTGGCCGGCCGCTCCGAGCTGGGCGAGTTCATGCATCTGGCCTCGCGGCTCGAGCACGAGCCCGACCCCTCCGCCTGGTCACCGGTCGCCAACGCCTTCGGGCTGGTGCACCGCATCGCCGCCGACGGCGACCGTGGGGAGCTGCACTCGGCGGTGGAGGCGGTCGTGCGTCCCAAGTTCGATGAGCTGGGCTTCGAGGCCCACCCCGGCGAGAGCGACCGCACCCCGACCCTGCGCTCCCTCGCCATCAACCTTCTCGGCACGGTCGGCGCCGACGAGGCGGTGCGGGCCGAGGCCGCCCGTCGTTTCGACGCCTCGCCGATCACGGGGGGATCCGGCGGCCCGATCCCACCCGACATCGAGGCCGCGACGCTGGCGGTGGTGGCCCAGCTCCTGCGGCAAGGCGACTACGACGCCCTCCTCGAGCGCTACCGGACGGCGTCGACCCCCCAGGAGGAGCTGCGCTCGCTGAACGCGTTGGCCACGTTCCCGGACGTCGAGCTCTGCCTTCGCACGTTCGACCTGGCCATGACCGAGGTGCGCAGCCAGAACGGCTTCGTGGTGATCGGCGCCCTGCTCGCCAACCGTGTCGGGTGCCAGGCCGTGTGGACCCGCATGACCGAGTCGTGGGAACGGATGCAGGACCGGTTCCCCAAGAACGCGTTCCCGCGGATGATCGACTCCATCTCCTCGCTCTGTGCCGACGCCGCCTTCGCCGAGAGCGCGGTCCGCTTCCTCGCCGACCACCCCGTTGACTCGGGCCCGCGGCGCGTCGCCCAGTCCATAGAGCGCCTCCACGTCTACCTCGCGTTCGCGGCGCGTGAGCGCGGACGGCTCGCTGCCGCATTGAAGGCTGCCACGGGCGCCTGATGCCCCCGGCGTTCCCGCCTGACGGCGCCACCGGGTCGGACCGCGTCCGCGCGCTCGTCCGAGCGGCGCGGCGCCACGCGTGGGTTCATGCCGGACGACGAGGGGGAGGCGTTGCTCCTGGCGGCCCTGCGGGCCGGGAGGGCACGCATTCCCGGCGCGGACCCGCGGACGTTCGTCGAGATCGGCGCCTGGTGCGGGAAGTCGTCGGTCTACCTGGGTGCTGCAGCCGAGGCGACGGGCGCGGTCGTGCTGTCGGTCGACCACCATCGGGGCTCCGAGGAGAACCAGCCCGGCTGGGAGCACCACGAACCCGACTTGGTCGATCCCGACGCCGGTCGGATCGACACGCTGCGGCACTGGCGCCGCACCATCACCGCCACTGGGCTCGAGAGGTCGGTCGTCGGCGTGGTGGGCGACTCCCCTACCGTCGCGGCCCGCTGGGAGCGGCCGTTGGCCTTCTGCTTCATAGACGGGGGGCACGGCGCCGAGCCCGCATGGGCGGACTTCCGGGGCTGGTCGCCCCGTGTCGCGGTGGGCGGATGGCTCGCCATCCACGACGTCTTCTCCGACCCTGCGGACGGCGGCCGCCCTCCGTACGAGCTGTACTGCGACGCCCTGGCGTCGCGGGAGTATGTGGACGACGGGGCGTGCGGCAGCCTGCGGGTCCTCCGCCGCCTCGCTCCACCGGCGCCCTGAACCACGGGCCTGGCTCTGCTCAGTCTCTCCAGAAGCGCCGTTGCGTGCCACGGACGGCGCAACCGTCGGTCGCGTCGCCGCAATGCGGCTCGGCCAGATCGAGCGCCTCCGGGAGCCGCTCGCCCCGGAACAGCCCGGCCGCGGGCGTCGTGTTCGACAGCGCGTCGGCAGCCAGCACCATGGCGGCGAAGGTGTACGTGGTGCGTTCGTGCTCGGGGAACGTTTCTTCCTCCGGGTAGACCATACCCGTCCAATAGGAACCGTCGGGCAGACGCAGGTTCTGGCCGGCGGTGAACAGCTCGCGCGCGTGGTCCCCCAGGCCCGAGCGCGTCGAGCGTCAAGACGCACTCCGCCGTCTCCGCCGCGGTGACCCAATCGCCCGTCGAGACGCACCGCACGCCCAAGCCGTCCATGACGAAGGTGGACCATCCGTCGGCGACGCGCCGGCGTCCGGCCTCACCCTCCACGGCGCCCGAAAGCACGGGGTAGTACCAGTCCATGGCGAACTCCACCTTGGGCGCGAACGCGCCGGGGTGGTGGGCTACCGCGTGCCCGAGCCGGCCAGCGGCCAGCTCCCAGTCTGGGCGGTCCTTGTCGAGGCGCTCCGCCACGGCCACCGCGCAGCGCAGCGAGTGGTAGATGGACGACGAACCCGTGAGGAGTGCGTACTTCTCGGGCCGTCCGGTCGAGTCGAGTGACCACAGCACCGATCCGTCTGGCTGCTGCCAACGCAGAATGAAGTCGATTCCTCCCTCAATCGTCGGCCACAACTCGCCCAGGAAGTCGACGTCCTCGGTGATCAGGTGGTGGTGCCAGGCGCCGGCGGCCAGGTAGGCGCAGACGTTTGTGTCCAGGCGCGGGTCCTTGACCGCGTCGCCCCGGTAGTAGTTGAACCAGCTTCCGTCCGGCAGCTGGCGTCGGACCAGCCAGCGGTAGGCCTCCATCGCCTCGGGCACGAGCCCGCACACGGTGAGCGCCATGGCGGCCTCGACATGGTTCCACGGGTCGCAATGGCCCCCCTCGAACCATGGGATCATCCCGTCGCGCTGCTGCACGGCGGCGATGGCGTGCCCCGTCGCCAGGACGTCGGCGCTCGAGAGGATCCCCGGTACCTCGGGGATGACGACTTGGGCGGCGCGGATGTCCTCGGCCGTCATGCCGCTGCCCCGTGGTCCGGCGACGCGGGGCCGCGCCGTCCGGGGACTCCGGGGGGTCGGACGGGACCCGCGTCGTGCAGCCGCGCGACCTTGTCCGTTTTGTGCAGGTAGACGACCAGGCTCTTGCCGATGAGCGGGTTCAGCATCCGGTCTGCGGTGCGGGTCACCCGCGGCGCCTTGACGATGTCCCACACCAGGAGCCGATGGTAGGCCGCGACCGCGGGGTGGGACTCATTGCTCGGGCCGACCAAGCAACGCAGCCACCAATAGGGCGCGTGCAGCCCGTGCGCGTGATGATGGCCGGTCGGTTCCAGGCCGGCCATCGCGAGTCTGCGCTCCAGGGTCGAGCGCCGATAGATGCGGACGTGCCCGCCCGGGGTGTCGTGGTACTCGTCGGAAAGCGCCCAGTTGACCGCCTCGGGGAGGCAGCGGGGGACGGTCACCGCCATCGTCCCGCCCGGGCGCAGCACCCGGGCCAGCTCCCGCATGGCCGCGCTGTCGTCGGGGATGTGCTCCAAGACCTCGGACGCGATGACCCGGTCGAACGTGGCGTCGACGAAGGGGAGGGAGAGCGCGTCGCCCTGGACGGCGCTCGCCGGGTGGTCCGCCGCCAGCTCGCCGGCGTCGACCATGGCGCCCAGGGTCGCCCGCACCTGTGCCACCTCGTCGGGTCCGGCGTCCAGCGCGACCACGGCGGCGCCCCGGCGGGCCGCCTCGAAGGCGTGGCGGCCGAACCCGCAACCGAGGTCGAGCAGCCGGTCCCCGGGCCGGACCCCCAACCGTCGGTAGTCCACGGTCAGCATCAGGAGGTGTCCCCGGTCGCGCCCGGCAATGGCTGCCCCTCGAGCAGCGCCCGGTAGCACTCGGCCGTGCCCCGCGCCGTCACCTGCCAGGTGAACCGGCTCATGACGCGGCGGCGACCCGCCGCGCCGAGCCGCGCCCGGAGCGCGGGGTCGTCCATCAGCCGTCCGATGGCCTGCGCCAGCGCGCCGGGATCGTCGGGCGGCACGAGGAGCCCGGTGTCCTCGTGCGTACCCACCACCTCGGGGAGCGCGCCACCGGTCGTCGCCACCACGGCGACGCCGCAGGCCATCGCTTCAATGGCCGGGAGAGAGAAGCCCTCGTAGAGCGAGGGGACGACCGCCACCTCGGCCTCGCCGTACAGCCGGGCCAGTGCTTCGTCCGAGATCCCGCTCACGCAGCGCACCACGTCGGAGAGGCCGAGCCGCGTGATCGCCTTGTCGACCCGGCCGCCCTCGTTGGGGCGACCGATGACGGTGAGCTCCACGTCGCGTTCGGTCCGCAGCTTGGCCACCGCTTCGAGCAGCGGGACCAGACCCTTCATGGGGACGTCACTGCTCGAGGTGACCATGATGCGCCCTGCAACGGGCACCACGTCATCCATGGGGCGGAACACCGTCTGGTCTACGCCGACCGGCACCACCGTCATGCGCTCGGGCGCGACCAGCATCTGCGCCGCGATGTCGAGCCGCGAGTTCTGCGACACCGTCACCACGGCGGGTAGCGCTCGGGCCACCCTGACCTGCATGCCAAGGAAGCCAAACCAGCGGCGCTGCGTGAAGTGCTGCCACGGGCTGGTTGCGTGCGAGAGGGCCAGCTGACGATCGACCGTGATCGGATGATGCAGCGTCGTGAGCAGCGGCCAACCGTCGGCGACCATCCCCAGCATGCCGGTGCCGAGGCACTGGTTGTCGTGCGCGACGTCGAACTCGGCACGGCGCGTGGCGAGCAGACGGCGAACCCGGCGCGAGTAGGCCAGCGGCTCGCCGAAGCCGGCCGTGCACATGACCCCGAATTCGATCCAGTCCTCGAGCGAGGTGAACTCGCTCGGGTGTGGCAGGCGGAACGGGTCCGGGTCGCGGTACAGATCGAGCCCCGGCACGGGCGTGAAGCCGACGCCCGGGTCGAGCTCGGGCCACGGTGGACCCGAGAACACCTCGACCGAGTGTCCGAGGGCCATCAGCTCGCGAGTCGAGGTGCCGGGTGTAGACACCCTGGCCCCCGCAGCGCGGGTTCCCCCGGTAGGTGAGGTAGGCGACGCGTAGTCCCCCTGGTCGGGCCGGTGCGGCGGAAATCGGTGCGGGGACCGTTCTGTGGCGCGAGCGCTCCCAGGACGCCTTGGTCTCGATCCACTTCTGGCGGGGGGTTTTAGGCAATTGACGTCCCGACTCGACCCACCATGGCCGCATAGCCTCCCCGAACCCCCAGGTCCGGCGCAAACGACTCGGGCTCCCGCGTACCTCCCGCACCGGAACGGCCGTGTGCGCCCGCCCGGTCGGCCGACGCGCGGCTCCGTTCTGCCGTAGGAGAGAACGGGAACGCCGCCCTCCAGGCCCGCGGGTACCGTGCAGCCAGTGGACCTGACCTATCCCCCTGAGGCAGAGGAGTTCCGCGCGGTCATCGGCGGCTGGCTCCGCGAGAACCTCCCAGAGGGATGGGGTGAACCGGGGTTCTTCCTGACGACCGAGGAAAAGAAATCCTTCAACGAGAAGTGGACGTCCAGGCTCTTCGAGGGCGGATGGATCTGCGCGAGCTGGCCGGCCGAGTACGGGGGCAAGGGGCTCACCCTGCTGCAACAGGTGGTGCTCACCGAGGAGTTCGCCCGCGTCGGCGGCGCCTCTCCGGGCCGACTTCTTCGGCGACACCCTGGTCGGGCCCACCATCCTCCAGTGGGGCACGGACGAGCAGAAACAGCGGTTCATCCCGGGCATCCTCAAGGGGGAGATCGCGTGGTGCCAGGGGTTCAGCGAGCCCGACGCCGGGTCCGACCTGGCCGGGCTCAAGACCCGGGCGGTGCTCGATGGTGACGAGTGGGTCGTCAACGGGCAGAAGGTGTGGACGACGCAGGCGCACTACGCCGACTACATCTTCCTACTGGCGCGTACCGATCCCGATGCGCCCAAGCACGCGGGGATCAGCTACCTGCTCGTCCCGATGAAGCAAGACGGCGTCGAGGTGCGCCCAATCGAGCAAATCGACGGGTCGGCCGAGTTCAACGAGGTGTTCTTCACCGACGTCCGCTGCCCCCAGGACAATGTCATCGGTGGCGTGAACAACGGGTGGAAGGTGGCCATGACCACGCTCGGGTTCGAACGGGGGACATCGTCGACCACCGGACACCGCCGCTTCCAGAAGGAGTTCGATCAGATTCTGGAGCTCGCACGAGCCAAGGGACAGACCCGCGATCCATTGTTCCGGCAACGTCTGGCGCGGTCGTGGTCGAACATCAAGATCATGCAGATCAACGGCTACCGCACGCTGGCGGACGCGCTCAACGGGACGCACACGACTGCGAAGCTCGGCGCCTGCAACAAGATGTTCTGGTCGGAGGCGCACCAGGAGACCATGGACCTGGCCATGGACATCTACGGCTTGGAGGGACAGATCCTCCAGGGCGACGACGGCGCTGAGACCGTCCTGCCCGGCGCGCGCCGGGCGCGGCCCGGCTACGCCGTCGACAACCTCCAGTCCCTCTTCTTCTTCTCACGCTCGGAGACCATTTGGGGCGGGACGGCTGAGATCCAGCGCAACATCGTGGGCGAGCGGGCGTTGGGGCTGCCCAAGGAGCCGAAACCGGCATAGGACCCGCAGCGGGCCGGGCCTCAGCCTCCCGGTTCGGCCGCGGGGAGCACAACCCTGAAGGTCGCGCCGCCCCCGTCGGTGTCCTCGACCCAGGTGCGCCCGCCCTGCAGCTCCGCGAAACGACGCACGATGAAAAGCCCCAGTCCGAGGCCGGACGCATTGCGGTTGTGGCGGAGGAACGGCTCGAAGATGTCGTCCTTCTGCTCGTCGGGCACGCCCGGACCTCGGTCGGCCACGCCGAGGATCACCTCGCCGTCCTGAAGATCGAAACTCACTCGGATCGGCGTCCCCGCCGGCGTGTGGCGAACCGCGTTGCCCACGACGTTGTCGATGATGCGGGCCGTGAGGCCGGCGTCGACGGCAACCAGCACGGGCCCGCGGCGAGGCCGCACACTCGAGGTGGACAGACCGTGCGCACGGTACCGAGCCGACGACGAGGCCGTGCAGATCCATTGTCTCGCTGCGCGCCACGACGTGGCCACCGAGGACCCGTTCTGCGTCGAGCAGGTTGGCGAGGATCGACCGCAGCTGTGAGCCGGCACTGGCGAGGCCCTCGGCCATGCGATGGATCTCGCCGGCGGGGAGGTCCGGGTGTGCGACCAGCTGATCGGCCAGTCCGGCCACGGCCGCCACCGGGCTGCCGAGGTCGTGCGATGCGGCGAGGAGGAGGGCGTCCTTGGCCGCGTCCGACGCGCGGAGCACGCTGGCCGCGTGGCGCTCGCGGGTCAGCGCGACCGCGAGGGCGAGGCGGGTTTCCTCGCTCTCGTGCGGGTCGCGCAGTGTGTAACACAGCCCGGTCGGTTCTCCGGACTGGTCGTATTTCGCCGCCACCACGACCTCCATCGAGACCGATCCGCCGGCGGCGTTGACAGTCCGGAGCACGTCAGCCGCAGGAGCACGCCGGTCGCGGGCCCGATCCTCGAGGGCGGCGAGGGCGGCCCGGTCGTCCCGATGGAAGAGGAGAGTGACCAGGCTCTTTTGCAGCTCGTCCCACTTGCGGTCGAGCACCGTCTCCATCGCCGGCGAGATGGAGAGGATCCGGTCGTCGGTGTCCGTGGTGACCACCACGTCCGAAATGTTGGCGGAGAAGAGCCGGTAGCGCTCCTGCTCGAATGCGAGTGCCTCCTCGGCGGCGATCCGCACGGATTCGTCCCGGATCAGCCAGCGCACGACCCGCCTGGCACCCGCCGCCGGAGACGCCCTCGTCGCGTGGACCGAGGCGCGGAACGCCCGCCCCTCGACGGGGGCGAACCTGACCTCGCACTGGGCCGACGTCTCCGCGAGCACGTCGCCGAGTGCGACGAGGATGCGATCGCGGTGAGCGGGATCGACGAACACGATCAGCGGCTTGGCGTGGAGACGCCACGACTCAAGGCCGAGCAGCTCCGTGGAGGCGCGGTTCGACTCCACGATGATCCCGTCCTCGTCGGTGACGAGGTAGCCGTCGGGGGCACCGTCGAAGAGCTCCCGGTAGCGCTGGATCTCGAGGTCGATCCGATCCTGGGCCGCCTCCAAGGCCTCGTTTTGTGCCTGGATCTCCCGGGATCTGACCTTGAGCTCAGCCACCGCCGCCGAGAGCTCCTGGAGCACCTCGGAGAGCAGGCCGGCGGACTGTTCGTCGGAGGCACGCTCGACTTCGTCCGATAGGTCGAGGAAGCGCCGCAACATGCCGTCGATCTGAACCTCCGGGTCGTCTTCGCCGCGTCCGCGCTCAGGCGGGGTCACCGCCTTGTTTCCCTCACACCACACCGACGCGACGTCCTGGATGAGCTCCGGCTCGCGACTCGAAGCTCAGGGCGGCTGACCCGCGGACGAAGTGCACGAGATCCGAATGCCAGAGGCTCAGCGACCCGTCGAAGACGACGAGAGCATGGTCGGCGGGCGGGGCGATGGAGATGGTCGAAGGCAGCACCTTGACCCCGTCCTCGGCTTCTCGGACCTCCGGGCGGTTCCGGCGACCGAGGATCGAGCGATGAGGCTCCGCTGCCGCGGATTGCGGTGTGGCCAACCGCGATCGGTGGGAGAAATCCGGAGGCAGCGCACCTAGGACATGCCCAATGGTCGGCAACCCACCCGTCGAAGCGCCGTGCAGCACGATGTCGAAGCCGTTCTGGCCGACCAAGTCAGTCGCTCCGTGACGGAGGGTTCCTTCGACATGGGGATTGCTCCTATCGGCACGCGGTTGCAGCCGCAGGGACCGGCACGATTCTCGTTCGGTCGGGCCTACTTCCTTTGTCTCTGGCTATCCTCTCATATCATGTCTTCCGTGGCGGGAGCCGGCAGTATCGATGACGTCTTCGAGCGTCGCCGGCCGGCGCGGGAGAGACCACTCGACGTGATGATCGTCGACGACCACCCGGTCTTCGCACAGGCCCTGGCGATGGCCATCGACTCTTCGGGCGAGCTGCGGTGTGCCGGGCTGGCTTCGACGGCCGACGGCGCCCTGTCCTTGGCCGAGCAGGCCCAGCCGGACACCGTCGTGATGGACATCGGACTGGGTGACGATGACGGGATCGCCGTGACCAGGGAGATCACCACACGCTTTCCCGACACGCGCGTCCTGATCCTCACGGGACAGAACCCGAGCCCCTCCCTCGTGCAGGCCGCCGCCGAGGCGCACGCGTCGGGCTTCTTGTCCAAGTTGGTGAGCCTGGGTGCCGTCGTGGACGCGCTCCCCTTGCTTTCGACTGAGTGCTTCGTCATCGACCGCGACCTGATCGGAGCGCTGTGCGCGCAGCGGCCGGCGCGATCGGGCGCTTCCGTCGCGAGGGAGGACGCGCTGACCAATCGGGAGCGCGACATCCTGGAGCTGTTGGTCGACGGCGTGGACGTCCAGGCTGCCGCCCTCCGGCTCGGCATCACGGTGAACACGGCCCGGGGCTACGTGAAGAACCTCTACCGGAAGCTGGGCGTCCACAACCAGCTGGAGTTGCTCGCCGTGGCGCGCCGGCGAGAACTGCTGTAAGTCGACCATCTTGAGGCCCGAGTCATCGGGGCGTTCCCGCTCGGCCCGCCAAAGCTGTGTGGGTGGGTAGACGGCTCCAAACTGCCGTGGGGGCTTACTTCATCTGGAGATTTAGCCGAACCGGCGTCCCATCTCGGGCTCGGGCAGTGGTAGCTCGCTGGCCAGCTTGGGCAGGTCGGTCTCGAACGTGAGCGGCACCACCGTCGACGGTTCAGCGGTCTCCGGCACCATGTGCCGCGGCGCGCTGGCGCGCCGCGAGCGCGAAGAGCGGGATAGTGGCCAGCAGCGTGGCCACGGCCCCGGCGACGAGCGCCACACGCGGGCTGCTGACGTCGCTGACGTAGCCGAGGAGCGGCGCGCCGATCGGCGTGCTGCCGAGGAAGGCGATCGCGTTGAGGGACATGACCCGGCCACGCATGGCCGGGTCGGACCGCAATTGGAGCGTGGCGTTGTTCGTGGCGACGAACACGATGGCGGCAGCGCCCATGGGCACGAGCATGGCCAGCGCGACGGTCTGGTTCGGCGAGAGCGCCACGGCCAGTATGGAAGCTCCGAACACCAGGCCGATGCACGCGAGCATTCGGATGGAGGGGCTGCTACGGAACGCCGTGAACAGCCCGCCCACCACGGCACCGGCGCCCATGGCGACCATGAACACGCTGTAGAGGCCGGCGCCGCCGCCGAAGGTGAACTTCGCCAAGAGCGGGAGCGTGACGGTGAAGTTGAAGGCGAAGACGCCGACGAGGGCCATG
Organism: uncultured Acidimicrobiaceae bacterium; assembly: GCA_963808355.1. GTDB lineage: Bacteria > Actinomycetota > Acidimicrobiia > Acidimicrobiales > RAAP-2 > Bog-473. The sequence continues at coordinate 417,582 of CAWEFL010000003.1, forward strand.
GAGAGGAGCAGCACCCGCAGATCCGGGGTGTGCCAGGCGTAGCGGAGTCCCTCACGCACCTGTCCCTTGGCCCGCACCACGCCGGGGCGCCTGTGCAGTTCCGACGCGTTCATCATCGACAAGGCGACGATCACGGCGGCGTACGAGGCCGCGTTGACCATGAAGCAGGTGGCGACGCCGAGCGTGACGATCAGTGCCCCGCCGATCGCCGGACCGATCACGCGAGCCGAGTTCATCAGCACGCTGTTGAGGCTCACCGCGTTGGGCAGCAGGTCGGCGCCGACCATTTCGAACACGAACGTCTGGCGTGCCGGGTTGTCGAACAGGTTCACCACACCCAACCCCGCCGCGAGCACGTAGACCTGCCAGAGGTGCACCGAGTGGCTCAGCACCAGCACGCCCAGAACGAGCGCCAACACACCGGCGGTCCCCTGCGTCGCGTACAGGACCTTCCGCTTGTCGAGGCGGTCCGCGGTCAGCCCGCCGAACGGACCCAGCAAAAGGAGAGGCAGGAACTGGAGGCTCGTCGCCACGGCGACGTCGACCCCGGTGCCGTGCAAGGGGAACAGGATCAGGTAGGCCTGGGCCACCGTCTGCATCCAGGTGCCGGACACCGAGATGACCTGACCGGTGAAGTAGAGCCGGTAGTTGCGGACCGAGATCGCACGGAACGTCCGCCGTCCGGCCTCGCGGACCCGGCGCCTCATGGCTCTGCGAGAAGGTGCTCGAGCAAGCCGACGAGGTCCTCCGCTCGCCGCTGCTCGTCCGCGCTCAAGTCGCCGAGGCGGCGCAGGAGGAAGGCGTTCTTCGCCGTCCGTATGCGCTCGAGCGCTCGTGCTCCGGCGGGTGTGATGCGGACGCGCACGCTGCGCCGGTCGGTGGCGTCGGTCTCGCGGACGACCATGCCCGCGTCGGCCAGATTGGCCACGATGCGCGTCATGCTCGGCGGCTGCACCTGCTCAAGGGCGGCCAGCTCGCCGAGCGTGGGCCGGCCCAGGCGATTCACGGTGCCGAGCGCGGACGCCTGTGCGGGCGAGAGGCCCTCCAGCGACTGCTGGCGGAGCTTGCGCTGGAGCCGGTTCACGGCGACCCGCAGGCGCGTCGCGACGTCCTCGTGGGTCAGGACGGGTGGCGCGGGCACGCCAACCAGTATAGTTAGTTGTGCTAACTAATCAATCGAACGGCGGCCCGATCGAGACGCGGTGGTGAGGCGCACCGGACCGGTGGGCTCGTTCAGAGGCCGGGGACGTAGCCGCCCGTGCCGAGCGATGCCGACTCGTCCAGACTGAGAGAGTCGTCCAGGCCGCCGATCACCTCGGTGACCCAAGGAAGGCGGTCCCGCAGGATCCGCTCGACTCCCCCGGACAACGTGGCCTCGCTGATGGCGCAGGAGCTGCAGGCACCCTGGAGCTGGACCTCGACCACGCCGGTCGTGACGTCCGCCCGCATCAGGATCAGGTCGCCCCCGTCGGCCTGGACCGCGGGGCGCATGAGGTCGATGAGGTCTTGGAGCTTGCTCAGGCGGTCAGCTCGCTCCTCGTCGCTCAGCTCTGTGGGCGTTTCCGTCTCGGTCTTGGCCTCGGGCACCCCTCCATTCTGCCGTGCCGGGCACCGGGCGTGACCGGCAATGGCGGCATGACCCTTGGGCCGGGTCCGCGGCGCTAGGCCAGGCCGACCGGCCGGGCCGGCGGCCCCTGGACGACCGGGTTCTCCAGCACCCCGATCCCCTCGATCGCTATGCGCACGGTGTCGCCGTCGGCCAGGAATCGGGGCGGGTCGAAACCAGCGCCCACACCGGCAGGAGTGCCGGTCGCGATGACCGTCCCCGGCTCCAACGGGAACGCGGTCGTGAGGTACTCGATCATCTCTGCGCAGCCGAAGATCAGATCGGCGGTCGTCGAGTCCTGCCGCAGCTCCCCATTGACCCAGGTGCGGATGGACAGGGCGCCGGGGTCGCCGAGCTCGTCGGTGGTCACGAGCTCGGGGCCGCAGGGCGCGTGGGTGTCGAACGACTTGCCGACGGTAAAGGTCGGTGAGCGCCACTGCCAGTCGCGCGCGCTGACGTCGTTGATGACGGTGAACCCGGCTACCGCCTCGAAGGCCCGCGCCGCCGGCACGTTCTGGCAGCGGCGGCCGATCACCAGGGCCAGCTCGCCCTCGTAATCGACCATCTGCGACACCGCCGGCAGCACAATGGCGTCTCCCGGTCCCGCGATGGCCGTGCGCTGCTTGTTGAACCAGTACTGCCACTCGGGCGGCTCGCGCCCCATCTCGGCGACGTGGGCTCGGTAGTTCATGCCGATGGCGAGGATGGCCGGCGGATCGGGGACCGGCGCGTGGCGGCGCACGTCCGCGAGAGCATGGCGAACCGCCCCGCGCGCCTGGTGCGGCGCGGACCTGCACCAGGGCGGCCGGACCGAGCGCCAGCATCTCGCGCATAGTGGCGGGAAGACCGATAGCCGGGTCGGCCAGATCGACGATCTCGTCGCCGGCGATCAACCCCGGACGGACAGGACCGCCCGCGACGGAGAAGCTGACGAGGCGCACGCCCGACCGCGCTCCCCCGGCGGGATCAGGCCAGCTGCTTCTTGTACGACTCCCACTCCTTGGTGGCGTGGCGAGCCGAGAAGCCGCCGATCAGCTCGATCACCCCGAACAAGATGGCGATGAGGCCCAGCATGACGACGATAACCGTGAGCGTGGTGCCCGGGTGCCGGATGACCAGGAAACCAAGAGCGGTGGCGATGATGCCGCGGATGAGAAACAGCCACCAGTAGGGCACGGTGTGGTGCCGCACCGACTCGATGATGTCGAAGATGCCGAGCACCAGGAACGACCATCCGATGAGCACGGCAATGATGAAGATCGTGATGTGGGGCCAGACGAACCCCACGATCCCGGCACCGACCCAGAGCAGGCCGAAGACCAGGTGCAGCCAGCGCTTCGTGCCCATGCGGATCGCCCCGACTATCTGGAACACGCCCGCCGCGATGAAGAATCCGCTGGCCAGGTAGATGACCGCGTACACGGTGGGGTGCCGGTAACTGATCACGAAGAACCCGAAGATCATGGAGATGATCCCGCCGATCACGTACCACCACCACATCTTCTCGAGCCCTTCGGCGACGGCGTCACCGACGGCGATGTCGTCCGCCGTCATCACGTAGGTCATGGACATGACGTCCTCCTTGGCGAGTAGGAGACACTGGTGTTGTTTTCGCAGCGTACCGCCGCGTCGGGCCGATGTAGGGGATGCAGGTTCACGCCTGATCGACGCGGACGTCGGCTTAGGAGAGGCAGGCGCGGAATGCGTGCAGCGCCCGGCCGCCCCAGGCGGCACCCACTCCGGCCCAGCGTCCCGGCCGCTCGGCCACGGTGGCGGCGTCGGCCCACAGCTCGTCCTCGACCGGGTCGAGCACCTCCCGGACACGCTCGAGCGCGGGGGGTCGTCCTCGACCCGCGCCCGCACCGCGTCGGCCGCGTGCCAGAGCTCCTCGCCCGTGAGCTCGACCGGCACGAAGGGCGGTGGGCCGGCGACCGTGCGTGGAAACGCGGGGACATAGACGCTCGCGCACGGGCTTCCCGGCGCGACAAAGACGCGCAGCGGCGCGCCGTCGGCGATGGCTGAGGGGAGCTCGGCGATCATGGAGGCGGCGGTGACACACAGCCCGCGCACGTGCATGCAGACCGTCACCCCTCGGCCTTCTTCTCCGATCGCCGCCGGCGGGGATTGTGCCTGGCGCCGGGCGGTGCCGGGCGCACCCCACGGCCCCGTGCCGTGGTCGCGCAGATGGGCGGCGGTAGCGGCGGCCGTCAGCCCGCCGGTGGGAGCCGAGGAGAGAAAGGCGCGGCTGGCCGCCAGGCGGACGTCGGCGTAGGCCGTGTCCTCGGTGACGTCGCGGTAGCGGCCGAAGTCGTCGCCGGCCCCGAGCGAGGCCGACGCGAGGGTCCACTGCGTCGTGAGGGTGTGGCGGTTGGAGATGGCGGTCCCGGCCGGGAAGGGGGCGGCGGCGTAGGCGGCGCCGGCCGTATCGAGGACGAAGGCGTGGGCGGGGTCGGCGATCAGGAAGGAGGAGTCGTACGCGTCCTGGTGCGCCGCGTCGGCGATGCCGCCCTGCCCGTGCGCCGTCAGCAGGTCGCCGATGATCCCGACGGCCTCGGCGGCGCTGCGGGCGCGCTCGAGGCCCAGGCGGACGAGGTCCATGCCGATGAGGGACGGCGGCGCGTGGGCGGCGTCGTGGGTGGTGGCGACGCGCTCGTTGCCCAGGGCGACGCCGTGCTCGTTCACCCCGTGCTCGGCGCCCCAGAGCCAGGTGGGGCAGGACAGGAGTGCGGCGTGCGCGCCGGTGTCGCCGATGGTGCGGTACTGGGTCCGCAGCGGGCAGCCGGTCGAGGGACGCCTCCCGAACGGCCGGGCGACCTGCACCTCGCCCGGCGGGCGGTCCGAGTTCTTCGCGAACACCATCCCGGCGGGACCGGGCGCGCACAGCGTGTCGCACATAGCCGCAGTGTAGGGACGTGGGTATGGTGTCTCACATGGTGGATCTGATGCAGCCTCACGCGGTCCTCTCGGCGGACGAGATCGACCTCTCCGCCGTGGAGTTCTGGGCCCGACCCTGGGAGGAGCGCGAGGGTGCGTTCCGGACGCTGCGCCGGGAGCGCCCGATGCCCTTTTTCGAGGAGCCCGAGATCCCCGAGCCCATGGCGTCGATGATCCCGAGGGGCCCGGGCTACTACGCGCTGACCCGGTACGCCGACATCGCCGAGGCGAGCCGGCACCCTGAGCTCTTCCGGTCGGGGAAGGGCGCCACCTCCATCGTGGACATGCCCGACGAGATGCTCGACTTCTTCGGCTCCATGATCAACATGGACAACCCGCGCCACGCCGCGCTTGCGCCGCATTGTGTCGCAGGCGTTCAACCCGCGCATGATCAAGTCCATAGAGGACCGCATTGACGAGGTGGCCAACGACGTCATCAACCGGGTGGAACCGCTCGGCGGGTGCGACTTCGTCACCGAGGTGGCCTCGCGCCTCCCGCTCGAGATCATCTGCGACATGATGGGCATCGCGGCGGCGGACTACGACACCGTGTTCAACGCGTCGAACGTCATCCTGTCCAGCGGCGACACCGAGTACGTCCCCGAGGGCACGGACCCCATGTCCGCCTTCATGACGGCGGCGCAGCAGCTCAACCTGCTCATGCTGGACCTGGCCAAGTACCGCAAGGAGCAGCCGACCGAGGACGTGACCTCGGCGCTGGTGAACACGAACGTGGACGGCGAGGCGCTCACCGACACCGAGGTGGCGGCGTTCTTCATCCTGCTCGTCGTGGCCGGCAACGAGACGACGCGCAACGCCATCTCGCACGGGCTGCTCGCCATGACGCGGCACCCCGACCAGCGGGCGCTCTGGCAGGCCGACCCGGCGGGGATCGCCCCCAGCGGCGTCGACGAGGTCGTTCGCTGGGGCTCGCCCGTCATCTGGATGCGCCGCAGCGTGGCGGCGGACACCGTGCTGGGCGGCACGGAGCTGCACGAGGGCGACAAGGTGATCATGTTCTACAACTCGGCCAACCGGGACGAGGACGTGTTCGAGAACCCCTACACCTTCGACGTGCGCCGCAGCCCCAACCCGCACATCGGCTTCGGCGCGGCCGGCCCGCACTTCTGCCTGGGCGCCCACCTGGCCCGCCAGGAGATAGAGGTGATGTTCCGGCGCCTGTTCGAGCGGCTGCCCGACATTCGAGGCCTCGAGCGAGCCCGACCGGCTGCTCTCCCCGTTCATCAACGGGATCAAGCACATGGACTGCACCTTCACACCGGCGGCCACGGCACGCTGAACCTCTGGCGGCGGGCCTTCCGCCGGATCGACGAGTGGCAGCGCCGGCGGACCGTCACCGCGGTGCCGGTCGCCGTCGTCAAGAAGTACGGCGACGACCGGGGCGGGAGCCTGGCCGCGCTCGTCACGTTCTACGGGTTCCTCGCCGTGTTCCCGTTGCTGTTGTTGTTCGTCACCGTGGCGGGCATCGTGCTCGGCTCCCACCCCGCCGCTGAACAGCGCGTGGTGAACTCGGCGCTCTCGGAGTTCCCCGTGATCGGCGATCACCTTGCGACGAGCATCAAGGCTCTGCACCGCGCCACACCATTGGCCTTCGTCGTCAGCGTGATCGGGCTGGTCTGGGGCTCCCTCGGCGTGACCAACCACCTGCAGCAGGCGAGCGCCACCATCTGGGACGTGCCGCGCCAAAAGGAGGCGGGTTTCTTCCCCCGGGTGGCGCGGGGTCTCCTACTGCTCGGCACCATCGCGGCCGCCGTGGTGGGGAGCGCCGTCCTGGCCGGCATCTCGACCATCGCAGGCGGGCGCCTCCACGGCTCCCCGGCCGTGTACTGGACCGCGAGCCTGCTCGGCGCGGCGGTGGTGAACCTCGGGGCCTACCTGATGGCCCTGCACATCCTGGCGCCCAAGGGCACCCCGTGGCGCCGCCTCCTCCCCGGCACGGTGATCGGAGGCTTCGGCTGGACGCTGCTGGAGGCCGCGGGCGGCCTGCTGGTCGGTCACGCCCTCAAGCACTCGAACCAGCTCTATGGCTTCTTCGGGACGGTGCTGGGCCTGGTGTTCTGGCTCTCGTTCGGGTCGCAGCTGTTCATTTACGCGAGCGAGGCCAACGTCGTGCTCCTGCGCCGCCTTTGGCCCCGCCATCTCGACGACCCGCCCCCGCTGACGGTGCGCGTGCCGGCGGATCCGCAGGCGCCGACGCCCGCGGATCAGGCCCCGGCTCCGGCCGACCCTTCTGCCGAGAATTTCCTGAAAGGCCGCCAGGGCGCGGGGCCCCCACACGGTGCCGGGGCCGCCGTTCAAGGAGATGGCCACGCCTATCGCCTCGGCCACCTCGGCCGCGGTGGCTCCCCGGCGGACGCAGCCGCGGGCGTGCGCCACGATGCAGCCGTCGCACTCGCGGGTGATGGAGATGGCGAGCGCGATGAGCTCCTTGGCTTTGCCCGACAGGGCGCCGTCCGCCATGGCCGCGCCGGACAGCCCGCTGTAGGCGGACATGACGTCGGGAATGGCCTCACGCAGCGCACGGTAGGGACCGCGCAAGTCCTCCTGCAGCCGGTGGTAAGTGTCCATGCGGGCATGCTGCCACGCCGCGTCCCGGTCAGGCGGAGTCGCCGCCCCCCGGGCCACGCCGGCGGACCTCTTCGACCTTGGTCATGGCGTCGCGCAACTCGGCGATCCAATCGGCCTCGTGCTGGGCCACCAGTCGGACACACCAGGCGAGCGCCTCGCTGCGGCTGCGGGCCACGCCGGCGTCGATCAGCGTGTCGAGGACGCGGCGGTCGCTCAGGCGGAGCCGGGTCATGACCGGGACCCCGGCCGTGGTGAAGAGGACCCGGGATTCCCCGCACTCGGCGCCCCACGACACGGTGCGGCGGAAGGCGGGCTGCGCCTCGTCGGCGATGCGCATGCGCAGGCCCCGGGTCTCCTCCCGGAACCCGCTGATCCGGGCCTGCTCGGCTACCCGGATCTCGTCCTCCCCCGCGCCGTCGGGCAGCTGGGGCGCGGCCAGGCGACCCACCACCTGGATCTCGTCCCCGTCGATGGCGATGGCGGGGCTGGCCTCGAACCAGCCCTCGGGCACCCGGCCACTGAACCAGGCGCCGATGAGGCGCTCCTGCTCCGGCCCCGAGGGGGGCGGCGTGATGGCGCGCCGGCGGCCCCGGCGGGGGGACATGGTCTCGTTGTCGTCGTGCATATTACTAGATTACACAATTACATCCGTGACCACAACCGCCTCGCCCGGCGGGCCGGGCCGTTCATTCGAGCGAGAGCTTGAAGCCCAGGTGGGACGGCGTGAAACCGAGCCGCTCGTAGAAGCGATGGGCGTCGTGGCGGACCTCGTTCGAGGTGAGCTGGACCCGGTAGCAGCCGGCCGCCCGGGCCCGCGCGATGGCGGCGTCCATGAGCACGGTGCCGATGCCCCGGGCGCGGCGATCGGGATGGACGTGCACGGACTCGATCTCGGCGCACCTCCCACCCCGCGCCTGGAGGTGGCGGAACACGATCAGCTGGCACACGCCGACGACCTCGCCGTCGAGCTGGGCCACCAGCACTCCCCCGTCGCCGCGCTGTATCTCGCGCAGGGCGCGCGCGTAGGGAGCGGGGTCGTCGGGCGTCTCGCGCGGTGCGCGCCCCGGCACGCCGCCGAGGTTCATGAGCTCGGCCACGCGCCCGAGGTCGGTCTCGGTGGCGTCGCGGACGACGAGATCCTGCGGTGCCGTCGGGGAGGGTGCGCCGTCGCGTGGCATCCGGTCCATTGTGCCGGACCGAGTCACCAGGTCAGTGGGCGGTCTTGCGCTCGCGCAGGGTGATGGCCCGGCGCGGGCAGTCACGGGCCGCCCGCCGGGCCGTCTCGACCAGGTCCGGCGGCAGGGGCTTGCCGTCGACGATGGGATAGCCCCACTCGTCGAGAGAGATCGCCTCGGGCAACCGCTCGGCGCAGTAGCCGTAGGCGTCGCAGGCAACCGGGTCGATGAGGATGCGCAGCATCGTCAGGCCACTCGCCTGGGCGCCGGGAACCGCAGCTGCGACGGGCGGTCCCAGTGGAGGCAGCGCACGCCCTGCAGGTGCGCGTTGGCGTCGGCCGCGAAGACGTTGAGCGCGCTGCGCACGAGCTGCACCACGCCGTCGGGGTGCCGGCAGGCGCCACGGCCGTCGACCTGGTCCAGGCGCCGGGTCAGCCGCAGCATGAGTGCCGGGTCGACCTGGCCGTGGGCCAGGCGGGTCAGGTCGTCGGCGATGGCGGGCAGACCGTACACACAGGGCCCGCACTGCCCGGCGCTCTGCCCGGCCAGGTAGTGCGCGATGCGCGCCGACTCCATGATCCCGCACGCATCCGCTCCCAGCACCACCACGACCCCCACCCCGGCCGCGGCGCCGATGGTGCGCAGCGACAGCGACGCGTACGGGGTGGAGAAGTGCGCCGGGCTCACCCAGGCGCCGCCGTACCCGCCGACGAGCAGCGCCTGCGGTGGTCCGACCGGAGTGGCGCGGTTGGCGATGTCGAGGAGCGGCGTGCCGCGATCGACCTCCACGACGCCGGGGTGCTCGACCGCACCCGTGATCGTGATCAGCGACGTGCCGGGATCCTCCACGACACCGTGGGCGCGGAAGGCGTCGGGTCCGGTGCGGGCGATCATGGCGACGTGCGCCAGGGTCTCTGCGTTGTGCACCAGCGCGGCCCGCCGTCCGATGCGTAATGCGATCCCCTTGTCGGGACGGTACGAGGGGAGCGACTCGCCGGCGGCCACCCAGCGGGCCAGGGCCGACTCCTCGCCGGCGATGAAGCGGTCCGGCGGCCGCACCAGCTGCTCGGGCACCGGCGAGGACGCCGTGCCGGCGCGCTCGGCCAGGGCGGTCCCCGCGGCCGACGCCACCTGGTCCCGGCCGGCGGGAACGCAGACGATCACGCGCTGGGCGCCGCTCGCCGCCGCCAGGAGCTGCGCGCCGTCCAGCACGAGGTGCGGAGAGCGGATCAGGAGCAGCTTGTCCTTGTCGCTGGCGGGCTCTCCCTCCATGGCGTTGACCACGACGACGCCGCCGGCGCCGCCCGCGTGGGCCACGTTGAGCTTGACAGCGGCGGGGAAGCCTGCGCCGCCCCGGCCGGCGAGGCCCGAGACCTCGAGGGCCGACAGGAAGGCGTCGCGCCAGCCGGGCGGGCGGCCCGACGGCAGGGGCACCGGACCGAGGGCAGTCAGGTGGCCGGCCAGGTCGGTGGGATGGCCGAGCAACCGGTAGCGGCCTGTGATGGCGAGGGTCTCGCTCGGGCTAGGCACGGTGCGACCCCGGTCGTTGCGGCAAGGTGAGCTCCAGGTGCTTCGGCGGGACGACCCCGACCGACGAGTGCGCCGTCCGGGCCGCCGCCTGCCGCGCGGCGGTGCGCAGCCGGCAGGCGAGGGCGACGGCCACCGCCAGGACGCACGCCACGCCGAGGGCCATGACCCAGCCCTCGCGGGAGTCGGTGCCCATGCCGAAGGTGTGGGCGAGCGCGATCGGCCAGCTGAGGTAGGCCAGCCAGTGCAGCGCGCGCCAGGCGCCGGGGTTCATCCGCGCCCGCAAGAGGCTCGAGACAAAGACGGCCAGGAGGAGGTCGAGGGAGACGGCGCCCACCCCGACCCAGAACCGGCTGTACTCGGGACGCGCCCGGCACGACGACAGCCGCCCAGCCGATGTTGACGTACGTGTCGAGCACGCTCGTCACCACGTGGATGCCGAGAAACACCACGGCGAGTATGGAGACCCGCCGGTGCAGCTCCTGCTGCGCGAAACCGGGCCAGTTCCGGGCGCGGGCGCGAGAGGTGGTCACGAGGCCGAGCACCATGGTGAGCGTCAGGAGGATCAGCGCCATCAGTCCGCTGGCGCGGGTGGCGTACCACACGGCGGTGGAGTTCATGCCGCCTCCTCCAGGGGCCAGCCGTTGACGGAGAAGACTTCGCCGTCGGCAGCGCACGAGGCGCACCGATTGCGGGAACGACGCCAGGCGCTCGAGTGCACGGGCGCCCCAGACCAGCGCCGCCGTGGTGACCAGGTTGGCCTCCACGCAGCTAGCCCCGGTCGCCGAGACGAGCATCCAGTGGGTCTCGGCGCAGTCGCCGGTCTCGGGATCGACCACATGGTGGCGGGCCCGGCCCCCGGCGATCCAGGTACGGGCCGCGGGGGCGGAACTGGCCAGGCCGCCCCGCTGGATGGCGACCACCTGGTCGACGTCCGCCGCCGGCGTGGAGGACTCGCGGGCGATGCCCACCGGCCAGCCGCCGGCCGGCGGGGGCCCCGCCACGGCGACGTCGCCGCCGAGGCTGACCAGGACGCCACCGCCGAGGCTGTGGGCGATGCGAGCGGCGGCCCGGTCGGCCGCGAGCGCCTTGGCACTCGAGCCCAGGTCGAGGCGCACGCCGCGGGGGATGCGGACGGTGCCGTCGACCTGGTTCAGCTGCACGTGGGGATACCCGGCCACCCGGCCGAGCGCGCGGCGGGGCGGGCGGGCGGGCCAGCACCTCGTCGAGGTCCCGGTCGTAGCCCAGCGCCTCGATGGCGTTGCCCACCGTCGGGTCGACGGCGCCGCTCGTGCGCGCCGCGACGTCACACGCGACCTGAAGTGCCTCGAAGAGCAGCGGGCTCACCGGGACGACCTCACCGGCATGCTCGTGCACGAACTGGAGCTCGGAGTCAGGGCGGAACCGGCTGCAGGAAATATCGATGGCGTCGAGCTCGTGCTGGAGAAGGTCGGCCGCGGTGGCCGCGGCACCAGCGTCGGTGACGACGACGGTCGCCGTGGTGCCGATGGCCCTGAACGACCGGGCCGTCAGCCCCGGCGCGGTGGCGGCCGGGGTGGTGGAGGTCGCGGTCATCGGCCCGACGTCCCTCCCGAGGTCACCGAGGGGGACGAGTTGCTGATGGAGGGCCTCGTCGAGGTCCCGGTGTTGCCCGTGTTGCCGGTGGATCCGGTGTCGGAGGAGTTGGAACCGGAATTGCCCGACGAGTTGGTGGAAGAGGAGGAGCCCGACGAACCCGAGGTCGAGCTGGTGCCGCCGGACGTGCCCGTGGAACCCGACCTGGTGCTGCTCGAGCCCGGATGCTCCTGGGCCACGACGGCGCCGATCAGAGCCGCCGCTCCGGTGGCGCCGAGGACGGCGGCCCGGGTGGCCCGGCGCAACCACGCGTCACCGCGGTCCCGGCTCTGTGGCGTGTTCGGCTGGTTGGGGCGTGCCATGTCGGATCGATAACCTCGTCGCTCGGATCGCCCTCCATCCGAGCATCCCCAGATCGACCCTCTCGCAGGGTCGCCTGAGGGGCTGCTGTGACATTGTTGTCGGCCGGGCAAGTCGAAAAAGAGCGCCCCCCGCTACGATCACGGCGCCCGCCGCGGGCGCGCGGGACAAGGGGGGTTTGATGTCCCAGGTCAACACCGTGCAGGGGCCGGTCGACGGAGCGGCGCTCGGCTCGACGCTCATGCACGAGCACATCTTCGTGCTCAGCCCGGAGATCGAGAAGACGGCAGAGGAGTGGGACGAGGCCGGCCAGCGGGAACGGGCCGTGCGGAAGCTGCGGGAGCTCAAGCAGCGCGGCATCGACACGCTGGTCGACCTCACCGTCATCGGGCTGGGCCGCTACATCCCGCGCGTGGCGGCGATCGCGGCCGAGGTCCCGGAGATCAACGTCGTGGTGGCGACAGGGGTCTACACCTACAACGAGGTCCCGATGTTCTTCCACTTCCGTGGCCCCGGCACCGTCCTCGGGGGATCCGAGCCAATGGTCGACCTCTTCGTGCGCGAGATCCGCGAGGGGATCGGCGAGACGGGGGTGCGACCAGGGATCCTCAAATGCGCGACCGACCGGCCCGGGCTCACGCGAGGCGTCGAGCGCGTGCTGCGGGCGGTCGCCCAGGCCCACCGGGAAACGGGCCTGCCCATCACCACCCACACACCAACCCCGCCCGAGCCCTGGGGCCTGGAGCAGCAGCGGGTCTTCCGCGAGGAAGGGGTGGACCTGTCGCGGGTCGTCATCGGTCACAGCGGGGGTACCACCAACACCGCCTACCACCTGGAGCTCATCGACAACGGCTCGTATCTCGGGTTCGACCACTTCGGCATCCCGGGCATCACGCTGGAGGACCGGGTCGACGCCGTGGCGCGGCTGTGCGCCCGCGGTTTCGCCGAGCGGATCGTGCTCTCGCACGACGCGATGTGCTTCGTGGACTGGTTCCCGCGCGCGCTGATCGACAGCACGGAGACGTGGCGCTGGACGTACATTTCGGACGAGGTGCTGCCCGTGATGCGCGCCCGCGGCATCAGTGACGCGCAGATCACGACGATGCTCGTCGACAACCCGCGCCGGATCCTGGAGGGCGGGGCCCCCTACTGATGGTCCGTCCGGTCCCGTGACCCTGCTCCAGCCCGAGCTGCTGCGCCACCTGGCGGGCGCCCATCCTGACGGCGTGGCGTGGCGCAACGTGGCCGACGGCGCCGAGCTCACCCTGTCCCGGTGGCACCGGCAGTCCAACGGCGTCGCCCATGGGCTCCGCCGGCTCGGCGTCGCCGGGGGCGATCGCGTCGCCCTCATGCTCCCGAACGACGAGCCGCTCGAGTGGCTGGTGTCGTACATGGGGATCCACAAGGCCGGTGCCGTCGCGGTGCCCCTGTCCGCGCGCATCGGGGAGGCGGAGCTTGCACGCGTCCTGCGCCATGCCGAACCGTCCGTCGTCCTGTGCGGGGACGTCCCCGCCGCGGCCGCACGCGCGTCGGCCAAAGTGGTCTCGACGAGAGCGGCAACGACGGATGGTTGGTCCGACCTGCTGGACGCCGGCGGCGACGACCTCGTCTGCCCGCTCGCGCCGGACGACCCCGCCGACATCATGTACACGTCGGGGACCACGGGCGAGCCCAAGGGAGTGCTCGTGCGCCACGGCAGCCTCTCGACCGTCGACCAGGTGCCCGAGGCGTGGCTCGGACTGGGCTTCCTCACCTCGTCGCCCTTCGCGACGACGAGCGGCTCGCTCCTCGTCTGCGGGCCGATGCGGGGCGGGCTGAGCGGCTGGTTCCTCCCACAGTTCGATGCCGCGCACTGGCTGCGGACGGTCGAGGCCGACCGGCCGGTCGCCGCCTTCCTCGTGCCGGCCATGGTCGAGCTGATGGTGCGGGCGCCCGCGTTCGGCACGACAGACCTCTCCAGCCTGGCCGTCGTCAACGTCGGGAGCGCGCCTCTCGCGTCGGCCACGTTGCAGCGGTTCGGCGCGCGCCTCCCCCACGCGGAGGTGCTGTGCGGTTACGGCATGACGGAATTCGGAGCTGTGACGGCGGTGCCGATGGGCGACCGCGGCCGTCACCTCGGGTCGGTGGGACTGCCGCTGCCCGGGGTGGAACTGCGCATTTTGGGCGCGGACGGCGGGGCCTTTCCCTCGGGAAGGATCGGGCAGATCGCGATCCGCGGGACGCGTCGCCCGCGCACCTATTACCGTGACCCCGCTGCGTCGCAGACGACCTGGCGCGACGGCTGGCTCCTGAGTGGCGACCTGGGCCGGGTGGACGAGGACGGCCACCTGTGGGTGGTGGGGCGCCAGAAGGACATGATCATCCGCGGGGGTCACAACATCGCCCCCGGAGAGGTGGAGGCCGCGCTGTTCGAACACCCGAGCGTGGTGGAGGCGGCGGTGGCCGGCGTCCCGCACCCGGTCCTGGGCGAGGACGTCGCCGCCTGGGTGGTGCTGCGCGAGCCGGTCCCAACCGACGACGTGCGCACGTTCCTGTTGGAGCGTTTGGCCGATTACAAGGTCCCGCGCCGCATTCGCGTGGTCGACGAGCTCCCGAGGAACGAGAGCGGCAAGGTCCTCAAGTCCGAGCTCGTCTCGAGCGAGAAACCGGGGAGCAGTCCGTGAGGGAGAACTTCACCACCGTTGAGATAGAGGAGATCGGCCGCGTACGGCGACTCACATTGAACCGGCCGGACCAGCACAACCCCCTCACGCCGCGGTGCATCCGCGAGATCCTGCGCGCCGTCGAGCAATTCGAGGCTGACGCCGAAGCCCGGGTCGTCGTCATCCGCGGCTCCGGCCGCTCCTTCTCGTCGGGGTACGGGTTCATCGCCGAGGACTTCGAACCGGGTGACTTCGCCGGGCGCGATGCGCTGGAGGGCGACGTCTCGGCCATGCTCTCCCTCGCGACCGGATGGTCCCGACTGTGGGAATGCGCCCTCCCGGTGATCGCGCAGGTCCACGGGAACTGCCTCGCCGGTGGCACCGACCTGGCGCTGCACTGCGACCTGGTCGTCGCCGCGGAGGACGCCCGCATCGGCTTCCCGCCGGTGCGCTCTATGGGGGTGCCGCCGACCAACATGTGGCTCTACCACGTGGGGCCACAGTGGGCGAAGCGTCTCCTCCTCACGGGTGACACGATCACCGGCACCCAGGCGGTGGACATCGGGTTGGTGATCGCGACGGCACCGCCCGAGGAGCTCGACGCCGCGGTGTCCGACCTGGCGAACCGAATTGCGTTGGTCGCCCGGGACCTCCTGGTGGCGAACAAGCGAGTCGTGAACATGGGCATTGAGCTGATGGGGAGGGCGCAGCTCCAGAAGTTCGCGGCTCTCAACGACGCCATCGGGCACCGGGCCCCTGAGGCCCTGGCGTTCTCGGAGCGCATCAGCGAGGTGGGCCTGCGTGAGGCCGTCCGGGAGCGCGACGCCGCCTTCGACCCGCCGCCCGACGGCTGATCTCGCTACACGTCGGTCAGCGTCGTCTCGGTGACGCCGAGGACATGGAGGGCACGCCCCAACCCGAGGAAGGCGGCGACGCAGATCGTGAGATCGAGGATTTCCGCATCGGTGAACGCGGACTTCATGCGACTCATGAACGCGTCGTCGATGCGCTCGTGGTCCCGCGCGAAGAGCTCGGCGTATTCGACCGCGAGGCGCTCCTGCTCGCTGAGCTCGCTGCCGGCAGCGCTCTCCGTCCCGACGGCGCCGTAGAGCTCCTCCCCCAGTCCCTGCGCCTTGACCGAGTCGGCGCGGAAGGTCAGGCAGACGGTGCAGTCGTTGAGCTGGGCGATGCGGATGCGGGCCGCCTCCCGGACGCCGACCGGAAGGATGCTCTTGTGGTACGCCGCGTCGATCAGCTTTCCGACCGCGGGTGCCATCTCGGGCCGCAACGCCCAGATCCGGACCGCGGCGCCACCCTCGCCGGGTGGGATCTGGAGTCGGGCCACGGAAGGATGCTATGCCAAGAGGCGCACATGGGCACTGCTCGGTACACATTCGACCCGGTGCGTTCCTGCATCTGGGTGAGCGGCCGCTCGAGCCTGCATCCCATCAACACGGAGACACGCGGCATCAGCGGGTGGTTCGCGGCGACAACGCGGGACGACGGCTCCCTCGACCTCGATGCACCGGTCTCGGGTCGCCTCGAACTCTCGGTCGACCGCCTCACCTCGGGCAACGCCCTCTACGACCGGGAGCTGAAGCGCCGGATGGACGCCCGCCGCTACCCGATCATCCTGGGCGAGATCACGCGAATCGGGCCAGGCGACGCGCACCCCAGTTACCTCGTGACCGGTGACATCTCGTTCCACGGAAAGACCCGCAGCTTCACCCACGGTATGTCCATTGAGGCCGACGACGGAGCGGTGCTGCTGTCGGGTGACGACGTGTTCGACATCCGGGAGTTCGGCATGAAGCCGCCCAGCATGCTGATGGTGCGCGTGTACCCCGAGATCACGGTGCGGGTCGAGTTGCACGGTACGCGGGATTCGTGACCCAATCTGCACCTGACGGAGAGGTTGGGCGACGCAGCGCTGGCTCATTGTCTCGTTGTCGCGGACGCTGCATTCTTTACTTGGACGGCGACGCCACGGCTGCGAATAGCTTTGCCGTCCGAGACGGCGACGCAGATGACGATGTACCGTCCATCGGGGAACCGCGACGTATTCCAGGCTCCGAGCCAGCCGTAGGCGAACGAGAAGCCTGCGCCGACAGACGCGTCGTGAAAGCCCTCGCCGCTCACCAAGAACTCCACCTTTGAGACCGGCGCCGGTATGGCCGCAGGTCCTAAGACGTGAGCCGCCAGATACTGATGGCCGCTGAGCACCGCGCCAGCCGCCGGCTTGGAAACCGTCATTTCGGGTGTCGGAAGGCTCGGGGTGCCGGCTGGTGGGTTGTGCTCCCACAGGACGATGGTCGTGAAAGATCCGAACGTCCACGTCCGGACCGGCAGAAAGTGGCGTGCTTCGGCCGCCAGTTGGAGCGCTCGTTCGTTGACCGGCGGCGGGTATTGAAGAGCGGTTGAACCGGAGATGACAAATTTGGTCTTGGCGAGCGATGCGATGGCGTCCTTGGTGGTATTGGGTTCCGTCAGGTCCAGCCCGCGCCTCGCGCATGGTCCAGGTCAAGCCGTTGTAATTGAGAAGCCCGCTGCTCAACGCGTCAAGGGTGGGCTGACTTCCGATGAGATGGCCGACATTCGAGGCGAGGGAGTCAAGGTTGGTGTCCCAGCTTCCGCCGACCTGCAGAACCTCTCCACGGTAGGGCGGACCTTTCCACCATAACGACGTGCGACCGGTTCCGTCTGCCAACAACCCGATAAGGAAGACGGCGCACAGGGCGACAATCGTGGTGGTGACCCAACGTCGTTGGACTGAAAAGTTGAAGCATTGCCCGAGAATCGCTCCACTCGCCAGAATCGTCATTGCGACAACTGGCACACCGAATCCGCTTCCGTTGTCTCCGGTGGAGGAGAGAACGAGAACGGTGAGCAGTATCCAGGCGACCAGTAGCCAGAGACCTCCGTAGTGCAATCGTCTCCGAAAGTGTGCGACCGCGCAGAGACTCGCAAAGACGGCGACACCCAAGGCTATGGACTGAGGCCAGGCCAGCTCATCCAAGAACCAGGTGATGTGATCGTAGATCGACGCTGGCGAAAGCCCGCCCGATTGTGACGAGAACCCGGTCGAAACGTTGTAGCCGGCACTGAAAAGGTAGTGAAGGGCCGCATGGCCCGACACGAGCCACCACGGCCCGGCGACCAGGAGGACGACTACGGCGGGCAACAGCATCGTTGTCCAACGAGGCCGACGCCGTCGCGCGTCGAGAGCGACGTCGAGGCACACCACTAAGAGCAGGGGCAACGCGTAGGCGGGCGCCATTGACCGAGAGAGGAGTAGCGCCGCGAGCGCAACGCCTAAGGCGAGACACCAGCGCGGCTCTCGAAGATGGTCACTACGCAAGTAGGTGTAGAAGCTCCAGATGATGGCTCCAGTGACGGCAATCGAAAAATGGAGCATGATGGCGTAGCCAATAACCGCTTGATTGATTCCGACCGCCAAGGCTGTGATCGCTGCGGGAATTGGGCGGATCCAAATGCGGGCCAGCAGGTAGGCGCCGGTGACGGTCAACAGCAGCAGTGGCAGTTGGACGAAGACGCCACCGTTGAGTCCGTACCCCGGCACAAGAAGTGAGGCCAGGGTCGGTACCAGAGGTGATGTCTGGCCGGTGTGGAGGACACCAACGGATCCATACGCCAGCCAGTGAGCTAAGGAGGCATATCCGTAGTCGTCTACGTTTGGTTGATGAGCGCTGTATCCGTTGCAGAAAGAGCGGCAACCAGGCCGCAGTGGTGAGCACCAGGAGGGCAACGAAGGGGACGTAATTTCGCCCCCGGCGGGGCGTGGGGACGGGTAGGCCGACCGTGGCACCTTCCGGCGAGGCAGTCGCTTGCTTGGCCTTTAAGGCACCGCTCAAGCCCATGGTGACAGAGACTACCCAGAGTTGACTTGCGCGTTCGCTCGGGCTGCCACTTGCGGCGAATACCGCTCGAGTCCTCGCTCAGGTCGCTAAGAGCCGGCGACCACGACCGCGATCTGATCAGCTTCGTGCAGAGACTCCTCGGGGCCTACAACGACCGCAGCGGTTTCGGAGGTCGACCCACGTACGCGTTTCCCACCCGAAGGGTGACGAGAGCATCGGACTAGTGACAATGGATCGGCCGGCTCGATCCGCATATGACGTGGGTTGCCCACGGTGACGTGGACCGAGCCACCATACGGAAGGAGCCGACCGTGTCCATACGCAATTCTGCCTCCCCGAACACGACGTGGGTAGGCCTCGATGTCCATCGGGACTCGATCACCTCTGCGGTACTCCGACCAGGCATTGAGGGCGCGACGGTGGACCGCTGGTTCCACGACGAGCCGAGCGTTCGACGCTTCGTCAAGTCTTTGGGCAACCCCAGATCGGTCCGACTTTGCTACGAGGCGGGCCCGACCGGGTATGGGCTGGCCCGCCTGCTCGAACGCCTTGGGGTCTCGACCGAGGTCATCGCCCCCTCCCTGATTCCGATCACTCCTGGTGCCAAGGTCAAGACCGACAAGCGCGACGCCCGCCGACTGGCCCAGCTCTACCGGGCTGGCGAACTGACCGCGGTGCACATCCCCAGCGACGTCGAAGAGGCCATCCGGGACATGGCCCGCGCCCGAGCGGACCTGGTCATCGACCGCACCCGTTGCCGGCACCGACTCTCCAAGTTCCTCTTGCGCCACGGGGAGGTCTTCCGAGAGGGAACGGCGTGGACGATGGCCCATGAGCGCTGGCTGATGAGCCGCCATTTCGACGATCGCGCACTCGAGCAGACCTACTCGCACTACCGCGCCATCGTCGCCGATCTCGACGCGCATCTCAGCGCCGTCGAGTCCGACCTCAAGTGCTACCTCGACCGTGGGCCCTTCGCCGATCCCGTCGCACGACTCTCGGCCTACCGGGGCGTCACCGAGCTCGGCGCCCTCACCCTCTCGGCCGAGGTCTGTGACTGGCGGCGTTTCCCCCGGGCGACCTCGCTCATGGGCTTTTGTGGGCTGGTTCCTTCTGAGTACTCGAGTGGCGAAAGCACGCGTCGGGGGAGCATTACGAAGGCCGGCAACACCCACCTGCGGGCCCAACTCGTCGAGTCCGCCTGGTCCTATCAACACCGACCCCGCGTCGGCCGCGTGATCGAGAAACGTCAGCAGCGCTGCTCGCCCGACACCGTGGCCCGGGCCTGGCACGCCCAGCTCCACTTGTGCACCAAATTCCGACGGCTGGCCGAGCGCAAGAGCTCTCGCAACATCGTCGCCACCGCCATTGCCCGCGAACTCAGCGGGTTCTTGTGGGCCGAAATGGCCGCCTGAAAGAACCATGACCATCCAACTCGCCCCCTTCTCGGCCAGAAGATGAGCGAGGCCTTCACCATGCGCCGGGAGACCGCCGCGGCAGGGAAGATCCCCGAAAGAACTATGCAACCCTCCCCAATCGGAGGAAGCGCTCCTAGTGAGGGGCACCGTCCTGCGCATCGCCGACCTGCGGTGAAAACCCGCGTACATCAGGGTGGCGGACAGCCGACGCACTCATTCCCGGCGCATGGTCAAGATCTCATTCGTCCGCCCCCGATCGACTCGGGGTGACGTAGCAGCCGTCCTCCCGACGTCAAGGCGGTGAATCGAACCTTGACGTCGGGCCCCGCCGCCTGCCAGGAAGCTTTCATCGCCGAACCCCTGGTTCGGCGCGCCCGAACGGAACCTACGAGGACTTACTTGACATGCCGATCCACATCAGTTCTTGACCGTGACGACGACGTCGGTGCTGTGCCTGACGTTGCCGACCGTGTCGTAGGCGACGCTTTGGAGGTGGTACGTACCATTCGGAACCGTGGCGGAGTCCCAAGCCGCCATCCAGCCGAATGTGGTTGGGACGGCCGTCGCGATCGGCGATCCTCTGTGCGTCCCGCCGGTGAGAGAGAACTGGACCCTGGTCACCGCGATGACGTCCGACGCCTCTGCGATCAACCATTTGGGGCCCGTCACGACCGCGCCTTTTGCGGGCTCCAGCACCTTTGTGTGGAGATAGTTCTCCGTTCCCAATGCGCTCTCGCGGGAATTGTCCTGGCTGGGTGGGAGATCGAGTGCTTGCGCCAGCACGTTTGTGAGACTCAGCGCGTACGGCCCCATCATGTGCCAATGGTCGAAGTAGACGTCGTAGTTACCGATCACCGGCGTGCACACCTTGGAGCAGAACCACGGGGTCGGGTCGATATAGCGCCCACCAAAGGACTCGACGGCCGTCGCCTCCGCGCCAATATAGGGGGTCTCCGAGGCGGCCACGGGCGCAGAACAGGCTTGAACGTCGTCGGTGTGACGGGCAATACAGTCGGGACCGGTTTGCGGCAGTTCCGGAATGTTCCCGAGGACGACGAACTTTGCTTTCGGTGCAGTAATGGAACGAAAGAAGGCGTCCAGGCCCTCCGTCCATTGCCCACTGCTGTACGCGGGGCCAGCGTTGGGGGAATAACGACCTTCTTCGGACACGATCAGCAAGTCGGGGTTGAGCTGGTTGATCCGATTGATGACGAACTTGTGCCAACTGTCGCACGACGAGTATTCGCCACCAGATACGGTTTTGGTATAAGGAAGCAGCGGCTCCGGACAGGCACTCTTTGCCAGGTACCACAGCCTCCAGTGGGACTCCGTGGCGATGGCATTGATGGTGTCGAACCACATTTGGGCATGTGAGTCACCGACGACGACCATCGTGCGGGTGCCGTGAGGATCGCCGAACAGGCACGGAGGAACACTGGTTTCGGTCAAGTTCGCCCAGCACGAGCTGCTATAGGGCCAGCCCAGGGCGGTCGCTCCGAGCGGCGGGTTGAGGTTGGCGGGAAGCGTATGGATGCTTGGCGCAGCCGCCACCAGCTTTTCGACCGCGGCCAGACTTGCCGTTTCCCTCATCTGGTTTGAAGAGACCGAGTCGGACGCGTACGTGGCGGTGTGAACGCGAAGCGCACCGCCGACAACGATGAGGGTCAGGGCGATCAGCCCCACACCCATTCCAACACTCAGAAGGCGATTTCGGTTGAGTGGGCGGGAGTGTCGGATGGGATTCTCGATGGTTACGTACGTAATGATCGACAGGCCCAGCGCGACGAGAAGCCATTGCAGGCTGGTCGTCACCGGCAAGGACGACTTCCCGGCAGACTCTGCCGCGAGGATGAGCACCGGCCAGTGCCAGAGGTAGAGCGAATATGAGAGCTTCCCAAGTTGGCGAAACGGCCAGAGTCGAAGGAGCGACTCGGCGGCGTGGCGCGAGACCACCGTGCCGCCTGCGATGACCAAGGCCGTACCGACGACCGGAAGGGCCACGGCGGACCCCGGGTAGGCGGTCTCCGCGTTGTACGACACAGCGGCCAGCACGATGAGACAAAGGCCCAACCATGTCATCACCATTGCCATCCGCGAGGGCACACGCAGGAGCCAGGGTGTGCCGACGGCCACCAACGCTCCGAGAGCCAGCTCCCACGCCCGCGTAAAGGGAGAAAAATACGCGACCGTTGGAGAGCTTGCGGTCTGCGTGACGGAAAGTATGAACGAAAGGGCGATCGCTGCGCTCAACACGATGGCCAACCGCGCCCGGAAGCTGACCGCCATGCGTGCTCTTCCCACGAGCAAGAACAAGGTCGGATAGACGACGTAAAATTGCTCCTCGACCGAGAGGGACCAGAAGTTCTGGAGTGGGGAGGGTGGCTGAAGCTGCGTGAGGTAACCGGTGCCAAGGGATGCGAAGTGGAAGTTGGCCAGGAAGATCGTTACCCACAGGCCGTCCGTGGCCGTCTGATTTCCTCCCACGATGCCCAGGAACACGTAACTCAGCAGGACCGTGACGACGATCACAAGAGTCGCGGCCGGAAGAATGCGACGACACCGGCGACCATAGAAGCTGAGGATCGACGTACGCCCAGTGCTGGCCTTTTCTCGCAACAGGACGCCGGTGATGACAAATCCCGATATCACGAAGAAGACGTCGACTCCGACATACCCGCCGGACAGGTGAGGGACCCCTGCGTGGTAGAGCACGACCAACAGGACCGCGACGGCCCTCAGTCCTTCGACGTCGGGGCGGAATGGGCGATCCTCGGGCGCGGTACCGGCCTCGTCCGCCACGGGCTTGAAATCGCCCTTCGAGCAGGGGAGGCGCGACTACGGGCACGTCACGATGTCGCTGCTGAGCGAAGACCGGCGACCATCCAGCGCATCATCCCTCCCTAGGTCCTTACATTGATACGTGCCACACCCGGGGCCTCCGGAAATTAACAGTGGAATGAAGGGCCTGCCAGGCAGCCCCAACGCCGCCCAAGGACCTGTCGGCCCCGTCCCATCGCTCCACAAAGTTCCCGCCGGTTGAAGGGGCCGGCGGTACGATGGACCACCTGGGCTCTCCGAGGGCGTTGAAGACCAGGCAGCGTGGGCGAAGGCGCAAACGGAGTAGCCGTCGTTGTATGAAGGCGACGCCCTCGCTTACAGCGGCATGGGAGTCCCGAGGGACATTCTCGAGACCTACGATCGCCTTCAACGTAGTCAGCCTCCAATCGTATGCATAACCGCGGTTTTCAGCAAGGACGAGCACCTCACAGGTCGGGTAGTGCGCATGGATCTGCTCCAGACTCCCATCCTGCGAACCGTTGTCCACGATGATCACATTCTCCGGAGCAGTCCCTCGTAGCAGTGCATCCAGAGTTCGGCTTATGCCGGCCAGAATTGCAAGGGCAATACGACGGCGTGCATTGCCGCGAGCCTAGGGCGTTCGGCTCTACGCGTTTGTCGTGAGACTCCCTATGACCCGGTGGTTGCCGGCCTCCGTGGACAAGGGTTTTCGTGAACACTCGACTTCTTTTCAGGCGTCGAGCGTGCAGCATCGTTTCCTGGGCCTCCTTCTTGGTGTGGTTCCGGTGCACCCAAAGGCTCTCCTCTCGGCGTCACACGGAAGAGGGTTGGGTTGAAGCGAGCCTCTCGTGGACGGGATGGTCGGTAGGTGACTCACGGAGAAGGACACGCACCATTCGATTCGCCGTGGCGATCAAACCAGTCGCCGCCAGAACGGCCAAGGAGGGCTCCGCAGCAATTCGGATTCGGGTACTCCCATAGAAAATCGCGGCATTGACGGCGACCAGTCCTAACGGTGCCACAACAATTACAAGGGTTCGCCATGACCGCCGGGCCAACACAACACCGCCGATCACCACGACTGGCACCATGACCCAGTACATGATCCAGCCGGCTTGCTCGTAGGGTTCGTTTCGTCCCTCTGTTATCGCCAAGTACAGCTGGAACGAATGATTGCCCAGTCCCCACGTTGAAGCCTCACGGGCAAGAACGACCCTCGGCAAAGCACTCAGATGGTGAATCGCAAACTGCTCTGAGACATGAGTGAGCTCCCTATCGACAGCCAGTTCTGTCCATTGGTGTGCTCCATTTGGAGGCTTCATGAGGAGGACGACACCCGCACCTGCCTCCAGGGAGCAAAGGCCATCAAAACTGCCGTAGCTGGGATCAGCTGGTTTGAACGTGCTCGGACAGTACGAACCAGCCAATGTGACCCCCTCTTGATCAGAGAGCACGGCGCCACCGACCTGCACCTCGTTGCGGATGAGCCAAGGGCCCAGCACCAGAAGGAGTCCGGCGAGCAGAGCCACGCCGAGAAGACCACGGATCTGCCATGGGACGGGAATAAGGATCAACAGCGGCACGCCGAAAAACAAAACGAACCCGATGGCATCGGGGCGGGTGAGCACGGCACAAGCCACAACTATGCCCAGGACCACGCATCTTCCGATGGTCGGTTTCTCCAGGCAGCGTAGAGCCAGAAGCAACAGCAGCGGTATCACGACCAGATAGATGCTTTCGCTCATGAGCGCACCGACCGGCTGAATCCAAACCGGATTGAACGCCGCAATCGCCGCTGCCACGATGCCCACCAAGGGGCCCGCAACTCTGCGGCCTAAGAGACCCATCAGTAGCGGGGCAACGCAACAGACCACCGCAAGAGCCAATCTCTGGGCAGTGAGCGACTGGATTCCCAGTAGGTCGAACACCGACAAGAGCCCCGGGAACAGAGGAGGATGGGCTGCTGTGGCTAGAAGTTGGTTCGGATGCGTAAGGGACGGTGTGACATACCCCAAACCTTTGGTAAGGTTCAAAGCCGTAACCCGGTAGAAATGCGCATCGGTGAGGCCGTAAGGCGGGAGCGTCACCCAGCTCACAAAAGCAAGCCTCGCCGCCAGGCCCCCTACGACGATCGCTGCGAGAACGGCGCGGAACCACTGCGGGCTCCGCTCTCCGGTCGTGTTCGCTCCCTGTGCCAACCCTGGATCGGCTACTTCAACATCCACCGTCAAATCCTAAGGCAAGGGATGCCTCCTTCGCCGAGTATGCCATACCGGTTCTAAGCGACCTCTTAACTCCGAGCGATACCCCGGACGTTATGTTCGAACGCCATACTCACCGACCAGCGCGGCCTGGCCCTCCGAAGGAAGCGCGGTCTACTCAATCACGAGCTTCATTGGCACTGAACGCCTACCGCTCGGGCTCATTAGCGAGGGTGGGGGGTGTCGGTACACAAGCATTCGACTCGCTTCGGATTTCCCTCGATAGAGCAGGACATCGGACTCGGATCCGGCGTCCACCCTGGCCTCGGCGAGCTCAAGAGCTGGCTCAAGATCCGCCCGGTGCCGACGACCTCTCCGTCCCCGCCATCCGATGTATGGAGGGTGCTGCCACCATACATGGTGGAGCGACCTCCAGCTAGACCCAAGAATGGTGACGAAAGGCTGAAAGCGTCGACGCAGAAAACGCCCTGTCGAGTGACCCCTCACGGTACGGTGCCTCAGAGAACATTGCAGGCCATCGGATGAGTACTCTTCGGATCGTGCGCGGAAGGGCAATCGGCGACGCTCTTGACCCAAATAGAAACAGTCTGAACTTTCTCCGCCTCGTGCTGGCGTTTTCGGTGGTCTATTCACACGTTTGTGACCTGGCGTACTTTGGACTGCACAATCTGGATATCAACGGTACCGAGTTAGGCGCGATCGCCGTCTACGGGTTCTTCGGGATCAGCGGATACCTGATCGCGGGGAGCGCTCAACGAAACGGCGTGGGCCGGTACCTCTGGCAACGGTTCCTCCGGATCTTTCCGGCATTTTGGGTGTGCTTGATCGTGACCGCATTTGCACTGGGTGCGGTCGCGTTGGCTATCGACCCCGTGCCGCATTGCGGCTTCGTTTGCTATCTCAAACTCCATCCCGGACCGTTCAGCTTCGTCTACTCAAATGCGCTCCTGAAGATGGACCAGCTTCGTAGCCGCCCCGCGTTGAATCTCGCCAATGGGTCGCTCTGGACCCTGTTTTTCGAGTTCTTGTGCTATCTCCTCCTGGCGCCCTCTCGTTCCTCGGCGTGATGCGCCACCGTGGGTGGGTCGTTCTCATCACGCTAGGCATCTTCGCCGCACTCCTCATCACGACCCTGGACCCGACCTTGAACCCGATGTTCGGCGGCCAGCACAATTTCATCCCGATGGACTTCATGGTGTTGTCCCTCCCGTTTTTGGCCGGATCCTTGATATATCTCTATAAAGAGCGCGTTCCCGATTCATTCCTGTTGGCCGTCGTCTGCACCATCGCGTTCGTCGCATCGCTCCACCTCCCCACGTATGGGAACGGGCCCACACTTCGCCTGACGCCGTCGAGTCTGTGCGTGTTCCTTATCGCCTACCCGCTGCTCTGGCTCGGGGCACACCTACCCTTCCATTGGGTTGGTTCCAAGAACGACTACAGCTATGGCGTCTACATCTACGCCTTCCCCCTGACCCAGTTGCTCGGCTCCCTCAACGCGGACCGACTTGGATTCGTCCCCTTCATGGCGCTTACGGCGTCGATCACTCTTGTGTTTGCGGTGGCCAGCTGGTGGCTGATTGAGAAGCATGCGTTGCGACTCAAGAAGGTGAAAATTGACTTACCGATCCATCTCCGCGGCCCATCAAGGCCCCAGGCGGCCACGGGGCCACAAGACAGGCTTGGGTGAGTCGAGAACGTACATGGAAGGCGGGACTCGCTGATGCCTCCGCCGATGCGGGCGGCTCAATCGCGCCGTTGGACTCAGAAGGGCCGGCGAATACGAAGTCGGTTGTCTGATAACGCAACGCTGAACCGTCCTACGGGGGACACATCGAGCAGGAGGGAGCGCAGGTCTCGGACGAATTCGTTCCAGCCGGTCACCAAAGAGGTGGGGTGCGGTCGATGAGGTGGAGAGAACCCAGGCCACGACCTCGTCAACCGAACACTCAAGGACTCGATCGTCGGGCACCACGACGATCTGTTCGGGCGCGAACCCTACACCTTGGAACACCGCGTCCTCGTCGTCGGGCGAGGTGTTGCGGAACCCGTGCCCCGCTCGACGGTCAGGTCCAAGCCAGCGGCGACGCAGCTCGTCGATGGCCGCTTCTGGGACCGCCGGGTGGGGCCCGCTCGGCGGCTGGTGGCCAGGAGGGTTCGTATGCCAGAGGTCGACCTGGACGACCGCGCCATTTGGGTCGAGCATCCGGTGAACGGTCGCAGCCACCCGGGGGCGATCCATCCAGTGGAATGACTGACCGAAGCTGATGACGCGGAACGTCCCGAGAGCTGCGGGGAGCTCTTCGGCTCGCATCTGCACCCAGGTGGCCTCGAAGACGCGCTGCTCGGTCGCAGCCCGATTTGCCTCGGCCACCATATCGGGATCGGAGTCGAGCCCGACGACGCTCTGGAATAGGTGGGCGAAGTACAGGGCAACCGTGCCGGGTCCACAACCGACGTCGAGGAGGCGGCCCTGGCCGTCGAGACCGAGATGCTCGGCCAGCACGCTGGCCAGAGCGGGCGCGTAGGGCTTGCGACCCTGGCGGTAGTAGGCGGCGGTGCCTTCGAAGACCGTGTGGTCCCAGGCCCAGTCCTCCCAACGATATGGGACCTGCTCCTCTGCCACGTCGCCAGTGTGTCAGAGCGATCAGGGCAGTCGGGGTCGTCCGGTCGACCCGAGGGCCAACGATGACCGGTCAACCGGTGATCGATTTAGCCCAGATCGCATCAGGGCCAGGGCATACCTCAGGCACCGGCGGGGCATATTCCACCGTGGTTGCCGCGTCGATTCCGAGGATCGTGTCAGCCGACGAATGGCAGCACGAGCGTAATGCACTTCTCAAAGCCGAAAAGGAGGCCACCCGGGCTCTCGATGCCCTGGCAGCGCGCCGGCGACGCCTTCCGATGGAGCGGTTTGGCGATCGCTATTCCTTCGAGACGCCCGAAGGCCCCAAGTCATTAGCGCATCTTTTCGATGCCGTGCCCAGCTCGTTGTCTACCAGTTCATGGATGTCGGCCCGGAGCAGTTCTGCCCCGGCTGCACAAAGTTCACCAACAGCGTCACCGACCTCGAGAGGCTGGCCCAGGCCGGGGTGAGTTGGGCAACTGTGTCGAATATGCCACTTGCGCAGATTCAGGCATACAAGGCCAAGATGGGCTGGACAATGCCATTCGTATCCTCGCGAGACACGACATTCTCCAACGACTGCGGGGCGGACGACGGGTTCATGCTGAGTGTCTTCCTAAAGAACGAGGGAGACGTCTACCGCACCTATTCCACTGGCGCACGCGGTGTGGATCGACTCGTCTTCGTGCACAACATCCTCGATTTGTGTCCCTACGGCCGACAGGAAGAGTGGGAGGACTCCCCACCTGGCTGGCCACAACACCCCACCTATGGGTAAGGCATTTGTGAGCACAGAGTCAGCCTCCAAGTCGTGTGGATGCCCTGCCCCGGCCGACACGGACGGTGAAACGCCGCCAGAGGTCGGCGCACTTCTCAAATTCGTTGCCGACCGTTTGTGCGAACAAGCGGTGGCCCTTTGCGCAGGACCTGAGGTCGCCCCGATCGCCGGTCATGCGTCATTCACAAACCGCCCCATACCGAATCAGGCATCACCACGGGGGATATCAGCTCGATGTGGCCGGAATTGTTCGCCCGGCTATGCGATGCCCTCGAAACCGGACGGGTGAGCCTCTTAGCGATGGAGATGCACCTTCGCCCAAGCGCCCAACTTAGACGGGACCATCTTACGAACCGAGAGCGGAACCCAACTTCTCCAAACGTCGATGGGTGAAATCGTGTGCCCTCCATCGGAAGGTGCGGCCTGCTCGTTCTGTTCCTTCAAGTGTCGAGGCGTCGTGTCGTAACGCAGCCGGTCGAGGCAGTATCCACCTCCGGGATACCGAATCTCGTGGACCTCAGAGAAGTCGAAGAAGGTGGGCATCACACCAAGAGGCATGTAGTGCGCAACCAGGCTCTTGCGGGTCGTAGTGAGGTCCTCGATCGGAGCCCCGCCATGCATCAAGTCCGCGTGCCAGATAAGAACGTCACCCTTCTTTGCCTTGAAGCTCTCGGTCTTGAGTCCACGCTCCTCACACATCTGCAGCGTAGTCTTAAGAATCTGTCCGTATTCTGCATAGTCCCCGTGGTGTCCCTTGTCCGTTCCGTAGTGCAACAGCTCGGGCAGGCGGTGACTGCCGGGTATGAACTGGAACTCGCCCGAATGGGGCTGGACGTCCTCTAAGGCGATCCAGGACGCAGCCATGGCCAGTGGCTCAGTCAGGGTGAGAGGTCCAGTGTCGATGTGAAGATTCTCCTGGGAGCCCTTGCGCATCGTCATCGACTGAAAGACAACGGGGTCTCGATCGAAGATCTGGGTCAGAAAGCGGAGCACCGGCGCCGGGAAAATGAGGTCACCACCACAAACGAAATAGCTGTGCAGGTCGCTCATCTTCGTGACTTCGTCGTAGTAGCGACGGTCGACCGGGATCACCTGTCTGTTCCAGTGGATATAGACCCCGTCGGGCGGGGTGTTCCAGGCGGCCTCATTGAGGTCGAGATAGTCGTCGATCACCGTTTCGTCTACGGCGTTTTCGAATACGACGTAACCGTTGTCAATATAGAAGCCGAGCACCTCGGCATCGGCATCGCTCACCTCGCCTCTGGCGAGACGCCCCTTCAAGATGCCATGGGCGTCACGTCGGTCGATCCACAGGCCGCCGTAGCGGCTGCGATGCATTCGCGGCTCACCACCGTTCCCGCTGGGAAATACAAGATCGATCGACTTGTCTGTCTTCACAAAGTCGAAACTCCAGATACTCGTCCTGTATGCCTCGCTGATATCGAACTCCCGATCATAATCAATGGGGTCTGACCCCCGGACGACGAATGCACGGTACGGGTCGATTAAGACGTCGCGGATCACGCGGGGGTAACTCGCCGCGAACATCACCACCTCGTAGATGAGCTTGCTGAGCGGGTATTGCTGATCGTCGTACTGATCGGCGTCGGGCCGCTCACGCGGCCGATGTGCCCAGCCCCAGTCCTCGATGAGATAGGTGCCCCCTTCTCGAACCAACGGTAAGAACCGGTTGAGCGAGGCCTTCGTCGGCCCGTAGCGGTGTGAGCCGTCATCGACTACAAGGTCAAGGAGTTCTCCTGCGAAGTTATCTCGAACGATTGTGTCCAGGGCCTGGCGATCTCCCTGATCAACTCCGTAGTACAGCTCTACCCGATCGGTCGCCGAACGTTGTGCAAGGAACTTGTCAAGCGCTTCGACACGGTCTGGCTTGATGTCCACCCCCACGAGACGTTTGGGCGAAAAGAGTGCTTCGTAGAGGGCAATGCTGCCACCCTTGAAAATTCCGAACTCGATCATGTTGTCGATCCGAGTAGGCAAGTGCTCCAAGGTGTCCTCGGTTAGCCGCTTAGTCTTGACGAGGAGGAACTCTTCCGATGTTGACTCGGTGGTGTCGCACGTCTCCCAGTCGACCTCCAACAAGAAGTTCGTTTCACCGACAGACAGATGGTGCTTGTCGTGCCAGACAAGCCTTTTCACTACCTCTGTTGATCCCCCTGGCATATGCGGTTCATATCACTACACCCAGCCGAAGGCAACAGCCAGCCTTCGGGTGCGAAGGTCGCAGGCCTAGAGCTAAGCGATGGCCTTCCGTCCGTCACCGGTGTCTCCCCGGAGCCAGTGCTGAGGTCTCCATCTCGAGTGTCCCCGATCCGAAGTCATCCGGGCAAGGGCCGCCGAGTGGCTTACACACTCCCTCAACGTCTCGACCCGCCTCCAGCCCTTCGACTGGCCAACTTGGAAGCAGGGCGCCCGATCGACCGAAGGTGCCTTGCGCTCGAACCGTCAGCAGCGGCTTTACGCTGACGAGCTTTTTGATGCAGAAGGCCTGATGCTCGATGAAGCTGCGGCCGCCTGGCGACGTGCTTGCAGGCCCGACCGGGCCGAGTTTGTTGCAGTTCTGGCCCGGGAGGTCCGCAAGAAGTAGCGCCGTCCCGGAACGCCGTCGGGTAGCGGATGATGCCCCTCGCTAGATCACGAAGGCAGCGCCTCGTCCAGCTCCTGGCGGAAACGGAACACTTCGACGTCCTCTCGGCGCTTGCGCTCGAACGGGGCGACGTCCTCGTCGCCGAAGCGTCCGGTCGGCAAGGTCATCTCCCCCGTCTCACGTTGGCGGGGGGTCGGGGGTGGGGAGTTTGTGACCACTCATCTCCTATCCCATCCGAACGCTTAGTGGCGCCCCTGTTTAGTGGCGCCCCCGGCACGATTCGAACGTGCGACACACGGTTTAGGAAACCGTTGCTCTATCCCCTGAGCTACGGGGGCACGAAGTCCAGTCTGCCCCACCGCCGGGAGCCGCCCACACCGGCGCCGGCCGGTCAGGGCGCTGCCGGGCCGCCTCCCCCGTGGTGGGCCACCCAGGCGAGCACATCCTCAGCTTCCTCGACGGCGTCGCGCACGATCTCCTCCGTCCTCGCCGCCGCGAAGTCGACGACGCGGATGGCATTGGCGGCGAGGCGGAAGCCCGGGCCCCGGTAGCGCCGCCCCACCATCCGCACCGGCACGGTCGGGAGTCGCATCGCCCAGGACACCGCTCCGCCAGCAATCTCGGGCACCGTCGACCGGTGGCGCTCAATCTGGGCGTACCGCCCGGTCACCACGTTGACGATGTTCTCCAGGGCCTCGGAACCGGGGGCGAAGTAGCTGGAATGTGAGTGCACCTCCACGTGGCCGGGAGCGTTGGTGCGCATGCGCGTGCCGCCGAAGAGCGGCGACGTCGGCGACGCGCCGAAGATGCCGAGCTCGGCGATGGCGTCTCCCGGTGCCTCCTCGGAGAAGAAGTGTGCGCTCGACACGTGCAGCTCCCGTAGTCCGTCGACCGACATCCCGGGGCTGCCCGCCACCACGACGTCGGTGACCTCCAGGTCATGGTCGGCCAGCGCGGCGCCGGTCACGAGGGAGCCGAAGCTGTGGGCGACGATCGTCACGGAGTGGTGTTCGCGCAGCGGCAGAGACCGCACGAACTCGGCGAGCGAACTGCCGGCGCCCATGAGGTGCTCGTTGCACTCCACCGAGCCAATGGCCACGGCGACGATGCTGCTCGGGTTGTCGTAGCCCTTCCACATGATCACAGCGGTCGACGCAGCCGCGATGAAGAGGTTGTGTGCGCTGGGGACCCAGTCCTGACACAAGTTGGTGTCGTCCCCCACGCCCGGGACCAGGACAGCGACGTGACGGGCGGCCTCGAGGGCTCCAAACTGGATCGCGTAATGGTCGCGGTCCGGCCGGTAGAGGAGGATGTCGCCCCCACAGTCCACCAGCGTCTGGAGAAGCCGCTGCCGAACCAGGTTCCCCTCGGACAGAGCGATGACCAGATCGGCCTGTGCTGCCGCAAGGTTGGAGTCGGGTACGCCCGTCATGGGCTGCGATTCTCCCTCGCGCGGCGTCGGCGTGCCGATCGGCACACGCCTCAACTCGCCGGAGTGGCGCCGGCAGCGCGGGCCCGGGTACGCCGGCGGTGCTGGGTGTAGAGAATGGTGATGGCCGCGCCGACGAGCAACCCGACCACGAGCGTCGCGATGTCGCGCGCCGAGTAGTGCCCGCTGAAGAGGCGGCCGATGCCGTAGGCGCTCGCCGCCACGGAAATGGAGAAGCCCAGCGAGGCCAGGAAGTTCCACACCACGAATTGGCCGTGCTGCATCTTGGCGGTGCCCGAGACGATGGCGGGCGTGAAGAACACTGCGACCCTCCCCCACCGGGCGTAGGCCCGTTCCCCGCGTTCCACCATCCGCTCCCGGCCCGCCTGGTGCTTGCCCGGGCGCTCCAGCAGCGCGCGGCCCCACCTGTTCCCGATGGCGTACCCGATGAGCCCGCCGACCTCGCCCGCCACGGTCGAGACAATGACGACCGCGGCGAGGTTGAGGTCGCCCTGGCTGGCCGCGACGCCCGCGGCACCGAGCGCCGTCGCGCCGACCACCGGGACACCGGCCCACGACGCTGCGACCGCGAGGAACAGGACCGCGTACTGCCAGATAGGCCCACCGGGTGCGGTGACGGCGAGGGCGGTCACGTGACCGCGGGCGGGTCGGAGACGGCGGACGCCGTCTCCTCGGGCGACTCCGAGCCGGCCAGGAGGGCGATGCCCCCCAGCGCGAGCACCAGCCCGACCACGCTGGACCCGCTGTGGCCGCCGCCTCCCTTTGAAAGCGTCTCGCCGTAGACCGTGATGCCGAGGATGACGCTCGTAAACAGGGTCACGGAGTTGCTCGACGCCATAGCCGGCGCCAGGACGCCGGTCTTGAGCGCCGACTGCTGGAGCACGAAACCGGTGATGGCGGAGAGGATCAGCACGTACACCGACCAGGTGGTGAGCAACGCCAGCGCGCCCCCTCCGACCTCGGCGACGAAGGTCTTGGTCACCGCCGCCTGCAACCCATAGCCGAGCCCGGCAGCCGAACCCAGGGTGAGCGCCTTGGCCGCCCCGCTGAAGCGAGAGCCGATCAGGGCGAGGGTGCCGACCGTCCCGAAGATGATGAGGCAGGCCGCCCACCAAGCCGACGCGTTGGGATGTGCGGTCCCGCCCTGTGGCTGGCCCGCCGAGAGAAAGACGACGATGCCCACCAACGTGAGGAAGGCCCCCGAAAGCTCCCGGCGCCCCACGTGCTGGTGCGTCAGCTCGATGCCGATCGGCAAGGGCCACCACGAGGCTCAACGCGGTGATGGACTGGACGACGACGAGCGAGGCGCGATCGAGCGCCATGGCTTGAAGCACCCAACCCGACGACTGGCACGCGGCGCCGGCGAGCCAGACCGGGCGGCGCAAGATCTGGAGCAGGAAGTGGGGGTCGCCCTCGCCGGCTTCTGTTGTGAGGGTGCCCTTCTGCTGGAGCACGGTGCCCAGGGCGAACGCCACCGCGGCAGCGATAGCGAGGGTCTCACCCATAGGATCAGGCTAGGCGGGGCACCCCCTGTGTGACGGGATGGCGGCCTGCCGGAAACGAGGGATCAGGCCGTCGCGTTGGGCGGGTTGGGGATCGGCGCCTGCGCAGCCGCCTCGACCTCGGACAGGGCCGCCGGATCGGGGGCCAGCGGGCCGCCCGAGACCGGGATCATCCAGACATGCATCATCGGCTGGGTCACTCGGTTCACGCTCCCGGCCGAGCACGACGAGTTCGCATCGGTTCCGACGACACGGCCGCCGCTGAAGCACAGATCTGTATGGATGTGCCACTGCGTCAGGCATCCACCGGGTTGTGGCGGCGCGGTGCCGCGTGGCGTGAGGTACATGGCGGCTGCCAGGACGGCGCCGTGCGCCGTGTTCACGTAAACGAGCGAGGGGATGGCGTTCGGGTCGAGCGCGGAGGTCTCGTTCCGGTAGATGGACGGGTTGACGTAGTGAACGATGCGCGCCCCACTGCGCGTCACCGGCACGTACCCGGCCGCCTGGGCGGCACTGAGGCTCGTGTATTTGTGGGCCGCGGCCACGGTCGTGTTTACCAAGTTGACCGCGGCCTGTTGCTGGGCGGCGGTCGGCTGGGCCGTACATTTGGGCTCCGCCATCTGCATGCCAGCGGCCATGCTGCTCATGTCGTCGGGCCAGCTGATGCTGCCCGCCGGGGAGTCGGTGGGCAGAGAGAGGGCGGTGGCCTTGGCGTTAGAGGAGCCTTTCGACGTCATCGCAGGCATGGAGTTCGTTTCGCTTTTCGACGCAGGCGAGGAGGAGACGGCGATGCCGCCGTGGCCGAGGCGGTCGTCGAGCCGGCGAGGACGTTCGTCCCCAGGAGCGACACGAGCGCCACGGGCACGGCTGCGAAGGCGACGGCGCGCTGGCGGGCGGGGACATCCGACGCAACCGGCGAGAGCAGCACGAGCGCGCCCGCGGCCTCGATAGTCGTCGTGACGAGGCCGACGAGGTCCATCGTCTCCCAGCCCTTCAGGATGTAGAGGGCGTAGGCACAGGCGGTGCCGCCGAGCATGGCCGCCGCGACAAGGCGCCAGTGGTGACGGGCCGTGAGCGCCCACCAGAACGCCACGGCGAAGCCGATCGTGTCCGCAACGAAGAGGATCGCCGTTACCCGGGCGTCGCCCCAATGGGTGGGCACGATCACGGCGTGGACGAGGGCTCCCACGAGGGTGGCGAGAAGGGCGATCCTGGCGGCGAACGGGAGCGCATGGAGCCGCCGGGACATGCGCACCGCCCGGGGCACGCCGCGGGCGGCCAAGCCGCGCAAGCACGCCAGCGCCAGCCACACGACTGGTCCGACCAGCACCAATACGACGAGCCCGGGCAGGTGCTCGCTTGGCACGGAGAGCACCCCGTTCGATCCCGTCATCTGCATCACCATGTCCCGCACAGCACGGACCTCCTGTTCTCCTGCCAAGACGGTACGGGGGGAATGTCAAGAAAACGTGAGGGCCGCTTCAGGGCTTTGTTTCCCTTGGTGGCCGCGACGCTCTATCCTTGGGCCCGGGCACACGGCCTCCGACAGAGGTCGGAGCACGTGCGTTGCGCTTCCGCCGTATGGCCCACCGCGGGCTTGCGCGCCCGCCTTCGTGGAAGACCAACCGGAAGGAGCAATACGTGACCACCTCTAACCCCGTGCCGTACAAGGTGGCGGACCTCTCCCTGGCCGATTTCGGCCGCAAGGAGATAGAGCTGGCCGAGCACGAGATGCCCGGCCTCATGGCGATGCGCGCCGAGTACGCCGGAAGCCAGCCGCTGGCCGGCGCCCGCATTACAGGGTCGCTACACATGACGGTGCAGACGGCCGTACTGATCGAGACCCTGACCGCGCTGGGCGCCCAGGTCCGCTGGGCCAGCTGCAACATCTTCTCGACCCAGGACCATGCCGCAGCCGCGGTGGCCGTCGGCCCCGATGGCACCGTGCACGACCCAAAGGGGGTGCCGGTCTTCGCCTGGAAGGGCGAGACGCTCGACGAGTACTGGTGGTGCACCGAGCAGGCGCTGCGCTGGCCCGGCGAGGGCGGCCCGAACATGATCCTCGACGACGGCGGCGACGCCACGCTCCTGGTGCACAAGGGCGTGGAGTTCGAGAAGGCAGGCTCGCGTGCCCGATCCCCCAGCTCGGCCGACTCCGAAGAGTTCCGGGTCGTGTTGGCGCTACTGACGAAGCAGCCTGTCCGAGGACCCAGGGCGCTGGACCTCGGTCGCCAACAACATAAAGGGCGTGACCGAGGAGACGACGACCGGCGTGCACCGGCTCGCCGACATGGCCAAGAAGGGCGAGCTTCTCTTCCCTGCGATCAACGTCAACGACTCTGTGACCAAGTCCAAGTTCGACAACAAGTTCGGTTGTCGCCACTCGCTCGTCGACGGGATCAACCGGGCTACCGACGTCCTGATCGGCGGCAAGGTCGCCGTCGTCTGCGGCTACGGCGACGTCGGCAAGGGCTGCGCGCAGTCGCTAGCCGGCCAGGGCGCCCGGGTCGTCGTCACCGAGGTCGACCCCATCTGCGCGCTGCAGGCCGCGATGGAGGGCTTCCAGGTCACGACGCTCGAGGAGATCCTGCCCGCAGGCGGACATCGTGATCACGGCGACCGGGAACAAGGACATCATCACGGCCGCGCACATGGCCGCGATGAAGCACCAGGCCATCGTGGGCAACATCGGGCACTTCGACAACGAAATAGACATGGCCGGCCTGGCCGCCACGCCCGGGAATCGAGCGCGTCAACGTGAAGCCGCAGGTCGACAAGTGGGTCTTCCCCGACGGCCACGCCGTGATCATCCTGTCTGAGGGGCGCCTGCTGAACCTCGGCAACGCGACCGGGCACCCGAGCTTCGTGATGTCCAACTCGTTCACCAACCAGACCATGGCGCAGATAGAGCTGTTCACACAGACCGGCCAGTACGTCAACGACGTTTACGTGCTGCCCAAGCACCTCGACGAGAAGGTGGCCCGGCTGCATCTCGACGCGCTGGGCGTCAAGCTGACCACGCTCAGCCCGGAGCAGGCCGATTACATCGGCGTGCCGGTCGAGGGCCCTTACAAGCCGGACACCTACCGCTACTGAGGTCCGGGCGCCCCGGAGGGCCGGGGCGGGTCAGGCCAACGTGGCGATCAAAACCTCCCGTCTCCACGCCTTCCTCTTGTTTCTGAATTCTCGAACCGGTGGATGTCCGATACGGGGTGCGCCGACCTCGGCGATCATCCGAACTGGCTCAGATGATGTGCCTGCAGAAACGTTGCCTGATCGAGGAGCCACTGATCTGTCCTGACGAAATAGAGACCGTACATCACTTTTCCCGGGTTTTCATGGTGGATGTTGCGGGTCAGCGATACAGCGTTGAGTTCGTACTGATGAAGTCCCCGAGCGCCAGCAAACGAAAAGTGGAGACTGAATACGACTTGAACCGCGATCATCCCCAAGACGATTCGTCGGATTGAGAGCCGATCGATTCGCTCAACATGGTCCTTGATCCAGACCAAAGCCCGCGGCGAGCGTCCCATGCCGGGCTTCGCCTGCACGCGTGAGGAGACTCCGCTAAGGACCGTTATGTAGATCCCCGCCAGGACCAGCACGTTATACGTGGTGTACCGAGACTGGGATGCGCCGACATACTCCAGCCACAGGCGCCCCTGGGTTATGAGTGCATCGAACAGGAGTCCGAAGAGGATAAGGGCGATTCCGATCGGGGCTCCGCATTGCTCGTCGCGGCGGATTCCCCATCGGAACAGCACGAGCACCACCAACACCAGGATTATTACGCCGAATGCCATCACCCATCCATTGGCAGGGCCACGCGGCTGCTCCTGCAAACCAACGACGTCGCCGAGCAAGAAGACGAAGAATTTGACGGCAAAAAACGGGCGATGAAGCACGGACTTGGAGGGATTGAACGCGGCTGAACTAGTAAAGTTGTGAAAGTACAAGACAGCTGTTGCTCCGGCAGCCAGGATCCAGGTGATGAAGGCCCACCGAGGCCGTCGGCGGTGGTACAAGAGCACGAGTCCCACGGGCCAGATGAGCAGACCTTGTAGAGAGGAAAAACTGCCCACAACCGCGACAAGCATCCCGCCGACAAAGATCGGCCATTTGAACCTGCTCGAGTCCAACAGCGTGACGGTCAGAGCCAGTGATAGCAAGACGAGGTACCACGCCATCTGAAATCCCCAGATCGTGTTCTGCCATTGGGCGAACGTAAGGGTCAGAAATGCAACGGGGCAGTAGAAGATCAAAGGAGTGTCAGGTGACCGGCGTTTGTGCGACCAGATGATCAGCGCTGTAGCTCCGAAGAGCATGAGCGCGCTGATGTACTCCTCTACGAGGATGTTGTAGTGCACGGTATGAGCCAACGCCACAACGATGAGGTTTGGAAAGAGAATCCGATTGTCGACGTGCTGGAGCCAAAGTGAGGACCAATCGGGAAAGTGGAGAAAGGATTGGCGGATGACGGGGACGTCGTCCCACTGGTCCTGCCACAGAGCATTCACCTGATAGTGCTGGAGGAAAGCGATGTATGCGACCGCCGGGATGGCGAAACCCAGGCCTGTCAGAACGTTCAGCACACGGGGCTCAAGCCGCGCCCACATTCGAAGTCCCGTTTCCGAAGAGCTGCCTGCGGTTCAACCGTTCGGCAGGCGCTAACGGGGAGGCACCCGCGACCGATGGGGTGCCTCGCGGTTGGCCCGCGACCCGCTTGATCCCCGAGGTTGGGGGGCCAGAGATGCTCATCCTAACTCTCCTTGCGAGCGCGATAACCCCCGCGGGCCGGAAACAGCACTGCCGCAATCGCCATAACTATGACCAATGCAACGATGAACATCACCCTCAAGGAGCAACGATAGCGTTACAAGCACGCGGCTTTAAACTCAGTTCCCGGCCCCACGTGCCGGCTCGGTTCGATTCGCCCCGTATCCGATCCGCACCGATGGCTGGTGCAGCGGGTATGGGCTGGCAGGTATCCCAAGCTCTATGCGGGCGGAAGGGACGCCCTGCCCGTGTCGGAACAAGGACTACGGCGGCGCACTACGCGCGACCTCCCAGCCCTCGTGGCTTATGACGTCTCAACGTCGGAACATGCCCGCCAATTTCGAGCTGGTTGAGATATCTTCGTCGAGTGTTCACAACGACAGCGCTTGTGCGCAGTCACTCGGCGTTGACAGGTCTCGAAGGGTCCCTTTCGAGCCTATTCAGTCATGGACGCGTG
Source organism: uncultured Acidimicrobiaceae bacterium (assembly GCA_963808355.1). Taxonomy (GTDB): domain Bacteria; phylum Actinomycetota; class Acidimicrobiia; order Acidimicrobiales; family RAAP-2; genus Bog-473. The sequence goes on from CAWEFL010000003.1 coordinate 456,501, forward strand.
AGTGTCCAACGTCCTTCGGACTTGGTCTGGTGATGACGTTCCAATGCACAAGTCACTCGCATGGCATGTGGGCGGGCCTGGCCCCGTATTAACCCCTGTGCCATACATTTCGACGACCAAATGTCGGAACCTGGTTGAGGGTCTGATTGTCCTCAGGCCGAGCGATAAGCGAGACACGTGAGTAGATACCTGACCGGGATTGTCCTCTTTGCAATCGCATTGGTGCCCCTGCATACCGCTTCTTATCTTTGGCGGGCTCGGCTCATTGGTGAATGGAGAGGAGCGCGGGCCAGGCTCGTCGAGATCCTCATGGATTTGACCGTTGTAATCTGCGTTTCCGAAATTCCTCGGTAGCGTGTCCCTTTACTCAGCAGGACCCATTGTAATTGCACTAGCCATATTCGGACTTGTCGCAATCTTGGCAGCGCGACGATCCACCTGGAAACCATCAGAGGAGCTTGCGCCGCCGCTGGCTAGTCCCGAGCCACAGTCCGAACCCCGAACGGCACACGTGGCGGCCCTAGTAGCCGTGTCAGTGGTCATTGCGGAGTGGAGCACCCAGACGGTTGCCGCCTACCACCACGGGATGCTTGGCGCGGACACGCAGTGGTATCACATGCCGTTTGCGGCCCGTTTCGTTCAGGATCATTCCATAACGCCGCTGCACTACTTCGATGCGCAAGCCGTCACGGTCTTTTATCCGGCATCATCGGAGTTGATCCACTCACTCGGCATCCTCCTGATGGGGAACGATGTGCTATCGCCGCTTATCAACACTCTTTGGCTGGGTCTCGCGCTGCTCGCTTCGTGGTGTATCGGGCGCCCTTTCGGGGTCGCGTCCATCACACTTACGGGTAGTGCGATCTTGTTCGCCACCCCGGGACTTGTCGCAACTCAGCCGGGCGGTGCCTACGACGATGTCGTGGGGCTCGCGTTCTTCTTATCCGCTGTTGCCATGCTCCTCAACTCCCAGGTCTTGAGCAATCGATCACAGCAGACGGCCTGGGTAGTCGCCGTGGCCTCGCTTGGTCTCGCCATTGGCACGAAGTGGACCTTCATCGGACCCGCAGCGGCGTTGATCGTTGGCGCTTTCGTTCTTTGTGGCACGCGGAAAACGGCTACGGACCCTGGGACTATGGCTGGTCGTTCTCCTCCTCACGGGTGCCTTCTGGTACGGGAGGAACTTCATCGCAGTCGGGAATCCCGTTCCACCTTTGCACGTAAGGTTCGGTCCGATCTCGCTGCCGAGCCCTCAGCTGACACTTCCATCGAGGGCGCTCACTCACTTCTTGTTCAACACAGCCGATTGGCGTATCTACTTCCTCCCCGGACTTCGTCTTTCCTTTGGACCGGCCTGGTGGGCGCTCCTCGGCCTCTCCGGCATTGGGCTTGTGTTTGCGGTCGTCACAGGGGATCGACTACTACGCGTCCTTGGCTTGGTTGGTCTCGTATCGGGGATCCTTTTCGTGTTCACTCCTCAGTACTTGGCGCCTCTCCAATTTGCAGAGAACGCCCGGTACGCCGATGCGGCCGTGATCTTGGGCCTCGTCCTACTTCCGATAAATCCGGTGCTCTCGACGTGGCGACGTGCTCGATGGGTCCTTCTTGCCTACATGGCGATTCTGGCGGTCACCCAACTCGATGCTGGGATCTGGCCAACGACAATCTTCAGCCAAAGATTCATCGGCGGCCCCGTGCGGGGATCTGATTCTCTTCTCGGACTCTTGATCGGAGTCGCAGTGCTCATCGTCGGCACGGCGATCTACCTCGAGAGAGATCGGATATCACGGCTGCCCAGGCCCGGGGTCGCCATTGTCGTCATCGTCGTAATTGTCGTCTTCGCCGGGTTCCCGCTTCAGCAGACATACCTCCGCGATCGATACGCAAGCTCGGCGAGCGGTCAGATGCCGCCTTATGCGATTTGGTTCCAACACGAGAGCAACATCCGAATTGGCGTTATTGGCCTGTTTTCGTATTTGCAGTATCCCTTCTATGGAAAGACCTTATCCAATTACGTGCAGTATCTCGGCGTACGCGGTCCCCATGGGACTTATTCGACATTTGATTCGTGCAAAGAGTGGCGACGGGAAATCCGCAGCGGACGCTATTCCTACATACTCATCACGACTAATGTGGCGAGTACGAAGTCTGGGCTCGGTGCAGCATCGCTACCGGAGTTGAGATGGACTGCATCTGGCGGGGGCTCGAAGGTAGTTCTCAATGGTCAGTTGCGCATTGCACCACCATTCCCCGGGTACCTCGGATACACCGTCTACAAGATAGGTTCACACTTCTCTTCTGATGGTTGTCGCAGTTCCTCTCGAAGTTAGAGTGCCGCCGTGATCGGCCGTTGGACTTTGGCAATCGAACGTGCCTACGAGTCGAAATCGACGGACCGCTCCTCCTCCTCCTCGGCACTCTGAGATGCGAACGTCTCCGGATCGTCCAAAGGACGGCTTTGAAGCATTGTTCCACGAGCTCCCACGTGAGACAGCCGCCAGATGCCACGAAGGTCGTCGAACGCAGTTCTCATGATCCGAACTCGGGAATCATTGTCCTCGACCCAACGCACGGGTATTTCGTTGATACGTAGTCCGTCCCGCCACGCGAGAACCAGAAGCTCGGTATCGAAGAACCAGCCATTATCCTCGATCCGAACGAATGAGGTCTCGGGCAACGTTTGCCCGGACTGCTTTGAAACCACATTGAGCGTCACGGATCGTGTATCGAAGAAATCGGCGAGCGATGATGTTGTAGATCCGCGAGATAACCTCGCGTTGGACGCTTCGATCGATTGTTGCGCCCGGGGCGAGGCGGGAGCCGATAGAGATGTCGGTCTCGCCTTTGACAATTGGTTCCAGCAACGGTTGCAGGAATTCCAGCCCGGTCGAGAGATCGGCATCCATGTAGGCGACCACCTCCGCACTACTGGTGGACCACGCTTCCTTCAACACGCCCTCCTCGGCCAGGACGGTCGAGTCGGATCACTCTTGTGTGGGAGTTTTCCGCGGCGAAGGAATTTCGCCAATGACCAGGTCCGATCTGCGCTTCCATTGTCGACAACAGTGATGAGACCAGTCATAAGGGCACTTCGCTGACAAATAGCGAGGCCAGGGTACGGAGTGTGTGCTCGATAGAGCGTTGCTCGTTGAGCACCGGAATCGTGATGTCGACGCTCGCGCGTGTCACCTAGGTCTGCCCTCTCGTGTCGGACTTAGGCCGACGGCGATTCGAAGCTCGATCCAACACGCCACCGGCCTCTTCCAACCAGCAAACCCCATTGTGCAATCGGTCAGAATATTAGCAAACGCATTATCTATGTGCGAGGCCAGGGCGAGAGCGCCCGAGTCCGGGCAACAACGTCGCTAGAGCGACGTGGCGAAATTCGGCGTCAATCAAGTCCGATCACCAGATCCATGCCGCACCCTCAACGGGAAGAACGTTCGCGTACGCACTCGGAAATGGCGACCCAATTCGGCAAGCACTTCTCGAGCGGTGTTGCAGTGCTCCTGCCGGATCATCCATTCGTAGGGGGTTTTATAACGCTTTTCGAACATCCGTCTTGTGGTAAAACGTCGCCCCAGCGAGTACAGCCGGCCTCCCTCGCAGGGAATGACTACAGAGAGGATGCCGCCTGGCCTCAGAACCCTCGCAATCTCCTCCAGGGCGGCGGGGAGATTGTAGAGGTGCTCCAGAACATGGATGGCGAGAACCCGATCGAAGGAATCGTTATCCCAAGGGAGTCGCTTCTCGCAATCCGCGACGACGACCGAGAGGCGATCGCGCCGAGGAATTTGGGCGGCGAGCTGAGCTCGACATCTCCAACGCAACGTACTCACCAACGGGTTCGAACTCAACGTGTGTACCAGTTCCAGCACCGATCTCCAACGTTCGACACTCTGAGGAGGCGGAGCGACTCGGAAACGTGTGATCGAAGCGACTGACCCAGCCAAAGCGAGCTGACTTCACCGTGGTCAAGAACTCGTTGATCCAATCCTCCATGATCGCCGATTGTTCTTCGGTCAGAGGCGCTCTCTCCTTGGGCCAAGACATCTCGCCCACGCTATCGTCCGCGTGTCGGGAGGGGTCCCCAAGGCGCCGCCTGTGCGGAGGCGCCACTCAAGATCGTTCAAGCCCTTGGGCGATCCAATCTCGAAAAACCGTTCTTGAGCCTCCAATCCCGCCAGCTGACCCGATCCACTCAACAGGCCGAACAGGTCGGCCAAGTCGGCCGCAGCGCCCTTCGGGACCATTGCATCGACGACATCTCGCCGCCACACCGAAATTCCGTAGTCGACGAACTGCATCTCACGAGGTGGATTCTTTAGCCCCTTTTGATAGCGAGTGACCATCACGTCCGTCGAACACGACGTTCGGGTGTTCGAGGCCCTCACGATCGCGATACACCGTCATGAGAACCGGAGCGGCCTGCATGAAGTACGAGGACTCGATCTGGCTTAGACGAATTGGGAGGTAGGAATCACCGTAGAGCACGAAGAACGTCGGGTCGGCGAGCGCTTGATCGATTACCAATCGCAATGCCCCGCCTGTTCCCAAAGGTACATTCCCCTCGTCGACATAACTCACTCGTAGTCCAAACCGACTGCCGTTGCCGAGATGGCGCCGGATCGTGTCGCCTCGATAGCCGATGCTCATGACGACATCGTCCACCCCCTCCGCCGCCAGCCATGCCAGCTGCCAATCCACGAAGGGCCTACCCGCCACCGGGAGAAGGGATTTTGGCAGGGTCTCAGTTTGGGGCAGCATTCGGCGGCCGAGCCCGCCTGCCAGAACGATGCATTGCATATCTCAGTCTCTGACAAGGACGACGGAGCCATCATGGTCGAATTGGAACCGTACCTCGGACAGGTTCTCGGCACTCATGGCTGCACGCAGTCGATCGGTGTCCCTCGTGTAGAACAGGAGGAATCCGCCTGACCCTGCACCAACCAGCTTGCCGCCGAGAGCGCCGTTGTCCATCCCCACCTGATACCAACGGTCGATGGCCGGATTCGACATGCTTGTTGATCGGCGCTTCTTGTGTTCCCAGTGATCGTTCATGAGGTCAGCGAAAGTGCCGGTATCCCCTACCTGCAGCGCCTTACGAGTCGAGTCGCCGAGCGCCTTGATGACATGCAAGCTCTCCACGACGTTCGGATTCGTCGCGGTTCGAGGCAGCGCGCTGCTCTTCGAGAATCGAGTCGGCATTGCGCGAATAGCCGGTGAAGAACATGCACAGATGCTCTTGGAGATCGAGGAGCGTATCGGTCGAGATGCCGAGCGGAGCTACCTTCACGTGGCCGTCTGCGTCAAACGTCATGTACTGCAGACCGCCATAGGCGGCTGCGTATTGATCCTGCTTGCCCACCGGACGCCCGAGCAGATCCATTTCTACATGGCACGCTTCGGCTGCATTCTGTTCGGTCGTCAGACTTTGTCGCAGGTACGCATAGATCGCACGGAGCAATCCGACCGTGAAAGTCCCTGAAGAACCGAGTCCGGTGCTGGCAGGGATGTCCGCCACACTCACCAGCTCTATGGAGGGTCCGATCGGATGGAGGCGAAGAGACCTCTCGGATTATCGGATGCTCGATGTCATCGATCTCGTCTACACGCTCGAGACGCGCGTACTTGAGGAAATAGTCATCCGTAAAGGTCCGATTGATGGCGACGTAGATGTACCGATTGATTGCCGCCGACAAGACGAGACCACCGAATCGCTCGTAGTAAGACGGCAGATCGGTACCACCTCCACCAAGGGTTATACGCAACGGGGTCCGCGTAATGATCACGACGCGAGATCGCTCCGTTCGTCGAGCCACCGCCACCAGCTGCCATCCGAACGGGGAGGATCCAAGGTTGTAACGGAAGAGACGGTCGAAGAGCCGAAGAGCTGCGCCCGATGTGCCCTGGCCTAGTTCGCTCTTCGACTGTTTCACATCCGCAATGAGCCGCTTTCCGCGCGCAATCACGACCAGCCTGTAGAGATCGAAAAACGGGAACCCCGCCCGGTCGGACCGAGACGTCTTCAAAGCCACACTCCTCGAGCAGTCGTCTCAAACGGCTTGCCGTGAAATGGCGACGATGACCGATGTGGCGATCAAACGCCGACCGTGGGCCTCCGGGCACGGTGACCACGAGTCGACATCCGGAAGCCAAGTAGTCGGCAACGTTACGAAGCAGTACCTCAGGCTGATCCACGTGCTCGAGCACCTCAGAACACACCGCGAGCGTGGCCACGCCGCGCTGGTCGTCGTCGAGCTCCTCCTCCTGCAAAAGGTCACGTTGCGCGAAGTCGGCCGACACGCTGCGGGCGTGCGCGGCCCGCACGGCACGCTCTATCCCTTCGGCGCTGATGTCGATCCCTCGCACGTTGGCTTGAGGAAAGGACTCCGCCAACATCAGGGTGAATTCGCCCTGGCCACATCCAATCTCAAGAATTACCGGCATCGGAATCGACAGGCCCTAAAGCGTTGAGGATGAGTCGGCATCGATATGCGGTGGCGGGGTTCCCTGCTACAGCATCACCGAACATGCCCCAGTGCCGGTTCCAGTCGTCGTTCTCGGGCTGTCCCGTTGTGGTCATCAGAAGAGGCCGAGCTCGACTACAAAAGGTATCCTGCGTCGGCGGCGTCGCGGTAGAACATCCTCACCGTGTCCAGCGACACCTCCTCCAGACTCCGGCCGAGCCCGCCCAACTTCTTGAAGAGGTCATGGGTCACCGTGATTATGTGGCAACCGACGGACTCCGCTTGGCACACGTTGAGGACCTCACGTGGGCTCGCCCAGAGGAGCTCCAATTTCGGATACGAACGCAGCAACTCGACTGCCGCCGCCATGAGCGGGACTGGGATCACGGCCGGTGTCCGCAATGCGGCCCGCGAAGACGGATACCAGGGCACCGGGGCTCTCGGACAATGGTTCAGCCACCTCTCGAACCTGGGCCAAGGTGAGGATGCCGGTGACGTTGAGGTGCACTCCATCTGCAGTGAGGTCGGCAATGAGAGGGCTCGAGCTGATCCCCTCGGTGTTCGTCACGGGGATCTTGACATAGACATTCTGTCCCCATGACGAAAGGCGATGTGCCTGCCGTCTCATGTCGTCGAAATCGTCCGCGCAGACTTCAAACGAGATCGGCCGGTCCGTGACGTGGTCGAGCACCTTACGGGCAAACCCCTCGTAGTCCTCGATTCCCGCCTTGCGCATGAGGGTCGGGTTCGTGGTGAATCCACTAACCCGAGGATCGGCGGCGAGCTCGAGGATTCCGTCCAGATCCGCCCCATCGGCAAACACTTTTATTCGCAAACCACTCCCCCTTGCGACTGCTCACTCCATCGCCCTCTACGATATCTCGCATCCTTCGATCCAGCTCACGGCGTCGGCGAGGCTCGTGGTGACCACGTCCGCGTCCTGGGGCGAGCGCTCCGAGTACCTGCGATCGATGTACACGGTGCGGCAACCCGCTCTGCGCCCTGCCTCCACGTCTCGCCAGCGATCGCCCACCATAAAGCTGCGGGTCAGATCGAGCCCGAGATCACTCGCGGCATGGAGGAGAAGGCCCGGAGCCGGCTTCCTGCAGTCGCATCCGTCGCTGTCGTCATGAAAACAGACGTACACCGCCGCCACCTCGACCCTTCTGCGCAATTCCCGGTTGATCTCGTGCACCACCTCCGCACGCTGTAACCCCCGGGCCACGTCCGGTTGGTTCGTGACGACCACCGGTACGTATCCGGCATCCTTCAACCGACGAAGCGAGATTGCAGCGTCCGGATAGACCTCGAGGTCCTTCAACGAATCGGGTGGGTGCGGCCGTCCCTGGCGGAGTATCGGCCGGTTGAGTACCCCGTCACGATCGAGGAACACCGCAGGCCGCCCCCGGGCGGTTGAACCTTCATGAGATCCTTCCCGAAGTGAGCGTCCTCGAGGATCGACTCCAAGGAGGCCCGCATGGCCGCGCGAGTCGACCTGGCATTGGTCCAGCCGAGGGCGCGGAGGCGCTTGGTGCTCAGCCTCACGACGGGTATGTCACCTTTCCAACCCCGGTCGCTGCCCGTGAACTCGAGCTTCGTCGTCTGAGGATCCAGGCCCATCACCTCGAGGGCCATATGAGCGATCTCACCCACCGTCATGTAGTCGCCCGTGGCGACGTTGTAGGTGGCCACGGGGGCCGAAGTCCGAGCTGCCGCCAGCAGGACCGCTTCGACGACATCGGCGACGTGAATGTAGGACTTGCTTTGCCGTCCATCCCCAAGGACCAGGAGGTGGCCGGGATCACTTGACAACCGACGAATGAAGTCGTATCCGACGCCATGGGTCTGACGGGGTCCTACGACGTTGCCGAACCGAAACACGTAGCCGCTGAGACCGAACATGTGGCAATACGCAGAGATCAGGGCTTCTCCGGCCAGCTTGCTGGCCCCATAGGTCGAGATCGGTGACAACGGACCATGGTCCTCGTCAACCTCTACGTCGCCGAGATCCCCATAGATGCCGCTGCCCGACGCGTACAAGATACGGGTCGCACCCGACAGCCGCATCGCTTCCAGTACACGGTGCGTCAGAAGAGTTCCCGAATCGAAATCAATCGCTGGTTCGACGACCGCTCGTGCGATGTCCGGATTCGATGCGAGGTGGATGACCGTGTCGTTCCCGGTCATCGCGCTCGTGACGCTGTCGAGGTCGGCCGCGTCGCCACGGACGACTCGAAGCCTCGGATCCTCCGCGTGTCGATGGAGATGCCATTCTCGTCCGGAAGAAAAGTTGTCGAACACGGTCACCGATTCGGTTCCGGGGCTGTCCAGAAGTCGGTCGACAAAGTGACTCCCGATGAATCCGGCACCCCCGACGATGCAGATTCGAGAGAGGTCCGAGACCTTGCTCACTGATCACTTCAGCTCTTCCCATTTGGCGCTTCGGCGGGCCAGCAGGGGGTGAGTGACGAGCAGGTGCCAGATCACGGCACACAATCCCTCGGTGTGCGGAGTGACGTGCTCGGGATACAGAGGAGGAATCAGCACGAAGCTATCGGCGACCTTCGCCGCGTACCCGCCGTCTCTGCCGACAATGGCGAAGATCGATGCGCGGCGAACTCGTGCCAACTGCATCGCCGACACCAAGTTGGCGGACACTCCCCGTTCGGCGTCCCCGCCCCCCACGGAAAGCACCAGTACTCCGTCGAGCTCGCTCAGATGAGATCCGTCTAGCCAGTCGGAGAAGGCGCGATCCCACCCATCGTCATTTATTCGGGCCGTCAGTTCTGAGACGTTGTCCGTAGGCGCATAGGCCTCAAAGCCACACAGTTTGCGGAAGTCGTTGACGGCGTGAGAGGCATGACCCGCTGATCCGCCCACGCCGAGCACGAAGAGCCGTCCCCCCCGTTGACGCACATCGGCCAAGCCCGAAGCGCACGTTTCAATCGCCGATCGGTCGACCGTCTTCAGTACCTGGACGGATTCCTCAAGGAACTTCTCTGTGAAGGACATCGGAGACGCCGGATCGGGTCCTGGTCGGTTGGCGGCCCTAGACACCACGGTCGGATGAAGGACTTCGGCCGAATTTCACTCCCGTGGCATGTAGCAACAGGGTGAAGCAGAACGTTGAGAAACCCATGATGACGAACATCAAGCCCGTGACTGCCAAATGGTCCACACCCGACGATGGGCCAGGAAGTTTGTGGCCACCGAACAAAGTATTTGACGAGGAGGATGCCAACCAGCAGAGCACCTACGAGAAACAGTGCAAAGCTCAAGAGCACCGTCCGGGTGTAGCGGAAGCGCGCCTTCCAGCGGACTCCTGACCTCCCCGAGTAGTCGGACAAGACTTGAGCAAGCACTCCGGAGAATGCACTCTGCAGACCCAAGACGGCAAGCGTGACCCCGAGCAGCTGCCAGTACAGGCTGAAGGTGTAGGCCCCAATCGTTATGGAGCCGAAACTCAGTGGCAGCGTGAGGAGGAGTCCGAGAGCCAGCAGCACGAGTCCGGGCTTGAGCATGAAGAACTGCGCCCGAAAGACGAACATGGTCCGGAGATTGATCCAGGCAGCCAGGAATGGGGAGAACCACCCAGATCGCTTGTGATGCGACACCCTGCCATTGCGGTCGCGGTAGAACGTTACCGGGCACCTCGGTGGTCCGGAGCTGCATCAAGACCGACTTGAGAACCATTTCTGATGCGTACTCCCACGACTGTGATGCGAGGCCCATGCGTTGCGAGCGCGTCTCGACTGATGCAACGCATTCCGCAATGGATGTCTGTGAACCGACTTCCGTAAATGCGGTTCAGAATCCAAGTGGTGAGGGGTGTGCCGACGTAGCGGTGCAAACCCGGCATCGCACCGTCTTCGATGCTGCCCAGCCACCGGGAGCCCATGACGAACTCATATCCCTCGCGAAGCTTTGTCACGAAAGGGCCAAGTTCACGGAAGTCATACGTACAGTCGGCATCGCCCATCACGACGTAGCGTCCGCGAATGTAGGAGCCCGCATCGATATATGCCCGCCCGAGCCCCCGTTTGGGTGTGCGGAGCACTCGGGCCCCTCCCGCCAGTGCGAGTTCCGCAGTTCCATCGTCCGAACTGTCAACGATCAGGACTTCACCACATACACCCGCATCGCGAAGACCCTGCTGGCACCACGAGACAAATTCAGAGATGGTGAGTTTCTCGTTGACCGCGGGAACGACGATCGATACTTCGGGATCAGCAACGTCGTGTTCCGGAATGAGAAGCTCGATAGCGGAATCGTCATGACGGTCACGACCATCGTCATGGCCCCGCTCGCTCACTGACACGATGTCCGACACCTGGCGCCCCTTGTCCCCCTGCTAAATAAGTGGCGCATGGGATGCGATTCCGCCAACTCTAGCCAAATTCAGTCGTTCGCAGATCTTGCCTATCGATCGGATACTACAGCCGTCGGAGGCGTCGGCTCGATCCGCGTCAGGGCTCTTCCGAGCGCGGCGAGAGAGCTCGCTCTCCGGGAGATCAAAGCTATCGATTCCGGCCGCCGCGAGCAAGACCAGGGGCACCTCTGCGGCCGCTCGGTAGCGGGGGTCGCCGATACCCGGTGCGACGGCGACGACGGTAGTGAGCACAAATGCCAGGAGCGGGTAGAGAGGTACTCGCCGGCGGCGGAGCGCGACCAACCCCAACGAACGCGGGCACAAGCAGGAGCCAGTAACTGATCATGGCGAGTCGGGTGACCCCCACCCAGGTGCTCATCCACTGAGCATCAATGGTCGTCTGCTGGAACGGGTTCCAGAAACCGAACGTTCGACCCTCTCTGGCAAAGAGCACCACGCGGTACTCGACTCAAGTGACTTTCCGCATATCTGACCCCTTGATGCAGATACTTACCGTCAGCTGATCGACTGGTCACCTCCGTAGTACGGATACAGACAGGCCAACTCGCCATAACCTATATCGGGTCCGTAGTAGGTGGGTCGGCAGTTGGCTGTCGCGACCGCGGGACCGAATCCATTCGAGAGCAGCACTGGGCGCTGGAAGCGTCCGAGGTTGAAGATCGTCCATGGCGCGATCACCACAAGGAGAACGACCATCGCGCAATGGCGAGCCACGCAACGGCGCGACGCCAGTTTCCCCAGTTGACCGCCAGAACGACCGGGAGCACGACCAACGGAAAGATCAGAATCTGCTCGGACCTTGTCATCGCCATGACTCCGCACATGCCTCCGAGAAGGGCGGCGCCCCGATGGAGGGGGCGCCGCGGAACCTGTAGACGAGGAGGATAAAGAGAGCGATTTCTGGTAGCAGCAAGAGTCTCGGACAGCAGCGCCCGCTCGTAGACCCACAATCCGGCATACCCAGCGGCAATGCCCGCAGCAAAGAGGCCAGTACGGTCTCCAGCCAATTGTCGGGCGCACAGCCCGACCAGCAAAACAGTGGCAGAGCCGATGAGGCATGCCAGGATCTGCTGGGAGAACCAACTGTGTTGACCAAGCCACGCCCAAACGGTGAGGACCATCGCCCAGCCCGGAGGACGGAGAGCGTCGGGGCGAAGAGTGAAGGGACTGACGAACCAATGGCCCGCTGCATTCAGATTTCCCTGAGCGGACCACTCGTAGCCGTCGCCAGTCACCTTCTCGTGCCGGGAGAGCACGACGACGAGCAGACGGAGGCCCAGCCCGCCGGCCGTGATCAGACCCAGCCACCGCCAGAAGTGGGCGACTTCCTTCGGTTGCGCCAAGTGGCTCGGTTCTCGTCGAGCGGCTGCTTCTACGGTCCTCATCCTGTCCGATCGGGTGCTGACTTTCGTGTCCCGTCGGACCGTACCAGGCAATTGAAGCCCCCCGGGGAAACTAACGTTCAGGTGGGCCGTATTTGGGTTCTCCTGGTCATCATGAGATGCCTCTGGACGCTGCAGCTATCTGGGGTACCAACCACTCCGCCGTCCAGAGCGAGGACTCGGGTGTGTAGTGCAGGCGATCGGGCCGGGGAGTCTGCAACACCGATGTTGGTCTCGAATTGAAACCGGTCACCACAAATGGGCAGGGCGGACCTGAAGGGCAAACCCGAGATTCGAGGTTCACCACTCCGACCCGGTGTGGGTACTTCGCCGCGACCTCCTTGAGGAGATCGTTCATCTGTCCATAGCTCACGTCCGTGGAGGTCAGCTGGCGGTTCTGCGTCGACGGGAGAGCCAAGTCGGCATTATCCGGAGGTGGTGGTTCCAACGTCAGGATGACTCCGGCCCCTGTGCCGAGGAACTTCTGTACGCGAGTGTCTATTCGGCGAAGCATCACCGATTTCCACTCCCGAGATCCCTCGACAAGAACCCTGCTCCCGTGCGCAGTGGCAACCAGAATTGAACTTTCCTCAACTGCGCTGCCCCACACGATGAGGCTCGGATGGTAACGCTCGAGAGCAAGGGACTCCGTACGATTCGCATCGCCCTGACATTGACTCGTATAGGCAACCCAAATTGTAGTGCCGATATAAAAGGGTGGGAGTGTTCCGCTGACGACCCCGCATCCGAGCAGGGCGGCGTTCTCGAATTGCATTCCATATGTCGGTCCGACTGCTTCAAGCCCGGTGAGCAAGCTGCATGACGTCGAATCTCCAACAAGTAAGACGACCGAGTGATTGTGCACACCGGCGCCATCGCGTCGCTCGGGATGACCGGACAAATATGTGGATCGATCTTTGGAGACGTAACTCGAAGGCGGTGAATAACATATGGAACCTGGCAATGCCGACGCCAAGGGACCGAGATTCAGGGTAACCCGATGCCTCTCATAGGTGGTCACACCGACGGTTGCACCGATCAGGCAAAGACCGACGATGATGCTGGCCCATCGTCTACTGATTAGGAATTTCGAATGGCGTACCGGGTTCTCGAGGAACCAATAGGTAGCAGCCGCAGCCCCCGTCGCCACCAGGAGCCAGATGACGTTGTCCCAGACGGGCAGAGTCGTTGCCCCGCGGCTCTGGGTGGCAATGATGAGAATCGGCCAATGCCACAAATAGAGCGAATATGAGATGAGTCCAAGGAGTTGAAATGGCCTCTGCCGCAGGAGGCGTTCGACGCCCCAGACCGGCTGTGCGGCACCTCCTGCGATGACGAAGCCAGCCCCCAGAACGGGTAGCGCCACCAATGCGCCGGGATACACGGTTGTCGACGTCAACGTCACACTCACGACTACGATCGTCACAAGTCCAAGCCAGGAGATGAGGGCAGCCCAGAACTGCGGAATTCGACGGAGCGGTTGTCCGGCGACGGCGATGAGCCCGCCCAGTGCGAGCTCCCAAGCCCGAGTAAGAGGAGAAAAAAAGGCGATCGGACCATTCGTCGACGTGAGCACAATCGAATAGGCGTACGAGACGACGATCACTATGACCAACACGACGGCGAGGCGGCCGCGCAGAGAGATTCCACGTGCGAGCCTCGCGGTAATCAGGAAGATGGTCGGATAGACGATGTAGAACTGCTCCTCGACAGCGAGCGACCAAAAGTTCTGGAGCGCCGACGGCGGCTGTTGCGAAGAGAGGTAGTTCGTCTGCGATGCAGCAAAGTGGAAGTTTGCAAGGAACAAGGCGGACCACTGTCCGTCAACAGCAGTCTCATGGCCGGTCAGAGCGCCCAGATAGTGGAACGCAGCGACAACGGTGACGATGATGACGAGGCTCGCGGCAGGGATGATGCGCCGCGCCCGGCGGCCGTAGAAAGCAACAACAGACGTACGTCCCGTGGCGGCCCGCTCCCTGAGCAGGACACCCGTGATTACGAATCCCGAAATGACAAAGAAGACGTCGACACCGACGTAGCCGCCGCTGATCCCGGGGATCACGGCGTGGTAGAGGACAACCAGGAGAATCGCGACTGCGCGGAGGCCTTGGACATCTGGACGGAAGGGCCGATCATCGGGCGCTGTTCCGGCTTCACCGCCGGCGGCCGTATAGCGAGTCGTTACAACCGACATCACGCGAAGTGTGACGCACCGCTAGATGTGAATGGTCTCGCGACCGGGCGTTGGCTCGCGAGCACAATCTGACAATAGTTTCTCATCCAAAGAGCAGGACCCCCAGCATGAACGCTCTCGGCTCCTCGCCCAAAACCCGGAGTAAGCCTCATGACATGTCGTATCTTGCACCAGCCAAAGGACTGTAGTGCCGTAGCAGGAACCGATGGCGGCGCGGCCACTTCCAGCACTACCTCCTTCACGCCGGTGGCCTCACCTCGCCTAGGCGCTCGTCACGAAATCACATCAGGACGTGCACCCCTGCAGCAAAGGACACCCGGACAGTGTTACTTTCATCGACGTTGGGTCCCACGAGCGGCCGGCAATGAGCCAAGGGGTTGCGCAGGGCATGGCCTGGTTTCTCCGTCTGTTCATCTGCAGTTGGCGTTCTCGGTCGGCAGCTGACCCCATGACACGGCGTGAATGGCGAAGGCCCGGCAAAGAGCGTCAGATGAAGCGCCGCCGCTTATACGAACCTGCATTCGGGTCAATGAAGGAGACTGGTAAAAGTTAAGGTTCTCCAATACATCGACGTCACTCACCTTGCTTATGCTCTGGGCCGTCGCAACGGATTTGAGTTGAGAGGCGTGAATACTTCGGGCTCCGTTGACTCCGTTTCCGATTCCAATGATGGACTGCAAGGCCAAGAAGGTCAGCACTACCCAAAGGGCATATCGATAAGCATTTCGTCTCGCCACAGCCGCAATCGCATTGAAGAGCCTCGTCGCGGAACCTTCCCCACCTGCTGCCGATTGCGGAGTCCGGTCGAGCAACACCAGGTATGCACCGATGAGTATCCACACGTCGTAGATGGTGTAACCGGAAGAACTGGCGCCCCAATAGCCGAGTCCGTGCCGCCCGACGGCGACTACAACTGAAAATAGCAGACCAAACCCGATGAGCGTCGCTCCCACGGGACGTGCACCCGTTCTATCTGGTCCTAATCCGCACAGCCCCAACCCTGCGAGCGCCAAGACCAGGACGGCCAGTCCGAAGAGCAAGATGCCAACGTCACTTCCGCCTGGCTTTATCGGGACGCCCAGGACGTCACCAATGGCGAATAAGGCAAAGAGGATCGGCGATACCGAGTGATGAGTCAGTGAACTCGGCAGCGCCGTTCCGGCATGGATGTCCATGTGGTAGAAGTACAAGGCAGTGGTTGCGCAGGCGGCCACAATCCAGGTGGCCACAATCTGCCAAGT